>CAWHRG010000009.1:0-103089 GCA_963831665.1 uncultured Acidobacteriaceae bacterium | reverse complement strand
CTTCTCTGGTTTCCTCGCTGCGTGGACCTACTGGATGAGCAATCTTCCATATTTCCCTGCGGTGCTCTACTTCGGAGCAGGCAGCCTGCTATTCGCCTTCCCCCATGGAGAGAAGCTCACTAATACCAGCAACTATTACCTCTTATTCGCGTTGGTATGTCTTGCGTTAATTACGATGTTCAACGTTCGCGGACTGAAGTTCGGAAAATGGCTTAACAGTTTTGGCGCATTTGGCAGCTGGCTTCCGATCATAATTTTGCTGGTGCTTGGGGCAGTTAGTGTCTTCCGATTTGGATCCGCCACCAAATTCAATGCGGCGAGCATGACTCCTCACGCAGATCTCAAAAATGCTATCTTCTGGTCGACAATTTTCTTCGCGTTCGGTGGTTGCGAGTCGGGTTCCTTTATGGGTGAGGAGATCAAGAACGCACGCCGGACCATTCCCCGCGCGCTTGTCGTCTCGGGTATCGTTCTTGCGGGCAGTTACATAGCCGGAACGATCGCGATGCTTGTCGCGTTGCCAAGTTCGGCCATTAGTGGGGTGGGTGGTTTCGCGAGCGCCGTCCAGGTAATGTGCGCTCGGCTTGGTCTTTCATGGATCGTCGTGGTGATCGCGCTGCTTGTCGCTCTAAACAGTATCGGAGGGGCAGCTTCATTTCTTTCATCCACCTCCCGACTGCCGTTTGTGGCCGGGATTGATCGCTACCTGCCCCAGGCCTTCGGACGCGTTCATGCCAAGTGGGGCACACCTTGGATTGCAATCATTTTTTATGGTTTAGCGGGAATGCTCTGCGCGGTGCTCAGCCAGGCCGGTAGTAGCGTGCAAAGCGCATACGATCTGCTCGTAAGCATGTCCATCATCACGTACTTCATCCCATTCGTATTCCTGTTCCTCGCGATGATCCGGCTGCAACGCGAACCGGTTCCACCTGGAGTCACACGACTCCCAGGAGGAAAGCCCGTGGCCATTCTGCTCGCTTCTGTGGGCCTGATCACGACTGTGCTGACGATTGTCTTGGCCACTATTCCACCCGACGACGAGCCGCACAAAGGATTTGCAATCGCTAAGGTCATCGGCTCGACATTTCTGCTCGTTGGCGCGGGTGTAGTTGTTTTCTTGAGTAGAAGGTGGCGGAGAACATAGCGGAAAACTCTGATTGTAGTGACTCATCCGATCCTACTGAGTTATCTGTTTGCACGTCATAATCAGCTTCTCCAAAATCACATTCGGAATGGACAACAGTCTCCTGAACTTCACAGTTAGAGACAAATTTGGAGCTACCTCTCGTGACACCAAAATGACTTAGAAATCGCCTATGTCGGTGGTGTGTCTTGGGCATCGAACGGAGTACGCTCTTGTTCCCACACATCCGATACATCGGCTGAGGTTTGGAGCAGACGCACACAGCGATTCCAGCGAAGGATCGCATCGTCGTTTCCTGGGGGACGGACCTTTTCTGCCTCCCCGAACGAGAGCAAAGCCTGTTCGAAAAGCGGCAACAGCGCATGAAGGGGTAATCCCGAACTGAACTGCGCTTTCGCGCGGCGTTCGTACAGAATCCCTGCGTAGTAGAGGCGCTCATAGGGGTCGTTGAGTTGCTGGAAGGTTTGTTCCGCTTCCCGGTAACGGTCGGACGCACTGCCAGTAAATTGATCCGTAAGAGCGAGTCCGAGCAGACGCAATGCGAGTTGGCGCTGCGGTTCGATGTTCAGGATATCGCGACAGATCGACTCCGCTTCTTCCGGTTCGTTGAGGGATCGGTAGAGTTCGGCCTTTGCGATGGCCTCGGCTATCCCTGCTGATGAAATGTACTTGAGGTTATATTCCATGCCATTTCCTCCACGCTAGGCTTTCTTGGCGCTGCGAATCTTGCGGACAAGCATGAGCAGCGGATCATAGAACTCGTCCACCACCCGCTCCTTCAGGGGAATGATGGCATTGTCGGTGATATGGATGTCTTCGGGACATACCTCGGTGCAGCACTTCGTGATGTTACAAAGGCCGATGCCCAGTGTTTCCTTCAGCAGATGTGTACGGGAGACGCCATCGAGCGGATGCATCTCAAGCGAAGCAGTGCGCACGAAGAACCGCGGGCCACCGAATTGTTCGTGTTGATCGTGGTCGCGTAGGACGTGGCAGACATTTTGGCAAAGGAAGCACTCAATGCACTTGCGAAATTCCTGTATGCGATCCACATCCCGTTGGTACATTTTCCAATCGACACCAAGGCGTGGCTGGAAAGGCGGAATCTTCTGATTTACCTTGAAATTCCAAGACACGTCGGTAACCAAATCTTTGATCACGGGAAACGCCTTCATAGGAAAGATCGTAATGGGCTCATCAAGAGGCAGAGCGTCCAGCCGCGTCTTGCAAGTGAGTCGCGGGCGGCCATTCACTTCAGCCGAGCAGGAGCCGCATTTCCCTGCTTTGCAATTCCACCGCACTGCCAGATCGGGTGCTTGGTGCGACTGAACCCAGTGCAGAGCGTCGAGCACTACCATTCCCGGGACAAGCGGTACTGGATAGTCGATGGGCTTTCCACCCTCCTGGTCGCCTCGAAAGATCCGCAACGTTACCTCTGCCAACGAGCCCTCAGCCATGGCCAGCCTCCGTTACTTCGCTCCGCTATCTTCTGCCAACAGTTGCTTCAGATCATTTGGCATCTCAAGAACAGGTACTTCAGTGAGGGTCATCGTTCCCGCCGTCTTGACCACGACATTATGCTTCTTTCCCCATGCACCGTCCAGGTCTGGGTGGTCAATGCGACTATGTGCCCCACGGCTCTCGCGACGGGCAAGCGCGCTGCGGGTCACCGCTTCAGCGACGGTCAACATATTGTGCAGGTCCCGCACCAGGTGCCAGCCCGGGTTGAAAAGTCTCGAGCCTTCAACACGCACCCGGGCCGCGCGCTCTTTCAGTTTCTCTATCTCCAATAAAGCTCGGCGAAGATCTTCCTCGTTGCGAAAGATGCCGACAAGACTCTGCATGGCGCCTTGCAAATTATCGTGAATAGCGTAGGGACTGTCGCCCTCCAGCCGCTCGAACGGTGCAAGCATCTCCTGTACAGCTTCCTCAATTTGCGAAGAATCAATCGCGGGTGCCTCGGTTCCCTTGGCGTGTTCTGCAGCCGCTAATCCTGCTCGCCGACCGAACACCAGCAGATCGGAGAGTGAATTGCCGCCCAACCGGTTTGCCCCGTGGAGGCCCGCAGCTGCTTCTCCGGCTGCGAAAAGTCCGGGGATTGAGGACTGCGCCGTCTCCGCGTCCACACGGATGCCTCCCATCGTGTAGTGACAAGTCGGTCCCACCTCCATAGGGCCCTTCGTGATATCCACATCTGCCAGTTCCAGAAACTGGTGATACATACTGGGGAGCTTGCGCTTTACGTAATCCGCCGGCTTGTGAGAGATATCGAGGAATGCGCCTCCATGCTCGGTGCCTCGGCCCTCACGCACTTCGGTGTAGATCGACCGCGCAACCACATCGCGAGTAGAAAGCTCGAGTTTTTTGGGGTCGTAGCGTTCCATGAAGCGCTCGCCATCTTTGTTACGAAGGACGCCGCCCTCCCCACGAACGGCTTCCGTCACGAGAATTCCTTGCACCCCTGGCGGCCACACCATGCCGGTGGGATGAAACTGCACGAACTCCATATCCATCAGATCAGCGCCAGCGTCATAGGCAAGCGCCATCCCGTCGCCGGTATACTCCCAGGAGTTGGAAGTGATCTTCCAGGCCTTACCGATGCCGCCCGTGCAAATGATGACCGATTTGGCCTTGAACACCACGAAACGCCCCTGCTCGCGCCAGTAGCCGAAAGCTCCGGCTATACGATCGCCGTCTTTGAGCAGTCGTGTTATTGTGCATTCCATATACACGTCGATGCCCATGTGCACGCCCCGATCCTGCAAGGTGCGGATCATCTCCAGACCGGTACGATCACCAACATGGCACAACCGCTTAAAGGTGTGACCCCCAAAGGCTCGTTGCAGAATATCGCCTTTCTCAGTGCGATCAAACAGTGCGCCCCATTGTTCCAGTTCGCGCACGCGTTCAGGGGCTTCCTGAGCGTGGAGCTGCGCCATCCGCCAGTTATTCAGAAATTTTCCGCCCCGCATCGTGTCACGGAAGTGCGTACGCCAGTCGTCGGACGTATCCACGTTGGCCATCGCTGCGGCAATGCCGCCTTCGGCCATTACTGTGTGAGCTTTACCGAGCAGTGATTTGCACACAACCCCGACTCGCACGCCTTGGGCCAGGGCCTCAATTGCGGCGCGAAGGCCCGCACCGCCAGCGCCGATGATGAGCACATCGTGTTCATGGACTTCGTACTTTGAGTTCACAGTAGCCGAATATCCTTCAGCAGACCCGAGGAAACCAAGCGTACATAAAGATCGGCCAGACCAACTGAAAAGAGACTCATCCATGCAAAGAGCATGTGGCGTTCATTCAAGCGGCTGAGCCAACCCCATGCGATGTGGCGCGGAGGGCCAAACTGCGTGCAAGAGAAGCAATCAAGCTTCCCTCCTACCAGGTGACGCAGAGAGTGGCAGGAGAAGGTGTAAAAAGTGAGCAGAACGATATTCGCAAGCAGGACGAGAGAACCCACGCCGATTCCAAAACCATCCGAAAAAAAGAAAGCGTGAATTGCGTCCCACCAAAGGAAGGCGAGAAACACCAATGCAAGGTAAAGGAACCAGCGATGGAGGTTTTGCAGAATGAACGGAAAGCGAGTCTCGCCGCGGTATGCGCCCCTGCCTCCTTCGCTTACCGCGCAAGCCGGCGGATGCATGAAGAATGCCCGATAATACGCCTTCCGATAGTAGTAGCAGGTTGCACGGAATCCAAGTGGGCCAGCCAAAATTAAAAGCGCCGGGGAAAACCGCCACCAGTGATGCTTAGCGTCGATCAGCGGAGAGTAAAACGGCGAAAGATAAGGTCCCCACGCATAAAACTTTCCTTCAAAGGCCCGAAAGGTGGCGTAGATTCCGAACGCGCTCAGAACAAGAATAACGGGTAGTAGTTCAACCCACCACGAATCCCGCCGCAATGTGCTGCCGAAAGCGTTGACCCGATGATCCGCAGAAGATCCCGCCATGGGTGCTCCTCACGTCGGTACTAGAGTAGTCACAAATCATACTTTTGCAAATCGGATTCTTAGAACTATCCCATTGCTAAGGTTAGATCCATCTGCAAAGAGAGATCATTCGGATAAATGATCCAGCGACGTAAGGTTGCATGATACCTCTGAAAATCCTGCTGGGCGTGAAGATATGTTCTCGCGACTGAGGCCGATCGGAAGTTATTTGGTCTGTCCGACTAGCCGGAAGTCTTCCTGCTCCTCAGCTTGCGGCTCATCCCATCTGCCGATAGGGACAACGTTCTGTTCAACCTCCTGCGGTCCCCACGTGTGCGGTTCATAGACGTAGACGGGGGTCGACGTTTTCAGAACGGGATCGACGATTCGCCAAGCTTCTTCAACATAGTCCTGTCGCGCGAACAGCGTTGCATCCCCCGCCATGGCATCGCTCAGGACGCGCTCGTACGCCTCCATCTCTTCTGGGCATGGATGTCGGCTGGCTACCATCTCGACCTCCTCTCGCTTGCCAACCCCAGTCGGCGGGGAGACCGAGACCGCCATAGCTACTGTCATCTCTGGGCTAATACGGAATCGCATGTAGTTCTGCGGCACGTCGCTCTCGGTTATGTTGGTCGTGGGGGGCTTGCGGAAGCGAGCCATCACCTCTGTGCAGGTAACCGGCAGGTTCTTGCCTGCACGTATGTAGAATGGGACCCCGTCCCATCGCCATGATTTAAGCTCAAGCCGGAGGGCCGCAAAGGTCTCCACCTGCGAGTTAAGCGCAACGCCCTTCTCATCTAGATAGCCGTGAAACTGCCCTCGAATGAGATCTTTCGAGTCCACAGGAGGAATCGATTTCAGTACCTTGACCTTTTCATCTCGTATGGATTCACTGTCGCTTCGTGCCGGGCATTCCATAGCAAGATTACACATCACCTGGAAGATATGGTTTTGAACTACGTCGCGAATCGCACCGGTCTGATCATAAAAAGAACCCCGGCCCTGCACACCGAAGTCCTCCGCCATCGTGATTTGGACACTCTCAATGTAATCTCGGTTCCAGAGTGGCTCCAGGAAGGAGTTGGAGAAGCGAAAGGACACCATATTGTGAACGGGAGCCTTCGCAAGATAGTGATCGATCCGAAAGATCGATGACTCCGGAAACGCTGAGAGCAAAATCCGATTGAGTTCCCGTGCGGACGCAAGATCGTGACCGAAGGGCTTCTCAACGATGATGCGCGCGCCTTTGGCGGAGCCAGATTGCACCAATTGTTCCACGACCTTTTCAAAGAGAGAAGGCGGAATCGCAAGATAGTGAGCGGGACTCTCAGCAGCGCCAAGTTCCTTACGCACCGCAGTGAAGGTGGCCGAGTCGGAGTAGTCGCCGTCGACGTAGCGGAGCAATGAACTGAGTTTCTCCCACGCTGCTGGATCGAGGCCACCATGCTGTTCGAGACTATCTTTGGCCCGCGCCTTAAGCTGATCGAGATTCCATCCGGCCTTTGCCACACCGACGACCGGAACATTGAGATTATGACGCTTGATCATCGACTGAAGCGCCGGAAATATTTTCTTGTAGGCCAAATCACCAGTGGCGCCGAAGAAGACAAGCGCATCGGAATGCGGTTGATTCATATTTCCCCCTTCGGGCTTGCGAAGTTACTTAGCCGCTGGCTTTTCAAGATGGCCACCGAACTCATAGCGCATCGCGGATAGAAGTTTGTCGGAGAAGTCTGCCTGTCCTCGAGAACTGAATCTCTCGTAGAGTGCAGTAGTCAGAACCGGGGTTGGTACGCCCTCATCGATTGCAGCCCTAATTGTCCAACGGCCTTCTCCCGAGTCCGAGACTCTACCACCAAACTTTGTAAGCCGAGGGTCTTCTGCGAGTGCAGCTGCGGTCAGGTCCAGCAGCCATGAGGCGATCACGCTGCCACGACGCCAGACCTCGGCGACCTCTGTTAGGTTGAAGTCGTACTTATAGTGTTCAGGATCGCGGAGCGGTGTCGTTTCGGCATCAATCTCACCAGCTTCTTTGCCAATGTTGGCAGCCTTCAGCACAGCCAACCCCTCAGCATATGCCGCCATCATGCCGTACTCGATACCATTGTGAACCATCTTGACGAAGTGGCCGCCTCCACTATCTCCGCAGTGCAGATAGCCCAATTCGGCTGTGCCACCTATCTTCTCAAAGCCAGGAGTGTGCGGAATATCTCCTATCCCTGGTGCAATTGTCTTAAAGATAGGATCGAGATGCGCAACGGCAGCTTTCGGCCCGCCAATCATCATGCAATAGCCACGTTCGAGTCCCCATACGCCTCCGCTGGTTCCCACATCGACATAATTAATTCCTTTCGGGGCGAGTTCCTGGGCGCGACGGATATCGTCGACATAGTAGGAGTTGCCACCATCGATCAGAATGTCGCCGGGGTCGAGATGGGGAGCTATCTCCGCAATTGTTTTTTCGACGACTCCCGCTGGAATCATTAGCCAGATCGCGCGCGGCTTCGATAATTTGTTTATCAGGTCCAGCGGAGAGGAGGAACCAGTGATTCCCTTTTCCTGCGCCATCTCCTCGACGACCTTAGGCGACATATCGAAGACGACACATTCGTGACCATGTTCCACTAGCCGGCGAACCATATTCGCTCCCATCCTTCCGAGCCCTACCATTCCAAGTTGCATACTCGCTCCTTTTCAAATAGTCTGCTGGTTCGTTTACGTATTCACCAGCATAGTACCGGGCCACTACAAAAAGGGAGTGAACGGCAGGCAATTGTTCGCAACAAGGGGGGCCTGAACCGTGTCCCACGCCGCCGTGGAGGCGTCGGGAAACTCGAATCTCAATTTCCCCGCCACAATATATATTTCGCCATGCCAGATGAAGAGAAATAAATGCAAGCAGGACCGAAGTTCAGGCCTTTCGCTAAAAACAGGCAGTTAGGTTTTAGAGAGCAGGGGCAAATAACACCTGCAATAGCGCCTCGATGGTTTAGCTGACGCAGACCTTGAAGTACTCGAGGGACTTTTCCAATCCCTCGCGTAGTTGGATCTTTGGTTCCCAGCCGAGCAGGGTCTGAGCTTTGGTGATGTCTGGGCGGCGTCGTGTGGGGTCGTCCTGTGGAAGTGGCTTAAGGACAATCTCGGATTTGGAGCCGGTCACGGATAGGACTTCCTTCGCGCATTCGAGGATCGTCCATTCGTTGGGGTTGCCGATGTTAACCGGGAAGTGTTCGTTGGATCGCGAGAGGCGGACGATGCCTTCGATGAGGTCGGAGACAAAGCAGAAACTGCGGGTCTGTGAGCCGTCACCATAGATGGTGAGAGGCTCTTCGCGAAGGGCCTGAATCATGAAGTTCGAGATGACTCGACCATCGTTAGCCTGGAGGCGTGGCCCGTAGGTATTGAAGATGCGGACAAGGTGCGTATCAACGCCATGATATCGGTGATAAGCCATAACGGTGGCCTCGGAGAAGCGTTTCGCCTCGTCGTAGACCGAGCGGGGGCCGATGGGGTTGACGTTGCCCCAGTATGTCTCGACCTGAGGGTGAACTTCAGGGTCGCCGTAGCACTCGGACGTGGAGGCATGGAGGTAACCAGCACTGTATTTGCGGGCGATTTCAAGTGTATTGACTGTCCCGGTTGAACCTACAAGCAGGGTTTCGAGACCAAGTCTCGCATAGTCGACAGGGCTGGCGGGCGAGGCGAAATTGAAGATATAGTCGACCGGACCTGGGTCGAAGGGAAGGCTGATGTCCTGTTCGATGAGGCTGAAGCGGGAGTTTCCGTTGAGATGGGCCAGATTGGCGAGGTTTCCGGTGCACAGGTTATCGACGCCAACGACGGTGTGACCTTCCGCTAACAGAGTGTCGCAGAGGTGGGAGCCGAGAAAACCAGCGGCTCCAGTAACCAGAATCTTTTCTAACTTCATTCTCAACCTTCCTAAAGGCATGTGATCTCATAATTTTCCATCACTCGGTAGACGTCATAGAGGACGACCGCAGAGAGTGACCAGGCTTGAGAGATCGGTGCGGATATTAGCTACGGGCAGATGAGACTGGAGAAAGTTCGCGGACCGGATACGCAGCGGGCCGACCGATACTGAGATAGGTGAAGCCGTGTTCGATCATAACGTGAGGATCATAGAGATTTCGGCCGTCGATGACGATGGGATAACGAAGAGCCTTATTAAGGCGCTTGAGATCGAGCGAGGCGAACTCCGACCAGTCGGTAAGGATGAGGAGGGCGTCAGCATCCCCGGCCGCCTCGTATGCGTCGCTGGCGTAGCGGAGACATGGGTCGGGAGGGAGGACCTGCTCAGTACGTTTCATAGCGGCCGGGTCGTATGCGACGACAGAGCAACCCTCGGCGAGGAGCATTTGGACGAGTTCAATTGCCGGTGACTCGCGGATATCGTCGGTTTCACCTTTGAAGGCAAGCCCCAGAACGCCGAGTCGCTTGCCACGGAGAGTCCAGAGCGCAGAGCGCACCTTACTGAGGAAACGCTTCTTTTGCTGGACGTTGATCTTTTCAACTTCTGTGAGGAGGTTGAAGTCGATGCCAAGTTGCTCTGCCACGGAGCGGAAAGCGGCTACATCTTTGGGGAAGCAGGACCCGCCATAACCTATACCGGGACGAAGAAATCTGGGGCCGATGCGTGTATCGAGGCCCATGCCGCGGGCCACCTGTTCGACGTTAGCGTTCGTAGCTTCGCAGAGATTGGAGACGGCATTGATAAATGAGATTTTGAGTGCGAGAAAAGCGTTGGAAGCATGTTTAATGATCTCGGCGCTCTTGGTGGAGGTAAGAAGCAAGGGGGGAGGGGTGGTGACGCTGCAAACGCCCGAGATGGCGTCGGGGCGGCTGTAATATTCGCCACTGGTGAGGGGGGCGTAGATGGCGTGGAGAATGGAAGCGGCGCGATCGTTGTCGGCGCCGACGACGATGCGGTCAGGATGGAGGAAGTCGGCGACGGCAGTTCCCTCCCGGAGGAATTCGGGGTTGGAAACGACATCGAAGAGGTGGCGAGAGACGCCGTTACGTTCCATGGCGCGGCTGATCCACTCATTTGTATAGACAGGGACGGTGCTCTTTTCGACGATGACCTTATAGCTGGTGAGAGAACGTGCGATCTCACAGGCAACGGCTTCCACGTAGGACAGATCGGCGTCTCCGGTCCCGCTTTGCGGGGTACCGACGGCGATAAAGATAGCGTCGCACTCGCGGGTGGCCTCGGCGAGGTTAGTCATGAAGCGTACTTTGGTGTTGCGGTAACGTTCCAGAAGTTCGGGGAGGTAGCTCTCATGGATAAGGGTATCTCCGCCCTGGAGTGCGGCAACTTTGCCCTCATCGTTGTCGACGCAGATGACATCGTGGCCCATCTCTGCAAAGCAGACAGCGGCCACCAGGCCGACGTAGCCAGATCCAACAACGGCAATTTGAATAGTTTTATCCATAGGTTTGGTTGGTCGAAGTCCTCTTCAAAAGAATACCCGAGTTTGATGCAATTTCCTGCAGCTAAAGAAAGCTACGGTTTTTAAGAATCTGGTGTCTAACTACTAACTAAGGATTTTCTTCCTTGCATGAGAGCCCTCGGGTAGACTACGGGCAATGGGCCAACCGAACTCGCAGCAACTCCCTACGGGCTCTCCCGAAACTATCCCCACAGGGTTCAGTACTACGGTTACGGATACAACATTGTCCGAAGCACTGATCACATTGCGAAAACGGCGATGGGTTCTGATCACTGCGGCACTGCTCGGCCTGCTGTACGGCATCTATAAAGCAGAGACGCAACCACGTATCTATGAAGCATTTGGCCGTATCCAAGTGCGGTCAGGCTCGTCAAACGAGTACCGCGTGAGTGCGGTGCCTGGATACTCGAACGACACGGCATCGAAGATGCTGACCGAGATCGCCATCCTTCAGAGTGATTCGCTGATGTTGACAGTCGCTCGCCAGATGGACCTGTCAAACAACCCCGCTTTTCTTGAGGCGAAGGGATCGGTCCCGCACACCAGCCTCGATGATGACATGGTGAGGCAGTCGACGGTCCATCGACTCCAGAGCAATCTGAATATATCGCTCGTTCCGAAGACGGACATCATTCGGATCAGCTACAACAGCAAGAGCCCGAAGCTGGCCGCCGATGTCGTTAATAAGGTGATCGCAGCCTACATTCAACGGAGCTATGAGACGCGTTTTGCCTCTACGCAAAGGGTTTCGCAGTGGCTCTCGAGCCAGTTGGATGATTTAAAGCAGCAGGTGCAGGCTTCGCAGGAACGGATGATGGATCTACAGCGACGGCTGGGTATTTTAGGGTTCGACCCAAGCCACAATCAGATCAGTTCGTCGCTGGATGACCTCTCGAAAGCAGCGGGATCAGCGAAGATCGCACGCATTATCGCGGAATCGCGCTACCGCATGCTGAACGGGATGTCTCCGGACACTATCGAGGGCTCCATCGAAATGACTCCAGGGACATCTCCAGCAGAACTGAATTTACTGCGAGGACAGATCGCCGGAGCTAGAGCGAATTATGCCCAGATGGAGTCGACAATGGGGCCGAACCATCCGCACGCAAAGGCGCTCAAGGCCCAGATTGACGAACTGGCCAGAGAGATCGATACCGAACAAAAACGTCTGCTGCTGCAGGCAAAGCAAAATTATATTGTTGCGCGTACGAATGAAGAACAGACAACCGCGGCGCTTGGAAAAACAAAAGTCTGACGCGTACAAGCTTACCGACGATGAAGTGGAATATACGCTACGGCAGCGGGAGTTCGAATCGAACAGAACACTTTACGAAGGACTGTTGCAACGGCTTCGAACCGCGGGCGTCCAGGCTGGACTGGAGTCTCTGGAGATCGATGTCGTAGACCAGGCTTTGCCACCGCCTGCCCCTCAGTTGAAGCCCCAGTCTACGATTATTCTTTCGACGCTGGTATTCAGCCTGCTCGGTGGGGTCATAATTGCTTTCCTGCTGGAAAGCCTGGACACCGGCCTCAGGAGCGTCGCCGAGATTGAAAGCATTACTGAACTGCCATCGCTGGCTGTCGTCCCGCGAGCGCGCCGCTTGATGGTGGACGAATTGGGCAGTATCACCACGGCGCAACGCAATATCAATGTGCTCGCACAGCCGAAGTCGCAGTTCGCAGAGGCCTTTCGATCACTGCGGACCGCGCTGCTGCTGTCGTCAACGAGGCATCCCCCTAAGTTCATCCTGTTTACGAGTGCTACACCATCGGAAGGCAAAACGACGACCGCAAGTAATCTAGCGTGCATCTTGGCGCAGGGGGATGGGAGGGTTCTGCTAATCGACGCGGACCTTCGACGGCCTAACATGCACCACCGCTTTGGCCTGAACGGCAAGGTCGGCCTGACTACGCTGCTCTCCGGCACAACAACACTGAGCGAGTCGGTGCAGCAGATTCCAGAGATTCCAAATCTGGACGTACTGTCGAGCGGTCCGGTACCACCCTTTCCGACGGAGATGTTGAGTTCTGAGGCAATGGATAATCTGCTAAGGCATTGCGGAGAGATATATACACATGTCGTCATTGATTCGCCACCGATCCTTTCGGTTACGGATGGCGTCATTCTTGCGCACGAGGCGGATGCCGTAGTGCTGGTGGTGCGTCACGGTAAATCGAGCAAACATGTAGTTCGGCGTGCGAGGGACCTGCTACTGCGGTCGGGTGCACCGATTACTGGGATCGTGCTGAATGCTGTCGACTTGAATTCGCCCGAGTACTACGGCTATTACGGGTACTCCGGTTATTCGTACTCGAGTGTTGACTCCCAGAGCTGGGAGCCTCAGACCGTACTCGCTGGAGGAAGCAATCGCAAGGCGAGGAGGGACTGAGCAATGAGACTAATAACAGGCCTGCGGGTTATGCGAGCGCATAGAAACAGCAGCAGACGCACATGGATACTCGTAGCTGCCCTCCTTCTCCTGAACCTCTCGGGGAACCTGGCGGAGGCTCAGTTCAGTGGACCTGCGTCAGACGGCTCCAGATCGCTCAACAGGCGAATGACGCCTACGACCGATCCGACAATTCTGAATCCTACCGGACAGGATATTCGCCTCTCACAAGGAGATGTTCTGGTCGTCCATCTTTATGGAGCGCCGGACTATGCTCAGCCGGTGCGCGTGAGTCTCGATGGGAAGATCCATTTGCCGCTCGTTGGCGATCTGGCCGTTGATGGACTGACGATTCACCAGACTGAGAATTTGATTACCCAAAAACTTGTGGCTGCCGGTATGTACCGCGACCCTCAGATCACGGTCCAATTGACGGATTCACCTAACCAGTTTGTAACGGTCACGGGCGAGATGCATGGAGTCGTCCCGGTCATGGGAGAGAAGCGGTTGTTTGATGTACTGTCGGCGGCAGGCGGACTGCCTCCCACTGCTAGTCACATGATCACTATTAACCGGCGAGGAGCGGCGGAACCTATCGTCGTTGACCTGGGCAGCGATCCTGCCCAGAGCGTACATGCAGATGTACCCGTCTTTGCGGGTGACACTGTGATTGTTGCAAAGGTCGGGGTAGTCTACCTGTTGGGTGCGTTCAGAAATCAAGGGCCTGTGCCACTGAAACAGAATTCGCCTTTGACACTGATGCAGTTGGCGGCCATAGGCGGAGGGCCAGGATTTGAGAGCAAATACGACGATCTTCAGATCATCCGAACAATCGGGATGGACCGACAGGTGGTCCATATTGACATCAAAAAGGTGTTCAATGGGACGGCACCTGACCCTCAGTTACAAGCCGATGACATAGTCTTTTTGCCGACAAGCGAGATGAAAGCGGCAATCAAGTCGGGAGGAATTTCTACCCTGATGGGGATTGCCTCCATTCTTATCCTCGCCGTTCGTCCATAGTGAAGTTAACGATGCACGCTTCGTCTCCTTTCATTGCCGGGGACGGCTAGAGCTAGCTTCGTGGGAAGAACTGGCCACCAGTTTGTGCGAAGTTCGGTTCTACGGATTCAGTAACCAATAAACCCTGCGAAATGTGGTCGCAGCAATCACACGAAAGATACATACGTAACCTGAGTCAGGCGACGCAGTATTGTCAGCCAGACTGCTATGCTCCAGAACGGTGATCAATAAGAGATGCGGATTTTGCACATTATCGGAACGCTAAACCCTGCGGCGGGCGGCCCGACCGAGTCGGTGAGGGTGCTATTGAGCTATGGTCCGATTGGATATACAGGCGAAGTGGTTACGTTGGATGATCCAAAGTCGCCGTATCTACAGAACATCGACTTTCCCGTCCATGCGCTTGGCCCGACACGGACAACTTATGGGTTCAATCGCAAGCTGACGACCTGGCTGAAAGCAAACCGTGGCCGCTTTGACGGTGTTGTAGTCAACGGCCTGTGGCAGTATTGCGGATATGCTGCGTGGCGAACGCTTGCGGGAAATACTCCCTATGTTGTGTTTACGCATGGCATGCTGGATCCATACTTCAAACATGCATTTCCGTTAAAGCACATCAAAAAGTGGCTTTACTGGGTACCGGCAGAATATCGGGTGCTGCGGGATGCTTACCGTGTTCTGTTTACATCGCAGGCGGAAAAGCGGTTGGCCGAGGAGAGCTTTTGGCTACATCGCTGGACCCCTTACGTTGTTCCCTACGGTGCCAGTGGCCCAAATGGAGATCCCGAATTACAGAAACAAGCATTCTTTGAGAGATGTCCGACAGTGAAGGACAAGCGGTATCTCCTCTTTCTAGGGCGCATCCATCGGAAGAAAGGTTGTGATCTGCTAATCGATGCCTTTACAAAGGTCGCCGCGGATGATCCTGGGCTTGATCTGGTTATGGCCGGCCCGGATCAGCAGTTGTGGAGTGCGGAATTGCAAGAGACGGTGAATAAGGCAGGCATAGGAGACCGCGTCCATTGGCCAGGTATGGTGATCGGAGATGCCAAGTGGGGTGCTTTCTATGGATCGGAAGCGTTCATTCTGCCTTCTCACCAGGAAAACTTCGGGATTGCGGTCGCCGAAGCGTTGGGTTGCGGGAGACCGGTTCTGCTCGCCGACAAGGTGAATATCGCGGAGGAGATTGCGGAGGATCGAGCGGGCCTGATGGAACTGGATACCCCAGAGGGAACGTTGCAATTGCTGAAGCGGTGGATCGCCATGTCGGAGCAAGAGAAAAAGGAGATGGGAGAGCGCGCCTTCCGGTGTTTCCACACGCGATACGACATGCGGGAGAACGCAAAGGCAATCATCCGCCTGTTTGAAACGGCGACGGTGCAAACTCCTGGACCAATGAGGGCGGTAAATAGCGAGCGATGACAAAGCAGGCTTATTACAACGCGGCAAACCACATTGCGGAAGAAACGGCTGCGGACCCATATTTGCGTCCTGCCTTTTCGCTCGGCGACCGGTTGCGGCGACAGATATGGAACATCTGCTGGGCGCTCTTCTACAGAACTTCACCCAGACCGTTACATTCTTGGCGAGCCTTCCTGCTTCGTGCTTTTGGAGCGGAGCTCGGGCCGAACTGTCACTTTTATCCTCGCTCGAAAGTCTGGGCTCCGTGGAACCTGATGTGCGCTGACCAGGTAACGGCCGGAGATGGAGCTGTGATTTATAACCCTGCTCCCGTTACATTTGGTTCCCATACGATCCTGTCGCAGGAGGCCTATGTGTGCGGCGCGACCCATGACTACGATGACCCGGGCTTTCCACTCATCGCTTTTGCGATGAGTTTCGGGTCCTACGCTTGGATATGCGCGCGAGCTTCTGTGGCGCCCGGAGTGCACGTTGGAGAGGGAGCAGTGCTGGGGCTGGGTTCGGTTGCAACACGTAATCTTGAGTCGTGGACGGTGTATGCAGGTGTTCCAGCCGTGAAGGTAAAAGAGAGGCAACGTATTTCATCGGCGATGCAAGCCGCAGAATAAAGGAGTCAGGACTGCTCCTCTGTTCTGCGGCTTTACATAAAGCGTGCTTCTATCTAGCTGCGCAGTTTCGCCAGAAGATCGGTGGGATGGACGGGCTTGGCGAGAATCTCAAATTCGTGCCCCTGTGCACGTGCCTTTTCGAGGAGATCCGCTGTGGCGGCCTGTCCGGAGAACAGGAGAATCTTGCATTTAGGAAGCCTCTGCCGCGTAATGATTGCGGCTTCGATACCTGTCATGCCTGTCATGATGACGTCGCTGATCAGCATGTCGGGCTGGAAGGTATCGAGAGCTTCGACGGCCTTCTCTCCGCTAAACACCGCTCGCGCTTCAAAGCCTGCCTGATTCAGGATGATCGCGAGCGTGTTGGCAATCACCTGCTCGTCGTCGGCAACGAGTACTCTGGGTTTTGATGCGATGGTGGATGTAGTTTCTGCCATGCTTAAGTATCCCCAAATCAAAAGATTCAAAAAAATGCGTTTAATTACGACTTACACAAGCATGGCTTTACCCTTTGCCTGCTTACTAATGATACGCTGACCGCAGCGTGATAGATGCCGGTAAGCTATAACAAGCTCAGCAGATACATTCAAATTTCATTAAAAATGAATCCTATGCAATGGACAATTATACGCGCGGAACGCGTAGAAAAGTATTACGCTCAGCCAAGCGAGAATCGCATTCAGGTGATCTCGCCAACGGACCTCTCTATTGGGGCAGGCGAGATTGTCGCGCTGCTGGGACCTTCGGGTTCGGGGAAATCAACTTTACTGCGAATGCTGACCGGCCTTTCGACACCTTCGGCTGGAGAAGTGTATTGGCATGAGAGGCCCATTGCAACGGCCGATGTGAACGTGTCCATCGTGTTTCAAAGTTTTGCGCTGTTTCCATGGCTGACAGTCTTCGAAAACGTCGAGGCGCCCTTGAAGGCAAGGGGCATGGAGCCGGCTGAAAGGCGGAAACGCGCCTTGAAAATATTGGACACCGTGGGTCTGGACGGCTTCCAGGCTGCGTACCCGAAGGAGTTGTCCGGTGGGATGCGGCAACGCGTTGGCTTTGCGCGAGCCTTGGTGGTCGAACCAGAGGTACTTTTCATGGATGAGCCTTTTTCTGCACTCGATGTTCTTACAGCGGAGAATCTGCGCAGCGAGCTATTGGAACTCTGGCAGAAGAAGACGATCCCTACGCAGGCGATCTTTATCGTCACGCACAACATTGAAGAAGCCGTGCTACTGGCGGACCGGATTATAGTACTGGGCAGAAATCCAGGACATGTGCGAACGGATTTCAAGGTTGCGCTGGCGCATCCTCGAGACCGAAAGGCGACTGCGTTTACGCAGTTAGTGGACTACATCTACAAGGTGCTGACGCAGCCCGATTCGCAGCCGCCTGCGCTGCCGCAGACTCCGACTGGCAAGCCGGTTCGCGACCAGCGGCAGATGCATTATCAGATGCTGCCCCATGCTCGGCCTGGAGGGATTGCTGGTCTGCTGGAACTGGTCCTGGACCACAATGGCAAGGATGATATTTATCGGCTTGCAGACGACCTCGCCTTCGACATCGACGACCTGCTGCCTATCGTGGACGCCGCTCAACTGCTTGGGTTCCTTACGGTGAATGAGGGAGATGCGGCGATTACTCCGACCGGGGCGGAGTATGCGAACTCCGAGATTTTGCGGCAGAAAGAGTTGTTCCGTATGGCCGCAGTGGAGAATGTGCTGCTACTGCGCCAGATCGTTCGGGCGATTGAGGCCAAAAGCGACAGGACCGTTCCTGAGGAGTTCTTTCACGACATGCTGGACGAGCAGTTCAGTGAAGACGAAACGCTGCGACAACTGGAGACGGCCATCAACTGGGGGCGGTACGCAGAGCTGTTTGACTTCGATGCGTCGCGCAGAAGATTCATTCAGCCAGAGAAATTGCATCAGGATGCGGAATCCACGCCCTCGTCGGGGATTGAAGCATGATGAACCTGCCCGACAGCTTTAGCAATATCCGTGGGCAGGAAACGCTGGCGCGGTCGCAGGTACTGAAGCGTAGCTGGCCTGTTGTTCTGGACCTCTGCGTCGCCGGGATCGGATTAGCTTGTTTTTATGGAGTCGTTCGGATTGCGGGCTACTGGTTCGGACATCCTGTGCCGGAGATCGTAATCTCACTCAGCCCACGAGCGCTGCCGCTTTATGCCTTTTATTCTGTAGTGCGAATTGGTTTGGCTTATCTGCTGAGCCTTTTTTTTGCTATCGGCTACGGATACGTCGCTGCCTACAGCAAGCGGATAGAAGCATTGATGATTGCGGGGCTGGATATCCTGCAATCGATTCCGGTATTGAGCTTTTTGCCTGGCGTAATGCTGGCGATGGTTGCGCTGTTTCCGACACGACAGATTGGCGTGGAGATGGGTGCGATCGTGCTCATCTTTACGGGCCAGGTCTGGAATATGGCGTTTAGCTTTTATTCTTCGATCAAAAGCATCCCTCGAGAGTTGAGCGAGGCTGCGGGAATCTATAAGTTTTCGCGTTGGCAACGCCTGGTGCAGCTTGAGCTTCCCTATTCAGCGATTGGGCTGGTCTGGAACTCGATGGTGTCGGTTGCAGGCGGCTGGTTCTTCCTGATGGCGTGCGAGATGTTTGTTTTGGGAACACGCGACTTCAGGCTTCCGGGGCTCGGCTCTTATCTACAGACCGCAGCTAGCACGGGGAATTACAAGGCAATTACATGGGGACTTCTGACGATGATCGCCATTATCGTCGCGACCGATCAACTGATCTGGAGACCGGTCATCGCGTGGAGCGATAAGTTCAAATTTGAGCAGGTAGAGAGCTCCGCCCGTGTGCGCTCGCCTTTGCTACACCTGTTGCAGCACTCGCGCGCACTTCGCAGCCTACAGAGAAACACCCTTGCTCCCTTAAGCGAAGGAGTGTACCTGCGGTTGGCAGAAAGGAGAAAAAAACGACTTGCCTACAGTACCGCAGAAACTGGAAGCGCAAGTGTACTGGGCAACAGATCAGCAGCGTTATTGCGTGGTCTGGTGCTTGTGCTAATTGCCGGCGTGACAATCTATGCCGCCACACACGCCCTGGCGCTGTTGCGGCAGGTTAGCGGTGCAGAGTTTGCGCAGATTATGAAGGGGGCGCTGGCGACATTTCTTCGTGTCAACGTGTCTCTGTTGCTGGCCTCCGCCTGGACGATTCCCGCGGGCGTTGCGATCGGTTTTCATCCGCGGCTGGCGAGGATCGCGCAACCGATCGCTCAGATAGCAGCGTCCGTTCCAGCCACCGCGCTCTTCCCTGTTATTCTTCTGGCGCTTGTGCAGATGGGCGGCGGAATGGGTATCGGGTCGATTGCGTTGATGCTACTAGGAACTCAGTGGTACATCCTGTTCAACGTAATCGCCGGCGCGATGGCAATCCCGTCCGACCTGCGCGAGGTGGGAACACTCTTCCGCTTCACTACGGCGCAACGGTGGCGGACCATCATTCTGCCGGGTATCTTCCCGTTCCTGATTACCGGACTCGTAACTGCGTCCGGTGGGGCATGGAATGCGAGCATTATCGCGGAGTACTTTCGGCTGAAGAACCAGACGCTGCAGACGGTAGGCTTGGGCGCGCAGATCAGTGCGGCGACTGATAGCGGACAGTTCCAGATTCTGCTGCTCGCAACTATCGTGATGGCGATGATGGTAGTGACGATCAATCGGCTGGTGTGGCGACCGCTGTATAGGCTTGCCGAAACACGCTATAAACTCGAAGGCTGATGGATCTACCGAGAATCAGGCGTCGAAGGCTTCCTAAAAGCAAAGATGATCGCGAGTAGCGGCGGTGCGAGCAGAACTCCCCAGAATGGAATGATGATTCCCAAGGCTATGGGACCCAAGAAGGCCGCCCACCATGGCACCTTCGTCGTGCGGTGCAGAACGTAGGGGCCAATAACAAGACCTTCGAGAATCACGATAAGGCCGTAGAGACCAAGAACCAGACCGAGTCGCCACTCATCGTGTCCGCTAAAAGCCACAGCGAGGACCGGACCGATGAGGGCGACCATGCCTCCAAAGGTGGGGATGATCTGGAGCAGGCCGCCTAACACTGCCCAGAGCGGTGCAAACGGAACGCGGATCAGTTCCAGGCCGATGAGCCACAGCACGCCCACGATGAGTGCATCGAGCGTCGCAGCTCGCCACCAATTGACGAGCGCGCCACCGGCTGTCCGAAAGGGTGACTCGGGACCGCTTAATCTATTGTTCCTCGCGTTCATTCGAAGTTTGTACCACCGTCACTGGTTGTAGTGCATCTGACGTGCTGAAGGCTGAACTTTATACAAGCTAACAAAATTCGTTGGATGCTGATGCCGCGATGCGCAGGTAACGGAAATGGAGACCGAACAAGATGGCCGTGCTGATGCAGGCTTTTTACTGGGACGCCCCGATACACGAGAAAAAAGAGGGCGAGTGGTGGAACCATATCGCGGAAAAAGTAGAAGCCCTGGGCAAGTCAGGAGTAAATGCTCTGTGGCTGCCACCGATCTCGAAGGCTTCGGACCATCGTTCGAACGGGTATGACCCCTACGACTACTTCGATCTTGGAGACCACGACCAGAAGGGCGGGACCAAGACGCTCTATGGGAATCGCGCCGAGCTCGAGGCCCTGATCGCTAAGGCCCACGCAAACAATATTGGCCTCTACGCCGATATGGTGATCAATCACAACTCCGGCGCGGATGAGGAAGAGGTAAATCCTCTGGATGGGCAAAAGCGATGGACGAAGTTTAGCCCGAAGAGCGGCCGCTTTCCTCGCGACTGGAACTGCTTTCATCCCAGCCGCTATGAACAGTTCATGGTTGAGGGAGAGAACTACGCGGGATTTCCGCACCTTTGCCATCGAAATCCCCTGGTTTACACGGCGATGTTCGATTATGCGCGAATGATGATCGAAGAGCTTGGTTTTGATGGTTTTCGCTTCGATTTCGTGAAAGGCTATGGCGCGTGGATGATCGGTATTCTTGCCAAGTATCGTTATGTGAAAGATGGCAAAGAGTTCACTCCGTATGTTGTTGGAGAGTTATGGTCAGGGACGGAGGATATCGATGCGTGGCTGGAAAAAGTAAATCGATTGACGGATACGCAGATTGCGGCATTCGACTTCCCTCTGCGCTACAAGTTGAAGGACGTGTGCGACACGCCGAAGTACGACCTTCGCAACCTGACTGATGGCGGCTCCGTGGTAATGAAGCGCCCACTGCACGCTGTGACGTTCGTGGACAATCACGACATGGGCGAGAATACGATCGTCAACGACAAGATGATGGCGTATTCGTTCATCATGGTGCATGAGGGGTACCCCTGCATCTTCTGGTATGACTACTTCAACAACGAACTGGCGCGACCTGAGACGCCAAATGGGATCGATGCCCTAATTCATGCTCACGATAACTATGCAGGCGGAGACTCGCAAATCCTCCATGCAGACCCTGACCTGTACATCATGCAGCGGATCGGATGGAAGGACGACAAGACAGAACAACCCGGACTTGTATATGTGCTGAATAACCTGGGGGACAAGTGGTCGGGTACGTCGGTGAAGACCAGCTGGCCGAATCAAAAGTTCGCGCCGATTGCCTGGGATGGACATGACACGGCGCATCCTGATGAACGCACGACCGATGCCGAGGGAAACTCTGAGTTCCCTGCTCCCCCGCGTGGGTTTGCGATTTACGTTCCTGTTTAGGCGATCGGCTATGAGCGTTATGAGTTGACCTCGATGCTATCCTTAAGGCATGAAATTCGGCGTTCTGGTCTTTCCGGGGTCCAATTGCGACCATGATACCTACCATGTGGTTGAAGCGCTGGCGAAGCAGCCGGTAACGTTCCTTTGGCACGCCTCCGAAGATCTCGAGGGCTGTGACGCGATTCTCGTTCCCGGCGGATTCGCCTATGGTGATTACCTGCGGACGGGCGCGATTGCTAAATTTGCCCCGGTGATGCAGTCGGTGGCGAAGTTCGCGAAGAACGGCGGGCTCGTCATGGGAATCTGCAATGGCTTCCAGATTCTCTGTGAGGCAGATTTGCTGCCTGGTGCCCTGATGCGCAATGCAGGCCAGCACTACATCTGCAAACAGACCCACCTGCGTACCGAGACGGTCGATTCTCCCTTCACGCATGGACTTTCGAAGGGCCAAGTGCTGCAAATGCCGATCGGTCATATGGAAGGTAACTACTTTTGCGACGCGGACACTTTGGCGGCGCTAAAGCGGGAGGACCGCATTGCGTTCCGCTATGTGACTGCTGATGGCACGGTGACTGCTAGTGCGAATCCAAATGGATCGCTTGAGAACATCGCCGGCGTGTTGAATGAAGGACGCAATGTCCTGGGTATGATGCCGCATCCTGACCGTTCGAGCGAGAACCTGCTCGGATCCGCAGATGGGCTACTGCTCTTCAATGGCATGGCCGAGTCTCTGGCCGCTGCTGCTCGATAGACTGAACAACTTTTTTGAGTGATACCCTGACTTAACGATGATTGACATTCACCATCATCTTCTTTGGGGACTGGACGATGGTGCATCCAGCATCGAGACATCGCTCGCCATGGCGCGGATGGCTGCAGCGGATGGGATTACCCATGTTGTTTGCTCTCCCCATGCAAATAGCCAATATGAGTACGCGCCTGATGTCGTCGCAGGCAAGATCGACGACTTACAGTGGCTACTGGAAGCGGAAGGCATTGGGCTGAAGTTGGGACGGGGATGCGACTTTCACCTCTCTTACGAGAACATTCAGGATGCCAAGTCCGAGCCCACGAAGTTCAGTATCAACGGGCTTGGCTATCTGCTGGTAGAGATTCCTGATTACGGTGTGCCGCGTGGATTAACCGAGATTTTTTATCAGTTGCAATTGGCTGGAATGACTCCCATTCTCACGCATCCTGAGCGGAATCCGACGCTGCAGGCTGACCAACAGCGCCTTGTGGAATGGCTACGCGGCGGGGTACTCATTCAGGTAACTGCCGGTTCCGTTCTGGGTCACATGGGCAAGCGGGCAGAGCGAATGGCACATCAGCTTCTGGAAAACCGGTGGGTCCATTTTCTGGCGACAGATGCGCACAATACAACATCGCGTCCGCCTAAAATGCGCGAGGCTATGGATGCGGTGGCACAGAAATACGGGCCCGACTATGCGCATCTGCTATGCATCACGAATCCGCTAGCAGCTTTTACCGGAAGTCCCCTCCCACAACGCGTTGAGCCTAAGCGACTCTATGATGATTTCGATAAAAAGAGTTGGTGGCAGAGACTGCTGAGCAAGTATTAACCAGCTAGAGCCCCAAACCGCCATCGACAGTAAGGAGTTGACCGGTAATGAAGGTGGGTGCTGTAGCGAAGAAGAGGGCTGCAGCGGCAACGTCATCGGCGGAACCATTGCGCTGCATCGGTGTCTTGTGGGCGAAGTGCTCGTAGGCTTCGCCGACCTCACCCTGCACGATCATGCCGGGCGCTATGCAATTGACACTGACGTGAGGCGCCCAGGCCTTTGCCATCGTCAGGGAGAGCATGTGCAGCGCGGCCTTGGAGGTGCAGTAGTGTCCATGAGTGGCCCAGGGATGGGAACCGCCAAGTGACCCGATGTTGATAATGCGCCCCATCGATGCGCGGAGGTGGGGGTAGGCAGCTTTGGCCATGAGGAAAGGGGCGCGGGTGTTAGTCGCGAACATCGCATCCCACTGTTCCACCGAAATATCTTCAAGCGAAGCGGACTCGAAGATACCAGCGTTGTTGACCAGCAGATCGAGCTGACCGAATTCCTCGATAACGGAAGCTACTGTCTGGACGATGCTCTCTGGGTCCCGAAGATCGGAGCGTATGGCGAGCGCCTCAACATCAAACTCAGCAAGAGAGAGAACCGTAGCCTCGGCATCCGGCTGTGAGACGAGGTAGGTAATGGCCACATTTGCACCGGCTTCGGCCAACGCCAAAGCAATGGAGCGGCCGATGCGTTTGGCCGCCCCCGTAACAAGCGCAGCCTTGCCGGTAAGAGGTTTGTTCATCCCGCCTACTGCTGCGGCGTCGGCGCAGGTGCTGCCGGAGCGGGCTTTGTAGTGGATGGAGCAGCGGGTGCCGTGGGCCTCACCGGCTCCTGAACGCCTGCCTTCCTGCTAGAGGCTTTGCCTGTGTTGTCTTCGTAGGCTGAAACCTGTTCGCGTGGGCGGACCATTGAAACCAGAATCTCTCTAGTCGGCTCGTCGATTTTATAGTCCTGGGCGAAGGTGGCATAGCCATCGGCGATTATTTGTACCGTAACTAAGCTGCCTGTGGGAATTACATCGATGCTGGCCTTGCCATCCGGGTCGGTCTTGACCTCGAGACTGCCGATATCCTTGCCGTCTTTTGTGGGGTTGAAGACGACGGCGGCGTTCATGATGGGTTTGCCGTTAGCCTTTTTCAGCACCTGCACGACGATGTGCGAGGTGTCCGGTGGTGGTTTGTATTTCCGCCCGCGACGGGTGGGTGAGTCTTGCCCAAAGGCTTGAAGAGACAAGAGCGCGAGGCAAAAAACGAGGGCGAGTTTAGACCAGAGAGCACGCTGCGACAACATGGCTCCATTCTACGACGATCCGGGCGAATTAGGCGGATTACCGAAGCGCCTGTGAGACTTGCGTGACTTTCACTCACATTTAACGGGGACGAGTTGACAGCACCCTAAGGGCTGCCCTATCGTTAGCAATCGGAAGGCTTGAGTGCTAATCAGCCAGTTTAGCTTTGAACGATGACCTTGAGTTTGACTCTAAAGCGCCTGCTGATGGCGACTTTTCCAACTTCTTTGTGGCAATTCCGGGCAATTCCGGAGTAGTCGCGAAATCCAAACGCGAGCGTTCATTCGTTCGCCAAAAATCGCATCAAGGAGATGTAAGCAATGGCGACAACATCATTTACACCGCTGCATGATCGGATTCTGGTTCGCCGCATTGAAGAGGGCGAAAGCATTCGTGGCGGCATCATCATTCCCGATTCCGCAAAAGAGAAGCCACAGCAGGGCGAGGTCATCTCGGTCGGCAAGGGCAAGTCGAACGATGAGGGCAAAGTATTCCCGCTCGATGTAAAGGCCGGCGACAGCATCCTGTTCGGTAAGTACTCCGGCACCGAGATCAAGCTCGATGGCGAGGAGTTTTTGATCATGCGCGAGGAAGAAGTTTTGGGAATCCTCAAGAAGTAGGCACTACACGGAGTGGGGCGTCAGTTTCGCCTCGACGCGTAAGTGCTTGATATTTCATTACAAATTTGATCGGCGAATGAGCCGGTAACAGGAGCAACACAATGGCAAAGCAGATTCTGCATGGAGAAGATTCACGTCAGGCAATCCTGCGTGGAGTCAACATTCTGGCTGACGCGGTGAAGGTCACGCTCGGCCCGAAGGGTCGCAACGTCGTCATCGAGAAAAAGTTCGGCTCGCCGACGATCACGAAGGACGGCGTAACTGTGGCCAAGGAGATCGAGCTTGGCAATGCGCTCGAGAACATGGGCGCTCAGATGGTCCGCGAAGTTGCTTCGAAGACCTCGGATGTGGCCGGTGACGGTACCACGACTGCTACGGTTCTCGCTCAGGCTATCTACCGCGAGGGTGTGAAGACAGTTGCCGCCGGTGCGAACCCGATGGCGCTGAAGCGCGGTATCGACAAGGCTGTTGAGGCCATCATCGGCAAGCGTGATGAGAACGGCGCTGTGGTTGGCGGTGCGCTCAGCAAGCTGTCCAAGCCGGTTTCGGGCGATATGATCGCCCAGGTCGGAACGATCTCTGCTAACTCGGATTCTCAGATCGGCGTCATTATCGCCGAGGCGATGAAGAAGGTTGGCAAGGACGGCGTTATCACAGTCGAAGAGTCGCGCACGATGGAGACTCAGTTGGATGTCGTTGAAGGCATGCAGTTTGACCGTGGTTACCTTTCGCCCTACTTTGTGACGGATGCCGAGCGCATGGAAGTTGCGCTTGAGAATCCTTACATTCTCATCTTCGAGAAGAAGATCTCGTCGATGAAGGACCTTCTGCCCCTTGCTGGAGCAGATTGCACGCACCGCGAAGCCACTCGTCATCATTGCGGAAGATGTTGATGGTGAGGCACTTGCGACCCTCGTGGTAAACAAGCTACGTGGCACGCTGAATGTGGCCGCTGTGAAGGCTCCCGGCTTCGGCGATCGTCGCAAGGCAATGCTCCAGGATATCGCTATTCTGACGGGCGGCAAGGCGATCACGGAAGACCTCGGCATCAAGCTGGAGGGCGTCAAGATCGAGGATCTGGGCACCGCCAAGCGTGTGACGATCGACAAGGACAACACCACCATCGTTGATGGCGGCGGAGAGGACAACGACATCTCAGGCCGGGTGAAGGAGATTCGCGCCCAGGTTGAGAAGACGACCTCTGACTACGACCGTGAGAAGCTGCAGGAGCGGTTGGCGAAGCTTGTTGGCGGCGTTGCCGTCATCAAGGTTGGCGCGGCTACCGAGACCGAGATGAAGGAAAAGAAGGCTCGTGTCGAGGATGCGATGCACGCAACCCGCGCTGCTGTTGAAGAAGGCATCGTTCCGGGCGGTGGTGTGGCTCTGGTTCGCTGCACGACTGAGGTTGATTCGCTGATCAAGACCCTTGAGGGCGACGAGAAGATCGGTGCATCGATCATTCGCCGCGCGCTCGAGGAGCCGCTTCGTATGATCGTCTCGAATGCGGGCGACGAGGGCGCGGTTGTGATCGGCAGGATCCACGAGTCGAAGGACCACAACCACGGCTACAACGCCGCAACGGGCGTCTATGAGGACCTGGTGAAGGCTGGAGTCATTGATCCTACGAAGGTTACGCGCACTGCCCTGCAGAACGCTGCTTCCATCGCTGGATTGATGCTGACCACCGAAGCCATGATCTCGGAGATTCCTGAGAAGAAGGAAGCTCCGGGCGGCGGCCATAACCATGGCGGCGGCATGGACGGAATGTACTAAAAATTGCCGGATTTTTTCTGGCGTGGTGGAACCCCGGAGCGATCCGGGGTTTTGCCGTTTTTACAGGGGTTTTTCGAAAAATTGGGGTGCAGCAAGTGGCTTTTTTGTGGACAAAGTGTGGTGAAACGGCTGGTAAAGATGGTTTCTGAAATGCAGTTTTTTGCCTGCGAAAATTTTGCAGATTTCGCAAGTTTATTTTCGGGCGGAGGAATTTACACGTTTGTAACAAGACAGTTTGACCTGGGAGCTTTAGACTGACGGGCATGAATGATGCTCCTTTTTTTACATACAACAGTAGTGAGACCGAGCAACCAGGGACCGTCGTGATGAAGCTGACTGGCCCGCTGAGCTTGCAGAACATATTTGAGTTTCAGAAAGAACTGGCAACGAACAGGCCGCCTAAGATGGTCTTCGATTTGAGCAACGTGCCCTATATGGACTCGGCTGGGATTGGGGTCTTGATCAACTACTACGTAGCAGCGGAGAAGAACGGTCGCAAGATGGCTCTGGCTGGAGCGAATGAACGAGTCGATGCGCTGTTGGTGCTGACGAAGGTGAAGAGTTTGCTGCGGAACTTCAGCACGGTGGAAGAGGCTGTGGCAGCCATTTAGAGAGCCCGGGGCTTTAGAGGGTGCTGAAAAAGCAGTTTTTTCTTTGCGAAGATGATGACGGGTAGGTTTTTGAAGAGGGGTTTGAGGTTTATTTTGCGGTGTTTGGGGCTTGGGGCGCTTCAGGGAGCGACGTTTGGTGCGGTTGAAGCTCAGCTTGCGACGGTCAAGGTCGTCATGCGGACGAGGTTGTAAGCGGCAGCGGCCAGCGTGAAGTTCCAGTGCAGCTTGCGATGCCCTCTGTGTCGTGTCTTTGCCAGGTTCGCGGTCGTCTTGAGCCAGCCGAAGAACCGCTCCACCCACTTCCGCTTCTTCTGGCTCTGGACATACTCGGGCCGTTCATAGATCGCCGGATCGACCAGGCAAGGCCGTCTGCACTTGTATCTCGGCACATGCGCCTCCACTCCCATCTGTCGCATCGCGCCGACGAAGTCCTGCTCATGGTAGCCCTTGTCGGCAGCCACGATCTTCGGCTGCATCGTCTGCTTCAGCCGCCGCATCATCCGCACTGCGGCCACCCGCTCCTGTGTCGGCGAACAGGTCGTGACCTCGGTGGCCACCACCAGTCCATGCTCGTTCTCGCTCACCACATGCGCCATGTGCCGCAGACGGAAGCCCATCCGCATCCCCTTGCGATACAGCCGCGCCTCCGGATCGGTCTTGGACTCGTGGGTGTCAGACTTCAACACGCTGCCACCATGCCCGGAGCCCTTACCCTTAGGCGGCCAAGGTCCAGCCTTGGGCTGATAGCTCTTCTCCGAAGCCCACGCCTCGATCAGCGTGCCGTCCACCGTAAAGTGCTCATCCGATAGCAGGCGCAGTTGCCGCGCCGACGCCACCACCGAAGAGAAGAACACCTCAGCCACCTCGCCGGACAACAACCGCTCCCGGTTCTTGCTGAAGCTCGTCGCATCCCACACACGGTCGTTCATGCCCAGGCCAACGAACCAGCGGAATAACAGGTTGTACTCCATCTGCTCCATCAGCATCCGCTCGGAACGCACCGAGTACAGCATCTGCAAAAGCAACGCGCGCAACATCTGCTCGGGGGGAACAGACGGGCGGCCAAGCCGAGAGTACATCTGCTCGAATCGAGTCTCCAGACAACCCATCGCTTCATCGGCCATCACTCGAACTCGACGCAAAGGATGATCCAACGGCACTCTCTGGCTCAGGCTCCCGTAGCTGAACATCTCTTCCTGATACTGCTCGTCTCCTCGCATCTCTCCTTCCTACCAAATCACCCTGTTTAAAACATAGAGACTTTTTCAGCACCCTCTAAAGCCCCTCTATTTAGCGAAGGGTATTCGCAGGGTTAAAGGCCCTGCGCTCCCACCGAAAGGCGAGGGATGGGGTCATTGCCCCCCATCCCAGAAGCTGTGCCAAAACTCACGGCTTAGGTGAGCTGCGGGTGGGAAAGATTTAGGAACAGGCAAAAGCAAGAGCAAAGGGCGAAATACAGGGATCTTTCCCCATTCGACTTCGCTCAGGGTCAGGATGACGACATGAACGCTTGTCGGAAGTCTACTGGCGGCTCGCTTATACTCGGGTCGTTGGATGAAACGGGGAGATGATGCGTTTGACGCGACGGGAGTTTTCGAGGCTTGGGGCTTTGGGGATGGCGGCGCAGATGCTGCCTGTGGTGAGGGCCGAGGCGCAGGGTGAACAGCGCAAGATTGGGTATTGCGTTATCGGGTTGGGACGAATTGCAGACCACTTTATGCGCGGGGTAAAGCAGGGATCGACCTCGCAGATTACCGGGCTTGTGAGTGGGCATCGCGATAAGGCAGAGCGTATTGCAGCAGAGTATGGTGTGCCGAAAGAGTCGATCTACAGCTACGAAGACATGGACCGTATGCGGGACAACAAAGCTATCGACGCGGTGTATGTCGCGCTGCCAAACAGCATGCATGCGGAGTACACGATACGGTCTGCAAAGGCGGGCAAGCATGTGCTGTGCGAGAAGCCGATGTCGATCTCGGTGAAAGAAGCGGAGGACATGATCGCGGCGTGCAAGGCAGCTAATGTGAAGCTGATGATTGCCTATCGGCTGCACTATGAGCCGACTACGCTGAAGGCGATCAAGCTGGTTCGCGATGGCAAGCTGGGGAAGATTCAGGCATTCGACAGCGCGAATGGGTTCAACATCGCCCGGGGCGAGTGGCGCTCCACCAAGGCGCTGGGGGGAGGCGGTTCTCTATTGGATATGGGAATCTATTCCTTGAACTGTGCGCGGTATCTTACTGGTGAAGAACCAGAAAAGTTTACTGCGATGGTATCCACAGAGGACCACGATGGGCGGTTCAATGATGTGGAGGAGACTACGGCCTGGACGATGCGGTTTCCTTCAGGGGTGCTTGCGAGTTGCACGACGACCTACGGCGCGCAAATGCCGGGGTACTACAAGATATTCGGATCGAATGGCTGGATGGAAGGCACATTCGGATATGATGGGATTGTGCTGCGAGCCAGCTATTCCCCGGGCAACGGGCAACCACAAGTCCACATCGACGAGATAAATCCTCAGCGTGATCCCTACCAGTTCGTGCTGCAGGCCGATCATTTTACGGACTGCATTCTGCATAACAAGACGCCGCGAACTCCCGGGGAGGAAGGCCTGCGGGATATGCAGTACATTGAGGCGATCTATCGGGTCGCGGGTGCGAGGGCGTAGCTATTTCGATGTGATCGGGCTGGATGACTGCTGTGCACCGGCAAATGTGAACGTCACGTGGTGGCTTTATTCGCCTTCGAGAAGCCGTAATACCTTCGCCAGCAATTTACGCAGCGAATCGGATGTAACGCGAGCAAGGATAAGGAGCGGTCGAGAGGATGGAACTCCGCATCGGTAAACTCGATCGAGGTACAGACTGGGCACTCTTTAGGAGAACCTAGCAATCTGGGAAATCCAGCCGGCCATCTAAAGTGCAGTGAGTTCATTCCCTTGATTCCATACCGAATCTTTGACTCGCTAGGTGCTGCTAGGAGGCAAGAATAGGGTTCACCGGTAGCGAAAATTCATCGCCACCAGCTATTCGTGAAAGGGCATCGTTGATGGTGTCTGTGGTGTTTTTCGCGGTGATGTGAAGGCGGCGAGTCGCCTTTGAGGCTGTTTGACATAGCTTGTACTTGTTATCGAGCTTTTCTCGGGCACGAAAGATGAGTTCTGAGCGCACGTTAGTCTCCACGTTCTTTGCGGCGTTCAGACTAAGTTCTGCTGAATTCGCGGGTGAAATGCAGGTTCTTCTTCGTGACGACCGCACACCGGCTACTTGGCGCAAGAGAACCGAAAAGGGTTGCCTTTTGCCGTCGCCAGCTAACTGAGATACAAGTGCGGGTCTGTCGGCATTGAACGAGCTCACAACATAGTCGCCCAATTTAGGAATTACCGCGCCGACTACTGACATGGTCGGCTGACCTCACTTCCAGCTTACTCCTCTGGAGGACGTAACCCTAATCCTCCGGTAGCTACTCAATCGGGTCGATCCGGATATTTGGCAACCTAATCTGTTGTTTCGATCTTCGGAAACTCTCCGAAAACACAGCCGAGCCCAGATCCGCGCGAGCGAAAAAGACTAATTGATCCGAACCATGCGCCCATTGAGTGAGAGGCAAACATGGGTACTCTCGGCTCGCTTCAGGTCTGCCTCTTCGCGGCTTTCCGCCACTGTTTTATAGCATTCCGGGCAGATTGATTGCCACGTCCCATCAGGGTTGTAGCGGTGCGAAAATTTGATTTCAACCATCATCACGCCGCCTAAAGAGGTTGTTCAGAAAATGGCCAAGGCTGGATTGGTTAGGGCGCCGTCCGAGCGCGATCAAAAGCCTGTTGGGACAAGATGGAAGGATTGCAGACGTGATCCTTGTCGTGCGCTGCCAGATCGGCTTCAATTCCCGCGTTAGCAATTGTGAGCAAGCACTTCAAGCAAATGGAGTCGAACGAACCGTCTCGATTTCGTCTATGTGGGAAGAAGGGCGGAAGGGTGAGAACCATCGTGGCGCCTCTCTCTTGGTGAGGCCTAAGCGTAGTCCTATACGGGTGCATTGTCTACGAGGATAGATAGACGCCTTTTCGTACGCTGCGATTTATGTCTGCGGGGAATGTCTGCTGTCGTTCAAGCTCCATAATCCTGATCCCCTGAGGAGTCGGCACAGAGCTACTTTCAAGATCACTCGTAGGCTGTATGGAGAGGGAGGAAGACACGGATGGTTGTGCCGTGCCGGTCCGATTCATTATTGCTCTCGATGCTAATCCGCCCACGGTGCCCCTCGATGAATTGCTTTGCGACGAATAGTCCAATTCCAGTGCCGACCGTAGTCCGCGTTGTGAAGAAGGCGTCAAAAACCCTTGGCAAATCTGCTGGGGCAATTCCCACTCCATCGTCTTCAACCGTCAGGACAACGCCTTTCCCCGGACTCGAAGCATCGCTAACGGAAAGCGAGAGAGTTCCACCTTCGGGCATGGCATAGATTGAGTTCGCGATTAAATTGGAGATTACTTGCATTATCTCGCCCCGGCGAAGCACGATCTTTGGCGAAGAACCGATTGATCTCCTTACGGCAATGCCGGCAGCGGTACAGCGCGGTTCGTAGATGGTGAGCGCATGCTCTGCGATTTCACTGACCGACACCGGGCTAGCTGCGGCGTACTCGCGATAGTACCCCAGCGTTTGCTTGGCGATATGGGACACACGTCCGAGTTCCTCTTCCGCCGTCGCCAGAAAGTCGCGGCCTTGATCGTCAGTGATCTTTGCCCGTAGCAGATAGAGCAGGTTCATCACCGCTTCAAGCGGATTATTGACCTCATGCGCAATCGTCGCAGCCATGCGCCCCGTCGCCGCGATCTTCTCCGCTTGCAGCAGGGATTGCTCCATTCGCTTGCGGCTTGAGATGTCGCGAAGGATCTTGGATGCTCCAATCACCTGGCCCTGTTCATCCTTGATCGGGGAGACGGAAAGTCGAAACGTCGATGAGCCTTCCGTCCTTTGTGCGCCGGACCGTCTCGAAGTGCTCGATTCGTCGCCCAGCGCGAATGTTTTCGATGATTGTCTTTTCGTCGGAGTGAAGGTGCTCGGGAATCAGCTTGAGGATCGAAGCGCCGATCATCTCTTCTGGGGAGTAGCCGAAGACCCGTGTTGCAGCATCGTTCCAACTCGTGATGATCCCGTTCAGGTCTTTGCTCAAAATTACATCGTCCGAGGATTCGACGATCGCTGCGAATTCACGAAGACGTTTTGACTTCTCTCGTGTTCCCTCTTCGCTCTCCCGAAGTACCTGGGCAGCAGCCACTTCGCGAGTAATATCCTGGCAAACTACAAGTACACCCAGCGTCTCGCCGCCCGTCCCGAAGATCGGACTATAGCTGTAGGTCCAGCGGATATCCTGCAACCTCCCATCCCGGAGGATCGGAACGACGGTGTTTTCGTGAAATACCGTCTCTCCATCATTCATGACCCGTTTGAGGTTCGGGCCGACGGTCTGCCAGGCATCCCACCAGCATTCCTCGGCTGTCTGTCCCAAGCCTGAGGGGTGTCGCTCAGCGAGAAGAGGGATAAAAGCATCGTTATAGAGCTGTACCAACTCCTTACCCCAGAAAACCAGCGAGGGGAAAGCACATGAAAGCATGAGATTTACGGACAAGAGGAGGGCTTCGGACCAATCTTCGATTGGTCCAAGGGGAGTTGAACTCCAATCATGAGCCCGGATGAACTCAGCCATTCGATTCTTGCTGTGTATCAGGCCTTCTGGATTGCTTTCGGTTTTGTGAAGAACTGACGGTTCGATTGGCATTGGCTGAGTTGAAGGACTCAATCAGCTTAGTTGAATTGGGCCCAACTGCGAAACTAAAGAGCAGCTCGCGGAATAGTCTTGATGAGCCCGTTTCAACAAAGCAATTCCCTCTCCCGTGCATCAATGTCATCAAGGCTGTGCAGCTAGGCGAGTGCCTGGTCGGACCTGGTTGGCGGACTGTAGTTTGGTCTTGGGAATACTTGTTGTGAACTTGATGGGGACGAACTCTTTGTTGTCCGGAGCGGAGAAGGTGGCGATGTATGTCTCCGCAATGGCTGATTTGAACTGCTGGAGAAACGGCGTCATGGAGACGGGATTGCCCATTCCCTGGTAGTAGGAGCGGCCTCCGGTGGCGTCTGCTACCTGCGAGAGATAGCTCTGGCCGCTGAAGCTGGCTCTGCCGCCACCGAATCCGGCGTCGGTGTAGTAGATGGAGTAGACGGCTGCGCCTGCGCGCTGGGCATCGGCGATCGCTGCACTGACGTAAGGGCTGTTCTGGTTTGAGATTCGGGTGCTGCCGTTATAGGGATCGACGCCGTTCGTAATCATAAGGACGAAGCGTGCCTTGGCAGAGGCTTGCGGGTTGTCGCTGGCGACGGACTCCGATGAACGTGGCCACCTCTTTGTGAAATCAGTGAGGGCGAAGTAGGGGCTTGAACTGATGCCGGGACTGCCGAGAGGAATGCGGAGCGAGCCTGCTGCGACGGCGTGGTCAGTGGTGAAGGCTTGCGCCGGGACGACGCGGCCGTTCTGCATATAGCCGACGAAGATCTCGATTCCAGGAGGAAGATTTGTGATGAAGCTGCGAAGATCGTTGAGCTCACGACCGACACTGGTGCGGAGGCCGTCGTCGATGAGGATGGCGACCTGTGCTCCGGTGGGTGTGACAGGGGTGACGTTGGCGAGTGGGGTCGCCTTGTTGTTGATCTTGAGGGTGACGTTGCTTGCGGTGAGGGCGGCTGGGGCCTTGGAGTCGATTGCTACTAGCGCCTGAGTGATCGTCGGACCTTCCTGGGCTAGTGCAAGTGAGGCAGTAAGAAGCGTTGATGCAAGAATATAGCGGACCATTGGTGTCCCCTTCTAATAATTAGACGTTTGCGATGGCTTGTAGATGCAAATGGTGTCCGCTACCAGGCGTGATGGAAGCCGTCTTTTTGAGTGAGCTGAACGTCAGTCTTGAAGAGGTCGCTGAGACGCGGCGCGGTGAGAAGCTCGGCCTTGGGGCCGTCGGCGATGATGCGGCCGTCTTTCATCATGAGGATGCGGTCGATCTCGGGTGGGATGTCGGCGATGTGATGGGTGATGAGGAGGATGCCAGTTCCCTGCTGCGCGAGACGGCGGAGGAGGTTGCGGAGATCGCGCTGTGCGGCGAGGTCGAGGGCGTTGGAGGGCTCGTCGAGGAGGAGCATTTGTGAGGAGGCTACGAGGGCGCGGCCGATCATGATGCGGCGCTGTTGGCCGGCGGACATTTCGCCTACGGGCTTGTTGGCGAGTTGGGTTGCGTCGATTTGGTGGAGGACTTCGTCGGCGCGGGTGCGCATGGCGTCGGTGACGGTGAGATTGGGCCAGAGGGTGGAGCTGGAGAAGAAGCCGGTGAGGACGGCATCGCGGCCGGTGGTGGTGAGGGTTTGTTTGCCGGGGAGTTCGGCTGAGACTACGCCGAGGCGCTTTTTGAGTTCGGTGAGGTCCCAGCGCTCGCGGCCGAAGATACTGACCTGGGTTTCGGGCTGGGCGATTGGGTAGCACTCGCAGGTGATGGTCTTGATGAGGGTGGACTTACCGCAGCCGTTGGGGCCGAGGATGGCGATGTGCTCGCCCGTGTTGACGGAAAGATTGATGTCGTGGAGGACGATGTTGTTTCCGCGGGCTACGTTAACGTGGGCCAGATGAAGAAAAGGTGCCATGGGTTTTGAGGATATAGAAAGTGGGGTCGTGCTTATGGCGCAATAAGTTTTTGGTTTAGGGAACTTTCTCTTTGGCGTTGACGTTCTATCCATAGAGGGTCTATACATCGACACATGCCGAAGAAATCCGATTTGATGCCTGGAACGCTGGACATGCTGATTTTGAAGACGCTGACGCGGGCGCCGCAGCATGGCTATGGAATCGCTCTCACTATCAAGCGCGTGTCCGAAGATGTGTTGACCGTGGAAGAAGGCTCGCTTTACCCGGCGCTGCAGCGGCTGTTGTTGCAGGGATGGGTAAAGGCGGAGTGGAAGAAGACTGAGACCAATCGGCGGGCACGTTACTACACGTTGACGGCTGCCGGACGGAAGCAGTTGGGAGTGGAGCAGTCGCAGTTTGACCAGATGATTGCGGCCATTGGCCGCGTGATGCAGGATGCCTAGGAGGTTGCCATGGACTCTGTCACTCGTTTCTTCAAGAAGCTCGGGATGCTGATTCGCCGCGAGAAGTTCGATAGCGAGTTGGAGGAGGAGATGAGTTTTCATCGCGATGAGAAGGAGAAAGAGTTGCGCGATGAAGGTATGAGTCCGGAGGCGGCGCATCGTGCAGCGATGCGGGAGTTTGGAAATGGTGCTCGGCTGAAAGAACAGAGCCATGAGATTGTGGGGTTTCGTGTGGAGACGGTTTGGCAGGATTTTCGTTTTGCGATTCGTCAACTGCGGCGAAGTCCGGGGTTTACGGTTACGGCAGTCTTGATGCTTGCGCTGGGGATTGGCGCTAGTGTTGCGATCTTTGCGTTTGTGGATGCTGCGCTGATCAAGCCGCTTCCCTATCGGGATCCGAATCGGCTAGTGGATGTAAATGAGCGGGCGGCGATGTTTCCGCGATCGAATCTCTCGTATCAAGACTATGTCGACTGGAAGAAGATGAATAAGGTCTTCAGCGCGATGGAGGTCTACACGGGAAATGGCTATCTGCTGAATACGCCCACAGGAACTGAGCCGGTTCCGGCTGCACGCGTGAGCGATGGGTTCTTTCGGGTGCTGGGCGTGAAGCCTGTTCTGGGCCGCGACTTCTATGCTGGCGAGGATCAGCCAGGGGCTGCAGAGACAGTGATTTTGAGCTATGACACGTGGCAGGAGCGGTTCGGTGGAAGAAAAGATGTCATCGGGCAGACGGTTAAGTTAAGTGGGATTCCGAACACGATCATTGGGGTATTGCCCGCGAGTTTTCAGTTTGCGCCAAAAGGAAAGGCAGAGTTTTGGGCGACACTTCACACGCTGAATAGCTGTGAAAAAAGGCGGAGTTGCCACAATCTTTATGGTGTGGCGCGGTTGAAGGATGGCGTGACGGTACAAGAGGCGCTGGCAGACATGACCGGCGTTGCAAAACAGTTGGAGATTCAATATCCGGGCTCCAATCGTGATCAGGGAGCCAGCGTGATGCCACTTTATGAGGAGATTGTCGGGGATATTCGGCCGCTATTGCTGGTGTTGCTGGGCGGGGCTGGACTATTGCTGTTGATTGCGTGTGTGAATGTAGCAAGTTTGTTGCTGGTGCGATCGGAGAGTCGACGACGGGAGATTGCGGTTCGCGGCGCGTTGGGGGCTTCGCCTGCTCGATTGGTTCGGCAGTTTGTTACGGAAGGTGTGGTGTTGATTGCGGGTGGGAGTGCGCTTGGTCTAGCGGCTGCCTATGGCGGCATTACGCTGCTCAGCAGGCTTATCTCGAAGGACATGCTGGAGTACATGCCTTATCTAAGCGGGATTGGATTGAATGCGCACATGCTGATCTTTACCGGGGCGATCTCGCTGATTGCTGCGGTGCTGTTTGCGGTGACTCCGATTATGCGCGTGCCTTTTAACGGCGATGCGGGAAGGGCTGGCGGATGGGGCGCGTGGAAGCGCGGGGACGTTGTGGCGGCGCTTTGGGGCGAATCTTGTGGTGCTGGAGTTGACCATTGCTGTGGTGCTTCTGGTCGGTGCCGGGCTGTTGGGGAAGAGCTTCTATCGACTGCTGCATGTGGAGCTCGCGTTCCAGCCTGATCATCTGGCCACACTGCAGATCTCGCTGCCGGAGCTTACCTATCCCAAAGATCCGCAGGTGGTGGAGGTTGAGAGACAGATCTTAAGTCGCGCTGCGAGTTTGCCTGGCGTGAGATCTGCAGGAATCTCCACCCAGTTGCCAGTGAGCGGTAATGGCAACACGAACTGGATACGGTTTGTTGGTAAGCCGTACAACGGCGAGCACAACGAGGTGAATCAACGGGAGGTCAGCTCGGATTACTTCAAGACGCTGCAGGCAAAATTGGTGAAGGGGCGGTTCTTCACGGATGAAGAAGATGCGTCGAAGCCGGGAGTGACCGTGATCAACAAGGCGCTGGCGAGGCTGTACTTTCCTGGAGAAGATCCTGTGGGGAAGAAGTTTGGAGACACGGAGCTGACGCCTAAATCGTTACGGGAGATCATCGGCGTTGTGGACGATGTGAAGGAGGGATCGCTGGACTCGGAGATATGGCCGGCGGAGTATGATCCGCTCAATCAGAACGCCGATACGTACGTCTCGCTGGTGGTGCGGACGTCGCAGGATGAGAAGACGATTCTGCCGACGCTGACGGCGGCGATTCATCAGATTGATCCCGGCATTGGTGTCTTTGCCCAGGCGACGATGAATCAACGAATCAACGATTCGCAGACGGCATATATGCATCGCTCATCGGCGTGGCTGGTGGGTGGGTTTGCAGCGATGGCTTTGTTGCTCGGCGTTGTCGGGCTTTATGGAGTGATTGCTTATTCGGTGAGCCAACGGACTCGTGAGATTGGTGTGAGGATGGCGCTGGGCGCGCAGAAGAGTTCGGTGTACCGGATGATTTTGAAAGAGGCTGGGTGGCTGACGGGGTTGGGTATATTTGCGGGACTGGTTTGCTCAGTGGCTGCGGCTACTTTGATGAGGAAGCTTCTGTTCGGCATACGCTCGTGGGATATGCCTACGCTGGTGGCGGTGGCGGTGCTGCTTGGCGTGTCGGCGTTGCTGGCGAGTTATTTCCCGGCGCGAAGAGCGGCCTCGGTGAATCCGGTGGAGGCTCTTCGCTCGGAATAGTTTGTGTGATTACATGCCTTTGAGGATAGAGCCGAGGACGCCTCCAACGACTCCACCTTCGACAGCTTGCTCGCCGCGCTGAGATGGCATGTACTCCTGGAGTTGATGAGCGAGGCGTGAGATGGGCAGGGTCTGGAGCCACACGCGGCCTGGGCCGGTGAGGGCGGCGAGGAAGACACCGTCGCCTCCGAAGATCATGTTTTTGATGCCGGGGACGCGCTGAATCTGAAAGGAGACGCTGGACTGGAAGGCTCCGACGTGGCCGGGGTGGACGCGTAGGAGTTCGCCTGGGGCGAGGTCTTTGACGATAACTTCGCCTGAGAGCTCAAGCCATGCCATGCCATTCCCCGAAACCTTCTGGAGGAGGAAGCCGTCGCCGCCGAAGACACCGGCGCCGAGGGATTGCTGGAAGCCTACGCCGAGTTCGATGGCGGAGGTGGCGCAGAGGAAGCCGTGACGGTGGATGAGGTACTCGTGACCGGGACCGACCTCGACAGGAACGATGTGGCCGGGGACGCGGGTGGCGAAGGCGACTTCGCCGGGGGCTCCGTAGGCGCGGTACTCGGTCATGAAGAGAGAGCCGCCGCCTGCGACGCGACGGATGACGCCGAAGATGCCGCCACCGCCCGCGTGTTGGGTGTGGGTGGTCATCTGGATGGACTGGCTCATCCAGGAGAGTTCGCCTGCCTCGGAGATGATGGCGTCGTTGTGGTCGAGGGCGAACTCAAGGACGGGCATGGTGGTGCCGAGGATGCGATGCTGCATGGACTCTCCTGTGTTTTACTACCGTCGACCGCAGTATAGCGTGCTCCCACACCCTACCTAAAAGTGTGCAAGGGCTTTCGAAACGTAAGAGCAACGACGAAATACAGGGATCCTTCACTGCGTTCATGATGACGACTTTAAGATATAGGGGACCACGTAAATCAATGCGATAAGGATGACGAGGTAGAACTTGAGCGTTTACTGCTGGACCCGATGTAAAACGACCGGAATGCCAGAGCGTCGCCGCCATGAAGCATTGATGGACGGATCTGATCCGTCCGGTGGCGGTCCGATCGCCGGGCGGTCGGCAGATTCTTTGGCTGGCTCTGGGATGTGGAAGCCTAAATTCATCGATCGCTCGAGTTCTATCTGATCCCCTTTAAGGGTTCCGGAATAGCTGCTGTTTCCAGCTTTGAAAGAGATGTTGTTGCCGTCTATTTTGCCTTCTGCGATTGGGGCGGGGGCGTCGTTGCCACCAAAGAAGCTGATGCCAGTGCCCTCCACACTTCCTGTAAGGTTGCCGCCGTTCTGTTGCAACGAGAATACCGTGGTGCCTGCTCCTGACAGAAGCGCGACCAAGCCGGATCCTTCACTTGCTCCCGGTACCGGCCTCCATAGACCGGTGATGCCCGAGCCGACCGGTATCTCGCGTTTCCAAATCGCCACCTGGGGGCGTAGCGTCACGCCTTTCGCGGCAATCGTAACGCTCGCCGGTTCGAGATCGGGACTTGTCGCTTCAACGGTGATGTCTCCTGCGGTCTTTGTTGATTGAACGATGCCCATGCAAAGGCCGCCGAAGGCCTTTCGCGATGTTCCTTTGTCGGATTCCTGATTGGTGGGGTCGCCATTACCGACACCGATGAGCCTTCCGTTGCCGGAGACTCGGAACGTTACTGCGTTATCGGTGACAGGCACGACGCGGCCCTGCGCATCCTGGACTTCGACGGCGAACATGGCCACGTCTTCTCCGTCGGCGGAGACCTCCCGTCGATCTGCATTCATTACAAGCTTTGCGGCAGGGCCTGTGGTCTCTCGCTTTGCTGTCAGGACAGGCTTGTCCTGTTTGAAACCGCGGGCCTCGATGGTGCCGGGCGCATATTTGACTATCCACGCCAGGTGCGAATCCTTCTTCATGTCCTTCGCGCCCAGGCTCTTGCCGTTGTGGAATAACTCCACCTTATCGAGGTTGGAATAAACCCAGACGGCAATCTCTTTTCCTTCCATGCCCGGCCAATTCCAATGCGGGAAGACGTGAAGAACCGGCTGGGGGGTCCACCAGGATTTGTAGTAGAAGAAGGTGTCTTTGGGAAAACCGCAGGTATCGATGATGCCGTATTGGGAGCTGATGTTGGGCCACTCGTTCGGCGAGGGTTCGCCACGGTAGTCGAAGCCTGTCCAGACGAAGCCTCCCGAGAGCCACGGACGCGAGTTGCAGAAGCTCCACCAGCCTTCGGCCGAAGCGCGGCCTGTGGTGGTGTAGGGATCGTACGAACCCACATAGCCTTTTGCGGGGTCGGTGATGTATATGCCGCGTGTGCCAACGGCGCTTACGGTCTCCGTGCCGATGACAGGATGCTCTGGGTGGGATTTGTGATACGCCTCGGCGCCCGGGTCCATGTAGTTGTAGCCCATGACATCGCAGACGGTGAGGCCACCGACTCCGATTGCACCAGTGGGTGCAATGGATACCGGTCGCGAACCATCGTGCTCTGTCGCGACCGCTTTCATAGCGGTAAGAATCGCCACTCCCCTCTCGATGTTGGCCTGGCCTTCTTCATTTCCCATGGACCACATGAAGACGCTGGGACGATTGCGGTCGCGCCGTATTAGATTTTCGAACTGGCTCAGGCCTTCAGGGTTGGATGACATCATGCGAGTCTCATCGAAGACCAACATTCCCAGCTCGTCGCAGGCGTCGAGCAACTCCGGCGTTGGAGGATTATGCGATGTGCGCAGGGAGTTACAGCCCATCTCCTGCAGTTTGCGGATGCGGTAGTACTGCACGGCGTCGGGCACTGCTACGCCCACGCCGGCGTGGTCCTGATGATTGCAGGTTCCCTTTACCTTGACGGGCTTTCCATTGAGGAACAGACCCTTCTCGGGATCGAATTTCACCGTGCGAATGCCAAACGGCGTCTCGTAGCGATCGACGATCTGGCCGCCCGCTTCGACCTCTGTCAGCAACTTGTAGAGATTTCTCTCTTCCAGAGACCATAGGCGAGGCTGCTTGACCACGATCTGCTGCTTGTAAGTTTGCTCTCCCCCTTCGGGAATGGCTGCCGCGGTTGCAGCCGACTTGCCCACTACTTTGCCGGAGGGATCGAGAATTGTGGAGATGACGCGCGCGTTCTGCGCACCTTTGCCGTCGTTGTTGACCTCAGTGCGGATGGAAAGAGCAGCTTCGCCGGGCCGTACCTGAGCAGGCACAAAGGTGCCCCATTGTTTGACATGAACCGGATGCGTCTTCACAAGCCAGACGTGCCGGTAGATTCCGGCTCCTTCGTAGAACCAGCCGTCGCTTGAGGTGGCGTCCACACGAACCAGAAGGACGTTCCTTCCACCCGGAGTCGCAAAGTCGGTGACGTCGAAGCTGAATGGATCGTATCCTCCGCTATGGCGTCCGACGTAAAAGCCGTTGAAGACCACCATCGCCTCCCGGTATGCGCCATCGAATTCGATGGTGATCCGTTTGCCTGCATCTGCGGCAGGAAGCTCGAAGACGCGGCGATACCATCCGACGCTTGTGGATGGATAGGTGCGTCCCAATGGGTAGTAGCCTTTGCTGGAAAGCGCGGGGTCGTTTTGGAATGGCAGTTCGACGGCCCAATCGTGGGGCAGATTCACGTCGCGCCAGTCGGCATCATCGAACGCAAGCGAGCCCGCAGGAATGAAGTTTCCCGTCTTCTGGAAGTTGCCGGTCCTTCCGCTTCCGAATCCGAAGTCCTTGGCCGGATCATTGGCGTCTCCAAAGTGGAAGCGCCAACCGAAATCCAGCAGTTGACGATCGCGTCCGGCGCCTGGGTTTGGAGATTTGTTCGTTGCGCTTATGGGTAGGTGACCAGTTTCCTCCTGCTCACTCTGAAAGACGGCGCCAATCGGACCCATTCCGTGGGCAGCTGCGGCGGCGGGCACAAGCAGGCTGCTCTTCAACACATCGCGGCGTGATAACGGTTTCATTTTGCTCCCATGAATGTTTATGCAACGAGGTTTTCTTGCAGTCGTGTGTAACGACGTGGAATTTCACTCTGAAAAAGTCAGGCCAGCATACGTGAGGTCAGTTCTTCGTGACAATCGTGAAATTCATCGAGGAATCACTGTTTCACACCCGCCAGCGTTATACAACTTTAGTAACATGTTATAAATTTCCTAAGTAATCATTAAGTAACATGGAGGCTCTCTATAATCATGAATCTTCAACCTTTTCGGTCGAGGGACTGGTCGACGATATCGGATGGTATGCTAAGTATGGTCCTAACCTTGTTTGGGCGGTCTCAGACGTTCGTTCGGCCTGTCCAACCACGCCGATGGGCGCGGTGTTGTCTGCGGGAACGCTGCAGTTTCCTGCTGGGTTTATGACCTCGGTAAAGGATTATGGCGCTGTGGGGAATGGGATCACGGATGATACCGCGGCGATTCAGGCGGCTCTGGCTGACGGCAGGAGCAATGCCTCAGCCGAATACAACGGCGTTCCGAAGGGACTCTATTTTCCTCCGGGTACTTATCTTGTACGAAAGACCCTTGAGTGGAACGGATGCTGTGTGACATTGCAGGGTGCCGGGCCCAATGCGAGCGTGATTCGGCTGGCGCCCTCGTCGGTGGGGTATGGGTCGGCGACAACGGCGAAGGCTGTGCTTTCGACACCTGGCGGCAACTCGTCGTTTCGGCAAAATATCTGGGACCTGGGCTTCAGCATCGGAGCGGGTAATCCGGGGGCGGTGGCGATCGATTACGTCTCCAACAATAACGGTTCCATTCACGATGTTTCGATTGTGAGTGAGAATGGGCAAGGGAGCGCCGGAATTGCGCTAACGCGACACTATCCCGGCCCTCTGATGATCAAGAATGTTTTCATCCATGGTTTTCAGTTCGGTATCAGTACGGCGGCCTATGAATACGGCGCGACGATTGAAAGTCTTACGCTCGAGGACCAGACGGTTGCGGGCATCAATAATGTTCAGCAGACGATCAGCATTCGTGGGCTAAAGAGCACGAATGCCGTTCCTGCGCTCGTCAATAATGGCGGCTTCGCAATCCTGATCGGAGCCAGGCTGATGAGTGGATCGAAGACGACACAGGCTATTCAGACGAATAGTAATGTCTACCTTAAAGGTGTTTCAGTTACCGGGTATGGCGCGACAGTGCATGATACGAGCACGGCTGCGGCGAAAGATACTATAGGCACGATTGGTGAATATGTCAGTGGGCCGGCGGTGACTTTGAACGGCACAGCGGAAGCGGCGAGTCTCGATCTTCCCGTCGAGGAGACTCCGTCGTTTCAGGATTCGAAGCTTGCTCACTGGGCGGCGTTCGTACCGAACTACTACGGGGACACGAAGGGGCTGCAGGCTCTGTTCAATGGGAGTGCCTCGACTGTCTACTTCCCTTTCGGCGCTTATTTGTCATTCAATGAGGCCGCCGTTACTGTGCCGGATACGGTGCGACGGATTGTGGGCTTCTCTTCGGTTGTGAATGGCAGTACGGCAGGGACCAATGGCGGCGGAATTCGTTTTGTGGTCAACGGCAACAGCACGGAGCCGTTGATTATCGAGCAGTTCGGCTATGGAGTGAAGGTGGAGCATCATGGCACGAGGCCCGTTGTCATCAAGGACGGCAGCTTCAGCTATTTGAGTTATCCAGGTGCGGGGAATCTGTTTCTTGAAGATGTTGTGACGGGCCCGATTGCATTTCATGCGGGGCAATCGGTATGGGCTCGGCAACTGGACGACGAATATACAGGCACAAAGATTACGAACGCCGGGTAACCTGTGGGTGCTTGGCCTGAAGACGGAAAAGTCGGGCGTCGTGATTAATACGACAAACGGAGGCCAAACCGAACTACTGGGCAACCTCATCTACCCTTCGCAACTGATGCCAACTGACGCGACCGCTTTTGTGTCAACGGGGGCGAGGACTTCTTATATCTATTCCGAATCGGTGTACTGCGCCAGTTGCGGGTACTCGGTGCAGGTGATGCAGACGACGAATGGAAATGTTCAACGACTCGATTCGAGTCCGAATAAACGGTTTGTGATGCCGCTATTTGACGGGCATTGATCACTCTGCCTGCCGCTGTCAATGACGACAGTGGCAGGCAGAAGTAATTGGGCTAGTTTTAGCTGGCGTCGCGCCAGTCGAGGATGACTTTGCCCGAGTTGCCGGAGCGCATTGCATCGAAGCCTTGCTCGTAATCGCGCCAGTTGAGGCGATGAGTGATTACGCTGGAGATGTCGAGACCGCTCTGGAGCATGACGGTCATCTTGTACCAGGTCTCGTACATCTCACGGCCGTAGATGCCGCGGATGGTGAGCTGGTTGAAGACGACCTGATTCCAGTTGATGGAGATATCCTCCGATGGGATGCCGAGCATGGCGATCTTTGCGCCGTGGCTCATGTTGGAGAGCATCTCGCGGAATGCGTTGGGGTTGCCAGACATCTCGAGGCCGACGTCAAAGCCCTCGTGCATGTGAAGTTGCTGCTGAATCTCTTTGAGCGGTGTGGCTCGCGGATCGACGGCGAGAGTGACGCCGACTTTGGTGGCCAGATCGCGACGGTACTGGTTGGGATCGGAGATGACGACGTAACGCGCGCCGGCGTGACGAGCGACCGCCGCGGCCATGATGCCGATAGGACCCGCACCAGTGACGAGGACATCTTCGCCAAGAACTGGAAAGGCGAGTGCAGTATGGACGGCGTTGCCGAGGGGGTCGAAGATGGCGGCGATCTCGAGGGAGATGCCGGGCGAGTGGCTCCAGATATTGGACATGGGGATGACGACATACTCGGCGAAGGCCCCGTCGCGGTTGACACCGACTCCGAGGGTGTAAGCGCAGAGATGGCGACGGCCTGCGAGGCAGTTGCGGCAACGTCCGCAGACGACGTGGCCTTCGCCGCTGACGAGCTGGCCGATGGGGAGATCGGTGACGTTGGAGCCGACGGCTACGACTTCGCCGACGAACTCGTGGCCGATGACGAGGCCCTGGCGGATAGTGGATTTGGCCCAGGCATCCCAATCGTAGATATGGAGGTCGGTTCCGCAGATGCCGGTGTAGAGGACGCGGATCTTGACGTCGTTGATGCCCATCTCGGGCTCGGGTACATCCTGAAGCCAGAGGCCGCGTTCGTCACGGCTTTTTACAAGTGCCTTCACGGGGAATGCCTTTCCTGTTAATGCAGCAGACTAATGTCGATCCTGCGAGGTAGTGGATACTTCTGCATTCTAAACTTTTGCGGCCTCTCAACCTTTTGATGGATGCTGGTGGTGAGTGGCTCCGCGTAGGATGTTGGCTCAATGGAACAAAGCAGACAGCTGGGCTTGGCGGCTACGATCGCCGTCGTTACGGGTGAGTCTATCGCGCTGGGCATCTTTCTTACGCCCGCGGCGATGGCGAAGTCTCTGGGTTCGCCATTACTGCTTGCGGCGGTGTGGTGCGGGATGGGGCTGATCGCGATGTGCGGCGCGCTCTGCTACTCGGAGCTTGCGGTACGGTTTCCACGTGCGGGTGGCGAGTATGTGTATCTGCGTGAGGGTTATGGCAGCCGCGTGGCTTTTCTTTATGGATGGATGTCGGCGGCCGTGATGGATCCCGGACTTGCAGCGGCGCTGGCCATGGGCGCTACACCCTACGTTCTTTCTCTGTTTGGAATTTCGCCTGGGGTTCGGTTGTGGATTCCTGCGCTTATTCTGCTGGGGCTGGCGATGCTGAACTATGTCGGCACACGACTCAGCCGGCGAGTGATGACAGTGGCGAACCTTCTGAAGATTGGGGTGCTGTTTGGGCTGGTCGTGTGGACGGCAACTTCGGGACACGCCACCGTTGCCAACCTGATGCCTCTAACCGCAGCGGCGGGGCGGGTTCGAGCCCATCTTTATAGCGATTGCAGGCGCTACAGTGAACGCTTTCTTCAGCTTCGGAGGCTGGTGGGAGGCGGGCAAGATTGCTGGCGAAGTCCGCAATCCGCGAAGAAACCTCCCGCTCGCTTTTACTTGCGGAGTCTTGCTGGTCACGCTGGTTTATCTGCTCGTGAGCTTTGCGTTTCTATCGGTTGTTCCGCTGGAACACATCGTATCGAACACTGCCTTTGTCGCTCAGTTTGGTGAAGCGCTTTTTGGCAGTATCGGAGGCAAGGTTCTCTCTGCATGTGTTCTGCTTTCGGTGCTAGGCGGGCTGATGGCGCTAACTATGGCGGCGCCGCGTGTCTACTATGCGATGGCGAAGGACGGCGCCTTCTTTTCGGCGTTCGGACGACTGCATCCTCGCTTCGGAACGCCTGCAAACGCGGTGCTGCTGCAGACTGGGCTTGCGCTGCTGGTGCTTTGCTTCGGGGCGTTCGATCGCATCCTGTCCTTCATCATCTTTTCGGCTATTTGTTTTCTTGCGCTATCGGCTGCCTCGTTGTTCCGGCTGAAGGAGCCGGTGCGACGCTGGTGGTATCCTGCCGCTCCCCTGCTCTTTTTGCTTGGCTGCGCTGTGATCAATTTTCTAATCCTGATGCATGATCCTTTGCCTGCACTGCTGGGCCTTGCGGCTGTGCTGTGCGGCGATCCCATTCGACGCTTTTTCTTCTCCACACCAGCGGCTCCTGTGGCAACCGTGGCAGAACAACCGCTTATCTGAAAGGACTGATAACAATGCCTCACATTCAACTACCTGAAGGTCTACATGGCATCCGCGGAGCGATGGCTTTCCGTCCTGAGACTGCAAAACCTTTGAATGAATTGGTTGAGGTTTTACTTCGTGGACCTAATTCCCTTACACAGGGAGAACGCGAGTTGATCGCGACTTATGTATCGTCGGAGAACGATTGCTACTACTGCCAGACGATTCACGGGGCCATCGCAGCGGCCTGCTTGAATGATGACGAAGGGCTTGTGCAAAGTGTGAAGTTCGACTTTCAGAACGCAGAGATCTCCAACAAGCTGAAGGCACTACTGGTCATCGCAGGACAGGTTCAGCGCGGTGGAAAGAACGTTACTGCAGAGGCTGTTGCGCATGCCCGCGAGTTGGGCGCAACCGATATTGAGATTCACGATACTGTTCTGATCGCTGCTGCGTTCTGCATGTATAACCGCTATGTCGATGGCCTTGGAACGACGCAGCCGCGCGATGAAGCGATGTATCGTGAACGCGGCAAGCGTGTTGCTCGTGAGGGATACGTCAGCGTCAGCAAAGAATATCTTCCCGTCGAAGCAACACAATAGAGGCAGCCAACACATTTAAGAGGAGCGACCATGCCACATATTTCACTTCCTGAAGGGCTGCCGGGGATCAGCAGCGGCTTTGCCTTCCGTCCCGAGACTGCTAAACCTATGCGAGAGCTGGCGCACATTCTTTTACACGGACCGGGCACTCTGACGCCAGGAGAACGAGAGCTGATCGCAACCTTCGTCTCGAGTCAGAATGATTGCTACTTCTGTCAGACCAGCCACGGCGCCGCGGCAACTGCTCATCTCGGAAACGATTCTGAGGTCGTGGATCAGGTGAAGCGAGACTTTCTTCAGGCGAAAGTCTCAGACAAGCTTAAGGCGCTGCTTGTAATCGCAGGGCAAGTGCAGGAAGGTGGGAAGAATGTCTCCACTGAGAGTGTTGAAAAGGCGCGTCTGCAAGGTGCGACCGATCTTGAGATACACGACACTGTCCTGATTGCTGCTGCGTTCTGCATGTACAACCGCTATGTCGATGGTCTGGCCACCTGGCAGCCTCGCGATCCGGCGATGTATTCCAGCATGGGAGAACATCTTGCCACGCACGGATACTTGACGCCATCGACACAGCCTTCAGTTTCGGAGGTCGCTAAATGAAAAGCCCGCCTCGTAAGTTGTTGGCCGGAACCTTCGTAGCGCTGACTTGTTTCGCCATGGCCGCAGATCACGGCGCCGATATCACTTTCACCGGCTGGGTTCTCGACTCAGCGTGTGCCTATACCAAGGGTCTCGACAAGCCGATCGGAGTGGCCTGCGCGAAGGCATGCGCCAGAAACGGCTCGACGCTTGTCCTGCTGCGAGATGACGGCACGATCTTCATGCCCATTGATGACAAAACACCTTCGTCTTCTCAGAACCCACGGCTAATGCCGTTTGCGGGAGAGCGAGTCACGGTCACTGGAAAAGATTATGTTCGCAACGGCTCGCATGGTTTGGTAATCGAAAAAATTTCCAAGTAGTGCAAAGAGCTCTTCTCGTAGCGTGATCATGCTGCAGATGCCTGCTACAGCATGATCGGATCTCCGAATTCACTGATTTCTATTACATCTGCACAGTGGCATACCATCCTGCGACCCCTGCGGGACAATCGCGTCTGCACATGCAGAGGCGTCGATGTGCGGTTTCCGTATTCATAAACTGGCGAAATGTATAGACTGGTGGCCCAATCCGCTTGTGCATATGTAGCAGCCAGAACGCAAAAATAAAACAGTTTGATTTCAATGGGGAGAACGATAAATGTCGGACTACAACCGCACCAAATTCAACCGCCGCGGTGTTCTGAAGTCTTCCATGGCCATGCTGGCAGGTGGCCTGTTCGGTAGCGTTGCTGAGAGGGCGGAAGCGCAGCCGGCAATTCAAAACGTCAATCTGCACTCCAGCCCATCGACCCTGAAGATTACCGATATGCGCTATGCGATCGTCGTCAAGCCGGGTCCAAGTCCTTGCGCTCTGATTCGCATCGACACCAACCAGGGTGTGTATGGTCTGGGCGAAGTGCGTGATATTGCCGGCTACCAATATGCAATGGTGCTGAAGAGCCGCATCGTCGGAGAGAACCCGCTGCGGATCGATTTTCTGTTTGACAAGATCTCACAGTTCGGCGGTGTCTCGCGCCAGGCAGGCGGTGTGTGTGCGGTTGAGATGGCGCTGTGGGACATCGCCGGCAAGGTTTATAACTGCCCGATCTATCAAATGCTTGGGGGCAAGTGGCGCGACACTATCCGCATCTATGCCGATACCACTGAGTCGAAAGACCCACAGGAGTATGGACGGCGAGCGAAGGAACGCGTAGCGATGGGCCTGACGTGGATGAAGATGGATCTGGGCATCGATACGCTGGAAGGAATTCCAAATACGGTGATGCAGCCTTCGGGTCTGAGCAATTGGGAGCTGCGCAATCAGCCTCATCCGTTTATCGCGACGGAGGTCACGGACAAGGGTATCGACAGGTTGTGCGAGTATGTTGCGGCAGTGCGGGAGAACATCGGCTATGACATGCCCTTGTCGATGGACCATCTTGGCCACGTTGGGGTCAAGTCTGCGATTCGTCTAGGCAGAGCGTATGAGAAGTTCAACCTGGAATGGATCGAGGACGTGATTCCCTGGTTCTACACCGATCTGCTGAAACAGATCACGATAGCCAGCCCCACGCCGACGCTCACGGGCGAAGATATCTACGAGATGTCGGACTTCGAAAATCTGTGCCAGAACCATGTCGTGGACAAGATCCATCCAGACCTTTCGACTTCCGGCGGTATTCTACGGACGCACAGGATCGGCGACATGGCCTTCCGCAATGGTGTTCCGATGGCGATGCACTTTGCGGGCACGCCAGTGGCCTGCATGGCGAACGTTCACTGCGCCGCTGCGACTCGAAACTTCCTTGCGCTTGAGAACCACTCGCTCGATGTGCCGTTCTGGCAGGATCTGGTCACGGGGATTGAGAAGCCAATCATCAACAAGGGCTATATCAAAGTTCCGGATGCACCTGGGCTGGGCATCTCGCTCAATGATGACGAGGTTAAGCGACACTTGAAGCCCGGCACAGGATACTTCGAGCCGACGCCCATGTGGGACGAGAAGCAATCATTTGACGACGCTCTTTTCAGCTAGTGCATCATGTTTGGTAGATAAACGCAGCGCAATTCTGCACTATTCATCAGATTTCTAAGGAGAGTTTTGTAATGAAGAACTTGATATTGGTTGCGGTGTTGGGCTGCACTGTAGCGTCTGCAATGCCTGCGTTGTCTCAAGTGAAGATGACGAAGGAACAGATGATGTTTTATACATCGGACTGGAAGGGCGAGCGGTTCCCCGATGGCCGCCCGAAGATATCCGACGATCTGATCAAGCGGGCAATCGATGTTTCGATCGAGGATGTATGGGATTACCTGCGTGAACAGGGCTATCGATGTCAGTACGATGGCGGATGGCAGGCATTGCACATCGAGAAGCCATTTGCGGGCCGTGCGCTCACGGCTCAATATATGCCGTTGCGGCCAGACATGGCGAAGGCAATCGCCGCTGAGGGCAAGGCAGAGGGCAGAGTGAGTGGCAACAATAGTTGGCCGATCAATGAACTGCAGCTCGGCGATGTCTATGTCGCCGACGGTTTTGGAAAGATCATAGAAGGCACGCTGATCGGATCTAATCTCGGAAACGGAATTGCAGCGCATACTCAGACGGGATTCGTCTTCGATGCCGGCATCCGCGACCAGGAAGAGAATCGCGAAATACCGAATTTCAATGGGTTCTACCGAGGCTATGATCCATCGGCGTGGGCGGACATGACGCTGACGGCCATCAATTCACCCGTACGAATCGGTCGAGCGATTGTGCTTCCCGGAGATCTTGTTCTGGCCAAGACCGACGGGGTTATCTTTATTCCCGCAATCCTGGCCGAAGCCGCAATCAGTTCGGCAGAGTTCACCAATCTGGAGGACGCCTTCAACTTCGAACTGAACAAAACAGGCAAAAATGGGGCCGAATTCGAAGGCGGATGGACACCGCAAAAATATGACGCTCTGGCAAAGTGGATCGATGCTCATCCAGAGAAGTTGAAGATGTCTCGCGCTGAATTCAACGAGATTCTGGAGAAGAGAAGCCAGCCACGCAGGCCTCGTCGTGCACCGGGAACTGCGGCACGGCAGCCCGAAAACTAGTTCGAAGAAGTATTGATGGGGAAAGGCAGCCCTGAAGGTCGTGCAAATCGTGACGAACATTGGCACGTCCGAATCGCGGACACGGACATCTAATAATTGAAAGATTTTACAAACTATCGACACTTACAGGGCTCAGAATATGAAACCGTATAATCAAACGATGCCGTTCTCTGAAGTTCGCAAGGTAGCCGACGCTGACTTTCCGACCCGCTGGGGCCACTTCCGGATCCTTGGTTTCGAAGGAATTGTCGACAATCCAGAGCGATGTAACGACAACATCCCTGCCCCGGCTATCCGCATTGAGTCGGCTGTCGCCCTCGTCCACGGAGATATTCATAGCGCGCCTCCGATCGTTCGCATTCACTCTCAATGTCTTACAGGCGACGTCTTTCACTCTCTTCGCTGCGACTGCCGTCAGCAACTGGAGCTCGCCCTCAGCACCATTACGGATGCAGGTGCAGGTATTCTCCTCTACGAGCAGCAGGAGGGCCGCGGCATTGGGCTTATGGGCAAACTTCGCGCCTACGAGCTTCAGGACCAGGGGCTCGACACTATCGAAGCTAATCTCCAGCTGGGCTACAAAGCCGACTGTCGCGAATTCGAACTTCCCGCCGAGATCCTCAAGCAACTCGGCCTCACGCAGGTCCGGCTGATCACCAACAACCCTGAGAAGGTCGAAGCGCTTCAGCAGGCAGGTATCGAGGTTGTGGAACGCATCTCAGCCGAGGTTCCCTCCGAACCCACCAACGAGCGCTACCTGCAAACCAAGCGCGAGAAGATGGGCCACCTCGTCAGCTAGATCACGAGTCAGCTTCGCAGGGCAAGAACACTTTATCGCGAAGCCGCCCCACGCTATAAACTCGCATTCATGCTTGCTGCTGCGCCTCCGACACACCTCCACACCTTCGACCTCGCGCTCATCGTCGTCTATCTTGTCGGCATCACCCTCTTTGGCCTCCGCTTCCGCGGCGGAAAAGACCCTAACTCCCGATCTCTGCGCAGCTATTTTCTCGCCGATCAGACCATCCCCTGGTGGGCCATCGCCCTCTCCATCGTCTCGGCGGAGACCAGCACACTAACCATCATCAGCATCCCCGGCGTTGCCTTTGCCGGGAACTTCGGCTTCCTCCAGGTTGTGATCGGCTACATGATCGGGCGCGTCGTCGTAGCCGCGATCTTCCTTCCCAAATATTTTCAGGGACGCATGCTGACCGCATATCAGTTGATCGACCAGCGCTTCGGACGTACCCTGCATAAGGTCACCGCAGGCCTCTTCCTCATCACTCGCGCCGCGGCCGAAGGCGTCCGCGTCTTCGCCGTCAGCATCGTCGTAGGAATCGCCATCGGCACGGGAGATGTCTTCTCAATCGCCATCATCTCCGCACTAACTCTGCTCTATACCTTCGAAGGAGGAATGACTGCCGTTATCTGGACCGACGTCATCCAGATGTTCATTTACATCGGTGGAACCATCGTTGCAATTTCCACACTCGGAATTCATGTGCCCGGCGGCTGGTCGCAGATTCACGCTGTAGCCGCAGCCGCAGGCAAGTTTCGTCTCTTCAACTTCGCGTTCAACCTCACCCAGAACTACACCTTCTGGGCAGGCGTTATCGGTGGAACCTTCCTCACCATGGCCTCACACGGCACAGATCAGCTCATGGTCCAGCGGATGCTCGCCGCCCGCAACCTCCGCGAGTCACGCATCGCTCTCCTTGCCAGCGGAGCCATCATCTTCCTTCAGTTCACACTGTTTCTTCTGATCGGCGCGGGCCTCTACGTCTTCTACGGCCTGCACCCAACCACATTCGCCAGCGCCGACCGAATCTTCCCCAGCTTCATCGTTCAGCAGATGCCGGTCGGCATCGCGGGCCTGCTTATTGCGGCAATCCTCGCCGCGGCGATGTCCAATCTCAGTGCCGCGCTTAACTCACTCTCCAGCACTACTGTCGTAGACTTCTACATGCATCTCCGCCCGCAAGCTGATGATCGCGAACGCATGATGATCTCTCGCTCCTCCACCGTCGTCTGGGCCTTCATTCTCTTTGCAGTCGCCGTCTACAGCATCCACGCAGGAGGCAAAGGCCACGTCGTAGAAATAGGCCTCTCCATCGCATCCGTAGCTTATGGCGCTCTGCTCGGAGTCTTCCTTCTCGGCACCCTAACCCGCTATGCCACGCAAACCGGAGCAATCATAGGCATGATCACCGGCTTCGCCCTCAACATGGCGCTGTGGCTCCAACCTCACGCCATCACCGTCAACTCCGGATTCGTCATCCCGAAAGTAGCCTTCACCTGGTACGTCTTTATCGGCTCTCTCGTGACTTTCGCCGTAGGCAGCATCGCCAGCCTGATCTTCCGCAAACAACACGCCGCAAAAACTGCCGGTATCGCAGCAATTATTTTGCTCGTCTGCGCTTTACCCCTCAAATCTCAAACGCCTGTCATTCTGCGCGGAGCCAAGAACCCCCGTGTTTCGTCCGTAGCGTCACAAAGCTCAACCGCCGCACCCGACTTCTCTCCTGTCTCGACGCTGATCAATCAGGCCATCGCTGCAAAAAAACTTCCCGGCGCTGTAGTCCTCATAGGCCACAACAACAAAGTCGTCTTCGAACAAGCGTACGGCGATCGTAAGCTAGCCGGCGAACCCGGCCTAGACGGCAAACCAGTCACCCGCCGAGCCGATGACCGAAGACACCATCTTCGACATGGCCTCCCTCACCAAATGCCTCGCCACCGCCACGGCCATGATGCAGCTCTACGAACAGGGCAAATACAACTTCGACGACCCCGTCGCAAAATACCTCCCCGCCTTCGCAGCTAACGGTAAAGAAAACGTCACCATTCGCGAACTACTCACCCACTACTCCGGCCTCCCAGCAGACGTTGACCTCAAAGACCCTTGGGGACTCACTGCACCCGACAAGGCCGAAGGCATCCGTCGCGCCATGGAGTCTCCGCTCGAATCAAAGCCCGGCACTACCTTCAAGTATTCGGATATCAACTTCATCACTCTCGGCGCTCTCGTCGAAAAACTCAGCGGCCAGCCTCTCGACGAATATGCCGAGCAGCACATCTTCACTCCCCTGAAGATGACTCACACTACGTTCCACGCCTTCACCAAGGGCTGCGGACCTCATGATGTATCCGGATCAGCAATCGAGCTCGCATCTGGCATCACACGAGATGTACACGATGATGTGCAGCGCCGGTCCTGGGCATTTGGAATACCCTTAGCATTCAAAACGTCGCCCCCACAGCCCACGACAACGAAGGCACCCCCGAAACCAATCCCAACTTCGACCACCTCCTCCGCGGCACAGTCCACGACCCCACCACCCGCCGCATGGGCGGAGTAGCTGGCCACGCAGGGGTCTTCTCCACCGCCGCCGACATCAGCCTCTTCGCACAGGCCCTCCTCGACAAGCTCCTCCACAACACCGGCCCGTTCCCCCTCAAGCAATCCACCCTGCAATTGATGACCACGCCCCAGCAGCCAGCCACAGCGCAATCCGGCGCCACCATCTTCACACCTGACGGCAAAACCACCACCGGCGTCGCCACCCGAGGCTTCGGCTGGGATATCAACACCGCGTTCTCACGCCCACGCGGAGAGATATTCCCCATCGCAACTCAGACTCACAACGGCAGCTTCGGCCACACCGGCTTCACAGGCACTAGCCTCTGGATCGACCCCGTCTCCAACACCTATGTCATTCTTCTCTCTAACGCCATCTATCCCCGCGGCGCACCACCCATCTCTGCCCTGCGCGGTCAGGTAGCCACCGCAGCAGCTCGTGCTCTCGGCCTTGATGCAGCAACCGAACAACGCCTCTGGTCTTGTAGCTGCACTCACTGTGAAGGATGCCCCGGCCTCTCCGTTTGCTCCACGCCACTCGAAACAACTGTTTCCGATGCGGCAAGTCCCACCCCAGCCACCCAAACCGGCATTGACGTCCTCCAATCCACTCACTTCGCCACCCTCCTCGCCGCCGCCCAAGGCCATAACGATCACCTCCGCATCGGCCTCCTCACCAACCAGACTGGCCTCGACAGCACCGGACATCGCACCATCGACATCCTCTATCACTCCATCCCGCAGGTGGAGCTCAAGACCCTCTTCTCCCCCGAACACGGCATCTTCGGAGCAAAAGACACTGCCCGAGTCAGCAACGATACCGACCCCACAACCCACCTCCCCGTCATCAGCCTCTATGGCCCCAAAAACTCCGACCGCCGCCCCACCCACGAATCCCTCAAAGACCTCGACGCCGTTGTCATCGACATACAGGACGCAGGCGTCCGTTTCTACACCTACGAGTCCGTCGTCGGCTACTTCCTCGAAGCCGCCGCAAAGGAAAAAGCCATAGGTCACAACCTCGAAATCATCCTGCTCGACCGCCCCAACCCCATCAACGGCATCGCTGTCCAGGGTCCCGTCTCCGACCCGGGACGCGAGTCCTACATCAACTACATGCCGCTGCCGCTCCGCCACGGCCTCACTCTCGGCGAACTCGCCCGCTACATCAACGGCGAACACCGCCACCCCGCCGCCACCTCTCCTAACGTTCAACTCCCTCTCAATGCCACCCTCACCGTCGTCCCCATGCAGCACTGGACGCGCAGCCAGTTCTTCGACGACACCCGCCTTCCCTGGACCAACCCCAGCCCAAATCTCCGCAACGTCACCGCTGCCACCCTCTATCCTGGCCTGGGCATGCTCGACAGCACCAACGTCTCCGTAGGCCGCGGAACAGACAAGCCCTTCGAGCAGATCGGCGCGCCCTACATCGACGCCCCAGGCCCTCGCTGCCTATCTCACCAGCCGCAACATCCCAGGCGTCGCCTTCTCACCCACCACCTTCGCCGTCATCGAAGACGAGCAACCACTATCCCTCGCACGGCAAGACCATCCCCGGCATCGCCTTAACCCTCACAGACCGCAACGCCCTCGACTCACCCGAGTTAGGCATCGAGATCATCAGCGCGCTCCAGCGCCTCTATCCGACCCAGTTCAACCTTGCGAAGACAGATCCCCTTATCGTCAGCGTCAACACCATGCTGTCGCTCAAAAATAACGAGGATCCGCGAACGATCTCAGCCTCGTGGAGGCCTGATCTCGACGCCTTCCGCCAGCGCCGTCAGGCCTATCTCCTTTACCCGTAAGAAGCGTCTAACCTAAGAGACGTACCAATATAGCCACTCACCTTTTACAAATTCATATCCCCATTACCCTCTCTGCATCACAATAGAGAGACCTATTTAAGAGAGGGACTACTCCCCATGCCCCGTATCAACTTTCAACAACAACTCGTCGCCTTGAAGGACAAGCTTCTTGCCATGGCCGCTCTCTCGCAGCAGGCTCTTTCCCTCTCGCTCGAGGCCTACCTCACCGGCGACATCGGGCTGTGCGACCACGTCAAAGAGATCGAGGCCGCCATCAACGCTGCCGAGCGCGACGTAGACGAGATGGCCTATGACCTCCTCGCCAAAGAGCAGCCCATGGCCATTGATCTGCGTTTCATCCTCTCCGTCATCAAGATCAACGGCGACCTCGAGCGCATCGGCGACCAGTCCACCAACATCGCCGAGCGTGCCCGTGCACAGAAAGATCTCCCGCAGATCTCCCTCCCCATCGATATTCCTGACATGGGCGAGAAGGTCGGCGTCATGATCCGCAGCGCCATCCAGTCCCTGCTTGAAGCCGACGCCAAACTGGCCGAACACGTCCTCGCCATGGACGACGAGATCGACGACATGAACCGTGCCGTCCAGGCCGAGCTGATCGAGGTCATGCAGCAGCACCCCGTCGTCAGCACCCAGGCTCTCAACGCCATCATCGTCTCCCGTAACCTGGAGCGCACCGCCGACCACGCCACCAACATCGCCGAAGACGTTATCTTCTGGGTCCGCGGCTCCGACGTTCGCCACAAATTCTCCCTCGCCCAGTCCGACTAGGGAGTGCGTCTAAGTCTGACTGGATATCGTAACCTGATCGAGATTCCCCGAGGTGCAGTTGAGATGGCCGGCAAGCCGCATGCCAAGTGCAACTGCAAGCAAAGTCGAGTTCGCCTGACTGCCTGTTCGATAGACACCCGCGGAAACTACGTACAAATTGTCCACTCCGTGCACCTTCAGATTTGAATCGACGACGCTCTCCCTGGGATCGTCTCCCATCCTTGTGACACCCATCTGATGATGGCCGTCCGTCGCCTGTTCCATCACGCGGTCCTGTAATTGTTCCGGCGGATACCAAAACTCCAGATGTCCAATCTTATTGTTTTGAAGAGCTGTATCCAGCAGGCGATGAGAGTCGACGACGCTACGGGTATCCTGGTTGCTGAACCGGAAATCAATCGACACACGAGGGAGACCGTGCCGGTCCACTTCGTCCGTCAAAACAATCCGGCTCTCGGGATTCGGTACCTGCTCCGAATGGTAGCGCAGGATAAATCTGCCGCCCCGGTTGAGGAAGGTAAAGCCAGGCTTCCTGGGTTTCTTGAAAACGCGATCGCGAAGGGCCATATACGCGTCTCTCGCAGTGCCTGGCGCATCCCGCACGGTATTGATCAAGTGCGCACCGACTGGATACGGCCTTGGCCCGACCTCGACAAGCCGGACTTCTTCCGACCGTATCCGCCTCCCGATGGCAGGGACAGCCAAGGCCAAAAAAAATGCAGAAAGAATTCCACTGCCGTGCCTGGGATCAAAAAACTGAGCATTGTCGAGCCAGAATCCGGAATTCAGAACTTTGTTTTCCAGTTGAACCTTCGCCGGCAGCATAAATCGCCGCCTGTAATAGACTCCGTTTGCGTCGAGCACCCAATCGAATGCAGCGCTGCTACGAGGATCATCGAAGACCAGGCTGGAGATCGCGCCGCCGAGATGACCCATGTAATAACGCCCGAGTGGACCACCCGTTCCCCCAAAGTGATCCGGCCAGCATCGTTGCACAGTCAACAGAAGGCGCGTCGCCTCCACTCCTCCGGTTGCGAGGATTATGCACCGCGCCTTAACTCTGACCTTGCCACTTGGAGTTGCGACAACGGCGCTCTCAACGCACCGCCCATCCTCACCTAAGTCCAGATCAATCACCGTACTGTTCAGACAGATTTTGATTCTTTCCGACTTCTCCAGGCGTTTGCGGTGAACCCGCATTAAGTGGCATTCAGTAGACCATCGCTCGACACCGTCCAGGATCAGATCGTCATTGATTTCGCGGCTGAACGGCATCTGAAAGCTGTCGTCGACACACAGCATGTACTCGCACGCCGCTTTGTACCAGGGTTCGATATCTTCGTGGCGAATCGGCCAATCCGACTCGGGAACAAAGTCACGCTTCGTAAAATCCATGGCGTTATAGGGGACACACCGTCCTCCCCAGAGCCACGACGTGCCACCAAGGGCACGACGGACAGTTAATTCCATGGGAGCGTGATGCCGCGGGTCAACAATCGTCGCATGACTGTCTTCCGCTCTCTTCGGATCGACTTCGCTTCCGCCGGACTCCAGCACAAGAACGTCGCGCCCTAGCCGCTCGAACTCCAGCGCGAGAGATATGCCCACGGGTCCAGATCCAACAATGCAAAGGTCCCAGATTTGGTCGTGGTTTGGAAGCTGCTCAAGCACCATGACGGCCGACCCCGTGACTCGGTAGTTTTCCGATCCGGCGATCTTAGCAGAGGAAAGCCCTGTAGATTCATATTTTTGTGCGGGTCAGATAGCGCCTGCACTGGTGCCCATACACATCAAAATCTCGAAACGCAGCTGCTCCTTCACTTGACGTCAGCCCTCAACCCAGATAGCCTTTAAGACAATGGCGAATTACCGCACGACCGCTTGTCGCATGTGTATCTGTTGTTGCGACCTCGTGCGCCGTCGCCTTTGCCTCGATTCGTAGACTTTTTCAAGTCCGAACCTACCCGCAAAGCTACACAGCGCCCACCTACACAGTGTGGGCTTTTTCTATTTCAGGCCAATTCAAAGGATCATCCAATGTCCACTCAGCCCGCAGCCCTCCCCAAAGAAACCAAGGCCCAGAAGTCCGAGCGACTTCAAGCTCGCCAAAAATCCCTGGGAAGCGTGGGACGAAGTGCGTGAGTTCGCCCGCCACGGCCGGGACTCAGTCCTGCCCGAGTGGACCGGCCTGTATTTCAAGTGGTGGGGCGTCTACACCCAGGGCGACGGCCTCGGCGTCACCGGTGGCGCAAATGGCGAAGGCAAAGCCACAGAGTTCTTCATGATGCGTATCGGACTGCCCAACGGCATCCTCACCAGTGAGCAGACCCGTGTCATCGGCCAGCTTACTCAGAAGTACGCCCGCAATCTCGCTGACATCACCACCCGCCAGAACATCCAGCTCCACTGGCTCACCCTCTCCGGCCTCGTCGAGGTCGTAGACGCCCTCACCGCCGTGGGCCTCAGCCCCAAGGGAGCCTGCGGCGACGTCGTACGCAATGTCACCGGCTGCCCCCTCGCCGGCCTCGACCACACCGAGCTCATCGACTCCAGCCCTCTCGCCGTCGAGATCGCGCATCACCTCACCGCAAACCCCGAGTTCTACAACCTACCCCGCAAGTTCAAGATCTCCGTCACCGGCTGCCCCGTCTGGTGCACCTACCCGGAGATCAACGACGTAGCCCTCACCGCCATCAAACGGTCTGTCATCGGAAACGATGGCAACGTCACCGAAGAGATCGGCTACACCCTCCGCGTCGGCGGCGGCCTTTCCACCGAACCTCACATCGCCGAACGCATCCCCGCCTTCATCCCGCAGGACAAGGCCCTCGAAGTCGTCACTGCCGTCGTCCGCATCTTTAAGGAGCAGTCCGAACTTCGCGAGAACCGCACCCGCGCCCGCATCAAGTACCTCTTCATGCGCCACGGCTGGACTCCGGAGTCCTTCCTCGCCGCTCTCGAAGAAAAGCTCGGCTACAAGCTCGATCCCAACCCGCTCTCCGCCGACGTCGTCCCTGCCGACATCTACCGCGACCACGTAGGCATCACCCAGCAGCGTCAGCCCGGCCTCTCCTCCGTCGGAGCCTCCGTGCTCAACGGACGCCTCTCCGGCGATCAGCTCATCGCTCTGGCCGATCTCGCCGACAAGTACGGCAACGGCCAGCTCCGCGCCACCATCGGCCAGAATATTCTCATCGTCAACGTCCCTGACCGCGAGACTGCCGCCCTCGTTATCGAGCTCAACACCCTCGGCCTGCAGGTCGACGTCTCGGCCTTCTGGCGCGGCGCCATCGCCTGCACCGGCACCGAGTTCTGCAAGCTCGCCATCGCCGAGACCAAGGGCTTCAACAAATGGCTCATCAATGAGCTCGAAGACCGCCTCCCCGGCTTCGACCAGCAGATTCGCCTCCACGTCACCGGCTGCACCAACTCCTGCGGCCAGCACTGGATCGCCGACATCGGCCTCGAGGGCAAAAAGATCAAGAAAGACGGCCAGCTAGTCGACGCCTTCTTCTTCTGCGTCGGCGGCTCCGTCGGCAAATACGCTCGCCCCGCACGTCCTCTCGGCTACCGCGTCGCTGCCACCGAGGTCCCCGACGCCATCGAGCGCCTTCTCACCGGCTATCTCGCCGTCCGCACCCCCGGCGAAGACCTCCGCCACTACTTCGATCGCACCGATGACGACACCCTCCGCGCCCAACTAGCCGGAGCCATCATCGAACCAGTCGAGCGCGACGCCCCACCCGTTGGCGCAGGTCATCTCGCCCCCGGAGAATGATTAAGAAACAAAGTCGGATGAACCGGGGTGAAATATTGTCTCCGCCGACGCGTTAAACGTGGCAGCCATCTCTTGAACCTCGAAACTCTCCCTGACGCGTCGGAGCATATCAGTCGGGTGTACTGGTTTCGCGAGCAGTGAGAAGTCGTATCCCATATCCCGCGCCGTCGTGAGCATATCCGCCGTTGCGGCCTGACCAGAAAACAACAGGACCTTGCAGTCCGGAATAGCTTTCACCAACGTGATTGCCAATTCAATTCCGGTCATCCCAGGCATGACCACGTCCGTAATAAGAAGCGCCGGAGGAGAGGAGCGTACGAGCTCAAGCGCGCTCCTGCCGTTATAGGCAGTTAGGACCTTGTAGCCGCTCATCGAAAGAATCTTCGACAGAGTATCAGCGATAACGTGCTCATCATCTACCACCAGCACGACTGGTTCACGCTGCTCAGGGAAGCTTATCGACTCGTTCCAGGGCACCTCGTGCACTGGAATCACTTCATAGTTCAATGCACGCATCATGGCGAGCACCTCTGAATTCAACCTTAGCAACATTGAATCAATACGGGTTAACTCTTTAGTATCTGTCGTTTACAGAAAAGGTTTAGGTCTGGTGGAAAATTCCGCTTGACTCTTTTGCGTCGACATTAGATTATGGTCACGTTTGCGTTACGTTAGCGTCACATCCGTTACGTTAACGTGACTATTACGCGAGGAGAAGATCATGGATAGCAACGATGAAATGTCTGCCGTCGCCCCCATGAAATTTCAGTCCATACTTCAGGTCGATGTTCCAAAAGGCAGAGAAGGCAAACACAAAGAGATTGTTTCGCAGCTGTTAAACGACATTGCTCAGCTAAGCGAAGGATCGGCCCTGAAGATTCCTCTCTCGGAGCTTCCTGACACGAAGGAGAACATTCGCTCTGCTCTCAGCAGAGCTGCACGTCAAAAGGCCATCAATTTGGCCACATCAAGCGACGAGCAGTTCCTCTTTGTCTGGAAGGTCGTCCAAAAGAATCATTCGAACGGGAACGGAAACGGAGTCACCACCTAATCGGCATTCGACTGTCCATCTTCCGCGAGTGATTCGTTCCTTGGGATCAACTAACTCGCTGGAAAGAACGGTGTCGTATTCTCCTTTAGCGTAATGCCCGTGCATTGAAGACGTGTCGCTTCATTCATGTAGAAGACAATCCGCTGCGCCGCATCCGCATAGCTCAGACCCGCATGCCGGATGTTGGAGATGCAGTTACGCTCCGCGTCTGTGCGGCCGGGGCGCGGCTTCCAGGTGATGTAGACGCCCAGCGAGTCTGGCGCACTCAGGCCGGGACGCTCTCCGATCAACATAACGACAAGTTTTGCCCGCAATAGCGCCCCAATCTCGTCCCCTATAGCCACGCGGCCCTGGCTAACAATGCATACCGGGCCCACACGCCACTGCTCCGAACCGAGATCGCAAACCATTCTGTCCAGCAGCGGAAGCGCATGGCGTTCCACTGCGAGCGCGGAGAGACCGTCGGCGATCACAAAGACAACGTTGGGCCATTCCAGAACACTCGCGGAATACTGCTGCAACTCCTGCGCGGAGTCCGGACACAGAGCACGGCCGAGGTCCGGTCGGCGCAGGTAAATCTGACGGTCATCCTGCCCGGCTTCGCCAGCAACCGCGCTCCGCAGCGCAAGACATTCCATCTGTCGCTCCCGCAACCCCTGCAGCAACCCCGCCACATCAAGCCGTGCATGAACAGCATCGCGGGCAAGCGCATGATCAAGCTGGAAGCGGAGTTGCTCGGATGTTGGGATCGCCGGGCCGGCCTGACCCAGCGAAACCCGCGCAGTCGTATACCTCCGTAATGCATCGCCAAGGCCCGGCTTCTCTTTCGCGATAGCAGAGGAGTCATTGCTCATACGGAACCCAGCGCAGGCAGCAGTGCTCCGGGTTGTCCTATCGAGTGGAGCTGTCGGCATGCATCGCTTGCCAGCCACGCCTCAAACTCCGGAGCGGGCCGCAGCCCAAGCAGCCGGCGAAGATACAGCGCATCATGAAAGGACGTGCTCTGGTAGTTCAGCATAATGTCGTCGGCGCCCGGCACACCCATGATGTAGTTCACCCCGGCCGCGCCCAGCATAGTCAGCAACGCATCCATATCGTCCTGATCGGCCTCCGCGTGGTTGGTATAGCAGATGTCGCATCCCATCGGCAGGCCCAGCAGCTTGCCGCAGAAATGGTCTTCCAGCCCGGCTCGCAGAATCTGTTTGCCGTCGTATAGATATTCCGGACCAATAAAGCCCACCACCGTGTTAACCAGCATCGGCCGATAGTGCCGCGCAACGCCATACGCGCGCGCTTCCAGCGTCTGTTGATCGACGCCATGGTGCGCATTGGCGGAGAGAGCGCTCCCTTGTCCCGTCTCAAAGTAGAAGATGTTTTCGCCGCCAGTCTCAGCGCCGATGCCGCCACGCTTCAGCTCCCTGGCCATCGCGAGCGCTTCGTCAAGCACCTCCAGACTAACGCCAAACGACGTATTCGCAGCCTCCGTGCCGGCAATCGACTGAAAGAGCAGATCCAGCGGCGCGCCCCGCCGCATCGCCTCCATCTGCGTCGTGACATGAGCCAGCACGCAGCTTTGCGTTGGGATCCCGTAGCGTATACGCACATGATCCATCAGCTGCAGCAACGTGGTCACCGTAGCCACGTTGTCCGAGACCGGATTGATGCCGATCACTGCATCACCGGAACCAAGTAACAGACCGTCGAGCATGCTGGCCGCAATGCCAACAGGATCGTCCGTCGGATGGTTCGGCTGCAGCCGCGTCGAAAGCCTTCCCGGTAAGCCGACCGTAGTACGAAACCGCGTTACAACAGAGATCTTCCGCGCGACATAAATCAGATCCTGCACCCGCATCAGTTTGGAAACCGCGGCGGCCATCTCCGGCATCAGACCCGGTGCCAGCTCCGCAATCCGTTCGCCGGTGCACTTGTCCGAGAGCAGCCAGTCGCGCAACTCACCCACGGTAAGGTCGGCAACCGGCGCAAATGCGTCCTTGTCTTGCGCGTCGAAGATCAGCCGTGTGACCGCATCGCTTTCATAGGGAACGACGGCTTCCTCTCGAAAGGCGCTCAATGGAAGCTCAGCCAGCGTCATCTGCGCAATCACACGCTCCTCGGCGTCTGCCGCTGCGATGCCGGCAAGCTGGTCGCCCGAGCGCATAGGCGAGGCCCGCGCCAGAAGCGATCGCAGATCCGCAAACGTGTGCTTTACGCCGCGGACTGTATGACTGTAGGGCATGAGGGCACTCTCGGCTGGCTCGAGGACTTTCTTCTCAGCCCGATTGTATGCGGTGCGACACCCATGATCATTAAAAAGGGAGCTACCCATCTCCCTCTTCCCCGGCGAATAAATCTTGCGAATCAGTTATTTCGCAGAGCCACCATCGGATTGATCCGCGAAGCCCGCCTGGCCGGAATATACCCGGCCACCGCAGCAACACATGCCAGCACCAGAACCATCGCCAGAAACGTAACCGGGTCCGTCGGCGCAGTCCCAAACAGAAGCGATGCGATCATATTGGCCACCAGCATCGACGCCAGAACTCCAACGACAATTCCCATCGCTGCCAACTGCAGTGTCTTCACAATCACTCCGGCCTGTACCCTGCCCGCCGACGCTCCCAACGCCATCCGTATGCCAATCTCCTGCGTCCGCCGCGTCACCGAGTAGGAGATCACGCCATAAATCCCCAACGAAGCCAGAAACAATCCAAGCCCCGCAAACGCACCCACCAGTAGCACAAAGAACCGTCTCGGCGATACCGCACGATTCACAATCCCCTGTATCGGCCGAAATTCTACAGCCGCCTGATTCGGATTCATCTCACGCAACGTCCGCATCACACTACCCGCAAGCTGCTCCGGCGGCAGCTTCGACCGCACCACAAGCTCCGCGCCATCCGGCCCCCACTCATCACGCATCGTTGGCAGATACATCTGCTCCCCTGCCGTGCCCTCGACGTTGGTCTCATGTACATCCGCAACCACGCCGATCACCTTCACTTCTTTCTTATTAATCAGGACCATTTTCCCGACCGCGTCTTCACCCGGCGCAACAAAGTTCGCCGCCTTCTGATTCAGGATGACCGTACTCTCACCCTTCATATCATCCTGCCATCCAAAGTCACGTCCACGCAGCCGCATCCCCATCGCCTTCACATACCCCGGCGACACGATATAAACGAACGCCCCCGGAACCTCGTTATCCTTGTAGGTTTTTCCCTTCGCTCGTGGCCCACCCCACCCACGATTGCGTTCCAGAGGCAGATTGTCCGATACCCCCGCCGCTTCGACCCCCGGAATAGCACTCACCCGCCGAATCATCTCCTGCAGAATTGCATCCCTCTTCTCCGACTTGCCGCCGTCATCATAGTCCACCTTGATCGCAGCCGCAGTCGAAGGCTGGAAGCCCAGATCAACATCCAGCACCCGCATAAAGCTTCGCAGCAGCAAACCCGCACCGACCAGCAGCACGCAAGCCAGCGCTACCTCCGAGATCACCAGCGCCGAACGCAGCCGCTCGTGATTCCGCCCATCGCTCACGCCCGGCCCAGAGTCCTTCAGCGCCTCCTGCAGATTGCTTGCCGACATCTTCAGCCCCGGCAACAACCCGAACAACACAGCCGCACCAACGCTGATCCCAACCGTCCACACAAGCGCTGCTCCATCGACCCTCACACTGCTCAGCAACGGCAACGCAAGCGACCCCTGGTGCGCAAGATACGACGTAATCCCAAACGCCAGCATTAGTCCCAGCACAGCCCCCATCCCCGCCAACACCATGCTCTCCGTCAAAAGCTGCCGCACCAATCGACCGCGCCCTGCACCCAAAGCGCTACGCAGCGCAAACTCCTTATTCCGTGCCGCAGCCCGCGCCAACATCAGGTTCGAGAGATTCACGCACACAATTAGCAGAATCATCCCCACCGCACACCACAACACAATGAGCGACCGCCGCAACTTGCCACTCACATACTGCTTCAGTTCAAACGGCCTCGCCGTATAGCCACCGACCGATTCCGGATATTTTTTACTCCAGTAAAACTTGGGAAACAGTACCTTCGCCTCGGCCTGCGCCTGCGCCAGGCTCACTCCCGGCTTAAGCCTCCCAATCAGCGCCAGCGTATTTCCCCAGGGACGAATCTCATCCATCACCACCGGTAAAAAAATATCTACTTTCGTCCCGGGCGAAAACACCGCGCCAAAATCAAACGTATCCGGCAGCACACCCGCCACGGTCACCGGTGCATTATTTAAAGTGATCGGCCTCCCGATCATCCCGCGATCCCCGCCAAACTGCCGCATCCAAAATGCGTGAGACAGCATCACCACTGACGGCCCACCCTTAACCGCCTCCTCTTTCGTAAAAGAGCGTCCCAGCTCCGGCGTCACGCCCAGCGTTGTGAAGAAGTTCTGTGCAACCGAGATGCCCGTTATCGGTTTCGGATCTCCATGTCCCGTCAACTTAAAGTTGTCGTTCGTCGAAAACGCAAAATATCCCGTCACATCCTCATACGACTTATTCATTGCCAGCAGGTCATCATACGCATCTGCGGAATACGTCGAGGCCGACAATCCATTCGCATCCGCCGGAGCAATCCACACCAGCCTATCCGGCTCGTGAAACGGTAGCGGCCGCAAAAGGATCGCATTTACCACGCTGAACACCGCAATGTTCGCCCCAATTCCAAGCGCCAGAATCAGCACCGCAATCACGGAAAACATCGGATCTCTCTTCAGCGTCCGCAGCGTGTAACGCAGGTCCTGCAGCAACACATCCAGCCACGGCAGCCCACGGCTCGCACGTTGCTCCTCCTTGGCCCGATCCACACCGCCGAACCGAATCAACGCCTGCCTCTGCGCCTCCTTCGGATCCATCCCCTTACTTCAGATTTTCGTCGGTCGCCATCTCCAGGTGTGCCTGCATCTCCGCATCCAGCTCTGCGTCTCGCTCCGGTTTATGAAAGAACGAACTCACCCGACCAAAGATCTCTTGCAGGTTCATCACATCTCCTCCCCGGCCGACGCCGACAGCACCCGTCCCATCACACTCGTCAGCCTGCGCCAGTAAGCAGCATCCTTGGCCAGCTGTCCGCGTCCTTCCTTCGTAATCGAGTAGTACTTCGCCTTACGGTTGTTGTCCGACGTGCCCCACTCCGCCGAAATCCACTTCCTTTGCTGCAGCCGCACCAGCGACGCATAGATCGTTCCCTGATTCAGCAGCACCTCGTCCCCACTCACCTGCTCAATGCGCCGCGCAATCCCATATCCATGCAGCGACCCCATGCTCGCCAGCGTCTGCAACACCATCAGGTCCAGCGTCCCCTGCAAAAGATCAAGTTTTGTCTGCGTCATATCCGTCCTGTGTTATGGCCACATCAGTATGTCACGCTTCTGTGGCGATACCACAGAAAATGTGACGTCCGTCGGATTAAAACGATCGAGAGCCCAGACAAACTCCCTGGCCCTCCGTCTCATATCAAAATCGAGAGAGCAACTACGGTTTTTATGCCTTGCCCCTCGAATCCCCGTGACGAACCCTGCCATCCGAACCGGAGAGTAGTAGCCTAATCGTATGGATCTCTTCCCTATCTTCCTCAAGATCGCCGCTCGCCCTTGCGTCGTCATCGGCGCTGGCCATCTGGCTGAATCCAAGATCGAGTCCCTGCAAGCAGCGCACGCCAAAGTAACTGTCATCTCCCCTAAAGCCACTGAGCGCATCACCAACCTCGCCGCCGTCGGTGAAATCGAATGGCATCAGCGTGAGTACACAGAGGGCGATCTCACAGGAAACTTTCTCGTCGTAGCCGCCACCAACGTCCCCGCCGTCAACCGCGCCGTCTTTCACGAAGCCACCGCAAAAAACATCATCTGCAACGCAGTCGACGACCCACCCTTCTGCGACTTCTACTTCCCTTCCGTCGTCCGTCGCGGACGACCTGCAGATCGCCATCTCCACCGCCGGAGCCAGCCCTGCCCTGGCCCAACGCCTCCGCAAAGAGATCAACGCCCAGCTCCCCCTCGACCTCGGCGACTGGCTCACCGACCTCGGCAACCTCCGCCGCGAGGTCGTCGCCGCCGAACCCCTCAACGAAGAGCGCAAGTGGCTCCTCCACCAACTCGCTCAGCGTGAGGTCTGCGGCTACGATCAATGCCCTTCCCGTCAGCTGGCCCGCGAACACGCCCATACGAATCCACTACCTGAGAAAAAATCGTGAACAAAGAAGCCCAGCCGGGCACCGTCTACCTTGCAGGAGCAGGCCCCGGAGACCCCGGCCTCCTCACCCTTAGCACTGTCCAGCTCCTCCAAACCGCCGACGTCATCCTGCCCGACGACCTCGTCTCCGACGAGATCCTCGCCCTCGCCAGCCCCACCGCCGAGATCATTCCCGTCGGCAAGCGCTGCGGCCAACCCCGCATCACCCAGGCCGAAATTCACGCCCTCATGCTCCAGCACGCCAGCGACGACCGCTCCGTCCTGCGCCTCAAATCCGGCGACCCTCTCATCTTCGGCCGCGCCGGCGAAGAGATTGCCTTCCTCCGCGAACACAGTATCCCCTTCGAGATCATCCCCGGCATCACTACCGCCTTTGCCGTAGCCGCCAACCTCCGCACGCCTCTCACCGACCGCACCTCGGCCTCGAAACTCATCCTCGCCACCGCTCACCACGCCGCAGGCAAACTCGAAGTCACCCCCAAGTGGACCGGAGCCTTCCCCGAAGACGCCACGTTGGTCATCTACATGCCCGGCCGCGACTTTCGCGCCCTCGCCGACGATCTCATCCAATCAGGCATTGCCCCCGAAACCCCCTGCGTCGCCGTCAGCAAAGCCACCACTCCCGACGAGCACGTCCACGCCACCACCCTCGCTCAACTAGACAACAACGCCGTTGGCCCCGCCCCCGTAGTCCTTCTCATCGGCCACGCTATCCGACCCGTCTAGACATCCAACCCGATCAACCGCATCAGCTCAATCCCATTACTCTTCGTCACCACCCCATCCCGCAATGTGTAATCGAACTTCATCTTCCCATTCGAAATCTCATCCTGCAGATGCACGTTATACAGCTTCCCCGCCGCGCCTCCAATCCCGGTCAACGCCAGATCATGTGTACTGATCAGCCCAATCGCCCCACGCGCCAACAACTCCTGCACCACACCCTCCGCCCCCGCCATCCGATCCTTTGAGTTCGTCCCCTGCAGCAGCTCATCCAGCAAAAACAAAACCGGCAACCCACCTAGAGCGAGATCGCAGATATGCCGCAGCCGCGTAATCTCCGCATAAAACCGCGAGCTTCCCTCCTGCAGCGAATCATTGATCAAAATACTCGCCCCCACCTGCAACGGCGTTAGCCGCAACCTCCGCGCCCGCACCGGAGCTCCCGCCATCGCCAGTACCGTATTCAATCCCACCGCCCGCATCAGCGTGCTCTTGCCCGACATATTTGACCCACTGATCAGCAGCACACTCCTTTCTCCACCAACCCTCACGTCATTACGCACACATACCCCAACCGGCAACAGAGGATGCCCAATCCCTTCCGCCTCGAAACAAGGCGCCCCCTCCATCAACTCCGGAAACACATCCGCCGGACGCTCATAGCTATAAGCCGCGATCGACAGCAGCGCTTCCATCTCGCCCACACCATCCAGCCATCCCCGCACGGCCTTACCATGTTCCCGCCGCCATCCCTCAGCGGCAAAAGCACACTGCACCGAATACATCAGCGGAATATCCAGTAGTCGCAAAATCGGGTTATCCAGCGAGTAGATATACTCAACGATCGTCCCCAGCCTCCCAATCGCCTTCGACCCTGCCACCCCATGCGACCGCATCGCCTCACCTACCGCCTTCAGCCGCGCAGTCTCAAACCTCTCTCTCTCCAACCTGCCGAGCAACGCACTGAGCAACCTCAAATCCTCAAGCGCATGTTCCGCCCCATGCATCACCGCCTGCACCCGCGCCCGCAGCCGCAACACGACCACGCCCTCAACCAGCACCACCCCAAAAAACGGGACCTTCTCCCCTGTCGCGCCCCAAAACACCGCAGTCCCCACCGCCATCACCGCCAGCGCCAAAGCCACCCACCGCACCCAACCCCGCTCCAACAGATTCGGCGACTCCGCCCATGCCATCAGAGCCTCAGCATGCACCGCAGACTTCACATCCTCGCCCAACACCGCCACATCCTCGCGAAGATCCAGCCGTCCCCTCAGCTCTCCAACAGCCTCATGCCGCTCCCGAATCGCCTCCACCTTCGCAGGAGCAAGCAGCCATCCCGCGAGCATGTTCTCCCCCATCCGCGTCCGAGCCTGCGACAGCAGCTCAAACAAACTCCCCCGCCCAAACAAATCCAAATCCGTCGCATACAGACTCTCGCCCGTATCAAACCGCTCCCCCTGCGACCCCTTCCCAACCCACCGATCCTCGATCCGAGCCAGCCCACGCCGATAAAACTCCACCGCCCGCATCGCACACAACCGCCACCTCTGCACCCCGGCTTGATAAACCGCAATCGCAACAAACAATCCCACCGCAACCAGCAGCCACCATGCCGAAAACGTCCCTCGCTCAAAGCTCCACCACCCCGCCACCAGTGCACCGATCACCACCACCAGTCGCGCAACCGCAACTCTTTTATCTATCCTGTCGAACTGCGCCACCCCAAGCTCACGAGCCTGCAGGCGCTGCTTATACTCCTCAGAAGGGGACGGCGAAGAGACTGAATTCACTCAGCCATTATCGCCCACCAACCGAACCCAACGACTCCCCTACCCAGCAGCTAAACTAGAGGTATGAATTCCCTCTCCAATCGCCAGCGCCGTCTCTTCGCAGTTGCCCTCCTCGCCCTCCTGCACATTCCTATCGCCCTCGCGCAAAGCGCACACATCCCGGCATCCTCCATCCCCACAGCCGACCTCATCCAGCCCGCTGACTTCGCCGCGACTCTCCAGTCCGCCACACCCAAGCCCCTCATCCTTCAGGTCGGCTCCCACGTCCTCTTCGCCGAAGCCCACATCCCCGGCGCCGAATACGCAGGCCCCACCAATCAGGACGCTGGCCTCCAGATCCTCAAAGACCGCGTCGCCTTGCTTCCCAAAGACACCGCCATCGTCCTCTACTGCGGCTGCTGCCCATGGGATCGCTGCCCCAATATCGCCCCCGCCTACAATCAACTCCACGCAATGGGCTTCACCCACCTGAAAGTCCTCCACATCGCCGACAACTTTGGCGCCAACTGGGTCGCCAAGGGATACCCCGTAGCCAAGGGCCGCTCATGAAGCCACACCGCCTCCTCCTCGCGACCGCAATCCTCTTCGCCACAACCCTGGCTCTGCCCGCACAGCAAAAGACCACCGCGCCCAACTTCACCCTCACCAGCCTCGAAGGAAAGCCCGTCCGTCTCACCGACTATCGTGGCAAACTCGTCCTCCTCAACTTCTGGGCCACGTGGTGCGGTCCTTGCATCGCAGAGATCCCGCGCTTCGCCACCTGGCAGACAAAGTTCGGACCACAAGGACTCCAGGTCCTCGGCGTCTCCATGGACGACGACAAAGCTCCCGTCCAGAAGGCCGCCCGCAAATTCCAGATCACCTATCCGATCGTCATGGGAGACGAGCACCTCGGCGAACTCTACGGCGGTGTCCTCGGCCTTCCTGTCACCTACCTCATCAGCCCCGAGGGAAAAATCCTCGCCCGCTACCAGGGCGAGACCGACCTCAACCAGCTTGAGAAGCGCATCGCCACCCTCCTCGCCGCAAAGAAGCCCTAACGCGCCTTACCGCACCCGCCCCTCAGCCTGCTTCGTAGCCTCATAAATCTGCTCGAACGACTCCACCGCATAAAGCACCGGCTGCATCGCGCCCGTGTCGAACTTCTGATCCAGCACCGCATCCAGATCGAAGTCCTTCACCTCGCACCCACCCGCCAGCACCCGCGTGCACTCTCCGTGCGACGAGATCAACCCACTCCCATACACCTTGATCTCGCCATCCTGTCGAATCAATCCAAACTCCACCGTAAACCAGAACAACCGCCCCATCCGTTCCAGCGCCACCGGATCGGCCATCAGCCTGGCACACAGCTTTCCATAGTGCTGCAAAAAATTTCCAAACACAGGATGCGCATGCATCGGCACATGCCCAAACACGTCATGGAAGATATCCGGCTCGGGCGTGTACTCCATCGCATCCCGCGACCGCAACCACGTCGTCGTCGGAAACATCCTCGCAGCCAGCATCTCGAAGAAGGCATCCGGCGGCAGAAACCCACTCACGGGCGTCGACTGCCACCCCGTCCGCGGAGCCAGCCGCGCACTCACGGCCTTCAAATTGGGCAGCCGATCCTCACGCAACCCAATCTGCTCAAATCCATCCAGATACTCGTGGCAAGCATGTTCACGCAACTGCGGCATCCTTCGATGCACCAGCTCCGCCCACACGCCATGCTGCTCGGCAGTATAAGCATCCCAGTCTTGTTCAATCAGAAAAGGAGCTGCAACGTTTAACCGCCCCTGCGCCACACTCAACGCGGAATCAGTAATACCCATAAAACACCCAGAGGAAGGATACATCCGGACACTGCCTCCCGTCCCTCTACGTCGCCATCCCCTTGATTACGCACGACGCGAAACGTCACCTCTTCCCGTCGCGCCCCTTCCCCGTCGTCATCCTGAGCGAGGCGCACAGCGCCGAGTCGAAGGATCCCTGTGTTTCGCCGTTGCTTGTTTCATCCATCTCAAACCATAGTTTCCAGAGAGCTTCCGCGCCCATCCTTTTTCTTGGCGTCTTTCCTCCCATCCCCTACACTGCAAACAGTTCCCCGGGAGGCCACCGCATCAAGCTGAAGACCACCGCCCTGCTGGCATGGATCGCCGTTCTGCTCGCCTCAGGTCTGTTCCTCCTTCGCGGCCCGCTCCGCGCCAACAGCGGCTATGTCAACGACTTCGCCGCCCCTTACACCGCCACCCGCCTTTGGCTCCAGCATCGCAACCCCTACGACGCGACCGCCTTCTTCCCCACCTGGCACGACGCCGGAGCACCAACAGGCAAGGTCGCCGGCAACCCATCAGGCACCCATCCCGTCTACCCACCCCCAACCCTTGTCGTGCTCATCCCATTTGCGCTTCTGCCCTGGCCCATAGCCGTCAAGGCACTTACCGTGCTCAGCGTCGCGCTTTACATCGCCGTCATCCCACTACTAGCTTCATTCCTTCCGGGCACATGGCGCGATCCCATCAAACCCGCCTTCCTCGCCTTTGGACTGGCCCTCGCTCCCACCCACTCCGGCCTTCACGTCACCAACGTAGCCTGTCTCGCCGCCAGCCTTCTGTTCCTCAGCCATTTACTTCTTGCTAAGCCGCACAAAGCGGATTAATCTCCCCGCCATCATCTGTCTCACACTGGCGATCTGCCTCAAGCCCACGCTCGGCCTGCTCCTCATCCCTTACCTCCTCTGGACCCGCGCCTGGCGCACCCTGGTCGCTACAGTGACCATCTCCGCCACCATCACAGCCGCCTCTCTCTATCCCTTGCTCAGCCTCGGTTCAGTGTGGCTCTCCAGCCTGCGCGAAAACATCGCGGTCGTCTTCACCAATGGAGGCGCAGCAGACGTCTCCGAGCAAAGCCTCCTCCGCTTCGACCGCATCGACCTGCAACTTCCTCTCTACGCCCTCCTGCACAGTCGAACCGCAGCATCACTCCTCGCTGCCCTTATCGCCGCCACGCTGCTTTTGCTCTGCCTCCAATCCAAGCCCAACAACAGTAACCAGCCTCCTTCCGGCGAAACTCTGGACCAGCACATCCTCCAGATCGCAACCCTCCTCTTAATCGGGCTGCTCCCCTTCTATCAGCGCTACTACTCCGCCATGATCGTGCTGCTGCCAATCCTCTGGGCTCTCCGAACGCTCTCCCAACCAGCCTCTCGCGCCACGCAACGCTGGGTTCTAATCCTCTCGTCCGTCTTCCTGATCAACACTGAAGCCATCTTCACGCGATCCTTGCTACCCCACCTGACCGTTCGCTTCCCCCTACTCACAAACCTCATACTCGGCCCTCATCTCTGCTGGCTTACTTCTGCTTCTCGTAATCCTTCTGCTCACCGCTTCACGCCACAAGCTATCCCAGGCAAAAAGGCAGAATCCCAGCCCGACAACCGAAGCCATATCAGAAACTTAGAAGAAATATTTTCTAATTTCCTAAGCAAAATCCCTTGTCAAGTCCCATACCCCTATAACTCCATATCCATCAATGACATAAGCATTGCGTAGGAGTTATGCTCAATCCGCTATTCTTAATACAGAGTCGAAAAAGCTCCGGGCACATACCCGGGGCTTTTTACTTAACTCGTAAACCCTTTAGAAAGACGATTTTAGCCGCAACCCATTTAGAATGACGATTTTACGAAAGTACTCAACCACTAACCCAATGAAAACACTAGACTTAAGCTCGAGTAAGGGGGAGGGGGGGTACCCCATCTACGCATCAGTCCAAACCTCACCCTTGGCCTCCCTGCCCAGCGCGGTTATTCCGGCCACCAGCAGCGCCGCCACCACCGCTGTTCCCGACAACACGATATGGAACGCGCCCCCATGGAACCGTGCCGCTATCGTCGCCTGGAAGACGCCATTCCGCGAGGAGCACAGGTTGCCAAGCTGATAAGCCAATCCCGGAAAGATGGCACGCACTGGTCCCGGAGACAGTTCGTTCAGATGTGCAGGAACAACTCCCCACGCACCCTGCACCGCGAACTGCATCAGGAAACCGCCAACGGCCAGACCCAAAACAGAATGCGACCAGACCCACAGCGGAATAACCGGCAGCGCACACAACGACGCAATAATAATCATCCGCTTGCGCCCGAACCGCTCCGAAGCAGCGCCGCAGCAGATTCCTCCCAGCAGCGCACCAAGGCTGCCGATCACAACAATCAAACCCACCCGGGCCGGATCGAGGAGATGATCTTTCTCCAGAAAGGTAGGGTACAAATCCTGCGTTCCATGACTGAACGAAGTGAACGCCGTCATGAGCAGCACAAGAAAGAGAAAGGTCGGGAGATACATCCTGAAACTCTTCCAATCGAACGCGCTCTCCTTCTTCGCGCCGGTCAAAAGCCGCTTCTCTCGTGCCGCCAGCCAAACTGGAGACTCAGCGACCTTGAACTGCATATACAGCGCGAGAAGCGCCGGCAAAGCGCCAATCATAAACATCACACGCCATGCGGTGAACATCCCGCTCCCGTGAAGATGAGGAAACAGCAGCCCATACAAAGCAGCAGCCAGCAGGTTGCCGACAACGTAGCCTTCCTGCAAAACACCGGAGAAAAACCCACGTCCCGAAGCCGGAAGCGTCTCCAGTGCAAGCGCCGCTCCCACACCCCAAACGCCGCCCATCGCGATACCAAACAACGCACGGCATATCAGAAAGATCCTGAGCGAAGGAGCGAACGCAGAGGCCAGCACAAAAAAGGAGAAAGCCAGGACGTTCAACATCAAAGTCGGCCGCCGGCCAAACCTCTCGGCGAGCAACCCAAAACCAAGCGCCCCAACTGGCCGCATCACCAATGTCCAGAAAGTCGCCTCCATGACCTGCGGAATCGTTACATGAAAGTCAGCCGCAATCGCGCTCAGGCAAACAGTAAGGAGGAAGTAATCAAATGCATCGAGCGTCCATCCCAGGAAACAAGCAACAAAAGTATTTCTCTGGACCGCCGTCAGCGATCGAAGTTCACGCAGAAGTGACATATCGAAGTGATGCTAGCATCACCTCATACATTTCTGACATCTTCCATTGCTGCGTAACCCTTATTGATTGATAGCATCGAATCTGCGACACAGAGCATCAGATTCCAGTCACTCTTCTCTAAACAGAAAGCACGAGGATTTTTGCATGCGAAGTAAATTCCTGTTGACCCTCACCATGGGCGTACTTTCATTGGCTGGCGCAAGCGCTGAAGCCCAGACTTCCAGTTGGAAGATCGATCCTGCACATTCAAGCGTTACCTTCGAGATTAGGCATATGGCTGTCAGCAACGTTCACGGATCCATCATGGGCGTAACCGGCACCGTAACGCTGGACGAGAAGGACGTCACGAAGTCGTCAGTGAACGCGACGATCGATACGAACACACTCACGACCAACGTTGATGCCCGCGATAAGCATCTGAAGTCTCCGGACTTCTTCGACATCGCCAAGTATCCTCAGATCACCTTCAAGTCGACGTCTCTTTCAAACGCCGGCGGGAAGCTCCAGTTGACTGGCGATTTGACGCTGACCGGCGTGACGAAGAGCATCACCTTTGATCTCGACGGTCCTGCGCCGCCGCAGACCGGAAAAGATGGTAAGGTGCGCAGCGGCTTCTCGGCAACCGGCAAGCTGAAGCGGGCTGACTTCAACTTTGGACCGAAGTTCTCACCTCCCATGCTCGGGGATGATGTGAAGTTCACGATCGATGTTGAGATCGACAAGCAGTAAGCAAGTAAAAAGCCCCCGGATCGGGGGCTTTTTACTTTTACATCTTGGCGCGAAGCGGTTGCGACGGTTCGGTATGCGGCCCTCCGCCGTGCTCTGCATCCTGCGGATACTTTTTCAGCAGTTCATGATGCAGGCAGTACAACGCAAGTTCGAGACGGTCGGAGACGCCCAGCTTGTCGTAGATCTTGCGCAGGTAGTTCTTGATCACCTGCTCAGTCGTTCCGATCTGATAGGCAATCTCTTTGTTGCGCATTCCGCGGGTGATACAGCCGATGATGGCGAGCTCCTTTTTCGAGAGCTTGGGCTGCACCCTTGGGTTGGTGAGCGTGGTTGCCTGCGCCCTGTAGGCCTCGATCACCCAGCTGATGGATTGGTTGTCGATCCAGGTCTCACCCTCGGCGATCTTGCGTACGCACTTGATGAGCAGGTCGGGCGAGATGGAACGCGGAACAACGCCGCGGACCCCGCGACGGTAAAGTTCAACAGTGTTCGCTTCGTCGGTCTCGGTGACCTGCACGATGAGCTTTGCATCCGGCGCCTGCCGCACCAGCTCCGGAATAGCGTCGATGGTGCCAGCGATAAGCTGCCCTTCGAGCAGGACAACGTCGGTTGGATAACGCTCCAGAGCCGCATAAAGATTCGTCAGGGTCTCGACCTGGGCGACGACACGGATATCGTCCTCCAGAGCGAAGACCTTCTTCATTCCCACTCGGTAGATAGCCTGCGAATCAGCCAGGATGACCCTGATTCCTGTCTGAGTCGAGCTTTCCTCCGGAATTGGTTCGTTGGTGCGAGTTTGATCAAAATGAACAACCGTCATAAGTCAGGCCTTTAAAAAATATTCGTCGATCACCGCAGCAGCCTTCTTCTCGTTTCCTTGAAGATAGTGGCGTACCACTCGACCGATGCAGTGAATCGTTACATCAGTCGCCGATCCCATGACGGCTGAAGGCATCGCGATGGTGAATTCAATTCTGCTGTCGACCGCGGGAAGGCGGTCACTTACGAAGAGCAGGCCGTTTGCCGATATGTTTTCAGTCACTGCTTCCAATGCACCATGCTCCGTCTCGACGTGCAGGGCTAACTTCATTGGAAAACGTACAGCAGTGCGAACTGGATTCTCTCCGTTCGGCTTTTGCCACTGGCCCACAGATCCTCCTTGCGACAGCGTTGAACCGCAGCCTTGTGTGACAGCTACAGTCGACACACTGGAGTCTATCGCATACGCGAACGGGTTCCAGAGAATTTTCTATGGGTTGGCTTTGAGGAATGCACCGATCTCGGCAACCTCAGGCTTCGTCAGGCGGAAGTTGGCCGCCGGAAAGATGCCGTCGACCTGCTTTGCGCTGCGGCCGCCGACGATGGCAGCGGTGATGGCTTTGTTGTGGAGGGTCCAGGCGATGGCGACTACGCCGGCGCTGACTCCGTGCCGGGCTCCGATGTTTCCCAGCAGGTCAGCTAAGGCTAGATTGCGGGAGAGTTGCGGCTCCTGAAACTGTTTGGCGTTGCGGCGGAAGTCGTCTTTCGGGAAGGCAGCTACACGTTCCTTGGTCATGGCACCGGTGAGGAGGCCGGAGACCATGGGCGAGTAGTTGATGACGCCGATTCCGTGTCTTCTCGCAGAAGGGCAGGATCTCGGCTTCGACGTTGCGATTGACCATGGAATATGGCGGCTGGAGCGAGGTGACGGGAGCGATGGCCTGGGCGCGCTCCATCTGGGCGACGCTGAAGTTGGAGACGCCGATCCAGCGGACTTTGCCTTCGCGCTGGAGGTCGGCCATGGTGGACCAGCCTTCTTCGATCTCGTCTTCGGGCATGGGCCAGTGGATCTGGTAGAGGTCGATGACATCGAGCTGGAGGCGGCGGAGACTTGCTTCCAACTCCTCGGCGGATGGTCTTCAGGCTGCGGTGGATCTCGCGCTTGTCGTCCCAGACGCATGGAGCATTTGGTGAAGACGTAAGGCTTGGCCGAGGTGGTTTTGAGCGCTTTGCCGACCACCTCTTCGGAGTGGCCGAGGCCGTAGACGGCTGCGGTGTCGATCCAGTTGATGCCGAGGTCGAGGGCGCGGTGGATGGCCTCGATTGAATCGGCGTCGTCCTGCGGTCCCCAGGCGAAGGCCCAGTCTCCGCCACCGATGGCCCATGCGCCAAAGCCGATCGGCGTCAGATGGAGGTCAGAGTTACCCAGCTTCTTCGTTTCCATACGCTCCCCTTGAGGTTCTATCGTTGGCTTGCCCGTACTCACCCCCCCGGGTACCCAGCTGTAAGGTATTCCAATTCAATAACTTATCAAAATAGCTCGTCGCAAAATCGTCATACTAAAAGGGTTACAGGTAAATTCGTCTTTCTAAAGAAGTTATGGGATTAACAGCGAAAGCCCCGGATTTGGCCGGGACTTTTCTTGATTCTTTTTAAAGTATAGCGGATTGGCTAAAACTAATTTGCAACGATATCTCTTGTGTTTTCTTTTATTTATAGGATTTGGGGCTTGACATGCAATTTTTGGGAGGAATTTTGATTTTAATTCTGTAAGAGATTGATTTTGCTTGGCTTGCCTGGAGACAGCAGATCTCCTCCGGGGATGACAAGCAAGAAAGGCAACAACAGCAACGGCAAATACAGGGATTCTTCGCTTCGCTCAGAATGACGACCGAGGGTGAAGGGGAGGAAGCGTGAAAAAGCAGATCCCCTGCGGGGATGACAACAAGAAAAGCTACGACAAAAAACAACTGCGATCGGCAGAAAAGATTCAGCGGCTAGGTTTGGGAGAGCCAGCGCATCAGGCCTGTGGCTGGGAGTTCGGGGGATAGGAAGCGTCTGGGGTTGCCGGTGACGGCTCCGGCGGCGAGGCGACCGCTGCGGACGGCTCCTTCCATGGTGGAGGGCCACTCGGTGGCGGTCCAGTCTCCGGCGAGGTAGAGGCCGGGCCATTGGGTGGTCTGGGTAGGGCGGAAGGCGTCGAGACCGGGGCTTACGGAGAAGGTGGCGCGGGCTTCTTTCAGGATTCCGGATTTCAGGAGTTTGGCTTGCTTTGCGGCTGGGAAGAAGGTTTCGAACTCCGTGATGGCGGAGTTGAGGATCGCTTCCCTGTTCATCTCGAGTTCGGGCCAGGAGGCGCTGATGACGAGTTCGAGGTAGCAGCCTCGTTCGATAGGCCAACGGCGGATGCGGGATTTGACGAAGACCCATTGGATGCGGGTGTCGAGGAGGACGGCGTGGTCGAGGCCGGTTACGTCGCGGTCGTACCAGAGATGGATGGTGGTGATGGGGGCGGGGACGAACTCGTCGAAGTGGCTGGTGGGCGCTGATGGGAGTGAAGCGGTGAGAGCGTAGGTTTGGCGGAAGTCGGTGGCAAGGATGACGGAGTCGGCGGTATAGGGCTGGCCGCCTGCGAGGACCTGCCAGCGATTGTCAGGGGTTTGCTCGATGCGCTCGACTCCGGATTTGAGCTTGAACTCGACACCCTGGCGAGTGGCTAGATCGACTACGGGGGTGAAGAACTCTGTGAGGGGCGCGGCGGGGATGCCGAGGCGGCCTGCTTCGGGGGAGCGCAGGAAGGATTCGTGGAAGACTTTGCCCGCGTATTTGACGGAGCAGCGGTCGAAGGTGTCGTTGAGAGCGCCTACGACGACGGGCTCCCAGAAGTGGCGGATGGCGCGTTCGGTCTGGCCGGTACGCTTGAGCCAGGAGGCGAAGCTCTCGGTGTCGTCTGCGGGGTAGCCACGGAGAAAGTGCATGAGGCCGGTGGCGATGGCGGTCTTGTCGCGCAGGTTGAGCATGGGGGCGCGAAGAAAGCTGAGGGACTGGTGGCCGGGTGCGGGGAGGGTGCTGGTGTTGAGGAGGGTGCGGCGGCCGCTGGGCTCGAGGAAGGTGAGCTCGTCGTACCAGCGGATGGTATCGGAGGTGCCCGCCTGATGGATAAGGTCGAGGATGTTGGTGCAGCAGCCGAGGACGACGTGTTGGGAGTCGATGGTTTCGTCGAGGGCGGGGTGGTCGTAGGAGTAGGCTCGGCCACCGATGTAGGGGCGGCGTTCGAGGAGGGTGACCTTTGCGCCCGCGTTGGAGAGTGCGAGGGCAGCGGAGAGACCGGCTACGCCTGCGCCCGCGACGATGACGTCGCTGTGGGCGGCAGTCATCGGGATGATCTCCGCGATTGCGGAAACCCATGACTGCGCCCTGGGCCAGGATGAGCAGCTTTCCGGGAGTGGAGACGCGGGCTCGCTTGGTGAAGACGTCGTAGTTGGCTGCGCTGATCTGGTGGAGGAGATGGTGGTAGATGGTGACGAGTACCCAGAGGGCGGCGCGGCTGTCGGGGTCGATGAGGGGAAGGAGGCGGTCGGCGGAGGTGTAGTACTGCTCGGCAGAGATGGCGAGGGATTGAAGAACGGCGCGCTCATCAGGCTGGAGGGCTGATCCTGCGGCGAGGGCTTTGATGCGGTCGAGGGGAATGTTGTGTTGGGCGAGAAAGTCGAGAGGGAGGTAGATGCGTCCGCGCTCGGCGTCTTCTTTGACGTCGCGGAGGATGTTGGTGAGTTGGAAGGCGATGCCGGTCTCTTCGGCCAGCTTTTCGGCTTGCGGATCGGTGTAGCCGAAGATGCGGATGCAGACGAGGCCTACGACAGAGGCTACGAGGTAGCAGTAGCGGTAAAGGTCTGCGAAGGTGGCGAAGGTTTGGGGCTCTCCCTCGATTGCAGTGGGAGTGTCGAGGTCCATCGTGGTTCCCTGCACCAGCTCTTCGAGAAGGGTGTCGGGGATGGCGAAGCGCTTCTGGGTGTCGTTGAGGGCGAGGAAGACGGGGTCGTCGGAGATGCCGGAGTTGCGAGCGATGCGCCAGGCGGCGACCCAGTTGGCCATGACGAGGCGGCGGTCTTCGATGGGCATGGACTCGTCGTCGGCGATGTCGTCGGCGCGGCGCATGAAGGCGTAGACGGCACACATGGCGTCGCTTTTGTGCTGGGGCAGGACGCGGAAGGCGTAGTAGAAGTTCTTGGCTTCGCGCTGCGCGATGGAACGGCAGATACTGTAGGCTTCGGCGGTGGTCAACGGTGGAGCTCCGCGGAAAGCTTGCTGAAGAGAGCACCGGCGAGGAGGCTGAGCTTCTTTGCCTTGGAGACCACGGGGCGGCCGCGGAGGACGTCGAAGTCCTGTGCGGTGATGCCGTCGAGGATGGCGTCGCCGCCTTTGCGGAAGAGGTCGAGGGTGACGGCGAGTTCCCTGCTGACGTGCACGGTGATGTTGCCCCCCTCGCGGAGCATGTCGCGGGTGCGGATGACGAGGCTTTCGATCATGGCGCGGAAGGCGGGGGTGAAGACGCGACCGAGGATCTGGCCCTCGTCGATTCCGTATTGCAGCATGTACTCGGCGGGGAGATAGCGACGGCCGCGCTCGGCGTCTTCGACTACGTCCTGCCAGAAGTTGGCAAGTTGGAGGGCGGTGCAGACCTTGTCGGAGAGGAGCGCGGTGGACTCTTCCTTGTAGCCGCAGACGAGGAGGACGAGGCGGCCTACGGGGTTGGCGGAGTAGTGGGAGTATTCGAGGAGCTCGTCCCAGGTGTTGTAGGCGGTCTTGACCTGGTCCATGCGGAAGGCGTGGAGGAGATCGTGGAAGAGCTGGCGGGGGAGGTCGAACTGCTGGATGGTGGGTTGGAGCGCGACGAAGACCGGGTGCATGGAGCGCTCGGGGGTGTCGTAGCACTCGTCGAGCATGGAGCCCCAGGCGTCGAGAAGGCGCATGGCTACGGCGGGGTCGGGGACCTCGTCGCCGAGGTCGTCGGCTACGCGGCAGTAGGCGTAGATGCTCTCGAAGTGCGGGCGGGTGCCGCGAGGGAGGAACCAGGTGGCTACGTGGAAGTTTTCGTAGTGCGAACCGGTGAGCTGGGCGCACCAGAGCTGTGCCTCCTGGAGGGTGGGGCGGTCGAGCGGGGTGAGGTATGGGTGGGGAGCTCCTAGCAACGCGTGCTGGGGCGGCAGGGTGATCTCGCTCATTGGGGCACCCCGCTGGGGAAGACCGCGGTCTTGATGTCGTGGGAGTCGGCGGTGCGGGTCATCATGCGGGCGAAGAGCTCGGGGACCTCGGCGAGGACGGCACGGCCGGTGATGTATTCGGCACACTTGAATTGGCCGCTGGTGACGAGCTCGAAGGCGGTGCGGCAGGTGGCGGGCGTGTGGTGGAAGCTGGCCTTGAGGGTGATGTCGCCGTAGTGGATGCGGTTGGTGTCGAGCTGGACGCGGGTGCCGCTGGGTGGGCCGCCGAAGAAGTTGACGAGGCCACCTTTGCGGACCATGTCGACGGCCCACTCCCATGTGGCGGGGATGGCGACGGCTTCGATGACGATGTCGGCACCGCGGCCTTCGGGGGTGAGCGCGCGGGTGGCAGCGACTACGTCGTCTACGGCTTCGATGTGGATGACGCAGGCGGCGCCGAAGAGTTTGGCGGCGGCGATCTGGTCCTCGCGCTTGACGACGGCGATGACGTTGACGCCGGCGATCTGAGCGACGTGCATGAACATGAGGCCGATGGGGCCAGCGCCGATGACAACCATGGTGTCGCCGGGGCAAGCTCCGCTTTCCTCAAGGCCGCGGACGACGCAGGCGAGGGGCTCGGTGAGGGCGGCGTGTTCGAAGGGGACGCCGTCGGGGATGAGGAGGGTGTTCTTCTCGACAATGCGGGCGGGGATACGGATGTATTCGGCGTAGGCGCCGTTGTTGAAGAGGAGGTCCTCGCAGAGATTCTGCTGGCCATGGGTGCAGAAGAAGCAGACGTCGCAGGGAGCGGAGTTGAGGGCTACGATGCGGTCGCCTTCGCGGAAGGCTGTCACTCCGGGACCGACTTCGGTGACTACGCCAGCGAGCTCGTGGCCGAAGGGGATGGGCGGCTGCAGCATGAGAGCGTGGTAGCCGCGACGGTAGACTTTGAGATCAGTACCGCAGGTGAGGGCGGCGCCTACGCGAACGACCAGCTCTCCGTGCGAGGCGCGGGGGATATCCACCTGTTCTAATCGAAGGTCTTCCTTGCCGTACAACACCGCGGCGGTCATCTGCGAGATCATCCCTACTATCTTCTCATTCCAAAGGGTGCCTACGCATCTACTACTGTTGTAATCGGCTCAATAAGATGCATTCGGCGGCGGGGGTCGCGCATCTGATACATTGAGCCAGACAACGACTATGCCACTAGTGTCCCCAGAGGTCTTCGCCAAGCAGGAACTCGCAGCCGTGCAGGATTACTCCATCCTGTCGTGGCGCGCGATTATCAACATTTTTTCAGGGCCCCGGTATTGGGCGGATATTTTTACGCAGATGGACTCGATCGGCGTGGGATCGATGCCGATTGTGGTGCTGACGGGTTTCTTTACGGGCTGCGTGCTTGCGCTGCAGTCTGCGACGTCGCTGCAGGCATTCGGCTCGGTGAGCTTGACCGGGAACCTGGTCGCACTGTCGATGGTGAAGGAGCTGGGGCCGGTGCTGACCGGGCTCATGGTGTCGGGACGCAATGCGTCGGGTATGGCATCGGAGCTGGGGTCGATGAAGGTGACCGAGCAGATCGACGCGATGCGTGCGCTGGGCACGGACCCGATACGGAAGCTGGTTACGCCGCGACTGTATGCGACAGTGTTCATGCTGTTTTTTCTTACAATTGTCGCCAATGCCGTGGGTATCGCCGGTGGAGCTATGGTGAGCGTTGGGATGCTGGGATTGAATGCTTCGTCCTATTTCCACAACTCTTACCGGGCGCTGGCGTATGGAGATGTCGTTCAGGGGCTGACGAAGCCACTGTTTTCCGGGTTCATCATCGCTACGGTGGGGTGCTACTTCGGCATGAATACAAAGGGCGGAACGCAGGGTGTTGGGCGGGCAACGACGCAGGCTGTGGTGGTTTCGTCTGTGTTCATCATCATTGTGGACTTTATTGTTAGCCGTGCCATGATCGGCATCTTTGGCAAGTGACGACTATGCCCCAGGAAATGACCAGCAGCGATGTCGAACAGAACGGCCAGGATCCCGGCGCAGGGGAGGTCGTGGTTTCGTTCGAGGACGTGTCGATTCGGTTCGATGAAAAACCGGTGCTGCAAAACATCTCGTTTTCAGTGCATCACGGAGAGACGCGCATCATTCTTGGGCCTGCGGGTGGTGGAAAGTCCGTGTTGATGAAGCTGACCAATGGGCTGCTTCGACCGGACTCCGGCACAATTCGCGTCTTCGGCGAAGACATTACGGCGATGAGCGAAAGAGACCTGTTCCGGATGCGCAAGCGCGTCGGTATGGTCTTTCAGGAGTCGGCGCTGTTCGATTCTCTGTCGGTTGAAGAGAACGTGGCTTATCGCCTCAACGAGGAGCACGTTCCTGAAGATGAGGCACACACGAAGGTCGTGGAAGCTCTGCAGTTTGTGGAGTTGGAACAGGCTATTGCAAAGTATCCTCCGGAGCTTTCGGGTGGGATGCGGCGCAGGGTTTCGATTGCGCGGGCGATCATCAGCAAGCCCGATCTGATTCTTTACGACTCGCCTACGGCTGGCCTTGATCCCATTACGTCTACGACGATTGTGGATCTCGTGATCAAGCAGCGTGATGTTTCACATGCGACGTCGCTGATGATTACGCACCGAATGCAGGATGCGTTTCTGCTGGCGATGAGCCGGTTCGATGTGCAAACGGGCAAAGTCGAGCCGATTCCCAATGGCGGGATCGACGACAGTACGAGGTTTCTTGTGTTGAATGAGGGCAGGGTTGTTTTTGACGGCACGACGCTTGAGCTTGTGCGGTCTACGGATCCCTGGCTCAGGGATTATCTGGCTTGAAGTTAGATCCCTTTTGATGAATGCTGCTTTCTAATGCCTGGGCTAAAGCCCGGGCCTACCTCAGGAACAAAAGCGACCGATTAGAAGCTGTGTGACTCAGCGCTTTCCTTTGAGCCACTCGGCGTATGGGATGCGTGGGATGTTTAGGAATGAGTCGCGGGTTTTGACGTAGGCGCCGAGGCCATTCATGCGTCCGATGGCGTGCAGTTCCTCGGCTTTGACGTAAGGGCCTGCGGGATCGAGGAATTTGTCCTCGATGTAGATGGAGACCACTCTGCCCAGGATGATTCGAGAGCGGCCAATCTCCATGGTGGTGTATTCGCGGCATTCGAGAGCAGCGTGGGCCTGCTCGATGCGAGGGACCTTCACGATCTGCGAGGGAGTGGTGGTCAGGCCGGCCATCTCCAGTTCGTCGATCTCGGCGGGAAAGTCTGTGGCGCAGATGTTCATCTGCTGAGCTAGATCTTCTGTAACGACGTTGACGACAAACTCGCCGGTGCGGCGAATGTTGCGTGCTGTGTCCTTGGGAATGAAGCCGCCGGTGGGGCGATCCATGACGCCCATCCCGATGATCGGAGGATCGGTGCAGAGATAATTGTAGGCGCTGAAGGGAGCGGCGTTGAGGCGTCCCTCTTCGTTCATGCTGGTAACCAGAGCGATGGGTCTGGGTGCAACGAGCCCAATGAGGAGTTGGTAGGTCTCGCGCGGTGTTGCTTTTTCAAGGTCGAACTTCATGGTCCCTCTTCCATCAGCAGCCCTATCAGGATGAGTCGTGGAGAGAAGGCCCGAGGACTAGCCCCGAGCCTTCTTTACGAACCCGAAATCAAACGGCTTCAACGATTATGGTGCCGAGACGCGAACCTGAACACCTTTACCCTGCAGGTCAACCGTCGTTTCGACAGTGTCCGTATCGGTTCGGATAATGGTCATGGTGTTTGTCTCAGGCGAAGTAACGTACACCTTGCCTGTAGGAGTACCGCTACTGGCGGCGATGAAGGTAGGGTGCAGCGAAGCCGGAACAGGAATAGTGGCTGTCACCGTGTTGCTGGAGAGGTTGACTACCGAGACCGTACTGTCATGCTGATTCAGAACGTAGGCGCGAGAGTTAGCTGTATCCTGCAGCACAGCGACCATCAGTGAGTTGATGCCTACCGGAACCGTGGCCAGTACCTGACCGAAACCTACGGCATCGACCGGATTGTTAACGTCGCAGCCAGGGTTCGTGGGCAGAGTGACCACCGAGCAGAGGGGGATGTTGACGACGCTGAGAGACCCGGGATGAACACCATCGCCTGCATTGGCGACGAGAAGCTCATTACGGACGGGCGCTAAATCGGCCCAAACCGGCTGAGTACCGACGACGATGGGATTGGTGCTGCCAGTTGGCGCTGTATCGAGCTGGTTGGTCTGCGCGTTGATGACGCTGACCGTACCGTCGCCCTGGTTCATGACGAAGACGCGGCGACCGTCGGCTGTCATGACGCCGTAGATGGGCGCGACACCTACGTTGATCCTGCTCGAGATGGTGTTGCTGGCGATATCGATTCCCGCTACTTGTCCGGGCCCGCCACCCGTGGCCTGACTGATGGCGTAAGCGCGGGCTCCTGCGGCAGCGCCGGCGATATAGACGGGCGTATAGCCGGTGTCAACCGGAAGCTCCTGTTTCAGAGCCGGAGGGCTACCCGTAAGCTGAGCAATAGAGTTGCGGCCTGGCTCGCTGATGTAGGTCGAGGAGGTCAGCGGAAGAATGTCGTTCGGAGCCGCGCCAGCAAGCAGCGTGGTCTGGAGAACATCCTTGGTCTGGAGCGAGGTCGAGATTCCAAAGCTGGTGACGGTGCCGTCGTGATTCAGGGTGTAGCCAGTATTACCTGCCGTGTTGAGCGCGAGGTAGTAGGGATCTACGCCAAGATTGGCGGTAATGAGAACGGAGTCGCCGGAAAAATCGACGATGGTAACTAGACCCGGGCTGGTGAGGCTGGGGCTAGATACAGCGATCGCGTACTTCTGCGGCTGACCGGCTGGGCCAACGGGATTGACGGCGCTCACTACGGGGCGGTAGGTGTTGCCGCAGCCGAGGATGGAGGCCAGCGCAGCCGCTGTAAGAGCGAACGAGGAGACGGACTTGACTGCCGACCGCGTGGGACGCCGGTTTGACTGTGGCTGGGTGGTATCTTCTGCTTCGATTCTTGCTAAGTGCAAAACTGCTCCCGCGTGGTGCTGGTGTTGGCTATGCTCAAGTTAGATTGTAAATCACCGTGGAGTATGCCACTTGTCTATAGACGGAGAAATGGGCTGGCGGAGAGCGATTCCACTGAATCGAGACCGGCGGCAGTCGCGGGTGCTTGCCCTGGGAGCCGGAGCGATTCTGCTCGTGCTCTCCATCGAAACCGTGGCAATGGCGTATCCGCTGGCAGAACGCTTCCCTGCTTTTGTGCTTGGAGCCTTTGGAATCAGCGTACTTTTCGCCCTCGCTGTGATTGGGCTAAGGGCGGCTACCGCGCCAGGTGCGGCGTGCGGAGCTATGGTTTGCTTCTTGTTGACGATCTGGACGGGATCATACCCCGGATCTCTGCTGAGGACAGGGTTGACTCCGCTGATTCTGCTGTTTCTGCTCACCTTTGCCTCAACGCGGATGGGCAGACAGCGAAAGACAAAGGCCGGGCTCGCTGAAGGACGAAGAGGGAGGAACGCCGCACAGGTGATCGCGAACCTTGGCGTTCCCGCAGCATTTTCTTCGTTGATGGGCATCGGAGTTCTGCTGGGACGGTTGCCGCATACGGTATCGATGCATCTCATCGGCGCAGTTGCATTGGCTGCTTTGGCAGAGGCGACGGCGGATACAGTCTCATCCGAGATTGGGCAGGCGTTCGGTGGCCGTCCGATCCTGTTGACGACGCTGCGGAGAGTTGAACCAGGAACAGACGGAGCCATCAGTCTGATGGGAACCGCGGCGGGCATTGCCGCGGGTGCGGTCATCGTTTGGGCAGGGTTGTGGGCTCTGCGGCTCGGGATTCGCGAGGCTTCGATTGCGTTGGCTGCAGCGTGTGCGGGATTGTTTTTTGACAGCCTGCTGGGAGCGACCGTAGAGCGCCGCGGCTGGTTGGGAAACGACCTGGTGAACTTTACTTCAACTCTCTTCGCCGCAGCGCTCGCGCTCGGTTTGCTGATCGCGTTGCGCTAGTAGTCCTCTTTGCCTTCGAGCCAGCGATGCAGCCAGCTGACGTTGAGGCCAAGCCGAAGTGAGGTGTAGCTGAGAATCTCGTGGAAGTAGCGCATAGCCAGATCGTAGTTGCTGATGTGGCCGATGGTAGCGCGAGGCGAGGTGTAGACATCGAGGCCGGAGTCTCTGCAGAGCTCGCGGATGCGGAAGAGATGGGTGGCATCGGAGACGACCACGATGTGACGCAGATTATTCTCGCGCGCGATGTCGGCCAGCCGATGGACCTGCTGTTCTGTATCAATGGATCGAGTTTCAGCGATGATGTTGCCAAAGGGAACTCCGTTGGCCAGCAAATAATCCCGGCCCACGGCGCCCTCCGTATTGCCGGAATCCTTATCCCTGCCGCCGCCAAGGGTGATGATTAGCGGAGCAACCTGCCTGCGGTAAAGCTCGACAGCGTGATCGAGACGAAGATGAAGCACCGGAGAGGGCCTGCCCGAATACTCCGCTGCGCCGAAGACAGCAATCGCGTCGGCAGGCTGGGCCTCGTCCTCATTGGCGACAGCATCGATCTGCTGGTAGACGTAGATGAACCAGCCCACAGTTACAAGCAGAAAGAGCGCCAGCCCCCAGCGAAGCAAAGTGCCACCCGCAGAGGAGTGGCGTTTACGTCGCTGATTGGAGGCCTGGGCAGTCATTCGGGATGAAGATGAGTTTACGGTATCCGGGAAACGAAGAACTAACGTTGCAATGTGAGTGCGATCTCATGAGTCGGAATGGCACCTTCGCGGAGAATCATCCAGGAATTGCCGCCGCCGGAGAGATCGACGATCGTAGTGGCAGTAGAGCGGGCTGTCGGGCCGCCATCGATGATCAGCGGAATCTTGTTGCCGAGCTGGTCGCGGACGCCGTTAGCGTATGTGCACTCAGGATATCCCGAGAGGTTCGCCGAAGTTGCCGTAATCGGCAGCCCCAGTTTAGCGACCACCGCCCGGGGAATCGCAGCCTCCGGGACACGCAAGGCCACATTGCCGGTGTTGGCGGTAACTCTCAGCGGAAGCTTGGAGCCAGCCTTGACGACGATCGTCAGCGGCCCCGGCCAGAACTTTTCCGCAAGCCTGTCGAAAGCAGTATCAAGCTGACGAGCGAGTTCGTAGGCCTGCGCGACCTCATCAATCAGTAGAGAGAGCGGCTTGTGACGCGCACGCGACTTGATCTCATAGATTCGGTCAACAGCATGGAGATTTACAGGGTCGACAGCAAGCCCGTAGAAAGTGTCCGTGGGCAGCGCGATGACCTGGCCAGCGTGAAGTCCATCGACAACTTTGGCGATGAGTTCTGGTTCGGGCTCGTCTGGATGAATGCGGAGTGTTTCAGCCGTCAAAATCTGGCTCCTGTTCCGGTGGTACAACCATCTCGCACCATAGCATAGTGCGGGTGCAGGCTCAAAGAAAGGCAGCAGCGATGGATGACGCTGAGGCCTGCGGCGAAAAACCGAGGCGGGTGCTCAGCCGAAGAGGGCGTGACGCAGTGATTTTTCGGAGGCCTGCCAGCATTTGACGGTCTCATAGACGATTACAGTCGCGTAGGTGACGGCCATCCAGAGGAAGACTTCTTCGATGGGGAGTCTTCCCCATGCGGTAATGCGAATGCCCAGCATTTGTTCGTCGCGAAAGTCCCACCAGCCGTAGGGTATGGCCAGGGTCGCCTCCCACATGAGACTGACAAGCAGGACGAAGAAGGCTGTGAGGCTGAAGGCTCGCCAGTTGATGACGGGACGCGCTGATGGGAGCAGGGCTGCTGAAGGGACGAGAGCTGTCAGCGAGAGGAAGATGAAATAACCAGGGAAACCAACTGGATAGGGTGAGAAGTATCTCTTGTAGATGATGGCGCCAACAATCAGGACTATCGCAAGGATGATCGATTCGGGGTGGAGTTTGAGCAGGCGTTGGAACTGGGCTCTTTGAGCCGACTCGCCTTGAATGTTGTAGGCGGAGAGCCAGTATTCATCGAGCCAGATGTAGAGGAGCAAGACGCAGAGGAAGCCGGTGAGATAGAAGACATATTCCTCGATGGGGACCGGAGCGCCGAGAGCAGGAGCTTTGATTCCGAGGACAGCGCCTGTGTTTGGGAAGAAAAAGAAGTGCTGGGCAAAGAAGAAGTCTAACCCTGCACCTATGGGAAAGAGCAGACCTATGGTCCACCAGAAGCTTTTCTTTTCGATCTTTATGCCTTCCTGGGGGAGGAACCAAAATGCAATGACCAGGATGGGGACGATAAAGAGCAGAACGCTGACGGTGTAGCCATAGGGAGAGGCGCTGGGGTTTACGGCGACCGCCGGGTTCAAAGCTGAGATGCGCACCGTGTGAAGTGTGATTGCCGCGGGTACTACGATCATCGCCACCATGGCGGCCACGAGCATGGAGCTGAGGCGCGGGGATCGGGAAGGGTTAGGCATGGAGTCTGCTTTCTGCGCCACCGGAGATCGCACGGTCAACTTGTCGAAGCGGAACGAGGGTGTGTTGCTTCCAGAGGAGAAGCATACGCAGCTTTCTTTTGAGAAGACAAGGGCCGCGATGAGATTAGGTGAAACGGGAGAAGTGGTGGAGGAGCGATTGGATGAGAGCGGAAATCGTCGGTTCGGAGGCTTCGACGGTTGGCTGGTGGCCAAGGTCGCGCAGGGTTTGGGAGGTTATAGGGCCTATCGAGGCCAGGGTGATGCCCGTAGGGAGGGTAAGGTCAGCGGCTTCGAGGAGGGCGATGAGGTTGCGAGCGGTAGAGGCGCTGGTGAAGGTGATGGCGTCGGGATAGGTGGCTGGATTGCTGAAGAGTTGTTTGAGCGCGGGGATGGAGTGGGGTGGAATTTGATTGAGGTAAGCGTTGGCTATGGTGACGGTGGCTCCGGCGGAGGAGAGGGCCTCGGGGAGGATGTCGCGGGCTTGCTCGGCGCGGACTAAAAGCATTTTGGAGCCACGGGCGTAGGGGGTGAGGGCTTCGGCCAGGGATTCGGCTATGTATTTTTTGGGGGTTAGGTCGACAGGGAGACCGATTTCCTGCACTGCTTTTGCTGTGGCTGGGCCTATGACGGCTATGCGGGGGAGTTTCGTCTGGGCTACGGAGTGAGATGCCCGATTGTTTCTTTGGCCGAAGATTTCTACTGCGTTGGCACTGGTGAAGATGAGCCAATCGTATTGGTCGAGTTGAGCTAATGCGTTGTCGAGGGGGGCGTAGGTTTCGGGGGAAATGATCTCTATGGTGGGAATAAGAATGGGAATCGCTCCGAGAGCTTTGAGCTCGAAGGCGAGTTCGGAAGCCTGGTGGCGGGAGCGAGTAATGAGGATGCGGATGTTAGTCAGGGTTGGCATCCTAATGCGTATTGTAAGGCGTGCGGAGATGCGGGTTTTGGTTGGTCGGTATTTCGCGAATATTGGGCGTTGACTTTGCTAGAGGTGCAAAGCTAGGATGCCGCGCCACGAGGTAATTTATGCCAACTTACGTTACGCTTGCCCGCTGGACGACACAAGGAGCACAAAGCGTTAAGGAAAGTCCAACAAGACTGGACGCCGCGAGGAGAGCCCTTGCGGCCGATGGCGTCAAGATGCTGCACTTCTTTATGACGATGGGAACACATGACATGATCATCATCTCGGAAGCCCCCAACGATGAGGTGGTAGCGAAGGCGATGCTTACTCAGATTTCAAAAGGAGGCATCACTACGCAGACTTCGCGGGCTTTCACGGAAGACGAATACCGGAAGGTCATAGGAAGTCTTTAGGGCTGAACCGAGAGGAAGTCAGCGGTCCACTTCGGTGCGAGCATCCCGACACGGGACTGAGGGGCTGATCGATGGCCCTTAAAGCAGACGGTCGGATGGTATTGCACGTGAAGAAGCCCCGCCTTTGCAGACGGGGCTTTGGGATCATTGGGGTGGGCGGCGAACCTGCGCGGATTTGCGTGCCTTTTTGACAGGAGGGGCGGCGTTGGGTGGGTGCTGCTTACCGTTGCCATTCCCATTGCCATTGCCGTTGCGCTTGAGGCCGGGCGTTTCGATTACGGCGCGCATCCAGTAGTTGCCGTCGGAGTCGACCTCGATGCCGTGGACCTCGCGCTCGAAGCCTGGGAATCTCTTGCCAAACTCTTCGGTTGCGAGGATGAGGCGGATAACGGGGCTGTCGGCGCCGCCGAGGCGCTCGCCGGGCATGCACATGGGGATGCCGGGAGGATACGGTACGAGCATGACAGCGCCGATGCGACCGGCCATCTGAGTGAAGCGAAGTTTTTCTGTCTCGTTGCGAAGGAGCTTTTGGTAGGTCTGCGATGGGGTGAGAACGGGATCGAAGTCTTCGTCGCATGCATCGCCGACGAGCGTGGGCAGGTTGAGCTCGAGCATGGCTGCGTGCATCTCGTCGGAAAGCTCTTTGAGGGTGACGTTGCGATAGCGCTGGGGATACTTGGCTACGAGTTCGGGTAGGGCTTCTTCGAGGGGAGCCTCGTTGTCGTAGAGGCGCTTGAACTCGAAGAGATTTTCGAGGAGGCTGCCCCACTTACCCTTGGAAGTGCCGACGGAGAAGAGGACGAGGACGGTGTAGTCGCCGGTGCGCGCGATTTCTACGCGGCGGGAGTCGAGGAACTCGGTGAGGATGGCGGCGGGGATGCCCCAGTCGTTGACCTGGCCTTGAGCGTTGACGCCGGGCATGAGGATGGTGACCTTGGTTGGGTCGAGCATGCAGTAGCCGTCTGCGATGTCTTCATCCTGGAAGCCGTGCCAGTCTTCGCCGGCCTTGAGGGTCCAGCAGGTTGGATTGGCGTAGAGGAGTTGATCGGCAGTTTCTTCAAAGACCTGGGTCTCGCCTGTGGTGGGGTCGGTGACCTGATCGGGCTGGAAGAGACGGAAGAACCAGCCTTCGCCGTTCTCGGCGGCGCGGAGACGATGAGCGACAGAGGACATCGCCTTGCGAAAGCTGATGGCGTCCTGGATGGTCTCGTACATGAGGGTGGGGCCGGCGGGCTCGTCCATCATGGCGGCGGCAACATCGAGCGAGGCGATCAAGGGATAGAAGGGCGACGTGGTGCCGTGCATCATGAAGGACTCGTTGAACTGGTCGTAATCGAGCGGGGCGCGAGGGCTGAGCTTGATGTGGATCATGGATGCCATGGAGAAGGCGGCGAGCATCTTGTGCGTGGATTGCACGGAGAAGATCGTCGGGCGATCGGGCATGTCCTCGGGGACGTCCATGGCGAAGCGGCCGCGGTAGATCTTGTGGAACTTGGCGTATGCGTACCATGCTTCGTCGAAGTGGACACGGGGAACGGATTTGGAGAGCTCTTCTACGACGCGGTTTACGTCGTAGCAGAGACCGTCGTAAGTGGAGTTAGTGACGACGGCGTAGGTTGGGTTCTGCGAGGGCGCACCTTTGGTGATGGGGCTGCGTTCAATGAGGCCCTTGATGAACTCAGGGTGGAAACGCTTGAGAGGGACGAGGCCGATCATGCCGTAGCCATTGCGCGTGGGCTTCATGTAGACGGGGCGCGCGCCGGTGACGGTGAGGGAGTGACAGATGGATTTGTGGCAGTTGGCGTCGGCGAGGACAATGTCGTCCTGCGCGATGACTCCGTGGCCGATGATCTGGTTTGAGTTGGAGGAGCCGCCGAGGACGTAGAAGGTCCAGTCTGCGCCGAAGATACGGGCGGCGTTGCGCTCGGATTCGCCGGGAGGTCCGATGTGATCGAGCCAAGAGCCTAGCGGGGCGGTGGAGATGCCGAGGTCGGAGCGAAGGAGATTTTCGCCGAAGAACTTGTGAAACTCCATGCCGACGGGATGCTTGAGGTAGGCAACGCCGCCCATGTGACCGGGGGCATCCCAGGAGTATGCGCCCTGGTCGGTGTACTTCTTGAGCTCGCGGAAGTATGGCGGGAGAAGCTGCTCGTGGTAGCGCTCAACGGCGAAGTCGACACGATTGGCGATGAAGGCGGGCGTGTCGCCGAAGAGGTGGATGTACTCGTGCACCTGCTTGACGACTTCGAGAGGTAGCTCGCTAACGAGGGTGCGGTCGGCGATGAGGAAGATCGGGATCTTCTTGTTGCGGTGACGCACGGCGCGGAGTATTTTCAATGCGGCGCGCTCGTCGAACTGATTGGCGCCTTCGAGGTCCCAATCGAGGAGGATCGCAGAGTGCGATGGGTCCGATGTTACGAGTGACAACCCGTCTTCGGGCGTAGAGGTTCGGACGACCTCGTAGCCTTCTTCACCAATGGCATCAACCAGGCGCTCCATGGCGCGATCGGATACAGAGTCGGTTCCACCCACTTCACTTGCAATCAATAAAACCCAACGGCCTTCGCTCATTCCACCTCACACTTCCATCTACCAGTTTATAGCGATTTTGGGTGGGCAAATGTGAACGCTGTGAGTATTGCGGAATGAGCGCGGCTGGCTAGAGGCTGACGGAGGCCAGCAGATCGACGGCGCCCTTGGATTTGAGGTCTTCGGCGACCCAGCGGCCGAGGGTTTCGGGGTCGGTTTCGAGGGTGGCTTCCGTATCGATTTGGACCATGGCTTCGCCATCGGGCGCGACAACCTGGGCGTACATGCGCCACTTGTCGCACTCGGGTACGCAATGAGCGCCGATGGGGAGAGAACAGCCTCCGCCGAGGGCGTCGAGGGTGACGCGTTCGGCCTCGACGCAGAAGCGGGTTTGGGGATGGTTGAGGAAGGCAATGGATTGACGGATATACGCGTCGCGGGCCTCGTCGATGGGGTGATGAGGGTGGCGGGTTTCGAGTGCGAGCGCTCCCTGACCGGGGGCGGGACAGAGCTCGTCGGGGGCGAAGCGCTGATGAACCCACTCTGCGCGCTTGAGGCGGTCGAGACCTGCGGCGGCGAGGACGAGGGCGTCGCATTGTCCGGCGGCGAGTTTTTTGAGGCGGGTATCGATGTTGCCTCGGACATCGATGAATTTGACGTCGGGACGGAGTGCAAGGAGCTGAGCACGGCGGCGGGGACTGGTGGTACCGATGCTTCCGCCGAAGGGCAAGGTGTGGAGGGCCCAGTAGGGCTCACAGACCCAGACGTCGCGAGCGTCGGCGCGTTTTGGGATGGCGGCGAGGGTGAACTGGGGAGCTAGTTTGGTGGGTAGATCTTTGAGCGAGTGGACGGCGAGATCGATGCGGCCTTCTTCGAGAGCTTCTTCGATTTCTTTGATGAAGATGCCTTTGCCGTCAAGATTGGGAGGTGGGACGAAGCCGGGTTGCTGCATGCGGTCGCCGGTGGTGCGGATGACCTCGAGCTCGACGTGGTAGCCGGCGTCGCGGAGGGCGTAGAGGATGTGATTGGCCTGCCAGAGGGCAAGCTGGGAGCCTCGGGAGCCGATGCGGATGGGGTTCTTCGGGTTGTTGTGCTCGCTGCTCATGACTTCTCTAGGATACGGGATTGGAGGAGTGGAGGTTCACTGTCAGCCGTAAACAATCTTGGATACGAGACGAAGGAGCTCTTCGCGCTCGCCGGCGGCGAGTTGTTGCAGCATGAGGCGGCAGTTCTCGACCTGAACCTCTCGCAGCTTTGTCGCGAGGCGAAGCCCTATGGCGGTCAGCTCGATGTATACAGTGCGACGGTCTGTCGGTCGTCGCTGACGGACGATTACTCGGCGCGTTTCGAGCCGATCGAGTGCCGACGAGATGGTCGAGATAGGTGATTGAAGGGCGTCGGCTATCTTGCGGACGCTCCAGTCGCCGGGCTCAGCGAGGACCTGGAGCAGACCTATGTCGTTTACGTGGAGGTCGGCGTAGGCGCTGCCGGCCAGGACGCCGGGCTCGAGTTTGAAATGGCGAAGGAGAGCGGCGATGCACTCGTGGAGGGTGACCGCTTGATGATCGTCGACCTTTCGAGGCTGGGTGGGGCTTCGTTTCATTGTGGCCATCATAGTTGATTGGTTTACATTACGGCACTCGTATATTACGATTACCGTAATATACGGGGTGCGTAACATGAATGTCTTACAGATTTCGAGATTCCTGTTATTGCTGATTTCGACAAGCGCTGCGGTCGACGGTATTGCACAAACCTGCGTTCCACCCTCGGGATTTGTTGACGTTCCCCATCCGGCTATCGCTAGTGAAGAAGAACTGGTCTCGCATACTGAGGAGATCACTATTGAGCGGCCGCTGAACGAAACGCTTGATGGGTTCAATAGACCGCTTAAGGATTCCATACATAAAACGAGTTCGCTGCCCGGGGTGTCTGGGGATCATATGTTGACCCAGGGCACATTTGGAACTACTGGATCCAGGAGGCTGACTTGTCTTACGGATGGTTCTACGCTTGAGGAAGAAGTGCTCCAGAGCGATCGGACCACGAACTCGTTTCACTTTCGGTATGTTGTGTGGAATTACACGAGCGAATCGGCACGTCCCATCCTCTATGGAGTTGGCGATTTTCGTGATTCCGATATTGGTGGGCGGACGCATGTGGTGTGGACGTACTCATTCATGCTGAATCGAGAGCGGTTTCCGGGTGAGTTGGGGAGTTTCGGACGATTCCTTTTTCGTGTGGGGTTTCTGGATCGCCAGTACGCGGACATGATGCGGGCGACGCTTAGTGGGACTAAGGCTATCGTTGAGCGGTAAGCCCTTGGTGCTCGCCGATTAATCGGTGTCTTTTTTGCGGGCTGATTCGCGTAGTGCCGTGAGCTGAGGGTGGAGGAGCTTAGCGGTGAGGGAACGCGTGAGCGCTTCGACGGCTTCGCGCTGCTCGGGGGTGAGTGCGGCGAGACGTTTGGCTGAGCGGGCCAGCTCGGCTTCACGGATAGCTTCGGCGTTTTGCTGGAGCGCAAGGATGGCGGGAACGGCGTCGCGGGATTGCAGGCGCTGCTGATATTTTTCGACTTCGTCGCTGACGATGGTTTCGGCTGCAGCGGCTTCGCGGCTGCGGTCGGCGAGGTTGGCTGCGGCTACCTGCTGAAGGTCGTCGATGTCGTAGACGAAGCAGCCTTCGACTTCGTTCATGCCGGGGTCAACGTCGCGGGGGACGGCGATGTCGATGAAGAACATGGGGCGGTTGCGGCGCTGGTGAAGGAAGTGCTGCCCGTGGGAGCGTCCGAAGAGTTTCTGCGGGGCTCCGGTGGAGGTAATGACGATGTCGGCGCGGGGAGCCTGGGCGTAGAGGTCGTCGAAAGGGATGGCTTCTGTGTGAACGGCTGGGCCGCTGAATTGGGCTGCGATCTTTTCGGCGCGGGACTGGGTGCGGTTGGCTACGAGGATGTTGGCTGCGCCCTGCTGAATGAGGTGGCGGGCTGCGAGTTCGGACATCTTCCCGGCGCCTACGAGAAGGACGGTTTTGCCTTCCAAGGAGCCGAAGATGTTGCGGGCGAGATCGACGGCTACAGAGGCAATAGAGACGGAGCTGGAGCCGATCTGGGTCTCGTTGCGGACTTTCTTTGCTACGGTAAATGCTCGCTGCAAGAGCGGGTCAAGTTGGCTTGAGACGGCTCCTACTTCGCGGGCTATGGTGTAGGACTCTTTGACCTGCCCGAGGATTTGGGGCTCGCCTACGACCATGCTGTCGAGAGAGCTGGCTACACGGAAGAGATGGCGGACGGCTTCGCGCTCGCGGAATTCGTAGAGATGGGGCTGGAGGGTCTGCGGCGGGACGCTGAAGTATTCGTGAAGGAAGCGGAGGAGGTCGGCCTTGTTATTTTCGGTCGCGGAGGCGTCATCCTGCAGAGTGACGATCTCGACTCGGTTGCAGGTGGAGAGGATGAGGCCTTCGCGAATGCCGGGCTGGTGGAGAAGCGTGCGCATGGCATCAGCGAGGCGACTTGCGGGTATGGCGAGGCGCTCGCGAACTTCAATGGGCGCGGTGTTGTGGTTGATGCCAAGGAGGACGAGGTTCATGGCGTGGTGAACCTGTGGACGACGGAGAACTGGTTAGCGGCCCAGACGGCGAGGACGACGAGGAAGACGAAGCTCGAGAGATAAACCGCGCGGCGTCCTCGGAGGCCGGAGTGGCGGCGGATATAGATCATGCCAATGTACGCAAGCCACATGGCGAAGGAGAGGAGGACTTTGGGGTCGAGGAAGTAGGTGGGGCCAATGGTCTGCTGGGCGATGAGCGAGCCGATGAGGAGGCCGGCGGTCATACACGGGAGGCCGAAGAGGAGAGTTTTGAGGGCGATCTGATCGGTGGTTTCGAGTGGCGGGAGCCAGGAGATGGCGGGCGATTTTTGCTTGAGGCGACGCTCTTGAATCAGGTAGAGCAGCGAGGCTACGAGCGAGAGGAAAAGAGCGGCGTAGGCGGCGAGCAGAAGGGCTATGTGGAGGAAGATCCAGCCGGTGTGGAACTGCGGAAAGGGCGTGGTCTCCTGGCCGGGGCGGAAGGCAGGGACGAGGCCGAGAAGGAAACAGATGGGCAGGATGAAGACGCCCAGGGAGACGGTTTTGTAACGCCAGTAGACCAAGACGAAGGCCGTGCCAAGGATGAGGCCGAGGAGGGCCTGGGTCTCGTGGGTATCGACTGGGAGGGAGTGGTGGGCGGCGTTGAGCATCTCGGCTAGGGAGACGAAGTGGAAGAGGAGCGCGGCAGTGGTTGCCGGGATGGCGATGTGGCGCCAGCGGGGGCGGTCGTAGAGTGCTGCCGGAAGGACGGCGAGCGCGGCTATACCGTAAAGAAAGACCGCGACTCTGAGCCAGAGGAGTGACATTAGGAATATGTTTAATCGCCTAGTTGCGGCGAATCCTCAGTATATCGGTTTATCGGCGAGCAAAACAGGGCGATACGGCGGTTACTTACGATGCAGTCTCTCGCGGATCTTCAAGATTCGAAAGGTGCTCCATGGATAAGGCGAGCATTTATGCGTTTATGGCTGGATACCGCTATGGAGTCGTGTCGAGCACTGCGGCGAATGGGGTTCCTCAATCAGCGCTGGTGGGGATTGCGGTTACACCGGAGCTTGAGATTGTCTTCGATACGTTGAACTCCACAAGAAAGTACAAGAACCTGATAGAGCGGCCATCGTGCTCGTTTGTCGTGGGTTGGGGTGGAGAGAAGACTGTTCAGTATGAAGGAACCGTTATAGAGCCAACAGGAGCAGATTTGGAACGCTGCCAGGAGGTTTACTTTGCCGTATGGCCGGAAGGACTTGCGCATGTGAGCTGGCCAGGGATTGCCTACTTCGTGGTTCGGCCAAAGTGGATACGTTATAGCGATTACGATCAGAATCCTCCGTTGATTGAAGAGATGTTGTTTCCGTAGATGGCAGAGCGCGGATATCTGCGTGAGTGCGGTATTCTGGCGGTTCTGGCTATGGGGAATGGTTTGACAAACGAGACGGTACTGTCACCTGCGATGCGGCAGTATAGGACTGCGAAAGAGGCGCATCCAGACACGCTGCTGTTCTTTCGGATGGGGGATTTCTACGAGCTTTTCTTCGAAGACGCGGTGGTGGCGTCGCGTGAGTTGCAACTGACGCTAACGGCAAGGGACAAGGCGAGAAGTGTGCCGATGTGCGGAGTTCCGTACCATGCGGCAGAGTCGTATATGCAGCGGCTGCTGCGCAAGGGCTTCCGAGTTGCGATCTGCGAGCAGATGGAAGACCCGAAGCTGGCCAAGGGCGTGGTACGTCGTGAGGTAACACGCGTGTTGACGCCAGGGACGGCACTCGATCCGGGGCTGGCTGCGGAGCAAAGCAACTACCTGGCCAGCCTGGCGAAGGTGGGAACGGTATGGGGAGTGGCTCTGCTTGACCTTTCGACAGGCGAGTTTCGGTCTACGGAGTTTGGAGGTGCGAACGGCTGGACGTCGGCTGTGGATGAATTGGGAAGGGTAAGGCCCGCTGAGCTTCTGTACGGGCAGGGACTGTTGGGTGGAGTGAATCTGGCCGGTGAGGAAGAGGCCTCCGCTGGGCTGGATGGTATTCGGACGAAGACGGCGGTAGAGGAGTGGGTGTTTACGACGGAGTACGCCGTGCCGCTGGTACGAAATCACTTCAAGGTGCACTCGCTGGATGGAATGGGATTGGCCGGCCATGAGGCGGCGGCAGTGGCGGCTGGGGCTCTGCTGCATTACATGCGGGCGACGAAGCAGGGTGGACTGGAGCATGTGGATGGGCTGAAGTTTTATGAGCGGTCTACTTGCCTTGAGCTGGATGCGGTGAGTGTGCGAAATCTTGAGCTGGTGGAACCCCTGTTTTCGGGTGAGTCGGCGCAGACGACATTGTTCTACACGATGGATGCCTGTTGTACGCCTATGGGAAAGCGGCTGCTTCGGGCTACGCTGCTGCGGCCGTCGAGTTCGCTGATCGAGATTGAGGCTCGGCTGGACGCTGTGGGTGAGGCCGCGGGCGATCTGAGGCGGCGGGAGGGGCTGCGGCGCGCGATGGATGGCGTGCTCGACCTGGAGCGGTTGTTGGGGCGCGTGGCGTTGGATTCGGCCGGGCCGAGAGAGGTGATGGCGCTGGCAGCGACGCTGGGATGTCTGCCGGGGTTGGTAGAGGCGGTCAGAACTTTTGAGGCTGGAAGGTGGCTTGAGTTAGCCGGTGGATTTGATGCGATGGAAGATCTGCACGAGATGATCGTGGGGACGATTGCGGATGAACCTCCTGTCTCATTAGCCGACGGTGGAACGATTCGTGCAGGTGTGGATGCTGAGTTGGATGAGTTGCGAGAGCTTAGCAGGAGTGGGCGGCAGGCTCTGGCGGCGATTGAAGAACGGGAGCGTGCGAGGACGGGCATCGGCAGCTTAAAGGTGCGGTTCAACAATGTGTTTGGCTACTACCTTGAGGTGACGAAGGCTAATGCGAAGGCGGTTCCGGCGGACTATGAACGCAAGCAGACGCTGGTGAATGCGGAGCGGTTTACGACGCCGGAGTTGAAAGAGTATGAGACGAAGATCCTGACCGCTCAGGAGCGGAGCGGGGAGATTGAACGGCGCCTGTTTGCGGAGTTGAGACGACAGCTGCTCGATGCTGCGGGACGGATGCGGGAGACGGCACGGCGGGTGGCCGAGATTGATCTGCTGACTTGTTTTGCGCATCTTGCGGCGTTGCGAGGATGGGTGAGGCCGAGTGTTGAGACTTCGGGCGTGCTGGAGTTTGTGCAAGGACGGCATCCGGTGGTGGAACGGCGGATGGAAGAATCGGGGAGTGGGAGGTTTGTGCCGAACTCTGCGCATCTGGATGCCGATTCCGGACCGGCGGTGATGCTGATTACCGGGCCGAATATGGGTGGCAAGAGTACATATCTGCGAATGGCGGCGCTGCTGGTGGTGATGGCTCAGTGCGGCTGCTTTGTAGCGGCGGAGCGAATGCGGCTTGGATTGGTCGACAGAATCTATACGAGGATTGGCGCGAGTGATAATGTCGCGCGGGGACGGTCGACGTTCATGGTGGAGATGACGGAGACTGCGGCGATTCTGAATACTGCGACTAATCGGTCTCTTGTGCTGCTGGATGAGATGGGGCGTGGCACGGCTACTTATGATGGATTGAGTCTGGCGTGGGCTACGGTAGAGCATCTGCATGATCTGATTGGGGCTCGGACTTTGTTTGCGACGCACTATCACGAGCTAACGCTGCTGGCGGATAGGCTGGAGCGGTTGAAGAATCTGCGAGTGACGGCAAAGGAGTCGGCGGCGGGGATTGTATTTCTGCATACGGTGGAGGCTGGGCCAGCGAGTAAGAGCTATGGGATTGAAGTGGCTCGGCTGGCGGGGTTACCAGCGGGCGTGATTGCGCGGGCGCGTGAGGTGCTGAAGGTGCATGAACGGGCCGAGACGCAACAGATTCGGGAGGCATCTCCGGCGTTGACGCCGCAGATGCAGATGACGATGTTTACGCCACTGTCGCAGCGGATTGTGGACCGGTTGTCGGAGTTGGATGTGGATGGATTGACGCCACGGGAGGCGCTGAATCTGCTGGCGGAGTTGCAGCGGGAGTTAAAGGCGTAACGGTGATCCAAAGGATAAAGGCTGATAAGAGCGATAAGGCTATGTCTTTATTTTTATCCGTTTTTATCTTTTTGATCACCGTTACGCTTTTTTCGTGTGTTGAGGAGATTTAGAAGATGGCTAGAGCGATGATCGTGGCCGGGGTAATGAGCGGGACTTCGGCGGATGGTGTGGATGTGGCTGTGTGCCGGATCTCGCCTGCTTTGCATGCTGGTGGGACACCTCGCGTGAAGCTGATTGGCCATGCTGGGTTCGCTTATCCGAAGGGCGTTCGTGCGGCAGTCCTGGAGGCGATGGATGCACAGGCTATTTCGGTGGCGGAGCTGGCGCGGCTGAACTGGCGGCTTGGTGAAGTTTATGCAGATGCGGTGGCCAGTGCAGCAGAACAGTTCGGAGTAAAGGTGGCTCTAGTGGGTTGTCACGGGCAGACTGTGTACCACCAAGGGGCGGCGGAGAAATATCTTGGCAAGCCGCTGCAATGTACGTGGCAGATGGGCGAGGCCAGTGTGATTGCCGAACGCCTGCGGGCTCCTGTGGTGGGTGATTTTCGGCCGGCGGATATGGCGGCCGGTGGTCAAGGCGCTCCTCTGGTTCCAATGCTGGATTATTGTGCGTTCCGAAGCGACAAGATTAGTCGAGTGCTGCAGAATCTTGGAGGCATTGGGAACCTTACGGCTATTCCTGCCGGGGCAACGGTGGATGGGGTGATGGCGTTCGATACTTCG
>CAWHRG010000008.1:0-37932 GCA_963831665.1 uncultured Acidobacteriaceae bacterium | reverse complement strand
AGGCTGGGCTACGTCTCCGCCGCCGAAGGTGCCGGTGTTGCGGTGGCGGCCGGAGTTGTCGACGTACTGGAGCTCGGGCAGGTCGTAGCGCTTGCCGGTGTAGAAGTCGTCGACGCCGTGGGCCGGGGCGGTGTGGACGGCTCCGGTGCCCTGCTCAGCGGTAACATAGTCGGCGTTGACGCCGAGGATGCTGCGATCGAGGAACGGGTGCTGGAAGGTTGTGCGATCGAGGCGAGCGCCGGGAAAGCGTGCGATCTCGACGGCGTCGGGAAGATTGCAGGCGGTTTTGACGGACTCGACGAGTTCGGCCGCCACGAGATAGACGGTTTCGCCCGTCTCCAGAGCCACGTACTCCATGTGTGGGTTAAAGGCCACGGCCTGAGACGCGGGAAGGGTCCAGGGGGTGGTGGTCCAGATGATAGTGAAGACACTTTTTCCGGCGAGCGAGGCGTCGATGGCCGCTGGATCGCTGGTGAGGGCGAAGCGGACGTAGACGCTGGGCGACGTGTGCTGCTCGTACTCGACTTCGGCTTCGGCGAGGGCGGTGCGGTCGTGGATGCACCAGTAGACGGGCTTAAGGCCTTTGTAGACGAAGTCCTTCTCGAAGAAGTCGTAGAAGGTTTCTACGATGCTGGCCTCGTAGCCGAAGGACATGGTGAGGTAGGGCTTAGACCAGCGACCGAAGACGCCGATGCGCTCGAACTGGCTGCGCTGGAGGTCGACGTATTTCTGGGCGTAATCGCGGCAGGCCTTGCGGACGGCGACGGGGTCCATCTCTAGCTTTTTGCGGCCAAGTTGTTCGTCTACCTTGATTTCAATGGGGAGGCCATGGCAGTCCCAGCCGGGGACATAGGGGGAGTCGAAGCCGGCCATGGTCTTGGTTTTGACGACGAAGTCCTTGATGCACTTGTTAAGTGCGTGGCCAAGGTGGATGGCTCCGTTGGCGTAGGGCGGGCCGTCGTGGAGGATGTATTTGGGCGAGCCGGCGCGGGCGGCGCGAATCTGGGCGTAGAGGTCGTCTTTCTGCCAGGCTTCGAGGCGAATAGGCTCATTCTGCGGCAGATTGGCCTTCATGGGGAAGGTGGTCTGCGGGAGATTCAGCGTGGACTTCAGGGGCTTCACGGCTTGCTCCGGTAGGGTATTCAATTCGGGTGCTTCCGGCATTCGTTCCTCTTATTTGCTTATAAACAGAAGCGCAGGTTGCGCCAAATTCTTATTGTAGCTGGGGAAAGGGTATCGAATATGATGCTGACGAGACATTCGCGGGGTGAAGTGCGTCCAATGAAACGAGCGGACGAGGATGATTGTTTGTAGAATGTTTTTGGAGCCAAGTGCCGAGCCCGGCTGGTAGAGGATAGGAACCGGCAGTAGACCGGAGACGTAGATTACAGTAGAGAGTTGCGTACGATTCTCGACATGGATAGGCGGCCGGCTCAGCCGACTGCCACCGAGGCAAAGCAGCTTATGGCGAATACATTGTTGACACCACCGGAGACTGACCCAGGCAAAGAGGGCCCGATCCTCCATCCGGCGGAAGCACCACAACTGAACGAAGAGACCGAAGGGTCAATGTGGGCTTCGCTGTTTGAAAACCTTCGCGATGTTTTCAACCCGATAAAAGAAGCTCCACTGGTGCTCGAGTCGCGGCCGGTCGAGACGGACCTGATTATTAAAGAAGAAGGGGTCTTCTCGTCGCTGTGGAGCAGCGTTCGGGATGTCTTCTTCCCGCAAAAGCTGCCGCCGCTGGTACTGGAGTCGAAGCCGGTCGCCGTTGTCGATCGAATGAAGGTGAAGCGAGACCCGAAGTCGACAGCGATTGCCGTTGTCATCCATGGTCTTGTGATACTGCTGATCGCCTACATTTTGATTAAGAAGATTCCGTTGTCGGCTCCAGCGAAGACAACCCTTGTGACGGAGATTGCTATTCCGCCGCAGGCTCCGCCGAAGGCAGCGACGATGGGCGGTGGAGGCGGACAGCGCGGGCCGACGCCGGTTTCGAAAGGCTCACCCCCGAAATTTGCTGATCAACAGATCGTTCCTCCGAAGGCGCCCCCGCTGGAGGAGCCAAAGATAAAGATCGAGCCGACGGTTGAGGTGCAGAAGGACGTCAAGATGGCGATGAACCTTCCGAACTTCGGTGTGCCGAATTCGCCCCTGGTTGGGACGTCGATGGGAAATGGCAGCGGGACCGGGCTGGGTTCGGGCAATGGTTCGGGCATCGGGCCGGGATCGGGAGGAAATATTGGCGGCGGCCCTAGAAGAATTGGTGGTGGAGTCTCGGCTCCGGTGCTGATCTTCCAGGTAGAGCCTGAATTTTCCGAAGAGGCTCGCAAGGCCAAGGTCGCGGGAAATGTTCTTGTAAATCTGTGGGTCGATACCAATGGAAATCCAAGCCACGTTCGTGTGATTCGCGGCGTGGGTATGGGCCTCGATGAGAAGGCAGTGGAAGCCGTGCGGCAGTACAGGTTCAAGCCAGCCATGGAGAATGGAAAGCCTGTGCTGGTGGAGCTGAACGTTGAGGTTAACTTCCAGATCTTCTAAGTGTTCGATTTAGGAAGGAAGAAAGGCCCGCTTGATAGCGGGCCTTTTTGTTTTGGGTGGATGTCAGGCGGCTTGCGGGGATGAGTTCGCATGCTGCACGCGCGGGGTGTTGGAACGGCTCAGTTTGACCGAGGGGTTGGATTGAAGGTGGAAGCGATCGACCTGCTGTTCCAAGGCGACCGCCGTGGAGCGAAGCGTCTCGATGCCCGCAGCGGTGGTGGCCATCTCGACGAGATTGTCGTGGCTGAGGTTGTGAATGGCGTCGAGGCTTGCACTGGACTGATCGGCCGCTGCAGCCTGCTGTGAGGCGGCGATGGCGATCTGGGCGATCATCTTGTCGACGCGTTCGGCCATTCCGATGATGCGTTCCAGAGCTTCGCCGGCCTGAGTCGTGGTGACGACGCCCTGCTCGACGGTTCCGGTGCCGCTCTCCATGCTGGCGATGGCGATACGAGTGCGGTCCTGGATCTCCTGGATCATGGTCGCGATCTCGCCGGTTGCCTGCGCGGTGCTTTCGGCGAGTCGGCGGACTTCTCCAGCTACGACCGCGAAACCTCTGCCGTGATCGCCTGCGCGGGCGGCCTCGATCGCTGCGTTGAGTGCGAGCAGGTTGGTCTTGCGGGCGATCTCGTCGATGACGGTGACGATCTGGCTGATGCGCTTGGAGTCATCGCCGAGCAAGCCCACCGTGGACGAAGTTTCGCTGACCGCGGTAGCGATGGAGTGCATCGACCCGAGGACGTGCTTGACGATCTCTCCGCCTTCGCGGGCCGTCTGTGCAGCGCTGCGGGCCGTCTCCGCGGCAGATTGAGTGTGGCGCGAAACCTCGGCGATGGATGCCGACATCTCCTGCATGGCGGTGGCTGCCTGTTGCGTTTGCTGGCTCTGCTGATCGATGCGGCGATGGATCTGATCAGATGCCGTGCGCATGGATGCGGCGTTGCCGGTGAGAGAGCCTGCAGTATCAGCGACGGTGCCGATGATACCGCCAAGGCTGCTCTGCATCTTCTGCATGGCTGCAGCCAGGGTGCCTATCTGATCCTTGCCGTAGAGATGGTCGAGTTCTTTACCGGTAAGGTCGCCTTCGGAGATGGCGTCCGCGCGCTCGGCGACGAGATCGATAGATTTCGTAATGCGGCGAGCAAGCATGACCGAGACAACTCCGCCGATGAGCGCGCCGAGAATCGTCGCAATCCAGAGCGTATAAAGTGTCGAAGAGTTGGCATGCTGCAGCTGCGTGACTTCGTCGTCGGTCTGGGTCATCTGGGATTGACCAAGGTCGCTCGCCATGGCAAATAGAGATTTCTCGAGCGGAAGAATTTGATTCTGGAAGGTATCGTAGGCCTGCGCGGTACCTTGCGCTGTCTTGGATTCGTTGAGCTGCTCGACCTTGTCTTCAAGAGATTTCAGGTCGGAGAGTCCGGTATCGAGATCGTTGATGCGGGTGGCGTCATAGCCAAGGCTGTAGCGTGAGGCGAACTCTTTAAGTTTGGCCATTGATGCGTCGGCCTGCGAGAGGTTCTGCTGGCGGGCATGACGGAAGCTGGCTGAGGAGACCGGGTCGATACCAAAGAGCATGTACGACTCAAGCGCGTGAATGCTGTAGAGAGCCTGCATGCGGAAGTCGCGAGCAGTCAGGTTGATGGGAATATGTTGTGTGGTCGCGCTGGCTGCGAGGCGGTTGGATTCCTGGATGCGCATGGTTGCGGTAAAGGCACTGAGCAGCATGGCGCAGACGAGAATGCCTGTAGTGAGGCCGAGTTTCGATTCAAGTTTCATGTTGATCCTTATCGACGCAATGGTTTCAGTGACGAGGTTTATTCGATGTTGAAGTTGATTTCGATCTCTGATTCAGAGGCGCTGGAGTTGGGAGCGAACTTCCACTTGCGGACGGCGTCTTGCGCGGCCGGAGCAAGCAGAGCGTGGCCGGACTCGACCTTTGTGTCGGAGACGCTGCCATCGGGCTGGATCTCAACAAGCAGAACGACTTTGCCGCCCACGTGCATGCGGTGAGCAAGTTCGGGGTAGACGGGTTGGACGCGTGCGACGATAGCGCGATGGCTGTCGCCGGCGAGCGCAGCACTTGCGCTGAGAGCGAGCGTGCTGATGCAAATGAGAGAACGAGCAGTGCGAAATGGACTAGCCAATTGATTCCTCCAAGGTACAGAGGCTGTATCGGCGTAGGCTGCGAAGGCTTTAGCGAGTGGCGAGCGCGGGAGTGAATATCTCAGCGAAGGTGAGGTTTTCGGCGGGGCTGCCGGTGCGCTGCTTCCAGTCGAGGAAGAGCTTGCCGTAGCTGTCGGTGAGGCACGTGGCGGGATCAATCTTGAGTTCGGCCAGGGTGTGTTCAATCCAGTCTGGCGGGCCTTCCAGTTCCGCGTAATTTCCAATGGGAGTCTCGTCGATGACGAGATGGGCTACGGTGTTGGTGACAGGATCGACGTGGGACCACTCTGTGCGAAATTTTTCGTAGATGAATGCGGGCGTGTAACCGAGTTGCTCGAAGATGGCCGCAAGGGCCGGCCCATCTTCTACTGTTGTTTCGGTTTCGATACGTACCTTATAGCGTGCGCCGTCCGAAGATTCGTCGCCCGGGCGCTTATGCGTGACGGTCCAGATGGAGCCGTAGTGGCGGAGGCGGAGAAGCTCACGTTTGGCGCGGAGATCGCGCGAGAGAGTGTCGTAGAGAGTGTTGTGCTCGAAGGTGCGCGGAGTGTCGAGGTGAAAGCCAAGCTGAGGGAGGCGAGATTGTAAAGCGGCTGGATCGGATACGGGGAGTTTGAGTTCGATCTCGTGTGCCTGCATGGGGTGAGTATACGGCTGATGGAGCCGTCATCGGCGATAGGATGAAGAGATATGTTCAGTGGAAAAACAGAGCGATTAGACGGGGAAGCCGGGCTGCTGCGGGCGGCGGAGTTGCTGCGTTCGGGAGGGACAGTCGCGTTTCCGACCGAGACGGTCTATGGGCTGGGGGCCAATGCGCTTGATTCGACTGCAGTTGGGAAGATATTTGCGGCGAAGGAGAGGCCGGGCTGGGACCCGGTGATCGTGCATGTTTGCGATCAGGAGATGATGGCGCGGGTGGCCTCGATTGAGTTCGGACTGGCGGCGAAGGTAGAGGCTTTGACGGGGGCTTTCTGGCCCGGGCCGCTGACTCTGTTGCTGCCGAGGACTGCTGCTGTGCCGGATTCGGTGACGGCGGGACGGCCGTTGGTGGGGGTGCGGACGCCTGCGCATCCGGTGGCTCTGGAGTTGATTCGGAGGGCAGGAGTGCCGGTGGCTGCTCCCAGTGCGAACCGGTTTGGGCGCACGAGTCCTACTACGGCGGCGCATGTGCTCGAGGATCTGGATGGGCGGATCGATGCGGTGCTGGATGGCGGGGCTACGAGTGTGGGGGTCGAATCCACGGTGTTGGATGTCGGCGCAATGATGATCTATCGGCCGGGAGCGGTTACGGCGGAGATGATTGCAGCTGTTGCAGGAGAGGTGCAGGTATTTCAGGCGCGGGTGATCGATGCGGCGAGTGCTCCCGAGAGTTTGCCCTCGCCGGGAGTTGGGCTGCGGCACTATGCTCCGCAGGCGAGGCTGGTTCTGGTGGATGCACCAACGGAGAATGCTTTGATCGAGGCTATCGAGCGGTTCAGTCAGAGCGGCGAAGCGCTGGGGGTGATGCTTCCTGATGGCTGGGATGCTTCGAATGCTTCTGAGATTTTTGAGTGGGGGCCCTGGGGGGATAGCGATGCGCTGGCACGGAGACTTTTCGCTGGATTGCGGGCATTGGACGAGGCTGGGGTTGCGGTTATTCTCTGTCCGCTGCCAGAGGGAAGTGGGATTGGAGTAGCTCTGCGGGATCGGTTGAAGAAGGCTGCGCGAGCAAAGTAACGAAGAGTCTCGTTAGCGGGCGGCAGTGACTAGCTGGCCTGCGAAGGCGTCGAGGGAGAGGCTTCGGAGGAGGTTGCGGCGCATTCCGCTCTGGACCTGGTCGAGGCCGCGAGAGGCTTGCTCGATCCATTGGAAGGAGAGGGACTGGGCGAAACGCTCGAGTTCGGCACGGAGGTCGGTGTTGCGGAGGAGTTCGGGGGTGCCGGCTTGCAGGAGGAGGATGTCTTCCAGCAGCAGCGATAACGTGCGGAGCAATTCGGCGGTCTTCTGCTGGCCTTCTGCTCCGGCGCGATAGGTCTCGGTCATCTTGAAGAGGGCGGTGTGGTCGGGCTCACTGGCGGCATTGCGTAGGAGCAGCAGGGCATCGGCGCGGGCGGCTGTGTAAGCTGCGAGATCGAAGCCTAAGGCCTTGCCTGCGGCTCCCTGGGCGAGGCGGGCGATGAGGGTGCGTTGTTTTGGGGGGACGTCGGCGCGGCGATCGGCAAGGAGCATCTCTATCTCTTCGACGGGCAATGCGCCTAGACGCACGATTGCGCAGCGGGAGCGGATGGTGGGCAGGAGCTCGCCGGGATTTTCGGCGAGGATGATGAGGTGGACCGTCGCGGGGGGCTCTTCGAGAACCTTGAGGAGGGAGTTGGCGGCTTCCTTCATGAAGTTGGCGGCGGTGAAGATGAAAATCTTGCGCGGAGCTTCGCCGGGCAGCGAGTGAGAGCGATTGATTACGGTGCGGACCTGTCCGAGTTTGATGAGCAGTTGCGGGGGGTCGGGGGGGACGATGAGGACGTCAGGATGGGGCTGGATGAGGATGCGGGTGTCCTTCTTGTCGGTCTCGCGGAGGTCTTCGCGGGCGGCCACGGCCTGATCGACTTGCTCCTCCAGATTGGCGGCGGAGGCGATGCGGGTGCAGTTCTTGCAGACTCCGCAGAACGAGGCAAAGGATTGGCCGTTGGACCAGAGATCGCGGGGCTGGCGCTCGCATTCGACGGCCATGGCGAGCATCAGGGCGAGTGTGTATTTTCCGGCTCCGGCTGGCCCGGCGAGGATGAGCGAGTGAGGAAGACGACCGGCGGCGATGGCAGTACGGAGATGTTCAACGGCTGCAGTGTTGCCGAGGAAGTCGTTGAATGTGATGGGTGCTGCCTGAGTCATTTGTGTGAATCCCTCTGCCTCTTAGGGTGGTACCCCCTCTCCCATACTTTATTGCGCAAAGTATTCTATCGAAAGGAGTTGGTGCCGTACTTCGAGGTGAACTGCAGTATCTCTCGCGCAGACCCTTGCTTGCAGGATACCGGATTTAGAGGGTGGTTTTGTCAAGTAGGGCCGTTACCTCAAGGTTTAAGGTTTCTCGCCTGCGACAAGTTTGGGCAGGCGGCGGTTGTGGGTGGCTTGTTCGTAGGCGTAGGCGTAGCCGATGAGGTCACCATCGTGCCAGCGGACGCCTGAGATCTCGAGGCCGAAGGGAAGACCGTTGCTGTAGAAGCCGCCGGGAACGGAGATGGCGGGAACACCGATGCGGTTGACCCAGCCTGTTTCGCTGTAGGGGCCAGCCTTGGAGGCGCCGGGGAGGGTTTCGTCGTAGGTGGGGATCTGGAGTGCGGGGTAGACAAAGCCGTTAAGGTTCCAGCGCTTGAGGGTGGCTTCATATTCGTCGAGTGCGGCGCGCTGAGGGCCGAAGAAGTTGGCTTCGCGGTCAGGGTCGGTTTCGATACTCCGCTGCGACACGGGTGGGCCGGTCTCTTTGCCGGGTCGGGTGCCCCCGACCATGAAGGCAGGGAACTGTTCGCCTGTTGCGGCCTCGTACTCAGCGACGGAGTGGTACTGGGGCGGGCCGAAGTCGCGCAGGAAGTTATTGACGCCTTCGAGGCGGTAGGGACGGGTGTCCATCTTGCGTGCGGCGATGAAGAAGCTTTCAGGCAGAATCTCTTTGTCGATGATGACCGTGGCTCCGGCGGCGCGTAGCTGATCGATCGCCTTCATGAAAGCAGCGCGGGTCTCGGGTACGACTCCTCCGCTGAACGGTGGAGCGTCGGGATCGGCTCCGTAGACGTCAGGCGAGCCTTCGAGGACAAACCAGGGAACGCCGAAGCGCTTGCCTTTGAGCGCGTCTTTTTTGAGATAGGCGCTGTAGGGGATGCGTTGGGCTTTGGCCGTGCTCCCTTTCGTCCATGGGTCGAGCGGATCTTCGCCCTGCATGACCTCAAGCGCTGTAGCCGCAGTGGCGACGTTGCGGGCGAGGGGGCCGGTGTTGTCGCGGAGCCAGTCAAGGGGATGGATCCCCGCGATGCTGGTGAGTCCGCGTGTGGGAAGAATGCCGACGAGGCTGTTGTTAGCTGCAGGCTGGCGGATGGAATTGGCGGTATCGGTGCCGGTGCCGAAGACGGCGAAGTTGGCGGCGACGGCGGTTGCTGTACCGCCGGAGGAACCGCCGGGAGAGAAGCGAACGTCATAGGCGTCGCCGGTGCGGCCTCCTGCGGTGCTGATGTTGGTGTCGCTGGCGGCGAAGTCGGGCATGTTGGTCTGGCCGAGAAGGACGGCTCCGGCGCCGCGCAGGCGGGCGACGACGAGGGCATCGCGCGGGGAGATGAGTTGTTTGCCAGGAATGGTGTAGCCTTTCCATCCGGCGCTGGTGACCCAGCCCTGAAGGCTGGTGTTGGCTTTGATGACGATGGGCACTCCCCAGAGCGTGCCGTGGGCTGTGCGCGGAGAGGCAGCATCTTCTTCGGCGGCGCGGCGGAGAGCGCCTTTGGTATCGACGTAGAGGAGAGCGTTGTAGGTGCCGTCATAGTGCGCGATGCGGTCGAGATACCACTGGGTGACCTGCACGATGGTGTAGCGGCGCTGGGCGTAGAGGCGCTGCAGGCCGGGGATATCGATCTCCATGAGATCGCGGTCCATGGCTGCCTGCGAGGGAGCAGGCTTTGCAGAAGCGTGGGCGCCGTGTGCGACTCCAGTGATAAGGCATGCAAGTAGAGCAGTGATCCACACGGTGCTGCTTCGCGGCATACGTGGTTCTCCTCCGGAGCTATATTGTTGCACCAGCGTAACAGGGCTGATCGCCACGTTTCACAATTTGTTGATGTGATACGAGAATGGATTCATGACTTCGGTACGGATGGACAAGTGGCTTTGGGCCGCAAGATTTTTCAAGACGCGGGCGCTGGCGGCGCGGGCCTGCGAGCTTGGCAGAATTTCATCGAATCAGCAACCGGCTAAGGCTGCGCGGGATGTTCGGGTGGGCGATCTTTTGCTAGTGAAGAACGATGGCGGGGAGTTTCAGGTTGAGGTTCTAATGCTCAGCGAGGTTCGCGGGCCGGCGGCGGTTGCACAGACGCTTTATCGCGAGACGGATGCCAGCCGCGAGTCTCGGATGAAGCTGGCGGAGGAACGCAAGGCCATGGCGCAGTTTGAGGCGCTACCGTCAGGGCGACCTTCGAAGCGGGACCGCAGGGAGATCAACCGTTTTCGGGGTCGTGGGTAATTTTCTCTGGGCAATCGACATTACACAGTGCGAAGCTGCTTCATCAATCGGCGACGTTCTTCTTCGAGGACAATCTCGACCGGGCCTTGTTCCATGATTTGTCCTTCCGCCATGCGTATGACCTCTGCTCCCAGCAGGTAGCACTCGCCTATATCGTGCGATACCGACAACACCGGAATCTTCCAACGGGCGAGCCAGTCTCGCAGCGCTATCGCAAGCTCGTCTCGCAATAGCCCATCCAGTCCGGCGAAGGGCTCGTCGAGCAAGTAGCAACGCTTTGTCGATGCCGTCATAGGTCGCCGCAGCGGCTACGGCTCGCGCGACGGAGACGCGTTGACGTTCTCCTCCGCTAAGCTGTCGTGTGTCGCGGTCTGCCAGGGTCGTCAGACGCATCAATCCCAGTACCTCATCCAACACCTGCTTGCTCGTCCTCTGGATGCGATCGCCATGCCATGCCGTATGCGACGTTCTCTCGCACGCTTCGATGCCGAAAGAGTCTCGCCGTCTGGGCCGCGCTTCGTACGGGTCTAAGGTGGGGCGGCACAAACATGCGCTCGTCGGTATCCACCAGCACCTGCTCTATCGAGCCATAAATAACGTGCCCCGCATCCGGTCGCACGAACCCCGCGATCGTCCTCAGCACCGTAGTCTTCCCACTGCCCGAGGGACCAAACAACACCGTCCAGGGCTGCGTCAGTGCGAAGGCTCACGTCGATCGAGATCGATCCCAGGCGATGCCGTATCTCCACCGTTAGCAGGCTATCGGACAACGTCGGCCTGCCTTTCGTCTGTCTTCCTCAGAGTCGGCAAAAGATAGATCACCAGCAGTGCTGTCATCGAGATCGCAAGCAGTACCAACGCCGTGCGATTCGCCGCTGCGTAGTTTCCATCCTGCACCAGATCGTAGAGCGAGATGGATAGCGTTCGCGTGACCCCTGGAATATTTCCGCCGAGCATCAGCACCACGCCGAACTCGCCGACCGTATGGGTAAACGCCAGCACGGCGCTGGTCAGCAGGGAAGCGCGTGCCATCGGCAGCACCACGGTTCCGAACACCTTCCAGGGAGACGCTCCAAGTCCCGCCGCCGCTTCAATATACTCGCGATCCACCGCGCCGAATCCGGCCACCAGCGGCTGCACGGCGAACGGCAAGCTGTAGAGCACCGACCCCACCAGCAGTCCCGAAAAACTAAACGCCAGCGGATGCCCGAACACGCGCATCAACAATCGTCCGGGAGCAGTCAGCGGACCCAGCGCCACCAGCAGATAGAATCCCAGCACGGTCGGCGGCAGTACCAACGGCAGCGCCACCACAGCCTGCATCACAGCCCGCCCCGGCCCGCGCCCTGAGGCGATCCACCACGCCAGAGGCACAGCAATCACCAGCAGAATTGCCGTTGTGCTCCCCGCCAGTCGCAGCGTCAACCAAAGCGCTTCAAGATCCATGAGGAACAGCCTAACCCAGCAGCGCACACATACGATAGACGCAGGACATGTATGCCGATTGGTCCTTCTTACTGCGGCGTGTTCAGAGGGTGAGCGCTCTTTTCATAGAATTCGTTTTGCAGTTTGAGGCTCACGTCGTCGGCCTTGATAGCTTCGATAGCCTTGCTTACAGAATCGACCCACCATTTCATTTGATACTCGCCTAACTCATGGCTTGCGGCCGAGCCATCTCCGGCATAGTGCTCGGGAAAGCGCGCATACCACCAGATGCCGGTGTAGACGCCTGGCGGAAGATTCTGCCGATGCTGGTCCGCGCCCGATTCGCTTGTCGCACGGTCCATATGCAGAAGGTCGGGGCGGACGATCATCATCTTGGATGTTTCACTTTCGCCTGCGTGCTGGTCGTCGGTTGTCTTTCTTTTAGGGCCGCCGGTCGCTGGAGTGCGCTGGTCGAAGAGATAGACCACGTAATCGTGCGGCTTATCCAGCTGCGACTGTGCAAAGTAGGGCAGCAGACTAGCATTCCCGCCGTGGCCATTTACGATCAGAATCTTCTTGCAGCCATTCCGGGCCATCTCGTCCGTGGTTGCTTGAAGCAGCGCCAGTTGCAGCTCGCGACTGTACGCGATGGTGCCAGGCTCGTGGCGCGCCTCGGAGATTTGTCCGAAGTAATACTCCGGAAAGACCACGGCATACTGTTGCTCGGCGGCATGCAGTGCAACGTAGCGCACATCGATAAGATCAGTGCCAATCGGCATATGCGGCCCGTGCTTTTCAAGAATGCCGAACGGCAACAGGCATGTGCCTTGCGAACGTTTGATGGCCTCGACGAAGTCCGGTCCCGTCAGTTCTTCCCAATGGACTGACAGTTTAGGCTGCGGGGAGCTGGTCTGCGCTTGTCCCTTACCGAAGACCCCACAAAGAAGTAAGAGAGCTGCTACACAGGACTGCTTGCGACTCTTGCGATCCATCATGGGGAGCACTCAGCAGGTTCCTTTCTGCGCGGATTCTAGCACGGGGATATGCGCCATTCACCGCCTCAAGCGCGGTCAACCCCCGAGACACCGTAGGAATTCAGGACATCGTGCAAAGTCACAATGCCTTCGAGCTTGTGTACGTCTGCGCGGCTCACCACAGGCAATATTTCTATCTGATTGGTGCCCATGCGCTCGAGTGCAAGATCAAGCCCCTGGTCGGCATGGACGTGCGGAAAAACAAGCGAATTCAATAATTCGCCGAGCTTTTTATCAATACCTTCGGCGCGTTCCTGTTCCAGATGGGAGAGGCTGACAACGCCAACGACGCCGACTTTATCAGTCACAATCCAGGTTCTGGATACGCTGCTGCCGGCAAGTTCAAGAGCCTGTCGAACCGTGGTCTCTGCAGGCAGCGTATCCTTCGCGGCGCGCATCACTCGAGCTACCTGCCGTTGAACTTGCCGCTGGCGCGACTCTGCCGTAGGCAGGTGTACGCCATCCTGTATCGCAAGGGCTTCGTAGAGCGCCTGCTTCTGGAATCGCGAAGAGATGAAGAGGCTGGCCAGATTCGCAATCATCAACGGAACGATAACCGCATAGTCCTGGGTCATCTCGAAGATCATCAGCACGGATGTCATCGGAGCGCGCACGATACCGGCAAACGCAGCGCCCATTCCGACCAGTGCATAGGCCCCGGGGGTCGCGGTGTATGCAGGAAAAAAATGATGGGCTACGGTCCCGACAGACCCTCCCAGCATCGCACCGATAAACAGCGCTGGCCCGAAGATACCGCCTGCGTTGCCTGAGGCATAGCTTGTAGTCACCGCCAGGAGTTTCAGCACCACCAGCAGCGCCATGAGCTTCACCGCCATGTTTCCATTCAGGGCGTGGCCGACATACCCATAACCAACGCCCATCACCTGAGGGACGAACCACCCGATCAAACCGACCAACAAGCCACCCGCCAAAGGTTGAAACCAGATCGTCCATCGCGGGAAACGGAGAAAGCGCTCCCGCATGCCCAGCAGAAGCTTCGCAAAGGCTACGGAGACAAAACCGGCACCCACCCCAAGCACCGCATAAATAGCAAACTCCGCAGGATTGACGAGTTGATATTGTGGAACCTTAAACAGAGGACTATTGCCCAGGATAAGGCGCAATACTCCCCACGAAGTCGCTGAGGCCAGCACGACCGAACCAAGCACGGGCGCATGAAGATCTCCCACAATCTCTTCCAGCGCAAACATGACCGCTGCCAGCGGAGTATTGAAAGCGGCCGCAATCGCTGCCGCCGCGCCAACCGGCACCAGCGCCTTTACCTTTTCGGGACGCAGACGCAACACTCGTCCGAGCACGGAAGCGATACCTGCGCCCACCTGCACTGAAGGGCCTTCGCGTCCGAGCGGAATTCCGCTAGCCAATGTTACGGACGTGCAAAAGAACTTTCCCAGCAGAGTGCGCAGCGTGATGCGTCCATCATGTGCGTACAGCGCGGCCTTGGTCTGGGGAACTCCACTGCCTCGTGCTTCAGGAAAGTATCGGAACAGAAGGTAGCCGATACTCAAGGAACCCGCAACGGGAAACAACAGGCGTCGCCACGGAGCACCGCCCACCGGATACAGACGCATGCCCATTCGCTCTGTCAGCAGGATGAAAGCGACCACGGTCAGGCCCGTCAAGGCTCCGATCACCAGCGTGAGGATCAAAAATATCTGGTCTTCACGCTCCCGCAACTTGCGTAGACGATCGAACAGCCAGGTCTTCCACCAACGATCCTTGGTATTCTGGCCGGTCTCGCTCATCTCGGCGGGAGTGGTCTCCACAATGTCACCTCTCACTTCACAGCTCCCAGCCCATGCTTCCCTAAATTACCCTGAACCGCAGGCGTCAGCAGCCAATTCAGAAACGCATGCGCCTCGGCTCTATGCTCTGACTTTGCCATCACCACCGCGTACTGCAGAATCTCCGGATAGAGGTTCGTTGGCACTCGCACGAACGTTCCCACATCCTGAAAATGTTGCGAGCTTGCTGTCGTCAGCGAGATCAGCCCGAGCTGCGCGTTGCCCGATTCCACAAACTGCGCCGTCTGTGCGATGTTCTCTGCTACGACGAGATGCGGAGCCACTTTGTCGTAGATGTTCAGCTTCCGCAGCGCCGCAGCAGCGGCACGACCGTACGGCGCATGAAGCTCATTGGCAATCGCAATCGACTTCACTCGGGGATCCGTTAGTCTCTCCATGGTGATGGGCTGCAGTGGCGAGTCCTTGCGTGCCCATAGTACCAGCGTGCCCTTGGCGTATTGTGTCGGAGCCTTTGCATCCGCTAAACCCGCCGCTACTACCTTCTCTGGATAAATGAAGTCCGCTCCCAGGAACAGGTCCATCGGCGCGCCGTTGATAATCTGTTCGGCCAGCATCGACGACGAACCCAGGCTCACCACCAGCTTTATCCCTGTCGCTTTCTCGTAGGCATCCTGGAGCACCGGCATCACAGTTTGCAGATCCGAGGCCGCGGCCACGCGCAACTCCTTTTGTTGGCCCAGCGCCGAGGGTTCATTCAGAAACCCGCAGAAAATCACGCAGAGACACAGAAGAATGGCGCGAAGCTTTGGCTCACTCCATTGTTTACGGTAGGCTAGAAGGACCCATGAAAGTTGCGACACATCAACTCCGATGCACAGAGTGCGGTATCAGGATAGCTGGAAGCGAAGTCAACAGTATCTTTCGTTGCCCCGAATGTAACGGCCTCTACGACGTTATCTACCCCTGGTCGTCGATCCCCAACGGGGACACTCCCGCATCCGACAGCAATCTGCCCAACGCCAGCGCTCTTCGCTGGCTCTGGCAGGAGCGTCGCACCTCCACCATGCCTGTCGATCAGTCTGGCGTCTGGCGCTTCCGCGACCTTCTTCCTATTGTCGACAATCCCGACAACGTCGTCACCCTTCGCGAAGGCAACACGCCGCTCTACGATCTGCCACGCTGCGCCAAGGTCGCCGGAATCGACTGGCTGCTCGCCAAGCATCAGGGCATGAACCCGACAGGCTCCTTCAAGGACACCGGCATGACCGCCGCCCTCTCCGTCGCAGCCGAGCGTGGCTTCGAGTGGGTCGCCTGCGCCTCGACGGGGAATACATCTGCCGCCATGGCTGCGTACGCCGCCCGCGCCGGTCTGCGCAGCATCGTCTTCATCCCCGAGGGCAAGATCGCCTGGGGCAAGCTCTCGCAGTCCATGGACTACGGCGCGCTCACCATCCAGCTCAAGACCGACTTCGACGGCTGCGTCCGCATCCTTACTGACCTCGTCACACGCTTTCCCATCTATCTGCTCAATTCAGTCAATCCGTATCGCCTCGAGGGCCAGAAGACTCCCGCCATCGAGTTCCTCGAGCAGCTTGAGTGGCAGGTGCCTGAGCACGTCATCGTTCCCGGTGGCAACCTCGCCAACGGCTCCGCGCTCGCCAAAGGCTTCACCGAGATGCATCACCTCGGCCTCATCCCGCGCATTCCCAAGATCAGCATCATCCAGGCCGAAGGCGCCAACCCGCTCTACCGCAGCCTGCAGGAGAACGGCGGTCAGGAACTGATCCCCGTCAAAGCCAACACCCGCGCCACTGCCATCCGCATCGGCAATCCGGCGTCGTGGCGCAAGGCCCTTCGTGCGCTTCGCACCACAGGTGGCTGGTGCGAGCAGGCCAGCGAGCAGGAGATCGCCCTCGCCAAGGCCCAGATCGGAGCCGAGGGCGTAGGCTGCGAGCCTGCCTCCGCCGTCACCCTCGCCGGACTCAAGAAGCTCGTAGCGCAGGGCAAGATCACCCGTGAAGAGCGTGTCGTCCTCGTCCTCACCGGCCACACCCTCAAGGACTCCGACTACACCATCAACTACCATCGCAACGAACTCTTCACCGAGGCCGAAAACGCCGGTATCTCTGCCGACGATCAGCCGCTGCACGCTGCCCTGCGCAAGCCTCCCATTGTCCTTGAGGCCGAGTCCGATGCCGTCCTCCGCGCACTCGAGTCCCACATGAACATGAAGCTGACCCAGCCCGCATGACCGCCGCCAAACCGTTCCACCTACGACTCCCCGCGACCTCCGCGAACCTGGGCCCGGGCTTCGACGCCCTTGGCCTTGCCATGGCGCTCTACCTCACCATCGACGCCACCCCAGCCGACGCCTTCCGAATCGAAGCTATAGGCCGCAACGCCGACCTGTGCGCCGCTCTCGATAACAACCTCATCCTGTCCACCTACACCAGCGTCCTGACCGCCGCCAACCAGACTGCTGCACCACTTTTCCTGCAGCTTCACAACGAAATCCCCCTTGGGATGGGCTGCGGTTCCAGCGCCTCCGCATTGCTGGCCGGAGTCCTGTTAGCCAATCACTTCGGCAACCTAAACTGGACCAGCCAGCAGATTCTCGACGAAGCCTGCCGCCGCGAAGGGCATCCAGACAACGTAGCCGCCTGTTTTCTGGGCGGGATGACAGCTTCTGCGATGGTTGAAGACCATGTAGTAACAGCAACTTATGGCCTAAATCTAAACTGGAACTTGTTCCTCGCACTTCCGCCCTCCAGTCTTGCCACCGAGAAAGCTCGAGCCTTGCTGCCCGACACCTGTTCCTACGCTGACGCCGTAACCAATGTCCAGAACACCGCGCTCCTGGTCTCCGCCTTCGCGCTTGGCCGTGGCGATCTCCTCCGCACCGCCATGCAGGATCGCCTCCACCAGCCCTATCGCATGGAAGCCTGCCCCCTCCTGCCCAAACTTCTCTCCCTCACCGCAAATCCTGGCGTTCTCGGCGTCGCTCTCAGCGGAGCAGGGCCGTCGGTTCTCGTCATCGCCGATCCAGCCTCCGCCCCAATAGTTCCCAGGCTGATTCGCGAAGCTGCCGGCGAACCATCCCTCGAAATCATCGAAACCACCATCGCTCCCGCAACCGCTTTAGCCTGATCTACCCAAGTCGTCCACGGCCACGGGATAGGTATAGACAAACCTAAACAGGTAACTTCACAGCAAGTTACCTAAGATTTCTTTACGTTTTGGCCATTCCTTCGTACCTTAGCCGAGTGGGCAGTTCTGGGGAGGGCTGCTACGCCGCCCGTTGACCTCTTCTAGTAAGAGGTCCGGGCGTTTACCTTTTAAGCCCTGATTTACACGTTTGAATCTCTAATTTCGCCCAAGCATCTATTATTCTGTAGATCGCGCTGCAAAACGGAGAGTTCAAAGCAGAGCATCTGGAGGAAAGTAAATGGCAGGTCAGTTCGTCACCGAAGTAAATGATGCAAACTTTGAAAAGGATGTACTCCAGTCGGATCAGCCCGTCCTGGTAGATTTCTGGGCTGCCTGGTGCGGTCCCTGTAGAGCGCTTGCGCCCGTTGTCGATGAAGTCGCGAGCCACTATCAGGGCAAGCTCAAGGTCATGAAGATGGATGTGGACGCGAACACCGCGACCCCGATGCGTTACGGCATCCGTGGTATTCCCGCGCTCCTGCTTTTCAAAGGCGGCAAGGTGGCCGAGCAGATCGTTGGTTTCGTCCCCAAGGACACCATCGACAAGTCGATCATCAAAGTTCTCGCGTAAGCACAGACTTCGCGCAAATAACGGCCCGGCGATCACGAATTGCCGGGCCGTTATTTTTACTTGCTCGCGATGGTTCCGCGTTTAATGCGAATGCAGTGCGCCAAAGATCAATACCGAAACGATTCCCAAAATGAGCAGCACAACTGCCCAGGGTTTGCGGAACGAAAATTTTCCTGCCCACAACATCAGACAACCTGCGCCAAGACTAACCAGTGCGCCGATGACGTTGACGGCACTCAGCCCGTTCAGTAAATGCGGGACAAGGTGGATGAAAAACGCTCCGGCAAAGAAACAGGCGAGGTAGTTGTACCACTTCACACAAACCTCCTCCGTGACACAAAGCTAAGACCAGAAGTGTAGACGATGATCGTCAAAGACACTCCGTCGCCAATCATGGTTCTCGCGTCTTACGTTATGCAACGACCCGGCAATAGCAAAAACACCCGGCTTCTTTGTGAAAAGCATCATTTGCCTTGACGCATCTGTTATACAGGCAAGAGTCATGTACAAATTTTTGCTGGCCCTTGCAGTTCTGTCTGCCTCTTTGCCTTGCCTCGCACAAACGCCTCTGGCTTCTGCCGCTGCCAAGACCGCAAGCCCTGCCTCCGGCTATGCGGACGAGGCCGCGGTCATCGAGCGGGCCGACGTTGTCTATCGCTTTGCAGCGGACGGCACAGGCAGCAAACAAGAAACCGACGTCTTCCGGGTTCAGTCCAGCGCCGCGCTGCAAAGCCTGGCCGTCATCAGCTTTCCCTATGCCAGCGGTAGTCAACAGTTGGAGATCGTTTATATACGCGTCCGCAAACCCGACGGTACTGTCATCGAGACGCCTGCCACCGATGCGCAGGACCAGCCCGCACGGGTCACGCAGATGGCTCCCATGTACAGCGATCTTCATCTGAAGCAGATTCCCGTTCGTTCTCTCGCGGTTGGCGACAAGCTTGAGTTTCAGACGCGCATGACGCAACAACAGGCCGAGGTGCCCGGTGAGTTCTGGGGACAGGAGAGCTTCGGCGCAGGCGTTGTCTTTCTCGAGCGCAGCATCGAATTGCGCGTTCCGAAGCAGAAGCATCTTACGGTCTACAGTCCGGATCACGCGCCGGAGATTACGGAGTCCGGCGACGAGCGCGTCTACCGGTGGAAGGGATCGCAACTCCGCCCCACCTCCGCGAAAGATGATGACGAGGAGCCTCAGGACAAGACGCCGCCAATTGCCTGGACGACCTTTCCCAGTTGGGAGGCGGTGGGGGTGTGGTATCGCGGAGTGATCGCGGGACGAGATGCAGTTACTCCTGCCATACAGGCAAAGGCCGATGAGCTTACCGCCAACGCCAAGACCGACACCGAGAAGGTCCGTGCACTGTACGAATATGTTTCGCTGCACAACCACTACATTGGGATCGATTTCGGCATCGGACGATTCCAGCCGCACCCTGCCTCTGAGGTGATGACAAACCAGTACGGGGACTGCAAGGACAAGCACACGCTACTCGCGGCGCTGCTTCGCGCTAAAGGCTTCCAGGTCTCGGCTGTGCTGATCGGCGCGGGTATCGAAATGAATGAGAAGGTCCCCATGCCGAGTGCGTTCAATCACCTTATTACGCTGGTAGATGTCGGGGACGAAAAGGTATGGCTCGACGCTACAACAGAGGTCGCCCCATATCGAGTTCTATTTGCGATGCTCCGCGACAAGAATGCGCTTGTTGTTCCACCCGTGGGAACTCCACAACTCCGCAAGACTCCCGCAGATCTCCCTTTTGCTTCGCAAGTCCATTTCGACGCGAAGTCTGAACTGGATAAATCCGGCTCACTCAAGGGACGTGTCGATATCACCATGCGTGGCGATGACGAGGTCTTGATGCGTATGGCATCCCGTCAAGTCGCACGCGCACAGTGGGACCAGCTTAGTCAGACCTATCAGGACAGCTCCGGTTTCAGCGGAACGACCAGCGCCACGGTACTCGATTCACCGGACGACACCTCCGGCCCATGGCACATGCACTACGACTTCGTCAAAAGCCCCTACGGTGACTGGGACAACTATCGCATCGGTTCTCTGCTGCCCAACGTCAGCCTTCCCTCGATCGACGAAAAGAAGCCGCCAAAGAAAGAGATCGATTTGGGCAGCCCCCACACCCAGCTTGCAAACAGTACTATTCGTTTGCCCGAGGGGTACAGCGCCGATCTGCCCGATGCCGTCCATCTTAAAACACCGTTCGGGACCTTCGATAAGACCTACCAGCTCAAGGACGGCAGCCTCGTCTCCGAGTTCAGGCTCGAGACCCTCATCGCCAAAATCCCCGCCTCCGACTGGAAAGACTACAAGAAATTCGTAGACGACGTCGGCGTAGAGCCCTGGATTCAGCTGACCAGCAAAGATCACACGGCAGGTACAAAAGGGCCGCCACTCACGGGCGACAACAATCAGGTTGCTGCCGAGCTGGTTCGTCAGGCACAGGTCGCTCTTCACGCAAACGATTTCGACCTGGCCCGCAAGAAACTAGATCAGGCGGCCGCCATCAACGAAACGCAACGCTATCTGTGGAGCCAGAGGGGATACCTCGCTGCCCTCAAGGGTCAGTTCGACGTGGCAGTCACGGATTATCAACGGGAACTGAAGCAGTACCCGGATGACACCCGCGTGTATGTGTCTCTGATCGATGCGCAGGGCAGGCTTGGCAAGAAGGCAGAACAGCGGGAATCGCTACTAGCCTACGCAAAGGCCGAGCCAAATAAGGATTCCGTCGCTCTCTTCGTTGGCGGCCGCTTGCTGGCCACCGACAACGTCACCGATGCAGTCGAAGTCTACCGCGCTGGTGCGAAGGCGATTCCGGAGAACAAGCTCATCCAGGTTGAGCTTGGGACTGCGCTCCTTCGCGCAGGCAAACCAGATGAAGCTGTCGCCGTTGTTAAAGCCGCTCTCGACGGCACATCCGACCCCGACGTACTCAACGACGGCGCCTATGTCCTTGCCAGCCACAATACTGAGCTTTCGTTGGCCGAAACCAGCTCGCGCAAGGCGGTCGACCTGCTCGAAACCGAATCTGCGCAGACTTCGATTGATAGTGTCAATGCGAACTCCTTCCATCGCGTCACCCTTCTGCTTGCTTCCTGGGATACTCTCGGCTGGATCTACTTCGCCGAGGGCAAGGCTGACCTCGCTGAGCAGTACATTCGCGCTGCCTGGAAGAGTGGTGCCCACGCAGAAGTGGGACTTCACCTGGGGGAGATACTTGAAAAGCGGGGCGACAAGTTACAGGCAATGCAGATCTACGAGATGGCTCTCAGCGGTCATAAAGGAACCTCTGCCACACCGGTCACCAACGAACTGCACACAAAAATGGACGCGCTCAAAAAGCAGGGCGTGCAGGCGCAATCGTCGCATGCGGACGCTATTCTTCAGGAGCAGCGGACCTTCCGTGTTCCACGTCCCGAAAACCTCAAGGGATCAGGCATTTTCTTTGCGCAGGTATCCGCCGCAAAGACTGAGAAGATGAAGTTTGTTAGCGGCGACGAGCCTCTTCGCGATCGAAGCGACGTCCTCGCTCATCTGGACCTCGGACTCGCTATTCCGAAGGACTCCCATGTACTTCTGCTGCGCAGCGGAGTCCTTTTTTGTTCGACGCAACCGACTTGCGAATTTGTCCTTACACCACCCGAGTCAGCAAACGTGAAATAGATAGATCACTGCTTGCTTAATTGGTAAGTGCGAGGGACGCTGGAATGTGCTCTCCGTGCGCCCCCATTACATTGAGATTAATGATCGAGTGACTGCTTTTCAACGCTGGGATGGGGGCCTTTGTCGCTGTCCGATTTATCTTTATCGCCTTCGGCAGCTTGTTCCATCACCTTGATTATGATCCCTGACGTATCGCCGCTCACCTTCAGTGGCTGCTCTGCATCCGCGTACAGGTGGACCGGTTTCGTGTGCGAGGACATTAAAAGGCCGTCTTCCCTGTATTTCGTCTCTAAGATCGAATCCGCCGCAGAAGAGATTTTTAGTATGTAGTCACCCTCCGGCACAAACGCCATTGCGAATCTTCCATCAGACATGTTGATCGAAGATTCAACCACTGTGCTCTTATCGAATGCGTCTAATAAAAAGATGGAACCAGCATTGATCGAATGTCCATCTTTCTCGGCGGTTACGGTGCCGCTGATTGTATACAACCTGGAAATCGGCACGGTAATATCTGCGTCCGAACGGTCTTCGCCTTTACCAAGGGTGATGGCCTTCGCTTTAGATCGCCGTGCCGTATCGCCGAAATAAATATGCATCGCCCTGGTTGATTCTCCGGGGAAACGCGATCCCCCAAGAATCACGCCCGTCGTACTTACACTGAAGAGTTCGAGATCGATAAAGAGCAGATACTCACCGGGAGTTAGCGGTGCTACTCGATAGTGGCCCTGATCGTCAGTTGTTGGTCGCCCGTGGAATCGGCTAAGTGCGACATCCGAAAACGGCTTCCAATTGCCATCTTTTTCTTTGTGTAAGACGTTAACCGGAGCGTCCGCGACGAAACCTCCATCGTCATAAAGAACCTTGCCGCTTATAGCTGCACCTCTCTCCAAACGGAAGTCGATCCGCGCTGTTTGGCCTCTAACTACTGTTATCTGCTGTAACGCGGTGGGAATCCGTTTCTCATCCAACTCCGCCGGAATTGTGATTTCGTCTGAGGTGAACTCAGTTAACGGTGACAGATAACCTGGCAGCTCGACCAAGATGTAATAGGTTCCTGGAATTACGTACTCGATTGAGAAGCTCCCATCGGGCTTAGTTTCCATCATTGTGGTGGAAGGAACACGGACAGGTGCAGCGGATGGCTTCTTATCAAGGTCCACACGTTTGAAGTCTTCCACCGGTTCAATCGTCACCCGGGCGAACCGTGCGGGAGCATTCGTGTCTGCGCAATAGACATGCCCGACGACCGACCCAAATCCCTGCGATCCAGTCGTCTGCTGAGGTGGTTGCCCCCATCCTGAGCCGGACAGGGCAGCAATGAGTAAACACTGGGCGTATGCACGAGTCCTCATCGAATGCAGCTTACCGCCTGCGCTTCGATTCAACCAGAGGATCTGACATTTTTCTTTCTGCCTTGGCCTGACCGCACACCCATTACACTGACATCAATGCTCGAGTGGATGCTCTTCCGCGTTGTGATGGTGGCCTTCTTCATTCTGGCCAGCAGCTTCTTCGTCGCTGCCGAGTTCGCCCTCGTCAGCGTCCGCGAGACCCGCATCCAGCAGCTCATCGCACTGGGCCGCCCCGGCGCTCGTACGGCTCTCCAACTCAAACACTCCATCGACGAGTTCCTTCCCGCCGTGCAGCTTGGCGTTACCGTAGCTGGCCTCGCTCTCGGCTGGATCGGCGAACCCGCTGTGGCCGATACGATACTCACTCTCGCCGCCCAGTGGCTCCATGCTCTCCCTCCGCACGCCGTCGTCTATGCTCACACAATCGCGGTCATCATCGCCTTCTCGCTCATCACTTACTTTGAAGTCCTGCTCGGTGAACTCGTCCCCAAATCCCTCGCCCTGCAACGAGCCGAGCGCATCGCCCTCGCGGTCGCCGGGCCTATGGATGTCTTCATCCGCATCACCCGCCCCATCGTCAAACTGATGAACGTCTCGGCAGCCCTCGTCCTCAAACTCTTCCGAGCCCCATTGCGCGGCGAGGGCGCGGTTCACTCGCCTGAAGAACTCAAACTCATCGCCACCGCCACCCGCCGCATGGGCTTGCTCCCTGTCTTCCAGGAAGAGATTATTCACCGCGCCATCGAGCTCAACCACGTCGTCGTCCGCGAGATCATGACTCCTCGCGGCAAAATATTCTCTCTCCCCGCCGATCTCTCCATCGAGCAGGCGAGCGCCCGCATCGTCGAGGAGCAGCACTCCCGCGTCCCTGTCTACGAACCCGCGAACGGCCCCGAGAACATCATCGGCATCGTCTACTCCAAGGACATCTCCCGCCTCATGCACTTCCGCAGCATCGCCCTTGGCTTCGGCGGCAAGGCCGAGTCCGGCCTCACCCTGCGCCAGGTCATGCGCGAGATCACCGTAGTTCCCGAAACCAAGCTGGCCATCGAACTCCTGCAGGAGTTCCAGGAGCGTCGCCGCCACATCGCCATCGTTGTCGACGAGTTCGGCTCTACCGTCGGCATCGTGACCGCCGAAGACCTCCTCGAGCAGGTCGTCGGCGAGCTCGACGACGAGTTCGACATCGCCCGTCCGTCGCTTCTCAGCACCACTGGCGTTGCCTCGATCGACGGCAGCACACCGCTCCGCGACCTCGGCACTCAGCTCCACTGGACCTTCCCGCGCGAGCCCGGCATCGAAACCCTCGCAGGCTTCCTCCTCGCGCACCTCGGCCACATTCCCAGCATCGGCGAAAGCATCGAGTACGGAGGCCGTCGCTACACCGTTGCCGAGATGGCTGGCCGCCGCATCAGCCGCGTCAACGTCACGACAATCTCCCAGCCTCCAAGCCCGGACGCCATCGAAGCCGCAGGCAGGGAACTGAGCTCATGAGCGCAGCCCGCCTGTGGAAGCCTCTCCGCCGCATCCTCATCACGCTGCCGGTCTTGTGGGTCGTCGTCTCCATTGTCTTTCTCTTAATCCACCTCGTCCCCGGCGACCCCATCGTGCAGATGCTCGGCGAAGGCGCCACTGCCTCCGACATCGACGCTCTCCGCCACTCCTACGGCCTCGACGCCCCGCTCGCCCAGCAGTACGCGCATTACTGGCATGGCATACTCCACGCCGATCTCGGCCAATCCCTACGCCTCCACGACTCCGTCACTCACCTCGTTCTCCAGCGCTACCCATACACTCTCGCGCTCACCGTCGCCGCACTTCTGATCGGCATCGTGCTCTCGATCCCCGCCGGTATCTGGTCCGCCCTTCACTGTAATCAATGGCAGGACCGCACCGCCGGAGTCATCTCGCTCATCGGCCTATCGTTTCCCAACTTTGCCCTCGGCCCTATCCTCATCCTCGTCTTCTCCATCTCGCTCGGCTGGCTTCCAGTCTCAACGGCGGGCACCGGAGGCACAATCGACTTCCTCCGCCACCTCATTCTTCCCGCCGTCACCCTTGGTCTCTCTCTTGCAGCGATCCTCACGCGCATGGTTCGCACCGCCATGCTCGAAGAGCTATCGCAGGACTACATCCGCACCGCGCGAGCCAAGGGCCTCACAGAAAACGCCGTCGTCTACCGCCATGCACTCCGCAATGCGCTCATCCCTGTGCTGACCATCATTGGCCTCCAATTCGGCAGCCTTCTCGCAGGAGCCATCGTCACCGAAACCATCTTCAGCTGGCCCGGCATAGGCCGCCTCACTCTATCTGCCATCTCCAACCGCGACTATGCTCTTGTACAGGGCTGCATTCTTGCCGTCGGACTGACCTATGTTGCCGTAAACTTGCTCACGGACGTCGCCTACACCATAGCTAACCCCCGCATCCAGGGTGAATAAACGCACGACAAGGAACCCATGAAGATCTGTCTCATTGCAGTCCTGCTAGCCACCATCTCCGCCGCAGCACAGACCGAACCCACCGCGCCCGCAGCCCAGACCTTCCACGACCGCAGATCTGGCGTCTCATTTCAAGTTCCCGCCGGTTGGAACCTCACTAGCAAAGACGGTGAAGTCAGCACCTTCCGCCTTGATGCGCCAAGCGCCCTCAAAGGCGCGCAGATGCGTGCTGTCGCATCCATCTCTTTCAATCCATATCCGCTATCGACCTTCAGCGGAGCTCTCTTCTACGCAAGCTGGGTCCCTGGAATCAACGAAGACCAGTGCGTTCGACAGCTGCCATCCAGTGGAGCGAATCCACCGCCTACCAGAAAGATCAACAACGTCCTCTTCTCAGACGGTTACGACGAGCGTGGCCGCATATGTGTAGAAACACGCGACCAGATACACCTCGCTATCAACAATCACGCCTGTTACCGCTTCGACCTCGTCATCAATACCTTCTGCGGCGGCGAAGTCAGCGGCGCCCGCGACATCACGCCGCAACAGATCGACTCTGTTCGCAAGCGTCTCGAAGCCATTCTCAACACTGTAAAATTCGACCCCAGATAGATACTAGATAAGCTCCACAATTCGCGCCGAAACTCCATCCGCACCTGCGGTCACCAGGGCCACCGTAACCGGAAGTTGAAACCGCCGCGGCCCAGCACTTCCCGGGTTCAGATACATCACGCCCTGCTTCGTCTCAACCGAAGGCTTGTGCGAGTGCCCACTCACCACGACCGCCACCCCGGCCACCTTGGGATTGATATCCAGATCGCGCACCGCGTGCACCAGATAAAACAGCCGCCCAGCCAGCTCGACCACATCGGTGGCCGGAAGCTCCGCGCAGGGTCCTGAGGTATCCACGTTGCCTCGAATCGCCGTTACCGGAGCGATCTTCCGCAGCTCGTCGAGTATCTCAGGCATCCCCACATCGCCCGCATGCAGAATATGCTCCGCCTCGGCCAGAGCCACCAAGGCCTCTGGCCGCAACAGACCATGCGTATCCGAGATCACTCCAATCAACATCGTGGCTATACCGGATCAGGCCAGCTTCAGGCTCTGCAGCGAAGCATAGTGTTGGCTCTGCTTCGGATCGTGGCTCCTGTCCGGATCGATCCTCAGCTCCACCACGGTCACACCAGTCAGGTCGACGGCGTAGTCCTCAAGCTCCTCTGTCGTTCCATGGGGAGAAAAATTCCACTGCTGCCGCACAACCTCGCGCAGCTCCTTGCCCGAGCCCGCCAGCAGCACAAACTCCTGCGACCGCTCCGCCTCGCGATCGACAAAGTGCAGCTGAATCCGATGCACCGCAATCGGCTCATCGATCAATAACCGAATCACCTGCGGCCCCGTCTCCGCGGCACGCCAACCATCTGTGGCCGTCTTGCCCAGAGCATGTTCAATCGGAAAGTCGTTAGCCTCTGACGAAATCTCCACCCGTGCAATCCGTTCCAGTTCGCGCCAGTGTTCCCCCAGCGGAGCAGCCGTCACAGGGTTCGGTGTAATGATGCTCTTGCGCATAATCCCAGTACCTCAGCGCCAAGCATATCCGATAACCAGTCCAGCGGGTGCGCAATCGATCATCGGCAAGGCGTAACGATGATCAAAACGATAAAAACAAGATAAAAAGAACTGGGAACTCAAGATAAAAGAGTCGAACTTACCACCGGACCAGTCCTATCGCTCTTATCAGCTTTTATCCTTTTGATCACCGTTACGCTTTACAGCCCGGCGCCCAGCTTCATCCGCGGGTCCAAATAATCCCGCAGTGCATCCCCAATAAAATTGAACGACAACACGCAAAGCATCACCGCCATCGCCGGAAAGAACACCAGATGAGGGGAGTCAAAAAGATGCGACCGGGCATCATTCAGCATCGACCCCCAACTCGCCGCCGGCGGGGGGATTCCCAGCCCCAGAAAGCTCAATGTAGCCTCCGCAAGCACCGCTCCCGCCATGCCAATCGCAGCCTGCACAATCAGCGGCTGCAGAATATTCGGCAGCACATGCCGACTCATAATGCGAAGATCGGAGGCCCCAAGCGCCCGCGCCGCTTCTACAAACTCGCGCTCCTTCACCGCCATCACCTGCGCCCGCACCAGCCGTGCATATCCCACCCAACCCGAGATCGCGAGCGCCAGAATCACATTCACCAACCCCGGCCCCATAAAGGCGACAAACGCAATCGCCAGCAGAATCCCAGGCAGAGCGAGAAACGCATTCGACACATAAATATTTACGACCGTGTCGGTCCACCCGCCATAGAAGCCCGCCAGCCCTCCCGCCACCAGCCCCAGCGCCAGCGAGAGTCCCACCACGCTCACTGACACCACCAGCGAGATACGGGCCCCATACAAAGTCCGCGAGAGAATATCGCGCCCCAGTTCATCGGTCCCAAACCAGTGCGCCATAGAAGGGCCCATCAGCCTTCCCGTTAAGTCCAACTGCGCCGGGTCCTGGGGGGCCAGCCACGGCGCGAACAACGCACAGAAAATAAATACCAGTAGCAGCAGCAGTCCCAGCGCTCCAAGTGGCTGCCGTCTCACTGCCGCTCGGATAGGCCATTCCGCTTTTATTTCAGCAATTTCCAAGCCCGGTCTCCGTCTCAATCCTGCGCCGTACTCTTTCGAGTCGGACTCAAATCAGGCAACTCCTACAACTAAAGCGCAATCTTATCAACAACAGGAACCCGCTAAACTTGAGCCGTTAGACCTCCCCAGTGCCTGTCGGAGAATCTGGCGGTAAACCGATTAATTTTTCAACGATAGCAGCATCAAAGGAGCCCTTCCACCTATGAGTCTCAAAGGAGAAAGAGCAGTAGTATGCGGCGCCGGTGGTTTCATCGGTGGCCATCTCGTCCAAAGCCTGTTGGCCAATGGCGTCGATGTCATTCGCGCTGTGGACATTAAACCTCTCGATGAGTGGTACCAGGTCTCGAACGACGTAGAAAGCCTCTCTCTGGATCTCAAAGACAAGGACAGTGCCTACAAGGCCGCCGAAGGCGCCACTGCTGTCTTTCAGCTGGCTGCCGATATGGGTGGCATGGGGTTCATCGAGAACAACAAGGCTCTCTGCATGTTGAGCGTTCTCACCAACACCCACATGCTCATGGCCGCGCGCGAGAAAGGTGTGGAGCGCTTCTTCTTTTCCTCCTCCGCCTGCGTCTACAACGGAGAGAAGCAGACCAATCCCGACGTCGTCGCTCTCAAGGAATCCGACGCCTATCCCGCCCTCCCCGAGGACGGCTATGGCTGGGAGAAGCTCTTCAGCGAGCGCATGTGCCGCCACTTCGAGGAAGACTTTGGTCTTCAGACACGCGTCGCCCGCTACCACAATGTATACGGCCCTCTCGGCACCTGGAACGGTGGCCGCGAAAAGGCCCCAGCTGCCATCTGCCGCAAGATCCTCGAGGCCAAGCACTCGGGCTCGCACGAGATCGAAATATGGGGAGACGGCAAGCAAACCCGTTCCTTCATGTACATCGACGACTGCACCAAAGGCACGCAGATGATCTTCAACAGCGACATCCACGAGCCCCTCAATCTCGGCTCCGACGAGCTTGTGACGATCAATCAACTCGTCGACATCGTCGAAGAGATCGCCGGCATCAAGGTCAAGCGCAACTACAACCTCAGCGCCCCCAAAGGCGTCAACGGTCGCAACAGCGACAACACTCTCATCCAGGAAAAGCTTGGATGGGCACCATCCATTAGCCTGCGCGAAGGACTTGCAAAGACCTACGCGTGGATCGAGAGCGAGATGCTAGTAGGAGTTAGCAGATAACGAATGTACGACCTCCCCGGGCCCCCTTTGTACCACCGCATTCTTGGTATCGATTTTTTTGACGGTTCAGCACAGGCAGCCATCGCAAAAATGCGCGATGGCGGCCTTCTGGTAGTCCCAGCCGCTCCTGCACTCAAAGACCTCGACCGCAACCCCAACTATCGCGAAGCCCTGCTCAACGCAGATCTGGCTATCGCCGACTCGGCGTTCATGGTTCTCATCTGGAACCGCCTCCATCGCCGTAACCTCCGCCGTCTCTCCGGCCTCGAGTATCTCCGCGAACTTCTTCTTGAGGACGATGTCCGCGAACCCGGCAACACCCTCTGGATCATGGCCAGTCCCGCCAGCGCAAAGCTCAATCTCGACTGGCTCGAAGAGCAGGGAATTGCTGTCCCAAGCGACAACGTCTACATGGCCCCCATCTACGGCGAGACCATCGACGATGCCGCCCTGCTGGATCACATCAATCGCATTCAACCCCAGCACATCATCGTCACCATCGGCGGCGGAACCCAGGAGCGGCTCGGCCTGTTCCTCAAGCGCAACCTCTCCTACCGTCCCGCGATCCACTGCATCGGGGCCGCCATAGCCTTCCTCAGCGGAGATCAGGTTTACATCCCGGTCTGGGCCGATCGGCTCTATCTGGGGTGGCTCTTCCGCTCGATCTCAGAGCCACAACGCTACATCCCCCGCTACTGGGACGCCCGCAAGCTTCTGACCCTCGTGTTGCGTCACGGTGCCGACCTGCCCGCCCTCAAAACCTAAAAAAGCTGCATTTTTAAAACCACGTTTGCCACGCATTTCACCACAAGCTGTCCACCAAAAAACCATCACGAAACACCAAAATCCTCAACAAAAGCACCATTTCAGCACTCCAAAAAAATCACGAAACCCGGGCCGCAAAAAAATCCTCAACACGGCCCGTGGCAACCTGTAACGAGCACTCCGCAACTTATAATCAGCGGGTTTTCTCTGTATTTTTTCTTTTATCTGCCCTGGCCCCTAAACACTGCCCCGAAAGTGGTATTAACTCGCGCTGCACCGCCACTTAAGATCGCTCCCAGTGCCGCCGATCTACCGCTTCAGGGCAACTAAGATACAGGGATCACCTCCAATGTGGCAGCAAGACACGATCTTCAGGACTCGCCGTAAGACGTTTGGAATCACTCTGTTTCTCGTAACGGCCGCCGCCGCTTTCCCCCCTAGTGCGACCACCGAGCAAGGAGCAACGGGGCCGAACGTAGCGGAGCAATACCTCCTCGCCGCCGCCAATCAGGATCGCGCCGCACGAGGCCTTCCACCTCTCCACCGCGACCCCGTTCTAGCCCAGGCTGCTCTTTACCATGCCCGCCAAATGGCCGCGCACGCGAACATCTCCCATCAATTCCCCGGTGAACCCGATCTCTCCGTCCGCGGCGCCAGTGCTGGCGCACACTTCAGCCTCATCACGGAAAACGTAGCCGAAGCACCCGACTCCACGATGATTCACGACCTCTGGATGCACTCCAAGGGACACCGCGAAAACCTGCTGGACCCCAATGTCGACTCCGTCGGTATCTCTGTCGTCGTCCGCAATCACGAGTTTTTTGCAGTGGAAGATTTCGCCAGTACCGTCAAGTCACTTAGTTTCAATGAACAAGAGACGACGGTTGCCAGTCTTCTTGAGCAATCTGGCTTGCAGGTAGATGGCAAAAGCATCAGTGTCGAGGACGCCCGCCGGACATGCAGCATGTCCACAGGCTACGCCGGCCATCGCAGACCATGGTTCATCATGCGATACACGGCAGGAAGATTAAGTGAATTGCCCAGTCAGCTTCAGTCCCGTCTGAACTCGGGAAAATATCGCGAAGCAGCAGTAGGAGCCTGTATTTCCACCGATTCAGGCCCCTTTACCGCTTACAACATAGCTGTTCTTCTCTACCCGTAGGCCTCTAGACTGAGGCCGGAACCACGCCAGCCAGTGCCAGTTCTTTTGCGCTTGCCGGTTGGGTGGGGTCCATCTCGAGTAGATCGTTGAAGCGATTGAAGTAGTTGAACAGCCCAATGGACGCCATCAGTTCCACCACCTCACCTTCTGTGTAAAAACTCCTCAGCCGAGCAAATTCGGCCTCGGTGTAGGAGTGCGCATCGAGCGTCATTACTTCGGCCAGATGGATCGCCACCTTTTCGCGTTCAGTGAACTCCAAGCTTCCCGCAGCATCGTGCAGCGCCTCAAGTTGCGTATCGCTCCACCCTAGTTTGCGGCAGATCGTCGTATGAGAAGCCAGACAGTATGGCGTGCGATTCAATTGTGAGGTCCGCACGATCACCAACTCCTTGAGCGCTTTTGGCAGAGTTCCCGTATTTAGAACCGCCTCCATATGCGCGATGATCGTCTCAAAGATCTCCGGCCGGTGTGCCATGGTACGAAACATATTCGGCACATTGCCGCGGTCGCGCAGATACCGGTCATAGATCGTTACAGCCGCAGTTGGAACCTCGTCGCGCGTCAATCGGGAGATACGTGGGGGCATGTGAAAGCTTCCTTTCAAATACTTTCTCGAATCATAACTCCGCTGCATCCGTGCGTCATCTTGTCGCCGGCGTTGACCTGTCACCCCCTTTGACCCATTGTTCCGCTTTTGTTATAACTGTCTTAGCGCAACGCGAGAGGTTATCGCGTCCCAGCACACTCCTGAGTAGCTCAATGGCAGAGCATTCGGCTGTTAACCGAAGGGTTGTAGGTTCGAGTCCTACCTCAGGAGCCAATAAAAACAATAAAAGCAATAAAGGAGAAGGCAGCCAAAATCGGCTGCCGTTCTTGTTTTTAACGAGTGGCTGTTCTGGTGGCTGTTAGATTTCTTCTCTGTGGAAATTATCGCGAATCTGTTTTTCGGGTGGGTGGGCCGTTCAAAGATCGAAACCTCAAAGTTTTTGTACGGACCCATCGAGGGGAAACGTTGAGTGAGACGCGCGTCATGGATCTGTTTCGCGAGTTGTTCTTCGAAGCTGAGCCGATTAGTCAGACGGCCAAGGCGATCTTCTACGAAGCGCAGCTGTCCTTTGATGCTGATCTAATATTGAGGCTCGGGCGGCTGGAAGCCGTGGAAGGTCTTTGGCTGATCTTTGATCCACGTAACCAGACTCTCACCTTTGCTCTATCGCCTATGGGTTTGCTCAAGCGCGCTTTGCTTCAACTTCGCTCACCATTACCCTTACGGCTGAGGGATGATCGCATCTTGCAAATCGACGAACTTCTGCTGCAGGAATCAGTATTTTCCTTCCAATTTTCCGTGTTATTAGGTCGCCGCTAGATATGAGGTAGTCGATCGACCGCACACTTAGGCTTAGCGCGGTTGCAGCATCTTTGCGCGAAAACAACAATTTTTGAATTGGCTGGTCCATAGAATCCTCGTATTTTGGCCTCTAAGTTGATCGCAAGCTCTGAGCTTGGAGGCTGAGCGGTGAACATCTTGGTCGTTATGTGTAAAACGAGTCCGTCTTTCAGTCAAATGGGCTGACTATAAGCTAGGAGCAGGGGCGATAAATTTTTGAAAAAGTGAGTCTTACCCAATCGACAGGTTCGTGTCGCGGTCGAAGAGCAGATTTTAAAATTTAGGTCTCTGACCGTCTTAAATGTGGGCAGCATAGCTGTAGCCTTGTTCAGCAATGAATGCTCTTCAGAAATCGGCCGATGAAATCGAAGCAATGCTGCGCAGTGATTCAGCTTCGGAAGAACTCAAGCAGGCTGTCCGTCTGTTCTCTGAGGTCAATGCTGGACAGGCAATGAACGACGCAGAAACGCTCGATCAGTTGTTTACTCGTCGTTTCGAAGCATGCCATGAAGAGTTTTTGGTTCAGTCCGCATGTAATTATCCCCATAATCAGGTGGCGATCGAATGGGTGATCAGAGAAATATCGAATAGCCGATGCGACGCTGCGACCTCACGTCTGATGAAAGCTATAGACAAGCTCAGAATTGAAAATGTCCAGCCTCGTGTACAGGGGCTCGAACTCTTCGCGCTGGCCCGCGCGCTGATCTGCGTAAGTGTGAAGATGACGGGGGTTGACCAGGGGCTGAAAGATGCCCAATATGTTTTCGAGGCGGTATTGGACCACCTCGCTCCCATGTTGAGGGAGATGCCAAATCTAGGGAGTTTACGCGATGCGCTGGAGACAAATCATTGTGGCGGCCCTTCTGATTTCATCCATAGGGTGCAGAATTGAGCCAAAGCCCCCAACCGAAGCAGATGGGAGGCAGGTCTGGACTAACATTCATAAGCAGTTGGGCCTCGATAATGTTGCCCAGCTCGTTGACTTCAAAAAGACTGATGGCCAGATGGCAGACGTGAATGGCGTCAAGGTATACACGCTATTCTATGAGGCGCACCAAAAGCACCTGACAAAGATGGGCCAGTGGAAACCAGGGGATATCGAAACTCTGAAGTCCAACTATGGTTTTCAGAGGACAGAAAACGGGTGGCAGGGTCCTGAAGGGACTCGTTTTCCTGACTGAACCGGCTTTTGACCAAATCCGCGATCCGTCCTGATCTCCCCCGGCTGATCAATTCAGCCGGGAGATGCGGGATGTTCGAATCACCGGAGCAGGCATTTTCAGCACTAAACAACGTTGGGTATTTCACAGACCACAAGACGGCGACGACGGTTTACCTTGCCGAGACGTATCAACAAGCCCGTGATGCTGGAGGGTCTCTTCCAGCGCCGGCAAACCGAACTGGCCCAGTCGGTGGCCCGTGCCGGCCAGCGCGGATCTGGTCCGCCTCCAGTCTCAAGAAGAAAGACAGAAAGCACGGTCGTCGAAGAGGCGGAACAAGTCCCGAAGTGAACTCAGCTGGATTTCACAGGTCAAAGCGGCCGTCGGCTGGCTCCAGGTGAACGCAGTGGATGGGTCGTGACCTTCGATCGTCCCGGATTCAAGCGAGAGCCGGGAAAGACCTTGCCGCGTCGAGCTGGCCCGTATCGGCGAACTCGGTCGGACAGAGCCCCTGTTGCTTACGAGTTCGACGTTCGTTGCCGCCCGGAAACTAATTCAGAGGATCGACTCCCAAGGAGAATCCATATGCCGATGCCCAACCCACTTCCTGAAAGGGAAGAAGTAGACCGTTCCTAGAGAGGAAGGGCACGTGGCTCTTCTCGATTCCTCTTCTGCTGAACTTAAACCCTTCGTTTTGCCGAACCGGACCCGAGGCGATGGAGGAAAAGACAAGTCTGCGAAGATGCTGCTGATTGCGATCGGTGCCGTGATGGTTTTCGTAACCTTCTTTGTATTTATTTCAACCAAAGGCTCGCACAAAGAAAAGGGCCAGTGCTGATGAGGCTGCAGAGCCCAACCTGGGGAGGGCAGTCACGCCCAGCGCCCCTGGAGCACTCATACCAAGTGACAAGATGGCGGTGCCTCCCGCGGCGGCAAAGAATGGCTCACTCGACGCGAGCGACATTGAAAAGACGAAGGCCCCTGTCACTGGCAGTGCCGCGGCAACTGTAGACGAGGCGCAAAAAAGCAGTGTTTCGGGCAACAAGACACTGGGAGATGTGGCTCGATCTCCAGAGCAGCCGAATACCGATCCGGAACACTTGAAGAACTGGAAGCCGGAAGCGTATTCAGGCACAAACCAGGGAAACAACGCTTCGAAGTCCCAGGAGATCCAGAAAGAACAAGATGAGTTTTCAAAGCCCTCTGTGGTCTTCGTCGCCCACGAAACGACAGGATCGCAACGGGGTGCCATCCCGATTCAGCCGGAACCCGGCAACTTCGGACTAGAGTCCGGCTACCATGTCGCGGCAAGACTGGAAGCAATGCGGTCCGCATTGCACGCACCGGTGACCGCGGTGATCGAATACAACGACGATCGCAATGGAAAGATTCTTATTCCGGCAGGGGCTCGCGCAGTCGGCAAAATCGCGCAGGCAGACGCCACAGGGATTTTAGATATCCAGTTCAGCTCGATTGAGCTGCAGGATGGCCAATCCATTCCCATTCAGCCATTGCAGCCACTACATCCCTGCAGGCGTTGAAGGGACAAGTAACAGGAAAGAATGCTGGTCGCAGTTTCGCCATCCGCTCCCTGGCAGGTCTGGGACAAGCTGGAGCAATGCTCATCGGACAGGGAAATATCAATAGTGCAATCAGCGAGTCGGACATGATTCGCGAGCGCGCGGCAGAGAACATTGGCAACAGCGCGGACGCTCAGGTGATGAATCTAATGACGACGCAGCACATTGTTGTCAGCGTTCCCGTGTGCACAGAATCTACCTGATCTTTACCAAGCCTCAAAAGGTCAATCCAACTGCGGCCCAGACCATATCCGTTGCAACCAACACTCAATAGCAGACCCTCTCTTCGAGAGGAATGGCGGCCGAGAGCCGCCCGTTTTCTTTTTTTGCTCCTTTTCGCAAACGAGTAAAAGTACACACGATGCTCCTTTTCGCAAACGAGTAAAAGTACACACGATGCCCTGCCCGATCGCCTGCCTGATAGCGTCGTTGGCGGGAGACACGCTCTGGATCGCAGCATCGAGCACTCGCAACAATTTCTGCGGTAATGCCTCGGCAATGCGTTCCCAGGTGGACCCGTCGAAACACGCTTCGATTCGCTTCAAGCGAAGAGGGAGCAGGTCCGGATCGCTGATGCGCACGGAATCCTGCGAGTTCTTCTGGCAGCGAAGGGTGAACTGCTTGCCTTCCATCTTGGTGAATGCTCCGCCTCGGCTCCGGATGTAATAGAGGACGAGCAACTTGGTCTGTTCAACCTTGTTCTCGGCACTTTTGCCTCTCGCAACGAGTCGCGCCGCCTCAGCCTTGCAGTAGGCAGTACGGGCTTCCATGACGCGAATGAACCGCCCGATCCTATCGACCTTCTCGCCATAGGCATCGCAGAACATGTGAAAGCGTTCAATGCTCTCCTGGCTTGCTTCGCCTGTCTCTTCCAGTTCGTCCTGCATCGTATCGAACAGGATATCCAGTTCACGGTCGATCTCGAGGAGAGAGTGATCGCTGGCGATGGATTCTGAAAGAGGCTTCTCCTCCTGTGGCTGCGCGAAAGGCAGCGCAAGCCGCTTCACGGATGCTGATGAGACCTACAAGTCTCCTCTGAGGGCGAAACTAAAAGGGCCCGCACATGATCCGCTCTCATAGAAAAAAGCCTGCCCCATAGGCAGGCCGTGATATTCCAGATTAGGGTTGCCGTCAGCTTTGCGAGTTTTTCGTACCGAAGTAGAAGCCCAGTGTGGAACCAATCAGACCGGTCAGCGCAGGAAGGAGCTTGTTCACCATTTTCTCGGTCTTATCGAAGTCGCCATGCGTAGAGTACATGGCGAAACAAATGATGAACAGAAACGCTCTGCTGCAAGCCCGAATGAGATTCCGGCACGAACCACATCGCGACGTGGTTCGGGATCATATGTGAGATTCACCAACCGTCTTTTCGAACGTGAAAGGGTTGGGTTGTTAGGCTGTGTTGACATGGGAATCTCTCCGCAGGGGAACACAGCGAAAAAGGCTCCCGGCTGGGAGCCTCGTAAGCAAACACCAATCATTGTTTAGTCTGCAATCTCGACGGCGTACCGCTTTCCGTCGCGATACAGATAGACCTTCGAATCGGGGTCATGATCTTTGGCATCCAGCACTATCTCGGTGAGATCAAGTGCGCGGTCTATCGTCTCATCCACCGTCCATCCATGTCTCTGGGCTAGTTCTTCCACCCGCTGCATGTAGTCTGGCGAGAGGGCTGCACCGGGCGGTGTCACCGGCTGCAGCGTCCCGATCCCCCACCGGGAAAGCGGCGAGCGCCCGCTCCGCATCGAGTTCGACGCCATAGCGTCGGCACGGAAGATCAGCGGTTATGAGATGCAGAGCAGACCCCGTCCCTACACAAGGGTCGATTGCGCTGAAAGTTTCCGTGCCCTGGAGAAGCCGCCGCAGCCGGTGGCCTTCTTCGACAGGCAGTGGATAATAGCCGAGCTTAGCCTGCCCGCATTGCGCATGGTGAGGGTTCCTTTCGGGAATTTTTTGATGGGTGATTCCTTCAATACCACCACTTAAGAATGTGTGGAAGACGCGAGTCGGGGCCGTCTAAAGGTCCGATCCTCCGTGCCGTTTTCCACTCGTGAGGTGCGCCCATTGCACGCAGATATCCGATCGATACGCACGTACAGCAGAACCGCAGCCGACGGGGGTCCGAATCGCGAATATTCAGCTATGTTTTCGTTAACCTGGATGAAAGACCGGGTTTGACCGGAAAGTCGACTTCTCGGCCAACTGGATTGCACTGAACGGTCAATGAGTGACTTGGCAACCGGGGAGCTCACCGAGCATCACATCGAGCCCTGCTTTCGCAACAGGATGCACTTTGGCCAATTACACTCAACTCTTGAGCAATATTGCAGCAAAGACGACTCTCGGCTTCGCCAATCTCATTTTCCTGCTCGGCATCGCACTGTTCGCTCCTGCCTGGACGCTTCGTTTCTGTCAAGCTTTGCTATATCTACTCCTCTTTGCCTCGTCTTCAGCGGCCATCACCGTTTACCTGTGGAAACGCGACCAGGCTCGGCTCTCGCGTCGAGTCAGCGCTGGCCCCATCGCGGAAAAATCCCGCGCACAGCAGATCATCCAGCTTTTCGCCTCTATTGGGTTCCTGGCCATCCTGGTCGTGCCATCGCTCGATCACCGCTTTTCGTGGTCTCACGTTCCCCTCTGGATTGTCCTCGCCGGCGATTTTCTCGTTGTT
>CAWHRG010000007.1:0-463116 GCA_963831665.1 uncultured Acidobacteriaceae bacterium | reverse complement strand
TCACCGAAGGCGAGTTGCGTCCAGACGTAAAGGCCTCCTTCCTGCGGATAGCGCGCGGAAAGCTCGAGGACGCATGCAGCGAGGGGTACGAAGAAGAAAAGACAAGCAAAGATCCAGATCAAGATAGTGCTGGGACCGGCCGCAGCTGCAGTTGCTATCCAACGCAGGCTCAATCCGCCTGCAATATAGAAGAGGGTGAGATCTAAGAAGCCCAGTTCGCGTTTCAGTAGTTGCTTCTCATCCAGGGTGGAATTAGTCATCGGGCTCTTCCAAATCGCGCAGGACTGCCATCGCGGCATTGCGCCCGTTTATCCCGATGACGCTCCCGCCGGGGTGCGTGCACGCGCCACACAGGTAGACACCCTGCATCGGAGTCCTTGCCGCGAGGCGGTTGCTCCACATATAGGCGGGGAGACATTCACCCTGGAATATGTGCCCACCGGTGAGACCGACCTTCTGCTCAATGTCTGGCGGCCCCAGTACCTGTGCATCGACAACGGCCTCTTGCAGATTGCTGCAGAAGCGGCCGATTGAACGTAGCGCCAAGGTCTTCGCGTCGTTCCTGTGGCCATCCCAGTCTCCTGACGCAAACGAGTACGGCACATATTGCGCGAATACGCTCATGGTGTGCAGACCTGTTGGAGCTACGCTTGCATCGTGCACGCTCTGGAAGTAAAGCTCGCACCAGAGTTGCTCCGGAAGGCGTCCCGCGCGGGCTGCGGCGTAACTGGCCTTCCACTCAGTCTTCGTCAACGGAGCGTTGATTTGGCCGTAGTGATGCGGCTCCTGAATTCCGGGCCGGGCAGTGAAGTTCGGCAGCTCACGCAGTAATACGTTAAGCTTCACTGTGCATCCTTCGATTGGCACCGAGCGTACTCTCTCAGCCCAGACTGGATCTGCAAACCCATCCAGCATGCGCAGCGTGCGGATAGGGTCTGCATTCGAGACAACAACCGGGGCGGTGATGAGTTCTCCGCCCTCGAGCAATACGCCTTCTCCGGGAAGTATGCACGCCACATTTACGCCCGCGGCCACGACGGCTCCGGCCTCGCGGGCGGCATCGCAAAAGTAGAAAGACACCATGCCCATGCCGCCCTTCACATAACCCCACATGCCCGGCATACCGCCGAGTTGGCCTGAAGAATGATGAAAGCGAATGGAAGCGGTTCCGGCATCAAAGGGACTTGCGTTAGTGCCGATCACGCCTTGGCCGAGATAGGCAGACTGTAATCGTTCGTCGATGAGATAGTGTTCAACGAACTCTGCCATCGACCAGTTGAAAAGAAGACTGTACGCTTCGGGATCGCCTGAGAGGAGATTATCGAGGTGCTCTTGCGTGGGCGCATCGCCGATCCATAAATCTTGTTTGCCCACTGGCCGAAGTGCACCTCGCAACCTGCCGATCACGTCGTTCATCGCACGCCAGCCTTCCACATCCCTGGGCGAGAAGCGGCGAACTTCCTCTTCGCATCGAGTATCATCGTCCCAAAGCTGAATGCTGCTGCCGTCCAGGAAGGGTACAAATAGGCCATTGACGGCCGGTGTCCACTCAAAGCCACGTCGCGGCAAGCTAAGTTCCTCGATCACTAGCGGATGCAACAGTCCGGCAAGATATGCACAGGGTGACATCCGGACGTGAGGGAATGGTTCTTCGACGGTGCAAGCGCCCCCGACTCGTTCACGGCTTTCGAGCACGAGCACCCGTTTACCCGCTCGCGCCAGGTAAGTGGCGCACGCTAACCCATTGTGCCCCGCCCCGATCACGATCACATCCCAGATCCGCGCAGCAAGTTCCTTTACTGGAGCTGGAAGACCTACCTTTCCTAAGACTGCTGCCGTCGCTGACATACTGGCAGTATCTACGTCAGGTCAACGATAGCAAAGAAGAAACTATTCTCTGAAGTGTGTACTTAGGAATAGGGTAAGTTGTCCAGCTGAAATACATGAAAACGGCGACTCGATCAGCTAAGGGAGCACTTCTGTAGATCCTTGGATACCTGGTGGTTCAAGGGGAGAACTTTCACGAGAGCCTATTCTGGCTCAAATGGTGAATTTGCCGCACGCCTGAGTAGCTGTTTTTGGGTCTCAGTAGTTTTGGATAAAATCCGACACGGGCGGAAATGTGCTCAGGTCGGTGGCATTAAGCATCTATAAATCAGATAGATAGAAGATGGTGGAGGCGGCGGGAGTCGAACCCGCGTCCGAAAAAACTTCCAACAGAGAGCTTTCATGCTTTTTCCGGTTCATTTTTGTCTCGTCGTCGGCGCTTAGAACGGACGAAGATGCGACGACGACCAGTCTGATCAGTCTCGTCCGACCCGCTCAGACGGAGCAGGGAAGACCAGCCTACTGTGCGACGATCGGTACGAGCCCGTAGGCGAAGCTCGAGCGATCGGCTACTTAGTTAATTAAGCAGCAAGAGCCAAGTTGTTATCGGCACTTATAGTTTTGTGAGCGATTACGGGTGTCCACACCCCGGCATGCCTCTCTGCCACAAGCAATCCCGTCGAAGCCGTGACGCCCCCATATGGAGCAGCAACGCCGATGCATTGGGCCTTGCAAAGAACTTCTACTAGTATACCTCTTTGCGTTGCCCATTGAGACGGATGCTCGCCAAGGGGCGCTTATGATCCTTCAGGGCAACCGATAAATAACTTGACTCTAAATATCCACGGATTCAGGCATGTAAATGCGTCTCTGCTTGCCCATTATCGAAAAGACCATCCTACCGTCGAGGACATCCCCAAGTTATTCGATGGTGCTCCTACTACTGGCCGGTTGTCATAGTTGTCGTAGAAGCTCGCGCGGAAATAGAAATCTTTATAGAACTTGAAATAAATATCCTGGTTCAGTGTCATTCTGACCCGTCCCGGCGAAGTTAGGCTCGGGTAAACCCATAGAGTTGTGTCAAAGTCCGTTGAATCAAAGCGGAATGTCGCGTATTGGACCGCGGCGGCAGCATCGATGCTATTTGAGCTGGTTCGTGAAGTTGAATTGGATGCGTCCTTTTCATTGGTGTAGGCGAGCGCCCCTATAAAGGAAAGATTTGTTTTATTTGTATAAATAGGGCGAACTGCAAGTGCCGCACCTAGTGTCGTTCGCAAATCAATCTGTTGTTCGGAGCTGGAAAGAAAGTTCGCGATTGCCCCCGAATACCAGTTGGATTTGCGTACCTGCCTGAAGTATTCGCTTTTAACCGTCGTTTCGCTAGTGTTATTTGTTTTTTGCTGGCTGGTAAACTGCGTGCTTGAAGAGAGAGAGAAATAATGTGTAGTCGCTTGGTACATTAGATCGCTCTGCAATGTCAGGTTTTGCTGCGAATTGGATTGGGCAAAGCTCGTTCCCAAGTCGATATTTCCACGCAGTCGACGTATAAAAGTCTCGCCGGTTTGCTGAATGCTGACCACGTTACCGTGCGCAATTCCGTTTTTTTCGTCTCCACTGACGCTCACAATGCGCTTGTCAGGCGACTCTGAGAGCTCGCCGCTGGATGCATTTCCCTTCGAATCGACGATGACAAATGGTTGGTGTGTCTCGATATGGTCAACTTCATTCCAATCGAACACCACCGTAGAATTGGCGTAATCCTGTTTTATTGTGAGTTGCCCCTGTTCAAGCGATCGGATCTCACATGTAATCTTGTCGCCGTTCTTCATGAAAACAATATCGGTCTTCAATCGGCTGGAGGCATACATCGCGGTTGATAAACAAAGAAGGCAGAGCAATATCCAGCGAGACCTGTCAGTACGGGTGATTCTTTGATTTCGTCCATCTACGCGAATAACAATTGAGTTGACACGAGTCACTCAGCACCTCCATGGAACTTGCATTCGTGTGTCACTGCTTGCCCATCTCGGCCTAATGATGTATCCGGAAGGGTTCACGTTTAACTGCCCAGTAAGGCCAATTAGTACGAATCTTTAAATTTCATCTTGTTCAAAGATCAAGCTAACCGATACTAGCCGTTCTTACAGGTGTCTCAGTATTGTCTGTCCCTGACTCGACATGGGCAGACTGCATCAGCATTTTATCGGCCAGTGGGCCAATTATCGAGATAACCCAACAGAGAACTCTTGGCATAGTCATAAATGCCGATTCATGGAAGCAGCTGTAGTATGACGGCGAATGTGAAATATGCTACGGTTCGATTTTCGGAAGCCATCTTCCCAAGACACTTCCGTAATCGCTGCAATGCCTATATAGATCGCGTGAGGAGCCTTGATGATCAGCGCTGCCAATATGCTCCACCCTCAGTTTCTGCTGACATCTAACACGCTGTCCTATCGCGAATTTCTCCAAAGCGGAAGGAACAAGGAGTCTGATCCAGGTTAGAAGGAGAGAAAAAACCGTCCTACGTACTACATTAGGCGACCTTTCTCGAATGAGTCCAAGAGGTTGTTCGAACGGTGTCCCAATGGGACCGCGAACTCCTATTTTTGCCGCAAGCTTTCAGGTATGGGATATCGGTTTCACACAACGGAAACCTAGGTGGTTGGTCCCGGTTGAGACCTCACCCTTGCCCCGGGTTCCTACCATATAACGGGAACAATACTGATCGGTACAGAGGAAGGAACCTCCCCGCATTACACGCTTAGCAACGCCACGCTCTGCCGGATCGAAGGAACTGTCAGGTCCAGTCGGGTTCCGGACGATACGGCCTGATGTTGCAAGCTGTCGATAATAATCAGGACGATACCAATCGGATGTCCACTGCCAGACATTCCCTGCCATGTCATAGAGACCGTAACCGTTGGGAGGAAACCTGGTGACGGGCGAGGTGTCGTTGAATCCGTCCTCGTCGCTGTTTTTGTCGGGAAAGTGCCCCTGAAATGTGTTGGCCATGTACTTACCTTCGGGGCGGAAAGTGTCCCCCCATACAAAAGGTTTGCCGGTCAGACCTCCACGAGCGGCGAACTCCCACTCAGCTTCGGTAGGGAGGCGTTTACCAGCCCATTTGGCATAGGCAAGAGCATCGTCATAGGAGACGTGAACGACAGGGTAGTTATCCTTGCCCTTGATATTGCTGCCTGGGCCGTTTGGGTGACGCCAGTTTGCACCTTTGATATAGCTCCACCATTGGAAATGATCATTAAGTTGAACAGGATGATTGGGTGGTGCGAAGACAACTGAGCCAGCAACTAAATTCTCGGGAGGAGCTCCTGGAAAGTCTTCAGCTTTAGGCGTGCGCTCGGCTTCAGTCACATAGTGAGTTGCAGCAATGAACTTTGCGAACTCAGCATTAGTGACATCGGTCTGATCCATCCAGAAGCCGTCAACATAAACGCGATGGACGGGACGAGAGTCTTCGGTAGCTTGCATGCCGACATGATCGTGCTCTATGTCGGGTGGATCCTGTGCTCCCATTGAAAATTCACCGCCCGGAATCCAAATCATGCCTGGTGGGGTTTTGCTAGTTGGGAAGACCTTACTAGGTATCGTGGGGGCGAATAGGGATACTGTTGGTATAGCCGCCGCTGCAGGTTCAGCCATCGGTTTAGCAGAGGTAATGGAAGCGGAGTCGGTCGGCAGAATTCTTGCGGAAGCAGTAGTTGTCGTCGAGGATAATTTCCAAATAGTTATGCCAAAGACGACAAGGATCAACAAAGCTAGCAGTACCATTCGATGTGTTTTATATTTGTTGGATCGGTGTGATTTGGCAGATTTTCTGATCATCGGCATCGAGCTTCCCTTCGAGAGACAACTACCGTAGATGGTCATTATCTTAACGCGCAAATGGCAACGTCGAAAAGTCGATGCTATGGCTCATTTTTACCGTAAGATCCAATTCAAAACGGTGAAACTGTCTGAATTGACAGTCTTACAGACTACTGGACGACTATCATCAGTAACACAAATTACGGGTTGAGTAATGGGAGATGTGAACGTTGTCGTGACAGCGTCGAAAGGTCTTTACGGTGCTTTTGTAAAAGCTCTGCCATTGTCCGCCCTGCCCACATTCCCTTCGGCATAGATGCAAACAAACTTGCTGACAGCGAATTCACCTGTTGCGTCAGCATTGCATCACTCGTCTGCTCTAAAAACTGGTCGAGTGTTTTTGCCGATTGGAAATGTGTCAGCCATCGAAGCAGACATTGATAAGCTTTGGCAGGATCATTGCCCCGGCAGGCCAGTACGAGGTTATGAAAATATGCAGCTTCGGAACGATGATATCGTTCACGCCTGGCCTTAATGGAACGATACAGGGCAGGGAAGTACCTGTATGCAAGCCACACAAGAAAGAGAATTGCAATGATCAACGGTGCCACAACACGAATCCAAAATCTGTATTGCATCCAGGGGTTGATTGGTTTGGGTTGAGCGACAATCACAGGTTCCGGCTCGGGCGGAAGCTCTGCTACATAGCTCGGATTAGGAGTAGCAGTAAAGTGAATGGGCGGTAGGGTCGCTGTGTCTACTCGATTCGAGCTAAGGTTCCACCACTTCAACTCGATCGCAGGCAGCGTATATTCGCCTTCCTTTTGAATAAAATATTTCGCTGATTGCGTACGCCGTCCAAAGACGAATTCTCCTCGATCCGTCTTCTGATCCTGAACATTAGGCTCTGTAGGATAGATCCGGATGCCTGTAGGTGACTCCCAAGGCAGCGGGGGAATCAGCATGCCCTGCATCTTGATCGTTGTGACAGTGATAGTGCGTTCTACCGTGTCACCAACACGAAGCTTGTTCGGCGGAGCACTCCATCTTTGGCGCATTGTGAGTCGCGTTGTGGGCAGAAAATAACCGAGACCCTGCGCAGCCGCTGGAATATCGGCGTGGAATGTGATCTGAGGAAGCGCCAAGTGTGCCACAGTTGTCTTTGGAGGAGTGTTTGCATAAGGAACAGTCACTAGTGCAGGCGGCAATCGGAAATCGCCTGCTTGTTGCGGATAAAGAAAGTACGTCCGTCGTATTCCCGCGTATCTCTGGCCGTTGACCTGTTCGTTCAGATTTTGTGGCGTCTCCTCTGGAAGCACAACAATTACGCTCTCCAACTCAAAGGTTGGAAAGTCTGGGCTGCCTGTGAAGAAATTTGGGACCAGTACCTCAACGACGAGGTGTACCGGTTGGCCGACGATAATACCTTTGGCAGGTTCGAATCGCGCACGAACAACCGGGACTTGTCCGAATGTGACAAAAGCGCAGCATAACAATATTAGGCCTGTGAAGAGATGCTTCATTGATGTCGCTCCTGAGAAGCCTGAATTGCGAACCGAAGCCGCAAAAAATCAGCTGGGGTACTTTGAATGTTGCGCATCCAGATATCCGCCATCTTTGCCGGATCCATTTTGATCTGTTGGATCTGGGTTCTTTTGCCCTTCTTTCCTTTCTCATCGAACTGGATCCGATCTGGCGGAAGATTCGGAGAGATCTCTTGTTCTTCGTCTCTAGTCTTCTTTTTTGCCTCCGGGATCAGCGATTGAATCAACTCGAGATTCTCCTGTGCCTCGCGCCAGGGATGTTGCCGTAACAATGCTTGTCGATAAGCTTCGATGGCTTCCGGATATCGACTCAAATGAGCCAGCACATTGCCCTGGTTGTACCACGCCTCCGCTGAGTCGCTGAGAGCAAACGCATCCAGTGCCTGCTCGTCATCTCCATTACGAACCAGCGCGAGTCCCTTCCATATCGGGTCCTCATATCGTTCCGCTGCCGTTCGATATTGGCCCTTCTCAAAGTAATAGCGGCCTTGTTGATCGGGCGTGAGCCAGAGATCCAGCCATCTAAATCTAGCGGTGCCCCCGGTGGGCGGAAGAACGAAGACGAATGCCAGCGCAGCCGAAGTCCAGCGCATCGTCCAGCCTTTGCGGAACCAGAAGACAGCAATCGCTGTGATGGGTATGGTCAGCCAATAGCCTTCATTGATCCACCTCGTTTTGTTATCGCGTTGTTGCATCACTTCTAAATGACGCTGTACCCGTCGCTGAATCCATTGGATATCGTCATCATCCAGCGTGAGAGTCGTAGCGGAGATATCCATGCGGCTAAGGGAGCGCAACACGTTCACATCGAGCTTTGCATAGACACGGCGGCCTGAGGAGTCGCTGAGGAAATGATTGTCGGACGTGCGTACCGGTCCTCCTTGTGAGGTGCCAACGCCCATTACAAGAATTTCGTTCCTATCTGTATTTTGCGATGTGAACTGTCTAAATGAAGGCAAGGAGCGCGGTTCGATTCCATCGGTAACGAAAAGAATTGTCCCAGGCGTAGTCTCATTTTTCAGAAAGTTTTCGACGGCATGAAGCGCCTTGGCGCTATCTTTCCCCTCACTTGGCATCAATGAAGTCGATAGCGAATCGAGGTACAAATCAAATAGAGAATTGTCTGTCGTAAACGGAAGCACCATGTGCGTTGTTCCGGCGTAGACAAACAGTGCGGTACGACCGCCGTTGCGGACCTTCAGCAAATCGCGCAGCTTCAACTTTGCGCGTTCAATTCTTGTCGGATCTAGATCAATCGCATCCATTGTTCGCGAGAGATCAAGAGCAATGACGAGCGGGGCTTTATCCTCAGTGAACGGTGGCTGCTCCCGCCTCCAGGTCGGCCCGGCAAGTGCAATCGAGCCGAGAGCAATCAACGTACAGATCATATGGATGGGTCGAACCCGCCAGCGCCGTTTGGGCGAAACGATCAGGTGGTCCAGCAGTTCAGGATCGATATACCGCTTCCAGCGAGCACGGACATCGTGGCGAATGTAGAACGAAAGATAGATAAGGGGCACGGACACCGACAACCACAGCCACGTTGGTTGGATGAAATGCAACGCTGTCCACCAGTCCCTCATATATGTACCTTGAAGACTGCAGAAGTGGTTGCCTCATCAGGCTGCTGTTGCCGACGTGTAAACAGACGAAGTAAGAAGCTGATAATCAGCATCAGGATGTGATACCCAGTTAGCAAAACGACCGCTCCGCCCAGCGGAAACATAAAGAGTTCGGTTTTGGGTTGATAGCTAAGTGTCTTGAAATTCTGGGGTGTAATGGCATCGAGCGTCGCATACGCCCTCTCTAGCTCGCTGCGATTCTCGCCGTGAAAGAGTTGCCCACCGGTGACCTTTGCAATGTCGCCCAGGGCTGTATAGTCCACCTTGTCCTCTCCGGTTGCGTGTGGATCACCTATACCTACGACGTGAATGGTAATGTTGCGCTGGCTTGCAATCTCGGCCGCTTTGCGAGGGGGCATTCTGCTTCCCGTATCATTGCCGTCGGTCAACAATATGAGGACTCGTTGTTTTGCACTACTCCCATCAAACTGCTTGATGGCCAAGCCAATCGCATCGCCAATCATCGTTTGTGGGCCGGCCATGCCGGCGTCAGTCTGATCAAGTATCTTGATGCACGCATCGTGGTCGAGCGTAAACGGAGTCACAGGATAGGCGGCCTGGCCAAATACAATCAAACCAATGCGGTCGTTTTGGCGTTTGTGTATGAAATCAGTCACAACCTGTTTAACTGCATCGACCCGCCGCATTCGCTTGCCCTCGGGAGTTCGAAAGTCAGGCGTCTCCATAGACTGCGAGATGTCCAGAGCAAGCATCAGGTCACGTCCAGGCTGAATCTTTTGTATTGGAGGTTCCACCCGCTGTGGTCTTGTCAGTGCGAGAACAATCAGGCCCCAGCAAATAGGAGCAAGGATCTTCTGCAGCCAATTACTTTTAGGTACCACTGCGCCCGGTTGTGGCGTAATACCCATTGCCGAACTAATGTAAGAGAAAAAGCTGAGTCGAAGTGAGTCCTGTTCTTCTTTGTACGATGGCAACAGCCAATAGAGCAGAAACGGAAGCGGCAGGAGAGCCAACAGCCAGAGATATTCAAGCCTGTACACGATGCCTCCGTATCCATTCAGCTGCGATAGTCCTCAGTATTTGCTCGTCTTCAACCGATGTGGCTCTTCCCGAAAGCGCTACGTCTTCAATCCGGTTGCCTGGGATGCTTCGAAATGATTCTGTCTCCGCAGCATCGCCTAGGAATTTGAGCCACGCATCACCGCTCAGCGACGCAACCTTTTCACGCGGCCAAACAGAGAGTGCGGTGCGCTTGAGTAAGGCTGAAAATTGGTCGGGCGTTGCTACGGCAAGCTCACGGAGGGCTTCGCGGCGATAGCGATTCGCGAACCAGCGTCTGATAGTTCGAATTGCAAGCCACAAAAGCAAAAGTACACCGATGGAAAACAACACATACCAGCCGATGGTCTGTGGAGTCCAAGGGGGCGAGGCAGGCGTATAGTAGTCGTGCAACTTGTCGAGTGCCGGATTGGGGGCAGTGTTTATCACATCCGCCTCCGAAGAGCTTCTACCCGGCCCAGCAGGTGGCGCACCTGCGCCGCAACATCTTCTGCCGTGCTGATAGGCAGAACTGGAATTCCAAGCTCGTGCTGCCAAGAGAGAATTGAGCGAATACGTTTGTCCGATGCATCAAGGATATTCTTACGAATTTTCTCTTGCCCTAGCAGAAGCTCCACTTGTAACTCGCCATTGCTGACGACCAGTTGTTCGGCCGCGGGGATCATCACTGCCAGCGGATCGTACGTCAGGCAGCATACAAGATCATTCGATTTAGAAAGGCTCAGCATAAGATCGCGCGTTCTATGGTCAGCACCGTCAAAATCACTTGCGATAACGATGAGCGCATCGTGCCGGCAGATACGCGCAGCCGCTTCGATCACCTCATTGAATTCGGCTGGGCCGAGGTTGCACAGCTGAGTCACCACGAAGCAGATGATTCTGGTGCGTCATGCGATCGAGAATCCGCAACACATTTGCTCGGCTACGGTGCATGCGGATTTCTTCTGTAATATCGTCGTTAAAAACAAGCGCGCCAACGCGATCGCCCTGCTGAAAGACGCGCCACGCAGCCAATGCCGAAACTTCAGCGGCGACGACAGATTTCATCGACACCCGACTTCCGAAAAACATATTGATACGCTGGTCGACGACGAGCATTGTCGGACGGTCACGCTCCTCGGAATAGACGCGAACGAATGGCTTCTGCATACGTGCCGTTACGCGCCAATCAATTCTCCGGACATCATCGCCTGCGACGTAGTTGCGGAGCTCTTCAAAGTCGAGCCCGCGACCACGAACATGCGAGGCCCGCCGGCCAAACAGAAGACTGTGCGCCGGCTGACTATGCATCAGCGTGAATCCGCGCGCTTTGAACTGCAATGCGATCAACGAATCTAGTTCAACGTAGGCTCCCATGCCAAGACCTTTTTGTTCAGGCGACTGCAACGAGCTCGATAACTTTATTAATGACCTGATCCGATTTCACGCTTTCTGCCTGGGCATCGTAGCTTAGCAGGAGACGGTGACGAAGTACGTCGTGCGCGACAGCCTGTACATCACTGGGACTGACGTAGTCGCGGCCTTTAAGCCACGCGTAGGCACGGGAGCATTTGTCGAGACCGATCGTTCCTCGCGGACTCGCGCCAATCTGGATCCATTTACGAAGATCTTTGTCGTAGCGCTCTGGATACCGTGTCGCTTCAACCAATGCGACGATATAGTCTTCTACGGTCGAAGCCATTTGTAGCCCATGAATCTCATTCCGTGCGGCAAAGATTACATCCTGCTGGATACGCTCCTCAGTTGCCGATGCGGAAGAAGGAGTAACGGCGGCGCTCTCTTCTTCACCCCGGACCAGCAGCATGATGTCGCGCTCAGAGTTTTCTTGTGGATAGCCAACGTTGATATGCATCAGGAAGCGATCCATTTGCGCTTCGGGAAGAGGATAGGTACCTTCCTGCTCGATCGGATTCTGGGTTGCCATGACGAGAAAGAGTTGTGGCAGAGGATGGGTTTTCCCGGCTACTGTAACCTGCCGCTCTTCCATTGCTTCAAGAAGGGCCGACTGTACTTTGGCCGGAGCGCGATTGATCTCATCGGCTAGAACAAGATTGTTGAAGACCGGGCCACTTTGAAAGCGGAACTCGCCCCTGCCCTCTGCGCTGTAATAAACCTCAGATCCCGTGATGTCGGAAGGGAGAAGATCGGGTGTGAACTGAATCCGTGATAAACCCGCATCTAGGAAACGAGACATTTTCTTGATCGCGCGAGTCTTTGCCAAGCCAGGCAGGCCTTCGACAAGAAGATGCCCGTTTGCAAGCAGGCCAATGATAAGACGCTCGATCATCGCTTCCTGGCCGAGTACTGTTTCACCGACGAGTTTCTGTAGATTCAGGACTGAATCGCGTGCTGCTATCGCCACATGTCCATCCCATCGAATTAGCGAAATATGACAAGCTTTACAGCCTATCGGTATCAAAAGCCGTCAAGCTAATTCCCCGAAAATTGTCTCATTCGTCCTACGTTGGTCGTGAGCATATCATCGCCTTCCTCTGCGTGGTGACTGCTACATTTGACAGTCCTCGCGCTATTCTTTCCTGAACTCCGCATGCCACAGCGCAAAAACGGAAGACTGTAGTCTTGCCAGTTTCCCGTTCGATTGATTGCAGTGATTCTTCATGAAAACAGGAAGACCGTATTTTGCGAGCAGCGTGCGCCGGGAGGCTTCGCGATCTGGCAGGACCCATTGATATGCACACGGACAAATAAATTCTTCAATCTGCGAATGGATCCCTACGAACAGGCCTATATTATTTCGGATCAGTCCTTCGATTGATTGGTTCACAACGTTTTTATATCGGGATACAGGCACTGATGTTGGCGCAGGAGTTTATGGGCCACGTTCAAGGAGTATCCACGGAGCCACCCCCTGCGAGCTTTACCATCGATCCTGATCAGATTGTGAAAGACGCTAAGGCGGCGGCAGCACGACAGAATAAGTGGGTGATAACGATTGATTGATACGAGATGATGAAGAACTGATCGCCCGGGTTCATCCGAACAGTGAATCTAAGGAGCAACATGACGAGGGTGAGAACTGTTCCAGCTTTCCCTCATATTGGTGGAGATGAAGAGGTGCGGCAGCGTAATATCAACGCTGTGCGCCCTCCAAAACGTCGCAAGCAAAAGATGCCCCGCAAATCAGGCTCGTTTGCCTTTGTGGTGTTACTCTTCTGCTCCGGTCTAGCCGCTCTGGTCTATCAAGTTCTCTGGATAAAGCAGCTCTCACTCGTTGTCGGAGTCGAAGTCTACTCGATAGCGATTGCGGTGAGTGCCTTTTTCGCAGGTCTCGCTATGGGAAGCTTCGTTATTGGACGCTGTGCCGATCGACTGGAACGGCCCCTCCTTCTTGTTTCGGTTCTGGAAGTCGGCATCGCGCTGCTCGGCATCTCTGCTACCCTCCTTCTGTCACATGCAGCCGCACCTTTTGCCGTGGCGGAAACTCGCGCTGGTGTTCTGGCGTGGTTACTTCCGTTTGTTTTGGTTGGAGTGCCTGCGTTTCTAATGGGCGGAACTTTACCAGTCGTCGTTCGCTCCTGGACCTTGGGGGATGGCGCCATTGCCAGTATCGGCGGAGTCTTCTACGCCGCGAATACCGCAGGCGGAATCGCCGGCGCTCTGTTGAGCTCCTTCGTATTCCTCCCGTCGTTTGGTGTGCGCGGCGCTGCGTTCGCCGCAGCCACTCTCAACCTGCTATCCGCCATCATGGCGTTTGTTCTGAATCGCGATGCACTACGAAGTCATCGGACGCTTCCTATCACGGAGCAACAAAGTCTTCCCCGGCAGGCGCAAATAGCTCTCGGCTTATACGCACTGGCTGGCGGCATCGCTCTCGGCTACGAAGTAGTCTGGTCGCAGGCGATCGTTCAATTTTTGAGCACCCGCAGCTTTGCCTTCTCAATCGTTTTGGCAACATACCTCGCAGGTCTCGTCTTCGGGAGCGCGCTTCACGCCCACTTCGCAGACAAGGTCGAGAATCCTTGGGGCGTCTTCGGTTTGTTGATTGCCGCTGCGGGCCTCGTCGCGCTCCTAGAGATCGCCTTTTTGGGTATTTGGCAACTTCAGATACAGGCAGCTATAGGAGATGTGATCTATGCAGTCGCAGGGAATCAGTTTGCTCGAATGTGCGCTCGCTTCTTTGTCGCTGCGATTGGCATTGTCTTCCTCCCAACGACATTTCTCGGTGCAGCATTCCCCGCAGTCCTTCGGTTAGTGGTGGGGAAAGACAGCATCGGTCGTGACATAGGTGCAGTCATTGCACTCAATACCGCAGGAGGTATCGCAGGAACCCTACTGACCGGATTTCTTCTCGTGCCAAGGCTCGGTTTAGTAAGGACCCTCGGTGTTCTCGCCATGGCTGCGGCTTCGATAGGAATCTTTGCAGCGTTTCGCGGCCCCGAATCTTATAAGCGAAGGCGCTGGGTTGTAGCCGCAATTGGAATTATGACGATAGCCGGTGGCATCCTGACTCCTGCTGATCGTTTCGCTCGACTGTTGACGACGACACGTGGGGGCGGCAGTCTCGTGTTTTATGAGGAGAGTAAGGGCGGGACTGTTGCCGTTGTGCAAGAACGCACCGGCGCAAATACTTTCAGACGCCTCTATATTCAGGGAGTTTCGAACTCCGGCGATGCTATGCCATCTTTGCGATATATGCGTCTACAGGCGTTATTGCCTCTTATAATCCACCGCGGCGATCCACATTCTGCCCTTGTTATCGGGTTCGGCACCGGCATAACAGCGGGCGCCCTTTCGCAATACTCACATCTGGATCAAAGTGTCTGTGCAGAGCTATTGCCAGCCGTGGTGCACGCTGGATCACTGTTTCGCGGTAATTTTGACGCATCATCCAACTCCCATCTTCAAATTCGAATGCGTGACGGACGTCGGGAATTGCTGCAAAACGCCCAACGTTACGACCTCATCACGCTTGAGCCCCCGCCACCATCAGCGGCTGGTGTCGTTAACTTGTATTCGTGGGATTTTTACAAGCTAGCTGTCACTCGATTACAGCCGAACGGCCTGTTTGCTCAATGGTTGCCGCTTGCAACGCAGAGTGACGACGACACGCGTTCTTTAGTGAGAAGTTTTCTGGATGTTTTTCCCTACGCAACGCTCTGGACCACAGAATTACATGAGATGCTGCTTATCGGCTCGCTCTCACCGATCGAGCTCGACATGAATCGAGTAAATGAACGCTTTAATCAGCCTTTAGTGAGCGAAGCGCTTAAAGAAGTTGGCATTGCATCTTCCGCAGCCCTCCTTGCCACATGGGTGACAGGAAGAGAGGGACTGGAACGTTATGCAGGCACAGCCCTTCCCGTAACGGACGACCGTCCCCGTATCGAATATTCCTCCTGGCCACACCAGGATGAGATCGTGCGCGTGTTACCTGAGCTTCTGGCGCTTCGGTCGGAACCATCGGTGATCGATGGTACTGGCACATCGCTGACGGATATCTCTGTAGAACGCGAAAATCTGATGGCGTTCTATGCTGCCGGAATTGCTGCTTACAATGGTGATCGGCAAGCTTGGGCGCGCAGCATATCCAGGGCATTGCAGCATGATCCTGATAATCCTTACTATAACTGGGCTGTCAATCGGTAACATTGCATTGCCCGAGCGTGATCTTCTGGTCATCGGGAAGGATCTTCCAGTTATGACTAAATATGACCAACGATGAGCGATTATCAGCCACAACACAACGACGTAGAGCCGTCGCGTCTCCTTCCGTGCGCGCCTAAATGTTGAAAATACGCTGTATTTAGGGGAATTAGTGGTGGACGCGGCAGGGATCGAACCTGCGACCAGTCGATTAAGAGTCGAATGCTCTACCAGCTGAGCTACGCGTCCATCCAGGTATGCATCTCCCTAGACGAGGATATGGCAAAGTCGTTTGATAGTCGCGACACGCTTTTGAAGCCAGCCTGACTGCAATCAATTGACTTGTTAAGAATAACACAGCTTGCAGGTCCCGGATGAGCTTGCAAGCTGTGTCTTAGCCAACAAAATCCACATTCGCCTTCATTGGAATGATGCCGCGCTCATACCCCAGATCGAGCAGTTTTTTGATGGCCAGCCTGCCGTCCTCACCATAGTTCAGAGTGCGCTCGTTGACATACATCCCAACAAAACGATTGGCCAGCGTCGGATCGAGGTCCCGCGCAAACTGCATCGCATACGCAAGCGCCTCCTCGCGGTTATCCAGCGCATGTTGAATGCTATCGCGCAGCGCACTCGTCGTTGTCAGTAGCGTCTCCGCGCCAAGCGAGCGACGGACGGCATTGCCGCCTAGGGGAAGCGGCAGACCAGTTTCTTCACGCCACCACTGGCCGAGATCCAACAGTTTCACCAGTCCATCGTTTGCATAGGTCAACTGTCCTTCGTGAATGATCAGTCCCGCCTCGAACTCGCCTGAGACGACAGCCGGAATGATTTTATCGAATGGCACAACGGCCGTCTCAATCTCTGGCGCAAACAGTTTCAACGCCAGGTAAGCCGTAGTCAGAGTGCCGGGCACGGCGATGCGCACCTTCTTCACCTCATCCAACGACTGCTTGCGGCTCGACACGATCATCGGGCCATATCCTTCGCCAACGCTTCCGCCACAGGCCATCAGCGTGTAGTTTTCCTGCAGGTATGGATAGGCATGGAACGAGATCGCGGTCACGTCATAGAATGCCTCTTTGATGGCGCGTTGATTCAGTGTCTCGATGTCTGTCAGGGTATGGGTGAACTTGAAGCCCGGAACGCGGACCTTGTTCGTCGCCAGTCCGTAAAACATAAAAGCGTCATCGGAGTCAGGGCTATGGGCAATACTAATCTCGTGGACGGCGGTACGTGTTGCAGTCATGATTCGGTAATCCTTGGAAGAGGTAAAGAGGGAAGAACACAACCAGGCGCAGTAAGCCAGGCGTAAGAATGAAATAAGAAACTGTCGCTGGGCACCAAGGTTATGCCTGGCGCCAGCGCTGCATTGCGCTGTAGATACCCGCAGCCGCGGTCACCTTGACGATCTCTCCTGGCAAGAAAGGAGCGATGGCCATATGCCAGGTCGCAGCCGCATTCAGATGCAGCAACGTAGCCATCCATCCAGCTCCGCATGCGAAGAGGATTAAGGTCGCTACTACACCGGCAACAATCCCGCGAGTGAACCGCGAACCCACATTCCGCATTGCGCGTACTACCCAACCGGCCGAAGCCGCGACCAGAGGGTACGCAAAGAGGAACCCCGCTGTCGGACCCATCAGCCGCGCCACTCCTGCAGGCCCACCAGGCGTGAACATGGGCAATCCAATCGCGCCCTGGGCGAGATATAGAACCATCGTCGAGAAGCCCGCCACAGGTCCAAGCGCCATACCTACGAGCAAGACGGCAAAGTTCTGCAGCGTTAGTGGCACAGGAGTAAAGGGGAGTGCCAGCGATACATGTGCACATAGGGCCACCAGCGTCGTCGCCGCAAACGCCACAACAATCCTGCCTGGAATCGATTCCTGCAGTGCTTTAGTGCGATGGATAAAACCGGAATTAGCGGAGATAGCAGATTGCATGGAGCATCCTTTCGGGCTAGTAGTGTTTCTGTGAAGTTACCCTGGCGCCGGAATTGGCCCGGAATCGCCTGGTCTGATACGGGTCCGTCAGATCGCCCGCGTCTTTATTGAAATAAGCCCAGTCCAGGCGTTCTGTATCGCCATGGTGAGATGTCTTTGGTGACTTGCGCCGTCCCTGTACAGAAGGAGTGGCGCTCTGTTCATTGGTTGGATGAATTTCAACCGAAGCAGGAACTGAGTTCCAGCCCTTTCTCGCAGCAATGTCTTGCACTGTTTGCGGATGCACCGCACGAGGCCGGCGCGTCTCTCGATTCTCAGTCGCCACAAAAAGATGGTGTGCAAAGTCGCCATGCGATTGCTTCGTCGTTCGCCCGCCCTTGTGGCCCGCAGCAATATGCCGGGCAATCGCCATCCCGGCCCATACGAGCGCAACGAAGCAGACTATCGAAATGGCGAAGAGAATTTGCATGTGCCGTAGCAAGAATACCAAGGTGCAAACGCTTATGCATCTTATTCCGGAACGCATGAAAATTTGCTTTTGAATTTCAGCATCGAGAAAGCGAGGCGCTCCTGGGCCGAAAAATGATAAAAGGCAGCTCTTGGGCTAGTCGATAGTCCAATACGGGCATCAACTCCGGTATGAACTTGGTACGTTTACGCGATGTGTCAGTTTTCCACTTGACGAGGGTTGCAGCGAAATTTGTACTTAAGAACAGTATGGGCAGTTTGAACTCAACGCGCGCAGTGGGAAGACGTCCTGCCATGGTGCGTCTATACGAGCGAGCCCATACGGGATGGCGAAAGATCGCGACAGCAGCGGCAGCTGTCCTTGCTGTTGGAATGGGCTATCACGTCGTCTTCGGACAGAATGGACTTACAGCCTACCAGCAGAAGCGAGAAGATTCGCAGATGTTGCAGAGCCAGCTACGCAGCCTTCAGCGTGAGAACGAGTTATTAAAAGGTCATGTTGAGCGACTGCAGAGTGATCCCAATGCCATCGAACACCAGGCCCGCGAGGAGTTGCACTATACTCGCCCCGGCGAGGTTATCTACACCCTTCCTGCAACTCCCTCTATAAAAGACACCCACGGCGGGATCTCAGCGAAGCACTAGCAAGTGTTCGATGCTTCTGAAACTAACTTCCTGCCAGGATGATAGGCAGCGTAGGAGTCTGTGATCCGCCCTCATCCTCCACCGTCACGCCAAATGCTTTTGCTTCAATCCCTTTCGGCAACGGCGGCATAATCACGCTCGCGTTTCCTCGCTCATCCGGACGGAACGTCCCCGCGGGAATAGGGTCTCGCCCGTCGGCTGGAATCATCCAAAGCTCGTAGACCTTATAGGGCTGCAACGGCTCCATATTGCTGGCCAGAAAGATTAAGGCACCCTTCTCGGAGACATACGTCGCGCGACCTTGCGGTTCGGGCGGTGTGGAGCCGGCTGGCGCCTTTACCAGTGTCACATGCTTTGCCGTTGGATCAGTCATCGCATCCAACATCTGCCTGGCGGCCGCTGCATCTGCGCTTATCCGGTCCATCTGACTGGCCTGCGACTTCAGCTTGTCCTGCAGCGCATCGCGATCGTGATAAAAACTCCATGCGGTCACGGCAAAGCTCGCGGCTATGGCCCATCCAGCCCATGGCGCCAATTTGCTTAGAGTGCTGCGCTGTGGCTCTTCCTCCGTCAGGTAAGCCCCGCTGCCTAGCCCTGTCCGAAAGACCTGCTCCGCGCGGTTCGGGAATGCCGTTTCCGCCGGGGCACGCTCGATCGGCACTACTTTTTTCTCGCGGGCCACCTGCTTCATCAGCCTTTCGCGGGCCAGTGCAGGAGGAGAGTGCATGTCGACCGCATGTGCGTACACTGCCAGATCACCCTGTACTTCGGCGAGTTGCTGACGGCAGTCGGGGCACTCCTCCACATGACCTGCGACCGCCCTGGCCTCGTCTCTGCCGAGCAGCTGCATGGCAAACAGTGCCAGATCTTCTGGTTCGATATGTCTGGTCAAGCTCATGCCTGAAAGGCCTTTCTCAACGTCGTCAGGGCGCTGCGTATTCTTGTCTTCACGGTGCCAAGTGGATCGCCGGTCATTTCTGCGATCTCAGAGTGTGTCAATCCATCGAAAAACGCCATCTCCAGCGTTTTGCGCTGCTCCGCTGGTAGCCTGCCGATGACACCGCGCGCCTTCTCCATCATGTTGTTGCGCTCGGCCTCATTCGCCAGATTGTACGGCGCAGCTAGGCTCAATTCGTTGACAGGCTCCATTGGCTTCTTTCGACGCAACGCATCGATCGACCGATTCCGCGACACCACCGCCAGCCAACCGCCCAAACTGCCTCGTGTGGCGATAAACGCATCCGGATTGCGCCAAACCTGCATGAACACTTCCTGAAGTATGTCCTCAGCAGAGGCCGGATCGCGCAGCACGCGTAACGCAACCGAATAAACCACTCTCGAGTAGCGATCAAACAATGATGCCATCGCATACTCGTCGCCTCTCTTTACAAGTGTCAGCAAGGTCCCATCATCCTGCGACGATTGTGGCGAAGCATTCACGAGTCCCGTCTCTCTGTACATAAAACGTATCCGGCCCAACAACAGATTGCAGCAATCTCAACTATTTACGCCGTTTGTGGCGAGAAGTTTCCTCAATAGCCGCTCAATCTTGCTTAACAAACGTTACCCTGCCACTCTAAATCGAAATCTCGTTATCCGGAGGTATTCATTCGACTTCCCCGTAACCTGTACTCTAACAAGAGGGGAAGCGTTACTCTCACACCGCTCATAGCTCATGAAGATTCGCCTGGACAAGCTTCTTGTAGATCAGGGCCACGCCGCTTCCCGCGAGCGCGCACAGGCCCTCATCCTGGCTGGCCGCGTTCTTGTCGGTGAGCAGCGAATCGACAAGCCCGGTACCGCTGTCGCCGAGGAAGCCGCGATTAGACTCCTTGGGACTGATCTCAAATATGTGAGCCGTGGCGGGCTCAAACTCGAGCACGCGCTCACCCACTGGTCGATCGACATCACTGGTCTCTCCTGCGTTGATATTGGAGCCTCCACGGGAGGCTTCACCGACTGCATGCTTCAGAGCGGCGCCGCAATGGTTCTTGCTATCGATACCGGCTATGGACAGATCGCCCAGAAGCTTCGCGACGATTCTCGCGTTACCCTCCGAGAGCGTACCAACGCCCGTCTTCTCACGCCCGGCGAACTGCTTGCAGCCGAGGGCCCTATTCCAGCCTTCCTTTCGATGGACGTCTCCTTCATTTCCGCGACACTCGTTATCCCTCCGGTACTGGGAGCGCTGAGCACGCCTGGACAGCGCTGGCAGGGCATGATTGTCATCCTGGTTAAGCCGCAGTTCGAAGCTGGTCGCCACAACATAGGTAAGGGAGGAATCGTGCGCGATCCCGAGGCCCGCAAGCAGGCCATCGAGCGCGTCCGGGAGTGTGTCGCCGATCAAGGTGGCTCGGATATCGAAATCATAGATTCGCCCATACTCGGTATGGAAGGTAATCACGAATACCTCCTCCGGGCTCGATTCCAATAAAGACGGTCTGACGAATTGGATGGTAACGTTGTCGTTGTTCTTCTTGTCCGCGTTTACACTAGAAAAACAATGCTCCTGGCTGCCATCATCTCCAAACCGCAGAAGCCGGAACTCGCGGGCATTTTGCGCGAACTCATAGCATGGCTTGATGCTCGCCAATACCATTGTCTGCTTGACCCACCCAGCGCCGCCTACATTGGCTCGAGCGAGGGCATCGAGCGGCCCGAGCTCCCGAACCGCAAGCCGAACCTCGTCATCGTCCTCGGCGGCGATGGCACACTGCTCGCCGCAGCCCGCGCCTTCGCCCATTCCCCGACGCCTATCCTAGGTGTAAACCTCGGCTCCCTCGGCTTCCTTACGGAGATCCCTCTCCCCGAGCTTTACCCCACGCTTGAGGCGTGGTGCGATAACTGTGCCGGTATCGAAGTCCGTTCCATGATGCACATCGAGCTGCATCGTGAGGGCAAAACCATCAACTGCTGGGACGCCCTTAACGACGTCGTCGTCGCCAAGGGCGCCATCGCCCGTATGGCCGACTTCTCTATCGAGATTGATCAACAGTTTGTTGCCGCCATGCGTGCCGACGGGATTATCGTCTCCACACCCACTGGTTCTACCGCTTACAATCTCGCCGCCGATGGCCCCATTGTGATGCCGAGCGTTAACGCGCTCGTCGTAACACCCATCTGCCCGCATCTGCTTACCATCCGCCCCATTGTCGTCCCTGGCGACTCTACGGTCGCTATCCACATCGAAGGGGTGCCTAACCTCACTTACCTGACAGTCGATGGGCAGGAAGCCGTCGAACTCTTTCTTGGTGACCAGGTCACATGTTGCCGTTCAGAACAGAACGTCCGACTTCTCCGCCCGCGACCCAACGGACTGTTCAACGTTCTCCGAAACAAATTGAGCTGGGGCGAACGCTAACAACTACTCGTATCGCAGGGCTTCGATGGGATCGAGATTAGCAGCCTGGATTGCAGGGATCATGCCGCTGATCATACCGACGAAGACGAGGATGGTTGTGGCAACCACGACGATATTGGGTGAGATTAGCAGGCGGATATCGGCGGCATCGGCGTTGGACGCGATGGCGCTGTAGAAGGTGATGCTTCCTACGCTAACGCTGATGATGTAGGCGAGCACGACTCCAGCCAGACCACCAACGCCGGTGATGACGAGGGCCTCAGCGAGGAATTGCAGGAGGATATGACGCTTACGTGCGCCTAATGCTTTTTCCACGCCAATCTCGCGAGTTCGTTGCTGCACGCTGACCAGCATAATGTTCATTAAGCCGATGCCGGCGATGCCGAGGGTAAGTGCGCCGATGAAGAGCAGAAGGGCCTGCAGACCGAGCGATACGATGCGGAACTGCGAGAGCTGTTCCATGATGTTGGCGACATAAATGGCGTTGCGATCGGAAGGCCGAAAGCCGTGGGCAGCGGCGATGGTATTGCGCAGAGCGTGTTCAACGGCCGTGTGATCTCCGTTGAAGTTCATCCAGATGCCGTCGATGTACTTGATGTCCTTGAGGTCGGACATGGTGCTGAAGGGAACGTTGACGATGCGGTTGATGTTGTCGTCACCCTCCTGCATTTTGGGCTTGAGGACGCCGACTATCTCAAAGGTGATGCCATTGAGACGGAGCTTCTGGCCGATGGGGTAGATGCCGGAGAAGAGCTTGGATTTGGCCTCGGAGCCGATGACAGCGACGTGAGCGCGCGTCTGCATATCAGCGGCGGTAATGAAGCGGCCGGAGACGACCTCCATCTTCTGGATGTCCTGCAACTCTGGCGTGATGCCATCAACCTCCCAGGTGTAAGTATGGAGGTCGTTTTGGACGGGCACCTGCTTCCACATGACCGGAGAGACGTGAAGGATGCCGGGAACGGTCTCCTGAATGCGCTCGACATCGTCCTGCTGGAAGCGGACCTGCACGCCAGCCTTTGATCCGCCTGCCTGCTCGCTGGTGCGGCCGGGGAAGACGCCGATCATATTAGTGCCAAACTGCGCGAAGATAGTCTCGAACGCTCGACCGAAACCGGCTCCATAGGCCAGCAGAAGGACGACGGTAGCAATGCCCCATGCCATGCCGAGAATGGTGATGGCTGTGCGTCGGCCATTGTGCCGCATCGCTTCCATTGCCTGGCCGAAGATGTCTTTGAGCATTGGCTTACTCCTTGCGCAGTGCTTCGACTGGTTGCAGTGATGCGGCTTTGCTGGCTGGGTATAGACCGGCAACGATTCCGCAGAGTGTCAGCGTGCCCATCGCCATGGCGGCGGACCAGGGAACAAGTCGCGGTGGGTCGAAGCCCATCTGGTTGTTGCCCATTGCGGCTCCGAGAGCGAGCATCAGCCCAGCTGCGCCGACAATGCCGATAAGACCGCTGAGCCCGGTTAGCAACAGACCTTCCAGAAAGAACTGGAAAAGAATGCTGCGATTAGTGGCGCCGAGTGCCTTGCGTAGGCCGATCTCGCGGGTGCGCTCCGTGACGGTGACGAGCATGATATTGACGATGCCGACGGCGCCGAGTGCGAGGGTGACGATGCCTACGCCGCCGAGGAAGACGTCCATGGCGGTGAAAATGACGCCGACGGTCCGCTGCGACTTGATGGTGTCCCACTCCTCGAACGCGTCCTTCATTTCTGGATCGAAGCCGTGGCGATCGCGCGATGATCTTATGGACCTCAGCTTTGGCAGTCTCATTCAGATCGGGCGTGAGAGGCTGATACTGAATGGAGGTGATGGAGTCGTGCGGAATATTCTCGCCTTTGAGGGCGAAGAGGTCGAGCATCGTGCTGAGCGGAATGTATATCTTCTGGTTGTCGCCGTCGGCGTTGCCGCGGCCGATTCTCTCAGCAACACCGATGACCTGGAAACGGTATCCGTTGAGCGTGATGAAGGAGCCGACAGAGGGGCGCCCGGGAAAGAGGAGCTTGTTGTTCTTCTGACCGAGGACGACAACCTGGCGGCGTTGGGCGAGGTCATCCTCGTTGAGAAAGCGCCCCTGTGCGATGGGGAGATGGCGAATTTCGGGGAAGTTGACCTCGACGCCCATAACGGCACCGCTTGAGCTGGAGTATTCGCTGACCTCTTTGAGGTCGCCGCGGTTGATGAGGGCAGTCGTGTTGCGGACATGCGGTGCTTGGGCGCGAATGGCGTCGGCGTCGGAGAGAGTCAGCTTGTAGGGCTGCATGCCGGTGTGCTGGCTTGGGAGGGCGGGAATGGTGCCGCCCGAACATCATGATGAAGTCGGTGCCGAGCTCGGAGAGGCCGCGCCGTTGTCCGGAACGGAAGCCTTCGCCGAGGCCGATGAGCAGAAGCAGCGAGGCGACGCCCCAGGCGATTCCGAACATGGTCAGGAATGAGCGCAGCTTATTGGCTCCGATAGAACGGAAGACCTGGGCGAAGATGTCATAGAGCGCGCGCATGGCAGTAATTGGACTACGTTATTTAGATTCAGTTACGCAGAGAGTTTGAAAAGAGTTCCGGATTGTGACGAAACGGCAAATATTCCGGTTAGAAGGTTGAGGTCGGGGAGTTTTTCATCAACATTGGAGCGTCGGGGTCAAGCTCGGTAACTACTTGGAGATCCAGCCTGCGGAGGAAATCTTCCGCAGCTGCCAGCATCAATTTACAGGCACTTGCGGGGTGCAGCAGACGGATATCCGAGGTCTTGTGGGTCAGATCCCCGCGAACAGCGATGCAACGGTCAGGACGATAGACGCACGATGCCAGGTCGGTGATGCTGAGCGCATCGCTCGGTGTACAGAGGATAGTTTTGGGCGGGGCCATGCGATCGATCAAGCTAAAGATTTCGAGCTTCGATTCGAGTTCATCCGGAACGAAGTCGATGGCTATATCGGCTTCGCGGACCGCTTCTTCCACGGTCGAGGCTAGTTGAAGGGCACCGAAGGCACTCCCCAGGTTGGCGTCTGCATATTCGGCCTCTGCGCGGCGCAGTTTAGCCGGCATTACATCTTCGAGAATGACGACAAAGCCCGCGACGGCACAGGCCAATGCAAAGCTGCGCCCCGCCACCCCGGCCCCGATAATGGCGACTCGCCTGATCTGGAAGGGTGGCTTGGGCGACGCGTGATTCGGTCACTTTTTGCTGGCCACGGCTGCGATTACGGAGTCATAGCTTGGTTCAGCGTGTTTGATGTGTTCGGCGACGCGCTGCCGCTCATCCTCGGTCAGCGACGGCAGAACCGCGAGGATGCGGCGCAGCGTAACCGAGATGTCGTCAACGTAGTTCATAGTGCGGATGGCTTCGCCAGAGAGAGGCATGAGTGCTCCTGTAGAGATTTGAAAGTGCTGCCTTCAGTCTAAACGCTGGCGGCCGACTGCGCCTGTTTCTGGGATTCGCCAGCCTCTTTACCTGCTTCGAGAGCCGGTTTGGATTCCTCGTCCTCGACGGGCGGCACATAACCGTCGCGGTCGGTCATCTCCATCAATGCAGCGAGCTGGATCGCGAAGTCCGGATGCAGCGCGTTCGAGTGGTAGCGCCAGGTCCAGTTGCCGTGAGTAGCAGCGGGCGTATTCATGCGGGCCTCGCTGCCGAGATGCAGTACATCCTGGAGGGGGAAAATGCAGAAGTTCGCGACGGAACGTGCTCCGGCACGGATCATCGTCCAGACAATGTCGTCGTCGTGCAGGATGGTCTGCAGATAGTTTTGCACGTTTTCCCGTTCGTGCTCGGTTGCTTCCTCTCGCCACCAGCCCAGGGTGGTGTTGTTGTCGTGGGTTCCTGTATAAACAACGGTGTTAGGCACAAACTTATGCGGCAGGTACAGGTGGCTCTTGCGGTCTGAGAACCCAAACTGCAGTATCCGCATGCCGGGCATGTTGAAGTGCTCGCGCAGCTCATCGACCTCAGGTGTAATCAGGCCTAGATCTTCGGCAACAAACGGCAGATTGCCAAAGACCTCTTTCAGGCGTTGAAAGAGCTCGTGGCCGGGGGCCTTGACCCATTGGCCGTTGATTGCGGTTTCTTCCTCGGCGGGGATCGACCAGTAGGCCTCGAAGCCGCGGAAGTGATCGAGCCGCACCGTGTCGTAGAGAGTAAGGGCTCGACGAATACGCGCGACCCACCAATCGAAGCCGCGTTCTCGTAGCACCCCCCATTTGTAGAGAGGATTGCCCCAGCGCTGGCCGGTGTTGGAGAAGTAGTCCGGCGGCACACCGGCGACGCGAATAGGTCTCCGTTCTTCATCCAGCTCGAAGATCTCCGGATGGGTCCATACATCGGCGCTATCGTAGCTCACGAAGATGGCCACGTCGCCGAGGACGCGAATCTTGCGCTCGGTGCAGTAGGCTCGGAGAGCGCACCACTGCTCGTTGAAGAAGAACTGGATCACCTGCTCCACGGCAAGCTCGCGACCGTAGCGGTTCAGCGCTGCCGTCAACGCATCGTGCTTGCGTTGGGCGTACTCTGCGGGCCACTCGTTCCAGCTTGCATAGTTGTACTGGCGCCGCAACACGTTGAACATCACGTAGTCGGGCAGCCATGAGATGTTGTCTTTGCAGAATCGCTGAAAGCGAGCCCGTTTATCGTCCGGCGCGTGGTCGAGAAAGTTCCTCGCGGCTTCTTCGATCAGTGGCAACTTCCTTCGGGCTGCACCTTCGAAATCGGCGGGACCATCGTGTCCGGGCAGCCCTGCGATACGCTCCCATGCGATCAGGCCGTTTTGCGCGAGACGCTCCAGGCTGATCAGCAGGGGATTGCCTGCAAACGCCGACAAAGCCGAGTAAGGCGAGCTGCCGTAGCCGGTGGGGCTAAGCGGGAGAACCTGCCAGAGGCGCTGTTTGGCCGAGGCCAGAAAGTCAACGAAGGCATAGGCCGCCGGGCCGAAGTCGCCGATGCCGCCATAGGAGGGCAATGACGTAACGTGCAGCAGAACTCCGGATACACGCTCCTGTTTGCTTCCATCACCACTCATAGTTTCCCCCTTTTGCTGCTCAACCGTATATTGTTCCAAATGATACGCGGTCGTTGTACCAGGGGAATAAAGTCGGGGTTAGTTGTCGGTTCGTTCGCGCGCGTAGGGCTTCTGCATAAGGGCGCGGGCCTCGTTGACGGCGCCCTGTGTATTGTCATTGGTCTGGACGGCGAGGCGGTACTCGTTGACGGCACGGTCGCGCTGTCCGGTGAGGTCGAAGATGCGGCCCAACTCGATGTGACTCCAGACCTCGACCCACTTGGGGTCGCCGTCGCCGCGTAGGGCGTCGCGGAAGGAGTTGGCGGCGGACTGGTAGTTGCGCTGCATGAAGAAGACCTCGCCGATGCGATAGGAGGCGAGCGAGCTGTTCTTATTGGCGTCGAGTGCCTTCTGGTACTCAATGAGGCCGGCGGTGAGGTCTCCCTGGGCGACTTGCTGTTGGCCGCGCAGGACGGCGACGCGGACGGCCAGGTCGGGTGTGCTCTTGAGCAGCCAGTTTTCGGGATCGAGACTGATACGCCGTGGACGGCCGAAGGTTTCTACAGAGTAGTGGCTCTCAGTGCCGGTTACATCAACGCGACGAACCTCAGTCTTGCCGTCAGTTTCGATGCGGAGCTCGACCGGCATACGGAAGAGGTCAAGATCCTGCTCGACCGTGCCGACGGTGCGGAAGCCCTTGTTGTCGCCAAGGCGGAAGACCGTGAATTTGTTAGTGAATGAAGGCGCGCCGGTACCGTCGAGCCACTGTGCGAAGAACGGGGTCAACTGAAGTTGCGACTGGGCCTCCGCTACCGTTTCGACGTTTGCGCTACGGACGGACTTGTCGGTGTATTGCGAGAGGAGCCCGCGCAGAAATTTAATGAAGACGTCGTCGCCGAGCTCCCAGCGAAGCATGTGGAAGACCATGGCTCCTTTTTCGAGGGTCATGGACTGGAACTGCGGGGAGAATGGATCGAGCCGTCCGATAGTGGTAAGGGGTTCGGTGTCGTAGGCGAGCGCGCCGGCGGAGACGTCTGTGACCGCGGACTCGAAGGCGCTCTTGCCCGCGGAGTCTTCGAGGTACATCAGCTCGGCGTAGCGGGACATGCCATTGGTGATCCACGCATCGTTCATGGTAGCGGGGGATATCTCGCTGCCCCACCACTGGTGGGCAAGAGTGTTTGAGAGTAAGCGCTGCTCGTTACGGGCGGCGATGCGATTGCCGGCGATGGCGGCGATCTCCGGAGCCCAGGCGGCGGAGACAGAGTCGTCCGGAAGCTCTACGAGATTGATGCGGGTAGATTCCGGCTGGCCGAAGGTCCCGGCCATAAAGAGAAATTCGCGCTCCGCCTGGCTGGCGAAGTCATGGGCGTAGTCTTTGTGCTTTTCGGTAACGTAGACACGCATGTTGCCGGCAGTGATGGGCTCGATGAATTTGCCCGCGATGATAGTTCCCGGGAAGCCGGGCTTAGCCCAATTGAAAGTATACTCAGTGCGGTTGCCGGGACACTCTTTGCCGCTGCAACTCCGCTGCCGCTACCGACGACGCGCTGGTCACTGGGCACGCGGATGTGCATCTCGGCGGTGAAACGGTTGGTGAAAAGGCCCACCATCGGGAACCAGCGACCAGGGTAGAGAAGTATGCTGATGGGATCTTCGACTGAGGCGAGCTTGATGCCTTCCACCGGGCTGGTATCCGCGCCCTTGAGTGTGCCGGAGTATTCGAAGTAGTAGGTAGTGCTCGTCCCCTTGGGGATGGGATTGGCCAGACTAAAGCGAACCGTGGAATTGTTGGTCAGCCGCTCGGCCTCCAGAGGCTTCCTGTTAGCGTCTGTGACTTTTGTGATCTGAAGACCGTTATTCAGCTCGAAGATGGGGGCCGTAAGGTCTTCCAGCGCAGTGAAGGTTACGGCGGCGGTGGCGGAGAGACGGTTAACCGAGGGATCGAGATCGGCGTTGATAACGTAGCCGGTGACCTGCAACTGCGGTCTGGCCGGGGCCGCCAGCAACGGCGTTGCAAGCAGGCAAAGCGAGAACAGGGCTGCAATCGTTGCGCGGGCGGAGCGGGTCAGGAGGTGCATGCAGGCTAAGGTCCTCAAAAGACTATGGTACTTCCGTCGTTCTATTAGACGCTGACGGAGGGAATTCGGCCACATCTGTGGGAAGCAGGCTTTCTACAGTGTTGCAAACCTCTGTAATGGAGGTGGCTCCGGAGACAGGCTGCAGGAGATGGCGGACCTCGGCCAGATCGACGATCATTTGTGTACGTTCAGGACTATCGGCAAGCAGCGGGCGTAGAGAGGTGGCTACATGGGTGCCTGTAAATTGCTGCTGGATCAGCTCAGGAACGATACGGCGACCTGCAATGAGGTTGACCATCGCAATTGGAAGGTTGCCGTGGGCGTCGGGCTGGGCTGGGATCTCCGCCGGATACCGTATAAGGCGCTTGGCAAGATTGTAGGTGAGGGAAGAGACCTTGTAGACCACGATAAATGGGTTACCAATGACGGCGGCCTGCACGGTGGCGGTTCCGCTTGCTACTACACTGGCCCGGGCATGGTAAAGCGCTTCACGGGCATCAGGAACAAGGTGAAGATCGGAAAGCGCAGGAGGTGAATAGTGTCCGTATTCCACGAGCCAAGGTTTCGCCTGCGTTTTTATTTTGGAGGGGTCGAGAGTGGACGCGACAGGCAGGATAAATTCGTAGTGGCGGCTAAGCCAGGATGCGGCATCGAGCATGATCGGGAGGTTGGCGCGAACCTCCTTTTCGCGGCTGCCCGGGAGGATTGCAATCCAGTCTTTGGCTGGATTGAGGCCATGCCGGGCGGCATACTCCTCCCGTGAGATCGTCGGAAGAGGAATTTCGGAGAGGGGATGGCCGACGAATCTGGCGTCGACCCCCCGAGCCCGGTAAAAGCGTTCCTCGAAAGGAAAGATGACCATCATGCGGCTGACCCGCTCCTGCACCCAGCGGAGGCGCTTGCGCTTCCAGGCCCATAACTGCGGACTGACGAAGTAGATGACGGGGACGCCGAGTTTTTTCAGTTCGCGGGCGAGACGAAAATTCACATCAGGGAAGTCGATCAGAACAGCTACATTAGGGTGCCGCTGTTTGATGGAGGCGACCAGCTTGCGGTATTGACTGTAGATGAAGGGAGCGTGCCGGATGACCTCGGTGATGCCCATGTGGGCGACATCTTCGGCGCGTACTATACGGTCCTGACCGGCGTCGGCCATCTCTTTTCCACCGAGGCCGAAGAACTCTGCCTGCGGATTGCGGGTGCGGAGTTCGGTGATTATCTGCGCACCGTAATGATCGCCGCTGGCTTCACCGGCGGAGAGGAAGATTCGCGGATTGGGTGTCGTTGCAATAGAACCAGTGTAGATTTTTCTCGGAGGGATTGCATGGGGGGAATTTCGGTGAAGCGATTCAGGGCAGTACTGGAATCTCTCGGAGGTGAGTTGGGGTGGACGGTCGCGCGGGTGCCCTTCGATGTGAAGACGGCATGGAAGAAGATGGTGCGGCTGCGGGTAAAGGTCGAGATCGCGGGTGAGGTCTTTCGCACATCGCTGTTCGTGGATAGCGTGCATGGCGGACACGTCGTTTTGGTGAACAAAAAGATGCAGAAAGCTGCCGGAGTGCGCCTGGGAGGAATGATCGACCTTGCCGTCGAGCCCGATCTTGAGGAACGGGAGGCGTGGGTTCCGGAGGAGCTCGAAAAACTCCTAAAGGGGGAGAAGGCACTGGCAAAGTGGTACGCGAAGCTGAGCGAGCCAACGCGACGAGAGATTGGCAAGTATATCGACGGCGTGAAAGGGGCGGAGGCAAGACAGCGGCGTGCAGAACAGACGGCCGAACGTCTAATGCTGACGATGGAGAGTGAGAAAGTGCTGGCCCCGGTGATCGAAGTAGCGTTCCGCAGGACGCCTGCCGCGCGCAAGGGATGGGATGCGATGACGGCAACGCAGCGCCGCGGACACCTGATGGGGGTGTTTTATTACCAGAGTCCCGAGGCGAGGGACAAGAGAGTAGGGAAGCTGTTGGAGGATTGCCTGAAGGTGGCTGAAGCTAGTCAGCGCTGAGCGGCTGGAGCGGAATGCCTGTGCCGATTCCCGTTCCTAGCTCCTGATCTTTGTACTGGAGCTGGTAAAGCTTCCAATAAAGTCCACGCTGGGATAGCAGCTCCTGGTGCGTTCCGCGTTCGCGTAGCTGGCCTTTGTGCATAACAAGGATAGTGTCGGCGGTTTGTATAGTGGAGAGCCGGTGCGCGATGAGCACGGAGGTGCGGCCCGTGATCATACGAGAGAGAGCAAGACGCACACGAAGTTCGGTATCGGTATCGACCGACGAGGTCGCCTCATCGAGAATCAAGATGCCGGGGTCATGAGCAAGGGCTCGGGCGAAGCTGATGAGCTGCTTCTGGCCGGTGGAGAGCGTAGCTCCGCGCTCGCGGACGGGTTCGGCAAATTTCAACGGCAAGGAGCGAATGAAGTCCCCTACGTTTACCTCATCGGCGGCGCGCTCCAGACGTTCGTCGGTGATCCATTTGGAGCCGAGACGGATGTTATCGGCAACCGTTCCGGTGAAGAGGAATGGGTCCTGTAGAACGACGCCGAACCGACGGCGGAGATGGTTCAGATCCTGCTCGCGGACATCAACTCCATCGATCAGAATTGCACCGCGCTGGATGTCGTAGAAGCGCATCATCAGCCCGGTGATGGTGGTCTTGCCTGCGCCGGTGTGTCCTACAATGGCGGCGGTTTCGTCGGGTTCAATGGTGAAGCTGACGCCACGCAGAATCCATTCAATGTCCGCGAAGCCGTTCAGCTCTTCGTCGGTGGCTGTAGCGAGCCGAGCTTGCTGCGCTTCATCGAGAGATTGGTAAGTGAACCAGACATTGTGGAATTCGACTCGGCCTGAGCCATCTCCGGCAACCGGATGCGCCGGCGAAACGATCTCGGGTTCGGAGTCGAGCAGCTTGAAGACACGCTCGCTGGCCGCCATGGCAGCTTGCAAGATGTTGTACTTTTCGCTGAGGTCCTGAATGGGACGGAAAAACCTCTGCGCGTACTGCATAAACGCGATGAGGACGCCGAGGGTGACAGTGCCACGCAAAACGCTGCCTCCGCCGCGCCAAATGACCAGAGCAATGGCGGTTGAGCTGAGGAACTCGACGATGGGGTAGTAGAGGGCATAGGCGAAGATGGCGTCGGACCATGCCTTCTTATTCTCAGCGTTGACCGCGGAGAAGTCCTTGAAGGCGCGCCGCTCACGATTGAAGAGCTGCACGACCGACATACCCGAAACATACTCTTGGGTGAAGGAGTTGATGCGAGCGGTAGCGGCACGCTGACGGCGATAGCTGTCACGGACGTGCTTGCGAAAGATGCGCGTGACATAAAGGATGGCTGGGATGACCGAGATCGTAAGCAGGGCAAGCGGCCAGCTCATCCGCAGCATGATAATGACGATGAAGGCCAGGACGAAGACGTCCTCAAAGATAGCAAGCACGCCAGAGGTAAACATTTCATTGAGGGCATCGACATCGGAGGTGACGCGGGTGACTAGCTTGCCAACGGGGTTACGGTCGAAGAAGGCCGGGTGCATGCGCTGCAGGTGACGGAAGATCTGGCTCCGAAGGTCAAACATGATCTTCTGGCCGGTCCACTGCATGAGATATGTCTGGAGGAACTCCAGAATGAAGGTGACGAGGAGTGCGCCAAGGTAAAGGCTGGCGATCTGCGTGATGCCGGTCATCGGCTTGGTACTGAGATGCCGGGCGAGCCACGAAAGCTTTGTGGCGGGTACGTCCGTCATATAGGTGTCGACGGCGACCTTGACCAGGAAGGGGCCCAGGACATCACTTCCGGCCTTGATGATAATGGCGACGGCTGAGAGGGCCGTCTGCAATTTGTACGGACGCAGATAGGTGAGCAGGCGGCGCATCAGGCGTCCGTCATATGCTTTGCCTGCGACTTCGTCGTCCTGCTGGACTTTCTTCGGGGATTCTTTGCTCGAATCCTCGGGTTTTTCCTTGGCAGCCATTTGCTTCTATTCTAGATGCTTCGGAATCAGCCCGGATTCTCTTCGCCCTGCAACTATTGTTTTGTAGAGACGAAGGCAGCGCCTTTGATCGGGCCGAGGTCCGAGCTTTGGGCGAAGACAACGACGCGCAGATTTGTGGGTTGCATGTCGGGCGGTGTGTTGAGATTGAAGGCAAGCGGGCCCTTGCCAAGGTCCTGCAGTTTGCCGATGCGTTTTAGAGAGCGGACGACGCCGACGTGCTCAAGCAGGCGTCCTTTGTTTTCGCCACCTTGTACCTGTGTGGTTGCTGTCGGGTCAATAAGGGCGGCGTAGAGGTCTACCTTAGGCAAAGGAGAAGACGGCGAAGGAGTGGAGACTGAGCAGGCGATCCGATGGCCATCAACCACCGGGTTTGAGAGCACCAGGGCAACTTTGGGAGTTCCAGCAGCTGCTGTGACAGCGTTGAGAGCGCGGGGAGCATCGTTACCGACGAACTGGACCGTGCCGTCGACCACCATCTGCGGCGTATAGGCGCTTTCAAATTTCAGCTTGGGAGCGTACTGGTTCTGGCGGTCCGTGTACTGTGACGAGGAGAAGCGGTCGTGCCATCCACCCTTCTCCCAGTAGTCGACGTGCTCCTCGAGCACAATGATCTCGGCGTTGTTGACGGGCTGCTCTTTGTCCATTTTAGCCAGCAGAGCATCGGCCGGAGGGCAGCTCGAGCAACCTTCGGAGGTGAAGAGCTCCACTACGACGGGAGTCTTGCTTTCTTGTGTCGCGTTCTGAGCGAAGGATGTGTCCGGAATAACGGCCACAAGCGTAATGAAGGCTGAGAAGAAGAGTTTCGAGGCTGAATTCATCGCTTTGGTTAGTCCTTCGGAGGTCTCTTGACTCTTTGATTCATTCGAGGCTACCAAGGTAGCGATTTAAAATGTCGCTCCGTGAAACAATGACACTAAAGGCGTTATTTGCGTGACGAACAGCACTGTTGGCGTTTACATCTCGGTTCCGTTCTGCAAGGCGAAGTGTACCTTCTGCAACTTCGCGTCGGGGGTATTCTCGTCCGACCGGATGCAGGGCTATGTCAATCGCATTTGCGAGGAGATTCGGGGAGTACGGAACGAGGCCAAGAGGCTGGGCGCGATACTCGATCGTTCCGTAGATTCGGTTTACTTCGGTGGGGGTACTCCGAGTCTGTTATCGCCGGAGCAGTTCAGACAGATATTTGGAGCTTTGCGATGTGAGTTTGATCTGCAACGGGAGGCCGAGATCACGCTGGAATGTGCCCCGGGTCAACTCGCTGACGAGACGCTGGAAGAGCTGTTGCGGCGAGGGATGAACCGCATCAGCTTCGGTGTGCAGTCATTCGTGGACAAGGAATCGGCGTCCGTGGGTCGTCTGCATACGGAGCAGCAGTGCTGGGCAGAGATTGCGCGGCTGCGAGCTGCCGGCGTTCCCGAGATCAACCTTGATCTGATCGCCGGACTTCCTCACCAGACCGAGCATAGCTGGCGGTATTCGATTGAACAGGCTATCGCCAGCGGCATTCCGCATGTCAGCGTCTACATGCTGGAGGTCGATGAGGAGTCTCGACTTGGCAAGGAGATGCTAGCCAACGGCACGCGGTATCACGCCTCAGCGGTTCCGTCGGAGGATGACGCGGCTGCATGGTATCAACTGGCGTGCGAAGCTTTCCATGTCGTTGGGCTCCGGCAATATGAGATATCGAATTTTGCCCGGAATGGACACGCATCGCGGCACAATCTGAGGTACTGGAAACGGCAGCCTTACATCGGCTTCGGACTTGACGCCCATTCCATGCTGAACACCGGTGCGACGGATATACGTTTTGCGAATACGAGTGATCTCGATGCGTATCTAGGTGATGCCGGCTCCGCGGGGCCGTTCGAGATCGTCTCGCAAGCTAAAGATTCATCCAGCACAGAAGTTGACATCATTGGCCGTGAAGAGGCGTTCGAAGAGTCGCTCTTTCTGGGCTTACGTTTGAACGAGGGTATCGCCCTGAACAGTCTTCGCAGCGAGTTCGGCGATGCAATGCTGGAAGACGTCATGCCAGCGTTGCTCGATGTTCGCGATGCCGGCTTGCTGGAGATGGACTCCAATCTGATGCGTCTTACGGCGCGCGGGCGAATGGTCTCGAACGAAGTCTTCAGCCGCCTGTTGCATGCTTCGGTAGCGTAGTCCAATCCATTTTAAAGTTATAAGGAGCAGCAAAATCCGATGATCGATCTACGCAGTGATACCGTCACCCGGCCCACACCCGCCATGCGTTCTGCGATGGCCAACGCTGAAGTAGGTGACGATGTCTACGGAGAAGACCCGACGATCAACCGTCTGGAGCAGGAGGCCGCAGCAATCTTCGGCAAAGAGGCTGCGATCTTCGTGCCTACGGGTACCATGGGCAACCAGATCGCCATACGCCTGCACACGCGACATGGGCAGGAGGTCATCTGCGAGGCGCGTTCGCACGTTCTCGACTGGGAGATGGCGATGGTCGCGGCGTTCTCCGGCTGTCAGGCTCGAACCGTCGTTGCTGATCGCGGCATCCTGACCTGGGACCATGTGAAGCAGGCCATCGGGCCAAAGATTTACTACCGCGCGCAGACCGGACTGATCTGCCTGGAAAATACGCACAACATGGCTGGCGGCACGGTAACTCCGCTCAGCGTGATGCAGGACATATGGGACGGAGCGCGCGAGGCTGGCTTGCCCGTGCACCTTGATGGAGCTCGAGTCTTCAACGCTGCCGTTGCGCTCGGCATCAGCGTCGCACAGTTGACTCAAGGCTTCGACACCGTGATGTTCTGCCTGTCGAAGGGCCTTGGCGCACCGGCAGGCTCCATGCTGGTTGGAAGCAGGGAAGCGATCGATGAGGCGCGCATCTTTCGCAAGGCTCTTGGCGGAGGAATGCGGCAGGCCGGAGTCCTCGCCGCTGCTGGGCTCATCGCATTGAACGACATGCCGGCGCGGCTCAAGGACGATCATGCGAACGCCCGTCTGCTGGCAGAGGCTATAGCGAGTGCATCTGCAACTGAGATCGATCTCGACGCCGTTCAGTCAAACATTGTCATATTCAAACTGAAGAACCATGGTGATGCAGCCAGTTTTTGTGGTGCTTTGAAGCAGAAGGGAATATTGAGCAGCGCCGTGGGGCCACATTCGGTGCGCTTTGTAACGCATTACGATGTCGATCAGGCAGCGTGCATGAATGCGGCGTCGATTACCTTGGAGCAGTTGCGTCTTGTGAGCTAAAGGCTAGGCACTCCCCGCATTGATGGTGGGCTTGGTCGCCAAAAAGACGCTTACGACCGTCCCGTGGGATCCATTGTCCGTGTTGCTGTCCAGTTCAATGCTGCCGCCGTGCTTGTTGATGATCCCGCGACTGACCCATAGCCCAAGGCCGGTTCCGTATTCGCCCTTGGTGGTAAAAAATGGCTGAAACAGATGTGGCCGGACATTCTCGGGAACGCCTGCGCCATTGTCCGCAATGACTACCGTTGCTCCCGCCTGCTGCTTCTGTCCATCGTCTCCAATACCCGCTGCCTGTGGAATGATGCTGACACGCACCTGACCGCCGGGGCTCGCCGCCTCGGCGGCGTTGGTGATGAGGTTGGTGAAGACCTGCCGCAACTCTGCAGGAAAGGCATCCACAACCACCGAGTTCGGTAGATCAGCGTGCATCGTGACGTCCAAATCGGTAAACCGCCGCTCCATCAGCAGAAGTATTTCCAGCAGCATCTCCTTCAGATTGACCTGTACTGGAGCCTTCGATTCGCGATAGAGCCCCAGCATGGCGCGGCTGATCTGAGTTACCCGCGCCAGCTCCTGCTCAGCCATATCCATAAAGTGCTTCGACTCCTCCTCGGAGACCTCCGTCCTCATGAGATAGAGCAGATTGGAAACCGAATCGAGCGGGTTGTGAATTTCATGAGCGATCGTTGCCGCCAGCCTTCCAGCGACAGCGAGTTTCTCGTTTGCAAGCAGCGCTTCCTGCGTGCGGCGCTCCCGGGTGATGTCGCGAAACACTAGAACGATACCCGCCATCTTACCGCTCTGGTCGCGGATCGGTGCTCCACTATCGGCGATATGCAGTTCGGTGCCGTCCTTGCGGATAAGGATAGTGTGATTGGCCACTCCGACTATGCTGTTCAATCGTTTGACCTTGGCGACAGGGTTCTCCATTGGCTCTCGTGTCGTCTCGTGGACGATGCAGAAGACCTCCTCAAGGGACCGGCCGCTGGCATCTGCCTGGCTCCAGCCCGTAAGCTCCTGCGCCACGGGATTCATCATCTGGATTCTGTCTTCAGCGTCGCAGGTGATAACCCCGTCACCGATGGAGTCCAGCGTCGTGCGTAGTTGCTGCTCCGACTGGAAGATCTCTTCCGCGCGTCGGTTCAGTACGTCCAAGGATGTCTTATAGGCATCGGAGACGGCATGAAGCCGACTGCGCGTAAAGAGGCCGATCAGGACTCCCATGCTGAGAGCAAGGATGATGAGTCCCGCCAGCATACTTCGAACCTGTCGATGCCAAAGCTGGATGCGCGCTGCCCTATGCTGTTCATCGCTGTGGATGATGGCGTTAATATCGTCGCGCACTTCATCCATCTGAGATTTTCCCCGAAGGTTCAACTCGACATCGTTGCTCTGACCTCCAGCGCGTACCGTGGCGATCACAGGGACTGCAAAGGCATCGCGCCAGGTCTGGTGTTCGTTGCGCAGGTCTTCGATAATGCGCTTCTGCTCGGGATTGGATCCGTTTATCTGCTCAAGCTTGCGGAGCTCAGTCTGCAGGCGCGCTTCTGCTTCTACGTAGGGCTGCAGGAAACGGGTGTCCAGCGTCGTCTCGTATCCACGCAGGCCGGACTCTTCATCAGCAATCAATTTGGCTACCAGGGCCGCTTGAGCGATGCGAGCGTCGGAATCCTGAATCAGGTTAACCGTGGCGTTGGCCCCACGAATCTGCCAGTAAAGCGCGCCCGCCGTCAGCAAAAGCGCAACGACCGGCAGCAGAAACACCTGGCGGAGGATGCGATTGAATTGACTTAGATTCACTGACGATTCCCGTTTGGCCTCTCGCTAAGATGCATTGACTGGATGCAGCAAGCTGCCCAGCTTTTTCAAAAGTACAGGTGCTCCCTCGCCTTTAGTCATATACAGATCGACCAGGGAAGTCACCTCAGCGGGGAGACCGATATAGGCTGAGAGCAGCAGGATTGGAATGTGTGGCTTGGCCTGCCGCATTCTGGATGCGACCTCACCTCCGTGCATTCCAGGCATGGAATAATCCAAAACTACTGCCTGCACCGGTTCGTTGGCGAAGATTTCCAGTCCCGCGGCTCCGTTGAGCGCGGTCAACACCCTGTAACCGGCGCGCTCCAGCAGGATCTTGCGAACCCGCAGGCCGACCAGTTCGTCATCTACGCAAAGAACAAGAGGGTACTCATGCGCCATAGCTATCTCGTTCGTCCTACTGTATCTTCTACACTATCCTAGCCCATGCAGACCCGCTATAGCCCAACCGGGTAACCCTAGGATTCATCGTACGTTTGCAAAAGGCAGCAGCCGATGGGCTAACCTGATGAACGGTAACATTGCGTCAACAATCGAGGTTCAAGCATTGAGTCAGACGATTTTCGTGTTGGAAGACGATCCAGACATCTCCAGGTTGGTTCAGTATCACCTGGAAACCGTAGGATTTACCGTTCGCCCGTATCTGACGATCGGTCAGATACTACCCGACGCCGAACGGCAACCACCGGCCCTTTTCCTGTTGGATATTATGGTTCCCGGTGGTGATGGCCTTGATCTCTGCCGTCGCCTGCGTCAGAATCCCACCTTGAGCGTTGTCCCAATCATCTTTCTGACTGCTCGCGCTGCTGAAAATGATCGCGTGCACGGGTTGGAGGTGGGCGCCGACGATTACATCACCAAGCCTTTTGCTACGCGCGAGTTAGTCGCACGTGTCAAGGCTGTTCTTCGCCGTTTTGAGCGCCCCACCACCCCATCCATCGTCAAGTTCGAGAATATTGAGATCGATGCTGGCGCAATGCAGCTCCGCGTCAACGGCGAACTGGTGACAACGACAGCCACCGAATTCCGTCTGCTGGATTATCTGGCTCGCCATCCGGGACGCGTTTTCAGTCGGGACCACCTCCTCGACGCCGTCTGGGGCGATGCTCGCTTCGTGACTCCCCGTTCCGTCGATGTCTATGTCCGCCGTATTCGGGAGAAGATCGAACTCGATGCCGAGACCCCGCGCTACCTTAAGACTATGCGTGGCGCCGGCTACCGGTTTGAGATTCCGAAGATGGTCTCGGCATAGGTGAGGCGCAGTCCGTGACACGTGGTCTCTTTTTCTCGTTCTTTATAAGGATGACGATCGCTCTGGCGTTTGTCGCGGTGATGCGCGTATGGTTTACCCCGAATGGCTGGATTCTTGGCTCGATTCTTGTGGTGGCCTGGGCCGCAATCAACGCATTTTTGCTGTCGCGCTCGGTTCGTCGGAACATCGTTCAACTTCAGGTCGCTACGTCTGGGATTCCCGAGCGCCCGGTCGGTCCTTTCGATCATCAGTACAGCGACTTCGAGGGCCTGGCGCAAGCGATCTCGGTGGCTTCGGGACATGTTGAGCGAGTACTCACCGATGCCTCGGAGAGCCGGCGTGAGTTGGAGGCGATGATCGACAGCATGCAGGATGCCGTCGTCGCCGTCGACCAGGCAGGGCGCATCCAGTGGACCAACCAGCGGATGCAGAAGCTGATTCCCGGCGCTTCCGTCAGCGGCGCTGTGCGAATTGGCCACGCGTTGGTGCAGACGATTCGCGACCCCGACGTTCTCGCCTGCGTCCAGATAGCCCTTGAAGATCGCGTGGTCAGCGAGCGCCGATCCACCTCACTTTTGCCTGGGCGGATATTTGAAGTCGCCGCCTCGCCCATGCCCGGCGGCGGCGCGGTCGCCGTCCTGCACGACATTACACGGATTGAACAAGTGGAGCGCACTCAGCGAGACTTCGTAGCCAATGTCTCCCATGAGTTGCGGACGCCATTGACTTCAATCACCGGTTACGTCGAAACCCTGCTCGACCATGAGGCGTCCCTTAGTCCGCATGCCCGTGAGTTCCTTTCTACAATCCTCAAGAACGCCTCGCGAATGAACCGATTGACCGAAGATTTGCTGGTGATGGCCCGAGTCGAGTCCTCTGAGCAGGAGTTGCACCCGGTTCCAATCCGCGCCGATATGCTCGTCCGCGACGCTGTCCAGGCCATGAGTGGTCTGGTGCAGGACGCCGAGGCTATCCTCGAGATCGGAGAAACGACTCAGGCGGAGATCTTCGCCGACACGGATTCCATCGTTCAGGTGCTCAGCAATCTGATCGAAAACGGTATCAAGTATGGCCAGCCTCGCAATGAGACGCACTCCAGACTTGTCGTCAGTGCCCGAGAGATATCTGATCCGATCGAGGCGGTGGAATTCAGAGTTCGTGATTTTGGCCAGGGAATTGCCTCTGAACACCTCGGCCGTATCTTCGAACGCTTCTACCGGGTCGATAAAGCCCGTTCGCGGGAGTCAGGAGGCACCGGTCTTGGCCTTGCTATTGCACAACATGTAGTGCAGGCACAGGGCGGCACGATCCACGCCGAAAGTGAACTTAATTTAGGGAGTACGTTCATTTTTACCCTTCCCAAGGCGCAAAGTACTGTCAGCTAAAGTGGTTTTTCGCCCTATTCACCCACTTGTAACCTTAGCGTAACAATTCCACCTCAAACTCTATAAAGGTGATTCGAAACGAGTCACCCAATTCGAGGGGGAACGAGTGAAACTGAAAGCTATCGCAGCAGGCATTTTGGCTTTAACTGCCATTGGAGCCAGCGCACAGAACATAAACGGAGCCGGAGCTACCTTTCCGTATCCCATTTATTCCAAGTGGTTTAGCGAATACAGCCAGCAGCATCCAAGTGTCAAAATCAATTACCAGTCCATCGGCTCGGGCGGCGGTATCCGCCAGGTTTCCGAAGGCACGGTTGACTTTGGTGCCACCGATGGCCCGATGAACGATGACCAGATCAAGAATGCCAAGGTTAAGACGATGCACATCCCCACCGTCCTTGGCGCGGTAGTTCCGGTCTACAATATCCCCGGCGTCAACAAGGATCTCAACTTCTCGGGCGACGTCATCGCCGATATCTACCTCGGCAAGATCACGATGTGGAACGATCCCCGCATCGCAAAGGACAATCCCGGTGTTAATCTTCCGGGAAATGCGATCCTGCCTGTCTATCGCTCCGATGGAAGCGGAACCACCTACATCTTCACTGACTTTCTCTCGAAGGTCAGCCCTGACTGGGCCAGCAAGGTAGGCAAGAATACCTCCGTCAAGTGGCCCACAGGTATCGGTCAGAAGGGCAACGAGGGTGTTGCCGGTATGGTTCGCCAGTCACCTAACTCCTTCGGTTACGTCGAGTTAATCTATGCTGTCCAGAACAAAATGTCCTATGGCTCCGTGAAGAACTCTGCTGGCAAGTTTGTGAGGGCTTCGACCGATGGTGCTACCGCCGCGGCTGCTGCGTCTGCCAAGGTGATGCCCGCCGATTTCCGCGTCTCCATTACAAATGCCCCCGGTGCAACCTCCTACCCGATCTCCAGCTTTACATGGCTGTTGATTCCGACCCATGCAGCAGACCCCGCCAAGGGCAAGGCACTTGTTGACTTTCTCGGTTGGATGCTCGATCACGGCCAGTCCGAAGCCGCTACCCTCTCCTACGCTCCGTTGCCGAAGCCGGTTCAGGATATGGTTCGCAAGAGCATTACGCAGCTCAAATAACTATTTCGCCGCACTGAGATACTCGCATCCCGAGCCTCGTGCGGCGACTTTTCTTTCTTCGCTTAAACCGAATGAGCCTACAGGGCGGATACAATCAGCCCCGAGAGCCAGATTCGCAGGGAATAGCATTGTGCCCTTCAAACGTATGACAAACGAGCCAGAACCCGGGTCTATCCTGCCTCTGCCGGCTACGATTCAGGTAAAGCCTGCCCCATCTGCGGACAACCCTGGGCCGCCATCCGGCAATTCCGCACTCTCGCCCATCCGGGAATACCTCAGCAAGCGCGGCAGCGGTCGTTTGGCCGATAACAGCTTCGCCGCCGCCATGCTGTTGTGCGCCTGCAGCATCTTCGTCATCGTTCTCTTCATCCTCGTTATCCTTATCGTTCGCTCGCACCTGAGCATCGTTCAGTTCGGCTGGAGGTTTTTTGTCAGTCAGGCTTGGGACCCCGTCTCTGGCGACTTCGGCGCTCTTCCGTTTATCTACGGAACATTGGTAACCTCTCTCCTCGCCCTTGTCCTGGCAGTTCCCCTTGCGCTGGGAGTAGCTGTGTTCATCGCCGAACTCTGCCCGCAACCCCTGCGCGCCCCCATCTCCTTCCTCACCGAACTCCTCGCCGCCATCCCCAGCGTGGTCTACGGCCTCTGGGCTGTCTTTGTACTCGTCCCGATCATGCGCAACATTCTCGGCCCCTTCCTCGTCAAGACCCTCGGCTGGACAGGCTTCTTCCTGGGCCCGAACTTCGGAGTAGGCCTGCTGACCGCCAGCATCATTCTCTCCATCATGATCCTGCCCATCATCTCGTCGCTGACCCGCGACATCATGATGGCAGTGCCCAACAGCCAGCGCGAGGCCGTCCTTGCCCTCGGAGCCACCAAGTGGGAGATGATCCGCATTGGTGTTCTCCGCAACTCTCGCATCGGCATCGTTGGAGCCATCATGCTCGGTCTGGGCCGCGCTCTGGGCGAGACCATGGCAGTCACCATGGTCATCGGCAATCACCCCGAGATCAGCAGGAGCCTCTTCGCACCGGGGCATACGCTGGCAAGCGTCATCGCCAACGAATTCTCTGAGGCAACCGGCGATCTCTACCTCAGCGCTCTCATCGAGATCGGTCTCGCGCTCTTTCTCGTTACTATCGTCGTCAATGCAATCGCCCGCCTCATGGTCTGGGCGGTCACGCGCGGCGCGCCGGCAAGGGGGGCCTAAGCATGAGCGCCCAACCATTCAACCAACCTCGCTCGCCGATGAACTTCCAGACCAGGGGGATGCGAATTAACAGCGCGCGTCGCACTGTGATGAACTACCTCGTCAGCGGCCTGTCGATCCTCGCGACAATTCTGGTTATCATCCCGCTGCTCGCAATCCTCTTCTACCTGGTCTACAAAGGCGCGAGCTCCCTCAATCTGGCCTTCTTTACCCACATCCCCGCGCCAGTAGGTGAATCGGGTGGCGGCATGGCCAACTCTATCGTGGGCTCGGGAATCATCCTCACCCTCGCCAGCCTCATGGGCGTCCCCTTCGGCATCGCCGCCGGCGTCTACCTCGCGGAGTTCGGCCAGGGTACCGTCCTTGCTAATGCGGTCCGCTTCACCGCCGACGTCCTCAACGGCGTCCCCTCAATCGTGATGGGCATCTCTGTCTACTCGCTCATCGTGATGCCTCAGAAGCACTTCTCTGCATTCGCGGGAGGTGTAGCCCTCGCCATCATGATGGTCCCCACCATCACCCGCACCACCGAGGAGATGCTGGCCACCGTGCCCCACGCGATCCGCGAAGCCGCTCTCGGTCTGGGCGTTCCCAAGTGGCGCACCGTCATCTCAGTCAGTCTGCGCACAGCATCCCCCGGCATCATCACCGGCTGCATGCTGGCCTTCGCGCGTGTAGCCGGAGAGACAGCACCGCTGCTCTTTACAGCCTTCGGCAATCAGTTCTGGAGCTTCAGACTGAATGAGCCCATCGCTGCTCTACCGCTGCAGATATTCGTCTACGCGACTGGCCCTTACGACGAGTGGCATCGTCTCGCCTGGGCTGGCGCTCTCGTTCTTATCGTTATGATCATGGTCTCAGTCACGCTCGTTCGCATCTTTGCCAACCGCGGCGTACTCAAGGGAGGAAGCTAGTGGGAGTCGGCATTTTAGTTGAGGATCTGAACGCGTGGTATGGTTCGAACCACACTCTGCAGGACATTAACCTGCACATCCCCGCGAACCACGCCACCGCGCTCATCGGTCCCTCAGGCTGCGGCAAATCCACCTTCGTTCGCTGCCTCAATCGCATGCACGAGACGAACCCTATCGCGCGCGCTACCGGCACCGTCAAGATGGGCGAAATCGACATCTACAACGATGCGTCTCCGGTCGAGATCCGTCGCCGTGTCGGCATGGTCTTCCAGCGGCCCAATCCCTTCCCGACGATGTCGATCTACGACAACGTCGTCAGCGGTCTCAAGCTCAACGGCTTCCGTAACCGGCGCATCCTCGACGAAACCGTCGAGCGTTCGCTCAAGCAGGCCGCTCTATGGGAAGAGGTCAAGGACGACCTCAAGAAAAAATCAGGCGCCTCACTCTCCGGCGGCCAGCAACAGCGCATGTGCATCGCCCGCGCCCTCGCCGTCGATCCCGAAGTCCTTTTGATGGACGAGCCCGCCTCCGCGCTTGATCCTGTCTCTACCTCAAAGATCGAAGACCTCATCTTCCAGCTGAAGAGCCAGTACACCATTGTCATCGTGACGCACAACATGCAACAGGCCGCTCGTGTCGCCGAAAACACCGGCTTCTTCCTCAACGGCAAGATGGTCGAATTCGACTCCACCCACAAGATCTTCACAAACCCCCGCGACAAGCGCACGGAAGATTACATTACAGGGAGATTCGGCTGATGCGCGTCAAATTCCACCAGAGCCTCGACGATCTCAAAGAGCGTCTCCTCGTCATGGCGGGCATGGCCGAACAGGCCATCCAACGCTCCATCGAGGCCTACCGCACGCGCGACCTCAGCATCTGCGAACTCGTCTTCCGCTCCGAGCCTGCCATCAACCGCCTCGAGCGCGAGATCGACCAGTTAGCCCTCGATCTCCTCGCCATGGAACAGCCCATGGCCATTGACCTACGCTTTATCCTGTCCGTCATCCGCATTAACGCCGATCTCGAGCGCGTAGGCGACCAGGCCGTCAACATCGCTGTGCGCGTCCGCGAGATGGGAGCCTTCGCTAACATCGACCTTCCCGTCGATATTCCGAAGCTCGCCTCGCTCTCCTCAGCGATGGTCCGCAAATCCCTCCAGGCCTTCATCGAAGCCGACGCCGAACTAGCCGAGTCCGTGCTCCTCCTCGACGATCAAGTCGACGAGATGAACGACGCTGCTTTCTATGCGCTCAGCTCCCTCATCAAGGACAAGCCCGAGTTGACTCCACAATCCTTAAACGCGCTCATCATCGCCCGCAACCTCGAGCGCGTAGGCGACCACGCCACCAACATCGCCGAAGACGTCATCTTCTGGGTGCGCGGCTCCGACGTTCGTCACACAACACCTGCGACCTAGTTTTCCGGCGCCCACCAGATGAGTCTTGGCAGCATCGGATAATAGAGCCCTACCTTTGCGCCCTTCATGACATGCGCATAGGTCTCCATCTGCGGCGCATACTTCTCTCGCTCCTTCGCTAGAAACTCCTCGACGCCCTCAGCTCCATGCGTTGTCGTCTTGTAGTCCACGATCCAAAGGGAATTGCTCCCCTCTGTCAACGGCGCAGCTCCGGCGCGAAAAACGCGATCCAGCCGCACGCTGCTGCGTGTCTCTATCCACGAAGTCAATGCAAACTCACTAGCCGCATCTTCGTGCGATCGCAACACCCAAAGTCCTTCAGGATCGCGCAAAGTATTCTTCAAAGCATCAACTACACGCGGAACGAGCCGCTGTACAGAGGCTGGCGACAGTCCATCGCTGCGCAGCACTGCTGTAATCCGTGGTTCCCAACCCGAAACCTCACCCAACAGTACATTTGCATCGGCACCGTTGCTCAAAGACTTAGCAAGCATTTCAAGAAACCCATGCACTGCATTGCCGAACGCCCGCGCCTCAAACGATCCCTCAGGTCGTTCGAAAGCAATCCTTGCAAATGTCGTGTCCACATCGCCATAGGGAAGCCGCGCCTCCGACTCGAATCGCTTACTCGATACGAATGCGAGCGGTAACCGCTGCAGCGTCGGCACACGCACCGTCGCAGCAGCAGCGATATCACCGACAAAATCATCTTCAGTCGGCGCAGGGAAGGGCAAAAACGGAATCGCCATCGCCGCCGTCGGAGCCCTGACAAAGTGCCTTTCCGCCGCAGGCCATGCCGCGCTCAACAGACTGCCGTGCTCGCGCCCTATCTCGCCACTGGCCGTCGCATCTGGAGCCGCGAATAGATGCAGCTCTTCTCGCGCCCGCGTGCATGCCACGTAATACAGCCGCTTCCGTTCCGCGGCCTCTCGCGCCTGATGAATATTCTTCAGCCATTCGTTCAGCTCTCTCGAGTTCTCGCCCTTGCCCGCGATGGGAGCCAGCACGACAGCCGCCGCCCCCTTATCGTCGGATTCGATCTCACTCCACGTCAGCAACCGGCTTCCCGTTACCTTAGCCTTCTTCTCAAGGGAGGGCACGATCACAACATCCCACTCCAGCCCCTTCGCGCCGTGAATCGTGAGCAGATCGACCGCCCCTTCTGCTGCTCTCGGTTCAGCAAACAACCGTGTCATGCGCCGCCGCAATACCTTCAGGTCAACAGGTCCGCCCTCTTCATCGACCTCATCAAGCAAGTGAAGATACCGCAACGCATTCAGCCTCTCATCCGGCTGCAGATAAGTATCGCCACCCAGCGACCGCCACGTCCTTTCCACCCACTGCGACAGCGGCAGCCGCGCCCTCTGCTCCGTCGCTGCTTGCAGCACTGGCCAAATCCGCTGTAGCCGCTCGCAGCTCTCTTCGCTCAGCAAATCTCCCCGTTCACTGATCACATCCTGAATACTGCGTTCGGCCCACTCAGGATCGTCCGCGCCAGCCAACAGGTGAAGTTCGCCCAACTCCAGCCCGCACCACGGCGCGCGAAGTACCGCGAGCCAAGCCACACGATCCGCCGGATGCAGCAGCGCGCGCGTCAGTGCAAACAGATCCAACACCTCCTGCCGCTCATTTAGCCTCTCGATATCGACCGCGCGAAAGGGAATCGGCCCGCCCTCATCGTCCGTCTTTAACGCTGCAACGATGTTCGTCAAATGTTCACGGCTCCGAACCAGCACCGCAATCTTCCAAGGCTCGCCTCGGCCTTCCGGAAGAGGTCGCGCTCTCCACTCAGACACAATTGAGCGAATCCTCCTCGCGTCTGTCTTCGCCCGCTGTCGCCGGTCTCTTTTCGTAATGTCATTCGGCAGAACATTCGCGTGCCACACCATTCCACGGCATGCCTTGCCAAGCGTCGAAGGCCCGTTCACAGCAACTGCCTCGACATAAGCCGCTTCATCTACAGTGTCCGCATTTTGCGGAAACAGCAGTGAAAACTCATCATTGAACGCATCGACAAGCCTGCTTTGCGACCGGAAGTTCGCCGTCAGCCGCAGACATCCCAGCTCTAACTCGCCGAGCCTCTCCTCGCGCATCGTCCGCACAAACCGCTCCACCCGTGCCTGCCGAAACAGATAGATCGACTGCTTCGGATCACCCACCAGGAATACGGTCTGGCTGCGACCATCCCATCCCTGCGTCAGCAGTTCGACTAGCTCATACTGGCTCGTCGACGTGTCCTGCATCTCGTCTACCAGCAAGTGCTGCAGCTTCATCCCGAGCGCGGCTTGCAGATCGTCCACCGCCCCTTCACGACGCAGCGCCGACTTCGCCAGCAATCCCAACTCCGCAAAGTCACACTCCCCGCGTTGCGCAAACACCAACTGCAACTCAATCAACGCTCGTCGCAGCACACGGAACAGAGCCTTAGCCATCACCCATTGCTCCTGCGGATACTTCGCAGGCGGCAGGCGATCCACTTTTTTGATCGCCCGCAACAGATCGTCTCTATGCGAAACCTCTTCGAGTAGCGCCCTCAAGGTCCTCTTCTGTGCTGGTGTCGTCTCAAATCCCATCACATTCTTCGGGAAGCTTCTTCTCCAGGTTCCGCTCGACGGAGCCACTATAAGATGGATTAAAGCGCGCCAGTGTTCAAGATCCGCTGCACTCGTCCCCGGCACTCCGGCCCGTCTCGCGCATACTGCAATCGGCGAGACATCTTGCTCATACGGCTCGATCTCTCCCCACGAAGCTGCCAGCAAACATAGCGCCTGCAGAAAATCCGCAGGCACAGCCATGGCAAACTCCGTCAGTCCTGCGCAAACCGCCTGCTCCAGCGTTCGCTCCAATCGTGGCAGGACCACGCTATCCAGATAGGCATCGTTTAGTTCCTGACTGCCCAGCGGCACCAATTCGCCCCACTGATCACGCAGCGCCAGCATCTCCGCGATCAGCCGCTCGCACTCACCCAGACTTCCGTCACGATGCAGCAGCACCATCCGCAGCGCCTCGTCCAGCACGGTATCTGCACCGCCAAGTTGCATCAGGGTCCTTCGCGCCGCCTCGTGGTGCAGCAACGTAGCATCTTCCGTGGGTCGTTGCCCTCCGCCTCCACCCGACAACACCGGCAACGATCGAGCAATCTCCGCACACACTGCGTCGATCGTCTCCACCCGCAGTCTCCGTGGGTTTTCGAGCAGCCCCCAACCCATCTTCGCGTCGCGCTGCAGCACACCCTCGGCAAGCCTGCGAGTCTCACGTTCAAACTCATCGTCTCTCTTCAGCGGTACATCACGCGCAGCAAACTCTAGTTGCACCACCACGCGATCACGAATCTCCGCCGTCGCCTTCTTCGTAAACGTGATCGCCAGCACCTGTTCGGGCTCGCTGACACTCTCATGCCCAAGCAGCTTCAAATACCGCTGAATCAGCAGCCCCGTCTTGCCCGATCCCGCAGGCGCCTCTACGATCCACGACTGCTCCACATCGAGCGCCCGCTTCCGCGCATCCCGATCTGGCTCCGTCTTCTTCTTCGAAGGCACCGCGAACAGCTCAGCCACCGCTCACCTCCGAGCCGTCTTCGTCGTCCTGCAACTCCAGAGCCGAAACATCCAAGCGGCAAAGCTCTCGTTGAGCGCAATGCCTGCACGTCATCGGATAACTCTTCGGCGCCACTCGCGCATCGCCTGCATGGAACGCGTTCGCCAGTCTTTCCAGTACGCGCCTCCATTCCTCCATCTGCATCTCCATCGGCATCTTCATCCGCGCGGCCTTTACCAGGATGCCGTCTTCTCCTGCGTATCCCTTCAGCCCCATCTCCTTGCCGGCTCGCACCAACCCAAACGCAACCCCTTTCACCTCCTGCTCCGACAGCACTGCATACAGCGGAAGCTGCGGGGCATCCGGCCTATCCGTAAGCCAGTCGTTCGGCGAAGCCGCGCCTGTTTTGTAGTCGATTAGCAGATCTCCTCCGGCAGTTACATCCACGCGATCCACACGTACGCTCAGCCGTAGCGGGCCAATCTGCACATCGTTGAAGTTCTTCTCACTCAGCTTCACCGCAAACTCCGGCCGTGCTCGCTCGAGATCGAGCCAGGGGCCAAGCAGTCTCAGCAGCCTGTCCCGCTGCATCTCTACATAGGCCTCATCCCACGCCGTCCTGCTCAACTCCGCAGTCTTCCTTAAGGCCTCGACGATGCACTGACGCAGCAATACCTCCTGCTGACCCTGCGTCATCGCCTTCAGCTTTTTCTGCGTCTGTACCTCGCCCCAGAAAAGCTCGAGCGCTCTGTGAATGACATTCCCACTCTCGCGCGCATCCAACCCCAGCCCGGCAGCTTCAATCTCCGTAGCCCAAAGCCTTCGCTCCGCAAATGCGCGAAACCCGCAAGCCGCCTGCAACTGCAGAATCTGCGCTCCGCCCCGAACCACCCGATCGGGCAAAGTCTGTATCTCCGCTCGATCCTCCACTACCTCTACCGCAACCGGTGCATGCTCCACTTCAACCGCCGCGACCTCCAGCTCTTCCAACCCCAACCCTTCCAACACCGGCGAAGGACGTTGTCTTCCATCCGTAGTCTCCTTCGCATAGCTGAAGACCACTCGTCCCGCGCTCGCACCAATTCGCTCCGTCATCCGCCGAGCCCTCTCGCGGTCCTGAGCCGCGTCCACGCCAGGCATTCCCAACTCGCGCTGCATCTGCCAGGGCAGCAGGGGACTACTCGAAGCCGTCATAGGCCAGCTCAGATCGCCCCCGCGCAAAAACCACACCGCGTCGAATGTCACTCCCGCAGCCTCTAACGGCCCCATCACCTGTACCGGAGCCTCCCTCGACTCAGGCGCAAACGTCGTCTCCCCTGCAATTCTTTCCAATCTCTGCAGCGCTCGCGCAAACCCTATCCGCGCTCCATCGAAGTCGAGCGTAGCCAGCTCATCCAGCGCGCCCTCCCACTTCCGTCGCGTCTGAAACTCGCGGCTACTCGCTCCCTTGCTCCACCCCGCTGTCTCCAGCAACTCCCTCATCCTCTCGGCCCACTCCGCATAGGTCCGCCGGTCTCCACCCTCAATCCGGCTCGATACAACAGACCGCATCCCCCGCAACCGCATCAACAACTGCCCAAGCCAGCCCCGCCGCCGCCCTCCCTCCACAAGAGCAATCAGCGCGTCCAGCGAGATCTCCGGTCTCAGCATCCGCGCTTTCCGCAGCTCGAACGCATCGAACTCTGCCCTCTTCCCGCGCTCTTCCTCAGTCGCCGCAAAATAAGGCGACAATAGCAATCCACTCACCCGTTCTACCGGCAGAGCCTCAACCGCCCAGCGCAACACATCCAGTGCCGCAGATACCATCGGAGTCGCTGCCAGCATCACTCCAACCGAAAACTCATACGGCCCATCCGAGCCCGCCTCAATGCTCTCCAACTCGGGAGCCAACACCTCGCGAAATACCCGGTCAATCTCTGCCCGCTGCTCCTCAAGCCCTGGCACGATCACTGCCACGCTGGCACCAGGTTCTGCCTCAACGACTCCGCGAACCCACCGCGCCGCCGCCCGCAATTCCTCGTGCTCATCTTCAGCCTCCACCAAAAAACGTCCCTCCCTAGGCACCTGCAGCTCCAACTCCAGTACTACCCCACCCGCACCTCGAACTGTCTCGACCAGGACCGCCTGCGCGGGAGTCATCGCGTCGAATCCCACCAGCACCAACTCCATCGCTCCAAACGAAATCCACCCTCGTTCAACGGCCACCCGCAGCCGTTCTTCCAGCAGCGCCTGCGACACCAACCCCTCCGCTCTGCATCTCTTCTCGAACTCCGCCGCCCACCGCTGAAACGCCCGGGTATCCACACTCGCCGCCGCGCCCCGCAGCCGTCCCTGACCCCTGTAGCTGCATAGCCTTCGCCAAGCCTCGGATGCCATCTCCGCCATCGAGTCGAAGCTCCGCAGACTCGCCAGCTCCGAATCTTCTTCCAGAATCCCTCGCCACGCCGCATGTTCCTGCGTCCGGTTCAGCAGTACTTCGGAGACCTCTCCCCGCACCAGCAGCTCCCGCCATAGCCCCGCAGTCCACGTCTCCCAAGCCATCACCGCCGCCGGACGCCAGCTCTCCAGCCCCAGCCCCCGATTTCGCCTGTCGAATGCCCGCCGAAGTGTCCGCGCCGCCCGCTGATTGCCCGTTACAACCGTGGCCCCCCGCCCCAAAGCCTCCACAATCTCAACCGGCAGCAACTCCCGAACGCCCATACCTCGGTTATACGCTCGCCGTCGCAGGAAAACCCTTCCCCATCCAGGCCACAAATCCAAGGCATTTATCATGGAGAAAGGAGTCTGCTAGTGTCTCGTAAATCCCGCAAGTTTCTCGTTTTCCTTAGCTCCATTTGCCTTCTGGCGGGATGCCGTCAGGCCTCCACCCCAACCGCCTCTAAATACCCTGAAAAGACCTTCCCAGTCCGCGGCAAGGTCATCGCCACCGACGCCAGCCACGTCACCCTCGACCACGAGGCTGTCCCAGGCTTCATGGACGCCATGATCATGCCATACAAGGTCAAAGACCCTATGGCCCTCACCGAGCTCCACCCCGGCGACCGCATCACCGCCCGCATCGTCGTCTCGCAGGACGCCACCAGCCCCCGTGATCCCGAACTGGACAATATCGTCGTCACCGCTCAGGCCCGCCCCGACTACAATCCCGCCGTCCAGTACCATGTTCCCAATCCCGGCGACGCCGTCCCCGACTTCCGCTTCCGCAATCAGAGCGACCACACCATCCACCTCTCCCAGTTCAAAGGCAAGGTTCTCCTCATCACCTTCATCTACACTCGCTGCCCCATGGCCGACTTCTGTCCGCGCATGTCCCGCAACTTCGCCGACATCGACAAGGCGCTCAGCGCCGACCCCGCCCTCCGCGATCAAACCCACCTTCTCAGCATCAGCTTCGACCCCGCCTACGACACCCCCAAGGTTCTCCGCAGCTACGGCGGAGCCTACACCGGCCAGTACACCAACGAAAAATTCCTCCACTGGGACTTCGCCGCACCCTCTCTGAAAGATCTCTCCACCGTCAAGCAGTTCTTCAACGTAGGCGTCACAGGCACCGACCCCAAAACCATCACCCATTCGCTCTCGACGATCCTCATCGGCAAAGATGGCAAGATCGCCGCCTGGTACCCCACCAACGATTGGGACGTTAAAGACGTTCTAGCCCAGATCAAAAAATCCGCAGCCTCTTAAACGAATCAGTCCTTGCGTACAAAGCGGATAGCGCAACCGCCCCCCTTGGCAAGATGGATGGTCAAGGCATCCGCCCCACTAACCGACTTCTTCGCGATCGTCAGATGCGTAGGCTGCGTATCGGCATCTGCCCCATCCGTATAAAGCTCCGCCTCAAACCGCCCACCCCCAAGAAACGCCAGCGGAATCTTCAGATCCCGCGCCGTCCAATTCGTAATACTCCCTAAGTACCAATCCCCATTCTTCCGCCGCGCAATCGTAATGAACTCCCCAACCGAGCCCGAGATAACCCGCGTCTCATCCCAAACAACCGGCACATCCTTGATGAACTGAAACCCCGGCTGATCCTTATACGCCTGCGGACTATCCGACACCATCTGAAACGGCGTCTGGAAGACCACATAAAGCGCAAGATGCTGCGCCCGAGTCCCCATGACCATAGGACTAGTGTCACGAGCAATAAATCCGTCTTCAGTAACGTTGTTGAATCCTCCCGGCGTATAGTCCACCGGCCCCGCAAGCATGCGCGTAAACGGCAACACAGTGCGCGACACAGGACTATCCCGCCGCCCCGCCCTCGACTGCTCCATCCCAATGACAGCTTCATAGCTCATCACATTCGGATAGGTGCGCTCGATACCCCAGGGCTTGCTCGCCCCATGAAAGTCCACCATCAGATGATGAGCCGCCGCCTCACGAGCAACATCGTAGTAAAACTGAATCCCTTGCTGATCATCCCGATTAATAAAATCAATCTTCAGCCCCGCCACGCCCCACTTCTCATACAGCGCAAACGCCTCCTTCATCTGGCGCATCACCGATGTTGAATAAAGCCAGATCCACACCTTCACATTCTTCGTAGCTCCATACCGCACCAGCTCCGGCACATCCACTGGCCCACGCATCTTCGTAATGTCTTCAATCGTGCTCCACCCTGCATCCAGCATGAAGTACGGAAAGCCATTCTCGGCAGAGAAGTCGATATAGCGCTTCATATTCTCCGTAGTAAAAGCAGGCTTGCCATCAGGTCCAGGATCGCCATTCCACCAATCCCACGAGGCCTTCCCCGGCGCAACCCACGACGAGTCCGGAAGTCTGTTCTGCGGATTCAGATTCGTCAGAAGATTCGACTCGATCAACCGTCCCGGATCATCCGCAACCATCATCACCCGCCACGCCGAGTGATAAGGCGGCCATCCCGTCGTAGCCAGCTCCGGGCGTTCGAACTGCGGCGAAAGCAACGCCGTCAAACTGCGCCCCTCCCAACTCCCCGAGGGATTCGTCAGATACATCCCCGCATTACCCTCCAGATTGGCCTCCACCAACGCCACCCACGCCACTCCCGGAACATGAGCAAGCAGCGGAAGCCCCACAAGAAAGTGACTCGCCACCCCTCCCTGATTTGCCAACGCACTCACCGGAAGATGCACGTACTCGCTCTCATAACTGCTCCGATAGTTCGGCAGCGCGAGCGCCCAGGTAATCGCATCCGTGCTGAAGTGGAACTCCGTAGCCTCCTGCCGAAGCCTCAACTCCCCGATCGCACGCGGCTGTTCCGGCAGCACATAACGAAAAGCAACACCATCGTTATAAGCCCGAGCCTCAACCGTCAGAGCACGTCCCTTCGCTCCATTCTCCGCAACCCGCACCGCAAGGCTCCGATACTCCTCCCGAACCTTGCTCGTCTTTCCAGTAGCAAGCGAGTACTCATCCACCCCACTGCCAACATCACTTCCCACGATGTGTACCTTCGCCCCCAGCAACTCCGCTCCATCCAGATCTAACCCTAGCGCAGACTCTTCAAGCACCGGCTTGCCCCGAAAATCGACCGAGTACACCAGCTTGCCTTCGGCCTCAGGACGAACAGCAAAGCGCATCGTCAGCTCCCCATTCGGAGACTTCAGCGCAAGTTCTTTCTCCTGCGCAAAAGCAGCACCGGCAGAAAAGACAAAGATCACAGCCGAAACAAAGACTCGAGATGAATGAACGCGCAAAAAGACCATCCTGACAGAAGAAGTAGCGAACAAGAACATTCGCGGTTCCACAGCGGGGATGAATGTAATCGATTGCACGACTGCAGCGCAATCACATTTAGCCCTCTACCCAACTCCATGTATCCTGACCCTTCACCCATCAAGGAGCCTCATCACATGGTCAAGCTAACCATCGCCTTCGGCACCACCCTCATTCTTCTAGCCCTCTTCGGCTTCGTCTATACCGGCAGCACCCACCCCACTGCGCTCATTCCCGCCATCTTTGGCCTCTTCTTCATCTTCTTCGGCATCATGGCCAACTCCGACAACCCCAAAAAACGCATGCTCTGGATGCACATCTCCGTCACTGTCGCCCTCCTCGGCTTCCTCGGAACCATCCCCGCCGACATCGACACCATCCGCATCGCCCGCGGAATGGTCCTCCCTCATCCAGTGGCTGTCCTCGAAAAGGGAGCTATGTCCCTCCTATGCCTTCTCTACGTTCTTCTCTGCATCCGTTCGTTCATAACTGCCCGCCGGACCCGCCTCGCCTAAATACGGATCGATGAAACTTTCTCACTCATCAAAATATCGAGGCGTCTCAAACGTCTCCCAGGTAGACCGTCATCGCCGTTGCTGCTCGGGAGGCCGAAATCTAAGTCGAGAATCCCTGTTCACCAACGGTCTCCACCTTCCTCTTACCCGCTGCAGGCGTACACTTCAGAGAATATGTCTTCTTTCGGCCACTCCAGCTTCGGCACGCCAGGTATGAAAGCCGCCGACCGTCCCTCCCGCGGCACTGGCCGTGCAACCACTGCCGATCTCACCGCCTCGCGTCCCAAGCCCAAATTAAAGAAGGTGCTCCCCGAGATATGGAAGCTGGTCAAACCCCGCCGTCTGCTCCTCGGCGGAAGCTTCCTTTTGATGATCATAAATCGCGCAAGTGGCTTGATTCTGCCAGCTTCCACGAAATACCTCATTGATAACGTGATGGGTAAGCACCAACTCCACCTCCTCCCCATCATCGTAGGGGTAGTCATAGCGGCGACCATCCTCCAGGGCATAACCTCCTTCACCCTCACCCAGCTCCTCTCCAAAGAAGGCCAGCGCCTCATCGCAGAACTCCGCATGAAGGTCCAGGCCCACATCGGACGCCTCCCCGTCGCCTTCTACGACGAAAACCGCACCGGCACCCTGGTCGCCCGTATCATGACCGACGTCGAAGGCGTCCGCAATCTCATCGGCACCGGTGTAATCGACTTCTTCGGCGGAGTCCTCACCGCTCTCTTCGCCTTCGTCTACCTCATCAAGCTCAGCGTCCAGATGACGCTCGTCACCTTCGTCATCCTGCTCATCTTCGGCCTCATCCTCCAACGCGCCTTCAAGACCATCCGGCCCATCTTCCGTGAGCGCGCCAAAATCAACGCCGAAGTCACCGGCCGCCTCACCGAATCCTTGGGCGGCGTTCGCGTCGTCAAGGGCTACCATGCCGAAGCAAGCGAGGCCAACGTCTTCGCCGCTGGAGCCAACCGCCTCCTCCAGAATGTCATCTCCTCACTCACCGCCCAGTCCCTCATGTCGTTGGCCTCTACAGCCGTCCTCGGCGTAGTAGGAGCGCTGGTCATGTTCCTCGGCGCCCACCAGGTCGTGGCCGGCAAACTCACTACCGGCGGCTACGTCACCTACGTCATGTTCCTCGCGTTCATGATCGCCCCTATCGTTCAGCTCGTCTCCATCGGCACCCAGCTCACCGAAGCCGTAGCCGGCCTCGACCGCACCACCGAGATCCTCTCCGAGCACGAAGAAGACTCCGAGCCCGCCCGTTCCCACAACCTCGCCACCATCCACGGCGACATCGCCTTCCAGGAAGTCACCTTCGCCTACGACCCCGGCAAGCCTGTCCTTCACGGCATCAGCTTCGAATCCAAGCCCGGTACCGTTACCGCCCTGGTAGGCTCCTCCGGCTCCGGCAAGTCCACCATCATCTCGCTCATCTGCGGCTTCCACACCGCCACTGGCGGCAAGGTCCTCGTCGACGGCATCGACCTCGCCACCATCCGCCTCAGCAGCTACCGCCAGCAGTTAGGCGTCGTCCTGCAAGAGACCTTCCTCTTCGACGGCACCATCCGCGAAAACATCCTCTTCAGCCGCCCTAACGCCACCGAAGAGCAGCTCATAGATGCCTGCCGCATCGCCCGCGTCGACGAGTTCGCCGAGCGTTTTCCCGAGCAGTACGACACCATCGTAGGCGAGCGCGGCGTCAAGCTCTCCGGCGGCCAGCGCCAGCGGATCTCCATCGCCCGCGCCATCCTCGCCGACCCCCGCATCCTCATCCTCGACGAGGCCACCAGCTCCCTCGACTCCGAGTCCGAAGCCATGATCCAGAACGGCCTCAACTTCCTCATGCAGGGCCGCACCACCTTCGTCATAGCCCACCGTCTCTCCACCATCCGCCGAGCCGACCAGATCCTCGTCGTAGAACAAGGCCAGATCGTAGAGCGCGGAACCCACGAGTCCCTCTACCAGCTCCACGGTCGCTACTACGACCTCTACACCCGCCAACACGGCCTCGAATCCAACCTCTTCCTCGCCCCCGGCGAGGGCGACAAAATCGAAGAACCAGAGATCACCAAAGCCTAAAACCGCTCATGTACACTATGTACATGGCGCTTCATGTGACCAACGAACAGGTCGAAAAAACCGTCCGTGAACTTGCGGGATTAGCTGGGGAGTCCGTCACGGAAGCCATTGGCAAAGCTGCCGCCGAACGCATCGAGCGTCTCCGTCGATTCAGATCCTCCAGTCCAAAACCGACTGTCGAAGAGATTATGGCCCTGGTTCGTAGTTACAATCTTCAGCCAATCAACAGTGATCTCACCGAGGACGAAATTCTTGGATACGGTCCGGATGGTATTCCCCAGTAGATGGTTATCGACTCGTCCGCATTGCTGGCTATAGTCTTCGCAGAACCGGATGCCTCCATCTATGTCTCGGCGATATTGAATAGTACCGATCGCATGTTATCTGCCGCGTCCCTCGTTGAGGCTTCGATGGTTGCGATGCGTTACAGAGCGCCAGATCCTGTCACACTGCTTGATAACCTGATCGAACAATTTGAAATCCTTATCATTCCTGTAAGCCACGAGCAGGCGTTGCTCGCCCGCGACGCCTTTCGCCGTTTCGGCAAAGGTCGCCACCAGGCAGGTCTAAATTTCGGTGACTGCTTTTCCTATGCTCTCGCAAAACAAACAGGCGCACCTCTTCTCTTCAAAGGAGCGGATTTCAGTAAAACCGATATCACTCCAGCCTGATCTCTTGGCCCGTTTGGAATCGTTTATGGAGATTACGTGAAAGCTACTGAAACCGCGATGAACATACAGGATCAATTCGGCCAAATAGACATCTACGTCTTCGACCAGATCCTGCGAGGAAACATCGGTCCCGGCATGCGCATCCTCGACGCTGGCTGCGGCTACGGACGAAACCTCGTCCATCTCCTGCGCGAAGGATGTGAGGTCTTCGCAGTAGACGCGAATCCAGAGGGCGTGGCACACGTCCGAGCCTTGGCAGCGGAGCTAGCGCCAAACCTCCCTGCGAGCAACTTTCGTGTTGGCCCAATCGAAAAGATGGATCTCCCCGACGACTTCGCAGACGTCGTCATCTGTAGCTCTGTCCTTCACTTCGCTCGAGACGAAGCTCATTTCCTCGCAATGCTCGAGGAACTCTGGCGCGTCCTCCGACCCGGCGGAATGCTGTTCTGCAGACTGGGCTCGCGCATCGGCATGAACTTCGAGCGCCTACGCGGAAACATCTTCCGCATCAATGACGGCTCGGAGTGGTTCCTGGTCGATGAAGCGGAGTTGATGAAGATGACCCAGCAGATGAACGCCGTGATGGTCGATCCCCTGAAGACGACAATCGTGCAGGACCACCGCTGCATGACAACCTGGGTTCTACGCAAACGCCGCCCGGCCTGAGCGAACCGCCCCGCCGTCGTTTTTTGCTTCCCCTCAGGAAGCTGACCTCCCCTTGCCGACTTACTATTTTCTACGCGACGCAAAATTTGTACGGGTTCGATAAGAGCGGTCAAGCGGTTTTGTTTGTTATCGGGGAAGCCTGGTCGCTTCAAGGAAAATGCAGGCTCAACTTCAATTCCGCTCGTAAAGACTTATGCATTCTTCGATAGAACTTTCTTAAAATACCGACGAGTCCGGTGTGAGATCCCCTCGTGCTAAAAATGGATTCCTCTTTCTTCCAAATATATCCACACATAGAAAGCTCGGCATACGCGAAAACAACGACGGCTATTGTTGACATTGAGTTCGCTGAGTTGAACGCACAGAAGGCAACTCGGGAAAGCAAAAATGTTGCAACATCTGCCTGCATCTATTTGTTCGGACGAAGGCGGCGGTTCACGGAATCAAATTGGACAATCCCAGCGTTCTCGGTCGCTTTCAAGCGAACTACGAGTGTTCTCTCTGGCGGCTTCTGTTACTAACCCTCGGGGTGAGTTATCTGGATAATTACCAGCAGCCCAAAACGATTCGTCACTTTACATTTGACAGTCGGATTAATAGGGGCTTAGCATCTCGGCGTTCTTGGATGAATTTGTTTCCGATTTGAATATGCTGGCGTTACCTAAAAGATACCTGGCTAGGTTGGAGGCTCATCGTATGAAAATCTCTCCCTCGCGAACAATTTCCATTACAACAGCCGTCTTCCTGATAGTGTCATGTCTGACTTTTCTGACAGCGTCCACCGCTAGCGCTCAGGGATTCGCTCGTATCTCCGGAACTGTAACCGACCCCAGTGGCGCCGCAGTCCCCAACGCCCGCGTCGTTGCAACTCGTGTGAGCACCAATGACCAGACCACCGTCCAAAGCGGCAGCGACGGCAGCTACGTCTTTCCATCGCTCCCCCCCGCGGAATACAACATCTCTGTCTTGGCCGCGGGATTCTCCAACTTCATCCAGCACAACATCGTCCTCCAGGCCGACCAGGCCGTGACCGTCAACGTCGCTCTCCAGGTGGGCGCCACTTCACAAACCGTTGACGTCTCCGCCGCGCCCCCGCAGATCGACACCACCACCGGCACGCTCTCTCAGGTGATCGGCGAAAAACGAATCAACGATCTACCTCTCAATGGCCGCAACGCTGCCGCGCTCACCACTCTGGTTCCTGGTGTGGTGGTTGCACCCAGCGCCAACATTGACCAGGGACAGACCAAAACATTTCCGGTAGTCGCCGCCGTAACCATCAATGGCACACGCGCCAACCAGGTGAACTACATGCTGGATGGCGGCAACAACATTGACGAATACACCAATGTAAACGCTCCATTCCCCATGCCGGATGCCTTGCAGGAATTCAGCGTCCAAACCAGCAACTACAACGCCGAGTACGGCCAGAACGCCGGCGGCGTGGTCAACATCGTCACTGGCAGCGGAACTAACAATTTTCACGGTAGCGCCTTCGAATACCTCCGCAATCGAGTATTCAATGCTGCGAACTACTTCAGCTACGTGAATGGCGTAAAGACGCGCGATCCTCTAAAGCGCAACCAGTTCGGCGGCACCATTGGAGGTCCGGTCTGGATTCCCCATCTCTACAATGGCCGCGATAAAACGTTCTTCTTCTTTGGTGTCCAGTCCACTCGAATTCGCACGAATGGCGTTGGGGGCACTGCCTTTCTTCCAACGCCCGCGCAACTCGCAGGAACATTTACAGGCCTCTCCAGCCCCATCCTGAACCCAAAGACTCTTGCTCCATATCCCTGCACTCCGACAGGAAGCACATTCACCTGCAACGTGAATCCGAACGACTACAACCAATCGTCGTTAGCTCTGCTCAAATTCCTGCCCACGATCGCCGGGAACGACGGAACCTATCAGTTTTTCCGCCCCGTCCGTCAGAACTTCATGGAGTACACAGCCCGGGTCGACCAGACATTGACCTCAAAGGACCACCTGGTGTTCCGTTACTTTTATGATAGCTTCGACAATGCTGGTGTGCTCGATAAAACGGATCTGCTCAGCTATTCCGACGAGGCGGCCATTCGTTACCACAACGCGCTGATCTCGCATACGCACACCTTCAATGCCCGGGTACTGAACAACCTTATTTTCAGCTACCAGATTGTGGACGCTTCGCGCGGTCCACTGCCGGGAGCCCCCAACGTAAACGACCTGGGCGTAAACGTCTGGCAGCCTTCGTTCAGCCAGATCAACCAGATTCAGGCCGCTGGTTTCTTCACCATCGGAGACAATCCGGCAGCCACCTTCCGTCGAAACAACTACACACTTGCTGACGACCTGCACTGGGTCATCGGAAGCCACACCCTTGGCTTCGGTTTTCATGGAGAACTGTCCAAGATTGACGTCGACAATGAATTCCAGCAGCCGGGTATCTTCGTGTTCAACAGCAACGCGTCAATCTCAAATCCCTTGGCTGGTTTCCTGCTTGGCGGTTTGACTAACTTTCAGCAGGCATCCGGACAATACTTCAATAACCGCTATCACGTTCTGGGCTTTTACGGACAGGACAGTTGGAGAGTGAACCGTCGTCTGACTCTGAACTACGGGGTTCGCTATGAGCCATTCTCGCCCCAGCATGAGACTCACGAACGGCAGGGAATGTTCAGTCCTGCCGCTCGTGCTGCCGGCACCATCTCGACGACCCATCCGACCGCCCTTGCCGGCTTGCTCTTTCCCGGCGACCAGGGCTTTGTAGAGAACATGGTCCACCCCATCTACACCCACTTCATGCCTCGTTTCGGCTTCGCGTGGGATGTCTTCGGCAATAGCAAGACCAGCCTTCGCGGCGGCGCCGGTCAGTTCTACGACACACGCCTGCCCGGTGTATTCGATAACATCTTCGCCAACTCCGTGCCGTTCGTCGCCTCGGTCAACGTCCAGTTCCTGCCTACTGCCCTCGCAGACTTCTCGAATCCGTATGCGAGCGTCTCTGGGGGCAATCCCTTCCCAGCTCCCCAGCCCCCGCCAGCGAGTTACTTCACCACGGCTAACTATCAGAACTCGAGTTACAGCACGTTCGATCCCACGACGTGGCGCCTTCCTGTGACCTACTCGTGGAATCTTGCAATGGAACAGCAACTCACCGGTAGGCTTTCCAGCAGGATCGCCTACGTCGGTTCGCGCAGCAATCATCAGTACGTGCCATCCGACACCAACCCGACCTATAACCAGGGTCCGAACATCGGCAAACGCGTCTACTTCTCCACGAATAACCTGCAGAACTATACGCAGCAAATCGCGCTTGTGGACTCCGGCGGTAATGCAATCTATCACTCGCTACAGGGTTCGCTTCAAGAACGCGTCAGCAACGGACTGAACCTCTTCTTCAACTACACCTGGTCGAAGGCGATCGACAACTTCCCGTTCGGCGCCTCGGCCACGGCTGTCGTAGCGGGGTCCGGCTACTCGCTTCCAATATATGAGCCCAATTTCAAGCGACTGGACTATGGTCCTTCGGACTATGACCACCGCAACGTGATCTCGCTCTCGTACGTATGGACTCTGCCGAAGCTTTCGGATGGCAATGCGCGTCCTGCGGTACGTGGTGAACGGCTGGCAGACCAACGGCATCTTTGCCTTCCGCAGCGGAGACCCCCTCACTATAACGGGGGCTGGCAACAGCGGAACAAACCTGGGTCGAGAACGTGGTGTTTGGAACGGTCAGAACCCCTACGGCGGCAACGCTTGCGGAAAGGTCACTACAGCCTGCAAGTCCTTTCTGAACACGGCAAACTTCTCAGCCAATCCGAGCTACACCGTCAACCTGCCCCTGTCGTACGGCAACGTTGTAAAGGGCAGCTTCGTTGGCCCGCAGAACGTCGACTGGGATGTCAGCGCCATGCGCTACTTTCCCGTGCATGAATCCGTGCAGTTCCAATTCCGTGCGGAATTCTTCAACGTACTAAACCACACCAACTTCGGCGACCCGACAGCATCGGTCACCAACGGAGCCTTTGGCCGCATCACCTCCACGGCCACTTATGGCGGCGATCCCCGCATCGGTCAACTTTCACTCAAGCTGCTGTTCTAAGTCCTGAGCGTCAACGGGTGACGCGATGAAATCGTTCATCCGGCAATGAACGAAGAGACCATGGCGCGAAGAGTTGAAAGCGGCGCAAGGCTACCTCATTTCCACCACAGCGCTCGAGGAGCGTTGTGGTGGAACTAAGCCTTTGTCTACCGGACTTCCACGCCAAGTTGAGTCAGCAGAAATGCATAATCAAATGCAATCTCCTTCAGGTAGTCGTACCTCCCTGAAGCTCCACCATGCCCGGCATCCATGTTGATATGCAACAGCAACGGAGTGTCATTCTTCTTCAGCGTCCGCAACTTCGCCACATACTTGGCCGGCTCCCAATACATCACCTGCGAGTCATTCAGACTGGTCTTCACCAGCATCGCCGGATAATCCCCAGGCTTCAAATTGTCGTAAGGCGAATACGACCGCATATAAGTAAACGCCTCCGCCTCATTCGGATTTCCCCACTCCTCATACTCAGCCACCGTAAGGGGCAGGGAAGCGTCGAGCATCGTATTCATCACATCCACAAACGGCACATGCGACAGCACCACCCTGAACAGATCCGGTCGCTCATTCACTACCGCACCCATCAGCAACCCACCCGCGCTCCCGCCTTCGATCGCAACCCGATCCTTCGCCCCATACCCCTGCGCGACCAACTGCTCCGTCACAGCGATGAAGTCCGAAAACGTGTTGCGCTTTACCATCATTTTGCCAGCATCATGCCACGAATCTCCCATCTCGCCACCACCGCGAATGTGCGCATAGGCCAATACCAGCCCACGATCCAGCAATGACAGCCGCGCAGGCCCAAACCCTACAGGCAGCGGATACCCATACGACCCATACCCATACACATACAGCGGATTGGTTCCGTCCCGCTTGAACGAATCCCGCCGATAAACCACTGAAACCGGAACCTTTACCCCATCCGACGCAGTCGCCCAAACCCGCTCCGAAGCATATCTCGCCGAATCAAAGCCGCCAGGAATCTCCTGTTGTTTCAGCAGCTTTGAAGTCCCCGCCTTCACGTCATACTCATACACCGACGCAGGCGAAACCAGAGACTGATAGCTATACCGATAGCTCTGCGTATCGAACTCCCGATTCACATGCCCCAGCGCCGTATACACCGGCTCCGGAAACCCAATTTCTCTCGCTTCGCCCAACTTTCCGTCCATCACCAATCGCGGTAACGGTCAGTGTAGGCAATCCGAGTTGCCTCTTCGAACTTACGCAGAATGAATCAAATACATCGAAGTCCTCAAGTGGAACTTCCTTATCTTCCGCAATTAACTCCACCCACGACTCACGCCCGCCACCATCCACCGGAACAGTCACCACCCTGAAGTTCTTCCCCGTATCGTTCACACGGATATAAAACAGTCCATCCCGATGATCTACGTAGTACTCCTGCTCATCCATCCGCGGAGCAATCACCAAAAACTCTCCCCCTGGAGTATCGGCCAACAGATAGCTGCACTCATTCGTCGTATGGCTACCGGCCTCCATCAACAGGTACTTCCCATCCCGGCTCTTTCCCACACCGAGGTTGAAGCGCTCATCCCGCTCCTCATACAGCACAGCATCCTCTTCAACCGGGTCACCCAGCCGATGCCGGAACAGATGATCATGCCGCTTCGTCACCTCATCCTCGGTCGTATAAAAAAGCGTGTGCGAATCAGCCGCCCACACCAGCGAACCCACGCGCTCCGCTGTATCAGGGAGATCCTCTCCCGTCCTCAAATCCCGAACATGCAATGTGTACTGCCTGAAGCCCGTATTGTCGGTCGAATAAGCCAGCAGATGTCCATCCGGGCTGACACTCATGCCTCCAATAGCCATGTACTGCTGCCCTTCAGCCAGTTTGTTTACATCGAGAATCACCTGCTCAGGCTGTGCCTCATCGTATGCATCACCAACAGCGACCCGCCGGCAGTGAATCGGATACTGGCTTCCTTCGACAGTTCGCGTGTAGTAGTACCAGCCATGGTCGCGATAGGGAACCGACTCGTCTGTCTCCTTGATATGCGAAAGCATCTCTGCGTAGAGCTTCGCCTGCAACTCCTCGGTAGGCTTCATCACCGAGGTCGTATACTCATTCTCCGCCGTCAGGTAGGCGATCAACTCCGATGAGGACTTGTCCCTCATCCAGCGATAGTTATCTTCGAGCGTCTGCCCATGCAGCGTCGTTGGCGTAGGTTCTGGGCGGGCTACTGGCGGCGTTACAGTACTCTGTGTCATCGATCAAACTCCAGTGGACAGGATACAGTGTCAGTGCAGTCAAAATGGACAACCCGAAGATGCCCCAAATACACCAAACTAATGCGACTATGGTGACCCACGAACCATTAGAAAAGTCCGCCAAAGGAGTTCAGCTATGACCTGTCATCCAATCCGAATCATTCTCCTTGGTACCGCAACTGCTTTCTGCCCAATTGCACTTTTCGCCCAGACTGACACTATGCCTGCCCCCACCACCAACACGACGCCAAATCTACCCAGTCAGAATCGGTCGCCCGTGCAGGAATCGACCGGCTTGAGTAGCGACCCCATCGATGCGGTAAAAGACAAGATGTTCCTCCGCAATGCCGCAGCCGGCGGCTTGGCCGAGGTCCGGTTGGGTGAACTTGCGACCCAGAAGGCCGGGGCACAGGACGTCAAGGACTTCGGCCAGAAGATGGTGACCGACCACACTCAGCTCAATAACGAAATGGCTCCGATCGCAGATTCTCTGGGTGTCATGCTCCCCAAAAAGCTCAACAAGGAAGACCAGGCCGAATACGACAAACTCAACGCTCTGTCCGGCGATGACTTCGACAAGGAGTACGTATCCTTCATGGTCAAAGACCACCACCAGGATCTCCGCGAGTTTCGTACCGAGGCAGTCAGCACCTCTGACCCCGCCCTGAAGAACGCAGCCGACAGAGGAGCCAAGGTCATCCACGCGCACATGACCATGATCGACAAGATGGCCCGCGAAAAAGGCATCGCCACCCCCGGACACAACGGCGGCAGACCCGCAACGCCTCCGACCCAGTAGCAGAGGCGTGAAACGCCAAAGGCAAGAGGGAACATCGAGCGGGCCTCATCGACATCGCCGGTTTTCTAATCCACTCTCAGGTTCAGCGTAGAATTGCCCTCAAATGAAGTGCATCTCACGTTGGCTTGCTGTCGTTGTTTTGCTTCTGGCTCCTGTCGGTTTTCTTTCAGCCGAAAAGGTCAGCACACTCCCTGCGCCGACCGGTTTCGTCAATGATTTTGCAGGCGTCCTTTCCCCCGCTGTCAAACAGAACATCGAAGACCTCTGCGCCCAGGTCGATCGCAAGGCACACGCTCAGATTGCCGTCGTCACGGTCAAAACCATCGACGACGACATGTCGATCGAAGAGTTCGCCACGGCACTCGAAGACAAATGGAAGGTGGGCCCCAAGGGAACAGATCGCGGCGTCTTGATGATCTTCGTCATGACGCCTCGCAAAGGTCGCATTGAGGTCGGCTACGGCCTCGAGGGCATTCTCAACGACGCCAAAGTGGGTGACATCGGCCGCGCCATGGTTCCCGCTGCCTCTCAGGGCGACTACGACACCGCCATCACCCTGGGCGTCCGACTGGTTGCCCAGGTCATCGCCAACGACGCTGGCGTCACCCTCACGGCGCCAAGCCATCAATACCATCGTCAGGTTCAGTACCAGCCGGTCCATCTCAGTCTCACCCAGATTGTGCTCGGCGGCGCAGCCATCCTGCTGCTACTCTTCTTCCTCGTTAAAACCGGCAATATCGGCCTGATCTTCTTCCTCCTTGCAAACATCATGGGCGGTGGCGGAAGGGGAGGCGGCGGCGGCCGCGATCGCGACGATAATGATGGCGGCGGAGGTTTCGGAGGCTTCGGCGGAGGCAGCTCCGGTGGCGGCGGAGCCAGCGGCGACTTCTAAAAGGGGGAGAAAATGTAACCCAGGATTTGATGTAAAGAAGGGGTAGTCTCACCGGCGGAGTGATAAAGTACAGCCGGGCAGACCTGCCAGATCACATTCGGAAATTCAGACGAAGGGAATTGCGAAAACATGAAATCTTTATGGATTGTTCTTGGGGTTGTGGGTCTCCTCATCCTCGTTCTGCTCTTTGCAGGCGGCAGCTATATCAGCGCGAAGAACACGCTGGTTCAAAAGAATGAGGCCGTCAATCAGGCCTTTTCCCAAGTCAATGTCGTGCAACAGCGTCGTCTCGATCTGATTCCCAACCTCGTTGCCTCGGTCAAGGGGTACGTCGCTGAAGAATCCACCATCCTGACCAACATTGCCAACGCTCGTGCCGGAGTCCTCGCCGCCGGTAACGATCGCGCCTCCAGCATCAACGCCAACACCAAGCTCGACGTCGCCCTTGGCCCCTTCTTTCGCCTGCAGGAGCAGTATCCGAACCTCAAGGGCAATGACCAGTTCATGCGCTTGACAGACGAACTTGCCGGGACGGAAAATCGCATTGCGGTAGAACGCCAGCGCTACAACAAGACTCTGGAAGACTACAACGTTTACGTCCGGCAATTCCCCAACAGCATTTGGGCCAACATCGCCGGTTTCCGCTATCGTGACGAGTACTTCAAGGGCAACCCGGAGAACAATGTTGCGCCGAAGGTCGATTTCTCGAAGTAGAAGAATCGAACTGAACTTCGGCAGCAGAAAAGGCCGTCGCAATCGCGACGGCCTTTCTGTCGAGCCTTACCAAGTCTTTACTTCGCGAACGAAGAGATCGCGGAGGCCTCGTCGTCCTTCACGTCGAAAACGGTGTATAGCTTCGTGATCTGGAGCAGGTCGTGGACCTTCTTGGTCAGGTTCAGCAACTTCAGTTCGCCGCCGCTGTTACGGACCGTCGTGAAGGCGCTGACCAACTCACCGATGCCCGAGCTATCGATGTAGGTGATGTCACCCAGGTTAAGCAGAATCTTGTTGGAACCCTTTGCGAGCACATCGCGAACGGCATCGCGAATCGTGACGCTGCCTTCGCCGAGCGTAATGCGGCCGCTGAGATCCAGAATGGTGATGCCGTCCACTTGGCGAGTAGAAACCTTCATGCTCATGTGTAATCTTCTCCTTAAGTTCCCGACTGCGCGGGTGTGCGGTGCTTGATTAATGTTAATTCAGTACCCGGGTGTAGCTGCCGAAAGTTTACCTCATCCATGAAGGCTCGAATCAGAAAGATACCGCGACCCGACCCGCGAAGGATGTTTTCCGGCGCCAGAGGATCGGGAATCGAATTCGGATCGAGTCCCGGACCCTGGTCCGTTATCCGGATAATAAGCGAATCGGACGTCGTTTCAAACGACGCGGTAATGTGTTTGTTCTGGTCATACGCATTCCCATGCAGCACGGCGTTCACTGCCGCCTCGCGTACAGCCATGGCAATGTGCGGAATCGTGTCTTCGTCGAATCCTGCCCGCTGAGCGTACTGCTCTGCCGTCTGCTCTATCTTGTTGACGCTATCCAATGATGAGTCGAGTGTAAAACTGGCGCGCATTGTCGTTGAGTCGGCCAAAGCTGTCCTTGCGATTTTTGTGTGCCAGTCGTCAACGGCAGACAACAGCGGTGATGGCAGTGTGCTTGTGGACGCTTCGAATGTCAAGGACTGCGTTGCCTTCTTTGTCCCCATCGGGGTCTCCTCCATCACGCTTCCTGCAACTTGGTACTTCATTCGCCGCAACATAAGCTAACATGCGGAGACGAGGACTTATGTGATGAGGATTGTCTCCGCCCGGTTTTCTGTGGCTTTTGTTTTCTTTGCCGCCACTGCCTTTGCACAGCAAACCCCGGCCGTTAAACCTTTGCAGGCCATGCCTTACGCTCCCAGCCTTAATGTCGAGTCCATGGACAAATCGGTCGACCCCTGCGTCGATTTCTACAAATTCTCCTGCGGCGGCTGGATGAAAAATAATCCCATTCCCGCCGACCAGCCCCACTGGGATGTCTACGCCAAACTCGCCAACGATAATATGCAATTCCTCTGGGGCATCCTCGAACAGGACGCCAAGGCGCCCAACCGCAACCCCATCCAGCAGAAGGTTGGCGACTACTTCGCTGCATGCATGGACACCGAAGCTATCAACAAGCGCGGCGCGGCCCCTCTTGCCCCCGAGCTCGCCGCCATCGACAAGCTTTCCAGCCGCGAAGCCCTCATCGCCTATCTCGGTCCCCTGAACCGCAACACCCGCGGAACCTTCTTCTTCAACGCTGGCGCAACCCAGGATCCCGGTGACTCCAACCAGGTCATCGCCGAAGTTGGCGCTGGTGGCCTCGGCCTTCCCGACCGCGACTACTACATCAAAACCGACGCCAAGAGCGAAGAGACCCGTCAAAAATACCTCGCTTACATCGCTCAGATTCTCACCCTCGCCGGCACACCACCCGCTCAGGCAAAGCAGGACGCCGCCACCATCCTCCGCATCGAAACCACGCTGGCCAAAGCCTCTCTCACCCGCGTCGAGCGCCGTGACCCCTACAAGACCTACCACAAGATGAAGGTCTCAGAACTTGCCGCTATCAATCCTGCCGTCCCATGGCCCGACTATCTGGCCGCCCAGGGAGTTCCCAATGTCTCGACTCTGAACGTCACTCAACCCGAATTTCAAAAAGCAGTCGACAAAGTTCTCACCACCGAGTCGCTTGACGCTCTCAAGACCTACCTGCGCTTTCACATCGTTACTGCCGCTGCCACCTCGCTGTCCGCACCGTTCGAGACCGCATACTTCGACTTCTACAGCGGCTATCTCCGCGGCACCCAGCAGCAGCCTCCTCGTTGGAAGCGCTGCGTCCGCCAGGTTGATCGTGCTCTCGGCGAGGCCCTCGGCCAGGAGTTCGTGAGCCGCACCTTCACCCCCGAAACCAAGCAGAAGACCGTCGTCCTCACCGACCAGATCGAACAGGCCATGCAGTCCGAGATCGAGCAGCTCGATTGGATGAGCCCCGCCACAAAGAAGGAAGCCATCCGCAAGCTCCACCTCGTCCGTAACAAGGTCGGCTATCCCGACAAATGGCGCGACTACTCCTCGCTTACCATCAAACCCGATGACTACTTCGGCAACGCCGTCCGCGCCGCCAACTTCGAGACCGCACGCGACTGGGCCAAGGTCGGCAAGCCCGTCGACCGCACCGAGTGGGACATGACACCCCCAACCGTCAACGCCTACTACAACCCCCAGATGAACGACATCAACTTTCCCGCCGGCGTCCTTCAGCCACCTCTCTACGATCCCCGCTCCGACGACGCACCCAACTACGGAAATACCGGGGCGACCATCGGCCACGAGCTAACCCACGCCTTCGACGACGAGGGCCGTCAGTTCGACGGCGACGGCAACCTCAAAGACTGGTGGACCAAGGAAGACGCTAAGGGCTTTGAAGATCACATCAACTGCCTTCGCGACCAGTTCGCAAACTACGTCATCGTCGACGACATTCACATCAACAGCAAGCTCACCAGCGGCGAAGACGTAGCCGACCTCGGAGGCACCCTCATCGCCTATATCGCCTGGAAGAGGGCGACCGCAGGCCAGGACCTGAAGCCCATCGAAGGCTTCACCCCCGACCAGCGCTTCTTCATCGGCTTCGCCCAGTGGGCATGCGAAAACACCCGCGAGGCCAACAGCAGGCTCCAGGCCGCAACCGATCCGCACTCACCCGGTTTTGCGCGAATCAACGGCATCGTCACCAACATGCCCCAGTTCGCCACCGCCTTCGGCTGCAAAGCTGGACAACCCATGGTAAAAGCACAAGCATGTAAGGTCTGGTAGAGCGCAGCAACCCATGACGAAACACGCCGATCAACGGACCAGTATCGCCTCCCTCATGGGTACGCCGATATTCGACGCCCGGGGAGGCATCCTCGGGCGCGTGCGCGAGTTCGCCGTCTCCCCTTCGGCAAACTCCACCCACATCCACAGGCTCGTCCTCAAACTCAACGCTCCGGGTCTCAACGCCAAAGCCAACGAAGTCGCCATCAAAGATCTCCAGTTGACTCCCAACGGCGTGCAGCTGAACGTCAACGCCTCGCCCAGCGCATCCCCTGAAGATGAAACCTACCTCCTGCTCGAACGCGACCTCCTCGACCAGCAGATCATCGACGTCCACGGCCACAAGGTCGTCCGCGTCAATGACGTCGAGCTCGTCTGGGAGACCCCAACAGCCGAAGTCCCCGACGCCCCCTTGTCACTCCGTATTGCCGAGGTCGAGGTCGGCCTTCGCGGAGCCGTCCGTCGCCTCCTCAAGGGCCTTCCCGCCACTACAGTCGATCGCATCGCCTCCCGCTTCAGCCCCAGCGTCATCCCCTGGGAGTTCGTCGATCTCATCGATCGCGACCCTGCCCGTCGCGTCCGCCTCAAGATCGAGCAGGACCGCCTCTCCCAGATGCACCCCTCCGACATCGCCGACATCCTCGAGGAGCTCGCCCCTGCCGAACGCAACGCCCTCTTCATCAGCCTCAATGAAGAGGTAGCCGCCGAGGCCCTCGAAGAGGTCAAGCCCAAGATGCAGCAGTCTCTCATCGAGTCCCTCGACTCCGAGCAGGTCGCCGGCATCGTCGAAGAGATGGACCCCGGCGCCGCCGCCGATCTTCTCGCCGAGCTCCCCGACGAGCGCTCCGGAAGCCATCCTCGAAGAGATGGACCCCGAGGAGCGTCAGGAGGTCGAAGAGCTCCTCGAGTTCTCCGGAGACTCCGCCGCCGGCCGAATGACCACCGAGTACATCGCCCTCCCCGTCGATGCCACTGTCGCACGAGGCCATCCAGGCTCTACGCGACTTCGAGGGCGACATCGAGATCATCACCGACATCTACCTTCTCGACGAAGAGGAACGAATCGTAACCCTCATCCCTCTCGTTCAGCTCCTCCTCGCCGCCCCTCACACGCCTCTATCCGAGCTGCCACGCGGCCACCTTGTCAGTTGCGACATCAACGCCAACGGCCGCAAGGTCGCCGAGCTATTCGACAAATACAATCTCCGATCCCTCCCTGTCGTCGACCACGAGAAACATCTCCTCGGCGTCGTCCACGCCGAACAAGTCATCGCGCTGCTCCGAGCCAACCACTAGAACCAGTACCAAGGAACTGCCTCTTCAATGAAGATTCTGTACGCCGCAGGCCTGTCTCCCAACGACTCATCCCTCTACCGCCTCTGGGCTTTGCAGCGTCTCGGCCACCAGGTCATTCCCTTCAACGCCCACGAGTACCTGTCTCCCAACCCACTCATCCGCAAGATCGTCTTTCGCCTCTCCGCCGGTCCGTCCATCGATCGTCTCAACCGCGACCTCATCAACATCGCCGAGCGCGAAAAACCCGATCTCCTCTGGACCGACAAGCTCCTCTCGATGCAGCCCCGCACCCTCGATCGCCTCCGCGCCATGGGCATCGCCACCGTCAGCTACATGATCGACAACCCCTTCGGCCCCCGTCAGGACCCCGGCTGGCGCCTCTACATGAAGGACATCCCCCACTACGACCTCCACGTCGTCCAGCGAGACCGCAACATCGCCGACTACCGCGCCCGCGGCGCCCGCGACGTCATCAAGATCCAGACCGCCTACGAGCCCACCATCCACTACCCTCCGCCGTCAGGCTGGTCCGACCAGGACCGCAACCGCGAAGTCTCCTTCGTCGGCACACCCTACGACGACCGCGCCGAAACCCTCAATAAGCTCTCCCAATCCGGCGAATTCCAGGTAGCCATATCCGGCAACCAGCGCTCCTGGCAGCGAGCCCTCCCGCCCGAGGCCTTCGCCCGCCTCTACCGCGAGGGCGAGCTCTTCCAGCAGCAGTACCGCGAAGCCATCTGGCGCTCCAAAATCAACCTCAGCTTCCTCACCCGCTCCAATCAGGACGAGTTCGTCCACAAGAGCTTCGAGATCGCCGCCTGCGGTGGTTTCCTCCTCGCCGAGCGCTCCGACGGCCACCTCCAGCGCTTCCGCGAAGACGAAGAAGCCGTCTTCTTCTCCACCTTCGACGAGTGCCTGCAAAAAATCCGCCGCTACCTCAACGACGAGCCCGCCCGAGCCCGTATCGCCGCCGCCGGCCAGGCCCGCGCCCATCGCGACGGCTACCACAACGACCATCAGGTCAGCCTCATCCTCCAGCGCGCCACCGAAATCCTGCGCCATCGGACATCAAAGTAGACAACCCACAACATCTCCTCAAATCCACTTCATGGGTTAGCCTGATACAGGCGAGCTGACAGTTCTCCGACCACCCAAAAGGTACATGCAATGACGCTCTGGCGCACATGGAGAACGCGGCTCCTCATATTCTTTGCCATACTCGGCCCCGGCTTCATCACCGCCAACGTCGACAACGACGCCGGCGGCATCCTCACCTACTCTCAGGCCGGCGCCCAGTTCGGCTACTCCCTCCTCTGGACGATGATCCCCATCACCCTCGCGCTCATCGTCGTGCAGGAGATGTGCGCCCGCATGGGCGTCGTCACCGGCAAGGGCCTCAGCGACCTCATCCGCGAAGAGTTCGGCCTCCGCATGACCTTCGTCATGATGCTCCTCCTCGTCATCGTCAACTTCGGCAACGTCATCGCCGAGTTCTCCGGCATCGCGGGCAGCATGCAGCTCTTCCACGTCAGCAAATACATCAGCGTGCCCATCTGCGCCGCCATCGTCTGGGTGCTCGTCGTCAAAGGCGACTACAAGAGCGTTGAAAAAGTCTTCCTCGTCGCCAGCGTCTTCTACATCGCCTACATCATCGCAGGCGTTCTCAGTCGACCCGACTGGCACCAGGCCCTCTCCGAGACCGTCAAGCTCCCTCCACGCCACGTCTGGCGCAACTCTGCCTATGTCTACATGGTCGTCGGCGTCATCGGCACCACCATCACGCCCTGGATGCAGTTCTACCTGCAGTCCTCCATCGTGGAAAAGGGAATCGCCGTCCGTCAGTACAAAAACTCCCGCTGGGATGTCATTGTAGGTTCCATCTTCACCGACATCGTCGCCTGGTTCATCGTCGTCGCCTGCGCGGCCACCCTCTTCACCCACGGCATCCGCAACATCGTCGACGCCTCCGACGCCGCCGGTGCCATGAAGCCCCTCGCCGGCGACTACGCCTTCATCCTCTTCGCCGCGGGCCTCTTCAACGCCTCACTCTTCGCCGCGTCCATCCTGCCCTTATCCACCGCCTACACGGTCTGCGAGGGCCTCGGCTTCGAGAGCGGCCTCGACAAATCCTTCAAGGAAGCAAAATTCTTCTACTGGTTCTACACCCTGCTCCTGGCCGCCGGAGCCGCAATCGTCCTCATCCCCAACTTCCCACTCGTCCGCTTCAGCATCCTCTCGCAGGTACTCAACGGAGTCCTTCTCCCCATCGTCCTGGTCTTCATGCTCAAGCTCATTAACAAGCATGAGCTTATGGGTAAATACACCAACTCCACCTGGTTCAACATCATCGCCTGGCTCACCGCCGCCATCGTCACAGCCCTCTCCCTCATGTGGATGTGGAACCTCATCCGAGGCTAGTGTCTTCGCCGTCGCCCTCGTTTTCCTGCTTGTTGCCCTTGTTTCTCTTGCCTGTTGTCCTGGTTTTTCTTGCTTGTCATCCCCGAACGGGATCTGCTGTTGCCGTCGTTATTTTCCACCACCCACTACCCACACCACACAAAACGTCATCTCGACCGAAGGCGGCGCTTTTGCCGCCGCAGTGGAGAGATCCCTGTATTTCGCTTTTGCCGTTGCTCTTGTTCTTGCCCTTGCTTCTGAGGTAGGCCTGGGCTTCAGCCCAGGCACTTATAAGGCGCAAGAAAAGGGGCTTTAGCCCCTGAGGTATGCCTTCCTATCCCACCGCACGGTCTCCAAAGGGGCAAAACCCCCTAAAGCAACTTCCCCTCAGACAAATCCCGAATCAAACCCAAATCCGCCGCCAGAAAATCATACCCAGGCAACGTCCCCAGCGGAGCCCACCGCATATCGTTGAAGATCCGGTTCTCCAGCTCACCATCGAAATCATTCACCAGAAAAAACTGCAGATCGATAGCCCCGCCATTCCGGTACTTATGTCGTATCCGAGCCACCCGCCGCCCAATCGTAGCCGTAATGCCAAGCTCCTCATTCAGCTCCCTGGCCAGCGCATCCTCCGAGCTCTCACCCGGCTCAATCTTTCCACCCGGAAACTCCCACTTCAGGCTCATCGGCTGATCCGGCTTGCGTTGGCAGATCAGGACTTCAACCCCATCCGTCGTCGTGCCACGGACGATTAAAGCCGCAACCACAAGCCGCAGGGGCCTGGGAACCGCAGCATCGATATGTCCGTCCAACTTACGAATGGATTCTTTCACCTTGACTACAGTTTAGACGGCTGTCACACCATAAAGGCTCACAGGCGCCAAATCAGGCAGGCCGAACCGACGCAGGATAGTAAACCGACCAACCCTCCTGCGCGCTCCGCTCCAGCAGCGCAGCCGATGGATTCACCGGAAACGCCCTCCGCGCAATCGCAAGCATGGCCGCATCATGCACAGAATTTCCAAACACCGCATCCGGAGCCGTTATCCCCACGCGAGCCAGCGAAGCCACCTTGCCCTCGTCCGTCGGGACGTCCACAATCGCGTCCGTCACCACCCCATCCTTCACCTTCACCTTGGCCGCGAGCACCCGATCAAGCGGTATCCCAAACCGCTGCACGCCCTCTTCAATCACCCAGTCATTGGTCGAGCTTACAGCCCATATATCCACACCCTGGCCCTTCAGCTTCGCCACCAACTCCTGCATCTCGGGAAAGATGTTCCGCTCAACCCGGCTGGCAAAGAACTCCCGCGCAGCCTTGCGCATCTCTTCCTCGCGCAGCCCCTGGTACAACTGCACCATCTCCCCACAGATCGCTATCTCCGAAACCTCGCCGCGTTTATACCCGCGATACCGGCCATCGATCCAGTCCGCAGCCTCACGCGAAACCAGCCCCGTATCGACAGTCCAATTCATAAACCCCGAACCAGCGTCACCCGACCACAACGTACCATCGCAATCGAAGACAGCTACCGTTGGCGACAACGCATAAACCGATTCCTGAAATTCCTTTGTTTCCAACACATTGGCGATAAGTGTATTGCTCACGACTGACTCAACTTTTCTGCGCCGCACCGGCAGCGCCACGATTTGGGTTGCACAAATGTTGGTTCAATTCTACTCCTCCCAACCTTGCCACACTACGCCATCCGTCTGGTTCAAGGATCAACACCAGATCAACATTCGCCCGATGCTTTGCCGTTGTCGTTGCTTTTGCACTTGCCTTTGTCGTTTTCCTACTACCACCACCACAAAACGTCATCTCGACCGGAGGCGGCGCTTTTGCCGCCGTAGTGGAGAGATCCCTGTATTTCGCTTTTGCACTAAAGCCCTATAGAAACTGTTTAAGCATCGGCTCATTCCATTAAGCGAAGCATTACCAACCACTTACATCGACAAGCCACGAAAAACCCAATAAAAACCCATGTCAAGTCCCATTCCTCATAACAACAACAAAACAAAAGACATCCAGTTGCAAAGGAGTTATTCCCAATCCGCTATAATTGAAATAGAAAGAAAAAAAGCCCCGGCGAAAACCGGGGCTTTTCTCATTAATCTAATAAACCCTTTAGAAAGACGAATTTACCCGTAACCTATTTAGAATGACGAATTTGACGACATGGTAACCAGGCAGGCCATTGATTATAAACAACTTACTCCCGAGATATGGGGGGAGGGGGGTACGGCTTAGATCGGAGGCAGTCCATCCACCACAGTCACACCCACAGGTGGAACAAAGACAAAATCCGCATCCTTCACCGGAACATTCTCCTGCATGTCCGAGAACTCAAACTCCGTCACGGCTCCATCAACCTCCTCAAGCCGCATCCGCTCTATCGCGCCGGTCGAGGTAACATCCAGCGTCAACAGCTTCAGCCTTTGGGCCATGCCCTTAGGCACACCAGAAACCCGAAACCCCGAGCCCATAGGCGCAACAGTCAGGTTATCCAGCTCCTTCTTCAACTGCGTATGACCCAGCAGAAACCGCAGCGGAGAGCGCAGATCATCGAGCTGTTTTGCCGGAATCCGCTGAGCCTGATCGGTCCCCGGAGTGTAAGACCACGCAGACTTGCCATCGAGCACGAACACCTTGCCCGCAGGCTGGTCATAAGTCCACCGCATCCGGCCCGGCTTCTTCAGCACCAGCGTGCCCGACTCGGTCTTATCCATACCCATTCCGGCGTAGTGTTCGGTATAGCGAGCGCGAAGTGAGTTGAGATGGTTGTAGTGGTTGTCGATCTTCTTAAGCAGAGCGTCGCTATCCTGCGCGAGCAACGTCGAGCAGGATAGCGAAAGAAGGAGGAGTGTTCGAGCCAGCATTACTGGATTGGCTGCGTGCAGTTGGTGCCGCCCGCCGGGTCATAACGAATGGTATTGTTCTCGTCCGAGCAGAACCCGCGGTCGCCAGTCTTACCCACAGACTGCGGCACAGCGGTGATCTCGTAGGACGTATACATATCCTGATTGTTCACCGTCACCTTCGTACAGTTGGTGATCGAAAACGTATAGCCCGCTTTCTGGCCAGTAGCCAGGTCCGGAGCAAGCAACTGTGCGGCTTGGGCCGTTGGCGCACCCGACTTGGGATCGCCGCCCAGCGTAGACAGCGAGCAGGAGAAGCCGTTGGCAGGGAACTGCGAGTTGTACTGCAACTGCGCCTGCCCGATGGTCCTCACAGACTGAATCGCGGAGGTCTCGTTGCCCTGTTTGCGAAGCTTCAGCAACTGGGGTACTGCCAGCGTCATCAGGATCAGCATTACCGACATCACGATCAGAAGTTCGATCAGCGTAAAGCCCTCTTCACTCGAACGCGCGATACGGAGCCCGGCTGCATGTTGTTCAAATCTCATGGTCTTCATCAATCCTCGGAAAACATTATGCCTTACGTCGATCAAAACTTCATCAGCAGGCAAGGTCTTCTCGCTCGACCTTCATCGAGCCAAGATTTCCCAGCAGCGTCAACGCAATCGCCTCAGGCCGGAACAACTGTTGAGCCAGCTTCTGAACATCAGCCGAAGAGACCGCTTCGATCTCCTCGATAATCTCATCGATGCCAAAGAATCGCCCGAAGTACATCTGTTGACGAGCCAGGTTCGACATCCTGCTGCCCGAGCTTTCAAGGCCGATGACCATGTTGCTCTTCAGCTGGTCCTTCGCCCGCTTCAACTCAGCTTCGCTAACTGTCTCTTGTTTGAGACGCCGCAATTCGTCGAGGGTAAGCCGAAGCACCTTCTCGGTCTTATCCACTGAAGTCCCAGCATAGACGCAAAGCGATCCCGTATCGCGGAAAGGATTCATCTCCGAGTAGATCGAGTAGGCCAAACCCTGATCCTCACGGATCGTCTGGAACAGCCGCGAGCTCATGCCACCGCCGAGCATCGTGTTCAGCAGATAAACCCCATACCGATCAGGATCATTCACTGGAGGAGCAACAACCCCGAGGCAAAGTTGAACCTGTTCCAACGACTTCTTCCGCTTCAGCGTAATGTGCGGAGTCGCGGTTGGAGCTGCTGGTGCCACGACCGGCCCTGATCCATTAGCTGACAGCGACCCAAACTGCCGCTCCACCTGAGCCACAAACGCATCATGCTCCAGGTTCCCGGCTGCCGAGAACACCATATTCCGCGGTGTAAATCGGCTGTTGTAGAAGTCAAAGACAATCTGCTGGTTGAAGCTCGATACGGTCTTTTCGATACCCAAAATCGGCCGGCCGAGAGCATCGCCCTTCCAGAAGTTCTGGGTAAAAATCTCGTGAACGAGATAATCAGGATTATCCTCGTCCATCTTGATCTCTTCGAGGATTACTCCTTGTTCGCGAGCCAGCTCTTCTGGCGTAAAAGTCGGATGCAGCACAAGATCTGAGAGCACATCGAGCGCTGGCGCGACGTTCTCATCGAGCACCTTGATGTTGAAGCAAACCATCTCTTTGCCGGTAAAAGCATCCAGATTGCCGCCGATCGTATCCACCTCGCGGGCAATCTGCTGCGCCGACCGGGAAGTCGTCCCTTTGAACACCATATGTTCGACGAAGTGCGAAACACCATTGACCTCAGGCGCTTCATCACGCGATCCCGAGCCGATCCAGGTGCCCATCGAAACGCTGCGGAGATGAGGCATACTCTCGGTCAGGACCAGCAAACCATTCTGCAGCACAGTTTTACGGATATTGCGTGCGGAAGTACTTGTGACGGCAGTTTCTTCAGTAAGAGTTACAGTCATGCGGCTCCTTGCACCTCCATTGTTTCACAGCAGAGCAGGGAATTGGTCGCGCTCGACCATCGCCGAGTAGACTAGAAACTGACCCGTCAAACCGCCGCTATGCCGAACGAAACCACAACCTCCGCGCCACCGAAGCCACTCTTCGGCTCCTCCCTCAGCGAGCTCTCCAGCCTGATGGAGCATCTGAAGCAACCGGCCTATCGCGCCACCCAGCTCAGCGAAGCCCTTTACCGTCAACGCACCAGCAATCTGGACCAGATCACAACTCTCCCTCTCGCCCTCCGCGAGTCGATGAAGGCCGAAAGCTACGCCATCGGCCTTCCCGAGATCGTCCAGACCGCCCGCTCCATCGACGGCACCGAGCGTTACCTCATGCGCATGGCCGACGGCGAGACCGTAGAAACCGTCTGGATGCCTGGAGGCGACGGTGGCGAGCAAGGCGATGGCACTCAGGCCGCCGAGGAAGAGGAACACCCTTCCCACGACGACAACGACTACAAGCGCGCCACGATCTGCATCTCAAGCCAGGTCGGATGCGCAGTCAACTGCCAGTTCTGCCTAACAGCAAAGCTAGGAATCCGCCGCAACCTCACCCCGGGCGAGATCGCAGGCCAGGTAGCGGCCGTCCTCAATCGCCAGAACGTCGAAGTCGGCCGCGATCGCATCAACCTGGTCTTCATGGGCATGGGTGAGCCCTTCCTCAACTACGCAGCCTTCATGGATGCCGTCCGTCTACTGACAATCGGGATGAAGATCCCCGAGTCACGCATGACAGTCAGCACCTCCGGAATCCTGCCCGGCATAGTAGAGTTCGCCCGCGAAACAGTTCGTCCCAAACTGGCGGTTAGCCTCAACGCCTCCAACGATGTCGTCCGCGAATCCATCATGCCGATCACGCGCAAATGGAACATCGCCGCTCTACTCGAAGCAATCTCGGCCGTACCGTTACGCCCCCGCGAACGAGTCACCTTCGAATACGTGATGCTTGGCGGGATCAACGATCAACCTGAACACGCCGAAGAGCTCATAGCCCTGTTGAAATGCCTTCGCGCCAAGATCAACCTCATCGTCTGGAACTCCGGCCCTGATATGCCCTTTCACGAGCCGCTTCCAACAGACGTAGCGACCTTCCAAAAACGTCTGCGCGAAGCAGATATCCCCGCCTTTATTCGCCGCCCTCGTGGCCGCGACATTTACGCCGCCTGCGGACAACTCAAGCGGACGCTCGAGTCCTCTCCCCCTGTAGCCGCTCCTCTAGTCGAGATTTCACCTGCGGCCAGTCTTCACGGATAATCGAAAACCAAACACTGTGGCGCTGCGATCCATCTGGCATTACATAATGATTGCGAAAGGTTCCTTCTTCCGTCGCTCCTATTTTTCGCATAGCAGCCTGTGATTGTAGGTTCTGATGGTGCGTCTTCAACGCGACACGATTCATCTTGAGTTGCTCAAACGCATACGTCAATTGCAGCAGTTTCGCCTCGGGGTTCAATCCCGCACCGTGGAAATCTGGTGATAACCATGTATGCCCGATCTCTACCGTTCTGTGTGTCAGGTCGAGATCAAGAAACCGCGTGCTGCCAATCACGCGATTCTCAGCCTTCAGGACGGTCGCCCATGGCATGGCGTTGCCCGCGGCCTTGGCTTGGAGCGCTGAGTCCATCCAGTCGCGTAAGTCCTCCGATGTCTTCACCGAGATGAGCATGTAACGCCAGATGCGTTCGTCGAAAGCAATCTTTTCAAGCCCGGGCAGATGGGCATCGTTCAGGGGCTCAAGCCTGAGGCTTGTACCTTCCAAAACAGGCGTCTCGATCAGCATGGTCTGTATCAATCTATCGGTCCTGATGCGCTATAGCTGGCGCGGTGCGAGACAAAGCAAGCGTCAACAGTGTTTCAGTCACGCGGTCGTGATCGTGGCGCAATACATCGCCCTCGTGTAAAAAATTCCCCGTTACTGGCTCTACGCCCAATGTGCGGATTCGATCAAGGTCTGCCTCGATCGGCTCCTGGCCTTCGCGCGCATACTGCTCCAGTCTGAGGGGAGAGATCGGCTCCGTGTTGATGAGGGCATAGTCGAAAATAGGGAAGTCCGCATCGCCACAGTGCTGCAAGATCTTTTCGATATGTTGCGATGCCGTAAGGCCCAGTGATTCATTCGCCTGGGTCATCAGGTTGCAGATGAATACCTTTGTCGCAGGCGATGCCGCCAAAGCCTCAGGTATTCCCCTGACCAGCAGGTTTGTAATCAACGACGTATATAACGAACCCGGCCCCAGCGTAATCAGGTCAGCGTTCGCGATAGCCTCTAATGTCTCGGGCAGGGGATCGGCGGTTGCCGGTTCCAGGCGCAATTCCACAATGCTCTGTTTGCTTGCGGTGATGTTCGTTTCGCCCCGCACTACCGAGCCATCATCCATCTCCGCTGCCAACGCCACATTGATGTTCGTAGCAGGAAATATTCGTCCACGGACTGCGAGAATCTGCGACGACATCTGCACGGCTTGCGCAAAATCTCCCGTGATATTTGAGAGCGCCGCAACGAAAAGATTGCCGAAGCTGTGTCCTTCCAACTCGCCCTGGTCGAAGCGATACCTGAACAGCTTCGATAGCAGATGCTCATCCTCCGACAAAGCCACCATGCAATTTCGGATATCGCCTGGCGGCAGCATCTTGAAGTCTTCACGCAGCCGCCCCGATGACCCTCCATCGTCGGTTACAGTCACAACCGCCGACAACTCGCTGATGACACAACGTGAACCGGGACATCTGCCGGTTCCTGTCGTAGCTTGATCTGGCGCTTGGTCCGATCGCCTACTTTTTCGCCGGTCAGGCGCTGCGACGTGGCGTTTTAGCCCTCGCAGCAGCGTGGACAGCCCCGTACCTCCGCCGATTGCTACGACACGGAGCGTTCTTTCCCTGGGTTCTGTTGAATTAAGCAAGGCCACGCAAATCTCTCTAACTTCGTACCCATGTTACGGCTACGGAGGAATTCGTCGCCAGCGGCGCGTGATCGTAGCGGATCGCACGAGGCGGTATCCGAGTGTATTGTTAGCGAAACCGCACGGAGAAGGCGCGCTAAACTTCAGGATAGAGTAGTTCGGTAAACCTCGGATCGTCGGCCATATCCTGGAAATCCGAGTCTGACCGTGCCTGGATACGATTCCGCGGATTCTGCCGAATCGCCTCCGTCAGATGTTCCAGGCATGTATGGGAGTCTCCCGTCATGCTTGCGAGCACGGCCAGCCCATAGAAGGCGTAGTCGGCTTTATCGTTCTGTTTCAGGATGGCCGTGAACTGCTCGCGGGCGTCTTCATAATGGCCATCGTTGAGCAGTGAGATCGCATAGTCATAATGCTCTTCGTGACTGGTAAAGCTTGTCTTTCCCTTGGACACCTGCTGAACACACGCGTTGATGTACATGCGTATGCGGTCCGCGAGGTCCCCTGGCCCCGCTGCCAGCATCTTGTCAAAGGCCGCATGAGCCTTATCGTACTTGCCTTCCTGCATGAGACGCAGTGCGGCTTCGTAGTTGGAGAGCATCTGCGCTCGGTCGCTGTCCAAAGCAGCAGGCATGGTTCCGGCAAGTGTGCGGTGTGAACGTTTGGTAGCAGGTGCCATTTCTGTCTTAGTCTGTGCCATGATCAATATTCGTCGCCTGAGGCGCTCCCTGAACTTATCTACTGTGACTGCGCTGGCAGCCGATTTTTTCTTTTTGTACTGGTTTGGGTTTTATACGCAGACCTGGCCGTAAGGTCAACTACCCTCGCCGATTACTGCAATATCCCTCTGCCTCGCACCTTGCATTATCGTGCCTTTTCATTGTGTGTCCAACTACTTCCGTCCATAAACTGCCGGGTTCAATTCCGGATCGTTGTACATCTTCATCTGCCGGTAGAGCTTGAACCTGCGGGTGCCCTGCAGAATCTCGCTCCACAAGACATCAAGGCAGCTGGCCAGATCGCTCCGTTGTTCCTTGAGGAGCGCTAGTCGATCAGCATTCCACCGGCGATGAGCCTCCGTAGCCGTCTCCCGATGCTCCTCTTCCTGCGTGTGATATATCTTCAGCGCAAGAATAGAAAGCCGGTCGATCATCAGGCCCGGTGTTTCTGAGTGCAGGGGTGCCTGTTCCTTCTGATCCAGCCTCTCCAGCAGCCACGCGTCCATCTTTTCAACCAGATCGTTGCGCTTTTGATTCAACGTGTCGATAGCATGTTTAACCTCGGCGATGTCGGTATCGGTCGCCTCGGGGGCGCGAGCTTTGTCCTCCTCGTGCCAGAGATCAAAGTTGGCAACGTGTTGCGCCAAAGCAATCGCCATCAGACCATCGGCGTTAGCGGCGATATTAAAATCCCGCTCTGTTTCCTGCTCTGTCTCGTGCAAGGCTTCCGTCATCTCGTCCTGCATCCGTGTAATCAGAAGAGCATCTAGCATACTCAAACATCACTCCGTCATAACTTATCCAGAGAAACTTTATCAGTTTGTGCGAGGTTTCAGTTGCCCTAAATCGCCGAACCAAGCAGACTAACCATACATGACGAGTTCGACGAAACGGGTCCTGATCTATCGCCTTGGCAGCCTTGGAGACACAGTTGTAGCTCTTCCCGCATTGCATCTCGTTGCACGGGCCTTTCCGCAAGCCGAGCGGCGGATGTTGACCAACTTTCCCGTCAACGTCAAGGCTCCCCCGGCGGCGGCAATCCTGGAGAATACTGGCCTTGTTCATGGCTACTTCCGATACGCTGCCGGAACCCGCAGCTTTGGAGAGTTGTTCCGTCTATGGGGTCAACTCCTTCACTGGCGTCCTGATGTTCTGGTCTACATGGCCGCGTCTCGGGGTGTCGCTCCTACCCGCCGCGATGCTGCTTTTTTCCGGTTATGTGGTATCCGCCGCCTCGTAGGCGTTCCTCTCACCCTGGCCATGCAGCAGAACCATTGGATGGAGGCCGACAAGGCGCTTGAGCCTGAGGCCGTTCGCCTCTCGCGCAACCTCGCTGAGCTGGGCGACGCGTCTATCGACGATTCCGCCAGTTGGGATCTCCACCTGACTCCAGCCGAGCATCGTCGCGCGAAAGAGGCCCTGACCTCTGCAGCCGGTCATCCTTTGATGGCGGTCAGTGTAGGGACAAAGAGGCAATCCAAAGATTGGGGCCGCGAAAACTGGCGCGGTCTCCTTGCAAGACTGTCAGCGGAGTACCCCGGTTACGCCTTGGCCCTATGTGGCGCACCAGACGAGAGTGAAGCCAGCGAGTTCGCAGCCGAGGGGTGGCGTCAATCCACCTCAAATCCAAATCCAGGCCCCGTGGTCAACCTATGCGGCCTGCTAACGCCTCGGGAGAGTGCAGCGGTCCTCTCGTACGCTCGGATATTTATCGGTCACGACAGCGGCCCCATGCACCTCGCTGCAGCCGTCCAGACGCCTTGCGTAGCAATTTTCTCTGCCCGTAATAAGCCTCGCGTGTGGTTCCCCTATGGAAAACAACACCGTGTTCTCTACCATAAAGTCGACTGTTGGGGGTGCAACCTCGAGATCTGCATCGACGAGCGTAAAAAATGCCTTACTTCCATCACGGTCGATGAGGTGCTTGCTCAGGTTCATGCCCTCCTCAATTGAGCACCATAACGTTATGTCGTTCGGATTGTTGATATCTTGATTTCAGCGAACATGCGGATTCTTCTCGTCGGTAACTACGCTTTGGACAATCAATCGAGCATGTTGCGTTATGCAGACATGCTGTGCCATCAGATGGCTCTCCGTGGCCACCAGGTTGAAATCATTCAGCCACAGTGCATCATCGGTAACCTCGTTACCCAGCGCACCCTTCGCAAATGGCTTGGCTATGTCGACAAATACCTCCTCTTTCCCCCAAAGTTGCGCTCACGTTCGACCGCCTTCGACATCGTCCATGTCTGTGATCATTCCAACTCGATGTATCTCCCTCATACAAGCGGGTGTCCAGTCAGTGTTACCTGTCATGACCTTCTTGCCATCGCCTCGGCGCAAGGTCGTTATCCGGAGCAGAAGACATCCTTCACAGGTAAGGTGCAGCAGCGGTGGATATTGAAACACCTCGCCGGTGCATGCAATGTTGTCTGCGTCTCTGCTAATACGGCTCGCGAACTTGAGCCCTTTTCAAATAGAGCGCTTCAGAATGTATCCGTCATTCCAAATCCTCTCAACTTCCACGGCTCGCCCGCGACGGAGGATGACATTCGTCAGCTCCGCAGTAGATATGGCATTACTGCAGGAGAGCGGTACCTCTTCCATATCGGCGGCGACCACTGGTATAAGAATCGCCTCGGCGTCCTCCGCATCTTCCATCTGCTGAACAAAACCCTTCGGACCAGCGGTGCACCCGCACTCCGCCTGATAATGGCAGGTGCACCCTGGTCCCAAAAGATGCACAACTTCGTGATCGCTAATGATCTTGGAGCGAGCGTGATCGAAGTTATCCATCCATCCAACGAAGATCTTCGCTCACTTTACTCGGGCGCTACTGCCCTTCTCTTTCCGTCTCTCTATGAAGGGTTTGGTTGGCCTTTGATCGAGGCGCAAAGCTGTGGCTGCCCAGTGATTACCTCCAATCGGTCACCTATGACGGAGGTCGCCGCCAACGCTGCCCTGTACATCGATCCTGAAAATGAGTTAGAAGCTGCCGCTCTTATTGCTGCGAATCTCGATTACCTGCATCTTTATCGCGAAGTCGGCTTGCGCAACGTCGAACGTTTCGCTCCCAATCAGATTATTCCAGCCTATGAAAAATTCTTTACGCATGTTGCGCACGGTAAGACGCAGCAATCGACAGTATGTATGGTTCAAAACTGAACCGATAGCCAAACAACAAGGGACCTCATGATTCGTGACCGCAATGCCGTCCTAAACCTAATCGAAAGCGGCTTTAGCCACCTCAAAATCCTCGTCGTTGGCGACATCATGCTGGACCGCTACATCCACGGCGAGGTGGATCGCATCTCTCCCGAGGCACCGGTGCCAGTTATCCGTCATGCGCAGCGGTACGAGCGGGCCGGAGGGGCAGCGAATGTCGCGATGAACCTTGCGGGCCTGGGCTGTCAAACTTTCCTCGCAGGGTTCTGGGGAAGCGACTCGGAGCAGGCCGAACTGGATTCTATCCTGCAGCGCGTGGAGATCGATACGGTCGGAGTTATCTCTAGTTCACTCCCCACCATATCGAAGACGCGCATCGTAGGACGGAACCAGCAGTTGCTTCGGTTGGATATTGAAAGCCGTGAGAAATATTCTTCCGATGAGGCTCAGCGGCTGCTTGAGTGCGCCACGGAGCTTGCAGGCAGGGTCCATGCTGTCATTCTTTCGGACTACGCCAAGGGGGCGCTGTCGGCTCCGCTCTGCGCGTCGGTTATCCAGGCTGCGCGCGCATCTGGAGTTCCGGTCCTGGTTGACCCTAAAACGCGGGATTTCAGCAAGTACAAGGGTGCGACGACCGTCTGCCCTAACCTCAGCGAGCTTTCGTTGGCAACGGCCGTTCCCGCACATGAAACGGAAGCGATTCTGGCTGCCGCACAAACTCTTGCTGTTGTACATGACTTCGAATTTCTGACGGTGACGATGAGCGAGAAGGGAATCAGCGTTTTGCGCCCTGACAGCACCTTCCACTCACCGGCACGGGCGCGGGAGGTCTTCGACGTCTCTGGTGCTGGCGACACGGTAATTGCGACGCTTGCTGCCAGCCTCGCCGGTGGTCTGAAGATCGAGAGCGCAGTGGAACTGGCCAATCTTGCCGCTGGAGTGGTTGTTGGCAAGGTTGGAACAGTGCCAATTGCGCGGCATGAGCTTATCGCACTGCTGACGCCGAGCACAGGGCTGAACGCCGGGGAGAAGATTCTCGATCTTGAGCGAATTCAGAAGCGCGTTGCGGAGTGGCGAGCCTCGGGTGAGACGATTGTGTTTACCAACGGCTGCTTCGACCTGCTTCACGTTGGCCACATCACGCTTCTTGAAGACTGCCGCCGCTTTGGTTCGAAGCTGGTGCTCGGACTGAATGCGGATGCTTCCATTGGCCGTTTGAAAGGGCCGACACGACCGATCGTTGGAGAAAAGGAGCGTGCCCGTGTGATGGCCGCACTGGCTGCCGTGGATGCTGTGGTGCTCTTTGAAGAAGATACCCCGATGGAACTGATTCGCGGGATCCGGCCTAACGTGCTGGTGAAAGGCGGCGACTACACGGTCGAAACGGTGGTGGGCCACGAAGAGGTCGTAGCCTCGGGCGGACGTGTGGAGATTGTGCCAACGGTAGAAGGTTTTTCGACAACGAACATTGTGAAGAAGCTCACGGCAAGCCCGGCGTAGGGCAGGGAGATCGAGTGATTATCGTTACGGGCGGTGCAGGATTCATCGGCAGCAACCTCATCCACGAGCTGAACCGCGCAGACGAACGGAACATCCTGCTAGTGGACAATTTTGCTCCTGCACCAAATCTGAGCGGGCCGAAGTTCCTGAATCTTGCGGGCGCCGAGTACGCGGACTACATGGACAAGAGAGAGTTTCGCGTCGCTTTGAAGGCAGGTGACTTTGAAGGAACCAAGGTGCGGGCGATTCTGCATCAGGGGGCCTGTTCGAACACGCTCGAAGACGATGGTCGCTACATGATGGACAACAACTTCACCTACTCGAAGGAGCTGCTGCACTTTGCCCTGGAGCACAGGATTCCCTTTGTCTACGCTTCGACTGCCGCGGTCTACGGGGCGAGCACAAACTTTACCGAGGTTGCTGGAAACGAGCGCCCGCTGAACGTCTACGGCTACTCGAAGCTGGTCTTCGACAACTACGTCCGCCGCCTGATACCAGAGATGAAGAGTACCGTAGTTGGGCTGCGCTACTTCAACGTCTACGGTCCCAGAGAGCAGCACAAGGGCCGGATGGCGAGTGTGATTCACCACTTCACGCGGGAACTGAAGGACAAAGGCAGGATCAGCATGTTCGAAGGCTCGGGCGGCTACGGCAACGGCGAGCAACGGCGCGACTTCGTCTTCGTGAAGGATCTTGCGCGAATCAACATGTTCTTCTCGGGGTTGCTGCACGAAGGGCCGAAGAGGTCGGTGCATGCTGTAGTCAACGCGGGCACCGGAGAGGCGCGTACGTTCAAAGCAGTTGCCGAGGCCCTGATGCAGGTCCACGGGCCAGGAAAGATCGAGTACGTTCCGTTTCCCGGCGACTTAAAGAACCGGTATCAGCACTACACGCAGGCCGAGACGACGGGTCTGTGCGCATCTGGATATACTGCACCATTTACAACCATTGAGGAGGGCGTAAAGCAGACATTTGCCGAGGAACCGGAATATTAAAGGAGGGTTGGAGTATTTATGGTGAGAGCGCTGGGGCTCGAACCCAGGACCAACGCCTTAAAAGGGCGATGCTCTACCAACTGAGCTACGCTCTCAGACCACACTACCAAGTTAGCACAGTCGGCAGTGCAAATTGAGGTTGTTCAAGAGTCGCAGGATGATGCCGCCAGCCTCGATCTGCTGGACAAGTTTCTTTACCGGATTTCACAACAGATTTTATGCAAATTATTGAGCTAATTGGCTTCAAAGATACCACCGTGACACTAAAGTCGCACGGTGCGTTCATTGACTTGAGAAAGCCAGCGCAGTAGCCTCGGGCTATTGCATAACATTAGGTGCAACGGTGCGGCTGGATGAAGCCCGATTGTTCCTTTTCTCCAGGTGGCATCGAAAAGCGTCGTACAGGACGAAAATTTATGGAATCGCGCGGCAGAGACAAAGACGACGAACTGGCTGGGGAGACACCCGAAGACGTCGCGGTGCTTTACTCCTGGGCCAATCTGCATGGAGCCAAGTATCGCGACTTCTCGGCATCACGGCGCGAGTATCGCGCCCAATTGAGACATCGCGCAGCGGAGCAGGTCCGCGAGCAGGCGTTGATCGCACAGGCCGAGGCCGAAGCTGCGGCCAAGGCGGCAGAGTCGGCGGCGCGACAGGCAGCCGAGGTTGCCCGCACGAATCCGACCCACATGTCCGACTCAGGGGTGCAGCGATCGTTGCGCGAGGCCGAGGAGGCAGCACGCACGGCGGCTGCTGAGCGTGTGGAGGCGGCACGCAGGGCCGAGGCTGCCGCTGTCGCAGAGGCTGCGGCCCGGCGAGAGGAGCGTGAGATTGCCGAGGCGCATGAATCCGCCCAGAGACAGGCTGCGCGCTATGCCGACTCGGAGATACGGCGCAGGAAACAGATCGGGGCAGAGGGTGTGCCCCAGGTTCCCGGCGAGACGTCGGATCCCTACACGCCAATTGCTTCTGAGACTCCAATCCCGCCGACTTTGCCTTCGCAACAGCCGATGCCTGCGCGAACAACACTCGCCCAGGAAGAGCGTCCTGTCCAAAGGCCCGCTGTCGCATCTGCTCCATCTGAGGCCGTTCTGAACCGTTTCAGCTCCAGTACACAGCCAGCGGAAAACTACTCAGCCGTAGCCAAACCAGAGTACATGTCGCCTGCCTCTCAGGTCTCCGTGCGCCGGCCGCAGGGCTATAGTCCTGACGATGCATCGGGCGTGCGTCAGATCTATCGTGGCCCGGAGTACGGTCAACCGGCGCAGGATGATTCAGGGCTCAAGTCAGCGCCGGCTCGGAACCGGCCAGTGCCCATCCCGGTAGCTCCGATGACGCCTGTCGATGCGAAGCGATCTGCTGTGACTTCAGGCGATGCTCCGCAGCCTGGGCAGCCGATGCTCGGAGGGAAGCGACACACCGATCCTCCACCTCAAACCCCGCAAACAGAGATTCGTCAGCCGCGTCAGGATGCTGCGGCTGTAAAGCCGGTAGAGCGCACCTCCGTGCGGCCGGTGTCGTCCAGTGAACGCACCTCGGAACAATCGGGAAGTCGAACAGAAGGATCATTCGATTCCGGATTTCTCGTGGGCAGGAGATCTATCGTCGACCCGCTGCCGCCGCAATCCGTAGCCCCAGTGACTGGAACGGTCAGACCGGTCTCGCCGTTCTCGCAGGCCCCGGCGCCTTCAGATCCTGCACGCGGACGTCGCGCGCAGGACAGTTCCGGATATCCGGTCGCACCCGGTTACTCTGATCCGCCGCGACGGGTCGGGTCGGAGCCGTTGACTGATTCTGCGACCGACTCATCCGCACAACGCACCCCTTATACGGCAGATCCGGCAGGACCGGCATGGCTATATGCTCCGCCTGTCGCGCAACAGCAGGCTAAGCCGATGGCTGCGCCGCCCCCGCAACAGTCGTCTGTGGCAGAGACGCTGCAGCGCTCGCGGGAACGCGTGGCCGCCCGCTGGTTTGCCTTGAAGGGAGTGTTCGAGCATCCAGGGCAAGAACAGTCGGAGCCTACTCCCGTACGACAGAAAGAGATCCGCACGCCAATACTGGCGGTCTTCTCACTGGCCGGCGGGGTCGGTAAGACCAGCCTCGTCGCCACAATTGGGCGCTCGCTGTCGTCGCTCGGTGAAAAGGTCCTGCTCACCGATACGACGTCGCATGGCCTGCTCCCGTTTTATTTCGGCGCGAGCGAGCTGAGGCAGGGGACAGTGCGCACATTCTCGCCACCCAGCGGCAGCACGGACGCGCCCATCTATCTGGTCAGCTACGACATCGATCAAAGAATCGGCGACGAGGCTGCGCAGGAACTGCTTGTCGAGGAGATCATCAACAACAGCCGAGGAACGCATCGCATCTTGTTGGATTTGATGCCGAGTTCGGGATGGATTGTCCGCCATATGGCTCGGATGAATCCGACCATTCTCGTTCCCGTTGCGCCCGATATGAACTCGGTCATCAGTCTGCAGGCGGTAGAGAAGTTCTTTCACGGCTGCGTCGATGCGGATGGCCGCCCTATTCAGCCGTACTATGTTCTGAACCAGTTTGACGCCTCGCTTCCGTTGCACCTCGATGTCCGCGAGGTGCTGCGCCGTCAGCTTGGCGACCGCCTTCTTCCCTTCGTTATCCGCCGGGCACCGGTGGTGAGTGAGGCTCTGGCAGAGGGCATGACCGTAGTGGACTACGCACCGGAATCGCCCGTATCCGAGGATTATTTGAACGTCGCAACCTGGCTTCGCACCATTGCTGCTCCCGCTACAGCCGGCTTCCGAAACGTACGCTGGAGTGAACGATGACCCAATCGTCACTATGGCGATCGTTCGAGTCCGGCGACGCATTCCTGCTTAGAGTTTTACGTTTTGTCATTCTCGTCGTTGGCATTACTCTCCTGGGGTTCACAGGTGTTCTTGAGCTGACATGGCCACAGCAGCTTGTGCTTGGCCTGCTCACCGTTCTGTTGGCAATCTGGATGGACCGCAGCTCGAGTTCGTACCTCGTAACGCTGACGCTGATGTTTGCGTCGGGGTATTCGACTTTTCGGTACGGGTTCTGGAGAATTGCGACCACAGCGAAGTTTTTTTTGGATCCCGGCTCGGTCTGGAGCTGGCTTGATGGCTTCTTCATGTGCCTGCTTCTAATCGCGGAAGCCTATGCGTTCGTAATTCTGTTTCTCGGTTATATGCAGACGATATGGCCGCTGCGCCGCACTCCGGTGCCGTTGCCTGACGATCCTGAGAAGTGGCCATCGGTTGATCTTCTGATCCCCACGTACAACGAGCCTCTGAGCGTCGTGAAGTACACAGCGCTGGCTGCAATGAACATCGATTGGCCTGCGGACAAGCTCAACGTCTATATCCTGGACGACGGCAAGCGCGATGAGTTCCGGCAGTTTGCCGAAGAGGCCGGAATCGGCTACATGACGCGTGACGATAACGCCCATGCCAAGGCCGGAAATATCAACCGTGCGCTGGCACGGCTCGATTCGCCTTTCGTCGCTATCTTCGATTGCGACCACGTTCCAACGCGCAGCTTCATGCAAGTTACACTCGGCTGGTTTTTGCGCGACAGCAAGCTGGGGATGCTGCAGACGCCGCACCACTTCTATTCGCCCGATCCGTTTGAGCGCAACCTTGGCCAGTTCCGTGTTATTCCGAACGAGGGCGAGCTCTTCTACGGCATCGTTCAGGATGGCAACGATTTCTGGAACGCGACGTTTTTCTGCGGCTCTTGTGCAGTCCTTCGCCGTACCGCTCTCGATCAGATCGGCGGCATCGCGGTCGAAACCGTGACTGAGGACGCCCACACCTCTCTGCGGATGCAGATAAACGGCTGGAACACAGCGTACATCAACATCCCGCAGGCAGCTGGATTGGCGACGGAACGACTAAGCGGACACGTCAAGCAGCGTATCCGATGGGCCCGCGGCATGATCCAGATCATGCGCACGGACAACCCTCTCTTCGCCAAGGGGCTGAAGCCTGCGCAACGGCTTTGCTACTTCAACGCGATGTCGCACTTTCTCTACGCGTTTCCGCGGCTCATCTTTCTGACTGCGCCGCTGATCTACCTGATCCTTGGACGCGTCAATGTTCCCGGCTACTGGGCGGCGATTCTTGCCTATGCCTTTCCGCACCTGGTTCTATCGAATATCACAAACTCCCGCATCCAGGGACTGCATCGTCACTCGTTCTGGAATGAGATTTACGAGACGGTTCTGGCGCCCTACATCTTTCTTCCCACCATGCTTGCGCTGGTCAATCCCAAGTTCGGCAGTTTCGACGTGACGGCGAAGGGTGGTGTGGTCAACAGAAGGTTCTTCGATACACGCATCGCACAGCCGTTCCTCTTCATGCTTGGGATGAATGTGATCGCCATGCTGATGGCGATTCCACGCTTCTTCTACATTCCCATCCCCTATATCAGTGGGCTGTACGACGGCACCCATCCAGGAACCATCATCATGAATCTGATATGGGTACTGTTCAACATGGTCATCCTCAGTGTGGCGACAGCGGTGGCGTGGGAGAGCCAACAACGCCGTCAGACCGTTCGCGTCGCGATGGCTGTGCCTTCCAGTGTGATGCTCACAAACGGTACAAAGATACAGGGTGTTACAGCCGACCTTTCGAGCGGTGGAGTTATGATCCGCACGGAGCGAGAGGTTACGGCATCTGCCGGCGACACCGTGAAGCTAGTTTTCCCAGTACTTGCAGGCGACGCAACCCTGCCGGCAACGGTTGTTGGAATCGATGGCAACGTACTGCGCGCGCAATTCGACCCTCTGACGCTGCAAGAAGAAGAAGCGCTGACCATGGTGCTTTACTCCCGTGCTGATACATGGCTTGGATGGGGAGAGACGCGCGAGCCGGACCGTCCGCTCAGGAGCCTGGGCCGCATCTTCCAATTGGCCGGACACGGAGTGTCGCAAACAATACGAGGTTTGATGAAGACGAAGAAGAAGGGTCAGCCGAAGGGGAAGCTTGTCACGAGCATCGCCCCTCTGCTTCTGTTGGTGCTTTTTGCTGGAACGTACAATCTGATGGGACAGCTCCAGAACATCCCACAGTCGGCCGCTGCTGAGGATAACGCCTCGACTGCGATCGATAGTGGCGTACAGTCGCGCGCTGTAGCGCCAGGCACCTTCGACAATATCTTTACGCTCGCCGATATCGGAGTTCCCGACACCATCGTGCTTCGCGGTGTCGATGCGTATCACACGGTTTACTTCTCTATTCCGCAGACTCAGGTCGTCAAGACCGCAACCATGAAGCTGCACTATCACTTCTCGCCGGGCCTGATTCCCTCGCTCAGCCATCTCAAAGTGAGCTTGAATGGGACTCTCTTCGCTACGCTTGCCGTCAACACGCCTCCGGTTCCACCAAGCGCATCGACAGCGGGGCAGCGGGTCGAGAATCAGTCGCTCAGTGTGACAGAGAACAATGTTTTGCTTGAGGCGACGCTCACAATTCCTGCGGAAATGCTCGTGCGCGATAATCAACTTACCTTCGAGTTCGTGGGTCACTACACCATGGAGTGCGAGGATCCGTCGCATACGACCTTATGGAGTCACATCGATCCGACGACGACCATTCAACTGGCTGGTTCGCTTCTCCCCCTGCATAACGATCTCAAGCTGCTGCCGCTACCGTTCTATGATGCCGCAGTCAATCTGCATCCGGTCGTGCCCATCGTGTTTCTGAGCCAGCCCTCACCGAAGGCGCTTCAGGCAGCCGGTATCGTCACCTCCTGGTTCGGTATTCTCACGGACTTTCGTGCTGTTCGTTTTCCTGTCTCCATTGGCACCATTCCCACCGGGAATGTCATCGTCATCAGCGAAAATGCTGCAGACCTTCCCGCGTCGCTTAAGATCAATGAAAGTTCCGGACCGACGATTGCCATGAGGGCCAATCCAAACGATCCATACTCCAAGGTCCTCGTCCTTACCGGCGACAACGCGGACGACCTGATGACCGCAGCCATGGGACTCACGCTGCAGCGCGATCTGCTGAATGGCGATCAGGTGCGTATTTCCTCTTTGAAAGTGCCGGAGCCACGCGAGCCCGATGATGCGCCGCGGTGGTTGAGCACAAGCACGATCACTCATCTCGGTGACATTGCTCAGACCGGCGATTTACAGGGCGATGGATCAGTTCCCGTCGCGGTCTACATGCGCCTGCCGCCAGATCTCTACACCAGCCCGTTGCAGAATATTGGTTTTCACCTCGGCTACCGCTACAACGGCATCCCGCTGTCAAACGAGAGTTCGCTACAGGTTTACACGAACGATGCGTTTATCAGTTCGACGCCGTTGCCGCATACGGAAAGCGCTTCGGCTCATCTTGAGACTATCGTTCCGGTGCCGGTCGCCAACATGCGCCCGTTCTCCAACACGATGACGATGCGTTTCATCTTCTTGTTGGCGAAAAAAGGGAAGTGCCAGGATACTGCGCCCTACAACATGCAAGGCGCCATCATGAAGGACTCTTATCTTGATATTCGTGGCATACCACACTGGACCGTGCTGCCCAACCTCGAGATATTCGCAAACGCGGGCTTTCCCTTTACCCGGAGAGCCGATCTCACCGATACCGCAGTGGTCCTGCCGGACACGCCCGGTCCCGAGGAGATTGAAACATTCCTCACTTTTATGGGCCACTTTGGCGGACAGACAGGCTACCCAGTACTGAACGTAACCGTCACCAATGCCGACGGCATGAAGTCCAATCATCGAAAGGACTATCTGATCATCGGCACGGTCGACGATCAGCCTGCCCTGACAAAACTGAATCCTTCACTGCCGGTGATGATCGACGGCAGCGGACTGCATATTCAGGACACACAGGGCTTCTTCGCTCCGCTGCAGCGCGCGTGGTGGAAGGTTCGCAGTTCAGACCGTATCCAGTCAGGCGAATTGGAAACTGCCGGCGGACTGCCCGATGCGCTGATCGAGGGAATTGAATGGCCCAGCGGCTCCAACCGCTCCGCTGTCCTCGTCGTACTGCGTGACAAGACGGTAGTACCGAACTTTCTTTCGGTCTTCCTCAAAACCTCGCAGTCCTCTGATATCTCACAGTCGGTGAGCGTACTGAAGGGAAAGCGGTTCATCTCGTATCGAATTGGCAATGACGTCTATTGGGTTGGTTCGCTTTCCACCTGGATCAGACTTAATATGCTCTTTTCCGAGTTGCAGTGGCTTATGGTCGTCTCAACCATGATCTTCTGCTTCCTGATGGCCGCAATCGTTCGCGCGATGCTGCGGCGAAGAGCGCGGGCCAGGTTACAGGGTAACGACTGAAAAGGCAGCTGCCATGAGAATAGGTGACCCTGTCGGAAGAAAGCTTCTACTGTGGCTGGCTATGGGATTGATTCCGGCAGCATGTCTTCCATCGTCTGCTAATGCGCAGCCGTGGCCACTATGGGAGAGTTATACCCGGTATGCAGTCGATGATCAGGGAAGAGTAGTCGACCGTAGCGCGCAGGATCGCACCACCAGCGAAGGGCAGGCCTATGCGATGTTCTTCGCGCTGGTCGCCAATGATCGAGTCCGCTTCGACAAACTGCTGAGTTGGACCCAGGTCAATCTGGCGGGTGGTGATCTTACGCAGCGCCTACCCGCGTGGAGTTGGGGCAAAAGTCCTGACGGCACGTGGAAGGTTCTCGATCCGAATCCAGCATCGGACGCCGACCTGTGGATCGCCTACTCGCTGCTGGAGGGGGGCAGGTTGTGGCATGAGCCTCGCTACGAAAAATTAGGCACAGTTATAGCGATCCACATCGCGCATCTCGAGGTCGCCTATGTTCCCGGACTGGGGACGACGCTGCTCTCCGGTGCGGTCGGTTTTCATCCGAATGACAGCACTTGGGTGCTAAACCCGAGCTACATGCCCCCGTTTATTTTGACCCGTCTCTCCAACGCCGTACCACTGGGACCTTGGAATGCGGTCCAAAGCTCATTGGAGCGGATTCTGGCTCAAGGATCAGGCGATGGCTTCGCCATGGACTGGGTGAGTGCCGGTACCGGCGTTCGCCCGTGCCCGCCTCCGGATAAAGCGGACGCTTTGGCGGTTGGCAGCTACGACGCAATTCGAGTCTATTTGTGGCTGGGCATCTCTGACCCCAGCGCACCCAGGATTCGCGAATTACTTGCCTCAGTCTCCGGTATGGCCGCTTATATGAAAAGCCACACCGTACCCCCCGAGGTTGTGGATTCCAGCGGGCGGATTCTGAGCATCAATGCGCCGCCTGGGTTCTCCGCAGCTATCGTGCCTTATCTTCAGGTCATAGGAATGAGAACTCAGGCCAGGGCACAGATGGAGCGCCTTGCCTCAACGAAAAATCCAGCCATGGGCCTCTATGGACGAACTCCGGTCTATTACGACCAGAATCTTGCGCTCTTTTCCACTGGATGGCTCGAAAAGCGCTATGGCTTCGATCGCGACGGAAGGCTGAAGGTGAAGTGGCGCTAAAGCAAAAGACGCTATCTGCCAGAGCCAACAGTGTCAAAACAGTAAATACCGCGAAAAAAACGGTACAAAAACATGAAAAAGCGATAAGCTGCGGAAGGACGGCAGAGGTGACAATGCTGGTTTCCGGACGCACTGTCACCCGAGTGGCGAACTATGAAGATTGTTCCCTCAATACGACCTCTAGCCGCAGCGATGATTCTCGCCGCATTCAGTGTGGCGACGCTGCCTGTCCAGTTGTGTGCCCAGGCGGCGGAATCCGCGACCCAGTCTCTGCTGGATAAGGCGCATGCGCTTGAAGTCCGAGGACGCATGGACATGGCGGTGCAGACCTGGCAGCAGGTTCTGCTGGCTGATCCTGTCAACGTCGATGCACTCGCCGGTCTGGCCCGTGCCGCCAAGCTGAGCGGCAACACGGCACTTGCCGGAACCTATCTGGATCGCCTGCGAGCAATCAACCCCAGCGACCCCAATATCGCCCGCATCGAGAAGATGGGTTCGCAGCAGGACCAGGCAACGCAACTGCAGCAGGCTGGCAAATACGCTCAGGCTGGTCAATACGCGCAGGCGATGGCAATCTACCGTCAGGTCTTCGGCAACACACCGCCACCGGGCGACTGGGCGCTTGCCTACTATGAGACTGAGTCCGCGACCGAGAGTGGCCGTGCGCACGCCATCGCCGGACTTCGTGCCCTGGTTGAAAAATTTCCAAGCGACTCGCGGTACCAGATCGCGCTGGGCCGAATCCTCACCTACAACCCGCAGACGCGGGCCGAAGGCAGGAAGTATCTGGAGCGCCATCCTAACGACCCCCAGGCGGTCGAGGCGCTGCGGCAATCTCTCGTTTGGGACTCGGCCAATCCAGCATCGGCGGCGGATATCAAAGCCTATCTCGCCAAGCATAACGACGCTCAGTTGAGCCAGGCCCTCCGCAACCAGCCAAAGCCTGCGCCCGGAAGGTCTGCGCCACAGACGCCTGAGCAGATTGCCGCGGACGCCGCACAGCGTGCCAGCAATGCAAGGGAGCAGGAGGCCTACAAGGCCCTTAACGCCAAGCGTCTCGATGAAGCTGAAACCCGGTTCAAGGCCATACTCGCAAGTGAGCCGCAGAACGCTCGTGCTCTCGCCGGCATGGGCTATGTGCGGATGCAGCAGTCCAACTTTGGCGGCGCGATCAGCTTCCTGGAGCAGGCCAAGCAGAACGGTGCGCGAGATGCCGGACTCGAAGCCGCGCTCGAAAACGCACACTTCTACTACATCATGGGCGAAGGCTCGATAGCGCTCAATGAAAATGACCTGACCACTGCGGAGCAGAAGTACCAGGCAGCGCTTGCGATGCGCCCCAACAGTACGGAGGCACTTGAAGGCCTCGGTGGAACGCTCCTGAAAGCACAGCAGCCCGGACCTGCCATCGAAGTTTTTGAGCGCTACGTCAAGCTGAAGCCTACAGCGGCGGCAGGCTGGCGTGGGCTCTTCATGGCCCAGTACGGCGCAGGCAATGCTTCGCAGGCGCTGCTTACGGAACAGCGCATTCCCACTGCCGTTCGTGCTCAATTGATGCGCGACCCCGACTTCCTCCGTACGCTCGCCTCTGCATACTCCGCAGTTGGTCGTGACGCCGATGCGCAGCGCGTGCTGAAGAGCGCGCTCGATCTGCCGTTCCCTCCAGGAGCCCACGGGTTGCAGGTGGAGACGCAACTCCAGTACGCCAGTCTGCTCCAGCAAGCTAATCGCCTCGATCAGGCTGCCGGTCTCTTCCGTCAGGTACTCGCAGCCGACATGAACAACACCGCCGCCTGGCAGGGACTTGTCCGTGTTCAGCACGCCATGAAGCAGGATCAAGTGGCGCTTCAGACTCTCACGACCATGCCGCCGTCGAGCTATACAGCGGCAATGCGCGATCCCGGCTTTCAGGCCACTGTCGCGTCGATCTACCAGAGCCAGAATAAGCTGGATGCGGCCCAGGAGATCCTCGAAAAATCGATTGAAGCTCAGGTGGCCGCCGGGCAAAAGCCCAGCACAGAGCTTCTCCTTCAATTGGCTGGCCTCTATCTCTCGCGTAATGATCCAAAACGTGCCTATCCTATCTTTCGTCAGGTGCTGATCGAGAACACCGACCGCCCGGATGCATGGAAGGGACTGCTATCTGTCCTCCACTCCTCGGGACGCGATCAGGAGGCACTGGCCCAGATCCAGCAGATACCGCAACCAGTGCGTGTCCAGCTTGAGTCCGATGTAGAGTACCTGCAGACGGTCGGCGGAATTTATAACGCTCTCGGCCAGCCCCGTGAGGCGATGGTCTTTCTCGAGCGTGTGAAACAGCACTACGCCCTGCAACGCACCATAGCTCCCGCAGACGTCGATATTCAGGATGCATGGCTGCTATTCAATGGCGGCAACGATGCGGGACTTTATCGCCAGCTTATGCTTCTCGGAGGGCGACAAGACCTGACCAGCGAGCAGCGTCGCACAGTGCAGACCATCTGGACGAACTGGGCCGTCCGTCGCGCTAATCAGGCTGCAGCAACGGGCAATACCAAACGTTCGTTAGCCATTCTCAATGCTGCCGCGCGCTCCTTTCCTGACAACCCTGGAGTTCTCAGAGCGCTTGCCTCGGGATATGCTCGCGCCGGTCTTCCCAAGCAGGCCGTCGCTATCTTCAAGTCACAGGACATGACCTCTGCCACCGCTTCGGACTACAAATCGGCAGTTGGAGCGGCACTAGCGGCGGGAGACAGTAAGATTGCAGAGACGTGGTTACGCTACGGTCTCGATGCTTATCCAAAAGACGCCGAGATGCTGAATCTCGGCGCGAAGTTTGAGCAGTTGCGAGGCAACAGCGGCCGAGCAGCCGACTACTTCCGCGCCTCTCTCGCTGCCATGCCGCCAGGCGATCCCGGAGCCGAACTCGCAAATGAGCTTAGTCAGCCCGTCCCCGTAGCGCGCCTACCTAAGCCTGCAGAGCCACAGGATCTCGCCACGTTGCTCAGTTCACCAGATCCGAATGGATCAGATACTGCCGCTCCACCTGCACCCCCCGCCCAACCCTATCTTCCGAACTACAACAACATCTACGGTCAGGCGCCCGTTCAATTGAGTCCTCAGTCCAGCGTCGTTCCCTCGTACATGGCCAATCCGGCCTCACGGAACTCGAAGCAGGCGCACTCTACTCTCGGAGAATATGTTCCACAGGCAGCCGCTGTCAGTCCTCCTTCGGCAACCAGTTCACCCCTGCTATCAGCCTCAACTTCTTCATACTCGCCCGCGGCAACGACGGGCGATATGTCATCTCAGGACTTTCAACGCCAGCAGATCACGAGGCTGACCCAGGAGGCACAGGCGGAGCAGCTACCTATTAGCGCGGCTCCTCAGGAGACCTACGGTCCTTACGTTCCCTACGTACCTCCGATCCAGGCGCAGACTTACGGCTATACCCCCTCCCCGGTACCGGTTCAACTTGGAGACAATACTCCGCACGTGGCTCTACCGCAGCAAGATGTTACCGATGTCCTGCCAACGGCGCGCTACATGCCGAACGCTCGCACCAGTTCCCACTCTGGTTCGGTCATGATGGGCCAGAGCAATCCCCCGCCTGACGAGATGCTCTCCACCCGGAATGCGCAGTACAGCCAGTCTCAGCAAACAGGGGACAGCAACGGCCAGCAGTATCCGCAGCCTGGCGTTTATAAGCACCCGCCAACGACGGCGCGTCGTCGAACAACATCCCCTCCAGTTCGAGCCGCGCAGCCACCACTTCCGACGATGACCTACCCTAACGTCGCTCAGCCGCTCCAGGGGTCCGCCTATCCGACTCTTGGTCCTGACGCATCGCAGGGAGTGCCTCCTAGTGATGCTGACTTGGCCGCAAAGAATGTCCCGCCCCTGCGCGGTAACTACGCTACTGTCCCAGGACCGCCTCTTTCGCAGCGCGCCCAGACAGAGCTCGAACTTGCGGCTCTCGAGGGCTCCTACAGCGGCTGGATTGGGGGCACAGGTTATGGCCGCTTCCGCAGCGGTACCCCAGGCTTCGACCGCCTCACAGATATAGAGGCCCCCTTTGAGGCCTCCGCTGTCATGGGCAAATCAGTCCGGCTTACCGTAGTTCCCCGGCCTGTCTTCCTCAACTCTGGAACCATCGACACGACATTCTTCCAGAACTCCACCGGAACAATTCCTGTTCTCGGCACGTTGCCTGCCAACGCGATCACTCCGCCGCCGCAACAGTTTGCCAGCGGCGTTGGCGGCGAGTTGCAGCTGACCACCACGAATATCGGCCTCGCAGCAGGTTACACGCCCTCCGGATTTCTGGTTTCAAACATCACTGCCCGCGTTCAATGGCGTCCGCTCGGAGGTCACTTTACCCTCTTCGGTGACCGCGATTCGGTGAAGGACACGCAGCTCTCCTACGCCGGTCTTCGCGATCCTGGCACAGCTACGGCTATCTTCGGCGGAAATATCTGGGGTGGCGTTATCGCCACGGGCGGCGGCGTCCGGCTCGACGTCGGCGGCGAGCGCAGCGGCTTCTACGTCTCCGGCGACGGCGCCACCCTTACCGGTTTTCATGTCCTCGATAATAAGAAATTCGAGGGAACCATGGGTGCTTACTTTCGCGTGAAAAACTGGCCCGGGTACGGAAGCCTCAACATCGGCACGAACTTCTTCGGAATGCACTACGACAACAACCAGCGCGGCATGACCTACGGTCTGGGCGGCTACTTCAGCCCGAACGTCTACTTCCTTGCCTCGGTGCCAATTACTTATTCGGGTTACTACAACAAAAACTTCCACTACAGCATTAACGGCAGCATCGGCGTCCAGACCTTTCAGGAAGACACGGCTCCCTATTTTCCTCTGGACCGGCCACTGCAAACTGGATTTGGCAATCCGATGTATCCGCAGAACAGCAATACTGGTCTGAATTACGCATTTAACTCTGAGGCGTCCTACCAGGTTGCCGATCACTGGTACGTTGGTGGATTCCTCGTTGCCAACAACACAAACAACTACAACACAGTCTCCGGCGGTTTCTTCGTGCGCTACCTATTCAAGCCGCAATATCCAACAGAGAATGGACCGACCGGTATCTTCCCAATCAGTGGCTTCCGCCCCCTCCGAGTTCCATAATCGCCGCAGCCTTTCAAATATCCCCGAACAGGGAATCGCTACACACTGATTTGTCTTGATCTGCAAACCGTCTCCGTCGTATAACACACGAATGCAAGCAGATCGTCTCGATCAGGGCCTATCAGGCTCCGTCAGTAGAGAACGTGCGTGCAAGGGGCTTCATGATCGGTCGTATTGTTTCACTTCTAAGAGCCTGCCGGCTCTTTGTTGCTGCTAATTTCTTCTTCGTCGCCGTGGTGCCGGCTATCGCATCGAAAGATAGCGTTCCCGACTGGGTTCGCACCGCAGCTGCACAAAACCTTCCCCATTACTCCCCGGACACCAACGCCGTCGTCCTCATGGAAGACACCACCTATTCGGTAGCCTCGGATGGTACTGCCACGGAACATTATCGCTCCGCTCTAAAGATCCTCCGTCCTCAGGGCAGGGAAGATGCTGTGGTTGCCGTCCCCTTCGACAAGGACACAAAGATCCTTTCGCTGCATGTCTGGAGCATCGGCCCCGATGGTCATGAGTACGCCCTCAAGGACAACGAGATCGTCGAGTACGGCTATCCCGGTCAGGGCAGTCTCTTCATCGATGAGAAGGTTAAAGTCGCCAAGGCTCCGGCTCGCGACCCTGGCGGCATCGTCGCTTACGAGTACGAACAGCGCATCCGCCCTTACCTCACTGAAAAGACGTGGTTCTTCCAAAGCGACATTCCGAGACTCAATCAATCCTTCACGCTTGAGTTGCCGCAGGGTTACACCTATGGAACAGTCTGGGCCCACCATGACCAGATGAAGGCAGTAGATCTCGAACATCAGCGTTGGCGCTGGGAGATGAAAGACACACCCTCCATCGATCTCGATCATGTCCTCATGCCTCCATCAGAGCTGGCATTAGCCGGGCGCATGACCGTGCACTACGGCGCACAGGGTAACTCGTCTGCTACTCAGGGTACTTGGCAGAGCGTCGGCGAGTGGTACGACACGCTCGCGAAAGACCGTCTAGTCGCCACGCCCGAAATCGCCGCCAAGGCAAAAGAACTAACTGGCAACAAAGTTGATTTCTACGACAAGACTGAGGCCGTCGCAGAGTTTGTTCAGAAACAAATCCGTTACTTCGTCATCGAGATGGGGATAGGTGGTAACCAGCCTCATTTTGCTGGAGACATCTTCCACAATCGCTACGGTGACTGTAAGGACAAAGCAACACTGCTCTCCGCGATGCTTTCCACAGTCGGTGTTCACTCAGCTCTTGTTCTGGTCGATGATCGGCGTGGCGTCGTTGACCCCGATGCACCTTCGATCGTCGGCGATCACATGATCGCAGCTATCGAAATTCCTGAAGGCTACAGTTCTCCCAAACTGCATAGCGTCATTACAGCAAAAACAGGCCGTCAATACCTTATCTTCGATCCCACCTGGGAGAAGACCGCCTTTGGTCAGCTTGAGCACAACCTGCAGGGTGGTTACGGCGTTCTGATAGAAGGAAAAGATAGCCAAATTGTTCAGTTTCCCCTCCTCTCGCCCGAACTGAACACCATCCGTCGCGCTGCCAGGTTCCAATTGCAGCCCGACGGCTCGCTCAAAGGCATCGTTACCGAGAAGCGCTTTGGCGACGTCTCTGAGGGCCGCCGCGTCATGTACACAACCGGAGATGCGAAGGAACAAAGCGACTACCTCGATCACGTCATGGAGCAGGACTTCACCACCTTCAAAGTTTCGGACGTCAAGGTGGAGAATGCTGATTCACTCAACAAGGACCTAATTACCACCTACGCACTCGACGCCGAACGCTTTGGAAAAACCATGGGCCCGCTGCTTATGGTTCGTCCGCGCGTCCTCGGAAGTGAGTACCTCGAGACCGATCACAAGCCCCGCGCCGTTCCTATCGACCTGCGTGAAACCTTGCAGGCAAAGGACGACTACGATATCGAGCTACCGCCAGGCTACACGGTCGACGAGATGCCCGAACCCGTCAAACTCGACCTGGGCTTTGCCTCTTACGAAAGTGCAAGCCAGGTCAAAGGCAACATCCTGCATTACAGCCGCACTTATACCGTGCGCCAGGTCACCCTACCACCCGAGAAGTACAGCGATCTCCAGAAGCTGGCAGGGGTAATTGCCGCCGACGAACAGAGCCACGCCGTACTCAAAAAACAATAACCACCAGCTGAATTATTTAGCCGATTTACTCAACCGAAGAAGGAACGACCCAAACATGAACTGGACGACAGGCCGCCGACTCTGTGCCTTGCTCTTTGCCTCCCTGCTCAGCCTTGCTGCGCCGTTTGTCCATGCAGACCAATGGACCGCACCCTCGCCCGAAGAACTTTCCATGACCTCGCAGCCTGAGGTTCCGGGCGCCGCAGCCGTCTATCTTTATCGCGAAGAGAAGACTGACGATGACATGCACGTATACAGCATCTACGTGCGGCTCAAGGTCCTGACCGAGAAGGGCAAAGAATATGCCAACGTCGAACTGCCGTACGCGGCGGGACAGGGAGGTGTTATCGTCACCGACATCGCCGGCCGCACGATCCACCCGGATGGAACCCTCGTTCCGTTCACGGGTAAGCCGTATGACAAGCTCATCGAAAAGACCAAAGGCATGCGCTACATGTCCAAGGTCTTTACCCTGCCAGACGTCGAAGTAGGCAGCATCATCGAGTACAGCTACAAGCGTCGCCTTGATGACAACTATTTCCTGGCGCCAAGCTGGTTTATTCAGACCGATCTCTTTACGCGCAAAGCCCACTACACGTGGAAGCCGACTGCCAAGCAGTTGGTGAGCAGTGATGATCGAGGTCAACTTACCAGTTCCGTCGCATGGTTCCCCGTTCTTCCTCCTACCGCCGATTTCAAAAACGTGCGGACGCCGGGAACCAATATGGACGAAACCCATCTTCTCTTTGAACTAAACATTCACGATGTTCCGCCTGTCCCTGACGAAGAGTACATGCCGCCGACATCCAGTCTCACATTTCGTGTGCTTTTTTATTACTCGCCGTATCGCACAGGTGAGGAGTATTGGAAGAGCGAGGGAAAGCACTGGGCCAAGCTCACAGATAAATTCATCGGTTCGGGATCAGTGGTTCGCGCTGCCGTTCAAGAGCTCACCACACCATCCGACACGCCGGACCAGAAGCTACGCAAACTCTATGCGGCTGTCATGAAGCTTGAGAACACCGACTTCACACGCGAGCACACAAGTTCCGAAGAGAAGTCTCAGGGACTCAAAGAGGTACACAACACAGACGACATCCTGACCCGCAAGCGAGGCAGCAGTGATCAATTGACGGAACTCTTTGTCGCCATGGCTCGCGCCGCGGGCATGAAGGCTTATGTCGTCGCTGTTGACAGCCGCGACCGCGGTGTCTTCATCCCAGGTTATCTGAGCTTCAGGCAGTTCGATGATTACGTTGCAATCGTCAACCTCGACGGCAAAGACCAATACTTCGACCCCGGGTCACGCTTCTGCCCTTACGAGCAGTTGGCCTGGAAGCACACGATGGTCGGGGCCATCCGCCAGGCTGAAGGTGGCTCCGCTCTCATCACGACTCCTCCCAAGCCATATACCCAGTCTCGAGTGCAGCGAGTCGCTAACCTTACCATGGACGAACAAGGTGTCGCCACCGGCACCGTAAGCATGACCTTTATTGGAGACCCGGCAATTAGCTGGCGCCAGACCTCGGCCTCTGGCGATGCAGCCAGTCTGGAGCGAGAACTCCACGACTCTGTAGAACATCTTCTGCCTCAGGGCATGGATATCAAGGTCGCGACCATCGAAAAACTCGACGACTACGAATCGCCTCTTGTTGTTAGATTCAACGTCAAAGGGCCAATAGGTTCTTCCACAGGCAAGCGTCTCCTCTTTACTGGTGATATCTTCGAGACCAACTCCAAGCCTAGCTTCCCCCACGAAAAGCGCGAGTCCTCCGTCTACTTCCACTACTCTTACTTCAACCAGGACGCCGTCCGCGTCAACTTTCCGCCCGTCTTCAGCGTGGAGTCTCTGCCCACCGCGATGAAGCAGCAGTTCAAGACCTATGCTCTTTACACTTTGGCAGCCGAGTCCACGCCCACCAGCGTAACGATTCGCCGCAACTACACCCTTGGCGAAATTCTTTTCCTCCCCAATGATTATCCTGATCTCCGCGCCTTCTATAACAAGTTCGAGACTAAAGATCAGGAGAGCGTTGTCCTCACCGTTGCACCGATAACAGCCACAAAGCCAACAACCGCAACAAACTAATCGACCTTGAAAGCCGTCTGACCTCACCCTCAGGGCAGACGGCAAACCTTCACCGCATCATTCGCATAATCGCAGACGAACGCCGTGGCGGCGCTACGTTCCAACACAACCCATCCAACACCCAGTGGCTTCAATGCGGCAATTCGTCGCGCATCGGTGGCATCGCTCAATCCCGATTGCGCAACCTGTCCTTCGACCCACGCACTGGTCAACTCCGGCGTGATCGAAGCCTCGCCGCCGTCCTTCGAGTAATCCGGCAGTGCGCTCCGTTCGGCAATAGCCCGGAAGCTCTGTGCGTCTTCGCCCGGCTTCGTAATGTAATCCGCGTCCAGCGCCATCAGAGCATCCTTCGGCGTATTCTGTCTGATCCACAAAAAGGCTTGTACCCACGCATTGCTCGGCGCGCTCCACTGTAGCTCGCTTGGCAGTTCGATATGTGCCGAGGCCGGGAACGTCTGCCTCTCCACCAGCACCATCACCGTTGCCAGCATCCCAAACACCGCGACCCACCGCACTGCGCGTCGTTGCAGCACGCGCTCCGCCAATTCCGCGCCCACGGCCAAAATCATCACAACATACACCAACTGAAAGACTCGTAACGGCTGCAGCCTTGCCACCAGATGTATGGCCATTTGGACACGTGCAAAAAATATCGCCACTATCGTTGCAACTACTCCTATCACAACTGCCATCCGTGCCAGCACAAGTCGAGTCTCGTTGCGCTCATGCCGTCGTGTCGTCGCAACCCATACTAGTATCATCAGCGGAGCAGCGATACCGATCCACTCATACCAGTGCCACTCACTTAGAAACCAGTAACGCCGCGTCATCGCTACGTTCAGATATGCCAGGTTCTCCGGCAGCGCCATGCTCTGGACTGCCATTGCTGTGCCTACGCCTGCCACGCACAATCCGATGAACGCCAACGCTCTCGTCTTCCGGCGCCAAGGCAAAGCAGCGCCCAACGCCAGCACGCTCGCCAGGGCATAGCCAGCCATTAGCGGATGGACCAGCGCCGCCAACATCAGCGAAACACCGCATAAAACCAACCCGCGCCATCGCGCACCCGGCACCGAATCCTCCGGCAATAGAAATGAAAGAGCCCCCGCAAGCGCCAGCAGCGCGCATGGCGTCGAGATACTTCGCGCCGTAACATACGGGTCCATCAGCATCAAGGAAGTCCCTGCAATCGGCAGCGTCATCCATACTGCTAGCAGAGCAACGGCGCCCACCCGCATCTCATGCCGCGAATAACATCTCGCGGCCAGCATCCATGCAGCGAACAGCGTCACCCAGAAGCATGCAAACTGCAGGACCATCAGGACAGTCTCAAGGCCCAATCCCGAGCCGCGAACCAGTGCCGCCACCATCGGCGCAAAGAGAGAAAACCGCAGATGTTCCACGACGAATTCCGAGCGATGCGGATACATTCCCGGATCAAGAATGCGCTTGATACCTGCGATATAGAGGCCACCATCTTCGGCATACGGGTGATATCCATGGACGACGAAAGCAAGAAGCGTTAATACCGTCACCAGGCCACCTGCAAAAAACCAATTCGGTCTCTGCCGTTGCCCTTGGGCTGCCGATGTTCTTGATCCCTGAGAGACTACAACCGTTGTTGCCAAATTACCGTCGCTCCACCGCTCGTATTGAGGCGGTTATATCTGATGAACTTCGTACTGTTGAAGATAGACGCCGATCGAATAAAACAGTCTCAGTCTTATACTCCGACGTTGAACCCGTTCCGAGCCCGAAAGTCGCGCCTCGAAGTCCAGCACGCCGCAGCGATACAATAAGACAACCTATGCTTTTTGTCGTCTCGCGCAAACCCCGCGCCTCTCGTACAGATCCCACCCCAGACGCGGTGGCTGCATGACCGCATACCGCAGCCGCAATCTTCTCAAAACCGTCCCTGGGCTGGCAATCAGCGCATTTTTCCTTTGGTATACGTTTAAAGGCATCTCTTTCGCCCAGATTCGCGCTCTGCGGCTCGTGCACCCCATCTGGATCATTGGAGTGCTCTCCTTTACTCTCGCCAGTTACACCCTGCGTTGCGTCCGCTGGACCCACATGATGCGCTCCACCGGCGCCAAATTTTCCATCTGCGCCCGTGTCCTGATGACCTCACTAGCCGCCAATAACATCCTGCCTCTGCGCATCGGCGACATAATGCGGGTCTTCACCTATGCGGGCGATCTAGGAGCCTCGCCTTCGGCCATCCTCAGCACCGTCATTCTCGAAAAACTGCTCGACATCTTCACTCTGGTCCTTCTCTTCGTCGCCTTCATGGGCGCTGGCGTTGCCCCTCATTATCGCTTCATAGCCTACCTGACGCTGGCCATCTCCACCATTGGACTCCTCGTCCTCATTCTCGGTGCGCGAGTGCTCGAAAAGCCCATTCGCAAGCTCTTCGCCAAACTCCCACAGAATGCTAAGCTTGCCAAAGTCGAACACTGGCTTCTTCTTGCCTTGGATTGCATTCGACAGATCGGAATCATCGGGTCGCTTCTGCTTCTTGTGCAGTCTGCCATCATCTGGACTTGCGAAGGCATGATCTTCGTCTCCGCCGCTCGCCTCATTGGCCTCGTCGTCGACCGCATCGGCCCCTGGCAGGCCGTCTCCGCTGCCAACCTTTCCTACCTCATCCCCAGCTCTCCGGGAGCCATCGGCACCTTCGAGCTGGCTGTCAGAACCTCGCTCGTTAGCCACGGCGCAATTCCATCGAAGGCGGCCATCTACGGACTCGCGCTCCACGCCTGGTTGCTCATCTCAGTCACCGGAGCCGGCGGCATCATCTTTCTCCTCCACCGCTTCCGCATTCACAACCATGAGCCTCTTCTCAAAGAGATCGAAACTCTCCCCGCAGAGATGCCGTAGCCGTCTCTCAGGCCATACTCGCGTAAACTCAACTAAGTCCCAAACACTTTTTTCAGCGGTGAGCTCCAGGCATGTATCGCACAATTCAGCAGTCTCTCTTGGCCCGCATCCAGGCCATTCTTCTCGCGAAGTACGACATCACCCTCGCGCAACTCGCGGTCGAGCAGCCGCCCAGCACCGCCCTCGGCGAGCTTGCCCTCCCCGTCGCCTTTGAGCTCGCAAAGCGCCTTCGCAAAGCCCCCCGTGCCATCGCGACAGAGCTCGCAGCCGAACTAACCGCCATCCTTCCCGAGCTGGAAGGCGTTGCCAGCGTAGAAGTCGCCGGAGCTGGCTACCTAAACATCCGTCTCGATCGCGCTGCCACCGTTCGCCGCATCGCAGCCGACCAGCACGCAGACATTGGCGGTTCCGGCTTCCGCCTCGTCGAGCACACCAGCATCAACCCGAACAAGGCCGCGCATATCGGCCACCTCCGCAACGCCATCCTCGGAGACACCTTCCAGCGTCTTCTTCGTCCCGACTCCTACAAGCGCGGTTACGAAGTCGGCGTCCAGAACTACATCGACAACACTGGCGTTCAGGTAGCCGACGTCGTCGTAGGTCTTGTCCACCTCGAAGGCAAAGACCTCGCCACCACCCGCGAGCTTCTCACCGATCTGACATCAAAAAATCAGCGCATCGACTTCTACTGCTGGGATCTCTACGCTCGCGTCTCGCAGTGGTACACCGCCGATTCAGATCAGCTAGCCGCCCGCAAACAAATCCGCCTCGACACTCTCCACGCTCTCGAAGAAGGCGGCAACGAGACCGCGGCCATCGCCGACCTCATCGCAACCGCCGTCCTGCGCCGCCATCTCGAAACCATGGAGCGCCTCAGCATCGAGTACGACTTCCTCCCCCGCGAGAGCGAAATCCTCAGTCTCCACTTCTGGGACGCCGCCCGCACCCTCATGATGGAGAGGGGCGTTCTCTACCTTGAGACAGCAGGCAAAAACAAAGGCTGCTACGTCATGCGCCGCGCCGGAGCCGAGGCCCAGCAAGAGGGAACTGACACACCCGACGAAGATGCAAAAGTTATCGTCCGCTCCAACGGTACCGTCACCTACGTCGGGAAAGACATCGCGTACCATCTCTGGAAGTTTGGCCTTCTCCCCGGCAAAGACTTCGGCTACAAAAAATTCCACCAGTACCCCACCCACACCTGCTGGATCTCCACCGCAGGCCCAAGCGATCCTGGCCACCCGGTCTTCGGTCACGCCGACGCCATCTACAACGTCATCGACTCTCGTCAGAACGACCCGCAGACACAAGTCGTCCAGGCCCTCCGCGGCATGGGTTTCATCGAGGCCGCTGACCGTTACACCCACTTCAGCTACGAGATGGTCGCCCTCACCCCCCGATGCGCCATCGAACTCGGCTACCCCATCAGCGAAGAGGACCAGAAGCGGGCCTACATCGAGGTCAGCGGCCGCAAGGGCTTTGGCGTCAAAGCTGACGACCTTCTCGACCAGCTCATCGTCGCCGCCAAATCTGAGGTTGACACTCGCCACCCTGACCTCGACGAAGCCGATCGTCTTATCATCGCCACACAGATCGGCGTAGGTGCCCTCCGCTACTTCATGCTGCGCTTCACTCGCAACACCGTCATCGCGTTCGACTTCAAGGACGCCCTCAGCTTCGAAGGCGAAACCGGCCCTTACGTCCAGTACGCCATCGTCCGCGCCGCCAACATCTTCCGCAAAGCCGACACGACGGCTGAAGCCTCAACCGCGGCCATCGCCACACTCGACTTCAGCAATATCCTCGATACAGAAGACGGAAACAGCCTGTGGGAGTCCTGGCTCCTCACCTCAAAGCTCACCCTCATGATCGACCAGTGCATCGCCACAGCCGAGCCCGCCTACCTCGCCAAATACGCTTTCCAGTTGGCCCAGCAATTCAACAACTTCTACCACCGTCATCACATCCTCAACGAGACCGACCCAACCCGCAAAGCGCTGTTTCTCGCTACAGCCGCAGTAGCCCAGCGTGAGATGATCCGCGCCCTCGGCTATCTCGGCATCGAAGCACCCGAACGCATGTAAGACGAATCAAGACAAAAAGTTCTATCCGTTTTTGTCCGAGAAATCCGTGGTCGGGGTCTAAGCCGAGTAGCTGCGCACCCACTCAATAATCGTTCGGACACCGATCCCCGAAGGTCCATTTGCAAGCCACGGCTTCACCTCGTCGTTCCAGGCGCAGCCCGCGATATCCAAATGCACCCACGGAGTATCGCCTACAAACTCCTTCAAAAACATCGCCGCCGAGATAGCCCCACCCCAGCGGGTCTTTCCCGTATTCATTATGTCGGCAATCTGGCTCTTGATCTGGTCCTTATACTCATCCGTACACGGCAGCCGCCAAAACCTCTCACCCGAAGTCTTCGTCGCTCCCTGGAATCGCGCCCAGGTCTCCTCATCGTTGGAGAACAATCCGGCATTCAACATTCCCAGCGCAACCACGCAGGCGCCCGTCAGCGTCGCCGCATTGATCAGGTGCGTACATCCCAACGTTTTTGCATAATGTAACCCATCTGCCAGCACAAGCCGCCCTTCGGCATCCGTATTCACGATCTCGATCGTCTTGCCCGACATCGCCGTCACCACGTCGCCCGGCTTGAACGCCTTTCCATCCGGCATATTCTCCGCAGAGCACACAATCCCAATCACCTTCACATTGGGCTTCAACTCGGCAATCGCCCGCATTGCGCCGATCATCGCGCCCGCGCCGGCCATATCGTACTTCATCTTCTCCATGCCATCGGCCGGCTTGATCGAAATTCCTCCCGTGTCGAACGTAATGCCTTTGCCCACCAGCCCCAGCACCGGAGCGTCCGCAGCCGGCTTCTCACCCTTGGCCATCTTCGGCTCGTACGTCATTACGATCAACGCCGGAGGTTCAACAGAACCCTGCGCCACGGCCCAGAACGCTCCCATCTTCAGTTCATGCAGCTTCTCGGTTGAATAGACTTCGCACTTCAGCCCCTTATCAGCGCACATCGCCGCGGCGCGTTTTCCTAACTCCGTTGGAGTCAGAACATTGCCCGGCTCATTCACCAGCGTGCGCGTAAAGTTCTGCGCCGCAGCCACAATTAAACCCTCATCAAAACCGGCCTGAATCTCCGCCGTAGTCGATCGCTCCGTCTCCTTCGCAACTACCGTGAGCATCTGCACCGACCGGTCTTTGCGGTCACTCTTATAGGTGTCGTAGTCCATCTCCGCCAGGGCTGCACCTTCAACCAAAGCACGTGACGTCAGCGGGCAGGGGAGCTCGTCCAAATGTTCATCCGATAGCGCATGTTCTTCCGGAAACGCAATCGCCATCTCCCGCACTCCGCGTGGCTTCGCAGCCCGAATCGCCGTACCGGCTGCTTTGCGGACCTCGTCCACGTTAAGCGTCTTGGCCTTGCCCATCCCGACCAGCAGTAGCCGTTCCGCCTTCAATCCATTCGGAGCATGTACAAGCAGCGTTTCACCCAGAGCCGCTTTGAACTCGCCGGATTCCAGCACCTTCGCCGCCGCATTCGTCACCGAATCTGAAGTAGTCAACAGAGCCGGAAGCGGCTCTACATCGTGGCCTATGGAAATATCAACCGCAAAAACAGCAAGCATCGGTGTTGCGAGCCCAGCCGCATCCTGAAAAAGAAGCCTCGTATCCATGGCTCTATCCTAGCGCGACTCGCACGGGATCGAATGAAACAAAATGCAAAACTAGCGCCGTTGGCTTCGCGCCACGGCCGCCTTGGCTTCCTTATCCGCCTCACGCCGGCGCTCGGTCTCACGCTTGTCCCAGTCCTGCTTGCCCTTGGCCAGCGCCAGCTCGCACTTCACCCGCCCGTTGCGAAAATAAAGCCGAGTTGGTATCAGCGTATAGCCCTTCTGCTTCGTCATTGCTTCGAGCTTCAAAACCTCGGCCTTATGCAGCAGCAGCTTGCGCGTACGCAGCGAGTCGTGGTTCATCGCGTTCCCATGCGAGAACGGTCCGATGTGCGCATTCAGCAAAAAGCACTCGCCATCCTTCAGCAGCCCATAGGCGTCCTTCAGATTGGCCTTGCCCTCACGGATCGATTTCACCTCGGTCCCTCTCAGTGCGACCCCAGCCTCGAACTTGTCCGATAGAAAGTAATTGAAGCTTGCCGACCGATTGAACGAAGCATCCCGCATGCCCGCCGCCACCGGATCGCGGTCCTTCGCCTTCACCACGGTCTTCGGCTGATGCGCTACAGTCGGATTGGAGAGATTTCGGGACATTGAATCTCTTACTTTAACATGCCTGCAATCATCGCCTCACCCATGCAGGACTTGCGCGTCTAACCCTCAGCCCTTCATCGCAGGAGCCACAATTATGCGTCGTTGTGCCCAGGCCGTTTGTGCCGTACCACTTGGTCGTTGTTAAGATCGAATGACCCTTAAGATGCACCCTGATATAAGAGGAAGAATTTGTACCGAATGTTATACTCACCCGAGCGCAACAGCCTGGAAGGCAACGCCCCAACAGGCAGCGTCCTCCCCAACAATAGTGTCGGGGCAGGCGTGTACTCCGGCAGACGCCACACTTTTTTTGGTGTAAAGGACGCAAACGGAAGCAGCATGGGCCGCGGGAACAGACGAATCAGCAAGCTATCGACATACGCCTTCTGGGCTATCCTCCTCTCCTGCCTCGCAGGAGCCACCGCTGTTACGGCACATGCCCAATCAGCTAGCTCCTGGAGCAAAAAAGGCCAGGCTGCCGAAGACCGCCAGGACTACGATGCCGCCTACGAGGACTACCGTCAGGCTGCTCTCAAGGCTCCCAAGGACCTCCGGTACAAGGCCCACTTCGAACGCATGAAGTTCCAGGCCTCCGTCAGCCATCTCGATCGCGGCCGGGTCCTCAAGCAGAGCGGAGATATCGGTGGCGCCGTCACCGAGTTTACCCGCGCCCTTGAGATCGATCCCGCTAATCAGACAGCCCTGCAGGAGCTCCAGATCATCCAGGGCAAGCTGCCCGCACCCGGCGCCGCCGCCAACACTGCCCCTCCATCTACCGGGCAGCAGTCCGACTCTCATCCCTCCAGCCAGGACGAGATCATGAGCGATATCGGCGGCATCTCCGGCCCCGTCGAGCTCAAGCCCGTCTCCAACGAACCGATCACCCTGCACATGGTCGAGGATGTCAAGGTCATTTATCAGGCCATCGGCAAGGCCGCCGGCCTCAATGTTCTCTTCGATCCCGACTACACTTCCAAGCGCATTCCCGTCGACCTCACCAATGTCAGTCTCGCCGATGCGCTCCGTATAGTCGGTACTATCGCTGGAACCTTCTATAAGCCCGTAACTCCGAACACCATCTTCGTTGCTCAGAACACCCGAGCCAAGCGTCAGGATCTCGACGAGGTAGCCGTCCAGACCTTCTACCTCACCAACGCCAGCCAGCAGGCCGACGCCAACGAGATCCAGACCGCCATCCGCAATCTCCTCGACCCCAGCACCAAGATCAATCTTGTTCCCAGCCAGAACGCCATCGTCATACGGGCCACGCCCGACCAGCTTCTCCTAGCGCAAAAGATCCTCAACGACCTCGATCGAGCCAAGCCGGAGGTCGTCGTCGACGTAGCCATTCTCGAAGTGAACCGCGACAGGATGCGCAACCTTGGCATCACCCTCCCGCAGTCCGTCACCATAACCCCACAGGCCTCCCCCACTGCCACCAGCAGCACGACCACCACCACGACCACCGGCGGCACGACGACGACCAGCTCTAACTTCACTCTCAACTCCCTCGCGAACCTCAACGCCACCAACTTCGCCGTCGCCATAACCGGCGGCACGCTCAATGCGCTGCTCACCGACTCCGACACTCGCATCCTCCAGAATCCGCGCATTCGCGCCACGGACGGCCAGCGCGCCACTCTCAAAATCGGTTCCAAGATCCCAATTGCCACAGGTTCCTACAACGCCGGAGTCTCCACCGGCGTAGCCAGCATCGGCGTCCAGACCCAGTTCACGTACCTCGACGTCGGCGTCAACATCGACATGACGCCCACCGTCCACTTCGACCACGAGGTCACCCTCAAGATGAAGATTGAGGTCTCCTCCCAGTCCGGCTCGGTCACCATCAGCGGAGTCACCGAGCCTATCATCGGTCAGCGCATCGTCGAACAGGTCATCCAGCTCAAAGAGGGAGAGCCCAGCATCCTCGCCGGTATTCTTACCAAGCAGGACAACCGCGGCGTCAGCGGAACCCCCGGTCTCGGCGAACTCCCGTTCTTCAAGTATTTCTTCTCGTCACAGTCCAAGGAAACCCAGCAGGACGAAATCGTCTTTCTTCTCATCCCGCACATCGTGCGTGAGTCCGTTCTCACTCGTATAAACACCCGCGCCATCGACACCGGCACTGGTCAGGCCGTCGAACTCCGCCACGACTTCTCCGCAGCTCTTGGAGCCGGTACTCTCCTAACGCCGGTTCACCCGCAACCCGTTGGTCAGGCAACAACAGCCGCCAATGCTGCTAATGCAATGGTGCAGCAGCTCAAACAGGCCGCTCAACCACCCACTCCGCCTGCTCCTGGTGTGCTTCCCACCCAGCCCGCTGTTCTGCCTCAAACCGAGAATCCAACTCAAGCGCCAACTCCGAACCCGGCACAACCAGCAGCTCCCACGGGTCCGCCCATCAGTCTCTCGGTTGTTCCCGCTAATCCCAACCAAACCGTAGGCAGCACCTTCCAGGTCGCAGTCACGCTCGCGAACGGACGTGATGTCTACTCCGTTCCCATCCAACTCCAGTTCAACCCCGCCGTCCTCCAACTCGTCAACGTCGATGCCGGCGACTTCCTTAGCCGCGACGGTCAGGCAGTTGCCATCGTCCATCGCGACGAAGGCAACGGCCTCGTCACCATCTCCACCTCCCGTCCTCCCAACGTTACCGGAGTCACTGGACAGGGAAGTGTAGCCACCCTTACCTTCAAGGCCATCGGCGCAGGGGACTCCAACCTGACCCTCGTCAAGGTCGGCGCCCGTAACAGCGCACAGGCCAATCTTCCGGCCGTCGGTTCGCAGGCCGTGGTGCATGTGAAGTGATCGCTCGCAACAACCCGGCTCATTCATCGGAGAAAAACCCTGGTGGCCCACCCTTTGCGGTTTTATCGCAAAGGGTGGGGTTTCACTCTTCCGCCACTAACCCACACTCCGGCCTTACCTTGGTCGAACTCATCATCACTATCGCCATCGTCTCCATCCTCGCCACTGCTGCTATCCCCCTGGCGCGCTTTCAGGTCAAACGCACCAAAGAACGAGAGCTTCGCCGCGACCTGTGGGAGATGCGATCCGCCATCGACGCCTATAAGGACGCGGCCGACAAGGGCGGTATCATGACCAAGGCCGACAGCTACAACTATCCCCCCGATCTCGAAACCCTCGTCACCGGCGTCGACATCCAAAGCAAAAAGGTGAAGTTTCTCCGCCGCATCCCCGTAGATCCCATGACTGGAACTACCGACTGGGGCCTTCGCTCCAACCAGGATGATCCCGACTCTGACTCCTTTGGTGGCCAGAACGTCTTTGACGTCCACACCAAGAGCACCGATACCGCCCTGGACGGCACAAAATACTCCACATGGTAGCCATGAGTCCTCATCTCGCAGAGTCCCGCTCGTCCGAACAAGGCTTCACCCTGCTCGAGTTAATGATCGTCATGGTCGTCATCGGCCTCCTTGCCGCCATCGCCATCCCCTCTTACACCCATAACGTGTTACGAGCCAAGGAAGCTGTCCTGCGCGAAGACCTCTACACCATGCGCAGCGCCATCGACTCATACACCATCGATAAGCAAAAGGGCCCTCAGTCGCTCGACGACCTTGTCCAGTCTGGCTACCTCAAGGTCATGCCCAAAGATCCCATGACCGACCGTACCGATACCTGGGTTCCTGTCGAAGGGGACACACTCATCACCACCGACCAGACCGAACCGGGTATCACGGACGTCCACTCCGGGGCCCAGCAAACTTCCTCTGAGGGCACCGCTTACTCCTCCTGGTAAGACCCGCTTTTCCGCCCTTACCCTTGTTTGCGCTTACTTAAAAGGCGCATACTACGTCCAACAGGTGTCGAGCTGCGTCCGCTCAACAGGGAAGCGGCCCACCAGGAGAAACCCATGCGTACGGTCACTCACCTAGGTCTAGCCGCCATCCTCTCTCTTTCGACCCTGGCCTATGCACAGGAACCGACGAACGTTCCGGTAGAGACCCCACTCCCCAAGACCCCCGACACGAGCAAGCAGCCCACTCCTACTGAAAATAAGGCTGCCGCAGACACCGCGAAGGCCAAAACCGACTCCCTCCCATCTCCTGGTGAGGCGCTTAAAACCAACATCAAGCCTGGCAGCGAGGACGACGTCAACGCCGTCGGGACTCGCAATATCGGCGGACGCGGCGTGGGCAACTGGTACTCCACCGACTGGGAGATCCGTAACGGCAAGGCCTACTCCATGGAGATCGAGAAGTCGGCCCACCTCGTTACCGATCCCGTTGTCGTCGAATACGTCAACCGCATCGGTCAAAATATCGTCAAAAACTCGGACTGCAAGGTTCCCTTCACTATCAAGGTCATCGATTCAGAAGAGATCAACGCCATGGCACTTCCTGGCGGCTTCTTTTACGTCAACTCCGGCTTAATTCTTGCCGCCGATGAAGAGGCTGAGCTCGCTGGCGTCATGGCCCACGAGACCGCCCACGTCTGTGCCCACCACGCAGCTCGCCAGATGACCAAGATGAATTACGCGCAGATCGGCTCCATCCCCCTGATCATCTTTACTCAGGGCTCCTGGACCGGCTACGGCATCTACGAGGCCATGCAACTCGCCATCCCCATTGGCTTCCTCAAGTTCTCCCGTATTGACGAGACAGAGGCCGACTATCTTGGCCTCCAGTACATGTACAAGGCCGGCTACGATCCACAGGCCTTCATCCAATTCTTCGAGAAAGATTGACGCCCTCGAGAAGCACAAACCCGGCACCCTCGCCAAAGTCTTCTCCGATCACCCCCAGACCCCGGACCGCATCAACCGCTCCGAAGACGAAATCGCGACTATCATGCCCGCCCGGCCTGACTATATCGTCACTACCAGCGAATTCGACGACGTGAAAGCCCGCCTTGCCCGCATCGAAAACAAACGCAAGCTCAACGACAAGGGTAACGGAAACAAGCCCACCCTGCGTCGCGTAGGCAGCGGAAACAGCGACCCCAACGATCCCAACAACCCTAACAAGACCGACGATCGCCCAACCCTGGGCCGGAGAAACTAGTCACCGCAACAAAACATGAGCTGCAAGATGCAATGCTTCTGCATCTTGCGGCTCATCTCTCGTTTAAACCCCTATACAGTGGAAAGTTCGTTTTCGGAATCTTTGGCGGGGACTATTACCTCAACCCACTTCGCAACATTCTTCGTTAGATCATGTCGCTGAACCATCCTCTTGCGTCCCGCTTTGCCCATCCTCAACCTGAGAGCTTCATCGCCGGCAAGCTTCAGAATATGGTTGGCAAGAGCAACATGGTCTTGAGGCTCGAACAGAAAGCCATTGACGCCATCTGTCACCAGTTCAGGCAAGCCGCCTATACGTGACGCAACTACAGGGAGGCTCGCACTCGCTCCTTCTGCCACTGCAAGACAAAAAGCCTCTCTCCATTGCGAGCACTGAACCTGCATATCGGCAGCTTGGAATGCTCCGCTGGCCGGAAGATCTTCAACCTGGCCAGTCCAGGTAACATGATCCGCGATACCTAGCTCACCTGCACTACGCTCGTAGTCTTCTCTATGTTCCCCATCTCCGCAAAAGACAAAATGAAGGTCGTTCCGGTGCTGAAGTGCCTCTTTACAGGCCAAAAGCGTTATACCGATCCCTTTTTCTGGCACCAGCCAACTCACCTTGAGGACTAGAACTCGATCGTCCGGGATCCCATACTTTCGTCGAAATGACGTGCCGTCTCCGTGCTCTCTTTTGACGTCGACTGCGTTGTAGATAACCTTGCTCTTGTTTGGGGGAACAATACCCTCTCGATCCGAGCATTCCTTCACGAATTCAGTCGCGCATATCGACTGTCCCAATGGTTTCATCAGGGTGCGAATCAACGCCGAAGCCCGATACTCCTCCATCGACTGCGGTCGCGAGGTCCCGTCATAATAGACGGAGCGGCTCACACCATGAGCCCGAGCCAGTAGCGGCCATAAGCGAACTACGCCGCCAAGAGAGTAAAGAATCGTCTCTGGTCGATACTTCCTGAGCAGTCGATAAAATCGAGCCGCCGATCTTAGATTGATCGCAGCCTGGGACGGAAACGTCTCGATCGTCACGTTTCCCGGTTCCAGCAGATAGTCCCGCACCGCTGCGGAAGGTTTATCTTCAAAACACAGAATGAGGTGTCGTTCTTTCGGCTTCAGTTGCTCTGCTAACTCTCGACAGAATGACTCCAAACCGCCAATTTTGTTAGGTGTAATTGCAAATGCTACTATGACGTTCCGCCTGCGCATGGGCCCCTATTTCTCTATCTTCGTTAAGTTTACCAACTCTTTTTCAGAATCTGAAGGATTAGTAAAGCAGGACGTGCTTCGATATGGCATCCACCTTTGGTGGAATCCCCTTGGCTACACCCTAAGTCGGCCTCACCCGTCCTCACACTTCCCAAACCCGCTAAAATAGCCTAATGACCACCAAAACCACCGGCTACACCGACGATCACGCAAAATCCGGCCTCGACCTTGAGTTCCCAGCCATCGAAACCTGGCCGAACCAATTCAAGGCATACGAGATCCTCGTCGACGACCCCGAGTTCACCAGCGTCTGTCCCAAGACTGGGCTGCCAGACTTCGGCCGCCTCACCATCCGTTACATGCCTCGCGAAAAATGCATGGAGCTGAAGTCCCTAAAGGAATACCTCTTTGTCTATCGCAATCTCGGCATCTTTCAGGAGAACATCGTCAACCAGGTCCTCGACGACGTAGTCAAGGCCACCGACCCCATCTGGGCCAAAGTTGTAGGCGACTTCCGCCCTCGCGGCGGCATCTCCACCGTGGTAGAAGCCTTCTACCCCCGCCCCGAAGACTCCAAAGGCCCCCGCGGTTAATCAAGCGGCAGCCCTCCTCCAATTACACCAAAATTCACCAGCCGTTCAACACCGACCTCACAAGCGAACCTTAAGATGGCGACGTTCGATAAACCATCTACAGAAGGGACGTTTATACGTGAAGAATATCTCGATTTCAACGGCACTTGTGGCCGTTGCACTAGCAACATCCTCTTCCTCATACTTTGCTCAGGCCCAGGTTAATCTGATCGCGAAGGGCACTCTCACCAGCAGTTCAGCCGGAGACTACGCAGATCTCTCAGGCCTCAAAGGAACCCTCGAAAACGGTGTCCCCGCCAACCTCCTCGGTGGTTTCGGTTCAGGCATCGCCCACGTCTCCGGCGACCGCTTTCTCGCAGTTCCGGACCGCGGACCCAACGCAGTCAGCTTCGACTCGTCTGTCGACGACACTGTCAGCTACATCAATCGCTTCCACACCATCCGGATGAATCTCAAGCCCAGCACGGGAACTGGCCTGCCCTTTACTATCACTCCACAACTCGAGTCGACGACCCTGCTCGAAAGCCTCACACCTCTCGTCTACGGTTCCGGCATCGGACTTGGAGTCGGCTCAGGAGAGCCTCGGCAGAACAACTTCTTCCAGCATTTCTTCACGGGCCGCTCCGATAACTTCAATCCCGATCGCAACTCCGGCGATGCAAACGACGCCCGGCTCGATCCTGAAAGCATCCGAGTCTCGAACGATGGCCTCAGCGTCTTCATCTCCGACGAATACGGTCCCTACGTCTATCAGTTCCTGCGCTTCGGCGGCGTCCGTCTACGCACCTTCCAGCTTCCGGCGAAGTTCTTCGTCAGCAACCTCAGCCCCATGGGCGCCACTGAAATCTCAGGCAACACCAGCGGAAGGGTAGCCAACAAAGGCATGGAAGGCCTCGCCATCACACCCGACGGCCGCACCCTCATAGGCATCATGCAGAACGCGCTTATACAGGACGCAGCCGAAGGTGGTGACGCAGCCAACCTGCTCCGTATCGTCACTATCGACATCCTCTCCGGCCGCACCACCCATGAGTACGCCTATCTGCTCACTACCGGCTCCGGTGTCAGCGACATCGTAGCCCTCAACAACCACGAGCTTCTCGTCGACGAGCGCGACGGCAAGGGCCTCGGCGATGGTAGCAAGGCCAAAGTAAAACAGGTCTTCAAAATAGATTTACAGAATGCGGTCGATGTCGGCTCGATGGACGGAACCACAGCCGCAACCCATGCCGTAAATAAGTCCCTCTTTCTCGATGTTGTGAAGGCCTTGACGGCAGCCGGATTCACTACAGACCAAATCCCAGCCAAGATCGAGGGACTGGCGTTTGGCGATGATGTCACGACAGAGACCGGTAAGATGCACACGCTGTGGGTCGCCAACGACAACGACTTCCTGCAAGACCTTAACGGCCCCAACACCAACCCGAACCAGTTCTTCGTCTTTGGATTCAAGGACGCAGATCTGGCTGGTTCAACCTACGTGCCTCAGCAGCGTTTCGGCTTCCTCCAGTAGCCTGCGTGATTAGTTAGAAAGCCCTGCACAATGCCGGGCTTTCTAATTTAAGCGAAGGCGAAATCAGCCCTCAACAAACTACATCGACTCTGCATATCGAAAAGGCCGCTCACTATGGCTCTTCCAGAAGTAGGCAAGAATAATCGCACTCGCCACCGCCGCATACGCACACCACAGTGAAGTGAAGGCATACCGTTTCACCCCCATCACCACCAGCAGGATGGCCATGTTCGCCACACCGAAGATCACCATGTCCTTCACCTTCGAGAACAACAGCGATCCACAAGTCGCGATCACATACAAAGCCGCGACAAGGGTGTAGTTCGTCGCCTGATTGGTATACACAATACTGTTTCCCCTAACCGAAATCTCCAGCGGATAAGCCGTCAACGCCCAAAGGATGTAAAGCGTCGTCAACACCCCCACCACCAGAAACGGCAACATCCGTCTTCGGCTCTTCACGTCGGGTTCAAACAGAACCACGCTCAGCGGCATTAGAAATGGCAACAGTCCCTGCGCATACAGCATGAAGGCCGCACCCATATTGTGTGTCACTGTTGGTGCAAGAACCCCGTCCAGCCCTAGCCACACAAACCCTTCAATAAATTGGTGGATGGCAAACAGTGTTGGCAGCGAAGCAAACAAGAGCTCACGTCTGTGCTTCACTCTCGTCAACGTTACGACCCCAATCGTCCCCAATACTCCGCTGCCCACAAAATTCGCTGCCGCTGAAAAGCACATCTCAGGCTATTCCTTCCATATTTGTTATCACTCGATACTAGGACAGATGTTCCACTGCGCTTCCGATTTATTAGGAAGGTGTTAAGACGAGTCCGTCCCATGTGTAGTCGATGAAAAAGTGGTAAACCGACTTGCTTTTGAACTGCGAAAGGCATACATTCCCAGTCGGTCAGAATCCATCTGAATCTATCCATCCGAACCAGCCCGACCTGGCGGTTCTCTCCCCCAAAAAACGGTAAAGTCCTGGGCCTTATTTCGATGAAGGAAAGGCGGACGTTATGGCTGGAGAAAATAAACAAAATATCTCGCCCTACGAGATACAACAAACAGGTGAGGCGATTGAGAAACTCTCAAGCGACCCCAAGGCGTTTTCCTCCGCGTATGAGGCTTTCATCGCGGGCGATGCGGCGAAATTTGGAGCAGCCCTCGGCAGCGTGGGAATCGAGCAAGACTGCAAATGGGTCTGTCGCTTCTTCTGCCGCAAACGGTGCATCGGCGTATGCCGAAAGTTCTGCCCACAACCACCCACAGGCGAAGTAGACGCAAACGAAATCCTCGGCTTCGCTAAAACGGTCGGCCCTCTGCTTCGCGATCAAGCATTTGTTGAACGGATGTTCGGTTTCATCGAATCCTCCAACGTCCAAGGATGGAGCGAGGAGATCAAGAGGAGCCAGCTTGGGCCGTACTGCTACCAACTCTGCACGATCTTGTGTGCCGAGCGGTGCGAGAAGCAATGCCAAAAGGTCTGTCCACCCAATCCACTGATCACGAGAGTTGGATCGATCCCCATTACTCAGATCGACGCTCTGGGCTACGGCAACGGACCCAGTATCCCCAACTTCTATGTGCCGCCTCCCACTCCTTGGACGGGAGTTGGCGACCACCCTTTCGGGGGCATGGTGTGGCTTATGGGGATCTTCAACATGCCCACAGCAGTGGAATACCTGGTGGAAGTTTCAACCTCCCCCAACTCCGGTTACACCCCGATCCTGGTGGGGCCGCAGGGAGGATACGACCAGGTACCCCCGCAACCACCCCCACCCGTACCACCGGACCCCGTAGTAATGAGCTTCCAGTACTTCCGTACGCGCACCCAATCCACAGGCCTTGATCCGGGTTGGTTCCAGATCAACCAGCTTACCGACTCCGATGGCGGTCGCCTCACCACAGGAGAGAAGACGCTTCTCATGTGGCCAACTTCAACTCCCGATGGCGTCTATTATCTGCGTCTGCGCGTTCGTGATGCAGCTATGAACACTCGCGTTAGCAGTCCTCAGGTCGTAAGGCTCGACAACACCGGGCCATTCCCGTTGCCGAGGCCAACCATCAGCCTGCAACTGCAGGCGAAGGATGGAACCCGCTCGCCACTGAAGTGTGGAAAGGTACATAAAGGCGACGGCCTCATCGTCGTCACCATCCAGGCCTACGATCCCAACATGAGCTACGTCGCCGTGACAGCGCGTGGCAATTCGGGCTTGTCGGTTCCAGTAGTGGACATCACCTCAACTCCGCTTTCGAAGACCTACAACGGCAACATCGCCGATCAGGGGTACGTTGTTCCCACGGAGTTCCTATGGGATCCGTGGAGCGACCCCAATATCGTTCCGTGCTGCTATCTGGTCTACGTCGAAGTTGCAGATCGCGCCATTATCAACGACGGCTTTTATGGCGGCCACTACAACGCCGGATGGGAGGCAATCGAAATCGGTCTCTGATGTGTTTAGCGATCTCGCATGAGTCAATCTCATGCGAGATCAAACCTAATACCTTCAAATAGCTAGCATAAGTAATTGATAAATAATTATTTACAAATAATAGCTATTGACACCCCCGATATAATGAACTCATAGATCAAAGAAGACCCGGCTAAATCGTCGGGTCTTTTTATTTAACCGAACGAGACGGAAGACCTGACAAAGGAAGTACGGACTCAGGTCTTTTATTTTGAATACTTTGCACACTTTTTACGGGAAGGGAGGGGTACATCATGAAAGCCATTATCATCGACCGATCACAGCCTGCTATTCTTTCCCCACAGATGGCCTCCGCGACCAAACCCACCAGCTACACATCCGTAGTCGGAGCCACCACAGCACTGGTCCTCCTCACGGCGCTTAACTTCGTCAATTACATCGACCGCTACATCCTTCCCGGCGTCCAGGAGCAGATCAAGGGCGAGTTCCGCCTCACCGACGAACAGATCGGTTCGCTCACCTTATGGTTCATGCTCGCCTACATGCTCACGTCTCCGATCACCGGCTGGCTGGGCGACCGCTTTCCCCGCAAGCCCATGATCGTCATCGCCGCCCTTTTCTGGAGCGGCATCAATTTCTTCACTGCCACCGTCCACTCCTACGACTCTCTCAACATCCGCCACGCTACCCTGGGCGTAGGCGAGGCCAGCTTCGGCATCTTCGCACCTGCGCTCCTCTCCGACTTCTACCCTGAGAATCAGCGCAATCGCGTCCTCACCATCTTCAACGTCGCCATTCCCGTAGGTGCAGCCCTTGGCTACCTCGTCGGTGGCACCGTAGGCGAACGCTTCGGTTGGCGCATGTCCTTCATCGTCTCCGCAATCCCCGGCGCCATCATCGCCATCCTCATTGCCTTTCTCATGAAAGAACCCGTCAGAGGAGCCAGCCAGCAAGACAAGGCAAAGTTAGAGAAGGGAGCTGTCCTCTCGCTACTCAAGAACAAGGCATATCTAAGCTCTATTCTCGGGTACGCTGCCGTCACCTTCTCACTTGGTGGCATCTCCTGGTGGATGCCTTCCTTCCTCGAGCGCGTCGGAGGCCACACTCAGTCCGGCGCTGCCTTCCTCATGGGAGCCATCACCGTAGTCACCGGCCTCGGTGGCACCATCACTGGAGGCATCATCGCCCAACGCTGGTCCCGCAAAACCTCGAAGGCACTCTACCTCGTTCCCGCCATCAGCGCAGCCCTCGCTGTCCCGCCAGCGCTCGTTTGCTTCTTCGGTCCAAAATCACTCACCATCCCCAGCCTGGCCATCGCAATCTTCTTCATCTTCCTCGGTACTGGCCCGGTCAACGCCGCCACCGTCAATGCCGTCCGCCCCGAAATTCGCGCCACCGCCTTGGCCGGTCAGCTCTTCATCATTCACGCCCTCGGCGACGCCATCTCTCCACGCATCATCGGAGCCGTCAGCGACCGTAGCACTCTCAACTTAGGCCTCGGGTCCACCCTCATCACCCTTGTCCTGGCCTCCATCATCTTCTTCATCGGCTCCCGCTACGCCCCGCCACTCTTTCCTGAAGAATCCGCAACCGCCTGACCGGGCCAACCATCGAAATCGCAGGAGCAAAGCCATGAATATCGCCTTCCCTCGAGAATCCGTCGCCAACAACAACCTCAAACGCGACTACCACGCGGAATCTTCTGAAGGCGTTCAACTCCCTCTCATCACCGTCTTCCACCGCGACTGCGATCAACTCCGCCACTTCTGGACCTCCGAGATACTTTTCGCCCCATGTGATCCCGGCCAGGATCCGCGTCACACCGGTACCATCGACGAATATGGAACCTCTTTGACTTCACTCCCGAAGGTCGCCCCGCCAATTGGGACGAACAGATCGAGTATGACTGTTGCCACCACGATAACCGAACCTACGACGATCTAAGACTCATTACACCTTAGCCACTCATTGCCCTACTTTCTCCAATCCGCTTTCGTAGTGTTGTCCTGGTTCACCGCTTTGGCTTGGCTCTGGAAGGCGATCTCCGCCTTCCGCGGTCTTCCGCGCATCCCAAATCTTAACGACGCCCAATACAACGTCAACCCCGTCGGCAACCCGTCCATAACAGTCATCGTCCCGGCCCGCAATGAATCGGCCGACATCACAGCCACTCTTCAATCCCTCCTCAATCAGGACTATCCGAACCTCCATATCCTAGCCGTAGATGACCGCTCTACAGACGAAACTCCTGCCATCATCGACAAGCTCGCATCTCAACACCCCACCAAGCTCCACGCTATCCATGTCACAGAACTCCCATCCGGTTGGCTAGGCAAGACCCACGCCATGGCCTTTGCCGCACGTCACGCCATCGCTGTCCACCATGCGGACTACCTGCTCTTCACCGATGCTGACGTAGTCTTCCATCCTGAATCTATCCGCCGATCACTGGCCCAGGCCGTGGCAATCAACGCCGATCACTTCGTTACCTTCCCCACCCCCCTCATCAAGACCCTCGGCGAAGGCATGCTTCTCGGCTACCTCGGCATCATGGGTCTCTGGGCCACCCGCCCGTGGCGCGCCTCGGACCCCAAATCCGTCCGCGACTCCATCGGCATTGGAGCGTTCAATCTCCTCCGTACCTCCGCCTACCAGCAGCTCGGCGGCTTCGACGCCTTGCGTATGGAGATACTTGAAGACCTGACCCTTGCCCGTCGCGTCAAACTCGCTGGTCTCCGCCAATGCGTAGCCGTTGCTCCCGGCATGGTTACGCTGCATTGGGCTGCAGGCGCCATGGGCGTCGTCAACGTCATGACTAAGAACCTCTTCGCAGTATTCCGTTTTCGCGCGACGCTTGTTCTCTTGTTCTGTGTGTGGCTTATTCTCTTCTGTCTTGGGCCTGTTGCCTTTCTCGCCGTTCCGGAAACACGCAGCGCCGCTATTCTCACGTTGGTCTCAATTGCTGTTCTGTATGCTTTGTCGAGCCGACATTCCCGCATCTCTCCGTGGTACGTCATTCTCTTTCCGGCGGGCGCAGTTCTTTTCATCTACTCTCTAATCCGCTCGGCTTTTACCACGCTCAAGGATGGGGGAGTCACCTGGCGGGGTACGTTTTATTCTCTTGCTGAACTTCGTAAGAACCGTGTGCCCCTCCGCTAGCCTGCAATCGGCGCTGCTTGCTAGGCGAAGGCCAGGATTACGGCTCCGATGGTGATCAGGGATGCGCCGCCTATCTTCAGCGGAGTCAGATGCTCTCCGAGGAACAGCCAGGCTCCGAGGATCACGAGAACTACGCTGAGCTTGTCTACCGGCGCAACGCTCGAGGCTGGGCCTAGCTGCAGAGCGCGGAAGTAGCAGAGCCATGAGAGGCCGGTGCAGATTCCAGAGAGGATGAGGAAGAGCCAGCTTCTGCGGCCGATATCGGCGAGCCCGTTGTGCCGTTCAAGGCTGAGGGCGATCGTCCAGGTGAAGACTACGATGACGGTGGTGCGAATTGCCGTCGCCAGATTGGAGTCGATTCCGGCGACGCCCACCTTTGCCAGCAACGCGGTTGCAGCGGCGAATATGGCCGATAGGACTGCCCAGAAGACCCAAGTCATGCCCTTGAGGATACGCTCGGTGGAACTGTTAGTTGGGTTAATGAACTGATCACTTCCTCCCCCTCCTTCGATTTGGTATTTTGGGCGGATGTTGCTTGTTTTGTGTCGGTTACGGGCTTGTTTTGACTGTAAAATATTCCATCTAAAAGGTTTACCCGCAAAATATAAGAAATAAATGACTTATGGAGGTTTAAATGAAAACCCCGGCTTTTTGCCGGGACTTTTTTGACTCTTTAACCATTATATCGGATCGGTAAAACTAATTTGCAATGCTTATATTACTGTTTTTGTTAGGCTTAGAGAGGTTTGGCACTTGACAGCCTTTTTACGTCGTTGTTTTCGGACAAGCGTAGCGGCCCGTGGCTGAAGCTCTCAATATTTGGGGACTTTTTTTCGCAGGGATAAAGCCATGCGCTCCCACCCCAAAAAACAACAATTAGAGGGTGGCGGTCTCGAGGTCGACGTATTGCCATTCGCCGCGCTCGATGCCCGCACGAATCTGGGCTGGAGTCTGGCCCTTTTTGGTCTGCTGATAGGCGTAGATCGCTTCCTTCATGCAGGTTGAGCAGGCTGCTCCGTGAGTGCCTTCAAAGCAGCTGTGCAGACTGTTGTGTCCCATTGCGCGGTCGCAGTGGCAGTAACAGGGCTGCTGGTGCAGTACTTCTGGGATCTTTGCCGCCATCTTGTAGGCGGTGATCTGATAGGGATGAGTGAAATAGATTCCGGTTAGCTGATTGCCACTGAGGATGGGTGGAAGAGGCTTGGAGGGCGCCTTTGCGTTATAAGCAGGGACATCGTCGGAAGGGTTTGTCCACTGTGCCGACGCTGCCATTGTGACCAGGCCCAGAACTACGCAACCAAGTATTCGCTTCATGCTCCGTATGATAAATCCACACAATGCTTTCGCCTATCAGCGGTTCGGAAATAATAGCGATTGATGTGTTTGTGCGGAGGATGTCACGGCAAAAAAAAGGCGGCACGAACGGTAATTTGCTCGTGCCGGGAGGCCAGTGACGCAACTTGTATCAGCCGGTGCTTCGGGCTGAAGAATCTTCTCGGGCGGGTTACTCACGCTTCCGATGAATTAAATATACCACAATATGGATGCCGTAACAGAAAAAATACATCCCACCATAGAAATAACGCTTAATTTCCCGTTTTCCGGTATTGAAATAAGAGAGACCATAATGCCAGTAAGTTCATGATTTTATAGTGTTTACATGGATTTTTAGATGGTTGATCAGCTGCGATATGGGATCATAGTCCACTAAATTTATGAAATGTGAAATTTAGTAGATTGAAGAAAATCCTTAGCGGAAAGATGGGCTTTAGAATTTTTGATTGATTTGGCTGGCCATGCTGGCGTCCCGCTGGGTGATGCCGCCTGCATCGTGAGAGACAAGACTGAGACGAACATTGTTGTAGCGGATATCGATGTCCGGGTGGTGTCCGGCGGCTTCGGCTAATGTTGCAATTTGATTAACGAATTCCATTGCCTGAACGAAATCCTTGAAGGTCCAGTCGCGTGTGAGCTTTCCGTCCTGCAGGGTCCAACCGGGGATTGCTTGCAGGGTCTCTTTGATCTCAGCCGGAGTCAGTGCTTGCTTCATGGGAATCACCTCGCGTCTGCGATGCTAGTTGCCTTACCTGCTGTGTGCAACCTGCGGACGGCAGAGGGTGGACGAGAGGACGGATGGGGAGAGACGCTCGATGTCGGCGCGGAGTTGGGGCCAGGAATCGAGCGGCATGTTGAGGAAGACGGCGACGATGGATGGATCGAACTGAGTGCCGGAGCAGCGAGCGATCTCCTGGCTTGCTACGGCGTAGTTGGTCCCTTTACGGTAGGGGCGGTCGGAGGTCATGGCGTCGAGGGTGTCGGCGATGGCGAAGATGCGAGCGCCGAGGGGAATGTCAGTGCCCTGGAGTCCGCGCGGATAGCCTGTGCCGTCGAAGCACTCCTGGTGGGTATAGACGATCTCGGCGGCTTCGCGGAGGAAGGGAATCTTGCGAATCATTTCGTAGCCGCGCTCACAGTGTTCGCGCATGATGGCTTTTTCTTCGGGGTTGAGGCGACCGGGTTTGAGAAGGATTGCGTCGGGTGTGGCGATTTTGCCGATGTCGTGGAGGAAGGCGCCACGGGCGATGATTTTGAGCTCGTCTGCTTGAACCTCCATGGCGCGGGCCATAGCGATGGTGTAGGCAGTGACGCGTTTGGAGTGGCCTTCGGTCTCCTGGTCGCGGAGGTCGAGGGCGTCGCCCATGGCTTCGAGGGTGATGTCGTAGCTGCGTTCGAGGTCGTTCATGGCCTCGCGCAGGCGGCTGGTGCGGGCGGAGACCATGTCTTCGAGGTTGTGGAGGTAGAGATTTTTTTGCTTGCGGAGGCGGCCGTGTTCGACGGCTCGGGAGACGACGCTGTCGAGCTGGGCGCGCTCGAAGGGTTTGATGAGGTAGTCGATGGCGCCGCGGCGGAAGGCATTGGTGGCGACATGGATGTCGTGGACGGCGGTGAGCATAACGACGGGAAGACTGGGGTAGTCGACGGTGAGCTGGTCGAGGAGGTTGAGGCCGTCGGTGCCGGGCATCATGATGTCGGTGAGGACGAGGTCGAAGGTGGGGTCTTGCTGGAGGTACGCGAGGGCTTGTTCAGCGCCTTCGGCGATGGTTGCGGTGTAGCCGCTGCGGAAGAGCAGGGCTGCGACGATGTTGCGCACTGGGGCTTCGTCGTCTACTACGAGGATTCTTGCTTGCGACATCGGCTTGAGGCTCCACTGCGCGGACGCGCTTTGGAGGACTTATCGGCTGGATTTTTTTGGGCTTGATGGTTTGGAGGGATTTAGTGGATTTTTGAGGGGGTTTTGGGTGGGATGGGGCGTTGTGCGTGGTGGTTTTGTGGACAGATTGTGGTGGATTGTGTGGTGAGGATGGGTGGCGGATTGCTCGTTTTTCGGGGATTACTTTTTTGCAGGCTTTGGAAATATTTCTGTGGAAATTTGTGGAGTGGGGATTGTTAGGAACAACGACAACGGCAAAAGCAAAAACGAAATACAGGGATCCTTCGACTCGGCGCTGCGCGCCTTCGCTCAGGATGACGACTGTACGGAGGTGGCTGCAAGAGCAACGACAACAACAACCGCAACCGCAGATCCCTACGGGATGACAAACAAAGGGACAGGTAACTGCAGCCGCAAAGTCAGAGGCAATAATCACTGGCTAATTTAGCAGGTGTTTTTGGTGGATTCTCTTTCGGCTCGTTTGTTGGCGGCCCAGTTGGGTTTGGTGACTTGGCGGCTGCGTCCTAAGGCTAGGGCGTCGGCGGGGACGTCTTCGGTGATGCAGCTGCCTGCGGCTATGTAGGCTCCAGCGCCGATCGTGACGGGGGCTACGAGGGTGGAGTCGGAGCCTACGAAGACGTTGTCGCCGATGGTGGTAAGGTGCTTGTGGACGCCGTCGTAGTTGCAGGTGATGGCTCCGGCGCCTACGTTGACTCCGGCGCCGATAACGGCGTCGCCGAGGTAGTTGAGGTGGTTGGCTTTGGAGCCTTTGCCCATCGTGACTTTTTTGGTCTCGACGAAGTTGCCTACGTGGGCGTTCTCGCCGATGTTGCTGTCGGGGCGGAGGTGGGCGTAGGGGCCGAGGATGGCTCCGTTGTTGACGACGGCCTGGTCGAGGATGCAGCCGTTGCGGACGGTGACGTTGTCGCCGATCGTGGAGTGCTGGATGACGGAGTAGGAGCGGATGCGGCAGTCGGAGCCGATGCGCGTGGGGCCGAGGATTTGGACGTAGGGCTCGATGACGGTGTCGGGAGCGATGGTGACCGCGGCGTCGATGACGCAGGTTTCGGGGCGGAAGATGGTGACGCCAGCGGCCATGAGGCGGCGGGCGGTGGCGAGGCGCATGGCGGCGTCGAGGTGCATCATCTCGGCGATGGTGTTGGCTCCGAGGACCTCGTCGACGCTGTCGGCTTTGACGGCTACGACGCGCTCGTTGTCGGCTACGAGCATGGCGGCTACGTCGGTGAGGTAGAACTCGCCGTGGGCGTTGTCGGTGTCGAGGAGATCGAGTTTGGCGAAGAGCTTGGAGGTTTCGAAGCAGTAGATGCCGGAGTTGATCTCGGGTGTGGCGAGCTGGTCGGGGGTGAGGGATTTCTGCTCGACGATGGCGGTGACCTCGGGGCCGTGGGGGGTGGCGCGGAGGACGCGGCCGTAGCCGGTGGGATCGGATGGGACGGCGGTGAGGATGGTCATGGCGGCGCGCTCGGCGAGGTGGAGGTCGCGGATGGCGGCGATGGTTTCGGGGCGGATGAGGGGGACGTCGCCGGAGAGGACGAGCAGGTGTTTGGGAAGGGGATCGCCTGAGATGGCGAAGTAGGCTTTGACCATCTGGAGGGCATGGCCGGTGCCGCGCTGCTCTTCCTGGAGGACGAAGCGGACGCCGGTCTTTTCGACTGCGGTGCGGACGCGGTCGGCTTCGTGACCGATGATGCAGTAGATGTGGTCGGGAGGGACGATGGTTTCCGCCGCGGCGATGACGTGGAGAAGGAGGGCGCGGCCGCCGATCTCGTGGAGGACTTTGGGGCGTTTGCTTTTGAGCCGCGTGCCCTTGCCTGCGGCCATGATGGCGATAGCGAATCCTTTGGTGTCCATGAGGATATGGTCTCATGTTCGGTTGAGGGTGCAGGAGAGTTCGAGATGCTTAGGAGGGTTGGGGGCTGCAAATACCGAGGCGGCTTTGGAGTTGCTTGCGATAGCTTCGGCTCAAGCGGAGCCGGACTTTGCATTCGAGGAGTACTTCGTATTCGCCTTCTTCGTTGAGGGTAAGGCTGTGGATGCGATTGAGGTTGACGATGGTGGAGCGGTGAATGCGGCAGAAGACGGCGGGATCGAGGTCTTGTTCTAGCTCGGATATGCTGCGGCGGAGCATGTGAGTGTGGTGACCGACGTGAAGGCAGGCGTAGTAGTCGGCGGCTTCGATCCAGTCTATTTCGGAGACTTTTAGGAAGGAGACTCGACCGGCGGATTTGATTGCTAGCTTTTCCAGCTTTGTTGGGTGGCCTTTGCTGAGAGAGATTTTTTGCTTGGCGCGATCGAGGGCGAGATCGAAGCGGGCATTGTCGAAGGGCTTCAGGAGATAGTCGAGTGCGCCGGCTTCGAAGGCTCGTAAGGCGTATTGGTCGTAGGCGGTTACAAAGATTACGGCTGGGGAGATGTCGTTGCCCAGGAGTTCGAGGACGTCGAATCCGTCGCACTCGGGCATTTGGACGTCGAGGAAGACGAGATCGGGCTTTGTGCTTCGGATGAGTGCCGGAGCGTCGATTCCTGAGCCACATTCGGCGATGATTTCGATGGTGGGGTCGAGGCGAAGGAGGACGGATAGATTGCTTCGTGCCAGAGGCTCGTCGTCGACGATGACGGTGGTAATTTTGTGGGATCGATCTTCCGGGGGCACGAGCTACTCCTTGAACGGTACGGAGACGGATACTTCTACGCCGGTGGAGCCCTGATTCTGCATGTTTAGTTCGAAGGCGTCTCCGTAGAGGCTTTGCAGGCGAGTTCGCATGTTGGAGAGGCCTATGCCGGAGTGAGCCTTTTCGCCGTTTTGGGGGAGGCTTGGGCCGTCGTTGTAGACCCTGAGGGTGAGCATGCCGTTGGAGCGAGAGGCGAGGATGCGGACTGAGCCGCCCTGAGCTCGTTTCGAGATGCCGTGTTTGATGGCGTTTTCGACCATGGGCTGAAGGATGAGTGTGGGGACCTGTGCGAGGAGAAGCTCAGTGGGGACAGTTACAGTGCATTGGAGACGTTCGACGAATCGAACTTTTTGGATCTCGAGGTATTTTTGCGTGAAGTCGAGTTCTTCGGCGAGGGGTACTTGTTGCCGGGTAGAGTCTTCGAGGACTCGGCGCATGAAGTCGCTTAGTTCGACGATCATGGTCACGGCTGCGTCGTTTCGTTTCTCGCGAACGAGGCCAGCGATGGAGTTGAGAGTGTTGAAGAGGAAGTGAGGCTCAATCTGTCGGCGGAGGGCGCTGAGTTGCGCTTTCATCAACTGCTCGTTGAGACGTGCGGCCTCGGTTTGTTGAAGAGCGAGGCGTTCGCGGGAGTCGAGCATGTAGCTGACCAGGAGGATAGCGCTGTAGAGGAGCCAGCAAGAGAGAAGACCGTTGTAGAACGTTTTGGACACAATGTGCAGGAACGGCTCGGGGCCGGGGACCTTGGCCCATGGGTTTAGTAACTTTTCCAGTGCGGCGGTCCAGGCGGAGAAGACAAAGCCAATTGTGGTGCAGGCAGCGAGGTGTCTGATCCATGTGGAGAGGGGTCTTAATCGCACTGGAGGATAACGGCGACCGAGGCGAAGGACGAGCGGTGTCGCGAGAGCCCATGGCAGCCATGCAACCGTTAAGGCCAGAAAGAGGCGGCCCCAGGCATGGTGCATGCCTTCTGCTCGCATGACGAAGACGTTCTGGGTCGCATCGAAGAGTCCGACGGCGGACCAGATGGCGGCGATCCAGAACCATTGTTGCGACTTCGAGGGTGTGCGGATGGGGTTCATATCGAGAATCGTATTCTACGACTCCGACCAAACGACCCGAAATGCAGTGAATTGCCAGTCAGATGCAGTGAAAGGTCTGGCGAATGGAAGAAGGGGACGCAATACTACAACCATGATCAGCAAAGTGATTCTTGGCGTGTTCAGCGTGGCGATGATGGCGGCCCCGGCTTATGTTCGCGAGTTTGAGACACCTGCTCCGAGTAATGTGCCGGAGTTTACGGCTGATGGACAGATGAAGCTGCCCGAGCATTATCGGGAGTGGGTGTATCTGACTACGGGGTTTGATATGAGCTATAACCCCGGGGCAGAGGCGGTGGACCATCACATGTTCGACAATGTGTTCGTGAATCCTGAAGCGTACCAGGCCTTTGTGAAGACAGGTACGTGGCCGGACAAGACGATGCTTGTGCTTGAAGTTCGCGGGGCTAAGGGAAGAGGTTCGATTAATCAGAAGGGGAACTACCAAGACGCCGACGTTATGGGGCTTGAAGTGCACGTGAAGGACGAAGGGCGCTTTGCGGGTAAGTGGGCGTTCTTTGGCTTTGATGGCGACAAGACTTCAAAGATGACTCCAACAAGTGCCAATTGCTACACGTGCCATAGCGAGCATGGAGCCGTGGACACCACTTTCGTACAGTTTTATCCGACGCTGCTTCCGATTGCGACAGAGCAAAAATACTCTGGCTGCTTCGTACCAGAAAGAGATTGGTGTACCGGTGCAGAAGCAGTCGGTTTATGGAGCGACGGAGAAGCGACCTTGAAGAAGAGTTGTTTTGCTTCGGTTGACCTGCGTGGGGAGGATGCAGGTTTATTCGGCGGAGGTTGGGTCGATCATGACACGGACTTCTGAGACGCTGTTGGCTGGGAATCCACCCCGTTTTGCGTGCTCACGCACCATGTCCTTCATCGTTTGCGATGTAGATGCAGTAGATTTTGTTGTCGGTAACGTAGCTGTGTACCCACTGGATATCGGGCCCCATTTGGCGCAGGACGCCACATGAGGTCTGAGAGATGGCTTTGAGTTCTTCGGGTGAAAGCTTGCCGGCGTGGGGTATCTCCCGTTCAATGACAAACTTCGGCATGTGGATTCCTTTCTTGTGGCCTCCGTTGAGATAGTGGTACTTATGCGAATTTGTTGAGTTGCTGCTGGATTGTTTCGTGACGCTCAACTACTTTACACCGCTGGACTAGGGTGGTATCCCGACGTCCAAAATCATTGGGATAGTGCGGTGGCCGATGGCGGGTCCAGAATTGCCTTCCATACTGGTGCTGCAACCGACAAATAGAAGGTTCAGGGCGTCTTGTCCATCTGCCTCCAGCGCCAGCGCATCGTCGCATCCTTTCAGCCAGAAAACAATTGCGTCGGCCATTTCGTGGGCCTGTTTCGCGATGATGCCCAGACTTCGCGCAATTGCCAGCGCATAGATATCCCGTGCTTCCATCCGGTGGTTGACACCATCGCGTACGTCATCGAAGATCATCTCGCACCGCCGCCACACCCCCTGACTTTGAAGAACCGCCTCAGCATGTTCGGCATGCTTCTTGAACAGCGCAACGATGCATAAACGCATTGAACAGTTAACAAATTCGCCGAGCCGATTCAATGCCGGACACTTCACTATATGGTTGCCCTTTAGAAACAGTCTGGTGTCTTGCGCGATCTGCGCAGCTGCCCTAAAGATGGCATCAAGGGCGTGGTCGAGACGCAGGGTTGCGAGGACGAAGCGAATGTCTGAAGGAGCAGTCACTTCGGCTGTCATAAGCTTGCGGCAGAGATGTTTGATTTGAAAGTGATGCACTGCAAGCTCGTGCTCTGTAGTGCAAACGTGTCTGCAAATGTCTGGATTACCTAGCTCATATCCTTTGACGGAGTAGTCGAGAGCTCGCTGTGACAGTCTGCACATCGCGAGTAAATGTATTTGCAAAATGTGAATGTGTTTCTGGACATCCATTTCGTCGATCCTTAAGACTCATTGATTGACTGCACCTGGGCCCGACAACACTGCGAATACGGTTTAGACGTCATTCTCTCTCAAAGGTAGGCGTAGACGGGCCTTGCCACAAGATGGCAGATTTGCCATTATGGATAGGCGATTCAGCCAATGCTGGAGGCCACCGATGAAAGACGTCACACTCTTATTTCTCGACGGAACTTTCTCTTCTACCGCCACCGGACCGATGGAGGTCTTTCGCCATGCAGGTATGCTGTGGAACACTTGCACGGGAAAACTGCCGGTTCCTGAATTTCGCGTAACGACAGCATCGGTGGATGGCCGCGCGGTTAGTTGTGATGGGCCGATCCACATACGGCCGCAGGTGGCAATTTCAGACATTCGGAAGACCGATCTGATCTTTATCCCGTCGGCGGGAATAAGTCTGGATGATGCGGTAGAGCGCAACCCGGGAATCGTGCCGTGGTTACGGCGCTGGCACAAGCGGGGAGTCCCTATTGCCAGTGTCTGTTCAGGCGTGGGGCTGGTTGCAGCTTCGGGCTTGCTCGATGGCAAACGCGCGACGACACATTGGGGCCTGGTAGAACGGTTCCGCGAGAAGTATCCGAAGGTGCTGTGGATGCCGGAGTTGATGGTGACGGAGGATGAAGGATTCTTCTGCGGAGGAGGGGTAAATGCCTCGCTGGATTTGAGCCTCTACCTCGTTGAGCGATTCTGTGGTCATGAGGTTGCTGTGCAAAATGCCAAGGCGTTGTTGATCGAGACGCCGCGTGCGTGGCAGGCTGGATTCGCGATTGTGCCGTTGAAGACGGCGCACTCTGATGAGACGATTTTGAATGCACAGGCTTGGTTACACCAGAATTTTGACCAGAGTTTTCCGCTTGAAGCTCCAGCAGAGCAGGTCGGTATGAGCTTGCGTAATTTTGTTCGACGCTTCAGACAAGCTACTGGAGATAGTCCGCTGATCTATGTGCAGAAGCTAAGAGTGGCTGCTGCAAAGCGCCTGCTGGAGGGCGACCATCGCTCGATGCAGGAGGTTAGTGACGCTGTCGGATATCAGGATGCTGCTTTCTTCCGTAAGGTGTTTCAGCGGCATACTGGGGTGTCTCCGAGTGCTTACAGGCAGCGATTCGGGATGTAGATACAAAACGGGTCAGGCTCTAGTAGATTCTTTGTGATTTGGAAAGGATCGCTAATGAACTTCTCACGGGTCGCTCTTGCAGCCTTTTGTGCCTTCGTGGCGTACTTTGCCCTCGGAGGCCTCATGTTTACGCGGGGGTCGCTTCGCACTGAGTTTCTTAAGTATCCCGCAGTGTATCGGCCGCAGGAAGGGATAAAGAGCGTAATGCCGGCTGGAATGGCTGCTATGTTCGTAGCGATGCTGGTTCTTGCAGTGATTTAAGCGATGCTATATCGGGGCGGATCGGGTGTGGTGGAAGGTGCACGGTTCGGTGCGCTGATTGCGGTGTTCTCGGTTTGCTCGTTTGTGATTCACAACTATGTGAACCTGAATATAGGGTTGAAACTGACCGTGCAACAGGCAGTGGCGTATTCGGTGGAGTGGATTGTCGTGGGTGTTGTGATTGGGTCGGTCTATCGGCCTGCCCATTGAACGGTTCGGTGATGGTAGAAGACCAGCCACAGAAAACAGAAACGCCACCGAAGCTTTCGTCATGCTTCGGTGGCATCTTTTGTTGCCTTCTTTATTCGGCGGGTTTGCCGGGTGGTGGGGGGATGGTGATGTCGATGGGAGTGACGGCGCCAAGGGTGTCGAGCTTTGGGGTGATCTCGGACTGGTTGCCGACTGCGATGATCGCCAGTTTAGAGGGATCGACGTACTTGTTGGCTACGCGGGAGACGTCGGCGGCTGTGACCTTCTCGATGCCTGTCTTGTACTTCTCGAGGAAGTCTGAGGGGTAGCCGTAGAAGGCCAGCGTCATCTGTTCGTTGAGGGTTTTTTCGGGTGAGTCGTAGTTGAAGATGAAGGAGTTGAGGACCTGATCCTTGGCCTTGCTTAGCTCGGCTGCGGTTGGGGGTTCGGTCTTGAGGCGGCCAATCTCGTCGAGCATGGCTTGAGTGGCGGCGACCGTGCTGGGGCTCTTGGTGGCGGCGATGACGTAGAAGACTCCGGGGTGGTCGTAGGAGGCTCCGAAGGATCCGCTGACGCTGTAGGCGAGACCGAGTTTGGTGCGCACGTTCTGGACAACGCGAGAGCCGAAGCCGCCGGAGAAGATCTCGTTCATAACGCTGAGCGCGTAGTAGTCGGGGTTGCTGCGCTCGGTGCCGAGGCCGACGATGAGGACGTTGGATTGGTTGACGTCGTCCTTGTTGACGAAATAAACGCCGTGCTTCGGATCGGTGAAGTTTACGTTCGCCGTTTTGAATGCTTCACCGCGAGGAAGGGGTTCGAAGGCGGCGCGGAGCTTTGCTTCCATGGCGGTGCTGTCGAAGTCGCCAGAGATGCCGACGATGATGTTGTTAGGGGCGACGGTGCGGGCGTGCCATGCCTTGAGGTCGTCGATGGTGACGGAGTCGATGGTGGCATACTCAGATTGGCGGGCGTAGGGATTGTCGGCACCGTAAGCCAGCTTGAGAGCCTCGCGGATGGCGATGCTACTGGCGTCGTCGTTGCGGCGGGAGATGCCGGTCGCGATCTGTTCCTTGGCGAGATCGAGCTTGTCCTGATTGAACACTGGATGAAGGAGGAGATCCATCGTGTGGGCGAAGACGGTGTCGAAGTCTTCCTTGAGGCTGGACCAGTGGATTGAGGTGGAGGCTGAGCCACCCGAAGTTTCAATGCTGGCGGCTTTTGACTCGAGCTTATCGTCGAGCTTGTCGCCGTCGATGGTGGCGGTACCGCTGGTGCGCCAGGTTTGGCCGTAGAGATTGACGAGGCCAACTTTGTTTGCGGGCTCGTCTCGGCTGCCTCCGCGGATCATGATGGCTCCGTTGATGAAGGGCAGTTCGTGGTCTTCCTGGAGAAAGATGACGAGGCCGTTGGCGAGCTCGATGCGTTTGGGCTGCTCGGGCTTGAAGGCGTGGAGCGGTGGGATGGGAATCTTCTTCCACGGTTGTGCGGCGGTGGTTGCAGGTGCGGGTTTTGCGGTTTCGGCAGGCTTTGCCGTCGCCGTCTGCGCGGTTGCGAATGGTGCGACGAGGGCAATGCTGAGGACTGCAGCCAGACTATTCAAAGAAATCTTCACTCGGCACCTCCGGTGCTCTTAGGTGTCTTCTGTGGGGCGACGAACTCGATACGCGCGCTGGTGCGGTTGCTGTCGACGAAGATCTTGTTGGCGACACGGCGAACGTCAGCCTTGGTAACGGCGTTGATCTTGTCGAGTTCGCGGAAGAGCTGTCGCCAGTCGCCGTAGCGGGTCTGGTACTCGGCCAGTTGATGGGCCAGGCCTTCGTTGTCTGCGAGGCCGCGCAGGAGGTCGGCCTTGGCGCGGGTCTTGAAGCGAGCCAACTCTTCGTCGGTGATGTCTTCATTCTTGAGACGGTCGAGTTCTTTGTGGATGGCGGTGCGCATCTCCTCTGGTGTGTGGCCGGGGAGGGGAACGGCGTAAACGGCGAAGAGGCCGGGATACTTCTCGCCGGGGAATCCGCTGAAGCCTTCGGCTGTGGCGGCGATCTGCTGGTCGCGGACGAGCGAGCGGTAGAGGCGGGCGGTGCGGCCGTTAGAGAAGATGTCGGTGATGGCGTCGTAGACGGAGTCGTCGGGGTCGCGATAGTCGGGGCGGTGGTAGCCCTCGATGTAGAAGGGCTGGGTGGCCTCGCGGATGACGACGGATTTTTCGGCGAACTGGCGGGGCTCGATGGTCGTCATGGGTTCAGGTTTGGGGCCCGCGGGGATCTTCGAGAAGTAACGCTCGAGGATAGGCATGGCCTCGCTGGCTTTGATGTCGCCGACGACCGCGATGACGATGTTGGAGGGGACGTAATACTTTTTGTGGAAGGCTTCAGCCTCGGTGGCGGTGACCTGGCTGATCTCGCTCTCCCAGCCGACTCCGCTGCGGCCGTAAGGATGCGCAACGTAGGCGGTAGCGAGGAACTGCTCGACCATGCGGCCAGTGGGAGAGGAGTCGATGCGCATGCGGCGCTCTTCCTGGACGACGTCACGCTCCTTGTAGAACTCGCGCTGGACTGGCTGGGCGATGCGCTGGCTTTCAAGATAGGCCCAGAGCTCGAGACGGTTGGAGGGCATGCTCCAGAAGTATTGGGTGGAGTCTTCGGCGGTGGAGGCGTTGATGCCTACGGCGCCCTGCTCCTCTGCGATGAGCGAGAACTGATTGGGGATGACGAACTTTTGCGCGTCTGCCTGGGCGTCCTGGAAGGCTTTCTTGAGGGTGGCGAGGCGGGCGGGATCCCGGCCTACACGTTTGCGGAGTTCGGCGTCGTAGGCTGCGTAGGCGACTTCGACTTTCGCGAGAGCGACTTTTTCGGCAGGGTAGTTGGTGGTGCCGATCTCCTGGGTGCCCTTGAAGGCCATGTGCTCGAACATGTGGGCGAGGCCGCTGTCGCCTTGGGGATCGTCGGCGGAACCGGCGTCGACCAGGGTGTAGAAGCTGAAGACGGGGGCTTCGGGCCGCTCGGACACGATCAGGGTAAGGCCGTTGGGCAGGACCTTCACCGTTGTTCGCTTCTCAAAGCTCGCGAGATCCTGGGCCTGGGCGCTGCACAGCATGCCGCTGAGCGCCAGGACTACTCCGAGTAAATTTCGAATTCGCACAGAACTACCTCCACATAACACAACCGGAAGACCCTAATATACCGGAGCCGGGGATCGGTCTTCCGTTTGACGGGGGAAACCCAAAATCGTTTGATTTGCTGGAGATAGTTCGCTGAGTGAACAATTTTCAGACTGTTCGGGCAGTCATCCGAGAGTAAGAAAAGACTGCCATATCAATGCGAAAGTGCTACGTGAGCGTGTAAAAAGCGCCGGTAACGCCAGCTGCGTTGACGGCTACAACGGATTGGAGCGCGGAACCTGTGCGTAGTGAGATCTGGGCGCGACCGTTGTAAAGCTGAACGACCCGGGAGCCTCGTGATGTTCCAAGATTGTCGATCAGTTTTGCTCCGCCGGCTACGCTGAAACGTACCTGGTTGCGCGCGTCGAGACAGAGTATCCCCTTTGCGTCGTAGAGCGTGGCTTCGACTGTGACCTTATCTGCGTCGCGACGGATTTCAGTGAGCTTCAAGGATGTGGGCTTGCCCCATTTTTCAGTCTGGTAGAGGAAGTTAATCTCGTCGGTGACGGTTGTGTTGCCGCGTTTTGCGACGACGCGGAGATTGTTCGTGCCCGGTGAAAATGGAGTTAGCCAGCGCAGACCAGCTGCGGGGAAGTCCTGGCTGTTGCGGCGCTTTACTCCGGCGGATTTGCCATTGACGAAGAGCTCGGCTGTGTCGCAGTTGGAGTAGACCTTTACCATTTTTTGCTCGTTTGGCTCGCCCCAGCGCACGGGCCAGGTGTGGCCGTAGATTCTCGCCATGGGGACGTCTGACCAGTAGGACTGGAAGACGAAGTAGGCCTCCTTTTTCGTCATGTCGCGTTCGACGAGGCCCTTTTGATTGACACGCGGGACGGGGTTTTCAACTCGCAGGGGAGTGGTGAAGTCCTTGAAGATCCATTGGGCAGATCCGGTGAGCCAGGGGAGGGTCTCCTGGGTTTTGAGGTGCCAGTCGAAGAGGTTGCAGGCGTAGGTTTCGGACCAGTCGCCGTCGCGGGAGACGCGGGTGTCGCCGCCGGTGGAGAGATAGGCCAGGCCGCGCTCGTCGGTGCCTTTGCCGGTGACGATGTGCGCGAGGACCTTGTCGGGGTCTTCTGAGTGACGGCCTGCGTGGCTGTCGGCGCCCCACTCGGCGTGGAAGAGATGGTTGACGCGGTCGCGTTGAGTCTCGAGGGACTTTTGATACTCCTGATACGTTCCGCTGTACCATCCGGCCCAGATGGAGGGTGAGTACACGTCGGGAATGTCTCGGGCGAAGTCGAGGCGTCGGATGGTTGTTTTGCGTGAGGGGTCGAGCTGGTGTGCGAGGTCGTTGAGTTCTTGCAGGTAGGCGCGGATGGCGGGCTTGTCGATGGCGGGGTATTCGGTGGGCCAGTCATTCTCATTGCCGAGGCCCCAGAGCAGGACGCTGGGGTGGTTGAAGTGCTGGCCGATCATGTTGCGGAGTGTGCGGCGGCCCATCTCTTTGAAGATTTCGCTGCCTATTCCGGCGCGGCACCATGGGATTTCCTCCCAGACAAGGATGCCGAGGCGGTCGCAAAGGTCGAGCACTCGGCGTGATTGCTGGTAGTGGGCGAGGCGGATGAAGTTGACGCCTGCTTCCTTGATGAGCTGCATCTCCTGATCGATCAGATCGTCGGGCATCGCGGCGGCGTATCCGGCGTGGTCTTCGTGCCGGTGGGTTCCGCGAAGTAGCAGGCGTTCGCCGTTGAGCTTGAAGGGGCCGTGTAGGACCCACTCTGTATGACGGAGGCCGAATTTCTCGTGTGCGGTGTATTCGCCGCTCGCGCTTTTGATGGAGAGGCGGCACTCGTAGAGTTGAGGCTTGGCGGGACTCCATAGCTGTGGTGTGGGAATGGTGAAGGTTGTCAGGGGCGTGGAGTTTTTCCACGGCTGAATCGTATGGCTTAAGTGATGTATGGAGGCGCCGGTTGGGTCTGTGACCTCCAGGGTGATGTCGAGAGGATTGGCTTCGCCGGTGGGATTGTAGAGGGTTCCAATCGACTGTGATTTCGGCTGGGCCAGCGGGGGAAGGGAGCTTGGTTTGGATATGCACGGTCTCGAGCGAGATGGCAGGGGACGTAGACAAGATTGACGTGGCGATACATGCCGCCGTAGAGGCTGAAGTCGCTGAAGTCGGACGGCATTCGGTCGAGATCGCGGGAGTTGTCGCAGAGTACGGCTATGGGGGCTGGCGCTTGTTGGGTTGGAAGAAAGTCGGTGATGTCGAAGACGAACTCGTCGTAGCCGCCTGTGTGCTTGCCGGCCAGCTTTTCTCCGACATATATGGTCGTTTCCTGACCTGCGCCTTCAAAGTGCAGTAGCGTGCGTCCGTTTGGGTAAGGATTTGCGACGGGGACGTGGGTGCGGTACCAGCCATTGCCACGATAGTAGGGTGTGTCGGGATCGCAGGCGTCGTAGGCGTTGAAGCAATGAGGCATTGCGACAGGTAGCCATGTGGCCAGCTCTTCGCTGTGCCAGACCTCCCATGGGCCGGCGAGGGGGCCCTGAAAGTACTCCCATCCCTCTGACAGACGGCGGGCTTGATAGGGACTCGCGGCCTGGGACGGGCTGTTGCTGAGGGTTGCGATGGAGGCGCGCAGTACCGGGTTCGTCAGCAGGGGGAGAGACGCAGCGGCAGCGCTGGTCTTCAAAAAGTGCCGGCGGGAATACATCGTGATTACTCCTGTTTTGTCTGGGTCAGAGGGAGATATGTTTGTTCTTTTGGGACCGATGGAGCTATCTAATTCATAGTTCCTACAAAATGCCGGACTTCAGTGATATAAAGATTCGTCGTTACAGATGTCAAGCTGCCGGTGGTTGAACTTACCGGCTTGAGATTGCTAATTCCAGTAGCCGGTCGTTGTATGAAATCGGTAGTATTACAGGCACACAACTGAACATGTCGACTCCCCCATCTCCACCACAGTCGTTTGCCTTTACGAGAAAGCAGAGCGCTTCGAACAAGACTCCGCGCCAGATAAACCGCAACCTCGTATTTAATCTTATTCGAACGCGACAGCCGATCTCTCGCGCCGATCTTGCACGCATCTCGGGGCTGCAGCGGAGCACAATCTCCCTGATTGTCGAAGACCTGATCCGCGACAAATGGATTCTTGAAGGATCGACCGGAAGATTGCCACGTGGGCGCAGGCCTACGTTCCTGGAACTGAATCATCAGCGCGCGGTGATTGCGCTGGATATTCATCCGGCGCAGACTACGGTCGCTGTTACAGATCTGGGTGGCAGGATTGTTGCGCAGAACATCGTCGTGCTACCAGCCGATGCGAATAAAGCGATTGTTCCGATTATTGCCGCGATTAAGAAGCTGATGGCGGCGCATGCGGAAAAATCATTTGACGGTATCGGGATCAGTCTGCCGGGTCGAACCGATCCGCTGCAGCAGAAGCCGATCTTTGCGCCGAATTTGAACTGGCCGGTTCTCAGCATCAAGTCGCGCATTCAGCGGGCGACGAATCTGCGCGTGGAGATGGACAACGTCGCGAATGCATGTGCGCTCTCTGAGGTGTGGTTTGGCGAGAGCGATGGGCTGCATGACCTGGTGGTAGTGAACGTGTCGGAGGGTCTTGGAACCGGGATATTCGCCAATGGGATGCTTCTGCGTGGAGCCAATGGAATGGCCGGCGAGTTTGGCCATGTGGAGATGGAGGCGGATGGTCCGCTATGTGGTTGTGGGAATCGAGGATGCTGGGAGACGCTGGCCTCGAACCGGGCCGGGCTTCGGTATTACGAGGAGATTAGTGGGCGCTCGGCACCATCGAACTTCGCGGCATTGGTGAAGATGGCGCAGTCGGGCGATGATGCTGCTGCCATTAAGGCACTGGAGAAGATGGGGCATTTTCTGGGCCGAGGGCTGAGGATGATTATCTCCGCGCTTGCGCCAAGCGAGATCATCATCGTCGGCGATATTACGTCTGCGTGGTACATGTTCGGCCCGAAGGTTGAGGCGGAGCTCAAACAAAACTCTCTCTCAAAGGTGCCGAAACTGAGGCCCGCTTACGAGGGGAATACAGCGCGTTTACGAAGCGCTGTTGCACTGGTGATGAATGCTGGTCAGGTCTAACGAAAAGGAAATGAAAAATATGTCTTCTGTTGTATCCCCATCGTTTCGTCGCGGCGCGTTCGCTGCGTTTTGTGATCCAGGCTTTATTGGAGCGCTGACTCTAGGAATATTTCTCGGAGCGGCGAACGTTCGTTCTTTTGCGCAGGCGACTCCGACGGCAGCCACACAAAAACCGGCTCCGACTTATGGCAATGCTGCGGGTGATTCTCCGGATAATCCGGGCCCGTTGGCTACGGATCTGTCGGCAGAGATTAAGCCAAAGGCTATTGCTGCTGCGGTAAAGAAGGTTGCTGACTGGCAGGTGCCGTATGCGGAGCCGAGCTTCAATAAACTGTGGACATTTGCGGCGCTCTACGACGGACTTCTGGCAGCTTCGGAGGCCACTGGCGATAAGAAGTATCGCGATGCTGTGCTTCGATTCTCGGAGCAGTCGAACTGGACGTTGATCGATGACCGGTTTCCTCATGCGGACGATCAGGCTCTGGGTAAGGCTTATATGTATCTTTATCTGGCTGATCCCAAGGCTTCGCGTAAACCTGTGCGGATGGCCAACACGAAGGAGATTATGGATCGGCTGGTGGTGCGGCCCGACGATCCGAATAAGCTGCTCTGGTGGTGGTGTGATGCGCTGTATATGGCTCCCCCGGTGCTGTCGCGTATGTATGTTGCAACGAGTGATCGGAAGTATCTCGACTATATGGATCGGCAGTGGTGGCTTACGTCGGCTACTCTGTATGACTCGGAGCAGCATCTTTTCTTCCGCGACAGCCGGTATCTGACGCAGAAGCAGGCGAATGGGCAGAAGCTGTTCTGGTCTCGCGGCAATGGATGGGTGATGGGTGGACTGGTGAAGGTTTTGCAGACGATGCCGGCGGATTATCCTTCGCGGCCGAAGTACGTGCAGCAGTTCAAGGAGATGGCTGCGAAGGTTGCGTCGATCCAGAGCAAGGATGGGCTGTGGCGCTCGGGACTGCTTGATCCTGATTCTTATGAATTGCCTGAAGTCTCGGGATCGGCGTTCTTTACCTATGCGATTGCTTATGGGATCAACGAGCATATTCTCGACCGTGCGACGTACCTGCCAGTGGTGGAGAAGTCGTGGAAGGGAATGCTCTCGCATATTTATGCCGATGGACGGCTGGGTTCGATTCAGCCGATCGATGGACAGCCTGGGAAGTTCAAGCCTTCGGCGAGTTATGTCTATGGGGTTGGCGGATTTTTGCAGGCTGGAGCGGAGATGCATCGCCTAGCGAGTGGCAAGCACTAGGTTGATTTGCTGAATAGGGAAGAGCCGCTGCTGTTTGCAGCGGCTCTTTTTATTGAGCTTAGGATTTCGGCAGCCAGAGGAGCGGTTGGCGGATGGGGAAGTTACGGATCACCTCCGGTACTGTAGGGTCGGGATTCAGACGCTTCCATAGTGTGATGTAGTCCTGCTGGTTGAAGGCGAGGCCGGAGAAAAGCAGAGCGGGATTGCGAACGGGGAAGTCTTCGAAGTGTTCGACATCGTGCGCGAAGGGCCATGCGGTGCGGTCTTTGATGAAGGGGAACATGAACTGCATCATCTTCTGGAGGCCGCGTCCGTCGGGTGTGGTGAAGGTCCAGAGATTGTCGGTTTCGGTGGAGAGGCTTTGGGCTACGCCGCAGAGTACGTCCATATTGAAGAGCGAGTAGCTGTAAGGCTTGGTGCGCGCGAGTTCGAGGGGAAGGCTGCCGTTGGGCGCGATCTGTGTGGGAACGAGGGTGGCGCGGAAGCGATTGCGACACCAGTCCATGACCTCGGTGTTGTTAGTGAAGCGTGCGAACTCGCTTGCCTGAAGGACCCAGCAGGTTCCGTGATTGTTTTTGGCGTCGCGTTCTTCCTGGCCGTTTTTTGATGTGCGCATCCATTCGAGATATTGCGCGAACCAGCTGTGTATCTCTGTGGAGCCTTCGAGTGCGTGAGATGTGGTGAGGATGGTTGCGGCTCGAGCGACTTCGACGAGGTGGAGGGTGTCGATGATGCCGATGCCTCGTCCTTTGTTGAGGCCGAAGATAGCCTGAGCGTATTCGAGGTTCGGGTTCATCTTTGTGGTGGAGTCGACGAACCAGGCGTGCAGATGTTTGGCGGCGTGGGCGGCGTACTTTTTCTCGCCGGTGAGTTCATAGGCGGCAGTGAGGGCGGGAACGAGGAGGCTTAGACGGATCATTGCTTCGCGGTGTGTGTTGAAGTTGGCCGGGTTGGTGAGGCCGTCACGGCGAATGTAGGGGCCGGTTGGGTTTTTTGGGTCGGGCCACCAGTAGTCGCCTTCGGAGTAGAAGTCGTGTGGGCCACCGGCGCTGCGCTCGCAACGGGAGGCGGTTACGGTGATGGGTTCGAAGGAGAGGTATCTATTGGCAGCGGTGAGGATTCGTTTGCGGTCAGTGGTTGCGACCAACTCGTATGGGCTAGGCATTGCAGCCCACGCTTTATTGCAGAAGAGGGAGATAGTGGTTGCGCTGGAGGCTGCTAAAAACTGGCGCCTCGATGTTGTCGGTTTCAAAGACTTCTCCCTAACTTTTGGATACTGGAATGCGACGATTTACCTAATCCAGAGCTAGTAAAAATCATACCGATTTTCTGAAAGATGGCAGCGGCTAGGACAATGAAAATAAAGGAGGTCCTGATGTAACAGGATGTTCTCTTGACGGAATGAATGACCATTCAGTATGCTTCACGGCGTTCGTGATTTTTGCCCGTTGGAGTTTTCATGCCGCCGAGTTCCACCTCTGTAAGTAAGCAGATTCGTAAGGTAGCCGTGCTGGGTGCGGGGACAATGGGTTCCCGAATTGCGGCTCATATTGCCAATGCTGGATTGCCGGTGGTTCTGCTGGATATTGTTCCGCCGAGGACCGACGCGGGTGCGGATAAGGCTGCGAAGAACAAGTTTGTTCTGGCGGCGATGGATGGCCTGAAGAAGTCGAAGCCTGCGGCATTTTATACGCCGGAGAGTGCGCGGCTGATTACGATTGGGAATTTCGAGGATGATCTTGGCTTGATCGCGGATTGCGACTGGGTGATTGAGGTGGTCGCGGAGAATCTTGAGATCAAGCATGCGCTGCTGGCGAAGGTGGTGCAGCATCGGCGTGCGGATTCGATACTTACGACGAATACGAGTGGGTTGCCGATTGCGAAGATTGCGGAGGGTTTGCCTGCGGAGGTGAAGCCTTACTTCTTTGGGACGCACTTCTTTAATCCGCCTCGGTATATGCGGTTGCTGGAGATTATTCCGACACGTGAGAGTGATGCTGGTGCCATTGCTGCGATTGCGCATTTTTGCGATCAGCGACTGGGCAAGACGATTGTGCGTTCGCACGATACTCCGAACTTTATTGCCAATCGCATCGGCACGTTCAGCATGGGCAATGCGATTCGATTGATGCAGGAGCAGGGGCTGACGATCGAAGAGGTGGATACGCTGACAGGAGCTGCGCTGGGCTGGCCGAAGACGGGAACATTTCGGCTGGGTGATCTGGTGGGCATTGATGTGCTGGCGCATGTGGCCAAGAATTTTTCTGCGCAGGCTGCGGCGATCAAGGATGAGCGGGCGGAGGTTGTGTTGGCTCCGTTTATCGGCAAGATGATCGAGCAGAAGTGGCTGGGCGATAAGGTGGGGCAGGGCTTCTACAAGAAGGCGGGCAAGGATGCCGAGGGGCGCGATCTGCGGCATGTGCTCGACTGGCAGACGCTGGATTACAAGCCTTCGGTGCGGCCGAAGTTTCCGGCGATTGAGATGGCGAAGAATGTGGAGTCGACGGGTGCGCGGGTGGCGCAGTTGCTTCATGCGGATGTGCGAACGGATAAGGCTGCGAAGTTTTATTGGCCGCTGCTGACGGAGCTGTTTACGTATGCGGCGAATCGTGTGGCGAACACTGGCGATGAGCCGGCGGACAATATCGTCGAGATCGATCGGGCGATGCAGACAGGCTTCAACTGGGAGCTTGGACCGTTTGAGATGTTCGACGCTGCGGGGGTGCGGGCGACGACGGAGAAGATGCGAGCGGGCGGTGCTCCGATTGCGGCGAATGTAGAGAAGCTGCTGGCCTGGGCGGATAAACATGGTGAGGCGAATCCGAGCTGGTACAAGGACGACGCTGGTGTGCCGAGCGGGCGAGTGTACTTCGATCCGTTTGCGGGGGAGTACAAGCCGGTTGTCGTTGCGGATGGCGTTACTTCGTTTGGTGTGATCAAGAAGGCTAAGGGTGTGGTGAAGAAGAATCCTGGGGCTTCGGTTGTCGATCTCGGTGATGGCGTGGCGGGGATTGAGTTGCACTCGAAGATGAATGCGTTGGGCGACGATATTGTTTCGCTGATTACGCAGACGCTGAAGCCTTCGAGCCAGATGGTGGGGGATTTTGAGGCGTTTGTTATTACGGGCGACTCGGGGAATTTTTCTGTTGGGGCGAACCTGATGCAGCTGCTTCTCGGGATTCAGGAGGAGGAGTGGGATGAGGTGGAACTGGCGGTGAAGGCGTTCCAGAATATGACGCAGGCGATTAAGTTCTGCCCGCGGCCTGTGGTGGTTGCGCCTTATGGGATGTGCCTGGGTGGGGGTGTGGAGATATCGCTGCATGGTGCAGCACGGCAACCTCATGCGGAACTTTATATGGGCTTAGTAGAGGCTGGGGTGGGACTGATTCCTGGCGGTGGTGGATGCAAGGAGATGGTGCTGCGGTCGATTGAGGCGGGGTCTAGTATTCGGCCGGATGCGCGTGGCGAGGGGGTGGAGATATTTGAGGCGCTGAAGAAGAACTTCGAGACGATTGCGAAGGCTACGGTTTCGACTTCGGCTGCGGAGGCTCGTGGGCTGGGATATTTGAGGGCTTCGGACAACGTTACGGTGAATCGTGATCGGCTGCTTACGGATGCGAAGGTGCGGGCGAGAGCGCTGGCTGATGCTGGATATACGGCGCCGGTTGTGCGGACGGATATTCCTGCGCCGGGTGAGTCTGTGCTGGCTACGCTGAAGCTGGCGGTGTGGACGATGCGGGAGGGGCAGTACATTTCGGATCACGATGCCAAGGTTGCTAACTGGGTAGCGTATGCGCTTGCTGGCGGTAAGGTGATGCCGGGGACACTGGTGAGTGAACAGTATCTGCTGGATCTGGAGCGGGAGGCGTTTCTTTCGCTGTGTGGGGAGAAGAAGACGCAGGAGCGCATTGCGTTTACGTTGAAGACCGGAAAGCCGTTGAGGAATTAGGAGTAGTCGCCATGAGAGACGTGATTATTGCATCTGCTGTTCGGACCGCTGTAGGTAAGGCTCCGCGAGGAACGCTGCGAACGACGCGGCCTGATGATCTTGCGGCGTTCGCGATCAGCGGTGCGCTGGAGCGGATTCCGCAGCTGGATAAGTCTGAGGTTGAGGATGTGATTCTGGGCTGCGCGATGCCTGAGGCAGAGCAGGGAATGAATGTTGCCCGTGTCGCGAGCTTTCGGGCGGGGCTGCCGATTACGGCTTCGGGGATGACGATCAATCGGTACTGCGCTTCGGGGTTGCAGTCGATTGCGCTGGCGGCGGATCGGATTCGTGGTGGGTCGGCGGAGGTGATCGTTGCCGGGGGCACGGAGAGTATGTCGTATGTGCCGTTCGGCGGGAACAAGATTTCGGTGAATCCCTGGCTGGTGGAGAACTATCCGGGGTCGTATATGTCGATGGGGCTGACGGCGGAGCGGGTGGCGGCGCACTATGGGATCTCGCGTGAGGCGATGGATCAGTTCTCGTATGAGAGCCATCAGAAGGCGCTGGCTGCGATTGCTGCGGGACGGTTTAGTGATGAGATTGTGCCTATTCCGGTGACGACTACTACGGCGAATGGGAAGGGAAAAGCTAAGGCGGTTGAGTCGACGTTTAAGCAGGATGAGGGGCCGCGTGCCGATACTTCGCTCGAAGCGCTGGCGAAGTTGAAGCCGGTGTTTCATGCGAAGGGGACGGTGACGGCGGGGAACTCTTCGCAGACTTCGGATGGGGCTGCGGCTGCGGTGGTGATGTCGGCGGAGCGGGCGGCGCAGTTGGGGATTGCGCCGATGGCGAAGTTTATTGCGTTTGCTTATGCGGGGTGCGATCCGGAGGAGATGGGGATTGGGCCGATCCATGCTATTCCGAAGGCGCTGAAGATGGCTGGGTTGAGTTTGGATCAGATCGATGTGATCGAGTTGAACGAGGCTTTTGCCGCGCAGTCGCTGGCGGTGATTAAGGTGCTGGGGATTGATCCGGCGAAGTTGAATGTGAATGGTGGGGCGATTGCGCTTGGGCATCCGTTGGGATGTACCGGGGCGAAGTTGACGGCTACGCTGCTGCGGGAGATGCCTCGGCGGAATGCGAAGTATGGGATGGTGACGATGTGTGTCGGTGGTGGGATGGGTGCGGCGGGAATTTTTGAGGCTACGAGCTAAGTGAGTGAGCTCTTGAATAAATACGGTGAAAACTTATATCTGATTTGCGGAGCAGCGTGCTTAGCATTGGCTGCGCTTGGAATCTTCGGTGCGATATTTACATCAATCAAATTTGCATTTCTCTATTTTGCGTTAGTCGCTATTCCAATCCTTGTTGGTTTGTTAGGCGCAATATCAGGTTCTAAGAGTTTTACGATCCTCGTCGTGTTCGGGTGCGCGATGACGATTCTTTTCATTATTTCTATCTATATCCGCGATGCAATCTACAACCCCTCCAGTCGAAGCTCGTTCATTCATGAACCGATAGGTTGGGTGTACTTAGCGTTGAATTGATCCAGATATTCTTTGCAACGACAAGATTGAGACAGCCTCTCATCGAAATGGAATAACACTATGTCAACAATGACCGCACCTATCACTGACAAGAAGATCATCTCCGGCGGAAGCTTTCTCATCTCCAATCCCACACCGGCGGACTGTTTCTTTCCTGAAGACTTTACCGAAGAGCATCGTCAGATAGCCCAGACGACGGCTGAGTTTGCGTTGAATGAGATTGTGCCTGTTTCGGATCAGATTGAAGCTAAGGATTTTTCTGTTACTCGTCGGCTGATCAAGGAGGCGAGCGAGCTTGGGCTTACTTCCGTCGATATTCCTGAGGAGTATGGCGGGCTGGAGATGGACAAGGTTACGTCTGCGATTATTGCGGACAATATCGCCAAGCAGGGTAGCTTCTCGGTAGCTTTCTCGGCGCATGTGGGGATTGGGACGTTGCCGATTATCTGGTATGGGACGGCGGAGCAGAAGAAGAAGTATCTGCCTAAGCTCGCCAGCGGGGAATTTGTAGGGGCTTATGCGCTGTCGGAGTCGACTTCGGGCTCAGACGCTTTGAATGCACGCACGCGGGCGGTGCTTTCGGAGGATGGCCAGACCTATACGTTGAACGGCGAGAAGATGTGGATTACGAATGCCGGGTTCGCGGATATCTTCACTATCTTTGCCAAGTGTGAGGTGAAGGAAGGCAAGGACGCTGGTAAGGAGCGGTTGACGGCGTTTCTGGTGGAGAAGGGAACGCCGGGTTTCACCGTGGGCAAGGAGGAACATAAGCTGGGGATTCGCGGGAGCTCGACTTGTCCGTTGATCCTGGCTGACTGCAAGATACCTGTGGCAAACCTGCTGGGTGAAGTGGGCAAGGGGCATCATATTGCGTTCAATATTTTGAACGTCGGGCGGTACAAGCTGGGTAATGCAGCGGTTGGCGGAGCGCGGATGGCGCTTGGGCGAGGAATTGGATATGCGAAGGAGCGCAAGGCGTTCGGGAAGACGATCTCGGAGTTTGGGCTGATTCAGGAGAAGCTGGCGGATTGTGCTGTGGGTGTATTTGTTGGTGAGGCGCTTAGCTATAGGGCTGTCGGGATGATTGATGCGGCACTGGCTGGTGTGGATAAGCATGATACGGCGGCGATCCAGAAGGCGATTGAGGACTATGCAGTGGAGTGCTCGATTGTGAAGGTGTGGGACTCGGAGATGCTGGATAGGGTCGTCGACGAGGTGCTGCAGATCTATGCGGGGTATGGGTATGTGGAGGAGTATCCGGCGGAGAGGGCTTATAGGGACTCGCGTATCAATCGGATCTTTGAGGGGACGAATGAGATCAATCGGCTGATCATTACGGGTTGGCTGATGAAGTCGGCGATGAGTGGGAAGCTGGCGCTGATGCCCGCTATTAAAAACCTAATGGATGAGGTGATGGCGGGGCCGACGCCGAAGGAAGATCGCGAAGGGCCGCTAGCCGGGGAGTTTGAATTGCTGGCCTCGGCGAAGAAGCTTGCGTTGTTTGCGGCAGGCTCGGCTACGCAGAAGTATATGCAGAAGCTGGCGGATGAGCAGGAGGTGATGGGGGCCATCGCAGACATGATCATTGAGGTGTTCGCGATGGAGTCGGCTATTTTGCGGGCAGAGAAGATGTCTGCGAAGAGTACGGCCGAGGTTCCGGTTGCGATGGCTCGGATTTATGCTGCATCAGCGATGGAGAAGATTGAGCTGGCAGCGCGGCGGATTATTGCTGCAGTGGCTGAGGGAGATATGGCTCGCACGCAGCTTACTATACTGCGACGGCTGGCCAAGCATGATCCTGCGGATACGATTGCGCTGCGACGTAAGGTCGCTCAGCATGTGATCAAGGCAGGGAAGTATGCGCTCTAGCTTAGTCCATCCGATATAAAAATTACGATCTGTGGAATAGCACAAAAGGACCAGCTGAATAACCCCCTTGGCTGGTCCTTTTGCATTGCCTTCGAAGGGTGTCTCTGTAACCATCCTTGAGATACCCTATGCTGACCCCTGAATCTCTGCTCTGCCAAATCCGTACTCGTCTGTCGATTGTTGTTACGACGCTTCTTCTTTTGTTTGGTTGCTTTTCCGAGAAGATGGAGGCGCAGCGAGTGGCACTTGCGAGTCGTGCCTTTGAGAGCTCCAGCAGTAGTGCTGGAATGATCGATGTGGGGCCGGTGCCTGTCTCTCAGCCGTTGAATCTTACGCTTCGACTTGCGCCTGGGGCGGATCGGACTGCGGCTCTCGATCAGCTTCTTGCGGCACAGATTACTTCATCTTCGCCGAGCTATCACAAGTGGGTGACGCCTGCGCAGTTCGCGGCGAGCTATGGGGCAACTGACGATCAGATTGCAACGGCGACCAGTTGGCTGGAGTCGCAGGGATTGACGGTTGGAGGTGTCTCGGCTGCGAAGACGAGGCTAACGGTTACAGGAACGGCGGCGCAGGTGCAGCAGGCCTTTGCCGTTACGTTACGGCAATATCAGATGGCTGGGGTGGTTCACTTCGCGAACTCAACGCAGCCTTCGCTGCCGCAGGAGATTGCGCCGTTGATCGCGGGGGTTTCGGGGCTGGATGATATGCCTGCCGCTTCGCCTTCGGCCTTTGCGCGGCTTGTGTCTGCGGGATCGGTTGCGAATAATGCTGCGAGCGGTGAGTCGAATTCGCTTGATGCTCTTGGCACAGCGATCGATGGAAATGTCTCGCCTATTCTGACGCTGAATACAACGACGTGTTCGTCGGAGCTCGCGCAGTCCGACTACGATGCTTACCGCGACTTGTTTCGCCAGGCGAATGCCCAGGGCATTACGGTTCTGGCTTCGAACGGGTGTGGGACGAGTGGAACTGGCAGCTTTCCGGCAAGCCTTGCGGAGGTGACGGCGCTTGCGATTAGCCCCACTGCGGCTCTCGTTCAGTGGTGTCGATCCGCGTCCCGTCGTGGCAGAGTGCGCCCGGGCTTCCAGATGATGGGAATCGCGACGAGCCTGATCTTACGACCAGCTCTGTGGCGGCGTTCGCTCAGGCACTTTCGACGATCGAGCAACAGAAGGGCGGCCGACAGGGTAACGTCAATGCGATTCTGTATTCGTTGGCGACAACGCCGGATCTTTATACTCAGCCGGACAACGCACCCGCTGGGACATGGGAAGCTGCGACGGGTTTGGGAGTTGTCAATCTGCAGAAGCTGGTCAAGGTATTTCCGCGCGCCACCGGAGCCACGACGACCACTACTACGCTGGCGTATAGCGGCAGTTCCTCTATAGGCTACGGCACTCAGGTCGTCTTGAACGTGACTGTCACTCCATCAGCGTTCAATGTAGCGAATCCCACAGGAACCATAACTTTTACGAGCACTCCACAAGGTATTATCGGTTCCGCTCCTCTGACCAATGGTACGGCTACGCTGACAGTTGGCTCACTGCCAGTTGGTTCTTACACGATTACTGCGAGCTATTCCGGTGATGGGAACTATTCCGCCAGCACCAGCCTTACTCCTGTTTCGATTACTGTGACCATCGTCAATGCGACGCTTACGGCGACGATCTCGCCATCATCAAATGTGCCTTATGGAAGCACAGCTACTGTCACGGCTACGGTGGCCTTGCCCAATTCGTCCGGTGTGCCGGCTGGACCGGTGACGGCTACGATCGAGAGCGTAACAGGGTCAGTTTTTACGGCGACTCTCTCGCCCAATCCGGGCGGCAATACGGCGACGGCGAACATAGTTATTAATGCTCCTCCTCCGAACGCGAAGGGATATACCGTTGAGGTGAGTTGCGGGGGCAATACCAATTTCCAATGCCAGACGCCGGTGGATATCCAACCCTGGACGACGGTTCTGGGTAACACCATCACGACCGTAAGTGTCAGTCCAGCCGCACCCCAGGCCGGGCAGCCGGTGACGCTGACCGCGACCATCAATAACTCCGGCAATGGGACTGGTACCTATACGTTCTCGGGAACCGTGACTTTTTACGATAATGGTGTGGCGCTAGGGAACCCAGTTCCAGTTGCAACGAACCAGGCGGGCCTCAGTAAGAGTCTTTCAGGCAATGTTCAGCACAGCATCGTGGCAAAGTACAGCGGTGATGCGAACTGGAACGGCAGTACCTCGGCTCCGCAACTGGTCGCGCCTACACTGCTCCCATCTTCGCTTACGCTGACGGCCAACACTTATAACACTTTGGCTGGAGTCAATATCGTCTTTACGGCGACGGCATTTACAACGGTCGCCAATACGGTAGGGCCAACCGGCACCGTGACCTTATATGACACATATAACGGAGCGGTAGTGCAGCTGGGAAGTCCGACGCTTGCGCCGAACGGGCCGAATCAGGCTATTGCTGTGTTTTCGACCACAGGTCTGCTGGCCGGGGCGCATAGTATCTATGCGGTCTATAACGGGGACACTAACTTCAACGACGCGACCTCCTCGACGCTGGCTCTTAATCTGTCGGATTACAACCTGAATATGATTCCGCAGACGCTTACGCTTCATCCCGGGCAGACCGGACAGGCGGTTATGCTGCTTGGCATGGTGGGGGGATTCAGCGGCACGGTGAGCTTCGGCTGCACACCTCCCTCCAGCAGCGAAATTACCTGCGCGTTCAACCCGGTGACTCTCACGGGGGGAGGGAGCACGACGATGTCGATTGTTACGACCGCGCCTCAATACTCGACCTCCCAGCAGGCGAGACTCGGGCAGGGTTGGGTTCTTACAGGCGGGGCGAGTCTGGCCGCGCTTCTTTGCTTCATGGCACCTGGCCGGCGGCGGTCGATTCCGACGCTTCTGCTGGTCGTCTTTGGCGCATGCCTGACGGCGAACCTGGGATGCGGCAAAGGGGGTAGCGCGAGCACCGACCCGACGACGCCGACTCTCACTGATCCGGGCACACCGCTGGGCACGCAGATCTTCACTATTACGACTGCTGCAAGTGATGGTGTAAATACTGTGCGCCACACCTATCAGTACCAATTGACGGTTCAGTAGCTATCTCCTTTGGTTGGTGCAGATAGCGAACTGTGTCTCCGCCAGCGCGGAAGGCCGATGGATTCCTGCGATTTAAATCTGTCCTGAACGGCAAAGGATTGAAACGCAACCTTTCTTTCCATCGTCTGTCTAAGCAGAGAAATGGAATCCTCTAGGTCAATTTGGATAGTCCAAACGCCATAGACGGAATCCACCAAATTACGATGTAACCTTTAGTGAGGCAGGAAAATCTTCATGTTAAGCCGTTTGGTTTCACGCTTTGTCATCCCTGCCGTGGGTCTTTTGGTACTGGCGCCCTTGGCCTATGCAGCTCCGCAGAGTCGCATTGCTACGATAAACGGCAATAGCCGGGTGCCTCTTCAGCACACGATCCCCTCCCGTGCGCGTATCGCGAATGACCTCGGTTCTGCCCCTGCGGATACCAAGCTCAGTTCGATGTCTCTGCGCTTCAATATGACCGCTGCGCAGCAGGCCGATCTCACTCAGTTGATGATCGATCAGCAGAATCCGAGCTCGCCAAGCTACCACAAATGGCTTACGCCCGAGCAGTTTGGTACGCGCTTTGGTCTGAACAGCGCCGATATCGGCAAGGTCTCAACGTGGCTTACGAGTCAGGGATTTACTGTTACGGGAGTCGCTCGAAGCTCGACCTTTATCAGCTTCAGCGGAACGATCGCGCAGGCACAGCAGGCATTCGGCACAAGTATCCATACGCTATCGCTTAATGGAGAACAGCACATTTCCAACGTTACGGATCCGGTGCTGCCCTCGTCTGTCGCGGGTGTGGTGACCGCCATTACGGGTCTCAACGATTTCAAGATCAAGCCGCGTACCCGGGTGCGGGTTGTAAGGCCGCAGTACACCCAGACCACGAACGGTACGGTGAGCCACTATGTTGCGCCCGCCGATTTTTACAAGATCTATGATGTTCCGGCACAATCGACCGGCAATACGGGAAGCGGCATTACGATCGCCGTCATGGGACAGACCAATATCAGCGCGAATGATGTGGCGCTCTTTCGTTCAGCAGCGGGGCTTCCGGTCAAGGCGCCAACTATTGTCCCCGTTGTCTTGAATCCTCCGGGTGTCTTAAAGTCGGACGTTGATGAAGCTCAGCTGGATGTTGAATGGTCGGGCGCAGCTGCCCAGGCTGCCAATATCATTTATGCCTATGGCAACGATGTCTTCGCAGACTCGCTGACGCAGACAATCGACAACTATACGACGTTATCCTCCGGTCTTACAGTCAATATCATCTCCATCAGCTACGGACTTTGCGAAAGCGGCTGGGGACAGTCGTTTTTGAATACCTATAACCAGCTACTTCAGCAGGCAAACGTGGAAGGAATTACGGTCGTTGGCCCGACGGGGGACGCCGGTGCAACCGACTGCGATTCTTCGGGACTAGCTACGGAAGGGCTCGCCGTTGATTTTCCATCGAGCTCGCCATTTGTCACTGCGGCCGGCGGCACGATGTTCAATGAGGGATCCGGCAGTTATTGGAGTTCGACAAACGGAACGGGCGGCGAGTCTGCAACGGGATATATTCCAGAACTGCCATGGAACGAGACGACTGCGGCTGCTGGCCTGGATGCCGGCGGAGCTGGTGGCGGTGGAGCGAGCGCATTTTTCTCAAAGCCGACGTGGCAGGTTTGCACGGCGGGCAGCACGACGGGCGCCTGCAGTGGCAACACGCCTTCAGACTCCGCCCGCGATGTGCCCGGACATCTCGCTCAACGCGGCTTCCAATCATGACGGCTACCTACTTTGCAGCCAGGGATCCTGCGTGAATGGCTTCCAGACCTCTTCCGGTCAGTTGAACATTGCAGGCGGCACCTCGTTTGCGGCGCCAAGCTTCGCCGGCCTACTTGCTCTCGTGGAACAGAAGGTCGGCGGTAGTCTTGGCCACGTCAACCCGACGCTCTACGGCTTGGCCAACAGTACGTATTACAACAATGTCTTCCACGACGTAACTTCGGGCAATAACTCCGTTCCGTGTCTCCAAGGCACGCCGAATTGCCCAAGTGGAGGCTCCATTGGCTATGCTGCAAGCATCGGTTATGACCAGGCAACAGGTCTGGGTTCTATCGATGTGTCGAACCTGATCAACGATTGGAAGAACGCTCCCGCGGCTGGTGGTGGTAGCACGATTGGGACGCGCTCTATCGAGTGTCTCCGTAACCACAACCAACGCTCTCTGCGCAGTCACGGGAAGCATCCCGCTTAGCGTCACGGTAACCGGCTCTATTGCGGAACTGTTCCGACTGGTACGGTTCAGTTCTTTATCGACGGCACTGGCTGCAGGGGTCGACCGGTTACCCTCTCCTCCTCCGGTACGGCTACTTACACGCTCAGCTGTCGCCGTCTAGCCTTTCGGGAGGCCACAACATCAGTGCCGTATATTCCGGTGACGCTACCTACGCTGGCTCCAGAGCTGCTGTTCTCGCAGCCGATGGCACGCTGGCTTCGGTCGACGTCGTCTCCACCACTCAGCCGGACTTCTCCTTTGGTCCTTGCACTGCATCGACCACTGCGCTGCCTGGCGGTACCTCCACCGGAATCACCTTCACCGTCACGCCTGTCAATGGGTTTACGGGGTCTGTCGAATCTGATGGCCAGCCCCAACAACGTGATCAGCGCAACGACATCCTTCACGGTAACGCCGGTTACCGTAACTTCAACAAGCGGTGCGGTCACCACCTCATTTGTGGTTACTGCCTATGTAAACAACTCAGCGGCTATCACTCCTCGCAACATGCCTCTTGGCAAAACACCGTGGTATGCCGCGGGTTCGGGAGCCGCATTGGCCGGCATGATTCTTCTGACCGTTCCGCGACGGCGGCGATGGGGCGCTCTTCTTGCGGTGGTCTTATCCGTAGCCGCGATTGGAGCTGTTGGGTGCGGAGGCAGTTCTTCTTCTTCTTCAACGCCGACCACACCTACCAATCCAACCAAGACGAACGCCAGCCCTGGCACCTACACCTACACAGTAACGGCGGTGTCGGGCAGCCTCGTTCACAGTACCCAGGTGAGTCTGACGGTACAGTAGTCGAGCCACCAGAATAAGAAGGCCGCGCTCTTTCAGGGCGCGGCCTTTTTTGATTTGGAAGCTGCTCCCACTAACGTCGTATGCTTGCTGATACAAGTCAGCTTGACGCATTTCCAAGGCCACGAAAGAATCAGTTTGCAACGCAAAACTGTAAGTCTTTAGAACCATGCCGTCACCGTGCGGCAGGAATCGATTTTTAATGCTTCGTCTCTGCCGGTCTCTCTTCGTCGTGGTTGCGGTGTTTTGTGCATTGGTGGTGGTTGCCTCCGCACAAGTCCGTCTACCGGCGCCTCAATCCCGCATCGTCCAGGCGGTGGATGACTCGCGACGAACCACTCTAACTGGCAATACGCATCCATTGGCGCGCGCGGAGTTCGACCGAGGTGGCCTCGCCGACGAAACGCCGCTTCGCAGGATGCAGCTCGTGCTGCAGCGCAGCCCTCAACAGGAGGAGGCGTTGAAGCAACTACTCGATCAGCAGCAGGACACGAGCTCCTCCGCTTATCATCAGTGGCTCACGCCTGAGGCCTTCGGTGCTGCTTTCGGGCCGTCTGATCGCGATCTTTCCATGCTTACCGGTTGGCTATCCACGCATGGCTTTGCCAATATTCAGGTCAACCCAGGGCGCACGCTCATTGAGTTTAGCGGCACTGCAGGGGCGGTGCGCTCTACCTTTCACACCCAGATGCACCGCTACAACGTAGAAGGCGAGCAGCATGTTGCCAACGCCACCGATCCCGAGATTCCTGCGGCCTTTGCTCCTGTTGTTGCGGGCATTGCTTCGCTGAACAACTTTCTGCACAAGCCAGCCAGCAGAAAGATCGGCAGATTTCGCCGCGATACTACGACGAATCGGATCTCCAGGATTGACGATAAGATCGACGATAAGAGCACGATACAAGCCAAGGCCCAGGTGACACTGCCGTCATCGAACACGTCATCTCAGCCGAACTTTACGATTCCCAGCGGTGGGTCTTCTCTTTACGGCGTTACTCCCTACGACTTCGCTACCATTTATAACGTCCTGCCGCTATGGAATGCGAGCACACCGATTGACGGCACCGGACAGACGATCGCCATCGTCGGCGAGACGGATATCAATCCTGCCGACTTCGTTAACTTCCGAAAGCTCTTCAATCTTCCAATCGGCGATACGAACACGCCCACCGGAACGCAGTACCTCAACATCATCCACAACGGACCCAGTCCCGGTATCGTGGCCGACGAAGGTGAAGCGGATATCGATACTCAATGGTCCGCGGCGGTAGCCAAGGGCGCGACTATCGACTATGTCGTCTCCGAGAGCACCGAGGTCACCCAGGGAACTGATCTCTCCGCTATTTACATCGTCAACAACAATCTGGCTCCGGTCATGAGCTTCAGCTATGGTCAGTGCGAGCTCTTTCTAGGCACCTCCGGCAATACCTTCTTCAACAATCTGTGGCAGCAGGCCGCCGCTCAGGGGATCACTGTGTTGATTGCCAGTGGAGACTCCGGGTCGGCCGGTTGCGATGCGAGCGACCCCACCTATGCCACCAACGGACTTGCGGTAAACGGGCTGGGCAGCACGCCATACGACACCATTGTGGGTGGCACGGATTTCTATATGCCGAACGGTGGAACGACATACTGGAGTTCAACGAATAATTCGACTACCCAGGCCTCCGCAAAAGGTTACATTCCCGAGACGCCGTGGAACGACACCTGCACGAACACTGTCTTTTCCACTCTCAGTATCTTCTCCGGCCAGACGTCCGAGCAGATATGTAACAACACAACTGCGATCAACGACGGCTTCCTTTCAGTGGCAGGCGCGGGCGGAGGAAAGAGTTCATGTATCCAGTCGAACGGCGGCTCGGTTAGTTCCTGCAAGGGCGGCTATGCGAAGCCATCCTGGCAGACTGGCACAGGGGTTCCAGCAGATGGAGTTCGCGATACTCCCGATGTGTCGCTGTTTGCCAGCAACGGATTCTTCAATGCGTTTTATGTCGTCTGTCAGCAGAGCAGCAATATTGATGGACAGGCCTGCAGCCTCAACGCTCCTGCGTATGACTTTGCGGGCTATGGCGGGACATCTGTTTCGGCGCCGGCGTTTGCAGGAATCATCTCTCTGATCAACCAGAAGACCGGCAATCGGGTGGGCAACGCCAACTATGTTCTCTATAACCTGGCCAGCCAGCAGAGTACAGCAAAAACAGCATGCAATGCCGCCACGGGAGCGCCCGCTACCGGTTGTATCTTCAACGACATTACGACCAATACAATCTCGCAGCCGTGCCTCAAGGGCACTCCGAACTGTACAGTCACCAACTCGGCGGACCGTTATGGTGTTCTCGCTGGCTGGGGAAGTACGACGGGCTATGACCTTGCCAGCGGTCTTGGGAGCGTCAACGCAGCCAACCTTGTAAATAACTGGACCAGCTCAAGCTTCCGTTCGACTGCAACGAGTCTGTCACTGTCGCCCCTTACGATTACGCACGGCAGCCCAGTCACGGCATCCGTGAAGGTAACCGCAACGACGGGAACGCCGACGGGCAATGTCTCGATTAACGCGCTGGCCTCTAATGGATCGTTGGGAGGTGGAACACTGACGAACGGAGCCGTTAGCCTTCCTCTGAGTGGATTTCCCGGTGGTTCTTATTCAGTCCAGGCACACTACGCCGGTGATGGCACCTTTGCTGCAAGCGACTCGAACGCAGTCGCTCTGACTGTGACTCCTGAGGCAAGCAGCACCAGACTTCAACTATTGCTGGTCAATCCCTCCTCAGGGGCTGTTTCATCCATCTCCGTTGGGGCAACTTATCCCTATGGCGGGTTTTACCTCGTGCGTGCCGACGTAGCAGGACTCTCCGGACAGGGAAGCGCGACTGGCAATGTCGTCCTCACAGATGCGGGATCGCCGTTCGATGGCGGCACCTTCCGTCTCAACTCGACCTCCGACACCGAAGACCAGACCACGGCGCTCGCACCCGGCGTACATACCCTTACCGCAGCCTACTCCGGCGATGCCAGTTTTAATGCAAGCCAGTCCGCACCGGTCACTCTCACGATTACACGCGCGCAGACCAGCACCAGCCTCACGGCTCTTTCTACATCCGTCTCGAACAATGCGACGGTCACGCTCACTACACAGATCAAGACGCAAGGAGTTGGCAACAGCGGGTCCAACGGCTATGGATTCTATGCTCCGAGCGGCATTGTGACGTACACGTCCGGCAGTATCACACTGGGCACAGCTACCCTTACACAAAGCACATTCCCGACCTTCGCAGCTGATTCAGCCTCGGCGGTCTTTACCTTTCCGGCGAGTCTGCTTGTCGTTGGAGGCAACGACATCACCGTCAGTTATTCGGGTGACGGCAACTATAGTCCCTCCAGCTCATCTGCAATCACCATCAATGTGACGAGCTCGGCCTTGGTTTCCAGCTCCACTGCAATTACGCTCTCTGCTGCGACGGTCGCGCTCGGAGCTCCCTATACTTTCTCGGCGCAGGTAATGCCGACCAATCCTTACGCAAGCGGTACGGTACAGTTCACCAGCGACGGGCAATCGATCGGCAAACCGAGCTTTCTTTCATTTGGACAAACTTCTCTATCCAGCAGCCTGATCAGGCTTGCACCCGGCACTCACATGATCGCTGCCGTCTACTCGGGCGATGTGAATTACAAATCGTCCGTCTCCACGCCGACTGCGTTTACTATCACTGGCCCCACGGTTCCAAGCGTAACGACAGTTTCCGTCAACCCCGGCACTGTGGTGCAGGGAGGATCAGTTGCAGTAACGTCTACCATCAAGCCGAGCACTGCTACTGGGGCGGTCCAACTTATGCTGGATGGCAGCCTTTATGGACAGCCTATCGTCATCAGCGGTGCCGGCAACAGCTTCCCTCTTTCTACTGCTACGCTTGAGCCGGGATCGCACGTGCTGCAGGTCTCTTATTCTGGTGATGCAACCTATCTGCCCAGCATCTCGTCGGGCAGTACGCTGAATATTCTTGCCTCTGTCGGAACGTTTACGTTCTCGTCTTCAGGCGCATCTGCAACAGTAGCCCACGGAGGAACCTCCGGCCCTGTGGTGCTCACGGCGATACCGCTCGATGGATTCCACTCGACGATCACCTTCGCCTGTAGCGGAGGACTGCCCGCTGGAGCAACGTGCTCATTTGCTCCAGCCAGTGTCACACCCACCGGCCCCGCTGCGTTACCGACCTCCCTCACTATTGCGATGAGTGCGATCCAGACGACAGGCCTTAAGACAGCGGATCAACTTCCCTGGTTTCCGTTCAGCACCGGTATAGCGATCAGCGGGCTACTCCTTGTTCGGATTCCACGCGGCAATCGATGGCGGCACATCGTATTTCTGCTTCTTGCGTTCGTAGCATTTGCTTCCGTTTCGGGGTGTGGTACGGGCCTCGTCGATACGCATAGTAGTTCCCAGGACAACTCAGCTCCCGGGAACTATCCGATTACGGTCACTGCCGCAGGCGGTTCAACGATTCAGACCGCAACATTTAATTTGATCGTCCAGTAGTTCGATTAACTCTTTGCGGGCTTAGGAATCTTTTCGGACGCTCCCTCTGCAATACGCATGAGGAAATCTTGTGCGCTGAACGCCGGGCCTATGCGCGGGGCTCGCACATACTCTCCGTTTGGTTGAAGCAGGCGGGCTTTGGTGTTGTCCGCAAGATAGGCTGCCAGAATCTCTTCACGCAAACGCTTCTGCAGGGCTGGCTGCGTTACAGGAAATACGACCTCGCAACGCTCGACGAGATTTCTAGGCATCCAGTCGGCGCTTCCGCAGTAGATCTCTTCGTCGCCACCATTGGCGAAGTTGAAGATGCGGCTGTGCTCGAGAAAGCGCCCAACAATGCTACGCACGCGGATCCGTTCGCTAAGGCCCTTTACGCCAGGGCGCAGCGAGCACATACCGCGAACGATCAGGTCGATCTCCACGCCTGCTTTGGATGCGGCGTAGAGTGCTTCGACGACGCGCCGGTCAATCAGGCCATTCATCTTGGCCACGATCGACGCCGGACGCCCGGCTTTGGCGTGATCGGCCTCACGTTCGATCAAAGCAACCAGACCATCCCACAGTGTCAAAGGTGCGACCTTCAAGGGAAGATACGATTCCGACTCAGTCTCTGCCGTCAGATAGTTGAAGACCTTTTGTACGGCCTCAGTGAGTTCAGGCCGCGAGGTCAATAGACTAATATCGGTATAGAACCGTGCCGTAACCGGGTTGTAATTGCCCGTTCCCAGATGCGCGTACCTTCGTACGATACCGTCGGGATCGCGCCTTACCAAAAGCGCAAGCTTGCAATGCGTCTTGAGGCCAAAGATGCCGTGAAAGACTCCGACGCCTGCATCCTCCAACTCGCGGGCCCAACGGATATTCGAGTCTTCGTCGAATCGTGCCATCAATTCGACGACAACCGTCACGTCTTTACTCTGGGCAGCTTCTATCAGCGCCCGAAAGATAGGAGAGTCTTTGCTGGTGCGGTAAAGCGTCTGCTTCATCGAGATGACACCTGGATCTTCTGCTCCCGCCTCGATGAATCCCTCTACCGTCTTGTATGAATCGAAGGGGTGGTGCAGCATCACATCCTGCTTCCTCAGCTCATCGAAGAGATCAGTTGATTTTGGGTTGAGGCGAAACTCTTTCCCGGTGAACGGCGGATACTTGAGCGCCGGCCGCTTCGCTTCGGAATAGAGATTCATCAAACGGGAGAGATTTACTGGCCCATCAGTCCGAAACACTTGCCAGGGTTCCAGCTCGAAGTTCCTTCTCAGTCGTTCGATAACCTCTTCAGGGGCGGAACGCTCGATCTCCAGACGTACCGCATCTCCTTTGCGGCGATTATGCAACTCCGTACGCACGCTCTCGAGCACGGAACGAGACTCTTCCTCCTGCATGTACAAATTACTGTTTCGTGTGACACGAAAGGCCGACCGGCTCAGCACCTCGTACCCTCGGAACATATATTCCACGCGAGCTTCAATCAACTCATGCAACATAATGAAGTCGCAGCAGCCCTCGCCCCCCAGCAGAGGCACAAGGCGGGGCAGCGAGCGAGGCACGGTTACGACTCCGAGGATTGGTGCCGGATTTTTCCCGCCGGGCGTCTTCCGTTTGTGCTGCAACATCAGCGCGAGACAAAGAGCTTTGTTCAGGACTCGCGGAAACGGATGAGAAGGATCGATTGTGACCGGCGTTAGCAGTGGATCGACCTCGCTTTCATAGAAGGCGAGTGCCTGGGTCCGTGCTTCATCGCTCAACTCACGCCACTGCAGTACACGAATCTTTTCCTGATGCATCGCCGGCAGCAGCATCTCGTTCCAGCATCGGTACTGCGCTTCGACGAAACTAGCCATGCTTTCGCTCAGGCGGTCCAGCCTCTGCTGCGGAGTGAGTCCGCCCTCATCCAGGGGTTGCGCCTGGTTGTATCCGTCTTCGATGCGCTGCAACATTCCAGCTACGCGAATCTCCACAAACTCATCCAGATTGCTGGCGGTGATGGCCAGAAATTTTACTCGTTCGAGCAGAGGGTTCGACGGATCCTCTGCCTCTTCAAGCACGCGCTGATTGAAGCGGAGCCAGGATTCATCGCGGCTGAGAAAGAGACTTTCGACAGGTTTTGCCGCGCTCTTTGTCTTTTGAGTGCCTTTGCTTAAGCTTCGCTTCTTGGTCGCAACCGCTGTTAGTTTAGTGGCAGTCATAGAGGTCTAAAAGAGTACCTTATTCTCGTGAACAGTCAGCAAATTGTTGTAGATGCGGCAAAAATCTATCGATATGCAAAAAAATAAAATATTCGAGCAACGCATCCGTCTACACCAGTAGATGACCCCGATGTCGAGCAATAACTGGACCATCATCGAGCAGGACAAGCTCATCTCTCAGGCTATGGAGAGAGATGAGCCGAAGCTGCGCAATTTCATTCGAAAGCATGTTGCCGATACAGGCGAGGCCGAGGATATCGTCCAGGAAGTCTTTTACGAACTTCTGGAGGCCTACCGCCTCATGAAGCCCGTCGAGCATGTAACCGCCTGGTTGTTTCGGGTAGCGCGTAACCGGATCATCGATCTCTTTCGTAAAAAGAGGCCTGAATCACTCAGCGAACCGGTTGTATCGACCGACGGTGACGACACACTGTTGCTAGAAGACTTGCTGCCTTCGGCGGAGGCAAGTCCCGAGGCTGCCTACGCAAGAAACATGCTGCTGGATGCACTGGAAGACGCAATCGAAGAACTCCCTCTTGCACAGAGGGAGGTCTTCATCGCGCACGAGCTGACGGGTCTCAGCTTTAAGGAAATATCCGCTGAGACCGGCGTAAGCGTCAATACACTGCTCTCGCGAAAGCATTACGCCGTGCTGTATTTGCGCCAGCGGCTGCAGGCCATCTATGAAGATTACGCAAAGGAATAGGAGAAAGAGATGCATTCACATCGATTGATCAAAGGGCTGAAAATCTTGTTGTTTGTGTTTGTGGCCGCCATAGTGCTCGGATTTGTCGTCAAGAGCCTGTGGAACGCTCTGATGCCCGGGATCTTTGGATGGCACCTGATCAGCTTCTGGCAGGCGCTCGGGCTTCTCGTGCTGAGCAAGCTGCTCTTTGGGGGCTTTCATCGTGGTGGCGGCGGCCGCAGGCACTGGAAAAACCGCATGAGAGAGCGTTGGGAGACAATGACTCCCGAAGAGCGCGAACGTTTTCGCCAGGGAATGCGTTGTGGTCGCAGACCTTTCGCTGCTCCTGCCGAGCCTCAGGGATAAATAAGTAAAGGAGCTGTAATGAACTCCGCAGAAGGGGAAAGGGAAGAGTCGATGACCTCCAACCCACATCACTCAAGTTCGAATGAAGATACTTCAGCGGCGGGGATAAGCCCCGCCATGACCACTATGTACCGGAGAATGCCGGCGAATCCCGATCAGAACAGGATCGTCGAATTGGAACGCGAAAATTCAAGACTGCAGAAGTTAGTCGCCGAGTTGCTGCTCAAAAACCAACAACTGCGCAAGCCTGAGTAGTCGTATCGTCTTCGGGGTTGTACCTTAGAAGGTTTCGAAATACAAATTAGAACGATGCTCAAATAAATAACGCGCTCGCATGCTATAGCGAGCGCGTTATTTATTTGCAATTCAGTTAGCGATGCCAGTGCATCTTCCAGCCGAGATATTTGCTTGCAGCTTCATGTACCGGAGCTGCAGTAGTAGAGAAATTAGCCGCGACGTGGTGCTCGAAGCCGTTCTCGCAGATATACCGCAACAGCTCCTGCATCTTCGGAATCTCGACGACGCCGGCACCGCCGAATGTGTGCAGCGGATCGTTGGTGAAAGCGCCTTCGCCGACATAGCCTGTGATCTGGCCGGTAAAATCATCCGTCGAAAAGCGCGCAAAGCTCATCGCTCCAGCCTTCACCGTGCCGTCCAGCGTTCCGTAGGTGTTGTCCTTACCGACAGTCCCTGCGATGATCTGCTGGAAGTCCATCTTCACTTCATTGAAGAAGTGCTTCGGCAGGTTGGAGCAGTGGAAGCATACGGCCTTATCCGGATTGTCACCGTAGTTATTGTTCCAATCCAACAGGGCAGACGGAGTCTCGCTGGCCAGCGTCAGAGCGTACATGCTCAGAGTGCCCAGCACGTCTACCTCGCAAGCCGAGGGAATCAGGCTCTCGCTCATCATGCTCATTACGGTGCAGGGAACGATGCCGAGAAACTCTTCGATTGAAGTCCAGCACTGCACTGCGCTGACCGTCAGCTCGCTTGCAGTCATCCACTGGTCGATCACGGCTCCCAACTTCGCCATCTTCACTAGCGCAGCTTCCGGGGTCTGGCCTACTGGAATGTACTTTTTGATCGCCGAGAGCTTCGCCTGCGCCGCGTCGTCGTTGTCGCTCATCCGTCCGATGCGACCCATTACCTCACTCAGGTCGAGCGTCTCTACCGTGATGCCGGACTTTTCGAGAAGCTTCTCCGAGTAGCGGACCGTATTGAACGCCGTAGGCCGAGCTCCGATCGCTCCGAAGCGAACATTCTTCAACCCCTTTACGATGCGACACACACCGCTAAACCATTCGAGATCCGCCTTGAATTCGGGCGAGTCGGGAGCCTCCGTGTGCAGGCGCGTCAGCGAATAGGGAATCCCATACTGCTTCAAGTTGTTGCAGATCGACATCTTGCCGCAGAAGCTGTCGCGGCGGAAGGCAATCGTCATCTTGCCGGCGTGATCGGGCGTCGCCTGGATCAGCACGGGAACCTGCAGGTTCGCCAGGCGCAGCGTATCCGCTAGTCCGCGCTCTTCTCCAAAGTTCGGCAGCGTGATGATAATGCCGTCGATCTCGGACGCGTGGGCCTTGAACAGAGCGGCGCACTTCTTGGCGTCTTCATAAGTCTCCACGGCGCCATGCGCGGTCTCTTCGGGCGTCAACACAATCGGCTTGATGCCCGCCGCTTCAAGGGCAGCAATCATCTCTAGCCGTCCACTGGTCGCCAGATGGCTCGGAAAGAAGCCACGGTTACCTACAATTACGCCCATCGTCATTTGCTTTGCCATAACTTCTCCTCAACTCGGTTAAATGCGTCAATGCACGAGTAAAAGCCTCTTTAAAAAAGAGGGCCTTTACTTGTGCGGATTATTTCAGAACAACTTATGCTTCGGCCGGAACCGAATAGTGTAGAACCCGCCGAAGAGCGTCATCAACACTCCCCACCATAGTGTCGGCTGCAACTCCGCCAGCACGGTAGGAGGGGGATTATGTATCTCGGTAATTCCTGTTACTACGAGCACCAGGCCATATGCCAACATCAAGATCCCACAGAAGAACCAGATCGATAACTCTGCTGTTTCCACGTCACGTTTTTCGGTCATATCCAATCTCCTACCAGAACAGCAAATTCAAGATAAAGAAGACAACGATGACGACGATGGCCCAGAATATCGGCTTCTGCCATATCGTCTTCGATCCGTCATCGGGAATTGGTGTAATGCCATAGACCAGACCCGCGAGCTTCTCTTCAGGCGTAGCCTTTGTTACCAGGCTGACGACGACCGTCACAACCACGCAGATTATCCAGCTCCACAGCGCACGGTACAGGTTCTCCGCCATCGGCTTTGCGTTGGGAGACATTGCAATATACCGCAACGCGCTCGAGTTCGTCTGTACCCAGACAAACATTCCAATCGAGGAAGCCGTACCAGCCAGCAGGCCGAGGAAGCCGCCCCAGTTCGTTGCACGCTTCCAGAGCATGCCGAGGATGACCGTGCCGAACAGTGGCGCGATGAAGAAGCTGAACAGTGCCTGCACATAGTCCATGATGCTGGCGGCGTTCATTACCAGGTAGGCTGTCGCGATGCTGACGAGCATGCCGATTACAGTCGACCACCGGCCCATCGCAACGTAGTGCTTATCGTCGGCCTTCTTGTTGATGAACGCGCCGTAGATGTCGTAGGTCCACACGGTCGAGAACGCGCTCACGTTGCCGGCCATGCCGCTCATAAAGCCGGCGACCAGCGCGGTGATTCCGAGGCCCAGCAGGCCGGGCCCGCAGTATCGAATCAGCATCAGCGGCAGAACTTCGTTGTAGCTATGCTGTCCTGTAACGGCAGCTACGCTCTCGGGCACCAGACGCATGATCGTGCCATCGGGATTCTTCAACACGGCCAGTGCCAGAAGTCCCGGCACGATCACGATAAAGGGAACCGCCATCTTGAACGCAGCGCCGATCACCGGAGCCAGCTTGGCAGCACGAAGATTGTTCGCGCTCAGCACACGCTGAACGACTAGGAAGTCGGTCGTCCAGTATCCAAAGCTGATGACAAAGCCCAGGCCAAAGACGATTCCAGTCCAGTGGACGCCCATGGGATTGTCCTTGAAGCTGCCCAGGGTGCTCCACATATGCCCGTAATCGGTCGTGCCCATGTTGACGGCAATCTGTGCCTTCAGCTTGGTCCAGCCGCCTGCTTCGATCAAGCCCAGGATCGGAATCATCGCCGCACCTGCCCAGATCAGTACAAACTGCAGCACTTCATTGATGATTGCTGACCGCAAGCCGCCAAGCATGACGTACAGCGCAACCGTCGCCGCGCCGACCCAGATGCTGAAGCTGATATTCCAGCCGAGGACGGTCTTCATCACCAGGGCCATGGCGTACATATTCACGCCGCTCATCAGAATCGTCATGAAGCCGAACGAGATGGCCGATACAGCACGCGCGCCTTCGCCGAAGCGGAGTTGCAGATAACCCGGGACAGAGTGGGTCTTGGAGATGTAATAGAACGGCATCATCACAATGCCGAGGAACAGCATCGCCGGAATCGCACCAATCCAGTACCAATGCGCCGCCAGAATGCCATACTGGTAAGCCGCTCCGGCCCATCCCATCAGTTCAAGAGAACCAAGATTGGCAGAGACGAAGCTAAGACCCGCAATCCATGCCGTCATCTCGCGTCCGGCAAGGAAGAAGTCTTCGCTGGTATTGGCCTTGCCTTTGGCATAGAAGCCAATAAAGACGACAAGCGCAAAGTAGAGCACCAGAATCAGAACATCGACCGGAGCCAAATTCGTTAACTGGTGGTTCATTAATAAAAGTGCGACTAAACCATGCATCGTTCTAAAAACCAAGTAAACGTTATCCGACCCTCAAGCGCCGACTAAACGCCCACACCCTCTCCATCAAATCAAATCTTTTTTGCCGGTTGCATCGTCCATTCGGAACGAACAGAAACGTAGCTTCAGGACGTTGTCAATATACATCAGCGGATTTACTGTTCGATAGAGGGAATTTTTTCCTACGTCCTATCGCTTCCTGAAGTATAAAACGATTTAGTCAAGGTATCTCCGGTCAACACCATTATTCTGACCTTAACCCACGAGTGCAACGTCCTTCCTCCGGTTTTTACCAAGCGGTAGTGGAGGCAGGCGGGGTCGAGCGAGGCCAAACGACTCCAGCGGCCAAAGCCACAAGCGCCACCCAGTACAGATCCGCCCCCAATAGGTGGAGAATCTGCATCCACACTGGGGCAAGCAGGACAACGTCGGCGAGTCCCAGCAAAAATTGAAACGCCAGCAGCCCCAGTACGACCGTTCCGAGTCTTCCAGTGCCCATGCCGCGAGCCTGCTTCACCAGCCAGATCACAAACACCGCAGCGATCACCGCGCTTACCGGATGAACTCCTCTAAGCCGCAATAACCATGGCGATCCAGCAGTGAAGTCCTGCGCGAATGCCGCTCGCAGTGAGGAAGCAGGGAACAGCGTGTCTCCCAGCGCCGCCAGCGAACCGCTTACGCCAACAACCAAAGTTGCCGCGAGCCCCAGCCCGGCCCAAAGCTTTCTGCCGCCTCTCACGCCAAGCTCGTTCCACATCTGTCCCGTGCCCAGAAGTACAGCTGTCAGAGTCAACGCCGCCAGCAGCAGCAATGTGTTGCTCAGATGGATCGACAACAGCACCACTCGTCCCACTGACTGATTGCCGGTGACATACCCAAGCTTTACCAGCAGAGCACCCAGCAATGCTTCGTTCAGCACGAGCGCCATCGAAGCTACCGCCATTACCCTTGCGGCCTGCCCTTTCACCGTTGCCCAAAATGTCCAGATCAGCAAACCAAGGATGACAAACCCATCCCCGCCCGTCATACACCGATGTGTAAACTCGATCACGGTATCCAGGCGCGGCGACAGCGGAATCACCTCGCCGTTGCACAAAGGCCAATGGTTCCCGCAGCCCGCACCCGATCCCGTAGCCCGCACCAGCGCACCCCACAGAATCACCAGCACGTTGTACCCGACAGCCCCCCACGCAAACCGCACTAATGCCTTAGGTGTTCGCCCTGTCGTCATTGCTGCTGCCGTTGTAGCCATTCTTCCATTCTACTCAGCGAAGTAGAAGCTCTCTATCCCTTCGCTAGCTCCTTCGCCCGCTGGGTAGCCCGTTTCACCGCTTTGATCAGCGTCACACGCAGACCGCCTTCTTCCAACTCCAGAATGCCGTCGACCGTGCACCCAGCCGGAGTCGTCACAGCATCCTTCAGAAGCGCCGGATGATATCCAGTCTCCAGCACCATCCTTGCCGAACCAAGCGTCGTCTGCGCCGCCAGCAGCGTAGCTACATCGCGCGGCAGCCCAACATTGACGCCCGCCTCCGCCAGCGCCTCGATAATGATGTACAGAAACGCCGGCCCCGAGCCCGAGAGTCCCGTCACCGCATCCATATGCTTCTCATCGACGACGACCGTTCTGCCAACCGTCGAAAAGATCTTCTGCGCCATAGCCATCTGCTCTTCAGAGACAAACCGTCCGCTGCAAAGCGCCGTAACACCAGCCGCAAGCATCGCCGGCGTGTTCGGCATGGCGCGAATTACGGCGATGTCGCATCCTGCAGCGTCTTCGATGCTCAGCGTCGTAGCCGAGGCCGCAATCGAAAGCACGACCTTCTCCGGCGAAAGAGCGGGCTTGATCGTTTCAATCAGCCCCGGAACCTGGATAGGCTTCACGCCCAGCAGAATCACATCCGCCTGTTGAGCCGCCGCCAGATTGTCCGTCGTCACTTCGATCCCAAACTGAGCCGACAGCGCCTGCGCCCGCTCAGCATGATGCACCGTAGCAAAAAGCTGATCCGGCGCAACAAGGTTGTTCTTCAGAAAGGCCTGCAGCAGAATGCCGCCCATCTTGCCTGTACCAAGAATCGCTACCCGCAAACCCGGCATCGCAGGAGCAGGAGCCACTACCTCATATGTTTCTTCGCTCATTGCAAAAGGCTATCAGACGAATCGTGAACTTTACTTCTTCTGCGTCGCAATCCAGGCGTCCACCCGCTGCTCCAGCACATCGAGCGGCAATGCACCCGAGTCCAGAATCTCATCATGGAAGGCTTTGATGTCGAACTTCGGCCCCAGCGCAGTCTGCGCCTTCTGCTTCAGTTCCAGAATCTTCAATTGACCCATCTTGTAGCCAAGCGCCTGTCCCGGCCACGCAATGTAGCGGTCTACTTCAGCCTGAATGTTCGTCTCATCGATGGCCGAGTGCTCGCGGAAGTAGTCAACCATCTGCTGCCGAGTCCAGTGCTGCGAGTGCACGCCTGTATCCACAACCAGCCGAATCGCCCGCCAGATATCAGCCTCCAGCCGACCATAGTCGCTATAAGGATCCTGGTAGAACCCGATCTCTTTACCCAGCCGCTCGCTGTAGAGCGCCCAGCCTTCGGTATAAGCCGTGTAGTAAGACTGCTTGCGAAACTCCGGCAGCCCAGTCAACTCCTGCGCGATCGAAATCTGCAGATGATGCCCGGGAATCCCCTCGTGGTACGAGACAGCCTCCACGGGAGCAAGCGACCGTTCAGCGAAGTTATAGGTATTCACATACACCCGGCCTGGCCGCTTTCCATCTGGACTGCCCGGATTGTAGTAAGCCGCAGCCTGATCCTTCTCGATGTATGCCGGTACCGGCACAACTTCCAACTGAGCCTTAGGCAGCGTCCCGAACAGCCCCGGAAGCTTCGGCTGCATCTGGGCAATATTGCTCTTGTAGGCATCCAATAGTGCCTCTTTCGAGGTCGGATGCATCTTCGGATTCGTCTTCAGCGCTGCGCTGAAGCTCTTCAGATCGGCGAATCCCAGCTTATGCACGATGGCCAACATCTCAGCCTCATCGCGCTTCACCTCATCCAGCCCAATTTGGTGAATCTCCGCCGCCGACTTGTTCAGCGTCGTGCTCTGCCGAACCCGGTAGGCATAGTAGGCATCCCCGTCAGGGAGAGCCCATACCCCCGGATCCTTGCGTCCCTTGGGCACATACTCCACCTTCAGGAACTTCGCGAACCGCTGGTAAGCCGGCAGCACCTGCGTCCCAATAACATCCATCAACTCTTCCGAGATCCGCTTCTGGTCTGCCGCACTGATCGTCTTCGGAAACTTCTTCAACGGCATCGCGAACGGGCTCTCCGCAGGCTTCTGATCGGCCAGCGTCTGCGTCTGAACGACCACCTTCTCCAGCAGATACTGCGGTGGCATCCGGCCCTCATCGATGCCCAACTCCATATTCGTCGTAATCTGCGAGAACGCCGTCGGGACCTTCCTCAACCGCGCAATGTAGTCGTCGTAATCCTTCACGGTTTCGAATTGCAGGTCATTCACCAGATTCGGAAGATCCGTATGGAATCCGCTGAACTGGTTGATCGGCATCTGCCATTCCTTGAACCTGGCACCCTCCTGATCGTCAATCAGCGAGCGCAGCATCAACTCCGCCGACAGTCGCTCCTGTTCCGGCAGCCCTGTGGTGTCGATCTCGCTCAGCCGCTGGATAAACGCACGACCCCGCGCCAGCGATGCGTTTACCTCCTGTGTCGAGTAATCGGTGAGCTGATCGTTATACCGCTTGTCGCCAAGAAAAGAGGCGAACTCCGGCGAGTGCTTCAGCTTGTCTTCCCATATCTCCGCAAACAGCTTCGACAGCTCTTTGCTGCGCTGAGCGACGGAGCTTGTAGCTGCCGCAGGGGCCTGAACCTGTGCCCGCACAGAAACCACATTTGAGCAGCAAAACACCGACAAGCTACCAGCCAAAACAAGCGAAATCTTCTTCATCAACTCTAGAAACCCTCAGCATTCAGTGTAACGTGCAAGGAAGATATGGCTATCACTCCGCGCCAATGCCGCCGCCATCCAGCATCCGATAAAGCGTCGACCGGCTGATTCCCAGCTGCTCCGCCGCGCGTAACTTGTTACCTGCGCAGCCTTTCAGCACCTGCAACACATGGTGCTCGATCACATCCTGCAACCGCATCGACTCAGATGCCCCTCTCATTACTGTCACGTTGTTTCTTGCAATCGTCGGAGCCAGATGTCTTGCTCTCAAGACGTTTCCCTCGCACGCTAAAACTCCATTCCGAATCAAATCTTCCATCTCTTGGACGTTTCCCGGCCACGGATGTTTTATCAGGTATTCCATGGCATCCTGTGCAATCATCGTTACGCTTTTTTCGTGAGCCAGCGAAGCTCGCTTTAGAAAATGCAGTGCCAGCGCCGGAATATCTTCTGTCCGGTTTCGCAAAGATTCCAGCACGATCTCCACCATGCCAAGCCGATGGTACAGCTCTCTCTGAAAGCCCCCCGATACAGCCAGAACTCGCAGGTCCTCACTGCACGAAGCGATAATGCGTGTGTGCATCTTCTGCTTCATCGCCCACAGCAGTCGATCCTGCGCATCAAGCGGCATCTCCTCGACCGCGTCAAAAAACAGGGTGCCTCGCCCGGCCCGTCTCATCAGCACTCCGAGCTGACGATCCACATCATGATCGAGTGTTACAGACCTGCACACGACAAATGCCTCGTCCTTACCTTGGCTGCTCCCATGCAGTGCACGAGCGGCCAATTCTTTGCCTGTCCCGCTCTCACCACTCAACAACAACGTCCGAAAGTGGGGACCAAATCGTTCCACCTGCTTCCGCAGACGCTGCATCGCTGCTCCGTCGCCTACCAAGTCGGTCCCTTGCCGCTGCTCAACGGGCCCGCGAGTCTTATCAACGGAGTGGCTGGAGATTGACATGATTCTCTCTACATCGGCAAAACGAGCCACCAGTTCAGTCCACAAAAACAAAAAAGACCGGACACCGCATCTGCAGTGTCCGGCCCGTAGTTCCTAACTTCTCTTACGCGGTGGTCTTCGCGCAGTAGGTATCGAAAGCCCGAGTCAGCTCCTGCGCAATCGCCGGTGCCGTCGAGGTCTCAATCGCCGATCGCTGCATCAGGTACACCAGCTGTCCGTCGCGCAGAATCGCAATCGCAGGCGACGTCGGCGGATGTCCACCAAAGTAGCTGCGTGCCTTCTCGGTCGCATCGCGATCCTGGCCCGCGAACACAGTCACCGAGTGGTCCGGTACATTACTGTGCTGCATCGCCAGGCGAACGCCAGGGCGCATCTTGCCCGCCGCGCAACCACAGATCGAGTTCACCACCACCATCGTGGTTCCGGGTTGAGCCAGCGCAGCGTCGACATCAGCCGCACTCCGCGCTTCCTTCAGACCCGCGCGCGTCAGCTCCTCGCGCATCGGAATCACCATAATCTCTGGATACATAAAGCATCTCCCCCTTTTGGAACTGCCAAAACTGTGCGTCAAGTAGACGTCTCCTACGATTGTACGGGCTTCAGGAACGCCACGCCACCTCCCCTGTGCGAATCGCGGTCGTCTCATCCAGCACCATGTTGTAGTCTCAAAACCGTGCAGAGTCCCTCGATCCGTATTCAGGAGGCCGTTCCGCTGGCCCCTTACACCACCTTCCGCATCGGCGGCCCCGCCCGTTACTTCTGTGAAATCACCAACGAATCCGCTCTTATCGAAGCCATCGAATTCGCCCGCCAACGCAACCTGCCCACATTCGTCCTTGGCGGCGGCAGCAATCTCCTCGTAAGCGACTCCGGCTTCGACGGTCTCGTTCTGCACATTGCCATCGATGCCCCTATCAAGCAGTTCTTCAGGGGTGACTATATCGACTACCTCGTCACCGCCGGGACGGACTGGAATGCCTTTGTTTTCCGGGTCTGCGAGGAGGGAATCAGCGGTGTTGAGTGTCTGGCTGGGATACCAGGTTCCGTTGGCGGTACGCCTGTTCAGAACGTTGGAGCCTATGGTCAGGAGGTAGCGGACAGCATTGTCAGTGTCCGCGTCCTTGATCTGAATACAGACTCCTTTGTCGATCTCACCCGTGAGGAGTGTGGTTTTGCCTACCGCCGCAGTATCTTCAACTCTACCCACCGCAATCGTTACATCGTTACTTCAGTGACTTTTCGCTTCGATGCCACCGCAAAACCCAGGCTTACCTATGCAGACCTGACCCGTCACTTCGCAGGCCAACAGCCAACATCAATCGAGGTTTACCACGCTGTGCGAGCGATTCGTCACGGCAAGGGCATGTTGATCGTCGAAGGGGAAGACGACTGCCGCAGTGCAGGCTCCTTCTTCAAAAACCCCAGTCGTCTCCGAAGCCGTCCTCGTCGAAGTCGCCGACACCCTGAACATCTCCCCGGATGCCATTCCACACTGGCCAGCCGGCGCCAATTTCGTCAAACTCCCTGCCGCATGGCTGCTCGAAAAGGCCGGTTTCCCGAAAGGCTTCATCATGGGCAACGCAGGAATCTCCTCCCGACACACCCTCGCCCTCATCAACCGAGGTAGCGCCACGGCAGCCGACATAGCAATCCTGCGAGACACCATTCAAAGCCAGGTAAAATCGCGCTTCAACCTCGAGCTTGAACAGGAACCGGTCCAGCTAGGCGATTAGGGCAGTTTCGATTCGAGAATGTAGATGTATTTTCAATCATTTACAGAATTATTTCGGAAATTTTCAAGCAAAATTGCATGTCAAATCCGAAAAGGAACCAACCACTGTTGAATCAATAAGATCCGTATTGCAAAGAAGTTATATCCCATCCGATACAATTGATTTAGAGATTAAAAATAAAACCCCGACCGTAGTCGGGGTTTTTCTTTAGCTCCATAACCCTTTTAGAAAGACGAATTTACCCGTAACCCTTTTGCTATGACGATTTTGCAAGAATCAATTCGTCTATGTTGTTGATTAATAACTACTTATCAAGGGGTACCCCCCCGGGGGGGGTACCAACTGCGATGCAAGAACCCTGGCCGCAAGCGTCAGGCGGCAGCGATCCTCTGGGTCAGGTCATCCTGTTCCTTCTGGGACTCCGCGCCAATAGTGAAGGCATCCAGAACGCCACTGTTAAGCGCGTAACGAAGGGCCTCGCTTGGACGGTTGCGCATGTCTCCCTGGCCAAGGATCTTCATGCCGATAATGCCTTTGCCGTCAGCCCGCATCTGCTTGATGACCTTGATGACGGTATCGGGATCAGCATCCATGTGCGAGCCGATAGGGTTGAGCCGAACAAGGTCGACTTCGACCCACGGTGAGGCGGCAGCGGCGCGCAGAGCAGTGAGGCTATGGCAGGAGACGCCGTGGGCGCGGATAACGCCCTTGTGCTTCGCCTCCGAGAGAGCGTCCATAACGCCACGGTAGCGCGTAGTCCAGTCGGACTCGGTGACGCAGTGGATGAGCACGATATCGATGTAGTCGGTGCCGAGCTCTTTACGGAAGCGGTCGAGGTCACCTGCGATCTCGGACGCGTTGCGGTTGTCGGTCTTGGTCATGACAACAACTTTGTCGCGGGGAAGCTGCTTGAGTGCGGTGGCAACGTAGGGATGGCTGCCGTAGGAGTCAGCGGTGTCGAAGAAGGTGAGACCGTTCTCGTGATAGCCGTTGACGAGGAGGCGCGAGAAGGGACTCATACCGAGGCGAGTCTGGTTGGAGGCTCCCCCGAAGCCTACCGTGCCTGTGCCCATGGCGAGACGACTGGTACGGATGCCGGTTTTGCCCAGGGTGATTTCATCGTGCGCGTTGAATTTTTGAGCAGGGGTTTCGAAGGCGAGGACGGAGGCAAGGGAGGTCGTGGAGGATAGCCATGCGGCTCCCATGCCAGTGGCTGTCTTGCGAAGGAATTCTCTCCTGAGCATAACGCACCTCTGTTGCCGACAGGATACGCCTGTTCGTGTGGTGAGAGCTAGTCGTAGAGCGGGGAAGAAAGGGTGGAGTATTCGTACTCCACCCTTTAGTTTGAATAGGAAGAAGTTGTTATTGACCGGCGGGTAGTTGACCTGCGATTGCGGTTGCATCGGGACTGCAGGCCGGGTGCCCCCAGCCCTTTGCGCTGACGCCGATTGCAAGACCAGGTGCTGGCGTTATGTCGTAAACGATGTTGTCGGGACGGGTTGTGTCCCCGCTTACTCCCGCCGGAACAAAGTCGAGCTTGAGCGTGTGACGAGTTCGCCAGGCGATGTTGTGGTCGGCGCAAGAGGAATCGCCGCTGACGCCGATGGCGCCGATGAGCTGCTTCTCTTTGTTGTAAAGAGCGAGGCCACCGCCGAAGACGTTGACGCCACCGATCTTGCCGCCAACCATTGGATCGTCGGACTGGCCGTAGTCTTTGGAGTCACCTCGGTAGGCTACGCGGGTATTGATGGGATTGCTGAATTGGAGACCGAAGAGTGAGCCGCCCGGCTGGACTGCGGTGTAGAGATTGGCAGTGGAGAGAGCGAGGCCTGTGAGACTGAAGGCGTTGGCGGTGTTGGCCTTCTGTGCCGAGATAAGGCGGCTGCCAGGCCACTGGTCACTACGCTCGCGGCCGGTAAAGGCAACGGCGCAGACGATGCCGTCGCGGTTGACGATGGTGCCCCACATATCGAGGTTGAAGCCGCCGTTGGCTTGCATGCGGGCAGCGATGAGAGCCGAACGGAGAGCAGATTGTGAGGGCAGTTGCTTGCAGGAGGATGAGGTGTCGTCGTGACTATCTGTTGCTGCGTTGAGGTTGCTGCCTGCGAGCAGGGCCACGGAGAGCGCCGTGGCTGCGCTGAGTCGTTTCAGATTTCGCATGATGAGAAGTCCTTTCGTTACGACCGGATCCAGTTGGAGCTGGTCCGGTGTGCTGAAGGGCCCGTGTGGGCGAAACGTTATCACAGAGGCGTAGGACTGAGATACTCAGTGTGCGTGCGTTCGCGCTGCGGGAAGCATCCAAAAAGAACGAGAGGTGAGGCGAGAATGAAGTTGACGAGTGGAAGCTTTAAAGATGGCGAAATGATTCCTGGTGAGTTTGCATTTGCGGTGCCGAATGAGGTGAACCATGTATCGCTGAGCAGCAATCGGAATCCGCATTTGGCTTGGGACGACGTGCCTGAAGGTACGCGATCGTTTGCGTTGATCGTTCACGATCCTGACGTGCCGAGCAAGGGCGATGATGTGAATCGAGAGGGCGCGAGGTTCCGGCTTCACTGCCGACGGGTAGATTTTTATCATTGGCTGCTGTGGGATATTCCAGCTTCGACGAAGTCGATTGCACCGGGAGACCATAGCAATGGCGTGAAGGCGCATGGTAAGCCGGGACCCGATGCTCCGGGTGGATGCAAGCACGGGATCAACAGCTATACAGGATGGTTTGCGGGCGATCCGGACATGAAGGGGGAGTACTACGGCTACGACGGACCGTGTCCTCCGTGGAACGACTCGATTGTGCATCACTATGTCTTCACGATCTATGCGCTTGATGTACAGCATCTGAATCTAAAAGGCGATGCGACGCCGGAGAATGTTAAGGCGGCATTGAAGGGGCATGTTCTCGCGGAGGCTAAGTTGGTGGGGACTTATACGCTGAATCCCAGCCTGCACTAAGTGCAAGGCTCCGGGCTTTGAAGGACGCCGGAGCCGGTATTACTGCGTGACGTGGGCCGTTTTCACTGAGAGAGTGCGGCTTCGGTGACTACTGCAAAGAAGGCGTGGCCGAACTCGGTTGGGTGGAAGGCGTCCCAAAAGAAGGTGTGGTCGGGATCGGCGCAGACTGCGCTGGTGACGGCGTTGATGCATGGATTGACGATGTCGGTGAAGCCGTAGTGGGTGGCGTCAGACGAGATGGATTGGAAGAGACTGAAGACGTCTGTGCGACGGATTTTGATTCCCTGGAGTAGCTGCTCGATGGCTAGGAGTTCGTTGAGGGATTTGTTGGTCGCGATCGACGCTTGTTGGGCGAAGGCTGCGTTGGCGCGGCCAGCGGGGAGCAGACTAATATCGACGAGGTTCGGGATGAGGAAGTTTTTGGCGCCTGCTCGACGTAGCAATAGCTCACTTTCGGAGAGGCCGAGCGCGATCTCAAATCCCAGCTGCTGAGGTGATCCGCCGGTGGCGTTGAGGATGTCGTTGCCGCCTCCCTGGAGAATGTAGAGGGCCTTCGGGTCGGCTTTGCCGCCGTGTTGACTGAGGTAGAGCAGGACCTGCTGGGGTACGCTGGGGATAGTTCCTCCGCCTTCGACTACGGGGGCAGTGACCTCGGCTCCGCCGACGGCGTAGTCAGTGCCACCTAATTGGGAAGGTGTCATGGGAAGCCCCATGGAACTGGCGACGTGCTCGACCCAGATTGGGCCGTTGGAAAATCGTCCGTGGAAGTACGGGGGTGAGGGCGGCGTCGGCTGACCGGCAGCGGTGGTGACTGCGAAGATATTTCCCACGTCGGAGTAACTGTCGCCAAAGACGTAGATGGCGTCGTAGGTGGGGGCGGTAGCGGATGAGTAGATTGGCTGGAGGGCCAGGACGACGAAGGTGATTGCACAGGCGAAGTGTCGGGTGGACATGCGGAACTCTCCTATGAGGATTGATTTTCCGGGCCCGAGTGCGAAATCGATGTAGTTGCTGATCTAACGGATGGGTGGTGGCAACGTTACCAATGCGATGATTCAGTGTCAAATGAAAATTGGGCCTATTGCTTATGTGATTCTCAACGCGGGATGAGTCGCATAAGAAGGGGGTCGCGGGGACGTAGAGTGATCTTGGCCTGCGGAGTGGGTGGAGCGGTGTCGAGGTAGGTCATCCGCCACCGCTGGGCTATCGTCGCGATGGAAAGAACGCCTTCCATCCACGCGAATCCTTCTCCGATGCACTGGCGGCTTCCTCCCCCGAAGGGGAAGTAGGTGAACTTTGGGCGGGCAGCTTTGTTCTCGGGGGAGAAGCGATCCGGGTCGAAGCGGAGCGGGTCCGGATAGTATTCCGGGGTGCGGCTCATCATGTACTGGCTGAAGAAGAAGTGAGCGCCGGGCGGGATACGGTAGGGACCGAGGACGACGGGTTTGGTGGACATGCGGCCCATCGCCCAGGCGGGCGGATAGAGACGCATGGATTCAGCGAAGACCTGCTCGGTGTAGCGAAGGTTGGAGTAGTCGGCGAGTGTGGGGAGGCGGTGGGTGCCGAGGACAGTGTCTAGTTCGGCGTGGAGTTTGGCTTCGGCTTGGGGATTTTGACTGAGGAGATACCAGGTCCATGTGAGGGCATTAGCTACTGTTTCGTACCCGGCGAGGAAGATGGTGAGCACTTCGTCACGGACCTGCTCATCGGACATGCCGGCATGCTGGGCATCTTCTTCGTCGCGGGAGGAGAGCAGCATCGAGAGGAGATCGCCTTTGTCTACTCCGGAGGCCTTGTGTTCGGCAATGAGACGGTTGACTACGGCGTCGAGGCGAGCTTTGGATTTGCGGAACTTAATAAGGCCTGGGATGGGCAGATGGAGGAAGGATTCGATTTTAGGGAAGGCGACGATGAAGTTGTAGAGGTCCATGATGATGTTGACCTCGTCGTTGATGCGGCGGATGTCATCTGTGACCTCGGTGTCGAAGAGGGTGCGAGCTACGATCTCAAGGGAGAGGGACATCATGGCGGCGCTGATATCGATGGACTGGCCGGGCTGCCAACGGTCGCGGTGGGCGGCGGCACTCGCGACGATCTGGTCTCCGTAGGCGGCGATGCGTTGGCGATGGAAGGCGGGAGCAGCGATGCGGCGCTGGCGGATGTGGATAGGATCATCGGAGGTGATGAGGCCTTCGCCGAGGAGAATCTTCATGCGGCGGACGGTGCGCTCCTTGACGAAGCTGGAGGCCTGATTGATGAGGATCTCACGGATGTATTCGGGGTCGTTGATAAAGACGATGGGAGTGCCCATGAAGTGATAGTGGGCGATGTTGCCGTAAGTGGCGTGGAGGTGCTCGAAGAGGAGGATAGGGGAGCCTAGTTTGACCCAGGGTTTGCGGGCGTAGAAGGGGAGGGAGCGCTTCAGACCGGGAGGCATTCGCCAGTCTGTTGTCGAAGGATTTGATTGTTGCGGTTCGGAGAAACCCATGTCCGAAGGACCGGACCCTTCGGCAAGCTCAGGGCTGGCCATGGGGCACCCGGTTTGGGGTGAAGTTTCGACAGTTGGCGGGGTGGTCATGGGGTTGCTACTGGAGTTTTGATGCGGGAGGCTACCAGATCGCGAATGCGGGTTTGAATGGCATCAATGGAAGCGTCGTCGCGTATTGGTATGACGCGATTGGGCTCGCGGGCGGCGATCTCTTCGTACTTCTGATAAATACGGCGGTAGAAGTCGTCAGATTCGCGCTCGAAACGATTCTCATCGGAGCCGGTTTGCTGGACGTGGCGTTGGTTGCGGCGGCGAGCGCGGTGAAGAGAGGCCTCGAGGGAGGGGAGAAGGAGGATGGTGAGATCGGGCTGGAGGTTATCGCAGGCGGCGCGATGCATGGCAAGGATACGTTCACTGCCTAGCTGGCGGCCTCCGCCCTGGTAGGCCTCGGAGGAGTCAGTGTAGCGGTCGCAGAGGACGACACTGCCGGCGTCAATGGCGGGGAGGATAATTTCGGCGATGGATTGGGCCCGGTCGGCGAACATGAGGGCCATCTCGGCGAGGGGAGCGATGGGGCCGAGTGTGGCTTCGGATTTGGAGTCGAGGAGAATGCTGCGTATGCGGTCGCCCAAGGCGGTGCCACCGGGTTGGCGGAGGGTGACTACTTTGTGCCCTTCGGATTCCAGGTGGGAAGCAAGACGGCGAAGCTGGGTAGTTTTGCCGGAGCCGTCCAAACCTTCGAAGGTGATGAAGTAACCGCGTGACATTGGATTGATTATCGCAGAGGCGGGAGTTGGCATCGTACTGAAAGAGAGGGCAGTGGAAGAGAGCGGGGGCTGTCCAGAGCGTTTTAGGAACGCACCTCGAGGTGAGGAGGACAGGAGGTTTCAAGATGCTGACGTTGATCCTGATTGGAGCAGCGGCGATTGTGCTTGTGATCGCATTATTAGGTTTTTGGGGACACCTCAAGAAAGGGAAATTTACGTACGCTAAGGGCTGCTAAGCCCGTTCTGAGGGTGCAGAGAGGTCCTATAGCAATCCCTTTGGCCGACCGGTCTAAAATGACGGTGAAATCTCGCCGTTTCAATTGAACTCGTGCCACGCCTTTGCGTGTCCATTCTCATTTATGACAAGGCTGCGTGTCCCAGGAGGTAGAACTTGTAGACTTTTCAGAAACTCGATTACAGAATCCCGAGCATAGGGCGTCAATCGCTGAAACGCTTCACGGGATTGCAGGGCTTCACCACTATGAGCGAGGATGGCCTCTCTCATGGTCGTGAACTTACCATGGTGCATGTATGGGCCCGAATTCCCCGCGCCCCACAGCTTACGAGTAATAAATTTTGTATTTCCTGCGAAAAACTTCTCGGAACCGGCTGGTTGGTTTTGATCGAGTGGCTCTGCGTTTGGATCATCGGGACCGCTGGTAATGTCATGCAGCTTCAAATCCGTGTAGGCCTCGACCCATACGATCCCTCTCGCGTCGGGCTTGGGCCGCGGTACTGGCAACTCATCGTTCGTGAGATCGACCACTAGAGGTACGACGTCGCCCACACGCAAGTTGCCAGGAGGGTTGTAAGGGCTTGGCTCTGAATATAGCCTTCCATCTTTAGTGAGTGGCAGTTTTGGTGTGTGGCAATTCGCACAGCCAATCTGCTGAAATTGCCGTTCTCCGACGCGTATCGCTCTTTCAATTTCGGGGTCGTCAGAGATTACACGTCCGGGAACAGGAAGTGTTGCTTGGTAAATAGTGGCTGCGGTAATGTCTGCAGTTGTCAATTCATTCGCGAAGCCATCACCATCTTCGTCGGCTCCAATACCAAAGCGTTCCTCCGGCTGCATGCCGAAATGCTGAGTAAAGGCGTTGTTCGTGAACTGTCGCAATGAGACCACTGCTCCTGCTTGATGGAAGGGCATGATGAGAAGATTGGGTTTGCCATCTGTTGCTGAAATGGTGAGGCTGGGTGCAGGCAAGCCCTCGACGGCGGAAGTATTCCACGATCCGTCTAGCCCGCGAGAGAGCGAGCCAAAGCGAATTCCTTTACTGACGAGAACTTTGGTTTGGCCAGGTCTTATTGAATCGCGTATTGCCTGAAGATCCGCAGTCATCTCACGGGCAAGCATTTCGATGAAGCCCGATCCGCTCATGCCTATAGTTTTCCGCTCAGTCCCAATGTTCTGAAAAGTAACAAAGCGGCCGAACTCGTCGGTTGCACCTTTTGTCGGGATGATATCGTTGTGGTCAAGGGTGGCAAAATCGAAGCGCTGTGCAAGCACGAAAACTAAAGTGGAACGATCGCCCCCACCACCCTCCACTGGGTCGTTGTGGCAACCCTTACACGAGTTTGAATCAGGGCCTGAGATGCGATTGAAGTTACGCGGAAATACCAAAGGCTGCGATAGGTCAGAGAGGGGGGTGCCGTTGGCTGTTCCTTTTACGTTAGGTCTACCGGCCCCCTCTTCAATAGTCCATTTTGCAGAAAATAACTTTTCTCCAAACTGAATCAATAATGGTAAAGACATGTCATGTTCTTGACCATTCTTTAAGTGTCGTCGGAATTGAGATTTCTCGTCCTATTAGCTTTGGTATCTGAGCGCGCGAGAATACCATTGCTCCACCTATGAGTGACGCGATGACGTAGATTTTTCTAGTCGCTTTTCTCATATACCAACCTTCCCTGTGAAATTGGGAATTGGCACTGGCTCCGATCGGCGTCACTGCAGCTTTAGAATCGAGGTCGGGGAGTTGCCGTTTTCCTTAAATGTCAGTTCCAGTTCTGACGACGTGAGTTCACGAATATCGGTAATGTCGATGGGCCCGCCAGTCTGGCTCGCAATGACATAGGTTTTCGCTTTAGCGAAACTCGGTCCATGTTCAAGATCCACAACGATCACCTTGGTATTTCTGTGCGCAGAGGAGTCAAACTGGGACGCCGCAAATACTAATCTGTTGCCCGAAATTAACGTAGAAAACGACCCCGCGACGCTGTAAGAATCGGACACAGAAGCAACGTGGTTATCGTATGACTTGCGGTCGACATTAACCTGAGGAAAGATGGGGATTCCTACCTGTGTAGGGCGATCCGTACGTAAAGGCGGTATGTGTGGCGCGGGGACGAGTCGATTTTCCTGAGGGGTCTTCGATAGGTCGTACACTAACAAAACGTCTGTTGGTTGACCCTCGGCAAGTGTTGGATAATACTCAACGCAAGTAATTAATGACTGCGAAATTCTTCTCGGATCGTAGCAGAAGAGCCAATCTAACTTTTTTCTGGACGGTATGTCGAAAATTTCAACAGCTTGTGTTCTTCCTGCATCACCGAAAATAATCAATTTATCTCCCGTAATAAAGGCACTGTTTACCGCATTTGAAACAACATGACCCTCTATGACTGCCCGTCGATTGGCCGTCGAAGTTGAGTGCAGAATGGCAGTCAGCACACTATCTGACGACTTCGGCAAGCGCGAGATGCGAAGAGTGTCCAGTCGCCATTGTGCGGTCGGAGCCTGACTGACCAAAAAGGGGGACAGGGTAGAGAGAATAGCGCATATTTGGATCAGCGTTTTCATTTCGGCCCTCAGTAGAGAATTACTGTGATGGCATTTGGCAAGCTAGTTACACCGGAGCAAGCCGTATTAGTTGTGTAGTTATCAAGATGTGTGATATCGCTACAGCACGCTGTGCAAGCATCAGTGACTGTCTTTACACCTTCGCCAACGATATATAGGCGACGGTTCGCCACATATAGATCAGCATTATTTTTGCAAACAGCTACCGTAGTTGCTCCAACCGACCCGAGGCTTCCTTTAATAGTGAACGGCGAGCGTAAATCCCCGCTTCCAACAGAGCACAAAAACTCTTCAGAGACATCGCCGTAGGAAACCGAATGACCACTGCCTGTCCCGGTCTTTGGATCTGTTACCCTAAAATCGAATCCGCTGAGCACACTTCCAACGGTTTTGCCACAACTCGGACTCCAGATAGCTACAGTTTGGGGAGAGCCTGAACAAGTTCTTTCCGCTGGAGAATTGTATTGAGTCTGTTTATAAACGCCGAGGTTTTTGAAATGATAGCTATAAGTTGCTGTGGCCGCAGTGCCACTGACCGTCCAGCTAACCGAAACCTGAGTAAATTCTTGGGTAGGAAGGCCTGAAAGATTGAATGAATACGAATGAGTGCCAGTGCTGGCAGATCCATTATACAAAGTTGTGGATCCTGCACTACTTATAAGCTTAAGTGCAAGCTGGCCTGAGAAAGTCGTGCCTGGAGAATTAAGCGATATAGATATGGAATCCGCTGTAATATCTGCGCTGTTGATTGTTGCCGAAATCACTGGTGCAGCTGGAGGCGGAGAAAGCTGCACACTGCAACTCATTCCGGAAGCGAAGGCGTCCATGTGTGTATAACCCGGAGATGCTCCAAAGACACTCACGCTTACATCGCTTGAAGTGCCAGATATGCTCGCTATTGATGGTGCTTCGGAACTCCACGAATACGTGCAGCCCGAGCAACCTGAGCCAGCCGGAGTTCCAGAGCAGCTGTCGTAGCACACAAATGGACTGACTGATCCAAAATTAACAATTTGGCCGTCGAGGATAACCGATGTTGATCCGTTGAATTGTAGGCCACAAAAGTCAATCACCACAACGCAACTAAAATCTCGCGCCATATTCTTTTCGCGGTTTGACTGTAAAATTCTACCCCTGCCGGTATTGAGGTTTGCAAGATACCAGTCCACCTGCCCCTTCCAGGCGTCCTTTGGTAGATGAACGCCTTTGTCATCCTTCGTCTGATGATTTATTAGGTTATTGATGCTGATGGCTATTGTCTGCATCGGCTTTAATTGATAAGCCTTGTGCCAAGTAACCCCGGCACCTGTAATAGCCACATCGAAGAATTGCGGGGATTCGCTGGTATTGAACAGGAGAAGAGTCGACTCTGTACCACCTTCAATAGACCAGGGATGATTTCCTCCGTTGTGCGGATCCATAAGATCCTTGCCCAGTTGTTCGACCTCTCTGAGCTGGGAGTCACCGCGAGCCACCAACTTCGCTGCAACATCACCTGGTGAACCGTCGGCAACGATCAGAAATGAGTTTTGCAAATTGGGTTCACCCTGAAGATGAGGGAAGGAAACTTCTTTACTGCTATGGGCCGGAACAACAACCTTCTCAAGATCTTGACTCGCAGGATCAGTATCAACTGTCCGGGCATAACGAATGGTCACATTGGAGTTCTTTCCAGAGAAGTTAGCCAATGACAACGTTGGTACATACTTCGCAGCCGGCAATAGATTCGCCGAGCCAACCGGCACTCCGGCAAAAACAGTGGTTGAAGACATGATCATTTTCGGGTCACTGAAGACGGCCGAGCTGAAAAACGTATGATCCTGTGATCGGTGAGGGATGAGAGTAAAGGCGGCGAAACTGCCAGGCATTCCATCACTGATGAGTTCGACACCAACCGGACCATGCAGTTCAGAGCGCTCTTTTTCGTCATATCTTTGGAAGTCGGCACCATGGAACGTCTCTTCTGAGCAGGCTTCAGTTAGCAATGTTTCGTTAGCTGATAGATCGACGGTTTTAGTAGAGTTTCGGGTGTTTGACGTCAGACACCGTACTTTTACATGCTGCGGCATATCAGACAGACTGGTGATGGAAACAATCGGAAAGCCGCCTTCGGCGTCCGCAACAGTTCGGAGCGTCTGCGAACCATTGGCGGTTGGCATTGCGAGCTCCTGATTGATGTAGTTCGTTGGAGATGAAGACAGACGTGTCATCGACAAAACTGCCGTGATAACAGTTCCATTCAGGTCGGGACTCTGCATCACGATGATGCTTCCGGCAGTGACACCGGATGCTTTAGCTGAATCCAGCAGCGCACGAATCTGGACTTGTTGCTGGCTGTGGGGCTGAAATTGTACCCGCTCCATAGCCACTGTCTTACCATCGAGTGCACGTACTGATACATCGGCGTAAGTAGCGATTGATGAGCCGTTCACAAGGATCAGCGTGCTCGTGAAGTCACCATCCTCAATGAACAGAGGCGCAACACTAGGCATCTGCGCCATTGGCATTGTGGCGGAATTAGTAGTTTTTATTGGCTTCGCCGCAGCGCAGAAGGTTGCTGGAAGAAACGAAGCGGATAAGCAGACACAGACGGCGCAGCTCTTTAAAGGGCGCATCAGGCTCTCTCCTTTGATTACAAGCGTGCTACTACTCAGCGGGGCGTACAGCTTGCAACCACAGGGAAGAAAATCCTGACTAGCACCAAAGCACACTCGGCAGCGATGATTTTACCGTCGAGCTAAACATTTTACGTCTGGGTGAATCCGAGATCCGAAAGCCTTTAGCTAAAACGCATAAACAACGGTCTCTGATTTCAGGTCGAGAGCGTATCTATAGGAAGAGTAGATGTCAAGCTATTTTAAGTTTATTTATCTGGCTCGTTTCAAGCTGAGAGAGATCAGATACGGTCAGGGCTTTGCTGACTACGAGAATCTGCTTGGGCGTTGCAGTCGAGCCTGCGTTATTGAGGAGTTTAGGTAACAGGCTTGAGGACGGCGCGATAGAGAGTGGACCGTGGCAATGCCGAAGCGGGCGGCGATCTCGGCGACTGGGATGTCGGCGGTTTTGAGCAGGGCGCGGATGGTCTTGACCTCTTTGGGAGAGAGCTTCGATGGGCGGCCTCCCTTGCGTCCGCGGGCGCGGGCGGCTTTGAGGCCAGCGACGGTCCTTTCGCGGATAAGGTTGCGTTCGAACTCGGCGAGCGCGGCGAAGACGTGGAAGACGAGGCGTCCGGCTGGTGATCTGGTTTCGATCTTTTCGGTGAGCGATTCGAAGTTGATCTTGCGCCTCTCAAACTCGGCTACGAGGCCGACCAGATCGGCCAGGTTTCGTCCCAGCCGGTCAAGTTTCCAGACAACGAGCGTGTCGCCTTCGCGCAGGCTTTTGAGGCAGGCTTCAAGTTGGGGTCTGCCGGTGTTCTTGCCGGTGGCCTGCTCCTCATAGACTTCCCGGCATTTGGCACGCTTCAGAGCGTCTCTTTGCAGGTCGAGGGTTTGGTCTTCGGTCGAGACGCGAGCGTAACCAATGCGCATGTCCCGAATCTTATCAAGAACAACGTATTTCGGACACAGTTTTCGGGACAAGTTGTGAGACACTTCTGGGGAGCAAAAAGAGACGTGTTCAGGTCCGACCGTGGCCGTCCTGAAAACCCTCGTTTTCGCTACTTCTGAACCATGCCGCGCCGAGAGCTACTGACATCTACAGAGCGTCTTCAGTTGCTGGCTTTTCCCGAGGACGAGGGAGAGCTGATTCGCCTGTCCACACTGACCAAGCCCGATCTTGCCTTTGTGCGGCAACACCGTGGAGTTCACAACCGCCTTGGCGTTGCAGTACTGATGAGCTATCTCCAGATATCCGGGCCGGGTGCTGGGTGAGGGCGAGAGGCCACACGATCCAATCCTGAACCTGGTCGCAGCACAGCTTGAGATTGTGCCCGCAGCGTGGGACTTGTATGCGGAGCGCGATGAGACCCGGCGCGAACATCTGCTGGAGCTGCTTCCGCGCTTAGGGATGGAGCAGTTTGGGACCAGGCACTACCGGTGGATCTCGGCATGGCTGGAACCGATGGCTTTGCAGGCGACCCGAGGCATCCTTCTCGCGCAAGCCGTTGTAGAGGAGCTGCGAAGGCGGCTTGTCGTTCTTCCTCCGCTGGATGTCATTGAGCGGCTCTGTGCCGAAGCGGCGACGCGAGCGCAGCGAAAAGTATTCGCACTTCTGACCAATGATCTAAGCGCTGAGCAGCGCACTCAGCTCGATCGGCTTGCTGGAGCTGCGCAAAGGCAGTCCCTACAGCACGCTCTCGTGGCTGCGGCTGCCGCCTGGAGCGCCCACCGCTAAAGCGATTCTGGCGCACATCGAGCGATTGCAGGCAGTTCGCGAGTTGCATATTTCTCCGGAAATAAGTCGCCGCGTGCGTCAGAATCGGCTTCTGCAGCTTGCACGCGAGGCTGCCCAGACTGCCGTCTATCAACTAAAGGAATACGAGCAAGACCGGCGTCACGGCACGCTGGTTGCACTGATGGTTGAGACTGCGGCGACTCTGACGGATGAGATTCTCGATCTGCATGACCGGCTGATTGGCAGTTTCTTCACTAAGTCGAAGAACAAATACGAACGGGCTTTTGCCGAGCAGGGCAAGGCCATCAACGACAAGGTACGGCTCTACGCGAAAGTTGGCGCTGCACTGGTCGCCGCGCGGGAGCAAGGCCGCGATGCCTTCGCGGCGATCGAAGCGATCGTCTCCTGGGAGGCGTTCTCCGAGAGCGTGCGGGAGGCCGGGCAACTCGCCCGTGAGGAGAGCTTCGATGCGCTCTCCCTCATCACTGAGCACTATCCTCAGCTTCGGCGGTATGGCCCCACCCTGCTTGAGACCTTTGAATTCCGGCCCGCAGCCGTCGCCCGCGACCTCGTCGATGCCGTTGAAGTCCTGCGGCAGATGAATCGGGACGGCTCACGCAAAGTGCCCACCAGAGGCGCCCATCGGCTTCATTCGCAGACGCTGGGAGAGCTACGTCTTCGGCCCCGAAGGCATTGACCGCCGCTTCTACGAACTTTGTGTCATGGCTGAATTAAAGAATGCCCTGCGCTCCGGAGATGTTTCCGTGGTGGGCTCGCGCCAGTTCCGTGACTTCGAGGACTATCTGATGCCGCGCCCGGAGTTTGAACAGAGGCTCACGAAAAACTGTCTGCGTGTTGCAGTGCCTACTTCTGCCGCGGTTTACCTGGAAGAGCGGCTGTCTCTACTGCGCGAGGCGCTCGATCAAACCGATGCGCTCGCCCGTGAAGGTCAGTTGCCGGATGCGGAACTGAGCAGTACTGGCCTCAAGATCAGTCCGCTTGAGAACAGCGTTCCAAAAGATGCCGACGCACTCAGAGACACGCTTTATGGAATGCTCCCCCACGTCAAAGTCACAGACCTGCTGATGGAAGTTGATCGCTGGACTGGGCTTCACCCGCCATTTCGCCCATCTCAAAACAAACGAGCCGGGCGAAAGATTCGGCTCTCTTGCTCACAGCCATCCTAGCTGATGCGACCAACCTGGGCCTCGGCGAAGATGGCTGAATCCTGCCCGGGCACAAGTCTCGCCAAGCTCTCTTGGCTCGTGGCATGGCATATCCGCGATGAAACCTATTCCAAGGCCCTGGCCGAGATCGTCAACCATCATCATCGTGTTCCGTTCGCCGCGCATTGGGGCGAAGGAACGACATCTTCTTCCGACGGCCAGCGCTACCGCGCCGGCGGCCGCGGCGAAGCGTCCGGTCAGGTCAATCTGAAGTACGGAAACGATCCCGGCGTCACTTTTTACACTCACGTCTCCGATCAGTACGCGCCCTTTCACACCAAAGTCATCAACGCCAGCAGTGCGGGATGCGACTCATGTGCTCGATGGGCTGCTCTATCACGAGTCCGATCTGCGGATCGAAGAGCACTACACCGACACAGCCGGCTTCACCGATCACGTCTTCGCTCTGTGCCACCTGCTCGGCTTCCGCTTTCGCGCCTCGCATCCGTGACTCTGGCCGACAAACGTCTGTATGTTCCGGGCAAAGCGGCCCAATGGCCCGCTCTCGGCGCTCTTATCGGCGGCTCGATCAACACGAAGCTCATCGAGCAGCAGTTCGCCGAGGTCCTGCGATTGGCCGCCTCGATCCAGCAAGGAACGGTAACGGCATCGCTGATCCTGCGGAAGCTCGGAGCCTATCCCCGCCAGAACAGCCTTGCTCTGGCCCTCCGCGAAATCGGCAGAATCGAGCGCACGCTGTTCACGCTGGCGTGGCTGCAAGATCCAGCCCTCAGACGGCGCGTCACGGCTGGGACTCAACAAGGGCGAAGCCCGGAACGCCCTGCGCCGAGGCTGTGTTCTTCAATCGGTCTCGGGCGAAATCCGCGACCGCTCCTTTGAGAATCAACGCTATAGAGCGAGTGGACTCAACCTGGTGGTCGCTGCCATCACCCTTTGGAACACGATCTACCTCGAACGCGCCGCCGACGTCGCTTGGGAAAATCGCGAACAGTCGATCCCGCCCTGCTCCAACATGTCTCCCCGCTCGGCTGGGAGCACATCAATCTCACCGGCGACTACACCTGGCACACCAATAAACGAGTTGCCAAAGGTGGCTTCCGACCTCTCCGGACTCCCAGAACGGCCTTCGGCAGTCCTTAGCGTACGTAAATTTCCCTTTCTTGAGGTGTCCCCTATAGGGAACGAATCCGATTCCGAGTTCCCGGACTGTCGGGAGAATTTCGTCTTCTACGTGACGCTCCCATAGGGAGTATTCCGTTTGGAGAGCGGTGATGGGGTGGACTTTGTGTGCGCGGCGGATGGTTGCGGGAGAGGCTTCGGAGAGGCCGAGGTACTTTACTTTCCCAGCCTGCACCAGTTCTGCCATGGCGCCTACTGTGTCTTCAATGGGTGTGTTGGGATCAACCCTGTGCTGGTAGTAGAGATCAATGTGGTCGAGCCCGAGACGTTTGAGAGATGCGTCGCAGGCTGCCTTTACATACTCAGGCTTGCCGCTTAGGGACCAGTGAGTCGGGTCGTCTTTCTTGCGGATGTTGGCGAATTTCGTTGCAAGGAAGACCTCGTCACGGCGAGGGCGGATTGTTTTACCAATCAGTTCCTCGTTGTCACCGATACCGTAGGTGTCGGCGGTGTCGAGAAAGTTGACTCCAAGATCGAGTGCGCGAAGGAGGGTTGCTGCCGACTCTTCATCGTTGCGCTCACCGTAAAACTCACTCATTCCCATACAACCGAGTCCCATGCGGGAGACGATTGCGCCTTGTGAACCCAGCTTGACCTTTTTCATGCTCGTTAGATGGCTGGAATTTGCATGAAGATTCCGGTTATGGGCGGGTTGTTTGCCAGTGGACTCCCTCTGGGCCGACGGTGATCGTAAGGGGGCCTTCAGCGCCTTCCTTGAGGAATGGGCCGTCAGATTTTTGCAGATGTTGGGCTGTGTCGGTGTAGATGAGCTTTACATTGCCTGAACCCAGAACCTTGAAACGATAGTGAAAGTCTGCACCGGGGGCCAAAGATTGGGTACCGAAGCTGGCGCTAGGGTAGTCGACCTCGACGAGGAGCAGCGGCTCTGTGGTGTGATTGCTTACGGTGGCTTCGACATAAGGGGAGTGGCATCCGTTGAAGAGGAGGGCGGGAAGCAGTAAGAGGATGCGGAGAGAACGCATACGTTTAAGCGTATCAGGATGCGACGGAGAGAATGTACGGTCAAACGTAGGAAGGAGATCGATCGAGGATGCGCGCGGTGAGGACGACTCCGCTGCGGTTGTCGTGGAGTGTGATGGGGAAGGCGAGAACGCTCCAGGTGACGTTGTGTTCGTTGGCTTTAGGAATGTTGAGGAGGCCGCGGCGGGTGCGGTCGATGTAGGTTTCGCGAGTAAGAGAGACGGTCTGGAGGACGTCGCGCCAGTCGCGCATGAGTGTGGGCATCTCGTCGAAGAGGCTGCGGCCGGGGAACCAGTCCCTGGACTGGCCTAAGTAAGCGGCAGCGGCATCGTTGCAGTGCAGCCAGATGCCGTGATCGTCAAATATCTGAACAAGGACGTCAGAACCTATCGCGAGTGAGATGCGGGAGTAGAAGAAGTCGCGAGCGTCAACCACGACTGGAGCGCCACGGCGCTTTGCCTGAAGGGAACTGAGTGCGGCGAGGAGGTCTTCGACGGAACTATAGCCTTTGAGGAGATGCATGTCTTCGACGCCGCCGAAGTAACGGTCGAGCGTGGCGGAGAGGATGATTATTGGGACGTGAGGATGCTGGCGGCGTAGGCTATTGGCGACTTCAGTGCCGAACTGGCCTGCTCCCAAGTGATAGTCGAGAACGGCGATATCGATGTTGCTGAAGAGCTCGGTCGCTTCTTCGATGGTGGAGGCGGGAATGCATTGGTAGCCGTGCTGACGAAGAATGGCGGTTCGGAGGTGCAGGTTGGCTGGCTCATCGTCGAGCAGGAGGACGCGGATGTCGGACCCACCGGCGTTTAAGGATTCGTTGAGTTCAGGTGGTTCGACCATCGTTAGCGGTTTGGATGCGTCGGCGATGGGGGAGGTCACTTTATAAAGTGACTATTTTGATTGAGATTTAAGACTACGGAGGAGCTCAGGGAGGCGATTTACGAGGGCTACGGAACGAAGCCATTGACGATTATCGATGGCAGGGTAGCCGCTGACGACTTTGCCGGGTTCGACGTCGCCAGGTATGCCGCTCTGAGCTGTAGCGATGGCCCCGTCGCCGACGGTACAGTGGCCGGCTACGCCGACCTGGCCAGCTAGGATGACGGAGTTGCCGATGGTAGTGGACCCGGCGAGTCCGACTTGAGCGCAGAGAAGCGTGTTCTGGCCGACGGCGGAGCCGTGGCCTACTTGAACGAGGTTATCGACCTTGGCTCCTGTGTGAATGCGGGTTTCGCCGATGGAGGCGCGGTCGATGCAGGCGTTGGCCTGGACTTCAACGGCGTTCTCGAGCACTGCCGGGCCGGATTGGAGGATTTTGTACCAGGAGCCGTCGGACTGACGGGCGAAGCCGAAGCCGTCGGCACCGATGATGGCCCCGTTCTGAAGGACGACGTCGTCGCCGAGCTGGCAGTACTCGCGAACTACAGCGTGGGCGTGGGCGAAGAGCTTGTTTCCGGCGTGGACATGGGGATAAAGGACGACGTGGGGAAGGAGGACGGCGTTGTCGCCGATGGTGACGTGGTCGGAGACGACAACGTAGGCTCCGATGTGAGCGTTGGCTCCGATTTTAGCCGTGGGGGCGATGACAGCGGTAGGGTGTATGCCAGGGGCGTAGGTGGGGGGCTGGTAGAAGAGCTCGATGGCTCGGGCGAAGGCCAGGTAGGGGTTGTCGATCCGGAGAGTGGCAGCCGGTATCTGCGTGAAGCTGGGTTCGACGAGGACTGCGGATGCCTTGGTGGTGCGTGCCTGAGACGCGTATTTAGGGTTGGCTACGAAGGTGAGATCGCCCGGCGAGGCAGTGTCGATGGCGGCTACTCCGGTAATCCGGAGGGAGGGATCGCCCACGAGGGTGGCTCCCAGATGCTGGGCTAGGTCGGCGAGCTTCATGGTGGGATTGTAGTGCAGGGGGTAGAAATCGGTTTAGTTTGGGCGAGCGTCTGGAGGTAGTGGGGCGTTGAAGAGATCCTCCTGGAGAGAGGTCAGGGGGGCAGCGGTGGGGAGAGGCTTTTTGCGGGAGGGGGTGGTGATGACGGCGATGAGCTGGAGTTCGGCAATGGAGGTTCGTGGGACATAAATTCGTTGGGTGTTGGAGCGGGTATCGGGAGGGGTTAGGAAGAGCCCAGCGTCTGCGATGAGGTCATCCAGGAGGGTGATGTCGATGGGGGCCAGGCCTTCGAGCTGGTCCTTGGTGCCATCTGGAGTGCGGAAAGTCAGACGGAGCCAGAGACCTTCGGTGCGAGGGCGAGCGAGGAAGGTGCGACGGACGAGCCGTTCGGGGTTGAGAGAGTCGGTCAGATTGAAGTCGCGGACGTAGCAGATGTGCTTTATATCGTTGAGAGTAACAGTGATAACTCGCCCACTGAGATCAAGGAGATCGATGGCCTTGTCGTGGACGAAAGCAGAAGCAGGCAGATAACCGGGAAGGGTTTCTCCTGTAAATCGTCGCACGATGACCTTTTTGCGGGAAGAGGACATGTTCTGGCGGATTGTCGCATATGCAGGCGCGGGGAGCGAAAAAGCTGAGTGAAGAGTAGTCAATTCGTCACTGCTGTGTTACATTCACATTTTGTGTCTTGCTTAACAGATCTTTCTAAACGGTTGATTCGTCTCGATTTATGGATTGGGACGTCCCGTTTAAGACCGGCTTGGAGCGAATGCAGCAGATATGGCCGATTATATCTACTTACTTGAAAATCGACTTTCGAAGGCGCAGCAGACGGCGTTGGCAAAGGTGCGCGAAGTTGCTCGTGCTAAAGGGCTTACCGTGTTTTTGGTGGGCGGAGCAGTACGTGACCTGACGAGTGGATCGCCGGTGCGCGATCTGGATCTAGTGGTTCAGGGAAATGCGCTCAAGTTGAAGAAAGATATAGAGAAAGCTGGTGGGATTATTGCCGGTGAGAATGAGCCTGGCCAGGCGTTTTACGTGTGGTTTCCGGGTGGTGTGCGGATGGAAATCGGATCGACTTTATCGGTTACGTATCCGAAGCCCGGAAAGCCGGTCGTGAAGGCCGCGAACATTTTGGAAGATCTGCGGCGGCGGGACTTTACGGCGAATGCTATGGCGCTATCCCTGAATCAGGGATCGTACGGTCTGCTGATGGACCCGCTGAACGGCGTGGCCGATATCGAGAACCGTGAGCTTCGGCTGGTGAACAACTACGGGTTTATCGAAGACCCGGTGCGAATGATTCGAGCGGCACGGTACTCGGCCCGGCTTGGCTGGCAGATGGACGAGAAGACCCAGGCCCGGTATGAGACGGGTAAGCAGGAAGGGTACATCTCTGCGATGGATGAGTTTCATCGCGGATACGAGACTGAGGAGATCTTCCACGAAGAGGATCCGCTGCGAGTCTTGAAGCGGCTGGAGGATGAGGGATGGATGAAGAACCTCTATCCAGCGCTGTCGTCTGCCAAGGCCAACGTGGCAGAGTTGGAGAAGCTGCGTGACAGCCAGACTCAGTTGCAGTTGCGGGGGATTCATCCTGAGGTTGCTACGGCCAACTTCCCACTACTGACGGCAAAGATGACCCCCAAGGAAGTTGCTGCACTGAAGAAGAGCTTCGTGCGACAGGGGTTTGTGGCCGAGATTGAGGCCCTTGAAGGCGAGGCAAAGGCGTTTGCGGCGGAGCTTACCGGCAAGGGCGCTGCGCTGCCGTCGCAGGCATGGAAGCTGCTTTACTCCACGAAGCCGGAGTCGATACTTTGGGTGGCACATACGACCAAGAGCGCTCCGATCCAGGTAAAATTCAAGGCTTTCTACAACGATTGGCCACAGGCAAAACAGAAGATTCCGTATGCCCTGATGCAGGAGATGCGCATTGTTCCGGAGCTGCCGGGATATGACGAACTGCTGGATAAGCTCTTCTTCGAGTTGATGGACAACAAGCTGGGCACAGTGGAAGAGATGAAGGCGTATCTTGAGCCATTCTCTCCTCCTGCTCCGCCTCCGCCAGTGCATCTGCGTAGGCCGCGTGCTCCGAAGAAGGACGCCAAGCCGGCGAAGAGCCGAAAGAAGGCTGCCGCTGCTGAAGGGAACGGGGAAGAGGTTGCCGTTGCGCCATTGCCGGGCGCAGAGCCGGCTGCTGTGCCAGCTAAAGCTCCGGCTAAGGCTGCTCCAGCAAAGGTCCCGGCGAAGAAGGTTGCAGTGCCCGTGAAGGCTGCTGCTCCCGCCAAGAAGGCTGCTCCGGTCAAGGTTGCGGCGAAGAAGGCGCCTGTAAAGGCTGCCCCTGCGAAGAAGGTTGCAACGAAAGCTGTTCCTGCAAAGAAGGCTGCGGCGAAGGCTCCCGTAAAGAAGGTCCTTGCTAAGGCCCCGGCCAAAAAGGTAGCGGCCAAGACTGTGGCGAAGGCTCCTGCAAAGAAGGTCGTGGCCAAGGTCGTCGCGAAGAAGGCTCCGGCCAAGAAGGCTGCACCTGCGAAGAAGATTGCGGCGAAGGCCCCTCCTGCAAAGAAGGGCGTGAAGACAGCGAAGAAAAAAGGCCACTAGATTAGCAGCGGCATTTTTGTGGAAAGGGCGTCGCTTGAGCGACGCCCTTTCTTATCGGGGCTACAGCAGAAGTCCCAGGAATTGCGGTGAGAGGTTTTGCAAATGGTCGATTTCCGCAAAGAGGTTTTCGCTTGAACCAGCCACTTACAATTCAGGTGTGGACACTTCAATAGCTTTTCCGCCTGTCAAAATCTTGGTTGTCCCCGGCCTATATGGTTCTGGCCCGGAACACTGGCAGTCGCAGTGGGAGAAGCGAGACCCAGAATTTAGCAGAGTGGAACAGGCGAACTGGAACACTCCCGTCTGTGATGACTGGGTTGGATCGCTGAATACTGCTGTCCGGAATGAGAACGACAATGTGATTCTTGTTGGTCACTCACTGGGGTCGGTGCTGATCGTTCATTGGGCGAGCCGTTATGGCAGAAGAATCGTCGGTGCACTGCTTGTAGCGCCGAGTGACACTGAAGCCTCGAGCTTTCCGGAAGGAGCAACGGGGTTTTCACCGATTCCTACCTTCCGCTTGCCGTTTCCAAGTACAGTCGTCGCGAGTACTGATGATCCATACATCTCGCTGGAGCGAGTTACGGCGCTGGCTGAAGCCTGGGGAAGTAATCTGGTTTCACTTGGACCACGTGGCCACATCAGCGTCGCTGACGGTTTCGGCCCCTGGCCAGAGGGGATTCAATACATCGCGGACTTGCAAGACGCGTCCAGATAAGTGTCTAAGGCTGAATTTTCGAGGCGCGGCGAATGGAAATGATAACAAGCGCAATGATGCCAAGAGCACTGAGCGTCAGGCCAACTTCGCTGAGAAGCATGAGTGTGCGATACCACCATGGAAGGTTTGTTTGCCCGAGGCTTACCTGAGCCATGCCGTGGAGAATCGTTGCGATGGCGACAATCAGGGAGACCGTGAATGTCGCGGAGACAGCCAGCCATGGAATCAAGAGGCTTTTGGTCAGTGGATTTGGTGTGGTTGGAATGGGTGACGTCCTCCTTGAGGCAGTTTATATTCCCCGTTAGTAGGACGCGAAGGATGTGGCAGCCAGTTCCTCTGCCGAGATTGAATCGAGGCTTACTTCAATTCCGCATCCGCCGTCTTTCGCCGGAAGAACGGGTACGTGACCAAAACGGCCAAGGGGACCGATCCAACTGCAAATAGAAACAGCGAGGCTGGTTCGGGGGTAAGCACCACACGCGCATTAGAGTCCGTGGTGCTTAGCTCGTCACGCTTCAAGAGTTCGACCGTGGACGGATTGATCAGCTTTTCGTAGTCAATTTCTGAAGCGCTATTGACCGCAATTTGTGCCGTCGTCGAATCGAACAAATCTGTGAACGGTGCGTTGAAGTATTGACAAGCTCAAAGAATGTGTCATCGGGAGCTAAGGGCGTTCGCACATCCAATCCAGACGGTGCCGGCTCATAAACACCGACGTCGAATAACTCGCCGCAAAAGACAACGCAGTCGCCCCCTGGCTGAAAATTGAGGTTGGTCAAAGTTGGGTCCGTTCCTCCGATTAGTTGGATATTCCAGTCCATCAGTCCTCCCTGAACCGCGAAGCTGCCGACTGCGGATTGGCCAGAAGCGAACACGACATCCTGAAGAATCCAAGACTGAATTGGCTCGGCGTCTGCACGCGGGATGGCGGCTATTACGGTGACCCCAAGTGCCACTCTGAAGATTGCCGTTAGAACATGTTTGCGTTGTTTGGGAATCGCCGTTGCGGCTGACCATTTGGGATGGGCGAAGTGTCCAGCCCATTTCTGAGAGCGAGTCATAGATTCGTCTCCTATGCCGCTCCAGTATAAGACTGATTTTCGGTTGAGATTCGCACGCGACGTTTCGTGGGATTTGCGGCATCAGGCTCCAGGCAGGCCAGGGTGGTGCCTGATCAAAGCAAAAAAAATGTGTTGATGTGTGGGTTACTCTTGATTTATCGGTTGATTTTAAACAGGAGTAAGCGATGGAGATGATGCGGGTTTGGTCTGTTCTTGGTTTGGGGTTGGTGATCGGTGGGTCGGGTTGGGCGGACGCGCAGGCTAAGGCGGATAAGGATAAGAAGCCGGAGCAACAGTTGGTAGTGACGGGGACGGCAGTGGCGCTCCCCGGAGTAGTGTCGGCCGATTCGACTACGGAAGGAACGGTTACGGTGGGTGGGCAGGCGATTGCTTATAAGGCTGTAGCTGGAACGATTACTGTGGGCGCCACTGATCAGCAGGACGCTTTGCTGGGGCTGGACGGGAAGATGTTGGCGGATACGGGGGAGAAGATTCCCGATCCTACTAAACCGGAAGAGGCTCCGCCGGTGGCGCGGATGTTTTATACGGCGTACTTCAAAAAAGGAGCGCCTTCGGAAGAGCGACCAGTGACGTTTCTTTATAACGGCGGGCCGGGTAGCTCGACGATGTGGCTGCATATGGGGAGCTTCGGACCGAAGCGCGTACTGACAACGGATACGCAGCACGATGAGGCTGCTCCGTACAAGATTGTGAACAACGACTACAGCTTGCTGGATGTGAGCGACCTGGTTTTTATCGACGCTCCGGGGACCGGGTTCAGCCGGATTATGGGGAAGGACAAGGAGAAAGCTTTCTGGGGGACCGACCAGGATGCGCATGCATTCGAGCGGTTTATACGTCGATTTTTGACGAAATATAACCGATGGAATTCGCCGAAGTATTTGTTTGGAGAGAGCTATGGAACGCCGCGTAGTGCGGTGTTGAGTGCAGCGCTGCAGAACGTGGATCTGAACGGAATTGTGCTGTTGTCGGCGATTCTGAGTTTTGATAACAGCGTAGACGGGCCGAAATGGAATCCGGGAGTAGATCAGGCTTATGCACTGGCACTGCCTACGTTTGCGGCGAGCGCTTTTTATAATAAAAAACTACCTTCACAGCCGGCTGCCCTGGAGCCGTTTTTGGCAGAGGTGGAACAATTTGCGCTGGGAGAATACATGGCCGCTCTGCTGCAGGGGAGCGAGTTACCGGAGGCTCGGAAGCAGGCCGTGGCGGAGAAGTTGCATGGATATACGGGATTGCCAGTGGCTTACCTGTTGAAGACGAATCTTCGTGTGCAGGGCGGGGCGTTCAGCAAGAATCTGCAGGACCCGGAAGGGCTGACGACGGGGCGGCTGGATACACGATACAAGGGGCCGGACTTCAATCCAACGAGCGAAGAGGCAGATTACGATCCGCAGAGCCAAGCAATCGCTTCGGCATATACGACTGCGATCAATCACTATATGCGGACGGAGCTGAAGTATGGCGCGGACCAAACGTACAAGCCGGGCGCTTATACGGACTCAACGTTTAGCTGGGACCTGCGGCATCAGGCTCCGGGCGGGCCTCCGGTGGGCCAGGGTGAGGGCGGCACGAATGTAATGCCAGACCTGGCGACGACGATGAAGGCGAATCCGAAGATGAAGGTGATGCTGGCGGGTGGGTACTATGATCTGGCTACACCTTATTTTGAGGGGAAATTCGAGATGCATCATCTGCCGATTCCGCAGAGTTTGCAGTCTAATATCAGCTACCACTACTATCCTGCCGGGCATATGGTCTATGTGAATGATGGTGTGCTGAAGCGGTTCCATGATGATGTGGCTGCGTTTATTCGTGGCACGGAGACTGGGAAGTAGACGGTAAAAGGCTGTCGATAGGGAGGGCCGGACCTTGGTTTGGCCCTTTTGATTTGCGATCGCAATCGGGGCCAGGTCAGCGTCGGCGCCTGAAGAGGGCTAATGTCCCAATGAAAAAGACGCCAGCTGTGACGGTTAACAGGACAATCGCGTGGCGGTAAGCGCGCTGGGTTGCACGTGGGGTGGCGGTGGCGCTATCGCGGCATTGGGCGCAGCCTTGTGCGTTGGCTGTCGCGGAGGTGATGCCGAGTACAGCAATCAGGATGAGCCTGATGAAGATGGGTCGGCGGAGGTTCATTGGAAGAAGACGAGAAGGGCGAAGAGGAAGAGCCAGAAGAGGCCCATGGCGTGCCAGTACCAGGCGGTGCAATCGACGAGGATCTGCCGGGTCTCAAGCTGTCGAGAGGTAGAGAGACCGAAGAGCGTACCAGCCAGCGCTGCGATGCCGAGGAAGAGGTGGATGGCGTGAGTGTAGGTGATGAGGAAGAAGAAGTGGCTGCTGGGATTGGAACGGAAGAAGACATGTTGCGCGGCTAACTGACCCCATGCGATCCACTGGCCACCGAGAAAGAGAAGGCCGAGGACAGTGGTCGCTGAGATCCAGGGTATGGCGCTGCGGGTGATGGGCTTTCCGAGGCCGAGCCACTCATCCATGACATCGTTCTCGCGGAACATGTGGCGGCGGGCGATCTCTACGGTGACGGAACTAAGAATGAGTATGGCGGTGTTGAGCCAGAGGATTGGCGGAATAACTGTGGGGAGCCACTCATTGACGTATTGGTTATAGGCGTTATAACGGCCACTGGACTGTGAAACAAAGAAGGCGCTGACGATGGCGACGAAGAACATGAGGTCGCCGGCCAGGGCAAAGAAGATAGCAAGGCGTGCGCGGCCCAGGTTCTCGCGCGGACCTCGACGGCCCTGGGGGCGATCGTTCCAGTTGTCGTTGTCGCCGCCGCCGCCGGTGCGCTTGTCTGTCGGCGGACGACGGCCGTGACCACTGTCGTGGTCTTCAATGCGTCGTTTCTTCTCGCGTTCGGTATTGAGAGGCGTGATGGTCGGGGGCATAGGAACCGCTTTCAACGCGCGCGTTGTGGAAAGCTTACTCCGGTTTTGACTCAGCGGGCAGGTCGACGGTTATTTTGTTCTCCCACTGCGGGACAAAAGTATCTCCCGTTGCGGTGGATATGTAAAGGCATGGGGAGTGATGAACGGCTATTGGCACATCTGATGCTTCGGGTGCGGGGTTTGGATGCAGGGAGGGGTGCCATTCGAGTGTGGTTGCCTGCCATGGGTTGGTCGAGGCAATGTCTCCGCGGCGCAGGCTGCGAGCAAGGTTGATGAAAAAGAAGATCTGCGCGGTGGCGAGAAAGATTGCTGCGTAGGTGATTTGCCGGTTGAGTGGGATAGTTCCGGCCAAGAGATGACCGGCGGGGCTCAGCGATCCTCCTGGACCGGGGATACCGGTGAGCTGGGCGTAATGGCGGGGTTGGCCGGCGAGTCCGGTTAGGTGCATGGGCAGGAAGGTGGCGTAGGCTCCAATCAGAGTCAGCCAGAAGTGAAGGCGACCCAGGGACTCGGACATGAGACGCTCTGGCCTTCCGCTTTGGGCTGTGATTAAAGGAAACCAGTAATAGGTTGCGGCGAAGAGCCCGAAGACTCCGGCCATCGCCATGATGAGGTGGAAGTGGGCTACGACGAAAAAGGTGTTGTGGAGGTACTCGTCGAGAATTGGCTGGGCTAGAATGGGGCCGGTGAGGCCCCCGGTGATGAAGAGCGAGACGAAGCCGAGTGAGAAGAGCATCGCCGTGGTGTACTGCGGGCGGCTGCGCCAAGTGGTTGCGATCCAACTGAGAACCTTTGCGGAGGCGGGCAAGGCGATAGCCATTGTCGAGATGGAAAAGGCCGTGCTGGCAAAGGGGTTGAGGCCGGCGACGAACATGTGATGCCCCCAGAGGAGGATGCCGAGAAAGCCGATGAGTAAGGTGGTGGCAATCATGGTGCGGTAGGCGAAGACGCGGCGGTGGCTGAAGTTTGCAAGCACCATCGATGTGAGACCCATGCCCGGGAGAATGGCGATATAGACCTCCGGGTGTCCAAAGAACCAGAAGAGATGGAGCCAGAGGAGGGGGCTGCCGTTGCCTTTTGTGTGTAAGGCCCCGTTGATGAGGTCTCCGGTGGGAAGGAAGAAGCTGGTTCCGGCGTGACGGTCGCAGAAGAGGAGAAGGAGCGCAGCTAAAAGGACTGAGAAGGCGATGATGCTGAGGAGAGCGGCTGTGAACCAGCCCCAGACTGTAAGGGGGAGGCGGTCCCAGGTCATGCCTTCGCAACGGAGGCTGATAATTGTGACGAGAGTATTAATTGCGGAGATGGTGGAGGCGATCGAGAATAGGGCGATGCTGATGAGCCAGAAATCCATTCCCAGAGCCTGTCCGGGGCCTGCGGAGGCTACAGCGCTGAGCGGCGGGTACGCTGTCCAGCCGGAGATGGCGCTGCCTCCGGGGACGAAAGTGGAGCTTAACAGAACAATAAGAGCGAGGGCTGTGAGCCAGAAGCTGGCGGCGTTGAGGCGCGGAAAGGCCATGTGGCGCGCGCCGATTTGCGCCGGAAGAATCAGATTACCGAAACCGCTCTGTGGGGCCGTCGTGAGCACGAAGAAGAGCATGATGGTGCCGTGGATGGTGACCAGAGCAAGGTAGTCTTCGGGCAGGATGGAACCGTGCAGCGGGAGCGACCAGTCGGGCCAGACCAGATGGATGCGCATCAGCAGCGACAGCAGGGTGCCGATGGTTACGGAGATAAGGGCAAGGATGAGGTAGAGTAGCCCGATAGTGCGGTGGTCGGTCGTAAAGAGGCTTCGCCTGCGTGAGTAGGGGCTCATGGCTGTACCACCTTTTGTTTCGTGGCTAGCCATTGAGCAAACTCGGCTGGGGGTAGGACGCGAACGGTGGCGTTCATGCGGTAGTGACCGAGACCGCAGAGCTGGGTGCAGAGGATGGCATAGGTTCCCGGAGTAGTAGGGGTAAAGTGAACGTGGATGGTCTGGCCGGGAACGGCATTCTGTTTGAGGCGCATCTCGGGGATAGCGAAACCGTGGATGACGTCCTGTGAACGGAGGCGGAGGTCCACTTCGCGGTTGGAGGGCAGGACCAGTTCAGATGTGACGAAGTCATCTGTTCCGTGGGAATCGGCTGGATCGATGCCCAGGGGATTACCTTCGCCGGGGGCTACCAGTTGGGGTTTTGTGATGCCGAAGGTAGCGTCAGTCCCGGGATAGCGGAAGTACCAGGCGAACTGCATTCCTGTGACCTCAACCTGAAGGGCAGCCAGGTCTGCCCCAGTGTAGCGGGAGGCAGCCCAAAGGCTCTCAGCTTTCACGGTGAGAGCGGCGAAGAGGAGAGCGAGGGTGGCGAGCGGTATGTACTCGATTCGCCACAGGTTTTTGGGTTCGCTGGCGCGTCGGCGCAGCAGCCCAACAAGGAGAAGAAGGTGCGCAAGGCTCAAAAGGGCGAGCGTTATCCAGAGATTCAGAAGGAGATGGCGATCCAGTGTTGTGCCATGCACGCTAGCATTGACGGGAAGCCACCACGGGAGAAAGCACAGGATTGCACGATGGAGGACGGGGGACACAGTTCAGGATAACGCGACGTGCCTGCTATGAATGCCCTGTGATGTCGTCGGGGCCGGAAGGAGAGGCGGCTGGTGTCGGAACTGGAAGGGTAAAGGCAGGGCAAGGCTTGTGCCGGTCATTGACCCAGCAGGGAAGGATGGTGTTGGCGGCGGCACGGACGGCGGGATCTTCCTGATCGCTGGCTGCTATTTGGCGCAGGCGTGTCAGGGTGGCTGCGAAGACCTCGTCGGGAAGCTGTAGTTCGGGTAGATCCCGGATAACTGCAATCTTGACAGTCGTCCTGGGGATATCAAGGCTATGGGCGACAGCAGTGTCGATGTCTTCGCTATGCGTTTGCGCGTGCGCGATGGCGTCGATGCAGCTGACGAGAGAGTCGGGTGTCTGGTCGGGACGGCTGATGAACGCGATGATTGCGGCAGCGACCGCTGGACGCTGTGGGCCCAGTCGCACAAGATCGAAGACGACACTTGAGCCAACGGGGCTTACAGCGTCTTCGCGCTTCAGATAGGCGATGAGGGGAGAGAAGATGGCGTCTGGAGGCTTGATGACGAAACCGCCAAGCACGCTTGCGGTTGTGCTGCGTATGTGCGTGTCGTCGTCGGTGAGGTGGGCGGCGATACGGGGAATCTCAGGCTCGAGGAGGGGCAGGGCATCGCCGCGGAGCGAGTGGTCGGGATTGGAGCGGCTCTCGATGGCAACGATACTGTCGAGGGCAAGTGTACGGACGGCCGGATTCTTGTCATCGACGGCCTGCATAACGTCAGGAAGAACCTCTTTTATGTCGGAGAGAGGCGCCTTACCGAGTGCTTCGGCCAGATTAAGAACAGCATCGAAGGTAGCCGCACTGTTACCGGCGTTGGCTCGGTCGACGCAGGTCTGGAGCAGGACAGACAGCGAAGGTGAAGTTTGCGCGCAGATGGGCAGAGGTAAGCCTGTAATGGCTGCAAGGAACAATCCCGCAAGCGGGAATGTCCGGAAGGAGGGCTTTCTTAGCACGCAAGAACCTCCATGGAAAGCGCGGCATGGCTTATCATGCCCTGCAATGTAAAGAAAGGCAACAAAGGATTTAGCCGATCAGATTCAGGAAAAGCTCGTGGACTCGATGGTCACTGCTCAGCTCGGGATGGAAGGTCGCGGCGAGAAGATGGTCTTGACGGACGAGTACAGGATATTCGTCGCGGGAGGCGAGTATTTCTACATCGGGCCCGGTCCCGACGATGCGAGGGGCCCGGATGAAGACCATCTCGAGGGGGCCGCCTTCGAGTTTGGTAGGTGCGGTGAGGATGGTGGAGTCGATCTGGCGGCCATATGCGTTTCGCTCGATGGTGATATCAAGGGCGGCAAGTGATTTTTGGGCAGGATTTTCGACGCTTTTGGCGAGGAGGATGGCGCCGGCGCAGGTGCCGAAGGTTGGCGTGGTCCGGACGAAGGTCTTGAGGGTGTCGAAGAAATTGTGGCGCTCGAGAAATTTGAGCATGGTGGTTGACTCTCCACCTGGCATGATGAGGCCGTCGATACCTTCCAGATCGGCAGGGAGACGGACGAGCTTCGGCGTCGCGCCGAGTGCACGCAGCGTTTTGGCGTGGGCTTCGTATGCGCCCTGCAGAGCGAGGACACCTATGGTGAAAGGTATAGAGGACATTGAACGGATACTCGTCGGATCGGTAGTCAGGAATCGGACTGAATGCCGAATTGTTATTTGAGTTAGTACGCTTCTTTCCAGTATAGGGACAGAAAGCCATCGGAACCAAGTTGCAGAAGAGGGAACTATCGGATGCTGGTTCGCTGCTTTAAGTGGCCAGCGTTAGTGGAGTTTTTCTCTATTTCTCCCTTGTTCACGCCCTGTTTATTTCCTGTTCATGTCTTGTTCATGTCAGGACATCAGACTGAACATACGGAGGCACGAAGACTAAATTTCATGATGTTTAAAAAAAAGGGATGGATTACGGCCGCAGCTGTGCTGATGGCCGCGGGGATTGGTGTGACGATCGTGGCGTGTTCAGACAACGGCAGCAGCACAAGTCAGAACGCCAGTCTTGTATCGGGCAAGGTCAAGCATGTATGGGTGATTACGCTTGAAAATGAGAACTATTCAACTACCTTCGGCGCTAGCACGCCGTCGCCGTATCTTGCCAAGACTCTGACGTCGCAGGGGGCGCTACTTAGCGGTTACTACGGCACAGGGCACGTCTCACTGGACAATTATGTTTCCATGCTGAGTGGACAGCCCGGGACTCTGCAGACGGTCTCCGATTGCACTACCTACGCCGACTTCAAGCAGACGAATACGACCTTCCAGGACCAGCTTCCTGTGGGTACCGGATGTGTCTATCCGTCGACCGTAAAGACGCTGCCCGACCAGTTGAAGGCGAAGAGCCTGACGTGGAAGGGCTACATGGGCGATATGGGGAACGATCCAGCGCGCGAATCCGCAACGTGCGGCCATCCAGCGTTGAATGCGGTTGATCTGACGCAGGTTGCTGAGGCTCCATCGGCAGCGGTGCCTCTGGGCGATCAATATGCGACACGGCACAATCCGTTCGCGTACTTTCACTCGATCATCGATTCTCCGGATTGCCAGTCCAATGTCGTGAATCTGGACAATAACCTGGAAAAAGATCTTGCGAATGTGTCGACGACGGCAAACTTCAACTTCATTACGCCAAGCCTGTGCGATGACGGTCACGACGCACCGTGCGTCGATGGACGTCCCGGCGGGTTGGTTTCTGCCGATACCTTCCTACAGAAGTGGATCCCCATCATTACAGCTTCTCCGGCCTACAAAGCTGACGGACTTATCATCATCAACTTTGATGAGAGTACTTACGGCAGTGTGGTTCCATCGTCGACCGGGGTTACGATTACGTTCAACGGTGGCATCTGCTGCGGTCAGCTGCCGGGACCCAATCTCGGGAGTTATCCGCAGACCGCCACGATCGCAGTGGGTAGCGCGAAGTACGTGCTGACTTACACGAACTATGGTGGAGACAACACGGGTGCGGTGCTGCTGTCGCCTTTCATCAAGCCAGGTACGGTGACGACGACAGGCTACAACCACTACTCGATGCTCCGGAGCATCGAGGATATCTTTGGGCTTGACCATCTCGGTTATGCCCAGGAACCCGGTGTCGGAACGTTCGGAGCTGATGTATTTACCGGCCTCTGATTATCTGGATGTGATCTGCGGCGCCGAAAACTCGGCGCCGCAGATTTGTTAAACTGTAGCGATAGGTCTCTTTGCTTTTGTTGAACTCAATTCATTCTCAGAACCATTCTGCCAAGAAGAGTACATTTCTGGCGGTGCTGTTGATCAGCCTTGCATCGATGCTCTGTCTCGTGGGCTGCACTTCGAAACCCGCAAAGCCTCAGACAGCGAATGCAGCAAAACCAACTATTCACGAATTGTCGCCGGCTGCGAGCCTTGGGCGACTGATCTTTTTTGATCAGACACTATCCGGCTCAGGCCACATTGCGTGTTCAAGTTGTCATGATCCCGATCATGCTTATGGGCCATCGAATGCGCTGGCTGTGCAGCTCGGTGGACGGAATCTTGATCGTCAAGGTGCGCGAGCTGTGCCTTCCCTGCGCTACACGCTGCTTCATGTGCCGCTGTGGCACCAGGAACGGGCGGCGAGCCGCATGGAGAGATTTGAAGAGCTTGCCCGGAGCGATAATCCGCCAACGGGAGGGTTGGGCTGGGACGGTAGATTCAACACACCGGCGGCACAGGCTGCGTTTCCGCTACTCAACCCCGACGAAATGGCGAATGTTGATGCAGAGCATGTTGCGGCTGCGGTAAGGAAAGCGCCGTATGCGGCGGAGTTTCGGCGGGTTTTTGGGGAGCATGTGCTGGATGATTCGCAGAAGACGCTAGCTGCGGTGGGAACGGCAGTCGAGCGGTTTCAATTTGAGGATCCAAGCTTTTATCCGTTCAATAGCCGGTTTGATCAATGGCTGGATGGGCAGGATTAAGCTTTCTGAGGCCGAACAACGAGGACTTGCGTTGTTCAACGATCCGGCGCGGGGTAATTGCGCGAGTTGTCATCTGAGCCAGCGCGGCGCAGATGGATCGCATCCGATCTTCACTGATTTTCAGTTTGAGGCGCTGGGCGTTCCGCGGAACCCGGAGCTGAAGGCTAATAGCAAGGCGGGATACTACGATATGGGACTGTGTGGTCCGGTGCGAAGCGATCAAAAGAGTGAGCACGGGTTCTGCGGGATGTTCCGAACGCCGACGCTACGGAATGTTGCGACACGGGGAGCATTTTTTCATAACGGGCGGTTTCACTCGTTGCGCGAGGCACTTGAGTTTTATGTGCAGCGCGATACGAACCCGGAGAAGTGGTACGGAAAAGGTGCGGGCGGAAGGGTGGAGAAATTCGATGATATCCCTGCCGCTCTACGAGGGAATGTCGATGTGGTGGATGAACCGCTGACGCGGCATCCGGGGCAAACTCCAGCATGGAATGCACGCGATATCGATGACGTTTTGGATTTTTTGAATACGCTTACGGATGCGGATGCGAAAGGACCTGTCTCGCATCGATCAAACTGAGAAAGCGGCCGGTTGTTACCAGCCGCGAGTCTGCATGAGGTTTTGTTCTTCGATAGCCGCGGCTGCGAGGCCTTTCATAGTGCCGGTGACAGCTTCGCTGGCTTCGGCTACGATCTTGGGGTCGTTGAAGTGGGTGGTCGCGATGACGATGGCCTTGGCGCGGGAGACGGCTTCTTCGCGCTCGATGGGATTGTTTTCGACGTCGAGCGGTGTGGCGCGTTCCTTCATAAAGATTCCGGAGCCAACGAAGACAGTCTCTGCACCTAGTTGCATCATCAGGGCCGCGTCGGCCGGAGTGGCGATGCCGCCAGCGGAGAAGTTGGGGACGGGGAGCTTGCCGGCTTTCGCGACCATCCGGACGAGTTCGTAGGGCGCGCCGTGGACCTTAGCGGCGTTATATAGCTCTTCGTCGCCGAGGACGGTGAGGGCCTTGATCTCGCGGACGATCTGGCGCATGTGCTGAACGGCGTGGACGACGTCACCGGTGCCCGGTTCGCCCTTGGTGCGGATCATGGCTGCACCTTCAGCGATACGGCGGAGGGCTTCGCCGAGATTGCGGGCTCCACAGACGAAGGGGGTGGTAAAGGCGTGCTTGTCGATATGAAAGGTCTCATCGGCCGGGGTGAGAACCTCGGATTCGTCGATGAAGTCGACGCCGAGTTCCTGGAGTACCTGGGCCTCGGCGAAATGGCCGATGCGGGCCTTGGCCATGACGGGAATGGAGACGGCGTTGATGATCTGCTTGATGAGCTTGGGGTTGGCCATGCGGGCGACGCCGCCTTCGGCACGGATCATGGCGGGTACGCGCTCGAGGGCCATGACGGAGATAGCACCGGCTTCCTCGGCGATACGGGCCTGCTCGACGTTCATGACGTCCATGATGACGCCACCTTTAAGCATCTCTGCCAGACCGGTCTTGAGGCGGAGTGATGGTGAGCTAAAGTTGCCGTTGGTGGTGTGGTCTGCCATGACGAATCTCCTTACGAGTCGCGGTCTTGTGAGGTTTTTCAGGACGGTTGGCCGCTGGAATCTATAGTTTATCAGCTTTGTTGGCGCGCGATGCATCTCCCTTTCCGAAGGTAACGAACAATAGACCCAAGTGATGGATTTACTGAAGATTCAAGATTGATTGACGCTCTGTGCAGAGCGGATAAGGCAAGCTGCGCGTACGAAGTAGTGTGCTCATACGATAGGAGGTATGGATGGAAGCCGAGCTGACAATCGTGATCCCGGCGAAGAATGAAGCGGCGATGCTGCCGAGGCTACTGAAGTCGTTGTGCCTGCAGGACTATGAGGGTATGGTTGTGACGCGGGTGATCGTGGCCGACGCGGGGTCAACCGATGGAACGGTTGAGTTGGCTCTGAGTTTCAGGGACCAGCTGGCTATCGAAGTAATTCCCGGTGGTCTGCCTTCCGTGGGGCGTAATGCAGGAGCAAAGCTGGCGACGACGAAGTATGTGTTGTTTCTGGATGCGGATGTTGAGCTGCCGGAACCCACTTTGCTGCGGAGGGCGTTGTGGCGGATGCGGCGACGAAATTTGCATCTGGCGACAACAAATATTGCGTGCCGAGAGGGCGGCTTTTTCGATGATGCGCTTTATGCGGGCAACAACCTGATGCAGTATATCGGTTCGTTTTTGAAGCCGTTTGCCACAGGGATGTTTATGCTGTTCGACCGCAAGGCGTTCTGGGCACTGGGTGGGTTCAACGAGCGGGCCCTGTTTGCAGAGGACTATTTGCTATCGAAGGGCGTGGCCCGTACGCGGTTTCGGATTGTCCGGGGTAAGGTGTTGACGACGAATCGAAGGTTCCAGAAGCTGGGACATGGGCGAATGGTCTGGATGTTCTTCAAGACCATGATGCATAGCTGGGACGATGGATATTTTCTGCGAGATCAGGGTTACTGGGGAGAGGCTGAGGTTTAGAACTAGCTTTCCGGTGCGGTGAGACCGACCTTGGCGAGCATTGCCTGGTCGATCACGATGAAGACTCCTTTGGCTCGGGCGAGCACCGTCCCGTCGGCCCGTTGAAGCTCGGCCTGGTGGAAGAGTTTACGACCTTCGCGGCTGAGGTGCCGACTGACCAGGACAAGCGGCTGGAAGAGTGGCGCGGGCTGGAGGTAGTCCACTTCCATGTGACGAGTCATCGCGAGGACATTCAGGGGACGGTTGAGCTTACTCATGGCCTCATCGAGAAGGGTGGCGACGATGCCGCCGTGAATGTGATCGGGTGGGCCTTCGTGAAAGCGATCTAGCTGAATGTGGGCTGTTGCAATTGTAGCTTCCGTGCCACTTTCGGTGGTGAAGACCAGGTGCAGACCTTGAGGATTAGCGGGACCGCAGCCGAAGCAGTAGTTGGCTCGCTCATCGAGGGTCGGGTTGCCATCCATAGAGGCTGGAGTGTGACGGGTTGTGTCGGGTGATTGCATGGTCAATGGCTTGCACGGTAGCACATTTGAGGGGCAGAGATGAATAGCTGTTCATCCCAGGAATTCGCGGTTTATGAGGTGCAGGCTTCAATAATGGCTGGGCCGAATCTCTCGATTTTTTCGAGATTGAGGCCGTTGATGGTTTTGAGTTGGGAGATGGTTTGAGGGCGAATGAGTACGATGCTGCGTAGGGTGGAGGCGCCGAGGATAAAGAATTGAGGAAGACCGAGTTTTTCTGATTCCGTTTTGCGCCAGTCGCGGAGACGTACATCGAGGGCTTGCTGTTCGAGGGTAAGAGTTTCGGCAATGTCGGAAGCAATGGGGCGGTGTCGTTGGAACGTCTCGGCGGTGACCTTGTGTAATTCTTCCGTTTTGGCGGTGCCGAGAAGGGATCGATTTTGAGGTCCGGACCGTGTTGTGACCGTTGAAATAGATCGAGTTGGCGTGGTACCGCGATGCTCTGCGGGGATGGGGCGGTCGGCGCAGAGGGCGCAAATGATGACTCCGTGCGCGTCTGTGATGCGGGGACCAACGCCAGACACCTGGAGGAGTGCGGGAATGGTCGTAGGGCAAGCGAGAACGATAGAGTGAAGAACTGAGTCCGCGAAGACCATAAAGGCTGGTTTACCGGTCTTGGCTGCTTCGGCTTTGCGCCAATTGCGGAGACGCGTTTCGAGATCTTTTTGCTGGACTGTATATGCGGCGGTGGTCTGCTCGCGCTGGGCTTTAATTGAAGCTTTGGAGGGTCTTGTGCGGGTCTCGCGTGAGCCTTTTCGTTGGGAGGAAGAGGTCGGTGAGGCGGTGTCTTTCAGGAGGATGTCGAAGTCGTCGGAATCGTTGCGGTTGCGGCCTTCGTGGGTGAGGGAGGCTCGCTTGAAGTTGATGACGGTGCCTTCGGGATTAGTGAAGGTATCAGTAGTGAGGGCGATTAGGCCTGCGCGGGTGAGGGCGTCAAGATAGGCGTCGAATTGTTTGCGTTCAACGCCGAGGGCGAGGTCTGTATGGAGCTTTCCGGTGGCTTTCGCTGACGCGCCGTCGAGGGCGCGCAGGATGGTCCGGAGTTGACGGTCTTCCTGCTGGGTGGGTTGGCGGAAGGTTTGAGCTCTGGATTGTTCGGGCGCGCAGAAGTCGCAGTGGCCGCAGGGGCGGAGGCCGTCGGCGGTATCGCCAAAGTGCTGGATGAGAGCGGCCATGCGGCATTGTTGGGATTCGGCGAACTGCATCATGCGGTCGATCTGGCTACGCCGGAAGTTGACCTGCTCGTCGTAGCCTTTGCGCCAGCTGGTTGAGCCGGTGGTGCGGACGTTGCCTTCTATGTTGATTGAGGCCGCTCCCTGGGAGGCAAGTTTTTCTACTGCGCGGTCGAAGGTCTCGGCGTCCATCTTGAGGCGCTGACGCAGAAGGTCAGGCATCTGGAAGTCGTCGGTGAGGACAGCGGCTACGCGGGAGAGCTCGGTGGGCGGTGGGTAATCACGCTCGAGGAAGAAGTCATGCATCTTGCGGTCGGCGAAGGAGTGAAGCAGGACGGTACGGGAGGGAAGGCCGTCGCGTCCGGCGCGGCCAATCTCCTGATAATAGGCTTCGACGCTGCCGGGCAGGGCGGTGTGGACGACAGTGCGAACGTCGGCTTTGTCGATGCCCATCCCGAAGGCGATTGTGGCTACGACAACTTCGAGTTTGCCGCTGAGGAAGTGACGCTGGACTCGTTCACGTGTGCCGGGATCGAGTCCAGCATGATAGGCAGCGGCGCTTCCTCCCAATTTGGAGGCGAGCTCTTCGGCGGCTTTACGTGAAGGTGCGTAGACGATGGCGGGGCGATTGGATTTCTCTTTGAGAAGCTTCGCGGTGAACTCATTGCGCCGGGGTTTGGAGAGTTCGACTACCTCGATGGCGAGGTTGTGGCGGCGAAAGCCGTGGATGAAGAGGGCCGGCTGATTGAGCCGGAGTTGGGCGACGATGTCCTTCTGGACGGTGGGGGTTGCGGTGGCCGTAAGGGCGATCACCGGTGCCGGACGAAGGGAAGGGAGGTAATCGCCTAATGTGCGGTAGTCGGGACGGAAGTCGTGTCCCCAGGCAGAGATGCAGTGGGCCTCGTCGATGGCGATGAGGGCGGGCTTGCGACGGGCGAGCATCTCGGGGAAACCGGGGACGCGCATGCGCTCAGGAGCGATAAAGAGAAACTGCAGAGTGCCGTCGAGGTAGTCGCGGCAGGCCTGACGAGCCTCGTCGCGGGAAAGGCCAGAGTGAATTCGGGCGACCCGGAGGCCTGCCGCAGAGAGCTTTGCGGCCTGGTCATCCATGAGGGCGATGAGGGGCGAGATGACAAGCGCAGTGCCTCCACGTGCGATGGCGGGGAGCTGATAGCAAAGGCTCTTACCAGCTCCGGTAGGCATGACGAGCAAAACATCGCGGCCGTCAGTTGCGGCGCGGCAGACTGCCTCCTGATTCGCGCGAAAAGAGGCGAAGCCGAAGGTCTTGTGAAGTAAGAGAGACAGATCCATGAACGCTAGGACAGTTTCGCATATTGTTTGCCTCTGGAAGGCGGCGTACGGAAGGGGAACAAGAAAAGGCACGTTCAGGAAGAAGGCCGATCAGAATATCTGGAAGTTCATTTTGATGGGAGTCTCTGCCGGAACCGGCCTGCCCTGAAATGTTCCAGGCTGGAATCGATACTGACTGGCAGCCTCGATCGCTTTTTGATCTAGAGTGCGGGCTGCTGCACGATCCTTTTTGCTGGTGAAATCGTCGGCTGCGGACTTGATGACTTGAACCTTTTCAACATGACCGTCGGTGGCGACTATGAGCTGAAGAGTGATGCTGCCGCTGAGCTTTCGCTTGCGTGCTTTGCTGGAGAATTCAGGCACGATAGAGGAGATCAGCTTTGGCCCGGTTACGCCATCGCCCGCATGATAGATGCCTAAGGCGTCGGGATTAGGGCGTGGTTCCGAATGCTTGCGAGGGGAAACTTCTGGAATAGGTACCTGGTGAACTGCTGCAGGAAAGGCTATCGCATGGACAGACAACGCCATCGTCCAACCGATGAGAAGCGCGGCGACACGGGGCCTGTAAGGACGAATGACCATGGCGCAACTTTTTGAAGAACGATTGTAAGAATCCAGCATCATTGATGCAGAATCTGATAAATCAGGTTGCCGCAGGAGGTCGATATGGTGTCGATTGCATTATTTGCGGTTGTCGCGATAGGCATTCTGATCTTCTTCGTCGTAAGGCTTAGACGGTCAAGAAAGAAGCACAACCTGGAGCGCTACTTCATCGAGCCGGAGGCGCTCCATGCCTTGTTGAGCTCGAATCAGAATGTTCTGGTAGTGGATGTTCGTCAACCGCTCGACTTGCTGGCCTATTCGGAGATAATCCCAGGGGCGAAGCGGATTCCGCCAAAAGATGTGATCTCGAATCCATCGCTTATTCCACAGAGAGGTGGATACGGTCGTCTATTGCACGTGCAATAGCGAAGAGACCAGCAGGGATATTCTTCAGCGAGCCCTTGCTTTGAATTTTTCAAGGATTAAGCTTCTTCGGGGTGGATTGGCGGCGTGGAAGGAAAAAGGGTATTCGGTGGTGCCGTACGCAGAACCGTTTCACCTCGACACTGCTAGCTAAAGATGAAGTATCGAGTTGCGTATGACACGTTATGATAATGGCATCGAGAAAGTTCTGACACAGGAGAGTGTGGATTGACCTTGGTTGAGATGGGGCGGTACAGCGCCGTGGTGGCGTTGGCAGCAGTGATGGGTGTGTCTGGTTTAGCGCAGACCCCTGAGGGGCGACAACAGCGAGGCGATGCGGCCAAGGAAACCAAGGACGATTCGGGGATTCCGGTTCCACCTGAGACAAGCTCGGTTACCAAGCATGATCTGAACATCGGTGGACAGACAATCCACTATACGGCTACGGCAGGAAACCTATTGATCCGCGATGATCAGGACAAGCCGAACGGCAGCATCTTCTACGTAGCCTATACGCAAGATGGAGCGGAGGCGAAGAACCGTCCCGTGACGTTTTTCTACAACGGTGGACCGGGAGCGGCAACGATCTGGCTGCACATGGGCTCATTCGGTCCGGTGCGGGTGATTACGCAGAGCCCAGAGGCTACGGCGCCGGCGCCGTTTACATGGGTGCCAAACGAGTACAGTCTGCTGGATAAAAGCGATCTGGTGTTTATCGACGCTCCGCTGTGCGGATTCTCACGTGCGGTCGGCAAAGGGACTGCGAAGGACTTTGCGGGAACCGATCAGGACATCAAGGCATTCGAGAAGTTTATTGTGCGGTATATCACTGTGAACGAGCGGTGGAACTCACCCAAGTTTCTTTTTGGGGAATCGTATGGAACGACACGATCGGCTGGATTGGTGGCTGCGCTGCAGGGCGATGGGATTACATTCAACGGAGTTACGCTTCTGTCGTCGATCCTGAACTACAACATTCGCAATCCGGGCTATGACACAGAAGCAATTGGATATTTCCCTTCATTTGCCGCGATTGCTTATCACTACAACAAGGTGAAGCATACGGGGTCGATGGCGGAGTGGGTCGAACAGGCTCGTAAATTTGCACGTGGACCGTATGCCGAAGCGTTGCAACAGGGCGATAGGCTGTCGCCTGCGGAGTTCGATGATATTGCTGCGAAGGTAGCGGCGTTTACCGGTCTGAGTGTCGGCTACGTCAAGGAGTCCAAGCTGAGGATTTCGGCTACGCGGTTCCGCAAAGAGCTGCTGCGCGACGATGAGCGCACGTTGGGGCGCTATGACGCGAGGTTCATGGGATGGGATCCGGATGCGGCGGGCGAGAATCCAGGCTCCGATCCTTCGGATACGGGTATCAGCGGCGTGTATGTGGGAGCCTTCCATGACTACATTCAGCGAGAGCTGAAGTACATGAGCCAGGAGCCGTATTACCTGTCGGGTCCGGGGATCAATCAGGCGTGGGACTTCAAGCACAAACCCGCAGGAGGTGGACCGCGGGGAGACCAAACTACACCTGATGTAGCGATGGATCTGGGCGATACCATTCGGAAGAATCCGAAGCTGCGGGTGTTTTCAGCGAATGGGTATTTCGATTTGGCGACACCATTTTTTGCTACGGAGTACGACCTCAGCCATATGAGTCTGCCTGCGAAGCTGGTAGGTAATGTGCAGTTTGGCTATTATCCGGCAGGGCATATGGTGTATTTGAATGTGGACGCGCTTAAGGAGATGAAGGCCGACATGGTCAAATTCTATGCGGCTGCCCAGCATAACTGAGGCAATCACTAGGGTTGCGTGAGAGAAAAAAGGCAACGGGCTGAGTTGGGCATGCTCCCATTCAGCCCTTGCTTTGCGTTTCTAACTGCCTTAGAATGAGGGTTGCGGTTATTTTTCCCTGGTCGTAAGACGTACTAGCGGGACAAATTAGAAGAGGAACTAACAGATATGGCGAAGCGTCGTGGAAATCCCAACTGGGGCAAGCCTGAGCCGATTGGGCCGGTTGTTCCCACGGTTACATCGTTCGAGCAGGTTGTGAAGGAGTTCAAGCTGACACCGGACCAGTACATTCGGTCGACGAGACTGCGTGAGTGGGCCCGCCGGAACAAGAACTCGAAGTATATTCCTGAGGCATTGCTGGAAGCCTGGGGCTTTGAGATTGAGTCGACTTTGTAAAAGTTCAGCTTTTGGATTGTAAAGAAGCCGCCCTGAAGGGCGGCTTCTTTTTGCGTCGAACGTATGATTGGATGAGTCGAAAGAGTTGTAAAGGCTGGAGGTCGGATCATGTTTGCTGAGGTTGCAGAGGCAGTTGCGGAGATTCGCGCAGGTCGCATGGTGGTCGTGGTCGATGACGAAGACCGCGAGAATGAAGGCGATCTGACGCTGGCGGCGGAGTTCGTTACGCCGGAAGCTATCAACTTTATGGCGAAGTATGGGCGTGGGTTGATCTGCCTGACGCTGACGGAGGAGCGTGCGGATTATCTGCGGTTAGGGCCGATGACGCAGGAGAATACTTCGCGGTTTGGCACGGCGTTTACAGAGAGCATTGAGGCGCGGGAGGGTGTGACTACGGGGATTTCGGCGGCGGACAGGGCGCATACCATCAAGGTGGCGATTGACCCGAAGTCTACTGCGCAGGATCTGGCTCGGCCGGGGCATGTTTTTCCGTTGCGGGCGCGCAAGGGTGGGGTGCTGGTTAGGGCGGGGCAGACGGAGGCTTCGGTCGATCTGGCGCGGATGGCGGGGTTGGTTACGGCTGGAGTGATTTGCGAAATCATGAATGATGACGGGACGATGGCGCGGGTTCCGGATCTCATTAAGTTCTGCGAAGAGCATGGGTTGAAGATGGTGACGGTGGCGGATTTGATCCGGTATCGCCTGCAGAATGAACGGTATATCCATCGAGTGGCGGAGTCGCTGATGCCTACCGAACATGGGGAGTTTCGGGTGATTGCATATGAGAGCGAGGTGGAGGGGGATGAGTCGCATGTTGCTCTTGTATATGGGGATGTGACGGGGGATGAGCCTGTGACGGTGAGGGTGCATACACATTGTCTGGCGGGGGATGTGTTCTCGACTTCGCTTTGTGACTGTAAGGCTGTGGTAGCTAACTCCTTGAGAATGATTGCGCAGGCTGGGCGTGGGGCGCTGGTTTATCTGCATAACGGGACGAAAGGGTTTGGGATTGATACGACTGTGACGCCGGGCAGGGTGGTGTTTCATCGGGATCAGCGGGCTCGGGAGGGGCATGATGACCGGGCGCAGCGGACGTTGAGGCAGGTGGGATTGGGCGGGCAGATATTGTCGGATCTGGGGATTCATAAGATTCGGCTGCTTACCAATACGCCTACGCATGTGCCTGCGCTGCAGGGGTTCGGGATTGAGATTGTGGAGCAGGTTCCGGTGTCTTTGAAGGTGGATCGCGCGTAATTTTGGCCGGTTTTTTTGCTTGTGGTGAAAGGGCGTTTTTTCAGGGGTTTTTGGGAAAAAACGGTGTAGAGGTGGTGTTTTTGTGGTCTGGGTGTGGTGGATTGGGTGGTAATCGTGGTTTGTTGGTGGGTTGTTTTTTAGGGGTGTGGATTTTGCAGTTTTTGAAGATTTATTTTTGAGGGACTCGGGTCGCTTTGCTCCCCTCGGAAATGCGGGGGTTCTTCGCTTCGCTCAGAATGACAAGCAAGAGCAACTGCAAGAACAACTGCAAGAGCAACTGCAAGAACAAATACGAGAACAACTGCAAGAACAACTGCAAGAGCAACTGCAAGAGCAACTGCAAGAGCAACTGCAAGAGCAACTGCAAGAGCAACTGCAAGAGCAACTGCAAGAGCAACTGCAAGAGCAACTGCAAGAGCAACTGCAAGAACAACTGCAAGAACAACTGCGAGAACAACTGCAAGAACAAATACGAGAACAACTGCAAGAACAAATACGAGAACAACTGCAAGAACAAATACAAATACAGGGATTCTTCGCTTCGCTCAGAATGACGACAGAAACAAACTACGAGAGAAACAATACAAAGCAATAGTTTAGGAATAACGATTTATTGGGTGGTTACGACGAGGTTGAGGGTTACGGTTTGGGTTAGGGTTGGGTTGCTGGTGGAGTTGGCGGTGACTTGATATTGGTAGGTTCCGGGTGGGGTGTAGCGTAGGTTTGTGTTGGTTCCGGGTAGGGTGCCTCCGCTTCCGCAGCCTGTGGCTGAGAGGATGGCTGCGGTGAGGGCTATGGCTAGCCAGATGGTGGGGCGGTGCTTCGAGAGGCTCGACCGGCGGAAGAAGAGGAGGGCAGCGGGCAGGAGGCAGAGGAGTGCGGTGGTGGTTGAGCGGTGGTTTGCGGCGGTGGTGGCTTCTGTGACGGTGTTGATGGTGGCTACGGCGTTTTGAGGTGAGCCGTTGAGGGTGATGTTGGAGGGGAGCAGGGAGCAGGTGGCGTACTGGCCGGGGGTGACGGGGGTGCAGTTGAGGACTACGGGGCCGGTGAAGTTGTCCTGCGGGTTGAGGGTGAGGTTGTATGAGGCGGGTTCGCCGCTAACGACGGTGACGGTGGAGGTGGTAGTGCCGTTGACGGTGAGGGTGAAGGTTCCGGCGGTGGTGGCTGTGCTGGACTTTCCTGTTCCTGTAAGGGCGACGACGGCTGGGGAGCTTTGATCGGTACTGGCTACGGTGAGGTTTCCGGCGCGGGAGCCTGTGGCGGTCGGGGCGAAGGTGATAGTGACCGAGCAGCTGGAGCCGGGGGCGAGGGTGGTGAGGGCGCAGGGGGCGGCTATGGTGTAGTCGCCGCTGATGGCTGAGGCGAGGTTGTTGATGGGGGCGGTGCCCGTGTTGCTAAGTGTGAGGGTGAGAGTGTCCGAGGAGCCGATGGCGATAGTTCCGAAGTTGAGGCTTGCGGGGGCGATCTGGAGTTGAGATTGGGTGCCGATGCCGGTAAGGGACGCAGTTAGCGGAAGTGCGGTGAGGGACGTGTTGAGGCTGAGGGTTCCGGTGCGGGTGCTTGGCTGGGTTGGGGTGAAGGCGATCTGGATGGTGCAGGTGGCGGCGGGCGCGAGGACGTTGCCGGGGGTGGGGCAGGTTCCTGTGGCGGCGTAGTCTCCGGTGGCGGTGATGGAGTTTAAGATTGCGGGGGTGGGGCTGACGTTGGTGATCTGGATGGGGAGGGTGGATGTGCTGCCGACGAGGACGCTGCCGAAGTCGAGCGAGGTGGGGGAGAAGACGAGGTTGGCGGGGCTGGCGGTGCCGAGGAGGCTGATGAACTCGAGCGAGGTGCTGGAATCGGAGGTGATTTCGATGGCTCCGATGCGGGTGCCGGTGGTTTGAGGGGTGAAGGCTGCGGTAAGGGTGCAGGTGGCGTTGGGGACAAGGGCGGCGCAGTTGCTGGTGACGGTGAAGTCGGTTGTGGTCTGGGTGCCGATGATATGGATGGTTGCGGTGCCTGTGTTGGTGAGGGTGACGGTCTGGGTGGCGGAGGCATTGCCTACCTGAGTTGCGGGGAAGGTGAGGGAGCCTTGCGAGGTAGTGAAGGAGACAAGCGGGGCGGTGTTGGCGGGGGAAGATACGAGGACGGGGGCAGCGTTGCCCGCGAGGTCGATGAGGTCGGGGCTGCTGGCGGCGTCGCTTTCGATGACGAGCGTTCCAGCGTCGGCGGTGGGTAGTGGGGATGTGGTTCCGGCGGCGAGCTGGTAGAGCGGGGTGTAGTTGATGGTGACGGTGCAGGACTGGTTGGCGGGGAGGGTCGAGCCACAGGTTGTTGTGTTGAGGAAGGGCCACTCGGTGGTGATGCGGCGGACGGTGATGGGTGTGGGGCCCGGGTTGGTGAGGGTGAGGGTCTTGGAGGAGGTTTGGCCGGAGGTGACCTGATTGAAGTTGAGGAGGTTGCCGGGGAAGATGCCTCCGGTGATGGCGAGGGAACTGGTGCCGGTGCCGTAGCCTTCGACGTAGCCGATGCCGCTGAAGGCTGGGGTGCCATCGGTGGGTGTGGCCTGTGCGAAGAGGGTGCCGGTGATGTCGCCGTTGGTGAGGGGCAGGAAGGCTACGGTGAAGTTGCAGGAGCCGCTGGGGTCAAGGGTGGTGCAGGGTGGGCTGGTGAGGGCGAACTGGCGCGGGAGGGCGATATCGAGCGCGAGGGATTTTGTGGTGAGGTTGTTGATGGTGAATTGGCGGGCGAGGCCGAGGGTGCTGGTTGGGGTGGGGCCGTAGTTGGCCTGATCGGGGATGATCTGGAGGCCGGAGTCTTCGGCGGTATAAGCGCCGATGAGGGGAACGTTGTAGGTCGCCGGCGTGTTGGCGAAAGACGAGATGACGTTGATCGCGAGGTTGCCGGTGATGGTGGAGTTGGTGGGCTGGAAGGTGACGTAGAAGGTGCAGGAGGCTCCGGGGGCCAGCGTCGGGCAGCCGTTGAAAGGAGGCGGACTGAACACATTGAAGATGGATGAGTCTGTGTCGATCTTCAGTGATTCGACGTAGAGAAGGTAGGCGCTGGTGTTGGTGAGAGTGATGGCCTGGCGGGCGGAGTCGGGCGGGGGGACGTTACGGAAGACGAGAGCGGTGGGATTGAGGCTGAGTCCGGGATCGGGCGAGCCGTAGCCGGTGAGAGAGGAGTTGATGGTGCCGTAGCTGGAGTCGATGGTGAGTGCGCCGCTGCGTTGGTTAGCGGCTGTGGGGGAGAAGACGATTTGGAGGAAGCAGGAGGCGGTGGGCGCGAGTGTTCCGGTGCAGGCGGGGCCGCCAGTTGGGGCGCTGCTGAGGGCAAAGTCACCGGTGATGGTTGTTGCGGTGAGGGTGATGGGCGAGGGGCTGAGATTGGTGAGGGTGAAGAGTTGCGGAGCGGTGGTGCTGTTGATGGGGACGGGGCCGAAGTCCTGCGTTGCGGGAGTGAGTTGGAGTCCGGTGAGGGCGAGGCCTGTGCCGGTGAGGCTGAGGGTGTAGGGATTGCCGGTGGTGCCTGAGGAGAGGGTGAGGGTGGCGGGGCGTGGGCCGGTGGCGGAGGGTTTGAACTGGATGCCTAGCCAGCAGTTGGTGCAGGGGCCGGTGGTGTCGTTAGTGAATGCCGAGGATGCGGGTTGGCCGTGGCCGTAGCCGAGATCTTCGACGAGGATGGCGGTGTAGTCGGCGGTGGAGGTGGTGGCGGTGAGGGTAGGGAAGGGCTGGGTGATCTTGTACCACCGGACTGAGGGCTGGCCTACGATGACGCTGCCGAAGTCGAGGGTGCCGTTGTTGGAGGGAAGGATTGAAGTGGCGGTGCCGCTGAGGGTGACGTAGGTGGGCGTGGTTCCGGCTCCAGCGCTGACGGTGAGCAGACCCTGACGGGTTCCGGGGGCGGATGGGGCGAAGGTGAGAGTGACGGTACAGATGACGCCGCCGGGGAGGGTGGCGGGGCAGTTGGTGGTGTCGGTGAAGTCGCCGGAGAGGGTGAGGGCGAGGGTGAAGGGCTGGGTGCCGGTGTTGGAGATGGTGACATTTTGCGTGGAGGCGGAGATGCCAGCTACGACGACGGCGACGGGGAAGTTGATGGTGGTGGGGGTGACGCTGAGGTTGGGGTTGGTGAGGGAACCGTTGATGCCGGGTTGGGGGATGGTTTTGCCGGTGACGAGGACGGTGAGATTTTGATCGAGGGTGAGAGTTGTGGAGTCGGCGGAGGTTTGCGGGGAGCTGTAGGTGAGCTGGAGCTGACAGATGGTTTTGGGTTCGAGGGTGGTGGGGCAGTTGTCTTCGATGGTGAAGGGAGATGTGGATGGGAGGTTGACTGCTGCGTGCGGGATGGCGGCTGTGGAGTTGTTCGAGAGATAGAGGAAGCGGGGGAGTTGGATGCCGTTGGTGTATTGGGTGCCGAAGTCGATGTGGGAGGCCGAGATATTGAGTGAGGCGACCTGGGTGTAGGCCGTTAGAGTGATCGAACTGGAGCCGCTAGCCCAGCCAGCAGTGAAGGGAACTCCGCTGGTGTCGGTGGATGGCACCGATAGGCTGTAGATGAGATGGCAGGTTGCGCCGGGTTGGAGAGACAGTGGCTGGGTTGGGTTGGGGCAGTCAGTTGAGACAGTGACCGGGCTGTCGGTAAATGGGGTCCCCAGGAAAGGTGATGGGAAGGATTGCGCTGTCTGATTCAGGTTGGTGAGGGTGACGGTGCGGACAGATGGCGGGTCTGAGGCGGTGACGATGCCGAAGTCGATCTCGCTGGGGGAGAAGACAACCGGTGCTGCGGTCCTGTTGATTGCCGGAAGGCTGACGGTCTGGGTCGTGGCGTTTGCGGCTTGTGCGGTGACGGTTCCGGGACCGGAGCCGTTGAGGAGGATGTTGCATTCCGAGCCTGGGTCGAACTGAGTGGGGCAGTTGTGCGCGAGGGTGAAGCCGGTGGCTGAGAGTTGAAGGTTCGTTGCAGCGAGGGAGCCGAGGTTGCGCAAGGTGAGGTTGGGCGAGGAGTCGGTTGAGAGTGCGAGGGAGGCTCCGGCGGTGAGGCTGAGCTTTGACAGGTAGGCGGCGGAGCCAGCGCACAAGCTTCCGCAGTTGGAGCCGACGGGGAGTACGGCATCGCGAAGGGTTGAGGGGAGAGCCGCTGTTGGGCTGTTGAGCAGGGGCAGATCATACGTCTTTGTTGCGAGCAGGCTGGAGCTGGTCGTGGGGGCGGCGTTGCCGGCGAAGATCGGCTGTCCGGCTGAATCGGTCGTGATGGATGTGATACTGACGGGCACGTTGATGGTGAATGCGGTACCTGCCCCGCCCATGCGAACAGTTTGGTCTATGGCGCTCTGAGCGCTGATGCGGAAGGCGGCCGTGTCGCCGATATCGGAGATTGCCGCAAGCGGAAGGAGTGGCGATTGGAGCGGAAGCGCGGCCCAGGCAGCTCCGTTGGGCGCAGGGGTGACAACGGATTGAGTGCCGGGGGCGAGGAGGGTGGAGGAGAGGACGGTGCTGCCGTCGAGTGGGAGGCGGATGACGGTTTGGTAGGTGGTATCGACGATGGGCGTCTGGATGTTGGTGATAGGGAATTGGCCTGGGTCGATGGTGCCGGAGAGGAGGAGGTTTTGTGTGGCTGGGTCGAAGGCGAGGGATGTTGTGCCATGTGCCGGGGATGAAGGTGGAGAAGAGGATTGAGTCGCCTGCAGGGGCTAGTTTGGTTAGGAAGCCGGAGGAGGTGCTTGATGCGGGGAACTCGGGGATGAGGGCGTTGAGGGTTGGGTAGCCGGTGCTGGTGGTGTAGCCGGTGATGTAGGCGTTGTCGCTGGTGTCGGCGGCGATGGCGGAAGGGGCGGTGTCGCCGTTGAAGGCGCTGAGGTAGGTGGCGTAGAGGAGGGTGGTTCCGGTGGCGTTGAACTTTTCGACGAAGCCGTTTTGGAAGCTGCCGCTGGCGGGGCTCTGGATGATGCCGGAGGGGGTGACGGGGAGGGTGGTGGTGAAGGTGCTTCCGGTGATGAAGACGGCGTCGGCTGTGGCGGCGATGGAGGATGCGGCGGTGCGGCCGCTGCCGGTGTAGGTGACGAAGATGGGTTTGAGGCTGGGGTCGAATTTAGCGATGAAGGAGTTGGTGGAGGTGTCGGCGGCGGTGGGGAAGGCTGCGCCGGAGGTGGTGGTCAGGGTGCCGGAGGTGGTGGTGCCGGTGATGTAGATGTTGCCGGAGGGGTCGAGGGCCATGGCGAGGCCGATGTCGCCCTTGGCTCCCAGCTGGGCTTGGGCGAGAACAGTTGTGGCCGTGGGGTCGGTCTTGAGGAGGCGGACTCCGTCTTTCTGGTCGAGAAGGAGGTAGAGGTTGCCGGAGGCGTCGGTTTTGACGGCGTTGAACTGGCCCTGACTGGCGACGGAGCGGAGGCCGGTGAAGGCGATGTGCTGGGAGTTTTGGGCGAGGAGATGTGAGGAGGCGAGTCCGCACAGACCGGCAAGGATGAGTCGGAGAGCGAACTGGGGCTTCGTCATTATGGAGTTTGGCTGCGGGTGGTGCGCGGCTGCAGCCTGACCTTAACTATCCATTGGGTGTGGGTTGGAGTTTAGTTGAAATCGATTAGGAGTACGTCACGAAAGTACTATAGCGTTCCGTTTTGGGACACGGTACTCCTCTGTAGTTGTAGGAGGTGGGCGAGGCCGCGGGAACGCATCTCTTGTTCGAATGCGGTGTGGTCGGTGTACTGAATTGCCTGCATGCCGACTGAGATGGCGGCGGCGATGTTTTCGGCGCGGTCGTCGATGAAGAGGATGTTGGCTGGTGGGGTAGCCAGGCCTTCGGCGGCGTGGAGGTATATCTCGGGTTCGGGTTTGGCGAGGTTGAGCGCGTGGGACCAAGTGTTGTGGTCGAAGGACTCGATCCAGGGGTGGCGGGCGCGGAGGCCTGCTTCCATGGCGTCGGGCATGTTGGAGAGAATGCCGGTGCGGATACCTGCGTGCTGGAGGCGTTGGACCCAGTCGAGCATGGGGGCGTTGATGAGGCCCCAGAGGTCGGTGTCGGCGTCGATGAGGGCGGTGAGCTGGTCGGGAGAGAGGACGATCTCTGCGCCTTCGGCGATTTTGTGCCAGAAGGCGTGGCCTTTGAGATCGCCGCGGTCGTAGTCGTGACGGTGCGCCCAGTATTCGCGGTGGAGGACCTCTTCGGAGAGACCCGTGATGGTGCGCATCTGTTGCCAGGCTGCGGGGTCGGGTGGGGCGGAGAGGACCATTCCGTAGTCGAAGAGGATCGCTTGGATTGGAGTCATTGAGACGATTGTAAAGGGCTGAAGGCTTGACATCGATTACACCGATTTTTAGAACTGAGGATGTGCTCTAGCATGGGGGGATGAGCTATCGGTTTTCGGGGCGGACGGGTTGGGATGTGGGTGAGAGTGGGTTTGCGCGGGCGATCCGGGAGGCTCGGGCTTCGGGGCGTCGGCTGGTCGATTTGACGGTTTCGAATCCTACGGTTTGTGGGTTCGAGTATGACGTTGAGGGGATTATGGGGGCGTTCGGGGATCGTCAGGCGATGACGTACGATCCTGATCCTCGGGGGATGCGGTCGGCCCGGGAGGCCGTTGCGGAGTATTACGCGGGCCGTCGAGATCATGGGGCGACTGTCGATCTGGACTCGGTGGTGATGACTACGAGTACAAGTGAGGGGTATGGGTATCTCTTCCGGCTGCTGTGCGACGCCGGGGATGAGGTGCTCGTGGCTCAGCCGAGTTATCCGTTGTTTGATTTTCTGGCCGACCTGGAGGATGTAAAGCTACGGCCCTATCCGCTGTTCTATGACTATGGGTGGTGGATCGACTTTGCGGAGCTGGAGCGGCGGATTGGGCCGCGCACCAAAGCGATTGTTGTGGTGCATCCGAATAATCCTACGGGGAATGGAACGAAGGCCGCGGAGAGGGACCGGCTGGAAGAGATTTGCGCGCGGCATGGGCTGGCACTGATCGTGGATGAGGTGTTTCTGGATTATCCGATTGAGGCGGATGAAGAGCTAAGGAGCTTTGCGGCGGGACCGCATCCGGTGCTGACTTTTGTTCTCAGCGGGATGAGTAAGATTTCGGGCTTGCCTCAGATGAAGGTGGGATGGATTGTGGGGCTGGGGCCAGAGGCGGTTCGACGGGAGGCCATGGGGCGGCTGGAGGTGATCGCGGATACGTTTCTTTCGATGAACGCTCCGGTGCAGTTGGCTCTGCCGATATGGCTGGCAGGGAGGGAGGCGATTCAGCGGCAGATTCTGGAGAGGGTTCGGCGGAATTATTTGGTTGCGGTGGAGAGCGGGGTGGAGGTGCTGCGTCTGGAGGCTGGATGGAGTGCCGTTCTGCGGCTGCCGCAAATGGAGGCGGCAGATGGGGTGGCGGACCGGCTGCTGCGGGAACTGGATGTCGTGGTGCATCCGGGGTCGTTTTATGGGATCGCAGAGGCTGGGCGGGTGGTTGTGAGTTTGATCTCACCGATGGCGGAGTTTGGTATGGGGATGCAGAAAATTCGGAAGGCAAACAGGTGGAATCAAACAAGTTAATACTTCAGGTGATGCTTGTAATGTGTTGCATTCAGTTGTGCTTTGTAACTAATTGAAAATATTATGATTGAAGGAATGGATTTTCATCTCGCTCCGCTCCAATGGTTGTGCTGGAGCCGTGGCCGGGAATCACTTTGACGTCGTCAGGAAGGATCAGGAGTCGATCGTGGATCGACTTCAGGATCTGTTGCGTGTTGCCTCCGGGGAGGTCGGTTCGGCCTATGGAACCGGCGAAGAGGGTGTCGCCGGCGAGGAGAAGGGTGTGGTCGGGGAGGTAGAGGCAACTGCTGCCATGGGTGTGGCCGGGAGTGTGGATGACGGTGCCGGAGAGTCCGGCGATGGAGATCGTCTTGCCGTCTTGGAGGTCTTCGTCGGGAGCCGAGACCTTGGGGGTGGGGACGCCTAACCAGCCAGCCTGAATGTCCATCATCCTGACCTGGGGAAGGTCGAGCTGGTTGTAGAGGATGGGTGCACCGGTGAGCTCCTTCAGGCGGTGAGCTCCGGCGATGTGGTCGATGTGGGCGTGGGTGACGATGATCTGCTTGACGGTGAGGTGGTGCTTTTCGAGCAGGGCCACGATGCGGGAGATCTCGTCGCCGGGATCGATGACGATGGCCTCGCGTGAGGTTTCGTCGCCCAGGATGGAGCAGTTGCACTGGAGGAAGCCGACTGAGAGGATTTCGTGGATCATGCCTTAAGACTAATGGCCGACCGCGGATTTGCGCGGATTTTACGGATTAAAAGCGAAAAGAAGGGCAGGAATAGAAAAGCGCAGGCTAAGGCCTGCGCTTCTTGAAACTTGAGGATATTGGCTGCTTACTTCTTTGGGGTGCTCTGCGTGGTCTTGGTGCCGGAGAGAACCGAGTGATCGGCGTTGGCGCGCGAGAGCATGATGGTGAGGCCGATGGAGGTGAGCATGAAGAAGATGGCCGACCAGGTGGTGAGCTTGGTGAGGAGATTGGCTGCTCCGCGAGGTCCGAAGGCGGTCTGTGATCCCTGGCCGCCGAAGGCTCCGGCGAGGTCGGCGGACTTGCCCTGCTGAAGGAGAACGACGCCGACGAGGAAGAGCGAGACGATAACGTGCAGAACAACGAGAAGAATGACCATCGGGAGCTGCTTGAACCTCTTGGGTCCGGAGAGTTTTGACCCTCGGGAAGATGTTTGGACTGGTGTGGAGGAGAGGCCTTGAACCCCGGTGCCTTGCGGCGCTAGCTCCTCAATCCAAAAGCAAGTGTATCACGGGGTATTGCATAGCCCTAACTGATTGATCCGATTAGAAGGGTAGACCGTCGAGTCGCGGCTTCTCTTTTATGCGATTGGCTTTTGTTGATCTTGGCCCACGAGATTCACATCGTGGGGAAAATTCATGTTGCCAAACTTCATTTTGACCATGATGAAAAATTTATATTGACGGCAATGGTTCGTGCTGTGTATTTTTTCGCTTCGCAAATAAATACAAAGTTTTCGTTGCGAAAGACCAAAGAAAGGCTTCCTGTGGTTCTGCGGAGGTATTGATTTTGATGCTCAAAATAAGTTCTTGACCTAAAAATACCAACGTTCGGAGTCTGTAGTCAGATCATCGCAAAATCTTGCATTTCAGAGACCTGTGGATCGGGTTGAGTGGCAGGATTTCGCATAACGGCAGGGAAGTCACTTTTTTGGAGATCTCATTCGCATGCTTTGGAAAGTACTTGAACGGAAGATCGGGTCGAAAAGTATTTTCGACAAAAAACCGAGATATATAGCGGGAGCGTTGGTTGCCCTGTTTGTCCTAGCTACGATGTGCCTGTTTTCGACGCCAGCAAACGCGCAAGGAAAACCGCCAATCGTTGTAAGTCAGCTCTCGTGGCTTGGAACCATTAGTGGAGGCGGATTTCTTGCGGGACAGAGTCCTACGGGTGGAAGTTTTGCCGTGAATCAGAATGGCGACGTCATCGTCAGCAATACGTACAACAGCCATATTTATCTGTTCGACGGAAAGACTGGTGCAGTGACGACACTGGCGTCTTCGTTCAGCAACCCGGGCGGAGTCACGATTGACAGCCAGAACAATCTCTACATCTCGCATATCTATAACCAGATCATCTACAAGATTCCTTATGTAAATGGGAGCTACGTTCCCGTAACCGATCCGGGTGGAACTCCGTATCCGCCAAACTGCACAGGAACCGACACGGTAGAGTGCCAGTTTGCAAAACCGGCGGGCAGCTCTAATAACGCCAGAGCGATGGCGTTTGATGGGGCAGGAAACTTCTACATGGTGACGACGCCCACCTCAACGGGAGCATCTGCGATCTATAAGTGCACAGCGGCTTCCTTGCCTAACTGCACCGGAACGCTGGTCTACTCGGATACGAACACGATCGGCTCCATCGCCATTGACCCTTGGGGAAACCTGTTTTACACGGATGCTGTCTTTACCAGCCTCGGCAACCAGGCCAGCACGAACTCGGCGCTCAATGAGCTGACTTATACTGCCGGGACCTATGCGTCGACACCGATTGTCCTCGCGACTTATACCGACGCCACTCCCGGGAACTATGACGATTCGCTGGGCGCCGTAGGCACAGACGCGAACGGCACTGTGTATTATGCGACCCAGTACAACGGGATGAATGCTTTCCCGAACAATCACGGAACCATCACTACCGCCAATGTGTATGGGGTTTCTACCCAGGGCGGAAAGGGAATGACCCTTGACTCCAAAGGCAATATTTACGTTGTGGCTTATCACGGCAGCACCGACAGCGTCGGTAAGATCCTGCTGAACAATCTGGTAATTCCTTCGTCGCCGGTGGGTACACCATCGACGGCTAGCATCACTGTGATGATGAATGACGTAGGTTGCTCCAGTACTCCTACGCTTAGCGTCAGCGCCAAGGAAAATGGCGTGGTACTCAATGGGACGAGCGGCGAGTTCATTGGGGTTTCGACCGGGGCTTGCGCGGGACAGTCCGGTGGTTCTGATCTTGCAGCGACGATCACCTTTACGCCTACGAATGTAGGTGAGCGCTCGGCTGTACTGACGGTGACGGATAGCAACGGAGGCAGTGGAACGGCAACAGTCACCGGAACAGGACAGGGTCCACTTGTGACGCTTAGCCCTGGAGTTACGACGTCCTACGCCACTGGATTCAACAGTCCGAACTCGATCTCTGTAGATGGCACAGGGAACTTGTTCGTGGCCGATTCGGGTGCGCATAGCTTGTTCGAGATCGCCTCGGGATCGACAACACCCGTTGCGATTGGCACCGGCTTCACGGCGCCTTCAGGTACGGCATTCGACGCGGCAGGGAACCTGTATGTTGCCGATAGCGCGAACAACCAGATCATTGAGATTCCCAATGTAGGCGGTTCGCTGGTACCGGCTTCGCAGGTAACACTTGTCTCCAGCGCGGTGACGTTTGCTGGAACGGCGTTGAACAATCCGAACGGATTGGTAGTAGGACCGGGCGGCACGCTATATATCGCTGATACCGGCAATAACCGCGTGGTGCACTTATGTATTGGGATCGGGCGCGGTACCGGGATCCACAGGTGTTCGCGCTCTCGCACTGAATTCCCCGATGGGCATTGCCGTAGATGCATCGGGTAATCTGTATGTCGCCAACATGGGAGCCGGCAATGTACTGGTCTACTCCGGGGAGACAGTCACGACCCTTGCGCCAGCTGGTGTGACGACGCCTGTGGGCGTTGCGGTCGAGCCATCGGGAAGCGTGCTGATCGCGGACAAGTCGACTGGTACTATCGTGCGCGTTCCAAACGAGGCCGGAACACTGACCTCTGCGGATGCAGTTGTGATTGCAACCAATCCTAAGAGCGCGTCCGGCGTTGCGCTTGATGTTGCGGGCAATCTCTACACGACAGATGCAACTGGCGCTGCGGCTTATGCGGTACAGCAGACGGCATCGGCGATCAATTTCGGTAGCGTGAACGCCGGTTCGTCCAGCGCTGCTTCAACCATCTACGTTGAGAACGCCGGTAATACAGCGTTGTCGAGCAAGCACTCCGATACTCAGTGCTCTGTCCTCCACTCAGTTCACCCTGGCGGCAGGCTCGCCAACCGGGTGCGCGGATGGCTCCATAATCAATTCGGGTCTGGCCTGCGAGTTCTCGGCGATGTTCTCGCCGGCTGCTGGCGCGTCGGGTCCTTATAGCGCGACTTCGTCAGTGAGCTCAAATGCACTGAATGCGGCGTCGGCTGGGATCACGCTGAGCGGTACCGTTCCGGCTCCTGTCGGAACGCCGCAGACCATCAGCTTCACGGCACCTGCCTCGCCGGTGACCTACGGCGTTGCACCCATTGCGCTGTCGGCAACGGCGACCTCTGGACTGTCGGTGGCGTTTACTGTCGTCTCGGGTCCTGGATCGATCAGCGGCAACACACTGACGATTACGGGCGCCGGTACGGTGGTTGTAGCCGCAAATCAAGCAGGCGATGCTACCTATGCGCCAGCGTCGCAGGTGACACAGAGCATCGTGGTCAATCAAGTACCGCAAACCATCACCTTCACGGCACCTGCTTCACCTGTCAACTTTGGCGTTGCATCGATTGCGCTGTCGGCAACGGCGGACTCCGGTTTGCCGGTGGCGTTCAGTGTTGTCTCTGGTCCGGGATCGATTAGTGGCAGCACGCTGACGATTACGGGCGCAGGCACTGTGGTTGTGGCCGCGAATCAGGCGGGCAACACCGGCTATGCAGCTGCGACACAGGTGACACAGAGCATCGTGGTTCAATCAGGCGTCGCAGGCCATTACCTTTGCAACACTCACCACGCCGATCAGCTACAGCACCACACCGATCGCGCTGTCGTCTACTGCGAACTCCGGTTTGCCGGTGGCGTTCAGTGTTGTCTCGGGCCCCGGAACGGTTAGCGGTAGCACGCTGACAATTACAGGCGTGGGAACGGTGGTTGTGGCAGCGAATCAGGCAGGGAATGCCAACTACGCTGCAGCGACCCAGGTAACGCAGAGCATCGCGATCAATCAGGCGTCGCAGACGATCAGCTTTACAGCACCCGCGACGCCCGTTACCTATGGCGCCGCAGCGATCACACTGTCAGCAACTGCAAGCTCCGGTTTGCCAGTGGCGTTCAGCGTTGTCTCGGGTCCTGGAACGGTTAGCAGTGGAAAGCTGACGGTTACCGGCATAGGCACGGTGGTCGTGGCTGCGAATCAGGCGGGCAATGCCAACTACGCTGCAGCGACCCAGGTGACCCATAGCGTTGTGGTCAGCGTAATCGGGACGGTGGCGACACCGACCTTCACGCCAGCCGCCGGTACGTATACCTCGGTGCAGTCGGTCACGATCTCCAGTGCAACTACGGGAGCAGTGATCTACTACACAACCGACGGAACTACACCATCAACCAGCTCGACCGTGTATGCCAGTGCAATTTCGGTAGGAGCCACAGAGACGATTCAGGCCATTGCTGTAGCCCCGGGCTACACCAACAGCACGGTCACTTCTGCCGCTTATACCGTCAACATCGTGCCGAGCTTCACGATTGCAGTCAATCCGACTGCGCTCACGGTTACTACTGGCACGCCTGGTACATTCAATCTGACAGTGACACCGCAGAACGGCTTCAACAGTGCTGTCACGTTTGCGTGCTCCGGGATGCCTGCTGGAGCTACGTGCGCCTTCAACCCTGCGACTGTGACGCCAACGACTGGTGCAGCCTCGACCACCGTTACGATCACAAGTAGCTCAACGACGGCGGCCGTTCGCCACAACCCCAACCCGCTGTTTCCAGAGGCGACGTTCGCGGTCGCTCTCTGCTTCTTCGGGTTCAGGAAGCGGCGCAGCGTGCAAATCATGCTTGTACTGGTGATAACTGCCATCGGTCTGGGCATGCTTTCCGGATGCGGCGGATCTTCGAAGCAGCCTACTACTTCGACGGTTACCGTAACTGCTACGTCAGGCACCATTCAACAGACAGCCACGCTGTCACTCACCATGCAGTAAATTTTCAAACAGATGTAACCGTGGCATCGAGGACTCTTCGCAAGGAGAGTCCTCGATGCCATTTAAAAGAGGTTTGAACAGGGAACTGACGTTTTTAATTCGAGACGAGGAATCGCAACATCTCGATTTATTTCAGCAGCTAAATTAGGTCAGGATTAATTGATCGAATGATATCGGGCGTACCAACAAGGTCGCGCTTGACAATTTATTTCGTGTCGAGAAATAATCCGATTGCCCCATAGCGACATTTTGGAAGATCCAGGATTTGGAGAATAAGTTGAAGAAATCGATTTTTGCAGAGTTTCCTACCGTTCAATTCGCGGGAGCGAACACCAATGAGGAGTTCGCTTATCGCTGGTACGACGCGGATCGCGTAGTTCTCGGTAAGCCGTTGCGAGAGCACTTGCGGTTTGCAGTGGCGTATTGGCATAGCCTCGCGATGAATGGAAGCGATCCGTTTGGCGCGCCTACGATCAACCGGCCCTGGATGAATCGCACAGATGCGATGGAGGCTGCACGCGATAAGGCCGATGCAGCGTTCGATCTGTTTCGGATACTCGATCTTCCGTTCTTCACCTTCCACGACCGTGATGTTGCTCCCGAAGGCGATTCGCTCAGCGAATCCCTGAAGAACGTCCACGAGATTGCGGATTATTTCGCGACCAAGATGTCCAGTTCGAAGACTCGTCTTCTGTGGGGAACGGCGAACCTGTTCAGCAATCCGCGATTTATGTCGGGTGCAGCGACCAATCCCGATCCGGATGTGTTTGCTTATAGCGCGACGATCGTCAAGCACTGCATGGATATCACCAAGGCTCTCGGCGGTGAGAACTATGTGCTCTGGGGTGGCCGTGAGGGCTATGAAACTCTGCTAAATACCGACATGAAGCAGGAGCTTCAGCAGCTTGGCCGTTTTCTGACTTTGGTGGTCGAGTACAAACACAAGATCGGGTTTAAGGGCCAGATTTTGATTGAGCCGAAGCCCAAGGAGCCCACTGCGCACCAGTATGATTTTGATACGGCTACGGTTTTCGGGTTCCTGAAGCACTTCGGCCTGGAGAACGAGGTGAAGGTTAACCTGGAAGCGAATCATGCTCTCCTTGCCGGGCATAGCTTTGAACACGAAATCGCGACGGCAGCGAACTTCGGAATTCTCGGTTCGTTGGATATCAATCGCGGCGATCCGTTGCTGGGCTGGGACACGGACCAGTTCCCAATCGATCTGCATTCGATGACGCAGGCGATGTATTACGTCATCAAAGCCGGCGGTCTCGGTACCGGTGGCATGAACTTCGACGCAAAGATTCGCCGCCAATCAATTGAGCCCGAAGACCTGATCCAGGCTCACATCGGTGGAGTTGACTTGTGTGCCCGCGCCTTCCTGACCGCGGCTCGTATCTTTGAGGACGGACATCTTGCGAAGGAAGTGGCAGACCGTTATGCGGGTTGGGACACTCCGCGAGGACGCGCCATGCTCAACGGTGAACTCTCATTGGACACGATTGCTGCCCAGTCGGAAGCTGCGGAACTCAACCCGTCGCCCCGCTCCGGGAGACAGGAACGACTGGAAAATCTGGTCAGTCGCTATTCCTAAATACTGAGTGGCTCGCGGGTATGCGGAGGCATCGCCTGGAGGATCGGGCAAGAGAAGATGCATGCCTGAAGTTCGATAGCGTAACATCTCTTCAATGAGAACCCAGGTGCCTTCGGGACAAAACGGTTTGCGTGGATCGGAGAGGGTGCAGGGAGTCACACGGATTGACCTCTCCTCCGCGCAACTCGCCTCCAGCGAAAATGCACGGGACATTAATCGGGACATCGTTCTAGAGCTGATTCGTTTTAGACAACCGGTGTCTCGCGTTGAACTCGCACGCTTTTCGGGATTGCAGCCAAGCACAATCTCGATCATCGTCGAGCAGCTAATCGCCGAGCGGTGGGTGCGCGAGGGGGCAGTGGTCCGCCGTCCCGTTGGCCGTCCCTCGACCATGCTGGAAGTAAACGATCTGCTTGTGACGTTTGCCCTCGACATACGCCCTGATCGAGCAATTCTGGCAGTGGTCGATCTTACTGGCCGGTTTCTTTCGCGCGAGACGGTGATGACGGTCTCCGATCCTGAGCTTGCAATGAAACACATCGTAGCCAGGATGCGGCTGTTGCGAGATCAGCACATCGACAAGTCCTTTGAGGGAATCGGTGTAAGCGTTCCGGGCCGAGTGCATCCGGAGACGCAACGGCTTCTTCTGGCGCCCAATCTTCACTGGCAGAATTTCGATGTTAAGTCCGCCCTGGAAAAAGCTTTGAAGCTTCAGGTGGAGATCGACAATGACGCCAATGCCTGCTTGTTATCTGAATCGTGGTCTGGCCGTTTGGCCGGGGTTCAAAATGCTGTTCTCGTCGCGATCTCCGAAGGCATAGGCGCGGCGATTCTCGGAGGTGGTCAACTGCTTTCGGGATACAACGGACTCGCAGGTGAGTTCGGACACCTTCCTATCGATCCTGCCGGCCCGGTTTGCGGATGTGGTCAGCGCGGCTGTTGGGAGATGGCTGGATCGTCGCGGGCCGCGCTCAAGGTTTATCGCGAGCTCTCTCCAGACAGTCCCGCAATCGATATCTACGGTCTTTTACGGCTCGCAGAAGAGAACGACGCTGCCGCGATCGAGGCAGTTTCACGACAGGCAACCGCGATTGGCCGAGGTCTTCGGTTTATTACCGCAGCCCTCTCACCCGAACTCATTCTGATCACCGGCGAAATCACGTCTGCATGGTCTCGATTTGGACCGATCATTCAGCGCGAATTAGAGTCTTCGGTGCTGGCCGGACCGCCGCCTCGACTGGAAACCGCTGGTGACGGGGAATCGGCTCGGCTCCGTGGCGCTGCCGCGGTGCTGCTGCAAAGACACGCAAGCTATCATCGCTCGACACATTCTTCGCGAGGAGAGCGGCGTCTGCCATCTGATGCTGTTCCAGCATTCGCTAAGGCTTGAGGGGCATTTTGCAACGCAACTCGTTCTGAAAAACGCAAGGCGTTTCCTGCGCACTCGTGACGACCTAAGCCGTTGATTTAGGTGTAGTGAGTGTATTGGCTGGTATCGCCGATTGTCCTACCGTGGTTACAAAAATAGTTACAGTTTTTTTGCAGACTTCCTTTTCCGTTCCATGAATTCTTTAGGGATACTCACGTCGTCCTGGAGTGCCATGGGAATCGGGATCTCATGTTGTGTACGACGACTAAAGACGACCGAGGTCTCAACGCGAAGAACGCATGCATGGCGGTTGAAGTGATCCGAAATGACGCTCTTCAATTGCTCCATGTTTTGAATGACAAGGTGAACGACCAGATCGAAATGTCCCGAAACGAGGAAGACACTCCGTACTTCGCGGACCGATGATGTCTCTCGCACGAACTCGTCCACCTGGTCGCGATCGAGTTTAGTTACCTGTACAAATAAGAGTGCTTCCAACGCCAGACCGAGAGCCTGGAAATTGACTTCGGCGTGTGATCCGAGCAACACACCCTGCTTTCGCAAAGCTTTGATGCGTTCATGACAGCTCGATGGTGCAAGTCCCACGGCTGCAGCTATCTGCTTGTTCGATAAATGTGCATTACTCATTAGCATCTGCAAGATGCTGAAATCTGTTCGGTCAATGTTGACATGAGCGTTCATTCTCCGAATTCTATTCGATAGACAGTGACGAGACCGATAGGTATATCTACAAAATGATTTTTACCCGAATAGTTATCGTTCGTCTTCGGTCCCAGGCGTTAGGGCTCACCCGTCCTTTACGCTCGATTATTCGCGGCATCCTCTGCGTATCTCTTGTCGCACTTTCTTCAGCCGTTGCGATGTCACAGCCTCCAGACGTGCCGGTCCAAACCGGTTCGGTTTTATCTTCGGACGGCGTGCGGATTGTTTACGATGTCAGAGGAAGCGGAGACACAACACTGGTCTTTGTCCATTGCTGGGCCTGTAATCGTTTCTTTTGGCGCGATCAGGTTGATGCTTTCTCCTCGCGCTATCGTGTGGTGACGCTGGATCTTGCCGGTCACGGTGAATCCGGCAAAGACCGAAAACACTGGTCCACTCTGGGTCTAGCGCGCGACGTCCGTGCGGTGGCGGATGATCTCAAACTTCAGAGAATCATCCTGGTAGGGCATTCGATGGGTGGACCAGTATCGCTCGAGGCAGCCCGTCTATTACGTGGTCGGGTAATCGGGGTCGTCCTAGTCGATACGATGCAGGATGTTGATAAACGACGATCCGTTGCATCGGCCCAAGCCGACGCCGAACGATTGAGAAGCAACTTTACAGGCTACTTCAGCGACTTATCTTCGATCTTCTCGAAGAACTCTGACCCGGCCATTCGTCATTGGGTTGAACAGCAAGCTCAGGCTTCCGATCCGGCGGCCGCAATCGCTCTGAAGCTGGACACACCAAACCTGGATCCAAAGGAGTTGTTCAGAGAAGCGGGTGTGCCGATTCGCGCGATCAATTCCGAGCCACCATTCTCGGACTCCACAAATATCGAGGAAGATCGGAGATATGCAGACTACGACGTGATTTTGGTGAGTGATGCCGGTCATTTTGTTCAACTGGAACGTCCAGAAGAATTTAACCGGGATCTTACGAGATGGGTTCGTGATCTTTCCAGATAAAGCTTGTCAGTCTGCGGCACACGACGATTGACTCATCAGAACTCCGCACCATATTGTCGGGTTGCAAAGAGCCCTCTTGGCCCGATTTCTCGGGTGCCAAATGCTCCACAGCGTTGAGTCATGTTGAAAAGTATTCTCCCGCAGTGGCGAGTTATGCGTCTCGCAGGTACAGATCAACGTTGTTAGTAGTCCAGGTTGCGATGTCACTCCTAAAGAAATCCTGGTCCGCTTTCCAGAAAGGACACTCGAGCAGCAATGCGGTTGCTGCGATTGGCCAATCTACATCCCGAGAAAGCATCCTTTCCCGTGCAGGGGACTTGTACACCTCATAAAGACGTAGATGTCCCATCATAAAAATGGTTACAGTGACCAAAAAGAAGGCCAGCCACTGAGGGCTGACCTTCTCACATCTTATTGATCCTTTGGATTGGTGCGGAGGAGGGGACTTGAACCCCTATGCCTTGCGGCGCTAGCACCTCAAGCTAGTGCGTCTGCCAATTTCGCCACCTCCGCGTTCAGCCCTGCACAATAGTGCGGGGTAGCGGTGAGCAATCCGTAATTCAGTATAGCATCGGGAACGGGTCTTATGGGGTGGGTTTGGGGCTAGATTGTGGGGTTTGCTGGATAGCCTGAATGTTGGCGATGGTGTCGGGGTCGTTCGGCTTCATTTCGAGGACTTTTTTATAGAGGACGAGGGCGAGATCGCCACGGCCAGTTCGTTGGAAGATCATGGCGAGATCGTAGTAGGGGGTTGGGTCGTTGGATTTGTTGTCGATGGCCTGAGCGAATACCGTGGCTGCCTCGTCGCCTTTGCCTTGCTGATAGAGAAGCACGCCAAGGTCGGTGTAGGCTGCGCTGTCCTTGGGTGCGAGAGCGATGGCGCGGCGGAACTGATTCTCGGCGGCGGTGGGGGCTCCGATCTTCTCGGTAAAGAACGCCGAGATTGAGGAGGGTTGGAACGTCATCGGGATTGAGGTCGAGGGCTCCGCGATAGGCCTGATATGCCTTGGCGTTTTTTCCTTGACGAGCGTAGATGTCTCCCAGGCTGGAGAGTGCCTGCTGGTAGTGCGGCTGGAGTCGGAGGGCGCTGCGATAGGCCTCTTCAGCCGGAGCGAGATCGCCTCTTTCGAGTAGAGAATAGCCGAGGTTGTAGAAGACGGTGGGGCTGTTGGGCGTGGCTTCGAGGGAGTGTCGGTAGAGGGCTACGGGATCGGTCCAGTCGAGGACACGGGCGTGGAGGCGGTAGGTGCCCCAGCCGACCCAGAGGAGGACGAGCACCGGGAAGAGGTTGCGGGTGGGTTGGCGAAACTCGATGGCGAGGAACGCGATGCAGAGGGCTAGTCCCATGGAGGCGAGGTAGGTAAAGCGTTCGGCCATCCCCTGATAGATGAAGACCAGACCGCAGAAAGGAGCGAGGCCGATAAGAAGCCAGAGAAGGCCAGAGGATCTGACGGGTCTTGATTTGCGAAGCAGATAGATGGCGGCGATGAGGGCGAAGAGACCGATCCATGCGGCAATGGCTGCGGTGGAGAGAATGTTTGGCGGAGTGGAGGTGGAGCGTTCAACGCTCATGTGGATGGGAAGGATGATCCAGGAGACATACTTCCAGAAGATCAGAGCAAAAGCTCGGATAGCGGATGGGCCGGATTCGATATGTGGCGTGACGATGTGCTTGAGTACGAAATAAAAGGCGCTGGCCAAGATGGCGAGGCTCGAGAGTGTGAGTACCGAGCGGCGTTTTGTGTTGGGTGTGGCGTAGGCGATCAACAGCGTGAGGGGGAGCACGAGGAGACCGAGTTCGTGGGAGAGAACCGCCGCGACGGAGGTGAGGAAATAGAAGATCAGAGCTAGAGACTTGTTGGTCCGGAGATAGTTACTTGCAAGCAACAGGCTGAGCAGGAGGAAGAGCGTGCTGAGCGAGTAGGCACGTCCGCTAATCCAGGCTACGACTTCGGCGTGAATAGGGAGGGCCAGCCAGAGGAGCGATGTGGATGCTGCAACGATTAGAGATGTGTTGAGGCGGCGCAGGAGGCGGAATCCCAGGGCTCCGTTGGCGATGTGGAGGAGGAGATTGGTGAGGTGGAAGCCTGTTGGATTGAGCTGCCAGATGTGGCGGTCGATGGCGAGGGTAATCCAGTAGAGAGGACGGTAGGAGATGCCGCCGGGGCCGCGGAAGTCGGTAGTGAAGGCGACGGGGGCAAGCAGGAAGCGGTGGGCGAAGGTGTGCCAGTCTGCCAGGGAGGGATTGTTGAGTATCTGATCGAGGTCGTCGTAGACGAAGGGCGCGCCGAGGACATTCCAGTAGAGGGCCAAGACCCAGAGACTGCTGATGATGAGAAAGGCCAGGCGCTCGTGGTTGAAGAACCACTGGAGGGGAGAGGGTTTCGAAGGTGGGTTGTGGCGGAGTGCAGAGGAACGGCGAGCGGCCATTGCTCTATCTTACTTAGCCAGCCGCATCGCAGGACCGGGGTCTTGTGGCGAAGTTTACGTCCCGGTCCTGCGATGCAAAGGTGTTTGAGTTAGTGCTTGCGCGTTGGAGACGCTTTGTTTAGCTCGCCGACCAATGCCTCTCCGGCTGCGGGAGTGGAGACAGCACCGTCGCGAACAATCCCAAGAACACCGACGTCCTTGCCGTAGAGCTTCTTGTTGGCGTCGTTGTCGGCGTCCATGGATGCGCTCGCAAGAGAAGCACCTGCGAATAGGCCGCCCTTTGCGCGGGAGTAGGTGAGGATATCCGCATTGACATCATTTGCGCCGACAGCCTTGGCTCCAGTTGGGCCTGCGACCGCAGTTGCGTCTGCCCCGAGCTTCAACTTGCCAGAGAGGATTTTGTCCGCACCCTGCTTGCTCTCGACGAACAGGACATAGTCGGTGGAGGAGCCGCCGAGTTGTACGCCCAGGCTTCCGACATCAAGGTTGTACATTGCGGGAGCGCCCCATTTGCCGTCCATCTTCGTGCCCGTGCGACAGACGAGAACACCCTTGCCGTAAGTTACGCCGATGCCAACGCCAACTTTTTTGACGGCGGGATAAACCAGCACACAAGCTGCTCTATCGATAACACTTTTGGGGACGGAGTCGGGTTTCGCAATCATCTGTCTCAACACCTCGGCGGAGTCACCGAGACGGTTATCCACCTTGCTTTGAGCCAGGCCCGGCAAAGTCGCACTCAGGCACATCAGTGTAAGCAGCGTCTTCTTCATAATTTGTTGACCTTTCTCAGCTCACTTTGGAATCTGCACACCTTCGACCCATAACAGATTGGTCTCAGTTTGGCTCATGCGCAACTAGCAAAACTAACAGTCGGCGGACAGGAGGTAGTTCGGGATAATGAGGTTCATGGTCGCTTCGAGGGGTCGTGTTTTTCTCTGCGTTCCGGTGGTGGCGTTGTGGCTCGCAGGGAGCGGATGCTCGTCTCAGACTTATCCAACAACTTCGGCAGCCTCCACAACCCAGACAGCGAAGACGGCGCCCGTTCCTGCTGCGTCAGTTCCCGTTTCGGCTGCCGTGTCGGCACGGCTGCGCGAGATTGCGGCGAGCGGACGGCTGGCGGAGATGGAGCGAGGGAACTTCTCCGACTATCGGAAGCTTGTCCAAGCGGCATATGACGCTTCGGGCTATGCCCCGCTGTGGCTGAATGGCGATCAGCCTACGGCTCAGGCTTCGGAGATCATCAAGGCGTTGGAAACAAGCGCGCAGAAGGGCTTGAATCCTGCGGACTACGATGCTGGACGGTGGGCTGCGAGGGTTGACTCGTTGAAGCGGGCGCCGGATGAGCAGCGGGCGGTGTTTGACGCAGCGCTTACGGTTGCGGCGATGCGCTACATCTCCGATCTGCATATCGGGCGGGTAAATCCGAAGCACTTCAAATTCGGCATCGATGTTGCGACGAAGAAGTATGACCTGCCGGGGTTCGTCACGCAGAAGGTGGTGAATGCGTCGGATGTGCAGGCGGTGCTCGCGGGAGTTGAACCTCCTTACGCCGGTTATCGGCAGACGGAGGATGCGTTGCAGCAATATCTGCAACTGGCGGCGAAGGGCGATGGACCAAAGATTCCGGAGGTGACGAAGGCAGTCGCGCCGGGTGAGGCTTTTGCTGGGACGGCGCAGTTGGCAGAGCGTCTGAGCTTGCTGGGAGATCTGCCGCAGGGTGCGGGGGAGTCAACGACTTACGATGGCGCGTTGGTAGACGGCGTGAAACGCTTTCAGGTGAGGCATGGACTTGCGCCGGACGGGAAGCTCGGGGCGACGACGATTCGTGAACTGAATACTCCGCTGAGTGCGAGGGTGAAGCAACTGGGCTTTGCGCTGGAGCGGTGGCGCTGGCTGCCGCCGGAGTTCCCGCAGCCTCCGGTAGTGGTGAATATTCCGGAGTTTCGGCTAAGGGCGTTTGAGAGCGGCGAGAAGGTTGCGCTGGCTATGAATGTTGTGGTGGGCAAGGCTGCGCCTACGCAGACACCTGTGTTCACCGACGATATTAAGTTCATCGTCTTTCGCCCTTACTGGAATGTGCCGCCGGGGATTCTTCGCCGGACGGTCATTCCGGGGATCGAGAAGAGCAGTGGCTATATCGAGAGCCAACGATTCGAGGTGACGGACTCGGGTGGACGACCGGTTTCGGCGAGTGGCGACGTTGCGGCGGGGCTGCGCTCGGGCAAGTATTCAATACGCCAGAAGCCGGGGCCGAATAACTCTCTCGGGTTAATCAAGTTCATGTTCCCTAACTCTCACAGCGTTTACCTACACAGCACACCGGCGACAGAGCTGTTTGCGAAGTCACGGCGGGATTTCAGCTCAGGGTGCATTCGAGTGGAGAAGCCTGCAGAGTTGGCCGCGTTTCTGTTACGGAATCAGCCCGACGGGAATAAGCCATGGACGGTCGAGAGTGCGCAGGCAGCGATGGATTCCGGAAGCGACAACCGGCAGGTGAATCTGAAGACTCAAGTTCCAGTACTGCTGTTGTATGAGACTGCGGTTGCGGAAGAGGATGGCACGGTACACTTCTTCGAAGACATCTACGGGCACGACCGGCGGCTGGAGGCAGTGCTGGCGAAGGGACCTCCTTATCCGTAGCGAGTTTTTTGATGGTGCTTTCGCAGTGCCTGTCAGTTAAGGTGAAAGAAGCACTTCAAAACCACTGCTGATGGACAATTGAATGATGAACAGGCGTGTTTTTCTGCGGAACGCGAACATGGCGGCGGTGTCGCTGGTCGCGAGCGGTGGGCTTGCAGGATGTGCGAAGAGACAGGCGGGAGCAACTGTTACATCGGGCATGATGGCGCCGGAGAATATTCCGGTTTCGGCTTGTTGCCTGCCTCCGGTAAGGGTATCGGCGGAGCGGGAGATCAGGACTGTCGTTGGGCTGAGGCCGTTTCGACCTTCGGGATTCAGAGTAGCGAAGGAGATGGTCGGCGAGAAGGCTGTCGTGCATAACTACGGCCATGGCGGTGGTGGGATCACGTTGAGCTGGGGGACGTCGAAGCTGGCGGTTGATCTTGGTCTGCCGGGTCATGTCGGGCCGGTGGCTGTGCTGGGATGTGGTGCGGTGGGGTTGGCAACTGCGCGACTAGTGCAGGAGGCGGGGTTCGATGTAACGATCTACGCGAAGGCGCTGCCGCCCGAGACGACGAGCAATATCGCCGGTGGGCAGTGGTTTCCTGCTAGTGTGTACGACCCGGACAAGACGCTGACACCGGAGTTTACGGAGCAATTTGTTGCAGCGGCGCGTTATGGGTATCGGCGGTATCAGATCATGACGAGCCCACAATATGGGATTCGATGGATGAGGAACTACTACATCGCTAACACGCCGTGGAAGTATCCGATTACGGGCGGTCAGTTTGGTTTGATTCCGGATTTGCTGCCGGAGATCAAGGACTTGAAGGCTGGCGAGCATCCGTGGGGAACGAAGCTGGTTCGGCAGTTCGATGGACTGATTGTGGAGCCTCCGATTTACCTGCCCGCTATGCTGACAGATGTGCGGATCGCCGGTGGGAAGATCGTGGTTCGAGAGATGCGAAGCCTCGATGAGATACGCGCGTTGCCCGAGAAGCTCGTGTTCAACTGCACTGGGTTGGGAGCTAAGGCCCTGTTCAATGACGCGGAGCTAACGCCCATTCGCGGACAACTCACCTTTCTGGTTCCGCAGCCCGAAGTGACCTACGCGACTCTCTATGAGAACACCTATATGTTCTCGCGCAGAGACGGAATTTTGTTAGGTGGAACACACGAGATGGGGGACTGGAATCTGAAGCCGGACATGGCAACAAAGGCTGCGATTCTTGCGAAGCAGGCAGAGCTGTTTGGCGGGATGAGATGGCCCAGTAGGGCCTAGGCGCAGGTGCAGTCGATGCAGCCGTGTTTGGCGCAGGTGCGGCAGGTCAGGATGAGTTGCTTCTTGAGAGCCTGACGAGCGCGATGGGCTCGGACGGCGGCGTTGCCAGGGGTAATGCCGGATTTCTTTGCGAACGACTCGAGCGTGTTTTCAGTGAGGTCGACTTCGCGAATGATCTCACGGTATGCGGGCTTTAGGTTGTCGAGGACGTTGTCGATGCACTGACAGACGATCTGTTGGGTCAGCTCGTCAAACTGAGCTTCGATGGCAAGATCTTTGGCCCATTCTTCCAGAGCGCGGTCTTCAGCAGCACGATGGCGATAGTAATCGATCACCGCGTTGCGCAGGATGCGATAGAACCATGCGACGGCAGACTCATCGCTGCGGAGAGTTGCGGCCTGCTCCATCGCGCGGATGTAGGCGGCCTGGATGATGTCCTCGGCGATGGCGCGGGTTCCCACTCTTCTTTCGACGAATTGCAAGAATTGGCGTCGCTGATCGAGGAGCCCGGTGATTGCGGTAGGCGTCATTGAGTTTTGCTTACGGTGAGAGCGGCGCGGAGTAGAGTCCGCACCGCTGTCTGAGCTAGCTGCACAATGGGCAGTCGCAGTCTTCACCGCAAGGGCAGGGTTGAGGACAGGTGAAACCGGATCCGCAGGGGCAAATCGCATTCTTATTCATTAGATTCTCCATTTCTGTCGGCGATTCCTCGTCCGAACACTAATGCTGACGGATGAGCCTCGCAAACATTACAGTTTTGGAAAATCCCGCGTTTAGAAGTGCCGAATGAGATCGGCAAACGAGGCTAGTTCGAGAAGGTTCTGCTGCCCGGTCGGCGGCTGGTTAACGACTTCATGTTCGAGTACCCAGGTGAAATTATGGGGGATGAAGATGGCGTTGAGTCCGGCCGCGAGAGCGGGATTGATGTCGGACTTCGGGCTGTTACCGATCATCCAAGTCTTTCTGGCGTCGCAGGCGTGATGGCTGGCGACGGCAAGGTAGGCTTCGCTGTGCTTTTCGGCCAGAACTTCGACGGCAGAGAAATGCGGTGCAAGGCCAGAGCGGCGAAGCTTGTCGGTCTGCTCGTCGTGGTTGCCTTTGGTTACGAGGATGAGGCGGTGCCGGGTAGCAAGATCTGCGAGCGTCGTGTCCACGGTTGGCAGAAGCTCGATCTCATGCTCGGCAATGGACTGGGCAAAGCTGAGGATGCGCTCGTGCTTATCTGGTGTGACAGGCGCATCGGTGAGTTGCTCGAAACAGTCGACGAGCGACCGCCGGAAGCTGTTGAGGCCATAGCCGTGGGCCGAGATGGTGGCGTGCTCGCAGTGATTGAGATGCTGGCGTACCTGTTCCGGCGTGTGAACACGATGATCGAGGTAGGAGATGAAGGCCGCGATAGCGCGCTCGAAGTAGATATTGTTTTCCCATAGCGTGTCGTCAGCATCGATGAGCAGGGTCTGGTTGGCGGGGCGGCGGTCGGCTGGTTTGAGGTCGCTCACATGTCAATTATAGGTGGATATGCGGGCGGTTTTGACGTGCGTGGCTCTTCAAAACTGTGTGCCTCGATCGTGGTACAGACGAAGCCGTTCGTGGGACATACCATATTGGGAAATCAATGATTCCATGGGTTGTCGAGTACGGAACGTCTTGCAAGGCAACACTGCTGTTTGCCGAAAACGCTGGTTATGATGAGGGCGTGGAATGAACGAAACGCTCGGCCCGAACCTTAAAAGACAAGCAGCGGAAAGGCAACGCAAAGGAATGACGACGGCAGTGGGCCAGAGGCTGGGACCGTACGAGATCCTGGATCTGCTGGGCGGCGGAGGTATGGGGGTTGTCTACCGCGCCTGGGACGAACGGCTGCACCGCGAAGTTGCGGTGAAGGTGCTGCACGGCGACTACAACATGCCCGGCATGCGCGAACGCTTTCTGCAGGAGGCCCGGGCCGCCTCGGGGTTGAACCACGCGAACATCTGCACTGTCTTCGATATCGGTGAGCAGGGCGGCGATCCTTATCTCGTGATGGAGCTGCTGGAAGGCGAGACCCTGAAGGAGAATATCGCACGCGGCGCTCTATCGCCTGAGGAGATCATCACCTATGGGCAGGAGATCGCCGAGGCTCTAGCAGTCGCCCATGCAAAGGGCATCGTCCATAGGGACATCAAGCCGGCGAATATCTTTCTCGTGAGCCGTCCGAACGGAAAGAGTCAGGCGAAGGTACTGGACTTTGGCTTGGCGAAGATCGATATCACGGAGAACGGCGGATGGGGTTCACGCTCGTTGGATCTGACGATTGCCGGCTCGACGGTGGGGACGCTGGCGTACATGTCCCCGGAACAGGCGCGAGGCCACGTGCTGGACGCTCGATCGGATCTGTTCTCGCTGGGTGTGGTGATGTATGAGATGGCGACGCGGAGGGTTCCGTTCACAGGAACGACGAGCGCGCTGATCTTTGTGCAACTCCTCGAACATGCGCCTGAGCCGGTACGCAACTGGAATGAATCAATTCCGAAGGAACTGGAACGGGTGATCCTTCGTTTGATGATGAAGGACAAGCGTGAGCGCTTCCAGTCCGGGAAAGAGTTGCAGGAGGCTCTGGAGAGAATTGAAGAGAGGAAAAACAAGGGCAGTTGGCTGAAGAAGAATCCGGCTGCTGTCCCTTTGGTCCGAGCGCAAGACCCGGTGGCACGCGAGAGGCGTCCTTCTCGGAAAAGTTCGGGCGCACAGGCCGCAGCGAAGGTTGAGGACGATAGCAGCTCGGGAGAGCTTATGATTCGACCGCTGCAGCTGTCTGCCGCAGACCGCCTGCAGACGGAGGCGGTAAAACCGGAACCTGCCAATCCCTCCGACTCCAGCGCGAGACGGGCCGCACTGGCCAAAAGCCGTACTGGGGTGACGCAGTTTGAGTATGGCGTCGATTTTGAGGTGGAGACCTCTCCGCAGGCGGCGGGTGTAACGGAGCGCCCGGAAGATCCTGCGATTCGTGAGACTCAGCCGGACAGTAAAAGATTTGCAAGGATGACGCTCTCGGCCTGTCTGCTTGCTCTCGTAGCTGGCGGGATATTTCTGCTCGTGCGTGGCGGATGGCTTCGTCCCACGGTGCTGGGGCCGTCGGACGGTTTGCTCCTGACCGTGATCCAGAACAGGACGGGCGATGCGATGTTGGACGGGGCGGTGCTCGAGGGGCTCGATATTGAATTGCGGCAGTCCGATCAGCTCAATATTCGCGGCACGGATGCATACTCTGCCGGACTGCGACAGATAGAGGCTGATGGCAGCGTTGAACCAGCAGGCATTCCGGCAAGGACCGTTGCTCAGAAGACTGGCGCCAAGGCTTATTTATACGGAGAGATCAAGAAGGTCGGTACGGCCTACGTAATCGATGTCGATGTCTTGAACACTGAGTCGAACGACAAACTGGCCAGTGTGGTTGAGGTTGCTTCGACACGAGAACGAATCCCCGTAGCAATCGGCAGAATAGCTGCTGAAGTGCGATCGGAGATGGGCGAGGACTCTGCTTCCACGGCTGCAGGTATTTCGCTGGAGCACGAAGCTACCGCGAATCTGGAGGCGTTGCACGCATACTCGATAGCAGAGACGGCGATGCAACAGGGCCATGTCGTTGATGCAATAGCGGGACTTCGGCGGGCTATTGGGCTCGATCCTAAATTCGTTCAGGCCCAGATACGGCTAGCCTGGCTGTATAACGCTGAGAAGGCGGAGGTTGCTTCGGCGACCGCTGCAGGCCTTGCGATGGATGCGTCCAGAGATGCCGATGACAAGGTGAAGCTGCTGGCGAAGTTTTGCTACGAGATGAACGCGAGCGGCGACTACAGCAAAGCGGCAATAACCATCCGGCAGTACACCGAGCGGTATCCGCACGATGCCGACGGCATGGCAGGGCTGGCGCATGTGCTTCGCGCACAGGGGCATCTGGTAGAGGCGCTGCTGGCCGCCGAACAGGCCTATATGTACGATCGCTACGCCGCCTCAGCCTACGACGAGGCTGAGCGCGCAATGATCGGGCTGGATCGCTATGACGCCGCTCTACAGTTAGAAAAGCAGGCGCGTGGCCTGGGCGTTGCGCGTAGCGGCAATGCGATGGCCGCAGCCTATCTTGCAGGAAAACAGGATGTGTTTGCCGAAGAGATTGGTTCTATTAAGAGTGAAGCCGCACGTCGGTCTTATGCGCGGTTAGCCGAGGAAGGGGTTTATCTCGACAACACAGGGCGGATGACGGCGAGTGCCGCACTGTGGAGCAGGGCCGCGGACCTTTCGAGGCAGAATCCAGAGCTGGCTTCGGCACGGGCCTACATGCTAGCCCAGAGCGCTCTGGATCAAGCACTGGCGGCAAGATGTTCTGAGGCAAAAGAATTGGTGAAGCGAGCTGAGCGAGCTGCCCCACGGGCCCCTTGGCTGGCTTCCATGCAGGTCTTGCGGCGGGCCTTTGCGGAGACAGAGCAGCGACGGAGGCGACCATTCTCTGGTTGAGGCAGGAATTCCCGCAGAGCACATCTGTCGCCTTGCGCTATGTTCCGGAGCTTGAGGGCGTGGCGGCCATTGCGGAAAAGGATCCTGCGAAGGCGCTGGAGATTCTGGCGACCATTGCACACTACGACGAAGACTCACTAACACCTTATCTCCGGGGTGTGGCCCATATGGCAGGGAAGCAGCCCTCGCTCGCGGCCGCTGATTTCCAGACGGTGCTAGCGCATCGAGGGATGGCGTTTGCGTCTGGCAGCAATGTCTATCCCATGGCCGAGATCGGGCTGGCAATAGCCTCGGATGCTGCGGGCGATAAAGCTCTCAGCGCCGCAGCCTACCGGAAATTTGCCACGTTATGGACGGAGAGCGACGGAGCTCAGCCGAGTTTGTCAGTAAATGAGCCGAAGCTATCCCAGTTTCCGGTGTCCTGGACTACTGGCCGTAGACGGGGATCAGTGGAACCTTAAGCTGGGTCGAGAAGAGCGTTTGCCATCTCGGAGTCGCCATTGCGGACTGTTTCCAGCTTTACCTTGCCTATCCCGAGAAGTCCCACTCTTTGGGCAGCGCCAAAGGAGAGATCGACAATCCGGTTCCTCGGGACGGGTCCACGGTCGTTAACCCTGACAAAGACGGATTTGCGATTTTTGAGGTTCGTGACGCGAATCCAGCTTCCGAGGGGAAGGGTGCGGTGGGCGCAGGTGAGGGCATTCATATCGTAAGCCTCACCGGCTGCGGTCTTGCGACCCTGAAATTTACGTCCGTACCAGGAAGCCTGTCCGATTTCGAACCAGCGCCGGGGTCTAACGGTGTGAGGTTTTGTTTGGGTGTCCTGAGGCACGTCGGTTGCAGAGGCGGTGGCCCCCAGGGTCAGGATGAGCGTCGCCGCAGCAACTCCCGCTTTCATCATCGAGACACTTCTGTCTCGCATTTTGGCTGGAATCATCTTCATTGTTCGCTCCCACCTCTATTGTCTTAACTCAAACCATCTAAGTCAAACACTTTAGGACATTTATGGGTCAGCTTTGGTTGCCTCTCGGGCCTGGTTTGTGGTAAAGAAAAACGAAGCTGGCCTGGCCGCTATTCGGCCATAATAAGCCCCGTTTTGGGCGAAAAACGAGCGAGAAGAGACATTCCAGCGATATTCTGCTATTTTTTTGAAATTACGAAAAAGGCTCTTTTTAGGGTTTCGACCCATCGATGACGTGTGTTTTGACGATTGCCGGCTATGACCCCTCCTCCGGTGCCGGAGTGACGGCGGACCTGATGGTCTTTGCCGCGCATGGCCTCTTTGGAACCTCATGCATCACCGGGCTGACGGTTCAGTCGACGGTCGAGGTGCTGTCGACTCATCCAGTCGACCCCAGAATCGTCCGTCAGACGCTCCATTGCCTTCACGATGACCTTCCCGCAGCCGGAATTAAGATCGGAATGCTTGGAAATGCAGAGGTAGTGGCTGCGGTAGCTGACTTTCTGGCCAGGTTGAGGGCGCAGGAGTCGCGGATTCCCGTGGTTCTGGATCCGGTTCTACAATCGAGCTCCGGCAGGGAACTGCTCGACGACGAAGGCATGGTGCTCCTGCGGGAACGCCTGCTTCCACTGGTGGATTGGGTAACGCCGAATCTGGACGAACTCGGCAGGCTCTGCGGCAGGCCGGTCTCCCTTCGGGAAAAGGTTCCTGGAGCGGCGAGGGCGCTCCAGCAGGGAATTGCTGGACTGAACGTTCTGGCTACCGGGGGAAACCTCGATAAGCCGGACGACTGCGTCGTGACGGCTGCAGGTGAGGTGCGATGGCTTGCGGGTGAGAGGATCGAAAGCCGCTCGACACATGGGACCGGCTGTGCTCTATCGAGCGCATTGCTAAGCCGCCTGGTGCTAGGCGACCGGGATTTTGAAGCAGTCCAAAAGGCGAAAGATTATGTTGCCGAAGCTATCCGGCGTGCCGAACCGATGGGCCGAGGAAAAGGGCCACTCGCGCTTCTCTGGCCTTTGCGAGGGCAGAAGTCTTCCTCCGACCAGCCATGATATAAGGGCCTGCGCGGCAAGCTGACAAAAAGGCTTCAGCCTAGAGGACGATCTTGTACCTGCCATCCACGTATGCGGCACAACTGGCGTTTTTGTTTGCGAGCATGGTCTGTTGGGGTTCATGGGCCAATACCGTTAAGCTGACCCCCGGCTGGCGATTTCAGTCTTTTTATTGGGATTACGTCATCGGAGTCCTTCTCGGCTCATTCCTGTGGGGACTTGGACTGGGCGGCGGCGCCCAGTTTCTTCAGCGTCTCGGGATGGCATCCGGTTCTTCGATCCTGTGGGCGATTCTGGCGGGAGTTGTGTTCAACGCCGCAAATCAACTCCTGGTCGCGGCAATTGATCTAACAGGACTCGCGGTTGCGTTTCCAGTAGGAATCGGTCTCGCGCTGGTCGTTGGGGTGAGCCTGAATTACCTGCTGGCCCCGGCGGCAAACCCGGTACTGCTGTTTCTCGGAGTAGCACTGGTTACGATCGCGATTGTGGTGGATGCAATCGCCTACCGCAGACGAGAGAGGGAGCGGCCCGCAATCTCACGGCTCGGCATCATCATTACGCTTATCAGCGGGCTCCTGATGGGCGGCTTTTACCCGCTCTTGACCCGCGCCATGCAGGGCGAGGCGGCGCTTGATGCCTACACCGTCGTCCCGTTCTTTGCGTTGGGCTTGGCCTTGTGCGCCATACCGGTAAATCTCTGGATGATGCGCCGACCAATGGTTGGCGAACCGGTTGCCTTCTCGAACTACCTGACCGCAAAGCCGAGCTGGCATCTCTGGGGAATCCTGGGGGGAATCATTTGGAACAGCGGCTTACAGTCAAACCTCGTAGCTTCACGGGCGCAGTTAGTCGGGCCCGCGGTCTCGTATGCGCTGGGTCAGGGCGCTACCATGATCTCGGCTGCGTGGGGTGTCTTCATCTGGCGTGAGTTCCGCGACGCTCCAGCCGGAACGGGCCGCTTGCTAGCCGTAATGTTCCTTTTCTTTCTTGCGGGGCTTGGGCTGATCGCTCTGGCTCCCGCCTGGCGGTGAGAGTTATGGCGAAAGATATCGTTGTCGTCGGCAGCTTGAACCTCGATCTAGTGGCGACAGTTCCTCGCAATCCCGAGGTTGGCGAGACCATCACCGGGACGGATTTCAAACGCTTCATCGGCGGCAAGGGCGCCAACCAAGCGGTCGCGGCCTCGCTGCTCGGCGGCAGAGTGCATATGATCGGACGCCACGGCACGGACGGCCTCGAGACCGGACTGCTGGCCACCCTGCGAGAAAAGGGTGTAGGGATCGAGTCCGTAACTCCAGCCGATGGCCCTTCCGGCGTGGCCGTCATTCTTGTTACCGACGACGGGCACAACAGCATCGTTGTCATTCCCGGCTCGAACGGCCGGTTTTGCCCCGAAGATGTACTTGCAAGCCGAAGCCGTATCGAGCAGGCGGGAATCGTATTGACCCAGCTTGAGACCCCGCTTGAGGCACTCGAAGCCACAATCGATGTAGCGGCGAGGTCAGGAGTGCCGGTGGTATTGGATCCCGCTCCGGCCCGGACTCTGTCTCCGAAGCTGCTGAATCGCCTCGATTGGTTCACACCCAACGAAACAGAAGCCGCCTTTTATTGCGGAGAGCGTGCTCCCGATGGAGACCTACGCGCATACGCAGAAACGTTGCTTGCCCTGGGGCCTCGCAATGTCTTGCTGAAGCTCGGAGCCAGGGGCGCTTATCTCGCAACCGCGTCGGGAATTCGCGAGCAGGTCGCAGCCATCCCGGTGCAGGCTGTGGATTCAACCGCCGCAGGTGACGCTCTGAACGGAGCGTTCGCAGCGGCTCTAATGAACGGAGCCGATCCAATCGAAGCCGTTCGATTCGGAGTGGCCGCCGCGTCGCTTTCAGTCACTCGAGCGGGAGCAATTCCTTCGCTGCCGACCTTGACCGAGGTCGAAGAGTTTCGCCGGGGACGAAGCTAGCGACGCTGAAACTCCGGAGAACCAAAGAGAAGACCGGCAGCAAGGGCGGCTTCGCTATCGATGCCATTCAAATTAGGATTCGCCTGCAGCCGGCCGGGAAGGGCCAGCGGATCGCGCCGCCGATCTTTGACAGCGACCTGTCTAAGACTGGCCACCTGCTGATTGGCATCGGTGCTGATCTGGGCAAGGATCGTCTGCCGTGTCTTGTCGCTGACGGAGATCTGCAACAGCTTGTGTTCCAGCAGTGCCTCCTTCTGGTCCGGTGTGAGCGGGTCCTGCTGGCTACCGAGCGCCGTTTGCCAGTCGGTAGTGACTCCCGCAACCCGGTTGGAGGAGAGTGCCAGAGCGAAGTTCATCCGCTCGATCAGCGACGATGTGTTGTTCCACGGATCGGCCTTCATGGAGTAGCCGTTAGGCGTCTGCATTCCGTAAATCGGCATTCCCAGGTCGGCGATAACATTGACCAACGCCCCGGGACTCGTGACCTCGGCTCCAGAGGCGCGCACGGCGGAGACGACGAAGTCCTGCGGTGTCTTTACCTTGGCTCGATAATTGGCGCGAGAGAAGAACTCGGGCGAGTTGACCATCGTAACCAGCACCTGACGGATGTCGCCCCGAGTGCTCAGAAATGTCTTGGCCATGCGATCGACCATCGCCTGCGGAGGGTCGTCACTGACGAATCGCACGGCCAGCTTGGTACAGATGAACTGAGCGGTCTTCGGGCTGGTAGCCAGCAAATGGAGTACCTGTAACCCCTCACGCTCGCCATTTTCTTTAATCAGGACACCCATCACGAGTTTAGGGCCGGGTTCGTGCTTCTCCATGTCGAACTCAGCCTGTAGCGGTTCGGCACCAGGGCGCTTCGGGCTGACGGTCCAGCCAGTGAAGATCTTGGCCACCTCCGTCACATCCTGTTGGGTGTAGCCACCGTTGACGCCAACGGTATGAAGCTCCATCAGCTCGCGCGCGTAATTCTCATTCAGACCACTGGGACGCTTCGGCTGACCGAAGCCCCGCTGGATGCGATTAGCAAAGATGGAGCGAGGTCCAACGCTGGAGCTGTTATCCAGATAATTGAGCATCGCCGGGCTGGCTGCAGTAGCTACAAGAAGATCTTCAAAGTGACCCAGAGCGTGGGCACGAATGGCCTCGCGCTCATAAGCTGATATGTAATATGGAGCTTGCTGCGACTTCTTCATGTAAACGTTGAAGTGGTTCAGCCAGAAGTCAACCATCACTTCATTTAGCTGCCGTTCTGTATAGATATCGCGAAGGAGTTTGGTCTGCACGTCCTCTGCTGCGACAACCCCCTCAGGACCGTTGAACGCGGCCAGCTGCTCAAGTTGCCGGGGAGTAAAGCCGTCGGTAAGTCGTTCGCGCTGATCGCCGGCGAGCGTCCGGCGTAGCTGCCGAAGCTGCGGAAGCTTCATGCGACACAGGGCAGAGAAGCGTTTGTCAGGGGGTAACGCGAGAAGGTCGGCGACTTCCTGTGGAGACGGCCGTGGCGTATCGGCCTCGAGCGCGTCTGGATTGCTTCCGTTTTTCTTGTTCTTCTCGCGGAAGATCTGATCGGCATAGATAGCTTTTTCAGCCTCGCCGCCGGGAACGCTAACGCCGCGCCCGTTGATGGCAGCCTTGATCATGTTGTTGGACGGATAACTCTCTATGAGTTGCTGAAGAGAAAGCTGCATAGCGGGGTAGCTGGCTAGACGGGCATCGAGCGCACTATCGTCGATCTTGGACGGATTCAGTTGCTGGACAAACCAGGCATTCAGGCCCATTGCGCGGATGCGCTCCAGATCACCATCGCGCGGACCGTAGGTGAAGCGGTTGAGAACTTGCAGAATCTTCTCGTCAGGGGTCAGCGGAGGGCCCGGCTGGATCTTCGCTTGGGTCTTCACTGTCTTCATCGCCGCAGGACTCGCCATCTGGGCACTGGCTCCTGCAGAGGAAGCAAGTTGCAAAACGAGGACCGTGCCGGCGCCGCATCGCAACGTCTTGAATAGCCGGGTAAAGAGGGAATGGAACGACACGTTGGACTCCCAGGTGCTTCTGCAAAAGTAAACCCCAGAACAGGCCGATTGTCTCGCGAAGGATGGATTTTGCAGTCATGGAGCGGCTTGGAAGGCCGATAGGGAGTGTGGGAGGATTCAACGTTATGTCGACTGCACCTTATCCAGCGGGCTATCCCTTTGCCGTAAGCGATGCGGCCGCACAGCATCTTGCATCAGTCGGCCAGGCTCCTGGACTTCCGGTTCGGCGGCGTGCCAATGCAAACCAGGCACGCGCCATCGAAAAACTGGGTCATGCCGTAGACCACCTGATCTACTCGCGGATGTTTCTGACGGACGCAGATGCGGTCAAGGCAGAGGCCGATGCGGTTCATATCCTTATGGTGTTACGGCGCAGCGTCTTCGAGGAATGCGAAACAGTAGTGCGAAGGAACCGACAGGTGAAGCAGTGGATCTCGGAGCGGCTGCGGCGAAGCGCCAACTAGGCGCACATAGCGTCTGATAACACGCACACAGAAAGCACGCGTAGCTGCTAGGCTTTAAGTGTCATGTCCCTAACACTCGTTCTCAACGGCCAATCGCGTACCTTTCCCGATCTGCAACAGCCGGCAGGGCTCAATCACCTTATCGCAGCGCTCGGACTTCAGGGAGACCGCGTGGCCATAGAACACAATGGAGAGATCGTGCCCCGCGCAAGCTGGCCCGAGACGGTACTCGCCGCTGGAGACCGCCTTGAGGTCGTCCACTTTGTCGGCGGGGGAGTCTAGACCAGCGCTTCTCTCAAGACCATATTTTTGAGCAGGGTCTCCCACTGGTCTCCGTAGTCATTCCAGCCTCCGATAGAGCGGACTCGCTGCAAGGCCGACTCGCTCATCCGACTCTGAAGGTCTGGATCGTCGGCAAGTTGTTGCATCCGATCAGCCAGTGCCTGGGGATCGCGTATGGGCACAATGAAGCCTTCGACGCCATCGGTAAATAGGTCGGCTGCTCCGGTGTTGGTGGTTGCGATAACTGGACAACCGCACGCCATCGCCTGACCCTGGACCAGCGCCATGCCTTCGTCCAGACTGGGCATCACCATGACATGACTGCGGCTCATTCGTTCCTTTAACTGAACCTGCGGCATGGTGCCGGTATAGGTAACTGATTCCTGCGGCAGTTTATCCAAAAGAGCCCGCATCTCCGGCTTCATCCCGCCAATTACGGTTAGGTGCTTGTTCGGAACACGAAGGCGCGCGAAGGCCTCCAACAGGTACGGGAATCCTTTCGGTAGAGAGATTCGGCCCACGTAGAGAACTTCGAACCGGTCCTTTGGAGGGTCGGCAACTTTCTGAAATCGATCCAGCAAAACTCCATAGGGCAGAATCTTGACCTTCTCAGCAGGAATCCCTCGCTCGATATATGTCTGCCAGGAGTAGGTGGAGGGCACCGTTACTGCATCAGCCGCCTCGTAGATTGCCTCTTCACGGGCCAGGTCGCGAGGATCGTCCTGCGAGCCTTCAGGGACGTTCCAGCGGAGGTGTTCTTCCTCAACCAACTCGGCCCTGTAGCGGATGTGGGTCGAACCGCGATCGCAGATGAAGCGGCCACCACGTTGCTGGACCTGGATCCCGGTCTTAAGGCCGGCCCCCGAGATGGCGATAAAGGCATCGCACTCCGGGACGCGGCGGAGGGTCCACTCGTCGAAGGCGAGCGCATTGACATAACCTATCTGGTCATAAAGCCACTTGTTCAGGAGACCGCGACGCTGCAAAACAATCTCCGGCACATGAAACCAGGGAAAGGTTTGGACCTTGTCTTTCGACAGGCCTTCACGTTTCAGCCGTTGCCAGGGAAAGGTCGAATAAATCTTCGAGAGGTGGCCGCGCCGTTCCAGTTCGCGCGCAAGTTCAAAGTGATGGAAGACGCCAAAGACTGCCTGTACGATTCGCATGAAGGGCCCAAAGGGGAGATGACTGCGACGAGTCTATCAAAGGGCCATTTCTGAGGGGTTTATGAGTGGAAGTTCATCTGATCACGGTAACTATACATAATATGTGTTATCAGACATAAACAATCAGTACCTTTATCACCCAGCCTCACTAATATGGATCTCTGGCAGTCTCATTCCTGTCAGACCTGTGAGGTAACCTTCGTGTCTCCAGCCCGGATTGCTCCCTGCTTCCGACACCTGTTTTTCTTCAGCTTGTTCTTCATCATTACGCCAGCGCCGAGCCTCAAGGCGCAGGATCAGAGCAGCACGTCCACTCCGATTACAGTTTCGGGACAGGTGGTAAACGCTGTGACGGGCGCCGGGATTCCCCGCGTGTTGGTCAAACTGAATGGACGCGGAGTACTGACTGACCACGAGGGCAAGTTCCAGTTTGACCAATTTACTGGCACATCCAGTACTTTGGAGGCCACCAAGCCCGGCTTCTACCTCTCCACTGATCCCACGGAGGGTTCGTCGATCTCCCTCCAACCAGCCCAACTCGCCGCCCCCATCCAGGTCCGGCTGTACCCCGAAGCCCTGCTGACCGGCACAGTGACCGCTCCGGACGGCGAGCCGCTTCAGCATGTACCCGTCATCGCGCGGCGCAGCGTCTTCGAAGAGACCTCGCGGCGTTGGATGCCGGTAGCTCAAAGCCAAACTGACTCACATGGCAACTTCCGCCTCCCGGTACCTCCTGGCGACTATAGAGTGGAGACGCGCTACACCATGCAGGTATCGGAAGGACGAGAAATCATTTTGCCCGTGTCAGTTCCATCCGAAACTCAATCCAATTCTTCAAGTGTTATCCATGCTCACAGCGGCGAAGAGCAGCACTTTGACCTGCGACCTCCAATGAGCCGCGCCTACACGGTGACTGCACGACTTGAGTCGGCCTCTGAACGCGGATTCCCCGGAATTACCGCACGCTCCAGTTCTGGCACGACCATTCCCGTTAGCTTCCAGCGCACGGGCATCGCCAACGAAGGAAAGATACAGCTCCCCAGCGGCACATACACCCTGACGGCGAGCATGGTCAGCCCGGAGGGGTCCGCTCAGGGAGAGACGACCGTAACGGTGCCCAACCACGATGTCACAGGAGTCGTTCTCCGGTTAGCGCCCAATCCGTCCATCCCTGTAGAGCTTTTAGTCGACTCCTCAGCTACGTCTGATAACTCGTCGCCACCAACTATTCAGCAACTGGGGCTGATGATGCAGAACACCGACGGCGAGTCCGAGCGTGGCGGCAGCATTCAGGTTGAGACGGGCCGAAACGGAATACCAAGCTTCCGTCTTGAACCCGGAACCTACCGCATGCAGGCCAGAAGCCGTGGAGCGTGGTTTGTGAAGTCGGCCACCTATGGCGACTCCGACCTTCTGGACCACGATTTGGTCGTGGGCCCGGGCTCCGGCGGAACTCCCATTCTCGTGACCGTAAGCGACCAGACCGGCAGCCTGCAAGGAACGACGAGCCTCAATGGCGTTCCGTCGACTTCCTGGGTCTACCTGATCCCGAGCTTCCCCAGCCCTTCGCCCTTCATCGCTCTGCGAAGCGGTTCGAACGGCGCCTACAACGAGTCCTATCTGCCACCGGGAACCTATCAGGCCATCGCCTTCGAGCACCGCCACTCGGCCGACTTCCGCGACCCGGAGTCACTAGCCGCCTACTCAACGCATGTTCACTCAGTTACGGTGAGCGAAGGAGACAAACCCATCTTGGATCTCGATGCGGTAACCGCCGCGGAGGTCGTTCCATGAGCGCCTCTTCCCTTCTCCGCCTCTCGATCCTGACGCTGGCTTTGACCTGCGCCCCCAGGGCCAACTCCCAGACCCCCGTCAGCGGCTATCGCATCACGGGCACGGTAGTCAGCAGTACAACCGACGAGCCGGTCCAGCACTGCCACTTGACCGCAACCCTCAATCCACGCGGCAGGAGCCCCGGCAATCGCAGATTCGGCGGTAATTCGGCGACCCAGCAAACCTTCGATGCGGACGACCATGGCCGATTCTCCATCTCGTTACCTTCGGCCGGAGCCTGGCACCTGAGGGCAGCAGCCCGAGGCTTCGTCACCCAGGCCTACGACGAGCATCAGCAGTTCTCTTCGGCCGTTGTGCTTACGCCCGACGCTCCGACTATTGACCTGCGCTTTCAGCTTGCGCCAGAGGCCGTCGTGACCGGCACCGTCCTTGATGAGGCTGGCGAACCCGTCCGGAATGCGCGGCTGGCGCTATTGACTGTGCCGCAGTCGGGGCCGGATACGAGCCCGCAGCCGATGGGTACGCGAGCCGTAACCCAGACCGACGACCGTGGCGTCTACGAGTTCGCCAACATCCCCCCCGGCGACTACCGCATCACCTTGCAGGCCCAGCCCTGGTACGCGGCTGCGGCGCAGCGACGCTTCGGCCCCCCGTCATCAGACGCCCCGCAACTCGATCCTTCTCTCGATGTTGCCTACCCATTGACGTGGTTTCCGGGGGTCAGTGATCCCTCGCTCGCCGAGACACTTACCCTGCAAGGCGGAGACACCCATCAGGCCGACTTCCGCCTCGTTCCCATCCCATCGATTCATCTGCGCATCGTGCCTCCACCCAGTACGCAGACAAATCTCCGTTCCGCTCCGATCTTTCCTGTGGTCGAGAGGGTTGTGCCCGGAGGCAACAACTTTGCCTTCACGCCCGTTTCCGTGAACGTCAATTCGCAGGGCCAGGTCGACATCGGCGGACTGGCCCCCGGTCTCTATCAGATTCGCATGCAGGGCCAGGGTGCGGACGTAAGAACATCGCTTGTCGAGGTAAACGCCGGTTCCACCCGCACGCTGGAGAGCGGCGCACAGCTCGATATAGCGAACATCAAGCTGCACTTTGACGGCATCGACGATACGCAGGCGGACGAAAACTCCGTTCAGGTCCAACTCATCAATACCGAAACCGGAGATGCCGTCTCCGGCACAAACCCAGAGTTCGGCGGTGGCCCACCAAATCTCCGTCAGCGCCGTCAGCCGGGAGCTGCTGCGCCGGATCGAACGGTTCAGGCCCTCCCCGGCAGTTATGAAGTAGTGCTCCGCAGCCGGCAGGACGTCTATCTCACCGGAATCACCATGCCATCGGCCGAAGTCAAAGGGCGCACCATCAAGGTACACGCCGGCGATTCCGTTATGACCCTGCATGTCGCCAGCGGACGCGCGACGGTCACCGGAGTAGCCACGATCGCGGACAAACCAGCGACAGGCGCAATGATCCTGCTTGTTCCTGCGTCGCTCGGAGATCCACACGGCCTCACCATCCTGCGCCGGGACCAAACAAACACCGACGGCAGCTTTGAGCTCACGGACGTCATTCCCGGCCAATACATCCTCACCGCCATCGACCACGGCTGGCAGATCAACTGGAACGACCCATCGACCCTTGGCACTTATCTGCTGCACGGCATCCCAATGGACGTAGCCCCCTCAGCCACACTGAAGCAAAAGATCGAAGCCCAGTCACCGTGAAGTCGTCTGTTCTATGTTTGTCATCCCACAGGGATTCGCTGTTCCATTTACTCCTGCCGTTGTTCCTGTGGATACCCTCATCCCTTCAGCCCGGCCTGCCCGAGAAACCGCCAAACTGTGTTAGATTCAAAAAGGCCGCAAATAACGCGGAGAGATGGCCGAGTGGCTGAAGGCGCACGCTTGGAAAGCGTGTATACCGCAAGGTATCCAGGGTTCGAATCCCTGTCTCTCCGCCATAATCCTTAAAATCCCCTTCAAAATCAATCACATACATACTAAAGCTACTGTAATTAGTGAGATAAATTACCGTGGAGCCGCAAAGATCACTTTTGAGGACTCGAGACTACACACGACAGCCTTAGTCTGACCATCGAGACGCGGCACGATGAACCGCTCATGGAGAAGCGCCCGGGCAGTGTGATCGCGCCCGCTGCTCTCGCTACATCAACCCCAATGCCTGATGCTGAGATGGGACATTCAGTCATCGGCCGCGCGATTTGCATATCGCTAGGAACGTGGGCTTAGGCAGAGACCGGGTTACACTGCTGATTCGTATATCCATCGTTATGTTTCGAGGAGTTGTGATGAATCGCTATGTGCGTGTTTGTGCTTTTCTGGTATTCGCCGGGCTGGTTGCTTCTGGTGTGATGTTGCAGCCGGGGACAACGGTGATGGCTGCTTCGGCTGCGGCGAAGGGGACTCATCGCTGGGCCGTGGTGCTACATGGGGGCGCAGGTGTAATCGAGCGGAAGTCGATGAGTAAGGAGAGGGATGCGGCTTACCGGGCGGCGCTCACACGGTCGATTCAGGAGGCGGCGAGTGTTCTGGATAAAGGTGGGTCTTCGATGGATGCGGTGGAGGCGGCGATTCGGATCATGGAGGACGATCCGATGTTTAATGCCGGGAAGGGCGCGGTGTTTACGGCAGATGGAAAAAACGAACTGGACGCAGCGATGATGGATGGGGCCACGTTGAAGGCTGGAGCTGTGGCGGGAGTCACTCGCACAAAGAATCCGATTTCGCTGGCGCGGGCGGTGATGGAAAAGTCTCCGCATGTGATGTTGATTGGGACGGGGGCGGATCAGTTCGCGGCTTCGGTTGGGTTGGAGCAGGTGGATCCGAGTTACTTCTTTACGGAGCGGCGGTGGCAGGGCTTGATCAAGCAATTGAAGAAGGATGGGGCTCCGCTGCCTCAGCGACCGGCGGGTGCTCCGCCTGAGCCCGTGGCTCCGGTATCGGAGATTGAGCCGCCGAATGCTCATAAGTATGGAACAGTCGGAGTGGTCGCATTGGATCGTGACGGGAACATTGCAGCAGGGACTTCGACGGGCGGGACGCGGGGGAAGAAATGGAACCGCGTGGGGGATTCACCGATTATTGGCGCGGGAACATATGCGTCGAATGAGTCGTGTGCGGTTTCGGCTACGGGGACTGGGGAATACTTTATACGGTTGACTGTGGCGCGGACGATCTGCTCGCTGGTGCAGTACAAGGGCATGAAGCTGCAGGCTGCGGTGGATGAGGTGGTGCAGAAGGAGCTTGGCGCGATTCATGGGGATGGTGGGGTGATTGCGATCGCTCCGGACGGGCAGATGGCCTGGAGCTTTAATACGCCGGGGATGTATCGGGCGAAGATTGCTGAGGGTGGGACGGTGGAGGTGGGGATTTATGGAGATGAAAAGTAGGTCAACCGCAAAGAACACAAAAGCCCCCAGAACCAGCCGCCTAACCAGCCTACCTGCGCAGCGACCTCCGGAAGGCACCGGCCATACCTATCAACCCAGTCCCCAGAAGCACGATAGCCGTAGGCTCAGGCGTCACGGCTGTTGTCTCGGAAGACTCGAAGGCAAGTGATCCGGACAAAACGGTATCGCTAGCGCTCCCGCCCGGGACAAATAGAGCGCTCGTATTATTGAAAGCGCCGCATCTGTTGTTCAGCGAGCATATGGAGTTCCCGGTATAACCAACGAGTGACATTCCCGGCAGAACCAATGAGAAAATATCGCCTGCCGAACCCGTAGCGTTCACCGTGTAGTGGTTGAAACCCACCATTTGGGAAGACACATCGATGAAATTTTCATTCGAAAAGTTATAGGTCATGTCTACACTGGTGGCTTCCCCGGTAGTCGTATCGATCACCACAGTACCGCTGGCAGTTGCACCGCTAATAAACGTCACGTTGCTAAGCGAAAAGGTTGAGATTGTGTCCGCATGAGCGGCCAGGCCTGAAGTGGTCAAGGCGACTGCAACCAGATAGTGGATCCATGTGCGCATGACGGGTATCTCCATTTTGAATTTGGAGCCCGGGGCCGGGGTCTGAGTCTTCCACGCTACTTGCGATGGTGTCGAGTAGAATCCCCCGAAATCATAGCATTTGTTTGCAAGGTTGCACTTTCACGCATTCATAACTTCGTCGTGAAACTATCCAACACTTTCAAAGGAAACTGATTAGTGCGTCTTGACGGCAACTGGCAGCCGGCCTTCACTTTCGAAGGAGAGGATGCGATTGAGTTGACGATCAGAACCACGACCAACGACAAACGACCATACTCATAGGAGATCATCGTCAACCGTACTTCCCTTAACTTGATTCCTAAATCTTCTTTGTGGACGCCACGGACATCTCTACAATGGGAGCCATGACAACTCCTCAAGACCGCCTGGCCGTAGCCCTCGACGTCCCTGACGCCCGACAGGCTCTTGAACTCGTTGCGAGTCTTGAGGGCACCTGCCGCTGGTTCAAGGTCGGCATGGAGCTCTACTACGCCGCTGGCAACGCCTTCATCGAGACCCTGCGCAACCAGGACTTTCAGGTCTTCCTCGACCTCAAACTCCACGACATCCCTAACACCGTCGCTGGAGCCGTCCGATCCGTCACCAGTGCAGGCGCCTCCCTGCTCACCGTTCACGCCAGCGGAGGCCCAGCCATGATGGCCGCCGCCGTCGAAGCCGCATCTGCCCCTGGCTCGCCTCGCCTTCTTGCCGTCACCGTCCTCACCAGCATGGACGCATTCGAACTCTCAGCCGTAGGCGTCTCGGAATCCACCATCGATCAGGTCCTTCTTCTCGCCCGTCTAGCGAACTCCGTTGGAATCGACGGATTGGTCTGCTCCCCCGAAGAGGTCGCCACACTGAGAGCCGAAACCGGCCCCGACACCCTGTTGGTCATCCCCGGCATCAGGCCAACGGGAAGCGAGATCGGAGACCAGAGACGCATCGCCACCCCCGGCGACGCCATCGCCCTGGGAGCCTCGATGCTCGTTGTAGGCCGTCCCATCACCCGGTCCGTGAACCCGGCTGCTGCCGCCAAAGCCATCCTCGAAGAGATCGCCCAGGCCTCCTACGTCTAAAAGTGCGGCATCCGCTGTCCATCTTTGCCACGCATAAAACCACGTTCTGTCCACAAAAACACCACGGTGAAACACCAAAAAACCCAGTAAAAAGGCCCCTGCACCACGCGAAAAAAAACGCGGTACAGGAGCCCTTGGATTTCGCTGAATCTAGATCGAAACCGAGTTTGTAATCTTGATATCGCTAAGCCGCAACGCCAAAGCCTTGGCTGAGCCGCCACCCCGCACAAACTCCGTAAGTTCAAGCTCAGTAATCACATAACCCAGTCCCTCAAGCCGCGAGGCAAGGCTCGTTCCCACCGGGCACGTCAGAATATTCCGCCCCACATTGATCACATTACAGGCAAACCGCGTAGCCTCTAACTCGCTGACAGCAATACGCTTATCCGCCGGATACGCAGCCTCGATCTTGGCCACCGAAGCCGCATCGAACGCCCCCGGAAAATAAACCAGATGTCCCCCGCTAAGCGGCGCAAAACAAGTATCCAGGTGATAAAACCGTGGATCTACAAGGTGCAGCGAAGTCACCCGCGTATGCCAAGCATCGGCCACATGCCGATGGCTATGCTTGCACGTCCGAACCCCGTGCGCAGCCCACAGATGATCGCCCTCAGCATTGAAAAGCGCATCCCCCTCGCCCTCAAAAGCAGTCTCCCGAGGCGTCTCCCAAACCAGGAAACCCTCATCCTGAAACCACTTACGCAGATGCTGCTCCTCTCCCTGCCGCTGCGGATGAGCGAAGCTCGAAACCGCCGCAACACCATGCTGCACCAGCGCCGTATGCGCCACAAACACCATATCCGGCGACCCCGAACGCGCATGAAGCAGCCGAACATCAGCGATACGCTGCAGGTGAAGATGAAGGTTTTTCCATTGCGCGAAGGCAGTATCCCGCGACGGACGATGTAGATTCCCCGCCATCCACGGGTTGATGACGTAATCCACGTCATACCACTCCGGCGGACACATCAGGTAAGTTGGTCTATCTATGTGGGGGAGCGATGCGAAGGTTGAAGCGGCAGATGCTACCGGCGAAGCAATGATCATAAAAGCTGGTTTCCTACTTTCCGCTGTAGAGTCTGACTCTCTGGAAGCACTATCGTCAAGCGGAGTAATCGTATTTTTTTGTACAACTTTGGTTCGACTCAAAGGCGCACGAAAGGTGTTGACAACCCCTATTCAAAAGGCGCAAAGGGGAGATTGGCACACAGACAAGCACAAGACAAAAGCCCGTTGCCGGGCCCCCATCCTGTGCTTTGGTATCTATTTTTCGAAAGATTTTTTAGAGCTTTTCGAAGAAGTCACATGCCGAGCAGGAGATATAAACTCCGCCTGGCGTGCCACGCTCACGGTCTTTGACGCGCTTGACAATGCGCGTGGGTTTAGAACACTTGGGGCAATCGGTGCTCTTGTTGGTATCCATGACCTTCTTACGGTCGCCGGTCTTGGCAATCTTTGCCATAATGCTTGCTCTCCCTGGTACGAATGTTTCGGCTCACGCGCTGGATATCTGATCGTTACACAGTATCGAAGACATCCGGGAACTTCTCGTAAGGATCGCCGGGACAGGCCACGGGGGAGATCGAAGGAGAAGAACTGCGGTTGTGGCTCTCTAAAGAGTTTACACGAGTACGAGCATCATTGGAGATGAGGTGCGGACGGGTCCGTCGACGGCGCTCCTCCTGTGGAAACGGTCGGCTGGCTCGATGTTGGGAATTGAACCTTGTTCATGCCGGTCGGCGGAGCCGCCTCTCCAGGCTGGCGCAAAGTAGGTGGCGCCGCGGGAGTGCCCTCTTCACCATTAGGCTTGCGATCTCCAAGTGCGATCTCCCGCGTAAGCCCCGGATCCTGATAGCCGCCCATCTCATCTTTATCGTGAATCTCGACTGGCTTACCCATCGCAGCGATCTCGACAACTGTGACTCGATCCCCGACGAAGCGAACAAAGCGGACCGTCTGCGGCACGTGGCCATAGATCCACTCCTCGTAACGCGCACCGTTCGCATCGCCACTTTCCTGCTCACGGATCTTGCTCTCCGGAGCGCCCATCGCAGCCAAAACCATCCGATGATTCATGCCCACCAAAACCTCATGAGCTGCAATGGCGTTCTTCAACGGTGCAGGGAGCGTATCGGCATACGCCTGCTCTGACGTCTTCACTCCAAAGTCAATCACTGGCTCCAGGAGAGCCTTAACCTCGGGCGCTGATATCTCAGGCACCCCACCTTTGAAGACCAGGGTGACCCGTGCTCCGGTCGGCTGCTCACCCGGTTGTGCCACGGGATTGTCATTGAACTGGATATGGCTGAGGAAGCGGTGCTTCGCGTAGGGACCGCCATTGAGATCAAAGACGATGCGGTCACCTTTGATGGTCATCGCGGTGATAATTACGCGGTCGCCTGGTGCGGCGGACTGGCCCTTCTGATAGATCATCTGCCGGTATTCCGCTGGGCCGGGACTGATCGCGCCGTTGGCTTGCAGAGTTAGACCGGCTCCCATGGGCAGTGCGCGATGGGCAAAGCCCTGCTCAGCCTCAAGATTCCGGACAAGTTCACGTCGTCCACGTTCGCTGAGCGTGCTTGTAGGAAGAGGAACATCTGTCGGAGTAAAGTCGGTGGCAACACCATCTGTTGCAGACTTTTCTCCAACGACGAAGACCTGGCTTTTAAGTGGCGCAACGGAGAGCGCCAGAAAGCCAACGATGAGAGCCCATCTGTGTGTGCACGACACCATGGAAGCACCTCAGATACACAACAGCTTGCGCCTTCTCTTCTCTTTTGACAAGTAGCGGCAGCGGTGAATCGGCCGTCATTGCAATAATTTCGCAAAATCCAAGTAAATTTGTGACAACTGACAGAATGTCGCCGATTAGGACTTCGGATCATCCGTAACCGAACGGGTTTGAGGTGTCGTCGGCAGAATCTGCACCAGCGTGGCCGGCCTTGCCTGCTGTTCCATCGCGGTATGCGCCGCGGGTGGTGGAGCATCCATGGGATATCCGCCCGCAACGATAGGTACGTGGGTGTAATGCCATGCATAGTCGCGTGTAAGCCGAACAAGAACAACGATGCCAACGGTTATTGCCACAACGGTGAAGAGTGCAGCTTCGGGTCCGTAATATCCGCCAGTCAACCAGATCGGACCACGTGCTCGTGTCTGGACAACACTCGAGAAATCCGTGATGCCGCTAACCGGAAGCCCAAACACTATCCCCATGCTCGCGTTCCAGGCAAAGTGCAGCCCCCAGGGCAGCCAGAGTCCGTACGTGCGGAGCCAGCCAAGCGACAGGAGCACGCCAGCCAGCATGGTGATCAAGACGCTGGTCCACGTCGCGTCATTATTCAGCATATGTACCACTCCAAACAGGAGGGCCATTATGACGGTTGCTCCCGTAGGCCCAACCGACTCGATCAGGCTCCGAAAGGGATAGCCACGGAATGCAACTTCTTCAGCAAGGGCTGCGACGGCAAGCGTAGCAACGTTCACCAGAATCAGCCAGAAAGCACGTGGAGCCGTCCACAGTTGAACGTGCAGTGCTCCGGCCAACGCCATCGGCAGAACCGCAAGAACCACGATGCCCCAGCCGATAGCAGCGCCGATGACCCATTCCTCACGAGCGGTAGGGCGCTTTGGCAGCCCTAATATACTCCGCAGTGAACCGTAGCGATGGCTAATCGTATTGAGCAGCGAAAAGCCAATCGTCAGCAGAAAGAGAAGAAAGATCGAACTAAGTAGTTGACGTCCTGAGTTGAAGTCAAAATGGTTCGCCAGGCCCCTTGCTGCTCGTCCCGCAAGTATGTCCGAAGAGACGAACCATGCCGCGCACGTTCCAAAGACCGCGAGCTGCAGTGTCTTGCTGGTGCGGTCTGCAGATGTCGAATCGAACGCCGGCAACGGTAATTGCTCCATAGTGATACGCAGGCCGTTAAGCGGTGGTGTAGAACTGCGCGATATTTCGGAATTTTTGGTAACGCTGCTCGAGCATCTCTTCGAGCGGAAGAGCACGCAGACTAGCGAGATGATAGCGCAGCTTCTCGTCGACTGCGGCCACAGCGGCAGCAGGATCATTCTGGGACCCACCCTCAGGTTCAGGCAGTACATCGTCGACACAACCAAGAAGCCGGACGTCAGAAGCGGTGTACCTAAGCGCAGCCGCAGCTTGCTGTTTCTTGCCGGCGTCCTTCCACATAATCGAGGCACAGCCCTCGGGAGAGATGACAGAGTAGATCGCGTTTTCGAGCATTAGCACGCGGTCAGCAACAGCAAGTGCCAGCGCACCACCCGACCCGCCTTCTCCCGTAATCGTGGCGATGGTCGGAACGCGTAGCCGGGACATCTCAATCAGGTTGCGGGCAATCGCCTCTCCCTGCCCACGCTCTTCGGCCCCAATACCGGGGTTTGCACCGGCCAGGTCAATAAAGGTAAAGATGGGCCGGCCGAATTTTTCAGCGATCCTCATAGCGCGAAGCGCCTTGCGATATCCCTCCGGATCAGGCGAGCCGAATTTGCGGGCAACCCGTTCCTTCAGCGTCCGGCCTTTCAGATTGCCCACCACCAAAACGGGTTCCCCGTGGAAGAAGGCCATTCCGCAGCTCATCGCCGCGTCGTCGCCAAAGGCGCGGTCGCCGTGGATCTCGCTGAAATCGGTGAAGATTGCTTCGATGAAGTCCATCGGATAGGGGCGCTGCGGGTGCCGGGCCAGTTCTGTCTTCTGCCATGCCTCCGGTACGGTGGCCGCAGCGGAATGATTCTGGCTTACTCTGCTGGATTGTTGTTCTGCCATGTTTATTCGATGAAGCCCAGAGATGATTGTATACGTCCGAGAGCCCAAGGAGCGTTGAAGTCGTTTCTAATCACCAGCCAGCGGCACTTCCCTTCTTCCTGACACAGCAGAACGGAAGATCGCCTCAATGACAGCCATATTTTTTACCGCGTCATCCATTGGGACCGGGACCTCTGTTCCTTCCAAAATCGCGCGAGAAAAAGCGTCTCCCTGGAGCGTGTATTGGTCGCAGACCGGCAGAGATTCGATCGTGATCCCGCCTCCAAAAATGTCTCGACCATCGTCGATCATGATGCGGCACGGCCTGTCGGGCGGAGCGTTGAACGGTATCTCAATCTCAATGCGTCCCTTTGTCCCAAAGATATTGATTCGCTGATACGGCACTAGCTGCGTGCTGCACGTAAAGATAGATTGTCCAGAAGGAAAATCCGAGGATGCCGGAGGTCAGGCGATCGATCTTCATCACTGGATCTCTTTCGGCCACTCCAAAGACACTCGTCGGCTCTTCACCAAACAGAAATCGGGAAACATTGATGGGATAGCACCCTATATCCATCAGCGCGCCACCTCCATCCTCGGGAATGTTACGAATATTTTTAGGATCAGTATTGAAATAACTGAAGAACCCCTGAATCGAGCGCAGCTCACCGATTCTGCCCGAGCCTACGATCTCACGCGCCCGTAGCCACTGCGGATGTGTCCGTACCATGAACGCCTCACCGATCTTCACGCCGGTGCGCCGTTGTGCGTCCAGCAGCGTTCTGGCTTCTGTAACTGTCAGGCTAACCGGCTTCTCGCACAACACGTGCTTCCCTGCCTCCGCAGCCTTGATCGACCAGGGAACATGCATCTGGTTAGGGAGCGGATTGTAGATGGCATCAATATCCGGGTCGGTCAACAAAGCCTCGTACGATCCATATGCCTTTCCTATCCCAAGCTGCTGTGCAGCCGTTTCGGCGTTGCGAATATCGCGTGAAGCAATCGCAGCGATGTCGCATAACTCGCCCTTTTGCATTCCCGGTATAACTTTCCTAACACCGATTGCGGCCGTACTCAGCACTCCCCAGCGGACTTTGTTTGCCATAGACCAACATCATATCTGCACGCTTGTTATCGTTGAGGCTCGTGCCAGGCGAAGCTCTGCGGCACAGGCGGCACGTCACTGGGGTCATCCAGCATCTCCCACCGCTGCAGGGAGAACGGCACGTTGCCGTTGAGCCATACGGAATCATGGAATGTCTGAAGCTTGAAACGATCTCCCTGTTTCCGCCGCGCATCCGACAGCATACGAATAATATCCAGCTTGCCAATCTGGTACGTAATGGCCTGCCCCGGTGTAGACGCGAACATTGCCGCCTCTCCCCGGGCTGTGCCCATGTCCATTGGAACTGTGGAAGCAAGGTAGTCTGCCGCCTGCTCGAGTGTAAATTCACCCAGCGCAAGGCGCACATCCACCTCGACACGCAGTGCACGAAGCCGCATCATGCTGTAGATATCTTCCTTGATCCGTGGCGCGGAATCGAAGATTCCGGCTTGCAGCATCATCTCTTCAGCATAGAAACCGATGCCCTCATTCGATTCTGAGTCGTAGTAATGGCGACGGATAGGATCTGGATGGTGCCAGCTCCAGGCCATCTGAAAGTAATGCCCGGGAACACCTTCGTGAATCATAAGTGGACGCGTATCATGCGCAGTCACGAGCGAGAAGAAGCCCATCTTCGCGCTCGGAGTCTCTTTGTAACTCACGCTGTTCTCTGTAAGTCGCGACGGCCCCGTAAGGTCGTCTGTAACTCCCATAAAAGACAGCGGCGCGATATAAGCCGGTATAGCCATATCGTGATAATGCTGCACATCTGCCGGCACCGAGAGGATACCGTGGTCGACGAGATACGCACGTATAGCCAACTCATCTTTGTCTCCGCTTGCAACCTGCGCTTCAACGTTCGCGAAGATGGCCGGATATGGCTTGTCGACGTTCGCTGCTCGCGCAAGGCTTTCGAAGGCAACAGAACGCTCCCACTCCTGCCTTCCTGCTGTCAGCATCTGCTCCGGCGTCCAGGACATCAAGGCCACGTTACGCAGGAAATAGAGATACCCCTCTCGCCCAACAGCAGTTTTTTCCGGTAAGCCCGGCGCTTTGTTCTTCAACCATCCGCGATAGTCAACCAGCGCGGCTTGTGCATTCGTAGTCGCCTTCTCAAAACGCTGACGATTACTAATTGCCAACTCCGGCAGCAGAGCCGTCTTAAACACTTGAAGCGCTGCCTCAATATTTCGAAGTGAATCCAGTGTCACTCGAACATAGGGCCCACGCATATCATTGAGATTCTCTCGCGCAGCGGAAAGCGTCGCCGGAATCCGCTCCATGCGATCGAGAATCTGCAATTGGCGATCGGCACTAATTGGAGGAGGAGGTAGCAGAGCTGCGTAAACACTGCCCAGACTCTGATCCAAATAGAAACCGGGATTTCGTCGCCAGTCTGGAACGAAATAGAGCTCCCAATAAACTCGAGCAATCGCCGAACCAAGCAGCCTGTAATCGACCTGGTCTGCAACCGAGGCGTCGCTCATATCCAGCACCCGCCACTGCCTCTCAAAATCAGCAATCTGCTTCTGATACCGCTTAGCAGCCGCAGGCGACCAATCAACGCTGAACCCGGAAGCGCGCTCAATCCGTGGAATATCGTCGTTGGTAAACGGCTGTTCCGTTGCCCGCCATTGCCAGAACGATTCACTGAGGGCGTCAAGTTGTGGGCGGCTAAAGTCCGCGTGAGCTTGGGCCAGACACACAATCAAAACAGCGCAGCCAAGCGCAAAGAGCTTCATCTGTCGAGTCATGCCTACAAACTACACGGAGACTCAACCAGATTGAAGAAGATTCGACAGAAGCTAATCGATGATGCGAACCCCTCCGCGCCCAACCAACTCCTCGATGCGATCGATAAACAATCGATCCGCAGCAACCAGCACATTGTGCGGCTCAAGCACAGCGCAGAACTCTCCCGGCTCTTCCAGGTCGAGCAGAAGCTTCCCTTTACCCGGCGCTCCCAGCAGGATCGAGTGAAGCTTCTCCAGCAGACTCGTATCAGGATTATGCAACGGGACCTTGATGCGCAGCGCATCCGGAAGCTTAAGCTTCACATCCTCAAGCGCTTGAATGCTGGAGATGGCCAACTTAGGTGCAGAGTCTTCTTCTCCACGAAGAACACCGCGAACCAGAACCGGAACGTCGATCTTCAGCTTCTCCGCGAGCTTTTCGTACGACTGCGGAAAAGCAATCAACTCAATCTTGCCGGTCGTGTCTTCCAAAGCCGCCTGTGCATACAACTCACCCGAGCGCTTCGATTTCGCAACTTTCAATCCAGTAATAACGCCCGCAATCTGAATCTCATTCTGCGGCTCTTCATTTCGGCCACGGCGAAATACCTGCGGCTCAGGCTTCATCTCGATAGCGGTAGCAGTATCCACTACCTTCAGGTTGCGCAGCTTCTCGCGATACTTGTCCATCGGATGACCTGAGACGAAGAACCCAAGAACCTCCTTCTCGTTCTGCAGTCGCGTATGTTCATCCCACTCGGCCACGCTGGGCAGCTTGTCCTCTGCGCTCGACGCAGACCCCATATCGGAATCAAATATTCCGAACAGCCCATGCTGACCCGAAGCTTCATCGCGCTGTGTTTTCTGGGCCCTCTCCATCGCCTTGTCCAGCGCAGCCGTTACCTGGGCACGATGCCCAAAGGTATCCATCGCACCTGCTTTGATGAGCGACTCCAGAACACGCTTATTCAACCGCGAGAGATCAACCTTTTCGCAGAACTCCCACAAGCTGGCAAAGCCAGATTTCCCGGTCGCTCTAAGCGCAGCACGTGCCGCAATAATCGATTCAATTGCATTGTGCCCGACATTCTTGATCGCAGCCAGACCAAACCCAATCGCCTTTCCTTCATCCGTACTAATCGGGGTAAAGTTCGCATCCGAGACCTGAACATCAGGCGGAACGACAGCAATATTCATCTCTCGGCACTCCGAGATGTACTTCACAACATTCTCCGGCTTCGACGTTTCGCTCGTCAGTAGTGCCGCCATGAACTCTACCGGATAGTGCGTCTTTAGCCACGCTGTATGGTAAGCAAGCAGCGCATAAGCCGCAGAGTGTGATTTATTGAAGCCATACCCCGCGAACTGCGCCATCAGATCGAAGATCTTTCCCGCCGTATCCTTAGGATGCTTGTTCGCCGCAGCACCGGACATAAAGCGTTCACGCTGCTTGTCCATCTCGGCGGCATCTTTCTTACCCATCGCTCGACGCAGCAAATCCGCATCGCCAAGCGAGTAACCTGCCAGCACGTTCGAAATCTGCATCACCTGTTCTTGATAAACGATGACGCCCAGCGTCTCACGCAGGATCATCTCCAGTTCAGGCAATTCATAAGCGACAGCACGGCGGCCCCACTTCCGCTCGATGAAGTCATCGATCATCCCGCCTTGAATCGGGCCCGGCCGATATAGCGCGTTGAGAGCAGTCAGATCTTCAACCGTATTCGGCTTATAGCGCCGAAGAACATCACGCATCCCACCCGATTCAAACTGAAACACACCAGAAGTAAGCGCGCGATGGAAGACCTGCTCATAGGTCGTTATATCGTCCAACGGAATCAACGCCATGTCGACATCGGTGCCGGTCGTGGACTTGATCAGCTTCAGACAATCATCAATGACCGTCAGCGTCGTGAGACCAAGAAAGTCCATCTTCAGGAGGCCCATCTTCTCGACGGCCTTCATGTCATACGAAGTAACGATCGCCTCGTCTTTAGTACGCGTCACAGGAACCAGTTCCGTTAAAGGCTTAGGCGCAATCACCACCCCAGCGGCATGAACGCCAGCTCCACGCACCAGCCCTTCCAACCGCATAGCCGTGTCGATCAACTCCTTGATCTTTGGATCAGCTTCGTAAGCCGCTGCGAGCGGACCGTTGTCCTTCAGCGCCTCATCGATCGTGATTCCAATGGTCGTAGGAATCATCTTCGCAATTCGATCTACCTCGCCATACGGCATCTCGAGCGCGCGTCCTACATCCTTGATCGCAGCCTTAGCAGCCATCGTATTGAAGGTAATGATCTGTGCCACTTGATCGCTGCCATACTTGCGCTTGACGTACTCGATCACCTCTCCACGGCGATTCATGCAGAAATCGATGTCGATATCGGGCATGGAGATACGTTCCGGATTCAGAAAGCGCTCAAACAGCAGCTCGTTCTGCAGCGGATCGATATCCGTAATCTCCATCACATAGGCCACGAGCGATCCAGCAGCCGATCCACGGCCTGGTCCCACTGGAATTCCCTGCTCCCGCGCATATCGAATGAAATCCCACACAATCATGAAGTAGCCAGGAAACTTCATCTGCTTGATGATGTTCAGTTCGCGATCAAGCCTTGCATGATAGTCAGGGATCGTCTTCTTCAACAGACCGCGCTCACGCAGATGAGCTACAGCTGTATCGAGCCGCTTTCGCAGTCCCTCGTGGCACACCTCCTCGAAGTAGCTTTCGAGCGTATGCCCTTCAGGAACGGGAAACTCAGGAAATGGATTATCGACCTTGCTCAGCTTCAGATTGCACCGGTCGACGAACTGCATCGTGCGCGAGCAAACCTCAGGATGCTCCGAGAACGTCCGATGCATCTCCTCGGCAGACTTGATGTAAAACTCCTGCGTATCAAACTTGAACCGGTTCGGATCGTTCATGCTTCCCGCAGTCTGAACGCAAAGCAGAATCTCATGCGCGCGAGAATCATCCGCAGCTACGTAGTGGCTATCGTTGGTCGCAATCAGCGTAATATCGAGATCGCGCTCCATCCTATAGAGCGCCTCGCATACACCTTTGTCTGGCTCGAGACCATGGTCCTGCACCTCAAGAAAAAAATTTCCCTTCCCAAACATCTCCTCGAATTGACCGGCAGTGCGTTTCGCTTCGTCATACTTCCCAGCCATCAAGTGCTGGTTCACCTCACCCGCCAGACAACCAGAGAAGGCAATAAGCCCCTCAGTATGTCGAGCAAGAAAATCCTTCGACACACGAGGCTTGCGATAGAAGCCATGCAGCGCCGCTTCACTCGTCAGACGAACAAGGTTGCGATACCCCGTCTCGTTCTCGGCAAGCACAAGAAAGTGCTTATACCCCCCGCTCATCTCACGATGGTCGGCAGTCTCGGAGAGATAGAGTTCGCACCCGAGAATCGGCTTAATATCCTTCTTCTTCATGGCATCGAAGAAGTGGACTGCGCCATAAATGTTCCCATGGTCAGTCATGGCCGCGGCAGTCTGCCCAATGCTCTTCAAATGAGCGGCCAGTTTATCTACGTCGCAAGCGCCATCGAGAAGTGAGTAATCGGTATGAAGATGAAGGTGGGTAAACTCTGCTGCCATTCCACCATTCTAGGCTTTCAGAAATCCGCATGCTGTTGAGGAAAAGTAGTCCGAAATAAGGGTGTATAAAATCGGAAGGCAAGTGGCGAAATGTTTCCTTTCGACTCAATTCGTTCGCGGTTGCATCACAAGAAGCGCCAGGAAAGAGTGCATCAGGCGCAGCAATGGCCGACCGTCTCAGCCGAGATCAATCACTGGTCGATCGTCACCGCAGATCAGGAAATCGCATCATCGGCAACTCCGTATCAGATTGAGGCAAGCTTTCACTTCATCGTCAACGGGGAGTACTCAGGTGGATACCTTCGCAGCGTTGCCCTCACTCACCATGGCGCTGAAATAGCGGCCAAGGGAACACCCACCGTCAACGTCCGCTACGACCCCACGAATCCAGATAGTGTAGCTGTCCTCGCCGAAGACAACGTGGACAATCTTCCGTTTCAGATCATATCCGGCTAATTAGCCTCACGCTCGAACGAGCTCTTCAGCAAGCGTCACATACAGATTCACAGCCTCCAGCAACTCGGATTTTGCGATCTTCTCGTTTGGCGTGTGCGCCACATGGATCGACCCTGGCCCCAGCAGAAACGGCTCTCCCCATGCCGTAAGAGATGGAATATCCGTAGTGAACTTCGCTACCATCGTAGGCAGATTCCCAACCTTCCTCATCCGAACGAACGGCAGCTCCAGACTGAACTTCACCTCTGCACGATCACCAACGGTGTTTACAATTCCCTGCTTGATCTCGTCAGCGGACCCCACCAGCCGGATCAGGATATGCGCCTCTGCCTTATCCGCGATCACGTTCGGTGCCCGCCCACCTTCGATCAATCCAATATTCAAAGTAGACGGTCCAATCTCCGGCTCGATAGGCAGCGGCATCGCCAGCACATCATTCAATGCACCCACCAGCTTGTCGATGGCAGAGTCCCCCAACTCCGGATAAGCCGAGTGCGCCATGCGGCCCTTGGCACGAAGCTCCACTCGCAGCGCACCTTTCGAAGCAAGCGCAAGCCGGTTATCCGTAGGCTCGCCATTAATCAGAAATCGCGACCCCTTAGGCGACAGATTCGCGACCGCAGCTCCTGCGGAATCACGCTCTTCTCCAACCACAAACAGCAGACCCACCTTTACCCCAGCCTCGCGAAGCTGATCGGCCGCTGCAACCTGCGCCGCAATAATCCCCTTTGCATCGCACGTCCCGCGACCATATAGAAATTCATCGTCTTCCGTACAGCCAAAATACGGCGGGACCGTATCCATATGCGTCGAGAGCACAACATCCGGAGTTACTCCCGGCAACGCCGCATACACGTTGAAGCGTTCACCTTTGCCAGCACCGGGAGTATGTATGTGATCCGGCTGTTCAACCACCGTCCGCTCTACCTCATAGCGCTGGCCAACCAGATATTCGTGCAGAAACTCTCCAGCCAGACCCTCGTGATACGTGGTGGACTCAATATCGACAAGCTGTTTCGTAAGCTGAATTGGATCGATGGACATATGATTCAGAATACGACACGTTCGATCGTTATCTGCCCGTCTAGAGATTCTCAAAACGATAAACTATAGCGGATGACTCACCGCCCTGCCACACACCTGAGATCCATCGATGACCTTTACAGCCCAGCAGGCAGGCTCGAAGCCTTTCTGAATACAGGCCACGATGACGCCCCTTACGCCGCGCTCGTCTGCCACCCGCATCCACTCGGCGGCGGCACCATGCACAACAAGGTCGTCTACCACGCCATGAAGGTCTTTACCTCACTCGGACTCCCCGTGCTCCGATTCAACTTCCGCGGCGTAGGCCTCAGCGAGGGTACCTTCGACGAAGGCAGGGGGGAGCAGGACGACGTACGCGCCGCGCTCAACTGGCTCGAAGCCAACCTGAACAAGCCCATCCTCTTCGCAGGCTTCTCGTTCGGCTCCTACGTTGGTTTGCGTTCCTGCTGCGGCGACCCACGTGTCAAAGCGCTGATCTGCCTTGGCCTGCCCGTCCACGCCGAAGGTAGAGATTACACCTACGGTTTTCTCCCGCAATGTTCGCAGCCAAAACTCTTTATCAGTGGAGATCACGACCCCTACGGCCCCCGCACTCAGGTAGAACAGGCCGTCGAAACCGCAACCGAACCGAAGCGACTCGTCTGGATCGAAGGAGCCGAACACTTCTTCCAGGGAATCCCCTCATCTCCCAGTCCAAAACTGAGCCTGATGCAGGATTCAATCCGCATCTGGCTCCGGGAGCAGTTCGACCTGGCTCAACGCTGACTTAGGCAGCAGGCGGAGTGGCCGCTAGCCAATCCCGCATCGCTTTATTGCAAACATCGGGTTGCTCTTCAAAAGGGATATGTCCCGCCCCAGGAATGACGATCAGGCTCGATAACGGAAGAATATGCTGCAACTGACGCCCTGAAGAAAGCCCAACGGCACGGTCGCAGTCACCCCATATCAGCAGGGTCGGCTTCTCTGCCAGCTTGGAGAGCGAGAATTTTAAAAGCCCCATATCAGCAGACCAGCGTCCAACAATCTGCAAAACATGGTCGATCGTGCCTGGTATATGAAGACCGGCAATATAGCCGTCCAGTACGCCATCGGTAACGCGACGCGGGTCGCCATACATCCGGCTCAGCGCGGTTGCCTTCAGCATCCTCGGGAAAAGCGGAATCTGTCGCGCGAACCACACACCAAATCGCGTCTGATAAAAACGGATGAGTTGATCCCCAAGATCGCAGAAAGGATTGGCCGGAGCGAAAAGAATCAGCCTACGTACCCGGTCAGGGTGGCGAGCCGCCAGCATCATTGCTACAGCGCCGCCGTGCGAGTGTCCCGCCACATCGGCCTCGTCCAAACCCAACGCGTCCATGCATTCAACCACGCGGTCGGCCGTCGCCTCCAGACCGGCATCCAGTCCGGGAACACGTTCCGACTCTCCCATATTGAAGAGATCAATCGCATACACCTTCGAGTCACCTGCGAGAAAGCCGATGTTCTTCCGCCAATTCTTTGCTGAACCAACCAACCCATGCAGCAATAGCAAAGGACGCCCCGTCCCGGCGGATTCATAATGAATCTTCACGCCCCCTACCAGGACGAATCCTTCTTCGATCTCGCGATACTTCACACTCACCGTCGCACACCTTGTTCGTGGCGCGCCAGGCCACTGGAAATCGATCCGCCAATATTACAACAAGATTAAAATTTTACCTCAATGAGACATTGAGGATGCCGCCACCAGATCAACTCGCTCGTCCTGTATTCAGAAATGCTTATCTATTATCTAAGAATCAGTTATGATTTTCTGTAGATTGCCTGGCTAGTTGAGAGTAGTCAATGGGTTGAATCACGCTTTAAAGCTATGTAAGCGTTTGGCACTCGATGTGCTAATGCAATGTTGAAGGGTGTATGAAGAACGCTGCCCAAACGCGTATTTTGGCAACCGCGCTCGCATTAGCGACGGTGATTGTATGCGTACTCGCGGCTCTGAACTTCCAGCGCGAGAGTGGCTTCGAAGTCCCGACCGACGGCATCTGGTGGGTTGAAGCTCAGGGAGGCCTCCGAGCGGAAAATGTTCCGTTCAACTCCCCCGGCCAGCGCGCAGGTCTCCGAGAAGGCGACATCCTCGTCGGCATCAATGATCGACCGACGAACCGTCTTGCCCCATTCGTTCGCGAAACCTTCCGCAGCGGCATTTGGGCCCACGCGACCTACTCCATCCTTCGGCCTTCCGCGCACTCCTCCGACCTCAAAAATGCAGCAAAATTCCCTGTCCAGGTCATCCTCGAACCCAAAGACCGTTCCATCAACCTGGGTCTCCGCTTCATCGCCGTGGTTTATCTCTGTATCGGGATCTACGTCCTCTTCCGTCGCTGGACAGCTCCCAAATCGACCCATTTTTATGTCTTCTGTCTGGTCTCTTTTGTCCTTTACTCCTTCAATTACACGACCGAGTTCGACACCTTCGATTGGATCATTTACTGGGGAAGAATAGCCGCGGCGGCCCTCCAACCTGCCCTCTTCCTGCACTTTGCTGTCAGCTTCTCAAATGACACACGAGCAGAGCGGCGGACAAGGCTTGGTAGACGTCTCCTGATCGCCGGGCTCTACCTGCCCGGAATCTTCCTCATGGGCCTGCAGATTGCCGCGATCCAACTGTGGTCCGCGACTGAAATCCTGCGTCACCGGCTCGACCAGATATCCGTAGGCTATCTGGCTCTCTATTACGTCATCGCAGCAATCGTCTTCCTCTTCCGTTACCGCCGCGCTGAATCCGCGTTAGAGCGTCAGCAGCTGAAGTGGCTCACCCGCGGCACGTTGATCGCGATCACGCCCTTCACCCTGCTCTACGTCATCCCTTATCTCTCCGACATCTCCACCCCGGACACAATCCGAAAGCTCGCCGGCCTTTCGCTCGTCTTCGTCCCCCTCACCTTCAGCTGGGCCATCGTCCGCTATCGTCTGATGGACGTCGACCTCATCTTCAAGCGCGGCGTCACCTACACGCTCGCCACGGCCTCCCTCGTCGGCCTCTACTTCGGCGTCATCGCAATCACCGGCGAGATCGTCCACACCCGTTTGCACGCCCTGGGCATATGGGGATTGTTGGCGGCCATCATCATCACCGGCATCGTCTTCGATCCGCTCAAGCGAGCCATCCAGGCCCGCGTCGACCGTGTCTTCGATCAGAAGCGTTTCGACTACCGCGAAACCCTCGTCGAATTCGGCCGCGGCCTGAACTCGCAGACCGACCTGCGCGCCCTGCTCGACTCCATCGTTGAACGCCTCCCGCAGACGCTGCTGGTCACGCGAGTTGCCGTCTTCCTCGCAGCCGAAAGCGACGGTACATCTCCCGCGCCGGCACTTCGATCTGGCCGCATCGCACGGCCTCACCGATCTGCAGGCCGCAGACCTCCGTTCCCTCGACGTCAGCTTCCTCGACTTCGACCGACCGACGCCAACAACCATCTCTTCCTCGAGAATCCCCAGCAGGTTCTCCGCCTGCCCGAGGCGCAACGCCACACCGCTGGTCGGCTCGACCTCAACTACTACCTTCCCTGCCGCGTCGGCAATCACGAGGGCGGTGGCACTCGCACCGTCGCCGTCATCGGCCTGGGCCGCACCGACGACGGCGACTTCCTCTCCAGCGAAGACATGGAGCTGCTCGAATCGCTCGCCGGCTACATCGGCATCGCCATCCAGAACGCCCAGCTCTATCGCCGTCTCGAGCAGAAGATCACCGACTTCGAGCGCCTCAAGGAGTTCCACGAGAACATCGTCGAATCGATCAACATCGGCATCTTCGCCGTCGATCTCGACGACCGCATCGAGAGCTGGAACGCGCAGATGGAGGTCATGTACGCCAAGCCGCGCATCGACGCGCTGCGCCAGCCGCTCTCCGCCGTCTTCCCTGCTGATTTCGTTGCCCGTTTCAACAGCGTCCGCGACGAACAGGGCACCCACACGCTCTACAAGTTTCGTCTCGCGCTGCCCACCGGCGAGGTACGCATCGCCAACATCGCCATCGCTCCCCTGGTCACGCGCAACTTCGTCACCGTCGGCCGCATCATCCTCGTCGACGACATCACCGACCGCATTCAGCTCGAGACACAGCTCACGCAATCGGAAAAGCTCTCCTCCATCGGCCTGCTCGCAGCCGGCGTCGCCCACGAGGTCAACACTCCGCTTGCCGTCATCTCCAGCTACGCCCAGATGCTCACCAAGCACATGCGCGACGACGAACGCCTCGCTCCAGTACTCGAAAAGATTACCCAGCAGACCTTCCGCGCCTCAGAGATCGTCAACGGCCTGCTCAACTTCTCTCGCACCAGCGGAACCGAGTTCACCAGCGTCGATCTCAACGAACTTCTCCGCGACACCGTCGCGCTGCTCGAGCATCAGTTCAAGACCGCGCAGATCCGCGTCGAGACCAACTTCGACCCACAGCTCCCGCGCATCCACGGCAATCGCGGCAAGCTGCAGCAGGTCATCCTCAACCTGATGCTCAACGCCAAGGACGCCATGTTCGGAACGCCGAACGCCTCGCTCCGCATCGCCACCTTCACCGGAGCAGGCCGCGTCCTCGTTCGCATTCAGGACTCCGGCGCCGGCATCGAGCGCGAGCATCTCCACCGCATCTACGATCCATTCTTCACCACCAAGACCAAGCCGCAGGAGGGCGCTCACAAGGGCACCGGCCTCGGCCTCGCCGTCAGCTACGGCATCATGCAGGAGCACGCCGGCAAGATCCATGTCGAGAGCGAAGTCGGCGTCGGCACCACCTTCCAGCTTGAGTTCCCCGCCGCAGGTCGCGCCGCGACCACGCCACCGCCAGCCGATGCCGCCGGAGCTTGAGAGGAAGACGATTCATGCCTGAGACAACCGAGATCGCTCGCGGAATCTCAATCGCCGAAGGCCCCCGACCACGATCGCCGGCAGTCCGCGAATCCTCATCATCGACGACGAAGCCGCCATCCGCGAATCGCTCGAAACCCTGCTCACGCTCGAAGGCTTCTCCGTCAGCATGGCCGGCGGATGGCGCCGCGGCATGGACCTGCTCGCTCGCAACGAGTACGATCTCCTCCTGCTCGACCTCGCCCTGCCCGGCGAGAGCGGCATCGACCTGCTGCCACGCATCGTAGAAACGCAACCGAACCTGCCCGTCATCATGATCACGGCCTTCGGCACCGTGGGCAATGTCGTCGACGCCATCCGCGCCGGCGCCGAAAACTTCGTCCAGAAGCCGTGGGACAACGAGAAGCTCCTCGCCGACATCCGCACCGCCATCGCACAGCATCGCGCCGAAGAAGAGGTCGTTCAGCTCAAGCGCACCCTCAAGCAGCGCTACAACTTCGAGAACATCGTCGGCAAGAGCGATCCAATGCTGCGCCTCTTCGACCTTGTCGCGCAGGTCGCCCCCAGCCGCTCCACCGTGCTCATCCAGGGCGAGAGCGGCACCGGCAAGGAGCTCATCGCCAAGGCCATTCACGCAAACTCCCCGCGCCGCGAACGCCCCTTCGTTCCCGTCAACACCGGCGCAGTGCCCTCGGACCTGCTGGAGTCCACCCTCTTCGGCCACGTGAAAGGCGCCTTCACCTCTGCCGTCACGGCGAAGAAGGGCCTCTTCGAAGTCGCCAACGGCGGCACTCTCTTCCTCGACGAAATCGGCACCATGACCATGGACATGCAGGCCAAGATCCTGCGCGTCCTGCAGGACCGCCGCTTCATGCATCTCGGCGGCACGCAGGAGATACAGGTCGACGTCCGCATCATCGCCGCCACCAACGTCAACCTGCAGGAGGCCGTTCGCGAGGGCCGCTTCCGCGAAGACCTCTTCTATCGCCTCAACGTCATCACCCTTGAGCTTGCCGCCGCTGCGCTCCCGCCGCGAGGACATTCCCTTGCTGGCCGCTCACTTCCTCAAGTTCTACGCCGACGAGAACGGCACAGGCGAGCGCGTCCTCGCACCCGAAGCCTTGGAATCCTGATGGACTACGAGTGGCCCGGAAACGTTCGCGAGCTCGAGAACGCCATGGAACGAGGCGTCGTTCTCTCCACCTCAAAGATGATCACACCGGAGCTTCTCCCCGCACAGCTCACCGGCAACACCTACTCCGCCAGCCTGCTCGAACACGAGCCCAACGCCTCCCTCTTCGACCTGATGGAAGAGATCGAGCGCCGCATCATAGCCGACCGCCTCGAGCGCTGCCACTGGAACCAGACCGAAGCCGCCGAATACTTCCGCATCCCGCTCTCGACCCTCAATCAAAAAATCAAACGACTCAATGTCGAAATCAAAAAGCGAACAAGGGACTAGATAAGAGCGATCGCAAAAAGTTTGTAGAAGAAGTATCTAACGCTGCTTCTTCTTTGGCATAAGAGAATCTCTCTCGCCGTCCACAGTTACCCTCTTGAAAAATGCGCCCTAAACTCCAGGTTGAATAACGATCTTCAGCGAATCAGCCTGTGGATGCGAAGCCAGATCAATCGCGGCCACAGCATCCTCCAGCGAAAACCGGTGCGAGATCAGGTTCGTTAGATCGAACCCGTCACGATACCCAGCGAAGACCATCTCCGTCACATCATCCTGAATCGCAACCGAAGCGCTGTAAGACCCCATCAGTGTCTTCTCATCCACACAGACGGCCGCCGGATCGAACGGAGCCTCACCATGCTGCGTCTGCGCAAAGAGCACAACACGCCCACCCGGCCGCACAGAATCCATCGCCACCTTGATCAGCGCGTTGCCACCAACAGCGAGCAAAACAACATCCGCGCCACGGCCCTCCGTAGCAGCCTTCGCCGCCGCGGCCACATCTCCTCTTGCATCCAGCGGATGCTTCAACCCAAACTTCATCGCAACCGCATGACGTTCGGCATACAGATCGCTGGTCAGCACCGCGGCACCCGTCCGCTGCGAAAGCGCAGCAAGAAGAATCCCAATCGGCCCCTGGCCAATCACCAGCACCGTCTCGTCCGGCTGCAAGCCAAGCAGTTGAACTGCCTTGTAGCAGGTGTTTACCGGCTCAAGAAACGCGGCCTGCTCAAACGGAATCCCATCGGGAATCTTCACCAGCCCGCGCTTCACAATCCAATCCATCACGCGAATGTACTCCGCAAAGCCGCCACCCGAAGGCGCAAACCCAGCCGTGCACCCAACCTTCTTGTAGACCTCACACTGCGCAAACGTCTGCTTCCGGCAGTAATAGCATTCGCCACACGGAATATGGTGATACGCCATCACACGGTCACCAACTGCAAAGCCGCTAACACCATCACCCACGCGGACAATCGTCCCCGACATCTCGTGCCCAAAGACCCGCGGAGCATCGTGCGAACCCGTATGAATCTTCTTCAAGTCTGTCCCGCAAATCCCGCAGGTGTGAATCTTCACCAACACCTCGCCTGGCCCTATCTCCGGCACAGGAACCGTCTCGATACGGACATCGTTCACACCCCGATAAACGGCGGCACGCATGGTTGCTGGAATCGTCTGGCCCGTCTGCTGTTCTGTAGTCAAAGTGCTCCTCAAACTCTCTGTCGATACAAGTTTAATTGCGATTCGAGCTCCACCGTTAGTGCCTCAACAGCCCTCTTGCTGTTGCCAGCCAGCTGAAACAGCTTCGCCCACATCTGCGGTCGAACCGCCGCATGCGTCGCAAACGCCCCCTCTCGAAACTGGCCATCGTGTGTAGCGAACCGCGCAAGCTCCTGCAGCTCAAACGTAGCCTCATCGGAGATCGCCTTGATCGCATGGAAGCCGAGTTCATGCGCTCGTGCAATCCGTGCCACCGTCGCCGCTTCCATATCCACTGCGCTTGCCCCATACGAAGCAAACAAACGCCTCTTCTCCCCGACACTCGCAATGCTCGGTGTACTAACTAGAACTTGCCGAAACTCCGAGTCGCTGAATCTCTCGCCAGACTGCGTATCGACAACAATCCCAGCTCGAACGATCTCTCCCACGCGCAAAGCCGGATCGCAAGCCCCTGCCAGACCAACCGACAACAAAGCTGTAACCGGCTTGATCGACATAGCTGCCTGCACCGCCAGCGTAGCGCGCGCAGCTCCCATGCCGGCGCAGACGACGACAGCCAGATCATTGCTGTAAGCAACAATCTTTCCCGGCAGCCGATGCTCCTGCCACCCGCGAACCAGGTGCTTCACCTCTCGCGGCAAAGCCGCAATGATAGCTGGACACTCTCTCATGAAGGTACTTTGTCGTAAGCCGGAGCATAGCCATTTGCAACAAACCAATCAATAGCCGAGCGCATGGCGTTATAGATCGGAATCACCTGAAATCCAAGCTCGCGCTCCGCTTTCTTCGAAGAAGCAAACATCATCTTCTTCCCCATCCGAACAGCCTCCACCGTAGCCCGTGGTTCCTTGCCCAGAAGCTTGCCGGTGAGGTTTTCATCAAAGAAAGCAAACGCCATGGCAACCGAGTGCGGAACCTTCATCGTAGGCGAAGGCAGGCCGGTAATAGCAGACATGCGGTCCAGAATCTGTTTCAAAGTAAGATTCTCACCACCCAAAATGTACCGCTCACCCGGAGTTCCGCGATCCAGCGCGACCACATGCATTCGTGCCACCTCGCCCACATCGACGAGATTAAGCCCCGTATCAACGTAAGCCGGAAACTTCTTATTCAAAAAATCCACGACGATCCTACCCGTCGGCGTAGGCTTCGCATCGCCCGGACCAATCGGCGTCGTAGGATTCAGGATCATCACATGCTGCCCCGCCCTGGCCGCCTTGATAGCCTCTTGCTCCCCAAGAAACTTCGACCGCTTGTAATGCCCGATCATCTCGGCCAGCGAAACCGGCGTATCTTCATCCACGATGGATCCATCTGTCTTGAACCCCATCGTCGCCACACTCGACGTATAGACCACGCGCTGAACACCTGTCTCACGCGCCAGCTTCAGCAGCTCCCGCGTCCCATCGACATTGGCCGCATACATCTCCTGCGGATCGCGCACCCACAATCGATAGTCCGCCGCAACATGCACCAGCGCATCACAACCAACGAGTGCTGAACGTAAACCCTCAGGCTCCCGCAGATCGCCGCCGACCACGTCTGCATCAATCCCCGCAAGCGCATCCAACCGGCTCGTCTGCCGAGTCAGCAATCGAAGCGTAGCGCCCTCGGCCGCGTATCTCCGGGCCACATGGCCGCCCACAAAGCCCGTCGCTCCCGTTATAAATACGCGCACGATCTCTAACCTTATGCTGCGAACGCAGCGAATGAGACGCTACATGAATTGGCGTGATAAACCTATGCCGTCAAAACGGCTTAGTCCAGCTTTTCCGGTTCTATCTGGATATTCTTTTCGCCCGCAGCCTTCTTCTCCCAGTACTTCTTCACCCAGGCCTCGAAGGTCTTGCCCGCAGCCGTGTCCCGGCCGGTAAACGCAAGCGCAGCGATATCTGCATACGTCACATTCACCTTCGTCTGTTCCTTAGAAGGAATAATGCGAACAAAAGAATCGCTCAACGACGAACCAGTACGACGATCGAAGAGATACCCTTCGACCTTCGACCCATCCTTGCGCGTCATCGTCATATCGCCGCGATAGTCGAACGCCTTCTCCAGCGCCTCGCGAACCTCAGCCTCGCTTGCCAGCTCCGGAACCCAGCCCTCAAGCTGTTCGCGCTCACGACCCGCTGCAACCTCAATCTCATCCGGGTTCTCATGCGACAGCTGCTCCAGCTTCGCTGCTTCCTGCGCTTCAGTTGACATATCAGTCTCCCGAAACTCCCTGCAACTCGTTCGCACCCATCTTCGGCGTAGCCGCAATCTGCACCAATGGCCCTTCGTGCGCGGGCTTCCACTCATTCAGCAGCTTCATCGCGCCTTCGTCTTCATACGTACTGAAGAAAATAGCCTTCGCCGTCTGCAGCAGACCCTTGATCGAGCCAAACGTATAGTTCACGCCGCTCGCCTCATAGCCCGAGTGCACCATGCAGTTCGCGCACTGCGGATTCCCGCTCTCGGTGCCGTAGTTCGCCACTCCACCGTCTCCATCAACTCCTTGAAGCTGTCCGCATAGCCATCCTGCAGCAGGTAGCAAGGCTTCTGCCAGCCAAAGATCGAAACGTCGGCATCCCCCACGGCGTGCAGGTCAGATCCTTCTTGCCCATCAGAAATTCCATAAAGATGGGCGAAGCATTGAAGCGCCACGTCTTCTTGCGGTTCGAAAGAATCGACCGAAACAGCTTCTTCGAACGTGCACGTCCCAGAAAGTGCTTCTGGTCCGGAGCCTTGTCGTACGTGTATCCCGGCGACACCATCATGCTCTCAACGCCGGCGTCCATCAGTTCGTCGAAGTGCGCCCGCACACTATTCGGATCGGCACCATCGAACAGCGTCGTATTCGTCGTCACACGGAAGCCCGCAGCCACCGCAGCCTTCACGCCCTCCATCGCAATGTCGTAACCACCCTCGCGGCACACCGAGAAGTCATGGTGCTCACGCTGTCCATCCACGTGCACCGAGAACGAAAGATACTTCCTCGGCGTGAACAAGTGCAGCTTCTCTTTCAGCAGAAGAGCATTCGTGCACATGTAGACATACTTCTTCCGCGCCACCAGGCCGGCAACAATCTCCGGCATCTGCGGATGCAGCAGCGGCTCTCCGCCCGGAATCGCGACCATCGGCGTCCCGCACTCCTCCACCGCCTTGAAGCACTCCTCCGGCGTAAGCTCCGCCTTCAGGATGTGCGCCGGGTACTGGATCTTTCCGCAACCGGCACACGCCAGGTTGCAGCGAAACAACGGCTCCAGCATCAGCACGAGCGGATACTTCTTCCGCCCCTTCAGCTTCTGCTTCAGCACATAAGTTGCAACCGTCCAGGCTTGCGAGACTGGCACTGCCATCCGATGTCTCCTCCAACAAAATTTTGCGGCTACGCCAACGTCAACTGCTACGCTGCGGCCTCTGCTTCTAATTCTTTTTCCATGGCGCGCTTATAAGTCGTCAGCGCCAGCAATGGGAAGTAGTCCCGGTACAGGTGATACGCAAGATAGAACACCCGCGGGAATCCTGTACCCGTATAGATCGCTTCCTGGTTACGCCCTGCGGCCGACTCGTCCCAGCTACCATTTTCCTTCTGCTTCGCAACCAGCCAGCGAATTCCCTTGGCCACCGAATCCGCTTCGCGTATCTCCCGCCGCAAGCAGTCCAAGAATCGCCCATGCCGTCTGCGAAGGTGTGCTCGGTCCAATGCCGCGAGTCGAAGGATCGTCATAGCTTCCGCACGTCTCACCCCATCCGCCATCGGCATTCTGCACCATGCGAATCCACTCTGCCGCCTGCTGAATCGCCGGTTCGTGATTCCAAACTCCCATCGCCTCCAGACCGCGCAGCACCAGGAACGTCCCGTACAGATAATTCACGCCCCAGCGTCCAAACCAGCTTCCGTCCGACTCCTGTTCCCTCAGGCAAAACTGGATCGCCTTTTCCACCCGTTTATCGCGACGGTCATAGCCATAGTTCGCAAGCATCTCCAGAATGCGGCCCGTAATATCCACAGTCGGTGGATCCAGCATCGCGTTATGGTCAGCAAACGGAATGTACTGGAAGATCATCTTCGTGTTGTCGCGATCGAAACTGGCCCATCCGCCGTTCTTGCACTGCATCGCGAAGATCCAGTCCAGCGCCCGCTGCGAAACGTCATGCTGATACCGCTCCCGTGGATGCGTAACGCAATTCAAGGCCAGAAGAACCTGCGCCGAATCATCCACATCCGGATAAAACTCATTGTTAAACTCGAAGTACCATCCACCAGGCTGCACATTGGGAACCTTCACCGCCCAATCGCCCTTCTGCCGAACCTCTTTCGAGAGCAGCCAGTCCGCCGCCTTCACCATACGAGGATCGTCCTTCGCCACACCGGCCTCGCCCAGCGCATAAACCGCCTGAGCCGTATCCCACACCGGCGAAATGCAAGGCTGCATCCGGAACGTCGGCGTCGGATAATCCGGTTCGCCCTCTGGATTATCGATGCCAAGCTTTTCAAACTCATCCATCGCGCGGATCAACTGCGGATCGTCGACCGTATAGCCCAGGCAAAACAGCGCAATAATCGCATTCAACATGGCCGGATAAATAGCACCGAGCCCATCCGACTTCTCAAAGCGCTCCAGCATCCACTTCTCCGCCTGCTTCAACGCGACCTTGCGCAGCGGACGAATATGAACTCGCTCCGCCCAGTGCGCAATCCGATCCAGCGCAAGAAAAACATTTCGCCATCCGAGGATGCGCTTCCTGTCCCACTTCAAATGCAGATGCGCATGTTCCCGTCCACCCACAAACAGCTCGTCGATCCCCTGTTCCGGAGCAATCTTCTTGAACGGCTTCTTCGCATAAGCGATCGACAGCGGCACCAGAATCGCCCGCGACCACGAAGAGATCTCGTAGATATTGAAGTAGAACCACTTCGGAAACAGAACGATCTCCGGCGGAACCGCCGGCACAGCATCGTAGTCGTACTGACCCAGAGAGCACAGATAGATCTTCGTGAAGGTGTTGCACTCCGTCACGCCGCCATTCGCGAGTATCCATGTCCGCGCCTTCTCCATCACCGGATGGTCCGGCGACCACCCCATCAGCTTCAGCGCAAAATAAGCCTTCACGCCAAGCGAAATATTCGAAGGCCCATTCGGATAGATGCTCCACCCGCCGTCTTCATTCTGGTGGCGCAGAATCTCATTGACCGCCCGCTCCATCTTGCCGCGATCCCCTGTACCCAGCAGGATATGCATAAAGATGTAATCGGACTCGAGCATCGTGTCCGCTTCCAACTCGCCGCACCAATACCCATCAGGATGCTGCAGACCAAGCAGCCAATCCGTCGCCCGCGCAATCCCTTTGGAGACGTGCTCCAGCCCCAGATCCATTCGCCCAAATCGTGGCTGCGAGGACTGCGTGACCGTCTGCGGATTACTTGAAGATTTACTCATGTACGACAAACTCTCTGACTGTATCTCGTTCGCTTACTGTGCTACGGGTGGAGCCGATGCAATAGCCTGAACGATCTCTGGCGGCAAACCGAAACGTACGTTCTCCGGCATCACTTCTACTTCATCAACCGAACCATAGCCCTTCGACTGCAGATACTCGACAACGTCCTTCACCAGAACCTCTGGAGCCGATGCGCCAGCGGTCACAGCAACCGTGTCGACACCATCAAGCCATTCCGGCTCAATCGCGTCGGCCCTGTCGATCAGGTAAGAGTTTGTATCCAGGTTCTTCGAGACCTCAACCAGCCGGTTCGAGTTCGAGCTGTTACGCGATCCAACGACCAATACCAGGTCCGCACTATGCGCGACATTCTTCACTGCAGTCTGACGGTTCTCCGTCGCATAGCAGATGTCCTGCGCGTGTGGCCCGATAATATTGGGGAACTTCTTCTTCAGCGCCTCAATCATGTATCGCGCCTCATCCAGCGACAGCGTCGTCTGCGTCAGATACGCAACCTTGTTCGGATCAGGAACGACCAGCGCCGCAACCTCTTCGACGGTCGAAACCACCTGGGTCACATCCGGAGCCTCGCCCTGCGTCCCCTCAACCTCTTCGTGATCGCGATGTCCAACCAGCACAAGCGAATAGCCCTGCTTGGCAAACTTGATCGCCTCCACGTGAACCTTCGTCACCAGCGGACAGGTCGCATCGACCACCTTCAGCCCGCGCTCCTTAGCCCGCTCGCGAACCGCAGGCGAAACACCGTGGGCCGAATAGATAACTCGAGCGCCTTCCGGAACCTCATCCAGTTCATTGACAAAGATCGCGCCCTTCTTCGCTAGGTCATTGACGACATAGCTGTTATGCACAATCTCTTTGCGGACATAGATAGGGGCGCCGAATGTCTCCAGCGCAATCCGGACAATGTCGATAGCTCGCACAACACCGGCGCAGAAGCCGCGCGGCTTCAGAAGGAGAACGCGTTTTGTTTTCGAGGTAATGCCATTATCGTTAATGGCTGCGTGGTCCAGGGCGGTTGTAGTCACGTCTTCCAGTATACCGCGTCTAGACCGGTCTGTCGGCATAATTGAACCAAACATGGTGCAATCAAAAGGGATACTTTCGCGGCTCTCCGACGACCAAAGCTCGCACACATCCCAGAAACAGCCGTGACCGCTATCCTCTTCGAAATACTGCCCGAATGGTCCGGCCAATCCTGTTTTACCCAGTTCAAGCGGCAGCGCAGCCTGGATGCCCACACCCACACTTCAGCGTCATGAACTTCTTCGCATCCTGGCATTGGGTGGAACAGTATTTACTGCCAGGCTGCGCCATACAGTTGCAACCGTCCTTTGCGCACTTTTGCGGAGTAGTTGTAGTAGCCATAGGTCCTCCAAACACGGACACGGACACGCTGCCCTCTCGGATGCAGGCGAACTCATCGGGGATGTGTCTTTACCGGCTGCTTCCCAGCAAATGCTCCGCATGTTTCAGGCTGGTCTCGGTCAGCGTCGCCCCGCTCAACATCCGCGCGATCTCCTGCGTCCGCTCCGCCTCTTCCATCAGCCGGACATCGGTCTGCGTCCGTCCGCGCTTCTCCGTCTTCTCAATCAAAAAGTGCTGGTCCGCAAACGCCGCAATCTGCGGCAGATGCGTAATGCAAAGCACCTGCTGCCCTTTCGACAGCGTCTTCAGCTTCCGTCCCACCGCCTCCGCCGCTCGCCCTCCAATGCCAATATCGATCTCATCAAACACCAGCGTCCGCGGCAGAACGGTCTTTTTCTTCTTTCCCGAAGCACCCTCTTCCACCGTCACCTTCAGCGCCAGCATCACCCGAGACATCTCGCCACCCGACGCAATCTCATCCAGCGGCTTCAACGGCTCGCCCGCATTCGTCGCAATCAGGCACTCCACCTGGTCCCATCCATGCGCCGTCCAGCTCGCCTGTGCCTGCTCCATCGTCACCCGAATCTTGAACTTCGTACTCATCGCCAGATCGTTGATCTGCGCCTCTGCCAGCTTCTCCAGCTTCTTCGCCGCCTCCGTCCTCGCCGCAGTCAGCTTCGTCGCCGCCATCTGATACGCTGCCGCATCCTGTGCCTCTTTCGCCTTCAACTCCACCAGCAGAGCATCCCGGTTCTCCACCTCCGACAGCTTCCTCGCCGCCTCCGCGCCAAAGGCAATCACCTCCCCCAAAGTCTGCCCATACTTTCGCTTCAACCGATCCAGCGCCGCCAGCCGATCCTCAATCTCCTCCAACCGTCCCGGAGCAGCGTTCATATTCTCCGCAAAGTCCCGCACCTCTGCATCCACATCCTCAACAATCGCCTTCGCCGCCGCCAACTGCTGCGCCGGCTCGTGAAACCGCACGTCGTACCGCGCCAGTTCCTCCAGGTGTTTCAGCGCCGCGCCCAGCGTGCTCTCAGCCGAGCTCTCCGCCTCATACAACAGCTCATGAGCGCTCATCGCAGCCGTATAAAGCTTCTCCGCATTCGCCAGCACGCGCTTCTCCGCCTCCAGCTGAAGATCCTCATCCTCCGCCACCAGCGCGGCCTGTTCAATCTCTTTCTTCTGAAATCGCCAAAGATCAGCCATCCGCAACCGATCCTGCTCATCGGCCTGCAACTCCTCAAGCTTTCCCGTCGTCGCCTTCCACACCGCAAATGCCTCAGCAACGGTCATCGTTCGATATCTCGCCAAACCGATCCAGCAGAATCCGCTGCTGCATCTGGTCGAACGAGCCCAGCGTCTCATTCTGCGCATGCACCAGCGCCAGCTCCGGCGCAAGTTGCCGCAGCACACCCACCGTCGCCGGCTGATTGTTCACAAACACCCGCCCCTTGCCGTTCGCCAGAATCTCGCGCCGCAGCAAAATATCGTCTGACTCCGAATCGATCCCGTTCTCCTCAAGAATCTTTTCCGCCCCGGGAGTCAGCTCAAACACGCACCCCACAACCGCTTTCTCAGCCCCATGCCGCACCACATCGCTCGAAGCCTTCCCACCCAGCAGCAGCGCCAGCGCATCAATCAAAATCGATTTCCCCGCGCCCGTCTCACCGGTCAGCAGGTTCAACCCCGTTCCAAACGTAGCGACCGCTCGGTCGATCACAGCATAGTTTTCCGCACGCAACTCCAGCAGCATCTCAGGGGCCTCAGGCAACAACGTACCGCGAGAATAGCAAATGTGCTTGAACGTAGACACCAGTCACCGAAACCAAGCTGATCTCAATATCAAGTAATCCAATGATGTCGCGGACTCTAGAGTCAAGACACTAATGAAATCTGACCCTTACCACGAATGTGTCATCCTGAGCGGAGCGCAGCGGAGTCGAAGGACCTGCGTTTGCGTCCATTAGCATGAGCCGTTAATCATCACGATACGCACCACGGCTGATGCTCATACCTGCATCCCACCCGCTCCCCATTTACACTGAAACCCAGGTGGACAAAATAACTATGGTCTGGACTCTCGCTTTCGCTCTGCATCTCTTTCAGGACGACGCCGCCGCGCCACCCGCGGCAGCCAACTCGAGCGCCCTCGCGGAGATGATTCACAACAGCGGCCCGGTGGCCTTCACCGTGCTCATTCTCCTGCTCTTCGCCAGCATCATCTCCTGGGCCATCATGTTCTCCAAGTGGCGCAGCTTCAGCGAGGCCCACCTCCAGAGCCAGCGCTTCCTCCGCGCCTTCCGCAAATCCGGCCGCCTCAGCGAAATCGCCGCCGTCGCCGAACAGTTCAAGCCCAGCCCGCTCGTCGCCGTCTTCAACGAGATCCACGACGAGTACCAGCGCCAGAACGGCGGCCGCGGCCTCCCCCGCAATCCCGTAGGCTCTCGAGCGCGCCGCCCAGACCGCCTCCTCCGAAGCCCTCACCGCCATGGAGAGCCGCATGACCTGGCTCGCCACCATCGCCGCCATCGCTCCCTTCATCGGCCTCTTCGGCACCGTCATGGGCATCATCGACGCCTTCCACGGCCTCGGCACCGCCGGCGCCGCCACCCTGCGCGCCGTCGCCCCCGGCATCTCAGAAGCCCTCATCACCACCGCCGCCGGCCTCGTCGTCGCCATCCCTGCCGTCGTCGGCTACAACCAGCTCACCGCCCGCCTGCGCGAGTTCGGCGCCCGCATGGACGACTTCGGCCGCGAACTCCTCAACGCCATCGAGAACGCCGCCATGCTCACCCCACCGCAGCAGCCCCAACTCATACCCAGACCCACGTGCAGCAGCCCGTCGCCGAAGAACCCCGCCGGAGGGCCTTCTAGCAATGGCCTTCTCCACCAAAGGACGCACCCAGACCGCGCTCGCCGAGATCAACATCACGCCGCTGGTCGACGTCGTCCTCGTGCTGCTGCTCATCTTCATGCTCACCGCGCCCGTCCTGCAGTCCGGCATCGACGTCGCCATCCCGAAGACCCGCACCGTCAACCAGACTCACCGAAGAGCGCATGGTCGTCACCATCGACAAGGAGCAGAACGTCTTCCTGCAGGACAAGCCCGTCAACGTCAACGACCTCCCATCCATGCTCCGCACCACCGGCAAAGGCGACCCCGCCAAGCGCATCATCTACCTCCGCGCCGACGAGCGCGTTCCCTTCGGAGCCTTCGCCTCCGTCATGGACGCCGTCAAGCAGGCCGGCATCACCAACATCAGCATCGTCACCCAGCCCTTGCAGAAGTAGGCGACTCGCAATGGCCACGCACATTACCTACACCCGCAGCAGCGACATTACTGGCGAAAACTTCGGCACCAACTTCGCCGGCTCCATCCTTCTGCATCTCCTCGTCGCCGCCCTCATCTTCGGCTCTGCCTTTCTCTTCCACAACGCGGCGCAAGCTGGGGCGAAAGCGCCAGCACCGCCGGAGCCATCCAGGCCACGATGGTCTCCTCCATCCCCCTCCCACCGAAGCAACGCGAGCTCGACACCGGCGTCCTCACCTCCGAGTCCCCCAGCCCCGCGCCCATCACCTCCAAAGAAAAGACCGAGCCCCCACCCGCGCCCAACGAAGTAGCCATCCCCGAAAAAACCAAGCCCATCAAGCAAGCCGAGAAGCCCACACCCGCCCCACCGAAACACCCACAGCCCACCCCCGAGCAACCCACCAAAGCCGCCACCGGCGAAACCGCGGCATCCGCATCCCGCAAGCCACCATGGAGCTCAAGAACGGCACCGCCAGCGTCGCCGTTGAGGACCGCACCTTCGGCGCCCGCTTCGCCTACTACGTCAACATCGTCAACCGCACCGTCGCCCAGAACTGGTACACCCAGGAAGCCGACCCCCGCGCCTCCATGGCAAAAGCGTCACCCTCACCTTCGACATCAACCGCGACGGCGTCCCCTCCAACGCCCGCATCGAAACCCGCAGCGGCTCACCCTCACTCGATCTCTCCGCCATGCGCGCCGTGCAGCGCGTCGAAGGCTTCGGCCCTCTCCCCGCCGGCGACCACATTACCGTCGAGTACACCTTCCACTACCAACCCAAATAAATTCCCGAAACTATTCCGAAGTATCTGGGTTTATTACTTCAATGTACATTTTCGGGCACCCAATCCCGCATGGTTTGCGTCTACGATAGGAGAGATGATTTTCAGCACGCTTCGATCCTCCATCGCACACTCCGCGCGGCACTTTAAATTCCGTCTCGCAGCGTTACCCTCCTTTTCGTCTCCGCGTCCATCCTGCACGCGCAGGACTGGTTCAAGACCGAGACATCTACCGGCGCGAATAACATCCGCATCGCCGTAGCTGACTTCAAGCCCACATCGAGCGACGCTCAAACCACCCCCCTCAAAGCACCTTCGACGCAACCCTCTACAACGACCTCGCCAACGCCGGCATCTTCGACATCGTCTCCAAAAGCCTCCTCCCCCAATCCACCCCCGGCGGTCCAGCCGAAATCAGCCTCGCGCAATGGGCTAACGCCCCCACCTCCGCCGCCATGATCGCCTTCGGCGGCCTCGGAGTACAGAGTGGCAGGCTCATCGTCAACGGCTTCCTCTTCGACGCCAAGAACGCGCAGTACCCCCAGGTCCTCGCCAAGCAATACAACGAAGAAGCCACCGAAGACTCCGCCCGCCAGATAGCCCACCGCTTCGCCGACGAAATCATCTTCCGCCTCGGCGGCGGCACTCCCGGCATCGCCGAAACGAAGATCTTCTACGTCAAAATCGCCAGCGGAAATAAAGAGATCTGGCAGATGGACTACGACGGAGCCAACCAGCATCCCATCACGCATCTGGGCACCATCTCCATCTCCCCCCGCATCTCGCCCGACAACACCCGCATCGCCTTCTCCTCCCTCGGCCACGACGGCTTCCAGATCCGCATGTTTTCCCTGCTTCTCGGACGTCCCGTCAACTTCCAGTCCGGCGGCGGCGGCACCAATCTCTCCCCGGCATGGTCTCCTAACGGCAAAGATATTGCCTATTCCTCCTCACGCACCGGCGACCCCGAAATCTGGATCACCGACGCCAACGGCAGTCTCTCCCGCCGAATCACAAGCTTCCACGGTCCCGACGTCTCGCCCGTCTTCAACCCCAAGACCGGCGCACAGATTGCATGGATCAGCGGCCGCACAGGCCTGCCCCAGCTCTACATCATGGACTCCGACGGCTCAGCCGTCACCCGCATGACCGATGGCGGTTACGCTACCTCGCCCTCATGGTCTCCCAACGGCCAGTTCCTCGCCTTCGCATGGGATCGCAAATACGGCCCGGGCGCTCCCGGCGGCCAGGATATCTACGTCATGGAGATCGCCACCAAGCGCTGGATTCAGCTCACCCACGACGGCGGACGCTGCGACTTTCCCTCATGGTCCCCCGATGGTCGTCATATCGTCTACGCCAACTCCGCCGACGGCGTTGCCAGCCACATGAAAGTCTGGTCTATGCTCGCCGACGGCACTCAGAGACGCGCATTAACCGGCCCGGGCGCAGACATGCCAAACTGGAGTTGGAAGTAATCGCGTACAAATCTTCCCTGCGGGCTAACTTTCGCAGTCAACCTTGTTTTTCTGATCCACTACCGCTAAGCAGGAGATAAAGATGAGCACGACACAGATCAAATTCCGCAAAGCCGTTATTCTGGCCTCTACCCTGGTTCTCATTGCCGCAGTCACTGGCTGCCACAAAAAACCACCCGCCGTTCCGCCCAGCAGCCTTGGCCCCGCGCCCGCACCTTCGGCGCCCACCGCCAGCATCACCGCCGATCCCCTCGCCATCGATCTCGGCCAGTCCGTCGTCCTCAACTGGCGCACTCAGAACGCCACCGTCGTCACCATCGACGGAATCGGCGAGGTCCCGGCCAACGGCACCCAGACCGTCTCGCCCTCCAGTTCCACCAACTTCCATCTCACCGCCAAGGGCGATGGTGGCACCACGGAAGCCAACGTCCGCGTCACCGTGCGCGTGCCCGTAGCTCCAACCGCTCCTGTCGAAACCGGCGATGCAGGCACTGAAGCCGCCTTCCGCCAGAACGTTCAGGACGTCTTCTTCGACTTCGACTCCTACGACATCCGCCCAGACGCTCAGTCCACCATCCCCACGTCTGCCGCCTATATCAAGGCCCATCCCGGCCTGCATGTTCTCATCGGCGGATTTGCCGACGAACGTGGCTCGGCTGAGTACAACCTCGCACTCGGCGAAAACCGCGCCAACGCAGCCCGTACGGCTCTGGTCAACGCAGGTGTCGCCCCCGGCCAACTCCGCGTCATCAGCTTCGGTAAGGAAAAGCAGTTCTGCACCGAGTCGAACGAGGCCTGCTGGCAGCAGAACCGCCGTGCACAATTCACCATAGATAAATAACAGCGAAGTACTAAGACGAGTAACGCGGTCACATCGTTCCGCATATCACACCAGCCCAGCCCCCGCGCATTTACACCGTGCGGGGGCTGGCCGCTAGAAAGAAAGGCGAGCCCACGCCGCCGGTGATCCAGATGATCAAGATCTTCAACTCGACAATCAAACGCCATCTTGTCAGCAAGCCCCTCCGGCTGGCCTCCGCTGCCTTTCTCGCTGCAGTCTTCGTCTGCCCCTCTCCAGTCTTCGCCGTCAGCAAGGAAATGGTGCAGCTCCAGACCCAGGTCCAGCAGCTACAGGACGCCGTAGCCCGTCTCCAGCAGTCCAACGACGAGCGCATGGGAGTCATGAAAGACCTCGTCCAACAGAGCGCGGATACCGTCAACAAGATGTCCCAGAGCATGGAGACCCTGCAGCAGCAGATGAAGTCTCAGCAGGACGCACAGAACGGCAAGCTCGATCAGGTCTCCGGCCAGATCCAGACCATGAACGACTCCCTCGACGAGATGAAGGCCCGCCTCAACCGCCTCGAAAAGCTCATGCAGGATGTCCAGAGCCAGCAGCAGTCCATGAGCGCAAACATGCAGAGCCTCCCCCAGGGAGCAGCCTTACCCGCAACCTCCGTTCCCGATCAGCCCGCCCCTGCTCCACCCGCTCCAACGGGCAGGCGGGGCAAACCATCAGCCGGAACTCCAATGGCCTCAGACGTCGAACCCGCTGCCCCGGTAGCTGCCCCGGCTCCCTCCGCTCCTCCCGTCGATGAGCTTTACAAGACCGCACTCGGCGATTACATGGCCGCCAAATACTCTCTCGCAGCCTCCGAGTTCAGCGACATCGTAAAGTATTACCCCGATCATCCCCTCGCAGGAAACTCCTTCTACTATCAGGCCGAAATGGATTACCGTGGTGGCCATTACCAGAACGCCATCAGGAACTACGACAAGGTGCTCGATCAATTTCCAGACAGCAACAAAGTGCCCGTATCGCACCTGCACAAAGGCCAGGCATTACTGGCCCTCAAACAAACCGATGCAGGCGTACGAGAGCTGCGCTCCCTCATCCAGCGCTTCCCCAACTCCCCCGAGGCCATGCAGGCCCGCAGCAAACTAAGCGGCATGGGCATCCCCGTCACCCCCCGCCACTAAGTCCCATCGCTTTCGTTTCTCTTAGCTCAATCGAACGATCGCTTCTTAACGCTCTGTTTTATGTCGTCATCCGACCCTGAGCGAAGTCGAATGGGGAAGGATCCCTGTAGTTCGCTTTTGCTTTTCTTCCTCCCCTTACAATTTATTTCTCTCAGTCTCTTTCGAAACACCCTGCAAGAGCCACCTTAAAGCGGTAACATTCCCTCGCTGTCCGATTTTGAAAAGCCAACGAAGCCCACTCCCGCGATTCAGTGCGGCTTTTTTCTGCTGCATCGCTTCGCAAGCAGCTCACGCTCCGCGCTCAGCTCATTGAAAAGAGACCTTTCTATGCGCTTATTTCGCCTGCCCCTCATATCACTCATCGTGACATCCGCCACAATGCTCGCCCACGCGACCCCGCTTCCTGTCGGAACCTACACCTTGACGGCAAGTACGACCACGATGGGCGTTCACCAAAGTCCTGACCAGGGCACACTAACGGGTACGTTGACGTTCGATTCAAGCTCTTTCATCACTTCCGCTGATCTCGACTTCAACGATGTCACCTCATCTCTGAACTTTTAATTTCTCGGACGTCGGGCCGACCACTGTAGATGCGCCTCACCATAGCGTCAATGCGACTATCACCAATCTGACCGACCCAAGCCTCTACTATGCCTTCAGCATCTTCGTCCCAAGCAATCCCGGCGGAACCTTCAGGCTTACCTGCGGCACAGACTGCGATAATTTTCTGAATATCAACGACGGCTCCGGCAACGTCTACGAAGAAGTTACCGGCTCCATCTCGCCGTCTACCGTGACCCCTGAACCTTCGTCGCTTGTACTGCTTGGAACTGGTCTTCTCGGTGCTCTCGGAGCAGCCCGCCGCCGCTTCCGCAAGACATAACCCAAACACCCTTATTGAAATCGCCGCGGCCCGTTTGGTTTTTGTTACTCATTTCAACGAATAACTTTTAGCCCACTCAGCAAGTACTGTAGTTTCAGTGACTAAGCCCATCGTATCCACAATTTCCCCATAAAATCACTTGTCAAGTCTTGAAATCCGCTAACTCAATACTTATCAATAAGATCCGCATTGCATAAGAGTTATCTCCAATAAGCTACAATTAAAGAAGAGAGTAAGAGAAAAGGGTCCCGGCCAAAGCCTGGACCCTTTTCTTTTCTCTAAGCCCTTTATTAAGAATATTTTGCAGGTAACCCTTTTAGATGGAATATTTTACAGACATACATAACCAGCAACATAAACAAAATAAACAAGATACGTCTAAAATACCTCAAGAGAAAGGGGGGAGGGTCACTACAAAATCAATGACGGATCCCCCGCATCAGCACCTCAATCTCCGCCCGCTCCTCCCCATTCGGAGGCAGCAGCGGCAAACGAGGCCGTCCACCAAAATATCCATTCAGGTCACATCCAAACCGAATACCCGGCACACCCAACGTACTCTCAACCCGCTGCACCGCAGCCAGCAATCGAGCCTGTTTCTCAAGTGCGAGTCCGCTATCGCCATCCTTCCACGCAGCCAGCACCTCATAACAGCCCTGAGGAGCGCAGGCAGCAAACCCGGGCATGGCACCCACAGCGCCAGCCTGAAGACCATCCAGCATCTCAGCCGTATTGCAGGTCAACACCTGAAAACCAACAACCTTCGTCCGGGTCTTGATCGCCGGCTTAGGAGGCGCAACAGCCAGCGCAGTTCCACCGTCAGTCAAAGTATCGGCCGCGATAAACGTCCCTGCACCTGCAGCCTGTTTCTGGGCGAGCATTCTCCGCGTAGCGGCCGCAAACACAGGAGTCACCGTTACCTCACGCTTCACCATCGCAGTACCAGCTTTTACCGCCTCAATTCGCCCTGAACCATGACCGCCATCAACCAGACCAACAATCTGCGGATGGCCAGCAAGCTCTACGACAGCCTCGACCGGCAGCAAACCCGCGGGACTGTACAACACAACCGGCACCGCCGAGCGATCAGCAACCGCCCGAAAATAAGTAAGCAGTTCCTTCAGTCTCTTACCCTCACCCAGGAAAGAAGGCTGCCGCACAAGCACCGCGTCGTAACCAGCATTGGCCGCGAACTCAACCAGCGAAAGCGTCCCCACAACGCTGTCCCGAGAAGCTCCGGCCAGCATCACCTTCTCATCGGCCGTCGCACCCATAGCCGACCGCAGCGCTTGCCGGGTCTCCTCATCCGACAGCATCGTAGGCTCGCCCACCTCGCTCAGGACCACGAAACCAGCCGCCGGCGTTCGTGAATAGCGATCCGCATTATGTTCCAGCTTGCGAAGATTGAGGCTTCCGTCCGGATAGAACGGCGTAGTCAGAGGTAGATAAAGTCCTTCAAGCAGCATTCCTCTATTCTAAGAGCCAATCGTAAAATAAAGCTGCTCAGCATGCAGGTTCGCATCGCATGCCACGAAAGACGTAACCAGATTCTTATCCATCTGGAGTAACCTCAATGAGTCGACACATGAATTCAAATCAGGACATCACCCAAGGCAAATCCATCGGCGATCTCGGTCGTGAGGCATTCTGGTTCCTCACCCACTCTGGTCTCGCCTTCGCCATTCTCGTCCTGGTCATCGGCGTAATGACTCTGGCGCATCCTGATCCGGAAGCCCTCGGACCCAAGGCTCTCGGAACGGTCTTGGCGTTCTTTGTGCCCATGGTAGGCGGCTTCATCATCGCCCGCAGCCAGCAGAACGACATCGCCCGTTACGTCTGGATCTCCGGCCTCGTAGTCTTTGCCGTCGTATGCGTCTGGGTCCTCGACCTGCCCACCGGCAACGGCCTCTGCGAGAACTGCGGTGCAGTCGAGAAGCTATGGCGCACCTTCTTCGACATCCGCCACGGCAGCGGACTCATGGCAGGCGACGGCCTTCTGTTCGGCGCCTGGATACCCCTCTCAATGATCGGGTACGCCATCGGCGCAAAGTTTGGCCTCAAAACCAACGACTAGCTCTGAGGCCCTGCCCTTAGTTTAGACCGCAGCCAACCTGTCTGCATGAAGCGTCTGCAGCGCAACGACGCTCAACGTTCCCTGCTGTAGCGCCGCAATCCCTTCGGCAGCCGCCCGTGCAGCCGCCAGCGTCGTGATCGTAGGGATCCGGGCCAGCACTGCCGCCCTCCGAATCGCCTTCTCGTCGAAGAACGTGTCCTGTCCACGCGGCGTATTGACGATGAGTTGTATCCGGTCCCCCTTGATCAAATCAACGACATTGGGACGCCCCTCCTTCACCTTGTAAACACGCTCTGGCTGCAACCCTGCCTCTTCTAAAACGCTCGCCGTTCCATGCGTAGCCACCAGGTGGAAGCCCATCTCAACAAATTCCCTAGCCAGTGAAACGACGCCTTCCTTGTCGCGATCATTGACGCTCAGGAAGATCGTACCCTTCAGCGGAAGCACCTGCCCGGCGGCGATCTGCGCCTTGGCAAAGGCCTCGCCAAAATTATCCGCAACGCCCATAACTTCGCCGGTAGACTTCATCTCCGGCCCAAGCACCGTATCGACTCCAGGGAACTTACCCCACGGAAACACAGGCGACTTTACAAAGTAGTGTGACCCAGTCTCAAGGTCCTTGCCGTTAGCCACCTGATCCGGCAGCAACTCCTTCAGCTTCCGCCCCACCATAATCCGCGAAGCAATCTTGGCCAGCGGTATCCCCGTCGCCTTTGAGACATAAGGCACAGTCCGCGAAGCCCGAGGATTTACCTCGATGACAAATACCTTCCCGCGCTGAATCGCGAACTGAATATTTACCAGTCCACGCACGCTCAGAGACATCGCGAGCTTCCGCGTGTACTCGCGAATCGTCTGCAGCACATCAGCCGACAGATCGACCGCGGGCAACACACACGATGAATCACCCGAGTGAATTCCGGCCTCTTCGATGTGCTGCATGATGCCAGCGATGACAACATCGTCACCATCGCATAGAGCATCAACATCGACCTCAGTGGCATCTTCGAGGAAGTGGTCGATCAACACAGGCCGTTCCTGTGAGAACTCGATCGCTGTAGACATATAGCGCACGACAGCCTCATCGTCATACGCAATGACCATAGCGCGTCCACCCAGCACATACGAAGGCCGCACCAGTACCGGATATCCCACACGATTCGCACCAGCCACAGCCTCTTCCACGCTGGTCGCCATCGCGCCCTGTGGCTGAGGAATTTCCAGTTCCTCAATCAACTTCCCGAATCGTTTCCTATCCTCAGCAAGGTCAATCGACTCCGGCGAAGTCCCAATAATCGGCACGCCAGCCTTCTTCAGCGGCAGCGACAGATTCAGCGGAGTCTGCCCGCCGAACTGCACAATCATTCCGATCTCCGCGCCCGACGAAGCCTCGTGCTCATACACACCAAGCACATCCTCCAACGTCAGCGGTTCGAAGTAGAGCCGATCGCTCGTGTCGTAGTCGGTCGATACCGTCTCAGGATTACAGTTCACCATGATGGTCTCGTAGCCATCCTCACGCAGCGCAAAGGCTGCGTGACAGCAGCAATAGTCGAACTCAATTCCCTGCCCGATCCGATTCGGTCCGCTGCCCAGAATCAGAATCTTCTTGCGCGTTGTTGGCGCTGCCTCATCCTCTTCGTCATAGCAGCTATACAGATACGGCGTATAACTCTCAAACTCCGCAGCGCAGGTATCCACCAGCTTGTACACCGGCTGAACACCGAGCTTCTTCCGCAGCGCACGAACCTTCGCTGTTCCCTCGGCCCCAGTCAGTCCCCAGCCTGCAGCCAGCCGCTCATCGGAGATGCCCATCCGTTTCGCCGTGCGAAGTTGGTCCGCGGTCACAGCCTCCATCGACACTCCACCGATGGCTTTGATCTCATCGGTAATCTGTTTTATCTGGTAGAGGAACCACGGATCCATCGACGTCATACGCGCAACCTCGCGCACTGTCATCCCACGCTCAAACGCATAGCGAATATAAGCCAATCGCTCAGGATGGGGTGTCACCAGCCGCTGCGTCAGTCTGCGCGGCTCAATATCGTCAGCCGTAGCCTTCTTACCCGTCTCCAACGATCGCACGGCCTTCATCATTGCTTCCTTGAAGGTGCGCCCAATCGCCATCACCTCGCCGACAGATTTCATCTGCGGCCCCAGGCCTTCGTCGGCCCCGGGAAACTTCTCAAACTGCCACTTCGGAATCTTCACAACAACATAGTCGATGGTCGGTTCAAAACATGCCGGCGTAGCTTTGGTGATGTCATTCTGAATCTCGTCCAACGTGTAGCCGACAGCGAGACGCGCGGCAATCTTCGCAATAGGAAATCCAGTAGCCTTCGAAGCCAGAGCGCTCGAACGCGACACACGAGGATTCATCTCAATTACAGTCATGCGCCCAGTCACAGGATTCACCGCGAACTGTACATTGCTGCCGCCAGTCTCTACACCGATCTCGCGGATCACGCGAATCGCCGCATCGCGCATCACCTGATACTCACGATCGGTCAGTGTCTGCGCCGGAGCCACAGTGATCGAGTCGCCCGTATGCACACCCATCGGGTCGAAGTTCTCAATCGAGCAGATGATGATGACGTTGTCCTTCAGGTCACGCACCACCTCCAGCTCGTATTCCTTCCAACCCAGAACGCTCTCTTCCAGCAGGCACTCATGTACCGGCGAAAGATCTAATCCGCGCGAAAGAATCTCCATCAACTCTTCGCGGTTGTACGCTATTCCGCCACCGGAGCCGCCGAGCGTAAACGAAGGACGAATTACCACCGGGAACCCGATCTTCGCAGCGAACTCCAACCCATCGCGAATATTGTTCACCAGCGCAGACCGCGGCATATCCAGCCCGATCTTGTTCATCGCATCCTTGAATAACAGGCGATCTTCGGCCTTCTTGATTGCCTCGAGCTTTGCGCCAATCAATTCAACACCGAGCTTCTCGAGCACGCCCGAATCTGCCAGATCGACAGCAAGATTCAGCGCCGTCTGCCCACCCACCGTTGGCAACACAGCAAACTTGCCCGAACCCTCCGGCATCATCTCCGACTCGACGCGAAGAATCTCTTCAAGATAAGCCGTATTCAACGGCTCAATATAAGTCCGGTCCGCCACCTCAGGATCGGTCATGATCGACGCCGGATTGGAGTTGATCAGAACAACCTCATACCCCTCCGCCTTCAAGCGCCTTGCACGCCTGCGTGCCGGAGTAGTCGAACTCCGCCGACTGTCCAATTACAATCGGCCCCGAGCCGATCACCAGAATCTTCGCAATGTCATTCCTACGCGGCATGTCTCTTCTTTTTCCTCTGCTTATTTCTTTACGCCGTAAAAATGCGCGACCAAAGCCGCGCCCTTTTTAATTTTTCTATTTCTTGAATTCTTCCATCATCTTCCGAAAATCCTTGAAGAGATAGTGAGAGTCATGTGGGCCCGGACTAGCTTCGGGATGGTACTGCACACTGAACATCGGATCGGTTTTATGCTTCAACCCAGCCAGCGTCTGATCATTCAGATTCGTGTGTGTCTTCTCTACCGTCTTCTCATCGAGCGAAGTTGGATCGACCGCGAAATTATGGTTCTGCGCCGTAATCTCCACCTTGCCGGTTTGATGATTCATGATCGGATGATTTCCACCGTGGTGCCCGAACTTCAGCTTGTAAGTCTTGCCGCCCAGTGCCAGTCCGAATATCTGATGCCCCAGGCATATTCCAAACATCGGAGCCTTGCCCTGCAGCTTCTGTACATTCTCAATCGCGTAGTCGAGCGGCTCCGGATCACCGGGCCCATTCGAGAAGAACACCCCATCCGGATTCATCGCCAACACATCTTCTGCAGATGTCTTCGCCGGAACAACAGTCACGCGGCAGTTCTCGCGCGTCAGCATCCGCAAAATGTTCTCCTTGATGCCGAAGTCATAAGCTACAACGTGCAGCGGGTCCGTCCCATCTTCAACCGCAGGCGTCAACAAAGAATCGCCCGTCTGGTTCTTTGGCTCGCTCGAATCCCACTTGTAAGCTTCCTTCGTACTAACGACGCTCGCAAGATCGGTACCTTCCATCTTTTTAATCGATCGAGCCTTCGCCACCAGTGCGTCCACATCCAGGTTGTCGCCAGAAGCAATCACACCACGCATCACGCCATTAGCGCGCAGATGCCGAACTACCGCCCGCGTATCTACCTCTCCAATCACGGGCACGCCATACCGCTCCAGGTACTCATCGGCCACCTGTGTCGAGCGCCAGTTGGAACTCATCGGCGAAAACTCACGCGTCACCAGGCCTTCGATGTAAGGCTTCTTCGCCTCCGCATCGTGCGGTGTCGTCCCATAGTTTCCAATGTGTGGATTGGTAAGAACCACAATCTGCCCCGCGTAGGAGGGATCTGTGAAGATCTCCTGATAGCCGGTCAGTGATGTATTGAAGACCACCTCGCCAGAGCACTCCGCTCTTGCGCCATACCCTTTGCCGCGAAAAATGCGCCCGTCTTCCAGCGCCAGTATTGCTTGCATTGCCTCTCCGAAGGAGTGGATTTAATAGATTCTATCAGTATCTGTGCTGTAGAACGACGCTTAGCCGCAAATGATTCGATCCAATTAAATCCGCCGCAGCCTCATTCATCTGCTAATAACAATCATTGCGCCTACTCGATGTCCACCAGAACGTCCTCGCCTTCAATCCGCACCGGAAATACCTCCACTCGCTCGTTCTCCGGAAACTCCGCCACACCAGTCTTCGCATGGAACGTCCACGAGTGCCAGGGACACACCACCGCCTCACCCTCCACCCAGCCCTGCCCCAGAGGCCCCCTCCGGTGCGGACACCAGTTGTCCAGCGCCGACAGTTCACCATTCACATTCGCAAGGCAGACTCCCACACCCTCAACCTCAGCCTCCATCACCTGACCCACCGCCGGAGCCTCAGAGACCCCACACAACCTGACCCACTGTGCCACTCAAAACCCTCCATAATCTATGTTATCCGTCCAACCGTACCTCCCGATCCGTCCAAGTGCTAAAGTTCTTTAGACATGCCCCGCCGCATCCCAAAATCAGCCAAACGCTCTTCCTCGCACCCTCCGGTCAGTCATAGCTGGCTTATGAAAGCCATCGCCGCCGTTGTCGTCGTTGCTCTCATCTGCGCCTATCTCACCCTGGCCCTCCTCTTTTATCAGGGGCAATGGCAACTCGTTCTTCATCCGCAACACAAAGCAGAAGCCCCCGAAACCTCCTCGATTCACTTCGGCCCCGACGACTCAGCCATCCCACAGCTAACCGGACGTTGGATTCCCGCCGCCCCAGGTGCACGTTACGCCAACAATACGATCCTCTTCCTCTCGAGCGGAGACGGCTCCCTCTCAGACTTCAACAACACACTCGACAGACTCCATAACCTGGGCATTAACATCTTCGCCTTCGACTACCGCGGTTACGGCTACAGCGCCGACACCCACCCAAATCAGTTCAGAATGACTCAGGACGCCGAATCCGCCTGGAGTTACCTCGTCACTTCCCGCGGCATCCCTGCCCACCAGATCATTCCCTATGGCGTCGGCGTCGGCACCTCCCTCGCTACGCATCTGGCCGCCAACCACAGCGACATCCCTGCCCTCATCCTGGAATCCCCTAAAGCCGACCTCCTCGACACTGTCCGGCACGACCCCCACGCCAGCTTCATGCCAGTCCGGCTACTCTTCCACGAGAACTTCCCACTGTCCGAACCCCTCGCCTCCCTACGCACCCCAAAGCTGCTCATCTCCAATGGTGGCGCCGTGCCAGCCTTTCGTGCTGCATCTGACCCTAAGTTAGTGGTGGAATTCGATTCCCCCTCCGACACCAGATACGCTCAGGCTTTGACCCGCTTTCTTGACCAATACATAGCGCCGCCAACACAGCAACTCGTGCCTACTCCGGCACCCGCTCCCACAAACCCTCACTAAGCCCAGGCTCATCGCGATAACCTCACTTCGAGGAAACTTCTTTTCATGTCCAAATCACTGAACAACTTGCAACCCTGGGGCGCTTTCTTTATGCGCCTCGTCCTCGGCTGCGCCATGATTTACCACGGCTACAGCAAAGTCATTCCCGCTGGCGGTTTCCACGGTGGCAATACCTTCTCAGCGCTCGACCGCCACAGCCATTTTGTCGTCTCCCTGGGCTTGCCTTACTGGCTGGGCTACGTCTCGGCACTTACCGAGTTCCTTGGAGGCATCCTTATACTGCTAGGCCTTCTGACCCGTTTCGCGGCCTTTCTGATCGCCTGCAATATGCTCGTTGCCCTCGTAACTGTAAACCGCCATCACGGCTACTCCGGTTCGGAATACTCCCTTGCTCTCTTCGTCATCGCCCTTATGCTCCTCTTCTACGGAGCCGGAGCCTGCGCATTAGACCGAAAGATTGGCTTCTCCTAGACTTTCCAACCAACATCGAAGACCTGATTCTTAAGGAGAGAAGGCCCCCGGTGCACTGGGGGCCTTACGTATTGGTGGGGAGTTCTCTTGCGGATAGGGGAAGCCGAGACCGTGGGAACTGCTGGCCCGGCACTTGCTTACTACACTCGATAAGACGCTACGCCACGAGAAAAGTTGTCCACATTTTTTACATTTTTTCGTAGATGTAACACTGCCAGCATACCAAAAACGGGATTATTGAATCAGCATAGCCAATAATCCTGCTCGGAGCTTCAATTTCACGCAAAATTGAGAAACTCGCGCAGCCCAACCCCGGCTCCAGGAAACACCAGTTCCAGGTTTTTTGAGCCCAGCGTCTTATAGGCTGCCTCACCCAGAACTACCCTAAAATCCGTTGTAACAGCCAGATCGCGGCCTTCGTTCAACTGTTCATTTGAGAGTCCCGGCCATCTCCCATAGACCTTCCCGCCCTTCACCTGGCCACCGAGCACAAACATCACGTTGGCATGACCATGATCCGTACCGCCCGTGCCATTCTGTCGAGCGGTCCTGCCAAACTCCGACATCGTCACCAAAGTGACGTTCTCAGCGTCCGGTCCCATGTCCTTCCAGAAGGCGGAAATCGTCTCGGAGAACTCCTTCAGCCGATTTGCCAGTTGCCCGTTGGCGTTTCCCTGATTTTGATGGGTATCCCAGCCGCCAATATCTGAAAACGCTGCCTCGACTCCCAGATTGGCCTTCAACAGTTGTGCAATCTGTTTCAAACTGTTGCCGAACTCACTCTTTGGATATTCCACACCCGCCGCCGGCTGATATTTCGAAGGATCGGCCGCCTTCAGCATCTTTACGGCCTCAAACGTCTCCTGCCCAGTCCCATGCAACACGGCATCGGAGCTCTCGTCATACATCGCCTGAAAAGCGTTGCTGATCGCCGAGGTCTGCGGCCCCCGGCCCGCAACAGAAAAATCAGCCAGATTGTTCACGGCAATCGCCGGAAGTTTACCCTGCAGCGTCCTTGGCACCTGTGTCCCCAACGCCACAGCCCGAAACGCCGACTGCTTCCCCACCAGCATCTCCGCCTGCAACGCCCGGTTCAGCCATCCGTCTTGAGTTACCTTGACACCCGGCGTGCCGCTCTCCATATAATCCTGCGCGTCAAAGTGCGACCGGCTCATATCCGGCGATCCTGCCGCGTGAATAATCGCCAGATGTCCCTGGTCATACAGCGGTTTGAACGCCGTCATCGCAGGGTGAAGCCCGAAGAATCCATCCAGGTCCAGCACCTCGTTCTGCTGGATCGCAATCGAAGGCCGCATCGAGTAGTAATTCTTCTCGCGGTACGGCACCACGATGTTCAATCCGTCAGCTGCCCCTCGCTGAAACAGCACAATCAGTTTCTTCTTATTCGCCGCAGCGGTCGTCATCTCAGCCATTACACTGCGCGTCAAAAAACTCGGGATCGTAGAGGTTCCCACCAGTGCCAGTGCACCATCCTTCATGAAACCCCGTCTGGTGATCCCCATACCGTCTCTCCTAGCCCTGGCAGTACAAACGCCATCCCAACCAAGAAGTTTCGCCAACTGGCATCTTTGCAGCAAATGAAAGCTATTTAGCAGCGCAATTTAGGCGCCAAGACGCGTGGAGATTAACAGATTAAAACGCCGCAAGCTCCGCCATCGCTCGATACAAGTCTTCAGGCTGAGGCAGAATTACGTCCTCCAGCAGCGGCTGGTAGGCCACAAATACATCCATCGCCGCAACGCGTCGCACCGGGGCGTCCAGATCGTGGAATAGCTCTTCTCCGATCCGTGCAGCAATCTCCGCCCCATACCCCCAACTCAGCATGTCCTCGTGCGCGATGATCACGCGGTTGGTCTTCTTTACGGACTCCGCAATCATCTCCCAGTCATACGGCGACAGGCTCCGCAGATCGATCAGTTCCACATCAATGCCGCTATCCCGATGAATCTTCTGCGCCGCCTGCAACGCCCGAGGCACAACCGCGCCATAGGTAATTACCGTCAGGTCCTTGCCCTTGCGAACAATATTTGCTTTCCCAAATGGAACGCAGTAATCCGGTCCCGGATAAGCGGCCCGTCCAAATGTCTCGCGATAAAGCCGCTTATGCTCCAGAAATAACACCGGATCGTCGCAACGGATCGCCGTTCGCAGCAGTCCCAAGGCGTCCAACGCATTCGAAGGCATAACCACCCGAACTCCCGGCGTATGCGTAAAGATGCTCTCGCCCGACTGCGAGTGATAGATCGATCCGCCGGTAAGATAGCCACCAATCGGAACCCGCATCACCAGCGGACAGCTAAAGCCATCATTCGACCTCCATCGCATCAGCGCCAGTTCATTGCGCATCTGGTGCATCGCAGGCCAGATGTAGTCGAAGAACTGTATCTCCACCACTGGCTTTAGTCCACGCACCGCCATGCCAATGGCGCGGCCGACAATATTTGCTTCCGCCAGCGGCGAATTCCACACTCGGTCATTGCCAAACTCAGTCTGCAATCCGGCCGTCAACTTGAAGACGCCGCCCTTGCCCTTCAGCTTGCCCGCCCGCAACGCCTCATCACGCGTAGCATCGGCCACGTCTTCGCCGAAAACCACAATGCGTTCATCTCGACGCATCTCGTCCTTCAGGCAGCTATTAATCAGGTCCGCCATCGTCCGCTCGGTCGGGTCTGCCGTGGGTACCACTGGGGTCATGAAACGCGCATCCGTCACGCTCAGATTCTCCGAGTACACATGCCGCATGATCGAATCAATCTTTGGCAGTGGAGCCATCAGCGCCTTATCCGCCGCTCGTTGTACCTCTTCATCCACTTGCCGTTCCAGCCGGTTGATCGCGTCCTCATCCAGAATCCCCTCACGCAGCAGCCACATCTGCATCCGCGAGATAGGGTCACGCAAGGCGTCGGCCTCTAACTCAGCCACCGACCGATACAAACGCTCATCATCGCTCAGCGAGTGCGAATATGGCCGGATCACATGCCCATGCACAAGAGCAGGCCCATTGCCCGCTCTGCAATAAGCAACCGCCTCCATCATCGCGTTGTAGCTCGCAATCGGATCGGTCCCGTCAATCTCTGCAAAGTGGAAGTTCGGAAAATTCGCCACCAGCCGCGAGATATTTCCACCCGGCGTATTCGCTTCTACAGGAGTAGAGATCGCATAGCCATTATCTTCTACCACATAAACCACAGGCAGCTTCCCGTTGGAAGCCGTATTCAGCGACTCCCAGAACTCACCCTGGCTGGTCGAGCCTTCGCCAATCGAAACGTAGACTACCTCGTCCCCGTGAAACTTTACATCTTTGAATTCGCGATAGTCGCCCTCATGCTTCGCTGCAGCCTCAGGATGCCGCGAAAAATATCTACCAGCCTCCGCACATCCAATCGCGTGCAGGCACTGCGTCGCCGTCGAAGAGGACGGACTCACAATATTTAACTTCGGGCTCGACCAATGCGAAGGCATCTGCCGTCCGCCACTAGCGGGGTCATCTGCCGCACCCACAGCCTGTAGTAACTGTTCTTCAACTGTATTTCCCAGCGCCAGGCAGATAGCCCGATCACGATAATACGGAAAGAACCAGTCGTATCCCGGCCGCATTGCCATGCCCGCCGCCACCAGCAGCGCCTCATGACCAGCGCACGATATCTGGAAGAATATCTTCTGTTGTCGCTTCAGCACGATCTCTCGGTCGTCCGTCCGCCGCGACAGATACATCAGCCGGTAAAACTTAACCAGCTCATCACGAGTCAGCGAGGTCTTCGCGACTACGTCAGTCGTCTTCTTGCGCTCACTTATACCTGTTCCAGATTGACGCGCCATGCACCTATCCTCAGTGGCCACAACAGACACCACCGAACAAGATTGTACCGGGTAGACGGCAAAATTGACTCGTCCGTGCGCTGCACATCTTGCTGTACCTGTGGATCATCTTTTTTGCAGACGTCAGACCACACGACATCCCACAAACAGAACGGACAGCCCGAAGGCCGCCCATCCTTTTCATTTAATAAATTCTTTCTAAACAAACAGCGGAGCCAACACCAGCGTTATCGTAGCCAGCAGCTTGATCAGCACATGCAGGCTGGGCCCCGCCGTGTCCTTGAAAGGATCGCCGACCGTATCTCCCACAACAGCCGCCTTATGCGCTTCGCTTTTTTTGCCGCCATACTGCCCGGTCTCGATGAACTTCTTCGCATTATCCCAGGCTCCGCCGCCGTTGTTCATCAGCATCGCCAACAGAACACCGGAAATCGTTCCGACCATCAGCAACCCGGCAACAGCCTCTGCTCCTGCCAGGTTAACCGCATGACCAGCAATCGCCGGCACCGGAAGAATCGCCCCCGGAACATAGATAGCCGAGTTCGCCTGATAGCTCGAGCTGAAGTGCCGGAAGATCAAACCCACAGCCACTGGCAAGCCCACTGCCAACACACCCGGCAACACCATCTCCTTTAGCGCCGCTCCCGTCACAATATGAACGCACCGAGCATAATCCGGCTTCGAAGTCCCCTCCATGATCCCAGGATTCTCCTTGAACTGCGCGCGCACATCCTGCACGACCATCTGTGCCGTCCGGCCTACCGCTTTAATCGCCAGCGAACTAAACAGATACGTCAACATCGCCCCCAGCAAAGCCCCCACAAACACCGGGATCTGTGCCAGATTGATATTGGTGAAGCTCCATCCCGCAGGCATGTACCCGCCCGCATGTGTAACCTTATCAGTCACAATTGTCTTAATCTGTTCAAGATATGCCGAGAACAACAGAAACGCTGCCAGCGAAGCCGACCCGATAGCATAGCCCTTCGTCAAAGCCTTCGTCGTATTCCCCGCCGAATCCAGCTTGTCGGTTCGCTCTCGAATCTCATGCGGCTGATGCGACATCTCGATAATTCCGCCTGCATTATCCGTAATCGGCCCAAACGTATCCATCGCCAGAATGTAGGCCGCACAACTCAGCATCCCCATAGTGGCAATCGCGGTGCCGTAAATGCCCTTGGCATAATCGCTAATCCCCGACACTGCAGCGAGGCCCTGAACACCAAAGTAGTAGCTCAGCAACAAAGCCGCAGAGATCACAATCACCGGAAGCGCCGGCGTCTCCATTCCCACCGCAATTCCGCTGATGATGTTCGTCGCCGGCCCTGTCAGCGAAGCCTCCGCAATCGACTTCACCGGCCTGTAAATTGATTCCGTGTAGTACTCCGTAATCCAAACGAACAGAAACGCCGTCCCCAAACCGATCAAGCCGCATCCCAGGAACCAGATCGGTCGCACCAGCGGTCCATTCAGCATCAGGTACACAGCCCCGGCAAACCCGGTCAGCGCCAGCGCCGCTGTCACATAGAAACCCTTGTTCAGCGCATGCATCGGGTCTTCATCCTCGCGAGTCTTCACGACAAACACCCCTACAAGACTCGCAATCAGATTGATCGCATGAACGATCAGCGGAAACAGAATCCCCTTCACACCAAACACCGGATACAGGGCCGCGCCAAGAATCATGGCCCCGACATTCTCCGCTGCAGTCGATTCAAAAATATCGGCGCCACGGCCGGCGCAATCCCCAACGTTATCGCCCACCAGGTCTGCAATCACAGCCGGATTCCGCGGATCATCTTCGGGAATCCCCGCCTCGACCTTGCCTACCAGATCGGCTCCCACGTCCGCAGCCTTCGTATAAATTCCACCGCCAAGCTGAGCAAACAGCGCTACCAGAGAGGCCCCGAATCCAAACCCCACCAACTGATACGGGACCGCCTCAGGATGTTCCAACCCGCCAAAAAACAGAAACAACGCCCCCACTCCCAACAGCGACAGAGCCACCACCACCAACCCAGTCACCGCCCCGCCCCTTAGAGCCATCTGCAATGCCTGGTTCAAACTCGTCCGCGCCGCCGAAGCCGTCCTTATATTCGCCCGGATCGAGCAGTACATGCCCGTATACCCTGCCAGCGCCGAACATACAGCTCCTACCAGAAAGCTCACCACCGTCTTCAACGCAAACGGCGCAGTCCTCGGTGAAAGCTGATAGCCCACAAAAAGCATTACAGCCAGCACCACCGCAATCGCCCCAATCGTCTTGTACTGTCGCCGAAGAAACGCCTCCGCTCCTTCGCGAATCGCGTTCGAGATCACCTGCATATCCGCCGTGCCCGTATCGGCCGCAATCACCGACTTCGCCAGCACGAACGCCGCCACCAATGCCAACGCTCCGACACTCAGCGCAATCCACAGCCAAATCCGTCCATCACTTCCACCGGCATCAGTCTGCGAAAACGAAACCTGCGTCAAAACGGCCACAGCCAAACTGCTAACAACGTGCATGCAAGAATCTCCTTAAAGCGCTAACCTTCAACGTCCTACGTGAAGCGGCCAATTAGAGCATGTGCAAACAAACAGGGTCAATGTATCGCTTGGTTCAGGATGGATCATGGGTGGATCATCCCGCCTCGCGCACACAATAAACCAAAGTAATAGCACACAACCGCCCAATCCCTCCTGTCTTTCGTCCACACGCCGATGCATCCAGCAGAGCAAACGCCCGAGGTGCACCCGTGTCTGTCCCCCGCAAACTTTCCCCCGCAAGGCTGCATAGCAAGCTCCTCCACACGCTCGCCCTCACACTTTTGGCCTTCAGCGCCAGTATCTCCGCGCACAGACAAGCCCGGCTCCCATCCTCCCTCACCACTACATCGTCGTCTTCCGCAACTCCTCCATTCCCGCCGACGCCGAAACCGGCCTCCACGCCGCCGGAGCCCGCCTCATCCAACGCAGCGACCGCTTCGGCATCGCATCCGTCCAGTCTTCCTCCTTCGAGCCTGACGACGTAACCATGCGCCGCCTGGCCGCCCAGCCCAACGTCGAATACGTCATCCACGACCGCATCGTCACCGCCAGCCACCTCCGCACCCAGCCAATCCCTAACCCCACATTCAGCGTGGTCGTCAACGTCGCCCAGTCCTACGACACCTTCTACACGACCCCGCAGGGCTGGGCCGTCCGTCAGGTAGGCGGATACGGCAGCAACGTTCCCGGCGGCCCCGCCAGCGGTCCATGGGACACCACCATGGGCAAGGGCATCCGTATCGCCATCATCGACAGCGGCGTCGACGCCACCCACCCCGATATCGCTCCCAACCTCGCCCTCAACCTCAGCGAGGTCGACCAATCCGATCTCCCCAGCCCATGCGACGACGGCACCCCGCAGGACCAGCAGGGCCATGGCACCTGGACTGCTTCTCTCGCCGCCGCAGCCCGCGGGCCCGGCACCGGCCAACTCATCGGTGTTGCCCCCGCCGCGACCCTCCTGAACATCAAAGTTCTCCAGCGGATGCCCGCATCGGTTTCAGGAGACGCCGCCACCATCGCAGCAAGCTGCACCGCCGGAGAAGCCAGCGGCCTCCTCAGCTGGGTCATTCAGGGAATCGAAGACGCCGTCAGCAATCACGCCGACATCATCTCCCTCTCACTCGGCGCAACCATCGATCTCACCACCGGCGAAGGCGCCGGCCTAAAGGCAGCCTTCGACTCCGTCACCTACGCTGCCGCCCAGTCAGGAGCCATTCTCATCGCCGCCGCAGGCAACGACGCCTACGATCTCTCCAACCCACGCTACCTCGAAATCCCTGCCCAATCCCGAGGCGTCCTAGCCATCGTCGCCTCCACCAACCCCGCCTGCGCCGAGAACCTCTCCCCCGGAGCCACCTGCACCCCCGGCCCCTCCAGCCTCGCCTACTACAGCAACTACGGAGCGCCTCTCAACGCCCTCGCCGCTCCCGGCGGCAGTTATCCTCTCGGGTCCGACCTCGCCATCAGCGGCTGGGTCCGCGGTGCCTGCAGCTCAGGCAAGCCCTCCACCACGGACGGCCCACCGGCAGACGCCTCCCACAGCTTCGGCTGCTTCAACCTCGGCCACACCCCTTACGTTCAAGCCATCGGAACCAGCGCCGCTGCTCCTCTCGCCGCCGGAGTCGCCGCGCTACTACGCGCCGCCCACCCCACCTGGGACGCAACCCACATCGTCGACGTCATGCGTTCCACAGCCGTAGCGACACCGAATCTGCCCGTGTCGCAGGTCGACGCATCCACGGCCCTCGTCGCTCCGTAATCATCATTTCAACGGAGCAGCCATCTAGTAACTATGTGCCATCTCTTCCTTCACGCTGCGCGCCAGTTTTTCAATCTCTGCGGCCCTCTTCGAAGTCTCTTCAGGAGACAACGTCCCCTCACCTTTGGCCGCTTGTTGGTTGAAACTGGATATTAGCGCCAGCAGCTTGTTCGTATCGTTCAGCAGCTTAACCTGCCGCATCGTATTTCGCTGTTGAACCTGTTGGGCCAGAATAGTCGCAACACCCAGGGGACGCGACATCCCTCGATCTGTCTTTGAAGAGTCCCCCCCCATGAACCCTGACTGCGATTTCATCTGTCCCCAACCCACAGACACCAGCAAAATCCACACAAGAAAAACACTCAGAAAACTACGATGCATCTCACTACCTCTGCCCGACCGTCGTGCAGACCGGCCCGAAGCCGAACCCTTTTACTCCTTCCCTCACCTGTTGTGCAAGCATTCGGACCATTAATGGTTGCCTAATTTGATTCCATGAAATAGCTGGTGTGAACATGGCGTTACGGGCATCATGTGCGTGAGGTGCCGTATGCGAATTGCTCCATTTTTTCTCGCCTTTTCGTTACTCGGCCTCTCGCCAATCCTTCGCGGGGAAACTCTCGGCGCAGTCCTCGCCTCCAACAAGCTTTCTCCAAACCTCATTTCGGAAAATGATCGCCAACAGCCCATCACCAGCTTCGCAGTCTCAACCGAAAACTCGCGCTTTCTGCTCGCCTATTACGACGACGATGGATCAGGCGGCCTTCCACCCGTGCTACACGTCCTTCGCTACGATCGGCAAACAGAAGATCTCCGCCGAACCGATCTACACGGGATCGAGATTCCTTTTCAAATCGTCCACGAAGTCATGACACAGGTATCCAGCAATTGCATGGGATCTGCACTGAATATCTCTGAAAAGGCCGGGCTCATCATAATCCACACTCACATAAACCCATCCGCCGGATGCGCGCTAATTCTGACTTCTGATCTAGGTTTCATCGCAGGCTTAGGTGGAGGCCTATTAGCCACAATCGACGGAAACATCATCTTCGTTGAAAACACGATACATTTCGCGCCGACCCACCCGGCGCGAATATCCGCATACAACCTCCAGCAAAAGAAGCTAACTTCGATCTACCCAATGGAAAACGACCCAGCGCGTAAACAGTTCTCGTCAGAACTGCAAAATCACCTGGCTCCTTCCAGCAACTGCCGGGAGCAGAACATCACGTGCGATCCCGAAAGTTTCTCAACTGATATCGAACATGTAACCGTTAGCGAAAACGAGCGAAGCTTCGCCTTCGACGCGCAGATGACCCCGGAGGGATTCGGCGAAGACGCCCAACGCGCAATCAAACCGAAGACAATCCATTACACGTGCAGTCTGAAAGATGGCGAATGGGTCCTGGCCTCTGACTAAGACCCTACTTGCTACTTCGTATCGTTCTTCATGCTCCGCGCCAGCTTCTCAATCTCTTCCGCTTTTTTCACCACGTCCACCGACAAAATATCTTTATTCGTCTTATCCACCGACTTCTTCAGGTCAGTAGCCAGAGCCAGCAACTTATCCGTATCGGCTTCCAACTTCTTCTGTCGCTCGCTAACCGGCGATGTGGCCGCGTGTTGATCGTCCGTCGTCTTTTCCCGAGCATCAACCAGGGCCGGACTACTTGCGCTCGCCTTCTCCGGAGCCGGTGGCTGTTGCGCCTGCAACCCGTATCCCACCCCACCACCAAGCACAACGCCTGCAAACATCAGAATCCCAACCCGCACAGCCCGAAGACTTCTCATGTAACACCCCAATTCCCGCAAAGCAGTCTACACTTCCATAGACGCTTTCACTACAACCTCATCCTCTCATCCGATCTTTCACGCTCTTCGCCAGCTTCTCGATCTCCTCTGCTTTCTTCGTCACATCCACCGGCTGTCCATCTTTGTCCGCCTGTTCAATCTGACGTTTCAGGTCCGCTATCAACGCCAGAAGCCTGTCCGTATCCGCCACAAGCTTTTTCTGCCTCTCGTTGTTTCGGGAACGAGCCTGCTGCTCCTCCATATGAGGCAAAGGGTCCATCCCTGGAATGCCTCGCCCATCCGCCGAAGGCATGCCAATTCCGCCGTTTCTTATCGTCCCCTGCGGAACGGTTTGGATGGGTGGTGTCGCGCCTATCTGCGCACTTGCTATTCCGGTGGCCACCCCAATCACCAAAGTTGCCATTCCCGTTTTTAGAAGAATCCTCATGGTTTCCTCCGCCCCTCAGAGGGCATTTGCATTCTCTGATCGAGCCAGCTTGCATCCAACCTCAAAGCATTCCATCCTGCTCCGAAAGTGAGATGCTGTAATCATGCTCCTTCTCCCCACGGCCCCGCAAGACGAACGTATGTTGAGCCTTATCGGCCACAATTGGCGAGACAAATTTGTCGTCTTCTTCGAGGACAAGTTGCCCACAGTTCTCGTAATTCTGGCCGTTATCTTCGTTTTCCAGCGAATGGTGCGTTTCTCCGTCAAACGGCTCCAGAAGCGCGCCGACAGCCAGGTAGGCAATTTTCATCGGGCCGCCCAGCTCCGCACCATGGCTTCTATCTTCCGCGCCACGGCATACGGTGTCCTTGGTTTTATCGCCTTCCTGCAGATACTGAATGTCTTCGACATTCCCTACCAGCCACTGCTTGCTTCCGCTGGCATCCTCGGCATCGGCATCGGTCTCGGCGCCCAATCCATCTTCAAAGACATGCTCAACGGCATCTTTATCCTCATCGAAGATCAGTACAACGTCGGCGAGACCGTCAGTATCGCCGGACTAAAAGGCACCGTCGAAGCCCTCTCCCTCCGCAGCACCAGGCTGCGCGACGGCGACGGTACCCTTTACACCATTCCCAACGGCCAGATCGCCACCGTCTCCAATCTCTCTCGCGACTTCTCCATCGCCACCCTTCAAGTCAGCGTCGACGCCAGCGCAAATCCAGACAGGATTATTGCCCTGCTCGCGAAACTCGCTCAGGATGTTCGTCAGGAATCAGCCTTTAAGGACATCGCCATCGCCGACCCTGTCATTCTGGGCGTAGACAAGATCGAAGGCCGCGCCGTCACCTACCCCATTCAGATCCGCGTCCGCGTCAACCAGCGCGACGGCGTCCTCCGCGAGCTACGCCGCCGCGTCATCCTCGCATTCGAGCGCGAAGGCATCCCCCTCGGAAACGACCCCGCCAACATGCTCATCCTGCACGCAAACAACCCCACCGCGCCACCAGCCCAAAAGCCATTGGTCAGCTAAACCAATTTCCAGGATCTTCCAAATGCGACACAAACGCCATTACAACGACTGATTCAAAGCCGCAATTAAGTCATCAACCGTCCGCACTGGCGGCAGGCATCCCTTGCTACTGCAAACCACCGCCAAACTCCCAGCGTCATTCAACCCCGGAAGATGAGGCAGGGTCTCCTTCAGCATCGGCGGCAATTCACCCATCTGGTCCCGCCGCAGCCGGATCACACTCTTATTCACGGCATACCGAGCCAGCGCCACAGCCTCCAGTCGTCGCGCATCGGCATCATCCCCAATCACGCACACCTGCACGCCTCGTAGCACCATCCGCTGCAATGCCAGACCGTAGCTCGCCGCATACAGTCCAAAGTGTTCCACCACACCAGCAAAAGTCTCCAGCGTCTCCAGAGCCTTCACCGCATAATCTTCTCGTTCATTCAGCGCCTCCAGCCGCAGCAATAACGCCGCAGCCGTAGGATTCCCAGCAGGCGTAGGCGAATCCTGCAAAGGCTTCCGACGCGCCCCAAGCGCGCCAAGCCGCGTCTCTCCCGCCTTCGGAGTCTCCGTATCGAAGAACCCGCATCCCACCGGATCATAAAACCGCTTCACGGCAACCTCGGCAATCGCCTCGGCGTCTTCGTAGTACCGAATCTCCCCCGTAGCCTCCCACGCATCTAGCGCAGCATGGCCAAGAAACACATAATCCTCCAGCACCCCAGCCACCCGAGCCCCAAACCCAGACCCGGACCCGCCAGCCTCTCCATAGGCCACCACATGCGCCATCCCAGCCTCCGGATCCCACGCCGCCCCGAGCACCCGGTCCAGAGACTTCAGCGCAAATGCCGACACCTCCGGCATATCCAGCACCCGCCCCGCCTCCAGATAAGCCGAGATCATCATGCCATTCCAGCCCACATAAATCGTCTTATCCACATAGGGCGTAGGCCGCTTCAACCGCGCCGCATACATCTTCGTCTTCGCAGAGGCCAACCTCTCCCCGGCCTCCTCCAGCGAAATTCCAATCGACTTCGCCACACCCTCCAGCGTCCCCTTCACATGCAGCACATTCTTCGCAGGATTGTGATGCATATCCCCAATTTCGCCGATGTCATAGTAGGCGCCTGCGATCGCCAGTTCCTCAGCCGTCAAAACCTCCGCCGCCTCGTCCCTGGTCCAGGTAAAGTAATCCCCGTCATCCTCGAGCGAAAAATCCGCATCCTGCGAAGCATAAAAACCACCCCGCTCGCGATCACTCAGCCACGCATCAATCCACCCAATCATCTCCCGCGCTACCCGCGCGCACTCCGGCTCAACAAACGTCTGGAACGCGTGAACATAGTTCTTCAGCAACTCGCTATTGTCATACGACATCTTCTCGAAGTGCGGCACCACCCATCGCTCATCCACCGAATACCGATGAAATCCGCCCGCCAGATGGTCATAAATCCCACCCTTCGACATCTTCTGCAGCGTTACCAAAGCCGCATTCTTCGCCGCCGCCGCCGTATCGCCGGCAGACACCCTCGAAGCCGCATCCAGCAACAGATCGATCGCCCCCGAGTGAGGAAACTTCGGCTGCGACCCAAACCCACCCGACCGCGAATCAAACTGCTTCAGCGCCGACGCCACCAGCTTCGCCACCAGCTCTGGCCCCGGATTCCCCGCCCGCCCCATAAACGACTCGTTATGCTCAATCGCCGCCACCACGCTGCTGGCCGACTCATTCACCTCAGCCCGCTGCTTATAAAACGACTCCGCCATCGTCATCAGCACGCGAGGAAACCCCGGCCGTCCATACTGGTCCTGCGGCGGAAAATAAGTCCCCCCAAAATAAGGCTTGCCCTCAGGAGTCAGAAACGCCGTCAGCGGCCATCCACCCTGCCCGCTGATAGCCGACACGGCCGCCTGGTACCGCGTATCCACATCCGGCCGCTCATCCCGGTCCACCTTCACCGCGACAAAGTGTTCATTGATCAGCTTCGCCGTCTCGGCATTCTCATACGACTCACGATCCATCACATGGCACCAGTGGCACCACACCGCGCCGATATCCAGCAGAATCGGTTTGTCCTCTGCCGCAGCACGAGCGAACGCCTCTTCACCCCACTCCTGCCACGCCACTGGTTGATGCATTGCTGACCTGAGATACGCTGAAGCTGCCTTCGACAAAGAGTTCAAATGTTCACTAACCTGTTCGCTGCTCATAGATATCCAGTCTAGTTCACCCAACCCCAAAAATCTCCGACACTTCGCCACTCATTGCCCTCGCACAGTTGCCGTTGCTCGCTCTTCCCTTTTCTCTCTTCCCTCTTCCCTGCCTTAAAGCAAAAGGGTCCAAGCCAAAGGCCCGGACCCTTCTACCAATCCACCCTCTTATTGCTGTGTCGGAGGAGCACTAGGCGTTTCCGAAAGTGGCTTCGGAGCAGCAGGCGCCTTCGGCGTCGTCAACCCAGGAACCACAGGCGCCTGAGTGATATTCCCCGTCGCCGCATCCTGAAGGCTGATCCCATACTTATCCAGAATGTTCGACAGCAATTCTGCCAACGCAACCCGGTCCTTCGCATAAGCAGCCGTAGCAGCGATCAGTGTATTGTCCGCTGCTGCAAGATTCCTCTGCTGTTGCAGGACTAACGCTGTCGTCGACGCGCCCAGCTTATACTTCTTCTGTTCCGCATCCAGACTCTGCGCCGCAAAATCACGCGCCGCCTGTGCAGCCTGCACCTGCGCTCGATCGTTCGTCAACGCGAACTGCCCGTTGATCACCTGGATCCGGGTCTGCGTATAAAGCTGCTGTAACCGCATCTGCGACTGCCGATACTCCATCTGAGAGCGGGCCTGGTCAGCCTGCGCAACCCGATTCCGCAGCGGGATATTGATGCTCACGCCAACGCCTTTATCCGGAAATGAGTTGTTGTATGTGGTCGAAAGCACATCCCCAAAACCGGTATGTGCAACTACGTTCGGCGGGCAAGGAACAACTGCCGTACCGGTATCGTTTGTGCACTGTAGCGCCGGGTTCTGCGCGCCACCCAGGCCCGAACCGCCATAGAAACCGTAAGCATCTACCGTCGGAAGCAAACCGTTCCTGAAGGCCTTGATGGTGATCTCGTTGTTGGTCATGTTCAGCACGGCCTGTTCGATCTGCGGATTATTCGTGTAGGCCTGCTTCACCAGTTCTTCCACTGGTACATCTTCTTCAGGCAAGCGGTCCAGCGATACACGGTCGGTCGGAACCACCGGAGCATTTGAGAGCTGCGGATCGTTCAGGTTCCGCGCAATCGCCTGCTTCATCACCAACTGTTGGTACTCAAGGTTTGTCTGCGAGGCAACTAGCGCCTGCTTATCAGTCGCCACAGCGCTGTCTGAATTCACAACATCCAGCGGGGCCAGCGTTCCAATCTCCAATTGCTTACGGTTATCGGCAGTCAGCTGCGTCGATTGCGCCAGCGCCCGCTCTTTCGCCTGCTCATCCTCATAGGCGCTCACCAGGCTCCAGTAGATGTTCTCCACCTGGGTCACCGTAAACATAACCTGCTGACGGAATGACGAATCGGTAATGCGGCGGTTGTTTTTCGCCTGCACAATCAAACGCCTATTAAGGCCCAGGCCGAATCCCTGCAATAGATGCTGCGTTACCTTGGCCTGAAAGAGTGAGTTCAACTGCGGGCTGTAGTTCGACCGGAAGCTGTTTGTCGTCGAGCGCGAGTTGTTGAACGTAAAGTTAAACAGCGTGCCGGTCAGAAAACCCTGCTGGTAGCCGAAGTTATATGTTCCCGTGTTCTGGCTCAGCGTGTCCGTGCCCGTAATGAAGGTCGTTGGCTGCGGGTTGTTTGCCGCCTCATACTGTAGCGTTCCGGTCAGAATCGGATCAAGGCTCTCTGGCAGCGGGCCGCCGCCGTTGGTGCTCAGAATGATGCCCGCCGCGCCCGATGCGCCACCACCCGCTCCAGTCGATGTTCCGCCCGGGCCACCCCCGCTTGTGATCGTTGTCGTTGTGCCGCCTATCGTATTCGTTACAAGTCCGGTTGGCACACCGCGTAGTGTCGAACCAGCCTTGGTCCTTAGAATATCCGTGTCTGCGATGTCCAGATTGATGCGTGCGATCGCAATGTCGTAGTTGTTTTCAAGCGCGAGAGTCACCGCATCCGACAAGCTCAGGTAAATCTTCCCGTCCCGCAGCAAAGAGTCCAGTCGGGGCGAGTTCTGCGTACTCGGCTCCGGCACCTCAGTCGCTGTATACGGAGCAATCGGATTCCAGAAGTGGCTCTTCGGCTGCGTATAGTCCACCTTGGTGCTGCGCAGACCAAGCGGCTCCGTCAGCTTCGGTGCCGGAGCCTGCGGCAGTCCCGGCGTGCCAGTCGTATCGCTCACCACGGGCTGCGCCGGAGCAGGAGCCGTTGGGCTCGTCTGTGTTTGCGGGGTTGTCTGCTGTGCTATTCCCGGCTGCGTGCTCAAGCTCATCAGCAACAATGCGATGCTCGCTGCTGCCTGCATATCCCTTAATCTCACGATGCGCTCTCCAACTCTTCCCTGATTCTTCCCCGGCATTGCCCCACAGGGCAGCTCGCCGGTTTTTGAGTCTTCCCTGAAATCTCACACTGATCCGTGAGGGTCACTCTTCAAACCCATCTTTTTCCGATTCTTCTAAGACGCGCTGCACTAACGTTAGGACTCTTAAAGAATGTGCGGACTGCCCGTCATTCCTCAGAATGTTGCGGCTTGGCAGATATACGCACCCATGCGCCGCTTCGTTCCCATAACTTCTGCAAATTTTCCTGATTGCAACTCGCTAAGTATATCAACCCCAAATCGTTATGCTCCCCAACCTTTTCCTGCCGCATCTCCCCCGTCACCACAGCACGGCGGCCTTCCTCAATCCACACACAAAACCCACGTCCCCATGCTGAGCGCACCTGACCGCGAAGATCGAGGAATCCGCTGGGTGCCGGGTGCCCCATTCATGCGGTCTCATCGCATGAGTGGGAATCGTGCGAAGCACGACCGCCTTCACATCGATTGCCTGACCACGCGCAAGAAATCCACCAACCGTCCAGCCAGCCTGATCTTTCCGCCTTCTTCAATCCGTTCCAATCCGCGCAATCCGTGGTCGCCCGCATTGGTCTTCCCTCAACCCTCGTGATACCGTCCGAACATCCATGCCGCACTGGAAGATCATCCTTACCTACGACGGAACCCCCTTCAACGGTTGGCAAATCCAACCCAATCTCCCCACCGTCCAGGGCACTCTCGCGCAAGCCATCCATCGCATCACCGGAGAGTCCGTCCTCCCGCAAGGCTCAGGCCGCACCGACGCCGGAGTCCACGCCCTCGGTCAGGTAGCCTCCTTCTCCCTTGCCGCTCCTATCCCCGCACCCAATCTTCACCGAGCCCTCAACCGCGCCCTCCCACCCAGCATCCGCATCCTCTCCGTTGAACAAGTGGCCGAAGACTTCCACGCCCGCCACAGCGCCCTCGGTAAAACCTACGAATACCGAATCTCAACCGACGAGATCTGCTCCCCCATGCAAGCCCCCTACGTCTGGAGCTATCACCTTCCCCTCGACCTTGCCACCCTCCAAAACGCAGCCGACCACATCCGCGGCACCCACGACTTCACCTCCTTCGCCGCCTCCGACCCCGACCTGACCACCCGCACTGAACAAGCAGACCAACCCACAGATCCGTCTTCTACTCCCTACTCCCTACTCCCTACTCCCTGCCTCACCCGCACCATTCACCACTCCTCCTGGCACCGCAACGACCATCTCCTTATCTATAAAGTCACCGGCACAGGCTTCCTCCACCACATGGTCCGCAATCTCGTCGGAACCTTCGTCGAAGCCGGAACCGGACGCATCTCCGCCGACTCCATTCCCGAGATCCTCGCCGCCAGGGACCGAAACGCCGCCGGCCCAACAGCACCCGCCAGAGGCCTCTTCCTCATCGAGGTCGAATACTAATGCCCGCCACCGCGTCAGCCCAGCGCCGCATAGCCCGACTAGCCGCCCTCACCGCGGTCCATCGAGCCTTTCACTGGCTGCACCTCCACCAGCCCCAACTCCGCCAGTGGCAACTAGAGTTCGTCCGCATCCCCGCCCCACCCTTCGGCGAATCCGCCCGAGCCGCATGGTTCCTCGACCGCTTCCGTTCCCTCGGCCTCACCAACGTCCACACCGACGACGAAGGCAACGTCCTGGCCGAACTATCTCCCTCTCAACCCGAAACAGCAGATCACTCCGAACAACAAGGAATCTCCACCGTCGCACAAACACGCCGTCATTCTGCCTCCGAACCTGTCTCCTCTTCCCTCTTCCCTCTTCCCTCTTCCCTACCCCCTACTCCCTGCATTCTCATCTCCGCCCATCTCGACACCGTCTTCCCCGAAAGCACCCCCTGCGAGCCGACAGAATCGCCAGACAGCCCCCGCATCCACGCTCCCGGCATCTGCGACAACGGCGCTGGCCTCTCCGCCCTCCTGGGCATAGCCGCAGCCCTCCGCTACGCACGCATCACCCCACCCATCCCGATACTCTTCTGCGCCAACGTAGGCGAAGAGGGCGAAGGAGACCTGCGCGGCATGCGTCATCTCTTTGAGCGTGGCCCCTACCGCCAGCGCATCGCTGCCGCCATCATCCTCGAAGGCAGCGGCACCTCAGCCGTCGTCACCCGCGCTCTCGGTAGCCTTCGTTTCCGCGTCACCATCACCGGCCCCGGCGGCCACTCCTGGAACGACGCCGGCACTCCGAACCCCATCCTCATGCTCAGCCAGGCCATCACCCAGATCGCCGCTCTCGAACTCCCCACCAGCCCCCTCACGACAATCAACGTGGGGCACATCTCCGGCGGTACCTCTATTAACTCCATCCCCGAGTCCGCCACCGCTCTGCTCGACCTCCGGTCGACCGACTCAACTCAACTCATCTCCACCGCGACCGCAATCCACCAAATTCTCGACGAAATCGTCTCCACGTTTGCCAGCCAAAAAACCACAGCTTGTCCACCAAAACTCCATATCCAAACCATCGGAAATCGCCCCGCAGCCGCCCTTCCCGACGATTCACCGCTCCTCCACACCCTCCGCGCCACCGATCGCCACCTCGCCATCCGAACAGAACTACGTCTCGGCTCAACCGACGCGAACATACCTCTTTCCAGAGAGATACCAGCCATCGCCCTCGGCACCGGAGGCACAGGAGGAGGCATCCACACCCTCCAGGAGTGGTACAACCCAACCGGCCGCGAGACCGCCCTCCGCCGCATCCTCCTCACCCTGCTCGACACCACACAAATAACCGCAGAAAATCTCCAATCCTGATACACTCAACCGCGTGAAACCCTTTATCATCAGCGCGTTTCTTCTCCTCGCTACCCCACTCCTCCACGCACAAAATAATCCGCCGGAGATCATCTACATCAACGGCAACATCCTCACCGGAGCCCACCTCCGCCCCGACGACGCCTCCAAAACCCCAGCAAAAGTAACCGCAATCGCCATCTCCCAAGGCAAAATCACAGCCGTAGGCACCGACGCCAACCTGCTGAAACTAAAAGCGCCCAGCACCAAAATCATCAACCTGAACGGCGCCTTCGCGATGCCCGGCTTCAACGACGCCCACACCCACATCGCAGCCGCCGGCCAGCAAAAACTCACCATCGACCTCGACCACGTCTCCTCCCTGGCCGAGATGCAACAGCGCATCAAAGCCTTCGCAAGCACAGCAAAATCAGGTACATGGCTGCAAGGCGGAGGCTGGGACCACACCATCTGGCCCACCAAAACCCTCCCGACCCGCGCCGACATCGACGCCGTCACCGCTGGCCACCCCGCCATCTTCGGCCGCACAGACGGCCACATCGCCGTCGTCAACTCCGCAGCCCTCGCCGCCGCCGGAATCACCTCGAAAACCCCGGACCCTCCCGGCGCAAAAATCGACCGCGATGCATCCGGCGAACCCACCGGCATAATCCGCGAAAGACCCGCCCTTGCAATCATTTACAAGGTGATCCCTCCACCAACTCCTGAGGAACGCCGCCGAGCTCTCGAGGTCGCCATAGCCGATGCCAATGTCCACGGCGTAACCTCAGTCCAGGACTTCTCCGACTGGGAGGACTTCCTCGTCCTCGAAGACCTCGAACGGACCGGAAAACTTCACCTCCGCGTCAGCGAGTGGCTCAGCTTCGACCTTCCAGTCGCAACCTTAAAGAAGATGCAAGCTGCTCATTCTTCAAGTGATCTCTTCCTCCACACCACGATGCTCAAGGGCTTCATGGACGGCTCTCTCGGCTCCCGTACCGCCGCTCTGAACGCCCCCTACTCTGACGATCCCACCAACTCCGGCATCCCTCGCTACGACCAGAAAACACTCGATCAAATGGCCATAGAACGCGCAGAAGCGGGCTTCCAATTAGGCTTTCACGCCATCGGAGACCGCGCCAACGACATGGCACTCACTGCCTTCGAACGCGCCCAACAAGCTCGAATGAAGCAATCGGCCACCGACACATCCCGTTACCGCATCGAGCATGCCCAGGTCGTGTCCCCCGGCGACTTCGATAAATTCGCTCGTCTCCACGTCATCGCCTCGATGCAGCCCTCGCACCTGCTTACCGACATGAACTGGGCAGAAGCCCGCCTGGGCCCCGAACGTGTCAAATACTCCTATGCCTGGCGCTCCTTCCTCGATCACAACGTCGTCCTCGCCTTCGGCACCGACTATCCCGTAGAGTCCATCAACCCTTTTCGAGGCCTCTACGCCGCCATCACCCGCCAGAATGAGGCCGGAACGAAAACCTACCAACCGCAAGAAAAAATCACCCTCAACGAGGCGATTTACGCATATACGCAAGCCTCCGCATTCGCTGAAAATCAGGAAAAACTTAAAGGCCGGCTCGAGCCGGGTTTCGTAGCTGACTTCGTCGTACTCGACCACGACATAACATCCCCAACCGCCACGCCACAGCAGATCCTCCACACCAAGGTTCTCCGCACCGTTCTGAACGGAGAAATCATCTATTCCTCAAAAGAAACCCGATAAATTCACGCCAGAAACAGGAAGAATAGTTGGCCCATCGTCTCAGCCCTTCCGCTCTCGCCCATATCCTGCTTCTGGCAGTTGTAGCCGTCTGGGGCGTGACATTCGTCCTCGTCAAGGACGCCCTGCAGGACGCATCTCCCCTCCTCTTTAATCTCCTTCGCATGACCCTGGCCTTCATTGCTCTGGCCATCATCAACCACCGTCAACTCCGTCACGTCACCCGCACGGCCTTAGTATCCGGCATCATTGTCGGCCTGTTCCTTGCCGCCGGTTATCAATTCCAGACCGCAGGACTGGCCCATACCACCGCCGCTAAATCCGCTTTCATCACGGGCCTCGTCGTAGTCTTCGTCCCTCTTTTTACTGTGATTCCCATTCTGCGCCCAGCGAACGCACCAGCACCTCGCTGGACAACTGCTGTCGGCGCTCTCCTCGCGTTCACCGGCCTTTTGCTGCTCACCACGCCTGCCGGAACCTCTTGGCAGAATCTCTTCCCCAGCATCAGTCTCGGCGACCTGCTCACCCTCGCATGCGCCATAGCTTTCGCGGGTCATCTGCTCGCATTAGCCCATACATCGCATCGGGTTCCCACTGTACAACTCGCCACTCTCCAGATCGGAGCCGCCGCTATTATCATGGCTATCACCCTACCGATGGAAGGAAAACCGCACCTGAGCATAACGCCCCGTCTGCTCATCGCCCTGGCCGTTACCAGCCTGCTGGCTACCGCCGCCGCATTTACCATCCAAAGCTGGGCCCAGCAACATCTTCAGCCCACCCACACAGCGATACTCCTGACCCTTGAACCTGTCTTTGCCGCCCTGACTTCTTTTTTCGTCCTGCACGAGCATCTCGGTCGTCGTTCGCTCGGCGGAGCCGCCCTGATCCTCACCGGAATTGCATTCACTGAGCTTTTATCTTCTCCAAATCCGCTTCCCGCGCATCCTATCTAAAAAAGGTGCAAAATACCTTTGCGTTGGTTTCACGTCTAAATAACCTGACCGTAGCTCGTGCATCCTTCTTTCTAAAGAAGCGCTGCAACGGTCTCAGAGTCTATACTTACGGTTTAGCCGCCAACAGCCAGGCCGGCGCACCGTAACGCACAAAATGAGGTTTGATTCTCCAATGGATACACCGACACCAACTTCTCCAAGCCTGCTCGATCGTATTCGCAGCCGTCGTCTCACCACTACGTTCTCCCTCCTCGCCATGCTCTCCATCGGCGTCCTCGCCGGCTCAATCCTGACCAATGGAGTCAGCGGGAAAGAGCAGCAGTCCGTCGACTCCTCTGACGCGAAGCCGCTCGTTATCCCTTCACCCACGACGCTCTCAAACGGATTCTCGCAGGTCGTCAAGCAGGTTGGCCCGGCAGTCGTCAACATCAACACCGAGTCGCTGCCCAAGCAGTCAATGAACAAAACGCCTCACCGACGTGGTCAAGGCCATCCTCCTCAGGGTGATGATGACCAACAGCCCGGAGACATGCAGGATTTCTTCAACCGCTTCTTCGGCGGCCAAGGTGGTCAGGGCGGTGACGATGACGGCGATGGCGGTATGGCGGGCGAACGTCGCGCTCTTGGTTCCGGCTTCATCGTGGACCCACGCGGTTACATCATCACCAACAATCACGTCGTCGACAAAGCCGACAAAATCTTCGTCAAACTCTCTACCGATCCTGACGGAGGCCCTGGTGACAATGGGCGCCCAGCCACTGTAATCGGCGTCGATAAGGACACCGACATCGCCGTCATCAAGATCGACGCCAAGGAGCCCCTCCCCACCGTCAAGCTTGGTAACTCCGACAGTGCGCAGGTAGGCGATTGGGTTCTCGCTATCGGCAGCCCGTTTGCCCTGTCCAAGACAGTTACAGCAGGAATCATCTCCGCCAAAAACCGCTCCATTGACGAGCCCGGCCCCTCAGGCGTTTCGCAGAGCCAGTTCCAGCGATTCATCCAGACGGACGCGGCGATCAACCCCGGCAACTCCGGTGGCCCGCTCGTCGACATGGCAGGCAACGTCGTTGGCATGAACACCGCCATCTACACCCAGTCGATGGGCTCGCAGGGCGTCGGCTTCGCCATGCCGGCCAACACGATTGCCAGCGTTTACAACATGCTCATCGGACCCGAACACAAAGTTGTTCGCGGATCCATTGGCATCAGCTTCCAGCCCGCTCTCAACTCCGCAGTCGGCCGTATGTACGGGTTCTCGAACGGTGTCCTCGTAAGCACCGTTTCGCCAACCGGCGGCGCTGCCAAGGCTGGCCTTCAGCCTGGCGACGTCATTGTCTCCATCGACGGTCGTAAGATCACCGACGGCGATGATCTGGTCAACGACATCTCCGCCCGCCACGTTGGTTCCACCGTCAAGCTCGGCTACCTCCGCGACGGCAAGCAGAACACCGCCAATGTCACGATTGGCGACCGCGCCAAAACCTACGCCGAACTCACTGGCGGCGACAACGACGATAACGCTGCCCCGCAGGAATCTGACGCCGGTCAGGGTATGCTCGGCATCACAGTCTCGACCATTCCCCCGGCAGTCGCAACCAAGACCGGAATCAAGACCGGCGTTATGGTTACAAGCGTTCGCCCCGGATCCTTCGCCGATGAGATTAACCTCACCAAGGGAACTATCATCACGGAGATCAACAAAAAGCCGGTAACTGACGAAGCTAGCTATCGGGCTATCGTCTCCGCCCTCAAATCGAAAGACGACGTCGTCTTCGTCGTTCATTCCCCACTCCAGAAGAATGCCGGCAACTCCTACGTCGGCGGCACTCTTCCATAACCCGCACTTCACCATATGAATGCGCGAGCCTCGGGCTCGCCCATTCATATGTGCGGAAATATTCTCACTCCCAGACTATCCGCCCTATAGATGTAAATAATGGACCAAACTTTCTATTGCTAGAATGGTTACTGTCAAGCTACTCTGTCAGCAACTCAGACCGTTCATTGAATCCTCTTGTAGATACTATTTTTTTGAGGTGTTGCTCCACATGAAGTTCAGACTTCTCCTAAGCTCGGTGCTGATCCTTGCAACGGCAATCTCTTGCCCTGCAATGGCCCACGCTCGCCGCGGCCCCACCTCGCAAAAGCCGCAAAATAAAAAGAGCAAGTCGGGATCGAAGTCCTTGGGACAACGGGCCATCGACGACTCACGAGCTACCGAAATTCAATCCGCTCTCGTCAAATCCGGCTATCTCTCCAGTGATGCAGCCAGCGGACACTGGGATTCGCAAACCGAAGCCGCGATGCAGAAGCTGCAGGCTGATAATGGCTGGCAGACAAAGCTGATCCCGGACTCACGCGCCATCATCAAACTTGGCCTCGGTCCTGCTCATGATTCTGGCTTCAATACCAGCGGCTCCTCCGCAATGACGACTTCCGCAGCTCCCACAGCGTCCGCCGCTGTGTTCTCGCAACAGTAAAAATCTATCGGCACACAAAAAGGGAAAGCCAAAAGCTCTCCCTTTTATCTTGCAGATCAGGGTTCTTAGACTCGAGTTCCAATCGTGAAGATATGGTCGATTACATCCTCGTTCGTCCTTGGGAGACTGCCCGTACTGCCCATTGTGCCGCTCTCGAGCCATGTCCTCAGCCAATAGTATTGATGCAGTCGAACCAGGCGAGCCGCCACGGGCTGCTTCTGCTCCAGAATCGCTGTTATTCGCGCAGCCAGGGCTGCTATGCTCGTGACCCCCTCAAGATTCGCCTCTACCGCATTGCACTGCAACAAGGTCGCTCGTGCATCTCTAAACTGAGCGCCATCCATCAAACCGCTCTCTACCTTCAATTCTGTCATCTGTTCCATAACCAGAGCGGCAGAAGCATCCAGTCGATCCTCGAAGCCAAGATACAGAATCCGTTGCGCCGCGACCCGCAACGGCAATATACCGAACTCCTCCACAAAGACCCTCGGCACGGCCAGCGCCATCGCCTCCGGTTCAAATCCCTTCATCGACAATACGGGGCAGCTCCACTGCATACTCAGCCCACGCGTAATCTGCTCCGTCTCCAGACCACACTCAGCGACCAGCCAATCGCCGATTCTCCCATGTCCATTCGCACGCTGAGCCTCCAACGCCTGTCGCAGCTGGGGGTGCGTAATCCATCCCTGGGCCAGCATCACTAATCCCAGCGGAACCCGATGACGATGAGGAGCGGCTACCTCTTCTCCCTCCCCCAGCTCGCGATTGACTGCGGCCTTTACCATCGCCAGGACACATCGCCCGCTGCAGCCCCACTGGCCCTCAAAGATCGGCCTGCGACGATTCCTCCAGGGAGCCATCCACGTGCTTGCACATTCTATATTTCCGCAAGACCTCCGCTGTTGGGATAGTCCCGCTGCAGCAGATGGCTCAACGCTCAGCTGTCCGCGCGATGGCGTGTATTCATCGCGCGACCACTTTAGATCACTTTCAGCAACCAAAACACCTAGTCCATCGATATTCCGGTTCTCCGGTTTCTTCATTAGAAAAGGCATCGAATACTCTCCAATCTCAATTGCGGTGTTGCCACCTCGGTGATGCGCAGCGCAAAGTTGCCACTCGCCACAACCACTTCTCCCCGGGCCACAATGCGATCCCCGACCACAAGATCCACCGGCTCCGACACATGCCTGTCCAACTCCACCACAGCTCCCGGGCCCAACTCCAGAACCTCGCGCAACGCCATCTCGCGCGACCCAAACCGCAACGTCGCATCCAGTTCAATGTCCGACAACAAACCTATCGCCGACTCAGTCACCATCAAATCCCCCTGCCTTCAATCAATTTTTCGTTGCCGTTCTTTCAATTCACACTTATCTCGGTCGCAACAGGTGCCTCCACCCGAACACCGTAGTATTCGCCTTCAATCTGTGCTCCGCGATGCTCTCCACTCCGCACAGGATGAGCACGGCCAAACTGAAGCCCGCCCACGCGCAACTCTGCCGCCTCATGCTTAGGCAACGGAAGACGCAAGACCATCCCAGGCTCCAGAGCTGTAAGTTCTACTGCGCGCAGCCTTACCGGCGGGAACTGCAATACCGCACCCAACCGGGCCTCACCCATCAGTACTCGCATCCGCGCTTCGGCGTCCTTCGATCGCCTCCGAGGCCTATCTCCCTCTGCAATGAGTCGCCGCAGAATCGCATTCAACACCACCGCCGGCAAGCAAAGATTCAGAACGCCCTGAACCTCGGGCATACGAATTTCAAAGCTCACGCACAGCATCTTCTCTCCCAACGTCAACATTCTCGCGGCCTGCGCTGCAGTCTCCCGTTTCTCCAGGGCAAATTCCAGCCCCACCGACTGCCAGGCGAGATTCAACTCCTGGATCAACACCTTGATCACTGCCGCAAGAATAGCCTCCTCAATGGAAGTCAATTCCCTTGCCTGCCCGGCCTTTCCTGTCCCTCCAAGCAGAACATCCACTATCGGAAACGTCAGCGACAGGTCGAGTTCCAGCAGCCCCACCGCTCCCGGCGGTTCCAGCCGAACTGAACAGACATACGCTAGTGCAGAGAGCCGTTCCAGAAACTCACTAAACGGAAGCTGCTCACCCGAAACCAGCTTCACGCGCAACGGTGTTCGCAGCCACGCTCCCAGCGTATGCATCAGGTTGCGCGCAAACAAATCGTTGACCGTACTAATCGCACGCATCTGATCGTTGCTGATCTGCCCCGCCCGGCTGAAGCTATACTTCTCCGGCGGGACAGCGACTGCCGGTCCATTGGCTTTCAGCGCAGCGTTTGCTCCCGCCGCCGCGGCAAATAACGCGTCAATATCTTCCTGCCCAAGAGTCTTATCCATCGCCATCCTTTCCTGTCGAACTGATTCGTGCCGTGTACCTGATCGAAGACGCTCTTAACGTAAAGCTGTCTTCCGTCTCACCTTTGATCCTTTATCCGAAGGCAATGCATCGCCGCTACGCAGATTGGCCAACGCGGCCCTCAGTCGCAATACAGCAGAGGAATGAATCTGCGAGACCCGCGACTCCACAACACCAAGAGTTAGACCGATCTCCTTCATCGTCAGCTCTTCGTAGTAGTAGAGCGTCAGCACCATGCGCTCCTTCTCCGGCAGCTCATCAATCGCATCTGCAAGCCGCTGTTTCATCTCGCCCTTCAGGCAGCGGAACAGCGGATCTTCCTCTGGCGACCCAGGAATATACGCAAGCTCCTCATCCCCGGAGTCCTCCGATCGCTCCATATGCAGGCTGCCGATCTCTAGCCCTTTCAAATCTCCCAGCAGCTGTTGATACTCCGTAAGACTCAACTCCATCTCACCGGCGATCTCCTGCTCCGATGGCGCGCGGCCAAGCCGTTGTGTCACCGATCGAATCGCCTCTTCAACAGCTCTTCCCTTGCGCCTCAACTCTCTCGGACTCCAGTCCAGCGTCCGCAACGAATCAAGAATCGCACCGCGAATCCGAAACTGAGCATAGCTTTTGAACTGCACCTTCTTGCCGTGATCGAACTTTGAGAACGCATCGATCAGGCCCACAACGCCGGCCGAAATCAAATCATCCAGATCGACATGCTGCGGCAGCCGTTCATGAATCCTGCCGCGCCAGATACCTCACCGTCGGCAGATGTTCCATCAGCAACTGATCGCGCTCCGACGCAGTTCGGCTTTCATTTGCAGCATCTTCGTCAGCGGCAGTGAATGGAGCAAACGCAATCCTTGACGCTCCACCGCACTCCATCAAGCTTCACAGGCTCCGCAGCGAAAAGCGTATTTTCTGCGAACCTCTCTAACATCTGTACCGGAATCGAACCCCGTGCGCCCATTACTTCCTCCCTATCCTCGTTCTGTTAGCTTCCCTGCATCTGCATTCAGTCCATCTGTGATCAACCAACTGTTCCTACGCTCCGCACTCGAATCTCTGGCGGAATCTCCGCCGGGGCCAGCACCGTCACCCTGGGCAGAAAAGGCTCAAGCCAACGCCGTACGTGATAACGGGCTGGACTCGGACATAGAAGCACGGGGAGTGCCGATGTAGAGGCACCTCCGGTTAGGCGTTTCACAGATTCCACAAGCCGTCTCAGAAAATCAGCAGGCATACCCGCCGAACGAGACCCATCCCCCAGCAGCAATCCCGCTCCCTGCGGATCGAACGTATGCAGCAGCTCCGATCTCAAGCCCCTGCTCCAGCATCAATACCCGCAACCCGCCCTCTCCATCCAGCAGCGGATGGACCAGTCCCCGTCCCAGCGACTGCCGAACACTCTCCACCAGGTGCACCACATTCTTCGATTGCTGCGCGGCCTCCACCAACACCTCGAGAATCGCTCCCAGGTCACGGATCGAAACCTGTTCCCGCAGCAGTTGCTGCAACACCCGTTGCACCTCTCCCAGTGTCATCAGCTTCGGCACCAACTCTTCCACCAGCTTCGGATGGCTCTCGCTCATGCTGTCAAGCAGTCGCTTCACCTCCTGCCGCCCCAGCAACTCATGCGCATGACTGTCGGATCAGCTCACCAAGGTGCGTCCCAATCACCGTAGTCTGGTCCACAACCGAATACCCGGCAGCAAGCGCCTGCTCCTCCAATCCCGGCTGAATCCACCGCGCCATGCACGCCAAACGCCGGCTCCCTGGTCTCTGTTCCCGGCAGCGCCCGCGCCTTCGGATCGGCATTCACCGCCAGCAGACAGTTCTGCTCCGTCTGCCAGCGTGCGATCTCCACGCCGCGCAGGCTCACCACATACTCCCGCGGCTTCAGTCGCAGATTGTCCGTAATATGCACCGGCAGGAACGATGAACCCAAGCTCCGTCGCCAGATGCCGTCGCAGCGCACGTACGCGATTCAGCATCTGACCACCCTGCTTCTCATCGACCAGAGGAATCAACTGAAACCCGATCTCCAGCGTCAGCTCATCCATCTTCAACAGCGATGCCAGGTTCTCACCCTTCGCCACCTCAGCCGCCTTCGCCTTATCTGCCGGAGCAGCCTCATCCGCCAAGAGCCATCGCTCCTTCTTTCGCAGCTGGCAGCTTGCGCGCCATCAGCGCAACTCCAGCGGCCATCAGCACAAACGACAACTTCGGCAGTCCCGGAATCAAAGCCAGTCCAAGCAGCACGCCGCACGCGATCCAAAGCGTATTCCGCCCGCGCAGCAGTTGGGTCCCAAGCTCTTGGTCGAGCGAGCCCGCCGACGACGCCCGCGTCAGCACCATGCCGCCCGCAATCGACACCAGCAGGCTCGGGATCATCGTCACCAGTCCGTCGCCCACCGTCAGAATCGTGTAGGTCTTCACCGCCGTCGCAAGATCCGCACCCTGCTGCAACACTCCGATCAACAAGCCCAGCAACAATGTTGATTGCAGTAATCAGAATCGTCGCCAGCGAGTCCCTCTGGTTGAACTTGCGCGGCGCCATCCATCGCGCCATAGAACTCCGCCTCGCGCGCAATCGCCTGCCGCCGCTTCCGCGCCCCCTGCTCATCGATCAGACCAGCGTTCATGTCTGCATCGATCGCCATCTGCTTGCCTGGAAGCGCATCCAGCGTAAACCTTGCCGTCACCTCCGCCGTGCGCACCGCACCATGGCTCACCACCAGAAACTGAATCGCGATCAGCGCCAGAAACAGCACAAATCCGACGACGTAATTTCCGCCGACAACGAACTGCCCGAAGGCCTCGATCACCGAGCCGGCAGCGTGCGTTCCTTCGTGCCCATGCAGCAGAATCCTTCGGCTCGAAGCCAGGTTCAGCGACAGCCGAAACAGCGTCAGCAACAAGCAGCAGTGTCGGAAACACTGAAAAATCCACGGCCCGCCGCACCTGCACCGCGGTCAGAAACACAATCACCGAAGCCGTGATCGAAGCCGCCAGCAACAGATCCAGCACAAAGCCCGGCACCGGAATCATCATCACGAACACCATGCTGATCGCCGTCACAGGCAGCAGACAACGTCTGCAGCTTGGCAATCTGAAAACCCTCGCGCTTCGTCATCACTCATCACTCACATCCCACCTCCAAATCCGCGCATCCCAACCACGTCCAACAGTTCCTCGATGCCCAACCGTCTTCTGCGTCTCGCTGAGCCTGCCGCTCCCGACGCATCCGCTCCTCAACCTTTTGCCGGTACAGATAGGCCAGAATTCCTGCCACCGCCGCATACAGTTCGAAAGGAATCGACTGGCCCGGCTCGACCATCTCGGTACAAACTCCGCGCCAGCGGCGGGTTTTCGATCATCGGAACTCCCAGCCCATCGAGCCTCCTCGCGAATCTCAGCCGCAAGCAGATCGCGTCCCTTGCGCCAGCACCGTCGGGGCCTACATCGTCTCGAAGCTGAACTCCAGAGCCACCGCATAGTGCGTCGGGTTCGTAATCACCACGCTCGCCCGCGACATATCCGCCTTCACCTTGCGCTTGCGCATCGCGCGTCTGAATCTGCCGGACCTTCCCTTGATCTGCGGATTTCCCATCGCATCCTTCATCTCGTCGCGCATCTCCTGCTTGCTCATCTTCAGTCGCTCGTTCCAGCTCCTCCACTCCATCGCATAGTCCAGACCAGACCACGCCAGCGTCACCCACGCCGCATCGAGCGCCAGTCCATACGCTGTCGAAAACGTCGCAGGCAGCCGCATCAGACTCATCACCGGCATCGGCAACATCAACGCCTTCAGCGCACCCCATCCCAACACCACCATCACCGCCGCCGGCACCAGCGACTTCACCAGCCGCGTCGTCGACCGCAGGCTGAACAGGTTCCCCAGATTCGTCACCGGATTCAACTTCGAGAACTTCAACTCCAGCGCATTCGGGATGGATCGACACCCCGCCACCCTGTGCCACGCCCGACGACCAGCGCGCCAGCAAAAACTCGCCGCCATCACCAAGCCCACCGGCAACAACGCAGGCAGCAAGCATCCGCCGCACAGCTTCGTTCCACCGTTGCTCTCCACCAACCTCGCCCACAGCCGCTGAGCGCAGGCTCTCGACGTACACCTTGCCCCAACTCGAAACAAAGCCATGCGCCGTTACGCCCCAGCATCATCACGCCGCCAAGCATCGCCATAGCCGACAGAAGCTCACGGCTTCGAACGCTATCGCCCTTCGCCCTGGCCTTCTTCTTCCGTTGCGGAGTAGCCTGCTCGGTTCCCTTCTCGCTCATGACGTCACCATCAACCTTCGCCGCCGCATCCAGCAACGCCGTAAAGTGCCGCTCAATCCATCCCGGCCAAACCGCCAGGCTGCCAATCAGCACCACGTACGACACCATCGTCTTCAGCGGAATGCTCACCACCATCGCAGGCAGTTGCGGCGACAGCCTCGCCACCAGCGCAATCGTTACCTCCACCGCCAGCGCCGCAGCCATCACAGGAGCCGCCAGCTGCAGCCCCGCCAGAAAGATTCCGCCCGCCATCGCAGCCAGCGCCATCCCGGTCTTCGCCTGCATCACAGCCTGTCCCACCGGCACCGCAGAGAAGCTCCGCACCATCGCCGCCAGCAAGCTCCGGTCCAGGCCCGAGCCGATCATCACCAGCACACCAAGCCAGCCCAGCATCTGCCCCAGCACTGGCGTCTCGATCATCGAGTTAGGATCCATCAGATTCACCAGCGAAAAGCTGAACTGCATCCCCAGCAGCGTTCCTGCAAACATCAGCGCCTCGTTCAACAGCATCAGCGACAGCCCAAACACCAGCCCCACGCCAAGCTCTCCCAGCACAGCCGTCATATCCAGCGTCAGCCCGCGCACCCGGCACCGCAGCAACCGCCGGAGCCAGCAACATCGTCATCGCGAACACAAATCCAACCTTGATTCGCGGCGCAATCGCCGCGCGAAGAGAAGACCGGACGCAAACACCATCAGCCCACTCAGCCGCACCATCACCAGCACCGCCGCAGTCAGATACTGCGGCCAATCTTCGATCAATCCGCTAGCTTCGTCGATTCATGCCGCCCTATCCCAGATACTTGTGAAAGCCGGTAAACAAATGCAGCGTGAAACTCACCAGCCGATGCACCATCCACGGCAGCGTCGCCATCGTCACGACGAAACACCACCACCAGCCGCGGCACAGCCGTCAACGTCTGCTCCTGCACACTGGTCAGCGTCTGCACCAGGCTCACCAGCAAGACTCACCAGACAGCGCCGTCACCAGCAGCGGCGCGCTCAACAGCATCGCCTCCATCAACACCCTTCGCATGATCTCCACCGTCTGGTCCGGTCCCATTTCATCGCCTTCTCAACCATTCAGTCAGAAACTCTTAATCAACTGATCCGCCAACAGATTCCATCCATCGACCATCACAAACAGCAGAATCTTCAGCGGCGTCGAGATCACCACCGGAGGCAGCTGCATCATGCCGATCGACGTCGTCACGCTGGCCACAACCAGATCCACCAGCAGAAACGGCAGAAACAACACCGCGCCAATCTGAAACCCAGCCTTCAACTCGCTCAGGATGTACGCCGGCACCACCACCTGAATCGGCAGATCCTCCTTCGTCTTCGGCCGCACGGCCATCCCCGCCGATGCAAACACCGCCAGGTCCTTCTCCCGCGCATACCGCAGCATGTACTGCTTCACCGGCTGCACGCCGCGATCCATCGCCTCTTCACCCGAAATCGTTCCCGCACGATACGGAGTCACCGCCTGTCTGCTCCACCTCCAGCAGCACCGGCTGCATCAGAAACCACGTCATCATCAGCGCCAGCCCCATCAGCACCTGGTTCGATGGAGCGGTCTGCGTTCCCAGCGCCTGCCGCAGAAAGTGAAACACCACCAGCAACCGCACCAGCGGAGTCATCGACAACAGCAGCGCCGGCAACAGCGTCAGCAGCGTCAGCCCCACCACAATCGACCACGGCATGCTCCTGCCCTTCTCAAGCGCATCAGCAATCGAATCGTTCTTGCCTTCCGTATCCGCCTCTTAACCTCTGCTGTCTCCGTTGAGCGACCAGCAGCGCTCTTTTTAGCGGCAACGCCTGCTCGGGTCTTACCGCCATGCGCAGCTGAAACACTCGCCATCGTCCGCTTCACCCAGAAAGATTGCGGAGCCGCCATCGCAGCCAACACGGGCCTCTCTAGCTGCTGACCATGCAGTGCATGCAGGGGAAGCATCGAAATCATCAGCCCCAACGCAACCCGTCCAACACGCCCTAGAGGCATATCTCACCCTCGGCGTCATCAGCCTTCACCCGCACAATCGACTCGACGCTATCAACGCCTCCACCCACCAGAAAGTGCTCCCCGCCACAGCTCACCAGCATCAACTGCCGCCGCCCGCCAAGAGCCAGCGTCTCCAACAGGCGCATCTGCTTCCGTTGTGTCATCCGCTCACCGCGCACTCCGCGCAGCAAACCAAGAATCCACCCAGCCAGTCCCTGAAGTCTCGAAGCTCGCCTTCACGCCGTTTGTCCGCTCTATATCTTGCACAAGCCGCATACCTCAACTCCGTTTCTGGACACTAGGCAAGCCGAGTCAACCGCACGGCCAACCGCTGCTCCACAACCTCAAACTCACTCCAGCCCACCTGTACCTGTCCCACCTTCACCGTCACATCATCGGTATCCGCGCAGGTACTCTCGATAACCTGCCCCACCTCAAGCCGCAGCAGGTCCCGTACCTTGAACTCACGCACAGTTACCACCGATTCCACCGTCATCATCAACTCAGACAACATCGGCCACGCATGATGCTCCTCAATCTGCGCCATCCCGTAAACAGTCGGCACCACCTTCGCCAACTCCGACCCTGCCGCCAGTGCCGGCAAAGCCATATCGTTCGCTATTGCTTCCGTATCGGCCACAATCACTCCTACCGCTGCACTAGAAATTCGGTGAAAAACAGGTCCGTCACCTTTAGATCGCGGTTATGCTCCGCAATTGCCGCCTTCAACTCAGCCTTCAACCGCTCCTTGCCATCGACAGCCAGCAGATCATCCGCGGTCTGTCTCCCGAGCACCGCCAGCGCAGTATCGCGAACCGCAGCATCGGCATCTCTGCTGCTCTTGCTGTCGCCGGGCTTTTCCTTTTTTACCTTTTCGTTGTCTTTGCTAACGGCATCGGCCACCCGCAGCGTCAAGTCCAACCCGCAGATAGGCATTCCCGCCGTTGTCCGCCAGATTTACCAGCAGAGGCTCAAGCACCATCGCATGTGTCGTGGTCGGCACAGCCAGGCTCCGTCTTCGCAGCCGCTCCGCTCTGTATCGGCAACCGGCCCGTGCGCGCCAGCAAGTAAACAATCCCACCGACGCCCAGAGTCGCAATCACGACTCCTAAAACGACAGCAATCAACAAGGGAACCACCGGCAATTTGACCGGATCCGCAGCAGAACTAGCTTGAACAACTGGAGGTGTAGTAGCCATGATGCCAGAGAGATTGCAAGTGGATAGCCATAGTCTCTCGCCGGAACATTAGCGAATCTTCACGATCTTCTTCGGGCTTCATCGGCCCTCCAAAAAACAGTGGGCCGGTGCCGGGTCTTTCTTCAACCCCGCACCCCGCGCCACTGTTCTTTCCTGAAAGCGTCTACCGAACCATTCCCATAACAGTTTGCGTCAATGAATCGAGCGTCGTGATTGTCTTCGAATTCGCCTGGAACGCGCGCTGTGCCACAATCAGGTCAGCGAACTCAGTCGAGATATCCACGTTCGATTGCTCCAGAGCCGAGTCCTCGATCGTCGCCCGCCCGCCAGTGCCGGCCACGCCAACCGTTGCCGAGCCAGAGGCCGCCGTCGTGGTGTAGTTATTGTCGCCCACCCGCACCAGACCTTCGGGGTTCGTTACGGACGCCACCGCAACCTGCCCGACGTTCTCCGTATGTCCATTGCTGAACGACGCCGTGATCACTCCACTGGAATCCACCGTGAAGCTCTGATAGACCCCGCTCGCATACCCATCCTGGCTGCTCGCCGCAGTGCTCGAGGCGGCCGTCGACTGCCCAATCGTCGAGCTTCCATTGGTATACAAATTCCAGTTGAAGCTCATATCGCTTGCTCCATCCGTCAACCCAGGAAATGTGATTCCCGTAACATTTGCCGTTGGCGACACCAGGTTCCCGTTCGTATCAAACGTCAAGGTCCCCGTATTGTTCACCGGCGTTCCTGTAGCATCAGCCGATGGCATCGTAATCGAATAGTCCCAGGTATTCGTTCCGGTCTTCGTATATGTCACCGTAACCGCATGGCTCGTGCCGAGCGAGTCATACATATTAATCGAACTCGTGGCCACCGTTCCCGTAGTTGCGCTGGCATCCAGGTTCGCCGTCAACGAAAAATTCTGCGTCGCATGTGCTGCCTCGCTCACGCCCACTGGCACCGTCAGCGGCACCAGCCCGGTGTTTGTATTCACGACACCACCCGTCGCCGGATATCCCATCACCTGCTGGCCGTCAACCGTCGTCAGGTTACCTGTCGAATCCAGTTGAAAGTCTCCCGCCCGCGTCAGCGATTGAACGTTCCCCTGCTGCACGACGAAATACCCATCGCCTTGCAGTGCCATGTCCGTCGAAGTTGACGTCGTCGAGATGCTTCCCTGCGTCAAGTTCGTGCTTGTACCAGATACCTTCGTACCCACACCGACCTGGATAGGATTGTTCGATCCCGACGTCCCAATCTGTTGATAGAACAAGTCTTCAAATGTGGTCGTCTGGTCTTTGTAAGCCGTCGTATTAAGATTGGCCAGATTATTGCCGATTGTGTTCAGCGAAACCGTATCAGCCTGCAGACCGGTCAGTGCTGTTGAAAATGATCCCATCGCCCTACTCCTTGATATTCGTTATTTAACTTCGATAATCATCACTGCCGCCAATCAAGCGGCAGCAGTTGCATCCGTGCTGTTAGCTTGAAGAAGTTGAGGTTGACGTTCCTTCAACCGAAGACAATCCCTGGTTGATCTCGATCAATTGCTGCAGGCTATTTACTCCAACCATCTGCGTGATGTACTCCGTAGGATCGGTTGGCTGCGTCGGGTCCTGATTCTTCAGTTCACTTACCAGCAACGTCAGGAAGTCATTCCCAGAGATCGTCGCCCCGTCACTCGAACTACTGCTCGTGCTACTGGTCGTTGAATCCTTAGCCGTAGCGCCTGTCGTCTGTGTTGTTGTGCTTCGTGGGGCAAGTGCGGACGCCACCCTCTGTGCCGCCGCTGAACTCACTCCCGTAATCGAATTCATCTGAAATACGTCCATATTAATCTCCGTGTCATTCTCGTATTACCGGTTCAAAACCATCACGCCCGTACACTAAGCCAGCTTCCGCCGGCATAGACGGTGTTCGTCGTTATCTCTGCTATTCCGCTCAGTCCGCCCTGAACGTACGCGTCTCCACTGTCGGAGAACGTTGTTCCACTCGCATCCTGTTTACTCTCTCCTTCCTGACCGCCGCGCTGCTGCATCTGCTCACGCCCTGCGTCTCTCTCCATTCCTCCGCCAGACTCCTGAGACCCTGTTGCCGCGGTCATATGCAATACCAAAGAACCGACGCCGATCTGTTCCTGGTGCAGATAAGCCGTCAGCGAAGGCAGTTCTCGATGAAGCATCTCCTGTCCCGCCAAAGTAGTCGCCGACACCGATGCATTCACCACACCGTTGTCCGTCATCTCGGCGCGAATCTTCAGCCATCCTTGCGTCCCGTTTGCCACCCCAACCTCAAGACTTGTAGACGTGGCCTCCAGCGTTCGATGACCTTCACTAACGCCTGTCGCGCCCTGGCTCGCCCCAGCCTGTCCCTCTGCCATCGCGAAGCCGTTGGTATTAGCAGTCATCTTGGCAACAACGGCATCCCCAGCGATATTCCCTGTTGCTGCGAGCACACCATGCACGACCGGCACCGCGACGACTCCACCGGAGCCATGTGTCGTCCCCTCATTCAACCCGTTCGCAGACGCCGTACTTGCTATGGTCTTGGAGGAGCCCATCTCATTCTTTTTCGCTCCTGAAACCCCATCATCAGTTTTGCCAGCAACCACCATTCCATCCTTCGATACACCCAAAGCACTCCCCACCCCACCCCTGCGATCGACACCGAACGGATTAATCTTCGTCGTCTTCGCACCTGCGTTCCCAACCACCGGGCTGCCGGCAACTCCGCTCGCATTCGGATTACCCTCCGCCGCCGAGCTAGCCGCTTGCGCCTTCGTCACAACCAAAGGCATCACACCCACTGGCACGATCATCGCCGACTGCATTCCAGTCTCCTCAACCGACGTCGACATATTCGTGGTATTGCTCGCTGATGCAGAATTGACCTTTTCCTTTAACTCCTTCTTCGTCGTCTTCTCCGCACTCAGCTTCCCTGTTGAGCCAGCAGTAACAACTTTCTTCTGCCCAACAGGTTGGTCCGCCTCACCTGCCAAAAGCGGCTGTGCGACCTTGAAAGCCAACTGGACTGGCGCAGAATCGATCTTCGCTCCTGTGGACTCCTGGTCCCCGGCCACATTCCCACTCGGCCCAATCTGTTTTTCGATTGATAAAGGACTCGCACCATTCGAGATATCGATCCCGGTACTTTGTAGCGAAGCATCTCCATGCACCGCATTCCGGGCAACAACAGAAATAGCCTGCGGGGCATCCTCAAACTTTTCGGAGCTTTGCGCGAATACGGATTGCGCTTCCCCTACCCCCGCATCACCGCTCTTTGCAAGCAAACTACTCGTAGGCGTGCTCGTCTTTTTCAAACCATCACCATCAGAGATATTCAGCAGCTTTTCCATCGAACCAGCAGGAGCCTCTGCACCTTTAGAGAGCGGTATCGCATTTCCCTTCGATATCTGTTCAGCAAGCGTTGCCCTGGTTACACCGGCCGCGACCTCGCCAAAGCTCTTCGCAAAAGACATCCCCTTACCATCACTCGCGACAGACGGCGCCTGAAGCACATTCGCCTGTTCCGCATCGAGCGGCATCGCAACCCTTGCAGCCATTATGTCCATGCCTTTCATGTCGCTCCTGTCAAAATGCATTCCACATGCCAAAGAACCCCGATGAAGTATTAGGCGGCGTTCATCTGCTCTCTTGCCCCGCCTCGTCTCGCGACTGCATCCAAATCTTCCTCGAGAGAAACCGGTCATCTGTCAAGCTCTGTACCCTTCTCTCCTCTTCCACCTCTGCTCGCGCAGCAACACCATCCACCACCTGAGTCATCTGTTCGCTCTTCAACCGGCTCGTGGCATATCGCTCTCTCGCAACTTCGCTCAACTCTTCACGCTTCAGGCGAATCTCTTCTAACCGCTCACCCTTCCACTCAGCAATCCCGCGCTGCATCTCCGCAAGCGACCAGCCGATACGGTCCTCCATCACCAGCGCTGCCCGCTCATCAAACCCTGCAGCTCGAACGACCATCCGCTGTGCCTCAATCGCCAGCTCTGTCTCGCGAACAGCGGCAGCCGCCCGCTGCAACTCAACCGAATGCATCCGCTCCACTACCCCATACAAAGCGGCGATACGCTTCAGTCTCCTCAGTCGCGAATGCACCTAAAGCTCCATCGCATTCATCCGAGCCAAAGTATCTTCCATCGAAACGCGCTCGTCGCTCCGTTGCTCAAGAAACTCACGCAGCACCGGCATCGCCCGCATCGCGCGGTCCAGTTCCTCATCCGTCCCAGGCTTATATGCTCCAATCCGAATCAAATCCTCAGACCGCGCATGGGCCGCAAGCAGCCTCCGAGCCACTGAGGCCTGGGCTCTATGCTCCATAGTCGTCACCGCGGGCATCAACCGGCTCAGCGAATCAAGCACATCAACCGGCGGATACCATCCCGCCGTCGCCATCGACCGCGACAACACCACATGTCCATCCAGAAACGACCGCACCGCATCCACCACCGGATCCTGCTGGTCATCACCCTCCATCAGCACCGTGTAGAAAGCCGTAATACTTCCCGTCCGAAAATTTCCCGCCCGTTCCACCAGCTTCGCCAGCCTCGTAAACACACTCGGCGTATATCCCTTGCTCGCCGGAGGCTCACCCGCCGCCAGCCCAATCTCTCGCGCAGCCATCGCATACCGCGTCAGCGAATCAAGCACCAGCAGCACATGCTTTCCTCTCGCCGCATAAAACTCAGCAACCGCCGTAGCCGCCATAGCTGCCCGCATCCGCAACAGCGGACTCTGGTCCGAGGTCGACACCAACACAACCGATCGCTTCCTTCCCTCTTCCCCCAGCGAATCCTCCACAAACTCCCTCACCTCTCGCCCACGTTCGCCCACCAGCCCCACCACCGTAATATCAGCCGCTGTATTCCGCGTCATCATCCCAATCAGCGTGCTCTTTCCCACACCCGATCCGCCAAAGATACCAACTCTCTGTCCACGTCCAACCGTGAGCATCCCATCCAGCACTCGCACCCCTGTCTGCAACGGCTCGCGAATTGTCTCGCGCTCCATAGGATGTGGGGCCTTCCCATCCAGCGGCCAGGTCCCATCCGCACGCACCATCGGCAATCCATCCAGCGGAGCTCCAACCGCATCAAGGATCCTTCCCCTCATCTGCTCCGCGACCGCGATCTCCGGCGTCACTCCCATCGCCATCACGGCATCGCCATACCGAATCCCCTGGGTCGCCTGCAATGGCATCGCCAGCACATGCCGTCCACGAAACCCGATCACCTCCGCACGATGCCTTCGGCCTTCACTGTCAACGATCTCGCAGCACTCCCCCACCGAACACAAGCGGCCCTTCAGACTCCACCGTCTGACCATTCGCCTCAACCACGCGCCCACTCCACCTCCACGCTGGCCGCGCGCCCATCTGCGTAAAATAAGCTCCCAGTCCAGCCTCTGCCATCACAAAGGCCTCTGCTGCAACAAATCGAAGAACCCTTTTTCAATCTCCTCCAACTGCGCGCTCACACCCAGCTCCACCCTGCCAACGCTCGTCTCCAGTACACACTCGCCCGCTTTCATTCGCTCATCCCCCACCACACTTGAAGCCACACCGCGCCACATCTCCACCTCATCCACAGGCACACGCAGAATAGTCGCGCTATCCTCCGCCACCTTCTCCAGCGCAACCCGTACCACCCCAGCCAGCAGCAAAGGATCCATCTTCGCCTCACGATGCAGCACCCGAGCCGCAATCGCCAGCGCCAGCCTCACCACCTCCGCCTCAACATCCTGCAAAATATTTACTGCGTTCCCGCGCAAACTCTTCACACACCCGCTCAACCCTGCCCCGTTCTATCGCAACTCGGGCCTCTAACTCCTCTTCCCACTCCTCTCGCGCCTCTGCCCTGGCCTCCCTCCGAGCAGCCTCTATCCGCGCCTGCATCTCCAACGCTTGCGTCTCCAAACGCATCTCCGCCGAATCCACATCCTCCGTCACCACTTCACGCACATCCAGACCAGCGTCATCAACAACCGGCTCTTCCACTACCCGGTTCACCGGATAGAACTCCAGCCGCGCCACCTCTTTACCGCGCAACGCGCCACCTGCAGCAACCTCGTCGGCGCCGCACTCTTAGACGGTGAGATCATCATCCGCCTCCATCTTCAGCATCATCCGCCCTTCGCTCTCCAACTGCCGCGCCACAGCCAGCAGCTCCTGCTGAGCCAGTCCCACATCCTTCATACGCACCGGCCCCAGCGCCTCCATGTCATCCTTCAACATCTCCACCGCACGCGAGCTCATCGACTTGAACAGATGCGCCTTCAAATTCTCGCGACCACCCTTCAACGCCATAGCCAGCGTTCGCTTATCTACCGCCGCCAGAAACTCGCGAATGCTCTCCGGTGGCACCGTCATCAGATCTTCAAACGTAAACATCAGGTTCCGAATGCCAATCGCAAGCTGCGGTTCATCGTGTTCGATCTCTTCCAGAATCCCCTTGCTCGCCGTCTGATCCACGCGATTCAACAGATCCGCCACAGCCTTGAAGCCCGAGTACGATCTCCTCCCGCCCGTGCCCATGCCCTCCATCCTTCCGTGCAGCACCTGCGCCACGGTCTGCGCCATCTCCGGCGAAAACTGCCGCATCTCCGCCAGCCTCCGCACCACATCCACGCGCATCGCCGGCTGCAACTGCATCAGCACCATCGATCCTCGTTTCGCATCCAGATGAGCCAGCACCAGGGCCACCGTCTGCGGATGTTCCGTTCTCAAGAAACTTGCTCAGACTGATGCGGATCCATCTTCTGCAGCACCGCCATGTCGCCATCCGTGCGCTCACGAATCCTCCGCACCTGCGCCAGCAACTCCTCTGCCTTGCGTTGACCCAAACGCCTCCGTCAACAACCTCAGCGCATACTCCGGGCCTCCACGCACCATGTACTGCTGCGTCTCCAGCAGCCCATAGAACTCCGTCAGCACCTGCGTCAACTGCGCCGCCGGAACCTCGCCCAAGCCGCGTAATCTCGTCCGTCACTCGCTGAACATCGTTCTCCGACAAGCTTAGAAACAACGTCTTCGCCAGCTCGTCCCCCAGCGCCACCATCAGGATCGCTGCCTTTCGCAGCCCCGGCATCTCCGCCGGCACAAATCCCGACTCCGCCGGCAACAGCATTGGATTCCGCTGCATCGTCTCGGCCCCTGACCTTTGCATTTCGCCTCTCATCCTTGCGCCTCCTCAGACGATCCGATCCAGCACTCCAGCAGCCGTGTACTCTGTGCTGGCTCCCGCCGAATATGTTCCGACACATGTTCAAATATCCCCTGCGCCTCCAACTGCGCCCTGCTCTTCCTCGCTAAGACCGGCACACGAGCTACCTCTTCAAGTTCGGCAATCTGTCGGAGCGAACATCTCCTGCTCTGCCACCGTCGCACCTGCTGTCAGCAACAGCGGCTCACGCAACGTAGCCGTCACCTGTCGAGCCACAGGCCGCAGCACCAAGCAACACAAGCAGCACACCGCATAGACCCAGCATCGCCGTCCGCGCCAGTCCGGGCTGCGAACGCAGCAGCGACCGCGCCTCCTCCATCAGCCCTCTCCATCACCGGCGGCTTCACCTCCGGAGAATTCGAGCTGAAGCTCACATTCTCCATCGCCACCTGGTCTCCGCGTTTCGCATCAAAGCCAACCGCAGCCCGCGCCAGCTCCTCCAACCGCCGCATCTCATCCGCACTCCGTGGCTTCCACACCAGATGCTCCAGCTTGCCCGCACCTTCCATCACACTTCGGTCGTTCACCACCACCGCCGCCGTCACCCGTCGCACTCTTCCCGGCCCTTCTTCCGTGTGCAGCAGATGCTTCGTCACGCCATACGTCCCATTCTCCTGATGCACACTCTGCCCCACACCCGCGCCTTGTTGCGGATAAACCGGCAAGCGCCTCCCTCTGCAACAGCGGCGGCGTTCCCGGAGCAGCCGCGGCCTGCGATCCTGCCACCGCACCCACAGCAGCGCCCGCAGGAGAATTGCTCGCCGTCCCCGGAACCCCGGTCGCCCTCTTCGCTCGACTCCGAAACCTGCTCACTCTTCTGCAATGTCAGTGTGGCCGTCTGATTCGGGTCATAGACCTCATCCGTCCTATCCTCACTCCCCTGGTCATAACTCACATTCACAGTTGCGCGCACATTGTCGCGACCCGCCAGCGGCTCCAGCATCGCCACCAGCTTTGCCTCCATCGCCTGCTCCACATCTGCTTCGTTCACATCTTTCGACTTCGGCTTGAAACTCACACGTCCATCCGCATCCACCAGCGTCACCTGATCGGGGCTCAGATTATCCACCGCACCCGCGACAAGGCTCCGTATCGAGTCGGCCTGCTCCATATCCATCGACGCCCGCTTCAGCTTCAACACCACCGAAGCCTTCGCAACCTTCTCCTCTGCCGAAAACAACGAAGGCTGCGGCAGCACCAGATGCACCCGCGCCGACCGCACCATCCCCAGCGACCCAATCGTGTGCTCGAGCTCACCCTCCAACGCACGCTGATAGTTCACCTTTTCGTCAAACTCACTCCCCACCCAGTTAGGCTTGTCGAACAGCTCAAATCCCAATCGACCCGTCTGCGGCATACCCTTCGCCGCAACCTCCATCCGCGCCTTGTCCAGCATCTCCGCCGGTACCTGCATACCAGCACCATCTGACGTCATCTCAAACGGAATATTCGCCGCGGCCAACTCCTGCGAAACCTGCTGTACATCCTTCCCATCCAGTCCGCTAAACAGAACGCGCCAATCCGTCCGCCCTGCATACCAGATCATCCCCGCCAGAACCGCCGCCAGAAATGCAAGCGAAGCAAACAATCCATTTCGCTTCCCTGCAGGCATAGCCATCACTCGTTCTCGCATCGCCGTAGCCATGGCCACCGCCTTCGCAACCGGTGTATTTGCTGCAGCGCCACCACCATCAGCACCCGCCGCACTCTGGCTCACCCGCTGCAGCCCCGCCGTCTCCACCTGTCCCGTATCAGCCATTCCGTCCACTCACTCCGCGCCGTTATTTTTCTGTCACTACCACGTTGCAAAACGTTCTTCCATCAACTCCGCTAAAACTGCATCCCCATCATCTGCTGATAAGCCCCCACAGCTTTATTCCTAACCTGCAGCGCCAGCTCAAAAGCCATATTCGCCTTCTGCGTCGCAATCATTGCGTCATGAATCTCCACACCCTGTCCGTTCATCAGCCCAGTCACAGCATGCCGAAGCCTTCTGATCCAGCACATTCGTCTGCTCCACCATCGACTGAAACACCCCAGCAAAAGGCGTTCCCACAGTCCCAGAAGAAGCAATCCCTGTAACACCGGCACTCAAGCCCGGCGTATCGAAAAATCCAGCACCCTGCAAAAATCCACTCGTCTCCATTGCCATCTCCTAATCCCGATCCCTTACTTCAAAATGTCTAACGAAGAAGTCACCATGTTCTTCTCCGCAGTTACCGCCGAAGCATTCGCACCATACGATCGCGTCGCTCCCATCAGGTCCACCATCTCGGTCAACGGATTGATATCCGGATACTCCACATATCCATCCGGCCCCGCATCAGGATGCTGCGGATCATACCGTCGCAGCGGAGCGCTCGCATCGCTGATCACACCCGTTACCGCAACTCCGCCCGGCACCGTCTGATCAGCCGTTACTCCACTAGTCAACAGGCCGCCGTTCAAGCCACTCGAAATTCCACTACTCAGTCCGCCACTCAAACCACTCATCTGCCCAGCCAGCGCCTGCTGAAAGCTCCCGTCACCGCCCTCAGCCTCAAACACCACATGATGCCGCTGATAAGGCCCGCCATCCGCGGTCCGCGTCGTCTCCGCATTAGCCATATTCGAAGCCACAACCTCAGCCCGAACCCGTTCTGCCTTCAACGCCGAAGCGCTCACATCCATCACTCCAAACAAATTCATTGCTTACTTCGCCTCCGCATGGATCGCGCTCATCACAGTCGAAAACTCATTCTTCAGCAGCTCCACACCCATAGCGAAACTGCATCTGCGACTTCGCCAGCTGTATCCCCTCGCGATCCATCGACACATTGTTTCCATCCGGACGCGCCACCAGCCCATCCACATCCTGCGCCTGAATCGCAACACCGCCATCCTGATCGGTGCTGCCATTCAACTGCCGCGCAAACTCCTGCTCAAAATCAAAACCTTGCGTCTTGAATCCGGGCGTATCCACATTGGCCATATTCGAAGCCGTCAGTTTCATCTGCTCGCTGGTCAAATCGAGATACCGTCCCAGCGCATCACTCAACGGAGTAGTCACACTCATAAAAGCCTCCGCCCACACCCATGCACCTCAAAGCCCAAACAAAAGCGCCCTCACATGAGAGCGCTCTTATCCTTCGATTAAACCCTTCAAGTGTAGTGGCCGAGCTACACTCTTCTATCGCACCGTTCTCCCGTTTGACCTGCTCGAAACCGAAAAACAAGTAGGGTTACACGGCCTTCGGAGGCATACATGAATCGAGAACTGGCTTTGAAGATCGTGTTAGCGCTGGTGGGATTGCTCTTCCTGGCTTTAGTTTTTCCCATGGTCATGTTTATGCGACTAGAGCCCGCGCTGTCTATGATGCTCAGTCTTTACGTCACGCTTGGCGTCTTCCTGCTTCTGGCAATCCGCAACCCGCTGGCGAATCGCAGCCTGATCGCCTTCACGGCATGGTCCAGCTTTGCTCACGCCGCGGTTATGGGCACTCAGGCATTGCGCAACATGATTTCACGCGGAGAACTGATAGGCGTCGCAGTTCTCATGATCATCGGTGCAGTCTTGATCACGCTCGCACCGGCGAAGCAGTCTACGGTCCGCCTGGCCGACGGCCCGGAAGTAATATAGCTCAAGGAGTAGGAGCCGTGACCACGCGTCAACACAAGGTTCACACTCAACTCGGCCAAACCGCAGCCCAGATCTTTGTCGCCAACGATCGCATGAACCAGCTTCTTATCGAACATCTTGACCCTGCCGCCTGGAACGCTAAACTATCAGCTAAACTTCCAGCTAAGTCCCCGGCCAAACCCATCGGCAACACCCGCACCATCGCGGCAATCTTCACGCACATGCACAATGTCCGCACCAAGTGGGTCAGGCTTACAGCTCCGCACCTTCAGGTTCCGCGACAGCTCAACCGCACGCACTGCACCCCGCAGCAGGCCCGCGAAGGATTGGCCGAGAGCGCCGCTCGCTGCGCTGAGATGCTCGCCGAAGCGCTCGACGATCCCAAGCGTCGTGTCGATAAGTTTCGCAGAGACGGCTGGGCTAAGCCTTGGCCAGTCGGTGTGGAGATGCTGTGCTACATGCTCTCTCACGACGCCCACCATCGCGGCCAGGTATGCATGCTCGCTCATCAGCTCGGATTCCCGTTGCCGAACGAAATAATGAGCGGAATCTGGAATTGGGAAAAGCTATGGAAAGAGTGCGGGGCAACTCACGGCCCAGGCGTCGATTCCTAATCAAATCGATCAAGAGCCCAGGCCGCCAGCCGAAATCCGCCTGGCCTTCCGCTTCTTCAACAACTTCTTACGTCGTCATCCCTCAATATGCGTTATTCCTTCCATCGTCATCCTCAATACGCGCGCTATTTCTAACGTCGTCATCCTGAGCGAAGCGCAGCGAAGTCGAAGGACCCCGAAGGTATTGACACCACCAAAACCGCTCGAACCTTTCAACCAAGAAAGCCCTTATTCCGCTTTTGCTCTTGCCCTTGCCTGTTCTTAAGTCCCTCTCTCAAGCAAATTCGCCTAAGCCTTCCGCTTCTTCGACAACTTCTTGCCCTTCTCCTCCGCGGCCTGAACCTTGGCAAGGTAAACATCCAGACGATCAAAACTCTCCTTCCAGAACCGCCGATAGTCCTCTACCCAACCGGCCACTTCTTCCAGAGGCGCAGCTTCCAGCTTGCAAGGCCGCCACTGTGCATCTCGGCTTCGACTTATGAGCCCGGCTCTTTCCAGCACTTTCAGGTGCTTCGAAATAGCGGGCATGCTCATCTCAAACGGCCTGGCAAGATCAGTCACCGAGGTCTCACCCAGCGAGAGTTTGGCCAGAATAGCCCTTCGTGTAGGGTCGGCCAGGGCTGCGAAGGTCGTACTGAGTTGGTCTTCCATTTGTATTTACCCTGTAGGTAAATTAACTAACAGGTAAAATACAAATGGACGACATTCATGTCAAGCCCATCGAACACAGGTCTGCTCACGCGCTTGGTATCGAAGCTGAGAGCATCGATACCAAGTACGTCACAATCACCCAGAAAACTGACTTTCACAAAGCACATTTACCACTCAATTCACCACACCCTGTCCATCAAAAGACCAAGTTTAACACCCATTTTTCGCAATATTCACCCCAAAAACCACACGAAAAAAATTACCCCCGCGAAGCCCTCCGAAACCGAATCTCCTCCGCCCCGATCTCCATCCGATCCCCCGAAAGAATCGCCCCCCGCTCCAGCACATGCATCAGTTCCCTCACATTTCCCGGCCAATGGTGCTCATGCAACCGCGCCTCAGCCTCAATCGTTAGCCGTTTCCTCGGCATCTCCTGCCCCATCTGCTCCAGAAAGTGCTCCGCCAGCAATCCCAGATCCTCCATGCGAGTCCGCAGCGCCGGAACCTCCACCGGAAACACCGCCAGCCGATGATAAAGATCCAACCGAAACGTCCCCTCCGACGCCCGTTGCTCCAGCGGTTGATGCGTAGCCGCCACCACCCGCACATCCACACGCATCGTCTCGTTATCGCCCACCCGTTGCAGCTCACCGCACTCCAGAAACCGCAACATCTTCGCCTGCAGCGCAAGCGGCATCTCTCCAATCTCATCGAGAAACAGCGTCCCTCCATGAGCCGCCTCAATCCGTCCCGTCCGCGCCTGCACCGCGCCCGTAAACGCTCCTCGCGTATGACCAAACAACTCCGCTTCAAGCAATGCCTCGGGAATCGCCGCGCAATTCAACACAACAAAAGGCTTACCAGCCCTCTCGCTCAACCGATGCACAGCCCGCGCCACCACCTCTTTTCCAGTCCCGGTCTCACCTTCAATCAACACCGTAGTAGACCGAGGAGCAACCAACCGGATGAGCCTCGCCAACTCCCCCATCGCCTCACTCGTCCCCACCATCTCCGGTAACGTCCACCCGGATTCACCGCACGCACAGGTTCTTCGAATTCGGTAAGAACCGAACCCTTTCGCTCAAACTCCACTTGAAAAAAATCCTGCGATCCTTGACGACCGAGACCGTGCGCCTCAGAAAAACCTCTCGAAGCCAGCCGGGGCACCGTTACAGGAGCCGCCGCCCATGCCGCCGTATCATTCACTGCGCCATCCTGCGCCTCCCGCAGAGCGTGCAGCAGTTCATTCCTCCTGGGACTTCGTATCGCACCATCATTGCCACCATCCACCCGCAGCAACTCTATCCCCGGATACATCATCCGTATCTGTCCTGCGAACTCTCCCACTTCCAGATCCGGCAGCCAGCTGTCCACAAGCAGTGCCTCAGGCCGCGAAGCCTCCAACTGAGCAATCGCCTCAGCCCCGCCGCCAGCCTCACGCACCTGCCAGCGCAATCCAGTCAGCGAAACCCGTAACCTCTGTCGCAACCCAGCATCCGCGCTCGCCAAAACCACGGTCCGCAACGCCACCCCATCCAAAACACCTGAGCCAATCATCATTTCGCTTACCATCCCTGTATCTCCTCCACCTCGACCGCCTCTCGCAACATCTCGCGCATCGCGCTTACGGCAATGTTCAGTCGCGCACACTCTCCCAGCGCCGCGCCGATGGCCTCCTGCATAGCTTCCGGTTCACCGCTCAACTCTCCCAACGCCAGTCGGCACTGCAGTACCGTTAACGGCTGACAAAGCCCGTGCAACGCGTCATCCATTCGTTCCACTAATTCTGTTTCACGACACCGCACCGTCACCCTACGCCCCCGCCGATGCGGCATTGACTGAATACGCACCAACTCGAGCCACCGCCTTTTTCTGCAAACCACCCATCTGATAGCCTTCGCCCCGCACCGTCTCGATCACAGAAGAACCAGCAGCTTCATCCACGCTCGCCGCCCCAAGTTTCTTTCGTAGATAGTTGACATACACATCCACTACATTCGTTCCCGCATCCGGAGACATCTGCCAAACCTCGCGCAACAACTCAGCCCGGCTGCAGCACCTGCCCCGCCGTTGCAACAGAAACTCCAGCAGACTGAACTCCTTCACCGTCAGCTCAATCGCGCGTCCATTCCGCGTCACCCTGCGTTCCATACGGTTCAACTCGATGTCCCCATGCCGCAGCACCGGATCGGCAAATTGCTCCCGTCGCCGCAACAAAGCACGACAGCGTGCTGTCAGTTCGTGAAAGCTGAAAGGTTTCAACAGGCAATCATCCGCGCCCAGGTTCAGGCACTTCACCCGTTCCTCCACCTGGTTCCGCCCCGTCAGCACAAGCACCGATGTCTCATTGAACCGGCCACGCATCGCCTCAAGCACTTCCGTACCGTCCTTCCGTGGAAGGCTCAGGTCAAGAACAACTAAATCCGGCCGATGATCCTCCACATGGCGCAAACCAGTCTCGCCATCTCCCACCCAGGCAACGTCATGACCCTCCAGCTTTAGGCCTTTCTGCAGAAACAATCCCAAGGCTGCATCGTCTTCAACAATCAGAACCCGCATATCGATCTCCCTCAATCACCCACCATGCATCTATCCAGATGTCTCGTCACAAATGCCGATGGCGTCCTATTACCTTGGTTCATGGCTCGTCACGTTACAAGACCTCCATGCACTTTTTTGCATAAGCCAATTTCAAAATGGGAATAATGCCTTCTGCCGTTTGCTTCTTCTCTTACAGGCAATAGAGAGAGAATCAACAAAGATATTGCAATTCGCTTTTTATTCGCTACAATCTCCGCATGGCTATCACTCGGCGGCAAAAAGAGGTCATCGACTTTCTCTCCAGCTTCACGCAGAAAAACGGCTACTCTCCCTCATACGAGGAAATAGCCAGTGGTCTGGGCCTCAGTTCGCTGGCCACCGTGCATAAGCACATCACGAATCTGCAGAACAAAGGCCTGTTGCAGCGCGCGCACAATCGCAGCCGCTCTATTGATGTCCTGCCCGCACGTTCCAGCAAGAAGGGTTCAGAACGGCTGCCGCTGCTGGGTCGCATCGCCGCCGGAAAGCCCGTTGAAGCGATCGAAACCGCGGAGAGCATCTCCCTGAGTGACATCATCGGCAATCGAGAGGTCTTCGCTCTTGAAGTCCGCGGCGATTCGATGCGCGATGAGCATATCGTCTCCGGCGACTACGTCCTCGTAGAGCGCACGCGCACAGCCCGCGAGGGAGAGATCATCGTCGCATTGGTCGACGGTTCCGACGCGACCCTCAAGCGCTTTTACCGCGAGGGTAGTATGGTTCGCCTTCAACCCTCCAACACCGAAATGGCTCCCATCTTCGCTCCTGCCGCCAACGTCAGCATTCAAGGAAAGGTCCTAGGCGTCCTCCGCAAATATGCTTGACCGTCTTTTCCTAAACCCCATGTTTGTTACAGTTTGAGTTTTCTCCAACAGACAGTGCGACTCGCTCCCCCTTGGCTCTGCCCGCCCGTCTAAAATATCGATAGTCGGCCCTCTCTTTAAACTTTCTCTACTGTCAACGGAACCGCACCAGGCTTTTCTGCGTAATCAGTCTCCGAGACGGTACTTACTCAATAGAACCTTCTGGAGCGTTTTCCTTGGCTACACAACGCAAAAACAAACGGAAACTCTGGCTCTGGGCCAGCCTCATCGGTCTAGTGGTTGCCGTCATCCTTGGCGTCGCCGTGGCTGCTCGCGGCAGCAGCACAAAACTGGAACCCTCGCAGCTGGCTAAGGCAGAAAACGGCGACATCGCCAAATCTGTGGTCGCCACAGGCAAAGTCCAGCCCATCACCAAGGTCGAGGTCAAATCCAAGGCCTCCGGCATCGTCACCCGCCTCGACACCGACATCAATGCAAAGGTCAAGCAGGGCCAGGTACTCGCCCAGCTCGATCAAATCGAAATTCTCGCCCAGGTAGGCGCTCAGCGTGCTCAGCTCGCCGCCGCCGAGTCCAACGCCCGTGCCGCAGCAGCCGCCATCGAATACGACAGGGTCAACGCCGAGGCGCCCGACCTGCCGATGTATAAGCACACCTACGACCGCGCCCTCCAGATGTCCAAAGACGGCGTTGTCTCCCAGCAGGCCCTCGACGACGCTCAGCAGAAATACCTCGCCGCCGCCAACACCCGCGACAAAGCCGTCGCCCAGATCTCCGTGGATACTTCCAAACTCCACCAGGCACAGGCCCAGGTTCAGCAAGCCCAATCATCGCTCAAGCAGCTTGAAGAGCAGCTCAGCTACACCACCATCACCTCTCCCATGGATGGCGTCATTCTCTCCCGCGACGTTGAACTCGGCGACGCCGTCAGTTCCATCCTCGTCATGGGTTCCACGGCCACACTCGTCATGACCATCGGCGACGTTCGACAAGTCTACGTTCAGGGCAAAGTCGATGAGTCCGACATAGGCAAGGTTTACCTCGGTCAAACCGCACGTATCAAAGTCGAATCTTTCAAAGACAAGACCTTCCTCGGCAAAGTCACCCGCATCGCTCCCCTCGGCGTCGAGAAGGATAACGTCACCACCTTCGAGGTTCGCGTCTCCATCGACAACCCCGGCGGTGAACTCAAAGCCAACATGACCGCCAACGCCGAAATCATCCTCGAAGAGCACAAAAACGTCCTTACGGTCCCCGAACAAGCGGTCATCTACGACAAGGACCGCAACGCCTCCGTTGAAGTGCCCGATCCCAGCCAGAAGAAAGGCCGCCGAAAGGTCGACATCAAGGCCGGCATCTCCAACGGAACAAAGACTGAAGTCCTCGCGGGGCTTAAATCCGGCGACACTGTCATCCTCCAGCAATAATTCCGAACGAAAGGCACGATTGCAACAAGCAAGGAGACCAGATGCACATCAGAACAATTCTCACAGCCGCTACCTTCTCCATCGCGACCGCGGCATTTGCTGCCCAGGGCACCTTCGAGCGCACCCTTAGCGTGGGAGCATCGCCCACGGTCACGGTCACCACTGGCTCTGGCAATGTCCATCTGCGCCCGGGCTCCGATAACCAGGTCCACATCGTAGGCCACGTTCACGCAGGTTCCATGGGCTGGCTCAGCGGAGGCAGTCCAGAATCTCGCATCCAGGAGATCGTTAATAACCCACCGATCGTACAAACCGGTAACGACATTACGATCGGAGAACACCACAACAGCGATCTCTTTCGCAACATCTCCATCGACTACGACGTCACCCTCCCCAAAAGCTCTACTGTCTCTGCCAACTCAGGTTCAGGCGACGTCGATATTCAGGACGTAGGCTCCAGCCTCAAGGCCCACAGTGGCTCTGGCAACGTTCGCGCCAACGGTATTCCCGGTCCGGCAATCTTGGGTACAGGCTCCGGCGATATTGAGTTCCAGCAGACGTCTCCGGGCGATGTAAAAGCAGAGACCGGCAGCGGCAACATTACCCTCCGCGGTATCTCCGGAGCTCTCAAGTCCAGCACCGGTTCCGGCAACGTTGAAGTCGAGGGCCAACCTTCTTCTGATTGGAGGCTCAGCACGGGCTCCGGCAACATCCACCTCGCCGTCGGAAGCGGCGCACGCTTCAACCTCGACGCCGATACCGGCTCCGGCAGCATCAACGTCCAGCAGCCCATCACGATGCAGGGAAGCCTCAATCGCCATCACATCAACGGTGCGGTCAACGGCGGTGGCGCGACCATCCGCGCCAACACAGGCTCGGGAGATATCCAAATCCGCTAGTCATCCCTCAACGAGGATAAAAAGGGACAGCCCACCGCTGTCCCTTTTCCGTTAAACTCTTCCCATGTTGCACCCGACTCCCCGTCTCATCGCGTTCGATCTCGACGGCACTCTCATCGACTCCCGCATCGATCTCTGCAACTCCATCAACGCGATGCTAGCCCACTTCGACAAGCCTCAGCTCCCTGAGCCCGTCATCGCCAGCTATATCGGAGACGGAGCCTCCATGCTTGTCCGCCGAGCTCTCGGCGATCCCGAAGGAGACGTTCACGACGAAGAATACGTGACCGACGCCCTGACCTTCTTCCTCGGCTATTACCGCATCCACAAACTTGACTACACCTACGTCTACGCCGGTGTCATCGAATCTCTCGAAGCCATTCGCGCGGCGCATCCCAACACTCTGATGGCGGTCCTCACCAACAAACCAGTCAACCCATCGCGGGACATCTGCACTCACTTCGGCCTCGACCGCTTCTTCTTTCAAAACTACGGCGGCAACAGCTTCCACACCAAGAAGCCCGATCCCCACGGACTCATCACTCTCATCGCCGAGGCCAGCGCTATCGCAGACGAGCCGATTACGCCCGCTCAAACCCTCATGGTGGGTGACTCCGACATCGACATCCTCACCGCCCGCAACTGCGGCGCAAGTTCTATCGGCTGCACCTTCGGTCTGTCACCCCATACCCTCGCCGCTGCGCCCCCTGATTACACAGCTCACACTCCCGCAGACTGGCTCACTATCCTTGGAATCATCCCCTCTACTGCCCTGTCTCAAACCTCTTGAAGAAACTCGTATCCCGATAGTGTGGCGTGGCAGGATCATCCGCCACCGTTCGCGCCAGGTCTGCCAGAAAATCATTGAACTGCGCCGCAGCAACCAAATCCACCGGCTGTGAAAGATCATCCTCAGTCGAGTGATATCTCTGCGCCAACCATCCTCGCCACGCCTTGTACTCGGGAGATCCCGCCGTCCATCCAAACTTGAACGCCAATGCCGGAACTCCAGCCTGCACAAAGCTGTACTGATCCGTTCGAATGAACGAATTCCTATCTGGCTCCGGATCAGGCGCAATCACAATTCCATGTGCCGCCCCCACCTTCTCCGCAGCATCAGCCAGTGTCGATTGTTCCAGCCCTTGCACATGCAGCTTCTTCAGCGGAAAGATTGGCATAAACATATCCAGATTGAAGTCAGCCTTGATATCTTTCCCCGGAACCGTAGGATGCCCCGCATAATACCGCGAGCCCAACAATCCCTTCTCCTCGGCAGTAAAGATCACAAACAGGATCGACCGCTTCGGCCGAGTAGACGCATGGCTGAACTGCTTTGCCACCTCCAGCACAGTGGCCACACCCGAAGCATCATCCATAGCGCCGTTATAGATCGTCTTTCCCTTGATCGGCGCGCCCACACCAAGATGATCCAGATGAGCCGACACCAACACATACTCCGAAGCCAGCGCCGGATCGGACCCCGGCAGTTTCGCAATGATGTTCGGCGACTCAACCTGTGAAGTTTCCTTCACAACTGTAGCCGTAACTCCCTTACCCAGAGCAAACCGCGGCAGCGGCTTCTGAGCATCCGCCAACGCAAGCACTTCCGCGAACGTATGCCCCGTCCCCGCAAACAACTTCTCTGCGTCCGCAGGATTGAACGTAGCCGAAAACATCGGCGTGTAATTATCCGCGAGCGACGGATGCTTGGCCGCAACCTCAGCCGCATCCGGTGTAATCGCCAATCTCATTCCTGGTTGCGAAGCCCCACTCGCCACTCGCTGCCAGCCAAAGTCCATCGACTTCGGCGTCGGTATCGCAATCGCTCCCACCGCCCCCGCATCCCGCAGCGCCTTCACAAACGGCGCAGTACGCGCATACGACTTAAGTGGCCCGGGCAGATCAGCCGGTCCTCCGTTGATGTAGACAACGATCTTCCCCTTCAACTCCGACATCGGCACTTCAGCGGAGTTGAAGTCGTCATACTTAGCCTCGGGCAGATGCAGTCCATACCCGATAAACACCAGCGGCACATTCGCCACTGTGCGCTGCGCCGAACGCGATCCAAGAATCGCATCTGTGCCCAGCACCAGCGGTTCCGTCTTTCCATCCACCACCAGGCTCATCGAAGATTTGTCCGCCAGCACCCGCTGGACATCAAACTTCACAGGCTGATAGAAGCTTCCATTCACACCAGCCGGTTGCAAACCATCCGCCTTAAACTGATTCACCACATAGGCCGCTGCCTTCAGATACTCTTCGCTCCCCGTAAGCCGACCCTTCATCGAGTCATCTGCCAGATACTGCACATGCGCCCACCACGCCTTGCCCTTGGCCTCATCAGTCGAAGCCGATTGCCCCTGCAGTACAGCGCAACTCATCATTGAAGCAGCAACAAACATGGTGGCAAGCAAACGCATCATCACTCTCCAGCAGAAAAATAGGAATGCGTTGAATCTAGCATGCCCCTTCTTATTTCCCTCGATATTTACTTCTGGCGTTCATGGCACATATCCGCCCTATAGATACTTGTTATCTAAAAACTGACTACATAATCCTTCACCTTTTTTGACGCATCCTCCCGCCCTTGCTACCCTCATCGCACCTATGCCGAACTCCAAACCGCCGCTCTCCAAAACCAGCTGCTGCATCGTAGGTGGAGGCCCCGCTGGCATGATGCTCGGCTACCTCCTCGCCCGCGACGGCCACCACGTCACCGTACTCGAGAAACACAAGGACTTCTTCCGCGACTTCCGCGGCGACACCATTCATCCCTCCACCCTCGAACTCATGTACGAACTAGGCATCCTCGACGCCTTCCTCGCCCTTCCCCATCAGCAAATCTCTGCGTTCACCCTCGCCATCGGCGGCGAATACTTTCCCATAGCCGACCTCACACATCTCCCCACTCACTCAAAATTTGTCGCCCTCATGCCCCAGTGGGACTTCCTCAACTTCCTCGCCGTCCAGGCAGCAAAGTTCCCCACCTTTCATCTGCTCATGGAACACGAGGTCACCAGCCTCATCGAAGATGAGCACCAACGCGTCATCGGAGTCCGAGCCAACACCCCATCCGGCCCCACCGAAATCCACGCCACTCTCGTCGTAGGCTGCGACGGCCGCCAATCCACCTCCCGAGCAGCTGCCGGCCTACCTCTCCACGAGACCGGAGTTCCTATCGACGTTCTCTGGTTTCGCCTGAGCCGCCGCGAGACCGACCCCTCCAACGTCCTCGGCAACGCCAACTACGGCAGCTTCGCCGTTCTGATCCCTCGAGGCGACTACTTTCAGTGTGCTTTCCTTATCGCCAAGGACAGCCTCGCTACCTCAATCCAGCCCGCAGGCCTACCCGCATTTCGAGCCTCCATCGCACGCCTCGTTCCCTTCCTCGGCGCAAGCGACACCGACGGTAAAGCCCGCGTAGACGAACTCACCGACTGGGATCAGGTCAAACTCCTCTCCGTACAGATCAACCACCTCACTCAATGGCACCGCCCCGGTCTTCTCTGCATCGGCGATGCCGCCCACGCCATGTCTCCCGTCGGCGGCATCGGCATCAATCTTGCCATTCAGGATGCTGTTGCCGCCGCCCGCATCATCTCACCCGTCCTTCCCATCCGGCATCGTTACTCAACTCACCTTGGGACACGTCCAGCATCGCCGCGAACTTCCCACCCGCATCACCCAATTCTTCCAGGTCATGGTTCACGGTTTTCTCTCCAAGGTCCTGGGTAATCCCGCCCCCGTCAAACCACCCCTCATCCTTCGACTCCTCTCCCCACACCCACTCTTCCGCCGGCTCTTAGCCCGCTTCATAGGCATGGGAGTCCGCCCCGAACACATCCAACCCCACTGATGCATTTCGCGAAACTAACCTGCAAACTAACCTGCAATTGGTCTCACGGTTGTCATTCTGAGCGAAGCGAAGAACCCCCGCATTTTGCTCGTAGCTGCACAAAAAAGCTGGGTTCACTTGACAAAAACCACCCTTACGAACACCCTCCAAAGGCCATCTGTCTCCAAGGTAGCTCACCAAAGTACGAACCTAACCAATGTAAATAGAATACTTTACACACTTAACGCGGAGAGGGGGCCTACTCCTCAAATCCTCGATTCCAAGCCTCAATCACCCGAGTCTCCCGCTCCCACCCCAGCACACTAACGCTTCCCGTCCCCAGCGCAAACAAGCTCCCTCCACGAGCCTCCAGCCCAATCCACCGCGCCGCCAAAATCCTCAAAATATGCGCATGAGCAAACAGCGCCACCTTGCCTCCTGCATGCGTCGCCGCAAGCGCCCGTGCAATCACTCCATCCGCCCGCTCCCCCACATGCTCCGCGGTCTCACCACCAAAAATCTCATTCTTCCACACAGACCAATCCGGAACCTCCTTGCGAATCTCGGCCGTTGTCTTCCCTTCATATACGCCGTAATCCCACTCCTTCAGCCCATCTTCAATCATCGCCTGCTCACCAAAACCCGCAATCGCGCAGGTCTCCCGAGCCCTCTGCATAGGGCTCACAAACACCGCACCAAACTGTATCCCCTTCAGATAATCCCTTAGCTCTTCCGCCCGTTTCCGCCCATGCTCCGTAAGGGAGATATCCGTCCGGCTCGTGTGCTTCCCGCTGAGACTCCACTCCGTCTCTCCATGCCGAATCAGCCACAGCTCAGTTCCTGCACTCATTTAAATTCTCCTGCATCCAATATCCTACAAAGATGGACTTCCAGCTCTCCACAACCTACAAGCCCCAGGGCGACCAGCCCCGAGCCATCGCCGAACTAGTCTCCGGCCTCAACGCCGGCGAAAAAGATCAGGTTCTCCTCGGCGTCACCGGCTCCGGCAAGACCTTCACGATGGCCAAGATCATCGAAGAGCTCAACCGTCCTGCACTCATCCTCGCACACAACAAGACCCTGGCCGCCCAGCTCTACCACGAGTTCAAGACCTTCTTCCCCAACAACGCCGTCGAATACTTCGTCTCCTACTACGACTACTACCAACCCGAGGCCTACATCCCCGCCGGTGATCTCTTCATCGAAAAAGAAGCAACGATTAATGAAGAATTAGACAAACTCCGCCTCTCCGCCACCCGCTCTCTCTTCGAGCGCCGCGACGCCATCATCGTCTCCTCCGTCTCCTGCATCTACGGCCTCGGCTCGCCCGAAGCCTACTACGGCATGCTGCTTCTCCTCGAAAAGGGCCAGAAGATCAAGCGCGAAGACATCACCCGCCGCCTCGTCGAAATCCTCTACGACCGCAACGACGTAGACTTCCGCCGCGGAACCTTCCGCGTGCGCGGCGACATCATCGAGGTCTACCCCACCTACGACGAAAATGCCTACCGCATCGAGCTCTTCGGCGACGAGATCGATTCCCTCTCACAAATCGACCCACTCTTCGGCAGCATCCGCCAAAAGTACTCCCGCCTGCCCATCTACCCCAAGTCCCACTATGTCGTGCAGCCCGAGCGCAAGCGCACCGCCAGCGACTCCATCCTCGCCGAGCTCTTCGAGTGGGAGGCCCAGCTCGAAAAGGAAGGCCGCCTCGTCGAATCCCAGCGCATCCACCAGCGCACCCGCTTCGATCTCGAGATGATCAAGTCCGTCGGCTACTGCCACGGCATCGAGAACTACTCCCGCCACTTCTCCGGCCGACTCCCCGGCGAGCCGCCACCCACCCTCCTCGACTACTTCCCCCGCGACTTCCTCATCTTCATCGACGAGTCCCACGTCACCGTCCCGCAACTCCACGGCATGTGGCACGGCGACCGCAGCCGCAAACAGAACCTCATCGACTACGGCTTTCGCCTGCCCTCCGCGCTCGACAACCGCCCCCTCCGCTTCGAGGAGTTCGAGTCCCGCACCGGCCAGATCGTCTACGTCTCCGCCACCCCCGGCCCCTACGAGCTCACCAAGTCCTCCGGAGTCGTCGTCGAACAGATCATCCGTCCCACCGGCCTCATCGACCCAGTCGTAGAAATCCGCCCCGTCAAAGGCCAGATCGACGACCTGCTAGCCGAAATCCGCGACCGCGCCACAAGAAACCAGCGCGTCCTCGTCACCACACTAACCAAGCGCATGTCCGAAGACCTCGCCAGCTACTACACCGAAGTAGGCGTCCGCTGCCGCTACATGCACTCCGAGATCGAAACCCTCGAGCGCATCAAGCTCCTCCGCGACCTCCGCAAAGGCGAGTACGACGTCCTCATCGGCATCAACCTCCTCCGCGAAGGTCTCGACCTCCCCGAAGTCTCTCTCGTCGCCATCCTCGACGCCGACAAAGAAGGATTCCTCCGCAGCCAGGGCTCCCTCATCCAAACCATAGGCCGAGCCGCCCGCCATCTCGAAGGCCGAGCCATTCTCTACGCCGACAAGATGACCGAATCCATGCAGCGCGCCATCGACGAAACCAACCGCCGCCGCGAAAAGCAGGAAGCCTACAACGAAGAAAACGGCATCACGCCACAATCAATCAACCGCCCTCTAGAAATGGGCCTCGCCGGAATCCTAAAAGCCGACTACGCCGACCTAACCGACGAAGCCGAAGGCATACCCGACTTCTCCACCCAACAAGAACTCGACGTCTACATCGGCAAACTGGAATCCGACATGCGCGAAGCCGCCAAAAAATTCGAATTCGAAAAAGCCGCCAAGCTACGCGACACCGTAAAAGAACTCCGCACCAAAGAATTCCTCTTCAGCTAACCTCGCAATTCCTTTTCAGCTAACCTCGCAATCAAGCTATCGCAATTTTGTTTATGCCCCCATCACGCCCGTCATCCTGAGCGAAGCGCAGCGCAGTCGAAGGACCCCGAGGGTATCGAAACCACCCAAACCGCTCGAACCTTTCAACCAAGAAAGCCGTTGTTCGTCATTGCTCTTGCATCTACAGTTATCTAAACCAACCAACAGCCCGTCATCCTGAGCGAAGTCAAGGGACCCCGAACCGCAAACACCACCCATACCGCTCGAACCTTTCCGCTGAAGAAGCTCGAGCATCTATACTCACCACCAGCACCAATCCTTTCCAACATCAGAGCTCAAAGGATCATCATGAAATCCGGCTACACCTACATCATGGGCAGCCACACCGGCACACTCTACATCGGTGTCACCAGCGACATCTACATCCGCGTGCAACAACACAAAAACAGCACCTTCGAAGGCTTCTCCAAAGAACACAACTGCACCCGCCTCCTCTACTACGAAGCCCACGAAGACATCCGCCAATCCATAGCCCGTGAGAAACAACTAAAAGGCTGGCGCAGAGAAAAGAAACTAAACCTGATCCGCACCCAAAACCCCAACTTCAAAGACCTGGCCGAACAATGGGGCTGGAAGTTCATCACCGCCCACGAAAGAGATGAACCCCTAAATACCAAATCAATGTGGCAGCGATCGTGCCTCTCACGTCACATCGCACGCTTCGCCCACCCAACAACCATCACTCCAACAGCCGTTTTAGCTATTTCCACTCCACCCAACACTCCCGTCATCCTGAGCGAAGCGCAGCGAAGTCGAAGGACCCCGAAGGTATCAAAACCACCGAAACCGCTCGAACCTTTCAACCAAGAAAGCCGTTGTTCCGCTTTTGCTCTTGCCTGGACAGTTCTTCTCTCGAACCCACCCAAAACCCCCGTCATCCCGAGCGAAGCGCAGCGCAGTCGAAGGACCCCGAAGGCATCGACACCACCAAAACCGCTCGAACCTTTCACCCAAGAAAGCCCGTGGGTCCGCTTTTGCTCTTGCCTGAGTAGTTCTTCTCTCCAACCCACCCAACACCCCGTCATCCTGAGCGAAGCGCAGCGAAGTCGAAGGACCCCGAAGGCATCGACACCACCAAAACCGCTCGAACCTTTCACCCAAGAAAGCCGTTATTCCGCTTTTGCTCTTGCCTGAGTAGTTCTTCTCTCCAACCCACCCAACACCCCGTCATCCTGAGCGAAGCGCAGCGAAGCCGAAGGCATCGACACCACCAAAACCACCCGAACCTTTCAACCAAGAAAACCTTGTCCCGTCTTTGCTCTTGCATCTACAGCTATCTCCCTCGACCATCCAACAGCACGTCATCCTGAGCGGAGCGCAGCGAAGCCGAAGGACCCCGACGCTCTATACTCACCTCATACGCTCAAACCCTTTTCAACCACATCCGTAGCCTGACAAACCGTCGCCAAGCTCCGCGACCCAGTAAAAGAACTCCGCACCAAAGAATTTCTCTTTAGTTAACTTAAACAGCCAGTATGGCGCATGGGATGTGTATGCCGATCAAAACCTATTACAACGCTGCAGTATCTAGCTTCCTTGATGATGACGATCGCATTCTCGGTGTTCTAACGGTGGAACACCATCACGCATTGGAGGAACAACAGCGCTGGGCTTGGCTCCAACAGATTTCCATACTCAAGTCGGCTCTCGCCAACCGCCCGAATGGACAACTCTTTCTAGAGCTTTACATTCCGAGAATGGGCAAGCGCGCAGACGCCGCACTGATAACAGAAAACATCCTCTTCGTGATCGAGTTCAAGGTTGGGGCAAGCGAACATACATCAAGCGCCCTCTATCAAGTTGAAGACTATGCCCTCGACCTAAAGAATTTTCATGAAGGAAGCCATGCCGTTCCGATCGTTCCAGTTCTTGTCTCAACCAACGCGGCGCCTCAGCCAATCCCTGACGTCGCGTTTGCTGACGATTTAGTAGCGTTACCTATTGGGACAAACGGGACCGATCTGGGAGCACTGATTGAAGGCATTTGCTGCGAGCAAAATTTTCAGGTTTTCGACACTGGCGAGTGGATGACTAAAGGCTATAGGCCGACGCCCACTATCGTTGAGGCAGCAGAAGTTCTGTACCGATCTCATACAGGGCTGATATCTCTCGAAAAGGCGCCGGCGCGAAGAACCTCCAGGAAACAAACGACAGCGTTAGCCTCGTTATTGATCGGGCTCGTCAGAACCACACTAAGACCATCTGCTTCGTTACGGGGGTACCAGGCTCTGGCAAGACTCTAGCTGAGCTTAATATCGCAACATTGCGCAAAGACGAACATCGCGATGAGCACGCAGTCTTTCTGTCCGGCAACGGCCCACTTGTTGATGTACTCCGAGAGGCGCTCACCCGGGATACCTCTGAGCGTAAGGGTGTGTCTAAAAAGTCGGTGGAACGCTCGGTGCACAGATTTATTCAGAACGTCCATCACTTTCGAGATCATTACGTCGGAAACGACGAAATCCCCGCCGAGAAAGTTGTCGTTTTTGACGAGGCACAGCGAGCCTGGACCCGCAAGGAGACGGCTAAGTTTATGCAGCGCAAACGCGGGCAAGTCAACTTCGATATGTCAGAACCCGAGTTCCTTATTAGCGTGATGGATCGGCATCCAGATTGGTGTACAGTCGTGTGTCTTGTTGGCGGAGGACAAGAGATCAACACGGGAGAGGCCGGCATATCCGAATGGATTAGTGCCCTTGAGTCTCGGTTTCTCCATTGGCAGGTCTATGTCTCTCCGCGAATCGCGCTTCCTGAATATGGCTCTCAAAGCGACGTGGAGAGGTTTCTGCTATCGTCAAGAGTTCACGCTGACGACCACCTTCATCTCGCTGTCTCAATGCGATCTTTTAGAGCAGAATCTCTATCAGCACTGGTGGGTCACATGATCGACAATGAGCCAGAATCCGCACATAATGCCTACAAGAGGATAGAGAAGGATTATCCCATCTACCTAACGCGAGATCTGAATGTTGCGCGGGCGTGGCTACGAAGCCGAGCCCGCGGAACCGAGCGATTCGGCTTAGTTGCGTCTTCGGGTGCTCAGCGACTCAGACCAGAAGGGATCTACATCAAAGCAAGACTTGAGGCTGTGAACTGGTTTCTAAACGACAGAACAGACGTTCGATCGTCTTACTACCTCGAGGAAGTGGCTAGCGAGTTCGCCGTGCAAGGCCTTGAACTAGATTGGGTCGGCGTATGTTGGGATGGGGACTTCTATTACAAAGACGGAAGCTGGATTCTCCAAAGTTTCGAAGGTACAGAGTGGCAATCCGTTAATGACTACTCCAGGAGGCTTTACCTAAAGAATGCCTATCGCGTGATCTTGACGCGAGCTCGCCAGGGGATGATTCTCTTTGTTCCGAAAGGCGATATATCCGACCGCACCCGCCCCCCCAATTTTTATGACGGGACATTCGAGTATCTTCGCGCGTGCGGGATTCCCACGCTCGGCTGATCGAGACGGGACCAAACATCAACATACTGCCGCTGTAATAGGCAGAGCGTCGGCGGGCGGCCCATCCGTCCCCTTCTTTCCTCACCCAAGACTATCGGTGCCCTATTCATCGCGGTATCATCGCAACGGATGGGTTTACTTACACCAACCCCAAAGGAGAACCCGATGACGTTCATGTGACATACCGGAGCGGAGGCCGGACATCCATGCGTCATCCATCGAATCGTGCAGAGCGCCGTCACGCGCGCGAACTCGCACGCAACCATCGTCGCACTCATATCTACATCTGGCATCTACGAACCAGCGATCACGAGGAAAATCTCGGTTGGAACCGCGGCGGCAAGCAGTACTTCGCCTGCGGAAATCGCTGCCTCCACAGCATGCTTGATCGTCATGAAGCACATTGCACCGTGAAACGCCTACGGAGCACTGACTGGCTTCGGGCGAGTGATTCACCCATTTTCTGAATCCGGCGAATGATTCACCGGTGGGTGGCCTACCCGCTGGAGAGATAGGATATAAGCGTCAAAAAATCACCACCTAAAATGAGCGCACCCCCACCAACCCGCCACCCCCTTAAGCTCCTCCCACGACGCTTCTATTCCCGCTCCCCCGAGATCGTAGCGCGAGACCTCCTCGGCAAGCTCCTCATCCGCGACCTCCAGGGCAAACGCCTCACCGCCCGCATCACCGAAGTCGAAGCCTACCTCGGCCTCATCGACCCGGCATCCCACGCAGCGCGCGGTCTCACTCCCAGCAACGCAATACTCTTCGGCCCATCCGGACACGTATATGTCTACTTCATCTACGGCATGTACTACTGTCTCAACGTCGCCTCGCATCTTCCCGGCGAAGCAGGCGGAGTCCTCATCCGAGCCCTCGATCCAATCGACGGCCTCGAAACCATGGCCGATCTCCGCGGCCTTCCCCACAACGCCAAAACCAAACTCCTCACCGGAGGCCCTGGCCGTCTCTGTCAGGCTCTCGACATCACCCGCAAAAACTCCAACGGCATCGACGTAACCTCACCCACCTCCGCCATCCAGATCGCCGACGACGGTCACCGTCCCACCGAAATCCAAACCACCCCACGCATCGGCATCAGCAAAGCCGCCGACCGCCCCCTGCGCTTCCTCACCAGTGAAATCGCCAAAGCTCATCGCGATCAGTAGAATTACCCCGAGAAACCTGTGGAAAAATAAAGTTGCCAAAAGTGCACATCCACTTACCACCTTTGCCACACTTTTTACCGCGAATTGACCACCAAAACACCACAACTACGAGACGTTTTCCCAAAAAACCCAGCAAAAATCCCTCTTCACCACCGCAAAAAAAATTGCCAAAATACATCCAGCATCCTTGGGAGAAAAAGCATGGCCACCGGCATCATCACCCTACCCAGCCCCCACTCCGTCCCCGAAACCCTCGACCGCCTCGAATCCCTCCTCCAAACCAAAAACATAAAGGTCTTCACCCGCATCGATCACAGCGGCGAAGCAGAGAAAGTCGGCCTCCACATGCCCCCGACCCAACTCCTCATCTTCGGCAATCCAAAGGGCGGAACACCCCTCATGCTCGTCGCGCCCTTATCCGCCATCGACCTCCCACTCAAAGCCTTAGCCTGGCAGGACGCCGCAGGCAAAGTCTGGCTAAGTTACAACGATCCCCAATACATTAAGGCCCGCCACTCCATTCCAGAGGACCTGCTCGTTCCCATCAGCAACCTTAATTCACTGATACAGCAAGCGGTTATCTGACCCATAAGAGCGACCCTGAACAAAAGCAAATCAACAGCTCTTGCGTGCATCTAATGCCCTGTAGCTATAACTCAAAACGCAAAGTTGAAGAGAAGTAATGCATCTTGAATCACAGGCACCACGCAGTCTTGAATCAAGCACCATCCTTGTAGTCGACGACGACCCGGACATCCGCTCCCTCACACGAACCTTCCTTGAGCATGAGGGCTACCACGTCCACACCTCAGGAGACGTCAACCGCGCCGCACGAATCTTCCGCAGCGCCCCTCGCATTGACCTCCTCATCACCGACTACTCAATGCCTCATCGCTCCGGAATGGATCTCGCTCACGAACTGAAGTCGATCCGCCCCTCACTTCCCGTACTCATCATCTCGGGGATCGTTCTCGCATCGGGCCAACTCGCTCAGATGCAGGCTCAGGGCTGGAGTTTTCTCGCGAAGCCCTTCTCCCTTCCCCGCCTTCTCGCTGCAGTGCATAACATCCTTCAGCCCACGCGATCGACGGATATCTCTGCTACCCTTGGCCGGTGAAGATACCGCCAAACCATCAGTAAAATAAGATCAAGACTCGGAGCGAAGACAAAGAATGATCATCGTCAACGACGAATATGTAACCCTGAACACTCACAGCGGCCCAATGCGAACCCACATCGTTCGCCCAGCAGCGCCCGGACGCTATCCCGGCATCGTCTTCTACTCCGAAATCTTTCAGATCACTGCTCCCATCCGCCGCACCGCAGCCATGCTCGCTGGCCACGGCTACATCGTTGCCATGCCCGAGATCTATCACGAGTTCGAACCCGCCGGAACCATCCTCGCCTATGATCAAGCCGGTTCAGACCGCGGCAATGAATTGAAGACCACCAAGCTTCTCAGTGGCTACGACGACGACGCTCGCGCCGTAATCGATCACCTCAAATCGCGCTCCGACTGCACAGGTCGCATCGGGGCGATGGGCATCTGTATTGGCGGCCATCTCGCCTTCCGCGCTGCGATGAATCCTGACGTCATCGCCACCGCATGTTTCTACGCGACCGACATTCACAAAGGCAGCCTTGGCAAGGGGATGAACGACGACTCCCTCCAGCGAGCAGCCGACATCAAGGAAGAGCTCCTCATGATCTGGGGCCGCCAGGATCCCCACATTCCGCTCGAAGGCCGCCTCAAGGTTCTCGCCCGTCTCAATGAACTCAACACCCGCCTAAGCTGGCACGAGGTCAACGGCGCCCACGCTTTCATGCGCGACGAGGGTGTCCGCTACGACCCCGAACTCGCACACCGGCTCTACGATCTGGTCTTCGATCTTTTCCATCGCAAACTAGGCGAAGGCGACCTGTCTGCAACCTCAGCCAGTACTGAAACCCGTCACTAAAATTTTATTACCGCCAGCTCACTGCAAGATGCCAGCGCATCTGCCGGTCGCGTGTCTTCTTCAAAACCCGCACATACTCCATCAGCTCGGAGATCACCTGTTCTCCCTCTGTCCCTAATTGCTGTGGCTCATCCATCAGGGCATCCAGCAGAGCTTGAACTGTGCTCAATCCATCCGCAGGCGAGTACCACTGCGGAGGCGGAAGCCGTCGCATGAGCTCCTGATTCCCCGCGCCTTCTTCAATCAGCAACGACATGGAATTTTCATCCGCCGAAAAGAACTCAATCAATGGTCGAACGCCCAACCGCAGTGCAAGCTTCTCCAACGCATCCTCGTGCCGCGCCAGCGACCGCCCATTCACAAAGATGTCGAACCCAGGGTCCTCGCCCTCAACCACGATATACATTGAAGCAGCCATTCACCGCAGTTTACCCCTCCGGGCGCGTGCAGCAAAGTATCAACGCAAGGACAAAATCACCTCGTCGTCCGTCGCCTTTGAAAACAGAATCCACACCGCTCCCCCAGCAACCAGCACAGCCCCTACCCCCATTCGAACCGTCACCTCAGGTCGCAGAGCAACATAACCTTCAATCACAGTCAGCAGGGGAATCACAAGATACCTCGTGGCAAAACGCACCGGCGGCATCTCCCGCAAAAGCCAGAAAGCAAGGATCAACTGAATTAGATCGACGCCAGATGATAAAGACAACATTTCAGCCCAACCGTTCCATCCACCTGCAAAATCTCCGGCAACAAAACCGCCGATCACAAGAAACACCGCGTTCGCAAGGCATATGATAGCAATCGTCTCCCCGAGAGCCCCTCCTTGGATCAACTGATGCATCCACACACCCGAGACAGCCACCAGAAGCACAGAGATAAAAACCACAGCCAGCATCAACTGCCCCCTGACAGACTCAGGCAAGCCGACCGGCAACAAAAGTAGAACCCCGCCAAACGCCGCGAGTGCCGGAACAAGAGATCTCCATCCTTCACCATCCTCCTGCACAGTTCCAATGCTGCTAACGACAAGCACGACAACCACCGGAAGCAGCGCAAACGTCGCAGACATAACAATGGATGGAACACCACTACCAGCCCAGCGAGTCAGGCAAACCGGCACACCCCAGAAGCCTACTCCGGCAATCGCCAGCCGAGCCCACGACAGCCTGCGACTTGGTGACCACAAATCTTTGCCCGCAAACAAAACCGCACCAACTCCGACAACGGCAAACAAAACAACCTGTCGCTCGAAAAAATGCCCTCCCTCCGCAAAAGGAGTAACGATCCACGCAGCCGATGCGAGTAAACAGTACACGGCAAACATAATCCACACAGATCTCTTCATAGCTCTCACGAGTCGAGCTTAGCGCAAACAAAAAGGGCCACGCTGTTCGCGTGACCCTTCTTTTGATCGTTTTACAACGATAAGCTACTGATTGCCGCCGCCCTGCGGAGCACCAGCACCAGGCCGGCGTCCACCACGACGCCGTCTACCACCCGGACGCCGCTGTCCACCACCAGGATTATTGCCCGGCCCACCGCCCGTACGCTGCACAACAGGCACACCATCAGCCCGGTTGAAGTTCGGCTCATCTGTCGACTCTTCGCCTTCATCCTCAAAGTCATCGCCATCTTCCGACACCTCTTCGGCATCAGCCGGCCTGCTCGGCCTTGCAGCAGCTTCAGGCGTCGGACCGTCGGTACCGATCTGCGCCGGATCAGGCAAACCAAGCTTCGCCCTCTGCTCGCGCAGAACAGCTTTCCGAGAAAGCTTGATGCGGTTGCCTTCGATTGCGAGCACCTTCACCAGAATCTGATCGCCCTCGCGAAGCTCGTCCTTCACTTCCTTCACGCGATGCTCCGCGATCTCGGAGACGTGAAGCAAACCATCGGTACCCGGGAAGATCTCCACAAACGCGCCAAACTCAGCAAGACGAACCACCTTGCCCAGATAAGTCTTACCGACCTCAGGCACCGCAGTCAGATCGCTGATCATCTGGATCGCGCGAGCCAGTCCATCGGCATCGCTCGAAGCCACATTGACCCGGCCCGTATCGTCGACATCGATCTTAACGCCAGTTGCTTCAATGATGCCGCGAATGACCTTACCGCCAGGTCCGATCAGGTCACGAATCTTATCGGTAGGAATCTGCAGAGTGTGAATACGTGGAGCAAACTGCGACTTCTCCTGGCTCGCACCGGCGATCGTTGCATCCATCGTGTCCAGCAACGAAAGCCTGCCACGACGAGCCTGCTCCAGAGCCTCACGCATAATCTGCGGCGTGATGCCCATAATCTTGATGTCCATCTGCAGAGCCGTGATGCCCTTGCGCGTACCGGCCACCTTGAAGTCCATATCGCCGTAGTGATCTTCCGCACCGGCAATATCGGACAGAACGGCGTAGTTATCGCCTTCTTTCACAAGACCCATGGCCACTCCGGCGACCGCTCCTTTGAGCGAAATGCCAGCCTGCATCAACGCAAGCGATGCGCCGCAAACCGTCGCCATCGAAGATGATCCGTTCGATTCCAGAATGTCCGAAACCACACGCAAGGTATAAGGAGATTCATCCTCACCCGGAAGTACAGCCTCGATCGCCCTGTACGCCAGCGCGCCATGCCCGATCTCTCGACGACCAACGCCGCTCATACGGCCCACTTCGCCAACCGAGAACGGTGGGAAGTTATAGTGCAGCATAAAGCGACGCTTCTGCTCGCCCTCATAGCTCTCCAACCGCTGTGCGTCATCGGTCGTTCCGAGCGTCGCGCTCACAAGAGCCTGCGTCTCGCCACGTGTAAACAGAGCCGAACCGTGGACACGCGGCAGAACCCCAACCTCAACGGTAACTTGACGAATCTGGTCGAACGCGCGATGGTCCGGACGAACCCGCTCGTTCAAAACCTGGTCACGGAATATCTTCTCGCGCAGCAGCTCATAGTACTTGCTCAGCTTCTTCGCCGCGGCAGCGTCGCCTTCCGGCAGGTCCTTCTTCAGCTCATCCTTGATGGCCTTCACCAACGCATAGCTATCAAACTTCGGATGCTTCTGCGTATCCAGAGCGTCCTTCAACTGCGCGCCAATCTTGCTGGTCAGGTTATTCAGGTACTCCTGATCGATCTCCTCCGCCGTGACAAGACGCTTCGTCTTACCTGCACGGCTCACAAGATCTTCAATCGCAGCACAGATCTTCTTGATCTGTTCATGTGCAAACTCAATCGCATCGACAACGCGGTCCTCAGCAATCTCCTTCGCGCCCGACTCGATCATCACAATGCCGTCCTTCGTACCGACGACCATGATGTTCAACGTGCTATTCGCGCGCTCGGTATAGGTCGGGTTCACGATGAACTGATCGTCCACAATACCAATCCGAACCGCGCCTACCGGCCCATGAAACGGAATATCGCTCAACGCCAGCGCGCAGCTCGCACCATTGATGCCCAGCACATCGGGATCATTTTCCTTGTCGGCCGAGTACACAAACGCAACAACCTGCGTCTCATTCCGGAATGCCTCCGGAAACAGCGGACGAATCGGGCGATCGATCTGACGGCTCGTCAGAATCTCTTTCTCGCTAGGCCGCCCCTCGCGTTTGATGAACCCGCCAGGAATACGGCCACCTGCATAAGTAAACTCACGATACTCAACGGTAAGCGGGAAGAAATCAATCCCTTCCTTCGGGTCCGGCGAAGCTACAGCAGTCGCCAGAATCATATTGTCGCCACTCGAGGTTAGCGCAGCACCTGAGGCCTGTTTTGCCATGCGCCCCGTCTCAAACTTAATTTGCTTGCCGCCGGCAAGCTCAACTGTCACATCCTGTTTCATGTTGCCTCTCTTCTCTCTCTATCGATTGAAACTTAGTACTCGCGTCATCCGGCTTGCGGGCGCGAAAAAGCGCAACTCACTGAAAGCGCTACTGCGCGTTCAGCAAGCTGCGCTGTAATGATCCGTGTGCGGGTTGGAATACACCGCTGCGATCAAAGCAATCACGTCCCGCGTCTACCATCGTCGGCAACTCCCCCAGCAAGGCCTTGCTTGACCTTGCACGAAGTTTGCAGCCGAATAAGCGCGGGCCGTGCATGCTTCCATAGCTTGTAAGGTGTCTCCGACGATATCGCGTTACTTGCGGATTCCCAGTTTGCCGATAACCTCGCGGTACCGGTCGGCGTCACACTTCTTCAGGTAATCAAGCAGACGGCGACGCTTGCTCACAAGCATCAAAAGCCCGCGGCGTGATCCGTGATCCTTCTTGTGTTCCTTGAAGTGTTCTGTCAATTCGCCAATACGCTCGCTCAGAATTGCGATCTGTACCTCGGGGCTCCCGGTATCTGAGTCATGCGTGCGAAACTTCGCGATAATATCTGTTTTCTTAGCAGGTGCTAACACAGCTGATCTTTACTCCTAATCTTCTAGTCCACTCTTAGTGTCTACATAAGGATATCACCGCTTCACAAACGCGGCAATCAAGCACCGCCGAAACTATTGAAACCTAAGCAACATGCGTCTTCAGAAACGCCAGGGTTCTCTCCCGCGCCAGGGCTGCCGACTGCTGATGGAAGCTCATCCGCGCATCACAGCTGAATCCATGCCCAGCCCCCTCATACAAATAAATCTCAACCTCAGGATGCGCCCTTCGCACAGCTTCAACCTGGTCTGCCCCAATGTGCGCATCCTCCGCGCCGATATGCAGCATCACCGGACAGCTTGGCTCTTCCGCGGCAAACTTCCCGATGCCCCCAGGATAATATCCAACACAACAAGACGGCTGCATCTTCACCTTCTCGCCCCGCGTCGCCGTCAACCAGGTCATAAGCCCACCGAAACAATACCCAACAACTCCAATCCCCCGATCCGACTTCTTGGCCAAAGCATAGGCCGCGGCGATATCCAGCAGGGCCTTATCCAAATCGAGCTTATACATCAGCTCAAACCCGCGCTTGGCCTCGTCTCCCTCATACTTCAGCTCAACGCCGCGTTCAATCCGGTCAAACAGTGCAGGAGCAATCACCAAAAAACCATCGCGCGCAAACCCATCAGCAACACCGCGGATATGCGCATTCACGCCGAATATCTCCTGAATCAAAACCAGCGCTCCCATCGGCTCACCTTTCGGAGACGCAACATAGGCACTCAACTCATGGCCGTCCTCGGCCTTCACCTTCGTCCACTCGCTCATCGATCGTCTCCATTTAGGATCTGGAATTGAACCATTAGCTGTATCGCTCAACGTGAACAGGTAGATCGCTAATCAGCGCTCCGGTCACTCGTAGCATAATCTCTTATCTCACCCGTCCATCTCAGAAACCTAAACAGCTGTCTCTTCTCTGTCCAGAACAGAACCCAGAAGTCTGCAGCCGTTATCGTGTCCGCCTTCTTCCCTGTATAGGTTTCAAGCCGCCATCGCAGATACGGACTACGCCAGGGCCGCAATCGGTTCCCTCGCGTAGCGTTCCATAAAAACCTGATTCCCTCTGTCACAGATCCCCCTACCGCTTTCGCAAGTATAAGTGACCTCAGTCGCTTCTAAAAACTGACGCCCTTCAGAACTGAGTAACACAAGCAATTCTTTTTCTGACACTTACGATATATTTCTGCCATTTCTACAAGTAAAACTGCTTGTCAAGCCCGATAACCCCTCAGTCTCAACAAAACAAGATAGTAATTGCAAAACAGTTATGATCAATCCTTAAACATAGAAGAACAAAAAGCCTGGCGCACAGCCAGGCTTTGTCGTTCTACATTTCAAGCATTCCCAAAAAGCTCAGAAGGAGAAAGTATCGTACGCAATATGGATCACAGCACAACCAACCTAAGTGAAAAAGTAGGAATCCATCCTCTTTAGATTGAATACTTTATCCAAAATATGACGGAGGGAACTAGTCAATCTAATTCAAATAATCGAATAGGTCCGTCTTTTCCAATGCACTCATCACATTGAGCAGAGCCTGATACTGGGTCTCTTGCGAGCTCAATTGAGTAGCCACCGAAGCCGTATCTGCCGCAACGAGTGTGCCCTGCTGTACCTTCAACTGACTCTCATCCGTCTGAGCATAAGTGCTGGTGGACTGCACTCTGCTCAGAGAGCTATCCAGAATGCTGCGCTGTTGTGAAACCTGCCCCAGCGATGTAGTCAGCGCAGAAGTATCGGCCGTGACCGTCGCGCTACGAGGCCCCACTCGATAAATCTGCGATCAGCTGATTCAAAGCGCCGAACACACCAGAAGACGACGTGCCAAACACAGACGACCCCGGCAGATTCACCTGGATCTTCTGTCCGGCCGGAGTCTCAAGGTACTGAACATTCGTGTCGCCGACATAATTCACTGTGGCCGGTGTCGTCGAAGTATCGAGCACAAAAGGCTTCACCGAACCCTGGCTCCCCGCAAACAAAGATGAACCGAGATAGCTGGTATTTGCCAAAGACAACACCTGATCGCGAATGCCGCTCAATTGCTGCACAATAGCAGTCAGATTGGCAGAGTTCAGCGTTCCATCGTTGCCTTGCACAGCCAGTGAAACGGCCGAGGTCAATTGCGTTACCACTTCACCCAACGTCGTATCGGCCACCTGCAGCATCGACGCCTCACTCGAAGCCGTCTGAACAAAAGTGTCATCCTTCGCGATGGCGCTCCCTATCAGGGAGCTTTGAGCCGCCGCGACAGGATCATCCTGCAGCGAAGCAACTCGCAACCCGCTCGAGAGTTCCGTCGTCAGAGCATCAGCCGCACTGCTCGACTGATCGATCGACAAGGCAAGGTTCGAAATGTAATTTGGATCTGCCCTCATGCACTACTCCTCTTCTCGGTATTGGAGCAATTAAGTCTTATGAAACTGCAACGTCATCACCCAGATTGATAGCGGCGGCCATGATGCGTATCGGCGATCGTCATCAGCTTGGCCGCTGCCTGATACGAACGTTGATATTGCGTCAGATTCGCCGCCTCCTCATCCAGAGAAACTCCAGAGAGCGAATCGCGCTGAGTCGTAAGCTGCGTCAGCGTCGCCTGTTGTGCGGTATTGTCAGTCGATGCGCTTGAGGTCGCCGTTCCTATCTGCCCCAGCAATGCAGCATAGTAATCCGACGCCGTCTGTCCACCAGCAACGTTCGCCGTCGAAAGATCAGCCAGAGCCACGGCGTTGCTATTACCTGTAGAGCCCTCTCCAACCGCAGCCGCGGCAAACGCATTCGGGTCAGTCGTCGCCACCTGAATCGAGGCGGCGGCACCAGTTGCACCCGAAGCGAAGCTGAAGAGAGCCTGCCCAGCATTTCCATTCCCATCAAGCCCCTGCTCGTTCTGCAGGTTGGTCTGATTTCCAATTCCGTAAGCGAGATTATCAAGCGCCGTAACAACAACTGGAAGCTCTTGATCCCTTGCCTGCAGCACGCCGCCCAATGTTCCGCCAGTCAACCCTGACGTCACATCCTGGCCTGCAATTCCTGCAAGGATATGTGTCGTTCCCGAAATCTGCGCCGTGCTCATCGCATACGACTGGTCACCGCTCACCAGCAAGGCTCCGTTGCTCGTCGTAAGCGTAATCCCGTTCTGCTCCGTCGTTATTTGATCCAGCCCAACATATTGAGAGAGCTGCGAGATAGCCAGCTGTCTCTGATCCTCCAGCGTACCGGCATCCTGATCAGGACTGATGCTCGCGATCTGCTGATTCAGCGAAGCAATCGTCGCCGTCAGCGTATTCACCTGGCCAACCACGGTCACCACCTGCTGATCGAGGCTGGAAGATATCTGCGCCAACTGCTGCGATGAAGAGTTGAAGGTAGAAGCCAGAGTATTTGCTGCATTCAGCACGCTCTGCCGGATCGATGCATCCGACGGATTAGCAGACAACTGCGAAAGCGCACCGAAGTAAGAGTCCATCGCAGAACCAATAGCCGTCGAACTGGCAGATTCCGAGGTCGAGCTCAAGCCGAAGACGTTTTGTATCTCCTGCATCGCCGACTCAAGCGCACTGCTTTGAGACTGCACCTGAGTCTGCTGCTGCACACGCTGCTCCAGAACTCGGTCTCGCTGCGAGATCGCGCTCGGTCCGTTGTTATCCGCCACATAATACGTCGACCCGTTGATCGTGACCGCATCAACTGGCTGCCAGTTCACAACCTCACGCGTATAGCCCGGCGTGTTCTGGTTAGATACATTGTTCGCCGTTACATTCAGCGCGGTTTGATCCGCCATAATCGCTTCACGCGACATATCTATCAAAGACGTCAGTGTACCCATGGGCTCCCTATGCTTCTGCCGTATCGACGGCCAGACGTATTAGCACTTTCCAGTTGCTTCGCAAAGTAACAGCATGAAGCGCCTGAATCTCTACTCCAGAAGCGAATCGATCATCTTCTCAGCAACATCGCTCGAAGACACTTTATAACTGCCCGATGCAATCGCCTGCTGCAAGGCCGCAACCTTGGCGGATCGCACATCAGAGATTTCCAGCGCCTGAGACATCGCGCCACCGGTGAAGCTCAAACTCGCCTGATCCTCCTGCACCGAACCAGCACCGACGCTCCGCGATCCGTACCGCTAGCCACATCCGTGGCCGGTTTCGCTGACGTTGAGGCAAGCGAAGCTAAGGCCTGCTGCAGATTTCCAATTCCATTCGTGTAACTCATGTTGCTCCTCCATCTACTTGTATGTATCGGCGCTATGACGGCAACCTTTAGTACCTTTGGGCTTATTTTTTTGAATTTCTCTCATGTTCTTGCGTCACCTGCCGAATTACCTGCTTCGCGATCCCTAGGCCACCGCTCTTCGATATAGCCTTGGCCACAGCCTCCGTCCCAAAGCTGCTGATCGTATCCGAGGCGCTATCGTCATCCTTCTCGCCGCCCCAGCTATCTTCGCCTTTGCGCATCGGCTTCAGCATCTCCTGCATCAGCATCGCTTCAAACTGCTGTGCGGCATCCACCAGCTTGGCGTTCTGCTGTTTACCCATCCCGGCCGTGGCCTGGCTCGCCACATCTCCCTCAATCCTCATAGCACCTCAATCTCCGCCTCCAAAGCACCCGCCGACTTCATCGCCTGGAGAATTGAAATAACATCCCGGGCAGAAGCCCCTATCGTCTGCAGGCTCCGAACCAGATCATCGACCGTAGCCCCCTGCTTTAGCTCAATCCGATTCACCGGCTTATCCAGCGCATCTCACCCTTGTCTGCTGTGTCACCTGTGTCGTTCCGGACGAAAAACCATTCGGCTGTGAAACCAGAAAATCACTAACAACATTGACGGCCAACCCGCCATGCAAGATCGACACAGGTTGCAACACTACAGTTCCCCCAATCACAACCGTGCCCGTGCGTTCATTCACGATCACCTTCGCCCGAGGGTACAAGGACACCTCAATCGACTCCACCCGCGCAAGGAGCGAAGGAATCTCTTCCCCATTCGCAACCATCAAATCGACTCGCCTGCTATCAAGCGCATGAGCAGCATTGCGACCAAGATCGCGGTTAATCGCCATCGCCATCGCCTCTGCACTGCGAAAATCAGCATCATTCAGCAGCAGCGAAAACTGATGCCGGCCCTCCAGATCCAACGGAACCCCGCGCTCCACCATAGCGCCGAAAGGAATCCGGGCGGTATTGGGATGATTCAGCTGCTTTACATTCCCATTCACATTCACGGAGTAGCCGCCAACAACCAGCGGCCCCTGCGCCTGCGCATAAATCTTCCCGTCCGCTCCGTACAGCGGCGTCATCAACAACAAACCACCCTCAAGACTCCTCGCATCGCCAGCCGACGAAGCCGTCACATCCAGCTTCGTACCTGGGCGAGCAAACGGAGGCAGCGTCGCAGATACGAACACCGCCGCCAGATTCTGCACCCGAATCGAAGCCGCAGGCACACTGACTCCCATGCGCAACAAAGTGGCCGCCAACGTCTGTATCGGAAAGGTCGTCTGCTGACTATCGCCCGTACCCTGCAATCCCACCACGATGCCATAGCCAACAAGCTGGTTGTCACGAATCCCCTCGATCGAAGCGATATCTTTAATCCGAGCCTGATGCCCAGACGATGCTGCAACGTCAGACCCGGAAGCCGCCGCACAGCAAGCGAGAACCCCAGCCATCACACATCCGAAATAAATAAATCTGTTCCCTTGCATCCTCGCCCCCACTAGAAAATCAAAATCTGCTGCAGCAATCTGACCAACGCATTCGGCCGCCGGGTGTAATCGGAGACGATTCCCTTCCCTCGAACCTCCAGCTCCAGGCTGGATATAGCAGTCGAAAGCACTTGATTCTGCTGTGAAATATCCTCAGGACGCACCAGCCCTCGCAGCACAATCGTCTGCGTCTGCTGGCTGAACTCGACCTCTCGCGCCGCCTCGATCACCAACGTCCCATTCGAAAGAACATCAACCACTTGCCCACCGAAAATCGTGCTAAGACTTGAATTCGTAGCACTGGTCCCCTGAGCATTCAAGCCAGCCGACGAGTTCTGATTGATCAGGTTCTGCAGCGCATTTCCCGCATGCAGCTCACCAATGAGGCTCGATATCTGTGAGCTCGCACTCGACGCCCGCGAATTCTTCACTGACCCATCCGTAGAGGCCGCAAGATTTTCCGACACCACCACTGAAATCAAATCATGAGGCCGCATAGCCCGCGGGTCTGTAGTCATCCTGGCCAGTCGGCCGTTATCCTGCCAGATCGATCCAGGCGTAGCCTGCACATTGGAACCATCCGCTCGAACTCTTGCCAGATACGCAGTCAGAGACGCGGAGGCTATACCAACCTTCGGCCCAGCCGCAGCCTTACGATCTCGGCTCGACTGCTGTGCCCTCAACGAAGACACAGCAAGCAGCAGAAGAAGACCCGCGGCAATGCGAAGAGCAAAGCGCAGCTCGCCGCACTCCGCACCGATAGAGCGCGGCTGATCTTCCCTAAACCAATTGTTCTTCTCCATATTTTTCATCGCCGCATCTCCACATCAGCAACGCCACGAACGATGCCGACGAACTCCCGCTCCGCCGACTCGCCTCCTACCAGGCGCACTCGTATCACCTTGCCCAAACCACCGTTCTCCTCCGACATCGCAGTTATCTCAATCCGAAGGTTGTCCTCCTGCCACCACAAGCGAACGACCTCACCGGCGCGCACCATCGGCGCACTATCATCTTTCCTCCGGCCTGACTGTCTCTCTCCAATCGCTTCTTTTGTCGGAACAGCAAACGCCGGTTGTTCCGGATGCTCGCAACTGGCAACCATCGCCCATCTCTGTCCCAGCACCGGATCCCGCATAACCTCACTCACCCGATAGCTCCCACCTCTTGCCGCCAACGATGACAAATCGCTCGAACGCAAGGACTCTGCAGCTATCTCCGCCAGGCTGACGCAAGGCGTATTCAAATATGTAGAAGCCATCGCAACTCCACCGAGCACAATCAGCGCACCCAGCAGCGAAAGCAGCCGGACAAAAGAAATTCCGCTCATAGCCGCTCCTAGCGAATCATGTTGTTGATCTGCGAGTACATATCGTCGGCCACATGCACAACCTTGGAGTTACTCTCATACGCACGCTGGGCCAGAATCATCTGCACGAACTCCGAGACCACATCCACATTTGAGTTCTCCAGATAACCCTCCTGCAGCGTTCCCATGCCTGTGCTTCCGCCTGGAGCGTCCGTAATCGCATTCCCCGACGACTCCGTCTGCGTAAAGAGATTCCCACCAATCGAATTCAACCCACCAGGATTGGCAAACGTCGCCAACTGAATCGTGCCCAACTGCGCAGCTGCAGTCTGTCCCGGTATCGTCGCCGACACAACTCCATACTGAGAAATCGTGATGGCCGTTGCATTCGAAGGAATCGTAATCGCCGGCAGCACAGTATCGCCATCAGACGTCACCATCGTTCCTTGATTGTTCCTATGGAAGCTTCCCGCGCGCGTGTAAGCAATCGTTCCGTCGGGCCGCGAGATCTGAAAGAATCCCGCTCCCTGGATCGCAATATCCAGTGGGTTATCCGTCTCGTTGAAGTCGCCCTGCGTCATGATCATCTCCGACGCCGCCGACCGTGTCCCAAGCCCGATCTGCAATCCAGCCGAAACCGTCTGCTGGCTCTGCGCCGACCCAGGCGTAATCATGTTCTGGTAGATCATGTCTTCAAACTGCAACCGACGACGCCGAAATCCTGCCGTGCCGGAGTTCGCCAGATTGTTGGCCACGGTATCCAGGTTCGCCTGCTGCGCGCTCATTCCGCTCGCCGCCGTATAAAGTGCTCGAATCATCTCAATTCCATCCTTTTCACAAAGTTTCCGACATCAATTCAGCCACGATTCAAACCCGCGGAAGATCTTCCGCTGCAGTCTTGTCAAACTCGTTATTGAAGACGCTCAGCGCCTTCTGCATCATCTCGGCCTGCCGCTGCACCAGCACCAATTGCATTGTTCCGTGTATGGCATCTTCGTTGGCTCCTTCAATTGCGCCTTGCTGAACCAAAGCACTCGCCGCAACCGGCTTCGCACCACCGGCAGAGAATCGATTTGCCCCATCCGCAATCAAGTTCGACTTATCTGCAAAGTCGAAGACCCCAACCTGCCCAACGATCACGCTTCCATCCGGTGTTGAGACTGAGATACTTCCATCCGCAGTCACATGGATCGTGCCGGTAGGAATTGTGATGGGCTTCTGATTAACATCGAGCACCGGCTCGCCCCTGCTGCTCTGCAACACACCAGTCGATGAGCGGGAAAATGCTCCATCTCTCGTGTAGCTGATTCCGTTCTGAGTCTGCAGTGCAAAGAACCCCTGACCTTGTAGTGCGAGGTCCAACGGATTTCCTGTCGTCGCTAGCTGTCCCTGCCCCATATCCAGCCGGTTCCCGCCCAGCACTCCAAATCCGTTCACAGACTCACCAACCTGAGAGTCAGCAGGATTCTCCCGATCCAGTCCACCCGCAAAGACTCCTCGAAAGTAATCGCGCTGAGCACGAAATCCATTGGTACCCGCGTTCGCCAGATTGTTCGCCGCTGTATCCAGCGCCTGTGTCCGCGACATCAAACCCGTGTATGCAGCATAGAGACCGCTATCCATGCCACAGGCTTATGCAGGTCGATGGCCAAACTTGCGTAAGGTTTTGTTAGAAGATGCTAAAGACGGCCTGAAGAAAGTCTTTGCCTATATCTTTGGGTGGAGCGCAGGACTTTAAGGAACCTAGAAAACTGCTTTTGTCTTTCGGTGGGAGCGCAGGGCTTTAGCCCTGCGCCTTTTTCCAAATGCCGCCATTTTTTTCAGCACCCATATAAGGCTCAATCACTCTCAAGCTTCCAGCAAAAAAGCCGATAGACGGTCTAGATCATGAAGGACCGGAGGGCGGGTTGCGAGCACTAATTATTGACGATTCGGCAGTAATGAGGAAGGTTATCGAGAGAGCACTGCGACAGGCAGGTCTTGAACTGCTCGAAGTATTGCAGGCTTCCAACGGTGAAGAGGCTCTTCAGGCACTTCGCGCCGACAAGGGAGTCGCCTCTCCCATTGCTTTGATCATGAGCGACATCAACATGCCCGTCATGGACGGCCTGCAGTTTCTTGAGACCCGTCGAGACGAAAATCTCGCACCGGGTGTGCCCGTCGTGATGATTACAACCGAAGGAAGCGAACCCTTCGTTCTCCGCGCCATCGCCGCAGGCGCACAGGGATACATCTGCAAACCATTCACGGCAGACCAGGTGAAAGCTCGCGTACTTCCACTGCTCAATGCGGCGTGATGGCCCGGGAATACCGATGAGGCTTGCGAGGGAGAATGGTTGCGACTGAAACCGACAACGTACAAGAAGACCTGATGGCGCGTCTCGACTCGGCCGTCTCCGAGGTCTTCGAAATGATGCTCGACCGAAACTGCGCGCCGCTCGATACCGAAGTCGATATCGACGAGCGAATCACGGCGCGCATTCGCTTCTCAGGCGCCATCACCGGAGAGTGCCTCGTCTATGCAAGTCAGACCGTGGCACAGATCGCGGCCGAGGCGTTACTTGGAACCATCTCCGAGCCGTCTGACCCAATGGTGGACGATGCCGTCGGAGAACTATGCAACATGATCGCCGGCGGCTGGAAGAGCAAGCTCGACCCCAGCTCACCAGTCAGCCTTATCTCCGTGCCCGCCATCACGCGAGATCCCTTCCCGGATCTTGTCTCGCACCACGGCGTTACCTACAGCCGCTGTTACGCGTTTCAAGGAAATGTCTTCGGAGTGTCGCTAGCCTTCTAGGTAAACCCAAAGAGAGATGTGTTGCTGAATAAATCCCTCTCCTTCTCCTAACAAAATCAATGACTTAGAAATTTAATCTCAAAAAACTCCCCAAAAACAACATGTCAAGTCTCAATAGCCTCTAACTCAATATTTATCAATAACATCCGAATTGTTCGGGAGTTATTCTCAACGCGCTATAATTGATTTAGAGATTAGAAAAGTCCCGGAAAAATCCGGGGCTTTTTCTATTTGTATCCATAAACCCTTTAGAAAGACGATTTTAGCTCCAACCCATTTAGAATGACGATTTTACGCGAACAAAACCATGTAAAACATTGAATCTAAAAGGATTATGCAGTCACCCCCCCCCCGGGGGGGGGGTGACTGGCTATATTAAATAAAAAGGAGCCAGGCTCAAGCCTGGCTCCTTCATTCCACCCCATATCCGGTCTGGTTATCGAACTACAGATTGGAAGAGCGGTGATGTAAGCAGATTGGCGAACTGACTATCAGTGGAGGAATAAGAAACAGTCAGCGTTCCGGAGTTTGAGTCGATGGTCGTATCATCCAACGCCGACTTCTCAAGCGGTGTGCCCGAAGCTTTCTTCATCAGTGACACACCCTTCATCAGGGTGGCAGCCGTCGCCGCGGTGATGGTGTCCGACGTCACGACAGCCATGTCGAACTTTACGCCGTTCTGGAAGTCCATCGTGTACCGCGAGCTCTTCATCCGTTCACGAACCGTGTCGTAGTCGGCCAAGCTGGGCCGCGTCGCCGAGGACGCTCTTCATCATCGTCTGCGTTCCCTTGGCGTCAAGTAGGCTCCAGACGGCCTTTGTATCAACAGCAATCATCTCGTTGACCATATCGCCGTTAGAAAGGAAGTTAGAGGTCAAACCATCGCGGGCATCAAGTGCGGCCTTCACCGCATCCTTGTCACCAAAGACCATGGTGGTTTGATTCAAGAAAACGACGCTCATGCCGTTGGAACCCATCGGATAAATGCTGTTGTTTCTCAGCATCGTCGGCTTGGTCTTCGACTTGGTGAAGTTCGCTAGTATCTCGCGGGTACGAAATTGACCTTGAGCAATACCAACGATTCTTGTTCCCTGTCCGCCATCGGTGCGGAAAGCCGCAAACGTCAGAACATCGGCGTCCTGGTCAACTTTGAGTCCCGACGTCTTCAAGGCTGTCTCCAGACGCTTGAGCTCCGGCGGCAAAACACGGTCCTTCAGGCTCATCGCAGCGGAGGAATTCTGCATCGCGCGATAGTCAACGACGATGATCTGCTGAATGTCATGTGGAATGGCTGCCTTGGCATCGCTTGAGAGCTGCGCTGCCTGACAAAGCGTGGCTGAGAGTCCGATAACTGCAATGGGGAGGAACGACTTAGCGAGAATGCGCAATGAATGACTCCTTGGCCGCAGGATTTACGGCTCAATTCTTCTATTCTTCGTGAATGATGGCCATTAGGCAAGTACAGACGCCTGCCACTTTGGACGTATACAAGCCGGGAAAGTTGGTTTTAGCTCAGCTTGTGCTCCAGGAAAGCGGATGCTCCAGACGCCGCTGAAGAACCTTCAGTGCCGGATCGAAGTTCGGAATTCGAGCAATCCACTCAGCATCGGGCTCATATGAGTCCTCTGGAATCAACCCAATAAGCTCCGCATCCTCAATGGAAGCGCCATGTCGCCTCGCGAGATCAAGAAGCCGGTCGTAAACCTTGCTCATTGGAGTTGTCCGATGGTCAGTAATGTTCATAGTGACCTGAGCGCGACCATTAACGAGGACACCTAAAGCCTTGACACCGTGGAGCCCGCCATTAGCCCCGCGGATATCCCGGGCAATCGCTCGCGCGGCAGTAATGTCCGGCTGGTTGAGGTGAACGTTGTAGGCAATAAGAAAATTGCGCGCGCCGACGGCGCTGGCTCCGGCAGTCTCGTGCAGTTCGGGGCCGCCAATGTCGGGACGACGAGAAGCATCACGATGTGATGCAGTACGGAGACCTTCAAACTGGCCCTTGCGGACATCCTCAAGCTGCACGCGATCCGGCCGCGCAGCTGCGGCACCGTAGAAGTAGACCGGAATGCCGTATCGCCGCCAGATGAGGAGCCCGGCATTGCGGGCCAACAAAGCACAGTCAGCTAGTGTAGCTCCGCTAACAGGAATGAAAGGAATAACGTCTGCGGCACCGATACGGGGATGAACACCGCTTTGCTGCGTTAGATTAATCAGCTCAGCTGCCTTACCAGCGGCGCGCACAACCGACTCCACGACGGCTTCAGGGCCACCGGCAATGGTAACGACAGATCGGTTGTGTGCGGCGTCGAGCGACCAATCGAGCAGACGCACTCCTTCGACCTGCATGGCCGCGACGATCTTGCTGACCTTGCTGGCGTCAGCTCCTTCGGAGAAGTTTGGGACGCACTCGATGATGGCTTCAGGGTTCATAGGACAACAGACCAGTCTATAGGGAACAGATCGTCAAAAGTTACTTCCACCAGGAGTAACCGAGAGAGAATTGAAGGCTCGCGTTGACACCGGGATTCCTGTCGCCTAGCGAAGCGCTGGAGATGTGCACAGCATTCATCCCCAGATCAATGGAGCGGCGTGGGGTGATGAAGTAATGCGCGCCGATACCAGCCTGGGGTGTGAAGTTCCACACACTCGCGTCCGCGTTAGGACCATCGTTGATGTCGTTGTAGGGTGGCCCCCCGTAGGCTGGATACTTGTGGTTCGTCCACACCAGCCCACCGGCCCCCTGAAACCACGGCGTAATCCTGTGTGACCCTACGAAGTTCCAGCGAAGGATGATCGGTGTAATGGAGACACCGGTGAAGGTTCCGCCGACGGTATAAGACGGTGTGCAGACTTCAGGAGCCGTGCACAGGGCTCGCTGGAACTCCGGGGTGTAGGACTGCCAGAAGGGAAAGACCTCGACGCCGTACTCGAAGTTGCCATGCAGCAGGCCGGGACCCATATTGCTGGTGAGGACCTTGCCGGCCCGGGCACCTAACATGAAGAACTTGAAGTCGCCGCGGTTTTCAGTGAGCCCAAAGCCGCCCTGCGCGAGAACGCCGATATTGAGCGGAAGGTGCGAGGAGTTGGATTGGAAGGGTGTGAGCGGCGCGGCGGCGGGGCTGGCCTGCGCCGAGACTAGTCGGACTGACAACACAAAGAGGATTGTGCAAAGTGATGCCTTTGCAGTGCGTTTCATGTTCTCGATCACTCAGTAACTCCAGCGCGGGGATAGCGATAGAAAAAAGGCCGCCGATGAACGGCGGCCCCAGTTAGATGACTCAATATCGAGTCTAGTTTCCGGCTGCCACCGCTGCTTCGTCGAAGTCGAAGTTGGAGTATACGTTTTGCGTATCGTCCAGGTCTTCGATGGTTTCGAGGAGCCGTATCATGGCATTGGCTTGGGAGCCTTCGAGCTTGGTGTAGGTGGAGGCGATCTTTGTGACCTCGGCGTGCTCTGGCGTGATCTTTGCCGTCTTCAGGGCCTCGGTGACGGCTTCGAAGTCCTTGGGGTCGGTGAGGACCTCCCAGTTTTCACCCTCGTCACTTAGATCCTCTGCGCCTGCATCGAGGACGATTTCGGTCAACTTGTCCTCGCTCGCGGCGGATTTGGCGATGGTGATGACACCTTTTTTGGTGAACATCCAGGAGACGGAGTTCGATTCGCCGAGGTTGCCGCCATTTTTGCTGAAGGCGTGGCGAATCTCGCTGACGGCTCGATTCTTGTTGTCGGTGAGGACGTCTACGATTACGGCTACGCCGCCGGGGCCGTATCCCTCATAGGTGATCTCCTCGTAGGAGACGCCTTCGAGCTCGCCTGTACCGCGCTGGATGGCTCGCTTGATGTTGTCGGCGGGCATGTTCTCGGCCTTGGCCGCAGCGATGGCTGTGCGAAGGCGGGGATTGCCGTCTGGGTCTCCTCCTCCGCCGGTCTTGGCGGCGATGGTGATTTCCTTGATGAGACGGGTGAAGATCTTGCCACGTTTGGCGTCAAGCGCGCCCTTCTTATGCTTGATTGTGGCCCATTTTGAATGGCCGGACATGAACTACCTCAATAATGATTTATGCACGATACGACCTTGCGATTTTAGCACGTTGATGGGAGGAAGTTCGGAGTAGGCCCCACCCCTATCAAAGTTGCGCAAAGTATTCAATGTAAATGGTTTAGGTTCGTACTTCATGGCTTTAGGCGTTTGTTTTGATGCAAAGTATTGATAGTAAAGGACTAGTTTTGCCTGTATGTGTCGGTCGATTAAGTGGGGGTTGAGGGATAACACACTGCAGATAAACGGCTTACGGGAATTGCGGAGACACCTTGAAGAAGAACAGACAACTGCAAAAGCGAAATACAGGGATCTCTCCACTCCGGCGGCAAAAACGCCGCCTTCGGTCGAGATGACGTTTTTGTGGGTGGGGTGATTAAACCTAATTCAAGATTTCGGGGGCGAGGAGGTCGCGCATGGTTTCGCGGCGGCGGATTAGTTTGGTTTTGGCGCCATCGATGAGGACTTCAGCGGGGCGGGGGCGGGAGTTGTAGTTGGAGGTGAGAGTCATGCCGTAGGCTCCGGCGTCGAGGAGGACAACCAGGTCGCCGGGCTTGACGGTGGGGAGGACTCGGTCGCGGGCGAAGAAGTCGCCGGATTCGCAGACGGGGCCGACTATATCGGCGGTCATCGTTGACTTCCCTGCTGGTTGTTTGACCGGAATGATCTCGTGGTGGGCGTGGTAGAGCGCAGGACGGATCAGGTCGTTCATTCCGGCGTCGGTGATGACGAAGGTTTTGGAGCCGTTCTTTTTGACGACGAGGACGCGGGTGAGAAGTGCGCCGGCCTGAGCGACGATAAAGCGGCCGGGTTCGAGGAGAAGATGGGCGTTCTCATCGGCGAGACCTTTATTCAAAGCTGCGGCGTATTTTTCGACCTGCTGGTCGGGGTGGAAGTTCGTGGTGCCGTAGTCGATGCCGAGGCCGCCGCCTGCATCGACGTAGCGAATGTTGTGGCCGTCCTTGCGGAGTTCGGCGATGAGACTGGCGACTCGAGCGAGCGCGGCGGCAAAGGGATCGACCTTACGGATCTGCGAGCCGATGTGGACAGAGACGCCTGCGGGATCGAGCCATTTCGGATTTGGCGGCTTTGCGGTAGATGGCACGGGCGACTTTGATGTCGATACCGAACTTATGCTCGCTAAGGCCGGTGGAGATGTAGGGGTGGGTTTCGGCGAAGACGTCGGGATTGACGCGAAGGGCGAAACGGGCCCGCTTGCCGAGGACTTCGGCGCGGGCGGCGAGAAGATGGAGTTCACCCTCTGACTCGACATTGAACTGGAGGATGTCTGCCTTGAGTGCGGCGTCTATCTCCCATGCCTGTTTGCCGACGCCAGAGAAGACTACTTTTTTGAGCGCGGGCTTGTGCGCTTTACGGACGCGTTCCAGTTCGCCGCCGGAGACGATGTCGAAGCCTGCTCCCTGTTTTGCGAGGAGACGGAGAATCGCCAGCGACGAGTTGGCCTTGACGGCGTAGCAGACGGTGTGGGGACGATTCGCGAAAGCGGATTCAAAGAGCTGGAAGCGGTGCGAAATCTGCTGGGCAGAGTAGACGTAGAGCGGCGTGCCCTGTTCGGTGGCGAGGGTGGAAAGATCGACTTCATCGCAGTGGAGAGAGCGGTTGCGGTAGGCGAACGGACGGGGGCTCTGGTATTTAGCTTCTGTCTTTTTGGTCAAAACTTAAACGCTCTTTGTGGGGAGTGCATATGGTTCTTCGGGGATGACGACCCAGGCGATGATGTAGGCGAGGGCTCCAACTCCGGTAAGAACGATGAAGAGTGCGGTGAGGATGCGAACGAGATTGAGATCCCAGCCATAGTGAAAGGCGAAGGCTGCGCAGACTCCGGCTATCATACGGTTGGCGCGCGGACGCACAAGTTTGCCAGCGAGGTGAAAGGGATCTGCGAACGGAGTGGCAACGGGATTGACGCTGGCTCCGCAGGAAGGACAGAAGCGGGAGGTTGGTTCCAACTGTTTTCCGCAATGTGAACAGAACATGGGAGTTCTCCAGAACGATTCTATTTTGACATATCTGTGCGACAACAGCGGATGAGAAATACGCGCAATCGGGTGCCGCGGTTCGCCTGAAGGCCGGAACAGATCGTAAGAATAGAGATTTTTCTGACAATAAACGAATCCAGATAGATGTATATGCATCTTATTGAGCAACTGGAGTAGAGATGGTCGATTTGAGTTGTATGTGCGCGAGCTTTCGACGAGCGTCGCGGGCGCTGACACAGATGTACGACACAGAGTTACGGCGAGAAGGTCTGCGGGGGACTCAGTTCACGATTTTGCAGGCTCTGATACTGGCCGGAGAGATCACTCAGGGGCGACTGGGTGGAATTCTGGCTATCGACAGCACGACTCTGACGCGAACACTGAAGATCATGCGGCGAGAGGGATGGGTGAGCACGCAACGCGGAGAGGATCGACGGGAGTGGAGACTGGGCCTGACGAAGGAGGGCGAGGCGATGTACAAACGCGCGTTGCCGGCGTGGGAACGGGCACAGAGAAGACTTCGCAAGCGCATCGGGAATGCGGAATGGGAGCAGTTAATGAAGCTGACAAACGGATTGGCGCATGTAGTTACAGAAGGAGGAGAGCAATGACAACGAAGACGAATTACGGGAGAGTAGTTGCAGTGTTGATAGCACTCTGGTTTGTGGCGGCGCTGACGGCGTCGGCATTGCATGTATTTGTTGGAAACCCAGAGCGGCCGCCGCTGGAGCTGCTGGTGGCTGTGCTGGCTCCGATAACGATTTTTACGGTGTGGTATTTCAGATCGAGATCTTTCCGGCAATACATTTTGTTGTTGAACCCGCGGACGTTGACGCTCGTGCATACGTGGAGGCTGGCGGGGTTCGTGTTCCTGGTTCTGAGCACCTACAAAATCCTTCCGGAGTTTTTTGCGCTTCCCGCGGGATGGGGAGATATAGCGATTGGAGCGACTGCGGTGCCAGCTGCGATGTTGTTGGCGCGGCCTGAACACAAAATAGGTTTCATTGTGTGGCAGATGTTAGGAGTGGCCGATCTGGTATTGGCGATCACTCTTGGGGCAGCGGCAAGATTTATCGACCCGCAGGGGGCCACGGGCATTTCGACGTTACCTATGTCATTGCTGCCGCTAAGCCTGATTCCTACGTTCGCGGTGCCGCTGTTGCTGATCCTGCATGGAATCTCCATTGCACAAGCGAGACGGTGGAGCAGCGAGGCTCGCGATCTGAACTTAGGCGTAGAGGGATTGCCGACAGTTTAGGAAGCGAAGTGACGGTTGGAGAGGTCTAGTGGCTGAGTTGGCTGGTGAAAAAATCTGCCATATAGCCGTAGGCCTCTTTTGTTTCTGGGAGGCTGATGTCGTTCCAGAATGCGTGGGGCAGGCCTTCGAAGACTATAAGCCGGGCGTCGTTGCCGTTGCGGATGAAGGCGCGATGAAGAATAGTCGTTCCACTGAGGAGAAGGTCGCGGCCACTGGTGATGAAGAGGGTTGGAGGCATGTTGTGGAGATCGGCGAAGAGGGGCGAGACGACAGGGTCCTTGGGATTCGTACTGCCAATGTATTCGAGATCGAAGGGCTTTTGATCGGCGACAGGGAGAGTGCCGGTGAGACCGCGGAGACTGTACATGGCCTGGGAGTCAGTAGGACGGCTGAAGTCACCTAGACCGGAGAAGATGCCGAGGGCTGCCGGAAGCGGGAGTTTGAGTTGTTTGAGGCGGACGGCGACCTGGGCAGTGAGAATGGCTCCGGCGGAGGTTCCGTAGAGGGCAATGTGGGATGGCTTGTAGGTTTTTAGAAGCTCGCGATAGACGGCGACGGTGTCGTCGACTGCAGCGGGAAATGGGTGCTCGGGGGCGAGGCGGTAGAGGACGCTGACGACGCGGGTGTGGGTGAGGTTAGCGATGGGGATGCTCTCTGTGAAGGAGCCTGAGTCGGAGTTGAAGCCGCCGCCGTGGACGTTGATGAGGACGCGGTCGGGGTGCGCGGGAGTGGCGTCGAGTGGGGTGACGTTGCGGACGGGTACACCGGCGATGGTGATGGATTCGATGTGGACGGGGTAGGCGGCGAGGGATGCCTGACCGGCGCGTGTCTGCCAGGCGTCTGTCCCTTTGCGACGTTCGGCGAGTGAGGGAGTATCTGGTGGGGCGGAGTGGCGGAGGGCTTCTCTGGCTTCGGGGCTGAGATCGAGGGGCACAGGGATGACGCGAGTGATTCGGGCTGTGCCGTCGGAGTCGAGGGTGCTGGTGTTGGACTGCGGAGGGGTTTGCTGCGCCGCGAGTGCTGCAGCAAACGCAAAAAGGGTGGAGGCGCAGAGGAGAGGAACATGCTGGCGTAGCCTGACGGGTCGCATAGTTTGTGGGAAACAGGCTAGCAGAGTTGGGGCTTGCTGAGTTATCTACCGGTGTAGGGGGTCTTGAGGTAGCGCCGGGCGGCGTCGGACTGGGATTGATCTCCGCCTCCGGCACTGGCTTGCTTGTACTGGTCGATGGCTTGGTCGCGTTGGTGGAGGAGGTCGAACATCTCTCCGGCGTTGAGCTGGGCTCGGCGGCGGAGCCACTCGCTGCACTTGGGCTGGGTGGCGGCATTGAGATAGTTTTCGGCGGCTTCGGCGATGAGGTTCTGGCCGCGCTGGGTGTCGGCGAGGCCGAAGTAGGTCATCTGAAGGCGCGGGTCAATGAAGTAGTTGGGCTTGTGGGAGTCTTCGAGGACTTTTTTGTAGGCGGCGATGGCTCCGGGGCCGTCGCCTTTGTCCTTGGTGAGGTTGGCCTCTTCCAGGCGGAAGAGATAGTCGTGAGGGTACTCAACGGCGAGTCCGTGCTGGACGGCGAGAGCCTCGGGATAACGAGCGTCGTGGCGCAGGAAGAGGGATAGTGCAGTGCGGGACTCGACGTTAGTGACCAGGCCGTGGGCGGCGGATTCGCGGAGGAGGTCGAGGCCCTTCTCTTTGTTGCCGGTGACGCCGGTGATGCCGATCATGATACGGAGGATGCGGGGCAGGCTGGCGACGGCGAACTGCTGGATGCCGATGGCCATCTTGGCGTCGGCGTAGTTGGGATCGATCCTGAGGGCCTGTTCGCTGTCGTTGCGGGAGGCGAGGCCCTGGCGGGCGGCGGCGACGAAACTGTGGTCGACCAATGTGATGAAGGCGGCGTGCATGCCACGGGCGTATCCGCGGGCGAAGTAGGCGTTGGCGTTGTTCGGGTTTTCGCGGATCTGCTGGTCGGACAGGGCGATGGCGGAGCTGGTGAGCTGCTCGATGCGGTCGCGGGTGGCCTGCGGAACGGGAACGCTGCGCTTGGAGCTGAGGAAGGAGTCGTGCGCGTAGTAGGTGGTGTCGAGGAGGTCCTGGTGGTAGAGCTCGCGGAAGATGAGAACCATGAGGACGTAGCCGGTAGCGATGGGGCTCTGCGGATTGGCGCGCTGAATGGCTTCAAAACGGGAGAGAGAGCCGTCGTAGTCGAGATTGTAGAAGTGCTCGTGGGCCTCGTGGACCTGTGGTGTGAGATTGATGGGGTCGGTGTGGGCGGCGGGATCGTACGGCTGCGCGTTGGCGGATGTTGCCAGAGTGAAGGCGAGAAGGAGAATGCCTGGAATTTTGATACTGCGAGAGATGAAGATCATTTTCTCCAAAACAACGAGCTTAACGCGGCCCTTCGAGGTTAGACGGACATCACTGTAAACTATACCCTCGGGACGTAATTTTTCCCTGTAGTATTGCAGCACTCCTCTCCTTTGGTTTGAACGGTATCTTATGACGCGGTTAGAGTTGCTTCAGCTCTTAGTAGGGCAGGCACGGGCGAACGGGTTCGAATTCCGAAAGTGGTACGTCGGCAAACTTGGACTGCCCTGGACGAATGCGCAGGAAGCGCTTGAGACGCTGGCTGTCGAGCGACGCTATTATTCCCTGCTCTTCTCGCATGAGTTTGCCTCGAACTTCTGGAAGCCCGGCGGATTGATTACATTTCAGGTACCCACGCAAACATTTAGTCGAAAAATGGCCGATGGAACGATCGGTACGGTGACGCGCAAGGGCTATACGCGACGCAGCGCTCGGGAGGCGGCGTGGCGGTATCACCTGCGAGAGCTTGCGGTGGCCGAGGAGCCTTTGCGGTATATGCGACGGTATCTGCGGGTGGAAGAAGAGCTGGAGGAGCCAGAACCCGTCGTGGTTGTGGACGATACTGAGGCGGACGAAGACTAGGTCTCGGAACTAGAGATGATGGGCAGACCGAATGGCTCGGATTTGTTTGAGGTGATGACGGCCATGGACCAGGTGAAACCTTCGCCATTGGTGGATGCTGAGCGGACCGAGAATCATGTGGGAGATGCAGCGGCCGGGGCCGAAGAGAGCTTCTGCCTGGTTGAAGAGCTTGTCGAGACGGGCTAGATGTTCGCCTGAGTACTGGGCCAGATTGCTGCCACAGACAGGGGACACAATCTGGGGAGGAGCGACTCGCGGCGGGGCCTCGCGGCCGCTGGGGAAGATGCCAAGGGTGGTCAGGAAATATTGGCCGAGGCGCTGTTGTAGGGTGGGCTTGGCGCGAGTCGGAGCGCCTTTGGCGAGGCGAGCGTCGAAGGCTGTTTCAGTAAAAGCGTAGGTGAGGCAAAGGTGTTGAACGATCTGTTGGATGCTCCACTTGTCTGTGGATGTGGGCGGGGTCAATTGGGTCTGGGCAGAGTCCAAGCCATCGAGAGAATTGGCGATCTCGTTATGGAGTTTCGTAAGGATGGGGTCCATGGCTGCGGTGACAACGTTACACCGCTTTCAGCACGGACGTCTCTTTACATCGAACTCTATTGGAGCTGAGACAGCGCCTTGCGGGCTGCTTTGATATTGAGGCCGTCGGGGTCGAGCTTCAGGTAAGCGTTGAATTCGGCGATGGCCTCGTCACGTTTTTGCAGTTTTTGTGCGATACGAGCGAGGGCGAAGTGGGTGTAGGGATCGTCGGGCTGAACCTGCACGGCGTCCTTTGTGCGGAGATAGGCGGCGTTCAGATTGCCCCTGTCTTCGTAGAATTTCGCGACACTGAGATCTTCGGCGGCTCTATCTTCAGGGGTCTGAATCTTTTCGACTTTAGGAAGCTTCTTGCGGGTCGGTTTGGCATCGGATGCGTTATCCGACGGGACTGCGGGTTTAGCGTCGGGATCGGCACTACTGCTTGAATCGTCACTGGAGCTGCTCGAGCTACTACTGGAACTGGGAGCGTCTGAACCCGGTAGCGCGGGGGGAGCGTCAGAGGGAAATGGATGCGCTTCTGCTGCTGATTTTTTGGACGAGGCTGGAGCGGGAGCGTCGGGAGAACCGTCTGACGAGACAGGTTTACTAGGCTCTCCCGGGAACGGAAATTGCTCGGCGGTCGATGGCTGCTTCGTGTCTGCCGGTGGGGTACAGGGTTTGTCTGTAGGTTTCGGGGAAGTTTGGTTCGCGGTTGGACAAGGCTGGTTTGCAGACTTCTGGGTAGGGGTCGCCTGACCTGCGGCAATGGCACTGAGAGCAAAGCTAATCAGCATCGCGCGAATTGGGAGACTGGTCGGCATCGTCTTCTAGATTACCCGTTCAATACTTTTGACGCTTTCGGGCGATGGTTTGTTATAGTCAGCTCGGGTGGTGGATAAAGGGCAACGGGTCTGAACGCTGCGCTCCTATCTATACCAACTCCAACTCTCTGCTTACTGGATCTCTCTAAAGATTATGGTTGATGGGCTGATTATCCGTTCTTCGTCGATACATGCGGCGGGTTGCTACACCACACAGGCAATAAAAAAAGGCGCGCGCGTTTGTGAGTACGACGGGCCTCGCTTTACAAAGGAACAGGCTGACGAACGGTATAAAGATCGCTACGTTACCTATCTGTTCAGCTGTGGAGACGACGGACTGGTGATCGACGGCTTTGGAACGGCGATGTTCATCAACCACTCCTGCAACCCGAACTGCGAGACCGAGGATGATGACGGCCGGATCTTTGTGATGGCGATCCGTGATATCGCCGCGGGCGAAGAGCTGACGTATGAGTACAACCTGCATGACAGCGACGACGCGGAGGGCGATTGCTACTGTGGAGCGCCGAAGTGCCGGGGGACGATGTTCAGCGTGGAAGAAGTGAAGCGGCGGAAAAAGGTCGAGAAGGCCAAAGCAAAGGCTTCCAGACGGTAGACGGCAGAGGAAACATGGAGTTCTGCTGAACGATACAATAGGCGTTGCGGTGAGCTTTACCGCGCCCTTCTATGGCATATCAGGTTCTTGCAAGGAAATACCGGCCACAGCGTTTCGCGGATGTTGCGGGACAGGATCACGTCACCGTGACGTTGATGAACGCGCTGACTCAGCAGCGGATCGCACACGGCTACATCTTCAGCGGGCATCGCGGCATCGGCAAGACAACGATTGCGCGCATCCTGGCGATGGCATTGAATTGCAGAAATGCGATTGGCACCGCACAACGGCCTACGGCCGAGCCCTGCGAGGTGTGCGAGAGCTGCACGGAGATTCGCGCCGGCAACGCAGTGGATGTGATCGAGATCGATGCGGCGACCAATCGCGGTATCGATGAGATTCGCGAGCTGCGCGATGCTGCGCGGTACCGTCCTGCGCGGGACAAATACAAGATCTACATTCTCGACGAGGCGCATCAGATTACCGATGCGGCTTTCAATGCCCTGTTGAAAACTCTGGAAGAGCCGCCAGACCACATCGTCTTCATGATGGCGACGACCCAGCCGGAAGATATTCCGCAGACGGTTCGGTCGCGGTGTCAGCACTTCAGCTTTCATGCCGTGAAGCTGGTGGACATCCTTGGTGAGCTGCGAGGAATTGCGGAACGCGAAGGTGTGGATGCGGATGAAGCTGCGCTGGCGCTGCTTGCAGAGGCAGGCGACGGGTCGATGCGCGATGCGCTTTCGATTATGGACCAGGCGATTGCGAGTGCCCCGGTACAGGATGGGCGGCCGGTTCTTGACGCGTCGCAGATTCGCGAGCTGATGGGATCGGTGCCGAACGCTGTCTTCGAGAAGATTCTTGAGGCAGTGGATGGCAATCGCAGCGCAGAAGTGATTACGATTGCGAATCAGTTGCTCGATGCGGGCAATTCACCGGCGCAATTGGCTCGACAGTGTGTGCGGTATCTGCGGAACTGCGTGATTGCAAAGATCGCCAATATTGGCGTGGACGGCGCTGGAGCGGATGGTGTTGCGGGAGAGCTACTTCAGATTTCGGCAGACGAGCAGAGGCGTGCGGCACGAAGTGCTTCTCTGTTTAGTGAAGAGGAGTTGACCCGATTTCTGCAGGTGATGCTGCGGACGTTCGATGAGTTGGGGTATCGGCAAGAGCAGCGCTTTCACTTCGAACTGGGACTGCTAAAACTTGTGCATCTGCGGCGACTTTTGCCAGTCGAAGAGGTGTTGAGTCAGTTTCCAACTGGTGGAGGTAGTGGACAGTCGGGTCCAAAAACGCCCGCCACTACTCCTCCTGCAGCTAAGAACGTGACTGCGGCCCCTGTCGCGTCGACCGCGCCTATTGCAAGCACGAAGCCAGCATTTTCACCATTTGAGGCGGATAAGAGCCGGAGACGGTTCGATGAGCCTACAGGGTCTTCGGTACCTGCAGCTGTATCGGCTCCGACAAGAATGGAAGCGCCTGCGCCTGTAGTGCCTGTCCGTCTGCCAGAGACAGCGTCGGTTGTTGTTGCGGAGCCTTCGGTTGTTACAGTGGCGGCGGAGATACTGGGCATGGGGTCAGTAGCGCCCGAGGTGCTGGAACCCGAGGCTGCTCGGACTGAAACACGTTCTTCTGCGTTGCGGTCGGAGGACGCGCAATCCGCGGAAGGATTGCAGCGGGCAGCGGTTGAGGCGTTGACGAATGCGAAAGGGCAGGACTCGGCTGCGGACGCTCTGGATGATGCAGAGTGGACGGTTAACGGCAACGAGGTGCGTGTGCAGACAGGAGTTTCAAAGACGATGCTGCCGATGGTCGTAAATCCTGAGGCTGAGAAGATCGTCAAAGCGGCGCTTCGAGATGCTGGCGTAGGGGCGCTTAAGCTGGTATTGCTGCCCGGCTCTGCTGCTGCAGCGACTGCGAAGAAACCGCGGGCGGCGAAGTCGGGGAGCGCTCAGGCAAAGGCGCTGGAGCACCCGGTGGTGCAACAAGCACAGAAGCTATTCCAGGCAGAGATTCGGACTGTGATCGATCTGAGAGATAACGACTAAGGGGAGCTCAATGGATATTTCTGATCTGGGCAAGATGAAAGAAATGATCGGACAGGCGAAGCAAATGCAGGAGCAGATGGAGCGAAAGCTCTCTGAGACTGTGGTGGAGGCCACCAGTGGAGGTGGGGTGGTGATGGTGCGCATGAATGGCAAGAAAGAGGTGTTGCGCCTGAAGATCGAGCCCTCGGCCATTGGCAGCGCTGGAAGCGATCTGGAGTTGCTGGAGGACCTGATTACAGCAGCGATCAATGAGGCCGGACGCAGGGCAGATGATGCTATGAAGGCTAGTGTGGCGGGGATGATGGGAGGGCTTGGATTGCCGGGGTTGGGTGGATGACGAACCGGTTTGCGGAGCCGATGGCACGGTTGATTGAGGAACTGCGGAAGCTTCCGGGAGTCGGGACAAAGAGTGCGCAACGACTGGCGTTTCATGTCCTGCGGTCGTCGGATGAGGATGCTGAAAGGCTGGCGGTTGCGATACGGGAGTTGAAGGCGCATCTGCGGTTGTGCTCGGTGTGTAACAACATTACGGATGTTGATCCTTGTGGTTATTGCACTAGCCCGCTGCGCAATCAGCGTTTGGTTTGCGTGGTGGAAGAGCCTACAAATATTGCGACGATTGAAAAGACTCGGAGCTATGGGGGGGTGTACCACGTGCTGCATGGGACGCTATCGCCTATTGGCGGGGTGGGGCCGGAGCAGTTGCGGATTGCCAATCTGATGGCACGGCTTGGCGAGGTGGACGAGGTGATACTGGCGACCTCGCCTACGACTGAGGGGGAGGCTACGGCGGGGTATCTTGCGCATGAGTTACGCAAGGCTAATGGCGCGGTGAAGGTGACCCGGATTGCTACCGGGGTTCCGGCCGGTAGCGATATCGAGTATGCCGATGAGGTGACGATGACTCGGGCTATGGAGGGACGGCGGGAATTTTAGGCGTCTTCTGGTCTATTGTTCCGTCGGTTTTCTGCCTGTTTTACGCTTCCTTGTTATTCTGACCTTTGTATGCCAAGTAAACCTATCGTTCTGACTATCCTTGATGGCTGGGGTTATCGTCCCGAGACCCACGGTAATGCTATTGCGCTCGCACGCAAACCTATCTACGACAAGCTTCTGGCTGAGTATCCGAATACTCTGATTCGTGCGAGCGATCATTATGTTGGCCTGCCGGATGGACAGATGGGCAACTCTGAGGTTGGCCATCTTAATCTTGGCGCGGGACGTGTCGTACGCATGGATATTGTGCGGATCGACGAGGCCATTGCGGATGGCAGTTTTTTCAAAGATCCAGTGCTTACACGTGCCTTTGAGCTTGCAGGGCAGGAAGGGCGTGCGCTGCACTTTATTGGGTTGCTTTCTGATGGCGGGGTGCACTCCCATCAGCGACACCTTTATGCGCTGCTGAAGATGGCGGCACATCATAAGCTGACACGGGTCTTCGTTCATGCGTTTATGGATGGCAGGGATACGATGCCAACGAGCGGCCTCGACCATATAGAGGAGCTGCTGCAGCGGTTCCGTCAGTATGGCGTGGGCAGGATTGCGTCTGTCTCCGGGCGGTACTACGCGATGGACCGCGATCTGCGCTGGGAGAAGGAGAGGCAGGCCTTCGATGCGATGGTAACCGGACATCCCGAGGGAGGGACTTACTCCGACCCGATCGATCGTATTCGCGAGCTTTATAGCAACGGCATTACGGATGAGTTCATTCCTCCTTTTACTTGTGTGGATCAAGATGGCCGTCCGATTGGGGCGATCCGTGACGGCGATGTGATTGTGAACTTCAACTATCGCGCCGATCGGGCTCGACAGATTACTCGTGTGATTGCGCGGAACGTCGATGTACCGGGTGGGCTTACGGCGAACGATGCTAACGATCTGCCGAAGGCGTTTGAACTGGATGCGGAGATTCCCCGCTCTCTGGTTCCGCGTGACGTGCACTACGTTTGTATGACGCAGTATGACAAGAACTTCAATCTGCCTCTGGTGGTTCCCCCTGAGTCGATGGACAATCTGTTGGCTAACGTGATGGCGGATGCGAATCTACGAAATCTTCGCGTGGCAGAGACGGAGAAGTACGCGCACGTGACCTACTTCTTCAACGGTGGAATTGAGAAGCCGTTTCCTGGAGAGGATCGCGCGCTGGTTCCCTCACAGAAGGTTGCGACGTATGACCTGGCACCGGAGATGTCGGCTGCGGGGATCGCCGATGCTGTGGTGAAGGCTGTGAACGACACGGCATTCGATGTGATTATCGTGAACTTTGCGAATGCGGATATGGTGGGGCACTCGGGCAAACTGGAGCCAACGATTCGCGCGGTGGAGACTGTGGATACGGAGCTTGGGCGAATCTACCGAGCCGTGAAGCAGTGTGGCGGATCGTTGCTGGTGACGGCTGATCATGGCAATGCCGAGATGTTGATCGATCCTGTGACGGGTGGGCCGCACACGGCGCACACGACCAATCCGGTGCCGTTCATCCTGGTTTCGGACGCGAGGGATACGAGCCACCACCGCATTCTGCATCCCGGAGGGAGCTTGCGGGATATCTCTCCGACGATGCTGTCGTTGCTTGGATTGGGAAAGCCCTCCCAGATGACGGGGCGTGATCTGAATTCGGCGGACGACTGAGCGTTTTACTGCGGGCTGTCCAAAGGCTGAAGGCTTAACATGGACAGTCACGGATGAGATGGATTCAGGAACAAACAGAGACAAGGGCGAAATACAGTGATCCTTCACTTCGTTCAGGATGACGACGGGAGATGAACGATGACAGTGATCCGCCTCGACGACGCAATCAAGGAAGCCGGCCTCTATGGTTGAGGCTGCTTGAAGTGCGGGAAGGATTGAGGCTGCCTGCGATGCTTCATTTTGCGAGGCGGTTTGGTCGGTGTTGTCTTCTTTGGCGAATTCCTCGTCGGTCATTCTGAGGAGCTGGGCGATGATGCCGGGGCGGTTTTTCTCGACTTCGATTTTGGGCGCGAGGGGGCCGTGGATGGGATCGAGGGTAATCTCTTCGACGGGCTCGGCTTCGATGGGCCTGCTGCGGCTGGGCAGAACTTTGGGGAGGTTGAGGCTGGCGATCTGGAGGCCGTAGAGGAGAAGGCCGGCGCGGCGGGGGTCGATGTCGTTGGAGGCGATGCGGCGGAGCACTTCGCCGATGGAGTGCTGGATGGCGCTGCGGTCTTCGGGCTGAGGGATGTTGAAGGCGGTGCGGCGGCTGCGGCGCTGGCGAGGATTTTCGACTGGTTGACGGGTGGTGTGGTGGTAGTAGCAAAATTCTTCCTGACGGAGGCAGGCGCTTCCGCAGCGGCGTCCGTCGGTGAAGATATGGCGGCATTGATAGCGTTTCTTAGACTCGATGTTGGTGCTGTACATGGTGGTACCCCTCTCCCTGTAAAAGTTGCGCAAAGTATTCAAAATAAAAGACCTGCATCCGTACTTCGATGCAGGTCTCAGGCTTAAATAGAAAAGTCCGGCTTCTGGCCGGACTTTCTTTCTCTCTTAATTTAAGAATAACAGGCGGTGTCAAGGGGTGGGCTGTGGATATCGGTAGCCGAGTGCCCGTCAGCGACTGATACTCAGTTCCGGATTGCCTCCGTTGTTCCGGGGGACACACCAGAAGGTACCCTTTCTCATCAACTCGATACATTGCTATATCAAGCATCGTTAGTCATGAGAGGCGTCTTAGATAACTGAGCAGAAGGACGGCCAACTCCTGATGGCCGACAACTCGGGCGTTGTGCCCTGTCAATCATAAGAAGCGCGTAATCAGCGCATTGGCCTCTTATTGAATTGTGGATATAGTGCGAGCTGGTCGCAGTTGTGTGGAGTACGTTCGTTTGTTAGTTTGACGTGCATGCCGCAGAATGTTGCCGAAGAGCTCAGCAGAACCATAGAGACGCTTTACCGGACCGAATCGGGCAGGATTCTTGCTACGCTGGCGCGCCTGCTCGGAGATCTTGATGTCGCCGAAGAGGCCATGCACGAGGCATTTGCCACTGCTTTGGACACGTGGTCCCAAACCGGCGTACCGGATAACCCGCGCCCATGGCTCATTTCGACTGCGCGCTTCAAAGCTATAGACGGAATGCGGCGGCGAGCGCGCTTCGACAGCGCACAGAAAGACCTCACGCTCCACCTCGAGGCACGGATGAACGAGGCGGCTCACGAGGATGAGGAGATCGAGGATGACCGCCTCCGTCTCATCTTTACCTGCTGCCATCCTGCTCTGCCGCCGGAAGGACAGTTAGCGCTCACGATGCGTGAAGTTTGCGGCCTGACAACAGAGGAGATTGCCCGGGCATTTCTCGTTACGCCGGCGACGCTTGCGCAGCGCATCGTACGCGCGAAGGCAAAGATTCGAGACACACCGATTCGGTACGAGGTGCCGTCGCCGCAGGAGTTGCCAGAGCGACTGGGAGCGGTGCTTCAGGTCATCTACCTCGTCTTCAACGAGGGCTATTCGGCTGCGTCGGGAGCGGAGGTAACGCGGGCCGAGCTAACCGCCGAGGCGATTCGACTGGGCCGGCTGGTGAGCGAACTGCTGCCAGAGCCGGAGGTCCTTGGGCTACTCTCCCTGATGTTGCTTCAGGAATCCCGTCGCGCCGCGAGAACCTCTCCGACCGGAGAGCTGATTTTGCTGGAGAATCAAGACCGCTCACTCTGGAACCGGAAGCAGATCGCGGAGGGGGTGGCGTTGGTGGAGAGAGCCCTGAAATCCCGCCGCTTCGGGGCATACACACTGCAGGCTGCGATTGCGGCCGTTCATGCGGAGGCGGAATCGGTCGCTGCGACCGACTGGCAGCAAATTGTCGCGCTTTACGACCGATTGGTACGAATTCAACCTTCGCCGGTTGTACAACTCAATCGCGCCGTGGCCATTGCGATGCGCGATGGTCCAGAGGCCGGTCTGACGCACATCGACGCGGTGTTGGAACATGGCGAATTGGCAAATTACTACCTGGCGCATTCAGCCCGTGCGGATATGTGCCGCAGGCTCGGCAGGACGGCTGAGGCCCGGGCGTCTTATGAGAAAGCTCTGGCGCTGACCCAACAGGAACCAGAGCGGCAATTCCTGCAAGAGCGGATTCGGCAGTTGAAATAAAAAAGCGCAGAAGAAGCAAAATTTTTCTGGGCGCTTTGTCGAATTCCAGTCTGAGCGTTCGACTATATCGTGAAGGCAGGGCAAATCGGCCCACCCGAAGATGGTTTCAAGAAAATCGCTCAACCCAAAGGAGATTTCGCAATGCGATTCATGGTCATCGTCAAAGCAACCCCGGAGTCAGAAAAAGAAGGCGCCCTCCCCGATCCACAGCGCTTGGCCGAGATGGGCAAATTCAACGAAGAGCTCATCAAGGCCGGCATCGTGCTCGCCATGGATGGCCTCCATCCCAGTTCCAAAGGCGCACGCGTCAAATTCTCCGGCAATTCTATTACCGTTGTCGACGGCCCCTTCATCGAGGCCAAGGAGCTCATCGCCGGCTTCTGGATCTGGAAGGTCAAGTCCCTTGAAGAGGCCATCGAGTGGGTCAAGCGTTGCCCCACCTTCCGCGCCGGCGACTCGGAAGTCGAAATCCGCCAGATCTTCGAGATGGAAGACTTCGCCCCCATCCTGTCCGAAGAGGAAATCCAGTACAAGATAGCGAAACGGGCTGAGCTGCCGAATCAGGCCATCAGCAATTAGCCGCACGTACATCTCATGAATCGAAATCTGGTGAGATCAGGTCTTCCATCGCACCATCGAAACCGTATGGCGCATCGAGTTCGCGCGCGTCCTCGCCGACCTCACCCGCGACCGTTGCACGATAAAGGAGAAATCATGCCGCAATATCTGGTTTGTAACTACATGCCCGACACCTTCGACCCGTCCACCGTAACCGAAGCGATGATCGATGAGATCCACGCGCTCAACCGCGAACTGGATGCTGCCGGCGTCACGAAGTTTGCCTGCGGGATTTCCCCGGCCGCCGACGCTAAGACGGTGCGGAAGCAATCCGACGGCAAGGTGCTCGTCACCGACGGCCCGTACACCGAGACCAAGGAGCACATGGGCGGATTTTGGATACTGGAATGCGCCGATATGGACGAGGCACTCGCGTGGGCGCGGAAGGGTGCCATCTCTCCCGATGCGGTAGGCGAGGTGCGTGAGCTTCTTTTCTTCCCGGCTCCGGAACAAGGCCCCGACGGAAACAAGTAAATAACCTGGCCACGGCGGCCTATGAGGAGAAGAACAGTGAAATATCTCTGTTTTGGCTACTACGACAAAGATAAATTCGATGGCATGACTGAGAGCGAGCGAAACGCCATGTTCGATACATGCTTTGAATATGACGACCATCTCCGCGCCAACGGGCATTGGGCCGGTGGAGAAGCGCTTCAGGGGCCGGAGACCGCCCTGACCCTGTCCAGGAAGAACGGCAAAGTCGCAACGACCGACGGCCCTTATACGGAGACCAAGGAACAACTCGGCGGCGTTCTCGTCCTTGAGGCGAGAGACATGAATCATGCTGTACAGCTGATCGGCCAGCATCCGGCGCTGACGTATGGCAATACTTTCGAGATTCGGCCAGTCGGGGACATGAGCGAAATCATCAAGGCAAGCGAGCAGCGGCGGCGAAAGATCACGGCACGTTGAGAGCGAGCCCGCGAAGAATGAACAGACTCGTAGAGCGCTGGCCTGCTACCAGCCATGCTTTTCATTTGGCTTGGGCAGCGGCGCAACTACAGGCCAGTCGGAAGCGAGTTACATAGCTCCCGGATCAGGGCATGGAGTCTAGTTATGGCTGGAGAGTTCGGCAGCTTGCGCAGCGCCCTGGATTGCGCCGTGCCGCCCGGGTGCATTTGCGAGTGCTGTCTGAAATTCTTTCAGCGCCAGGTGCGGATGGTTCTGCTCCAGGAGCAAGTAACCGAGTTGTTCGCGAGCCGGAACAATTGGTCCCGGTGTCACCGGAAGCTTCTCGATTGCGTCCTCCTCATCGGCTGACGTGCGCATCAAGGCCACGGCTTCATCCGGTTTCCCTTCCGCCTGGGCTGACCATGCCACGACTTCGCGCGTCAGAATCTCCACCTGAGTGGCCCAATAGCTATTACCTGACGTGCGAAGCTGATCTTCGATCTGTCGCAATCTGTCAATTTCCGTGCGCGCAGCGGGCGTGCGTCCACTCCGAGCGAGTCCCAGGCCCCTAGCCCAAACCGCGATTGCGATAACCTGAGGCTGCGCTCCTGTTGGAGGAACGATGCCAGCTGCGTTGGCCCATTGGTCCCGCTCAACCATGTAGCGAACCGGCATCGCAGTCGAGGCGTACGCTATTTTGAAATCGGCAAGATTCAACTTCGGCATATCTTTGAGTTGCTGAATGACCTGAGCCGCGTCTTTGTCGCGTCCACTCTGCAGATAGGCATATACCAGATAATCCATGGCGTGCAGCTCCTCCCCCGTGTCGCCCTGCCGGCGTGCCGCTTTCCTTGCCGCAAGATTCGAGGTGATGGAGTCATCCCACAGACCGAGTCGCGTGAATATATGCGATGGCATGTGCAATGCGTGCGGCGCTGAGGGTGCAATCTGGGCGTAGGCTTTTGCCGCCGGGAGGCCTTTTGGCGCGAGTTCAGCGTTGTCGTAGGCGTGGATGAGGTAGTGGGGGATTCCCGGGTGCTGCGGATAGGTGCGATCGAGCGGCTCCAGCAGATCGGCTGCCTGCTTCTGCTTCGCATGCGTCTTGTCTGCAGGAGAAGCGTTCGCCAGGAGTGCGAGCGCGTAAAACACCTGTGCTTCGACATCTTTTCTATTCTCTGAAGCGAGATCGCTCATCGCGTGCTCGTAGTTCAACGCTCGCGTGCGATACGGAACGGTGGCAGGATCCTGATATATCAAGCCCAGTGCATTGATGAACTGACGCTCGCGTTCGGAGTCCGCCCCGATCTGCTGCGCACGCTGGATTTCCTTTTGTGCAATCGAAATTGTCGCGGGCGCGATGGGCGGCTCCCAAAGCTGGTGAAAGTACGTCATGGCCACTCCCCAATGTGCCATGGCGCATCGCGGGTCCAGTTTGGCGACGCCCTGAAATGCATCTTCGGCTGCGGTGTAGGCGAAGGAGTGCAGCAGAGCTACACCCCGGTCGAACTGCTCTTGAACGGCCGGTGTACAAGAGATTGGAAACGATACTTTTCCCAGTTTCTCGGGAGCACTGTGGTTGTGTGTTTCTTGCGCTGACGAGAAGAGAGAGAACAACAGCAGGGTGAGCAATATTCGCCGTAGATCGCGCATCCCCTTATCTCCATCTGTGCGGCGCTTTTGTGATATTCGCAATTCTAAATTGCCCCTATCTGGGTAGATTGCAGTAGGGGTATAGGCGCGGATAGAACGATCGGTGAAATTTAAAATGCGGGCACACGCCCATTCGACGATTTGTCGAACCGTCTATTGTTTAAGGTCCAACGCGGGGCCACTGACTCGCTTTACTTTGAGGTCGACATTTACTTCGACTCGATCGGCTATCTTCACGAAGGGAATGCCACTTGTCATGCCATAATCTTTGCGATCAAAGGCCATGGTCCCTTTAATACTTCCTGAGCCGGTTCCTCCGCCTGAAACCGTCAGCTTGAGGGTTTCGGTTTTGGAGACTCCGCGGATAGTGAAAGTACCAGGTATGTCAAAGGTATCCGGACCGGTTTGGACGATACCGGTCGATCGAAAGGTGATGTACGGATCCTGTTTGACGTTGAAAAAATCTTCGCTCCTCAGCTTGCCGTCTTTCATGCCGCTTCCGGTATTTACCGTTGCAGCGTCAATCTTGATGTCCAAGAGACCGGTATTGAGTTCCGTCGATTTGAACGTGAGCGAAGCATCCCACTTGTCGAAATGGCCGGCCAGGGCGACCGAGGCCTTCACGTAAAACTTGATTGTGCTGTCGGTTGGGGTGACTGCGAAGACAGGGGTTTGTGCGTGGGCCAAGGCCGGTAGCACGGTAGACGCTGCAAGGCAGAGGATCGCTAGTCGCATGGCGCGAGTGTGGGCTTTTCGCTTCTCGCTGTCAAATGCGGACTAGGAAAAAAGCGACCCTTGTCGCGTCCCAAAATCACGAAGTGAGTACGACAATGCAAATCCGTTTCTTACTTACATCACAAGAGATAAGGGCAACTAACGGGTTTCAGCCGTAAATGCACGCCGCCATTCATGACCTTTCAAGACAAAGGTTTTCGCTACAGAGGGATCGGCAGGTTCGATGTTCTTTACGAGAAGCAGCATGCCAAGCTTGCCGTCTTTAAGTACTCTGATGCGACGTGCCATCTGGACTCCGGCGTAGTTCTCCTGATTTAGAGGAAGAAATTCCATGCCTGAGGTGTAGGTCTTGATCAGATGGCCGCCTTCATCAAACCAATATCCTTGCGACTTCCCCGGTTCGAGTTCGCCGTTGGGGCCTTCGGGGCCTCGGAAGACGCGGATGGTCTTCGTGCCATCGACTGTGTCCCGTCTGATTCTCCAATCTGATTCCGTCATCGTATCGGCGGACGGAATGGGTTCGACAACCATCATGACAAAGCGCAAAAGTCCGAACCTCGGGTCCTTCACTTAGGAGATAATGCTTGTCTCCGTTTTGTGAGCGAACCAGATGGCTTGATCCGAGCCATGCCTCACGTTTCCATTGTGTATCGCCGATCCGTGTATCTTGATAGCGACCAGTTTCGACCGTGCCCTTCGGGGCGGCGATTTGAAATTCTGCCTGCAGGGTATAGGGCGCGCTTGCTCCTGCTCCGAGACAACTGAGTTTTCGTCCATGCTCGAAGTAGGAACGAGCGCTGTTGAAGGATTCCATTCCAGCGGGACGGACCGTTTTGAACGGGACAGAGAACCGAGCAATCGCTTGAACTGGCACCCCATTGCGTAATACTGGCCGAAATTGCAGAGCGCGAAATTGCTGTTCGGCTGCGTCCTTCAGGCCCGGATTATCAGAGATTGGAGGAATCATGTCCCGGATTTTGCCCGTACGATCCAGAACCACGGTCGTCCAGACCACGCCTTCGAGTGGACCCTGAGCTAGTGGAGGCCAGGAGAAGGACTTGCCGGAAACCAGATTCTGACGCAGTTCCACTTCGTCCAGAACAGCGGTTTCTATTGGGTGCGTATCGCCGTCTGGGGCGTTGGTGTCGAAAAAAGTGGCCGGGGTGGCGCTTAGGTCCTCAAGGACGGTGATCTTTGCCGTCACTTCTACATAGCCCGCAGCGACCGTGCGAGGGATCATGCGGCCGTGAAAGTCTTTGAAGTCGTGGTATTGACCATCCCATCCCGGACCTCCGGTATAAAACAGAAGTCCGGTATCGTCCATTAAAGCTACATATCCTTTGCCATTACCCTGTTCATCACTAAACCCATCAGTTTTCTCCCATTCGATATTCGTCTGTTTGGCCATGGGCATATGTCTTACTTCGGCAGTTTTCACGCGCTGAAGCAACACATCTGACGATAAGGGTATGGGGTGGACGATTGCCTGAGCCAACTCGCGCAACCAGTCTGGAAAATAGTCCCCCTCATTTTTCTGCCACTGGTGCGAGCCCTCCACAATTGCAATCTGATGGAATTCCGGCGACCGGACTTCGCGGCGCCATTTGGTGGGAGATTGCCACCAGATCTCAATTTCTCCAATGCGGTGCGAGTCTTTGTCGCGTTCGAAGCTAGGCGCGTACGTAGCCTTTAGATGGAAGGGCTTGGTTCCGGGTTGATCGAGCGTGCTTTTCTCGATCGCCTTCTTTACGGGCCCGCGTAAGTCTTCGGCGTGCGTTGGTACTGCGTATAACATGCCTAGGCAGAGTACAGAGAGTACTCCAATCAAAAATCTTGCCATGTATTTATCTCGTAGCGTGCGGAGATTGACGAAGCTGCCCCGCAGCGTGGCTGTGAGCAGCTTCGTTTGAAACGGCACCTCTTGTTTTATTATTCGCCGAAGTTGACGGATTCTATGCCGAGGAATTCGGCGGATTGGCCTAGCTCTTCTTCGATGCGGAGGAGCTGGTTGTATTTGGCGATGCGGTCGGTGCGGCTGGCTGAGCCGGTTTTGATCTGGCCGGCTCCGGTGCCTACGGCGAGGTCGGCGATGAAGGTGTCTTCGGTTTCGCCGGAGCGGTGGCTGATGATCGAGGTGTAGCCGAAGCGACGGGCGAGTTCGATGGCTTCGAGGGTCTCGGAGACGGTGCCGATCTGGTTGACCTTGATAAGGATCGAGTTGGCTACTTTCTTCTCGATGCCGTCGCGGAGGCGGAGGGTGTTGGTGACGAAGAGGTCGTCGCCGACGAGCTGGACGATGTCGCCGATCTGTTTGGTGAGGAGCTGCCAGCCGTCCCAGTCGTCTTCGGCGAGGCCGTCTTCGAGCGAGACGATGGGATACTGGCGGACCCAGGACTCCCAGAAGGCGGACATCTCGGCGGAGGAGAGCTCGCGCTTGTCGGATTTTTTGAAGACGTACTTGCCGGTGTCCTTGTTGTAGAACTCGCTGGCGGCGGGATCGAGGGCGATGGCGATGTCTTCGCCGGGCTTGTAGCCTGCGAGCTGGATGGCTTCGAGGATGAGCTCGACGGCTTCATCGTTGGACTTGAGGCTGGGGGCGAAGCCGCCTTCGTCGCCGACAGAGGTGCTGTAGCCCTTCTTCTTGAGGACGCCTTTGAGGGTGTGGAAGGTTTCGGTGCCCCAGCGGAGGGCGTCGGAGAAGGTTTCGGCGCCGACGGGCATGACCATGAACTCCTGGAAGTCGACGTTGGAGTCGGCGTGGGAGCCACCGTTGAGGATGTTCATCATGGGCGTGGGCAGGAGGCAGGCGTTGACGCCGCCGAGGTAGCGGTAGAGGGGAAGCTTGAGGGCTTCGGCGGAGGCGCGGGCGCAGGCCATGGAGACGGCGAGGATGGCGTTGGCACCGAGCTTGGATTTGTTTTCGGTGCCGTCGATGGAGATCATGGTGGCGTCGATGAGGCGCTGATTGGAGGCGTCCATGCCGGCGAGCTCGGGGGCGAGGATGGATTCGACGTTTTCTACGGCCTGGAGGACGCCCTTGCCGAGGTAGTGGTCTTTATCTCCATCGCGAAGCTCTACGGCCTCGTGCTCGCCGGTGGAGGCTCCGCTGGGAACGGCGGCGCGACCCTTGGCTCCGCCGTCGAGGATGACGTCGGCCTCAACGGTGGGGTTTCCGCGGGAGTCGAGGATTTCGCGTGCGTGGATAGAGACGATCTCGGTCATGTTGCTCCTATTGTTCTGGCTTGAGGAATGTTGGGCGACGACGCGGTGCATCAGGCGCTCGTTGAGCTTGGGGCGGCGGTCGACGGGTACGGTGCGTCCGCCGGTAAGGCCGATGGATTGCACCAGATTTGCGTCGGACGAAGTCACCAGATGGATTTTAGCAAAGGGATTTGAGGACTGGCTGAATGGGGGATGAATCGTTTAACAACATAAAACGGGCAACAACGAAATACAGGATCCTTCCCCATTCGACTTCGCTCAGGGTCAGGATGGCGACTCCAAGTTTTCAGAGGGCACTGGCGGGGCGGGTTCGGATGTAGATTTCACCGGCGATCCAGGTGAGAGTGAAGCCGATCCAGAAGGCAATTCCGAAGAACTGGTGAGGTTGGAGGTGGGTGAGGCGTGAAGTGGCGAAGAAGATACCCATGACCGGGCGGGTGGTTGCAATGCCCAGGAGGACGGCGAAGGCGCGGGTCATCCATGCCCGGTGCTGGGGGATGTTGCCGCGCAGCCAGAAGATGTAGGAACGGGCGAGGGAGATGGCGAAAAAGGTGTCGAAGACGAGGATGGCGGTGACTTCGATGGTGCCGCCGATGGGATGGGTGTTCATGACCATGGCTGTGATGGCGGTGAAGGCTCCGAGGGCGAATAGGATTTGGGTGATGCGGCGATGTGCTGGGGCGTGGCGTTGACGAACGCGGGGCGAGAACCAGAAGGGTAGAAGAAGAACGAGACAGAGCGCGGGAAGAATGTGCAGGAGGGTCATGGTGCGGTGGGCGGCGAAGACAGAGTCCATGGCGGCGAGATCTGGGGTTGGCGCGGCGGCTGGGGATGAGAGGAGAACGAAGGTTCGGCGGAGGACCGCGGCTGTGGCTATCGCGCAGAGGACGATGAGGATAGCCCAGGGCAGGCGGCCTGGTTTGATTGCGGGGGAGTTTTCGGAGGGCATGGCTACCTCGTGACAACCAAAAGAAGGTACGCAAGTATTAGCAGGGTCGGTTCCCTGTTGGCGATTTGTTCTCTGCGGCGCAGGTGGAGCTTCTAACCTTCTTGTAGATGGGCGTATCGTATATTTTGCGATTGAATGTCCATCGAGAATTGCTGAGGAATTCTGCCATGAAGATACAGATCGCTACCGCTGCACTTGTTTTTGCTGCCGTTCCGGCTTTTGCGCAAACTACGGGAGTGTCGAACCCCGAGCCGGCTGTGATTACGGCGAGCGATGATACGGCGACTCAATCTCCGGCTACCGATACGGGAAGACGGCCTCTGACGGCGAAGCCTCAGGCGGGGACTCCGACTGCAACGACTGCTCCTACGGCTGGGGGAGAGGTTTATGGATCCTTCGTGCCTTACAAAGGTGCGCCAACCACTGTTGCCAAGGAGGTTGATCCCGAAGGCGACATTGACAGTCAGATTGTGACCAGCGTTGAGGAGCGTGAGGGTGAACTACGCGAGGGCACGATGCTGCGCGTGAATATGGTCGATGGGATTTCGACCGAAAGCACACAGGCGGGCGCGAAGTTTACCGCTCAGATTGTGGAGCCCGTCGAGAAGGGTGGGCGGGTGATTATTCCGATTGGCTCGGTGCTGGATGGGCAGGTGACGGAGGTTCGGAGCGGCAAGAGAATCTCAGGTGGGGCGATGCTTCATCTGGAGCCGCGGAACATTACGCTGCCGGATGGGACGCACTATGTGGTGCATGCACAGCTGATTGATGCGACGCGGAGCGACTTCAAGGTGGATCGCGAGGGTACGCTGAAGAAACGTGAGCATCCGAAGGAGACGCTGGCGGTGATGTCGTTGGCGACGGGTAGCTCGGCTGTAGCTGGTGCGATGATTGGCGGCGGTGTGGGCGCTGTGGTCGGCGCTGGGATTGGGGCCGGAGTGAGCACGGTGATGTGGCTGAAGCAGGATCGACAGGCTACGCTGGATAAGGACTCGCGGCTGGTCTTTATGTTGACTACGCCGATGATGCTTACGCCGATCAGCAATGGCGCGGTGAGCAATGTGGCTCCCCATGCAGAAGTGCCGGCTGGGCCGGGAGCTTCGCAGTAGCGACGGGTTGCTTAGATCATTCTCAAACTGAGAATCAGGCTCGGCTGCGGCCGCCAAGTACGCCTCGTGCTGCGAGGTTTTCCATTTCGGAGATTACTCTCGCCGCCTCCTCCTCCAGCCCAGCCCGCTGGTCTGCATAATCCTGCTCGGGGTACTTCCCTGCCAGATACTCGAAGTTCAAGTCGCGCAGATTCTCGTAGATGACATCTTTACGTTCGCGCAGATAATCCACTCGCGTCTTGTCGGCCTGAACGAATGGATTCCGTTCAGGCCAGAAGATAAACGCAAACAGCGCAAGCGTTAGTACTATACCCGCAATCATGCCCATCAGTACTCCGTCTCTCTGCGAATCCGCTCGCGCAGTGCATCTCCAGTTACATTGGGACCGCCTGCGATAGCGACGGGGGGCTTTGTCCCGGACCGCAGTTTCCACACGCGAATCAGAAATGCGGTCCCTACCGTGGCCAGCAAAAACACTGCCATCGGAGCGATCCACGCCACATTATCGAAGCCGCCGCGTATAGGGGCGGCCAATACTGTGGGACCATACTTCGCTGCAAACCAATTCAGAATCGCGGTATCTGTTCCACCCGCCGTCATCTGCTGGCGCAGTTCTCCGATCATGCGATCCGAGTCAGGACAGCCGACGTGGTTGCACTCGAGGAGGATCTGGCCGCAGCCACACACGCAGACCATCTCGTGGCCAATCCGGTTGAACCGCGACGTGTCGTTGGCCCCGATCATCATGACACCCAGCAGGCAAACCATAGCGGCCTGCATCCATCGCCTAAGCATGATTGACCTCGGCATCAACCGGTACTTCTACTTCCACCCGTGCCTTCGCGGGTGATCGTGTCATGTTCGGCACCAGAGCCACGAACGTGCCTAGCACCACGATCCCAACGCCGATCCAGATCCAGTTCATGAGGGGATTCAGAAATACCTTGATGATCGGTTTGTCGGTATCAGGGTTCTTGCCCTCGTAGATCACGTAGAGGTCGGTCTGGAGCGTCGAGTGGTTCGCCACAATCGTCGATGTCTGCTGGCTTGCCTGGTAGAACCGCTTTTCGGGGGCAAGCTGCGTAATCTTCCTGCCGTTCTTGTAGACATCGAGTAGCGCGTACTCGGTGTCGAAGTTCGGATTCGAGTCCTGAGTGAAGCTTTGGCAGACCAGACGGTATGGGCCCATCCTCATCTCATCGCCAAAGCCCATCTCCTGCTCACGCGACTGATTGAAGGCGCCGCCGGCGATTCCGATGAACATCACCACGATGCCGAAGTGCACAATGTAGCCGCCGTAACGACGCGTATTCCGCCGTACCAGCAGAATCGTCGAAGCAAACAGATTCTTTCCGGTCTGCGTCCGCACCACCGCAGCTCCACGTAAAAACTCCGCAGCGATCGCTGTGATAACGCCCGCTGCCAGCGAAAACGTAACCAGCGAGAAGATCTCCGCCTGCATGTCATCGCCTGCGCTCCAGGGATGGACGCCTGATGCAATCAACGCCAGCAGCGCTACAACCATTGCAATTCCCGGCAGAATAAAGTTTCGGCGGATCGACCGCAGCGAAGTGGAACGCCACGCCAGCAGCGGCCCAATCCCTGTCAGGAAAAGCAGAAATAGTCCGATCGGAAGGTTGACGCGGTTATAAAACGGAGCCCCTACCGTAACCTTTGACCCTTGGACGTACTCGCTCAGTACGGGGAAAAGCGTTCCCCACAGAACCGTAAAGCAGGCGGCAAGCAACACCATGTTGTTGAAGAGAAAACTCGACTCGCGGCTGACCAGCGACTCCAGCTTGTTCTCCGACTTCAAGTGGTCCTTCTGCTTGAAGAATGTAAACAGGCACACCCCGAACACAAGGATGATGAATCCGTAGAACCAGCTTCCAATCGAAGACTGCGCGAAGGCATGCACTGAGCTCACAATGCCCGAACGCGTCAGCAGCGTTCCGAGAATCGTCAACAGGAACGTGGAGAAGATGAGCCATACGTTCCAGCTCTTCATCATCCCGCGCTTCTCCTGCATCATGACCGAGTGCAGGAATGCCGTTCCCGTTAGCCACGGCATCAGGCTGGCGTTCTCAACGGGATCCCATCCCCAGTAGCCGCCCCAGCCAAGCACGCTGTAGGCCCAGTGGGCGCCAAGAAAGATTCCGCAGGTTAGAAATAGCCAGGTCACCATCGTCCAGCGGCGGGTGATGTGGATCCATTTCTCTCCCGGATACCGCATCATGAGCGCGCCCAGAGCAAAGGCAAACGGGACAGAAAATCCAACGTACCCGAGGTAGAGCATCGGCGGATGGATGACCATCTCCGGATACTGCAGGAGCGGGTTTAGTCCAAAGCCATCCTGTGCCACCGGTCCCGGCTGAATCGCAAACGGCGGGGCGGCAAAGTTCAGCAGTAGCAGGAAGAACACCTGAATTCCAGCGAGAATCGTCGAGGCAAACGCGGACAGCCGTACATCCACCTTGTGGCGCATCCGCAGGACAAAGCCATACGCGGAGAGGAGCCACGCCCAAAGCAGCAGCGAACCCTCCTGCCCTGACCAGAGCGCCGAAAACTTGTAGGCCGTATTGAGGTCTTTATTTGTGTGATGGAGGATGTAAGAGACTGAGTAATCGTTAGTAAACGAAGCCCATACCAACGCAAACGCCGCGCAGGTCAGCGCAACAAAGCTGCCGATTCCTGCCCGTCGCGCTGTCTCACCCAAGCGGCCTGCGCCGCTATCGGTCGTCGTCCTTCCGCGCCAAAGCGCAATTCCACCGACAACCAACGTATAGACACTTAAAGCGAGAGCCAGAAGCAGCGTAAAACTGCCGAAGTCCGGCATAGGATGCGTTCGCATGAATTCCTCTACCCTTTATTCTCTCAAGGGTAGGCCCGAACAGCAATAAAGCATCGTTTACCGGACTGTGAAGCTAAACCGGTTCGGCCTGCGGAGAGTGGATAAGACTCCGTACACTGGCCAGTAGATGGTCCGGCAATAGCGGTTTCAGCCGGAAAAGGACATTCATGCCCTCATACTCTGCCTCTGCCTCCTCCATGCCGCTAATGACCAGTACGGGCAGTTTCGGAAATAACTTACGCAGCTCGCGAACGAAGTCCGCGCCGCTCATTCCGGGCATGATGTGGTCTGTAATCACCAACTGAACGTCTAAAGGATATTCCCCGGTCCGAAACTGTTCCAGGGCACGCTGTGGATTCAGGGCTGCAATGACAAAATATCCGGCCCGCTTCAAAATCGTCTGCCGGGTGGCTGCCTGGATCGCATTATCGTCAATAAGAAGAAGGGTATCGGGCATCACAGGTCGGTACTCCAAGGAGAAAAAAAGCTGCCAAAAGCCTGCAATTGTTCATTCAGAGTTTTTTTCGCCGTTCAACATGCGAACAAAACCCTGACAGAAGTTCACGCAAGTTGTACTGCAGGTTGACCCTGCACGCAATGCCCTGTTGGATGCACGGTAAGCCCTTACGAGTTTTCCGGGCATTTTAAATTGGGCAGTATGCCTGTCTGCTCCTGCTGGACGGAGGGGTTTAAAGGATTTAGAGTTGGCCAGAGTACCTATTAATTCAATGCTTTTCTAAGGGCGCCCGTGAATTTGTCCATCGTCGACTGGCTTATCATGCTGGTCTATTTCGTCTTCGTTCTGGGCATCGGTTTCGCTCTCAAGCGGTACATGCGGACCAGCAACGACTTCTTCCTCGCGGGGCGGTCCATCCCTGCCTGGGTCTGCGGCCTCGCCTTCATCTCCGCCAACCTGGGGGCCCAGGAAGTGATCGGCATGGGAGCCTCGGGCGCCAAATATGGCATTATTACCAGTCACTTCTACTGGATTGGTGCCATCCCTGCGATGATCTTCGTCGGCATCTTTATGATGCCGTTCTACTACGGCTCCAAGGCGCGAAGCGTTCCTGAGTACCTGCGCATGCGCTTCGACGAGAAGACACGCGCGCTCAACGCCTTCTCCTTCGCGATCATGACGGTCTTCAGCTCCGGCATCTCCATGTATGCCATGGCGCTGCTGATCCAGACCCTTGGGCTGCTCCACGGGATCATCCCTGACCAATACATCTTCCACGTCTCGGTTATTCTGTCGGCACTCATCGTCCTCGGATATATCTTCCTTGGCGGTCTTACCAGCGCTATCTATAACGAAGTACTGCAGTTCTTCCTGATTGTTGCCGGCTTCGCTCCTCTTGTCTGGATCGGACTTCGCAACGTTGGCGGATGGCAAGGAATCAAGCAGACCCTTCCCGCCACCATGACCCACTCCTGGCGCGGTATGGGCCACGCCTCCACCAACTCGCTCGGAGTCGAGTGGGTCGGACTTGCCATGGGACTTGGCTTCGTTCTCAGCTTTGGCTATTGGTGCACAGACTTCCTTGTCATTCAGCGCGCTATGGCTGCGGATTCGGAGGTCTCGGCCCGCCGTGTTCCGCTCATCGCAGCAATACCGAAGATGTTCTTCCCGTTCCTGGTTATCCTGCCGGGCCTCATCGCCGTCACAGTGACATCACACCTGGCTACCCCGACTGCCACATCGGGCGCTCCGTCCCTGGTGGCTTCATCGCAAACAGTGGGCTCTGTGGCTATGACCAACCCCTCGATCCCACTCGATGAGCGTCACCCGCATGGAATCATTCCGCAGAAGACCAACCCGGTCAACGGCCAGCCCGTCCTCGATACCAACGGCAACCCGGTCTATAACTACGATCTCGCTATCCCGGTGATGCTTCTTCACTTCTTCCCAACCGGAATTCTAGGCCTTGGTCTTACCGCCCTTCTGGCCAGCTTCATGTCGGGAATGGCCGGCAACGTCACCGCCTTCAACACGGTCTGGACCTACGACATCTACCAGGCCTACATCAACAAGAAGGCAACCGACTCGCATTACCTGTGGATGGGCCGCATGGCGACCATAGGAGGCATTGTCTTATCCATCGGGGCAGCCTATGCCGTCACCAACTTCAACAACATCATGGACGCGCTCCAACTCATCTTCTCGATAGTCAATGCGCCGCTCTTCGCAACGTTCCTCCTCGGCATGTTCTGGAAGCGCACCACCGGGCACGGAGCCTTCACCGGCCTGCTCGCCGGAACCGGCGCCGCGCTGCTGCACCATGGTCTGACCATACCCGACGATGCAGCCACCGGTATCCACGGTGGATGGATCACCATCCTCCACCGCTATCCCAGCGACATGGCCCAGAACTTCTGGACCGCCATCTTCGCCTTCTCGGTCAACATGATCGTCACCATCGTTGTCAGCCTCATAACCAGACCCCGCGAGGAACACGAGCTCGTAGGTCTCGTTTACTCGCTGACGCCAAAACCCGTCGAACACCATCTGAGCTGGTATCAGAAGCCCGCAACTCTCGCCATCGCGGTACTGGCAATGCTGGTCATCCTCAACCTCGTTTTCGCCTAAGGAGCAAACATGGGACTCGACATTCGTATTCCCCTCGGCCTCATCTTTCTCATCACGGGCGGAATTATGAGTATCTTTGGGTTCATCACCCGCAACACGGGCATCTACCATCGCTCGATGGGCGTGAATCTCAACCTCACCTGGGGCGCGATCATGTTCGTCTTTGGGCTGGTCATGTTTCTCGTGGGACGGCGCCAAAAGTGGCAGGATGATCCGGTTAATCCGCGGCCCTGGGAAAAGAACACAGGTCCCCGCCACTAATGACGAACTCGAAGATGAGATTTTGAACTCTTACGATTGTTTTTTTTCGGAACTTCGGAATAGTGACGCGCGATAAGTTGTAGTGCTCTGTAAACCTTCCACACATCGCCTCTTGCAATAATGGAAACATGAAGCGCCGCGTAATCAAGCAGTATGAGTTTGTCCGCAAGATCGGCACAGGTGGAAGCGGAGTCGTGTTTCTTGCCAACGACACTCTCCTCCAGCGTCCCGTCGTCCTCAAGCTGCTCAAACGCGGCAACCTCTCCATCGAGCAGATGCGCGCCACTCAGCTCCGCGAGGCTCGTCTCGCCTCCGCCATCGATCACCCCAACGTCTGCGCAATTTATGACGTCGGCGAGGCCTCCGACGAGGACGGCGAAAACGGCTCGGAGAATACCGAAGCCTACATTGTCATGCAGTACATCCCCGGCAAGTCTCTCGATAAGATCATCGCCGAGGGTCCATCTAGTCTTGAGCTCGTTCTCTCTGCCGGTATTCAGATCTCCGACGGTCTCGCCGCCGCCCACAACCTTGGCATCTTCCATCGTGACCTTAAGCCCGCCAATGTCATGCTCACCGATGGCGGGCTGGTTAAGATCCTTGATTTCGGCCTCGCGAGGCGACTCGCGCCCGACCAGACTGATTTCGATCCCGCAGGTCCGGCCAGCAAGCGCAATCCACCCGCACCCGGCGCAACGTATACGGCTCGCGGTGGCACCATCGCTTACATGGCGCCCGAGCAGTTCGTCACCGGCCAATCGAGTGTTCAGTCTGATATCTTCGCGCTCGGCCTGATCCTTTACGAGCTTGCTACCAGCCGGCATCCCTTTCACCGTCCCGACGCGCCTGAGTTCCAGAGTATCCGCGCGATCCAATTTGCTGACCCACCACCGCTTCGCGACATCAACCCCGATCTGCCGGTCGAGCTCGAAAGTGTCATCTTCCGGTGCCTGGAAAAGCAGCCCTCCGCGCGCTACGCCTCAGCTGCCGACATCCGCGAGAGCCTCAAGACCATCATGCGCTCTATGCAGCTCGACTCTACGCTTATGTCGGGCAGCGAATCACTGTCTCTGCTGCCATCGCAGGGCCGCGTAACCCGTGAGACCCCGGAGGAGGAGAAACGCACCACCGGCATTTTGTCCATGCTTGCTGAACGCTTCCGCGAATCCGGCGCCACTGCTGCGGGCAAACAGAGCGACAGCATCGTCGTGCTGCCGTTCATCAATTACGGTCCCGCCGATGTTGCTCCGCTCTATGGCTATGCTCTGGCCGACGCTATCGCCGCTCGCCTTGCGCGTATGCCGTCTCTGGTCGTACGACCGTCAAGCTCGTTGATGACAGTGGCAACCCAGCAGCTTGATCCTTTGAGCATCGGGAAAAAACTCCTCGTCAACTTCGTGCTTGCGGGTAACTTTCTTCGCTCCGACAAGGGCTTCGACCTCAACTGGCAACTGCTCGACGTAGCCAGCCAGAGCGTTCGCGCGGGAGGTTCGATCAACGTGGCCTCTTTCGATCTTGTCAGTGTTCAGTCCGAGATCTGCAACGAAGTCTTTAGCACTCTTCAAGGTTTCGGTGATCTGCAGGGCCAGCAGGAGAATCAACGGGCGGCCTCGGTGGCGCCGTCGCTTACCGAAGATCTCTCCGAGGAGTACCTGCAGGCCCGCGCCACGCTTTCTTCGTTCATGACCCGCACTGGCAGCCGTGATGATCTCGACCGCGCCCGCGAGCTCTTCGAGAGCGTTACCAAGCAGAACGAAAACTATGCTCCGGGCTGGTCCGGCCTTGGTATCACGCACCTGCAGTACACACGTCACGGACTCGGTGGACAAATGCATGTTCTTGAGGCCCGTCGCGCCTTCGACAAGGCTCTTCAGCTTGACCCCGGTTCTGTTGAAGCGAATCTTTATCGCGTCTATATGCTGCTCTCCCGCGGCGAAAAAGAGTCCGCCCGTCACGGCATCGAGAACCTGCTCCAGACCGCAGGCAATGACTGGAATGTTCGCCTCGTCGCCGGACAGACGCTTCGTATTGATGGCATGTACGAGGAGGCGCTCGACCAATTCAACGCGAGCCTTCGGATGAACCCCTCCAACGCGGCGATCATCTACAACCACCGCGCCCGCGTCTATCAGTACCAGAACCAGATGGAGTTGGCGGCAGACGAGATCGAGAAGGGGCTGACCCTAGAGCCCAAACAGCCCATGCTCCGCATCTCTCGCGGCTACCAGCAGATGCGCACCGGCGATCTCCCCAAGGCAATCGAAACGCTCGAAAACGTGATCCGTGACGATGCATCGATGCGCATTGTCTTTCCGACTATCGCGCTCTGCTATGTCCAACTGGGCGATCGCGAGAAGGCCGCAAGCTTCATCGTCGATGAGACCCTCTCGGCCGCTGAAGCTGATAGCGAGATGGCCTACCGGCTTGCCACCTACTTTGCGCTCGACGGCGACGAATCGGAAGCGCTGCACTGGCTCCGCCGGGCGATCTATCTCGGCAATGAGAATTACCCGTGGTTCTTGAAAAACCCCGCCTGGCGGAAGCTTAGCGGGCATACTGATTTTGAGCGCATTCTGGAAGACCTGAAAAAGAGCTATCGCCGCAACCAGAAAAACTGGAAGCGCCTCCTTGCACAAGTACGGAACTAAAACTGCAGCTTTGGTGGGTGCTGGAAGGCTGCCGGGGCCGGTTTGACGTAAACTTAAGTGTGACCTTTTTTAGCTTTTCTCTCCGACGTTTTGCTTTGGCTGCTGCGATGACCGCGACCCTTTCAGGGTTTGCGCTTGCGGACTCGATTACCGGAACCGTTATCAATAAAACGACGAATAAGCCCGCGGCTGGGGACGACGTCGTGCTGATTCGCCTGCAACAGGGTATGCAGGAGGCTTCGCGCACGAAGACCGACTCAAAGGGGCGCTTTACTCTGGATGTTCCGGAGAAGGGCATTCATCTGGTGCGGGTGACTCACGATAAGGCGAACTATTTCCGCCCGGCGCCGGAGGGGACACAGTCGGTTGAGGTCGAAGTTTATAACGCTGCCGCGAAGGTGGAAGGGGTCAGCGGCGAGGCGGATGTGATGCGCATCCAGACCGATGAGAGCGGCAAGGGCCTGAAGGTGGTCGAGAACTTCTTTGTAAAGAATGAGTCGACTCCGCCGCGGACGCAGTTCAGCGCCAGGCCGTTTGAGTTTTACCTGCCGGAGGGTGCGGTGGTGGAGGGCTCGGCTGCGTTGGGGCCGGGAGGAATGCCGGTGCAGGCTTCGCCGGTGCCGCTTGGCGATCCGAACCATTATGCGTTTATCTTTCCGATCCGGCCGGGCGAGACGCGGTTTCAGATTTCGTACAAGCTGCCTTATGGAGGGAACTTCAAGTTCGCTCCGCGGATGGTGATGCCAACTGACACGATTGCGGTGATGATGCCGAAGAGCATGGCGTTCAAAGGCGGTGCGTCTACTCCTTACACTCCCGTGACCGAGGACACGAATGCGCAGACTTATGTTGCGCGGAATGTTGCTCCTTCGCAGGCGCTGGACTTTACGGTTTCGGGGACGGGGCAGTTGCCGCGGGATTCTGGCGCTGCTGCTGGTGAGCAGGGTGGTCAGGGTGCGGATGCTTCGGCTCCAGCGAGTGGGGCAAATGCGGCGGCTGCGGATACTCGTCCGGGTGGTGGCCTGGGAACTCCGCTTGATCCGGAGGGGACGAACGATCCGTGGGCGAAGTACAAGTGGTGGATCCTGGGTGGACTGGGACTTCTGCTGGCTGGTGGTGCGGGTGTGATGCTGAAGAACGGTTCGCCACAGACGGCGGCTCCGGTTGCTGCGGGAGCGGCTTTTGCTGTGGGGCCGAATGCTTTGCTGGCGGCGTTGAAGGAAGAGTTGTTTGCCGTGGAGACTGACAGGTTGCAGGGGCGGTTGAGCGAGAGTGAGTATGTCGAGCAGAAGACGGCGCTTGAGATTGTGCTGCGGCGGGCACTTCTGCGGAGTGAACGGGATGCTGAGGCGTCTCGTGTTGCGGGAACTGCTGTGTAGGAGGTACCAATGAACACCTTCAAATCGACGCTGCTCTTGGTTGTGTTGACGCTGTTTCTGATCTTTGTTGGAGACTGGGTTGGCGGTCGCAACGGAATGGTTTTGGCGTTTGTGCTGTCGGTGGTGTTCAACTTCGGGACCTATTTCTACTCCGATAAGCTGGCGCTGCGGATGTACAACGCACAGCCGGTCACGCGGGAGCAGTTGCCGCGAGCGTATGCGGCGGTGGAGCGGTTGACGGCGAAGCAGGGCTTGCCGATGCCGAAGATTTATGTGCTGCCGACGGATTCGCCGAATGCATTTGCTACGGGGCGGAATCCGCAACATGCTTCGGTAGCGGTGACACGCGGGATTCTGGATCTGCTGGACGACGAGGAGTTGGAGGGTGTGCTGGCGCATGAGTTGGGTCATGTGCGGAACCGCGATATTCTGACCAGCTCGATTGCGGCGACGCTGGCTGGCGCAATCACGATGGTGGCGCGGATGGGGTTCTGGGCTTCGATGTTTAGCGGCGGTGGTGGTGGGAGAGACCGCGACCGCGGCGGGGGCGGACTGGGCGCATTGTTAATGATTATTGTGGCGCCGATTGCGGCTTCGCTGATTCAGCTGGCGATCTCGCGGTCGAGAGAGTATGAGGCGGATGCTACGGGAGCCGCGGTAACGGGCAATCCTTATGCTTTGGCGCGGGCGTTGCAGAAGCTGGATGGCTACTCGAAGCGGATTCCGATGCAGGCTTCGCCTTCGACGGCACATCTGTTTATCGTCGCTCCGCTGCTGGGTAGTGGAGGGTTTGCGAATCTGTTTTCGACGCATCCTCCGATGAAGGAACGCATTCAACGACTGATCGGAAGGGACTTCGTTTAAATCGATGCAGACAGTACTGCGGGCTTTGCGGTTGTATGCGATGGTGGCTTGGGTTGGCGGCCTTATCTTCTTTGCCTTTGTGGTTGCGCCTGTGGCGTTTCATAGCTTGTCGAGTGCACATCAGGCTGGTCTGGTGGTGGGTGGGACGCTGCGTGTTCTGCACATGATTGGGCTGGTGGGGGGCGCGGTTTTTTGTGCGGCTACTTCCCTGCTGTGGTTTCGGGCTGAGGTTCCAGCACGGGTGAGCTTCGCGATTCAGTTGGCGCTGGCTGGTGTGATGTTGGCGGTAACAGCCTACTCACAGTACAGGATTCTGCCAGCGATGGAGCAGGACCGGATGGTGGCTGGCGGCGAGGTGGAGACGGCTTCGCTGGAGAATGCAGGACGAGTGGACTTCGAACGGCTGCATGTGTTGTCGGAGCGGCTGGAAGGTTTGGTGTTGTTCTGTGGGCTGGGCGTGGTGTTCTATCTGTCGCGCGAGTCGCAGTGGCCGGAGACGGGTAAAATCAAAGCTATATGATCTCTGGAATCAGGGGCGGCGTTGTGCTGACTCGCCGTAACGGCTAGCTATGTCTGTGTTCTGGTTGAGCCTTACGCTGGGGTTGGTGGCGGGGCTGGCGGACTATCTCGGTGGATTTTTGCTGGTCCGACGATCGCCTTCGGCGCGGGCGCTGCGGTATTTTGTCGCTCTGGGCGCAGGGTTCATGCTGGCGGCGGCGGTGCTGGAGATGGTACCGGAGGGATTAACTGTTAATCCGCGGTGGGCGCCCTTGCTGATACTGCTTGGATACTGCGGGGTGCATCTGCTGGAGCATACGCTGGTGCCGCATTTTCACTTTGGTGAAGAGACGCATCGCCATGAGTTTCTGTCGGCAAGGACGAGCTACTCGGTGCTGCTGGGGCTGGCGACGCATACGTTCTTCGATGGCGTGGCGATTGGGTCGGGGTTTGTGTTGTCGCACTGGCTGGGGATTGTGCTGTTTCTCGCCGTGTTTCTGCATAAGATTCCGGAGGGTTTTACGATTGCGAGCGTGATGCTGGCGGGTGGCCGGGGACGAAGGACGGCGTTGAATTCGGCTTTGTTTCTGGGGGCGATGACGGTGCTTGGGGTGCTGGTGATTAATCTGCAGCCTAGCTGGGTGCGGGCTGGATTGCCGCTTTCGGCGGGCGTGACGATTTATGTTGCGGCTACGGATCTGGTGCCGGAGGTGAATCGGGAGCCAGGGATTCGAATGGCTCTGGTTTTCTTTGCGGGAGTGGTAGTGTTCTTTTTGCTTCGGCTGATTGGCCTTCTTAGCGGCCACGCTTAAAAGCGTAACGGTGATCAAACAGAAAAAGACGGGATAAAAAGGGCAAGGCTTTGTGAATCAGGCGATCTAACGCTGCATTCTTTGTCTCTCTGTTTTGTTTTGCTCTTATCAGTTTTTATCTTCTGTACCACCGTTACGCCTTTAAGCACTGTTCTGGCACTCTCTAGCTTGTTGGGGGCTGTTGGAGTAGCAGAGTGACTGTGGCGGTGTGGGTGAGGGTGGTTCCTGTTGGGGTGGTGGCGGTTCCGGTGATGGTGATGGTGTAGATTTTTGTGGGGTTGGTGGATTGGGTGCCGGTGTAGATGCGGTCTCCGCAGCCTGTGAAGAACGCTAAAAATGTTAGGGATAAGAGCGAAATTGTTTTGCGGCGGCGGCTGGTGAGGATCGCGATTGGGAGGAAGATTAGGGCAAATTTAATTGGTATGGATGTGGTTTTTTGCTGGTTGGCCGTGGTCTTTGGGGTGGTAATGGTGACGGCGAAATTGCTGGTTGTAGAACCCGGGGGGATGTAGGCGGGGTTGAAGGCGGCGGTGGCTAGGTTGGGGAGTCCGGAGGCTGAGAGGGTGATGGGGCTGGAGAGTGGGGCGCCTTGGAATTGGATCGCGAAGGTGAAGTTGGCAGTGCTGCCGGAGGTGATGGTTTGGGTGGTGGTGCCGGTGCTGGCGAGGGAGAAGTCCGGGGTAGGGTTGATGCCTATACCGATAAGTTGTGGGGTGGAGGTGCTAGGGTTGAAGTTGGCGTCGCCGGAGTAGAGGGTGGTGAGGGTGTGAATGCCCTGGGTTAGTTCAGCGGTGGTGAAAGTGGCGTCGCCTGTGGGAGCGACTTGTGCAGTGAAGAGGGTGGTTGTGCCGTCGAGGAGGGATACGGTTCCGGTGGGTTGGCCTGCTGTGGTGCTGGCTATGTGGGTGGTAAGAGTGATGGGGAGGCCGGGGTCAGTGGTGGTTGCAGAGGCCGTGAGGGTGGTGAGCGTGGGGGCCGGGGAGATAGTGAGGTTTGCCGGTGATGGGGTGAGGGTGTAGTTCCCTGCTGCTGGACCGGTGAGAGTGGCGGTGACGGGGTAGGTTCCGGCGGGAGAGAGTGCTGCGGCCGTCGTGATGAAGGTGGCGGTGAGGTTTGAGACGTCTTGCTGGAGGAGATTGGTGAGGGTGGCGGAGAGGGATGGGATGGGCTGGCCGTAGAGGAGGGCCGACGGGCGTGATTACGGCGGTGATGGGGCGCGGCGCTACGATGAGGGAGAAGGTCGGGCTTTGGGCGGAGGCGTGGGTGGGGTCGCCGGAGTAGGTTGCCGTGATGCTGTGATGGCCTGCGGGGAGGGTTGTTGTGCTGAAGGTGGCGCTGTTGGTCGTGATCGGTGCGGTGCCGAGGGTGATGGGGCTTAGGGTGGCAGAGTCGGCGGTAGCGAGGGGGGTAAAGGTGTCGAGGAAGGTGATGGCGCCCGTAGCCTGCGTGGTGGTGCTGAGGGTGGCGGTGAGTTGTCCTGTGCCGTAGGTGACGACGGAGGGGGCGGAGAGAGTGAGGGCTCCGGGAGTGGTGGCGCCGAGGCCGGCGATGGTGTGGATGGTGGCGTCGGCAGAGATCTGGCGAATGCGCTGGTTGCCGGTGTCGGCGAGGGTGATGAGGCCGGTGGGTGAGACGGCGGTGGCTCGAGGTGTGTCGAGTGCGGCGGCTAACAGCGGGGCCGTTGTCTCCAGCGAAGGTTTGCGTGCCTTGTCCGGCGATGGTGGTGATGGCTCCGGTGGCGGCGTCGATGCGGCGGATTCGTTGGTTGGCGGTGTCAGCTATGTAGAGATTGCCGGAGGCGTCGAGGGTGAGGCCGTGGGGGAGGACGAGGTTTGTTGCGTTGGGGTCGCCGTCGCCTGCGATGGTGGTGATGATGCCGGTGGTGAGGTTGATTTTGCGGATGCGATGGTTGTGCGTGTCGGCTAGATAAAGGTTGGTATTGTCTGCGGCGAGGCCGGTGGGTGAGTCTATGGAGGCTGCCGTGGCGGGGCCTAAGTCGCCGGAGAAGCCTTGCGTGCCGTTGCCTGCGATGGTGGTGATGGTGCCGGTGGTGTCGACTTTTCGGATGCGGTGGTTTTGTGTGTCGGCTATGTAGAGATTGTTGGTGGGATCGATGGCGATGGCTGTGGGGAGGTTGAGGTGGGCGGAGGTGGCGGGATTGTTGTCGCCGTCGAAGCCTGGGGTGGATCCTGCGATGGTGGTGATGATGCCGGTGGTGAGGTTGAGTTTACGGATGCGGTGGTTGTGGGTGTCAGCAATGTAGAGGTTGTTTGCGGTGTCGATTGCGAGGCCTTGGGGAGAGTCGAGTTGAGCGGAGGAGGCAGGGCCTGAGTCGCCGGAGAAGCCTTGCGTGCCAGTGCCCGCGACGATGGTGATGGCTCCGGTGGTGTCGACTTTGCGGATGACGTGGCGGGCGGTTTCGGCCAGGTAGAGATTGCCTTGAGTGTCGAAGACGATGGCGGAGGGGAGGATGAGGGGGATGGTGGTTGCGGAGACGGCTGTTTGTGGCTGTGCGCGGAGGGGGAGGAGCAGGAGGACGAGGACTATCCAAAACGGAGTGAGGGTGTGGCGATGGGTTGTGGTGCTCTGCGGACCCATGGGATAGGTTGAGATTACATGATTGTGGTTTGAGTTTGGGCGTTAGTGTTGGTGAAGAAGAGACAACTGCAAGGACAAGAGCGGGCTGGGTTAGGTTCTACATTCCCACCCATCGCGATGAGACTGCGATGGATGGGGCACCCGAGCATTGGTGGCTCGTCGAGAGGTGCTATTCGAAGTCGGTAGAGGGTAGCCTTTTCGGTTTTGATTTGGCGGGGATCGAAGCGCCAGTAGTTGCCCTGATCGTTTTCGTCGCCGTTGAGGCGGCGGCCGGGAATCCATTTGCCTGACTCGAATTTTCCTTCGTCGATAGAGGCGATGCCGACGTGCGTTGTTGAAGATTGTGGAGTGAATGAGACGCGGAAGCCTTTGCCTGCTCCTATGAACTCTTCCGGGCCCGTTGCCACGATGAGGCCGAAGCCTTTTTCGGAGTGATAGCCGAAGATCTCGTCGAGGCTTACATGAGCGATGTACCCGTTGATGGGGAACTCGACGGAGGGGTGGGTTTTGTCGAGGAGGAAGCCGTGTACGTTTCCTTTGGTCTGCTGCTCGAGGATGATGGGCAATAACGGGGTGAGTACGCTGTAGCTGTTAGCAAGCTCTTTGTTGGCTTCATCCCAGTCATCGACTGCGAATGGGGAGAAGCCGAGCGCTGCGTGTTCTCCGACAGCGTAAAAGACATTAGCGGCACCGGCAGCGCCACCGACGGTCTCGGGCATGAAGAGAGGATTGTCGGGGCGGTGGTAGCGGTTGGCCCACCATGCGAAGTTGGGTTGATAGAGATCGGGCGCGTAGATGTCGATGGCAGAGCCTGCGGCCTTCCAGATGTCGATGACTCGGGGCTGCGGACCACCGCTGGGATAGTCTCCGGGAGTGCTGTCCTCGCCTGCGAGCCATGCGTTGACGTACATGGGCAACGGATATGCGGTTTTGCCCTTTGCGGCTACGGCCTGGACGTAGCGAGCGTAGTTCCATGCCATGAAGATTTCGTCGGCGCGGGGTGTGTTGCCGAAGACCTGCGCCCATGTGCCGGAGGTCTTCTCGCCGTTGGCTACCCAAAGATCGCGTAGCTCGGGATCGAGGGTGTCTTTGTGGGTCTTGAGGTAGCTTATGAGTTCGGCTGGAACGGCGGAGGCGAAGGCCTGATTGGCTGCGGCGGAGTGATCGCGTGTGTCGCCGAGGATGCCGACCTCGTTTTCGACCTGCATCATGAGGACGGTGTGATCTTTGCTGTCGACTTCTTTGAGGTGCTGCATGACGGCGGTGAAGGCACGAGCGTCAGCGTCCAGCAGAGCTGGAGAGAGTGTGCTCAGGGTGTTGATTGGATTTCCGTTTCGTATAGCGCGTGGGAAACGATGGGTATCGCTTTTGACCCACACGGGCGGATAGCTGGACTCACCATTCTTCCATGCGGCCAGCCAAAGGAAGACGATGCGCTGGTGCTGCTGGCGGGCCTGCGCGAGGAGGCCGTCGATAAGAGCGAAGTCGTACTTGCCTTCGGTTGGCTCGACCAGTTCCCACGAGATGGGCGTGATGACGGTGTTGAGCGACATGGCGGCCAGCTTGGGCCACGATGGCTCCATGTAGGCGAGGCTGGAAGAGCTGGAGTTATGGAGCTCGCCGCCGAGCATGATGAAGGGCTGGCCGTCTACGATGAGCTGCGTAGCCGTCGCCACGCTTCTCGAGATGCGGGATCGATGTGTCCTGTGCATGAAGGGCTTTTGCACTGAGGCCCAGGAGAACCAGGGTAGCGGTTAGAAGAAGCGAGTGAGATCGCATATGGGTTGCCAATCTAACACAATTTCACAGGAGAAACCCAAGGCTTATTCGGCGACGGTACGGTTGCGCAGCGAGCCTAGTTTGTCGATGGTGACGATGACCTCTTCGTTGGGCTTGAGCCAGCGTTTGGGATTGCGGCCGAGGCCTACACCTTCGGGGGTTCCGGTGCTGATGAGGTCTCCGGGTTCAAGGGGTGTGAGGCTTGAGATGTAGGCGATGAGGGCGGGGATCTTGAAGATGAGGTCGCTGGTGTTGGAATCCTGAAGGGTCTCGCCGTCGATGGTGAGGGAGATGCGGAGGTTGTGAGGATCGGGGACTTCGTCAGCGGTGGTGATGGTTGGGCCGGTGGGTGTGAAGGTGGGAAAGGATTTTCCGAGAGTCCACTGTGACGTCGCGAGCTGGATGTCGCGGGCGCTGACGTCGTTGACGATGGTGTAGCCGAAGACGTGATGATGCCAGTCTTCTGCGGCGATCTGGTAGCCGGGCTTGCTGATAACTACGCCGAACTCGGCTTCGTAATCAGGCTGTTCGGTGATTTTGGGGAGGATGATGGGGTGATCGGGTCCCACGACGGAGCTTGAGAGCTTCATGAAGACGGTGGGGACTTTTTGCACGGGCATTTTGGATTCGTCGGCGTGCTTCTGGTAGTTGAGGCCGATGCCGAAGATGCGCGGGGGGCGCGGGATGGGCGCGTGGAGTGTCACGGTTTCGAATGGGATGTGCGGGGCATTCGGAAGCTTTGCGTTGATTTCGTCGAGAGCGTGTGGGCCGCACTGGATAAGACTAAGGATCGAAGGATAGCCAAAGGATGCGAGATCCACGATCTGATCGTCGATGAGGACGCCCGCAGTGGGGGTGGTTGCAAACTTTGTGGAGAAGGTGACTAGCTTCATGCTTCGATGCTCCTTAATTCACTCTCTTGCTCGCGCCAGGCTTCGCCGGTGGGGAAGGCGAAGCGCGATAAGGATTCTTCGCGGATTTGAATACTGTAGCCGGGTTCGGTGGGGAGGAGATAGTGGCCGCGGTGGATGCGGACGGGGGTGAGAAAGTGCTCGTGGAGGTGATCGACGTACTCGATGACGCGGTCCTGCATAGAGGCGGAGACGGCGAGGAAGTCGAAGATGGCGAGGTGCTGGACATACTCGCAGAGGCCGACACCGCCAGCGTGAGGGCAGACGGGGATGTTGAATTTTGCGGCGAGGAGAAGGATGGCGAGGTTTTCGTTGACTCCGGCTACGCGGCAGGAGTCGAGCTGGAGGACGTCGATGGCCTGGGCTTGCAAAAGCTGCTTGAACATGACGCGGTTGTGGCAGTGCTCGCCGGTAGCGATGCGGACTTGCGGGACTTCGCGGCGGATGCGGGCGTGGCCTAGGATGTCGTCGGGGCTGGTGGGCTCTTCCATCCACCAAGGTTGCAGAGCGGCGAGCTGGCGGGTGCGGTCGATGGCTTCGAGGACTCCCCATTTTTGGTTGGCGTCGACCATGAGCTTGTTGGTCCAGCCGATCTCTTCGCGGACGATCTGACCACGGTGAAGATCGTTTGCGGGGTCTCCGCCTACTTTGAGTTTGAAGTGGGTCCAGCCTTCGGCGAGGGCTTCGTGGCAGAGGCGGCGGATCTTTTCGTCGGAGTAGCCGAACCAGCCTACGGAGGTGGTGTAGGCGGGGTAGCCTTGCTGCTGGAGCTGGGCGAGGCGCTCGGGTTTGCCGGTGCTGCGGGCTTTGGTGAGGATGTCGAGGGCTTCCTGTGGGGAGACTGCGTCGTCGATGTAGCGGAAGTCGATGGCTTTGAGGAGTTGGGCAGGCTCCATATCGGAGAGGAGCTGCCAGAGAGGTTTGTTTTCGGCACGCGCGTAGAGATCCCAGACGGCGTTGATGAGAGCGCCGGTGGCAAGATGGATGACTCCCTTTTCAGGGCCAAGCCAGCGGAACTGGGAGTCGTCGGTGAGCTGGCGGGAGAAGGCGCGGAGGTCGTCGGTGATGGAGCTGAGGGTGCGATTGACGACGTAGCGGGAGAGATAGCGAACGGCCTGGACGACGAGGTCGGTACCGCGGCCAAGGGTGAAGGTGAGGCCGTGGCCTTCGAGCCCGGAGTTGGTCTCGAGGATGCAATAGGCGGCGGAGTAGTCGGGGTCTTTGTTGACGGCGTCGGAGCCGATCTGCTCGCGGGAGGTCGGGAAGCGCAGGTCGATGACGCGGACGCTGGTGATGAGGATTTCGCTCAAGATTTTGGTATCCGTTTCGTTGGATTCGTGTGGTCAGGCTGTCGTCCAGCCGCCGTCGATGGGGATGATTGCACCGTTGATGAACTCGGCTTCACGGGAGCAAAGATAGCGGACAAGCGAGGCTATGTCCTCGGGTGTGCCTAGACGTCCAATGGGTTGGCGAGCGACTAGTTCGGCGCGGACTTTTTCTTTCTCGTGGGCGTGGTATTTGTCGAGGTAGCCTTCGACGAAGGGCGTCTGGACCGTACCCGGAGCGATGCAGTTGATGCGGATCTCTTTGGGGTAGTCGACGGCGATCTGGCGGGTCATTGCATGGATGGCCCCCTTGCTGGTGCAGTAGGCGAAGCGTTGTTTGACGCCAACCGTGCCTGCGGCAGAGCCAATGTTGACGATGGAACCGTGGGAGGCGAGTAACAACGGGAGCGCTACCTGGGTGATGAGGAAGACGCTTTTTACGTTGACGTCGATGATGCGGTCGAAGTCCTCTTCGGAGGTATTGGCGATGGTGCCTACGAGTCCAATGCCGGCATTGTTGATGAGGATGTCGAGAGTGGGGATGTTAGCGAAAGCAGCGGCGATTGAGGCAGCGCAGGTGACGTCTATGGAGACGGCGGATGCATTCGGCAACTCTGCGGCGAGGGACTGAGCGCCTGCAAGGTTAATGTCGGCCACCAGGACGTGGGCCCCGGCGCGGGAGAGCTCCCGAGCTGTGGCGGCACCGATGCCGCTGGCAGCGCCTGTGATGAGCGCGATCTTGTTTTCCAGGTGAAAGATATCAGTCATAGGTTGAAATGTAGAACCCTCTACCAGATGAGAATAACTCTTTCGGAGGACGGTGGCGACTCGAGTGAGACGCATGTTGTCCGCAAATGGTACTCTTCGTTTGTTTCTGCGGCGATTGCCGGATTTCGAGAAGGATGTTCGGAGGAAGAATGCCACGACATTGTTTGACGCTGGATTTGAAGGATGACGCTGCGGCGATTGCCGAGTACAAACGCTACCACGTGAAGATATGGCCCGAAGTGAAGAAGAGCCTGTGGGATGCAGGCGTTCTCGATATGGAGATCTACCTGCTGGGAACGCGGATGTTCATGATCATGGACGTCAATGATGAGTTTTCACTATCGGCGAAGGCGGCGGCGGATGCAGCCAACGAGAAGGTGCAGGAGTGGGAGGGGATTATGAGCGGGTTCCAGCAACCGCTGCCCCAGGCGAGGCCCGGACAGCGATGGATTTCCATGGAACGGGTGTTCAGCCTGGCTGAGCAGTAGCGAATAAATTCGTGTGCGGTCTTGAAGGAGTGGAGCAAGTAAAACAGGCCCCGGCGGTTTGCCGGAGCCTGGGTTGTTGCAAGTTGATTGTTTATGGAAGGCTCTGGAATCGCCCGTTGAAGAGACCTCTGGCGTAGGGCTGGTAGACAGGAGCACCTGCGCCGACGATCTCCGTGACTAAATTGGAGGGATTGGCGACGGTACCATCTCCTGCGACCCAGACATTGCCAGACATATCTATGACGGTAGCCCGACTGGCGCTGGCGAAGCTGCTTCCCTGCTGGAATCCATTGGCAACGCTGGTGAACGGACCGAGGTTCGCTGGCGAGATGCTGATATCACTGACGCTGGCGAGCCCGGTGCTGTTCGGCGCCCAGACGTTGAACTGAGGGTCGACGACGATAGCGGTTGGATCGCTGAGGCCGCCCAGTCCAGCCGCGGTTGGCCAGTTGGAGTTCAGACTAAAGTTGAGTCCCTTTCCGGTGAGATACGAGAGACCACCGTGAGCATTGCTGGTACTGCCCACCGAGGAGACGACAACGTTGCCATTCGCTGTTATAGCGATGCCATAGCTGCTGTCACCGTTTGTCCCAAACGGTGTTGTGAGGAACGAGCCGGTCGAGTTGTACGAGGCTGTTGGAGGCGCAATTTGCGAGACGAAACTGGTGCCAGAGGTGGCCCAGACGGCGCCGGTCAGGTCCGGCATGAGACGGATCGGAAGAGCACCGAGGCCTGTTGCCACTTGAGTCGGAGTGGACACAGCCAACGCGTCCGCTCCGTCTGCGATCTGGTAGAGAGAGCCGTCGGGAGCAGTGGAGAAATAGACGTTGCCACCACCGTCTGCTGTGACGGCGAGAGGCGGCTTCGCGGTGGTGTATGTGAGGACGTCGTGGCTGGATGGATTGTAGCGATAGAGGTTATTGGCAGCGGTGGTGGCATACCAGATGTTGCCCTGATGATCGATCGTGCTGCCGCGTGAGGCGCCGCCACCAAGGAAGACACAGTCGTTGGGAGTTCCGTTGACAGAGATTGAGGAGAGATTGCCAGTGGTTGCCTGACCGTTCGCGATCCAGAGGTTACCGCCGCTGTCGATGTTGATGTCCTGCGGCGCATTGATAAAGGAGCCAGGGGTAGATCCACCGCCACAGGTGCTGGTGCTGCTGTAGGAGATGGTAATGGACCAGTCGGAGGGAGCGCTTGTGAGCGACGGCTGAAAGGGTGCGCCAACAGCCGCGGAAAGGCCGAAGAGATTCTGGAGATTGGTGGCGCTGGCGTTGGTTGGATTGCTCAACATGTAATAGGCAGCCTGAAGAGTATCGGTGGCCTTGAGGAAAGCAGCTGACCGATAGGGCCGGTCGGTTTGAACGACATTGGGCGGAGTCGCATTGTCGAAGAGCGTCTTGCACGGGCTTGCGGTGCCCAGGGAATTATTGACACAGGCTGCCAGGATGTTGGCGATTAGATTGATCGTCGTCGCCGGAGCGGTGGCAGTAACAGTCACACCCGAGACGTCTCCGCCGCTACCATTCAGTTGAGTCGAAGCTACGGCTGTTCCCGTTGCGGTGTTGGCCAGATTGGAGATAGTCGTGAGTGTGTTGACGAGCGCCGTTTTGGCGTTCCCGATGCTGTCGGTACCGATGGTTTCGGTGACAGGATTGAAGTACTGCTGAAGCGCCGCCATGGTGGCAACGGTGGTGACCTCGTTCAGATCCAGAAGGTTGGAAGACGATATCTGGGTGCAAAGGCCAAACACTCCTAGGAAGACGGCTGCATCATTACTGGAATCTCCTGTGTTGAGCGTATTTCCACCGCGAGCGATGACATAGACGAGTGGATTGCTCTCGACACCGGTCGGCACCTGATATGCGGGGGTTGCGTCGGGGAAGTTGACGGGGCAGGAGAAGGTTTTGCCGCTGGTCGTGTCATTCGGAGTCGGATCATGAATGAAGCTGAAGGAGCCGGTGCTATCTGTGGTCGTGACCGCAGCTACGGTAGCGGTTCCTCCCTGGGTGAGGCCAGAGCCGTATCCGCTGTTTCCTGCGTAATAGAGTGTGACGGTAGCGCCGGAAACAGGCTGACTGCCACCATGGATTTTGCCGCCGATCGAATCTGCCGAGCTTAGAGGCGTTAAAGAAGGCGCTGTCGTCGCCATATTGGCGCAACCCGCCATAAGAACAACAGTCGATGCAAGCAAAGCGAAGAGGCTTCGCTTTGAGCCCGAGTGTCGGGTGAAGTTATTGCCGTTCATGGACGTTTTCCTCCGAAAGGTAAGTGGTACGGGGTTTGCAAAGGCTGGCAGTGCTGCAGATCGGGGCCAGGGGAGACTAACAATGACAAGCCGTTGGAGAAGGTGGGTCGTTGCTGGAGTAGGGAGATAAGTTCATAAAATCTACCGAGGATGACAAGATCGTCTTCGTACAAATGACTCCGGCGGCGAGAGCGAACCTATTCGGCCATGAGCGAGTTTTCATCATGTCAAGTCGGAGCATAACCGACAGGAAGGCATCTTCTACGAAATTGCATGTGCCACTTTCGGGGTACATAGAGATTGATTAATAGCGACTGGACTTGATGAACGGGTGTGTGTTCTGAGCACAGTTTTCCCGTTCAAGAGAAAGGGGTTTGGGCTTCTATCGATCTGGTTTTCGCTCACTGACGAGGGGCGCGTAGAAGTGCAAAATAAGTTCATTTCATCCGGATAGAGACAACTCCAATCACCCACCTGCACTCTATTTGAATATTCGAGTACTATTGCTATCCACGGGTTAGAAGTATTCTTTTGAGAGGGATCTATGTGGGCTAAGTTAAATTCACTATCTCTTGTAACGACCTTACCCCTTGCAGCGGTGCTCATTCTGGGCGGCTGCAAGAGTTCAGCACCAGCAACACCAGCTCCGGGTACGGATACCTCGACGGCTCAGCCGCCGGCCAGCGCGCCGCCACCAAGCGAGCCAGCCACAGCAACTGCGCCACAGGCTGCTCCAGCGACTGCGCCAGCAAGTACGCCTGCGGCTGCGCCGGTTACTCCACCTGCGGAGAGCGCACCGGTGGCGCCGCCTCCGGCTCCAGTCGCTGCCACTCCTGCGGCGCCTCCACCACCGCCGGCTCCGGTGCGTTTGACGGTTCCGAGCGGAACTACGATACCGGTTACGATCACGCAGCAACTGAGCGCGAAAAACAATAACGTGGGCGATGGATTCACTGGAGAGTTGGCTGGACCGGTGAAGACGGCAGGCGGCACCACAGTTTTCCCACGCGGCGCACATGTCGTTGGAACTGTGGTCGGAGCCAAGGGCCGCGGAAGATTTAAAGGCGCGGGCGATCTGGCTATCCAGATAACATCCATCCGTGGAACGCCTGTCAGTGTAGGCATTTTTGAACACGAAGAAAAAGGTAAAGGTAAGAGGACTGCCGGCATGATCGGTGGCGGCGGCGGTGGCGGTGCGTTGATCGGTGGCCTTGCCGGAGGCGGCAAAGGTGCCCTGATCGGCGGCCTTATTGGAGCTGGCGCCGGCACGGCGGGGGCCGCCTTCACTGGGAATAAGGACGTTGTGATTCCGGCTGAGTCGGTGGTCAACTTCAGGTTGACGGCCCCAGTGACAGTAACGGTCCAACCTAAAGAACAACCTTGAAGCCTTAAATCGCAACACACAAAAGCGCCTGCTCCCGAGCGGGCGCTTTTTCTTGTCATGGGCTATGCGAATGATCGGGAGTCATAAGGCGGTAGACTGAATCTATGCGGTTGAATCCTGTCTTTTTATTGTCTGCAACGGATGTTGCTCACTTCCCTTCTGAAGCGAAGACGTACGGCGCGCCGGAGGTTGCGTTTCTGGGGCGGTCGAATGTGGGGAAGTCTTCGCTTATCAATTCTCTTTTGGGATCGCGAGAGGCGAAGGTTTCTTCTACCCCGGGTAGGACGCGGGCGATTAATTTTTTTGCACTGCATGAAGGCTCGGGCGACAAGATGAAGGTGAAACCGACATTGATCTTTGCGGACTTGCCGGGATATGGGTACGCGAAGATTTCGAAATCCATCTCGGCGGAGTGGCCGAAGTTTATTGAGCCTTATCTGGCCGAGCGCGAGACACTGGCGCTTTGCATCTGCCTGGTGGATACAAATATTCCGCCACAGCCGAATGATACCCAGTTGATTACGTTCTTCAAGCAGACGCAGCGGCCTTATCTCGTTGTGGGAACGAAGGCGGACCGGCTGTCGAATAATGTGCTGGCGAAGTCTCTGGCAACGTTGAAGCGCGAGCATGAGGTGGATGAAATTCTGGCGGTTTCAGCGAAGACGGATGCGGGGACGAAGGCGCTCTGGCAGCGTTTGATGGCTGTCGCGGAGTAAACATCGCCTCCTGTTTAGGTGCGGCTGGGGTTCAGAGAAGGAGCGCTTCTTCGTGGCTCGTGAGCCAGAGGGTGCGCTGGGGTGGGCGCTGGCGCTGGAGGATTCGCGGGGCGGCTTCGAGCCAGCGGCAACGGAGAGTGTCTTCCGGATGTTCCGAGGTGAGGAGTGTAACTGCTCTGGCGTCGAAGGCACGGAGGAGCGCCGCAGTATCGAAGGTGTAGGTCTGGAGCGTCCAGTTGTGTTGGGTCAGGAGTGGGGTGAGAAGTTCATCGCTTGATGTAAATAGGCCGGACGGGGGTTGGCCTGTGAAGTCGATGAGGAAGGCCCCTTCGGTTTGGAATCGATGGGAGGCCTTAGTCATGATGCTGGTTTGTTCTGGTGTGAGATCGGCTGGAGAGAGGAAGGCTGAAAAGAGCTGTGGTGAGAGGCCGCGGTCCTGAATCTCGATCAGTGTAAGGAATGGGTCGGCGTTGAGAGCGATGGAGAGCGGAGCGCGTTTGCGAACCTCGTTCTTCATGGCACGAATGGCTTCGTCGAGGGTGTTGACGACGAAATCGGCGGCTCCCGTGCGGACTATTTCGCGGATGTGGGTGGGATTGTCGTCGATAGCGAGAGAGACGGCTCCGGCGATGTTTGCAGCCATCGATAGGGCTGCTCCCGCCGGGTCGAGGCCAAGGGAAAGTATGAGAGAGCCGCCCCAGTTTTGCCGCAGACGATAAAGGGCGGTGAAGGTGCGGAGGACTTGGGGTTGGGTTTGGTCGGCATTGGAATGGGAGCGCATTCAAAAGAGATCGTATCGCAGCAAACGATGATGCGTACGGACTCACGTGGGATAATCGATAACGCATTTATCTCCTGAGGGACATCATCGAATCGATGAATAACTTTTGCCGGCGCAGCGTAACGTTTTTATCTGCAGTAATGATGATTGCCGGCACGGCATATCCTCAAGTGACATGCCTTGTGACGGACAAAGATAAAGCCAAGGTCGTAGCAGCGATGCAGCAGATGTATATAGCCGCAGCGAAGGACGACCTGGCTGGCTTTCATAGTGTCGCGGCTCCAGAGTTCTATGCTTTCGATGGTGGCAAACGATTTGACGGTGACGCGCTGATGAATCTGATGAAAACTGCGCACGACGCCGGCAAACGATACGAGTGGAAGGTGACGGAGCCGGAGGTTCATCTGACATGCAACGACGCCTGGATTACTTACACCAATCGAGGTTCGTTGCAGGACGAGTCGGGAACGAAGAGTATGACTTGGCTGGAGTCGGCCTTTCTTCATAAAGAGTCAGGCCTGTGGAAGATCCAGTTCTTCCATAGCACCCGCGTTCCATAGCAACCCGTTCTATTCACCGTAGGTAATAGCACAAACCCGGCGGGTGGCTGTCAATTATGACAGTAGCGGCGATTGCCATTCAGGGCTTTCATGGACGTTGAGTAAGAGGAGGGAAATTTCCGCTGCTACGAGTTGTGACTTCGCGCGCATCTACGCCAGAGGAGATTTCCACCGATTCAAGTACCCGGAGACCGCGCTACAACCGCTCCACTGTATTTTCCTACATAGGAGGAATGCTGTGATCAGGAAGATTTTTTTATCGATCAGCATGGCAGCAATCGTGACTTTGACTGGCATTTCGCTGGGTCAAACTTCATCGCAAACGCCCACCAACAATTCGGCCCAGAAAGGTGTAGATGAGGATATCAACTTGCTGCGGCAGGACATTCGCTCACATAAAAAGCAGATTATTGCTGCCAACCTGAAGCTTACAGACGCAGAAGCGGAGAAGTTCTGGCCGCTCTATGACCAGTATACTGCGGAGCTGGTGAAGATTAACGATGCGAAGTATGCGGTTATCAAGGAATATGCGATGAACTACGACACGCTTACTGACGATAAGGCCATCGCTTTGACTCACCAACTGCTCGACGTCGATCAACAGGTGGCACAGTTGCGAATGAAGTACGTGCCCCTGATTAACAAGGTGATATCGGGCAGGAAGACCGCCTTTTTTTTCCAGATGGATCGCCGGCTGTTGATGTTGATCGACGTCCAACTGGCCGAGCAGATTCCGATGATACAGCCTTAGGAATTGGACGACCGCGAAGGGTCAACCTTTGCGGTCAGCTTTTAACCCATTGTCTTTTATGCATGTTAGTGCGGGCTGCGGAAAGAAAGACGATCGTAATCGATTTAAGCTATAATCCCGGGCAACAACGGGCCCCTACATCCAAACAAGTTTGCAGATTCAGTCTCCGCGATATCCGTCCGACGAAGGTTAAGGAACAAGGTACCTGAGCACGAATGTTGAGGAGGTCATATGAAACTCTTTCTTGCGACGTTGATGCTTGTTCTGCCCGCTTCGATTTGTGCAAGTGGGGAGCAATTGATTCCAGCCGGTTCGGTCGTGCAGTGCATGGTGTCCGAACCCCACCTCTCATCGAAGACTGAGCATGTCGGTGACCCTGTGCTCTGCCAGCTGGGCCACAGTGAGATGTACGGTCGATCCGTGTTTCCCTATGGAGCCTATCTGGCGGGACGCTTCGAAGACTACAAGGATCCGGGGCACTTCGTTGGGAAAGGTTGGATGGAGTTGAAGTTTGACCGGATGGTTGTGGGGAACGATACGGTGATCCCGATTTCGAGTCGAGTGGTTGCGACCTCAGGGAAGAATCCTGTGGACCGCGAGGGAAAGATTCATGGAACGGGACATCCGGTTCGCGACACCGTGGAGTGGATGATCCCAGTGCTGTGGCCCATCGACCTGATCAACCTGCCGCGGCGTGGACCGGTTCCGGAACTAAAGGCGGAGACCCGCCTGACGGTCCTGGTTCTGAATGACTTTGGGATTCCGACAAAGAACGAGGTGCAGCGCCAGCCGGAGATGATCTCGAAGTATAACTACGCGGATCCGGCACCGGAACAACAGGCCGCTCCGATCGAGCGCTCGTACGCGCAGCCGGTGCAGGCAGCTCCTGTTCAGCAGTCATATGCACAGCCGGCCTACGTGCAACCTTATGCGCAGCCGAGTCCGACGGTAGTCGTGGTGCAGGCTCCCGCTCCAACGATCATCCAACAGGCGGCTCCTCCAGTGATTATGCAGCAGCCGGCGCCGGTGGTTTATGGGTATCCTCCAGCAGCCTACGCATATCCTGCGCCTCCGCCACCTCCAATGGCTTATGGGTATCCTCCGGTGGCTTACAGGTACTCCCCTCGGGTTGCATATCGAGGAGGGTATTACAGGAGTTTCTAGTTAGCGAGCTGGTTGAAAAAGATAACGGCGGTTGCGAACAAAGTTCTCGCAACCGCCGTTTGTTTTTTCGATATAACTACTCGCCGTAGTAGTCGAGGCCGAGATGGGTGATGAGGCTCTCGCCCATAATGTGGCGCAGGGTGTTCTTGAGTTTCATGTGCTGGATGAAGAGATCGTGCTCGGGGTATACGCCGGGTGCCGAGTCAGGATCCTTGAAGTAGAAGCTGAGCCACTCCTGAATGCCGAGGCCTTTCAGGCTTGGAGTTCTTGCTGCGAGGTCCATGAAGAGGACTAGATCGAGCGCAAGAGGCGCGGCCAGGATGGAGTCGCGGCAGAGGAAGTCTACCTTCAGCTGCATGGGGTAGCCGAGCCAGCCGAAGATGTCGATGTTATCCCAACCCTCTTTGTTGTCGCCGCGGGGTGGGTAATAGTTGATGCGAACCTTGTGATAGATGTCCTTGTAGAGGTCGGGGTGCAGCTCGGGCTGGAAGATGTGCTCAAGGACGCCGAGCTTGGAGACCTCTTTGGTCTTGAAGGAGTCCGGATCGTCGAGGACTTCGCCGTCGCGGTTGCCGAGGATGTTGGTGGAGTACCAGCCGCTGACGCCGATGTTGCGCACCTTGAAGGCGGGCGCGAGGACGGTCTTGATGAAGGTCTGGCCGGTCTTGAAGTCCTTGCCGCAGATGGGAGCGTTCATCTTCTTCGAAAGCTCTTGCAGCGCGGGAATGTCGACGGTGAGGTTGGGTGCGCCGTTGGCGAAGGGAATGCCTTCCTTGAGAGCAGCCCAGGCGTACATCATCGAGGGCGAGATGCCGGGGTCGTTTTCGACGAGACCTTTTTCGAAAGCTTCGAGTGTCTGGTGGACGGCTGTCTGCTCGAGATAGATCTCAGTTGAGCCGCACCAGATCATGACCTGACGGTCTGTCTTGGTCTTGAACTCGGCGATGTCGTTGCGAATCTGGTTGGCGAGGTCGCACTTGTTCTTGCCGGTCTTGATCTTCTTGCCTTCAAGGCGCTTGACGTAATGCTGGTCGAACACAGCGGGCATGGGCTCGATGGACTCGAGGAAGGGACGGATCTCTTCGAGCTGGTCGCGATCGAGAACCTGTGCTGTCTTGGCGGCGTCGTAGAGGTTGCCGCCGAAGATGTCCCAGCCGGTGAAGACGAGGTCATCGAGTGATGCGATGGGAACGAAGTCCTTGATGAGCGGCGTGCGATTGTCGGTACGCTTGCCGAGACGGATGGTGCTCATCTGCGAGGTGGAACCGATGGGTTTGGCGAGGCCACGGCGGATTGCTTCAACACCGGCGATAAGCGTGGTGGCCACGGCTCCCATGCCGGGGATCATGATGCCAAGTTTTCCTGTTGCTGGCTTGATGCTGGCCGCGTCTTGCGTAGCGGCTCCGGGTGTAGACATTCTGCGCAGTACCCTTCTGTGAGTCAATTTTCCGTGAAAAGCGGACTACTCAGTATTGCTCACGGCAAAGGGCAGGTGCAAACAAAGAGGGCTAATGTATAGGCTTTAGCGGTAACGCAATTTATCGTCGATTTACGTTTTTGGCATCGGTAGCAAAGGCAGATCTTTATGGATGTCACGCCTCTTCGGTGCGCATGCGGTTTTTCCAGTGCGTCCAGAAGAACCAGACGATACCGGCGACGAGAACAAGTTCGACACCGAGATGGAAGCGATGGAAGATGGCTTTGAAGCGTGGGTCGCGTCTCCCATCGGTCGCCGAGCTTCATGCCGACGTAAGCAAGAAAGAAGCACCAGGGCCAGGAGCCGATGAAGGTGTAGAGATGAAAGCGCAGCTGCGGCATGCGGGCGATGCCGGCGGGCAGGGCGATGAAGGTGCGGACGACGGGCAGCAGGCGCGCGACGAGGACCGTGATGCCGCCGTAGCGCTGGAAGTAGTGCTCGGTGCGGTCGAGATCGTGGCGGCTGAGGAGAACGTATTTGCCGAAGCGTTCGACGGCGGGACGGCCGCCCCAGGCACCGAGCCAGTAGGCAGGGATGGAGCCGAGGTTGCAGCCGATGGCTCCGGCGGTGGCGACCCAGAAGAGATTGAGCTGGCCGGTGTGAACGAGATAGCCGGCAAAGGGCATGATGATCTCCGACGGCAGCGGAATGCAAGCCGATTCAATGGCCATCAGGAGAACGATACCGGCGTATCCTCCCGTGGAGATCACAGCGATAATGAAGTTGGCGATGTTAGTCAGAATTTGCTCGGACATGTTGGTGCAGTATATCGGGACGCGAATGCGCTAGCATTGAATATTCAGGAGATTTACAGATGGCAGATACAGTTTCAGCTTCCACTCGCTTCGCTACCGCAGTAGCAACAGCTTCCGCTTCCACAGGTAGGCCACAAAGCAGCGGTTATGGCACGCACGATCCGTCCAAGCCGCCGGTGAAGCGGCAGATTGTTTGCTTCAGCTTCTACAAGGTGATGCCCGAGTGGCGCAGGCTTCCGGCAGAGGAGAAGGCAGCGCACAAGGCGGCGTTTGCCGAGGTGCTCGCCAAGTGGAACAAACCCGGGGAGTTTTTGTCGCTGACGTACTCGACCATTGGAACGCGCGGCGACGTGGACATGTGCGTGTGGTCGATTGGCTATGCTGTCGATGAGTTGAACCAGATGCGGAGTGAGCTGATGCGGACTCCGCTGGGTGGATATCTGAATTCGCCGCATAATTTCCTGGCGATGACGAAGCGGTCGCAGTACCAGATCGACCGGCCGGATGAGAGCGAAGGCGAGGGGCGTGGAGCGATTCGTCCCGGTGGCCAGAAGTACATCTTTATCTATCCGTTCTGGAAGACGCGGCCCTGGTATCTGCTGTCGCTGGAAGAGCGCAAACGTCTGATGGATGAGCATATCCGTATTGGGCTGCAGTATCCGCGGGTGAAGCTGAATACGACGTATTCATTCGGTATCGACGACCAGGAGTTTGTGGTCGCGTTTGAGACAAACTTTCCCGAGGACTTTCTGGATCTGGTGCAGCAGCTTCGCGAGACGGAGATCAGCATGTATACGCTGCAGGACACGCCGATCTTCAGCTGCGTGAGGGTTCCGGCGGCAGAGATGCTGGATCGCCTGGGCTAAGGCGAACATGGCGACAACGAAGGTTGTTCGGACTACGGCAAAAGCAAAGGCAGTGACAGGAGCGAAGGCGCGGACGATTGCAGCTTCGGAGCCTGTTGCAGCAAAGAAAAAAGCCGGAAAGACGCGCAATCCGCTGGCTCCGGAGCGGATTGCGGCGATTCTCGATGCGCTGCGGAAGACATATCCGGGAGTGGTTTGCGCACTGCACCATCGAAGTGCGTGGGAGCTTACCGTTGCGACGATTCTGTCGGCGCAGTGTACTGATGTTCGTGTGAATCTGGTGACTCCGGCATTGTTTAAAGCGTTTCCTACTCCGAAGGCAATGGCTGCGGCTTCGCTGCCCGAGTTGGAAGAGTTGATTCGCACCACAGGATTTTTCCGGAACAAGGCAAAGTCGATTCAAGGTGCTGCTCGGATTGTGGTCGACGAGTTTGGGGGCAAGGTCCCGCAGACGATGGAAGAGATTCTTCGGCTGCCGGGAGTAGCTCGGAAGACCGGGAATGTAGTGCTCGGGTCATGGTTTAATATTCCCTCGGGAGTTGTTGTAGACACGCATGTTTTGCGCATCTCAAGGCGTTTAGAACTGACACAGGCGACGACACCCGAGAAGGTGGAACAGGACCTGATGAAGATTATCCCGCAGGACCGCTGGATCGATTTCTCGCACGAGATTATTCATCATGGCCGACAGATCTGCGTGGCGAGAAAGCCGCGCTGTGTAGATTGCACGCTGGAGAAGCTTTGCAACTCGTCTGATAAGACCTGGCACTCGCACTAAAAATTCCTTTCCGTTTTATCCGCGTTTATCCAGCATTTATCCGCGGTCGGCACTAAGCGTAAGATTGGCGAAGATGCCTATCTCCGAAATGTTGGTTTCAAGCAGGGCGAATGCACGAGTAAAGCAGTTGCGCGCAGCGTTTCAGGGCAGCGCAAGACTGAGCGGTGGGCTGGTCGCGATTGAGGGCGACCATCTGCTCGAAGAAGCCATGCTGAGCGGCACGGTTTTGAAAACCGTCTTCGTAAGCGAGCGCCGCGATATCCCACACATGGTGCCGCGTGGTGTCGAAGTCTTGCGGCTCACAGAAGAGGTGTTTGAGAGCGTTGTAGAAACCCAGTCCCCGCAGGGAGTGGCGGCACTGATCGTTCCGCCGGTCCATAAACTGGATGATGTGTTGAAGAGCCCAGCCCCATTGATCCTGATTGCGGCGGGCTTACAGGACCCGGGGAACCTCGGCACGCTTGTGCGTTCAGCAGAAGCCTTTGGAGCGGCGGGTGTGTTGACGACGCCCGGCACAGTCAGTGCATGGAACCAGAAAGCTCTTCGCGCCAGTGTAGGCAGCGTGTTTCGCATGCCGGTAGTAGGCGTAACGGCTGAAGATGTCGCGGGTTTGAAAACGCACGGCATAATTTTGATGGCAGCAGTTGGAGGTACAGGCGCGACTCCAGCACAGAACGTCGACTTCAGCAAAGCATGCGCCCTCCTGATAGGCAACGAAGGCGCCGGCCTTGGCGCGGAGTGGATGAGAATGGCCGACGAGCGAGTGACAATTCCCTGCCCCGGCCCGGTCGAGAGCCTCAACGCTGCGGTCGCCGGTTCGTTGTTGCTCTACGAAGCTTTTCGCCAGAGGGCCGCTCGATGAGCCTGTTCGATGCGTCCCCGATTGCGGCCGCAAGTGGGCGCGCAAAGCAGGCACCGCTCGCCGAAAGAATGCGTCCGCGAACGCTCGACGAGTACGTTGGCCAGGAACATCTGCTCGCGCCAGGTAAGCCGCTCCGTCTCGCGATCGAAGGCGACGATGCCACATCGATGATCTTCTGGGGTCCGCCGGGCACGGGAAAGACCACGCTGGCGAAGATAATCGCTCACCTCACGCAAGCCAGCTTCATCGAGTTCTCAGCAGTGCTCTCGGGTATCAAAGAGATCAAGCAGGTCATGGTGGATGCCGAAAAGGCAGCCGATTTCGGCTCCCGCACCATCCTCTTCGTCGATGAGATTCACCGCTTCAACAAAGCCCAGCAGGATGCCTTTCTGCCATACGTCGAACGCGGAACGATTCGTCTGATCGGAGCCACAACCGAAAATCCCTCCTTCGAGATCAATGCTGCACTTCTGTCACGATGCCGCGTCTACACGCTGGTCGGCTTGACCGAGGAGCAGATAATCTCGCTGCTACGACGTGCTCTCGCAGATACAGAGCGAGGGCTGGGCACAACCAGAGTTGATGCCAACGATGACGCCCTCGACACTATTGCGGCATACGCAAGCGGCGATGCGCGAAATGCGCTGAACGCGCTCGAAGTCGCAGACAAACTGGCGCAGGGTCGCGGCGACAGAACGATTACGAAGGCCATCGCAGCGGAAGCATTACAGCGGCGTGTGCTGCTCTACGACAAGAAAGGCGAGCAGCACTACGACATCATCTCCGCGCTGCACAAGAGCGTGCGCAACAGCGACCCCGACGCCGCGCTCTACTGGCTCGGCCGCATGCTCGAGGCTGGAGAAGACCCCATGTATGTAGCTCGGCGCGTAGTCCGAATGGCCATCGAGGACATCGGACTGGCCGCTCCCGAAGCACTGAACCTGTGCCTCTCGGCAAAAGACGCGATGCATTTCCTCGGCCATCCTGAAGGCGAGTTGGCCTTGGCACAAGCGGTCGTCTATCTCGCCCTTGCTCCCAAATCAAATGCCGTTTACACGGCCTACAACACCGTTCGCGCCGATATCGAAGCCACAGCCGCAGAACCGGTGCCTCTACATCTTCGCAACGCTCCGACCAGGCTAATGAAAGAACTCGACTACGGTCGCGATTACCAATATGCCCACGACGTCGAAGGCCGCGTAGCCGATATGGAGTGCCTCCCTCCCTCACTCGCTGGCCGCAGATACTACCAGCCCACCAGCGAAGGCCGCGAGAAGCTGCTGGGACAGCGAATGAATGAGATCGCCCGAATCAAGGCCGACAAGCGTAAGTAGTGACGCAGTTCGTCACTACCCAAAAGAAAAATACTGACGCCACACCATTTTTCGGATGTGCCCGGACTATTATTAGCACCTAAGGCCGCGCCAGAATCGCAGCGCTGCAGGCGTTATCCCGCTATGCCGCTCGCAAGTTGAGAAATGAGGAGGAATAATGAACATCCTTCTGCTCTCCATGCCGGATTCGTTCGAGCACATGCCCACCGTAGCGATCCGCATGCCCAATGGCGCTTTGACCTCTCTCGCTGGCAACGTCGACCCTAAACACAAGGTCGCCGTAGCCGATCTCGATCCTGTGTCAGCGCACCGTACGAGAGACCGTCACCCGGCTCGTCCGCGAGATCGATCCCGAACTGGTCGGTCTTTCTGTGATGACATTCCAACGCCGAACCGCCAGTCGCATCATAGAGCTGATCCGCAGCCTAAAACCCAACGCGAAGATCGTCGTCGGTGGCTACGATCCCAGCCTCGCTTCGGATGCATATCTTTCCATGCCGATAGACTTCATCATTCGTGGCGAGGGTGAAGTTACCTTCCGCGAGCTGACGCGCGCGCTCGACAACCGCACCGACATGCACTTCATCTCCGGACTCTCGCACCTCTGCGGCGATAAGTGGGTTCACAACCAGCAACGTGCACCCCACCGTTTGGAAGATGACGAGATTCGCCTTCCGGACCGTAGCGCACGCGTGCTGAAGGGCTACACGATCCTCGGCACGGCAGGCAGATGTCGTCGAAACCTCGCGCGGCTGCACCTATGACTGCAGCTTCTGCTCCATCATCGAAATGCGCGGTCGCAACTTCCACACATATTCCTTTGACCGCGTCATTGCCGACATCCGCGACGCGCAAAGTCACGGCGCCCGAACTATCTTCCTCGTCGATGACAACATCACGCTGAATGTTCGCCGTTTCGAAGCACTCTGCCACGCCATCATCGACGCCGGACTCGACACCCTCGACTACTTCGTTCAAGGCATGACCTCAGCGATCGCGAATCATGGAGAGACGCTCGCTCCGCTGATGCACCACGCAGGATTTCGCTATGTCTTCCTTGGAATAGAAAACGTGCTGGAGAGTGATCTCAATTTCCTACAGGCGTCCGCCAAGAACACTGCACGCGCTAACGGCAAGAACATAGGCAACGCCACGCTCCAGGCCATCGAATATCTGCATCGCAACAAGATGTACGTCATCGGAGGCCTTATCGTCGGCAGTCCAAACGATACAGTCGAATCGATAGAGGCCAACCTCGCCTTCGCCCGCCAATACGTGGATTGGCCCTACATTCAGCACCCCACTCCCTATCCTCGAACCCCAATGACCGATGAGTTTCGTCGCCTCGGCTTGGTCGAAAACGAGCGCCTCGAAGAATACGACGGCACGACCTCAGTCGTCCGCAACGAGAACCTCTCAGCAGATGAGATCGAGTACCTACGCTGGAAGGCCGAGCGCGGTATGAAGACCCGCCACATGCCCACGGTATTTCTCCACGATCCCTGGTTCGTCGTGCGTAAAGCCGCGGAGATGGCAGCTCACACCTACCGCGGTTCTAAACTTCGCACGATACTGGGACTAGAAGACGAGCGAAAAGCCTTCATGCGCTACAAAGAGATCCGCCGGCAGGAACGCCAATACATCTAGCAGATCACTCAGGCAACATCCGAAACCTTAATCCGGTGCGTGCGTGCTGCCTTCTGAAGTTCAGCATAGTCGCGCTCATTCTGCTCGCCATAAGCAAAGGCGAACTTCGTCAACGCTTCATCAATCTCATCAGTCTTGCCAAGATATCCCGCAATCATTGCGGCGTCTCCCGATTTAGCGTGGGCCAGAGCCAAGGCCCATCCGCATAGGGCGCAGTAAACCTCCATGCCTTTACGGGGCGTCGAATTAGGATCGATCTCGTAGCTACCTTTCATGTCGCGAAGCTGACGAACATAGAAGTGCGTTTTGTTGAGGAATCCCCACCCCAGGAGAATGTCCGGGGAGCCCTGTATCACGCGCTGCCCAGCGACCACACGGTGGCCCTGATTGTCGAACTTCGAGCCCTTCAGGTACGGCGCCAGCACCGACTCCTGGGCTTCCTTAACCTGTATAAAGAGCGGATCACCTTCGTCTACACCACGCATGAAACCGATCCAACAGCGTGTACCAACGCTGCCCACACCGACGACCTTCCGGGCCACATCCAGTATCTGATAGCGCGAGATCAACTGCTTTCGATCGGACGATAAGGAAGCCAGGTATTGCTCCAGAAATAACCCCACCGCCTCACGAATGGGCATACCATCCTCCGTCTTGGTCTCACGTACCACAAACGGGGCGTTCTCAACGATACGTTGCTTGTTGTCTACAAGGTCCGTCATCTTCTCCAACACCTGCAGGTGTGTTCCCTTTCTGGCCTTTGCAATGCCTTTCTCCCATCTGGGCACCAGCTTTGGTGGAATCGATGCCAACACGTCTTCCTCGCGGATTACCGAATACCACGTAGCCAGATATCCCATCTCCGCGTACTCACGCATGTGCTGACGGTATGAGCTCACTACGGCACGGCTGAAGGATTCACAGCATTCACGGTCTTTTCCGACAAACTGACCGGCCACAACGGCACTCGCCGCCAACCGTTTTAAATCCCATTCCCACGGCCCCGGAATTGTCTCGTCAAAATCATTAATACCAAAGACGAGACTGCGTTCAGCAGACGCAAAGACGCCGAAGTTAGACACATGCATGTCGCCGCATACCTGCACTTGTAGGCCAGTCACCGGCGACGGGCTAATGTCTTGCGCCATGATCGCCGCAGTGCCACGCAAAAACGCGAAGGGTGACGCCAGCATTCGCGCATAGCGAACCGGAATCAGTTGTTGGAGTCTGGTTTTGGCCTGCGCCTCAAGAATTGCAACCGGGTCTTTACGCTTTGCCGGGGCCTTGTATTCCGCCAGGCTGGCCCTGGATACAGTCGTTCGGAGACGCTTTCCAGCCTCCATACGATCGGCAATGGATGGACGAGGCGCAGTGAATTGGTCAGCTAGTTTCTTGCCGGCAGTCACATCTTTAGCAGAACGGGCTTTCGTTGATCTAGTCATTGGTGGCTCGTAACCTCCGCAGAATGCCTGGTTCACGAAACACACAATATAACCACGTTTAACCCTATTTTGCTATCGCCAGTATCACCAGCTTTACGTGAAATCGGGTCGAAACCCAATCCAACCAGCTACTGTCTGAAGACAAGCCAAACGTCGAACACACTATTCTCACCATAGGTGTCCTATCCGGTTCTTCCTCAGTGAGGGATCGTTACATGTGGGTCAGCCACAAGTTTAAGGTCATTCTGAATGGAGGTCTGGCAGGTCGAATAGCTCGAGAGCCTTGTGACATCCGACTCAGGATTATCACGGACAAAACCATAGCTCCGAATCGAATAACACGTATCGTTCGAGGCCAGTGCGCCTAAATTCCGCGGTAAGCCATGGTTCAGATGAAAAGGTCCCGGACTCTGACTCTCGATCAAGCCCGCCTCTCCTTTTGAAAAAAGCGGTGGCACATTCCCTCTGGAGTCCAATGCAGGCGCAACTCCATCTATGCGAATCTGCGATGTGTTTGGAGTCTTATTTGGCAAGGACTGTGCGGCAAGCGTCGCAGCACATACTGAAATCAGCACCGGCAAAGCGTGTAACCGCCGAAAGAACATAAGCACTCCTTGGCGAGGATTATAGCTTGGCGGTCAAGCAAACAGTTACGCATTAGCAACGGGTCTGCCTCCAACAGAACGACTCGCGAACTACACCTACGGATGCGCCGCCTTGGTTAGACAAAACTCTTGTCTCGATCACAAAAACAAAACACCCCGGAGGATCATCCTCCGGGGTGTTTTGAATTAACCAGCAACCAACTAACTACCGAAAGGAGAAGACCCCGGCGCAGGCTGCTTCTTCGAGTACCGCACTGCCCCGCCCTTCTCGTACTGCTCCGTCAGGTTGCCAAGATACACGCGGAAGACCTCCTCGTGCTGCTCACCCAGCAACTGCTCACGCATCTGGTTGAAGTGGGCCGCAATGTCCTCAGCGCTTGGCTCCTGCTTATCCACTACGCTCAGAACAACACCTACACGGCCTGCATTGATCGGCCCGGAGATAGCGCCCTTGGGCAGCGTGAACGCCACCGCGCCAGGGCCGCTCATCGCGCCCAGGTCCGGCACCTGTCCGTCCTTGCCTACCAGATCGCTCGTCTTCACCGGGATGTTCATCTCGGCAGCGGCCTTCCTCAGATCGTTCAGTACATTGGCGCGATCGTGCAGCTTGTTCAGCTGTGCATTCAGCAACTGCGGAACCTGCTGCTCACGATAGTCGTCCAGAATGTGCTGCCGGTATGTCGCGAAGTCAGGCGCATGCGCCGCCTTGATGTCCTTCACCTGGAACACAGCAAATCCGTCGCCGGTAGAAACCGCAGCAGGATCGGCGCCCTTCGTAACCGCAAATGCCTGCGTCAGCAACGGAGCCCCGTCAGCCAGCCCGGCAATCACGCCATCCTTGGCCAGGAAGTCCGTCGTAACCACATGCAGTCCGTGCGCAGCTGCAGCCTTTTCGAGGCCATTCTTCTTGGCATCGGCAGCAATCTGCGAGGCGAACGTCTGCATCGCCGCGCCAGACTTCTGCTGTTCCAGCACCGGCACAATCTCACCCTTCACTTCAGAGAGCGGACGAAGGTGCGCTGTCTTCTTATCCTCCACCTGCAGGATGTGAAAACCAAACTGCGTCTTGATCAGGTCCGACGTCTGTCCCGGCGCCAGCGTAAAGGCCGCCTTGTCGAACTCGGGAACGGTCTTGCCGCGATCCAGCCAGCCAAGCTCTCCGCCCTGGGCCTTGCTGCCCGGGTCGTCCGAGTTCTTCGTCGCCAGCTCAGCAAAGTTGCCACCCGCCTTGATCTGCTTCAGAATGTCTTCCGCCTTGGCCTTGGCCGCAGCCTCGGTTTTAGCATCCGCGCCCTGAGGAACCGAGATCAGGATATGGCGAACCTTTACCTGCTCCTTCACCTGGTACTGTTCCTGGTGCGCGTTGTAATAAGCCAGCACATCGGCGTCGCTCACCTGTGGCTTGCCGCCCGGCAGGTTCGACGGGTCAAACGCCACATACTGGATCATGCGAGTCTCAGGAATCGCCGTGGCATAACGTGTCGCGTTCTGCTTGAAGAAGTCCTGCAACTGCGCGTCCGTGGGATTGATCGACTTGCGCACATCGTCAGCCGAGATCACCGCATAGTCGAACTTCACCTTCGTTCCCTGAACCTTATAGGCCTCGCGCACGGCGTTGTCCGAAACCGTCACGCCGCCCGTAATCAGAGCCTGCAGGCGGTTCAGCTCCATATCGCTCTTCACCTGTGACTCAAACTCTGCGCGGCTGGTCTGGAACGCGCTCTGCACGAAGTTCATGTAGGCGTCGTCGCCAATGTACTGCCCACCCGGAAACAGGTACTGAGCAAAAGGCCCGGTCTGCAGCTCACGCCGCAGATCTTCGTCGCTCACCTGCAGGTGCAGACGGTCAGCCTCATGCTTCAGAATCGCGCGCTGCACCAGAATCTGTCCGGCGCGCTGCGACATGTAAGGCAAAAGGAAGTCAGGCAGATGCTGCTGCTGAAGTTGCCTTTGCGCCAGTTGGTTGACCTCGGTCATCTTGATCGGTGTGCTGTCGCCGGCCAGCCTTCCAAAGTATCCCGGCTCCCGCACCGTTGCGAAGACGGCGGCATTGTCCGCCGAGGCATTGTCAAAGATGCCCGGCACAAGCGTAATCACCATCGTGATAACAGCTAATCCAATAATGACGGCGAAGATAATCTTCGTGATGCGGTTGTCCTGCTGCAGAATACGAATCATGCTTGACTAAAGACCTTCACTTCGAGCGCCACCGTTTCGCGTGATTCGGCTGTGCGCGTGCCCGGGATTTGCGGATTCCAGCAGAACCGTTTATCGGCCAATGCCACGCTGGATGCAGGGCAAGCTACAAGTATAAAGCATCCACCCTGAGGATTTCCTCTATTCGCTTTTTCCCACGCCAGCGCTCGCCGCCATACACTGTAAACCGCCTATTATCATGCCGATCAGCCACCAAAAACTACAACTTCTGTGGCACACCGGAAGCTCAAAAACGCTGCTTCGATAGCTTCCTTCGATGCTAGTCTTGGCCCAGTTTTACCGACTGATGAAGTTCGACTCCCCCGTACCGCTTCGGAAGGTGACCCTTGGTTATTGCACGACTTCGCTCTTGGAGCGCTTTTTTCTGTGCCCTTCTCTTTGCGGCACTGCTCACTGGCTGCTCAAACCAGACATCGTCGAAATCTCCCTCGTTTGCCATGACCAGGCATGGTTCTGTTCATGGCGGACTGCAGCCCGTGAGCGGCGCAACCCTTCAGCTCTACGCAGTGGGAACCACTGGCGACGGCTCTGCCGCGACCCCGCTTCTTTCCACTACAACTACCTCGGGTGCCGACGGAAGTTTCGACATCACAGGAAAGTACAGCTGCCCTGTGGGAGCCCCGCTGGTATATATCGTCGCCACTGGCGGAAACCCAGGCCTGGCCCCGGGAACAAGCAACTCTGCCCTCGGCATGATGAGCGCGCTCGGACATTGTGACTCATTGACTGCATCGACATTTATCGTCATCAACGAGGTCACCACCGTGGCCGCCGTCGCGGCTCTCTCCCCGTTTATGACCTCTCCCAGCAACGTAGGGTCTACAGCCGATGATGCTTCCGCACTTGCGAATGCCTTCGCGCTGGCATCCGCGTTCGTCAACACTTCCACCGGGACCTCTCCCGGCCTCAACGTCCCAGCGGGAACGGTTGTTCCGGAAGCAAAGATCAATACCCTGGCAAATATTGTGACAAGCTGTGTCAACTCTGCCGGTGGAACCGCCAACGACGGATCCGCCTGCGGAACGCTGTTTACTCTGACTACTGTCTCAGTGCAAACGCCACCGACGAATATCCTCACAGCTCTCAATAACGTGGCGAGCAACCCGGCCCTGAACACAGCCGCGCTGTTTAACCTCGCCCCCTCAGCCGCACCTTACTCCGGCGCAACCGCGAACGATGGGTCAATCTGTGGGACGTTGTTTGCTCTCACCACGGTCTCAGGACAGACGGCCCCGACGGATATCATTACAGCCCTTACAAACATAGCCAACAACCCGTCACTGAACACTATCCCGTTATTCAACCTCGCACCCTCATCAGCCCCCTTTCAGCCCACTCTCACGGCGGCTCCAACCGACTTCAGCATTCAACTCCTAAGCACTGGTGGTACCGGCTCCTCTGGTCCCATCACCCTCTCACCAGCCTCGCTCACCTTCTATCAGACCAATGTTCCGCAGACGGTCACCATGACCAATACAGGTCTAACACCCGTCACCATCCAAAGCATCAATATCAGCCCCAACTGGTCCCAGACCAACAACTGCGGAACCGTTTTACAGGCGCAATCCATCTGTACGATCAATGTCCAGTCGACCAGTTCCACACTTGGAACCTTCAGCGGAACGATGACTGTTGTAGACGACGACACTAGCGACGCGCAGGTCGTTGCAATTGAATACGGACAACGAAACGCTGGCAGGCACGATCGACTATGGATCTTGGCCTATCGGCTGCTCACTGGCCCTAACCCTCCATCGCTCTTTATCAAGGAGGATTGCTCGATCCCCAAACTGAACTCGAACTTGCTCACAGGAAATTTCACCGGGCCAAATCCAGGGGACTTTACAGCCGACGATAGCAACTGGGAAAATTGCCATCCCCTTTCAACTGCTAGGGAGTGAACCTTATCCATACAACTTGCTATCTGTATCTCGTTCTTCACTCCCTCCGCCGTGGGCACTCGCTCTTCCTCATTGATTACGAATATCGGCACCTATCTTCTGACAGGGACAGGACTCCCGCACGGTCCCGAACTTCGCTTTCGACGCCAGTAGTTATGATTTAGGCTCAGCTGCACCAGGCACATCAGATTCGCTTCCGTTGAAGTTGACGAGTACCGGAGATGCGCCAGTCACATTGCTGCCTCCAGTCATCGGCGGACCCAATGCAAGTAATTTCACCGTGACATCTACTTGCACCGTACTTCAACTGTCATTTCTGCTTCGATCTCCAGCACGCCAACACGCTTCCGTACACTCAGAACGGAGGCAACTCGCGACTATTGCTTTCGACTGTCACATTTACTCCATCTACAGCAGGACCTGGCACGGCAACCCTCACCCAGACCGATAGCGTCGGGCTCAGCCAGACGATAACCCTGACGGGCAATAACACCTCAAATCCACCCCAGTGGCCAACCCAACGTCTCTGTCCTTTGGCAGCGTAAGGCGGAAGCGCGAGCACCAGCAAATCGTGACCGTCAGCAGCCCGAACCAATTGGCGATCACCGCGCAGATCTCTGGTTCGACCAACTATTCTGTCGCAGCCATCCACCTGCGCTCAAGGTGACATCAACCTGTACCTTCACTTCACATTTGCGCCGACTCCTCCGGAGCGATTAAGGTGTACTCACCCTGAGTAGTCAGGGCTCGCTTACGAACACCTTCGTACCACTGACAGGCTCCGGAATTGCATCAGCTGTCAGCCTCTCTCCAACGAGCCTGTCCTTCCCTGCGCGTAACATCGGAACCACATCGCTGGCGCAGACTGTTACCCTGACCGATACAGGTTCAGCACCGCTACACATCTCAAACGTTTCATTGACTACGACGAATCCCGGTGAATTCTCGCACCCGAACCTGCTCTGCGTCAGCAGTAATTGCGACAGGCCAGACATGTACGTTGTCCGTCTCATTTTCCCCGCAAACCACCGGAACCAAGACGGGGCTTCTTCAGATCTTCAGCGACGCACTCACTTCACCGAACACCATACAGCTATCCGGCGTCGCGCAATAGCGATGTGCAGCATAAGCCGCCACATAGTGGCCGGAGAACTCTTAGAGAGAGCGCCAGAAGCCTGGAACAGCTAGTCGCTCTAGGATATGAATGAGTCTTTGAGCTGTTCATAGATCGGCGTCGCTTCGGCCAGCAAGCGACAGGCAACAAGTCGCCTGTTCGAAAATAAAGTTGGAAAATCTGCAAAATTTGCGTCACCCGAAAACTGTCCGCCCGCAATCCATCTTTGCCTCACATTTCACGAGGCTTAAGCCACAAAACACCGCCCTCTGCGACCCACGATTTCCAAAACACCCCTTAAAAACACAGCAAAAACTGCAAAACCCCGGTTTCCCGGGGTCCAGCAGCATCCTCAAAAAAATCCTGGATTTTAATACCGATACTGTGGCGGATAGTAATAACCCGGAGGCGGCTGATAGTAGCGCCGCTGCAACTGTTGCGGCTGCTGTCCTGGAGCCGGTAGAGTGGCGCCCAGCCTGTTCAACTCAGCCTGCGACACAGTCGTAAGCTCAGCAGGCTGGTTAAGCCTAAAGCTAACAATAGCCTCCGCCGGCATCACAGCCTCACCGCGCCGCGAAGCCGAAGAAACACCAAGTCCCGCAATACTACCGACGCCAGCGCCAACCGCAGCCCCAACACCACCACCGGCCACAGCACCAATCAGCGCCCCCATCGCGCCCATCCCAACCGTATTGTTGACTGTATTCCCAGTCTTGCTAACTCCTTGCTCCGACCAGAGATCCGAGACTAAAGGATAAGTCCTATCCCCCAGCGTCACCTGGGTCAACTGCAGCGAAAATCCACCCTGTCCTGTCAACTGTCCGCCGCGACGCGCATCCGCAACCACACCCTGAACCATAGCGCCTCGCGGAATCGCAATCGCCCCATTGGCAACAACATTATTCAAGACAATCCCATCAAACACCGTGCCAGGAGCGGTCTTTCTGCTATCCATCGCCTGGTTGACCCGAACACGGATGGTCGATCCAGCAGGCACAATCACCGCATCCCCGCCCCTCTGCGCCATCAATGGTTGCGCAGGAACCAACCGGTTGCGATCCATAAGGCTGCCGGTACGGCCCGTAAGGTCCATATGGCGCTGGCTGTGCAGGATATGGAGCGTCGGCTGCTGAGCAGAATAAGGTCCCTGCTGCGAAGGATATGGCACTTGCTGCTGCTGACCAGGTGCAGGTTGCGTAGGATAAGGTGCTTGCTGAGCGGACTGGGGCTGCTGATTCCAAACGCCTTGCGGTGGCGCTCCCGAATCCTGCTGCATGGGTTGTGTCGCCGTCGGCGGAGCTATCGTTCCATCCGACTGAAGATTCGGATTTGTTCCTGCTTCCGTCGAATCCTGCTGTTGTGAGCCCTGTCCCTGTGGCGCTGCATTCACAGTGGCGGCAGAAGTATCCCCACCAATCGTCAACTCATCGACGACCTTTTGCACGCCAGCGGTCTTTGAAACCACATTCTCGGCCATTGTTCTCGATGCTTCATCCCGCACCGATCCGCTTATCGTCACCGTGCCATAAACCGTCGTCGTACCGATAGCCTGATCCGCCAACTGCGGCTGGCTTGCCAACGCCTTCAAAACATTAGCTTCAATCTGAGCATCCGGCACTGTCGCCGGTTTCGTCTGCGCAACTCCCGAAACACCTGCCAGAAGCATCCCGGCCACCAAAAACGGTGACGCTGCGCGCCCGGAAATAACCTTGCCGTGCCTCATACGAAAAGTCCTCCGCACTGCCCGACGTCACTTTCGTCGTAAAACAGTGGTACTTATGCAGACTCTAAATTCAAGAAAAAGTTCCGCTTTTCTCCATCATCAAAAGCCTTTTACTATGCCAGAGTCAGCAGTTTGGTCGAATTGACTGGAGCCAGCAGTAACGGTATATTCAAAGAGCGGGGTGGAGCAGCCCGGTAGCTCGTTGGGCTCATAACCCAAAGGTCGTAGGTTCAAATCCTACCCCCGCAACCATTCAGGGATTTAAGCCCCAAGAAACCCCGCACCTTATTGCGGGTTTTTTTGTTTTAAGTTCATTAGTCAGTTAGTGATAGTCCCTCATTGGAAACTATCTGCACGACTCTTGTGTTTTGCAGCACGTTTGGATTGCGACCGATAACTCGCTTGCAGTATCCCTACGAAGCCGGCCGAAACGATGGCAGTTATTTAGCGCAAGGACCCGGATTCTGGAGCGGACTGAGATACGGATCGATCGCTTCCTTCAACCACGTCGCCACCAACTCTGTTCCATAGCGGTTAAAGTGGCCTGCATCTCCATAATCGTGGGGATCGTTAGCGAGATGTTCCGCGTCCAGTAACGGTCCGAGACTGCGGTAGAACGCCGCATCGTACATATTCTGAGGACTCTTGTAGAAGGGTAATCGGATAAAAACCGTTTCCACGCAGTGCTGCTTTGCTACATAAGCCAGCCGCCGGGTGTATTCCTCTTCCAGAGGATTGTTCCATTCATGCCATCGAGATCGAGGATGCCATGGGCCCCCGTCGGTCGCAATCATCTCCTTCGAGCTTCGCTCCAGCTTTTCTTCAGGCATCACGTAGTAACGGTCAATTAGTTTTCCATTTGGTAGAGAAAAGCTGTATGTTGTGTCGAAATTAGTACCCATGTAGTCATTGCGAAAAGAACGGCTTACTCCGAACCACTTAGGAAATTGGCTCTGCACGAAATAGCTGAGCTGCCGGTAAGGCAGGAAGGCACTATCAAGGAAGTAATAGTGATTCACAAGCAGAGGAGCGCGCAGCAGATCGATAGGGTCTGCGAGATAGCGGAACGCATCATGACTGAGATCGGCCTGTTCGACCACGGAAACCAGAATGATCCGCGTCTCAGGATGATAGTCCAGCAGTTCCCGTGCGATGAGATAGTGTACGTTGCGGCCTTCTCTTGGAATTGCCAGATTGGCAACGTGGATGGGACGACCGAACTTCTCGCTCAGTTCCCTCTCTAGAATCGGTGCACTGATGGCGGCTTCCACCCGCGAACTGCCAATGATGGCCACGTCGATGGGCGTCTTGTCATAGTGGATGCGTTCATATACCCAGCGCGAGCGGAAGAGGTCTGAGTCCGTAAGCTGCTGATAGCGGATGTAACGATCATGCGGGAGGAAATAAGAGAATACGTAATAAGAGGCGAAGCAGACCGCGAACAAGGCAAGGAGAACCCAGGCTTGGCGTTGAGGAACGAACTCCTCTTCAAACGTATTAATCTCTGCCGTCATCGATCCTCATCAGAAGTTGAAGTAGATGAACTTCGCGGTTCCGCGAGAAATGAGTGCAATCCCGAGAAAGAGCGCGAGACTTACAACCGCAATTTTCGCTGGAGTGAAGCTGAAAGTGAAGCGTAATCGCGGCGGGTCAACATTGCGCCACTTCTCCCACTCCAGCGCTGGATGCATCCTGTCCATGATCTGCTGGACATTCGGCAGGAAGTAAACAATCATGAACCCCAGAACCACCATCGGCAGCATCATGCCGTTACCCGTTGACGAAAAAAACGCAGCCCAGTCACGCGTCACGCCCAGGCCGTGCAGGCCGGCAATGCCGCCAAATATAGAGATTGCGTCTCTAACATTGTCTGTCCGGAAAGGAACCTCAGCGAGAACGAACGCAAGCAGCGTAAGCAAACCGTAGAAGAAAATGGCTGTGCTGGTGTCCTTCACCTTTCGACGCCTTTTGCGCGTCAGAGCGTTATACAGCTCATTTGTGACCATGTAAGTACCGTGCATCGCCCCAAAGAGTACATAAGTCCAGTTTGGTCCATGCCAGGTGCCAATAACAAGCATCGAGATAAAGGTCGGCAGAAAAGTGGAGATCGTCATAGACGACCATTTTCCGTACCCCTTCTCCGCGGCGAATCGCGCCAGAGGGATCGATAGTGGTTGATGGATGTACACCCGTACGAAGCGGCCAAGGGTCATGTGCCAGCGTCTCCATAGCTCAGAGATGCTGGTAGAACGTAACGGAGAAAAGAAATTGAGCGGAAGCACGATCCCCAGCATGCGAGCCGTGCCGATAGCCATGTCGCAATAGCCTGAAAAATCAAAATATATCTGGAGCGTATAGGTGAGGGCCGCACCCCATCCGAGGAAAAATCCCGGAGCGTGACCATGATGAACAGATGTAAAGATCGGATCTAA
>CAWHRG010000006.1:0-243076 GCA_963831665.1 uncultured Acidobacteriaceae bacterium | reverse complement strand
CACCTCAGCCCGGTGCACGGTTCCCGCTGCGGCCCTGTTTGTCCTGATCGGTGCCGAGCCCCACACGCAGTGGCTCGCTGAACCGGTCGTGCTGGACAGCAACGGCTTCATCGTCACCGGTCCGGACCTCAGCGGGCAAGCTCGCAACGCGCCCGCCTGGGAAGAGCTGGGCCGGGATCCGTACTTGCTTGAAGCTAGCCTGCCGGGCGTTTTCGCGGTCGGCGATGTGCGCAGCGGCTCGGTCAAAAGAGTGGCCTCAGCGGTCGGCGAGGGCTCGATCGCCATCCGTTTCGCCAGCGAGCACCTAGGCCGCCGCGCAGGCATAGCTGCCACCGGCGCTGCGGCTCGACCTTGATGGCCCACCCCGCTGCTGATCCTTGACCCGGACAACGAGCAGTTCTTCCGGGCCAGCCGCGCGAGCCGTATGAGCCAGCTGAAGTTCCTGCCGGTTCCTGAGGCCGCTGGATTGGGCCCCGAGCCGGCTGCAAGTGCGAACGCTCCCGACGGTGTCCAACCTGGCCTCGCTTCGCGCACCGCCGGCACCCACGCTCAGTAACGCGGCCAGATACAGCACCGGCAAGACAGCGCGGCCGAAGGTCATATGCGCCGCGGCCGTGCCGCACCGCCGCACCGGTGGCGCGGTCCCTGCCGAGCCGGTACGTCAGGCGGCGCCTGACAGGCGCCGCCCGCTCGCGAACACGGCCGGCGCCCGCGCCAGGGCGCCGATATCGGCGACCGGGTTGTCCTCGACGACGAGCAGGTCGGCGTCATAGCCGGCCCGCAGCTGGCCCTTCCGGTCCCCGAGGCCGCAAGCCGCCGCGGCAAGTGACGTCGCCGACGCCAGCGCGGCGACCGTGCTCACGCCGCCTTCGACCAGGAAGGCCACCGATACGGGCAGCAGGCCGTGCGGTTTGGCGGCGGCGATGCCGCCGTCTGTGCCGGACACGACGCGCACCCCAGCGGCATGCATCCGTCCAACCCGGCGCTTGCCTATCTCGACCACTTGCTCCATGGTCATCCCGAGCTTGTCGAGCAGGGCCACCGCGTTCGGCGGCGGCACTAGGACCCCGGCCAGTCCGAGTGTCGGGCAGACCGCGGTGCCGGCCTCAGCGAGCCGGGCAAGGTCCTCGTCGGACTGCGACATGCCTTTGTCCGTCAGAAATGAGCAGTGTTCCATGCCGTCGACGCCGGCTGCCATCGCCAATGTGCACCGCAGGCAGGCCGTGCGCGTGCGCAGTCACCGGCAGACCGGCGGCGTGCGCCTTGCCGACCACAACCCGCAGTCAGCACGGCGGACGGCGAACAGGGCCAGGGAGCGGGCGCGGCGCCAAGTAGTGAACTGGCGCAGGTCGAGAGCGTACGCCTCGCGGGTCAGCCCTCGGTACCCGGCCAGGAACCCGGCGAGGGCGAGCCGTTCGGCATCGGTGAAGGCAGGCTGGATCGTGGCGAGCGCGGTGGATGGGGCGGCCGTAGTCATCGGGCACCTCCCGGCCGGGCTGGAACCGGGAGGCTGGGCCAGTCCCGGTCCCAGCGGTTAAGCCGAAGTTACGGCCAGTTCGGTAGGCGGTTGCGGCTCTGACCTGGTCTTTTACCGGGGTGTCCCGGTTGTGTTCTGACTGCTTCAAGGTGTGCGGGATCGGGGCGCCGATGAGGTCGAATGCCTGCCGCTGGGCACTGGTCGGCTCGGCCAGCATGGGCACCGTGGCTTTGGTGCCGGCGAAACGGACCTGGTTGCGGGTCAGGGTGGCCAGGTGGTCGATCAGGCCGTGGAAGCTGTAGTAGGGGCGGCCGGCCTGGTCATGCTGGCATGACGCCTTGGCCTGGGCGCGGGCGGAGCGCCGGGCGGGGGCGACGGGGTTTTCCTGGCGGGGCGGGTTCTCGTCGGTGAAGGTCAGCGGTGCCCAGGTGCGGCGCAGGTGCCAGATCAGGTAGCAGGCAAGCATGCAGATCAGCACGTGCGCCTTGACGCGTTCTTCCAGCCGGTGGAACACCGGGCGCAGGTCCAGGTCATCGGATTTGGGTGCAGCTCTTCTGAAGGGACTTCTGACCAGCAGTTTTGCTGGGTAAGCGGCTGATCGGCGGCTTCGTCTTCTACCGTCGTGTGCGGGGGGAAGGAGACCGTGGATGGGCTCGCTGATCGAGGAACTCAGACGACGGGAGACGGCCGCCCAGGCGGAGGCGGACCGGCTGCGCAGCCGGATCGAGGAGCTTGCGGAGGAGCTGGCCAGGGCTGAGGAGCAGGTCTCGCGGCTGGTGATCGCCCGGGAGGAAGTGACGCGGGTACTGGAAGAGCCTGCCGTCGCGGAGCCGCCCGCCGGGCAGGGCGGAGAGCCCGCAGGGGAACCGCCGGCCTCGCCTATCGGGGCGGTGACGGTGCCGCCGTGGCAGGAAGGCACTGAGGTGTCGGTGCTGCCGCAGTCCTATCAGGACCTGCTGGAAGTGGCCGCCGATGCGGGGCGGCCGCTGCGGGCGGCGGAGTTCGCCGCTGCGGCGGGGCTGGGCACGGACCGGACGAAGGTGGAGAGCCTGCGGTCGAAGCTGAAGCTGCTGGCCGGGCGGGGGTGGCTGGCCGGGGAGCCCGGCGGCCTGTTCACGCTGCCGGATCACGCAGGGAAAACAGTGAAACCCGGACGGTAACGGGTTCCTCTTCCTAGGTTCGAAGGTGCAACCCATCACGAACCCGGCAGGAAGAAGAACCCTCATGGCAGCGTACTCCGCGGTTCCCCCTGATGATCCGTTCGCCGTCTCGAGAAGCATGTTCACCGCGCTGGCCGCCGAGCTCGCCGGGCCCGCCGCGGCCGGGATGACGGCCTGCCAGCTCGAAGACCTCCTGGACGAACGAGGACGGGAGGTGCTGAGGCAGCTGCTGCAGGACCACTTCGACCTGCGGGCCGCGCGGGAACAACAGCAGGCCCGGGAGCAGCCTGCTCCCGCGACGGGCACCGACGGGATCACCCGGAACCGGCTGGAGACCGGGCACGGCAGGCTGCTGGCCACGCTGTTTGGCACGGTGAAGGTGACCAGGTGCGCCTGGCGCCGCCCGGGAACGGCCAGCTTCTGCCCGGCCGACGCCGCCCTGTCGCTGCCGGCCGGGCGGCACTCTCATTCGCTGGCGAAGCTGGCCGCGATCGAGGCGGCCCGCGGCTCGTTCGACGCCGCGCGCGACGCGGTCGCCCGCCGGTGCGGGCCGGTGATCGGCAAGCGGCAGCTTGAGCAGTCCGTCACAGCTGCCGCCGTCGATATCCCCGCCTTCTACGCCGCCCGGGTCCCGGAGCCGTGCACGTCATCGACGCTGGTGGTTCTGTCCGCCGACTGCAAGGGCATTGTGATGCGTCCCGGGGCGCTGCGGGCCGCCACCGCGAAGGCCGCCGCCCGGCTGGGGAAGATGCGCACCCGGCTGGCCTCCGGGGAGAAACCGAACCGCAAGAGAATGGCCGCCCTGGTCACCGTCTATGACGCCGAGCCGGCGAAGCGCCGCCCGCACGACGTGATCGCCCCGCCCGGCGGCCGGCACGGCGCCCGCGCGCTCCGGCCCGGGCCGAAGGCCCTGGCCAAGTGGCTGGCCGGGTCCGTGCGGCGCGGCCCCGCCGAGGTGATCGCCGCCGCGTTCGGCGAGGCCGAGGCCCGTGACCCCGGCCACCTGCGGACCTGGGTGGTCCTGGTCGACGGGGCCGAGCACCAGCTGGACCTGGTCCGGGCCGAGGCCGCCCGCCGCGGCATCGAAATCCACATCGTGATTGATCTCATCCACGTCCTCGAATACATCTGGAAGGCGGCCTGGAGCCTGCACGACGCCGGCGATCCCGCCGCCGAGGACTGGGTTGCGGCCAGGGCACTCGCGGTGCTGGCCGGCGACAGCGACCAGGCCGCCGCCGCGATCACCGCCGAGGCGAATGCCGCCGGCCTCACGGGAAGCCCGCGAGCCGGCACTGACACATGCGTGCACTACCTGAACGCCAAGCGCGGATACCTCCGCTACGACCAGGCACTGGAAGCGGGCTGGCCCATCGCGACCGGCGTCATCGAGGGCGCATGCCGCCACCTGATCGCCGACCGTCTCGGCATAGGAGGCGCGAGATGGGGCCTGGACGGAGCCGAAGCAGTCCTCACCTTGCGCGCGGTGATCAGCAACGGCGACTTCGAGGAGTACTGGCGCTTCCACCTCGCCCGCGAGCACCAGCGCCTCTACCCCGGCACCAAGCAGGGGGCGATCCCAAACTGAACTGCATCATCACCCTCACCGCCGACCACGCCCTCGAGCAAGCAAAGAAAGCCGATGCCGAAACAGCCACGGGTCACTATCGCGGCCCACTCCACGGTATCCCCTGGGGAGCGAAAGATCTCCTCGACACTGCCAGCATCCCCACCACCTACGGCGCCGAGCCCTTCCGTAACCGTATCCCCACCGCCGACGCGACTGTCACGCGGCGCCTCAACGAAGCCGGCGCCGTCCTCATCGCCAAACTCTCCCTCGGCGCCCTCGCCCTCAACGACATCTGGTTCGGCGGCCAAACCATGAATCCCTGGCTCCTCGAAGAAGGCTCCTCCGGCTCCAGCGCAGGCCCCGGCTCTGCCACGGCCGCCGGGCTCGTAGCCTTCGCCATCGGCAGCGAAACCGACGGCTCCATCGTCTCGCCCTCCATGCGCTGCGGCATCACCGGCCTTCGCCCCACGTTTGGCCGCGTTCCCCGCACCGGAGCCATGACCCTCTGCTGGTCCCTCGACAAACTCGGCCCCATGGCCCGTTCCGTCGAGGACACCATGCTCGTCCTCAACGCCATCACCGGCCCTGACAATCAGGACATCGCCTGCATCCCTAGCCACCTCGACTTCGACGCCACCGCTTCCGTCGAAGGCCTGAGCATCGGCTACTTCCCCCTCTGGATGAAGGAAGACCCGGCCACTCCAGTCGACAGCGCCGCCCTCGCCGCTGCCGCCCGCCTCGGAATGAAGCCCGTTGAAGTCGCCATCCCCGACTGGCCCTACGACAACCTCGCCCTCATCCTCTTCGCCGAAGCCGCCGCAGCTTTCGAAGAGATCACCCTCAACCACCAGGTCGACACACTCAAAGCCCAAGTCCCTGACGCCTGGCCCAACACCTTCCGCCAATCGCGCTTCCTCTCCGCCGTCGACTTCGTCCAGACCGACCGCCTCCGCCGCATGGTGGCCCTAGAAATGGCCCGCATCATGTCGCAAGTCGACCTTCTCCTCGTCCCCTCCCTCCGCGACGAGATGCTCACCATCACCAACTTCACCGGCCACCCCTCCCTCACTTTTCGCGCCGGCTTCGTCGGCATCACTCAGGCCCGCAGCGACTGGGCACCCGACCCCAACCATCCACTCCCCAAATTCACCTCACCCCACCGCGTCCCTCACGGCGTAACCCTCATAGGCCGCCTCTTCGACGAAGGCACCATCGCTCGCGCGGGCCTCGCCCTTGAGCGCTCTCTCAACGTAAGCACCGAGCCCCCGCCCGGTTTTTAAAAATTTCCGCTGAGGCGACGCCTCCAAGACCTTCGCCTCAGCCCTCACGTCACTCGAAAGGTCTAACCTATACCTAGCGTCGTGAGCACCCATTTCCTCAATCCGCGCCATCCCTCCCTGCTTCGCGGAAGTGTCCTGGTCCTCCTAAGCCTCGGCCTCGCTCTTCTTCTCTCGGACTTCCCCCACAACCGAGCCACCATCTTCCTTGCATTGCCCGCCCTCGCCGCAACCACCGGCACCATCGATACCATCCGCTGCATGCAGCCGCGCTGGAGTCTCTATCACGGCGGCGTTCTCCTCCTCATCTACATGGACCTCATGGCCCTCTGCATGATCCTCTTCTTCCTCCTCTATCCCTATGCCGGCTGGATTACCTCAAGTCAATAACCCCTCTTCCTCTCCAAGGCCGGGGCGTATACTCTGCATGTTTCCTGCACGCTAACCAACCCCGAGGGAGGCAACATGATCAAAGGTTTTCGCGACTTCATTCTGCGCGGCAACGTCATCGACCTCGCCGTCGCCGTCATCATCGGCGCGGCTTTCGCGACTATCACCAAATCTCTCGTCGAAGACATCATCACTCCTCTTATCGCCGCGATCATAGGTAAGCCCGACTTCTCTTATCTCGTCATCAACATCCACAACACGCCCATCAAGTACGGCAACTTCCTCAACGCCATCATCTACTTCCTCATCATCGCCTTTGTCATTTACTTCTTCCTCGTCCTTCCCGTGCAAAAACTACTCGCCCGAATCAAAGGCCCTGAAGCCGCCGCCAACAAAACCTGCCCCGAGTGCCTCTCAGAAATTCCAGTTTCGGCACGCCGTTGCAAATTCTGCAGCCAGCCCGTCTAGCTAGTGGCTCAATAGGTTCTTCCGACCCACCTGATCTGTGAAGGAATCCGTCACACCCCAGATGCAAATAAAGAAGCCCGGCAGATGCCGGGCTTTTGAGTTTACTCCTCTTATTGGTTTTATCCGGCGTGTCAAAGGTTTAGCCCGGTTTGAATTAACTTCTAGTTTATCTGGATACCAGTTGCGCTAACTTCAGCGACTCCCCCATAGCCCACCTTATTTGCGTCCCCGAGCAATAGAGGCTAATGGTGGATAGATCGGTTCCGATAGGGATGGTGATGGAAGCATTGCCATCTCCGTTTGTTTGATGAAACACTGCAGAACTGCCGATAGCAGAACTGCCGATATAAACCGTAGAAGCACTCCCCGGTGAAACGCTGGTGACCTCCCAAGCGAACGTTAGATGCATCACGTAAGTCGTAACAGTACCACTTGGAGCAAACCCGCTGGCGGTACAGTGGGCAGATGAATTTGGGGCAATATCATTATTGTCATCTGCCGTTATATTCAAGCCGTCCGCTGCGGAACAATCTGACGTAGCACCGTACCGTGCGAGTTGCGTAAATTGTGTTGGGGTATAGGTTTGTGCCTTGGCATTGGTGGATGCCATCATCACGGCCAAACCCACTATAAACATCATTGCTTTGGAGACCGCAAGAAATCCTGATCGGCTCAACAGGGAGAACCGTGGACGAGAAACAATAGATTGATCGGTTAAGCTCATCGTGTAACCTCTCGCACTTCAGGTTGAGGACTATGCCCAGGGAGCACACGTACAAAGAGCTTCCAGAGCTGTCGCGTTTACAACGTTCGTTTAGTAGGCGAGCAGTCAAACCTGGAAAACTGAAAGATAGCGACACAAAAGAGATGCCATGACATTCGCAGTAGAAACGAGGTATCTGATCTACTTTGTTAACAAACTTCGATAAAAAGTCGTAGGTAAAACAAAGGCTGGCGGGATATCCGCCAGCCTTTGGCTGGTTATAGCGACCACCTGTCTTAGAAGGTGATGCGACCTCTCAGACGGATTGAACGATTGCTGTCGATTCCCTCCTGCTCGTAGCTGCGGAAGAGATGCCCGAAGTCCTTGTTGGCGGAGTATTGGTCGGAGTCGGTGGGGTCGACCGGCAGGAGCTTAGGCTGATGGCCAGGAGTTCCCAGCGTCGACTGATCGACCGAGAGAGTGAATGTTCCCACATTGGCAAAACATCCTTCGCAGCCGCCGCCATCGCTCTGGTCCGGAGAGAGCATGGGATGGTTGAAGATGTTATTTACATCCGCGCCGAGCTGAACTGCGAAACGGTCGTTGATGTGGAAGGACTTATGCACACCGAGATTGGCACCCCACATGGAGGGACCATAGATGGCATTCCGGACGGCTATTCCAGGCTGGGTGTACAGGTCTCCGCCCATGCTCGGCAAGCTGAAGGCATTCGAGTTCCAGAAGAAACCAGAAGGCGCTCCATTCCTGGTGTTGCCGTTGATGACTGCGCGTACTGAGGTGGCACTGAAGTCTCCAACGGCATCGAGCGCGGCTGAGGCAACGTTGCCGGGGTTAACCGGATCGCAGTTGCTGCAGTCATAGAACGGGGTGAAGCCTGTACCAGTCTTGAAGAACAGGTTAGTGGAGGCCTGCCAGCCGCCGACCACAGCATCCACCCACCTCGACGAAGAGGAGAGGTACTGCTTCCCGCGCCCGAAGGGCAGGTCGAAGATGCCATAGGCCACGATACGGTGACGGGATGTGAAAGAGTCAGGACCGTAGTCGCTGTCTGGCTGGAAGGGGTTATAGGCACCGCCACCGAGACTGGAGTTTCCGGTGTCGAGACCCGACGAATTCTGATCGAGGAAGGTATAGGCCAAGCTGAACATGAAACCATTGGCCTGACGCTGGGCCTGTGCCTGGAACGAGGTGGTAAGGCTGTGGCCAACGTTGCCGAAGCCGGTGACGTAATCGCCGAGGGCCGGGATCTTGAGCCGAGCCTGGTCAGCAGGCGACTCGGCGCAGCTGTTATCTGGGTTGATATTGCCGGTTGGGTCGCAAGGAGTGACTCCGTCGCCTGTGGTGGTGCCGAAGGGGTTGTCGCTCGCCGGAAGCATGTTAAGGTCGCGGCCAACGATCTGGCCTGACTGCTGCGATCCGATATAAGAGAACCGGAACGACGACTGCCAGGGAAGCTCCCTCTCCACAGTAGCGTTCCACTGCTGGATGCGCGGATTTTTGAGATCCACCGGAACGTAGTTGGCGGACGGCGTGTTGCCGAAGCCTTTGACGATTCCACCCGATATAGGACTGGTGCCGGTGGTTTCTCCCCCGCTGGGCCAGCCCGAAAGCGGCGTGGAGCCGGCTGGATCGGAAGCAGTCACCTGACGCTTGGTACGTGCCTGATTGAAGGTGTTGGTTGCAAGCGGGTCGCGGATTCCCTGAGCCGCCGAGGTGGGAAAGTAGATTCCGTAACCGCCGCGGAGGACGGTCTTGGGCGTGACCTGGTAGGCCAGCCCGACACGAGGACCAAAGCCGTTTCTGTAGGGTTTCACCAGACCTCTGCCAATGCCTAGACCGGACTGGCTGGCAGTGACGTAGCCGAAGTTAACAATGTTTGGATCGAGGTATGGCAGGGTCTTGGTCGAGGGGATGATAAAGCGGCCGAGTTGACCGGTTGACGTGTCGCGGTAGTTGGGATCCAGATTGACCATAAGGTCGTTCTTGTCTACGAACGGAGTAATAAGGTCGTAGCGGATACCAAGGTTCAGGGTAAGGCGTGAGTTGACGCGGAAGTCGTCCTGGGCGAAGTATCCGCTCTCCCAGTTGGAGACGTTCATGGCCGGCCGGGGCAGATTGACAATCCCGGCACTGTCCGCCGGGTCTCCCTGGAGGAAGCGGGCGAGCGGAGTAGCGCCGGTTCCCGTGTAGGTCATAAGTCCGCGCACATTGCCACGGTTTACGGCGAATCCGTCGACGGCCTGATTGCGAACGAAGTCGCCGCCAAACTTAAGGCTATGACGGCCAAGCGTCCAGGACAGCGTATCTCCGAAGGTGAAGAGATTCTGGTCCGCCGGACGATCTGTGTTTCGGCCGCCGTTGCTGAAGGGCTGAAATTTGCCAATTGTGACGGCGGGATGCCCATGGGTGTCCAACTCGTCCGGCCCAACAACCGCACCATAAGCAGTAATATCCGCCTCAGAGAAACCTATGCTGGAGAGAAAGCCTCTCAACGTGGTGTTGCTGTGGGTATAAAGATGCTGCTGATTAAAGCCTCCGCGAAGCTCATTGACGATATTCGGGGTGAAGACACGAGCGTACGAGAGCGAGACCGTCTGATTCTGGCGGTCTGTCTGGCTGAGGCCAAGGCCGGTAAAGACGCCGACAACAGGGTTTTCCGCGGTGGTTTGCGCCGAGACATGGTAGACGCCGTAGACACGATCCTTGTCGGAGAAGTTGTGGTCGATGCGCAACGTTCCCTCATCCTGGTAGCTGTGTCCGGGAACCGAGGTTGTGAAGTGGGGAGCGACTGTTCCCTTCACAGGGTCGATCGGGGCGGTCATGCCAACTTTGGGGAAGTAAAGATCGATCATCTTCGTGGTGACGGGGTTCATGAGACGCTGCGGAATTTTGATGAACTGCTGCCCGAGGCCCCCTACCGTGTCATTCAAAATCTCCTCGGGAGTCAAAACCGCACTGCCCACTGACGGTTTCGCGGAATCTTTCATGAGCGAAAAATCGCCAGCCAGAAGACTTGGGTGCGGCAAGAGGGAGGAGGTAGCACTAGATGGCTGGATAGTCGAGTTGTGCTCATAGGCCGCGAAGAACCAGGTGTTCTTCAGCTTAGGAATGGGGCCGCCAATGGAACCTCCAACGTCAGTGATGTTGAAGAATGGCTTGTTGAAGGTGGGCTGGAAGATGGTGGGTGCGAAGTTGGCGAGGGCATCCTTATCCGCGAGTGCCCAGGCGCCCAAAGCCGAGTTCTTATTGTTATAGAAGATGGAGCCGTGATAGCCGGCGCCGCCGCGTTTGGTGGTGACGCGGACATTGGCAATACCGGCGTATTCCGCGCTGAAGGCGTTCGACATGACGTTGAGGTCGCCGACCGCTTCGAGCGACGGCTGGCTCTGAGTGGCCTGGCCGAAGATACCGCCGTTGGAGCGCTGTCCGTCTACCGAAAAGCTGGCGCCGTAGCTCTGTGCGCCAATGAACTTGAAGTCGCCGGGCTCGTCGCTCTGGGTGATATTTGGATTGATGTAGAGAAAGGAGTAGATATCGCGACTGTCCCGGGGAAGATCGATGATGGCCCTTGAGGTCATCGTCTCGCTCAGAGTCTGATTCTCAGTATTGATGAGCGGAGCGTCGGCGGAGACCTCGACTGCGGTACTTGCCGAAGCGCGGAGGATAACATTGGCGCTCACGGCGTCGGAGCCAGCCAGGACGATATTCTCAACCGTGGCGGCGCCGAACCCGGGTGCATTGATGATGGCTTTGTACTTGCCCGACGGCAGTGCCGACGCTGTGTAGTCGCCACTGCTGTTAGTAACGGTGTGATGAGAGGTGAGGGTATTGAGGTCTGTGATTTCGATCTGAGCATTGGGGATCACAGCACCACTGGAATCCGTCACGGTTCCGCGGATCGTGCCGAGGTCCGTTCCCTGTGCAAACAGATTCGACGTGCTGGTTCCTATACCCAGGATAAGGACTGCTAGCAACAATATGAGGTTTCGTGATTTCATTGGAATTCCTCTTGCCTCCAGAATGATTACAAGGAAATATCACAAAGAACGAAGACAAAGCAAACAAAAAAGACATAGAAAAAAATAATACGCAACATAGCCTGATGAAATGACGCTAAAAATCTTGTTTTTAGGCAGATAGAAGCCTTGCCAATGTCTCTTTTCTGAACGAAGCTGAGCGGGCGCCGCAGTTCAACGGTCTAAGAAGCATATAAACCTACATGTGTTTTTCCCTATTCGGCGATCGCAGGATGAACTTGACGGACATCTCTGAAAGAGACTAGAAACGATGGCAACGGAATTCAAAACATGCCAAAACAAAATATAAGCAAACAAATCGTAATCTTGCTAGGATTAGCCACGGTCTGGCTTGCCACCCTGACGGCCCGCGCCGACAAATTCACCGTAGTAGGACCCGGTGGCGGCGGCGCGATGTATCACGCAACGATCAGCCCGCATGACGCCAGCGAGGTGCTCGTCGCCTGCGACATGACTGGAGCCTATATCAGTCATGATGGCGGCCACTCGTGGCGGATGTTTAACCTGCGCGGTACGGTTCGCTTCTTCGCCTTCGATCCGCTGCAGGCACATACGATCTATGCAGGTACGCAGGCACTGTGGCGCAGTAACGATGATGGTGAATCGTGGAAGCTGGTTTGGCCCAAGCCGTCGATGGTTCGCGATGTTCGGATGAACTCGGACCACGCGGACGAGACGATCGTTTCGGACTCGAATTCAATGGGGGAGATCGTCGCGCTGGCGATCGATCCGGCTGATTCGCATACTCTCATTGCTGCGAGCGTCAAAGATGGAAAGGCTGCTGCATTTCTTTCCAAGGATGCCGGTGGCACATGGGAGCGAGTTCGTGATTTGCCGGGTGCTCCGCAAAGAATATGGATTGATCCGCACTCGAGCAAGAGCGATCGTGACATATATATCGCAGGGAAGAAGGGCGTCACGGTTCGGAAGCAAGGGCAGTGGCAGGATCGGCCTGCACCGCAGGATGTGGTCTTTACCGACGTGAGTGCGGGGTTCTCGGGGTCTCGGGGAATCGTACTTTATGCAACATATGATGCGGGAGTATTTTTGTCGAAGGATGGAGGCGTCTCGTGGGTTTCATCGCAACTTCCTGGCAGCGGGGCAAAGGTGCGTGCGATCGCGACTAGCTTGAATCATCCTGAATCGGCGTATGTATCTTATAGTCAGCTTCAACTCGATGGGAAGCAGTGGATGGGCGTAGCGCGGACACGGGATGGCGGAAACAGCTGGTCGCTGATGTGGAAAGAAGACAAGACGTCGTCGGCAAACATACACGATGCATGGGTTTCGGAGATCAGTGTGGATTGGGGTGAGAATCCGCTGGAACTCGGCGTCGCGGATCAGAATCCGGAACTATGCTTTGGCACCGACTACGGCCGCACGATGATTACCACCGATGGTGGAGTCACGTGGAATGGTGCCTATTCAAAGAAAGTCTCGGGCGGGGATTGGACGAGCACGGGGCTGGATGTGACCAACAGCTACGGCTATCTATTTGATCCGTTCGATGCGAACCGCCGCTTTATGCCTTCAACTGATATAGGGCTTTTTCGCAGCGAAGATAATGGACGTTCTTGGATACGTTCAGTTAAAGGTGTTCCGCAGAAATGGACTAATACTACCTATTGGGTGACGTTCGATCCTGCTATCAAAGGAAAGATGTGGGGTGTGATGAGCGGGACCCATGATCTTCCGCGGCCAAAAATGTGGCGAACAACTTCGGTAGCGAAGTACCTCGGTGGAGTTTGCTCGAGCGTCGATGGAGGTCGCACCTGGAAGCAATCGAATGCTGGAATGCCCGAAATGGCACCGACTCATATCTTGCTGGACCCAACGAGTCCTGTGGGGCGACGGACTTTGTGGGTTGCGGCTATGGGACGGGGTGTTTATAAGAGCACGGATGATGGTGTGACCTGGGTTGCGAAGAATCGCGGCATTGTGCAGAATGAGCCTCTGGCCTGGCGGCTGGCGCGGGCTGCAGATGGCACGTTGTATGTGGCGATTGCGCGTCGCAGCGAGAATGGAAGTATAGGCACGAGCGGCGATGGTGCTTTGTACAAATCTACCGATGGAGCGGAGTCGTGGACACCGGTGAAGTTACCAGCCGAGGTCAACGGTCCGAATGGGGTAACCGTTGATCCACAGAATCCAAACCGTCTTTATCTTGCGGCGTGGACCAGGGCAACTGGAATGCGTGGAACTGGCGGAGGCATCTTCCTATCGGAAGATGGAGGCAAGAACTGGAAGAATGTGTTGGATCGTGATCAGCATGTTTATGACGTAACGGTCGATCCACGGGATCCAAATATCCTGTATGCCGCGGGGTTCGAATCGTCGGCGTGGCGGTCGAACGATCGTGGAGAACACTGGTCGCGTATTCCTGGATATAACTTCAAGTGGGGCCAACGAGTGATGCCCGATCTCGAAGATCCGGGGATGATCTACATATCAACCTTTGGTGGTGGCGTGTGGCATGGCGCTTCCAGTGGCGATAAGCGGCGGCCTGATATCGCAACGCCGGAGCTTGAGCCAGGTCGTTGATGCAACATTAGCGTAGTTCCCTGCCCCGAATAATTCGGAGCAGGGACGCAGTTCATTCAATAACTATTGGCGGAAGCGGTCCGGAGTAGTTGTTCTGGACAGCTTCCGCCAATTGCATAGAGTGAGCGGCATCGGTGAGCGAGCATGTCGATGGAGCGCCTTCTGACAATAGACGGAAAAACTCTTCGTATTCTCCCAGAAAACCACCATCGATTAGAGGATCGTCGGCGAGCGAATACTGCTGGGTGATTGCTTCTCCGGACCACTGCCGGTCTCCCTGGAAACACAGCTCGGAGCTATAAGCCGAGTCGAGTGCAGCTTCGGCTGTAGCTCCTTCTGAGCTGAGGAAGTAGGATTCGCGTCGTAAGCCACTATTCAACATCAGGGAGATCTCAGCAACTGCGGAGTTCGCAAAGTTCAATCGAACCGAATAATCGTTGGCGGTCTGAGTTATCGTGCGTGCGAGGTTTGACTTCGATGAATTCTGGATCTCCCATTAGAAAACGAACCGTGTCGATGGCGTGAATTCCTGTGGCAATGGCGAAATCAGGTTCGAGTCGATTGGTGCGCAGCATCTCTGCTCGCGCGAAACGTATGGTGTGGTGCGCTGCCCAGTCCTTTAGTCGCACAAGTGATGGAATGGAGCGGCGATTGAACGCTACAAATGTGAAAGTGCCGGATGTGACGGACGCCGCAGCCAGGGATGTAGCTTCAACAAGAGATACGCCGGGCGGTTTCTCGATGAATAGTGGGATCCGCAGCGGAAGAAGAGATCTCACCAACTCCGCAGTGGCAGAGGGTTGCACCGTGCATACGATCGCATCTGGTCTAACTTCAGCCAGCATCTCGTGAACATTGTCTGAGGCGAAGCGATAGTGGAAGAGATCACGAAACTGGTGGGCACGCTCAATTTGGAGGTCGCATATCAGCTCGAGTGAGACGAGCGATCGTTGGGCAAGGCGTTGCAGTGCAGGTCCATGTGCATAGCGGCTCCACGCTCCTGCGCCGATATGCGCAATTCGAAAAGGCAAACCGTTTTCCTTCCCTTGTTGATTTCCAACGTTGGACTTATAAGTTTCCCACACGCTCATATTTCTCTATGCTTCTTTTTATTGCTATATATCGATACTTTACCCCTAACCCATTGCAAAGGCGCAAGGGAATCTGAAGTGCGAACGAGATGCCATCATAGGCACATCCCGATTCTTATTTTTCTTTCCCTTTCCATAGTTTTGTTACACTTCGGCTGACACCCCAGCAAGAGGGGAGATGCGCTCAACTCGACGCTAATTTTGGAAGGTCAATGCCTTCGCGCGGACGAGTGTTGTTCTGACGGAGGCAAAGAGATGAAGAAATCGAAGACCCAACCACCAATGCTGATTGAAGAACGGCGTCAACACATCCTGTCCCTGATCCAGAAGCAGGGTCGAGTGTTGGTGGATGAACTTTCAAACGACCTTGACCTATCGAAAATCACCATACGAAAAGATCTCGATTATCTTCAGTCCAAAGATCTACTGGTGAGGACGCATGGAGGAGCGCTGCCTGCACAGGCGGGAGCCTTGTCCGATCCAACCATTCAGGAAAAGGAAGAGTTACACCACGAGGAGAAGGTCAAGATCGCCAAAGCCGCGGCAGCGATGGTGTCCGAGGGGCAATGTATCATCCTCGATTCTGGAACGACGACAACGGAGATCGCACGTGCAATTCTGTCCTTTCGCCACTTAACCGTCATTACCAATGCGCTGAATATCGCCGCCGACCTGGCCCGTAGCGACTTCGAGATCATCATGATCGGAGGTACGCTGCGTAAGAACTCATTGTCGGTCGTAGGTCCGCTGTCAGAGGATGTGTTGAAGGAGATGCACGCAGACATTGTGTTTCTTGGCGTTGATGGCTTCGATATTAATGTCGGCTTGACGACACCAAACGTGCTTGAGGCGCGTGTTAACCGCGCCATGGTAAAAGCGGCGGAGAAAGTGGTTGCTGTATGCGACTCCAGCAAATTCAATCACAGAAGCTTGTCGCTCATCGTCGGAACTTCTGCAATCGACCACGTCATCACGGACAGCCACCTTCCTCCTGAGGAAGTGAAAGCGATTCGAGACGCGGGAATCGAAGTGACTGTCGTCTAGACGATGTTCCTGCAGCTGAGACCGAACTTCCTCAGCTATTTATTGCCCAGGAAGTTCATGGCGTTGGCCACAAAAAACATAACTATGCGGAGGGTCGGGGATGAAGAGTCGTACCGAGGCAGTTCGAGGCTGCCTGCTTATATGGCTCTGTGCCTTTGTGCTGTCTTCCACTTCTTCTGCGGCGCCACCATCTGCTGGACGGTGGACAGGTACATGGGCTGCATCCCCTGAAGCTCAGCCAAATAAAACTGTCATGTCCGACCCCGCCGGTACAACTTATCGTGAGATCGTTCGTATATCGACCGGAGGCGTCGCAGTCCGCATTGTGGTGACCAACGAGTTCGGGCTGGAGCCCTTGACCATCGGCGCTGCGCGAATCGCAGTGAGCAAGGGAGGTAGCACGATTGAACTATCTACCGCGAAGATGTTGAGCTTCGGCGGGCAGGCCTCCGTCACGCTCCCGGCTGGCACGATGATGGTGAGCGATCCTGTCGACCTGAAGCTTCCATCTCTTGCGGATATTGCGATAAGCTTCTTTATTCCCGCGCAACCGATGAGCCAATCCACTGTGCATTCTTATGCTTTGCAGACGAACTACATCGCTACAGGCAATGTGGTTGACGCAAGAACTCTGCTTACTCCGGTAGAGGTGTCGTCTTGGCACTTTATCAAGGGTATTGAGGTGGAAGTCGATGGAGGAAGCTCAACCGGAGGAGCGATCGTCGCACTTGGTGACAGTATCACCGACGGAGCGGCCAGCAAACCCAATACGAACGGCCGCTGGCCTGATGTTTTGGCTCGCCGCATCCAGGCAGACAAGACACTTTCTACAGTGGGAGTGTTGAATGCAGGCATCAACGGCAACCGTCTCTTACGCGATGGGGATGGCGGCGAAAGCGCGCTAAAGCGCCTTGATCGTGATGTTCTCACGCAAGCGGGAGTAAAGTACCTCCTTGTGTTGGAAGGAATCAATGATATTGGACATATCATCACCGCCTCGCCCAGTGATCCCGCAGATACCGCACAGAGCCTGATTCGTGCGCTCGAACAGATCGCGCTACGTGCCCATACTCATGGAATTAAGGTGATTGGCGCTACGATAACCCCTTTCGAGAGCTGCAAATACGCTTCGCCAGAAGGGGAGAAGATCCGAGAAGTTGTCAACGCTTGGATTCGTACAACTAAAGATTTGGACGACGTCGCGGACTTCGAGAAGATCGTTCGCGATCCTGCCCATCCCACTCGCTTTTTGCCTGCCTACGACAGCGGTGACCATCTGCATCCGAACGCCGCCGGCTTGCGTGCAATGGGCGAAGGCGTAGATCTGAGTTTACTCACGCACTAGAAACGTTCAAATTGGTAAAACGATTCCTTCGCGCGTGGCCTTCGTATTCCGAACCAGAAGAAGAACAAGCAACATCCCAATCAGTGGAATGATTCCGCTCGCAATAATAATGGGATCAAACGCATGCCCTCCGCTCGATATGCGGGCATCTGACAGATAGCCCACTGCCTTCATGGCGAGAATCGTTCCGATGCCCGAGCCGGTGCCGCTGAGTCCGCTCACCGTTGCGACCGCATTGCTGCGGTACAGATCCGATGGCAGAACATTTGCGATCGTACTGAAGCATGCATACGAGAACGTCGCCATCGCGAAAAGAGCCGTAATGATGCCTAAATTTTGCGTAAGGACCGTAGGTATAAGAAGCATAGTGCCGCATCCGCCCGCAACCACTACGGCTTTGCGCGCCCTGCCCAACGGCCATCCTTTGCGTATAAGGTACCCGGAAGCGGCCCCCCCAGCGAAATTTCCCAAATCGGCAGCCAGAAATGGAATCCAGATCGCGATGAGACCGCTCCTGAGGTCAATTCCCTTTGCAACAAGGTAGACAGGAAACCAGTCGGTCACGAAGTACCAGACTGGATCTGTGAAAGCCCTGGCTGCGACAACTCCCCAGGTCTGTGGCAATCGAAGTAGATCGCGCCAGCGCACCTTTGCTACTGCGTTAGAAGATTCATCCAATCGTTTTTCCAGGTGCAACATTTCACGTTCATCTGCGGAGATGTGTGGATGTTGTTCGGGTGGGTAGTAAAATTTGCGCCACATCAATAGCCAGATAAAACCGAGAATACCGGGCACGACAAATGCAGGCCGCCAGCCCCAGTGAAAGTAGATCCATAGAACTAAAAATGGAGAGAGTGCACCACCAATGGAGGAGCCGCTGTCAAAAAACGCCGTCGCAAGTGCACGTTCTTTCGCAGGAAACCATTCCGACACCACTTTTGTTGCGGCAGGCCAATTAGCGGATTCGGCGAATCCAAGCGCCAGGCGAAATCCCATGAAGCTGAGAAATCCATTTGCCAGCGGCGTCAAGACTGAAACGAGAGAATAAAAAAAGACGGTGACAGTGATGCCCAGGCGCGTTCCGATGCGATCCATCCAACGGCCACAGACTGTCTGACCGACAGCATAGGCAACGCGAAAGGCGATCACGAGGTTAGCGTAGTCACTGTTTGTCCAGTGATACGAAACCTTCAGATAGGGTGCGAGCAGAGAGAGTGTCTGCCGATCCATGTAATTTATCGCGGTGGAGGCGAAGAGCATGGCGCCGATCCACCAGCGCAGCGAGTGCGTCTTCATCGGGTTCCGCAGAGTCTGAGTCGACACGATCTTTACTCTCCGATGATTAATGAGCAGGGCTTGTTTATCAACGCAACCACTCATCGAGCTGCTTCTGCACAAAGGGATCGTCGTTGAGATGTGGATAGGCTTTGCATACGCGATCGATCTCCGCACTCTGGCCTGGCGAAAGAGATTCGTTCTCGTCGAGACACCAAATGTCTTCCAGAAGGCCCTGCCTGCGGAGCACCTCATGAATGCCGGCTATACAGCCCGCAAAGCCGTTCGCTGCATCAAAGAACGCCGCGTTGGCATCTGTAATCTGTTGCGCGAGTGTGAGTATCTCGACAGGTATCTCAAGGCCGCTACGCTTTGCAATGGCAAGATGTTCCACTGCTTTGCTTGTCCAGACAGCCCAGTGCCCAAGCAAACCACCTACTATGCGTAATGTCTCGCCGCCGAAGTTCCAACGCGTCAGCAGATCAATGAGAATGCTGTCGTCATTCCCAGTGTAGAGAGCGATATCACTGGCGCGACCGGAGTCGATCACGCCACGCAGAACATCCATCGTCTGGTAGCGATTGAAGGGCGCCATCTTGATCGCAACTACATTTTCAATCTTCGAGAACTCCCGCCAGAATTCATACGACAGCGGCCTCCCACCCACGGACGGCTGCAGATAAAAGCCGACGACCGGCATCACATCGGCTACCGCTTTTGCGTGCTCTACAAGCTCAGAGGTTTTGAGATCTTTCAAACCGGCCATGCTGAGCAATACCGCATCGTATCCAAGCAAACATGCCAGTTCCGCCTCTTTGACGGCTTGGTGTCGATGGCCACAGACGCCCGCAATCTTCACGACGTTCGCTTTCGCGGCCTCTTCCATCGCGAGTTCGAGTACTGGTTGATAGAGGCCCACCTTTGGATCGCGAATAGCAAACTGTGTTGTGTGGACACCAACGGCGACTCCACCTGCTCCCGCGGCCAGATAATAGCGAGTCAATGCTCTCTGTCGTCGCTCGTCGAGCTTACGGGCGGATGTAAGTGCGAGCGGATGAGCAGGAATGACGAGCCCTTCCGCAAGCCTTTGGCGAACATTCATCAGAACCTCCCGTCCTGTGTCTGAAAGTGCGTGGGCTTGTTGCTAAGCGCGCCGCCTGCGGCAATCCAGTCGGCAATCCAGTCGATCATCTCATCCGGCGTGACTGCCGGATATCCGAAGAGCCGATGGCACTTCGCCGAGTTGTTGAGCAGAGCGGAGTGTGACTCTTCTCCCGTGAATGTGGCTTCGTATCCAAAGCGGTCAGCGAACTGTTCGGCGATCCAGCGTGTACTCAATGTCTCAGGCCCGGTGAGGTTCAGCACGAATGGAGGCGAGGAACAGTGTGCAATTGACCTCATACACACAGAATTTGCGTCACCTTGCCAGACAACGTTGACCAGCGGCATCCGCAGATCTACCGGCCGCCGTTCAAACACGGTACGTGCTATATCGACAAGCACGCCGTACCGAAGATCGATGGCGTAGTTAAGCCGAAGTAGGGCCACTCTCGTTCCCCATCGATGCGACGCATGTTCGAAGATGCGTTCGCGACCGAGGACTGATTGCGCATACTCGCCTTGTGGGCCGACAGGTGTTTTCTCGCTTGCGCCACCACGGATTGCAGAGACAAGTGGATAGACATTTCCACTGGAAAAGGCGACGATGCGCGATCCGCGATAACGATCCGCCACGAGCGCAGGCAATTGCGTGTTGATCGCCCAACTCAGATGTTCGGCTCCAGTAGTGCCGAACTTTCTCGCTGCCATGAAGATTACGTTCTCTGCATCGGGCAACTTCGTCAATTCTTCTGGCTCTAACAGATCGCAGGTGATCGGTTCGATTCCATGTTCCTTCAATGCATCGGGCATGGTCTTGTCGCTGAATCGAGCCACACCCATAACGCGCACCTCCTTCCCCGCGGCATCAGCGGAGCGCCTGATAAGTTGCGCGAGCGTGGGGCCCATCTTTCCTCCCACACCGAGGATAAGAACGTCGCCTTCCAGCTCTCTCATAGCTGCAACATCGGCCTCTGACGGGCGCGACATTCGCTCTTCCAACTGCTCCTGAGTCTTTATTGCCATGTCACCCTAACTCGAATCCTGCAATGGCATAGACCATCGCATCGTTGTTTTCCATCATCTGTCCGCGACGCATACGCCAAAGGGCTCTACGCCGCGTAAATCCAAGACTTTCTGCGCAACGCACCGCCTCTGCATTTGCAGGGAGAATATCCCAATACCATCCGTGTGATGCTGCGTCTTCCTTCTCTTCGCGCGTATTTGCAGTATCTTCAAGATGAGCGGCGATCAACTGTCTAGCCTCGGTATCTGAATTCGCAATGCATGGGCCGAGATACCGCGCTGTCCTTCCCGGACGCGAAAATATATAGCTGTGCGATGTGACGTTCCTACTTCCTGAATGAGACAACAACTCCAAAAGCCCCTTTCGCGAAACGCCGAATGCTTCTGCGTCCAGATCGAATAGACCATCAGATATGTTGCTGCCAGAGTGCTCGTCCTTTGTGACAGTACTGCGGTCCATGTCTGTCATCGAGGAGCTCAATTCTTTCCCATCCCGTCCCCATCGCTCGACTATCTTCTCCACAACGAAGCCGAGATGCTCATAGAGCGGCCGGCCCTCCTCGGTTGCATCCAGCTTCAGGGTGTGGATGCCACGGCGTTCCGCAATCGCGATTATGTCCTCCAGCAACAGTCGTGCAAGCCCTCGCCGTCGGTATTCAGGCCGGGTGAGGACCATACCAATCCACGCCAGACGTGTTCCATACGGAAGAAGTGTCGCAGTCGCAACGATCTTTCCGGCATCTTCAATGCAGCGACAACCTTCAGCAGACAGATACATGATCCGATGCCAGTCTTCCGGCGTCTGATTCCAGTTTGCCGCTATCGACAACTCCATTGCGGAGGAGACGTCATTTGGCATCAAGGTTCGGACCGCGTTCAACACTAGGCATCCCCTCTGCTCTTCCACCACTTGATGAAGTGCGGAAGGGCAATTTCTGGAGCAGCAAGTTCAGGATGCCAATGCTTCTCCCATTCGAAAGATACGAAGCCGTCAAAGCCTACCGCGGCAAGCGAAGCAAACATCGTATCGAACGGAAACTCTCCTTCTCCTGTGAGTGTGTACGAAATAGCAGCCCTAACACCCTTGGTCAGATCTTTTAGGTGCACATGGCGAATGTAGGATGTCATCTGTGGCAGGATCAACGGCGCTTCTCCGTTTTGCCCGAACGCATTTGCCGGATCCCATATGATTCCGACCTCGTCACAATCGAGTTGAGCAAAGATTTCGCTTACATTTGTTGCAGATGCGAAATCGCCATGCGTCTCGAGCCAAACCTGAACTCCGCTTGGCTTCAATTTGTCCACAAGCTGAGTGAGGGAATCTGCAATCCACGCCGCCGTTTGCCTGCGATCGCAGCCCGGTTGAATGTGATCGCCGAAGACCCGAATAGAAGGTGCGCCGAGCCCTGCAGCAATCTCTGCCATGCGGAGCGCAGCAGCTAAGTTACGCTCTCTCTCCTGAAAGTCAGGCGAGTGAAAACACGCACTACTACCGATCGAAGCAATGACGAGACCATGGTCCTGAATTACAGCCCGCGTGACGGCGAGCGCAGACGATTTGAATTCAGGTAGATTCCAAAGATCGAGTTGACGGGAGATAACTCGCAGCTCCACGCCATCGTAGGCGTAGGTCGCGGCAGCGCGGAGCACCTCCAGCAAACTCCAATCAGGGCAAGCGAGCGTCGAAAAGCTTGTTTTCATCATGTCATCCTGCTCAACATGCGTGTAGTGACACGGTTATGCACCGCCTCTCCGGCAAAGAAGCGTTGCAGTTCATCCATCGCAACATCGGCCATCTCGCCGCGAGTGTGACAGCCACCTCCTGCGATATGCGGGGTCATAATTGCGCCAGGGAGCGTTCGCAGCGGATGGCTGACAGAGAGCGGCTCTTCCGGATCGGTCACATCAAGCGCGCAGCGCAGGCGTCCGCTCTTTACCTCTTGTGTCAAGGCGGCAAGATCGATAAGGCTTCCCCTCGCGATGTTGATTACGGTTGCCCCATCCTGCAGCATTGCCAACCGCTCGCGATTCAGAAGATGTCTTGTCTTTTCTGTCGCCGCGGCGGTTACCATGAGAAGCGAACTTCGCTTCAATACTCCATTGAGCGAATCGAACTGCACTGGCTTTCCTGCGGCGAGTTCCCTGGGTGCAAATGGGTCGTAGACTCTCCAGCGAACGTCAAAACCGCGAAGCATCTCGATGAGCGCGCGGCCGATGCGGCCAAAGCCTATCATCCCAACCTCTCGTCCCAGCAGAGACTCCGCCATTCCTCCCGCAATGTGGACGTCGCTATAAATACGATTTGATCTCTTACGCAAAGCCATGCGGTAATGGTCGATATTCCGGGCAGAATACATGAGAAAGGCTGCACCTAACTCCGCTGTTGGTCTCGCCATTGGCCCAGGGGTGTTCACAATGACCACCTTGCGAAATAACGATGTCTCGAACCGTTTCTTTACCTCGCCGCCGCAATGAGTAATGATTCGCACAGATCGTAGCTGTTTCATCGTTTCGGCGGAAAGATAAGGACTATCCCACGTCGTTATCAATGCATCTGCCGCCGCAAGATTAGATATGGTTGTGGCGTCATACTTTTTGGCCGGAACAAGAGTCCAACGCGAAAGGCTCGCTAAGCGCTTCCTTCGGCGCTCATCGAAGAAGGAAGCAAAGAGTTCCTCACCACTCAATACGGCAATGATTGGCTTTGTCATAAACCGTGCTGAGTCTAGCACGAAACAAGTCAATTTGTATTTCGTTTTATTTCGTAAAGTATTGCTTGACACCTTATTGACCGCTAAACGAAAGTATAGTGCATGCTTGTAGCCAACTCGACCGACTACGCCGTCATTGTCTGTTACGTCCTTCTCATGATTGGCGTAGGGCTTTACGTAATGCGGTTCAACAGCACTGCGTCAGAGTATTTTCGCGGTGGAAGCCGGATTCCATGGCTGGTCGCAGGGCTCAGCGCCTTCATGTCCGGCTTCAGCGCTTGGACTTTTACCGGAGGGGCTGGCGTCGCCTACGGTTCCGGAATCGTAGTTATCGGCCTTTATATGGGCAGCGCGTTGAGTTTCCTGCTCGGCTATTACATCTTCGCTTCGCGGTGGCGACGTACACGCATCAGCACAGTAATGGAGTACCTGTCCGATCGCTTCGGGCCGGCAACACATCAGATATTTTCGTGGGCGACGATTATTTTCCAGCTCTTCACGAGCGCAACCATGCTCTATGGGTTAAGCCTGTTTGTCTCAACGGCATGCCAATTCTCTGTCACTGCAACCATCCTTATCACCGGTGGAGTCATCCTCTCTTACAGCGTTCTTGGCGGTCTTTGGGCAGTGGTGGTCGCGGACTTTTTACAGGCGTCCATTCTGCTTCCATTCTGCATCGTCCTGGCCGCGGCTTCGCTTGTTCACGTTGGCGGCTTCTCGGGACTCATCCATTCCCTCCCACCGCAGATGAAGACCATTCCAGTGCACGGTGAATTTGGATGGATCTATCTCGCCTGCTGGGCTGTGATGGTTTCCTTCGGATACAACACTTCAGCAATGGCGCAGCGTTATTTCAGTGTTGAAGATGAGCGCGCAGCCAAACGCGTCGCTCTGCTCTGCAGTGGGCTTTTTTTCCTTGGAGCCTTTCTCTGGTTCATTCCCCCAATGGTGATGCGCCTTATTTACCCTGATCTACATGCGATCTGGCCACACCTTGCCAACCCGAATGAAGCGTCTTACGTTGCCGCCAGTCTTACTTTTCTGCCACATGGACTTATCGGTGTCATGCTGGCTGCGATGTTCAGCGCTACGATGGCGAGCCTGTCCGCCAACTTCAATCTGAAGTCGGCCATCCTGTCGAAGGATATCTATCAAACACTTTTTCGCCCACAGGCGGGAGAGCGTGAGCTGCTTATCATCGGCGCCCTCATGACCCTGCTGGTGGGCGGGCTGACAACGGCATTGGCAGCTGTGATGGCTGCTCGCGGCGAGAGCATCTTCGAAGTGATGATGACCTTCAATACGCTCATCTCACTTTCCTATGGCCCTCCGGCCCTGTTAGGACTGGTCTTTCGCAGAACTCCGCGGTGGTCGGGCATGGCGACCTTCGCTACGGGACTCATCCTGGGTATTCTTGGTGACTTTGTTTTTCACTGGACGTTCATCCAGCAGATCGTCTTCGTCGTACCTCCGGCCTTCACAGTGTTTTTCCTGAGCATGCTGTTTGATCGCGAGGAGTCGCCCGGACGTGCGTCCCTCTTCAAGAAACTTGATACTCCCATCGATCCCTCTGAGGTCAGCGATACTCCGGACTTCAGTCGGCCAGTCTTCCGTTTTCTTAGCCGTGCCGTAGCCTGCATCGGTCTCGCATCGCTCTTGCTGTTGATTCCAAACCCGCCGAGTGCGCGCATGACGATCCTTTCCTTCAGCGCCATCACACTGGCTGTGGCCGCATCTCTCTGGTTCGTACCAGGAGGCAGCCGATCCACAAGTAATGTCGGCGCGATCGCAGAGTACAAATCATGAATTCATCACAATCTAATTTCACTGAGCTACGGTCTCAGTTTTCGCGGCGTCAGTTTTCCAAGATGCTTGCAGCCACGGCAGGTGTCGCATTCTCGCGCAAGATATATGCGCAAACAAAGAGCGGACCGTCTATGTTGCTGGGTGCAACCGACCCTTTCTGCGGCCTGGATATTCTTCGCGTTCGCTACGCTGCAGGGCGGCGTCCTTCAGCCGATTTGGCAGGAAACGCACTCTCCTGGCTGGTGAGCGGCCACGATGACTTTGCGCAAAAGGCTCTTGCCGAAATGCGCAGCACAGCGCCGCCTGCACCCGGTTCCCATGCGTGGCTGACCTATGCCAACTGGGCCATTGCCTTCGATTGGCTATATGATCACCCGGCCTTCGATGAGCAGCTGAAAGATCGAGTTGCAAAGCAACTGCTCGATGGAGCCATTGTTATGGCAACGACACCCGACCTTAAACATCCCGAGCAAGCGTCTTATCACAACTACACAACACGGTTTCTTGGACTGACGGCATTCTCGTTGTGCGCTGTGGCAAAGCGTCGCCCTCATGACGAGAGCGTTCGGGATCTAAAGGACAAGGCCAGTCGAGCCTTCCAGAACATCCTGCAAGTGTCCGACATGGTCTCGCCGATGGGCAGCTACCACGAGTCGATGGACTACATGCGCATCACCTACGTTCCCATGGCGATGCTAGCCGAGTTGCAACGCACTACTACAGGCATCGATCCTGCACTTCGCTTTGGAACCTACAGAAGCATTGCCGATACCTATCTCTACAAATTGATGCCAGACGGTACCCCCTCTCGCGAAGGAGATAACGAGTATCCGATACTGGATGATCGCGACACCGCGGCGCTGGGATACGCAGTCAACCGCTTCAAAAATCCCTATGCTGCATGGCTTCTCCGCGACAGCGGTTTCGCGGCACGAGCGTGGGCGTTGCCTGTTCTCGATTTTCTCTGGAACGATCCCGATGTATCACCGCGCAACCCTACGCTAACGAATTCAGAAGAACTTCCCCTCCATCGATATTTTCCCGGAGTAGATCAGGTCGTATTCCGGAATGGATGGGATGCAAATGCCACGCGTATCGAGTTTGACTGCGGTCCGTACCTGGCCAAACATCAGCACATGGATCGCAATCATTTCACCATCTATCATCGCGGACATCTTGCTATCGATAGTGGGGCGGACTATACAGACTCCGAGAGTCCTCACTACCTGAACTACTATCGGCGCACCGTCGCTCACAATACCATGCTGATCTTCGACCCCAAAGAGCATTTCTTCTGGTCCGAGAACCTGATGGAGGCGGCGAACGACGGGGGACAGCGCATGGACTCTTCGCGCTTCTGGAACACCCTCCGCAGCCGTGAAGACTGGGACAAAACGCGTGACCTGTGGGAAGTCGGCAAGATGAAGATCGTCGACAATGGGAACGGCACAAACGGCGAGGGGAGTTATCATTACGCGCTCGGCGATGCTACTCGTGCCTATTCGCCTCACAAGGTTCGCGCATTCACGCGTCAACTACTCTATCTTCCCGACATGAATGCTCTGCTGGTCTTCGACCGGGTCGTGAGCACCGATCCGACATTTCGCAAGACCTGGCTGTTGCATGGCGTGAACATGCCATGGATCGAAGGAACTGGCATCCCGTCCAGCAATGGCGAGGAAACCTTCGGTAATGCCAGCCAGTTTCGGATGCAGGAGGGCGAAGGCGAAATTCTGGTTCACACACTACTTCCTGTGAGCCACATCACGGCGCGACGCGGCGGCACTGGCCATGAGTTCTGGACGCCCGGCGACACCAACGGTGGACCTTGGGGGAGCGGCCGCAATTGGGCGCTCGAGCCTGCCGAGGGTGGTCCCTTACCGGACGATCCAGTTGAGCATGCAATGTGGGAGAAGTTCTACGACAACGATATTCCGCGCATCAGGCGCTCCAATCGCCGCAACGTAGTTCCTGGATCGTGGAGAGTCGAGGTCTCGCCTTCTCAGTCTCAACTCGAAGATCACTTTCTGCATCTGTTCGAAATCGGCGATCGTGGCAAGACCGGTCGCTTCAGTGTGGAATTGCTTCAGGGTGCTGGGCATTGCTGGCGCCGGCTGCGCCGTACCCGGGCAAGCCGGTGTGGTCGCTTTGTTCCCGGCTGGAGAGGCGTCGCTTGACTATGTTGAGGTGACGCTCCCCTCATTCCCTTGCCACACCCTCTGGATTGCGGGACTGGAACCAGACAGACGCTACGATCTCGAACTTGCCGGAAGCAATCTGGCAACAGGAGACGCTCCTGCTCCCGGCGTTCCTTTGCACTCGCAAGAAGTCCGCGCGAACAGCCACGGCATAGCTCAGATTAAATCCGCTGTCGGCCCTTTCTCAGTCGGAAGTCGAATGAGACTTCAGTCCCTCTAAGGCTTCAACGGGCTTATTTGCCCGCGTCGAGATTTTCTATCGCGGCGCGGGATAAATGATGCGACATCATGCTATCCGGAAGTAGCAGAGCGTTATTGAACGCCTCTCTTGCCTGATCCTTGTGATTCAGAGCAGCCTGCATTGTCCCTATGTTGTACCACCACCATCCCGTGAAAGCGCTGGTGTCCTTTACTCGTGCAGCAGAGGCCACCGATGCCTGCAGCTTCCTCTGCTGTTCAGTCACGTTGTGAATGCCAAGCAGCTCTTGTGCTTTCGCCACCCAAGCAGAATCAGCCCCGATCTTGCTCCCAGCGGCCTTCTGCAGCAGTTCCTCGGACAGCTGCGGATTCTTGCATGTCTTTGCAATGGCAGCCATCCTTACGTACGGTTGCGAAACAGCCTCATTCACTACAAGACCAGAATGATTGCCCGTAAGAAATTCTTCAGCCTCGGCACATCGTCCCACCATAGCATCGGATTCAGCCTGCATCAGTTTGATCTCGAAGAGAACCTGCGCAGCCGAGACTCCGCCTTCCTCGCTCGGGAAGAACCGGCCTTTGAAGAGGGCGAGTGCTTGATCATACTCGCCTGCTTCAGCCCGCGTCAGCGCAAGCTGATAAACCAGATTCGCCGGCATAGAAGACGCAGAAGCATCGTCGGCCGACGGATAGCGTCCGAGCGCGGCGGCACGTTCTTTTGCCGAGACGCCGCTCAAACTCATCGCCGCATCCAGGCCTATATAAATATCGGAGTTGGTTGGATCGTTTTCCGTACCCTCACGAAAAGATACGAGTGCACGCTGCGAGTCGCTTTTAAGATGCAACCATGCTTTCCCCATATCGGCGTCAAGTATCGGCATTTTGGGGTTAAGCCGCTTTGCTTCTGTCCAGTGTGCAATCGCCGGGTCGTATAGTCCTTTGGAAAAGAGCAGCGTTCCGAGCAGGTAATGTGCTGTCGCATCGCTGCTGTTGACTGCAAGCGCAGCTTCCAGCACAGTCCGATCCGTAGTCGTTGATGGAAATACCAGACTCGGCGACAGCTGAGCCGCGGCCTGCCAATTCTGTATCGCGTCCTTGCCAAGCTTTGCCTTGTTGTACGCCGCATAGTAGAGAACCAGCGGATGATTTTGCGGCAGCACAGACCCAGGCTCGCTTTGATCCTGCGGAACCTCCGGATATCTACGCACCAGCACGGCGAGAGCCTTCTGATATAACCCGAGATTCATATACTCGGTGGCAACCCTGCAGAACACGATAGGGATCAGCAGCCAGGTGAGCAAGATCGGGTGCGCTTGTCTCTTCCTTCAGAAAATCGCTCAGCGGGTCCGTCGCCAGGCCGAGACGCGCAAGCTTATCTGCATGAGCAGTATCGCCTACCGCGCGAGTGATCGCTTCGAACTGCTCCCGTGTGCGGACATCCAGGGGAGCGGCTTCAACCGCATCCTTTAGGAATGCCTGCGCAGCACGTAAATCTCCTTGTCGTGCCTGCAGTTCGCCAATTCGCGCCGCTGCGCGCGCACGAAACTCAGCTTGCCTATACGCAACCTCATAAGCCGTCTGGGCCTCTCGCGAATGCCCCAGACCGTCTTCCGCAATTCCAAGGTAATAGGCGATCTCTGCGTTTGACGTGTCTCGCTTTTGCACGGCCTGCAGGAGCTTCTCCCCTTCAGTAAAGTGCTGCAACGCTGCAGACAGACGTCCCGCAGCCATTTGCAAAGTGAGGCTGTCCGGATACTTCGCCATTCCTTTTTTGTAAGTCTCCAGCGCCAGTACTACTTTTCCGTTCAGCTCCTGATCTGTACCAAGCTTCAGCCATTCGTCTTCTGTTCTGCTGTCTGGGTTGGGAGTGTCATAGATCTGCTGCGGACCAACATTGATTGTTGATTCCGGATCCCAATCGTACTTGCCGTCAGTATGCTCCAGCAGGACCTTTCCTTCACGATCTCTCAGCTCAAAAGTTACCTTCGCAGCAGTATCCTTGAGCGTCATCGAGTGAGACCACTTTTTTTCTGGTGCTAAATCTGCGATTTCGCTCCAAAGAGTCTGTCCATTTTGAACCAATCGAACCTGCGCACCTGGAATACGCTCATTCACATTCAGAGCAGCCGACACCTCCGAGCCCTGCGTCTGCAGAGAGACGACTCCAACCTTGTTCGCGCGTGTGATACCACCCGTGCCGCGCACCGGCATCCAGTACTCGCTAAAGCGAATAGTCTGGCCGGGATCGAGAAACGCATACGTCTCCTGATTGCGAAAGAGCCCGCCTTGTACCTCAACATAGGCGCTGTCATTATCGGAGAGAGCTTTGCGCCATCCCAGCCCATCGGCGTCCGCGCCCCAGGACCATATCTTCTTCGCAGGCAGCTCGCTGTATTCGGCGTAATGCACCGCGCCGGCTTGCGTCTTCGGATTCCATACACCCATGAATGGCTCATGGCTCCCATGCACAAAGAAGGACACCGGCCCGCTCTGCTGATTTTTGATAACACTCAGGTCGCTACCGTCCGGCGCAACGGGCCAGTGACGCACTTCAGTAAAACCATGCGAAGCCACAAACTCCATTGGGTATTCGATATGCGAATCATCCCACACCTGGAGGCCCGCATTGCTCCACCAATAGTAGCGGTGACGCACGTCGCTCCGGTTATAGAGCGTCACCCGTTGTTCCAGCAGCGTCGAACCCGGCCTGAGAACTATCTCGACTCCCCACTGCATTCCATACACACGATCGATATTTCCAACAGACACCGAAGCGCTGCCGTCAGCATGCGTCGAATACGCAAAATCAACAGGCGACATGGAAACCCAGTTGTGTGAAACCGGAAAGTTATACTCGACGCCGAATGCCGCCCAGGCACCTCGATAGCCTATCTGTGCTTTCTTGATCGATGGATTCGCATAGAACATGGACTGCCCATTGATCTTGTCGACACAGGTATAGAGATGTCCCCCGATATCAGGCAGCACAGTGCATTTCAGATATTCGTTCTCGAGAAACACTGCGCGCCAAACGTGATCCTGCTTCTGCCCCGTCAGGTTCTTTCTTAACGTGTAGGGATAGCTGAACTGGGTCGTCGAATAGGTATCAAACGGCGGATTAGGATCGGGTTTCCCCTCCTCATAAGTCGGCAGCGTGATGCTGCCCTGCCAAACCTTTACCTGCGCTGCAACAGATCCACACGCGACTACAAGGGTTCCAGCAAGCACAACTACATAGGCAGAAATTGTCTTCATAGACCTCATCTCTTCGCAGTTTCAGCTTTTGGCTGCAACAGATAGCGCAGGCTTCGCGTCATCTCATCATTATTGTTATTCTTTATTGTTCAAAATTACTTTTTGTTACTTTCTGTCAGAATCATATGCTTTGTCAACCTGCCAGCTTGATGAAGCCCATCTAACAAAAATTTGCTCCGCAAAGGAGCATCGACTCGTGACTTTCCTTGGACTATTGGGCAATGTAATCCGATAGCCCTCTATCACTGATCACTCCTGATAACGGGTTAAATAAAAAGAACAGGGGAGAATTGTTCTGGGGCGTTGGCATTGTTGAGCAGCGTGCCAGAATGATTTCTTCCCCTGCATGGAGAACCTTTATAAAGAGGTGCCGTCCTGATCGCTTAAATCTTTAAACTTCGACGGCGGCCGGCAAAAGCAGCGACGCCGACTCCTTGTCTAGATAGATCGTTGCATTCTGGTGGCGTTGCAGAATCGACGCTGGCGCCATGGGACTAACTTCTCCGCTGAAGCATGCTTTGACAGCGTTCGCCTTTCGCGCATCCGGCGCAATGCAGAGAATCTGCTCCGCCTTCATAATCTGCTGGATGGTCATGGAAATCGCCTGTCGCGGAACATCCGCAAGTGCGGGAAACCATCCCTCCCCCAGTTGCTGCTTGCGACATGCCTCGTCCAGATTGACCACGATATACGCCTCTTCCGTATCGAAATCTGCCGGCGGATCGTTGAATGCGAGATGTCCATTCTCCCCAACACCTACGAATGCGATATCGATCGGAGCTTTCCGAATCTCTGCGCTCACCCGCTCAATCACCACCGCGGGAGCCTGCGTCCCATCCAGCAGATGGTACTTTTTCAGCCCAACTTTATCGATCAGGCGCTCTCGCAGATACCGGCAAAAGCTGGCAGGAGCCTGATCTGTTATGCCGACATACTCATCGAGGTGAAACATCTCCACGCGATCCCAATCAATATCCGTAATCTTCGTCAGAGCATCCAGGAAATCGAACTGCGAGGCGCCCGTAGCTGCAATAATGCGCGCCTCACCATGCTTAGAGATGGCATCGCGAATGATGGCAGCTGCGTGGTCAGCTGCTGCCTGAGCCAGCGTAGCCTTGGAAGAAAATACTTTGATCGTCATGGTTGCTCCGATAGATTTTTGTTCAGGAAAATAATTCTAAACTATCCGTAACAAAAAGATATAAAAAGAAAGTAATATGGTGCTCACGTTCAGGTTGAGCCAGTTCAGGTTGGGCCAGATGGAGATCGCATGTTCCGTTCAAAGAGCCTTCAATGCCTTGCATTCGCAGGGTGCTTCGCGTCCACATCGCTTTTCTCCCTCGCGGCCAGTGCAAAGACCCCGGCTCAGACGGAAGCTGCAACGTCGGCACCGTCCGTGACCACCCCTCCTGCCGATGCATTTCGCGTGCTACCCCGCCCCGATGCGGAATCCCCGGAGATTACGCCCTACCTGCTCTATCAAACGTCCCTGGCCTGGCATCAGGATGAACTTCGCCAGTCTCGCTGGTCGCAGGTGAAGACCGAGAATGATCTGCTGCAACTACGTGCCGGCCTGAGAAAATCCGTGCTCGATATGATCGGCGGTCTTCCCACTGAGAAGACAGAGCTGCACGCGACCATCACTGGCCGGATTTCAGCCAGCGGCTTCCATATAGAGAAGCTCATCTACCAAAGCCTCCCCGGCCTCTATGTCACTGCGCTCGTGTATGTGCCTGACAACGGAGAGAAGGTTCACCCCGCAGTCCTCGTCGCCGCCGGACACTCAGCAAATGGAAAGATTCACTACCAGGAGCTCTGTCAGCGATTAGTCCACCGAGGCTATCTCGTCATCAGTTGGGATCCAATCGGCCAGGGCGAAAGAAGCCAATTCTGGGACGCGAAGACGAAGAAAAGCCGCTACAACCTCATCTGCGCTGAGCACGCTGTGATGGGAAACCTCGCCTACCTTGCCGGAGCCAACCTCGCCCGGTGGGAGGTATGGGACGGTATGCGCGCCGTCGATTATCTGCTCACCCGCCCAGACGTCGATAGCCAAAGAATCAATCTCACGGGAACCAGCGGTGGCGGCTTTCAGACAGCGCTGCTAGGCGCATTGGATGAGCGCATCAAGGTCATTATTCCTTCCTGCTACATCACTGCACTTCCCATGCGAGTCGCCAATCGCATCTTTGTCGATCCCGACAGCGACCCGGAACAGGATCTCTTCGGATTCATATCGAAAGGCGTAGATCATCCGGGCCTGTTACTGATGATGTACCCACGCCCTGTAATGGTGGCAACAGCCACCTTAGACTTCTTCCCCGTCCAAGGATCGCACAAATCGTACGCCGAAGTCCGCACCTTCTACGAGCGCTTCGGGCACGCCGATCGCATCGGATTCGCCGAGAGCTACAACACTCATCAATATTCTCTGAAGAATCAGGAAGCGGCGCTGAATTTTCTTGACCGGTTCAACAAGATGCCGTTGCGGCACGGCCTCGCTCCCGTAACGACGTTCAGCGATGCTGATCTCCTTGTGACAAAAAGCGGCCAGGTATCAGTGGACTATACAGACGCGCAACCGCTTCCACACTTCATCGCAAAGTATTCTGCCGATGGTCAGCATCGCAATCAACAGACATTGGCCCAGCTTTATAAAAGCGAGCAGGATCCCGAGATCTCTTCCTGGACTGTCAGCCGTTACGCAGGTTCCGCGCCACCCCGCGAAGTACGGTGGGAAGCAGTTGGAACCACCGCTATTGGAACGGTGCATATAGATCGCTACCTGCTTCACCACAGCACCTATCTGCAGATGCCTCTCCTTCACTTCCACGACGAGCGGATCCATCCCAAGGGAGCAGTGATTTGGCTCAGCCTCCAAAGTAAAGCCACAGAAAAGGATTGGCCCGAGATCGCCAGGTTGCTAAGCGATGGCTACGAAGTATTTTCATTCGACTTCCGCGGATTAGGAGAGACACGGATGAACTACCGCGCCAAATCCTCAGACGATCCAGACCTGGTACAAGGGGACTTCGATCAGGCATACGTCAGCCCGCTATCAAGCGTACTGGCCGGTTACGTCTACAACTCTCTTCTTACAGGCCGACCATATTTTTTCCAGACGATGGACGATCTCAAAATCGCTGAGCTCTTCATCCGCAGCAGAAACACATCATCTCATTTGCCGCTCTCCATCGCTGCGACAGACGACGCGTACAGCCTTGCCATTCAATTCTCGAAGATCGATCAAGAGGTAACAATCTTGCCCAACAAAACTGCAACCGCAGTAGATTGGTCCACGCTGGTAACTCAGGGACAGGAACAGTGGCCCATATCCCTTCTGATGCCTTCAGCAGCTCTTATCAAATAGTGAACAGCCAAGCCTCTCAATAAACTTCAATTCAACTCATTAAGAACTGAGTCTATCGACGTGATCCAATCTCTAAGCCGTTTGCTCAAGACTATCTCTCTTCCCTCCATCTGGCCGGTTGTAGTCCTGCTCGCTACAGCGCCAACGGTGCAAGCGTCCGAGATCGCGAATTCTACCCAGCCAGACTTATCCAGCCTCGCCATGTCCCGGGACTACTACCTGAGTGACCTCATACAACCGCATCGTTATGCTCCCGGCAAAAACAGTTTTCTCTATCAAACTCTCCACAAAGGACAACGAAAGACTGTATTGGAACTAGCCGGAAGCGGCTCTGTACGGCACCTCTGGTCTACCTGGAGCATTCCCGGCAGCGACGCCGTTCCAGCAGGACGAGTCCTTCTCCGCGTCTTCGTTGACAAGCAGCCTGCCCCATCCATTGTCGGAACGCTAGATGAACTCTGTCGCGCAGCCCAGGCAACGGGAACGAGCTTCGTTCCATTTCCAGCCTTCGTTTATAAAGATGCCTATAACTTTTATCTCCCCATCTACTTCACCAATGGCATAAGGATAGAGATCGAGGCTCTCGACGAAATAAATGAGTTCTACACACAGATCGACTATCGTCTCGATCCAAACGAAAAGCGTTCAACTCGCCTGGTGAGTGAATCAGCCTCGGCTGGTGTCGTATTGAAGTACATAGGCGACACGCCATCTTTCAACAAAAAGCAGCTCACTGCAACTAAGCTACTTCACGCAAACGCTGATCTGAAATGCAGTCCATCAACGAATCATTGCGAATTCACGATAAAAGGCCCTGGCATTCTCAGAAAGCTCACCTTTCGCGGTGATCCGCCGTCAGATCTACAGTTGGAAATCTACTGGGACGACGATCCAAATCCAGGCGTGCAGGCACCTACTAGATATTTATTTGCCGACTTTGTGAATGCAGCCATGGAATCGAAGACCGGCGAGATGACCTGCTACTTCCCAATGCCCTTTCGCCGCAAGGCCAGAATTGTCTTACGCAGTTCATCCAATATCCCTTCGCATATTGCCGTCGACTACGCAGTCGAACGCAGATCTGTATCCAAAGAGACTCCCTACTTCCACGCCCTCTATCACGATACGCAGAAGACTCTTGGCTATTCGCAATATCCAGTCCTCCAGATTCACGGCAAAGGGCTCTTTGTTGGAATGAATCTCTTCGACAGCGGACACAACCACGGCGGAGGAGACGCCGCCCTGATCGATGCTGGAACAGATCATCCACACGTGCTACATGGAATATGCGGAGAGGACTACTTCGGATTCGCTTGGCACCATGTAGGAACAATGACACCTCTCACCGGTGCTCCAATCCACGAGCGGCGTTACCGGCTTCATCTTGAAAACCCTTATCCATTTAGCGAATCGTTCCAGTTCCTGTTTGGGATCTTTGCCGGCTTACAACCGAAGAGCGTGGCGTTTTGGTATCAGTTTCCCGCAGCCTCCCAACAGCAGTGGGTAAGCATTGAGGCGCCATGGAAGGTCCTCGGCCCTCTCGGCCCCGGGACGCCTCTTCCAGCCACTGTAAGTGATCAAAGCTACGCAACCACTGTAGCAATCAACCAGCCAACGCAACTCACAACGCGCTGGCAGGATGCGCAAATGCTTTCAGGTTTTCTCGATCTCACGTATCAGTTCCGCCACTATGCCCTCGTTGAAAAGGGCTCTGGATTTGTTGCCGGCGACAATAAAACGAAGCTCACGACCTACATCTATTCCGATTCAGATAGAACCGTCAGCGCAATTTTAGGTCACGATGACGAAGTGCTCGTCCAGGCAAACGGCATCACCCTTTCGAACCTTCCGCAGAACTATGGCTTCGCCCCTTCCTCTCTACATATTCCTCTTCGCGCAGGATGGAACACACTCGATCTGGTTTTATCGAATGAAGAAAACACCAACTGGCGCTGGTCCGGTCTGTCTCTCGCACTGCAAAACGGACAGAACCAATCTCAAGGACTGAAATTTTCCGCCGAGCTACCACCCAGCGTCGTCTACTCTCGCCAACACAACGGAACACTAAACCTATGCAGTCGCATTGAATAACTGCGGTAAGTTTCTACCAGGAACTTTTGAACACAACGTACCGACACCAGGATGACAATGAAGCCCATACTCACCGCCGTGCTCTTCTCTTTTGCCTCACTTTGTCTCACACAGAACGCATTGACTCAAGGGCCGCCTCCATCCCCGGTCTTCTACCACACCAGGAACTCCGATGAATGGGTCAGTCATTCAATCCATATTCAAAAGACCTATGCTCGCGTGCTGGTGGTCGATGCTTCGGAACATCCTCCGCAACAAATCAAAGTCTCGACTCTCAGTCTCAACGCAAGACCGGTCAGACGAAACTCCTACGACCCATTCAGTATAAGGTTCATGCCGTCTTCAAAACCTTGCAGGAAGCCGCAGATGCTGCTCATGGCGGCGACCTGATCGCAGTGATGCCCGGAACATACGCAGGCTTTGTTCTTGAAGAAAAGCCAGACGCTGGCGACGGGCGCTACATCCACTTCAAAGCGATGGGCGAGCCAGGAGATGTCATTATCAATCAAGCCTCTCGCAATCCCGATTGGATGATACTGTTACGCGCAACACACCACGTCATCATTCAGGGCTTCAATCTGGCGGGTCACAACACGCCCAGCATAGATCCCAAAAGCCCTCGCGCAGGAATCATGTTAGATGGCGATTTCAGTCTCACAGGCAAACAAACTCACCACATCGTTATTACCGACAACTTCTCACATAATCACAGAAAATGGGGCCTTCACTCCCGCGATACACACACAGTTCTCATGCAGAACAATCTCTTTGCCCTCTCTGCAATGGAACATTCCGCGTATGTATCAGATGGATCAGATAACTACGTCATTCGTCGCAACGTCTTCTTCGGAAGCAACGCCAGTGGCCTTCAGTGCAATCTCGATACGGTCAGCTCTTTTCATGACCTGATAAAAAACCCTGTACTCCGCGGCTACCGCAAAGAGGAACCAACCCGCGAGTGGGCCGTAGGCCTCATCAAACTCGCGACAGAACATTTTGGCGAGAATAACTTCCCCGACGGCAAAGGACTCAACTTCATCATTGAAGACAACGTCATCAACGGAAATGGAAAGGCTGGCGGAGGATCGCTCAACCTGGCCGGATTGCAGGATTCTCTCATCCAGAACAATCTGCTCTACGGAAACTACAATCATGGAATCGCGCAGTGGGGCGATGCCAACCCATACGATCGAAGCTACGTTGAACCAGGGCCAACTTCATCCGATCAGGTAAAGACTCCCCTCGATCTGCCACTCTGGGGATGTCACGGCAATTTGATTCGTAACAACACCGTGCTCATGGCCAACGAGGGCCGTGCAGCAATGCAGTGCCGTAACGGCAGTTGGGGCACCAAGACTCGCAACAACATCTTTATCAATGACAAGTCAGCCTCCATCGAGGTCGACAACTCCAGCATCTATCAGCTGGATTCCAGCGACAGCGTCATCAACGCCCTGGTCTACACAGACATTCAAAACAACCTGAAGAATCTGGCCCTCAAGCTTCCCGAGGGTCCGAACACCATCTCCGGAATTACTCAAGAGAAGGCAGCAAGTGAGTTTGTCCATTCCAGTAACGAGCCCTGGGTCATCATCGAAGGCAAATGGTGGAGACTCAATCCTAACCGTCCCGACTTTCACCCCAAGCTCGATTCGAAGCTCTTCTCCCACTGGGGAGACCCCGTATCAGTTGAGGACGAAAATCTCTCCAACCACCAGCGATCCGTCTCTTTTATTGGCGCATATGCACCTGCTAGTCACTGAAAACTACTGCAACAACGGAGCCAAATGTGAAACAAGTGAAGACCTTAGCTATCCTGCTATTCGCAACTGCGGTATCTAGCCCCGGACAAGCACCCCGCCTCAACGACTGGAAGATAATCGGTCCCGGTGGAGGCGGCACCATGATCGCTCCCACCATCAGCCCTCATGACCCTCGACTAGTGGTAGAACACTGCGACATGACCGGTGCGTACATCACGCAGAATGACGGCCAATCATGGCGTATGTTCAACCTTCGCGGCGGAGTCAATACCTTCGCCTTCGATCCCACAAACGACAAAGTAATTTATGCCGCAAACGCCGCGCTCTGGCGAAGCACCGACAAGGGTCAAAGCTGGGAGATGCTCTTTCCTTCCCCAACGCGAAATACAGTCGAGCACCAAGTCGGCGACCACTCAGAATACAACCTCACCTCCGACGATCCCGCTTATCCCGGCGGAGATATCTCCGCAATCACCATCGACCCACAGAATCCGAAGCACCTATACGTCTCATTCGTGAGCAAAGGTAGCCCTGCCGTCATCCTGGCTTCAAAAGACGGCGGCGCCTCATGGAAGCGTCTCGCTACCCTACCAAACCGTGTCCTGCTCCTTACCGTGCACGACAACAAACTGACAGCCCTCGCTGGTTCCGCAGCCTACCAGTTTGCCGACGACGGAACCGCCGCCGAAGTTGGCACCGTGCAGAGCAATTTTGCAGCAGCCACCATGGCACGCAGCAACAAAGCCCTATGGCTCTACACAACCAACCGCGACGGCAAGGTATTCGTCTCAGAGAACTCCGGTCAACAGTGGAGACCAGCGACCCCATCACTCGGCCAGTCCTCCGGCCGCTTTGAAGCAATCGCGGCAAGTGAACACCATCCCGAAGTCGCATACGTGGGCTTCCGCAATCTTCAATTAGGAAGCGGCAACGAAAACCTCTTCAATGGCATCGCGAAGACAATCGACGGCGGGCACACCTGGAAGATCGTCTACAAGGAATCAACCCACGCCGCTACCAATCTGACTGCAACCTGGATCGAACAGCGCGCCACGCAAAACGGCGAATCCATCTTCTTCGACTCACCCTACAGCCTTGGCGTAGCACCCACCAACCCCGATGTAGCATACGCGACAGACCTCTTCCGCACCTACCGCACGCTCGATGGCGGCAGCACATGGGAAGAAGTGAACTCCGCACCCGCAATCGGCGGCAATTGGATCTCGCGCGGACTGGACGTAACCACAGACTACGGAGTCCAGTTCGATCCCTTCGACCCGAAACACATGTTCATCGACTACACCGACATCGGACTCTTCCAAAGCACAGATGGCGGTCACTCCTGGCGCAGCAGCAGCGAAGGCATCCCAGAGCGATGGAGAAACACCGCATACTGGGTAGCCTTCGATCCCTCCGAGCGAGGCCTCATGTGGGGCGCATTCAGTGGCGTACACGATCTGCCACGACCAAAGATGTGGCGCGGACGCAGCCCACAAAGATACAAAGGTGGCGTCGCAGTATCGACCGATGGTGGACGACACTGGCAGCCTAGTGGCACCGGCATGCCGCCTACTTCAGTGACGCACATTCTGCTCGATCCCGACAGTCCCATAGGCAACCGAACTCTATACGCCACCGCGTTCGGCCGAGGAGTCTACAAGTCCACCGACAGTGGCAAGACCTGGACGCTCAAGAACACTGGCATCGCAGGTGCGGAGCCGTTTGCATGGCGCATTACGCCAGCCAAGGATGGCTCACTCTATTTAGTAGTGGCTCGGCGCAGCGAAAAAGATGATCACTCTGAAGCCGGCGCCGGAGCGCTCTATCGCTCTGTTGACAAGGCAGAGCACTGGCAGCGCATCGATCTTCCGCAAGGCGTAACCGGACCAACCGGATTGCAGATCGATCCACGCGATCACCAGCGCCTCTATCTAACCGCCTGGGGACAGGAGGGAGACATGGTCGACACCAACGGAGGCGTCTATGTCTCCGACAACGGAGGCAAAACCTGGAAGCCGCTCTACACACAATCGCAGCACGTCTACGATCTAACGATCGATCGACGCAACCCCGACATACTTTACATTAGCGGCTTCGATGCCGGAGCATTCCGCTCAACCGATCGCGGCGCCCACTGGACACGGATCAAAGGTTACAACTTCAAATGGGGCCACCGCGTCATTCCCGATCCAAACGATCCCACCCAGATATACATCACAACTTACGGAGGCGGCGTATGGCACGGACCAGCAGATGGCGGTGCTGACAAAGAAGATGTCGTACACGACGTTGCAATTGCTCACTAAACTCAAGTTTGAGTGCGTCTCTTTGCAAGAGGGGCACTCAACTTGCGCTACCGTGCACTTTTCAGCCATATAGCTATATTTTTTGAGGAACGATCTGCCTCGCGCATACAATAAATTTCATGTAACAACAAAATGGATGCGCACAGCGTTCATTTTTATTGACAATGCCTAAAGGGTCTCTTCCACAGAGACGTCAGAGGATATCGATGCGTATCGCCAGTCACACTCAAAGACTCTTCCATTCCGCCCTCTTCTCTTTCGCCATTCTCACCCCCTTCCTCGGTACCCAGCACCCTGCCCTGGCCCAGACCAAGATCGACGAAGGAACCTACAAGACGCTCCTCGTCAATGTCGATCACCGCAAGCAGATCAGTCTCGACGGCGATTGGCACACCATCGTCGATCCCTACGGCTCCGGCCTCTTCACCTTCCACAACGAGCTCCGCAAAGATGGCTACTTCCTCAACGAGCACAAAGACAACACCGAGTACGACTTCAGTAAATCGCCCATCCTCAAGGTCCCCGGCGACTGGAACACCCAGAAAGACTCCCTCTTTCACTACGAAGGCCCCCTCTGGTACCAGCGCGACTTCACCTACCAGAAGAAGCCCAACCAGCGCACCTTCTTTCACGTAGGCGCGGCCAACTACCGCAGCTTCGTCTGGATCAACGGCAAATTCGCCTGCCAGCACGAGGGCGGCTTCACCCCATACGATTGCGAAGCCACCGACCTCCTCCACGACGGCGATAACTTCGTCGTTATCGCCGTAGACGCCACCCGCCTGGCCGAAGGCGTTCCCACCCTTCAGACCGACTGGTTCAACTACGGCGGCCTCACTCGCGATGTCGCACTTGTCGAAGTTCCCACGCACTTCATCGACGACTACGATCTCCATCTTGTTCGCGGCACCACGAATCAAATTGATGGCTACGTCCACGTCGTCGGCGCGAACGCCGGAGACAAAGTCAGCGTCTCCATCGCAACCCCCACGCCAACCAAAATCGAAGCCACCGTCGATGCCAACGGCCGCGCACCAATCCAACTTCATCCCCAAGGCCTCGAACTCTGGTCGCCCGAGCACCCCAAGCTCTACAACGTACAGCTCAAGGCAGGCGCCGACACACTCGATGACGAGATGGGCTTCCGCACCATCGAAGTCCGTGGAACGCAAATCCTCCTCAACGGCAAGCCCATCTTCCTCCACGGCGTCAGCATCCATGCCGAAGCACCCTTTCGCACCGGCCGCGCCTACACGCAGGAAGACGCCGACACGCTCCTCGGCTGGGTCAAAGAGTTAGGCGGCAACTACGCCCGTCTCGCTCACTACCCACACGATCAGCGCATGACCCGTACCGCCGACCGTCTCGGCATTCTCATCTGGTCCGAGATCCCCGTCTACTGGGCCTGTCACTTCGACGACCCCGCTACTCTCGTCAAGGCACAGAACCAGCTCCACGAGATGATTCGACGCGACCGCAACAAGGCCTCTGTCATCCTCTGGTCCGTCGCCAACGAAACTCCGACAACACCTGAGCGTACGAAGTTCCTCACCACGCTCGCCAACGATGCCCGAGCCTACGATCCCACTCGACTCATCACCGCCGCGCTTCTCGTTCGCACTAACGGCATGACGAAGATCGTCGACGATCCTCTCGGCAAGCAGCTCGATGTCATCGGCGCCAACGAGTACGTCGGCTGGTACGAGCACCAACCCTCCGACATCGCCCAAACCAAATGGCAGATCGACTACCAGAAGCCTCTCGTCATCAGCGAGTTCGGCGCCGGAGCCAAGGCCGGTCTTCACGGAACCGCCGATCAACGCTGGACCGAAGAGTTTCAGGCCAACGTCTTTACTCAGCAGATGATCATGCTCAACAACATCCCTCAACTTCGTGGCATGAGCCCATGGGTACTCATGGACTTCCGCTCGCCCCGCCGCGTCCTTCCCGAGATTCAGGACGGCTTCAACCGCAAAGGTCTTCTCTCTGAAAAAGGCGAACGAAAACAAGCCTTCTTCGTCCTCCAGAAGGCCTACAAGACCAACGGCGTAGGCAAAGCCGAATAACAGGGAACGTCAGGTAACGTCTATGGCGTCATCATCCTGACCCTAAGCGAAGTCGAATGGGGAAGGATCCCTGTATTTAGCTGTTGCTTGTATTGCGACTCTTATATCTCGCTCTGAAGCTCGTAGCTTAGACAACTTCAACTAAGCGGAGGAAGCATGATCAGCCTTCATGTTTTCTCCGCCCCAAATCTTCACCGCAGTCCAAGGCTTCGCAGTTCCTGCCCAAAATACATCGCCCTTCGGCAACCCCAACGGCAACCATGCCACCGAACACAGATACAAACTCCCCGTAGAAATATATGGCTCGCCTATGGAAGGCTGATGCCCTGCAAACCCAATCGTCAGCCATCCCTTCGCGTCGAAGGTACCGGGCATCTCAATCATTTTTCGCATCACCGCTGTCAATGCAGACCGCACCTGCTCTGGCGACACACCCTCCGGCAACTCCCTGCGCAGGCTGATATCGCTCAGCAACTGAAACGCCCCAAACCGATACGTCAGTGACCGCCCAATCGCAGGAAACGTAGCCTCAGGACTAATCAATCTCTCCTGAATCGCCGCATATCGCCGCGCCCTCTCCATCGCCACAGGCTTCAATACACTCCACGCCTCCGACTTCGCCGGCACCGTCTCCAGCACCTTCAATAGCATCGGCTGAATCACAAAGCTGTTGTAGTAGTCCCAATGAAAGTGCGGTCCATCGCCATACGTCCCATCACCTACAAACCAAAGCTTATGCATTTGGATCGCATAATCCACCCGCATCGAGTCCCACTCTTCACCCATGAAGTAAAGTCCAGCCTCAACCATCGCCGAAAACAGCAGCCAGTTCGACTGCCCCGGCAATACCTGCCTCGTAGCCTTCAGCGCCTTCACCAAATTCGCCTTCGTCGTCTTATCCAGAGGCTCCCACAACTGCTTCGGAGCCCGCAATATCCCAAGCACCAGAAAGGCCGCATCCACCACAGACTGCGGCGTCATCCCAAAGTTCATATAGTCCGCAGAAGCAGGATCGGTCCCATACCGAATCCCCGCTCGAGCCCACTCACGATACTTCGCCTGCAACTCTCCTTCGGCGCCACTCACATCACCACTCTCCAGCCACGGACCCAGCCCCGAGATCAGCCGCCCAAAAGCCTCCAGATGCGTCGACTTACTCCGCGCCTCCACCAACCCGGCCCCGGCCTCCACCGGCATCTTCGCTCGCAGTTGTCCCTTGCTCACCGCCTCCAGCACAGGCTCCGAAACCCGCTTCACCACCTCAATCCAATAAGCGCGATCATCACCTGTCACCGTCGCCTGCCCAACAGCTTGCATCGGCACCGCAGACACCGCTCCTAACGCCAGAGCCCCCTTCAAGAAACTCCGCCTCGCAACCTCATTTTCGTAGCTAATAACTTCCTCCTGAAAATCCCGACATCCAGTCTAAGCACTCACATGCAAACCATCCATAACTCATCACTTTCCCCTTGCATTCCAGCTCTTCCCTACTCCACACTGAGAAAGATCTCCAAAACAAAAATCCATCACAACGCGGAGTCCTCTCTATGAGTCTCACCCGTCGTGCATTCATACAGCGCATGGCCCAGATCGGCGGCTATTCCGCTGCGTTCGCCACCATGCAGGCCCTCGGCCTCCTGCCTGGAGCCGAAGCCTCCGTCCTTCCCCAACTCCCCTCCGACTTCGGCAAAGGCAAAAAGGTCGTCATCCTCGGCGCAGGCATCGCTGGCCTCGTCTCCGCATACGAGCTTCGCAAAGCCGGCTTCGACTGCACCATCATCGAAGCCCGCCATCGCCCCGGCGGCCGCTCCTGGTCCGTCCGCGACGGCAGCAAAGTCGAGTTCACCGACGGCACCGTCCAGACCTGCTCCTGGCAAAATGGCGGCTACCTCAACGCCGGCCCCGCTCGCATCCCCTCCATCCACACCAATCTCCTCAACTACTGTCACGATCTCGGCGTACCCCTCGAAGTCGAAATCAACACCTCCCGCTCCACCCTCATGCAGGACCCCATCCTCAACGGCGGCAAGCCCGTCCAGCAGCGTCAGGTCATCCACGACACCCGAGGCTACCTCGCCGAACTCCTCGCCAAAGCCGTCAACAAGCACACCCTCGACGACGAGCTCTCCAAAGAAGACACCACCCACCTCCTCGACTTCCTCTCCTCCTTCGGCGACCTCAACGAGCAAGGCAAATACGTCGGCACACCTCGCGCCGGCTTCGTCGTGCCTCGCGGAGCAGGTCTCGCACAAGCCACCCTGCACAAGCCCCTCAAATTCTCCGAGCTCATCACAGCCGACCTCTCCCGCGGCGAACTCTACGAAGAGCAAATCGACTGGCAAGCCACCATGTTCCAGCCCATCGGCGGCATGGACCGCATCCCATACGGCTTCGCCCGCGCCCTCCCCGCCGACATGATCCACTACGACTCTCCCGTCACCGAGATCACCACCTCCGACAACGACGTCACCGTCGCCTACACAAAATCCGGCACACCTCAAACCCTCACCGCCGACTTCTGCATCTGCACCCTTCCCATCTCCATCCTCGCCAACATCAAAAACAACTTCTCCCCCGAAACCCAGAAAGCCTTCACCGGAATGCCCATGACAGCCCTCTTCAAAATCGCCTGGGAAGCCCCACGTTTCTGGGAGACAGAGAACAACATCTACGGCGGCATCTCCTTCCTCACAAATGTCATCGATCTCGTCTGGTACCCCACCGACAAACTCTTCTCCCCAACCGGCGTAGTCGTAGCCGGCTTTGGCTCCGAACGCGAAGACACCGGCGGCATGGGCATGGGCGGCAGCAACACCTTCAAACCCACTCCCTTCGGCGCTCTCCCCTCCACCCAAGCCAAGCTCGAAGCCTCCCGCACCGCCGTCGAAATCCTGCATCCCGGCCGCGCTCATTTGCTCACCAAACCCATCTACGTCACCTGGTCAAAGATCCCCTACTCCTTAGGCTGTTTCGCCAACACCCATGCGGCCAGCAGCGAACCCGCCTACGCCCGGCTCGACAGACCCCAAGGCCGAACCTACTTCGCCGGAGACTACCTCTCGCACCTCGTAGGCTGGCAAGAGGGCGCCCTGCTCTCCGCCCACCACGCCATCGAACGCATCGCCAAACAAATCCGCAGTTAACTTGCACCCGCTTATCATTCTTGAGCGAAGCGACCCAAGACAGGCCGCTTCGCCCCACCCACTACTCCGCCTTCCCCTCCGACCCTTCCTTATAAATCTTCTGCAACAAGAAGAAAGCCTGCTTCTTCTTCCCATCCTCCGAGATCAATCCCTTCCGATTGAACCCATCCTGCAGCAAAGGAATATTCCTCGTCGGCGACCGAAAATCCATCAGCACCCAAGGAGCAAATCCACGCACCTGCGGAATCTTCGACAGCATCACAAAGTTGTGTTTGTAGAAGTCCACCTGCTGCTCCTCCGTCCACCGCTGGCTCTTGTCGCCATGGTTCCCAGCCTTCGCCTCCGATCCAAACTCACTAACGATGATCGGCTTCTCCGGCAGTTGGAACCTCACATTATCCGCCTGCTCCGGCAGATAGCTGTACCACCCCACGTACTCATTCATCCCAACCACATCCAACGCGTGCCCCACCGCCAGCGGATCATCCATCACATGCACATCCCCAACTTTATGTGGCTGCAAAAACGCCGCCGTAATCAGCCGCGTATCATCCAGCTTTCTCGCCTCACCCGCCAAATTCGTCAGAAACTCCGTCCGTGCAGCATTCGTCGGAGTTTCATTCGCCACCGACCACAAGATCACCGAAGCCTTATTCCGGTCCCGCCGAATCATCTCGCCTCAACATCACCTGCGCCTTCGCATAAACCTCCGGCTTCTCATACGAAATATGCTGCCAAATCGGAATCTCCGACCACACCATCACACCTTGGCGATCCGCCATCCGCGTCATGCGCTCATCATGCGGATAGTGGCACAGCCGCACAAAGTTCGCATTCAGATCCTTCAGAAACCCAAAGATCGCCGCCACATCCTTATCATTCGAAACCCGCCCCGTACGATACGGAGCCTCCGCATGCGCATTCACCCCACGCAAAAACACAGGCTTCCCATTTAGCAAAATCTTCGTCCCATCCACACGAATATCGCGAAACCCAATATCGTCCGTCAGTCTATCCTGCCCCGCCTCAAGCTCCACCTTGTAAAGCTTCGGGTTCTCCGGCGACCAAAGATCAAGCTTCTTCGCGCTGTACCTCAAAACCCGCTCTCCCCGCAGCATCCGTCTTCACCGTCGTACTCACACCAGCCTCAGGAACCTTCACCGTCACCGGCGTCCCCTCAGCCCCACCCTCAACGTGGACATACCCCGTCAGTACCTCCGTAGCCCCACGCTTCAGATGCACGTCATAGTCATCCACAAACGCCTTCGGCACATCCACCAGCGACACATCCCGCGTCAGCCCTCCATAGTTGTACCAATCGACATTCAACCCCGGAATCCCATCCGCCAGTCGCGTCGAATCCACCGCAATCACAACAAAGTTCTTCCCCGGCTTCACCGCCGCCGTCACCTCGCAATCGAACGGCGTAAACCCACCCTCGTGATCGCAGATCCTCTTCCCATTCACCCACACATAGCTGCGATAGTTCGCCGCTCCCACTCGCAGAAACGTCCGCTTATCCGCCTTAGGCTGATAATCAAAATCCCGCTGATACCAGACGATCCCTTCATACCGAAACAGCGTCGGCTCCTGCGTATTCCAATCGCCCGGCACCTTCAGCGTAGGAGCAGTCGTAAAGTCATACTCCTCAAATCCATTCCGCTCCCCCACCAGCACTGGCCGCTTATTCTGCGCATAGCCGCTATCCCGAACCTTCCCCTGCCCGTCATACAACCCACGCCCCGCCGGGTCCACCAGGTAGTGCCAATCCCCATTCAAACTCGTCGACAGACGATGATCCTCACCCACCAGCAGCGTCTTCAACGGCTGCTCCTGCGCAACTACGGAAGCACCAGAAAGACAGCAAAAAATCGCAGCACACACACCCACCTTCGAACAACTCAACCCTCATGCACCACTCCCCAAAACAGAATTTGCGTCACTCGAAAACAGCAATTCCACCACGCAACTGCTCGTCGTATCGATCATTTAGAAAACGAGATTTTACAGCCACAGTGGTCAGACCATTTCGAGAACGTCGGAAGTGTAGCACTGCATAGGAAGCATGTGCAAAATAAATACGAAGCCGCAACAAATAGCCTCAGAAAGCTATTTCGCTAACTCGACACCTTCCACTGCCCCCGCCTCACTTCTTCGCAAACGAGCGCACATAAATCACCATGTTCCAGATATCCTCTGGTTTCGCGCGCTCACCTTCACCCGTCATCTGGCCCTTGCCATTCTTGATGATGTAGAAGATCTCACCATCCGACAGATCTTTCAGCGCTGCTGGATCGGTATAGTCCTTCAGCGTGAGTTTCAAATCACCGACGACATCACCTTTGCCATTCCCATTCTCTCCATGGCACATGGCACAGTCATATCCGTACACTTTTTTAGCATGTGCCTGAGACTCAGCCGTAGGCTTAACCGGATTCACCATCTTCGCAGCATCAGCCGGAATACCCGCCTGTGCAGGAGCCGCCGCTGGCTGTTGCGGCAAGAACGAGAGAGACAACAGTGCGAATAGGGCGAACATAGGCTGCAACATACGAGCCACCTCTAATTGCAGGACGCATCCTATGCCTCAGTAAACCCAATGTGAAGCTTTAACTTCACTCCCTGATTCCTTCTCAGATTCCTCCCACCACATCATCTCCGCGTCAGCGCCGCAATCATCTCTGCAAACTCCGGCCACTCTTCGCTTAGCGTCGCTCGGTCCCCATCCTCATAATCCTCATACTCAAACCCCGGACTAACCGTGCACCCCAGCAGCGCCCAACTCCCTCCCGCCACCAGCCGAGATCCCTGCCAAACCCCGCGTCCCACCACCATCTGCGGCCTCTCTCCCGTCGCAAGATCATTCCCAATCACCACACGTCTCCCACTCCCATCCGGCATCAACTGCAGCATCTCCACCGCATCGCCCGCATAGAAATGAAACACCTCATCGCTCTTCAACCGATGCATCTCGCTAAACGTATCCGGCTCCAACAGGTAATAAATCGCCGTCCCCGTCCGCCGAGCACCTGCATACCTCCCATCCTCAAAAGCCTCCGTCGCTACTCTCTCCGTCGCCTCATAAGTCCGCACATACCACCCACCCTCACGCGGGTGCGGCTGCAGTCCCAACAACTTCTTCACATCTTCAGCAGTCATCAAATCTCCTTGCGAAATCGGCTAGCTAAGTTATCCTGCGACTATCCCATGCAAAATCTTAACCTCGATGAACAACAGCAATTGCAGAACGAGCTCCACAACGGCGAGTCACTGCTCTGGGCCGGCAAACCGAACACCAGTGTCATCTTTCATACGTCAGATTGGTTCATGATTCCCTTCAGCTTTCTGTGGGGAGGGTTTGCAATCTTCTGGGAAGGCGGCGTAACAGGGCTATTTGGCTTAGGCAATGGCAATCCCTCTCCATCATTTTTTATGCTCTGGGGAATCCCATTTGTCCTCATCGGTCAATATTTCATCTGGGGGCGCTTTTTCTATGCCGCCTGGAAGAAGACCCGTCTTATCTACGCCATTACCAATCGTCGCGTCCTCGTCCTTGCCTTACCTCCGCGCGCAAAAACTATCTCGGCGTTCATCGACAGCCTTCCAGCAGTCGACAAAGAACTTCGTTCCGACGGTATAGGAACTCTGAAATTCGGCCAGATCAGTAACAATCCATGGGCCGGACGCGGCAACAACAACACTTCAATGGATGGCCTCTATCTCAGTTCAGGCATCCCCGTCTTCGTCGATATCGATGATGCCGCCTCGGTCTATGCCATCGTGGCAGATCTTCGCGCACGCCCGGTCAGAAACTAATAAACGAAAGGCGGCCATAACATGCGCCATCACCTGGAACACTACTTCGGCTTCACGCGCCTCCGCACCAACTGGCGCACCGAGATCCTCGCAGGCCTCACCACGTTCATCACGATGGCCTACATCATCTTCGTGAACCCGGCCATCCTCTCCGAAACCGGAATGCCCCTCGCCGCCGTCACCGCCGCCACCTGCCTCTGCGCCGCCTTCGGCAGCATCCTCATGGGCGCACTCGCGAACTACCCTCTCGCCCTCGCACCCGGCATGGGCCTCAACGCCTACTTCACCTACACCGTCGTCAAAAGCATGGGCGTCCCCTGGCAATCCGCCCTCGGCGCCGTCTTCCTCTCCGGAGTCATCTTCCTCATCCTCACCTTCACCGGCCTCCGCCAGCGTCTCGTCGGAGCCATCCCACACCAGCTCCACGCCGCCGTAGGCGGAGGCATCGGTCTCTTCATCGCCTTCATCGGCTTCCGCAACGCCGGCATCATCGTCCCCAGCGCCACCACCGTCGTCACCCTCGGTAACGTACGCGCACCCTCCACCGCCCTCGCCCTCTTCGGCCTCCTGCTCATCGCCATCCTGCAAGTCCTCCGCGTCCGAGCCTCCATGCTCATCGGAGTCCTTGGCACCATGCTCCTCGGCATCCTCTTCCATCAGGTCCACTGGCAGCCCGTCCACTACAGCCTCTCCGCCATCACCGCCACCGCCTTCCAACTCGACATCCGCGGAGCACTCCACATCGGAGCCTTCGAGATCATCTTCGTCTTCCTCTTCGTCGATCTCTTCGACAACATCGGAACCCTCGTCGCCGTCAGTCAGCGCGCCAACCTCATCTCCCCCGACCACACCATCCCCCGCCTCAACCGCATCTTCTTCGCCGACGCCACCGCCACCATCGTCGGCTCCCTCGCCGGCACCAGCACCGTCACCAGCTACGTCGAATCCTCCGCCGGAGTAGCCGCCGGAGGACGCACCGGCGTCACCGCCATCGTCACCGGCATCCTCTTCTTCCTCGCCCTCTTCGTCGCCCCGCTCGTCGGAGCCATCCCCGCCTTCGCCACCTCACCCGCCCTCATCCTCGTAGGCGGCCTCATGGCCACCGGACTGGGCCAAATCGAGTGGGACAACCCCGAAATCGGAATCCCAGCCTTCCTCACCGTCGCCACCATCCCTCTCACCTGGTCGATAGCCGACGGCCTAAGCTTCGGCTTAACCAGTTACGCAGCCCTCCAACTCCTAACCGGTCGAGCCAAATCCAAAGACTGGATGCTCTACCTCCTCGCCACCCTCTTCCTCCTACGCTTCGTCTACATAGCCCACCACTAAGCCTTTCCCCTGAGCTTAACGTCGTCATCCTGAGCTTAACGTCGTCATCCTGAGCGAAGCGAAGGATCCCTGTATTTGCTCTTGTCGTTGTATTTGCTCTTGTCGTTGTATTTACTCTTGTCGTTGCCTTTTAGGTGGGAGCGCAGGGCTTTAGCCCTGCGAAAAACTACCCAAGCGCAATGGGGGCTTTAGCCCCGGGTCTTCGTATTTGTCTCCCTCAACCACCCCAGCCGACCAGCTCCATTAAGCAGTCCCGCTAAACCAAGCACCATAAGCGACTTACAAAAAAAATCCCAAAAATCCCCAGCAAAACCGCTTGTCAAGCCCCAGACAAACATAAGCCCAACATCATCAATAAGATCCACAATGCGTGAGAGTTATGTTCAACCCGCTACAATTAAATTAATGAATAGAAAAAGCACCATCTCCTCTATCAACCACTAAACCCTTTGTTTGGACGAATTTAGCTGTAACCCTTTTGTTTGGACGAATTTAGCGGAATAAAAATGGCTAAATCATTATTAACAAAAGACTTATAAATAAATACCCCCGGGGGGTGAGCTAAGCGGAGTCGCACAACCGGGAGAGGATTTGCACTTCCCAATCAGCTACCGATACAGTAGCCACTATGAGCCGTAAGGTTGCATGGTCGATTCTGTTACTGCTCCTGACGAGCGTCCAATCGTTCGCTCTGACCTGCAACGTTCGTTGTGTCCTCATGGCCCAACCTGCTGCGACAAAGGCCAGTTCCATGCCAGGCATGGAGCACTGCGACATGTCGCCTGCTCAAAGCAAGTCGACGCAACCCAGCCTGCAGTCTCCGAAGGCAAGTTCTGCAACGACCTGCTGCGACGATCTTTCCTTCGCGAAAGACCCCGGCAAAGCCGAGCAAACCAACATATCGCTACTCGCACTGGACCAAGCGAGCCTCACTGAATCGGTCACGTCACCCGTACCGCTTCAAAAACATAAGCGGCCAACGTCCCACTCAAACACGGTCCTCACTCTCCAACCGCACCACCCTCGTCTCAAATCTGCGCATCTAGCCACGCTCATTAGCCAAGTCTAGCGAGCGGCAAGCCGCACCATGTCTCCACTTCGTGGAGCAAATCCTCCGCTCGCACCTCTTCCTTTTCATCATCCCAAGAGGCTTTATGAGCGATCGTCGCACCTTCATCCAACGCACCCTCGGCATCGGCGCAAGCTTACTCGCCGCGCGAACTCTCCCCGCACAACGAACAACAACACAATCACCAGCGAAAGCCCACAACATTCCCGTCATCACCACCGATATAGGCGATCTTCCCTACACGACGGACGGAAACACCAAAGTCTTCCACCTCATCGCCGAACCTGTGAAGCAGACTGTCCTTCCCGGCAAGACACTCGATCTCTGGGGCTTCAACGGCAGCGCTCCCGGACCAACCATTCAGGTCAACGAAGGCGATCACGTTCGAGTCATCTTCGACAACCACCTTCCCGAACCAAGCTCCATTCACTGGCACGGATTCGAGGATCGCATCCGCTTCGACGGACAACCTGGGATCAGCCAACCTCCAGTCAAGCCTGGAGGACGATTCGTCTACGAGTTCGACATCCACCAGCAAGGAACCTACTTCTATCACTCACACATGGCGATGCAGGAGATGACCGGAATGCTCGGCGGATTCATCATGCACCCAAAGACACCCTTCCAGCCGCACTGCGACAAGGACTTCCTGCTCCACCTGCAGGAATACGCAGTCCTCCCCAACAACACCATCCCCAACACCATGAGCATGGAGTACAACTGGCTTCTCCTCAACGGCAAAGCTGGACCAGCAAACACTCCCCTCATCGTCCGCCTCGGCGATCGCGTCCGCGTCCGCTTCGTCAACCTCGGTATGGATCACCACCCAATGCACATTCACGGCAACACCTTCCAAGTCACCAGCACCGAAGGAGGACGAATCCCCGAAGCCGCTTGGTGGCCCGGAAACACCGTACTGGTCGGCGTAGCCCAAGCCCGCGGCATAGAGTTCGTAGCCAACAATCCCGGAGACTGGATGATCCACTGCCACCTTCCCCACCACATGATGAACCAGATGTCCTCAACCGTAGGCAAGATGACCCGCCCCAACTCAGGCATGCGCGCCGGACTAAGTATGGAATCCGGCATGGGCATGTTGACCGGAACTCCCAGCACACCTCTCGGAGACGACTACGGCCCCAGTCTTGGTCGAAGCATGGGATTCGGCGCAACAGCCGACACCGCAACCACCAACGGTCCACTCTCCCAAGCCAAGGCCAAGACTGCGATGCAAGACATGGACCACAGCCAAATGAGCAACATGGACGACATGCAGGGTGACATCGCCGACCACGCGAACGCGGTCCCCAACTTCCCCCAGGACGCATACATGGAAGGCCCGATGATGGCGATGGACAAGATGGTAGACAAGCCCGAGAACTACGGCCTTGCCACCGGATGGAGCGGATACATGATGGGCATGATGACGTTCGTTCGCGTCCTGCCACCGGACAAATACGACGACATCATCGCACGCATGAAGCACGCAGACAGGCCGAACGATCCGTACATCTCAATCCTTTCCTGAACACCGCAACCAAGGAGACCCAAGACATGAAGAACATCATGGCAATCGCGGTTGCGAGTTGTCTCGCAGTAACAACGGCAACAGCTCAGCACCATCCATGCCGGGCATGGACATGAGCCAGCACGACATGAGCAACATGCAGAACTCTCCAAATCACGCGAACCAGCAGATACCGGTGCCTGAGAATCCAGAGACACGCACGAGCGCCTCTCTGCCTGCGCCGGAGTTGCTTCAGGAGGTAAGTGCTCGCCCTCCGAAGAACCTATCCGAATTTATCCAACTTGCCGACGCCGACAATCCGACACTCAAACAGGCTTCTGCTGTTGTTCGACGCTCTGCCGCGGAAGCCAAACAGGCGGGACTCTATCCCAATCCATCCATCGGCTACCAGGGAGAACAAATTCGCGGCGGCTCCTTTGGCGGAGGCGAGCACGGAGCATACATTGCACAGTCGATTGTTCTTGGTGGCAAGTTAGGACTGCGCCGCAATATCTATGAGCAACAGAAAAAGTCTGACGAAGCCGCAGCGGAGGCGCAGATTGAGCGCGTACACAGCGATGTGACACAAGCTTTCTACAAGACACTCGCTGCACAGGAGACTGTCGCAGTGCGGCGAAGATTGCTCGAGCTTACGCTCGATGCGGTCGAAACCGTACATCAGTTGGCGAATGTAGGACAGGCCGATTCCCCCGACATACTCCAGTCAGAGGTCGAAGCCGAGCAGGCCAAGATCGACTACACGAACGCACAGCGAAGTTTCCTGCAAAACTTCAGGATGCTTGCTGCCGTTGTGGGGCAATCTCGACCTTGCAGCTAGTCCGCTTGACGGAGTTCTCGATTCGATTCCCGACATCGACACCGATCACATCATTGAGACCATCATTCGGGATAGCCCTGCGGTCAAACAAGCACAACTGGAGATCACAGTTGCAGAAGCCATGCTAAATGACACAAAGAGAGAATCCCTCCCCGATCTCCAATTGAAGGCTGGAGAACAGTACAACTTCGAAACGGTCTCGGTGCTGCCGACAAAAGCAGCAGGGCCACAGAGTTTTGCTTCGGTCAGTCTGAACCTCCCTATATGGAATCACAATCAAGGCGCAAAGCAGGCTGCCGAGGCCGACATGAGTCGAGCACAACAGGAACTGCAACGAGTGAAACTTTCGCTCCGCCAGCAAGCCGAGCCGCTCGTACAGACTTACCTGTCCTCGAAGTTTGAAGCCGACCGCTATCGCACGCAACTCATCCCTCGAGCGGCACGAGCCTATCAACTATATCTGCAGAAATACCAGAGCATGGCGATGGCCTATCCGCAGGTTTTGGTCTCACAGCGCACGCTCTTCCAGCTTCAGGCGAGCTATATCCAGGCATTGAGCAGTGCGTGGCAAAACGCAATCGCGCTACAGCATTACATACTGAAAGGCGGACTTGAAGCGCCCACGTCTATCAGTACGCCTGCAGCAATCAATCGGCAGAGTGGCGGCATCACCGAGTAATAGCTCAGCCATCTCACACTCGTGAAGCCGCTTCCTGTCGCAGAAGCTTGAGAGTGACAAACACCGCAGGAATCAGGAAAACCAGCGAACCGAGGACCCACATAATAACTGCACCAACGACTTGATCCGATTGCGGCGATATGTTGAATGGGTTTGGCTGCTGCAAGTAATAGGCGTACACGGGGCGATCACAAAATGCGAGAAAGGCGGAGAGCGCCGTATTTACGATGTCCGCCATAATCAGGTAGGGCAGCATGTACCACCCTGGGTAGTGCGCACTCGTCGGCCAGGGTCGTATGAGCGGCCACCAGAAAAGAATCGAAGTAATGAGAAATAGAAGGTGCTCAACTTCGTGCCAGTGTTCGTGTTCGAGTGCGAAGTCGTAAGCAGCGGGAACGTGCCAGCCGAGGAAAGTGAGATTCATCGCAAACCATGCGACCAATGGGATTACCAGGAAGTGGCCGAGGCTTCGCAGTCCCTTGAATCGAAGCAATGGCCCCAGCACTGGAACGAGAATGGCGCGAGGGATACCGCGCAGAAGTGGAACGGCCGGATAGCCAAGAAGAAGAAGTGGCGGAGCAAATGACATCAGAAGAAGATGCTCCACCATGTGGGCGCTGAGCAGTACATCGGCGAAACCGTCGAGCGGCGAAGCAATAGCTATCCAGATGACGGCCAGGCCGAAAAGAAATGCAGCCAGTCGCCACACGGGAAATAGCGCGCGCCTCGTCTTGCGGATGGCGAACCATCCACGTGTATAGAGGATGGCACTGAGAATCAGAGCGGTAGTGAGAAAGACGGGCGGCGACCACTCTTCAAAGATGACCCGGGATTCAGGAGACATTGGAAATAGAGTAAATGCAGCGCTAATGGCTACCTGATGGCGGCGTTGATTCCTCAACGGACAGCACCATATGTCGTGATGCATCAATGGCAGGAGGCAGATTGTTTCTCCGCAGCGTGGTCAGGAAACGGACGAGCGCAGTCGTTTCGGAGGGATTAAGTGCATTGCCATAGGCCGGCATATTTCCGCCTCCCTGCAGCACCTGGCGAATAATCTGGTCTTCTGTCATGCGCGACGCGACGCCGTCGAGGGCAGGACCCCGCAGTCCGCCTTCTCCTCCAATGGAGTGGCAGTTGCGACACTGCTTGTTCTGCAGGACGATCGCTCCTGCTCTTTCAAGTGGGGTGCGCCCGTGTAGATAAGCTGGAGGAATCGGATTGCTGGTCCACGCGTTCATGATTGGACTCCACGGCGTATACGTTCCCAGACGAGTGAAGACTGCCGAGAGTGATCGCAATGACACTAACCATCAGCACAGCTACTGGACGTCGCGACCAATGCTTCTCTCCTTCGCCGGAGAGCAGCGGAAGCAGAAGCAGAGCGCCGATACCAATGACGGGGGCGATGAACAGCACGGGAGTTTCAAGGTTCGGCGGCAGATACGCTAGCACCGCGTAAATCCAGAGGAAGGCGAAGTCAGGCTTAGGAGCAGTCTCGATGATCGTTGGGTCTGGCTGGCCGGTCGGACCGTTGGGACCGAACCAGATCGCGCAGGCCATGACTGCGAGCATGATGGCCGCCGCAAAGATTGCGTCCTTCCATGCGGCGTCGGGGACAAAGGGAATGCCTGTCTTTACGGTCAGTTGATGGTACTCAGCAACATAAGTTTTTTTGCTGACGAGGCGGCCTGGCATAGGCCATTCGTTGATGCCGAGTCGCAGCACCATCAAAAGATGAAGACCAACGAGTACAAGCAGAATTCCCGGGATGACAAAGACATGCAGCGTAAAAAAACGAGAAAGGGTGGGACCGGCGATAATTGGGCCACCCAGCATGAGATCCACGAGAGGGCCACCAATCAATGGGACACGGCTCACGATAGAAGCTCCTATGCCAAGCCCCCAGTAGGCATCCTGATCAAAGCGAAGGACCTGCCCGGTAAACGCCATGCCAAGCGTCAGAAGCAGCAGAAAGACACCGATGATCCAGGTGAGCTCGCGAGGAAACTTGTAGGCCCCGAAGAGGAAGACCTGGACCATATGGATCAGCACAATAGCGACCATGAAGTCGGAGCCCCATGCGTGCATAGCGCGGAGAAACCAGCCGAGCTTCACATTATGGTCGAGGAACTGGAGGCTATTCCATGCGTCGCTGGCGGTGGGAGCATAAACGAGTGCAAGCAGAATGCCGGTCATGATCTGAAGGACCGAGAATGACCGTTGCCGCGCTTCCAAAGACATACCACCAGCTCGACGTGCTGGCTGGGACGTCATGCACCGCTGCTTCGATGACAGGCGTGCCCAGTCCGAGTCGCCGTTCAAACCAGTTGTACAGATCGATGCCGCGTTGCTTTAGGTCGGGCATGAGCTGCACCTCGGTTTGGGTTGCTCCACGGTCGCAAGCTTTGCCGCGGAACCATTAACTTCAAGCTGTGTCAGCGGCGGCGTACTGCGAGCTTGCGAAGCTAAGGTTGGCATTCTGCCGACGTGGATCATCAGAGCATTTTCAGACGATCTTATGGTCATATTCAAAGAGGCCCCGCTCCGGTGGCCCAGAGGCACGGGCTCCGTCGGCGTAGTACGCGCCGCCATGGCACGGACACAGGAAGAGCCTGGATTGAGCGAACCAGCGAACCGGGCAGCCGAGATGCGCGCAGTTGATCGCGAAGACCTGGAACTTATCGTCGGAGACACGGCGAACCCAGCAGGGGATATCACCAGTCTGACCATCCCAACTAGTCGTGACAGGATTGCGGAAGTTGACCAGCCGAGTTTCACCTACCGGAAAAGTATTGAGCGGGCCCAGATTGATCCACGATTTATCTCCCGCATCCTTCTTTATCGCCGGACCCAGAAGATAACCAAGAATTGGAATCCCAAGAACTACGCCAACCGCCCCGTTTATCAAGGAGCGAGAGCTTGAAGAGGAAGACGCGACGGGAGTGCCCCTCACTCTTATGATTTACTGCGGGCTCAGTCGCCGCGGCTTGGTCGCTTGGGGGGATCTGCTCACTCTGTGTCATGACTTTTGCTCCTGCGAGACCTTTCCTTTTGGCAACAAATATTAATACTCCATCTACGGGTGCGAACGGTAAGGCTGGCCCGGATTATCAGTTCGTTTCGAGGCAAGCCAGGTAACAATGTCTGTAATCTGCTGGTCTGTCATTGGTTGAGCCGCGTCGGTCCGCCAGTCGGGCATTCCCGCATCGGGTCGGCCCGCGATGATGTTGCTGCGAAGATACTGATCGCTGATGAGCGCAAGATACGAGGGGTCGACGATGGAGCCGATCTTGCCCGAGTTGCTCTTTTGATCGCCCGAGTTCCCTGCACCGTCTGCTCCGTGGCACCGAGCGCAGAAGATGGCAAAGGCCTGTTGTCCGCGAGCGGCATCGCCCTGCAATGTCGCCAGGTAAGGCGGAGCACTTTGCGTTGCAAGGAGGTTCGGCGTTCCCCATTCGCGAAGCATACCTTGTGCGAGGACGCTAACCTGATGGTCAGTCAACATACCGCCTGCACTCCTCACGAAGGGTGGCATTAGCGCTTTCGAGACGCCCTTTGCAATCACATCGTGCAGACGATCTTCGCCCGCAACAGCCAGATACACCGGATTGGCTAGCGAGATCGCGGCTCCGTTTCTTCCGTTTTCACCATGGCAGGCGGAACAGTTTGTTTTATAAAGAGTTGAAAAATTGAGGACTTCTTCGGGGCGTACAACCTCGGGCCCCGATCTGGCCCTGTCGGCGATACGGCTGCAACCGACGAAGGCCATGCAGCCCGCGCGACAGAATGAAGGCACCGAGTACCAGGAGTCTTCGAGCGACCAGCATCATTGACCATCGTCTTTCTTGGTCGGTTCATCATCACTATGAAGACCGGCGCGGATCGCGAAGGGCAAAGCTCGAAACTGCGGTGTGCGCACCTTCACATGCCGATTGACGACAAAACCGCAGACCAGGCCGAACGCAATTTGCGAGATGACGAACCAGAGCCAGTTGATGCGATCGTTGAGGATCGGGCTAATAATGCCCAGCGCAGAGTGGAGGATGCCGGTCCACATAAAAGGAGCGATGAAGCCAGCGGTAAGAATCGGCTTTCTCGGAAACATCGGCAACATAGCCCCGTAGAGCAGGCCGATGAGCACCGAGGCGAGACCGTGAATTGCAGTGGCTGCAAGGAGCCCTTCCATATGAAACTGCGCCAGAAATTCATTGCTCTTACCAGCCCAACTGACAAACCCGCCAGCAGCGAGCAGATTTACCGCATACCAGATGCTGTTGTAACGAATAAGGCCAAAGAGCGCCGCTGGAATGATCATCGCAACGCCGCCAATGATGCCGCCCCTGATGCCCGACGATAACGCTGAACGTTTCGATAGGTAACAGCTTGCGATGATTTTCACCGATCGGCAGTTTTTCGCGAGTGGTGCGAGTGCTCGAGATTTCGACGATCCCGGCTCGAATCGGAACCGAAATATGCTGCTCATGAGGGAACATATCCAAGAACCATCCGACCATCGATCGCAGCACCAGCACCAGGCCCAGCAGACTGATGACCCAGTGCGTCACCATTCCAGCAATCATCAGGTTGAGGCCAAACGCAAGTACCAGGGGCCACGGAGTCGGCGCAGGCAGAACTATTTCGTCGAACCGGTGCGGGTGTCCGTGACCTTGCCCGGCATGCTGCATCGAATCGCCTTCCTGCATCGTGTCCTCCTTTCCGAAAGCTATCTACCCAGAACGTAGACCACCAGAAATACAACTACCCATACCGCATCGACGAAATGCCAGTAAAGCGAAAGTACTTCAAGTTTTTCTGAATGCTCCTCGGTTACGCGACCCATTAGTGAGAAGACAAGAGCGAGAGAAAGCATGATGAGACCCACTACAACGTGACTGGCATGAAGACCAACCAGCGAGTAATAAGTTGTTCCGAAGAGGTTAGTCCGTATCGTCAAACCCTCAACGTGAATGAGGTGATACCACTCCTGTGCAGTCGTAATCAGAAAGATTGATCCAAGCAGAACGGTACCCGCCAGGTGGATCGTGCAGCTGCGAAAGTTTTGTTTCCGCAGCGCGCTGACCGCAAAATGAACTGTAATGCTGCTCGAGAGCAGGCAGATAGTCCCGAAGATTGGCAACTCCAGCACTTGTGCAGGGGTAGGTCCGCTGAGGCTCTTGCCGATGTAGAAGATATAGGCAACGATGAAGATGATGAAGATCGCTGCTTCAGCCACGATGAGGCAGGCCATACCCACCGTGCCTCTATAGGGCAGCGTCCAAGGCGTCTCCATCGTTCCATCAATCGGAATTGCGCTTGCAGTCTTCATCATTCGTAGCTCGAGTCTGAATCTTCAGGATGTTTCAGATCCCACAATGGCCGACGACTGTTGACCGTAGGCTCAACGGCGAAGTTATACGAGGGCGGCGGCGACGGCGTAGCCCACTCCAGCGTCCAGGCATCCCACGGATCGTGCCCCGCAACTTCGCCGCGAGAGTACGATCGCACCAGGTTGTAGACAAAGATTAGCGTCGCAATCGCCTGGATGATGCCTCCGACACCGATGATCAGATTCCAGCCCTCCCACCCGCGTCCCGCCTCGTAGGTATAGATACGTCGCGGCATGCCCAGCAGCCCCGGAACATGCATGAAGTCGAAGGTAAGGTGAAACCCAATAACGAAAAGCCAGAAGTGCCATTTGCCCAACTTCTCGCTCATCATCCTGCCAGTAACCTTGGGATACCAGTAATAGAACGCCGCGAAGAGCGCAAAGAGAATTGCGCCGACCAGAACATAGTGAAAGTGTGCAACGACAAAGTAGGAATTACCCAGCTGCCAGTCGAAGGGCGCCGCCGAAAGCATGATGCCCGTCAATCCGGCGACCAGGAACTGAAAGAGGAACGCGACACAAAACATCATCGGCACTGCAAAGATCACCTTCCCGCCCCAGATCGTCGCAAGCCAGTTGAAGATCTTGATCCCCGTCGGCACCGAAATCACCATCGTCGCAAAAACGAAAAATGTATTGCCAGCCGGCCCCAGGCCGACGGTGAACATATGGTGCGCCCATACGCTGAGGCTGATAAAGCCAATACCCACTGAGGCCGCCACCATCGCCGGATAGCCAAAGATAGCCTTACGCGAGAAAACAGGGACGATCTCGTTGACGAACGCGAACGCCGGCAGCACCAGCACGTAGACCTCAGGATGTCCAAATATCCAGAAGAAGTGCATCCACAGCACAGCCGAGCCGCCAGCCTGCGTATCGAAAAAATGCGCGCCAAGATAGCGGTCCAGCGTCAACATAATCTGCGCTGCGGTGAGCGGACTAACGGTAACAAACACCAGACTCGCCATCACCAGATACAACCAGACCAGAAGCGGCATTCGCCCCATCGTCATGCCCTTGCAGCGCATACTGAGGATGGTGGTTACGATGTTCAAAGCCGTTCCGATCGAACCCACCCCGCTGAGAAAAACCGCGAGTGTCCAGTAGTCGGTGCTATGGCCCGGAGAAAATATCTTCGCCGTCAATGGCGCATAGGCGAACCATCCGACATCGGGCGCCGAACCCGCAGCATAAAGCCCGCTACCGCCCACGTAACTGAAGTACAACAGCACACCGGCGAAGGCAGATATCCAGAAGCTGAATGCATTGAGCCGCGGAAACGCCATGTCGCGCGCGCCAATCATCAACGGGACCAGGTAATTTCCAAAGCCAAACAGAATCGGCATACCGACGAAGAAAACCATCGTCGTTCCGTGCATGGTAAAGAGCTGGTTGAAGACCTGTGGCGAAACAAAATGATTATTCGGAACTGCGAGCTGAATCCGCATCAATATCGCCTGAAATCCCGCGATGACGAGAAAGATGAGGGCATACACGATATACATCAGTCCGATTTTCTTGTGGTCTACCGTGGTCAGCCACTCATACACCACATTCAACGGTGGACGGCCCTGCGAACCCGCGGTCTCATCGATTGCTTCGATTACAGGCGTTGTGGTCATCTCGCCTCTCTCCGCCGAAGATTAGTGAAGCTGTGTCAGATATGCAGTAATAACGTCCAAATCATGATCGTTCAGGTGCATCGACGGCATTAGCGAGCCCGGCTTCATTGAGTTCGGATCGTCGATCCACTGTCTCAGGTTCTCCGGAGTATTTTGTATGGGCCCGGAAGCAATCGTGTCGCGGCTTGCCAGATGCGTCAGATCAGGACCGAAGCGTCCTGTCGCTACTGTTCCTGCAATGGTATGGCAGTTGATGCAGGCGTTATGCATGAAGACGGTTTGCCCTTCGGCAGCGGCAGGGTTCCCGCTGAAGTCCTGTCGGGCAGGCCTTTTCTGCTGGTCTACCCAGGCCGAAAAATCCTCCGGCGACTGTGCATAAACCCGCAGCAGCATCTTGGCATGCTGCGTCCCACAGTACTGCGCACACTGCCCAAGATAGAGACCCGCCTGCTCCGGATCCATCCACATTACATTGATGCGGTTTGGAATCACGTCCATCTTTCCGGCCAGACGCGGCACCCAGAAGCTATGGGACACATCGGCAGACGACATCGTGAGATAGGTCGGCGTCGGCCTGGCGGGATCGCTGATCGGAATGTGCAACTCATTGGCTGTAACGACACCCAGCCTGGGGTAGCGGTACTCCCACCAGAACTGATGCCCAATGACAATCACGTCCATTGCACCAGCAGGTCTTGGGATGGCTTCGGTTCCGAGGATGACCCGCGTGGTCGTTAGAAACAGCATCACGACGATCAGGATCGGAATCACAGTCCACGAAAGCTCAATCTGATTGCTGCCGTAGATCTGCGGAGGCTCACGATCCGAATCCGTCGGGCGATGCCGGAAGCGAATCAGCGCATAGAGCAGCAGGCCGCCGACAATCAAAAAGATCGCCAGCGTAACTGAAAGCACCAGCATCGACAAGCCAAAGATCGAGTGTGCCGGGGTAGCAGCCGGAGCGAATATGCTGGTTGGAGACAGCGTGGATGCTGTACCGGCAAAGAAAGTCACTCCGTACGCGGCGATACCGCCATCCCCATTGCTGAAACACGTAGCCGAATATATGTCGAAGCAGGACAAGCTGTCTGACCTCGAATACGCTCTGTTTTGAAAACGGCTGCCGGAGAGTTACACGTCTGGGAAGAATGCTAAACCACAAAAACGGCAACCATCGTTTTTTTCTGATTCAATTCAGACCTTCGGTGCGTGCGACCTCAATTCAAATATCTGTTTTGATTGAACAACCATCGCCTTGAAAAGATACAGCAGAAGAAATCCTTCTCACAATCTACCCCACGATTTTTCGCAAGAAATTGAATTCAGATAGCTTATAACAACACGCGCTATAGAAACTTCGACAAGAAAAAAGGGGCACATCGCAGATACGATGCGCCCCTCTCAAGAAAAGAACTGATTATTTGCCTAACGTCGGAGGATTCACCGAACCACTCGCCGCAGCTCCATTGTTCACGCCATCCGTTACGGCCTGGAAAGACACAATTGTCTTCAGCGTCTCATATGGAACCTGCGCCAGCGGCAACGGACGGCCATTCACCATCAGAATGGGCGTCTGGTCGACTCCAACTGCCTCCCCCAGCTTGATGGAAGCATTCACCTGGTCCTTGATCGCCTGCGTCGCGGCACAGGCGTCGATGGCCACCGGATCAAGTCCAGCCTTGGTCACAGCATTTTTCAGCGTTTGATCTCCCGTCTCAGGAGTCAGCGCAGCCTGAGCGTCGAACACCGCCGCAGCATAAGGAAAAAACGCATCGTTCTTCTGCTTCTGCACGCAGTATCCGTAGGCCGCAGCCTTGAACGCAAACGGATGGACCTCCACCAGGGGGAAACTCTGGAAGACAACACGCGCATTTGGGAAGTCCTTGACGAGTTGCTCGATCGTTCCCTGCGCCTCCTTGCAATGCGGACACTGCATATCGGCGAACTCCACCATCAAAAGGTCTTTGCTCGCAGCTCCACGCCAGGCACCGTCCGCGCGCTCCTGTAACAACCTGCGATTGTCCGCAAACGGCGTCGCGCCAAATGAAATCACGCCCGAAGAATCCGCAATCGCGTGTTTTCCGTCCGGAGTCACAAAGAACCCCATGGACTGGACCTTCGCATTCGGAGACCTGTCCGACACGTATACAACGACCTTGCTCACGCCGGGAGCCGCCGTCGTCTGGATCGCTTCCACACGCCATATGCGGTTCGGGTCATAGCCCCAGATCGTCTTCAAAAAGCTGTTGACGGTATCGACCGTCGGAGTCGCAGCCGTAAAGAACTTCAGGTTCACCGGGGGAAAAGGGTCTGCCTTGCTCGTCGGATCCAGCGAATTCAATTGCAGCGGCGGAGTTGCTGCCGGAGCCCCTTTCGCTGCTGGCGCCGCCTGTGCTGCCCCTGTTGTTCCTGTCTGCGCTCCCGCTACTCCAACACCGAGAGCTGTCGCCAATCCAACCAACATCAACGATGAAATCTTCAAAAGTACCTTCCTCCGCCGTCGCTCTGCGCACCCGGCACTTCTATTACACCTGAACCTTGACCGCAATGGGAAACCGTCGCCCCATTCCGAATGATTTTCTTGTTACTTTCAGCACCGGGGCTGCCTGTTGCCGCTTGTACTCGCTCTGCTCCACCAGCTTCAACACCGATCGAACCAAAGCCACGTCAACTCCCTGTTCCTCGGCGATCTCCTCCGCGGAACAGTACCTCTCTACATATGCCTCCAGAATCGGGTCAAGCACCTCATAAGGAGGCAACGAATCCGTATCCAACTGCTCCGGCCGCAGTTCTGCCGAGGGAGCTTTCTTCATCGTCTCCCGCGGAATCACCTCCCGCTCGCGGTTCGCATATTGACTCAGCGCATACACCTTTGTCTTCATCACATCGCCGATAACCGCCAGCGCGCCCACCATGTCTCCATAAAGCGTGCAGTAGCCAACCGACATCTCGCTTTTATTCCCAGTCGTCAGCACCAGCGCGCCAAATTTGTTCGACAGCCCCATCAGTAACGTCCCGCGTATCCGCGACTGCAGGTTCTCCTCCGCCAACCCAAACGGAGTTCCTTCAAACAGCCGCTTCAGCGTGCTCTGATATTGAGCGAATACGTCATGGATGGGCAGCATCTCAAACCGCACCCCAAGGTTCTTCGCCAGTCTTCGTGCGTCTTCAATCGACCCTAATGACGAATACTCGCTCGGCATCCCGACGCCCAGCACATTTTCCGCGCCAAGAGCTTCCACCGCGATTGTCGCCACCAGCGCCGAATCGATTCCCCCGCTCAGCCCAACCAGCACCTTTTTGAATCCACACTTCCGCACGTAGTCCCGAGTCCCCAGCACCAGCGCCTTCCACGTCGCCGCGGTCTCATCCACAACAGGATCGATCGCAGCAGCCTCGCCATCATTCGTGTCAAAGACAACGAGATCCTCCGCAAACGAGGCCGCCTGCGCCACGACCTTTCCATCCGGCCGAATTACGAGCGAAGATCCATCGAAGATCAGGCTGTCGTTCCCGCCCACCTGGTTCACCATCGCCACAAAGGCCCCATGCTGCCTCGCCAGCGCTGCCAGCATCTTTTCCCGGACCTGAGGCTTCCCCTGCCAGTAAGGTGAGGCCGAAATATTCACGATGATCCGCTGCCGCCCAGCCACCTCTTTCGGCTCCGACTCCCATTGCTTCATCAGGCTCTCGACCGGATCAACACGATACAACTGACGCGGCCAGAAGCCCTTATCGTTCCAGGCATCCTCACAGACTGTAATCGCCAGCGGTTCTCCACCGACGCACGTCAGTGCCTGTTGTGCCGCCGGCTCAAAGTAACGCTGTTCATCGAACACGTCATAAAACGGCAGCAGCATCTTCTGCTGCACAAAGCTCACCTTTCCACCGCTCAGCACCACCGCCACATTGCGCACCTGCTTGCCGACCGGCGACGTAGCAGGCATCACTGTTCCGCACAGAATTGCTGGGCGACCGGGCTCCGCTGTCCATGCCGCGATCTCGGCAGTCGCCTCGCCAGCCCTGGCGACAAAAGCGTCCTTCTCCAGAAAATCTGCCGGCGGGTAGCCACACACAGCCAGCTCCGGAAAGACTGCAAGATCAACACCCTGCTCTCCGGCGCGCGCCGCATATTCAAGAATCTTTCTCGTATTCCCGGCGAAGTCCCCCACCGTCGGGTTAATCTGCGCAAGAGCTATCTTCACAGAATTAAGTCTACCGCTTAGGAGCCCGTCCCGCTCACCACAACCCCTACCGTCCTCGCCAGAATCTTCATATCCAGCCACAGGCTCCAGTTCTCCACATAGGCCGTATCCAGCGATATATAGCTGTCAAACGAAGGATCTTGACGCGCCTCCACCTGCCATAGCCCCGTGATACCCGGCAATACATCCAATCGCCGCAGATGCGCCAGATCATACTGCTCCACCTCAGCCGCCATTGGGGGCCGCGGTCCCACCAGGCTCATATCGCCTTTGAGGACGTTGTAAAACTGCGGCAGCTCATCCAGCGAATACTTCCGCAATATCCGTCCCATCCGCGTAATCCTCGGATCATTGGATATCTTGAAAAGTACACTATCCCGCTCGTTCATATGTTCCAGATCGGCCTTCAGTTTGTCGGCGTCCGATACCATCGTGCGGAATTTATAGCAGGCGAAGGTCCGGCCCTTCCGCCCGATTCGCTGCGCCTGGTAGAAGATAGCCCCCTCCGAATCCATCTTCACCGCAATCGCCAACGCCAACATTATCGGAGACGCGATCAGCAGCGCCAGCGACGACAAAGTAATGTCCAGCGTCCGCTTCAGCAGAAACGCCCCAATCGGAAACTCGCGCCGGTGCAGTGGAATCGTCGGAAACTGGCCGATGTACTCCACCGTGGCATTCCACGCCAGCCCGTCGTAGAGATCCGGCACCACCCGCACATCGATTCCCGCAGCCCGGGCCTCCTCTACCATGCTGATCACCAGCTTCTTATCCCCTGGAACCGAGAAAAATATCTCATCCACAAACAACGATCTGGCCAGCGAGAGGCAATTCTGCACATCGCCGATAACATCCACATCACCCGACTCCGATTCGCGGTCAGTCAATGCGACGAACCCCTTGAATCGAAATCCAAGATGCTGCAGCGAATCCAGGTGGTTTCGCAGCGCATGTGCAACGCGGCCCGCGCCAACGATCAGCACATTTCGCGTCTCGATCCCAGCCATATAGCGGCGATAGACCATCTTTCGCCAAATGGCCCGGCGAATACAAAGCAGGATCGCCGAAAATCCCACCATCAGCGTAACCACAACCCGCGAGATCGTCTGGCCATTAGACAGATACAACGTCCCGCACAGCAACAACCCGGACGTCAACGTCGCCTGGACCGCCATCCGCTGCTCATGGAGTCCGCTGCGATTCTGTACCGGCCCATAAAGGCCGTACGATCGCATAAAGAACGCCAGGCATATCGCGAACCAGCCGGCATAGAAGAAAAACAGGCTCGGCGAAGATCGGATCAGATACGGCACGACATGCAACGGCGATATCTCCGCCGGCAGCGCAACATGCAACCGCAAAGCCAGAATTCCCGCAACCGCCACTGTCATCAGATCCAGCGATGCCCAAACAAGGCTGGTTACAGACGGCCGCCGGAAAAGTCCAAAACGAGTCGAAGAGGCTCGCCTGTCTTTTGCAGCGCGCTTTCGTCCCGAGATTATTACCTGTTGCAAATAGTCCGGTGTCGCCAAAACAACCCTCTTCGTCGCACTACGTCCAGACGTTCATCGGCAAGATGCCTGAAGTCCTCTCAAACAACCCGCCCGGCAGAAATCAATCACTGCAAATTAAACAGCACGACTGGGACTATCAAAGATGTTGCAAAATACGACTTATATTTTTCGGAGTTGCCTTCCTGTGGTTGGCGACATTCCGTTGAAGAATACTTGGCGGCAATTCCAAAACAAAACCTTTTGTGCGACGGGGAAGCTAACTGATTCACACCTTCAACTGCAGCGTTCATACCGGCATCACTAACTCATCCAGAGCGAGAAACTCCTTCAGGATCGGGTCATCACTCGCTTCCATCTCTTCCATCGTTCCAAAAAAGTGCGCCTTCCCTCCATGAAGAAAGACCACCCTGTCAGCCAATTTCTTCGCAAAACGCATGTCATGGGTTACAACGATGCTTGTCAGGTGAAGCTGCTGCTTCAGCCGCTCGATCAGATTGCCCAGCAGATGTGCCATCAGCGGATCCACCATCGTCGTCGGCTCGTCGTACAACACCGCCTCCGGCTGCGATGCCAGCGCCCGCGCAATAGCAACCGACCGCTTCATCCCGGTCGACAGGTCTGAAGGCAGCAGCCCTTCCATTCCGGCCACGCCAACCATCTCAAGCAGCCCCTTCACCACCTGCATAATCTGGTCTTCCGCCAAATCCCCGCGCTCCCGCAGCGGAAATGCCACATTTTCCCCCACCGAAATCGAGTCGAACAGCGCGCCATTCTGAAACACCATCGTCACTTTCTGCCGAATCCGCTGCAGCTCCTGCTCACTCATTCCGCAAATGTCTTCGCCAGCCACCATCACCCGGCCTCGGTCCGCCCGCAGAAATCCCATCAATATTTGTAACGAGACAGATTTCCCCACACCGCTTCGTCCCAGGATGCACAGCGTCTCTCCCGGCATCACAAAAAAGCTCACATCCTCCAGCACCACAAAATCGCCAAACGACTTATCCACGTGCTCGAAGGCGATATAAGGTCCAGGCTTATTCTTGCGATCCGGCACAGCCTCAGCCGCAGCCTCGTTCTGCTGCGCTGCCTGTCCCATAAACTCTTCCACTACGGGAGCGACGTCATCCGATACGTCCGTAATCAGCGGCGCGCTCGCTTCATCCGGAGAATCCAAGACGTCGTCCGAGACATGGGCGCTCCCATCGGCAGCCTCCACCGACTCGCGCTTGTCCCTTTTTGCCGGATTCTGCTGTTGCACTTCTTCCTGCGGCTCTTCCATCCTGCTCCTCATTTCGCGCTCTACCCCATTCTGATACATATGACCGATCTTCGGCGATACATCGCACCAAACCTCACGTGTCCAGAGCATCCACGAAATTCTCCGCCTCCCCAAACTCTTCCGGAGTATTCAGATTCGCAAACCAAAGCCTCCTCGCCGCATTCTGCTCCTTCGTCAGCCTGCACCAGGGACTGTTTTCTTCCGTTAGAACAGCGAACTCCTGATCCACACTCCACGGAAGATTAAAAAACACACCTGTTCGCCCGCCCTGCCCCGCCGAAAGCTCCCGTTCCGCCTCCTCAAACACCCGAAACAACTTGAATCCACCCCGTTCCATGGCCTGCTTCACAAACGGCAGCATATCTTTATGCAGCAAACAAAGAGCCGGCTGCGGGCGTCCATCCACGGTTAGCATCGCGATCCGCATACCCTCCTTCTCCTTCGCTAGTGCCATCGGCACCCACCAACCCAGAAATGCAGTTGGCAAAAACGGCATATCCACAGGCATAAACAAATTCCAGTCATGCCGAGAGTGTTCGAGCGCCGCCTCAATCCCGCTCAAAGGCCCTCGCCCCTCGTGCAAGTCACACACCAGAGGACCATAAACAGCCAGCTCATTCCTATTCCCCAATAGGTGTACCTCGGCGCAGACCCTCTGTAGTTTCACCACGGCATGCTGCACCAGCGGCTTCCCTGCCAGCTCCAACAGCGCCTTGTCGCAGCCCATGCGCAGGCTCTTCCCCCCCGCCAGCACATACCCACCAACGTTCACCGGAAAGCTCATCAGGCTGTCAGTGCGCCAAAAAACCGCACAATCGACTCAATCCCTCGATAGAAATTCGCCAGATGGAACTTCTCATTCGGCGCATGGAGATTATCATCCGGCAGTCCAAACCCCATCATCACCGTAGGAATCTTCAGCTCGCGCACAAAGTCTCCCACAATCGGAATCGACCCGCCCCCCCGCACAAACACCGTCTCCTTACCGAACACCTCATGCATCGCCTCAGTCGCAGCCTTCACATAGACGTTGTCCGTACTCACCACAATAGGATCGCCCGAGTGAATCATCCGGACCTCGATCTCCACGCCCTTCGGCACAATCGACTCCACATATGCCTTGTACTTTGCAAAGCTCTCCGCCGGAGTCATATCCGGCACCAGCCGCATGCTCACCTTCGCCAGAGCCTTCGCCGGAATCACCGTCTTCGCTCCCACCCCAATAAACCCGCCCGGCATTCCATGCACATCGAGCGTAGGCCGCGCCCATGTCCGTTCCAACACGCTGTAACCCGGCTCACCCGTCAGTGTCACCGACCCCACCTCTGTCTGCCGATAGTGCTCCTCATCAAAAGGCAGCGCCCGCCACGCCTTCAACTCATCCGCAGTAGGTTTAGCGACGTTCTCATAGAACCCCGGAATCAGAATCTTCCCATCCGCGTCCTTCAGCTTCGCGATCAGCTGCGCCAACGCCACAAAAGGATTTGGCGCCGCTCCGCCATACATCCCCGAGTGCAGATCCGTCCGCGCCCCCCGCACCTCAATCTCCGTGTAAATCATCCCGCGCAGCCCAACACACAGCGTCGGCAGCTCCGGAGCGAACATCTCCGTATCGCTTACCAGCGCAACATCCGCCTTCAGCCGATCGCCATGTTCTCGAACAAACCTCGCAATCCCTTCGCCCCCAACCTCCTCTTCGCCCTCAATGATCACCCGAACATTCACCGGCAACTTCCCATCACCCGCAGCGAACAGCGCTTCCAGCGCCTTCACATGCATCCACATCTGCCCTTTGTCATCGACAGCCCCGCGCGCATAGATGTTCCCATCCCGCTCCGTCGGTTCAAACGGCGGTGACTTCCACTCGTCCAAAGGCTCAGCCGGCTGAACATCATAGTGCCCATAGCAAAGCACTGTTGGAGCAGCCTTGCCATCAGCCGCAGGCTCTGCATGCAGCCAATCCGCGTAGACCAGCGGATGCCCAATCCTTCCAGGCACCATAAGCGCATGGCCCACCGTATCTGCAATTACCTGCTCCTCAGTACTTGTCTCGATCAGCCGAACGTTCTCCATCCCAATACGCTTCAACTCAGCCGCAACAAACGCCGCCGCCGCCCGAACATCCCCAAAATGCTCCGGCAACGTAGACACCGAAGGGATCCGCAACAAAGCCTTCAGCTCTTCCAGAAACCGGGCCTTGTTCTCCTGTGCAAACGCAACCGCCCCTGCAATAACATTTGTCGTCACTGATTCACTCCCGAACTGCTTCTATCACTTAGCGCACTAACACGCAAAGCGAACCACAAGTATATGAAACATCGCCCACCGCATCCATCGACCTGAAGAGCTTTGATCCGCGATATCTGTTTCTATCCGTGGTCGCATCTTCCTCCCAGGAAGGCGTAAACTTCCTCACGACGGAGGAGCGGCGACATGACAACCTCTCAACGAGACGGCACCATGATCGACAAACTGGCACAATTCGATCTGCTCAAGGAGATAGCCGACTCCGAGCAGAAGAAGCCCTGGCAATCCGGCCATTCCGCTAAGACTCTATTCAAGAAGCATGACCTCCGCGTTGTCCTCATCACCATGCAGGACGCCGCACGCATGAAAGAGCATCACGCTGACGGCACTACCTCCATCCACGTTCTCAAGGGCCAGATACGCGTCACCCTCCACGGCCAGTCGCACGATCTCGGCGTCGGCAATCTCCTCACCCTCGCCGCCTCTATCAGACATGACGTTGAGGCTGTAGGCGACGCCGCCTTCCTGTTGACCATCTCCTGGCCCAGTTCCGAGGACTTGGCCGCCATGAAGCACAGAGGCTACGGCGCCTAGCCTCCATTTTAAGGTTGAGCCACTGCCACTGCGCAAAAGACGAGAAAACGAAGCCATCGTCCTGCAGAAACGCCGCAACCGTTGACTCCGCTACTTATCCCATCCTAAAAAATCCTTATCTTGCTCGCGAAATCCCGGCGATGGGCAAACAATAAGTTAATGAGCAACCAGCCCCATGCAATCTCCCCCGCCGGACAGACCTGGAACACGGAAGCCTACGCCGCCAACGGCCGTTTTGTCGCCGACCTCGCCTCAGGCGTAGTCGAGCTCCTCGCACCTCAACCCTGCGAAACCATCCTCGACCTCGGCTGCGGCGACGGAGCTCTCACAGAAAAACTCGCCGCCACCGGAGCCATCGTCACCGGAGTCGATAGCTCCCCCGCCATGGTCGCCGCTGCCCGCCTGCGCAATCTCAACATCGACCACCACAACGCCGCCGACCTCCCCTACGAAAACCAGTTCGACGCTGTCTTCTCCAACGCCGCCCTCCACTGGCTCCCCGCCACAAAGCAACCACTCGTCCTCGCCGGCATCTACCGCGCCCTCAAACCCGGTGGCCGTTTCGTCGCCGAGATGGGAGGCCAGGGCAACATCGCCGCCATCCGCGTCGCACTCCAGACCACCCTTGCACCCTTCCACATCGACGCCGAAGCCACAGCCGAATCCTTCTACCCATCCCCCGCCGTCTACCGTCGACTCCTCGAAGCCGCAGGCTTCACCGTGCAATCCATAGACTTAATCCCCCGCCCCACCCCACTTCCAAATGGCATGGATTCCTGGCTCAACACCTTCCGCAACGGAGTCCTCGACCAGCTCGCCCCCGCCGACCGCGCCACCGTCCTCACCCAAACCGTAGCACTCCTAAAACCCGTCCTCCGCGACGCCGACAGGCAACTGGGTCGCCGACTACGTCCGCCTCCGCTTCCACACCACCAGACAACGTTAGACAACTGCCGTTGCTTCTGACGTAGGCCCGAGCTTTAGCCCGGACATCAACCCACAATGAAAATGCGGGGCTTTAGCCCCTGAGGTATGCCTTCTCACCCCAAGGTACATAACTCTACAACTCCAACTCAAGATTCCCCAAACACTGCTCCAACACTCTGTTCAAAGCCCCCACAGCCTCATCCGAAACACCCTTCCACAACTTCTTCTCAATCACCCTCGCGGCCTTCTCCGCCGTCTCCAGCAACTCTTCCCCGCTCTGCGTCAATTGTGCAATGAGAATGCGATCATTCACCTTATCTTTCGTCCGGACGATCCACCCGCCCTCTTCCAGCCCCTTCAATAGCGACTGCGCCGACTGCGGCGTCACATAACAAGCCCTCGCCAACTGTGCCCCTGATACTCCAGGTTCGTTGTAAATCGTCTTCAACACATGGAGTTGCGCTGTCGTCACTCCCTGCGGGCGCAGAGCCTCGTCCATCTGACTCCGGAAATGAATCAAAATCCGCTTCATCAGCTGCGCCGCGAGTCTCGTCTCCGCCTGTCGACTTTTCTTTCCGTTGTCCATATCAGTCTCCTGATATCATATCAGGAGACTGATATGGCAACGATGACGGCAACACAACAACTAACTCCGGCGATCTGGAAACCTACCCACAATCCATGGGCCGTCGCCCTCACCGTCACCCTTGCCACCTTCATGGAGGTCCTCGACACCTCCATCGCCAACGTCGCCCTGCCGCACATCGCCGGTTCGCTCGGAGCCAGCCAGGAAGAGGCCACCTGGGTCCTCACCAGCTACCTCGTCTCCAGCGCCATCGTTCTTCCCATCTCCGGATGGCTCTCCAACCGCTTCGGCCGCAAGCGCTTTTACATGACCTGCGTCGCTCTCTTCACCGTCTGCTCGTTCCTCTGCGGCATCGCGTCCAGCCTCCCGCTCCTCATCTTCGCACGCATCCTTCAGGGAGCCGGAGGCGGTGGTCTCGCTCCCAGCGAACAAGCCATCCTCGCCGACACCTTCCCCGTAGAAAAACGCGGCCAGGCCTTCGCTCTCTACGGCATGGCCGTCGTCGTCGCGCCCGCCATCGGCCCCACCCTCGGCGGCTGGATCACCGACAACTTCAACTGGCACTGGATCTTCTTCATCAACATACCCGTCGGCCTGCTGTCTCTCTACCTCAGCAACCGCATGGTCGAAGACCCACCCGCGCTCACGCTCCGCAAAGAAAAGGCCAAGCACGACAAGATCGACTTCATGGGCCTCGGTCTCGTCGCACTCGGCGTAGGTTGCCTCGAGTTCACCCTCGACAAGGGCCAGGAGAAAGACTGGTTCGGCTCTCCCATGATCGTCATGTTCGCCATCCTGGCCGCCGCCTTGCTAATTTTCTTCGCCTTCTGGGAATGGAACCACCCCGATCCCATCGTCGATCTCAAGCTCCTCAAGAACCGAAACTTCGGCACCGCCGTCTTCCTCCAACTCATCCTCGGCATGGTTCTCTTTGGCAGCACCGTCCTGATCCCGCAATATCTCCAGGTCCTGCTCGGCTACACCGCAGAACGAGCCGGAATGGTCCTCTCGCCCGCAGGCTTTGTCATGATGTTCATGATGTTCGCCGCCGGCAAATCCCTCGGCAAATTCGACCCTCGTCTCATGGTCTGTATCGCCTACATCGCCACTGCTGCGGGCATCTACAACCTCACGCGTCTCGACCTCAATACCAGCTTCGACACCGTCACCCTATGGCGTATGTTGCAGGTCGTCGGTCTGCCCTTCATCTTTATCCCCATCAGCACGCTCAACTACGTGGGCGTTCCGCAGAGCAAGACCAACCAAATCTCCAGCCTCTCAAACTTCGCCCGCAACCTTGGCGGCAGCGCCGGAACCGCACTGCTAACCACCTACCTCGCGCGCAGTTCTCAGGTCCACCAGGCAACGCTCGCCGCCAACGTCGTCCCCGGCAGCGTCCCCTACACCCTCTACATGGACCGAATGAAAGAAACGTTGATCGCAGGTGGAATGTCCGCGGCTCAGGCATCTCAGATGGCGATTGGCCACGCTTACCAGGAGATGCTCCGCCAGGCCTCCATGCTCAGCTACCAGAACGCCTTCCTTCTGCTCTCGGTCGCCATTCTGGTGCTGGCCCCTCTTCCATTCATCATGCGGCTGCCGTCAAAGAACGCAAAACTCGATCCCGAGGCCATGGGCGGTCACTAAGGACCGTCCTGAACAAATTACCGCTCGCCGATCTTAGCGACCAGCGAGCGGTAATTCATTTAAATTTCACTTATTTCCCTGACGCGCCATGAGGCCGGGCAGCGACCACCATAATCTCGATCAACCCAGTCGGCAACACCAGATGCGCCACCTGAACCGTAGCGCGGACTGGCCTGTTCGGCTGTTCCGCTGTCCCAAAGAACTGCCTGTAAGCCTCATTCCATCCATCGAGATCCATCATGCCGCCTTTGGCCGGATCACCCGCCAGAAAAGCCTGCATCTGCACAATATCGCCGAGCCCCAGTCCCTGCTCCTTCAGCGTGGCCTCAATCGCCTTGATCGCTCCAATCGCCTGAGCCTTGGTATCGCCTTTATATCCGGCAAGCGTCCCTTTGGCCTTATCGCCCTGATAATCCACCGGAGCCATCGTTCCCGAGAGATACGCCGTATCCCCAACCCACACAACCGAGCTGAACATCGACTTCTCCGGCCCCACCCGCTTCACCTGTCCATAGGCCGCGCCCGCAAGCGTTGCCATCATCACCGCCAGAACAATCTTCTTTTGCATTCTTATCCTCCCGAAGCCAAGCTAAATGACCCTCCGCCTCTCCGTCATCCGCGAAACCGAAATTCCACCTCTACCCTCCGACCATTTACACTAGATACTGGGTCGAATTGCGCCCCCGAAGGACACCAGGTTTGCTTAACTCAGTCATAGCTAAAGTCTTTGGTACCAGCAACGAACGCGCAGTCAAGCGCCTCATGCCCATCGTCGCGCAGATTAACGCGCTTGAGCCCACCATTCAGGCTCTCACCGACGACCAGCTCCGCGCCAAGACCGCCGAGTTCCGCCAGCGCATCGCCGACACCCTCAAAGGCATCGAGGACACCTCGGAAAACAAGGACGAGCGCTACGCCGCAGAAAAGGCCGCCCTCGACGACATCCTTCCCGAGGCCTTCGCCGTCGTCCGTGAAGCCGGTAAGCGCGCCGTTGGTATGCGCCACTTCGATGTCCAGCTCATCGGCGGCATCGTTCTCCACTCCGGCAAAATCTCCGAGATGAAGACCGGCGAAGGCAAAACCCTCGTCGCCACACTTCCCTGCTATCTCAACGCCCTCGCTGGTCGCGGCGTCCACGTCGTCACCGTCAACGACTACCTCGCCAAGCGCGACGCCGAGTGGATGGGCAAGATCTACGGCTTCCTCGGCCTCACCGTCGGCGTCATCGTCCACGACCTCGACGACGCCCAACGCCGCGCCGCCTACGGCTCCGACATCACATACGGCACCAACAACGAGTTCGGCTTCGACTACCTCCGCGACAACATGAAGTTCGAGCTCGCCGATCAGGTCCAGCGCAGCCACTACTACTGCATCGTCGACGAAGTCGACTCCATCCTCATCGACGAGGCCCGCACCCCCCTCATCATCTCCGGACCCACCGACCAGACCACCGACAAGTACGCCCGCGTCAACGTCATCATTCCTAAGCTCGAGCAGGGCGAACTTATCGAGACCCTCGAAACCAAAACCTGGTCCGGCGACTTTGTTGTCGACGAAAAATCCCGCGCCATCACCGTCACCGACGAAGGCTGGGAGAAGATCGAAGGCCTCCTCGGCATCGGCAACATCGCCGACCCCGAAAACTGGGATCTCAAGCACCACGTCGAAACCGCCATCAAGGCCCACAGCCTCTACAAGCGCGACGTCGAGTACGTCGTCAAAGACGGCGAAGTCATCATCGTCGACGAGTTCACTGGCCGCCTCATGCCCGGTCGACGCTGGTCCGACGGCCTCCATCAGGCCGTCGAAGCCAAGGAAGGCGTCAACATCCGCAAGGAAGACCAGACCCTTGCCACCATCACCTTCCAGAACTACTTCCGCATGTACAAAAAGCTCTCCGGCATGACCGGGACAGCCGAGACGGAAGCCGCCGAATTCGACAAGATCTACAAACTCGACATCGTCGTCATCCCCACTAACCGCAAGATGCTTCGCATCGAGAACGCCGACGTCGTCTATCGCACCGCAAAGGAAAAGTACTTCGCCGTCGCCGACGAGATCGCCCGTCTCCACGAGGTCAAGCAGCCCGTTCTCGTAGGCACCACCAGCATCGAAAAATCCGAGCTCCTCTCCGAAATCCTCAAGCGCAAAGGCGTCCGCCACGTCGTCCTCAACGCCAAGTTCCACGAGAAGGAAGCCGAGATCGTGGCCCAGGCCGGACGCCTCGGCATGGTCACCATCGCCACCAACATGGCAGGCCGCGGAACCGACATCCTCCTCGGCGGTAACTCCGACTTCATGGCCCGACAGGACCTCGTCCGCAAGCAGCAGGCCCGCGCCGTCTCTGTGGCAGAAGGAGCCATCTCCCCCGTCGCACCTCCCGGCATGTTCCGCTTCTACTATCAGTCCCAGGAGTTCGAGACCACGCAGGCCGCATGGGACGCAGCCGTTGCCTCCCACTCAGCCGCCGCGCAAAAAGAGCACGACGCCGTCGTAGAAGCCGGTGGTCTCCACATCCTCGGCACCGAGCGTCACGAGTCACGCCGCGTCGACAACCAGCTTCGCGGACGCGCCGGACGCCAGGGCGACCCCGGAGCCTCCCGCTTCTACCTCTCGCTCGAAGACGACCTCATGCGCATCTTCGCTCGCGAGTGGGTCTCCACCCTGCTCCAGCGTCTTGGTATGGAAGAGGGCGTTCCCATCGAGTCCGGCATGATCTCCCGCCGCATCGAGGCCGCCCAGAAGGCCGTCGAAACCCAGAACTTCGAGTCACGCAAACACGTCCTCGAGTACGACGACGTCATGAACAAGCAGCGCGAAGCCGTCTACGGCCTACGTCGCCAGCTCATGGAAGGCGTCGATCAGAAGCAGCTCATCACCGACGACTACGTCTCGACCATCCTCTCGAACATCCTCGATCAGTACGCTCCCGAAAAAGAGCATCCCGATGAGTGGAAGCTCGAGCCGCTCTTCAACGATGTCTTCGACGTCTTCGGAGCCCACCTCGAAAAAGAGATCGACGCCACCCAGCTCAACCGCCACGAGCTTGGCGAATCCATCTTCGAAAAACTGCAAGGCCGTTATAACGTCAAGGAGCAGATTCTCGGCGCTCAGGCTATGCGTTATCACGAGCGCATCGTCATGCTCAGCGTCCTTGATGGTCTCTGGAAAGATCACCTCCTCGCCATGGACCACCTCAAAGAAGGCATCGGTCTCCGCGGCTACGCACAGCAGGATCCCCTCGTCGCCTACAAGAAAGAGTCCTTCGAGATGTTCGAGGCCATGATGCTCCGCTTCCAGGAGGACACCGCACGCCATCTGTTCCGCATGCAGATCATCGGCCCCGACGGCACTCCGATCGAAAGCCCTGATCAGCTGCCGCGCCAGGAAGCATCTCATCTAACTGGCCACGCTCCGTCGCAACTGCCCTCTGGCACTGCAAGCCAGTCTCACCCGGAACCAGCGAGCCAGCATGCTCCCATTCCGATTCCTACCCGAGCCCCCTCGACCACCATCGATGCCCTCGAGCGTGAGTTCCAGAAGAAGAAGCAGCGCGAACTCGATCAGGCCCGTTCCGCCGGAGCTAGTGCTGCCGGCAATGGCGCAGCCCCACGCCGCACGGGCGAAAAGGTAGGCCGCAACGACGAGTGCCCCTGCGGCTCCGGGAAAAAATACAAAAAGTGCCACGGCGCCGAAGCCTAACCAACCAATCGACTAAAATAACCTGTTCATAATCAGTAACTTACTAAAATTAAGCCTAACTTCAGCCCAAAAATCGCATGTCAAGCCCAGAAACAACCTAACTCTATACTCATCAATAACATCCCGATTGCGCGAGAGTTTATTCCCACCCGTTATAATTGAACTTAGAGATCAAAAAAGTCCTGGGCTAAAACCCGGGACTTTCCCATTAAAGCCATAAATCCTTTAGAAAGACGAATTTACCCGTAACCCATTTATAATGACGAATTTACAAACCGAAACCGATCTAAACCACTCATTATAAATAACTTACAGAGGCATAGGGGGGAGGGGGGGGCATCAAGTTCGGCGTCTTCTACTCCAAAAGCCCGAGCGCCGTGCAGAGGCGCCCGTGACCTCCGGATGCCCACTCGGAACCTGACCGAGGACATAACTCGGCAGACCTCCGGCCGGGATGATGACGACGAACGCCAAGCCGGCCAAAAAGAACAGGGACAAGCGGAGCGCTCGCAATCGCGCGTCGGAGTTGATGCGCACCGACTCGATAATGTGTTCCTGCGAGATCCCTAGACCTTTTAGCGCCTCGATAAGGTGATCGTTGCTGATGAATGTCACTCGATTCAGGTCGACCTGCTTGATCAATTCATGCGGAAGAGTTGGGTGGTCGATCAAACTGCGCTCGACGTTGACAGTCAGGAGACTGACCATAAGAGCTGCGGCAATTGCGGTACCGACGGCACCGGCCAGATTCGTGGTTGTACCGCGCAACGAACCGACGTCGCCTGCGAATCGCTTGGGCGAAGAGGTCACCAGCACATTGAAAAGGAGCGTCACCAACGCCCCCTGGCCGATGCCGATTACGATAAGAAGTAAGATGACCCCGGTGTCGTTCCACTCGTTCTGAAACTTTATGGCAAGACCTACGAACCCGACGGCGACGGTGATAAAGGAATAGCGAGCGATCTGCCGCGGCGACAGTACGCCGTACAAGCGCACAATCAACACCGCAGCAGCAAACACAGCAAGCTGGTAAGGAATGAGATATATCGCAGTCTGGAAGCTCGTTCGACCCTGAATGATCTCGGTATAAAGTGGCATCAAAAAAGTCAGCGCTTTCCCAAGTCCGACAATAACCAGCATCGCCAGCACCGCCGCCCGCTCTGGTGGACTCTCGATCACCTGCAACGCCAGAAGTGGTGTCTTCCCGCTTGCCGCTCGACTATGTGACCATCCAAAAAAGCTTTGTATCAGCACAACGCCCAGGACGATCATCACCGGAGCCGGCGATAGGCCAGCGGGTTGGAACGGGATATCCGGTTTCGCTAGAAGAATGCCCCAGTAGTTGAGATTGTTGAAGCCCAGGCTAATGAAGATGACGGCGCATGCAACCAGCAACGCGCCGAACCAATCGATTTTGATCTCGGGAATTTTTTCCAACGGCATGAGATAGCGGCTAAGGAATACCACAGCCAACGCCCAAGGGATGAGAAGCGCAAAGGTGATGCGCCAACTCGCCAGCGTGTCCAGCGCTCCGGCCAGGAAGAACGCCGCCATACCAGCAAGCGCCTGAATGCCGCCCAACAGACCGAGCGCTTCGACCTGCTGCTTGCCCCTGTAGCTATTGGCTATAAGCACCACAAAAGTGGGAACAGCAGCAGAGGCTGCCAGACCGGCAAGAACCTGCGCTGCAAACACGACGCCAAGATTGTGGGCGAAGGTCATCATCGTCATCGCGACGGCATACACAGCGCAGGACACTCGGAACACGTGCTTCGACCCGAAGATCTGACCAAGCTTCGCACCCAGCATGACGAACGCCGCGATGCTCAGAGAGTGAACGACGATCACGGTGCCCACAGTGGTGGGCGCCACATCGAAACTTGCAACAAAGCCGCTCATTGAAACTGGCAGCGCACTGACGTTAAACGTCATCAACGCCTGTCCCAATCCGATGATCGTCATCGCCAGCCAGGAGACTCTTTTATCGACCTCGGCAGTTTCGATGACAGCGGTTTCTTCCTTCATAGAGGCTTGAATACGCTCATGATCGAGCACCCATATTCTGCGATATCAATCGCATACGGATTGTAGCTGGCGCAATCACGCACCGTCTCGACCTACATCTACAAAAGTCTTCACTTGGGCAATGTATTTTTGTAGATCCTGCCATCCTTCATGATGACCAGAAAGTTCTTGCCGGGATCTTCGATGAGCTTCATATTCTCCAATGGATTGCCATCGACCAGCAGCAGATCGGCGAGTGCGCCTTCTTCGACGACACCCAGTTTCCCAGGATAGGGATTGATAAATCCTGAGAGCGCCATCAACTCTCCATTGTCTGCGGTGGCCATCTTTAGCGCTTCAGCAGGCGTGTACCAGCGGAGGAGCTTTGTAAGCTGTGCTCCATGGCGTGTGCTGGCTACACGCGGACTAAACAAGACGTCGGCACCAAAGGCGACCTTGACCTTGTACTTCCTCGCCAGTCTGTACGCGTTGTCAGTCCCTGCAAATACTTCTAATGCACTCTTTCGCGTTCCCGGATCCATCGGTGGCATATCTTCGTCATCAAGAAGCGGCTGCAAACTCCACCATATGCCTTTTTCCGCCATCAACTTGACGGTGGGCTCATCAATCAACTGACCGTGGTCGATGCATTTGACGCCTGCGGCGATCGCTTGGCGAATTGCTCGTGGAGTATAGGCGTGCACGGTGACATATGTGCCCCAGTTTTCCGCGGCCTCTACTGCAGCACGAATCTCCGGCTCAGTGAATTGGACTGACTGGATCGGATTGTTTGCTGAGTTGACGCCGCCGCCTGCCATCACCTTGATCTGGCTGGCGCCCTGTCGTAACTGCTCCCGCGCGCGCAGTCGTACCTCATCGGGGTTGTCAGCAATGGCTGCTATGCCCTCGACTTCGGAGTGGCTCAAGGGGCCGCCTAACGGCCGCGGCACTTCGAAGTCGAACCGGAAGTCGCCATGTCCTGATGTCTGAGAAATCATGGCACCGGACGGATAGATACGCGGGCCAACGGTGACACCTTCGTCGATAGCGCGTTTGAGTCCGAATACAGGGCCGCCGAGATCACGCACTGTAGTGAAGCCTTGCATCAAGGTCGTCTCGGCCTGGCGTGCAGCAAGTAAGAGGAGATAGTCGAAAGGCGCAGTCATGAGAAGCATCTGCGGCGTACCCGCCATGAACGAATGCCAATGCGCGTCGATGAGCCCGGGCATCAGCACACCCCCGTTTCCCGCAACGACGGTGGCATTCGCATCGACTGTGATAGGGCTTGCAGAGATGCGCTCGATAATATTGTTTTTCACGAGCACGTTCGAAGGAGCAGAGAGCGTCGCACTCTTCCCGTCGAAGATACGGACATTTTGGAATAATGTTGTCGGTCCACTAACCGACGTTGAAGGAGGAGGCGTTGCTCCCAGTGGTGCTAAGTCAAAGTCTTGCGCTGTACAAGCCTGACACAATCCAACTGCGAAGACTGCGGCCAACATCAATGGGGAAGGTAGTGTGAGTCTCAACAGTACTCCCTTCTTCAGGTCGAATAACTCGCCCATCCTGTAAGGAAATGCTAATCGTTCACGCTCAAGCGCAAAACACGGCCCGCCTGTACAGACGGGCCGTGACCTTGGTTAGGACGCCGAGCGTAATTTCCGAGCCATCGTCAAGCCAAATGATGTGGCCAGGAACAGGATTCCAAGAAGTCCGATGGAGGGAACCATCGAACCGGTTTTGGGTAGCTTCGCCGCTGGTTCAGCAGCAGCCGTTTCTGGTGCAGCTGGTGCCGGTGTTGGTCGCGACACAACAACCAGGATCGGGGTACCGGCGGGTGGGGCCGGTGGAGGCGGCGGCATGGTGCCAGTAATGTGTCGCTGCTGATCGACCACAGTTATCGGTTCCTCAACAACTCTGGTTGCAGTAACCGTCATTCCTCTCCTCAGGTCCCTAGCGTCCGTTTCACGCCCGTTTATCATGAACTTCTGGCCCCTGGGGATTCTGAATTGCTGGTTCGTGCCATCTTCCAGCGTGAGGATCACACTGGTCGGCGGAGTTACATGCCAGACGGTACCCGTAACGTTTTGAGTCGTTGTAATTGTTTTGGGCGTCGTGGTCGTGGTGATCGTGCGCTGCAATTTCATCCCTGGTTTCAGGTCATGAACGCTAAGCTGCTGTCCATCCACGGTGACTCGAGTGCTATCCGGGACGTTCGGAAAATGAAGGATCTGACCGTCGTCCCTTTTGACGATGAGGTCATTGCCCTCGACCAGTACCACTTCGCCCCGCTCAACCGTTACCTGTTTTGTTGCCTGTCCTTTTTCTGTATTGGTTGTTGTTTCTACCTGCGCGCTCATGCTCAGGGTGAAGACCAGATAAACAGCCCCCACCGCCAGCACCGTCCTAATTTGTGCCAAGCTCTTCTTTGAGTTCATTGTGTACGCTCCTTTTCAGTCTTCTTAACTGCAGAATTAAATCCAGACGCTGCGGCTTTGTCGGAATCCACTATCGATGCATGAACTATGTAACGTTGCGGTGCATCGCCGACAAAATAAAACGGATAACAAGTAACCAAGGTGACCGAGGGATTCGGGCGATTCTGTAACACAGACACATCGGTAGGCTGCACGATCTCGATGTCGTCGACCTTATAGAGAAACTCATTGGTCGGTGCGCGAAGCTTGATACGGTCCCCTACGCGAATGTCCTTCAAGCTTCGAAAGAAGCCATCGCGATGTGCAGCGATACCAATATTGCCTGCCTGCCCCGGCTTCGCCGTGCCGGCAATCCTGCCCGCTCCTCGGTTGAGAATAAGGTCATCTGTTCCGTCGAACACCGGCACCTCAACTCCTATCCTCGGAATGGAAAGAACTGCCAGGGGTGCTTCAAACTTCATGCCCAACGCAGCCTTGTAGGCGTTGACTCGTTTCTCTGACCAGAGACTAAAATCGAGCGAAGAACTATCCGACTTACTACCGGCAGTGGCAGCATCTGTTGACGACTCCGCTTGATGCGCATCGAAACTCCAGATCGCGGCCCGGGCCATTACAACCCCGTCAACCCGCGCGACGATGCACACCAGCAGCAAAGCTAAACCCGCAATCAGAAAGAAGCGTTCGATCCGCCAATCAGACTTCATCGCGTAACCTTCGCCGCCTTTCCGTTGACCGCGCCATCGCAGCGCTGTCACCCATAAATGGCTAAATCAACCCGAAGAGTTCACTCGTGCACGCAACCAGTTATTCGCGTATTTCTCGCACCATGAGGCGAAACGGACTATAGCAATCCACCTTGGGGAGTTGCAATTGGACTTTAGTCCAATCGTCTATCGTGGATCCCGACTCCGCAAAAGAAAGTCCTATAAGTAGAAGGCCCAATTGCGCATTCAATCAGTCACTGTATATTTCTAATCCTTAACAAGGCTGCGCGCAATCGATGATCGATTGTCTTCCAACTGCGACGCGCATTGGATTGGTCGAAGATGACCTTTCAGTGCGTAAAGCGATGAGCCGTCTACTCCGGTCTCGCGGGTCCGTGTGCGTCACCTATGAATCTGCCGAAGCCGCATTGGCTGATCCCGATTTGTTGCAGTTACATTGCTTGATTCTCGACATAGAACTCCCCGAAATGAATGGTTTTGAACTACGAGATCATCTGATTGAACTTGGCTCAACAATCCCTCATCTTTTTCTCACTGCACACACAGAGTTCGATTTTGCCGATTGGGGTACTCGGATGGGTGATAGCCTCTGTCTGAGGAAACCAGTAGATGAAAATCAGCTTATTTCAGTAATCAATAAACTGATCGTCTGGCAAAGCGGATGCTAGACTGCCTAGGCAGTCAGAAGTAGAAGTCTTCAAAGCATGTGGAACGTCAACCGGCGAGTAATTCATGGAGCCGCGGTCCATGACGGAATGCATTGTTCACGTTATCGACGATGATTTGAGCATCCGCTGCGCGGTGAGTCGACTTCTTCGTTCACACGATCAGCAAGTCCAAACCTATCCTTCTGCTAGAGCGTTTCTCAGACAACAACTTGATTCCGGTCCTGCATGTGTTGTTCTCGACCTTCAAATGCCAGGGATGTGCGGCCTCGATTTACAGGAAATGCTGATGCGAAGACATGAAAGTCTGTCCATCGTTTTCATCAGTGGACACGCCGATATTCCTGACTCTGTTCGTGCCATGAAAGCCGGGGCCGTCGATTTTCTCACGAAGCCCTTCGATGAGAGCCAACTACTTTCCGCTGTTGACGCCGCACTCACGAGATCGCGACAAGCCTGTATTGATCGCGATACACTCTGCCGGGATCGTGCCATCTTCGAAACCTTGACGCAGAGAGAACGTGAGGTGTGCGTGCGAGTGGCGCAAGGAATGCTCAACAAACAAATCGGCGGTGAATTCGGTACCGCAGAGAAGACCATTAAGGTGCAGCGCGGCCGGGTCATGCAGAAACTGGGGGCGCAATCGGTTACAGACATCGTCCGCCTGGTCGAACGCTTGCGCACCTGCGGTCAATTGCCGGCTTCAAACCAACCTGGCAAGTAGTGCCCGCCCAGACTGGTAATCACCAGAGAATCAGCCCTTCACCACAAAGCAAAATCAGGACCAGTTGTCCGAATCGTGGGTTTGCGTCCATAATGCAGATGCGCCCTACGGCGAGAGTTAATTCATGTCGGGCTCGTAAGTTGCAAATGATTCACAACGTTGAAAAGTATCGTGAACATGGAATAGCTATCAGATGTAAATAATTGGATTTCATAAGTGTGACTCGCGACTAGTTACACAGATTGTTGGCATCATCTCCCGTTGTTTTGCTGTGTGTCGATAGCCATTTTTCGGGCCTGTAATCGAATTACACGCATTTCGGAGGTGGATTGTTGACCGGCCATCTGGATAATCGAGTACCTTCCATTGGTTTTCAGATCGATCGGCACGTCCTGCCGCGCATTCCTCGCAATGAATCTGCTCACCGATGGCGGACGATTATTATGTTCGCCCTGTTAACGTGTACTCTGCCACGCCAACTAATGGCTGCTCCATTCGCGCATCAAGTACGGAGAATCCTGATTATCTACGAGACGGGTCCTTCGGCACTCTCATTCCGTCTCATTGATCCACAACTACGCGCAACCCTGGATGAAGAATCACCCTATTTGGTTGAGCTCTATACCGAGTCCATGGAGACAGGACTGTTTCCGGATGAGGCTTCACAACAGCAGATTCGTGAAGCATATATTCGCAAATATAAAGACCGGAAGCTCGATCTCATCATCGCCGCCGGTCCATCGCCTATTCAGTTCATGGTTGAGTCGCACCAAACCTATTTCAAAGACATTCCGGTAGTCTTCTGCGGAGCGACAAAGGAGCAAGCAGGCAATCCCCAGTTCAGCTCACACTTCACGGGCGTTTGGCTCATCTGGGAGCCAGCCAGAACGGTGGATGCGGCTGTACGATTGTTTCCCAGCACAAAGCACGTCGTCGTGGTCGGCGGAACCGGGTTGTATGACAGAGAGCTTGAGGCCGCTGTCAGGAAGAGCCTGACAAGCTATGAACATCAACTCGACATAACCTATCTCACTAACCTGGCGGTGCCGGAGCTCATTGACCGACTAAAGCGGCTGCCGAACGACACAATCGTCTTGTACACCACACTCGAGCGGGATGCAGCCGGAACGTATTTCCCAAGGACCACATCGCTCGAGATGCTAACCAGCGTGGCCAATGCACCAGTCTTTGTCCTGTTCGACACTCTTATGGGTCACGGAACTATTGGTGGCTATCTGAGTAGTTTTGCAGCCCAGGGTCGGGAGGCCGGCAAGATGGCATCCAGAATTCTCGGCGGAGAGAAACCACAGGACATCCCTCCCGTGGTGGGCACCAACGGCTATATCTTCGACTGGCGGCAACTGCAACGATGGGACATATCAAAATCGAAGATCCCTCCCGAGTCTAAGATTCTTTTTCGTGAACCAACGGAGTGGGATCAGTACAAATACAAAATCATCACGGGGCTCATGTTCCTCATCGCTGAGACTGCTCTGGTGTTTCTCTTGATATGGCTAATTAAACGAAGAACCCGGGCGCAGCAGCTTTTGGAACGACAGCTAGCCCTCGAAGAAATCTCTCATCTGAACCGTGTAGCGTCGATGGGTCATATGGCTGCCTCACTTGCTCACGAATTGGCTCAGCCGTTGGCAGCAATCCTCAGTAACGCTCAGGCGGCCGAGCGCCTCGCTTCCAGACCCTCGCCCGATATTGACGAAATCCAGGCAGCCCTGGCCGATATTCGAGAGGATGATAAGCGGGCACGAGCAGTGCTGGAAAATATGCGCGCACTTTTCAAGAAACAAACCATTGCACGTCATGAGGTTGATCTCAATGAAATCGCGACAGACGTGAGCCGATTGGTGAGAAAGGAAGCACTGCTGCGCGGTGTCGAGCTTCGTTTGATGCTTTCAGCCAACACGCCGAAGGTATTCGGTGATGAGATCCCGCTGCAGCAGGTTGTTCTAAATCTGATCAACAATGGCATGGATGCAATGCAAGACCTGCCACCGGACCGGAGAATCCTTACCGTGACGACATGCGTTGGGGCAGAAGTAAACTGCGGAATCATTATGGTGGAAGACAACGGTCCCGGCATCGCAGAAAAGGACAAGATGCAGCTGTTTATGCCATTTTTCACAACAAAGAGTGAGGGCCTCGGCATGGGACTGTCGATCTGTCGGTCCATCCTCGACTCTTTGGGGGGCCGTATTAGCTTTGACAACAGACCTGAACGAGGATCGATTTTTAGAGTGGAGTTGCCGCTGGCAGTGGCACGCGAGCTTTTTGTGTACGCCTAAATTCTCGATTGGACTAAGGTCCAATTGCCGCCTCCGGCAAAGATTTCTATAGTTAGCGCGGCTTCAATTCAGCGCGACACGAAGGCTCGGCGGGAGATTCCCTGATGGCCACTCCAAAGCGACTGGCCGCTATTAGTCCCGTTTTAGCGATATTTGGACGCTGCGGAAGATCAGATGAAGGAGGATCGGATGAAACAATACCGGATCAAGCGGGAAGTTATCACTTTTTTTATTTTGATATTTGCCAGTATTCTTGCGGTGCATGCACAGGATGAGTCAGCTGGCCCCACGGTCACTGTACGAATGACGGTAACCGCATCTGGTTTGAGCGATGCGCGTGTGCCTGACGTGAGCCGTAATGATGTGATCGTGAGACAACGCAGAGATATTCTCCATGTAACTAAGTGGGAGCCAGCGCGTGGCGCAGCAGCGGGACTCGATTTGTTCATTCTGATCGATGATGCAGCGGACTCGAGCCTCGGGTCTCAGCTCAACGATCTGCGTGCCTTTATTAATGCTCAGCCACCATCTACCTCAGTTGGTGTGGGCTATATGCGAAATGCCACAACTCAAATCGCACAGAACTTCACAACAGACCACACGCTGGCCGCCAATGCCTTACGGTTGCCTCTGGGCAATCCAGGCTCATTTGGGAGCCCTTATCTTTCGGCATCGAACTTGATGAATCGCTGGCCCCAACATGCGAACCGCCGAGCATTGGTTATGATTACAGACGGGATCGATCGAGCCAGGCGAACAACACGCTCTCCCGGTCTCAACACAATCCCAGACGCAACCTCAACAGCCACGGTCGCCCAGCGTACGGGAACCATCATCTACGGGCTATACACCCCGGGTGTTGGACACCTGCGCCGGAATTTTTGGGAAGCAACCAATGGGCAGAATGCTATTGCGAGGCTGGCGGAGCAGACCGGCGGCGAAGCCTTCTTCCTTGGACTCCAGGCCCCGGTCAGCTTCAGACCATTCCTGGATCGTCTCCAAAATAGTCTAGACAACCAATTTCTCCTGGAGTTTGGAGCCTCGCCAAATCGAAGAGCGGGCCTGCGGTCGTTTTCTATAGACACTCAGTTACCCGGTGTGGAGTTGCTATCCGCAGATAGCGGATGGGTGCCGGCAGCAAATGCACAATGAAAATCACGTGATGATCTTGCGGTCACAATCGCGTTTATGACACGCAAGCCCTAACAATCCTGTCGAAAGGTGGTAAGCAATGAAATCAATCAAAGGAACTATGCTAACGTGCATCGTCGCTCTGCCCTTTTTAGCCACTCAGTCTGCAATTGCCAAAGACTCCAAATCGGCTAGCGACAAAGATCTAAACATGCAGGCATACGAGAAGCTTCTCAAGGCCGATGTCACTGCGAAAAGGGACACGATTGTTAAGGCGATTATGCGACTCAATGACGCTGACTCTCAAATCTTTTGGCCGATTTACAAGGAATATGAGGCAGAACGAGCAAAGCTGGATGACGCTGAAGCTCAGGTAACCAGCGAGTACGTCAAGGAGTATCAGGACATATCGGACGATCAAGCCGACCAAGTGATGAGTAAATCGCTTGACCTGGAATCACAACGCGCCGAATTGAGGAAGAAGTATTACGACAACATGAAGAAGGCTCTGTCTGCGACAATCGCCACCAAATTCTTCGAAGTCGATAGCCAGATGCAGCACATCCACGATCTTCAAGTATCTTCAACTCTTCCGGCAAATCAATAGTGATCGACGCGGGATTAAACCTACAGCCACGTTAGGGCAGGAAGGATCTAAGAGATGAAAACGATATTGCAATTCCGTAAAACCTCGGCAGCTACGCTTCTGCTGCTTCTAAGCGCTGTGACCGCCATGTCGGCACAAAATATGGTGAATGTTCCAGCTGGGACACGGCTCGTAGTCCGCATGGTAGATGGGATATCTGGCGGCAACAGTCGTGCGGGTACTCTCTTCACCGCCCGTCTCCAAGGGAACCTCATGGTCGGAAACACAAACGTAGCCCCGGATGGATCGATGGTTTTTGGCCGCATCATCGCTTCAAGTGGTGCTAGCCGCGTAGCCGGAAGATCAGAGTTGTCACTGGAATTGACCGACATCCAGGTTAACGGCACGCGCTTCCCGATCCTGAGCAACGACTATAGCGTTCAAGGCGGCAATGCACTCGGCGGAACCGCGAGGCGCACGGCAGGTGGAGCTGGCCTTGGAGCGGTGATTGGTGCCATCGGAGGAAACGCGGGACGAGGCGCAGCAATTGGTGCTGCGACTGGAGGCGGAGCATCCCTACTTATGCGGGGTGAACAGATCAATATCCCCAGCGGGACATTGCTCGAATTCCGCTTGCAGCAACCGGCTTCTCTACCGGGCCGTTAGGGCGTGCCGTCAAATCCTTTGAAGGAGGCAAATAAAATGAGCCCAGAAGCGGATGCACCGCGGCATAGTTTCACTACTTCCATCTGGTTTGCGGTTCTGCTCATAATCTTTGGAATACTTGCCATCAGCTTGCCGGCGCTTGCTTCGTTCGGAGTCGCACGCGTGCTCTCGTGGCTGATCCTTATTGATGGGATTGTTCAGTTCGTATACGCCTTCAAATCACACGGCGTTGGACGGACAATCTGGAAACTTCTTGTCGCTACCTTGTATATCGTGGTGGGATTTTATCTGCTGGCGAATCCCTTATTGGGACTCGCCAAGCTGACCCTCCTACTGGCAATATTTTTCTTTGTGGAAGGAATCTTCGATATCGTTACGTTCATTTGGGCCCGAAAGAGTGAGGGTTCCGAATGGCTCCTGCTGCATGGCGTCATAACCCTACTTCTCGGCGTCATGATCTGGAGGCATTGGCCCTTTAGCTCCCTCTGGGCGCTAGGAACGTTAGTAGGCATCAGCATGCTTGTGACTGGCGTAACTCGCCTCATGATGGCGGCAAAAAATCGCAAGCTGGCGGCCGCTTCGCCAGCTTGATCCTTCTGGCTATCAGCCTTGATTCTGGCGTGACGGTGTTAGGCAGTGAAGACGGCCCTATCAGGAGCTGAGGTTCCCAGACAGATCAGCTTGACCTTTACTTTGGTCGCAGCCACAAGCCATCCGCGTTAAGAATTGACAAAAGCGCCTTCATATATATAGAACTTATTTGAGTAAACGGTTTCTCAGCATGGTGAGAGACTGATCCTGAATGCCATTCTCTAACCAAGAAATGGTGTTTTGCATCGCGAACGGATAGGTAGTGTGTCGGTCGATCTTCCGCCGCAACCCATCCTTCGAACACGACCCAAAGAGATTCACCCGTGGTCTGCAGTTCAACGAATAGCAGCAAGTAAATAGAATGCAGACGCGTTATTACGAAGCATAGAAAGAGCTGCTTGTGGCGATTGTTGCTGGAGTTGATTTCGGAACGCTGAGTGTCCGCGTAACACTGCTCGATAGTGAACGCGGACGTCTAGGAACGTCGGCTGCTGAGTATCCGTTGAAGCGTAAGAGAGACGACCCTGATTACGCCACACAATCTCATGTCGACCAGATGCAGGCTCTGGTCCGGGCTACGCGTCAGGCTTTGAGCGAAAGCAAGGTCAATGGCCAGGACGTGGTTGCCATCGCTCTCGATACGACCGGTTCAAGCGTTATCCCTGTTGATGCGGCGATGCAGCCCCTCGACGACTATTACCTCTGGTGCGATCATCGCGCCCACGAGGAAGCTCGCCAGATCACCGAGATTGCCCTGGCCGAAAATCTTGAGGCAATACACTGGTGCGGCGACGTGTACTCGCACGAATGGGGTTTCGCCAAGCTGCTGCATTGGCTACGGCACAATCCAGATAAGCGCGAGCGTTTCGCAACAGCGCTTGAACACTGCGACATGGTTGCAGCAACACTGACCGGCGTTACCGATCCCGCAAAAGTAAAGCGCAGCATTTGTGCCATGGGACATAAATGGATGTGGAATCCCAAGTGGGGAGGTCTTCCACCGCAATCATTTTTGTCCAGGATCGATCCGCTGTTTGACGGTATTCGGGAGAAGATCGCTGGCGAATATCTCCCTTCCAGTTCGATTGCCGGCACGCTCTCTGAAAAGTGGGCTGCAGAATTGGGCCTAAGGTCCGGCATCCCGATTCCAGTTGGAGCTTTTGACGCTCACTGGGATGCTATTGGCGCGGGCTGCCGCGAAGGAGATGTGGTCAACGTCGTTGGCACCTCCACCTGCATCATCGCTATGGCGAAGAAGACGGAGCTTGTGCCAGGTGTCTGCGGTGTCGTTCCAGGCAGCGTGCATCCGGACTACACCGGCATTGAAGCAGGCCTGTCAGCAACTGGCGACATCTTCGAAGCGATTGCGCGTCGCGCGGGGATGAAGGTCAGTGAGCTTGCGAAGGGACTGGAAGACTATCGCGCCGGACAGACGGGACTTCTCCGCCTCAGTTGGGACAATGGCGATCGTACCGTGCTCGTCAACCCAGATCTCGGCGGTGTCACATTCGGCTGGAACCTTTTGCATACGGCGCAGGATGAACTGTACGCCGCGATTGAAGGCACCGCGTTTCACACACGCATTATTTTGGAGCGCATGGCCGAACATGGCGTTCCTGTAGAACGCGTCATCAACGCCGGCGGCATCCCGCAAAATAACTCCGTACTCAACCAGATTTATGCAGACGTTCTTGGTAAGCCCGTGCTGGTTCCCGATGGGACGCCTACAAGCCTTGGCTCTGGAATCTTCGCGCTTCTCGCTGCAAGTGTGTTCGAAACAATTGAAGAGCGCGCAAAAGGCGATTTGCCTTCCCTATCGCATCTATATGCCTCAGCCAACTGCAGTTTCCGTTTACAACCAGCTGTACCAGATGTACCGCAAAGCCTATTTTGCCTTGGGTCGACCGGCCGCTGAAGGGGTGCAGCTAGGTATGCTGCTTCCGGAACTGCGAAGGATCGCAACGGACGCGCGCTCTTGATCACATAGCAGGAATAAGAGCGATGAAGTTGGCGATCGGCCAATCGCATTCCGCAAAGGGAGCTACACATGATCCGAGCATGGAAGATGTACGTTGTACTTTCATTGTTTGCTTTGACTGCAAGTATCTGCTCTGCTCAGAATCCCCATGTCATTACTCTCTCTGGCGACGTTGCCGGAACGCACGATCCCTCCATCATGAAAGAGGGCAAGACTTGGTATGTCTTCGCCACGGGTAAAGCTCCCGGAGGCGGTCAATTTGCGGTGCGCTGCTCGGACGATCTCGAACACTGGAAACTGTGCGGTCATGTCTTCGACGCCATCCCTCCCTGGATTCTTGAGCGCAGTCCTGGTACCAAAGATCTTTGGGCCCCGGATATCTCATACGTTCACAACGAGTATCGGCTTTACTATGCCTATTCGCTCTTTGGCAAAAACACCTCGGGTATTGCTTTGGCTACCAACAAAACCCTTGACCCTGCCAACCCCGACTTTAAGTGGGTAGATAAGGGACTGGTGCTCGAATCAAAAGCCGAAGACAATTTCAACGCTATCGATCCCAACTTCGCCCTCGATGCCAATGGCGGTAAATGGCTGATCTTTGGTAGCTTCTGGGATGGCATCAAGATGCGCAAACTCAACGATGCGGGTTTCTTATCAGCCACGGACAGCACGATTTATTCCCTCGCGCGACGAGCGAAGCCGACAGACGCGGCGCATGCTCCCCCGGGCCTTCCACCGGACTGGGAGGCAATAGAAGCGCCTTTCCTGGTGCATCGCGATGGCTACTACTATCTGTTTACGTCGTGGGACCTATGCTGCCGTGGGCTGAAGAGCACCTATAAGACTATGGTGGGCAGATCGAAGTCCATCACTGGCCCCTATGTGGACGCCACTGGAAAAGATCTCGCTGATGGAGGCGGCACAGAAGTACTGGTGGCAAATTCCCGTTGGCTTGGCCCGGGCGGTGCAAGCGTTTATCTGGACTCACGGAACCAAAATCTTATCGTATTTCACGCCTATGACTCGAAGACGGGAAAGCCTTCGATGCAACTCTCTACTATCGATTGGACCGGAGGATGGCCGCACGCTGCTCTCGAGCAGTAGAACTCTACCATGACGAGATGGCAGCTGTAGGGTCGTCCGCCTTACAGCATCGGGCTATTATTACAACCGCTGAACGGAACATCCTTTTCATCTGTTTCCAATTACGTCAACGAAACAATTGGTTATTCTGAAAGCGCAATTTCGGGAATACATCAAATGGCCGACAAAAAATCAAAGTCGTCGAAAAACAGAGAGGAGAAGATATCGGAGCGCATGGATATGCGCACCATCGCTCGTCTTGCCAAGGTTTCGATAGCTACTGTCTCCCGTACCATCAACCACGTATCAACGGTAAATCCGAAGATGGCCAAGCGTGTGCGAGAGGTCATCGATGAGCTGGATTACTTCCCCAACACTCAAGCACGCGCGCTGGGTTCCGGCCGTAGCCGTCTGTTTGGCTTGATTGTCTCTGATATCACCAACCCTTTCTTCCCTGAATTAATTCAGGGATTTGAAGACATCGCGGTTGAACATGGCTACGAAATTCTAGTGAGTTCAACCAACTACGACCCTAAGCGCATGTCGCACTGTATCCGGCGAATGCTGGAACGCAAAGTAGATGGCGTAGCAGTCATGACATTCGGAATCGAAGAACCGCTTCTTGATCAGCTCGCAAAGCGCAAAATTCCGATGGTATTTATAGACGTCGCACCTGAAGGCACTGGTATAAGCCTGCTGAAGGTAGACTATCAACACGGCATACGGCAAGGCGTGCAGCATTTGGTCGCCATGGGGCACAGAAAAATCGCCTTCGTCACGGGACCGATAAAGCTGCACTCTGCCCAATCGCGTTTAGCGGCTTTCTCATCCTCATTAAACGAGTGTGGCATCACTCCAACTCCAAAGTGGATCGTCGAAGGCGACCACACACTAGAAGGTGGCATAGCAGCAATGCAACAGCTTTTGAAAGCCAAGCCAATGCCGACAGCAGTCATGTGTTCCAACGATATGACTGCGATTGGCGTCTTGCATGGACTCTATCGTGCTGGCCTGCGCGTTCCGGACGATTTCTCGGTCATTGGTTTCGATGACATTCATATCGCTGCGGTTACGATTCCGCCCCTCACCACGATTCAAATGTCACGGTTTGAACTGGCTCACGCAGCCTTCGCTGCATTACGTTCCCATGTAGAGGAGTCGAAACATTCCTCTCAGAAACGCGAGTACGACATTCGGACTGATCTGGTCGCTAGAGAGTCTACGGACTTCCCTCGAGGTGCCATGACGAATCTGCGCAAGGCCAAACAAGTCTGAATGAAGAGGCGTAAGCCAAGATTTACTGACGATTTGAAATACTTTTAGCAGCCTCTGCCTTTAGCCTCTGCAACTCTTCCAGAGCACGTTGCGAGTCCTCTTTACGATTCAGTTTCTGGTACACGCGAACCAGCTCGTAGTATGCACTTTGCCTAATAAAGTCTGAGGGCTTCGCCGCCAACGACTTCTCGAGCCAGTCTCCAGCTTCCTGATTCTTCCCAAGCTTGGATAGACCCAATCCAAGATAGAAGTAGGTAGGCGCAGCACTTGCACGCACGTCGACAGCCCGATGAAGCAGACCCACACCAGCTGCAGGGTCCCCTGTTTCAACTTCAATCTTCCCCATGTTATAGAGTGCAATCCCATTTTCGGGGCTTAGCTTTAGTTCTTCTTGATAAGCTTTGGTTGCCGCTTCAAAGCGGCTCATCTTTTGATCTTCGTCGCCCAAAGACTCATACAAATCCGGATTATTAGGCTGCTTCCGAATTGCCGCTTCGTACTCCACAATGGCCTTTTCCGGTTGCCCAGACGCCGACAGGCTTTCCCCCAACGCGCGATGAACATACCAAGAATCAGGGTCAAGGCGATAGAGCGCCTGATAAGTCTGCTCGGCAATAAGCGTATGCGCGCGTCCGCGATAGTAAAGAATATTTGGATCCTTCGGTCTAAGTGTTGCCGCCCGATCTAGAGGAGCCGCCGCCAGGTCAGGACGTCCAGACCCAAGTTCAACTATACCCAGCCACGTCAGTGCTTCAGTATTTTCTGGCTGAAGGGCGATCTCCTCCCGTAGAGCTTTATTAGCCTCATCAAACCTGGCCAGCTGATAGTCAGCTATTCCGAAAAACATATGTGCACCAAGCAACTTTGGGTTCAGCTCAATCGCTTTTCCCAGCGATGCTTCGGCATCAATAGCCTTATTTTCGCGCAGTTGTGTCAGACCAAGTCCCAGATAAGCATCCGCCAGTTGTGGCGCAATTACGATAACCTGCTTGAAGTAATCCTCCGCATCAGAAGTCTTACCTTGATGCATTGCATCGCTGCCCAGCCGCATCAAGTTCATCACCTGTGCTTCATCTTGTGCAGGCTTACTTTGCGCTCCTAGAAACAAGGTGCTGGTGATTACCAAGAGCGCACCAGCCAAGTTAATGCGCTTACAATTACCGCTAATAATTTTCATAAAAATATAAGTTCGTGCCTTCCAGACGGGTTAACGAAATATGTCAGGGCTTAGCATCAGGCGTAGCTAGCCGAAGGCGATTTGATTCTTTCTTGTTATCCTTCTCAGCCAAGCTAGTCGCAATTGCGAGCTCGCGTTGAGACTCTTCTTTCTTGCCAAGACGAGCAAGGGTAAGTCCAAGGTAGTAGTGCCCGGGCTGATAGTCGGGCGCAACATCTATAGCCTCTTCAAGAAACTGTGCGGCCTTGTCGTATTGCTTTTGCCTGTAGTATGCGATCCCGGTGCCTGCGAGTGCTCCCCCATGTTTTGGATTGCCTTGAAGCGTCTTGCCAAAGTTTGTCACAGCATCCTGGTAATCTTTTTGTTCAACTTCTACGTCTCCAAGTTGAAAATAAGCTTCAGTCTGACGCGGCTGAAGTTCGATTGAACGTTCGAACTCTGCTCGCGCCTTCTCTAATTGAAGTCCCTGCTGATAGATTCGGCCCAGTCCAAAGTGGGCTGAAGCATCGTCCGGCCGAATCTTCAAGTAAGCTCTCATCTTTTCTTCTGCGGATGCTAGCTGTCCAAGATCAAGCTTGACGCGGGCCACTGCATAAAGAACATTGGGGTCTTCCGGCTTGAGACTCTCAAGGTGTGCGAGGGTTTTATCCGCATCCAGATAGAGTTGCATTTCGTCCTCGAGCACCCCAAGATCGAAAAGCAATCGTGCATTTTCGGATGCAAACTTTTGAGCGCGCAACAAATCAGCGAGAGCCTCCTCACTGTGTCCTGATGCCCGTGCATTCAGAGCCAAATGTTCGCTTACCTGAACCTCCCCAGCCAGGGCCGCAGCGTTATCAGGGCTAGTATCGAGGACGTGCTCAAAGAGTTCGCGCGATTCGTTCAGGTTGCCACTTTCGAGCAGCTTATTTGCTTGGTCAATCGCACTTTGTTCTTGGGCAGTAACCGAAGCCTGCGGTGGAGCAGCCAGCATCGACAGAAGAAAGATTTCGGCTACTAACATATGCTACCGGCCCCATAAATGGTTCGTTATTCGCTATTTAATTTTATCAGCGCAAATTCTTAGGACGATCTAGGATCGTCTGCCAATATCTTCTCTGTGAAAGAAAAATGAGAGCCAAAAGTAATTATGGCTCTCAGGAGGCAACATTTTTATTATTTGATAATTGGTTTCTGCAATTGAATCCCTACCGGAAACGCGAGGGAAAAGAACCGAGAGCAATTACTCCCGGTTCTTTCCTATAGCGCTAGAAGCTGACACGCCCGGTAAGCTGGATGACACGCGGCCCCAAATCGACCGATCCAATCTGCGGAATTCCGAAGCTAGGATCGCTTGGCACCAGATCAGGGATATTGAAATTGTGGCGATTGAAAGCATCGATTGCTTCCGCCTTCAACTCAAAGCGAACGCGCTCAGTAATCGGAATCTTCTTGATCAGGCTGAAATCTTCCGATAGATACGCTGGACTGGTTACATTTGAGGTGACTCGGTCGACTCCCTGACCAAGAGTGAATGCGCCGTCCGTTGCGGAAGTAACGATTGTTGTCAACAAAACCAGCCTGACTCCAACGTTACGCCCGGGTCTGCTCCGCTATTCGTTCCGGCCGGCCGGTAAGCAGGATTGAACCATGACTGTCCGTTGAAGCTACTGGAATGCAGCTTATCTTTTCCGCTCGAGATATTGGTCGCACCGCCTCTCGAAAAGCGAATGCAGTTCTCGTAGCCAGGTATTCCTGTTGCGCACCCGAACGATACAGGCTGACCGCTCTGGTAACGATGGATACCACCTATCTGCCAACCGCCAACCACGTAATCAAGCGCTCTATTTTGACTGAGCCATCTACGACCTCGTCCGAATGGAAGTTCGTAAAGGTAACTTACCACAAAGGTCTGAGGAATATTTGAAATGCTGACAGACTTCTCCAAGTCTATGGTCGTAGACATTCTGATCTTGCTGTAGAGCGCCCGGCGCTAAATTCGGAAGAGCAGAATCGGCATCAGTCAGATTCTTGGACCACGTGTAGGACGTTTGGAGATTGAATCCCTGACGGAATCGCCGATTCAACGAAACGACCATGGCATTGTAGGAAGAATGTCCTACGTTTTGTAGGCAGCAGTCGGTTGCGATGTAGTCGTACTGCGGAAATGGTCGGAGTGCCCGGTAGAGCTGTTGATTGAACGTCGGGTAAGGCGCACTTATACCATCCGCCGGATGTGTTGCAGAGACGGTATCTTGCGTCAGGTGATCGCCGTAGGAGAACGCGCTGAGCGGGATATTATTGATATTTTGCAGTGCTGAGCGCAGATTCTGAGCCGTTTGGCCTACGTAGCCGACCGTCAGAATAAGATCCTGAGCCAACTCATCCTGCAACTGCAAGCTCCAGTTGGTTGTCATGGCCGGTCGACCCATATCTTTACTAATAAATGCACCCCCCACTGCAGGGAATGTACCGTTATCGAGCTGGCCTGGATCCAGATTAGGGGCTGTCGGAAATGCCTGTGGGAAGCCACTATCGAGTTTGAAGGCTGGGGTAAATTCGTCGGGCGAGCCGGTACTAACAGGTACGGTGTATCCAACTGTCATGGATGAGCCGAAGTCGGCGTATTGCAGTGGACCAAACAGCAGGGCGCCTCCACCGCGCAGTACGGCCTTTCCGCTTGTCCCCGGGAGCACGTAGGCAAACCCTACGCGTGGGGCAATATCTTTGAAGTAAGTGTCTGCCCAGGCACTATTGCAGTTGCATGTCTTGCCGAAGACAAGCGCTCCAGGAAGATTATTCGCATGTGGGTCAGCCGCTGTAAGGCTAAAGTTCGATGTATTGTTTTCCGCCTCATGCCGTGGCGAATCCACGTCATAGCGAAGGCCAAGGTTTAGCGTAAGATTCTGGGTCGCCTTGAAATCGTCTTGAACGAATCCGCCGATGAAGTGTGAATTCCAACGGGGCGAGTGAATATAAGCGGTTTGAGCACTGTTATCCACCTGACCGAGCAAGAAGCTGGCAAAGCTGTTACCGCTTTGGAATTGTGGAGTGTTTGGAAGTCGTCCTACATCGGTCTGGCTGCGAAGGAAGTTGATCGTAGGAACCGATTTCTGAAGGGTTGAATATTGCTGATAACGGAAATCGATACCGAACTTGAAGCTATGACGACCTTTCTGCCAGCTTACGCTGTCGTTAGCACGAATGCCATTATCGATGTTGTCGCCGTTCTGCCCGTTACCGTAAGTTGTGAAACTTGTCGAGCCCATCAAAGTTGATGACAGGAAAGGCATTCGCAACGATATTTCCAATTCCTGCCTCGGAAGCATAGTTCGGCCCGCCGATGGTTTGTGCATAGTTCAGACTGTTGGTACGGTTGTACCCCAGGTTGATATGGTTTAGCAGGTTCGGCGTAAAGGTATAGTCCCAACCCGCGCGGGTGTAGTGCGTGTTGAAGTCCTGTGGCACCATCCCACTCAATGGCTTTGGAAGGTTGTCTACTCCGCTTCTGTTGTTATCGCGAACGCTATAGGAGGCCCAGAGCTTGCTCTTCTCCGAGATGGTCTGATCGATGCGGATCGTCTCAGTCGTGTTCAGGACAGGAAATGAACTTCTATTCGAGTAGTTATTGAAGAAACCATAGGGAGCGTTCGGCGTGGATGCCTGATTTGGAGCGGGCAATGCCGCAATTAGCTTCTGAGTCGCCGGACTAAATCTGCCTTGCGGAATTATGTTGCCGGCAAAGGGCTGACGGCAGGGGACACCGTTAGGGTTCGTTGCCGTGACCGCGCTTGAAGTCGTGTCTGGATCGAAGATCTGATTCTGCAAAACGGGCTGTCCGGTACATGGATTGATGACAGACGTCGGCCCACCCAGCACAGCCGAGAAGTCTCCGCCACGCTCTCCCAGCCCTGTTGTGCCTCCACTAGCGGTAGGCACGGTTGCCTGGGTGACTGCGCTCAGCTTCTGTTTGAATTGTTCCCACGAGAAGAAGAAAAATGTGTGATCTGTTCCGTTATAAAGATATGGAATACGTAGAGGACCGCCGACGGATCCACCGAAATCATTTTTCCTGTTCACTGCCGTCTTGTAAGTGTCTTGAGGCAATTTGTATCAGTGGCGAGCGCATTGATTTCTAAGACCATGCTCGAACCATCCATTGGAATTGAGCGCATCGTTGATGAAGAAGTCAAAGACGGTTCCGTGAAACTGATTAGTTCCACCTTTGGTGACGAAGCTCTCCGTTCCTCCGGTCGTCCGGCCCCACTCAGCAGTGGGGGTTGCTGTTGTTACCTTGAACTCCTGCAGGGATTCAACCGAGGGTGAGGTCTCGTCAAAGGATGAACCGTTCTCGCTTCTGGTAACACTGGCGCCGTCCAATAAGACTTCCGCGCCGAAGCTCTGACCACCTCCCAATTTGGCGAAGAAGACACCGTTACCATTAAGTCCTTGGGGACCGCCAGCGCCTGGCCCCGTCGTACCCGGCACAAGAAAGGCAAAATTTTCAGGAGAACGAAGCGCACTGACACCACCCGCAATCGCCAGCGGCAATTCGGTGATCTGTTTTGCCGAAATTGTTCCGCCAACATCAGACGATTCCGTCTCGATTCTCGCGCCACTGGCGTCCACGGTAACCGACTCGGTCACAGCCCCCGCCTTGAGGATCACGTTGAGTGAGGATGTGCTGTTAACGGTCACCTGCACACCATTGTTGACCGCAACAGAAAAGCCGGGGGCCGTAACGCTGACGGAATAGCGTCCAATCGAGAGTTCCGTAAAGTGATATGCACCGGAAGATGTTGAGGTCGTCTCACTCTTAGCCTTGGTGTCGCTGTTCACAGCTACGATACGTGCACCCGGAATCAAAGCTCCCGAAGCATCTGTGATACTTCCGGCAAGTTCTCCACGGGTCGACTGCGCAGAGGAAACTGCAGCAAAGGAAAACAACACAATCACTAACAAACAGACAAGCTGGCCTAGTCCTACAAGCTTTCTCATTGGGCTCCCTAAAAAATTACCGCTCGATATCCGATTTCATCCTCTTGCCGAGAAATCGTTTTCTCAGAATTTACAAATTTACTTATTTCTTGATCGCCCTGAAGCGTACTGAACCATAGTTAAAATTGTCAAGCGTTTTTCTCCACCAAATGATTGATTTCTTTATCAACCCGAATTTCAAGGGTTCTAAGGGGATCACGTTTAAGATCGCAGCTTCCATGAAGCGTCCGTGGATTACATCAGCAAATTGCTCGCTTATAGGCAATCGTTTACCGATCTCTACGATAATTGCCCACCAACTAGCCTCGGACGCGTGATCTGCCGTCGCGTCGGCTCGTGCGAGCGCTCCCTAATCTTTGTCCTTCGTCGAATGGGAGCCATTGAGTTCAGCAGCGCGGGTAAATTCTGTTTTCGCTTTTTCATTCATTCCCTGACGACGATAAACCTGTCCCAGAAGAAAGTGGAACGCAGAGCTATCCGGAGAGAGAGCAACCGTCTCCTCGAATTCCTGCTGCGCCTCATCTAATCTTCCCTGCTGCAGATAGAGGTGACCCAGCTGCTCTCGGATCTTGGGGTCTTGCGGCGCAATTGACGCCGCTTTTATCAACAGAGGTAAGGCCTCGTCAGTACGCCCATGATGGATAAGAATGATCGCCAGATTCAGCATCGGCTGTTCGCTACTGGATTCCTTGGAACTCTGTTCCAACGCCAGCGCCGCCCGGTATGACTTAATTGCATCTTCCGTGCGATTAAGTCCTTCATATGCGAGGCCAAGGTTATCTTCGGCCTTAACGCTCATCGGATCCAGTGCCAGGGTCTTTTCAAAACAGTTCACCGCATCCTGAAACCGTTGTTTCGTGTAAAAGATGCGACCCAGTCCATACCAGGCATCCGGATCCTTTTCGTTCATCTCCACAGAACGCTTCATCCACTTTTCAGCGTCTTCATAGTCTTCGAGAAGCACATAATCCAGTGCCACATTCTTTAGATCTTCCGCTAAAGGCCTCTGTAGTTGCGCCGCGTGAGTGTACTCCGCCAAAGATTCCTTAGGTTCATTGAGACGAAGCAGAACGTAGGCCAACAGAAACCGTCCCGACCCAGACTGCTCATCCGCACCAAGATACGCATGCAAAAGCGCTTCCGCTTGCCTGAACTCACCGGCCGCAATGAGTTGCTTCGCATCGTCTAAGCCATGCTTCACCGACGAGAACTGAGTTTCGTTCGGAACCCCAGCCGATATCTGTGTCAAACCCCATGGCACAATGCAGGTCCACAACCCCAGAAGCGCCACCAGTCGTTTCAAACTTCTGGACAGGAGCCAGGGTCCTGCATTTTTCGGGAAAAACTTCATTTGTTGATCTTTCAGCGTGGACGTTCATTTGCCCGGCACATCGAAGATACTACCTCACTGCGGGGGAACCCCGGCAATATTGAGATACATGATCCTCACCTTCACTTCGGGCCGGGCGACATCACCGCAGTTATGGTCAGGTACACTGACCCAGTAGCGCAAAAGGAGAAATTTACCATCAACGAGACGGGCCAGATCGCACAGTTGTCGAGGGCAAACGCACGCTCCATCAAACACTGCGAACCACTCTTCAGCGTTTGATCCGCTCACTCTTCACCTCCGTTCGCTACCCTCAATCTCTGGACCGTTTTTAGGATGGGCTGTTGTTATGGCAAATAAAATCTCTCATCTGTCTTTTGCTCGCCTTGTCACCATCAGTTTGCTCAGCCTTTCCTTGATGACATCTGGCAACCCCGCTGTTGCACAAGCCCCACTCCCGGCAAATGCAAAGTCGACTGGCTCCCCTGCCCTGCCACCGACAGCCTCTACCCCGGGCAATTTTGTCGACATCACAACCAAAAGTCACGTCGCATTCACCGGTCAGGCCTCGCACACGGCAAAAAAATATCTTCCTGAAACCATGGGCTCCGGCGTTGCACTCTTTGACTACGACAACGATGGACGGCTCGACATCTTTTTCGTCAATGGAGCTCCTCTCACCGATCCCATGGCCAAAGGAGCCATCCCTCAAAAGACTGACCCCAAGTTCTGGAACCGTCTCTTTCATCAGAAGAAAGATGGCACCTTCGAAGACGTAACCGAGAAGGCTGGTCTTCAGGGGATCGGCTATGGCATGGGAGTCGCCGTGGCCGACTATGACAACGACGGATACGAAGATCTCTACGTCACTGCCTACGGTGGCAACCGGCTCTATCACAACAACGGCAACGGAACCTTCACCGATGTAACTGAGAAATCCGGCACAGGCGGTGCAGGTTGGTCCACCTCCGCAGCGTGGGTTGATCTCGACAACGATGGCCTCCTCGATCTTGTCGTTCTTCGATATCTCCAGTGGGACTTCGATGACGTCTGGTGCGGAGAACACCGCGAAGGCTACCGCTCCTACTGCCATCCTGATATCTTCCCCGCCATCTCTCCTCTCGTCTACCACAACGACGGCAACGGTCACTTCACTGACATCACCACTAAAACCGGACTAAACAAACCTGGCAAAGGGCTCGGTATCGCCATCGCCGACTTCGATCGCGACGGCAAAATAGACATCGTCATGGCCAATGACTCCATGCTCGAGTTTCTCTATCGCAACAAGGGCGACGGCACCTTCGAAGAGGTCGGCCTGCAGTCGGAGATCGCTGTTGACGGCGACGGCCGCACCTACGCCGGCATGGGCGTCGATTTTCAAGACTATGACAACGACGGTCTACCCGATCTCGTCATCACAAATCTCGCCAACCAGAAGTACGCGCTCTACCACAACAGCGGTGATTCCAGTTTTTCGTACGACAGCTACATCAGTGGTATCGGCGGCATGACCCTCCTTCACTCCGGCTGGGGCATCCGCTTCCTCGACTACGATAACGACGGTCGCAAAGACCTCCTCATAGCTCAAGGTCACGATCTCGATACCATCGAACTCAACTACCCTCAGCTCCACTACAAAGAACCGATGCTCCTCGCCCGCAACACCGGGAAAGGCTTTGTGGATGTCTCTGCACAGTCAGGAGAAATCTTCCATCAGGCGTGGGCAGCACGAGGCATGGCCATCGGCGATATCGACAACGATGGCCGCATCGATGCAGTCGTCACTACCAACGACGGGCCCGCCTATGTTCTGCACAACGAGACAGCGACCGACAACCACTGGCTCACAATCTCCCTCGTAGGCCATCGCAGTAACCGCGACGGCATAGGCGCCGAAATCAAGGTCACTACCGCATCCGGCTCACAGATTGCCACCGTCACAACCGCGGGCAGCTATCTATCTTCCAGCGACAAACGCGCTCACTTCGGTCTTGGCACCGAAAGCGTCGCTAAATCCGTGAGGATTCAATGGCCGAGTGGAATCATCCAGACACTTGAGAATGTTCACGCCGATCAGATTCTCAAAATCGACGAACCCACATCTACGAAGCCTCAACCATAAGACTTTGCTTAATGAAAATATTTCGGAATGGAAAGCTCTGATGCAATCCTGCTATATTGCGTTGAAGCTTTTAGTCCTGAAATAAGTCCGATGTATACCCTGTTCTCACGAAATTCCCCTTCCAACAAGAAAGCGTTTTCCAACGTCTGCAGCACTAAATATTTTGGAGAGTTAATTATGAGCGTCGCGTCAGCAACTGTGAAGAATGAGACTCCAACCGTCTGGCAAACGATTACGAAAATCGCGCTGCTGACAGCAACAATCCCCGGACTCACTGGAGTTTCCGTCGCACAGTCGGCGGCTCCAGTCACGCTCAACATCCAGTTGGATAAGCCGGTGCATGCCGTAAGCCCCACACTCTACGGACTGATGACCGAGGAGATCAATTACTCCTACGACGGCGGTCTATACGCCGAGATGGTGCGCAACCGCACGTTTCAGGATCACGGCTTTGGCGGAGTCGCTCACTGGAACATCGAGCACATGGGAAATTCCATCGCATCCATGTCAGTCGACCAAGCCGAAGGCCCCAGCGATGCCTTACAGCACAGCCTCGCAATCGATGTAAAGCAGGCAGATTCAGCCGATCGTGCAGGTGTACGAAACGAAGGCTACTGGGGAATGGCTCTCCGCCCGAACACAACCTACAAAGGTTCGCTATACGCCAAAGCCGATTCCGCAGACATGGGACCTTTGACCGCCGAACTGATCGACGACAACACAGGAAAATCCCTGGCCACAGCAACCACACCAACGCTGTCGAAAGACTGGAAGCAATACAACTTTACCCTGACGACCGGAAAGATCGAACCCTCAGCTCAAAACCATCTTCTCCTTACAGTAGGAAACACCGGCAAGGTCTGGATCGATCTCGTATCCCTCTTCCCGCCCACCTACAAGAACCGCGAGAACGGAAATCGTTCTGACCTCATGGAGATGATGGCAGCGATGCATCCTACGTTCTTGCGACTACCAGGCGGCAACTATCTCGAAGGCGATCAGGTCGACGAAAGATTCGACTGGAAGAACACCATCGGCCCACTCGTTGACCGCCCCACACACCGCAGCCCCTGGAACTATCAGTCATCGGACGGAATGGGCTTGCTGGAGTTCCTCGAGTGGACCGAGGATCTGAACATCCAGACGGTGCTCGCAGTCTATGCAGGCTACTCATTGAAGGGCGACCACATCAATTCCGGACCAGCATTGACCCCGTTTGTTCAGGACGCGCTGGACGAGATCGAATTCGCAACCGGCGACACATCGACAAAATGGGGCGCCGTGCGCGCAAAGCTGGGGCATCCAGCACCATTTCCAATCAAGTATGTCGAGATCGGCAACGAAGACTGGTTCGATCGCTCCGGCAGCTACGAAGGCCGTTACGCACAGTTCTACAAAGCGATCAAAGCCAAGTATCCGCAGCTGCAGCTGATCGCAACCGCGCCTCTCAAGCGGACGAAGCCCGATGTTCTTGACGATCACTACTACAAGCGAGCAGACGAGTTCTTCGCCGACGTGAAGCACTATGACAACGCAGATCGAAATGGCCCAAAGATATTCGTAGGCGAATGGGCGACTCGTGAAGGCGCTCCAACCACAAACATGGGAGCCGCGCTTGGAGATGCCGCATGGATGACAGGCATGGAGCGAAACAGCGACCTCATCGTCATGGCCTCCTATGCGCCCCTGTTCGTCAACGTAAACCCAGGCGGCATGCAGTGGGAGTCCGATCTGATCGGATACGACACCATGTCAAGCTACGGATCGCCTGGCTACTACGCCCAGGTGATGTTCGCGAAGTATCTCGGCACAGAGGTTCCCACCTCTTCCAGCACGGGCTCTCCCGAGCGTTTCTTCTACTCAGTTACACGCGATCCCGCAAAGGGCGCGACGTACCTCAAGCTCGTCAATGCATCGTCTGTCGCACAACCCGTCGAAATTGAACTGTCGGGTGCCAACAACATTGCGAACACAGGTACGCTCGTGACCTTAACAGGTGCTACCTTGGCGCAGACGAACACGATCTCAGCGCCCACACGAATCGTTCCGGTTCAAACGACGCTAAAGAACACAGGCAAGCAATTCAGCCATTCTGTGCCGCCTTATTCAATACAAGTGCTCGAACTGCAAACGAAGTAACGTTCACTCTCCGCGAAGCGCGTCCATCGGGTTTGCCGATGCGGCGCGCCGAGCCGGGAGATAGCAGGCCAACAGAGCGGCAAACAAAAGAACCACTCCCACCGTAACAAACGCCGAGTAATCGATCGCACCAATACCGAACAACATGGTGCGCATAGCCCGCCCCACAAAATAGGCTCCAACCAGACCGATACCTAAGCCGATGCCTGCAAGCATGAAGCCTTCTTTTACAACGTGGCCAACCATGCGATTGCGAGTAGAGCCGAGCGCCATTCGCAGAGCAATCTCATGCGAGCGCTGTGCCACTGAGAAGGCCATCACACCATAGATTCCGATAGCCGCAAGCAAGAGCGCTACCGCTGCGAAGCTGGCGAAGAGGATCACGGTAAACCGATCGTTAGCCAGCACCTGGTCGCGAACCTGATCCATCGTTTGAGGCGTTGCCAGAGCAATCTGCGGGTCAACATGATGTACCGCCGCAGCAATGCTCTTTGTCATCGCCGTTGGGTCTTCCGCAGTGCGTACCGCGATTGCGGCGCTGGGCCACGGAATCTGCCAGAACGGTATGTAGATCTCGGGATTATCTTCGCGAAGACCCCGACTGCGAACAGTATGATAAACACCGACGATCTGCCATTCGACCGGCGGCCCAAGTTTGGTAACTCCTGGAATCAACTGCTCCACGACAACACGCTGCTGAAGCGGATCTTTACCCTTCAAATAACGCTTAACAAATTCCTCATTCACGACCGCGACCTTCACGCTCGCAGCATCATCCTGATCGCTAAAAAAGCGCCCCCTGACAAGACGTATCCCGAAGGTCTGAAAAAAGTCCGGCGTAACCATACCAAACCCTGCGCCAGGCCGCTGCGAGGGATCGTTGAATGCAGGCTGACCTGCAATGGTAAAGGGCATCCCAAAGCCAGCGCCATAAAGGGGCATCCCAGTCATCGCCGCAACGTGAGAGACGCCGGGAACCGATTGAATGCTCGCCAGAATCTGACGATAGTAGGCGACGATCGGCTGCGTGTCCTTGGCGCGGGAATCTGGAACGGGAAGACCGAACGTGAGTATGTGGTCCGTGCGAACGCCAAGATCAACGCGCGTGAGATTAACAAAGCTATGAATCGCAAGCCCGGCCCCAGTCAGCAGCGCCAACGCGAGCGCAAACTCGCCTGCCACAAGCGCACGACGTACCCGTTGCCGGCCAATACCGGTACCCGTACGACCACCCTCTTTGAGAGTTTCTCCGGGATCGACGCGCGAAGCATACCATGCCGGCACACACCCGAAGAGCAGCCCAGCAAGCGTAGTAGCCACCAGGGTGAAGATCAAAATCGGAATGTTGAGGCGCAAGTCGGCCTCAATCGGCAGAGTATTCTCGGGCATCACAGCCACCAGCCCACGAAGCATCGCATAGCCCACGCCTATGCCCAGCAATCCACCCACTACTGCCAGCAGCAGACTCTCCGTCATGAGCTGAGCAAAGATCGTCTTTGGAGTCGCACCCAGCGCACTCCTTATCGCCACCTCTTTCTGACGAGTCATGCTCTTGGCAAGCAGCAAATTGGCAACGTTGACGCATGCGATCAGCAAAACAAACGCCACCGCACCCAACAGAAGCCATAGCGTAAGTATTCTCTCGCTTGGCAGGAAATCATTTTTGAGCGGCTCTACAAAGGATCCCCACCCCTTGTTGCTCTTCGGATAAGCCGTCGCGATATGCGACGTCACGGCATCCATATCCGCCTGCGCCTGTTTAATGGTCACGCCTGGCTTCAACCTGCCCATAACCAGCAGCCAATGAAAATCGTGATTCAGTTGCTCAGGCTTGAACACCAGAGGAACTACGAGTTGTCCCTGGCCGCGATCCGCCATACCCTGCGCCAACACACCCACCACCGTGTAAGGTTCGCCATCCATACGCAGAGACGTGCCGATTATCTTGGTATTACTTCCTAGCTTGACCCAAAGTTTGTGCGTCAGAATAACGACGTGTTCCTTGCCCAGCACTCCTTCCTCAGGCAGAAAGTTGCGGCCAAGAAGGAAAGGATCACCCGTCATCTTATAGAAGCCCGGCGTAGCCCGAGTGCCCTGAACAAATTCGGGCTCATCTTTCGTCGCAATATTGAACGCACCACCGGTCCAGGCATTCATGTCTTGGAAGGTTGTGCTTTGTTCCTTCCAGTCAGTAAAGTCTCCCGCCGAAACCCCATTGTGAAACGTCTGAATCTTCGACCACACCATTACGAGCTGATTGGGTTCCGGGTATGGCAACGGCGCAAGCAAGGTTGCATAGTCCACCGTGAAGATCGCTGTATTGGCCCCGATACCAAGCGCAAGCGTAACTAAAATCGTGAGGGTAAGGCCGGGACTCTTCCACAACATACGCAGGCTGAAGCGAAGATTCTGAAGCAGGGTCTGCATAGCGCTCCTATTTGTAACGGCGGTAGCAATACACATGCGGCACGAGCGTAGGTCTAGCTCAGGTATTGTCCGTATTCGACGCGGACGGGCCTTCCTGATGAATCAACAAACTAGCAACGGGGTATACAACACATCAGACAGCTCAACCCTGCTTTCGGTTAGCAACAACATTAGAGCGAGCCCGCAACGATGGAAAGCGAAAACATAAATTTTCTAAATGTAGGTCGAGAAGAGGCCCCCCTCACACATACTCCATCTGGCAAAACAACCTTAACTTGCAATTTGCACCTCGAGACTCTTACTCTCATTGACCGGGTGCAATTCGGACGTCCGAGCCAACCCAAAAACATGCAACTTGGATCCGCCGTGGCTGTTGCAGCTTACCGGTGTCGTCCCAGTCTCATCCGGAGGAGAGCGATCACAACCATGCGACGGCGCGATTTTGTAAAAGCGATAGTAGCGGCATCGGCGACCACCAACACGTTGTTAGCCCAACAGTCAGCAACTCCGATAGCACCTTCAACGCCGCCCCCGGTGCCAACTGCGCCGGGACCACTACCGTGGATGCGAGGGCTACTGGAAGCGAAGCCGCTGCCAATGACTCCGATCGTCCCTGACGCAGTCGCGCAAACTAACGCTCATTTCTTCACCGATCAGCAGATGGCAACCTTACGCCGGCTATGCGAAATTCTCATGCCGCCGCTAAAAAAGTATCCTGGAGCGACGGACGCCGGAACGCCCGAGTTCCTTGATTTTCTCATCGGCACCTCGCCCTCCGATCGCCAGCAGATGTATCGAGCCGGTCTGGATCGCCTCGACGCGGAGGCCAAGCAACATTTCGGCATAGCCTTTGCATCGGTAGACAAGCAACAGGCAGATCAACTGCTACGCCCTTGGCTGAGGACGTGGATGACGGACCACCCTCCCTCCGAGCCATACGCGCATTTCATCAATGTCGCGCACAGCGATATCCGCACTGCAACAATCAACTCGCAATCCTGGAGCGAAGTAGCAACAGCATCGGGAAAACGAACACCCGATGTAGGCCTCTATTGGTTCCCGGTCGAGCCGGATCTCCATCGAGAAGCGCCTTCCACGCTCCATCGGCCCACACGAACCAAACAACATTCCTAGGATGCAATCGATCATTGCGCAGCAAACACTGAGGAACCATGTCTGAAGAAAAGGTTGACGTTTTAATCATTGGGTCTGGCCACTCTGGTGGGATGGCCGCAAAAGTTCTCACCGAAAAAGGCATCTCCTGCCTCATGCTCAATGCGGGCCCAATCGCAGACGTTCACAAGGACACAGAGGTGAAACCAGCCTATGCACTGCCCTTTCGTGGATTCAAACAGCCGGGCATCCTGCCGCACGTCTTTCAATCCAACGAGTTCGATGCGAATACATGGGTAGACGAAAAGGAAGTTCCCTACACTTACGATCCTCAACATCCTTACAACTGGGTAAGAGTGCGGCTGTTTGGTGGCCGCTCTCTCTTCTGGTCGCGGCAGTCATTCCGTCTCAGCGATTTTGAATTCAAGGCCAAATCCCACGATGGATACGGCGATGATTGGCCAATCAGTTTGGCGGACCTCGCCCCTTACTACTCGCGCACAGAAGCGATCTTTCGTGTACTAGGACGCGCCGACGGCCTGCCGCAATATCCGGACGGCAACTTCGTTCCGGACGACTCCCCTTGGTCGGAATGTATGCAGCGATTCATCGCTGCAGGAAAGCGTATGGAAATTCCGGTCTGCAAACCGCGCAGTTCCCTTGGAGTAGATGGATTGGCCAGCTCGATCAACCTGGTTCTGCCGGACGCCTTCGCCACCGGCAAACTCAAAGCGATCCCGAATGTAGTGGTGCGCGAACTCAGTGTGGACAAAAAGACAGGCCTCATCAACGAAGCCCACTTTGTCGATCGTCTCTCGCGGCGTGAGATGTCGGTGAAGGCGCGCGTAGTTGTTCTGGCTGCCGGAACTCTCGAGAGCACACGCCTCTTGCTGAACTCAAAATTGGCGAATTCAAGCGGCGTAATGGGCCACTATTTAATCGATCAGGTTTACGGACCAGGCATAGTTTGCTCCGTACCCGAAGCGCGAGACGGCAAAGCCACACCGGCATTAATCGGCGGCGGCGCACTCATCCCCCGCTTTCGCAATATCAATACCAAAGATAAAAACTTTATCCGTGGCTACGCACTCAACGTGCATAGCAGCATAGGTCCTATGGATCCACGCAACTTCGCGGCATACGGCGAAGAACTACAGAACAAGCTGGACAGCTACAACGGAAGCGGATTTGGCACCGGCATTATGGGAGAGGTATTGGCCCGTTACGAGAATCACGTAAGCATCGACAAAAACGTAGTCGACGCGTGGAACATTCCAGTGCTCCACATCGACGCAAAATACACAGACAACGAATTCAACATGGCGCGCGACGCAGTAGACACCAGCATCGCACTGGCAGAAGCAGCGGGCTTCGAAGTTCTCTCCAAAAACTACGATCCGAATCCGCCAGGCTACAGTATTCACGAACTTGGCACCTGCCGGATGGGCGACAATCCCAAAACCAGCGTGCTGAGTAAATGGAGCCAGAGTCACGATATAAAAAATCTATTCATCGTCGACGGAAGCAGTTTCGTAAGTGCAGGATGGCAAAATCCAACCATGACGATTGTAGCGTTGGCCATGCGAGCCTCGGATTATCTGGCCGAGCAGATGCGTCAAGGAAACGTCTAACTAGAGTCTTAGATTCCAGTAGTTTCGTCATTGAAAGAAAGAGGGTCCTTACTTTGAAATATTCACGCAGAGATTTTCTAAAAACCAGTTCAGCCTCACTCGTCTGCGGCTCATCGCTACTTCACACTGCCAGGGCATACGCACAGACTCTCAAGTTGCCGCTGGCACTTCAGCTCTATTCCGTGAGGCAATTATTGCCCACCGACTACGCTGGCACACTCAAAGAAATCGGCGCCTTAGGTTACCGTGAGGTCGAAGCCGCCGGCTATTACAACCACTCCGCTGCCGAGATTAAACAAGCCATGGACAACGCCGGTCTAAAACTGGTCAGCGCGCACTACCCCTCGGACGATCTGCACAAGCAGTTCGATCAGATCGTTGCCTTCAACAAAGAACTCGGTGTCAGCTACATCATCTGTTCTTCTCCCAGACTCAAAGATCCGTCGCGCCTCGCAAATATGAGTCCCCAACAACGGGCCGACGCCTACACTCTCGACGACTGGCGATGGAACGCCGATGAGTTCAACGTGCTCGGAGAAAAAGTAAACGCAGCTGGATTGAAGTTCGGTTATCACAACCACGTCAACGAATTTCACAAGAAAGATGGTGTCGTGCCTTACGTCGAGCTGATGCGCCTGACCGATCCTTCCAAGGTCACCATGGAGTTGGATTGCGGATGGGTCATCGTCGGTGGCGGAGACCCAATCGAGTATCTTCGCAACTATCCCACGCGCATCTCCATGCTCCACGTAAAAGACTTCAAACGATCTGACCCCACAAGCACCAATCGTCCCGAGGTCGCAGAGTTAGGCCAGGGCTCAATCGATTATCGTCCTATCTTCCAGGAAGCCGCGAAGGCCGGAAACATAAAGCATTGCTTCGTCGAACAGGAAGCCTTCACCGTACCTCCCATGCAGTCGTTGAAGATCGACGCGGACTACATGCGCAGACTAGGGGTAGTGGCGTAGGGCGGACCACAAAATCCATACCACTTAAGGTGCATTTAGCACTGCCGAAGTGGGATGTTCTCTTTGAGTCAATCGAACGATCATTGCTCATGAGACGGCCAGGTGCCGCCCCCAAGGAGAATCTCCCCAATGGTTCACGATCTGGTTCTTGCCATGGTATTTCTTGTCATGATCATCGCCCCGGCTCTTCTCGCTATGCGCTCCGACAGAGAGGAAAAAGATACCTTATAGACAAACCTCGGCCTTTGCGCCGTCCGGGGTATGTTGTTGTCAGCCCGCACCAAGACGCATCCTTCGACGCGTCGCCGGTCTGCCCTTCAACTTCAGCGCTGTTCAGCCCGATTGGTTCACCGCGCCCGGCCCGGAACCAACGCCAGACAACCACCGAAGTCCGCGTCGCCTTCCTCGCAACAAGCTCACAGCCATCCCCGCGAGTCCGGCCAGTCACTAAGTTCACCGTTAGCCAAAAGGGCCGCAAACCAAACCAGGTAGCGGCCCTTTTTAGTTATCCCAGTCAAAATGACCTAATAAACCGAGCGCTCCGGAAACGCAATCCTCGCTGGCCCCAGAGCCGTTCGTTCGACCAATCTCCACTCCTCAAGATGTCCATTGCAGATCACCTTCAGGGTCTCCGGCACCGGTCTCCCCATAAGCGCCGTTAGCTTCACCATCTTGCTGCCAAGCCGTTTTGCCGCCGCGGTAATACCCTTCTTTTTATCAACAAAAACCGATCGGTACATCTGAGGAACACAAAATCGGCCAAAGATGAGCGAACTCCCACCCATAAATTGCAATTCTGTGTGCCCTAATTGAATCAGATGCTCCACACTGCATCCGCGCAGTACAGTCGACAGGCTCAAACGCTCGAAATTCACATCATTCAGTTGCCTCATGATATGAAAACGGGTGCCCCGCGTAAATCCGCATAGCTCCGCCACCACCTTGCCATTTGGGCCACGCAACCCAAACCTCAGGCCCCCTTCATGCAGATCCAACAAACGTTCGTCGCGTGCAAGCCACAACGGTTCTGCAGGAAACGACGTGCCCTCGTTCAATCGGGCAACGCCGGCAGCATACTCTGCCTTCGTCAGACACGGTACAAACTCGATCCCCGCAGCCTTCGCCTTTCTTGTGTAATAACGCACATTTCGTCGCGTATGCCTCCCCAGCGTGCTGAGAAATTCATCAAAGCTCGAGCGCAGCGCCATGCGGTCACCCGGAATGAGGGCGTCCAGATACCTCATATCCATTCCAATCACGACGGCCTTCGAATTATCCCGTGGTAACAATCGCAGGTGCACTGAGTGAATCCCATGCCCCACCATCTCTTCTATCGAGGACTTCACAACCTCAGCCTCATGCTCTGGACGACAAAGCAATAATCCGCGACCGGAATAGTCGCCCCCGATGGCATAGCCACTCCGTATCCCATGCACGTAGTGCTCCGTTGTGTACATCAAGCCGATCAACCTATCGCCATGCCAGCAGGCGACCGAGCTCGACCGGCGCGAGTCATCTGTCGCAGTCAGAAAATGCAACGGGTCCAGCAGCACATCGTCTTCTACACCCAGTTCTGCGCGCAGGGCTGAGATTTTGTCCCAGTACCGGACAAAAGCGCCTGCATCTCGAAGCGTCTCAGTGCGAATATTAGTAACGGTAAGCCTCTCGGAAAATTTAGTCTCACAATCGCCACAACTCTCTATCTACGAAATCGAAAAACTAACTAACCGGAGGGCCCACCGCGTTACAACTTCCACTCCGCGGAAAAATATAAGCCGAATCCCTGCAATCAGCCTTCTTTTGCTACCTGCACTACCCTCGAAGCGCCATCTGCTCCGTAACAATCTGCGTCAAATCTGGCTTCTTCAGTCCATGCTCCTTCGCATTGAACTCATCTACCTTGCTCGACCAGTTCATGCTGCAGAACTTGGGTCCACACATGCTGCAGAAAGCCGCTTCCTTATAATAATCATCCGGCAGCGTCTCATCATGCATTCCCCGGGCCGTCTCAGGATCAAGCGACAGCGCAAACTGCTTGTCCCAATCAAATGTGTACCTGGCATGTGAAATCGCATCATCTCGATCCCTCGCACCGGGCCGATGCCGCGCAATATCGGCCGCATGAGCCGCAATCTTGTAAGCGATAATCCCGTCCTTTACATCCTTCTCATTCGGCAGCCCTAGATGCTCCTTCGGAGTGACGTAGCAAAGCATCGCCGCCCCATGCCACCCGATCATCGCCGCGCCAATCGCCGACGTAATGTGGTCATACCCGGGAGCGATATCCGTTACCAGAGGCCCAAGCACGTAGAACGGAGCGCCATCACAAAGCTCGACCTCTTTATCCACCTGCTCCTTGATCTTGTCCATCGGCACATGCCCCGGCCCTTCGATCATCACCTGCACATCGCTCTTCCACGCCTCGCGAGTCAGCTCACCCAGCGTCTTCAACTCGGCAAACTGAGCCTCATCACTCGCATCGGCCACACTACCCGGCCGCAGGCCATCGCCCAGCGAGTAGCTCACGTCGTACTTCGCCATCACCTTCGTAATCCGGTCGAAATTCTCATACAAAAAATTCTGCTTATGATGCGCCGTCATCCACTGCGCCATAATCGCGCCGCCGCGGCTCACAATCCCTGTAATCCTCTTCGCCACCAGCGGGACATACTGTATTAGCACACCTGCGTGAATCGTAAAATAATCCACACCCTGCTGAGCCTGCTCTTCGATCACTTCGAGATAAAGATCGATATTCAGATCCTCAACCCGCTTCACACGTGAAAGCGCCTCATACAGCGGCACGGTTCCAATCGGCACGGGGCTATGCCGCAAAATCTGCTCCCGAATCATCGGGATATCCCCACCCGTCGAAAGATCCATCACAGTATCCGCGCCAAAGTGAACAGCCGTATGCAGCTTCCGCAGCTCCTCATCCACATTCGACACGATCGCCGAGTTCCCGATATTCGCATTGATCTTGCACAGCGATTCCACACCAATCGCCATCGGCTCCAGCTCCGGATGGTTGATGTTCGCCGGGATAATCATCGTTCCCTTGGCGATCTCGCTCCTCACCAGCTCCGCCGAAATCTTCTCCTTCTGCGCAACAAAGGCCATCTCCTCGGTAATCAGACCCTTGCGTGCAAAATGCATCTGCGACATGTTCCAGTCGCCCGTCCGTTCGGCCTCCGCCTTCCGTTTAACGATCCACTCCGCCCGTCCCGTCGGCACCTTGTATCCATTGCCGTTCGCGCCCGCGCCGTTCGTGTTCTGATGATCTGCGTTGCCAGTTAAGCTCATTCTTTTCCCCGCTATATATGTACGATGTTATCGGCTTAGTATACGCCGCCCCCGCGCATTCCTCCCTCTTGCCAACCCGCTCAGCACCGCTGTTTATCTCAGGCGCAACCAGCACACCCAAATCCCAATCACTGCATCCAACCCATTAGATAGAGCACGACCGTGAGTCCTCCGGCTGCAAGTGTTGCCGCTCTCACCGCAAGCCAAAATTAGTTCGTTCCAAATCCGGCGCATTCGACGTCGCAGAAAACTCGCGCCCAAAACCCCAAGGAGAATCAACAAATGAAGCTCTTCTCAGCCAACATCGAAGACCTGCGTACCCTCTATATCTCCAGTCTGAAGAAAGCTCTTGACATGGAGCAGAAGATCACCGATGCTCTCCCCAAAATGATCGAGAAATCAACCGACCCTGATCTCACCTCCGCTTTCAAGACACATCTTCAGGAGACACGCGGCCATGTCGCCAAGGTCGAGTCTCTCCTCCGCAAATCCACAGGCGAAGCCTCCACCGAAACCTGCAAAGTCATCAACGGCCTCACCACAGAAGCCAGCGACACCATCAAGGACGTCACCGACCCCAGCATCCTTAACATCGCTCTCATCGGCGCAGCTCAGCAAGTCGAGCACCACGAGATCGCCATCTACGGAACCCTCCGCACCTGGGCCAACATTCTCGGCGAAACCGGCGACGCCACCATACTGGAGTCCATCCTCAAAGAAGAAGAGCACGCGGACGATATCCTCTCCGCCATCTCCGACCATGTAAACGTTCAGGCAGCCGCCTGACCAACAGGCCGGCAGGTGTCCCTAAGCCTGCCGGCCTCCACTTCCGCCAATCATCGACTCGACTATAAGAAAATCCTTTAGGCCAAATACATCTTCTCTATATAATCCTGATTTGCTACTCTGAAGCCAGTGCCAGATTTGACCTTCGCCCAACCCGCCCGCCGCAATCTCCTCGCGCCCGTCCTTATCGCGTTCGTGCTTCTCGGAGTTGTCCTTGCGCTCGTTATTCGTTACACCCCGCACAAGACAGCCGATGTAGCCATCACCGGGACGGCAGTCTACCCCGCCCACACCGTCTTTAAATCGGACTCCATTCTTGTCGGCAGTGACCGCGCCCAGGACGATCTCTACGTTCTCGTCACTCTACGCATCGAGGATCGCCTCCACCTTCCCCTCTTCCTCAAAGACTTCACCGCCACCCTCGTCACCGCCGATGGCGAAGAGTTACACACCAGTGCCGCCGAAAAGCAGGAGATACCAGCCCTCTTCATCACCTTTCCCCCGCTCGAAAAGCTGGCCTCCACGCCTCTGCTCCGCGAAACCCTCATCGCCCCGGGCCAATCCGCCGAGGGCATGGTACTGCTCCACTTCCCCGTCACCCAGGCCACATGGAACAGCCGAAAGTCGGCCACGCTAAACGTCGATCTCTATCACCAGGGCCCGCTCGCTATTAGTATCCCCAATCCCGGCCAGCACTCTGTCGCCATCAACGACACCAACCGAACCTCCACAGACGAGTAGCAGCCGGTACCATCCAGTAACAGCAAAATGACCCGCCGCCGCTTCATCGCTAATCTCTGGACCCCGACCACCGCCACCCTCACCGGCGATCAGGCCACCCATCTCGCCCGCGTCCTCCGCGCAGAACCCGGCCAGATCTATGACATCGTAGCCAACGGTTTCCTCCACCGCGCCGAAATCACCACAGTCGCCACCGACTCCGAAGTCCGCTTCATCCTCCACGAAGAACTGGAGTCCGACACCGCTCTCCCGCTCCATCTTCTCCTCGCCGTCTTCAAGTTCGACCACATGGAGTGGGCCATCGAAAAAGCCACCGAGCTAGGCATCGCCCGAATCACCCCTATCCTCGCCCGCCGCACCGAAAAACACCTCGCCCAATCAGCCTCCAAGCGAGTCGAGCGCTGGCGCCGCATCGCCCTCGAAGCCTCCAAGCAGTCTCGTCGCACCACCATCCCCGAGATCGCCGACCCCATCCCCCTCAAGCAAGCCCTCGAACAAGAGCAAAGCCCCACCCGCATCCTACTCAGCGAGACCGAGCAAGCCACCACCATCGCCGCCGCCTTGATCAACGCAAAGTCTTCAAATCAGGAGACCGATACTTCCCTCGCCATCGGTCCCGAAGGCGGTTGGACTCCCGAAGAGATGGCTCTCTTCATCCAACATCAATGGCAGCCAGTCACACTTGGCCCCCGCATCCTCCGCGCAGAAACCGCAGCCATCGCCGCCATTGCCATTGCCTCCACCCATCTAATGGACATCTAACCCATCTGGTTCAGCGTCAAAACTCCTGTTTGTCCCGGGGGTCGGTATCGTCACCGCAGATCTAAAGATGACCGTTCTTCTCCGACAGACCGTTAGGGCGCAGATTCTCCGCTTCTCCGGCCTTGGTTTTATATGGCTCACCTTCCCGCCACTGCTCGAGGATCGTTTCGAATCCGACACCGTCGTCCGCCGTTGCGCCCGTCTCTGGCTCGAAGGACTCGTCGCAATCGTTCTCTTCAACCTCTTCCTCATCGCAGACCACCTCGGTACCCCCACTCAATTCAGGCAAGCTCTCCTCATCCGGGCCGGAATCATCACGCCGCTCGCTCTCGGAATCAACATCAGCATGCTCTTTCATCCGCCGCGGCTTATCCGCGAGGCCAGCATCGCCTTCGTCGCTTGTCTCGCAGGCATCACCCATCTCTTCATCGAGAGCAACGTCACTCCGGTAGCATCCGCCTACGCTCCATTCGGCATTCTCGCCGTCGTTCTCTTCGCCAATATCTCCATGCGCTTGCGTTTCCCCTACGCATTAGCGATCACCACCATCATGACCCTCGCCTATGTCGTCTTTCTCCGCAACGACACCCTCCTCTACACCAACCAGCGAATCTTTGGTCTCTTTCTCATACTCTGTACCGCCACCATCACCGTCATCGCCAACTACACCATCAATCGCGACGAGCGGCTCGCCTACCTTCATCACCTTCACGACAACGTCCTCGTCGAAGATCTCAATCGATCCAACGAGCAGCTTCAACAAATCGCCCAGAGCGACGCCCTCACCGGCCTCGCCAATCGCCACTCCTTCAATCAGCGCTTCGAGCAATACTGGCACGAAAGTTACGCCCAATCCTCCCCGCTCTCACTCATCCTCGTCGACCTCGATCACTTCAAGCATGTAAACGATGCCTACGGCCATCTCTACGGCGACCAGGTTCTCAAACGCATCGCCCATCTTCTCCTCGAAGGCCTCCGCATCAAGGATGACTTCGCGGCTCGCTTCGGCGGCGAGGAGTTCGTGATCCTTCTCCCCTCCACCACGCAGAACGCAGCGATCCAGATCGCCGAGCGCATCCGAGTACTAATCGAAGTCGCCGGCCTTCCTCCCCTCGAGCACACGCACACCGCCTTCAACGAGCGCTCCCTCACAGTCTCGTGCGGTGTCGCCACCACTATCCCTGCATCGCCCGGTGGACGAAAGCACCTGCTTGATACCGCAGACAAGGCGCTCTACGAAGCCAAATCCAGCGGCCGCAACTGCGTCTGCTTCGGCCACAACGAATCCGCCAAATAAACAAAAACGCCGGGTGCCCCATACATCGATTCTGATGTGTGGGACATCGTCCGAAGGACGACCACCTCCCTCACCGCCAACAATCCGGGCTCCATCCTGAACCGGGTGCCCCATACATCGATTCTGATGTGTGGGACATCGTCCGAAGGACGACCACCTCCCTCCGCCGCCAACAATCCGGGCTCCATCCTGAACCGGGTGCCCCATACATCGATTCTGATGTGTGGGACATCGTCCGAAGGACGACCACCTTCCTCCACCGCCAACAATCCGGGCTCCATCCTGAGCCGGGTGCCCCATACATCGATTCTGATGTGTGGGACATCGTCCGAAGGACGACCACCTCCCTCACCGCCAACAAATCCCACTCAAAACAAAAACGCCCGAGCCAAAGCCCGGGCATTCTCACATCAAAATGTCTAACTGAAAATCTCCTTCACCTTCTCAAACAATCCACGCGAAGTAGGCGTATTCTCGACCACCAGTGTGTCACCCAACTGCTTCAGAAGTTCCTTCTGCGTCTTATTCAAACGGCTGGGAGTCTGCACCCGAACTTCGACGATCAGATCACCCTTCCCATGTGAATTCAGATGCGGCACGCCCTTGCCCTTCAGCTTGAACTCTCTTCCGCTCTGCGTGCCCTCAGGGATCTTGATCGTTGACGGCCCATCCAACGTCTGAATCTCCAACTCGGTCCCCAGCGCCGCCTGCGGAAACGAGATCGGCATCACGCAATGCAAATCATCTCCATCGCGTTCGAAGAACTTGTGCGCCTTCACATTCAACACAACGTAAAGATCGCCAGCCGGCCCGCCAAACTTCCCGGACTCGCCTTCGCCCTGGTATCGGATCCGCGTATCCTGCTCCACACCCGCCGGCACCTTCACCAGAATCGTGTGCTCCGTAGTCACCCGCGTCTCGCCCTTGCAGGTCGTGCACGGATCGACGATCAAAGTTCCCGTCCCGCCGCAGACAGAACATGTCCGCGCCACAGAAAAGAATCCCTGCTGAAACCGCTGTTGCCCGCGCCCGCCGCACTGCGTACAGGTCACAGCTGTCTTACCCTTCGCCGCGCCCGACCCCTTGCAATCGCCGCACGTCTCCATGCGACGGATCGTGATCTCCTTCTCCTTGCCGAAGACAGCCTCTTCAAACTCCAGCGTCAGGTCATACCGCAGGTCGCGTCCGCGCTGCACCCGCGATGCCTTGCGATTGCCGCCACCCATGTTGAACATCTCGCCGAACAGATCGCCGAAGATGTCCCCCAAATCCTGTGCATTCCCATTGAAGCCGCCACTAAACGGATTGCCACCGCCACCACCGCCGTTGAACGCCGCATGGCCATACCGGTCATAAGCCGCACGCTTCTCCGGATCACTCAGGACAGAGTAGGCTTCGCCGCACTCCTTGAACTTCTCCTCAGCCGTAGGGTCATCCGGATTCCGATCCGGGTGAAACTGCATCGCCAGCTTCCGGTAAGCAGTCTTCAACTCCTGATCGCTCGCATCTCGCGAAACACTCAACACTTCGTAGTAATCCAGTTTCGTCACGTTCGCCGTCGCCATATCTCTAAAATCTCTTCCTATTCCTCTGCAATTCCAACTTTACCCGCGGCCCGAACAATCCGAGCCCTGCAAAGTCCAGGTCCTGCCAAATACCCTGTCATCCTGTGCGAAGCAACTCGCGCATTTCGCGAGTTGCGCAGTCGAAGGACCTTCGGTTGTTCTTGCACTTGCTTTTGCATTTTTGCTGTTGCACTTTGCTTTTGCACTTTGCTTTTACGCTTGCACTAGCTTTTGCACTTGCATTTGCTTGTCATTCTGAGCGAAGCGAAGAACCCCTGTATTTCGCTGTTGTTCTTACCGACGTCTTAGCCTCGCCCTTTTGTTTGTCATCCCGTAGGGATCTGCTTTTGCCTTTGCTTCTAGTCTTTGGGTGGGAGCGCAGGGCTTTAGCCCTGCGAAAACCAACCATCGAGAAAGGGGCTTTAGCCCCGGCCTACTCCTCTACCTGATCCGCATTCACAGCAATTCTCACCAACGCCGGCCTCAGCAACTTATCCCGAATCTTATACCCACGCCGAATCTCCTCCAGCACCTGGTGATCCGGAAACTCCTTTGTTTCGATGCTCCCCAGCGCCTCATGGACTCTGGGGTCGAACTGCGCCCCCACCGACTCCACCGGCACCACATTCAATCCCTTCAGAGCATCTTCCATCTGCTTCAGAATCAACTCCACGCCGCCCCGAAGCTGCTCCACCGTTCCATCCGCCTTCAACGCCAGTTGAAAGTTGTCCATCACGCCCAGAAACGGTTCAACCGTATTCGAAATCGTATAGTCCCGAACGTCGGCCCGCTCCTTCACCTCACGCTTCCGCGCATTATCGAACTCGGCCTGCAGCCGCGCCAGACGGTCCAGCAACTGGTCCCGCTCGCCCTTCACCTGCTCCAACTCAACCTGTACTGCATTCACCTCATTGATCACCGGCTCAGTAGCTGGCATGGACACTACCTCGCCCTCCTGCACAGCCTGTACCGTCATATCGTCCTGCATCTTGTCATGTCTCCTCATGTCAGTTCCTCTACTATTGTTGCCTATTCCGGGCCATCGCGCGAGTCGATCTCTCCCCTTCATTGGCTAACTCCTTTACTTCCAGCACAGGAAACTTGAGCCACCACGGCTCACATCACAGCACATCCCCATCATCAGCAAATAAATCTGAAAAATCTGCTTAATCCACAGGGCTCGAAAAACGTCCGTCCGCTACCCAGCCCAACCACACCTCTCACCACATCCTAACCACAAAAAAGCCGTCTCTACCGTCCGTTTTTCTCAAAAACCCCAGCAAAAACACCACTCCACCAGCGCAAAAAAAACACACAAAAATCACTCCGCCGAATGCAGCATCCGATCGAAAACCTGCGAGATATAGCTCACCGCATTCATCGTATTCTCGTAATCCATCCGCTTCGGCCCAATCACCCCAACCGTCCCTCTGCTCTCGCCCCCAACCAGCGCCGGAGCTGCAATCAGCACCAACCCCGCCATCTCCGGAGCCTGCTCCTCCAACCCAAACACTACCCTCACGCTCTCCTGCCGCGCATCGATATAGGCATTCAGCAACTCCACCACCCGCTGCTTCGTCTCGAGCGCCGCCAACACCTCTCGCAACCTCTCTCTATCTTCTTGACTCCCAACGAGATTCGCCACACCCTCCACATAAACCGTCTGCACCGGAACCGCACTCTCCGGCACCGCCTTCACCCAAAGCTGCTGCACAGCATTCAACATCCGCTGATATTCACTGCGCTCCCGCTCCAACAGCCGCGCAATCTCCGCTCGAACCCGCTCCACACTCCACCCGCGAAAGTTCTCATTCAGAAAATTCGCCGCAACCTCTAACTCCCTGGTACTCAAGTCTTTATCAAGCGCCAGCACACGATCCCGCACTACTCCAGACCGCGTCACCACCACCGCGAGAACCCGCGCCTGCGCCAGCCGCGAAAAGTGCACATGCTCCAGCACATCCCCATCCGCCACCGAAGCAATCGCCACGCCCACGCCGCTCGAAAGCATAGCCAGCACATGCGAAGTCCGCTCCAGCACTGCCTGCGTCCCAGTCAAACCAACAAAACTCGAATCAATCTGCCGCCGCGATGTCACCGGCAGCCGTGCAGGTCCGCCACTAAGCTGTTCCACATACATTCGAAATGCTTTAGCAGTAGGAACCCGTCCTGCCGAAGTATGCGGCTGTTCCAGTAATCCCTCATCCGCAAGCTCTGCCATCTCATTGCGAACCGTAGCCGAACTCATCCCGCCACCATGCTGCAGCCGTGCAATCGTACCCGACCCAACAGGTTCACCCGTCTCGATATAGCTCTCAACAATAGCCATGAGGATGGCGCGCTGCCGTGCCGTTACTTGTTCCGCATTCGCCATCCGCCAGCCTCCCTTCCCCAACTGCGTCAAGTCTACCCCTCGCGTCAAGCAGCCAAATTGCTAGCTGATCTCCAGCACATCCTCACTTTTAGACGCAATCTCCTTCGCTTTCTCAGCCACCTTCTTCGCCACGATGTAAAAGTCCTTAGCCAACGCCGAATCCGGCCCAGCCAGCGCAACCGGCATTCCTTTATCGCCACCCTCGCGAATCTGCGGACTCAGTTCGAGTGCACCCAAAAACGCCAACCCGAACTGGGCAGCCGTCCGCTCCGTCCCACCCGCGCCAAACACATCGATCACCTCACCATTCGGCAGCGTCATCTGCGACATGTTCTCCACCATGCCAATCACTTCGACCTTCACCTGATGAAACATCTCCAGAGCCTTCCGCGCATCCTGCAAAGCAACGCCAGAACCCGTTGAAACAACCACGGCTCCCGTCAAAGGCACCGTCTGCACCAGCGAAATCACCACATCACCCGTTCCCTGGAGGCAGATCGATAATCAGAAAATCCAGCTCACCCCACTCCACCTGCTGCAGAAACTGTCTAATAATCTGATGCAGCATCGGCCCACGCATCACCATGGGCTTATCCCCCGGCGAAATCAATCCCACCGAGATAAACTTCACCCCATGCGCAAGAATCGGCTCAATCCGGTTCTCCCCCACCACATTTGGCTGCCGCGATACACCCAGCATCATCGGCACATTCGGCCCATAGATATCCGCGTCAATCAGTCCAACTTTATATCCGAGCTTCCCCAGCGAAACCGCCAGATTCACTGCCACAGTCGTCTTCCCTACCCCACCCTTACCGCTACCAACGGCCACCACATGCGCCACTCCCGGCAAAGGCTGCGGCCCCTGCGGCACTCCTGCTCCCATATGTCCCATATCTAACTCCTCTTTGCTTAGCCAATCCCGTAGGGATATGTTCCTGTCGTTGTTCGTTCTAAAGCCTCGGTTTACTACTCCCTACTCTCTATTCCCTGCCTCAAACATGCCATCCATCCGGCAGAGCCGCACGCATCTCTTTTTTCCGCAGTGTCTCATCGCCTCGCATCTCACGCCGACGCGCAGCGTCTTCATAACGCCTCTTCTGATGCTCGGTCTCAGGCACAACCTGCGGCACAACCAATCCGTGCCCGTCTTTATCCACAGCCACATACGTCAAATAGGCCGATGAAACATGTCGTAGCCGATTCTTCCTTACATCCTCAACCATCGCCTTCACGCCTACCTCCATTGAGGTCCGATAAGCGCGATTCACACTGGCCTTCAGAATCAGCAAATCGCCCACACGCACTGGCGCGACGAAGTCCAGGTGATCCATACTCGCCGTCACGGTAATGGCCCGCGCATGACGTGATGCTGCCATCGCTCCTACCAGATCGATATACTGCATCAATCGACCGCCAAACAGGTTCCCCAGCGCATTCGCATCTGCCGGGAAAATAATCTCACTGCGTTCCGACTGCGACTCCGCAACCGTACGCTCCAAAATCAAATCGCTCATTCTTACAAGTCTAAATCGCCGACAGCCTTCCAGCATTCATCCATCCAAATCCGCATTTGCAACACTTGCCAACCCTGCCCCAGACACCGCACCATCAATCCATGGACAAGATCGCCGCCCTCTCCGAAATCCTGCAACTCGATCCCGCAAACGCCTTCGCACGATACGGCCTCGCAATGGAACACCTCAGCCAGGCACAAATCGACACCGCACTAGCTGAATTCACCACTCTCCTCGAACACAATCCCGACTACGTCCCCGCCTACCAGATGTCCGCTCAAACTTTGGCAAAACAGGGCCGCACAGAAGAAGCCATCACCCGACTCAAACATGGTCTCGCCGCTGCCCAGCGCACCCACAACGCTCACGCCGCCAGCGAAATGCAAGCCCTCCTCGATGAGCTCACCCATTAAACTTTCCGCTACTCCCAACCCAATCCGTGGCCGTCCGTGCAAATCGGTGGTCGTCTTCTTGTTCCACCCGAATCTCTCCGTCCCACCAAACATCTATACTTAGACAATGGCGACCCCTCTCCCGACGACATTAGGCGCCCTCCGGGCCAGCGAATTCACCCCAGACCGCCTCGCCCGCAGCGTAAAAGACGAGCTCCGCGAGAACCTCATCGCAAAACTCCGCGCCAAAGAGCCTCTGTTTCCCGGCATCGTAGGCTACCAGGACACCGTCGTCCCCCAGATCGTCAACGCCGTCCTTTCACGCCACAACTTCATCCTCCTCGGCCTCCGTGGACAGGCAAAGTCCCGCATCCTTCGCGCTCTCACGTCTCTCCTCGACCCACAGATCCCCTACGTAGCCGGCTCTGAGACCCGCGACAACCCCTACGCCCCCATCTCCAAGTTCGCCCGCGATCTCATCGCCAAGCATGGAGACCAAACCCCCATCGCCTGGCTCACCCCCGACGACCGCTTCGTCGAAAAGCTCGCCACCCCGGACGTCACCGTAGCCGACCTCGTGGGCGACATCGATCCCATCAAAGCCGCCCGCAGCAATCAGGACCTCGGCTCCGAGCTAACCATGCACTACGGCCTCTTGCCTCGCGCCAATCGCGGCATCTTCGCCATCAACGAAATCCCCGACCTCGCCGGAAAGATTCAGGTGGCTCTCTTCAATATCATGCAAGAGGGCGATGTGCAGATTAAGGGCTATCCCGTCCGTCTTCCGCTCGACGTAGCCATCGTCTTCTCCGCAAACCCCGAGGACTACACCGCCCGCGGCAAGATCGTCACCCCGCTCAAAGACCGCATCGGCTCCGAGATCCGCACCCACTATCCCGAAGATGTAGAGGAAGGCATCACCATTACCGCGCAGGAAGCCTGGTCCACGCGTTCCGCGTCGAACATCGAAATCCCACACTACATCCGCCAGATCATCGAACAAATCGCTTTCTCCGCACGTGAAGACAAAAAGGTGGACAAGCGTAGCGGTGTCTCGCAGCGTCTTCCCATCAGCACCATGGAGCTAGTTCTCTCCAACGCCGAGCGACGCGCCTTCCTTCACGACGAAGAGCTCGTCGTCCCCCGCGTCGGCGATATCTATGCCGCGCTTCCCGGCATCTCCGGCAAAATCGAGCTTGAGTACGAGGGCGAGATGCGCGGAGCCGACACCGTCATTCGCGAGATCATCCGCACCAGCGTAGCAACAGTCTTTGACAAGTACTTCGCAGCAACCAACACCCAGCAGATCGAGCAATGGTTCAACCTGGGAGGCACAGTCCAACTCAACGACGCCCAGCCATCCGCCGGCTCACTAGCCGAACTGCAACAGATTCAGGGGCTCTTTGAAAAACTCTCGCCGCTTAAGATCAACGGCAAGTCCGAACCAGAGATCGCAGTAAGCGCAGCCGAATTTCTCCTTGAAGGCATGACTGCCCACAAGCGCCTGAGCCGTACCGAAGAGCGCAGCTTCACGGCTGCCGAAAAGAAGCAGCGCACCAACGACGCAGCCAACTACGCCGAGCGCATGCGCGAACGAGAGATCGAACGCGACGAAGCCGCCCGCAACCGCACCCGTCGAGGCTTCAACTAGGCAACTGCTGGGAGGGTTCGAATCCGGCATTCGAATACAAATCGTTCATATCGACCGTTCTCTCCAAAAGCCGGGGCCATGATCGATACATTTCTCTTTGGAATCAATAGATTGTCACAACAAGTACGAGCCTATCTCCAATCGAATGAATACTTTGACGCAGTTTGGCGGGGTAGGGGGTATCATCTCCCCTTCGCCCTTTCTATCGAATCGGGGTCTAATCCATGAAACGCATCCGCTACACAAAATTTACCGGCGACCTTTCCTCCAGCTTCGGCCTCGAAGACCTGATGCAGGCCCTCGGCGACTTCTTTCTGGACTCCGGCTTCAACGACCCCTACTCCAACTTTCAGGAGTTCAACGACCAGACCCTCGAAAATCTTCGCGAGGCCATCCGTCAGGCCCTGGAGTCCGGCGAACTCTTCGACGAAGAGTCCCAGGAGAAGTTCGAAGCCCTCTCTGAAGACCAGGTTGAAGAGCTCATCGACCAGATCATCCAGAAGATGCAGGAGCAGAACTTCATCAACGCCGAGATGCGCGAGCAAGGCAAAGGTGAACAAGGCGATGGCAACGGCGAGGCCCGCTTCGAAGTAACCGACAAAGGCATGGACTTCCTCGGCTACAAAGCTCTCCGCGAGCTCCTCGGCCCTCTAGGCAAATCCAACTTCGGACGCCACGATACCCGTCACGAAGCCGCTGGCGTAGAAACCAACGGCTCAACCAAGCTCTACGAGTTCGGTGACACCCTCAACCTCGACATCACCTCAACCCTCTCCAGCGTCTTCGCTCGCGAGGGCATCCGCACCGCCATCGAAGGCGAGGAAAACACTCCCCTCAACATCGAGTATTCCGACCTGCACGTCCACCAGTCCGACTACCAGTCCTCCTGCGCAACAGTCGTCCTGCTCGACTGCTCCCACTCCATGATCCTCTACGGCGAAGACCGCTTCACGCCAGCCAAGCGCGTAGCCATGGCCCTCTCGCACCTCATCCGCACCCAATTTCCCGGCGACACACTCAACTTAGTCCTCTTCCACGACACCGCCGAAGAGATACCGGTCTCCCAACTCTCCCGTGTCAAGGTAGGCCCCCACTACACCAACACCCGCGAAGGCCTCCGCCTCGCCCAGCGCATCCTGTCCAAACAAAACAAGGACATGAAGCAGATCGTCATGATCACTGACGGCAAGCCCAGCGCCCTCACCCTCCCCGACGGCCGCATCTACAAAAACGCCTTCGGCCTCGATCCTCTTGTCATCGAAGAGACTCTCCAGGAAGTAAGCCGCTGCAAGCGCAGCAACATCATGATCAACACCTTCATGCTGGCCAACGACTTCACCCTTATGCAGTTCGTCCAGAAGGTTAGCGCTATGTGCCGCGGCAAAGCCTACTTCACCACCCCCCAGACCCTTGGCAACTATCTCTTGATGGATTTCATGTCCCGCCGCATGAAAACGATCAACTAGCTAAATTCAGGGCAAAATCTCCTCGGCCTTCCTACCCTTCGCAGAGCATTTGCGTCATACTTTCGGTACAGAAAGCCGTATAGCAGAGGAGTTCTATGACCACGCAAGAAGAACAAATGCTTCAAGGCCTCACCGATCGCGTCAACAACACACAACTTTCCGAAAAAGATCCCGAAGCCGAAGAGTTCCTCCAGAAAACGCTAGGCCGAAACCCTGACGCGCTCTACGTCCTCGCCCAGACTCTATTGGTTCAACAATACGCACTCGATCAGGCTCAAAAGCAGATCGCCGACACGCGCGCCCAACTCGATCAACTACGGCAACAGCAGCCGAAACACGCCACAAGCTTCCTTGGCAATCTTCTCGGACGCGACGACGCACCCTCTGCCCCTCCTCCACCGCCACCATCCCAGCCGCAATTCACTCCTGTGCCCAATTACCCAGCTCCTGCTTACAGCACCCCTCAATACGCCGCACCGCAGTCCGGCGGCTTCCTTCGCACTGCCGCGCAGACCGCTGCCGGCGTTGCTGCTGGCGCTCTGGCCTTTCAGGGTATTGAGAGCCTCATGCATGGCTTCGGCCACTCTGCAGGCTACGGTCCTGGCATCGGCAGCTTTGGAGATGTGAGCCGTCCGGAGGAAGTCATCAATAACTACTACGGCGACGCCTCTCCGCACGAACATGGAGAAAGCTCCGAACACCTGACTCGCGACTTCGACGATCACCGCGACGACTCTCGTCTCTCCGATGCGGTCTATCACGACAATAACGACAGCCTGACCGACACCGACGATTCAAGCCTGACCAGTAACGACTTCGCGGATGATTCGAGCAATTTTGACGATAGCTCCGACTTCGATTCCAGCAGCGACGACAACACCTTCTAGCCCACAGCGGCCCTGTGTTATTTCACGGGGCTGCACGTTTTAGGTTAGTTGCCCTTCGGCTTGGCCTCGTCAGTTTTGTCTTTGTGATGCAAATCCAATCCGAACTTAGGAGCGCCTTTCGTTCCAGTGATCTTCACCGGAATCTCCGCGCCCGCACCGTCTTTCTTAAAAAATGGATCTACAGGCTTCAACAGCAGCGACTTCCACCAGGAAGCCACCATTTGTGACACTTTCGCCTCAGTCCGCACCTTGCCACTGAAATTGAACTCATTCCCATCCAGCGAATACACGCCAGCTAATTGAACCTTTCCACCCGGTAGAGTGAAGTTCAACTCTTTGAACTGCAACCGACTATTCCGCATCACGAACTGGCCGTTCATCTGCGACTGCACATCCTCTGCGCCGGGCTTTGCCTCTTTAGCGTCCCCCTGTGCGCGGAGACTTAGCATATCCACCTTGTCCTGAACCTCAGGATTCGTAAAGTGAATCCTACGCAGCACGAACCTTCCGCTCAGTCCTATCCTCTGTGTGACGCTCTCCTTGCCGGGACGAATGTGCACCTTTGTCTTCATCCCCAATCGCCCGGTCATTACCACCGGCTGTGTCTTCACTGCAAGCTCCAGAAAATCCTGAATCCGGCCATCTGGAACGTGCGCGTCCAAATCTATAATGTGCCCCTTCCCCTTCACGTTGATCACCGCACCGCTGCACGTAAAATCCGATTCACCGAGCCTTGCATTCACCGGCTGCAGATAAGTATCGCCGCTCGTTCCATCCACGATCGCGTGAAATTCCGTATGCAGTGGCATCTTGTGATTAGCCGTGTCCAGCGAGAAGTCCGGCGTCTCCGTCGTTCCATCCACCTCGATCCGATTGAGTTGCCCCTTGAACTCTCCCACCGAGGACAGCATCCCGCCAATGCCTTTGATCGTATTCAAATCAGCATGTTCAAAGGTATATTTCCCAGTGACCGTAGAATCTCCCGGACTCTCATTCACCCACGGCCCAAACGTTCCCGTCGCATGAATGTCCCCACGCGGAATCGCGTTCACCAGCGTCGCGTCATAATTCCATGGAGCATTCGGCCCAACGTTACGCATCACAATATGACCCAACTCGAAGTCCTTCGGGTCTTTGTCCGGTTTTGCCGTGCCAATAATCAGATGCGAGTCGTCACATACAATCTCATCGACGACAATCTTGATCTTGCCTATATGCCGCTCGTTCTTAGCCCCCTGCGCCCGCACCTCTTTAGGAGGAATTTCGATCGTCATGTGGGTCACATAAACCGTCCCGACATGCATCGGCTTTAGAAACAATCCGCCGAGATTTGCATGAAATGAAAAATGCCCCAGTGAAATCAGCGGATCTTTCGCTCCTGCCGCCACGACATCATCGGGCGCAAAAATTCGAAGGCCATCACCAGAGACGTCCAGTCCCTTCAAAACAGAAACATGAAATCCATCCATCTCCACCCTGCTGTCAAAGTGAGTGCTCAGTGTCTCAATCACGCGCCCTTTCAGGATTGGCTCTGCACGATGCATCACCAGTTCAACTATTACCGCCAGAACGATCACCGCGATCAGGAACGAGATCGCGATCCACCCCCAGACACCCCGCTTGCGCTTCGAAACTTCCACGTTCGCTTTGATCCCTTATCAAAAATTCTCGTCAAACGGTTTGATGCAGAAACGCCTCTACATGCCCATATATTGCTTCTGTAAAAGTTCCTTTATCTCTCATTTTTTGAATGACATGGCTGAAGTTATTGAATGCCTTCCTCACCACTCGCAACCTATCTCCAGAGACGGCCAACAACTATCACCGCAAACCGTCACCAATATCTCCACAAAATTGGCCAAAAAGACAATTTTCATCGAAACTCTGTTACCGTTTTTTCCACCCGGTATCTAACGGGGCAGATGAAAGCGTAAGCTGTCATCGGAATTCCTAAGGAGATCGCGCATGAAAAATTCCCTGAAGGCAATGATGTTGAGCGCCGCCGTTACCGGGCTGCTCAGCGGTTCTACAACCCCTCTTCACGCATCGACCAGCCACAACGGCGCTCAGTTTGGACAGCTTGCCTCTTCATCGGCATTGTTCCTGGCAGGCGACAAAGACAAACACTCCTGTAAAGGCAAAAACAGCTGCAAGGGCAAAGGCGGTTGTAAATCCGGCGACAACGGCTGCAAAGGCAAGAACAGCTGCAAGGGCAAGGGCGGCTGCGCAACCGACGGATCCAAACCACCCGCGGAGTAATCATCCCCCTGCTCCGCCGCAGCATCATTCCACCCTCGCGGCGGAGCATCTCTTCCATTAGTTTCTCTTCGAGGTCCCACATGCCAGCAAATCGCTTCAACGGGTTTACGAACTACGGGGTCGGCATCGGCCTCCGCGTTCCGCACTACCGTCACATCCTCGAGAAGAAACCTGTCGTCGACTGGTTTGAGATCATATCCGAAAACTACATGATCGACGCCGGCCGTCCCCTCACCGTCCTCGACAGCATCCTCGATCAATACCGCGTCGTGCAGCATGGCGTCTCCATGTATTTCGGCTCGGCCGATCCCCTCTCGCGGGAGCATCTCCGCCGCCTCAAATCTCTAGTCCGCCGCACGGGCACTGCGTGGCTCTCAGACCACCTTTGCTGGGGCTCAGTTGACGGCACTTACACCCACGACCTGCTTCCCATGCCCTACACCTTCGAAGCAGCCCGCATCACCGCCGAAAAAGTCCGGCAGGCACAGGACTTCCTCGAGATTCCCATCGCCGTTGAAAACGTCAGCAGTTATGCTGAGTTCCACGTCTCCGAGATGACAGAGTGGGAGTTCCTCAATGAAGTCGTAGAGCAGGCCGACTGCGGCATACTCCTCGACGTAAATAACATCTACGTCTCTTCCCAGAACCACAGCTTCAATCCGCGCACATACGTCGACGCCATACCAGCCGAGCGAGTCGCTCAAATCCACATCGCTGGTCACTCCAAGTTCGAGAAGTACATCCTCGACACCCACGACCATCCCGTGCTCGACCCCGTGTGGTCGCTCTATGCTCGCGCTATCGAGCGCTGCGGTCCCACCGCGACTCTGCTCGAATGGGACGACTCCATCCCTTCCTTCGACGAGGTACACGCCGAAGCTCTCAAGGCCAACCGCTTCCTACACCCTCAGACTAAAACTGAACCATTGGCGGTCACCGCATGAGCCCCTCCGACCTCCAACTCCTTCAACGCCGCATGGCCACAGCTGTCATGCGTCCCCTCACACGCGATGAACAGATGCGCAAGCGTGACGCCTCCTGTCCCTCCGTAGCCGACGAGGCCTCCGCGTTCATCCGCCCCAACGACCGCCTCACCTCCTTCGAGCGCCTCGAAATCTACAACCGTCAATATTGGTTTCGGCTCTTTTCCTCCTTCGAAGAAGACTTCCCCGGTCTCAAATCCGTCGTGGGCACTCGCAAGTTCGAAACACTCATGCGGGCCTACCTCGAAGCCCACCCGTCACGCTCCTTTTCGCTCCGCAATCTCGGCTCATCACTCGTAGCGTGGCTCAAACAGAATCCGCAGTACACAAAACCCTACACGGATTCCGCCATCGCAATGGCCGCCCTTGAGTGGGCCCATATCGAAGCCTTCGACAACGAATCCCGCGCCCCGCTCACAGCAGACGAGATCGCCGCCCTCAACGGCGACTCTTACATCGCCCTGCAGCCGTATCTTCGCCTTCTCGCCGCGCCCTACGCCGTTGATGACGCGCTTCTTGCAGTCCGCGACTCCGCGCATGATGCCGGCGCCCAGGCAAGCAACGCTGTCAGCATCCATCTCGTCCACCGCACCCGCTCCCGTCGACCTTCCAGGGAACAAATCTACTTGGCGATCCATCGCCACGACGACACCGTCTACTACAAGCGCCTCTCTCGCGAAGACTTCCTCCTCCTTGAGGCACTCGAGCGCGGAGAGCCTCTGGGCGAAGCCATCGACGTAGCGTTCCGTGACAGCACGGCACCCGAATCCGAGCATCCTGCCCTTATCCAATCCGCCTTCCACCACTGGATGCAGATGGGTTGGCTCTGCTCTCCCCGCACCTCCACGGAGACTCTATGAAACTCATCCTCCGTCTGCACGCCGCCTTCTGCAATATCGCGGAAAAGCTCTGCTCCCCTCTTCTTCTAGCCGTGCGCCTCTATTGGGGTTGGCAGTTTATGCAAACCGGCTGGGGCAAGTTACACAATCAGGCGAAGATCATCGACTTCTTCACTTCGCTCAACATTCCTTTCCCGGCTCTCAACGCGCACTTCGTCTCTGGGCTGGAGTTCTTCGGCGGCATCCTGCTCATCCTCGGCCTCTTCGCTCGCCCCGTCTCACTTCTCCTTACCGGCTCTATGTTCGTCGCCTACTGGACCGCGGACCACGATGCACTCGTCTCCATCTTCAGCAACCCCGGCAAATTTTACGGAGCCGATCCCTACACCTTCCTCTTCGCTGCGATCATGGTTCTAGCCTTTGGTCCCGGCCTCTTCTCGCTCGACGCCCTCATCGAGAAGAAGTTCTACCCCAAGGCTGCGTACCAAGGAGCACCTGGAGACCGATGCAGTCACCGGCTAGTCAAAAGGAGGAGTCCACGATGATCGCGGCCATCCTCTCCGGCGACAACGAGCTCTTCCATCAACTCATCCGACCCCACGAGCGCAGCGTCTACCTCATGGCTCTCTCTCTCCTTCACAACGAAGCCGAGGCAGAAGACGCCGCACAGGAAGCATTTCTCAAGGCCTACCGCAACCTCAGCCGTTTCCGCGCCGAAGCTCGCTTCAGCACCTGGCTCATCAGCATCGTCCTCAACGAAGCACGCGGCCGCCTCCGTCGCACCCAACCCGCTCTCACCGACTCCCTCGACGACGACCGCGAAGGCAAAGTAACACCCAAGCTCCTCACCGACTGGCGCGAAATCCCTTCTCAGGCTCTTGAACGCAAGGAGATCCGCAGCCTGATCCGCCGCGCCCTCATTGCCCTCCCTCTTGCCTACCGTGAAGTCTTCGTTCTTCGCGAACTGGAAGACCGCAACGTTCAGGAGACCGCCGAAACCCTGGGCATTACACCTGCCTCTGTTAAGATGCGGCTCCACCGAGCCCGCCTGATGCTGCAGAAGACCCTCGCGCCTCAACTCAAAAGTGCCGTGCCGGAAAAGCGAAGGAGGTTCTCATGGTTCTAAACTGCAGCCACGTCTGGGACCAGATCTCCGGCTATCTCGACAACACCCTCGACGAAGCCACACGCGCCGACGTGGAGCGTCACCTCGAACACTGCGAAATCTGCTCCGCCATCCTCGACTCCACACGCAACATCCTCATCCTCACCGCCGACGACCGCGTCTTCGAGCTTCCCCTCGGCTACAGCGAGCGCCTCCACTCCCGCCTCACCGAAGCCATTCTCGCAGGCCCACCCCTGCCATAGGCCTTATCCGCGATGCATCATCGGATGCGTCACAAACTCCAGCGCCAGCACCAGCAGCGTCAACACGGCCAGCGCAAACTGCAACCTCTCCGATCGTATCTTCCCCTTCGTCACCGGCTTCATACGCCACTGAGCCGCCGGACGTGCTCGTAACGACCGCACCCGCCACAACACATAAAGATTTCCAAGCGCACCGACGAGAGCAAGCATCATCATCGGAATTCGAATCGCATCCGCATGAAATCCTTTAGCCGGAGCGTCCGTTCCAGCCGCGATCGCCAATGCGCCAAGCCCAATCAGAACCCGAAACCCACTCACCGCCAGCACCGCAGTACAAGCGCTTTGCAGGATCGCGAACACCAACCCTGTCACATTGATCCACCAAAGCCGCTTCTTTGAAATCTCATTCAAGTCGCAGACTCCGCGTGCTGCTTCCTCCATAACATGTAAAGCCCCCACGCCGAGACCGTGCAATTATCCACGATAGTCCCATCGAGAATCATCGCCTCGAACTCCGCCACGCTTACTCGCCTCACCACCAGATCGCTCTCTTCTGCATCCGGATCGGGCACACCCATTGTCAGCCCCTCAGCCAGAAAGATAAATTGCTTCTGGTTCATCACCCCATACGCAATCTGAAGCGTCGACAACTGGGTCATTCTCTCCGCCGTTAGCCCTGTCTCCTCGCGCAACTCTCCCCGCGCCAGGGCCTCCGGCACTACATCTGCAACCTCCCACCCGCCTTGCGGAAACTCCAGAAATCGCCCGCACACCGTATACCGGTACTGCTCAATCAGATAAACGAAGTCGCCTTCGGGCGTACTGTCCAGCGGAATAACAATACAAGCCGGGTCTTTATCAATCACCCCATAGATCCCGCGCTGTCCGTTCGCGCGCTCAATGACATCCTCACGAACGCTCGTCCATGGATTCCGATAGACCTCACGGCTACTGATCGTCTTGATCGTCAAGCACTCCCCCAAAAATTGTTCCTTACTCGGGAACAGAAAACTCCAGGTGCGAAGGATATTTCGTCGACTCATAAATCGTCTGCGTCTGCGCCTTGTACGCGTTCGCAGGAGCCGCCATGATGTTCGGCACAAACGTCTGCGGATTTCGGTCATAAAGCGGGAACCAGCTCGACTGCACTTCCACCATGATCTTGTGTCCCTTCAAAAATGTGTGATCCGTGCCATGCAGACTCCACTTGTACTCGGTCACTTCGTTAGGATTGATCGCCTGTGGCTTTTCGAAGCTCTTCCTATACCGTCCGCGAAAGATCTCATCGGCCACCATCAACTGATACCCGCCCATCCCACCAGGCGCATCATCTGGATACACATCAATCAGCTTCACCACCCAGTCCGCATCGCTTCCCGTCGTTGCAGCAAAGATGTCAGCCATAACATCCCCCGTCACGGTCACATCTTTATCCAGCACCGGTGTCGAGAAGTTCGCAAGGTCCTTCCGTCCACTGACAAACCGCTGGTCCTCCACCAGCCATGTCCGCCACTTCGACCCATTCCCATAGGTCGCCTGAATCGGCCGGTTTCTATAAGGCACCGGATTCGCAGGGTCCGCCACATACGCCGTCTTCGACTCCGCCGTAGGCGTATCAAAGCTCAATCCATTTCCATTGGCCAGATAAAGCTTGGCCTCATGAAAGCCAATCTTCGGCGGCCACGCTTCATAGTGCTCCCACGTATTCACGCCCGTCCTGAAGCTGGCCGTATCCTTCAAATCAAAACCAGCCCTATCCTTCAGATACTTCTCAAAGAACGGCGCCTCAATCGTCTTGCGATACTGATCTCCCGTTGCTGCACCAAAGTCCAACACCCCAAGATGCCGCGTCGTTGGACCCCATCCGCCATGGTTCCACGGGCCCAACACCATAAAGACCTCGTGCTTCGTATCATGCGGTTCCAGTGCAGCGTACTCCGCCTGAGTTCCCCACATATCTTCCTGGTCCCACCATCCGCCTACCTCAAGCGTAGGAACCTCCACCTTGGTCAGATGCGGCTCCACCGCCATCGCCTGCCAGAACGCCGTATACGCCGGCTGCTGCAGAAAAGCCTTCGCCGTAGGCAGTTCCGTCATCCCCGCACTTTTCGCCGCAGCGGCAAAGTTTCCATTACGCAGGAAGAAGTTGTACGTATCTTCCTTCGCATCGACACGAACATCCGTCTTCTGCCCTTCCAACTGCTGCACATAGTCGAAGCCATACGTCTCGCGAAACGCTCCATTATGGAAGAAGTCATCACCCTTCCAGATGTTCGTCATTGGAGCCTGCGGCGAAATCGCCTTCACCGCCGGATGCGCGTCGATCCCCGCCATCATCGCCAGGAATCCCGGATACGAAACCCCATACACACCCACGCGGCCATTGTTATTCGCAACATTCTTCAGCAGCCAGTCGATCGTGTCGCGCGTATCGGTTGTCTCATCCACATCCGTCTTCGCCTTGTGCTCGACGACAGGCCGGTTCATCACAAACTTCCCTTCCGACTCATACCGTCCGCGAATATCCCCATACACAAAGATGTATCCACTAGCCGCCAGCTCCGGCTTGCTTACATTCACACTCGTCGAAGAATTGTTATCCGTTCCATACGGCGTCCGCTCGAACAGAAAAGGCAGCGCTGGCCCCGAGTTCTCCGATCCAGCCGGCCGCAAAATCACAACATGCAGCTTCGCCCCATCACGCATCGGCACCATCGCCTCGGACTTCGTATAGTCGCGAAAGTGATTCAGCCGCACTCCCTCATTGCTGAATCGCTCCATCTCGCGCTCGCCCGCACCACGTCCGCCTGCGCCAAAGTTCATCTTCAGCCCGGACACCTTGCCAGTCGTATCGCGCACGAACTCGACCCGCACCGGCGACCCCGTCACAAAAAAGTGATCCGCCGACTCCGCCTTCAACTCCGTCCGGGGCCACCGCTCGCCCTCAAGGAACAGCGAACCGCCCTCGTGATACACCGAATCCACCGCGTCCGGCTCTACTACCGCCCGATATTGACCGACATACTCATCCAGTTGGTTCGCAGAAACTGCAATCACAGTCGGGTCAATCGGCCGTGGTGCCATATTCTGCGCAACCAATACAACAGTGGAAGCCAGCACAAATCCCGAGAACATCGACGTCAACGAGCGGTGGAACATCATCAGCAATTACCTCAAATTAAATTCATTACATTGCTCTTCGCAGTACCGGAAGAACCGTCAATCGCAAACGATCGACCAACTCGGGCTGCAGATATTCGTAGTTATCTGGAATATTCAAACAAACTACCTTCTTGCCCTTCAATATATCGACGAAACGAACGCTCAGAAGTCTCCTCTGCGAACGCTCCATCACGAATACCCAATCCGCCCATTCCACCAAATCTCCGCTCACCGGACACGGTGATTCAGAGCTGGTTCCAGCCGAGCTGACCTCGATCCCGTCCATCCCGGCAAACAACTCTTCCGCCGTGGAACTTCGACGACGGTTTTTGCCGCAGACAAACAGGACCTTGGTCGCCGGCATTCTGGTTTAGGTAAGAACCGCCGGCGTAGCCGCGCACTGAAAACCAACCTTGTTATGCGACCCATCGCAGAACGGACGCTTCTCGCTATGTCCACAACGGCAAAGCGAAATCGCCGGTTTGCCCGTCAGATCCCACTCCTTGCCATCGGCATCCTTCAGGACAATATGTCCTTCAACACGCAACGGGCCATTCGGGCGAACTGTAATCTTGACTGCTTCTTCTGACATTATTCGAACTCACTCTCTTCCAAAGGGGGTGTGGTCAGCATAGCAAACTCCGCGCAAAGCAGCGCTGCCGGAGGCTGCTATTATGCTGCTGGCAGCGGAATGCTCCAAGCCTGGTTTCAATCGAATCCTCGGGTTCGGTTCAGCCTCTCTGGGGTTACCCCAGGGGATCGTGAATAGCTGAGATTTCATCGCGTGAGCGACACTGCGCGACTACGCAGAACTGCTCACGCAAGGTCAGACTCGTTGGAGCATTTCGCTGCCGCTCACCGTACCCAATTCGTCGCTTCTAAACGTTCTCGCCAGATCATTTCTCGCAGGCGACCCAACCGTCGAACAGATTGTCGCTCGTTGCACCCATACACTCGGCAGGCCTTGGCGTTGGCTTCCTCCTCTGACACGCCGATATGTCAACGCCTTCTCCGGCCAGACCCGCCCGCGCCGCGAAGATGTAGTCCAGTTTCTTCGCAAAGATCGCGGCTTCAACCGCGCACAGCTGAAATACCGCAACGAGCTATCGCTGAAGTACTGGCTGACCGAGCCACAACAGATGCAACCTGTCCTGGCCGCAATCGCCTGGGACATTCCTCCCATCGAATCCATCGCCGCTCTGGCCAACTGGCTCCATCTCGACCCCATCGAGCTAGAGTGGTTCGCCGACCTCAAGGGACTTGGTCGCAATAACATCGACAGCCGCTTATCGCACTATAACTATCGCGTACTCACCAAGCAGTCCGGCAATATCCGCCTCATCGAATCTCCAAAGCCTCGCCTCAAACAGATGCAGAGAAAAATCCTCGCGCAGATTCTCGACCACATCCCATCACACTCTGCTGTCCATGGCTTTATCAAAGGTCGCTCCATCAAGACCTTCGCCGCTCCCCATACTGGCCAACGCGTCGTCCTCAGGATGGACCTGCAAGATTTCTTCCCTTCCATTCGAGCCGCCAGAATCCAGACCATCTTTCGCACGACAGGCTACCCCGAATCCGTCGCCGATAGGCTCGGCGGCATCTGCACCAACGCCGCCCCACGAGGTATCTGGAACAACGACACCTTCAATATTGATCCCCTCGACTCAAAAGAAGCCCGGATTATCTACTCCCGACCGCATCTGCCTCAAGGCGCGCCCACCTCGCCTGCATTGGCCAATCTTTGCGCCTACCGCATGGACTGCCGTCTCAATGGCCTCGCTCGATCAGTTGGTGCCACGTACACCCGCTATGCCGACGACCTCGCATTCTCTGGCGGCAAGTTATTGGAGAGCGGCGCAAATAGGTTCTCGACCCATGTCGCAGCCATCGTGCACGAAGAAGGCTTCAGCGTAAATCACCGTAAAACACGCATCATGCGGCGGGGCGTCCGACAGCATCTGGCGGGCCTGGTCATAAACCAACATCCAAACGTCACACGCAAAGATTTCGATTTACTAAAAGCCATCCTCTCCAACTGCATTCGCCTTGGATCTGAGAGCCAGAACCGGCACTCTCATCCCTACTTTCGACTGCATCTTGAAGGAAGGATAAGTTTCGTGCAGAGCATCAACCCCGCAAAGGGAACGCGTCTCCGCGCACTCTTCGACCAAATACGGTGGCAATAACGAGCAGCGATCTTACTTTCTCGTATCTCAAGAGAAAATCCATCTCCACACCATCCGCATAACACCATCCCAATCCTCACTAGGTCATTGAGAAACTTGACAAGATTTCTGTGGAAAACAGGTAGGCCGAGCAGTTGGATCGTGCCGTCGAGCAGATTCAAGAGATTGCAGTTTTTATTTCTCCATTGCTGGCTTCTGCACTGCACCGTTCTTGAGGGCCCACTCGACAAATCCTTCCGGCGCATTCTTCACTCCGAAGATGTTTGCCCCTTTGACGTTCTTCAGTTGCTTCCACTTAATATTCCGCAGATCTGCATTGCTCAGATCCGCCTCGCCGATATCGGCATCGCCGAGATTAGCCCCGAAGAGATTGCTTCCCGATAGATCGATGTCCGTCATATCGGCGTCCTGGAAAGAGGCGTTTTCGAGATCGCTACCGCGGAAGTTCGCCGAACGCAGATTGGCACTGGTGAAATCAGCGGATTTCAGGTCGCTGCCGCGCAGATCGGCTGCGCTGAAGTCAGACCTCAGAAGATTCGCCTGCTCAAGCCTCAACCCTTGCAGGAATGCAGATGAGACATCGACACCAACCAGTGGAACTTTGTCCGCGTTGAGCTCCTGCAGCGCCTCGATGCGGCCGCCGCTACCACCTTTACCTTGCGCGGTGTTGATCACCTGCCAGGCTTGATAGTGCCTTTGTTTGATGCGGTTGCCGGATTCACTGAAGTAGAAGATGACTGCTACCAACACCGAGAAGCTGCCAAAGTATTCGAGGACTTCCAGAAAGCTCCAGTTGCTGAGAAGAAAGGCCACCCACTGCGTAACCCATTCAAATGCGATGAAGGGGATCATCCAGCGGCGCTTGACGTGAGTGAAGAGATTGCTCCAGCTTGGGGGCCGCTTCCTCACTTGGTGCAGGATCATGAATTTTGCTTTCTGTGGGTAGACATAGCTATCTAAGCCTCAAGAGAAATCCAGCTCTACCTCATCCACATAACACCAGCCCCACTCCTCACTCGGCTCAATCGACCGCATGATCGGATGCTTTGTCGTATGAAAGTGCTTCGTCGCATGTTTATTCGGAGAAGAATCGCAACACCCCACATGCCCGCAGATCATGCACATCCGCAGATGAACCCAGCGCCCACCTATCTTCAGACAGTCCTCACACCCGCGTGCTGAAGGCTTTACATCCCGAATCTCATCCAAATGCGTGCATTGCGTCTCAGCCATGATTCCTCCATCCAAATGTCACTCCACACCAATCCGCAACCAAAGTCAAAATCGGGTAGTGTCTTGTTTTGAATTAATGTTGGAAAAAGTGATCTTGATTCGAGGAGACATGGTCTATGACAGATTGGTTCGCCCGCCCTGTCCTACACGTCAAAGACGTCGGGACCTCACTTAGTTTTTACGTTGACCGGCTCGGCTTCACGAGCCCCTGGCACTACGACGAGGATGGCAGAACATGCGTCGCGCAGGTCGACCGGCAGGGCTGCACGCTTATCCTGGCCGACTCGTGGCCGGAGAAGATCGGCAAGGGGTTGATGTTTATTTCCTTGAACGTCGAGCCAGCGTCGCCCGAGGCCGCGGTCGCCGCGTTGGACGCGCTGCGGGCAGAATTCGATGCCAAGGGCGTTCCGGTCAAGGAGGGTTGGTGGGGCTACCGGCTTCTGGTGGTCGATGATCTAGACGGTAATCAGCTCTTCTTCAATTATCCGAACGAGACTGCATCCGGCAAGATTGCTGCTGGAGATGAAGCATAATCCGAAATCTGCTGGCTCCCCATCAATCGCCCAGGCCCTCCGTGATCCCATACTCTTTCAGCTTCCGGTAGAGCGTCGTCTTTCCTATCCCCAGCAGCCGGGCCGCCATCAGCTTATCCCCGTTCAACTGTTTGATCGTCCCCAGAATCGCGCTCCTCTCCATCTCCGCAATCGACACAATCGCCCCGTCGCCTCGATTCAACCTCTCCTCGTCTGCGGCCCCCTCGATAACATCCGCGTCATACCTTTGAGGAACACTATGCATCCTGAAGTCCTGCAACTGCGTCGGCAAATCGCCCATGTGCAGCACTGGCCCCGATGACAGAGCGCAGGCCCGCTCGATCGCATTCTCCAACTCCCGAACATTCCCCGGCCAGTCGAACTCCGACAGCACCCGCAAAGTATCTCCCGAAAATGTCCTCGCCACCCCGGTCTCCCGCTGCATCTTCTCGAGAAAGTGCATCGCCAGCAACGGTATATCGCCGCGCCTGTCCCGCAACGACGGAATCCGCAGATTCACCACACTCAGCCGGAAGAAGAGATCCTTACGAAACCGCCCCTGCTCCACCATAGCCGCCAAATCGCGATTCGTCGCCGCCAGCACCCGCGCCGAGATAGGCCGAGCCTGCGTCGACCCCACCGGCCTCACCTCCTTCTCCTGCAGCGCCCGCAGCAACTTCGCCTGCAGATCAAGCGGCAACTCGCCGATCTCATCCAGAAATACCGTGCCGCCCTCTGCCGCAGCCAGCAGCCCCTCCTTTGCGCGGTCCGCCCCGGTAAACGCGCCCTTCACATGCCCGAACAGCTCACTCTCTATCAGCGTCGGCACCAGCGATCCGCAGTCCACTGCAACAAACGGCTTCGCCGCATTCGGCCCATTCATGTGAATCGACCGAGCCACCAGCTCTTTCCCCGTCCCGCTCTCTCCCAGGATCATCACCGGATGCGTCGAAAACGCCACCTTCGACAATATCCGGTAAAGCTTCTCCATCTCCGGCGACTGTCCCACCAGACCGCCAACGCCCTTCTGTGAGCGCAGTCTCTCCCGTAGCTGACGGCTCTGCATATCAAAGTGACGTCGTTGCCCCGCTCGCTCCAGTACCGTCGTCAACTCCTCCAGAGCAAACGGCTTAGTTAGATAGTCCCCCGCTCCAATCCGCATCGCCTCCACGGCTGACGCCACTGTAGCGAACGCCGTCATTACCACCACCGAAGTATCGGGATACAGCGTCTTCACTTGTTCCAGCAACGTCAGTCCCCCACCATCCGGCAGCTTCAGATCGAGCAACAGCAGATCGATCTTCTGGTGCTTCAGAATCGCCCGTGCCGTCGCGACACTCTCCGCACCCATCGCAACAGAACCAGTCCGCTCCACAACATCGCAGCACGCCTTGCGTACTGCCGCATCATCGTCTACCACTAGCACGTGCAGCAGCGGAGCATCCACAGCAACAGCTTCCTGTCGCCCAATCCCATCGAGCCCCGAAGCACCCAGCGGAGACACCCCCACCAGCACACCCGACGGAGCAATCTCCGCCAAACTCTCCTTACCAGTCATCGTCACTCCCTGTTCCTCAATCATTCCCGCGTCTCCCAACTTCACTCTTCCAACACCTGCACTCATCAGCATGCAATCCATCCCGCCTCGGCCTTCATCACCGTCTTCGTCCCACGCTCCGTCGTAATCCGTCCACCAGAAACCGGACGAACCGTAGTACTATCCTCCTGCATCAAGGCAGTCCACTCCACCGAGACACTCGTCCCCACCCCAGGTTCACTCGCAATCTCCAGGCACCCATCCGACATGGCAACCAGTTCCCGCACGACGCTAAAACCAATACCGCGTCCGCCGCCGCGAGTTATCCCACCATCCCGCAGCGCCTTCAGCATCTCCGCGTTCATCCCGCAACCAGAGTCCGACACCGTCAGCACCACCCGCCGAACCCCGTCGGTCATAAGACCTTTCACGCTAACCAGGACGACCCCATCCCCCAAAGTAGCCTCCGCGGCATTCTTCACCAGGTTCGTCACGATCCGTTCCACTGCCTCAGCCGGTACATCTACCGCCTGAAAACCACCCGCGTTCCACACAATCTCCACCTTGCGCCCAGCGATTTTGCCCAAAAGTCCCTGGCATCGCTCCACAACCTCCAGCAAAACCGTCGACTCCGTATCGAGCTTCGCCTCGCTCTGCGCATGATTCACCAGCCGGTCAATCATCGCCCAGCTTCTCTCGCTCAGCAGCCGAAGCTCCGCCGCATACTCCCTATGCTCCTCATGCAAAACCCCTGGCATCGCCAGCAGCTCCGAATAAAGATTCAAAGCCCCCAGCAGATTTCCCGCATCGTGCGCCAGACCGGCACCCTCCGCCACCTGCGCTATCGGCCGACACACTCTCGAATCCCCATCGCATCCGAGCTCCAGCGTCCGGCTCATATGTCGAAGCGCCGCAAACTGTCCTGAAAGATCTTCACTTCCTGCTATTCCCGAGGCGGTCCTGCTCTGCATTGCCTGCATGGTTGTCACTCCATCTCCGCCTATTTCCCATAAGCGGATGCACTTACGTAATCACTTCAAGTGCCAAACTGGAACTCCATTCCTAAGTAATTGATCAATATGAGTTTCGCGTCCAATCACTGACAATGCAATACCTCCATCGTGGAAGCCGCAAATTCCCAAATCGGAACTCCGCCACAAAGCCACCGGACAAGCCCAATCAATTCACCATGTGCCCCAAAACAGAACTTTCCCATTACGGAACCAATCCCAATTCGGGAAGCCGCCGCCCAACTATAATCACCTGATGTCCGAAGCCGCTTCGCCCCTCTTCCGTCCAGGCAATCGCCCCGCAAACGCTCTCCGCCCCATCCGCCTCACCCCCGACTTCGTTGCCACCGCAGAAGGCTCCGTCCTCATCGAATCCGGCAATACCCGCGTCCTCTGCAACGCCACCATCGAGCAGGGCGTCCCCGGCTGGCTCCGCAACTCCGGCCGCGGATGGGTCACCGCCGAGTACGGCATGCTGCCCCGCGCCACTCTCACCCGCACCCCACGCGAGAGCGAACGCGGCAAAATCGGCGGCCGCACCCACGAGATCCAGCGACTCATCGGCCGCAGCCTCCGCAGCGTCGTCGACATGAAGGCCCTCGGCGAGCGCACCATCATCCTCGACTGCGACGTCCTCCAGGCCGACGGCGGAACTCGCACTGCCGCCATCACCGGAGCCTGCGTAGCCCTGGCCCTGGCCATCAACAAACTAGTAGCCGCCGGAACCCTAAAGACGTCCCCTCTCCGCCAGATGGTCGCCGCCACTTCAGTCGGCATCGTAGACGGCAACATCCTCCTCGACCTCGCCTACGAAGAAGACTCCCGCGCCACGGTGGACATGAACGTAGTCATGCTCGCCGACGGAGGCCTCGTCGAAACCCAAGCCACCGCCGAAAAGGACTCCTACTCCCGCGCCCAGCTAAGCGAGATGCTCGACTACGCCGAAAAGGGCATCCACGAACTCCTGGCCGCCCAAAGCGCCGTCCTCAACTCAGCTACCTAACCATATTCGAGGGCAGATTCATGAGAGAAGTGCAAGCCAAAACGTTAAGGACAAAATGACACAAAGCGATGAAGGCCGACTTCAAGGATTCGCCTCTCTCTGCGGCACCTTTGCCATCGCCCTCTTTGTCATGACCTTCATCTTTCAAAACTTCGTCATCCCATCTTCCTCCATGGCAAGCACCCTACTGGTCGGCGATCATGTCCTGGTCGAACGAGCCACCCTCTCGTCGTCCCCATCATGTCTCCCTTTATGCCCTATCGCGAACTACATCGCGGAGAACCCATCGTCTTCTACAAGCCCGTTGAAGATGTCGACCGGCGAACACACTATCCTCGTCAAACGTGTCATCGGAATTCCCGGTGATCGCATCCACCTCCGCCGTGGCATCGTCTATCTCAACGGAGTAGCCCAGAACGAGCCCTACGCTGCCAAGCCCACCTACGCCAACTACGATCCCTACCGCGACGACTTCCCCGCCATTCCGCCCATCGGCGTCTTCAACGTCACCGCCGAGTGGGCCCTCGACCTCCCCACCCACATTCAGGGCGAAGATCTGGTCGTTCCTCCCGACAGTTACTTCGTCATGGGCGACAACCGCACCAACAGCCTCGACGGCCGCTACTGGGGCTTAGTCCCGCGCAGCAATCTCATCGGACGTCCCCTCTTCGTCTACTGGTCTTTTGTCACTCCGGAAGAGCAGATGTACAAGACGAAACCCTCAGAACAAGCCAGTTTCACGCTTCACCAGATCACCCATTTCTTCGACGAGACCCGCTGGAGCCGCACTCTCCACAGAGTCCAATAGCGATGGAACACGATCTCAAAACCGACCCATATCTTGAAAGCATTTTCAAGACCCTGGTCGCCCGAGAGCCATTAAGCAAAAATGCCCGCCGCGAAGGACGAGCATTCCCGCAAAGCAATCGCGTCTACTTGTTCTTCCGGTACCGCTCAATCAAGCTGTTAGTCGAAGAATCATGCGATCCATCAGGCTCACTCGCACTCTCAAGCTCCCCAAGAATCCGCGTCGCCAGCACCTTGCCCAGCTCCACGCCCCACTGATCGAACGAGTCGATATTCCAGATCGCGCCCTGCGTGAATACAGAGTGCTCATACAGCGCAATCAGCTTTCCTAGAACTTCGGGAGTCAGATGATCAGCAAGAATCGTATTTGAAGGACGATTCCCCTCAAACACACGATGCGGCACCAGCCAGTCCGGAGTACCCTCAGCCTTCACCTGCTCGGCAGTCTTCCCAAAAGCCAACGCCTCAGCCTGCGCAAACACATTCGCCATCAGCATGTCATGATGCCGTCCCAGCGGATTCAGCGTCTTGTAGAACCCGATGAAATCGCAAGGAATCAACCGCGTTCCCTGATGAATTAACTGATAGAAAGAGTGTTGCCCATTCGTACCCGGCTCGCCCCAATAAATCGGCCCCGTCTGGTAGTTGACCTTAGTTCCATCGAGCGTCACATGCTTTCCGTTCGACTCCATCGTCAACTGCTGCAGATAAGCCGGAAAACGCTTCAGATACTGCTCATAAGGAAGAATCGCCACCGTCTGAGCGTCGAAAAACTCCGTGTACCAGATCGTCAGTAGTCCCAACAGCACTGGCAGATTTTTCTCAAACGGCGTCGTGCGGAAGTGCACATCCATCTCATGAAATCCAGCCAGCATCGCACGGAAGTTATCCGGCCCGATCGCGATCATCGTCGACAACCCAATCGCCGAATCCATCGAGTACCGCCCACCAACCCAGTCCCAGAATCCGAACATATTATCGGTGTCGATACCAAACTTCGCCACCTCTTTCGCATTCGTCGAGATCGCTACAAAGTGCTTCGCTACGGCTTTCTCATCGCCAAGCTTCGCCAGCGACCAGTCGCGCGCCGAATGCGCATTTGTCATCGTCTCCAGTGTCGTGAACGTCTTCGAAGCCACTAGAAACAGCGTCTCCTCGGCATCCAGATCCTGCACTGCTTCTGCAAAGTCCGTCCCATCAACATTGGAAACGAACCGGAACGTAAGATCGCGCTGGCTATAGTGCTTCAGAGCCTCATACGCCATTACCGGCCCCAGGTCAGACCCGCCAATCCCAATGTTCACAACATTGCGAATCCTCTTACCCGTGTGCCCCTTCCATGCGCCGCTGCGCACCCGCTCCGCAAAGCCCGACATCTTATCGAGCACAGCATGTACCGGCGGAACAACATCCTCTCCATCCAGAATGATCGACTCGCTCTTTGGCGCGCGCAGCGCGACATGCAGCACCGCTCGATTCTCCGTGATGTTGATCTTGTCCCCACGGAACATCGCCTCGATCTTCTCGCGCACCCCCGACTCCTCAGCCAGCTTCACCAGCAGCTTCAGCGTCTCGTCGGTAATCCGATTCTTCGAGTAGTCGAGAAAGATCCCGCCCGTCTCCGCAGTAAAGCGCTCACCGCGAGTCGAATCCGCTTCAAACAACTCACGCAGATGTTTTCCCTGAATCTGCTGAAAGTGGGCCTGAAGTGCCCTTCCACGCCAGGCGTTCGTCGAGAGGTGCGAGTTTTGTTGCCGTCTCCATCGCTTTACTTCTCCTTTATTTGATCCGCTAATGTTCGTTATCTGTAGTGTAGAACCCGATTGCCGATCTTTTCACACACGCATTGACGTCACATCAAAAGCCTCGCTTCTTGCAGCGATCCAGCTTGTGCGTTTATCGTAGAGACAGTCCGGCTATCGCCCTACCTTTGACATTTTTAGCAATCGCCGCGACGGAAAGGGATTCTCTTGAGCCTCACTCCCCTCGCACCGACGACCCCGTCCTCTCTTCCTTCCGCCGCTCCTGCTTCTAAGCCGACCCCGGCCGCTGCTCTCGATGTCTTCACCGGCGACCCCAATTTCATGACCTCGCTCGCCCGCGGACTCATCGTCATCCAGGCCTTCACCCAGCAAAATCCGCAGATGACCATCTCGCAACTCAGCGTCCGCACTGGCCTCTCCCGCGCCGCCGTCCGCCGTTGCCTCTACACCCTCACCAAGCTTGGATTCGCCGGAGCCGAAGACGGTTCACGCTACTCTCTCCGCCCACGCATGTTGACCCTCTCCCACACCTACACCACTTCCAATACTCTCTCCAGCGCAGCCCAGCCCATCCTTGAGCGCATGTCCTCCGCCCTCCGCGAGTCCTTCTCCGTCGCCACCCTCGACGGCGACGACATCGTCTACGTCGCCCGTACCACCGTCAACCGCGTCATGGCCGTCGACCTCCACATCGGCAGCCGTCTTCCCGCTTACTGCACCAGCATGGGCCGCATCCTGCTCGCCTATCTGCCCACCGAACAACTCGAGCAATACCTCGCCCGCGTCGTCCTCACACCCCACACCACCCGCACCGTTACCTCCATCGAAAAGCTCCGCCTCCTCCTTCGCAACGTCCGTCGCAACGGCTACGCCCTCTGCGATCAAGAGTATGAAGTAGGCCTCCGCTCTCTCGCGGTGCCCGTCTTCTCCTCTTCAGGCCGTGCCGTCGCAACCATCAACCTCAGCGGCAGCGCCCCGCGAATGTCCGTCATCGAAATGCAGACCCGCTTTCTCTCCCATCTCCGCAACGCCGCCAACGAACTCGGAGTCTTCCTCCGTTAACCAACGAATCTCTGCGTATCGGCAAGGCCAACCTTCGCCAGCCGATACGCCACGATCGTCATCAATAGAAACAAGCCCGCAACCGCCAGATTCGGATAGAACACCATCCCACCAAGATGCGGCTCTCCTCCTGGTTTACCGGCCCACCACGTCGATGACGGCAGAATCAATGGAATGTAAAACAGCGGTGTCCAGTAGGCCACAGAAACCGCTGCAGCTACCACAAACGCAACCTCTGGCTCCTTAGATCGTCGCCACAGCAGCCATGTGGCCGTCATCGAAACTCCCCCAAGCAGAAACAGTAGAAGCGCGCCATGAAATCGAGCATGAGGATGCCACAACGGGTTCAATAGATGGTTTGGGCTCCAATCCAGCACAAACGACAGTAGGCTGCCGCCCACAAGAACAAAAGTCATAAGCAATCTCGCAATGACTACTCGCCTCATATCAACACCCTCGAACCGGATTTAATTAGTAAACACTCACTATTTAAATATCCCTCCTTGACACTTCGGTCAAGGCGAAATGATCGATACTGAAGTTCGAAGATGAAAAAAGAGAAATCAGCCCGAGGACGCCCCAGCCGGCGCCCGGAGATCATCGCCGCCGCTCAGGAACTTATACGCACCCACGGCCTCGCCAACGTTACTACGCGTTCCATCGCAGAAGGGGCAGGTTGCTCCGAGGCAGCCCTTTACGTTCACTTCGAAAGCCGTCTGAAGCTTTTGTTAGCAGTTTTAGAAGAAAGCCTCCCCGAGATGCTCATACCCCTCCAGGCTCTTGAGCAATCCATCGGAACCTCCACACCACAGCAGAACCTGGCCAAAGCACTCCGCGCAATCTTTGCCTTTCACGAGCGCGTCATACCCATGGTCTGCGGTCTCTTCGCTGACACCGAACTCCTCGCAGCCTACCGCAACTCCCTCACAGACCGAAATAAAGGCCCGCAGGGTGCTATCGCCCGCCTGCAGCACTATATCAATGCCGAGCAGAAACTAGGTCGTCTCGACAAAAAGCTCGACGCAGAACTCTCCGCAACCACCCTCATGGCCATATCGTTTTTCAAGGCCTTCACATCGCAGTTCCTCGGGCATCCGGGACCATCCGATGCAACCCTGAAAAAGATCGTGGCCACCACAATCAACAAGCTCTAAGGAGCCACGCACCGCACAAACGAAGCGCCACCACCGCTCTCTACCACCACGCCAGTATTGCCTTGCGGCACAACGACAGCTCGCCCCGGTATCAATTCAATATCACCATCCGCCGTAATGACCGTTGCATTACCGGCAATCCCTACAAGGCAGCCAGGCCCATCAAACGGAACCGCAACTTCATGCGCCCCACCCAGTTCAAAACGATCCACTACAAAATATTTCTGCTCGATCAGCCGAGTGAATCCGTCCATCTGCCGCGGCGCAACTTTCCCCGCTGCAGTCTCAGCCTTGATTACCGCAATTCCCTTCTCCAGATGAAGCTCCCGCGGTCTGCCATAGTCATATAACCGATAAGTCACATCGCTGGTCTGCTGCGTCTCGAGCAACACAACCCCAGGCCCAATGGCATGTACGGTCCCCGCATCGACAAACAACATGTCTCCCACCGCAACCGGAACCTGCTCAATCAGCGACTCCATCGTCCCATCCGCCACCGAAGCCGCAACATCCACAGCAGAAACTCCTTTTTTCAGTCCCAACGAAACATAAGCCCCCGGCTCCGCCTCCAGAACATACCAGCACTCCGTCTTCCCACGAGTCTCGCCCACCGCCTGCGCCTGCAAATCATCCGGATGCACCTGCACCGAAAGCTTCTCGTTCGGAAACAGCAGCTTCACCAGCAGCGGAAACTCCCCGCCAAGGTGCTCTGATACCGAAGCCAGTGTCTGCCCAGCAAACGCCCCCGTCTCGACAACACATTGAGGCCCCGTCAACCATGCCTCACCCACCAACTCCGTGGTTCCCGTATCCGTGTACCACGGCGACAAATCCTTCTTACCCCAAACCCGCTCGCTAAACCATGGCTTCAACCGGAACGGCGCAACACTAGTCGTCATCATCATCCTTTTAGGCTTCTTGTTATAGGATAACGTTTTCACTTTAGCCATCCGCGCGATGCCTTCACACAGTACGCATCAAACGGAGCTATCGCCAACAATCTACTCGCTCTTCTTATCCTGACACCGATCTGATCACTACCGCTCCAGAAGCATTACAAAAGTCTTACACCCACGCCTGTCAGCCGCTGTTAGCGTTGATATCAGCAGTTCTAAGGATAGCGAAAAGACATGAGCCCTTCCGTAATCACCCCCGAAGAAGTAAAGACAGCGCAGACCGTTGACACCCGTCCCTCGGTCATCCCCGCCGTCGCCGAAGTTAAGATGAAGGTCAAGCAGGATCTCCGCATGGGCCGCGAGTACCAGCAGGGCCGCATCAACTGGATCACGACCATCGCCATGGGCTTGTTCCACGTCGGAGCCATTGCCGCGCTCTTCTTCTTCTCGTGGAAGAATCTGGCCGCCTTCGCCATCATGTATTTCTTCGCCATCAACGTGGGTATCGGCGTGGCCTATCACCGCCTCCTCACGCACCGCGGCTATCGCACTCCCAAGTGGGTCGAGTACTTCGTCACGATGTGCGGCTGCCTCGCGCTTGAGGGCGGTCCCATCTTCTGGGTAGCCACCCACCGCGTTCACCATCAGAACTCCGACCATGAAGGCGACCCCCACACTCCGCACGACGGCACCTGGTGGGCTCACGCCGGCTGGATCCTCTCCGGCCGCGCCATGCACTCTGAGACCGCTCTCCTCGGCCGTTACGCTCCCGACCTCACCCGCGATCCGGTCCACGTCTGGCTCAGCAAATATCACTACATTCCTCTGGTCGTCACCGGCGTTCTTCAGATCGTCATCGGCGCGCTTCTCAGCCCTGCTCATCCCGTCATCGGCGGTCTCGGCATGGTTCTCTGGGGAACCTTCCTCCGCGTCACCGTCGGCCTCCACGCAACGTGGCTCGTCAACTCCGCCACCCACCTCTGGGGCAAGCGCCGCTTCGAGACCAAGGACGACTCCCGCAACAACTGGTGGGTCGCAATCCTCACCGGCGGCGAAGGCTGGCACAACAACCACCACGCCCACCCGGTCAGCGCCCGCCACGGCCTCGCCTGGTACGAGTTCGACATCAACTACTACTGCATCTGGCTCCTCTCCAAGGTCGGCCTCGCAGAAAAGATCCAGATCGCCAAGTTCGACCCCAAGAACCCCAAGCCCGCCGGAGCCTAACCAACCGGCACCGCAATCCGAAAGGCGCAGAGCTTTCCCTCTGCGCCTCTTCTATTTAATCCTCCATACGTATCCGCCCCGAAAAACCCGCATCTCACTCGACAAGTCGCAATAGCGTGGCTATCCTCATACTCCGAAGAGAAATATGGGCCCTTGAAGTTGATCGTTTTGTTTCATCGAAACAAAATTCTCTCTGAGAGGCACAATGAAATCCACGTCAAAACTTCTCCTGCTTCTCGCAGCCGCCTTCATCGCGGCGGCCTGCTTCTCGCCATATCCTGCCGAAGCCCAGCGAGGCGGTTCCTCGCAGGTACGAATCACCTGCTCCTCCAATAACGGCAACCGAAACTGGTGCGATATCGGCAACAGCCGCGACGTTCGCCTCGTCCGTCAAATCAGTGGCTCAGCCTGCATCCGCGACAACACCTGGGGCGTCGATCGTCGCGGCCTCTGGGTCGACCGTGGCTGTCGCGCCGAATTTGCGGTCGTGAACAACAACTCGGGGGGGCAGTCTTGGCGCACTGTCACCTGTTCCTCCAACAACGGTCGCAGAAACTGGTGTGATGTCGGCGGTCGTCGCGACGTTCAACTTACCCGCCAACTCAGCGGTTCAGCCTGTATCCGCGACAATACATGGGGCGTCGATCGCAGCGGCATCTGGGTCGACCGCGGCTGCCGCGCCGAGTTCCGCGTCCGTTAACCCATACCGTCACAGGAGCCGCCGACGGTGGCTCCTGTCTCTCCTTCAAATCCTCGGAGAAAAATCCGTCATTGCCATATAAGTCGAGTCGACCTTCTCCACCAACTTACCGTTCGTCTCCGAAGCATCTCTGACCTTCACCCACTCCGGGTCCGCTTGAAAGCTCTTCCAGTTCGCCGCAGCCTCGGCCCGGCTCGGATGCTCCAAAATGTAAACGAGAGTCCGCCCCTTCAGCGGCTCATCGGTCGGCGTCCAGTAGGCGACGCTCTTCAGCCCATGCCTCGTAAATAGCGCCACAGTGTGATCGCGGAACCGCCGCAGCAGATCATCCAGCTTGCCCTCAGCCGCGTGGTACACACGCAGCTCATACACTACGTCCGCGTTCGCGCCAGCACTCTGAGCCCCCGCGTTCGCCGCAGACATCATCATCATCGCCCCCATCCCCTGCAACACCATGCGTCTATGCATCACGATCTCCCTTTCCATGTCACGCAGATACTACCCGACCCTCTATACTTCCTCCAAGCCATGAACATCACCCGACGCCGCGGAGCCATCGCCTTCTTCATCACCTTCGGCTGCCTTCTCGTCGGTGTTCTCATCACCCTAAACATCGGCTGGATCCTCCTCAACGAGCGAACCGTAGCCTTCGCCGTCCTCGGAATCATCCTCTTCGCGATCCTCATCGCAGGCGTCGTCCTCAACACCGTCTTCCTCGTCCGCGAGATCCGCCGTAACGAGCGTCAGGATTCCTTTCTCAACGCCGTCACCCACGAGCTCAAGACCCCCATCGCCAGCATCCGTCTCTATCTCGAAACCCTACAGCGTCGCCCAATCGACGAGCCCCAGCGTCAACAGTTCTACTCCATCATGCTGGCCGACTCTGACCGTCTCTTAGCAACCGTCGAGCAGGTTCTGAAGGCCGGCCAACTCGGCCAAAAGCATCGCCAGCAGAACCGCACCCTGATCGATCTCGCCCCTCTCGTCGCCGACTGCATCGCCATCACCCTCCAGCGTCATCACCTGCAGCCCGACAGCATCGTCCTCGAACCCGTCCCCGGCGCCGTCCGGCTCCACGTTCAGGGCATCGCCGACGACCTCCGCACAGCCGTCCTCAACCTCCTCGACAACGCCGTCAAGTACTCCCCCGATGGAGCCCACATACGTTGTTCTCTTACCATCACGCATTACACCTGGGCCACCCTCCGCATTACCGACACCGGCCTCGGTCTTCCGCCTGACCAGCACAAGCGCATCTTCAACCGCTTCTACCGCGTTCCCGGACGCTACACCGTCAAAATCAAGGGCACCGGTCTCGGTCTCTTCCTGGTTCGCAACATAGTCCGCCAACACGGAGGCGACGTCTCCGCCGCCAGCCCCGGACCCAATCAAGGCACGACCATCACCCTGACCCTCCCCCTCGCCAACGCAACCACCTCGCCGCTCTCCCCGGCGAGATTCCAGCACGACCGTCCAATGAATCAATCTCTCCAACGTACAATCACCAGATAGATCGCGACCGTGGAGAGCCATGTTCCTTCTTTGGAAATACTTTGCTCTAGGCTTCAGTGCCCTTCTGCCGCTCGTCAATCCCCTCGGATCCGCACTGGTCTTCCTTGGTCTCGTGGGCATCTCTCCACCGCATATCTATCGAGCGCTCGCACGCAGAATCGCTATCAACACCGTCATCTTTTTCGCCGTCATCCAGCTGATCGGATCGGCCCTCCTCGGCTTCTTCGGCATCTCACTTCCCATCGTTCAGGTCTCCGGAGGCATCGTCCTCGCGGCAATGGGCTGGTCCCTCCTCAACGAGAAAAGCTGCCGCCCCTAATCCCGAGAAGACGCAGGCGGCAACAGCTCCAGCCGAAACGCAATCCGAAATCGACAACCTCTGCGAGAAGGCCTTTTACCCCTTTACCTTCCCGGTTACCGTCGGTCCCGGCTGCATCGTCGTCATGCTCACCCTCAGCGTCCACGCCTCGCAGGGAAATCTCACCGCCAAGCTTCTCTCCCACTTCGGTCTCTTCATCTCTGTCATCGTGCTCACTGTCCTCATCTATCTCTGCTACGCCTACGCCCCTCGAATCACACGCGCTATCGCTCCATCCACCGCCCATGGAATCCTGAGAGTCGTCGCATTTATCCTTTTGTGTATCGGCGTCCAGATAGCCTGGAACGGTCTCAGCCAACTCCTAACCCAAGTGCTCCATCCGGCATAGAATCTGAAGACATGGACATGACTTCCACACTTACCGACCAGTCGCGTAATCTTGTAGGCGCAACCATCGGCGCGTTCATCGGCTTGGCAACCGTCGCAGACCTCGTCACCTGGCAATTTCGCGACGAGAGCATAATCGCGGCAACAGTCGCTGCCGGACTCATACTTTTTCTTGGTCACAGTAAGCAGCAGGGCGCCAAAACCAGAGCATTATGCTGTGTCCTTGGTTTCGCCTGCGCGCGGCTTACCATCTCCCTTATCCAGTAGCGTGGAATGCATGGCTGACATAACCACCATCTCCCCGCTCATCGCCGTTGTAGAAGACGAGGACCACCTCGCCCAGGGCCTTCTCTTCAACCTCCAGGCCGAAGGCTACCGCACCCACCACGAAGCCGACGGCGACTCTGCCCTCAGCTGGCTCCTCTCAACAAACGAGCCTATCGCCGCCATCGTCCTCGACTGCATGCTCCCCGGCGCCGACGGCTTCACCATCGTCCGCAAACTCCGCGAAGCCCAGCACTTCACCCCGGTCCTGATGCTCACCGCCCGCTCCCGTCCCGAAGAGGTCCTCGAAGGTCTTGAAGCCGGAGCCGACGATTACCTCCCCAAGCCCTTCGATCTCAACATCCTTCTTGTTCGCATCAAGTCCCTTCTCCGTCGCACCGCATGGCAACGCGCCCTGGCCTCTGAGCCCATAGAACCCGAACCAACTGGACCACCAACTGAGTACGCCTTCAACCACCGCACCATTCGCTTCGACACACTCGAACTCATCGCCCCCAATCGCACCACGCACCTCACCCTCATGGAGTCTGACCTCCTCCGCTACCTCACAGACCGCGAAGGCCAGATCATCTCCCGCAAACAAATCCTCGAAGAGGTCTGGCACGTCCACGAAGACACCGACACCCGCGCCATCGACAACTTCATCGTCCGTCTCCGCCGCTACATCGAAGACGACCCCGCCAACCCTCAGCATCTCGTCACCGTCCGCGGCATAGGCTACCGCTTCCTCGCCAATCCGTAGACGCCGTTGTCTTTTTGCCGTCATCCTGAACGCAATTTTTGGTCGTCATCACGTATTTTGTGGTCGTCATCCTGAACGCAGTGAAGGATCCCTGTATTTGTCTTTTGCTTTTGCCAGTTTCTAAAACCCGACTCAGCCCTCTGCAAGTTCGTCCCAATACAAAAAAATCCGCATCTAGCCATCTCCCATTCATCCTCCAGGCGCATAATTGCTCATTCCCGGAGGCAATCGATGCCCGACACTCTAACCATCCGCATCACAGCCACCACCATGGAAGGCCTCGGAGCCAAAGACCCTCAACTCACCGTCACCGTCCGCGGACAAGATCAGCTCAGCTCCTACATCCGGCAGGCCGTCGTCAAAGACTTCGACACACAGTGCGACGTCATCATCCCCGCACCCGACGGTTTCGGTACACTCCTCGTCGAAACCGCCTTCATTCGCTTCGACGCAGGCGTCATCGGCCAGTTCATCATGGCGGGCGGAGACCCCATCAAGCCTGTGCCTCTCAAAGTCTCCCGCATCCCCAGCCAATGGACCCCAAAGTTCGATCCCTACGCCACGCTCGCCGCCCCCCGCTTCACGCCATTCAAGACTGTCGTTGGAAACAGCACTCTGGTCGACGTCAAACACGGTCCATCCATCGGCAACCTCCAAACCAACTACGACACCCTCGCAGGCGCACAGCAGATTCTCGCCAAGGCCGCTCTCCTCAACCTCTTCTCAGTCCTCACCGAAGAGCAGGACCCCATCGCCAAATTCCCTTGGTTCAACCACGTCCAAAAGATCGTGCGCATCGATCAGGAGCGCTTCGTAGCCGAGACCACCCCAACCCTCTACGAAAACGTCCAGACCATCCTCAACCAGCTCAGCACCGTCTACGGGCGTCAGGGCTACTTCACCGAACTCTCCACCATCGACCACCTGCCCAACTTCCCCGCCCAGTACGGCCATCCCGCGCTCCCCCTCATCACCATCAAGAAGGACTACGAGCAGGGCAATCTACAACTCACCATGGGCTTCTTCCGCATGGACGGCGTCGCCTATCATCTCCTCGACTGCGACCTCGACGAGCACCACAACATCGTCAAGCACAGCTTCGATGTCGTAAAACACTTCCTGAACGGCATGGGCACCAATCCCATCGACATGCACGAATACATCGTCGAAGACTCCGCCGAACAAGCCCCCAATCACATCTCCAGCATCGATCTCGGCTATCAACTCGTCTAACCCTTAGGCTGTCGACCAGCATCTCCCCAATCGCAACAACTGCGCGCGAGACGGGTTGTGCCTGTCTACGGGATACACTAAAAGTAAGCACCGGCTCATGCGCATCTTCACCCGCTACATCCTCCGCGAAGTCATCTCTTACGCCCTCCTTGGCGGAGCCCTCTTCACCTTCGTGCTCTTCATGCGCGACCTCGGCAAGATCCTCGAGCTCGTCGTACGCGCCTCCGCGTCCGCCGCCGACGTCGCCCGCATCTTTGCCTACACGCTTCCCAACGCGCTCACCCTCACCATCCCCATGGCGGTCCTGGTCGGCATCCTCCTCGGCCTCTCTCGCCTTGCCTCCGACAGCGAAGTTACCGCCATGCGCGCCGCCGGAATGGGCGCTCTCGATTTCGTCAAGATCGTCTCTATCGTCTCGGCCATAGCGCTCGCCCTCGGCCTCGTCAACTCTCTGTATGTCGCCCCCCGCGCCTCTGCCGCACTCCTCGCTCTCGAAGAGTCTCTCAAGTCCTCGCAAGCTTCCTTCGAGGTCCAGCCGCGCGTCTTCTACGAGGACTTCCGCAACTACGTCCTCTACATCCAGGACGTGCGCCCCGCCGCCGGAGCATCCGTATGGCACCACGTCTTTCTCGCCGACCTCACCCAACCCGCCACTCCCCACATCACCACAGCCGAGCAAGCTATCGTCGTCGCGGGCGACGCTGCTGACGGCGACGCCCAGTCCATCCGCCTCCATCTCATCAGCGGCGGCCAGCATCAGACCTCTCCCACCGATCCCAATCAATACAACATCTCCACCTTCGCCTCAACCGATCTCCCCATCCAGACCGGCACTCCCGAAGACTCCCATCTCGGCCGCGCCGACACCCCTATCCTCGCCCTTCCCCTCTCCCAACTCTGGGCGCTCGGCAACTCCCCCGCCAGCAACACCCCCGGCCAACCCGCGCGAATCTACCGCATCGAGTTCAACAAGCGCTTCTCCTATCCCTTCGCCTGTCTTGTCCTCATGCTCGTCGGCGTTCCCCTCGGCCTCTCCTCCAAACGCGGAGGCAAGTCCACTGGCTTCGTCCTCACCATCCTTCTCGTCTTCGTCTACTACTTCCTCTCCTCCATCGGCGTAGCCTTCGCCAAAACCGGCAAGCTCTCGCCGTTCCTCGGCGTCTGGGGAGCCAACCTCATCTTCGCCGCCGCTGGTGCCCTCCTCCTCTACCAGATGTCGCGCGGAGGCATCGCTCTCGGCCTCTTCTCCACCATCGGCACGTCCATCAACAAGCTCCTCGCCCGCTTCACCCGTGGCAGCGACCCCGCCTCACACACTAAGCTCGACGTCGCCACACTCCTCCGCCGATTCCGCAGCACGTTCCGCCTGCAGTTCCCTCTCCTCCTCGACGACTACATCATGCGCGAGTACGCGACCAGCCTCGGTCTCGTTCTCCTCAGCTTCACCACCCTCTTCCTCATCTTTACCTTCTTCGAGCTCATCGGCGACATCATCCGCAACCGCACTCCCCTCGTTACCGTAGGCGACTACCTCCTCAACCTGATCCCCTTCATCCTCTATCAGGTCACGCCCCTCTGCGCTCTGGTCGCCGTCCTCGTCACCTTCGGAGCCCTCAGCAAGTCATCCGAAATCACGGCCATGAAGGCCACCGGCACCAGCCTCTATCGCATCGTCGCCCCGGTCCTCGTCGTCACCCTCCTCATCTCCATCGGCCTCTTCGTCTTCGATGAGTTCTACCTCCCCAACGCCAACCGCCGTCAGGAAGCCCTCCGCTCCGTCATCAAAGACAAGCCCGCCCAGACCTTCCTTCGCCCGGACCGCAAATGGATCTCCGGCCAAACCACCGCCGCCGGGCAGCCCGCTCGCATCTTCTACTACCAGTTCTTCGACGCCGACCGTAACATCTTCGCCAACCTCACCGTCTTCGAGTTCGAGCCCAACACCTTCATCCTCAAGCGCCGCATCTTCGCCACCTCCGCCCATTGGAGTCCCACCGACAACACATGGGTCTTTGAAAATGGATGGGAGCGCACCTTCAGCGGCGAAACCATCGCCTCCTACAAACCCTTCACCACCGCGACCTTCCCCGAGATCCACGAGCAGCCCAGCTACTTCAAAAAAGAAGACCGCCCCTCCCAGGAGATGAGCTACAACGAGCTCTCCCGCTACATCTCCGACCTCAAGCAATCCGGCTTCGACACCAAGCGCCTCAGCGTCCAACTCAACCGCAAACTCGCCTACCCGCTCATCACCTTAGTCATGGCCATCCTTGCCATCCCCTTCGCACTCTCGATGGGCAAACGAGGCTCACTAGCCGGCATCGCCACAGCCATCGGCCTCGCCATCGCCTACTGGATCATCGACGGCATCTTCCAGGCCATGGGCAACGTCAACACCCTCCCCGCGATGCTCGCCGCCTGGACCCCCGACCTCCTCTTCGCCATAGCCGGCACCTACCTTCTCCTCCGCACCTCCACCTAGTTATCAATTTCTATTCCCCCAAAATTTATTCAAAACGTCCTAAACTGAAACAACGATGACCCTCAAGCTTTCCTCGCTTACCCTGCTAGCCACCCTCACTACCGCCGCAACAGCCCAAACCACCACGACCCCAAAGAAACCCGTAACCCATCACACCACGACGACAACCGCGGCCAGGACCGCAGCCAAACCGGCTGCTCCCGTCGCCAATCCCGCCGACAACCCTCCCGGCGTCCCCAAAGTCGAAGGCACACCCAAGCCCCTCTATGCCCTCCGCTACGTCGACACCCTCATCGGCACCGGCCCTCTCGCCGAAACCCACAAGTTCTACACCGTCCACTACACCGGCTGGCTCACCGACGGCACCAAATTCGACTCCTCCGTCGACCGCGGCACCCCCATCACCTTCCCTTACGGAGCACACCAGGTAATCCCCGGCTGGGACACAGGATTCCAGGGCATGCACGTCGGCGGCAAGCGTCGCCTCTACATCCCCTACCAGCTCGCCTACGGCGAAACCGGCCGTCCTCCCGTCATTCCTGCAAAATCCGACCTCATCTTCGACATCGAATTAGTCGGCCAGTCCGACACCCCACCTCAGCCCAAGCCCGCTCCCGCACCTCCATCGGATCCCACCAAGCCCGCTACCGATCCCAACAAACCCGCAGATCCAGCTAAACCAGCTACGGACCCAACCAAGCCCACAACCGAGCCACCGCCAGCAGGATCCACCGCAACCAAAACTCCTCCGCATCCTGAGGGCCTCTAAGCACGTCTAATCTCGGAGCGCCTCAATAAACCAATATGTTTGAAAGACTTAAACCGTTAAACCCCTACCTCAGGCGATACTGGAAATCACTCGCCTGGGGCGGGGTTTCGACCATTCTTTACAACGTCATCAAGGTGCTCATTCCAGCCATCATCGGCCATGCCGTCGACGACATGCAGCACGGCATCACCCAGCAGAAAATCCTCTATCACGGCCTCCGCCTCCTCCTCATCGCCGCACTCTCCGCCGTCTTCCTCTACATCACCCGTCAGGTCATCATCGGAGCCTCCCGCGAGATCGAGTTCGACCTCCGCAACGACCTCTTCAGCAACCTCGAGCGCCAGGCCCCCGTCTTCTACCACACCCACCGCACGGGCGACATCATGGCTCGCACCACTAACGATCTCAACGCCGTCCGCCAGCTGCTCGGCCCCGCGATCATGTACAGCGCCAACACCATCGTCTTCATGGCCGCCGCGCTGCCCTTCATGTACCGCATCAGCCCCAAGCTGACGTTCTTCGCCTTCGTCCCCATGCCAGCCGCCTCGGTCCTCGTCCAGTACTTCGGCAACCGTATTCACCGCCGGTTCGAGCGCATCCAGGCCATGTTCTCCGACATCTCGGCCAAGGCTCAGGAAAACTTCTCTGGCGCCCGCCTCATCCGCGCCTTCGCCCAGGAAGAGGCCGAGATCGCCTCCTTCGAAACCGCCAACATCGAGTACATCAAGCGCAGCCTCCACCTCGTCCGTCTCATGGCCATGCTCTGGCCCACGCTCGAGTTCGTCCTCGGCCTCTCGCTCATGATCACACTCCTCGTCGGCGGACACGAAGTCGTCTCCCACCGCATCACCGTCGGCCAATTCACAGCATTCAACGTCTACATGGTCCAGCTCACCTGGCCCCTCATCGCCGTCGGCTGGGTCGTCAACCTCTTCCAACGCGGCACCGCCTCCATCGTCCGCATCGACGAACTCCTAAAACAACAACCCGCTATCGCCGACGATCCCGCGCTTCTGCAAACTGACACTGCTTCTTTGTTGTCCGACAGCCCTTCTTCGTTGTCATCCCACAGCCCTTCTTTGTTGTCATCCCGCAGCGAAGCGGAGGGATCTGCGGTTATTACTCCACCCCTCACCGGCGAAATCGAATTCCGCAACCTGACCTTCGCCTACCCCAACTGTCCCACCATCCTCCACGACATCAACCTCCGCATCCCCGCCGGCAGCAGCCTCGCCATCGTAGGCCCCACCGGCTCCGGCAAATCCACCCTCGTCAACCTCATCCCCCGCCTCCAAGACGCCGACCCCGGCACCGTCCTCATCGACGACCGCCCCATCCGCACCTTCCCCCTCCAGGCCCTCCGCCGAAACATCGGCTTCGTCCCTCAGGAGACCTTCCTCTTCTCCGACACCATCCGCCACAACATCTCCTTCGGCACCCCGGACGCCACCTCCGAGCAGATCGAACAAGCCGCCACCATCGCCCACATCGCTAACGAGATCCTCGAGTTCCCCCGCGGCTTCGAGACCATGGTTGGCGAGCGCGGAGTCACTCTCTCCGGCGGCCAAAAACAGCGCACCTCCATCGCCCGAGCCGTCATCCGCAACCCGCGCATCCTCATCCTCGACGACGCCCTCGCCTCGGTCGATACCTACACCGAAGAGCGCATCCTCTCCGGCCTCCGTCAGGTCATGGAGGGCCGCACCACCATCTTCATCTCCCACCGCATCTCAACAGCCCGCAACGCCGACCAGATAGCCGTCCTCGTAGCCGGCCGCATCGCCGAACTAGGATCCCACGACGAGCTTCTAGCCCGAAACGGCTACTACACCAGCCTCTTCGAAAAACAACGACTCGAAGAAGAGCTATCCGTAGCCACCTAGACTCCTCAGGTTCCTTATCCGCAGTGCTGTTGCTGTTGTCCTTGCTGTTACTGTTGTCACTGTGTCATCCCCGAAGGGGATCTGCTGTTCGCTTTGCTCTATTTGCCTTTATCGCATTCTCCTTTGAATGTCGTCATTCTGAGCGCAGCGAAGAATCCCTATATTTTTCTTTGCCGTTGCGGTTGGTCGTTGCAATTGCCTTTGTCCGTTATCCTTCCTCCCCCAATAAACGCATCTCCGTATTTCGTCGTTGGCTTTGCATTTGCCGTTGCTTATGCCTCATTTCTAGGTATCAAGGATTCAGTGGCCCACTCCAACTGCGCTTCCGCTCTAAGGCACTCCTTCCTCATCCGCACAAACAATTCATAATCAAACACTTACAAAATAAAATCCACAATTCCCCAGCAAAATCCCATGTCAAGCCCCTAAACCCGCTAACCCTATACCCACCAACAACTTCCGAATTGCGTAAAAGTTATTCTCCAACCCCTATAATTGAATTAGTAGCCAAAAAAGTCCCAGTCAAAAACTGGGACTTTCGCCATTAACCCATAACCCTTTTAGAAAGACGAATTTACGCGCAACTCATTTATTATGACGATTTTGCAAGGAGTCTATCAAATAAAACATTGATTATAAACGGTTTACACGCCATACCCCAAGGGGGGGTAGCCACTGAGGATGAGAATACAGCCTCATTCGAAGCAGTCCAGTATCCTGTTGACAGTCGTATCCCCGAAAGATAGGGTTAGCGCGACGTTACCGCTTACTACTGAAGGGTTTGCAGCAATGGAGAAGGAACCATGAGCATGGCGCGAGGATTTAGGGCAATCGTCACAGACAGCCATTTCTGGGTGCCGTTTGTGGTGCTTTTGGCAGGAATTGCGCTACTTGTAGTGCTGCACTAGGGGTAAAAGAGCTGGAGAGACGGATGGCAAGTGTGGTCGCAAAGGTGGAAAGAGCTGGTTTGTCGCTGCACGCTCTTGGAGTGATCTGCGGATTGACCGCCGGAGTCTGGCTAGGCGCAGCCGAGGCTCCTACAAAACTGGTAAATGCGGGCTTCTCCCCCTTCGCGATCTCGCTCTGCATGGTCGCTGGGGTATTTACAGCTCGATGGACGTTTCCCACGCTCCTGAAGGGCACCGGCTACGTCTTCGCCGACCTGGCCGAGAAGAAACACCTCATCGTCTGGGCCTTACTCGCGGGAGCCCTCTGGGCGGTAGCCAACACCCTGACCGTCTTCGCAATCCGCGACGTAGGCCTCGCAGTAGCCTTCCCCATGTGGAACGCAAACTCGCTGATCGGCCTCTTCTGGGGACGAGTCCTCTTTCGCGAACTGGAAGGCGCCAGCGGCAAAAACATCGCCAAAGTAGTCGTCGGCGCAATCATCATCGTGATCGCGGCAGTGATGCTCGGCTTCAGCACAATTCAAGGCGGTGCGATGGGAAACCACGCCTTCCGCGGCATCGTCGCCGCCCTCGGCGCCAGCCTCATGTGGGGAACAATGTACGTCCCCTACCGCAAGGCCTACCTCAGCGGCATGAACCCACTCTCCTTCGTCACAGCATTCACCGTCGGAGAGTTAGGAACCGTCCTTGCTTTGACCCTTGCACTCGACGGCGGCCTGCACTCGACCGCGTTCCAGCTATTCCACATGCCGGGAGTGCTCTTCTGGCTCTTCCTCGGCGGCTTCGTCTGGGTCATCGGCGACCTCTTCCAGCAGTTCGCCGCAAAATATCTTGGCATCGGACGCGGAATCCCGCTCTCCAACACCAACCAGCTTTGGGGTCTCGCCTGGGGAGCTTTGGTCTTCGGCGAGCTAGCCCACGCCGACCGCCACCATATCCTGCTAGTCATCGGCGGCTCAGTCCTGATGATCCTCGGAGCGCTGGCCATCAGCACAGCGGTAGCCTCGGCGAAAGAGCACAGCTCAACCAACGAGGCGATCTCGCGTGAGTGCATCCGCTACGGTCTCGACTACCACCAGACCATCATGGCGCAGGCCGGCGACGAGTTCAGCGGCAGAGGCGAGCGCCGACGCTGGTGGGATTACCTAATCGTTCTCGTGGCAACCGGCGTCTTCATCTCACTTGGCCTCCGAGCAGTAGTCCCACCGCTAACCATGAATTTCATGTGGGTTGGGATTTTGAGTGTGTCACTGCTTCTGAGCCTGATCGCAGGCACCTGGAGCCTCTGGCGGCGAACGCGTTTCAGCTAAACGCTGTCCGACCGGAGTTAAGATTGTGTGCGGGTTTTTAACAAACCTGTGGCATCATCCGACAGGAGCACTATGGCTGTCAGATTGAAAGATATTGCACGAGACCTTGGGGTCTCCGTCGTCACCGTATCAAAGGTGCTTCGGGGAAATGCCGACATCGGCGAAGCAACGCGACGACGCGTCCTCAAGCGGATGAAAGAACTGAACTACCAGCCCAACATGATGGCGCGCGGGCTGGCCAGCGGCCGAACCTACACAGTCGGCTTAGTCGTACCCGACCTCGTCCATCCGTTCTTCGCGGAGTTCGCAAAATCTCTCAGCGGAGTCCTCCGGACCAACAGCCGCGCCCTGATCCTCGCCTCCTCAGAAGAAGATCCAGAGGTCGAGCGACAGGAGATTCGCACACTACTAAGCCGTGGGGTCGACGTCCTGCTGATCGCTTCGTGCCAGGCGAATCTGCGGAATTTCTACGAGCTTGGAGACGTTCACACACCATACCTCCTGTTCGACCGCAACTTCCCTCACCTCGCCGCAAACTTCGTAGGTTCAGACGATGTGCAGGTTGGAGAGATGGCAACAAAGCACCTGCTCGATATCGGTCGCAAACGAATCGCACACATCGGCGCGAAGAACACGAGCCCGGCATTCGAGCGCCTGCGAGGCTACAAGAACGTAATGGCTGAAGCACGACTAACAGTGCCCGAAAGCTACGTAGTAGTTCGAGAGCGCGTGGAAGAGTCAGGCGACATTGTAGGTTTCCAGGTAATGCAGGAGCTACTGAAGCTGAAACCAAGACCAGACGCCGTCTTCTGCTACAACGACCTCACCGCCGTCGGCGCAATCGAGGCAACATTGCAAGCAGGCCTGCGGGTTCCAGAAGACATCGCCTTCATCGGCTGCGGAAACCTGCGATACGCAAACTACCTTCGTGTCCCTCTAAGCTCAATCGACCACGGAACAGCCGAGCTCGGAAAGATCGCAGGCAAGTTCGCACTCGAGCTCTCGGCCAAACCCGAGCAGGAGCCACGAAGCATTCTTGTCCCATCAACCCTGGTGGTACGGGAGTCAACGGTTCGTGCCGCAAGCACCAAATAAATCTCTCGTTTACGGAGCTTCCGGAAGCGTGTAATCGAAAGTATAGGAATGCTTTCCTGCGGCGATCTGAATATCGAAAGTGCCGGTGAGGCCAACTAACTGCCCGGTACCGGAGTCAGGAACCACCGTGATGGAAAGCTGAGGAACGCCACGATTCATCGTAGCGCTGTGCTGCAGGACAAAGCTGCCAGCGCGCCCGCGCAGCGTTCCAGTGACTCGTTCCATCGCGACATAGCCAGCGGAGCCTTTGACGTCAGTGCTGAAGGCAAGCATCTGGCCTTTCGTCGTAGCTTCGAGATCGCCGTGAATCTGTTTGTCTATAATCATGCGACCGATAGGAGAATCTTCAGGTTTGCCGTCGTTTTGGGGAGTCAGCTTCACCTCAAAGGTTCCGGTAGCGTGGCTCATAGGTGTTCCCTTCTGCTTTGTAGGTGATTGGGTTTGTGCCGCAAGGCCAACAGCAAGGATCGCTGCGACGAAGAGAGCCGCAGCACGTAGCTTCATTTGTCGCACTCGCCTTTCCATTCTCCCGGGCTGAGGATAAAGGAAGTATCTACATCAGCCTGGGTGATTCTTCCGACGATTTGTGTTGGAGAGCCTTGTTGCACACGGCCTATGAAGGTGATGGGTGGGCTGCCCGCCAGCTTGGTAACGACGAATTTGAGATTAACATCCTTGAGCGAAATCGATTCGATTGGAGTCGAAGCGACATGTTCGCAGGGGCTGGTGAGAGTTCCGCCAAGTGACGAATCCGGATTTGGGTAGACCGTTATAGCGAGCGGCGGGAAGCGGCGGTCGGCGGGCCTGCCTGACCACGTTCCAATGACGGAAGGATGATGCGCTATGTATCGGGCTTCGACGAATTTGAATGCCGGTGCAGCGACGGCTGTTACGGCCAGGATTGCGGTCGCTATCTTGGTGGTCGTGGTCCAGAAGCCGGAATCGTTCTTGCCATCCTTCTCGTCAGGCATGCTATTGTCTCCGTAATCCGGATATCTCTTAGCAAGTGAGAAATATACATCACGGGGACGGCGACTTTTAGTAGCGCGGTACGGTTGGGTCGATAGTTCGCGACCAGGCATCGATGCCCCCGGCGAGTGATTGGGCGTGCTCAAAGCCTTGGTTACGAAGCCACATCGTTACGCTGAGAGAGCGCGCTCCGTGGTGGCAAAGCACGACGATAGGCTCATCGGGGTCGAGCTCCTGGTGGGCACGCGAGGCGACTTCGCCCATGGGCATAAGCAGTGCGCCGGGCAGACTGGCCGTCTGGAACTCCCACGGCTCGCGTACGTCGAGGAGGAGAGGAGCGTTAGGTTGCTGGCGCTGCTCGGCGAAAGAGTTGACGGATATCTCGGGGTCTAACATGTTTATCAAGAATAGCTGACGTGTGGCAGCTGCGAACATTAACGACCCAAAGCGAAATTGGGATTAGTCTGGTAAAGACGGATTTAGATTCTACAGGGTTGGCGCGGAATTGATCCAATTTCGCCAATAACCTATACGGGCTGGGTTGCATCTTAGGAAGCACCCCGAATGCTGCAGCAATGAAGTTTGGAACGGATGGTGATCGCCTTGGAAAAGGTTCTGATTGTTGAAGATGAGGTTCATGCACGGACTGGCTTGACGGAGTTGATCGAGAGCTGGGGCTACAAGGCGGAGTGTGCCGCCGATGGTGCAGAGGGGCTGGAGAAGGTGGTGCAGTGGGGACCGTCGATTGTTGTAACCGACCTGAAGATGCCACGGATGGATGGGATGGAGCTGCTGAGTCGGCTCGCCGATCTGCCACAGCAGATCGCAGTGGTGATGTTGACGGCGCAGGGGTCGATCGATTCCGCGGTAGAAGCAATGCGGATGGGGGCCTACGACTATATCCCGAAGCCGGTGGATCCGGTGCGGCTGCGGACGATTCTGCAGAACGCCAGTTTGCAGCATGAAGTCAACGTCGATACGGAGACAACCAAACGCGTAGTGCGGGATACCGGGCGCCTGGGGCCGCTGGTGGGCAGCTCACCCAGGATGAAGGATATCTTCTCGCTGATTGAGCGGGTAGCTCCTTCGAACGTAAGCGTGCTGGTAACGGGCGAGAGTGGGACTGGCAAAGAGCTGGTGGCACGCGCGCTCCATGATCTGAGCGGGCGGCGAGGGAAGCCGTTTGTGGCGGTGAACTGCGCGGCGATTCCGGAGACTCTGATCGAGAGCGAGATCTTCGGGCACGAGAAGGGCTCGTTTACCGGAGCGCTGGAGCGCAGAGCCGGATGTTTCGAGCTTGCCGAAGAAGGAACGCTTCTGCTGGATGAGATCGGCGAAATGCCCGCGGCTACGCAGGCGAAATTGCTGCGCGTGCTGGAAGATAGAAAGTTGCGACGATTGGGAAGCAAGGTCGAGACACCGGTGGATGTGCGGGTGGTGGCGGCCACGAACAAAGATCCGGAACAGGCGGTTGCTAATGGGGATCTGCGTGGAGACCTCTACTATCGGCTGAATGTCTTCAACATCCAGATGCCTCCACTGCGAGAGCATGTGTCGGATGTAACTGCGATTGCCGAGAAGATGATCGCGGACATGAACGAGCGGCACGGCTGCTCGGTAACAGGCCTGAAGGACTCGTTGCTGAAGCGGATGTTGGAGTATAGCTGGCCGGGCAATGTGCGGGAGTTGCGGAACACGATCGAGCGGGCGGTGATTCTGGCGGGCTCGGGACAACTCGCAGTAGAACATCTGCCGCCGCACTTTGCCGAGCCGGGGTTTGCTCCGGTGATGCACAAGAGCGGGCGGTTTACGATTCCAACGATGACCGCGTCAGAGGAGACGGCTTCGAGTCCATCGGGTGAGGTGCAGCGTTATCTCGAGGATCGCAACACGGTGCGTGTTGAGGTGGGGACAACAGTGGATGAGGCCGAGCGGCAACTGATTCTGAAGACGCTGGACTCAACGCACAACAACAAGACGAAAGCCGCGGAGATACTGGGCATCAGCTCGAAGACGTTGCAGAATAAGTTGAAGGAATATCAGAACGCCGGTTCTGCGACGGAGTAGAGATGCGCCTGAAGACGAAGCTGGTACTGTCGGCGACAGGATCGACGTTCGCGATCGTACTAGTGCTGTCTTCAATCTTTGTCGGAGAACTGCTGCGGCAAAGGATCGATCAAGCGGCGGCGGACAACGACGTACTGGCACACGAAGTTGTGCTGATGACACGACAGGCAGTGGAGACCGGCCTGCGTACAAATCCTCCCGTAGACAGGAGCGATGAGGCGCTTCACGCGGCCGTGACAGATGCACTCCGGAGCTATGAGCCACTGGCCGATGTGATGAATGCGATCATTCGCTACTCGCCCACCGTGCAGGATGTAAGTGTGACGGATGCGCATGGGATGACGCTGGTGAGTACGGACCCGGACGCCTTGAATCAGCAGATTACTTACAGGGTCAGTCTGATGGGGATGCGGGACGGCAGCGTCATGTACCAGATGCGGCAGATGTTCGGCAAGCCAAGGGAGCTGGATGTCACGCAGTCACTGGACAGGAATGGGATCCCGTTTCTGGTGGTACATGTGGGCGTGCGGTCCACGTTTCTGCGGAACTCCTATGCACCGTGGCTGAGGACTGCGTTGATCTTCGCATTGCTGGCCGCGGTGATTGCAATGGTGGTTGCGGCGCTGCTGGCCAACGTAGCCCTGCGGCCGATTGAGCAGATCAGCGCGCAACTGGAGCATCTGACACTACGCGCTGACGAGGAACCACGGGCATTGCTGGAGGAAGGCGGAGAAGGAAGCGATGCCGTAGTGCGTGTAACTAAAACGATCGACCGGTTAGGGGAGCAGATGCGCAGCCGGGAGGCGGGTTATACGGCATTGCAGGCAAACCTTAATCAGATGCTGGATACATTAAGGGATGGGGTGCTGCTGTTTACGGCGGACCATCGAGCGGTAATGGTGTCTGACGCAGTGGCATATTTTCTGAATAACTCTGAGGAGTTGGTGGGCAAACAGCTCGAGGAGATATTTGAGCCACAGACGGCGCTAGGCGCGGCAGTGCTGGAGGCGTTTGCCAGCGGCGAGCCGGTGAGCGCAGAGGTTGTGACGTTGGAAGATGGACGCCAGGTGCAGATCTCACTGGACCGCATCGATGATGGTCTCGCCGGGCGCGGCAATATGGGCACGCTGCTGACGCTGCGAGACATTCAATCGATGATGCAACTCGGGCAGGAGCTTGAGGTTGCGCGAAGGCTGGCGGCAATTGGGCGTTTGACGGCAAGCGTAGGCCACGAGGTGAAGAACCCGATCAACGCGATGGTGGTTCATCTCGAACTACTGCGTGGCAAGCTGGTAGGACAGCATGGAGAAGTATTCACCGGGGCGCAGCGGCATGTAGAGATTCTTGCCGGGGAGATGGAACGGCTGGATCGGGTAGTGCAGACGTTGGCAGACTTCTCCCGTCCGATGGAGTTGCGGCTGAGGGAGCATGACCTGCGGCAGGTGGTCGGTGCCGTCGTCGAGCTGACCGCTGCGGAAATGCGGGAGAATGGCGTGACCGTGATCGTGAAGGCTCCCCTGGAGCCGGTAACGGTTCGCGTGGACGCGGAACTGGTAAGGCAAGCGCTGTTAAACCTGATGCTGAACGGGATGCAGGCGATGCCCCGGGGCGGACGGCTCTGGGTGCGGATTCGCCGCGACCACCAATCTGCGGTTTTGGAAGTGATGGATGAAGGAGAGGGTATACCGGCAGACCTGTTACCGCGTATCTTCGAATTGTACTTTACGACGAAGTCAAAGGGGAGTGGAATTGGATTGGCGATGACGTACCGCATCCTGCAGATGCACGGTGGCGCGATGGAGGTACGCTCGAATGCCAATCCGATTGCGGCTGATCGAGGAACGACTTTTACGCTGAGGTTGCAGTTGGCCTCAAGCGCTGCCGAAGTTCGAAAGAGCGTTGCGGCAATAGCCGAACGCAAAGGTATAGGGGAGAACGCTTGACCCAACGCGGCGACATGAGATGGCGAACGACAGCGGCGGTGTTGTGTGCCGGGCTGACTCTCTGCGTCTGCGGGTGCCACAAGAAAATACAGGCGCCGCCGCCTCTACCGCCGATTCAGGATCCGGTGGCGCTCGTGACGCAGCCTCCACCAGAGCATCCGCCCATGATCGAACCGCCGGTGGTGAGAATGCCTCCAGTGCCGATTGCCTCCGGGATGTCGCATCTGAAGCGGGAGCGAAGAAGGGCAACCGCGAAGCCTGCGCCCGAGCCTACCCAGGTGGCGAGTGCGGAACCGCCCGACGAGAGCTCCGCGATTGGAGCTCTTACCTCGGGCGGTGAAGCGAATTCGCGGTCGCAACAGGAGGCCGCGGATATGATTGCGGCCAATGAGAAGCGACTGAATGCTTTGTCGGCACAGATCGTGGAAGAACAGAAGGCGCAGATCAGCAAAGTGAAGACCTTCCAACGGCAAGCCCAGGAAGCGCTAAACTCCGGGGATATCGAAGGGGCGAAGACACTCGCTACGAAGGCTAAGTTGCTCCTGGACGATCTGTCGAAGTAGGCGGTTCGATTTGCGGCACCTTGAACACACCATCTATCGCGATCCGCCAGTAGGCTCCAGAAGTTCGTCAACACAGCCCGCAGGCTTATTAACTGGATTACAGCGAGCTGCGAGACCATTGGGAAACCCAACCGAAAATGCCGTCCACGGCGAGGGCTCCGACAAAGGATAGTCCGTGCTGATCATCTGCGCCCCGCTCGCCAGCGCAAGGTCGCGTCGCGTGGTGTCGTTTGTGCGTGCCTGTTCTGTGCCCTCGTCCGTGCGCGTCCGCACCAGATATCCCTGCTTCACCAGCGCGTCGATCTCTTCGCGAGTTCCATTATTCTGCTCAATAAAGGCGGCATCCGGAGCTCCCGGCAATGCATTCGTAAAGAGAATGCGCCCTCGCAGAGAAGGATGCCCTTCGGTGTAGAGAGGTCCCACATGCTGCTGATCCATCAGGAAGATTACGCGCCCACGAGCCTTTGCCAGCGTCGGCCATTTACCAGCGTGGACCGCTTCAACCAGCGTCGACGCATCACCTCGAACCTCATCCGGTGTAATCATTTCGCCTGGCCTGAAGACTGAACGTATCTCCGCGTCGAGTGCATCGAAGACGGCGGGAGTAAAAGGTTCTGTCTTAACTGCATCCGGCATATCACGCAACTCGCCCTCTTTCGTCTCCACCAGAATGAAGATCGGCACATGTTGCGGATGTTGCTTCGACCAGATCCTAACTGCAGTGAGGCATGCAACAAAGGTGTGGCATGTGCTGCGCTCGTCCATATCCTGAACGTGCATCACTTTGAATCCGGGTTTATCCATCTCATGCTGCGGATCGAAGTCAGGATCCGCAGGCAGACCTGCAGCAGCCACTCCGCGCACAATTGCAGGATGTGCAAACCGCCCGCCCTTAGTATCGGCGAAGACGTCGATCTCAATCTGTCTCACGCCGCCCGAAAGCTGATCCGCAAGCGGAGCATGATGATAATCCAGACTCCGCAGCGCCTTGGGATTCTTCGCTTCCAGATACTTCCTCTCGCTGGGCGCAAAGCCCGCGTGATAGCTGTTGTGCGAGCCGATCACCTGTATCTGGTTCACGCGTACCACCTCGTCTTGCGCAGCCTGTGTGGTGTGTTGCGCTATTGACGAATGGCCGGCCGCAAGCAGGGCTATCCCGGCGACAACTTGTATTGCATCTCTCAGAATCATCTTTATCTCGAGTCGTGTTTTAGTAGCAGAAAAGAAGAAGTATCTCTCAACCTCTTGCAGTGTAAGGTTTGCTGTAATGTGTGGACCACTCCACTAGGTCCTCATTCATCCAACGCAGCGTCTGCTTCTTACTGTCTGCTTCAAATAGCATGTACGCATTGGGATCGTAGCGCGTCGCCGCGGTTACATAGTGTTGCGGCCCGTATGTATGAGCGAAGTCAACCCACTTGTGCCAGTGGCCCGCGACCACAAGTTGAATCGTTTCGCGATACTTATACAGAAGCGGATGGAGCCCATAGTCCTTCACCTCTGTTGGGGCGACGATCCACAACGGATAGTGAACAAAAACTACCGTAGGCTTGCGCTCACGAAGCAATCCTTCGAACCAGTTCAACTGCTCTTCGCCAAGCGAGCCCATCCCTTTATTGAAGTCACTCGAACTCTGGTCCCACGTCGAGCCCAGAAAATTATTCAAATGCACGAACCGAAATCCCTTGTAGGCGACCGAGGAGTACGGCTTCGTCTTCAGCTTCTCTGCAAATAGCCGGTGAGACATATCGCGCGAAACGCGGGGAACATCGTAGTCATGATTGCCAAAGCCGAGATGCACCGGCATTTCAAAGCCGTCGAACAACTCCTTCGCAATATCGATCCGCGTACGATTTTTGAAATAAAACTCGTAGTCAGCAGAAGGATAGTTGTGGAAGCAATCCCCCGGAACGAAAACCGTTTCGATCTTCGGCTGAAGCGAGTTGATCAAAGTGCGTGCAGCTACGAGGCGCTCGGTCGTGTGCAGAATGCTCTCATTGTCTTCCACACCGTTCTCGGTGCCTTTTTGGTAGAACTCATCGATGATGTGCGTATCGCTGACCACCGCGAAATGAAACAGCGTGGGAGAGGCGGCCTGCGCCACCCCACCCCACGCCTGTTGTGTTGCCAGGGCCGCGAGTGCGCTTGCACTCAACCTCCCGAAAGTACGACGATCCATCTTCACAACTATCTCCCTTTGCTGCCCATTGTTAGAAGATCACCTTCGCTGCAAGCTGAAGCTGTCTTGCAGGATAGGCAGCGGTAATGGATCCGAAACTGCCGTTGGAGATATTGCCATCAGGAGCCTGATAGTTGACCTGGTTCAGCACATTGAAGGCCTCGGCCCTGAAGTCGAACCGGGAAGTCTCACTCCAGAGATTGAAGGCCTTGTGCAGACCAAGATCAGTGTTGAAGTAAGCATAGGAACGCAGCTTGTTACGCGAGACGTTCCCATAGGGAGATGTGTTGCCCAACGCGACTGATGGAACAGCAAGATACGTGGGATCCAGATAACGAGTTAGAGCGGTAGCCGTCTTTACCCGCTTGGATGCTGGGTTTTTGATGTTTGCCGTGGACAACGTCAACTGCGGCCGGACCGTAACCAGGTCCGTCGTAAACAGCGGGTTGGAGGCAGACGTGTTGTAGGTAAAGTTGAATGGCAGTCCGCTCGTCATCGTGTTGATGACGGTCATCTGCCATCCCCCGAGGACTGCGTTGACAAAGCCATTCGACTGCGCACCGAACCTGCGGCCATGACCATACGGCAAGTCGTAAAGAATCGACGTGGTGTTATTGATCGGCTGATCGTAACCGGACGGACCGTAGTCGTTATGTGGGTTTGCAAAGTTGACGCGTGAGTTGTCGTTGTTCGAAGTTTCGAGGTGTCCAGAGGCAAGATCGAACGCACGACCCCAGGTGAAGGAGTTCAGCAGATACAGCGCGCCGGCGCGTTTCTCAAGCTTCGCCTGGAATGAGTTGTAGCTGGACGAATTGCCGCCGTAGGCGATTTCAATATCGCCGAACGTCGTCACCGGACGTCGCTGCTGAAGTGCCGGGCAGCCAACTCCTCCAGGATTCAGGCACGGAATTCCTTGGTTGTAATCAGCAAGCACCTGAAGTTGTCTGCCGACATTGCCCACGTAGGCGAGGTCCATCACTAACCCCCAGGGGAGTTGCTGCTGGAAACCGACGTGATAGCTCTGTATATAACCAGTCGAAAAGTCCTTCGGAATATATCGAGACGTCACCTTCTTCGGATCGAAGTTGGATGGGCTAGTAAGACCCACTGCATAACCCTGCTGCATCTGACGGAAGCACGCCGTCTGGTCCTGCGTATCGTTGATGCAGCGATTGGTGATTGTAGGATTCGGGTTGTTGATCGAGGCGTTTACGACGTTCGGCCCGTTGTAGGTCAGGTTGTTTTCGCCGCCCGCACGGTTGTACTGCGTGTAGCTGATTCCATATCCGCCACGCACTACCGTCTTCGGAGTTGCGCTCCAAGCGAAGCCAAAGCGTGGACCAACGTTCTTCAGAGGTACATGCACCAGCGCGCGGTTGTAGATGCTTCCACCCGATGCCTGAATCAACGTATTCGTAGTTGGATCAAAGTTGGCAAGCCTGTTGTCACGCTCCCACTGCGGAGTCACAATCTCGTACCGAAGGCCGGCATTGAGCGTAACCGTTGGTGAAAACTTAAAGTCATCCTGGAAGTACATGAAGTTGAACCGCTGCCGCAGATTGACGATAGTAAAGTTTGTAAGCGAGTAGGAAGACTGGTTGCCAAAGAGGAAGTCAGCCATGTTCGCAGCCTGTGTCAATTGGCTACTTACGCTGCTGCTTGTCTGACCCGAATCCGTCGGATTCGATGGAACGCAAGGAGATATAGGCGCGGCAGGTGGCGTTGTGCAGACGGGAACGGCCGCATATCCTGCTGCGTAGTTGTCCTGTCCGAAGCTCGGATTGAAGTCATTCACCTGCGTATTTACTGCCTGATACTCATAACCGAACTTCATGGAATGAACGCCATGAACCCAGTTGAAATTGCCCTTGGGGTTGTAGACCGTTGGGTTTTGGAACTGAGGGCTCGACGGCTGCGCACCGAATTGCGTAAATCCAGAAACGCTCTGCGCATTCAAGTCGCGAACGATACTCTTATCCGTCGGTATGCCATTCGTAATTCCATTTTCGGTAAGCAGAGAGGAATTTCCCTGGCCGTACGGGGTCTTTGCGCCCTCGTTCTTGGTATAGGCAAAACGAATATCGAGCAACTTATTCGCCGAAATCACCCACGTAGCTCCGCCCGCGATCTGACGGTTGAGCAGATGGACATTCGAGTTGCCATTACCACCCGCGCGGCCCAGCACCGTGGGAGGATCGAAGATTGTGCCGCGGTGCTCGCTGTACCGGCCAAAAACGCTCCACTTCTGATTGAAGGTGTGATCTACGCGCGCATCGCCCTTATCGTCCTGAATGGTTCCGCGCGGCGAGGCGATGTAGTTGTTGGAAATCGTGTCGTACGCAACCGCGCCCGGCGCTCCGCCAAGCTTCGACGTAGCATTATTCGCCGGCAAAGCAGCCATCACGGCCTTGGCAAACGGTGTAGCCTCTGATGAGACATCCCCAGAGGTAAAGACACTTCCTGTAATCGGATTGCGCAGCGCAATTGGCGTGGGTGTTCTCGAGTCAGCATAGTGAAACAGGAAGAGTCCCTGACGCTGTTCTGCATTCGGCAACGTAACGGTCGTTACAGGATTGCGGAAGATCTGACGCAACCCTTCATAATCCGCAAAGAAGAACGTGTGGTTCTTGAAGATGGGTCCGCCAAAGGTGCCACCGAACTGATTGCGGATGAACGTCTGCTTTATACCCCCAGCAGGCTGAAATGGTCCAATCGCGTTCAGGCTCGTATTGCGAAGGTAGTCGTAAGCCCTGCCGTGAAACTCATTCGAGCCTCGGCGTGTGGACACGTTGATTACAGCGCCGGATGCCCGGCCGTACTCTGCGGAATAATTGTTCGTCTCGACTCTGAACTCGTTGACGGCATCGGGGGAAGGCGCAATGTTCTGGTTTGCGAAGCCCTGGTTCGACGTGCCGTAGTTGTTGTTATCAAGGCCGTCAAGAAGGAAGTTGTTGAAGGCGGAACGCTGACCGTTCACATTGAACGACCCTTCACGGCTCGATGCGCTCTGGTTCAATAGCAACGACTTACGCACACCCGGGGCAAGCAGAACAAGATCGGCATAGGCGCGGCCGTTCAAAGGAAGGTTCTCGACCTCACGCGTACCAATCACCTGTCCGCGCGAGCTTGTCTCGGTCTCAAGTGCCGCTGCGGCTGCCGTTACAGTGACCGTATCGCTCACGGAGCCGGCCTTCATGGCAATGTCCACACGTTGACGCGCATTCGTCGTCACCGTAAAGGCCTCTGTCTGCACGCGCTCAAAACCCGCTGCTTCCGCCATCACCCTGTACTGCCCGATCAGCACACTCGGGAATTCATAGCGGCCTTCGTTGTCTGTGGTTACCGTCTGCGAGATGCCCGTTGCGGTATTCGTCAGCGTAATGGTGCTATTGGGAATTGCCGCGCCCGATGTGTCCTTTGCATATCCCAACACCGATGCCGATTCAAACTGAGCGTAAACGCTCACTGCTGGAAAGATCAGCAGAAGCGCAACTATCAATTGAAACCAAATAGACTTTCCGCTCAAACCTATCCTGTTGTTCGATGCGCATCTCGGAACAGCGCACCTTCCTACCTTTGCGATCTGCATTGATAACCGTCCTTGTCCTATCGAAGTCACTTCCGTAGGGCGAACGCATGATCTCCTAAGACCAGCGCCGCATTATCTCTAAGGCTTTTGCGATGGCGAGAAAGCTACTCACGCCGCGAATTGCTGTCAAGCAAAATCTAATTACGAAACCGCTAACGTAGAATCTACACGAAATGCACGTAAGTTTATATAAATCAACTATTTACATGGTATTTATTGGCGCAATTCAACGCAAACCGCACCACTCACAAGGGCGAACAACTTCAAAACTTCTCTGCTTAGATATGCACGTGAAGCCACAATTCTGACGGTTTTCCATGAAATAAAGGTGAATAAGCGGTAACGTAAACATAAAATTACGCTACGACATGCATGACGTCTCCGCCTTGCAACAAAAATTCACCCGCACCCACCACAGGTACCATCGCGCCCAAGGCTTAGTGTCTGGGACCGGCCACTTGGACTACCAGGCAATCTTCTCCGGAAAGAACTCGGCGAACAGGTCGTCATAGTAGGGCTTCAACTCCGTCAGGTTTGGTTTCGTATGCCCCTTGGAATACAAGTCATATACATTGAACTTGTTCACCCACTCCAGCATCGCAATATCATGATCGTTCATCAGGTGCCGGTAAGCTCCGTGACGATGCGCGGAATAGAACGAGTGATACCGCAGCATATACAGCGACTCCTCCGGCATGTAATTCTTCATCACCTCGCCGATGTAGCCGTCATGTCCAAACGACATATGAACTTTGTCGAGCCCGCAATTTGGCTCATAGACACCATACTTCGTCCGATACAGAGGATTGCCAAGATCCGGATTCGCCGCAAAATACTCAGGAAACACAATATCTTTGGAGTAGGCGCAGCCTACAGGAAAGGTATCCCCCACCACACCCCACTGCGGCTCTCCCCACAGGCACAGCACCTTACCGAGATCGTGGATGAATCCCGTCAGCACAAACCACCGAGGATGCCCATCTCTTCGTATCGCCTCCGAGGTCTGCAATAGATGCTCGATCTGTGTCAGGTCCGTATCAGGATCGCTGTCATCCACCAACGTATTCAGAAACTCCGCCGCCTCCCATATGCTCTTCTCGCCCTTCTTCAGGCCGAAGTACTCCTTCTCCTTCGCCATCACGTAGTCGAACGTCTGGAACTGATGATTCAGCCGATAGAACTCCGCGACGCCGGGATTTGCCTCCGCGTCATACTGGCGGAACTCTTCCTCACTCTTGCCTTCCTTGTAGCGCCCTGTGAGGAAATCATCCCACTCGTCCAGATCTTTTAGGGGAGCAGTAGTCGAGACTGCATTCGTCGTTGCCATAGGATTTTCCTCCATCGCGAGCCTGCAATTGCGTTACCGCTAACGTAACGCATATACTATAGGAGCGTTATCCACTACATGGCAAGTAAATTGTTGCCGTAATTCCTTTTCTGATAGTCTTTTCCCCGCATCACGGAGCTTAGTCTTCCATTTACAGTAGCCATATGACGAAATCGTCGAAGGTCGACCTGGTCGGCGTCGGACTGAATGCCACTGATACCGTTATCCCTCTCTCGAAATACCCGGCAAGAGGTTCCAAGGTTGAATATCCCACCGCGACCGTGTTGCCCGGAGGACAGGTCGCATCCACTGTAATCGCCTGCCAACACTGGGGAATGCGTACCCGCTACGTGGGCAAACTCGGCGATGACAGCGCCGCTGCGCTTCATCGCGAAGCGTTTGCCCGTGCCGGCGTGGAGACGCAGTTGATCACGGTTTCAGGAGGCGCCAGCCCTCAGTCGCTCATCTTGGTCGACGGCGGCGGCGAACGGACAGTCCTTTGCAGAAGGGATGAACGCCTTATTCTTCAACCCGAAGATCTCAATCGCGAATGGGTCATCAATGCGCGGGTACTTCACGTCGATGGTCATGACACTGCCGCGGCCACTTTGGCAGCCAGTTGGGCTCGTGCTGCCGGCGTGCCTGTAATCGCCGATCTGGACGAGATCTACCCAGGCGTCGAAGACCTTCTCGTTAACATCGACTATCTCATTGTGAGCAGAGATCTTCCCTGTCGTCTCATGGACGAGGCCAATCTCGAAACAGCATTGCAACAGATGCAGCGCCGCTATGGGTGTCTCCTCACAGCCGCAACGTTGGGCCAGGAAGGCGTGCTCGCATGGGATGGCAGACAATTCCAACACGTATCCGCCTATTGTGTCCCAGTAATGGATACAACCGGAGCGGGAGACATCTTCCACGCTGGATTCATCTTTGGACTACTTCAGGGCTGGCCTCTCGAGCAGCAACTCGACTTCGCCTGCGCGGCCGCTGCGTTGAACTGCATGGCCGTCGGGGCTCGGGGTGGCATTGAAACAGTCGAAATGATCGAAAGATTAATGAACACAGGCTCTCGATATCCCGTTGACTCTTATATATCGAGCCCTCAACCTGTGAAGTGATACCATAAGAGACCGTTCGGTTTCCAGAAGCAAATGGCGGTCACAGAAGCATGAGCAAAGGCGAAGCAACCCGGCAACGCATCATCGCCCAGGCCGCCCCTCTCTTCAACCAGCGCGGCTACGAAGGCTGTTCCCTACAGGACATCATGTCCGCCACCGGCCTCGAAAAGGGCGGCATCTACCGTCACTTCGACAGCAAAGAAGAGCTCGCCGCCGAGGCCTTCGACTTTGCATGGGCAACCACCTATCCAAACGTTTCGACAAACTCGACTCCATTCCCAACCACGTCGATCGCCTCAAACAGCACATCCTCAACTTCACCGTCCGCTCAGGCCTGCCCGGTGGCTGCCCTCTGCTCAACACAGCTGTGGACTCCGACAATGGCAATCCCGTCCTTCGCGAGCGTGTCCGTAAAGCTCTCCGCGGCTGGCAAACCAATCTCAAAAAAATCCTGCGCGAAGGCATCACCGCCGGCACCATCCAATCAACCATCGACATCGACAAAACAGCCTCTCTCATCATCGGCACACTCGAAGGCGGAATGCTCATCAGCCGCATCGAAAAAAGCGACCAACCGCTCCGCGACGCGCTCGACCACCTCGACAACTACCTCGAAACCAAAGTCCGCAAACCCACCCCCCGCCGCAAAAAGCTATAACAGCAATTTCCGCAACCATTTGCTGTTCGCATTTTTCTAACCGGGCACAAACGATCGGGTGCCCCATCCTTCGCGCTTTTGCGAAGGGTGGGAATGTATGAACTCACCCCGCCAACCGTTGCCGTTGCTGTTGCCCTTGCCGTTGCCGTTCTTGTTTGTCATCCCGCAGGAATCTGCTTTTGCTTTTTGTCCTTCCGAGGAAAACAACACGACCCTCATCGCAAAAACAAATTTGAACCCAACCACTCCTTCCCTCATCTCATACAAATGAGACCTATCGGTCTCATTTAACAAAAAGAGGGAACAAATGGCGACCGCAGTCCTCGAACCAGTAGCCGCGCCCGTCCGCACAAAGGCGGCCATTAATCCCTGGGTCATCGCTCTCACTGTCACCCTTGCCACCTTCATGGAGCTGCTAGACACCTCCATCGCCAACGTCTCGCTTCCCTACATCGCTGGCGGCCTCGGCCGCAGCTTCGACGAGGTCACCTGGATCCTCACCACCTACCTCGTCGCCAACGCCGTCGTTCTCCCCATGTCCGCGTGGCTCTCCCGCGTCTTCGGCCGCAAAAACTACTACATGGCCTGCGTCGCTCTCTTCACCGTCACATCGTTCTTCTGCGGCATCGCCCCCAGCCTCAACATCATGCTCATCGCCCGCATCCTTCAGGGCGTCGGTGGCGGAGGCCTTGCTCCCGTCGAACAAGCCATCCTCGTCGACACCTTCCCACCCGCCAAACGAGCCTCCGCCTTCGCCCTCTACACCGTAGCCATCGTCACCGCACCCGCCATCGGTCCCGTCCTCGGCGGCTGGATCACCGACAACTTCAACTGGCGCTGGGTCTTCCTCATCAACATCCCCATCGGCATCTTGTCTCTCTTCCTCACCCAGCGCTTCGTCCACGACCCACCAGCCTTCGAAGCCGAGCGTAAATCCGCTCGCACCTCCGGCAAGCTCCGCATCGACTACATCGGCATCTCCTTCATCGCCCTCGGCTCCGCATCGCTCGAAATCCTCCTCGACCGCGGCCAGATCGACGACTGGTTTGGCAGCTCCTTCATCACATCCATGCTCATCGTTGCGATCATCTGCTGGTCCATCACCATCTACTGGGAGCTACGCCACGACGACCCCATCATCGACCTTCGCCTGCTCGCCGACCGCAACTTCGCCATCGCCTGCACCTTCTACTTCATCTTCGGCTTCGGCCTCTTCGCCACCACAACGATGATCCCGCAGGTCCTGCAATCCCTCTACGGCTACCGCGCCATCGACGCTGGCCTCGTCCTCGGGCCCGGAGCCTTCGTCATCACCCTCCTCGCCCCCGTCGGCGCGCAGCTCGTCCAACGCAACATCATTCACCCGCGCAAACTCATCATCATCAGCGTCACCACCGTAGCCGCGTCGATGTTCTATTACAGCAGCTTCAACCTGCAGACCAACTACACCCACTACGCTCTCGCACGAGCCTTCCAGGGCCTCGGCTATGCCTTCTTCTTCGTCCCTTTGAGCGTCATCGCCTACTCACAGCTTCGCCCCGACCAGAACAACCGGGCCTCCAGTCTCACCAATCTCTTCCGCAACTGGGGCGGAAGCTTCGGCATCGCCTTCGTCACCACCGTCAGCGAGCGCCGCCAAAGCTTCCATCAATCCGTAATGAGCGCCAACCTCACCAACTCATCCGGCTTTCTCCAACAATCCATCCACAACATGGCCGCCTATCTCACCCAACACGGCTACGCCAAAGCCGACTCCATCCGCGCCGCCACACTCTTCTACTACAACCAACTCGAAAACCAGACCCGCCTCCTGGCCTTCATGGACTGCTTCCGCCTCATAGGCTGGATCACCCTCCTATCCGTCCCCCTACTCTTCTTCATCCGCCACTTCAAGGTAGGCGGCAAAGCCCCCGCCGGCCACTAATGTTCTTTTGTTTGTCATCCCGCAGGAATCTGCCGTTGTCCTTGCCGTTGTATTTCAACCAGCCACAAACGATCGGGTGCCCCATCCATCGCGGTCTCATCGCGATGGGTGGGAATGTACGAATTCACCCAGCCAGTCTTTACAGTTGTTGTCTCTCTTGTTTGCCATCCCGTAGGGATCTGGTTTTGTCTTTGCCGTTGCTTTTGCCTTTGCCGTCACTCTGACCCTGAGCGAAGCCGAAGGGGAAGAACCCCTGTATGTCCGAGGGGAGCGAAGCGACCCGAGCACCCAAAATAAATCCCAAAAAACTGCGAAATCCACAGCCCCCAAAAACATCCGCCAACAATCCACGATTACCACCCAATCCACCACAACCTAACCACAAAAACACCACACCAAAACACCAATTTCCCCAAAAACCCCAACAAAAACGCTACTCCACCACACCAGAAAAAAACGCAAAAAAATCACTTCGCCCGAGGATGAGTCTCGTCATAAACCCGCTGCACCTGACCCACCGTCAGCTGCGTATACCTCTGCGTAGTCGAAAGCCGCTCATGCCCCAGCATCTCCTGAATCGCCCGCAAATCCGCACCTTCCTCCAGCATATGCGTGCCAAACGCATGCCTCAGCGTATGCGGATGCACATCCGCCGCCAGCCCCCGGCTCAGAGCAATCGCCTTCACAATCCGCCCCACACTCCGCGTCGTCAAACGGCAATCCCCTCGCATCCGAAGGTTCGTCAACAAAGGCCCATCATACACCAAACCCGCTCTACCAGCGGCCAAAAGCTTCGCCTCCCTCAACGGCAAATAAGCCCGCAGCGCCACCGCCGCCTCATCCCCCAGAGGAACCAGCCGCTCCTTCCTTCCCTTCCCTCGCACCAGAACAGCATCATCCCCCCACTTCACGCTGCCCATATTCAACCCCACCAACTCCGAATTACGAATCCCACACCCATACAACAACTCAAAGATCACCCTGTCCCGCTCGGCCCAGGCCACCGCATCTGCCTTATCTTCCTTGGCTTTACCCTCTCCGTCCAATGAATTTAAAACTCGATTCACCTCTTCCACACTGGGCACGCGCGGCAGATGCTTTGGCAGCTTCGGCGTACTCACCAGTAGCGCCGGATTCTGCGCCACCTTCCCTTCCTTCGCCAGCCACTTGAACCAGCTTCGCACCGCAGCCAAAGCCCTTGCCGCACTGGCCTTCGTCAATCCCCGCTCATACAACAACCCAAGATAAGCGCGAATATGCAGATGCTCCACCGCTGCAACACGCGCATCATCACCCATGGTCTTCTGCAAATAAGCCGCGAAATCCCTAACCTCCCGCGCATAGGCCCGCACCGTATGCTCCGAAGCTCCTCGCTCATTCGCAAGCATCGCAAGAAATTTATCCGCCAGTTCGACAAACTCACTCGCCACCGCCCACCCCCACGCGCCGCTTTCCTCGCGGATGATGCATCCGATGCACCTGCTTCAACCGCCCCAGCGCCACATGGGTATACACCTGAGTGGTAGCAATATCGGCATGCCCCAGCAGCGTCTGCACGCTCCTCAAATCCGCACCATGCTCCACCATATGCGTCGCACAACTGTGCCGCAGCTTATGCGGACTCACCTTACTGTCACTCGGCGAAGAAGCCCGCACCATCTCCCAAACCCACTGCCGCGTCAGCGGATTCCCCCGCACACTCAAAAACAGCGCCCGCTGCACACCCGCCTTCACCAACTCCGGCCTGCCCAGCGCCAGATATCGCTCCAGAGCCTCCACCGCACTCCGCCCCAGCGGAACGATCCTTTCCTTATCGCCCTTCCCTCTCACCTGTGCCCGAGCCACATCCAGATGCAGATCCTCCACCCGCAGCGCACAAATCTCCCCCACCCTCAACCCGCCGGCATAAAGCAGCTCCAAAATCGCATGGTCCCGCAGCGACAACCCATCCGCATCCGCCGCCCGAGCCGCCACTCCGGTCTTCTCCAGTATCTCGCCCACCTCACCCTCGGCAAGGCTCTTCGGCAATATCTTCCAGCTAGCCGGAGTCTCCACATTCACCGTAGGATCATGCTGAATCCGCTTATCCATCAGCAGCCACCGGTAAAACCCACGCAGACAACTCAGCTTCCGCGCAATCGACCGCGACTCCACCCCATGCCCCCGCAGCCCTTCCATAAACCCACTCACATCGGCCTGCACAGCCCCCACCAGTAGTCCATCCCTACCCTCAACATGCTCCGCAAACTGCTCCAGATCGCGCTGATACGCCTCGCAACTAGCCGGTCGAAGCCCCTTCTCCACCCGCAGGTACGTCACAAACTCCCGTATGACCCGCACGTTACCCGAAGTCTGCCCAAGAGCCTGCATAGCTCGATTATCCGCGTCTCCCGCCATGAAAACTCACCCACCACCGAACCCGTACCCACCTAGGCAGCACCACCGTCGCCACTTGCATAGCCCGGCATTCCCTCCCGCAGAACCACCCCTCTATCGCTGATAAACTCTAAAGAGTCATGTTTGAAAACCTCAGCGACAAACTCCAGCGTTCCTTTAAGAACCTCCGCGGCCAGGGCTCCATCACCGACGAGAACGTCTCCGACGCCCTTCGCGAGATCCGCCTCGCCCTCCTCGAGTCCGACGTCAACCTCGACGTCGTCACCGAGCTCATCGAGCACATCCGCACCCGCGCCCTCGGCTCCCAGGTAGCCACCGCTCTCAATCCCTCCGAGCAGATCGTCAAAATCGTCCACGACGAGCTGGTCAACGTCCTCGGTAAGGACACCGCCCGCTTCCAGAAATCCTCCCAGCCGCCATCGGTCATCCTCATGGCCGGCCTCCAGGGCTCCGGCAAAACGACCACCAGCGGCAAGCTGGCCCAGTGGCTCAAAAAAGCCGGCCACCGCCCCATGCTCGTCTCGGTCGACGTCTACCGTCCCGCCGCCCGCGAGCAGCTCGCCATCGTCGCCCGCTCCATCAACGCCAACCTCTACGAAGGCAAGATCACCGAAGCCAACCCCGGCACCGACGACGTCCTCCGCCTCGCCAAAGAGGCCAAGCGCGAAGCCGCCAGCTACGGCTGCGACATCCTCATCGTCGACACCGCCGGCCGCAACCACATCGACGACACCCTCATGGCCGAGATGGCCGCGCTCAAGAAGCTCCTCAACCCCAGCGAGATCCTCTTCATCGCCGACGCCATGACCGGCCAGGACGCCGTCAACTCCGCCAAGGCCTTCAACGACTCCCTCACCATCACCGGCGCCGTCCTCACCAAGATGGACGGAGACGCCCGCGGCGGCGCTGCCCTCTCCATCCGCCACGTCACCGGCGCGCCCATCAAGTTCCTCGGCACCGGCGAAAAGCCCGACGCCTTCGAGCCCTTCCACCCCGACCGCATCGTCTCCCGCATCATGGGCCACGGCGACATCGCCACCCTCCTCGAGCGCGCCGAAGAACGCCTCGACCGCGGCAAAGCCGAGCAGTTCGCCAAGAAGGCCCTCTCCGGCGACGGCTTCACCCTCGACGACTTCCGCGACCAGCTCCGTCAGATCAAGAAGATGGGCAGCATGAAATCCATCCTCAAGATGCTCCCCTCGGTAGGCCCCTTCGCGGGCATGTCGCAAGCCATCGACAACGTAGACGAAGGCCAGTTCACCCGCGTCGAATCCATCATCAACTCGATGACGCAAAAAGAGCGCCTCGACCACGAGATCATCAACGGCAACCGGCGCAAGCGCATCGCCAAAGGCTCAGGCACCACCGTGCAGGACGTCAACAACCTCCTCCGCCAATACGCCCAGATGCGAAAGATGTTCAAAACCATGGGCAGCGGACGGCGGCCTAAAAGCCCAGCAACGCATGATGAGCCAAATGCAGGGCCGCCAAAAGTTCGGACGGTAAATCCTGGATAACGAATAGATGTCCACTACAATCCATCGCGCGGATTTTGGACCCAATCATAAGAAACGAACCGACGTCATCACGCGGGATAATCATTACGTCCCTCGTCTATATCTCAAACATTTTGCTTCCGAAGAAGGATATCTCTATAGATATCGAATTTTGGTTGCCAACCCCACCGTCGCTGAATGGAAGCGAGTAAATATTGGTGGTGTGGGTTATCAGTCACATTTGTACACTCGTGCCCTAGTCGACGGGGATTCGGACGAGATCGAACAGTGGTTGAATCGGGATTTTGAAACTCCCGCAGCGCATAGCATTCGGAAAGCCATTAATGATGCAGCGACTCGAAAAAGAAGATTATCGTTTGCTGGTTCGATTCTTAGCTGCGCAGACTGTTCGAACACCAGCCTTTTTGATAGAAAACCTTCCGCACTGGCGAAAGATAGCGACGGAACAGGTCAAAAACCTTTCCCAGACAGTTGCAGAAAGATTGGAACGAACGGGTGGGGTTGACGAAAACTCTGAAAATGAAGCTGTACCAAACTCCACGAACGTATTTATCCATTGCGCAGCATAATTTCCTTCACAAGGCCGAACATTCCACTCATGGATGGAAAATCGCATAGTTCGCTAGATCCAAGATGCCTCGAGACCTCCGTCAGTCGGGCCGTGGAACTTGGAATTTATGCAATGCGACACTTGAACATGCATCAACACGCTCGACCGACTGTCAGAAACACAAGTCGGAAATAAAAAATCCTTTCAGCCGAAGACCGTTATTTTTACCCGAATTGAGTCATCACTGGTACTACGACGAACGTCCCAGATAGTCCCAGATTGAACTTTCGCAGTCCATCCGACTATGACTTCAACGGACGCTGATGAGGCGGTTCTACGAAGTTACCAATAATCTTCATCTGCCTCTCAGTTTACTTCAAAACATTTGCTTTTCACGCAGGTTGATGTTAGGTGAAAAGCAACATACCAACGAGGCACGTTCTTCCTCGAGTAGGTGGCGACTCACACTTCGAATGCGATCACCGAATGTGCCGCTATTCCTGATGAAGTAAGATCGTTAGAGTGAATACTCAGCATCGACCAAGAACACTGCTCATCGCGGACATCTTCTCTCCTGATCAAGACAAAGCGATGGTCCACAATACAGATCTCGCGTTATCCGATGTCTCAAGCTATGAACAATGAACGGGAAATTGGTGGCGAAGATGGCACCGGAAGAACGATAACCAAATTGCGTCCGCAGAAAGAAATCCAATTACGAACCCTTTGCTAATAAATAGGACTGAGAAGGATACGACCCGGTCTAGCATTATGAGGTGGCCATACTTCTCACCCTCACCCTACCAACTAGGGGGCAGTGCGGTTCAACGCTTCTGGTAGGGATGGAAGATGTAGTCCTTCGCCTTCACGGCCACATGGCACTTGGTCCCGCAGTTCACCGGGCTGGAATCCGCCGTGAACTTGTCCATTGCGGCGTCGTAGTTGAACACCGCGTATCCCCATCCGCCGTCATCTTTCGAAAATCTCTTGCTGTCCTTTTCCATCACGAAGGCCTGTTTAAAAATGTCCGGCACATCCACGACGAAGGGAGCCTCCGTGCTCTTCTTCGGCTTCCACTGGAGCTTCGCAATCTTGGCGCCATCCGGGAAAGGCTTGCCGTTGCCCGGAACGCCGTCCTTGAACGCCTGGATCATGATCGGATTGGCGACGATCACCTTAAGCACTTCGTCGGTTCGGGCCGAAGAGACCACCGCCCAGTCCTCGTATCCCCTGAAGTCGGAGAACGCAATTCCACCCGGCGATATCAGCGAATACTTTTCCTGCGCGCAAACAGCCGCACGCCGAGAACAGCGAGCACTACCATAGCTCTCCCAATCGTGAGCTTGCTCCTGGACTTCATGGTTATCCCTCTTGAAGAGAATTTCCATCTGGGCTGCCGGATGCGGCCAAGAATATCACACTGCCCCATTCCTAATTTATCGACACGAGTTCGTCACCCGAGGCATCACTTCATCTCCGCCATCGTCCCATCCGACCACTTCTCCACCGGAACAAAGAACGTCACAACCGGCTCGGGGTTTGACTGTGCGGCGAAGATCGGCGAGTCCTTGAGGTTCGCACCCCAGCTCGCCGGCTCCGTAGGCGGCAGGAAGAACATCAGGTGCGGATGCCAGTGGCCGTCCTTATCGTTCAGGTGGCCCTGCTTCGACAGCATGTAGCACATCGACCCCAGCTCCGGCACCGCGATGACCTTCTTCGCCACCGCCTCCTTCGTGCGCTCCTGAATCTGCTCTTTCGTCGCTCCGGCCAGTACCCACTCCGTCCGCTTCAGGTACACCGGCAGCACCGACCGCGCCGCAGCGGCGTTGAAGCACTGCGGCGAGCGCGCCTTCGGATTCCAGAACTCCGGGTCGTCGAAAGGGTCCGACCACGAGCGCTCCACCAGACAGACGAAGCCGTTCGTCCCCTTCGCCGCCGTCTCGTAGCCGTGGCTGCCCAGCACCATCACCTCCGCATCGCGACTCACTGCCTCATTTGCCGCACTGCGCGCCAGCGCAACCTCCTCCGCCACGCTCGCCACGCGGTACTGCTCTATGGGAGCCATAGCAGGATATGGCGCCTTCGATCCCTGCCCCCACCCAATACCACCCGCACCGAGAAGAACCACACCGCACACCACGCCAGATACTATCGTTCCAACCATTCGATTTGCCATTGCACCAGCCTCCTTGAATAAGTCGCTTCACTTGCTTCGGTTGTCATTCATAACTGTGAGACCGTTCACACGCAACAATGTTATGCCCGATGCCCGTTCATCTGGTCACATCGCATCAGTGGGCATCGCTCCGCCCACCACCTCTCCGCGCAGGACTTCCCCTTCCTCGCCGGAGCAAAAACGTATCCACCACCCAAAAAGGAATCGGCCGCGCCTCAGCAACTCCTCGCCACCCACGCGTTAGCGTCAAACACACAAGCCGCCGAAAAAGGAGCCTCCCATGACGGATCCCTCAAGCAACAACCAAAAGACCACCCTCGCACCGTTCCTCTCCGTCCGCAACGGAGCCAAAGCCGTCGACTTCTACAAATCCGCCTTCGGAGCCGAAGAACTCTTCCGCCACGAAGACCCAAGCGGCGCCGTAGTCTGCAATCTCGCCATCAACGGCTCCGGCTTCTGGGTAGCCGACGAAGCCCCCGAGTACAAAAACTTCAGCCCCGAGACCCTCAACGGCGGAACCGTCCGCATGATCCTCACCATCGAAGACCCCGACGCCGCCTTCGACCGCGCCGTAACAGCCGGCGCCACCATCGTCTGCCCCATAAGGACAGAGCACGCCTGGCGCATAGGCCGCGTCCTCGACCCATTCGGCCATCACTGGGAGATCGGCAAACCCCTCCGCTCCTAAACCACAAGATGGGTTCTATCCAACCGAAAGCGGCGGCCCAACCAGCTCCATCCCATAAGCCTTGAAAATCGCCGCGTCATTCACATAAACACCATCTTTATGCGCCTTCTCATTCTCCCGAAAGAACGCCTCCATCTTGTTAGCAGGCGCAAAGGCGATCAGCAGTTTTCCAGGCCCCTCGCCAACAAATGCCCACGCATGAGGCACGCCCCGAGGACCAAGAACGGAATCCCCGGCCTTCAATTCAAACCGCTCCGTACCAACCTCGGCGATGTAGTTCCCTTCGAGAACATAAAACCACTCATCCTCATTGTGGTGCACATGGCGCGGCGGCCCACCCTTCTTCAGGTTCGCGTGCTGAATGATAAACAGATCGCCACCCGTATCCCGAGCCAACACCTTGAAGGAAGTCGTACTGACGCCAATGGTGTGGTGCTCCCCAAGACGGTCCTGGCCATCAGCAACATGCACAGCCTTCGTAGTCGTAGTTGTACCGCTGGACTGCCCGATAAGAGTCCCGGGGAACGCCGCGATTGCCGCAGCAAGGAAGGAGCGCCGTTCCATCTTCTCCATCGCAGGAATACTCCTCTTCTCAGTTGTTATTAGCTGTGAGGGGAACATCATACGCTGGCCTCATACGCCGCGCCGGATTTATTTATGGTCCAACTCCGGAGCCATTTTCCACAGCGAACCCTTGACACCCCTGTTAAACTAGAATCAGGAAGAAAGAAGAAGCCCGGCACATGCCGGGCTTTTCTGTTGCAACAAATCAACACCGAAGTACGAACCTAAAGCATTTATTTCGAATACTTTGCACACTTTAAGTACGGGGAGGGGAGGGTCATGAAAAAGGCAGGGACAGCATCACCGGCTAATCTGAATCCCTCATCAACTCAGCATACCCCGCGCCACGTCGTAGCAAACGGTAACAGGACTCTCCAAACTCCCGTCCGGCTTTTGCGTAATACTCTTCACACAAACCTTGTTATAGGTAAGCGCAAGCACCTCAGTCGGGCGTACATCCGGCGCACCCGTCACCTGATAGTCATTAATAATGGCCGTGCTGAGTGTGATGGTCAGAGCAGCAAAGGGATGCTCCCCTGCCGAATATTGAATCAACGTCACAACCGGAATCACTTTGCCGCCGAGAAAGGTGCGAATGAGCTGTTCGCTGCAGGCATCGAAGTTCTTAGTAATAGTCAGATCCGACAGGTTCGGTTTTCCGGATCCCCCACCAGTGCCACCAGGTTTGGTAGGGTCGGTTCCACCAAGAGAGTACACTGTTGCATCAAACCCTGACTCCCCCTTAACAGAGACGCAGTTAACAGCACCGCCCACATTAACGACTACCGCGCCTCGCTGTGCAAGCGCTGACGTGACGAGAAAAACCGAGCAAACGGCAGACAGAAGCAGCTTCATAGAGCCTCCTGAAGGTTTTGAAAGATTGTTCCCAGGGTCGCGGAATAGTAGCACATACCTGCAACAGATGGTGCCGGAACCCCACCTGAACGTTTCACCGCAGGAATCGTACCGAACGACTTTTGCCTCGCGGTTGAGCGCTCATATCTGGCAGAATATGGTGAGGAAGGCGTAGTCGAATTCAGTCGATTTCGCAGAGTATAATCGGTATCAAAGCGGGAGTAGCTCAATGGTAGAGTAGCGGCTTCCCAAGCCGTTGGTTGCGGGTTCGATCCCCGTCTCCCGCTCCAGATTCAGCAGATACACACGCATATTTCTGCGACTGAACAATCCTCCATCGCTGCCCCCTCCCGCCCTCGCTAATGCGATGAAGCGGCCCGAATATCAGCATTTGCGAGCACGGAGCGCATTTATCACGAGGTAGTGGAAAAGTTCATCCCAACTAAATTCTTAAAATGAATCACGATATTTCCAGACGACTTTTATCGTGCCATGTTTCACTATGTGTAGATTGGCTTCCAAAAAGACGTGATGAGGGTAGTCGCTCTTCATCCGCATGCTATATATAGAATCTGTATTTAGGAACGGGGTTTGCACTATGGAGTTCAGGCCGAAAAACGTTGAGTTAACGTCGTTTTTCCTGGCAACCATCTCTTTGCTACTGCTTCCGTATGTCGCCTACGGCCAAGATTCTCCTGGTCAGCTCCCTACCTCGCAATCAACTCCTGTTGTCGAGCTCAAGAAAAATCCGATCGAGATCCTCAAGGAGCTTGAACCTCCTGCGGATGCGCCCTACGAGCTCGGTCGCGGAGACGAGATCACCGTCGAGGTCACCGGCCGGCCCGAGCTCACAAGTAAACATGTGGTCGGTCCAGACGGCGAGATCACACTGCCAGTCGCAGGCTCAATCGAGGTTTCCAATAAAACCCGTGAAGCTGCAGCAGCAGCAATTCAGACTGCGCTCAGTAATTATTATGAAGGCGTCAGCGTCTCGGTAGGTGTCAATCGTTACAGTTCCAACCACATTCTTCTCTTGGGAGCGGTTGAGCACCCCGGGGTAATGACATTCGACGGAACTCCACTGTTGCTCGAGGTAATCTCCCGAGGTGGCACGTTGCCTCGAACAGCCTCGGGCCCTGCCGGATCGGCGGTAATCGGAGCCTCAGCATATCCTGAAGAGTGCGTCATTTATCGCGGCAGCAACACCGTCTTCACTGTGCAATTGAGAGAGTTGCTCGAAGAGAATAATAACCTCGCAAACTATCGCCTCAAACGTGACGATATCGTCTATGTCCCCGGACTAAACAAGTATGTTTCCGTTTTTGGACAGGTACTTCATCCCGGAACACTACAGCTCGACAGTAAGTCAACTTTGCCCCAGTTGCTGGCCGAAGCTGGAGGCCCGACCGAAAAAGCGGGACACACTCCGATGATTCAGATCATTCATCGTGGCACCGCGCAGTCCCCGGGCAAAATCCAGTTGGTGTCTTACAAGGACATTATGCAGCCGAAGCCCTTGGACCTGACTCTCCACTCGGGCGACATCATCTTTGTTCCAGAAAGCGGATTCAACAGCGCTGCTTATACCATTGAAAAGCTCGCTCCATTGGTTAGCCTCTTTACAATCGGGGCACTCTTGCATTAATCGATATTCTGAAATCGGCGCTTTGTCTAAGAAGAATGCGGTTTCTGCAAGACTTAGGTTGTTGGCAATCGGACTCCTATTTTGCAGAAGTCCGGATAGACGTCATATTGTTAGACACTGAGCTGTAGCGGTCATCACGCATAGGAGTATCCGTGTTCGAAAATATTCGTGAGGACTGGCGTGCACACAACCGGCAATGGAGTCGTCACGGTTTCTGGGTCTTACTTATCTACCGTTTCGGACGTTGGCGATACAGCATTCGCTCTCGTGTAATACGCATGCCTTTTTCACTCTGCTATAAGGTCTTCAAATTCATTTCCGAGATGTTGCTTGGTACAGAATTGCCTTGTGAGACGATAATCGGTCGACGTTTCATCATCGAACACATTGGCGGCATCGTCATCAGTGGAGATGCCATTTTTGGCGATGATTGCATCATACGGAATGGAGTAACCGTAGGCCTTCGCAATAGAGGCGTACGCGGATCCCCACACATCGGCAATCGTGTCGATATTGGCGCCGGCGCCAAGCTCCTCGGGCCCATTCGCGTCGGCGATGATATCGCCATCGGCGCCAATTCCGTGGTTCTCTGCGATGTCCCTTCCAATTCGATAGCCGTTGGTATTCCTGCTCGCATCTTGATGCGCAAAACGAGCGGCGCACCTCTAGAAGAGATTGAGCAGCAGCGATGAACCTTGAGCCAACCCTGCCAATAGCTTCTGACAATTCGCTCATCTCAGTCGTCGTAATCGGCAGAAATGAGGGAGAGCGTCTGCGTCGCTGTCTGCAATCCATCTCTGCCATGGTGCGCGATCATTTTCACACGGAGATTATCTACGTCGACTCTGGCTCAACAGATGGCAGCGTCACGTTAGCCCATGAGATGGGTGCGAAAGTCATCGCTCTACAGCCGGAACGACCCACCGCCGCTCTTGGTCGCAATGCAGGTTGGCGCGCGGCAAGAGGCTCCATCGTTTTATTTCTCGACGGCGATACGATCTTGCATCCACGTTTTGTGTTGGATTCTCTCCATGAATTCTCCGCTGCTGAGGTCGCTATCGTATGGGGCCATCGTCGCGAACTACATCCCGAAAAGTCGCGCTATAACCGAATCCTCGACCTTGACTGGATCTACCTTCCCGGTCTAACAACATACTGCGGGGGCGATGCATTATTTCGCCGCATCGCACTCGAGGAGACTGGCGGCTTTGAAGAGACGCTTATCGCTGGTGAAGAACCGGAGTTGTGCCAACGCATCAGCGCGCTCGGTTTCACCATTCTGCACGTTGACCGACCCATGACTGGACACGACCTCGCCATCACTAATTGGCGACAGTATTGGAAGCGATCCACCCGTGCTGGATATGCATTCGCGGAGGTTTCGGCACGCTGCCTAGCGTCCGGACAGTTCTTCTGGCTCGAAGAGGCAAAAAGAAATCGAAATCGCGCTTTGATACTGCTTGGTCTATTTTTTGCAGCCGTAATTGCATCGGTCGCCTCAACCAGCGTTCTACCTGCTCTCGCCGCCCTGCTCTTTTTCATTACACTAGCATTTCGCTCGGCATGGAAGGCGCGCTGGAAATCGAACGATGTCGTTGCATTAGCGCTGTATGGCGTGCACTCTCATTTGCAGCAAATCCCTATTTATCTTGGGCAGCTGAAATACAAATGGAATCGGCACAAAGGAAAACGAGCTGTGTTGTTCGAATATAAACAACCATGACGTTTACCTGTACAACGATACTTTGACTCCCATTTTCCGAACCTCTTGTATAGGTCCGAACTGAAGCTCTGGGTGACTACCGGCCAGCTTACGCAGGAAAGCTCATCTTCGCCTCAGGCGGCTGACAACTTAAGGATTGCTTTACCTGATTACGAGAGAGAGCTATTTGCTCTCGATAATCAGCATTGAGATGTCGTCTGGAAAATTGCGCCCTTGACTCCATCCTTCAAGCTCAGCTTGCACAGTATGCAGAACCTCTCTCACAGGCGATCTGGCATTGTCAGTGAGAAGTTGTTGCAATTTATCTACAGAATAAGGAATGCCTTCTGGATTAACACATTCCAGAAGGCCATCCGAATACAGCACAAGACGTTCACCCGGCCATAGTGTCGTGGTCGTTTCTTCGTATGTCATGTCAGGCCATAGGCCGACCGGGAATCCGCCGTCCCCTACCGTTGTAATCGTTCTGTCCGTGGCGATTTGAAGCGGGCTCGGATGACCCGCCTGACAAAACCTGACCTCGCGTGTCCTGGTATCTAAAACGCCATAGATCATCGTAAAGTATCCATCTCCCTGCGGCAGAAAACGACGATTCAACTCGCTCACTACATCCACGGGAGGCACAATGCGCTTCATCTCCATTTTGGGGTCAAAGCGAACCATCGGGCTACCAGGTTGCGGAGAGAGCAGTTGGTTGAGCGTAACTGACAATAGAGCCGACGGTATCCCGTGCCCTGCCACATCGAGGTGGTAGAAGATCACATAACGTTCCTGCATGATGAAGTAGTTCAAATTATCACCGGCTAAAAAGTTACTAGGAAGTACTAGCCAGTCCAGGCAAAATGAAGGGTGAATATTCGATATTGTTGGCAACAAGCTAAATTGGATTGCGGACGCAGCTTGTAGGTCGGACTCTATGGTCCTAAACGCCCCACTCAACTTCTCTACTAGACCGTTGAGACTCGCGTTCTGCTCAGCAAGTACTCGTCTCAGATCTAAAATGCGTTCTGCTGCGCGAATTCTTACCCTAAGCGTGACATCGTCTAATGGCGCACAGAGGAAATCGTCAGCACCAACATCCATGCCTGCTACGAAATCCAACTCCCGCTTTTCTGACGCATAAAGGATTACGTAGCAATACGCAGGGTCAGGACTCTCACGTATCACACGGCATAGAGCAAGCCCATCAAGAGTAGGTGTCTTCCAGTTGCTCAAGACGAGGTCAAAATCAATTTCGTTCAGTAACTGCCACGCTTCGTTCCCAGTCTCAGCCGTCGTTACGGAATGGCCCCAGCTCTGCAGCCATGTCTGCAGTAAATTCTGGGTTATTCGATCATCCTCAACAACAAGAATATTCACGTGGAATCCTTGAACATGGCAAGATGAGATGGAAGGACAGGCCCTAACCATTCGCTATCCAATAAGCGTTTCCTTAGGACTATCCCTCGACAAATTAAGGATTTGTTGAGCATTGCAGACGTTTCACTGTAAAACGGCAATCACATGTAACTCAAGAACACTTCAGTAACTTACCGCAAATAATGAATCTAATAAGTAGCGGTAGTTCCACTTTAAATGCGACACCGAGTATATGAGGCATTTTATCCACCTTCTTTGGTCATGATCAGGTGGATAGTATTTCATTCAGGCAACACCCCGCTGTAGGGAGAACCCTGCAGGAGCACATTTGAGTTTACTGGGAGGATGCAAGTTGACGGCCATTCTCGATGAGAGCTAAATAGCTGTTTTTCAGTGACAACTCTGCGTGGAGCATCGGTAATTAGCAAATAAATGCACAAAAAAGGGAACGCACATTCCTTTTTGGTTGATTTCGAAAACGACAATCTCAGATCGTGGTAGCACTTCTTTAATAGCTCGACTGAATACTTCAAAGTATTCGTGACTCCTACGAAGAGCTGTTACGTTTGCGAATTGCAAATCGTAACGCGGACTCGTCAAATATTTTTGTAACTAGCCATCAATTTCTATTGACTTCGTCTAAGTGTGCGATAACATCTGTCATACACCCGCAGGCAAGTACCTCTTCTATATTGCGCATGTTTAGCACCGAGTCCGGTATCTAACACCTAACCGCGAAGAAAGGTAAAAACATGAACACCTCATTTCTCACTCCGCAGGATCAGGAAGTTGAAAGCTTAATTCAACCGAAGATCGCCAACATGATTGAGGATCTGTTTGCTTCACTGCCCGATCCTAAGAAACTAACCAGCAACGAGCGCCGCGGAATCATTGCAAGATATACCGCAGTTCTCGAAGGAAATTTCATCTACTGGATGACCGCCACTTTACTTTCTGTCCAGTCAGACGAATCACGCCCGATCCTTCTGGATAATCTTAACGAGGAAATCCGTGATTGCCATCCTGCGATGCTACGCAGATTTGCGATTGCGGCTCATGCTTTTCCAACAGACTCAGACGCGCTTGCGGTCCATGACGATTTGACTAACATGCGCTTGTTCTTGGGCCGCCTCTCGGCTGTGCCAACAGTTCTCACGATGGCGTTTTTCGAGGGATTCATACAAAGGTTCATGGCCTATTTGGCGGATCTCGCGGCAGCGGAGGGCTCCGCTGAGATGGAGTACACGGATGTGCATGGAGTTTGTGACATTGCACACTCGCAGGGACTCTTCCGCGCACTCTCGGTAGAGATGACGCACAATCCACCTGAACCCGGAACAGACCTGTTTGAGGGCGTTAATCTCCTTCACACACTGATCCAGACTATTGTTCATCCCGAGATGGAAAAAATTGCGGCTTGAACGGGCGAGGAATCGCAAGTGCAAACTGGACACATCCCGGAGAAAAAGACATTAGAACAGACCGGATATTTCACGGTTCCCGGAGCACACCTTTACACTGTGCTGCATCAGGTGAATGATCCTGTAGCTCGTGTTCTTTTGGTCGGACCGTTCGCGTCAGAAAGACATAATTCGTACAACCCATGGGTTCGCTGGGCCCGCTATTTGGCAGCAAGACGAATTGAGGTTCTTCGATATGATTATCGCGGTGTTGGCGAAAGCACTGGCGTATTCGAGAACATGACTTTTGAAGACTGGACCGAAGACGTCCAGCTTCTTGCCAACTGGTTTAGGAGTCGGTCACCGGATGTTCCGCTCATGCTGAATGGCCTCGAACTCGGCGCATTGCTTGCTGGTAAAACTTTCCAGACCGGCGTAGGTGACGCATTGTTACTGTGGTCTCCACCCGCTAATGCAAGTCAGGCGCTTCGTTCAACGCTCCTGCGCTGGGCTAACTTAGAGCAATTATTCAAATATGGCGAAGATCGTAAACCGGTGTCGCACTATATTCGTCAACTAGAACAAGGCTCTTTACTCGAAGTGGAAGGATATCAGTGGTCCAGTAGACTATGGCACGATTCTTTCGACTTCTCCTTGCCGGTCAACATGGACGATGAAGATAGCGCCGCCTTGGCATACAAAAGGCCTGTTCGAATCGTCAAGCTCGGAAAGGACGCTGCGCCTCTGACTAAAGGATTCATCGGGTACGATGAAATCAGAGATCTTAGCTGGGTATATTCCTATAATTTCGACTGGATCGTCGCGGCCTTAAACATACCCAGGGGGAGGGCTTGTTGAACGAAGCGATTGAAACACGTGAACTGATTAGCTTGGATGGCCTCGGATATGTCCTTCGGGGGACATACCATAAGCCTCCACAAGCAGACTCGAACGTGCGGAAATCCATCGGTATTTTGTTTCTGAATTCCTTGTCTCCGACGAGAGCTGCGACTGGCGATTCGGCGGTCTATTGGGCCGATTCGTTTGCCGAACACGGCTATCCGTCTTTCCGCATTGACCTGCCCGGGTTTGGAGATTCCGACGGAGATACTCCCACAGAATTGCTGAATTTCATCAATACAGGAGGATATGCGTCGATAGCTTCCCTAAAAGTAAAAGAACTCGTTGAAAGATTCGACCTATCGGGAGTAGTGATCTGGGGACATTGCGCAGGCGCAGTGTCCGCGCTCTATACGGCTGCAGCTAGCCAAGAGTGTAAAGGTCTCGTGTTGGTGGATCCGTACTTCCACCTGCCGCAAGTGGCGAAATCAAAGATATTGCAAAAGCTGGATAATTGGGCCTCGCGGAGCAGTCTTGGCGGATTTTTCAGTGACACCTATGATCATCTGAAAGATATTCGTCTGTTCCTCCGCGGAAATGCTCCTCCAGAAAACGCAAATTTTCCTCTTCTTAGCCGTTGGAAAGAACTGGCATCGGCGGGCCTGCCGATCCTCATCCTAAGAGCTCCGGGCCTAAAGACCCCCGGAACAAAACCGAAAGCAGGAGAGTTCGACTATCTTAGCTATATCCAAAAACTAGCAGGCAATAGAGGTCAGGTTTTCGTGCAATTAATCGAAGGAACTGATCATTCTTTTGCAAACCGTCTGGGCCGAGCGGCCGTGCGACGGCACGTTGAACGCTGGCTAAGTGTTTGTTTCCCACTAAAACAGTTTGAAGCTTCTGCAGTAGAAGCTTTGCGTTTATCGATCAGTGACAGTAACGATCACGGTACGAAATACCACGCAGTAGCTGCACAGCTAAGTTGCGACCTCGAAAGTTGAACAAATAAACGCCTATGGATATTCGATCAGAGATATTAGCTCATTTTAGGCAAGTCGCCCGAGAACAAGATAAGCGACTAGCGCCGTTAACCGACCAACTGGCACTCGTGGATTCAGGGCTCGATTCACTGTGCTTCGCTATTGTTGTAGCCCGGCTTGAAGGGGCAGTTGGAGTAGATCCCTTCAGTGCTTCCGAAGATGCTCCATTTCCGAGGACCTTTGGTGACTTCATCAGTTTTTACGAGAATGCCGCTAAATAGCCAGGCGTCGCTTTGGAACGTACTCAGCGCCTCGGACGATCTGTCCGCCCGCTTCGTCTACGGCGCAGAAGCGAGTATTGCTTTGGGTGATCTGGTAGTAGGATCAACGCTCTATGGTCGCGGTGACGAGCTGCGCGGGTTATCTGTGCTTGTCACGACCACGAATCAGCTCACTACTGCATCGGCTCTCATAGAGCTTGACGGTATTGTGCGCAGAATCGTTTTGTGTCCTCCTGATTTACCGCTCGAACTTCTTCCTTTTATCATCGATTCGGCTGACGTGGACGCGATCGTTTCGGATCGCCCGATGCTTGATCTAGATATTCCACGGGCCGTATGCTTCGTCCCTTGCAGTAATGAGATCACTCCCGAACGGTGCGAACGGAGCGCGCAGCACCAAACGGAATGGATTCTCCTCACATCCGGTACGACCGGGCTGCCAAAGCTCGTCGTTCATAACTTGACGAGTCTGGCTGGGGCAATTGAGCACGGCAGCACTTCGACGGACCGAGTCGTTTGGAGCACCTTCTACGACATTCGCCGTTATGGGGGACTCCAGATATTTCTTCGCGCTGTACTTACAGGGACCTCGTTGGTGCTACCGGGCGCACAGGAACCAACGGCGGATTTTCTGGCTCGTGCCGGCTTACACAGGATCACGCATATCTCTGGAACGCCCTCCCATTGGCGCCGTGCGTTGATGAGCCAATCGGCTCACCTAATCGCACCTCAGTACGTCCGTTTGTCTGGAGAGATTGCTGATCAGACAATCCTTAATAATCTTCGGTCTCAGTATCCGCAAGCTAGAATCGCCCACGCTTTTGCTTCAACCGAAGCAGGTGTGGCATTTGACGTGAACGATGGTGTTGCGGGCTTTCCTGCGAACGTAATCGAGGGCACCCCGCATGTCGAAATGAAAGTCGAGAATCGTTCGCTCAAGATCCGCTCAGACCGTAATGCAATCCGTTATATAGGTGATAGCCACATCCTCAAGGACGCTGATGGCTTTGTCGATACCGGCGACATAATCGAATTACGAGATGACCGTTACTACTTCGTCGGGCGACGTGATGGGGTTATCAACGTTGGTGGCCTGAAGGTGTACCCAGAAGAAGTCGAAGCCGTCATCAATCGTCACGCTGAGGTTCAGGTGTCGCTTGTACGGACGAAGAAGAATCCCATTACAGGTGCACTTGTTGTCGCCGACGTTGTTCTAAAAGCCGCGCCCCAGTCTGCTGACCACGATGTATGTGAACTCAAGCACAACATCCTGCTGCTGTGTCGTGAAACACTTTCTGCACATAAGGTTCCGGCTGTAATTAATTTCGTCCCTGCTTTGCCGGTTGATGAAACAGGGAAACTCGCGCGGCGCCATGCGTAATGTAATTGTGACAGGTGGCAGCCGCGGGTTAGGGCTGGGTATCTCTCGTAGGCTGGCCGGAGCAGGCTACCGTGCTATTGCAGTTGCGCGTAGACAGAATAATGAATTAGCGGTGGCAATGCAGGAAGCGGAGCTTGCGAAGCCTGGATCGTTCCATTTCGTTCCATTTGATCTTGCTGAGATTGAAGGCATTTCGAATTTAGTCAAGAGTTTGCGGAAGGAGTTCGGTCCTATCTATGGACTTGTAAACAACGCCGGTATAAGTTTCGATGGAGTTCTCGCTCTCATGCCGACTTCTCAGATTGAGCAGCTTATACGCATGAACACGCTCTCGCCAATTGTGCTCACCAAATATGTAGTGCGCACGATGATGGCTGATGGAGGCGGACGTGTCGTCAATCTGTCATCCATCACAGCCTTTACCGGCTATAGTGGCCTCTCTGTTTACGGCGCAACGAAAGCATCGATCATTGGCTTCTCTCGATCTCTGGCACGCGAGGCCGGACGCATGGGGGTGAACGTGAATTCGGTTGCTCCCGGCTTCATCGATACAGACATGACTCGGGATCTCAAAGATGAACAACGTCAGCAAATCGAGCGCCGTAGTGCTCTGAAGCGTCTAGCGGATATCGACGATGTGGCGAATGCAGTCGAGTTCCTTCTTAGTGATAAAGCGAAGAACATTACAGGGACGGTACTTACCGTTGATGCAGGTAATACGGCATGAATGAAGTCCAGAAAGAGACCCTGACTAATACCAACGGCTCTGCCGCCAAAGCCTGGTTGCGTGCTCTGGAACTTACCGCGCCGATCTCACGCAACCGTGATCGCGTTATGTCCACCGTAATCGAGGAACTAGCCGCGAAATCGGGTGACCTACCAGCATTGCTTTCCGACCGCGAGTCCCTAACCTATCGCGAACTCTCTGGGCGATCAAATCAATATGCACGCTGGGCCCTTGAACAAGGGCTTGCGAAAGGCGAGGTTGTCGGCCTATTAATGACGAATCGCCCAGAATACTTTGCCGTATGGCTAGGTATTACAAGTATCGGTGGTGTGGTTGCCCTGCTCAATACCAATCTCGTTGGACCCTCACTGGCCCATTGCATCAATATCGTCTCGCCTAAACATCTCATCGTCGCTGATGAGTTCGACAATACGTTGACGAAGGCGTTGCGAGGCCTCACAGTATCGCCAACCATCTGGATACACGGCGCAGACCATGACTCATTTCGGCGTATTGATCGAGACATCAAACAGCAGTCGGACGAAGTGCTGAGAAGGGACGAGCGGAGACCGCTGACCATTGAAGACCGGGCACTCCATATCTTTACGTCGGGCACAACTGGGTTGCCAAAGGCAGCCAACGTCAGTCATGCCCGTGTCATGCAATGGAGTCATTGGTTTGCCGGAATGATGGGGGCGCAATCGAAAGACCGGATGTACAACTGCCTGCCGATGTATCACAGTATTGGCGGGGTACTAGTACCCGGCGCAACTCTCGTTGGTGGCGGCAGCGTCGTCATTCGCGAAAAGTTCTCGGCCAGTCAATTCTGGAATGATGTCATCCGCTGGGACTGCACGATGTTCCAATACATAGGTGAATTTTGCCGCTATCTGCTCCACTCTCCGACATCCTCGATTGAGATAGACCATCAGGATCAGGATGGCCTGCGGCAACGGACTGGCTTCCGAAGTATGGGATGCCTTTAAAGAGCGATTCCGTATTCCTCATATTTTCGAATTCTATGCTGCGACCGAAGGTGGCGTCTCCTTGTTCAATATCGAAGGAAAACGTGGCGCGATCGGCCATATTCCAGGCTATCTGGTGCATCGATTCTCGCCGGCTTTGGTGATGTTTGATGTTGAAAAAAGTGAGCCGGTTCGAAACGATCAGGGGTTTTGTATTCGTTGCGCAACGAACGAAATCGGCGAAGCAATCGGCAAAATCGTAGATGATCCAGCGAACGTAGGCAGTCGATTCGAGGGCTACACGAACGATCAGGCGTCCGAGGCAAAGGTCCTTCGAAATGTTTTTGAACCAGGCGATACTTGGGTTCGCACTGGCGACCTGATGCGGAAGGACGAGAAAGGCTTTTTCTATTTCGTCGATCGAATCGGCGACACGTTCCGATGGAAGGGTGAGAACGTCGCGACTTCTGAAGTATCTGAGGCTATCTGCACGTTTCCCGGAGTGAAGCACGCCAACGTCTATGGAGTATCGATTCCCGCCACAGAAGGTCGAGTTGGCATGGCTGCGCTGGTTATCGAAAATGAGCTGGACCTGCACAAATTTCGACAGCATTTGATTAGCCGTCTTCCCGCTTATGCACGTCCTTTATTCTTGCGAATCCGTGATGACATTGAGACGACTGGGACCTTCAAATACTCGAAGACCGATCTAGTTCGGCAAGGATACGATCCAGTTGCAACTGCCGATGCCATCTATTTCGATAATCCGGAGTCGGGAGCGTTTATTCAGCTCGACAAGGCATTGTATGATCGAATACAAGTTGGGAAAAGTCGGCTATGAGTTTTGGCTACCATGGGCGGATTTGGCTGTACCACTAACAAAGCAGTTCAGACTTACGATCGCTCTCGCGGAGAAGGCTACGAATGGTTATTGATGAAATCCGAGATGATTTCGCAAGGCTAGAGTCCGAGATAGCGAAGGGCCCTATAGTCCCAAGCGTGACACAGGAGGAGATTCGAAGCTACCTTACGTCTCGCTACGACTTCAAAAAGTCGATGACTCTGGATGAAGTCATCGCAGATGTAGAAAAAATGCTCCGAACATGGCAGGTCCAGGTAACGCATCCTCGTTACTTCGGTCTCTTCAACCCGAGCGTTACACTTGCATCCGTTATTGCAGACACGCTCGTAGCCATGTATAACCCTCAGCTTGCGAATTGGCGAACATCACCGGCGGGAAATGAGATAGAAAGACACACACTCGATTGGCTCGCCGGAAAGTTCGGCTTACCCGCCGATGTCAGTGCAAGCTTTACGAGCGGGGGATCGGAGGCGAATCTTTCCGCGGTTGTTGTCGCCCTGACGAGAGCCTTCCCGAATTACGGTGCAGATGGGCTACGATGCCTTACCGCCGAGCCTGCGATCTATGTGACAGAAGAGACTCATCACTCGTTCAACAAGATCGCGCACATGACAGGTCTTGGAAGGAGAGCGCTTCGCGAGGTAGCGACAGACTGCCATTTGAAGCTGGATCTCCGGGATTTGGAAAGACAGGTGACAGAAGATCGGAAAAACGGATTCGCTCCGTTCATGGTGGTAGGAGCTGCCGGGACAACAGCAGCTGGCGTAATCGATCCGCTCCCCGAGATCGGGTGCTTTTGTCGGGAGACCGGCCTATGGTTTCACGTCGACGCTGCTTGGGGTGGCTCCGCGATCATCTCGCCAAGCCTGGCTCATCATCTCACCGGAATCGATAGAGCAGATTCGATTACGTGTGACGCACACAAGTGGCTCTCCGTGCCGATGGGAGCTGGAATGTTCTTCTGCCGTCATCCAGGAGTTGTTGCTGAAGCCTTCCGCGTAGAGGTCTCCTACATGCCCAAGAAAATGGATGGGAGCACCAAGGATCCGTACACGACGTCGGCACAGTGGTCCCGCCGGTTTATCGGTTTGAAACTCTTTGTCGCGCTAGCGCAGCATGGCGAATCAGGATACGTGGAGATGATCGAGCACCAGGCTCGAATGGGGCATGTACTGCGCGAGTCTCTTCAGTCATCAGGATGGCATATCGTCAACGACACGCCACTGCCGCTTGTGTGCTTCACGCGAGACGGACTCGATACTACGAACTTTCTCGCAGCTCTTCGGGAGCAACAGATCGTATGGATGTCCGAAGCGCAGCTCCGTGGCATTCCTGTCTTACGCGCTTGCATCACAAGCTTCAGAACGACTGAAGCCGATATTCACTGGGTGGTGGGCGAAATGAATCGCCTCATCTATCAAGATGCCGCTAATTTAAGTTCGAAGCAGGAAGCGGTCGCACCTGCGCAGCCTACAAATGGATAACCTATGAAACTGGAAACGATTGCTATTCACGGTGGCTATGAAGTCGATCCAACGACCAAGGCTGTAGCTGTACCAATTTATCAAACGGTCTCCTATGCGTTTGATAGCGCTGACCATGCGGCAGCATTATTCAATCTCGAGGCTGAAGGGTATCGCTATACCCGTATAGGGAATCCGACGACGGCCGTACTTGAACGACGTGTGGCGGCGTTCGAGGGCGGCCTGGAGGCTCAATGCGTCAGCAGTGGGCAAGCAGCGGTCAACTACGCTGTCCTCAACGTTACTCAAATGGGAAGCAACATCGTATCGGTTCCCCAGCTCTACGGAACTACGCACACTCTTTTCGCTCACATTCTACCGAGCCAGGGAGTCAGTGTCCGATTCGCGGAGTCGGATCATCCCGAAGAGATGGAAAAGCTGATCGACGACAAAACATGTGCGGTCTTCTGTGAAAGCGTAGGCAACCCCGCAGGAAATATCTGTGATATTGAGGGGCTAGCGCGAATAGCTCACAAACATGGAGTTCCCCTCATCGTCGACAATACAGTCGCCACGCCTATTCTGTTACGGCCGATCGAATACGGAGCAGATATTGTTTTACATTCACTTACAAAGTTTTTGGGGGGGCATGGCACGACGCTCGGCGGAGCCATTATCGATAGTGGCAATTTTTCCTGGAAAGAAAATGCTTCACGCTTTCCAATGTTTAGCCGGCCAGATCCTTCGTATCATGGCCTGGTCTACACCGATCATTTTGGGAAAGGCGCATATCTCGGAAGGTGCCGCAGCTTCTACCAACGCACCACGGGGTCCGTCCTATCACCGCTGAGCGCTTTTCTCCTACTGCAAGGAATAGAGACGGTTACGCTACGGGTTGAGCGCCATGTGGAAAATGGTAGGAAGGTGGCAGAATTTCTCCGCGATGACGATAGGATCGATTGGGTCAACTACGCAGGATTCCCTGAAAGTCCTTATCATCCCTTAGCGCAAAAATATCTGGGTGGTTACGCTTGTTCTCTGATGACTGTCGGGATTAAGGGAGGCTTCGAGGCCGCGGTCAAATTCCATGATGCGTTGAAGTTGGTGACGCGGCTCGTCAATCTGGGCGATGCCAAATCATTGGCCTGTCACCCCGCCTCAACGACCCATCGACAGATGTCAGCCGAAGAGCAGCGCCACGCTGGCGTCAAACCGGAGATGATCCGGCTCAGCATCGGGATCGAACACATCGACGATATCATTGCAGACTTGGATCAGGCGCTCAACGCAACAATGTAGGCTAGCTGATTTCTTTCTTTAAATGGCTCTTGCTGATGTCTTGGAGAAACGCCAATGCCTGTTTATTTGGAGTCAAATCGTTCCGGTCATGGCCAGCAGACAGCACCGAACTGGCTACTCGATAAACTGCCTCTGGAGTTTCAGGAACGGCCGAGGAGGTGTATCACAATCGGCTTGGTCAATAACATGTCAGACGGGGCACTTACAGCAACGGAACAGCAATTTCTATCGCTGCTCGATTCAGCCTCTGACGATATCCTTATCCATTTATCGCTTTATGAGTTGCCAGGTGTTCCTCGAAAGGAACAGGCTAGATGTCATATCGAAAGTCTCTATTCAAGCGTTGAGGATCTGTGGGATCGCCATCTGGACGGGCTCATCGTAACTGGGAGAGAGCCTCTAATGCCGAACTTGAAAGACGAACCATATTGGGAGAGTTTTACAAGAGTGCTGGAGTGGGCTCAAGACAACACCTACTCGACTGTTTGGTCCTGCCTGGCCGCACATGCCGCAATTCTCCACATGGATGGCATCGGCAGGGTTAAAAGCGAAGAAAAGCAGTGCGGCATCTTCGAGTGTGAGCGAGTGTCCAACCATATGTTGACGTTAGATACTCCGACTCAAATTAGACTTCCACATTCTCGTTGGAACGGCATTTCGGAAACTGCATTGACGAGTTGTGGATATGACGTGCTCACAAGAAGCATAGATGCTGGCGTCGATACATTCGTTAAACAGAACGACAGTCTATTCCTTTTCTTTCAAGGACATCCAGAGTATGAAGCCATCACGTTGCTGCTCGAATACCGTAGAGATGTTGGCCGTTATCTCAGGAGAGAAAGAGATTCTTACCCTTCAATGCCGCGGAATTATTTCGACGAAGATACCGTCAATGCATTGACAGTAATACGCGAGAAAGCGATGTTACACCGGAGTGAGGAGTTATTGGCTGAGGTATCGGTTGCCTTGGAAAAAAGAAGCATCGAGAACACATGGCACTCAACAGCTGCATGTATCTATCGAAACTGGCTGGAGTATATATGTGGGCAGAAGCGACTCAACTACGGCATAAAGGACGGCGAGGTTATCGAAAACATCCAAGTTGGCGCTCCAACGGGGGTATAACTGGTGATCATAACCGGATGATCAGATGTGCGGGAGTGCAATTGCTCCAGTAAGTTGTCTTGGTTAGATTACGACATATCGCATAGAGTTTTATGCAAGGAGTTCCATCCAATGGCCTCTACACTGTTGACACCCAAGGAAACCAAGATTGTTCCTTCTACGACGAAGCTTTTAATCAATAACTGCTGGGTCGAAAGCGAGTCAGGGAAGACCTTCGGGACGATCAATCCCTCCACTGGTGAGGAAATTTGCCAGGTTGCCGAAGCGGATGCCGCCGATGTGGAGAAGGCCGTGAAAGCGGCGCGAGCGGCGTTCGAACACGGAGCATGGAAAAAGACAAGTGCATCCGATCGAGGACAACTGCTCCACCGTCTCGCCGATCTAATCGAAACGAACGCTGACGAACTAGCCAAACTCGAGACTCTCGACAACGGTAAGCCGGTGTCCAAGGCAAAGGCGGTAGATGTTGCTAAGGCGGTAGCCTGCTATCGCTATTTCGGAGGATGGGCTGACAAGGTTCAGGGGAAGACGATTCCAATCGATGGTGACTTCTTCTGCTACACACGTCACGAACCTATCGGTGTTGTCGGGCAGATCATCCCTTGGAATTATCCCATTCTGATGCAAGCGTGGAAGCTTGCTCCTGCTTTAGCAACCGGAAATACAATCGTGATGAAGCCAGCCGAACAAACTCCTCTCTCAGCGCTGCGCATCGGAGAATTGATCGTAGAAGCAGGTTTCCCAGGGGGTGTTGTAAACATTCTTCCAGGATTTGGATCAACCGCCGGCGCAGCCATTGCAAGTCATATGGACGTGGACAAGGTGGCATTCACAGGTTCTACAGGGATCGGACGTTTAATCATGGAAGCCGCCGCCAAGTCCAATCTAAAAGGAGTTACTTTAGAACTGGGCGGGAAAAATCCGAACATCGTGTTCGCGGATACTGATCTGGATGAAGCAGTAGAGGGCGCACATTTGGGACTTTTCGTTAATCAAGGCCAATCCTGTTGCTCCGGATCGAGAGTTTTTGTCGAAGAAAAGATCTACGATAAGTTCATTGAAAAAAGCGTAGCTCGTGCCATGAAACGTAAAGTTGGAGATCCGTTTGATCCCGGAACAGAACAGGGGCCTCAGGTAGATCAGTCGCAGTTTGATAAAGTAATGGGCTATATCGAATCTGGACGAAACGAGGGTGCTACGCTTGCCTGCGGTGGCGAGCGAGTGGGAGATCGTGGATACTTTATCCAACCGACCGTGTTCACCGATGTTCAGGATTATATGAAGATTGCGAGAGAAGAAATCTTCGGACCTGTTATGAGCATTATTCCGTTTAAAGATGTCGACGAAGTTATCATGCGGTCAAACCGCACAAACTATGGTTTAGCAGCAGGTATTTGGACACGCGACATCAAAAAAGCGCATGCGGTTGCGAATGGTGTCCGCGCTGGCACGGTATGGGTTAATTGCTACCACGTGCTGGATACAAGGGCTCCGTTTGGCGGGTTCAAGCAATCCGGAATTGGCCGCGAGCTTGGCGAGTATGGCCTGCAACAATATACCGAGGTGAAGACGGTCATCGTTAAACTCTGACCCTAGATGCTAATCCTAAAGCGTATAAGGAGGGGCACTAATGATTGGCAATCCACGTAAACGTGGTCATCGAGAATGGCGGCAGGGAGAATGGCAAACTCGGATTGAAGTTGTTCAGCGTGCTATCCGCAATGGCGACATTGCCCTTCAACTCATTTGAATCTGTAATCCTCCTGGACGTGAGCCGTCCCATGTGAATTGTTCCGGACGGCGCTTCTCGTCCAGAAAATGTAATGGGAAGAGCTTCCGTTCGGCTTAGGTTGAATACGATGATGCTCCGTCTTTGGCCATCAGCGAAAGCGAACGCTTGGAGGTAGTGTGCCTTCTCAAGTTCGACATCATCATTCTTACTATGCCTCTGATTCCAGGTTGGATTGGCACCAGTGAGCGTGGTGGTTACCATTGTCGGGAGTATCACTCGATTGGCTAACTCCTCCGCGAGGAATTGAGGTCTGCGCAAGTTAGTTGATCCACCCATATCGACAACAACCCCAAAAAGAGGAGTTGTTATTTCTTCTTGCTTCCCCGGTGATTTCTTGAATTTATAGTTGTAACCAGACAGAGAATATATGGCTTGGGTTGTGATGCCAAGATCACGGATCATGAGCAGCATATGTTCCACTACAGTGAGACCTGCCGCTACAGATGGAACCACCGCATCGAAACTCGATTGTTGTGCTGAACCGTTGGCTGTACCAAGATTAACTTCATAGACCGCGAGTTTGGCTGGATGCGTTGAACTCTTTGCCACTTTAGCCTGTTGGGCCATGAGCCCGGAAGGCCGGCTGTCATACATCTCCGGTTGAGCAAACATGGGACCAAAAACTGCTTCGTTCGAACTCGTATCATCAAGGTTGTTGAAAAGATATGGTGCCACAGCCGTACTGTCATAGCCTCCGCTGCTTGCAAGTTCTCGCTTGGTCCACTCGGGCTGAATAAAAAAACTTCCAATAATCAGATCGAACTTGTCCGGAAGATAGGATTTGGATTGTCGCATTGCAGTAAAGATTGTCTTTGCGTGACTTCCGTATGCCACAGGATCAGGCATTGCAGCACCACGAAAAATGTTATTCCATTCCTCATTACCAAGTTCAAGATGGATGACCGGAAAAACAGTAGTCCAAGGATCTTTTTGTCCGAGGTTCGTACGTATTACTCCGTACGGAGTAGACGAGGAGCCAGCTAAATACTCGATAAGATGTTCCGCCTCAGCGGTCGACATACCGGGCGGCATACTGTAATAAGGTTCTGCGCCAACTGCTTGACATAGTTGAAGAAACTCATGCAGACCAAGCGCGAAATCCTCAGGCTCAGCATGCTCGGTGCTGGCTCCAGCCATCATACGTGCAAAAGGACTCGCGATAACATTATCGATTGAGTTGCCAGTATTTGCCCCGTCGCTCCAGCGGAGAACTCCTGGACGTAATTCAACTAAGGCACTCACAACTTCATCGCGGAAAGCGGTCGTTGGGTTAGCGCTCGAAGCCGCAACTGGTGTCAGGCTCACATCATCTAGAAGAACGCTGGCTTCGGAGATCTTGAACTTTAGTGCGATTCTCCCATTGGGGTTACCGTTCTCTGTAGCAGAGAAGTCATAACTGTAATCGCGCCATTTATTTGAAAGATGAACGGTCTCCTCCAAAAAATCTCGCCCCGGATTTGACAGGCGCTTTAAGCTGATCTCGATGTGGTTGTTGCCTCCGATAACTTTTGCGCGGAAACGAAGGCGATATACTCCATTCAGCAGAACGAATGCGTGGTCGAAATCATGACCAAAATATGAAGCTATTTCGGCTGATTGACCTGAACTTGATGCAACAATTTTCAAGGCCTGCTTACCTGGGCTGTTAGGTGCCAAATCAGAAAATTCTGTAGAAAGCATCACGCCCGGGGACACATTGGTCCACCAGCCCGCCTGAGCGTTACCGGGAATCGTCTTCCTCACAACTAAAAAATCACCAATGCCGGGAGACTTAGTACCTTGTGCAAAATTAACGGTGATCCCTTTGTTGGCTTTAAAGTCTGCAGCCGTACTTGATGTCACGGTTCCTGTCTGCCCCACGGCCGCACCATAGATAAATTCGAATGTCGCACCCTGAAGAAAGTTAGTCGGCCATACAGCCCACGACGTGCTATCGGTACAACTACTTGGCGTTACCGCGACGCAATGTAGGATCGATTGCCATATTGCCCCTTCGAAACCCGGATTACGAGAAACGAGATTGCGTAATAACTGACCGGAACCATAATAGCTTTGGCCGGGAATATTCATGCCTAATCGCTTTACTCCGCTTTGTGCAATCGTAGTCCCGATAGTGATATCAGTTACGCGAGATGATGGGGTGTCGGATTTGTGTTCCTGGGCCTTCGCGCAGCCCAAAGTGACAAAGAGTAACAAAAGGCTGACTCCTAGATGAATGATAGGCAATGAATAATCGGAGTGTGATGACATTGATGTATACTCCACAACGCGGCGTATCGCTCTCACCCCCCAAAGAGCATTCATGGCAGACTATCCTCCGTTTAAGTCATAGTAGTCATGTGGACTTCCGTATGGAAGTTTTCCTCGTGCTATTTACGACTACGCAACATTGACGAACCAACCGGACTCCACACGGCGTAGGCTGACACACCATGATGACGAGATCATCTGCTCATCCTGAAGTGCGCAAAACATTGAATTTTCTTATTTTGCGTAGCCATTCGAGCCCTCCCTTTTCAAGCGTGGTCTTTTCCGATTTTCGATAAGCGGGGAATATTTTCCAATCAACCGGGAATAAGTTTCCGGCCTCGCTTCGAAAAGATTGCGGCCCGATATTTTAGTCTGATGCACTAAGACTATGTAACACAGCCACTTACATCTTATATCTTTGTTTGGCTGATGGATTGCTGATAGCCCTCGTGGATTCTACTTCGGTGGGATATCCGTGTGTTCCCCAGGCTTCTAACCTAATTGCCAAGAGCATCGCGATGGATTGCTCCCCCTGCATCGCTGCCGTACTGGCTCCTCCCCCGTTTGATGTCTTAATTGCATCGTGATTTGAAAGGGCAAAACATGGCAAATATTTCGGTGCAATCCGATAGTGCACAGTCACTAATGGAAATAACCGATCCCGCAGGAACGACGATCGATCGGAATTTAGCTGCTGCGACACATAGGATTTATTCAAAAAACACAAATGCCGAGTTGCTCGAACCGATTACCCGCTTGTCCGAGTTAGCGGATGGATTTGTCCGTCTATCAAACGCTAACCACTTGCAGATTGGGAAGCCGGAAAATCCGAACCAGTGGAATATATTCGAATGCGTCAACGCAATTATTTCCATTGCCGGTGCCCACGGTGGAACCCAACTCCAGCTAGCACCTAATAACTACCCGATTTATTACCGCAAGAACTCACGCCAAACAACACTAACTGGTCCTTGCGCCATTGGCATCGGTGTTCGTTCCAGTCTTCTCACAAAGAACGACTCCTCTGAGGCGGGAACATGGTAAATCTTCGCTCGTCCTTATCTGCCCTTTCTTCTCGACTGGCCTTCTTCTCGTGTGTCTCAGCATCTGTGTTTCTTTCCGGATGCGGAAGCGGAACCGTCGCCGGCTCCGGTCCCCTTGCCGTCAGCGCAATTCAACTCCAAGGGACTGTACGTGGCGGACAGCAGCCGATCGTCGGCGCCAATATTAAGCTCTTTGCTGCAAGCGTAACTGGTAAAGGTTCAGCTGCCACCTCCCTACTCTCCTCTTCGGTCTCGACAGATGCCAAAGGCAACTTCTCCCTCGCTGGTCTCTTCAAGTGCGTCAGCGCGAGTGATCAGGTATACGTAATTGCCACCGGTGGAAATACCTCCTCTAGTCCGAACGTGAACCATTCGCTGATGACCGCCTTGGGCAAATGCGGCGACTTGACATCGTCAACGCCTATTTCGGTGAATGAAGTCACTACGATTGCTTCGGTCTATGCGCTTGCTCCTTACATGAACACCGGTAGCTATGACGTAGCAGCCAACAGTTCTGACGCCACCGCACTCGCAACCGCCTTCACCAACGTGCGAACCCTCGCAAACCTGGCAACAGGCACCTCTGTCTCCACCAGTACGATTGGAACAACACCAGTCCTCAATAAACTAAACGCGCTTTCGAACTCTCTAGCGAGTTGTATCGATTCGTCGAATGCTACGCCTTGCGGAGCTCTTGTCGCAGCTGCTACTCCACCATCGTCGACCTCTGTGCCCACTAATACGATTGCAGCGACTCTTGATATCGCCCTGAACACAAATCATAACGTGACACAGATATACACTCTGTCCGGATCCGACTCTCCATTTCAACCGGCACTTAGTAGCGCACCTCCCGACTGGAGCTTGTTCGGAACTGCAGTTCAATCGACACCGGTCATCACCTGGGCGACGCCAACCGCGATCACCTATGGCACTCAGCTCTCCACCACTCAGCTGGACGCGAAGGCTTCGGTTCCGGGCAGCTTCGTCTATAGCCCAGCCATGGGAACTACTCTAACCGCAGGCACTCACAGCCTCAGCGTTACCTTCACCCCCACCGACACCACTACCTACAACTCCGCCACTGCCACCGTCAGCCTGGTCGTGAATAAGGCTACGCCTGTCGTTACATGGCCTACGCCAGCACCGATTGTTCAACCGACTATTCATGGAAGCATACTTTCAGCGGCGCAACTGAACGCAACCGCCTCCGTGCCCGGCAGTTTTGTCTATAACCCAGTGGCAGGAACTACCCTTGCAACCGGGACAGACACGCTGAGCGTGACCTTTACGCCCACCGACAGCACCGACTACAACACTGCAACCAAGTCCGTCAGCCTGCTCGTCAATCCGGCAGCAAAATCGACGCCAGTCATCACCTGGGCGACGCCAACCGCGATCACCTACGGCACTCAGCTCTCCACCACTCAGCTGGACGCGAAGGCCTCGGTTCCGGGCAGCTTCGTCTATAGCCCAGCTACGGGATCAACGCTGACCGCAGGCACTCACAGCCTCAGCGTCACCTTCACCCCCACCGACACCACTACCTACAACACCGCCACTGCCACCGTCAGCCTGCTGGTAAACAAGGCCACGCCAACCATCACCTGGGCCACACCAGCTTCAATTACCCTTGGCACCAAGCTTTCAGGCGACGCAATTGGATGCAACCGCCTCTGTCCCAGGCAGCTTCATCTATAACCCAGCGGCGGGCACAACACCTGCAACCGGAACAGACACGCTGAGCGTGACCTTCACCCCCACCGACAGCACCGACTACAACACTGCAACCAAGTCGGTCAGCCTGCTCGTCAATCCGGCAGCAAAATCGACGCCAGTCATCACCTGGGCAGCGCCAGCGGCGATCACCTATGGCACTCAGCTCTCCACCACTCAGCTGGACGCGAAAGCCTCGGTTCCGGGCAGCTTCGTCTACAGCCCAGCTACGGGATCAACGCTGACCGCAGGCACTCACAGCCTCAGCGTCACCTTCACCCCCACCGACACCACTACCTACAACTCCGCCACCGCCACCGTCAGCCTGCTGGTAAACAAAGCCACGCCAACCATCACCTGGGCCACACCAGCTTCAATTACCCTCTGGCACCAAGCTTTCGTCCGCGCAACTGAACGCAACCGCCTCTGTCCCAGGCAGCTTCATCTATAACCCAGCGGCGGGTACAACACCTGCAACCGGAACAGACACGCTGAGCGTGACCTTCACCCCCACCGACAGCACCGACTACAACACTGCAACCAAGTCGGTCAGCCTGCTCGTCAATCCGGCAGCAAAATCGACGCCGGTCATCACCTGGGCGACGCCAGCCGCGATCACCTATGGCACTCAGCTCTCCACCACTCAGCTGGACGCGAAGGCGTCGGTTCCGGGCAGCTTCGTCTATAGCCCAGCTACGGGATCAACGCTGACCGCAGGCACTCACAGCCTCAGTGTCACCTTCACCCCCACCGACACCACTACCTACAACTCCGCCACCGCCACCGTCAGCCTGCTGGTAAACAAAGCCACGCCAACCATCACCTGGGCCACACCAGCTTCAATTACCTCTGGCACCAAGCTTTCAGGGACGCAACTGGACGCGACCGCCTCTGTCCCAGGCAGCTTCATCTATAACCCAGCGGCGGGAGCTACGCCTGCTGCAGGAACAGACACGCTGAGCGTAACCTTCACCCCCACCGACAGCACCGACTACAACACTGCAACCAAGTCGGTCAGCCTGCTCGTCAATCCGGCAGCAAAATCAACGCCAGTCATCACCTGGGCGACGCCAACCGCGATCACCTACGGCGCTGCACTGTCCGCCACTCAGCTGGACGCGAAGGCTTCGGTTCCAGGCAGCTTCGTCTATAGCCCAGCTACGGGATCAACGCTGACCGCAGGCACTCACAGCCTCAGTGTCACCTTCACCCCCACCGACACCACTACCTACAACTCCGCCACCGCCACCGTCAGCCTGCTGGTAAACAAGGCCACGCCAACCATCACCTGGGCCACACCAGCTTCAATCGCCCTTGGGACCATTCTTTCGTCCGCGCAACTCAACGCAACAGCCTCTGTCCCAGGAAGTTTCGCGTATACCCCAGCGGCTGGTACTACACCTGCAACCGGCACAGACACGCTGAGCGTCACCTTCACCCCCACCGACAGCACCGACTACAGCACTGCAACCAAGTCCGTCAGCCTGGTGGTAACAGGGGGCACTAATCCATCAGTGACAAATATAGACATCGGGACGACCGTATCGCAGACTGGCATTAAACGGCTGGGAATGAATCTTGGCAGTCAGGATTTCTACGATTCGGGTCAGATGCTTAAGAACTTGACTCAGAGAAATCCCGGATTTGAGGCGACGATCTGGCAATCGATCCTGCATTGTGCGGCTGCAACGGCGACAAGTTGCACCGACAGCGACATCTACTCCGTATGGCCTGCGAACTTCCTTCAGGGCGCGACGTTCGAGTTCTTCCATGGTGCTGCCACGGGTCAAACCGGGACAGTCACGTCAAGCACCGCCGCATCCTACAGCGGAAAACAAGGACTCACCATCAACTTTAGCCAGCTGGCCAAACCTCCAGCTGCAGGCGATTTCCTAATCGTAAAGATGGCTATTCCTGGCAACGCCCAGGGAAACTGGTGGACAAGTACGTCGGGTGGAGCGACACTCACCTCGGAAACCACCGACATCTCCCCTAACAGTCCGGGAAAACAGGCCTTGCAAATAAACGCTGCTGGATCTGGTCAGACTGCAAACGTCCAGTCTTACTTTGATAGTAGTAACGGACGAGATTTCATCCTGTTGAATGGCACTTATACCCTTACGTTCCGGGCCAAAGGCCTCGGCGGCAATAATCAGATGAACGTCTCGCTCAAGCGGCTGGCTTCACCAACTGGGAATTATTTCAATCAAACGGTAACGCTGACACCCAGCTGGCAAGACTATACATTTAACCTTTCTACTGCAGAGAATAGCTCAACCGCCATCTCTGCCGTCGAACTTGCCTTCACTGTCTCTGGGGCGAACGCTCTTCTGGATGACGTAAGTCTCACACCAGCGCTGACGATTCCTTCCAATCCAACTCCATTCCGGGATGAGGTTGTTAGCGCTCTAAAGGCATTACATCCGGGAGTGCTGCGTTATAACGACGAAGCAATTTTGGGCAATAGCATTGACAACATACTCGCTCCGCCCTTCGCACGCAAGAGATCTGGTGCTATCGAGCAAACCTCAGCACCAGATGACATTGCACTGGGATTGCATGAATTTCTTCAGCTGTGCCAGACAATTGGGGCTGAACCTTACTTCAATATGCCACCCTCAATGTCTACGACCGAGATGCTGAATCTGATGGAATACCTGGGCGGAGATACTACCACTCACTATGGCGCCATCCGTCAAGCACGTGGCCAAACATCCCCTTGGACAACAGTATTCCCAGTCATTCATCTCGAACTGGGCAATGAAGAGTGGAATAGTATCTTTGCGGGCTGGACGATACAGGATCCTGTAGCCTATGGTAATCGAGTCGCGACAATCTTTGGTGCAGCCAAAAGCTCGCCATATTACAGCCACTCAGGGTTTGACTTGATCATGGGATCTCAAGCGGTGAATACCTGGATGACTAGTACAGAGGCCGCAAACAGCGCCAATTTCGACTCCATCGCACTCGCACCCTACACCTTCGATTCATTGAATGACACTTCTTCAAACGAGGCTATCTTCGGCCCAATGTTTGCTGAACCAGAGATGATCGATAGCGTCTCTACCGGTTACATGTATCAGCAGGCGCAGATCGCGAAAACAGCAGGAACCAACCTCGTCATTTACGAAGAACAGTTAGCTACGACCAGCGGTAACGCTACTCAGAGCCAGATCAACTCCATCGTCCCCTCCGTAGCTGGTGGAATCGCCGTAGCCGACCACATGCTGCTTCAAATGCGTGATCTCGGCATAAAAACACAAAATATATACGAACTTCCTGGATACTCAAATCAATTCGGTAGCTCGGAAACCTCACCGGTGTGGGGCACTGTCATTGACATGGGTGGCCCAACAAATCTACGCAGACCCGTCTTTCTTGCTGAGCAGCTCGTGAATACAGGCATCCTGCCAAATATGTTGGCAGCCACCCTTTCAGGAGCCAATCCCACCTGGAACCAGCCGCACAGCTCGAACGATTCGGTTCAACTTAACAACGCACACGAACTGCAGACCTTCGCCTTCACCGATGGGGGAAAAAGCAGAAGCCTTATCATGATCAATCTCAGCAGGACGGCACCTCTTCCTGTCACATTCTCCGGCGCCAACGCGCCAACCGGCACTGTAGCGGTTGGCCAGTTGACCTCGGCGAACCTCACCGACACAAACGAGACGACCAGCAACGTCAACATTACCAATTCAACACTCACAAACTTCCAGCCGGCGACTCAGTATTCCTTACCGCCATTCTCGTTGACGGTATTTACATGGAACACTCCGTAGTTCAACTCTGATTGAAACCAGTGGGTTTAGCGTCGACATCAGACCCACTGGTTTTCAGGTAGGATTTCTCTCTCGCCGGCGACGGTATCCCTTTTGGAATTTGGGTTTGGCATCGAGAAATACCGAACTACTGCTGCGTCTCTTTTTGTAATAATGCAGCTAAGTCAAGGGTTTATGCTCTGGACGATTCATAGTCCATGCCATTCTGCGTTCCAACCATATCTCCTGAGTGTTGCATCGCGAATATGCGACAGCGGCTTCGGCCATCCGTGCCACCGTTCCACGATCCTTTTCCAACTGAACAATGGCTTGAGCCATAGCCTCCAGGTCAAGCCATGGCACGACAGTGCCCGCCCCGCTTTCCATCAATTGACTATAGTAGTAGGTATCGAATGCCAAATAAGACATTCCCGCGGCCATAGCGTCCAGAACACTCCTTGGAGTGTCCTCGCGGAGTGGCGCAGCCAAAAGAACATGGAACTGATATAGCTGGTCAAAGAACTCCTGCCCAAAGGGCATAGATCCATGAAAAAAGACGCAGTCATCTATCTCTAACTCATGCGTCAAACGGACCAGCATGTCCAGCTGGTCCCCTCCCCCGACAATGTCTAGAGTAATGTTCGCGTTGGCACGTCGTGCAAGAGCGACCGCCCTCAGGCACCGGTCAACTCCCTTGTAGGCGGTGAGTCTTCCGAAATACGCTAGTCTCAGGGGTAGCGACGTATTATGGATCGCCCTGATTTTATTGTTGAGTTGGTCCGGACCGATAATGTTCTTTTCACTATGTGAAGAATCCAGGAAATTCCTCACATTTGGCCTTCCCTTACCGAAGTCTTCAGCCAGCTTCTTACCCTTCAACAAAACCAGCGAACAATACCTCGCTGCGACTGCCAGCTGAAACGAACGTACTGTGTCATAAATGCCCTTACATACCAGATACGACTTCAGAGACCAATCGCCACTTTTGTAGCTCATGTACGCCGATTTCCTATAGTCGATGTCTACGACAAACACCGTACGCCGCTTTAATCGGATACCAGAGACAATGGATGCGAATTCAAACGGTATCAAAGCGTCCCAGGAAGCGCCACTATGAATGCAATAGCTTTCTTTAGCTAGTGCATAGAGTCTCCGCATCAGCGGTCGGAACAACTGAATCTTGTCCCTTGAGGAGCGGATTGCGTCGTCATAGAACAGAGTTTGGAAGTTAATCCCGTCGATTGTCTCATCGATCACCGAGAGTCCATTTTTTACGCTCTCGTAGAAGGCGCCTGTCATTGAAGGCGACGCGACTACCAGCTTGCCACCCGTCTCTTCGATCGCAGTTTGCATCATCCGCAGGTGAGCTGCAAACGCGCTCTCAACCGCCACACGACTATCGTCGATGCGGAAGTGCCGCACGGGCAACACCATCATGTAATTGATTTGCGGCATTGGCTCTGGCGTTGCCATCACTATACATCACCGATTCGGGAAGGCCAGACAAAATTTCTGACAGGGACGACCGCACATAGCATCTCCCACGTCTACGTTGAAATTTCAGCTTATCCGAGCCTCCTGATAGCTAAAAAAATGATGCTTTAGGCATTGAAGCGTGTATACAAAGACTTGAGGGATGCATTACTGAAGAGCGGTGCGGCTGCAAAATCGATCATGAAATAGCATTCAAATACCCGGTAGGCGGTGATTCCTTGAGTACACTTGGCACAGATCCAGAATTACACGAGGAAGTAACGATCGTGAGCTCAAAGACCATGCCCGCTAGTTCTCATTCTGCGTTCCATGCTCTCGAAAAGCAGGCATTGCGAGCCACATTCTGGTCAATCCTGGAATACGGATCAGGTATAGGTCTTCGTGTTGTGAGCAGCCTGGTCTTGACCCGCCTGTTGCTTCCAGCATACTTCGGCGAGGTGACCCTGGTCATGACGCTGATCGTCGGTATCACTCTGCTCTCTGACATAGGTCTTGCGCCAAGCGTAGTTCAATCCCCCCGAGGAGACGACCCCGTCTTCCTGAATACCGCATGGACGATCCAATGGATTCGCGGGATAATTCTTTGGTTTGTGGCTGTTGCGATCAGTTGGCCGATGGCGGCTTTCTACAACAATCCGAGACTGAGGATCTTGATCCCCGTGCTTGCTCTCTCCACGCTGATAAGCGGCTTCAACAGCACCAATCTGCTCACACTTAGTCGCCACCTGGGAGTTAGGCGACTTTTTGCGATTGATGGCAGTGCGGCACTTCTCTCTCTGATTGTTACGCTGATCTGGGCGTATTATTGGCCTTCTGTTTGGGCGATAATTGCGGGACAGATACTCTTGAATCTCTATCGTCTTTTGCTAAGCCACATACCATTTATAACCCCCGGCGTACGCAACTCTCTCTGCTGGGATAGATCATCAATACATAGCATCGTCCATTTTGGAAAATGGATCATGGTCGGGACAGCTTTCTACTTCTTCGCGTCTCAGGCAGACCGGCTGATCCTGGGCAAGTTAGTAAGCCTCACGATGCTCGGAATATATGGCATTGCTTATCAAATTTCAGATATACCGCGAGCAATTATTTCTGCGCTTAGCAACAAAGTTCTCTTTCCGTTTACCTCGAAGATGGTTCATCTGCCAATGGACGAATTCAGAAAAAGGTACTTGAGATATCGTTTTTATATCCTGTTGGCTGGCTGCTCTTTGTTGAGCATCATGGTCATTTGGGGAGATTTGCTGGTCCTGAAGCTTTATGACCATCGTTATCATGAAGCTGCTTGGATGATTCCTATATTCGCATTAGGACTCTGGCAGACAATTCTCTGCCAAACGATCTTTCCTGTTCTCCTGTCACTTGGAAAATCGAAATATAGTGCCATGGCCAACGCGCCTTATTGCATTGCAATCCTCATCGGCATTCCTCTGGCTTTTCATTTTTTCGGAATGAAGGGGGCGGTTATAGCCGTTGCGGCAGGCGACCTACCCTTCTATCTCGTAAGTCAGATTGGTGCGACACGGGCAGGAATTCGTCCATTTCGGCAAGACTTGCAAATGACAGCGGTCTTTATTTGCATGCTGGCAGCTTTTTTCTATCTGAACCGACTATTCCTGTCATTTATCTGAGTACCAATTTGAATTTACTTCGAGGCATTTCAAAGAGAGGCCTTATCCCCCAAAGACGGCGATGGTCTATCAGTTCCCGTGGAGTCCATCATATTTAGACATTTATCAGACTGCCTGCGGTATGTGTTCGATCCTTGTAAATTGTCTTCAATCCTAGAAAGCCAACAACTGCAAATTCGCAGAGTAGAGGATCGCAAGGAAAACGAAATCGCGGTTTCACAATTGTCGAAGCAGAGCTAACTATAACCAGCAACAGAGCGAGTGTTGTAAGCCACGCAAGCGGGTTCTTATAACTGAACACTAGACCTACTATGCCCATGAGGATAATTGGCAACATTAGCCAACCCGCAATATGACCTAGCAATCCCGAATGCAATCCTTGTGTTTTCGGATTGCCGACTGAATCGAATACTAGAACCGACCGGGCTAGAGCCAACCGCATCCAATGTCCAGGATGGGCTTTAATCCAATCAACAGCTCGCGACTGATAATCTTCGTCGACCGCAATTTCGCCGCGATCGTATTCATTAGGTAGATGTGGTTCCACCCAGTTGCCAGACATCGGTGTTGCGTCGTCATTCGCTCCCAGAAACAAGTTGTAGCCTCCGTTTGTTGCTACGGTGAACTTGCCCATCACTACTTCGTTTCTCCCCATCCAGATAGTTACTGGAATGGTCCCGACCAATCCAACGATGATTGCAGACCGATAGGATTTCTTTGCAATCATGACAATGGCCGCTAAAAGCGCAAGCGGAGCGAACGTTGTAGTTGCGGACCCCGCCACCCCTAGCGAGAGTCCGGCAGCCATGGATTCGCCAAAATCAGCCTTGTAGATCACACGACTACACAGCCACAGTCCTAGTGTTAAGCCACAAACCGTCAGAACACTCGGATAGATCGTAGCTGAGGCGTAAATAAGACCGGGATGAAAAGTAGCTAAAGCCGCTCCCACATTGGACGCCGCTACGCCTAATCCGAGGCTATGTCCTACGCGAGCACAAATGAACGGGATCATTGCAAGAAGAATGGCTTCAATAATCTTAGCAATTATTAAATGGTGGCCAAGAGAACGAAATAGCAGCGCAAGAAACAGTGGTTGGCCTGGTGCTCTATATGCACTGTAGTGATCTCCAAATTGCACATAGCCCTTCCCCTGTGAAACCGAGGTCGCAATGTGGTCGTAATTCAGCTCATCATAGAAGGGCAGACTTCCATGAATATGCATGAAATAAATAAGAGCTAGTCGAACCAATGTTCCACTCACCGCCAAACCGGGGATAAACCAGCGGCTTTCAAGCACCGAATAGATATAACGAGTTGTCTTCAATTCGTTCCCTCGTCTGGGAAATAGATACCTGGGCGCGATTGTAATCAATGCTCACCCCATGCACTATCAAATAGCGCTCAAGTATCAAATCTATTGTTTGCTCTCCTCTGAAAACGAAACGCTGTAATAGGGAACCAAGCAATCCGATCCATCCGGTCCATCAGACCTTCAGCACAGTGATGCCGCTGGCTCCCAACGCTGCATCTACATCACGCGGCAGACCCCGATCCGTCACCAGCACATTGATCTCCGAGATCGGGCAGATGAGAGCCGGACTCACGACGCTAATCTTGGAGGAGTCCGCAACCACGATGACCTGCTTTCCCTGCCGCGCCATCGCACGCGCAACGGCGGCTTCCTCAACCTCCAGAGTCGTCGCCCCACGCTCGATATCAAATCCCGTCACTCCGAGGAATACCTTATCGAGATAGACATCGTTCAAAAAATTCAGCGCAGTCTGGCCGGCCATGGCGAAGGTCCACTTCCATGCCAGTACCCCACCGGTCAACGTTGTACGAATCGAAGTCTGATTGCACAGCTCCATTCCGATATTAAGAGCATTTGTAATCACATGAATGTCGCGACGGTGACGCAACGACCGCCCGACCTGCGTCGTGGTTGTTCCAGCCGTTAGACCGATGGTCTCGTTCTCGCAGATCAACTCAGCCGCAGCCAGCCCAATTCGGCGTTTCTGGTCGGCAAAACGCAGTTCGCGCGCCTGAAAGGACGTGTCATGGCGAAACGGCTCATAGAGTAGTGGTTCGACCAGGGTCGCTCCGCCGTGGGTGCGACGGATCAGGCCTCGTTTCTCCAGCCGGGCCAAATCACGCCGCACACTAGGCGCAGAGGTGCCAACCTGCGCTACAAGCTCCTCAACGGAGATATCCCCCTGCAAAAGCAGGGTTTTCATGATGTGATCTCCACGTGTGTCAGTCTTTTCGGACATAGATCAACTCTATCTTCAATTTGAATGAGTCTAACTCCAAAATACCCCATATTTGCTCATAAAATGCTTGCATAGGCTAAAAACAGTCATCTATTCTGATTGAACACAAGCTAAACGATCATTTTTCAGGAGCCACAAAATGCCTACCGTCTCCCCCGCACCCTTCTCCCACTGGATGCTTCGTGAGATTCACGAACAGCCGGCGACTCTCGCGGCCACGTTGGCTCATTACGTTCAGGATGGTCAATTCCGTCCAGATACCTGTGCCGCCATTCGACAGTGGTTTGCAGCAACCAAGGGAGAGATTGTCATTGCAGCCAGCGGTTCAAGCCGTCATGCAGGTTTGGTCGCTGAGTTATTGATCGAAGACCTGAGCGGCATCGCAGTCGATGTTGAGTATGCGAGCGAGTACTGCTATCGCTCCGAAAAATCGCTGAAAAATGCCGCCGTGATCGTGATCTCGCAGTCTGGCGAAACCGCCGACACGCTGGCCGCACTGCGAAAGGCCCAGGCCGCCGGACATCAGACGTTAGCCGTGACCAACGTATCAGGCTCGAGCATGGCGCGTGAGGCTTCGGTGTCCTTCTCCACGCTCGCCGGTGTGGAACGCGCGATTCCGGCGACCAAAAGTTTTACCGCGCAGCTCCTTGTACTCCATCTGATCGCGCTGCTCGCTGCCGAGAGCCGCAATGCTCTCGATGCACCCGTCATCGCAAAATACCTTCAACATCTAGCGGGACTCACGAATGTGCTGAACGGGCGGATGACCGTATGGGAGTCGCAGGTGAGTCAGTTAGCCGGGCAATATCAATCTTTCAAGAACTTCCTCTTCCTTGGGCGTGGCGTGCACTATGCCATCGCGCGCGAGGGAGCCCTCAAGTTGAAGGAATCCTCGTACCTGCACGCCGAAGGCTATCCCGGCGGCGAGCTGAAGCATGGACCAAACGCCCTGGTAAGCGACGGAACGCCGCTGGTCATGGTGGCCACAGTCGATCGCAGCGACCTGGATGCAGCGCTTCGCTACGAAAAAATGACGCAGTTGATGCGCGACATGAAGGCACAGGGCGCGAACATCATTGCGATCGCCAACGAGGGCGACGCGGACGTCGCTGCACTTGCAAATGCAACGCTCACGGTGCCGGAACTGCCGGAGTCGATCCTTCCCATCGTCGAAGTAATTCCGCTGCAAATGCTCTCTTACTCCATGGCAGTCAACAACGGCATCGACGTCGATAACCCACGCAATCTTACAAAGGCTGTCGTACTGGAGTAACGCAAAGCCACCGATAGTCTTCGATATAACTTTGACAGAGACTTCACCCCGCTGGCTTGGTAGCATTGGGCCTTCGGACATTACAACGGCCCATTTGGAGCAAACGGTTCTATGACGGTAAAGACGTATAACACGGTTCGGTACGGCAGGTTTCTGATGTTCATCGCAGGCTTCGGTGGGCTTCTCTATGGCATCGATGTGGGCATTATCGCCGCTGCATTGCTATACCTCAGCAAAACCGTCAACCTGACCGTGGAGCAGACGTCGATCATCGTGGCGGCCGTACTCGGCGGCGGCATGTGCTCCTCGCTGGTCGCTGGCGTACTTGCGGACTGGTTTGGCCGCAAGAAGATGATGATCGTGAGCGGCCTGATGTTCATTGCCAGCGTAGGTCTGATCGTCATCTCGCAAGGGTTCGTGCCGTTGCTTCTCGGGCGTCTGCTACAGGGAGCCAGCGGTGGCGTAATCGCAGTTGTCGTCCCCCTGTATCTGGCGGAGTGCCTCAATGCGAAACACCGCGGCAAAGGCACAGTCGTCTTTCAGTTCATGCTGACGTTCGGCATCGTCATCGCCGCCCTGACTGGCTGGTACTACACCAGGCTCACAGAAGCCGCTATCACAGCGGCTGCAGGCAATTCCGTATTAATTAGAGCAGCCCAGGACCATGCATGGCGCGGAATGTTTCTTTCGGTGGTTTACCCCGGCCTGATCTTCCTGTTCGGCACATTTTTCTTGAGCGAAACTCCGCGATGGCTGTTCCGTCGCGGCAGGAAAGAAGAAGCGCTGGAGGCATTGCGCCGCTCCTCATCAGAGCCAGAAGCTCAACGCCAACTGCAAGAGATGGAAGCGCTCGCTGCTGAAAACAAGCAGAGCGCAGACCAAGGTACGGCCGGTTCCCTGCTTCAGCGCAAGTACGTAATTCCTTTCATTCTCGCCTGCATTGTGCTGGCTTGTAACCAAACTACGGGCATCAACTCCATCCTCGGCTTCCTCGTCATCATTCTCAAACAGGCCGGCATGAGCGCGAGCCATGCGACCCAGGGGGATGTCGCCGTCAAACTGCTCAACTGCGTTATGACGCTGGTTGCGATCGCCTTCGTCGACAAGCGAGGCCGCAAATTCCTGCTCAAGATCGGCACCAGCGGCATTATCGTGGCCTTGCTCGCCGGAGCTTTTCTCTTTTACAGCTTCGAGTCGAAGCGCGTCGATGTCCAACCAAAGCTGCAGACCGCAACCAACGGTAATGCTCTTAGCGTGCCTGTCAATGAGGCGACATTCGGTCCTGCAGTGGGTGGACGCCCAATGGCTCTCACCGTCCTCTATTCCTTCGGCTCCGGCGACAAAGTAGCGACAATCCTCAGCACCGACACAAATCCAGTGCTCAACATCGCTCCCGAACTAACCGCTCCCAACGCACCTCTGGTCATCAAGCGGGCCTTCTACGGTCCGGTTCCCACCGAGAAAACAGGTTGGCTCATCATGGCTTGTCTCGGCCTCTTCATCGCGTCCTTCTCTGTAGGCCCCGGCGTCGTCGTCTGGATCACTCTCTCCGAATTGATGCCAACACGCATCCGTTCCACAGGAATGGGCATCGCACTCCTTCTGAATCAAGGCGTTTCGACGCTGATCGCCGCCGTCTTTCTACCTGTGGTCGGTCGCTACGGCTTCCACGCCATGTTCACCTTCTGGGCTTTGTGCACCGTAGTGTACTTTGTCACAGCAGCATTCTTTCTACCCGAAACAAAGGGCAAGACCCTCGAAGAGATCGAGAAACACTTCGAGGGCTCCACGCAGAAGCAGACCCTGCCGCAGAGTCTCTAGTAACTATTTTTCGAATGGATTTGAATCAGGAAGGATCTGCTAGTTACTCATCCAGCTTGAAGATGCGGATCTGAACCAGCTTGCTGATTGTCAGATCGTTGAATCCTTTCGCCTGCATATGGCGAATGAAATCCGGCGTAACCTTGAAGATACGCATCTGGATGAGTTCATCGACGTTGGGCGTGAAACCCATCGATCGAACTTCTTTAATGTCGGCCGTATTGACTCCTTGAATGCTCAGAGCCACTAGCTTGTCTGCAGGCAGATTTGGATAACCAAGGGTAGCCAGGCTCTTCACATAACCAGGCTCTACCTTGAAGATCTTCAGCGCGAGAAGGTTGTTCGCATCGATGCCCGTGACTCCAGCCTGCTGCAGCGCCTGAAGCCACGAAGCTTCGATATGAAACAAGGTGTAAGCCTCAAGTTTCTGCGAATCTAGCCCCGTAATCCCTAGCTGCTTCATCCGCTCAACGAAGGCCCTATTCGGCTCAAAGAGAAAGTCGCCCGTAAGCTTCGAATCATGGATATTGCCGGAGCAAGTCAGCCTGCCCGCCTCCGCCGTCAGTACCGCATCGACGTGTGCACCCTCTCGTCGCAGGTCTTCAATTGAAAACCCTGCAAAAGCATCCAGCGGCTCCTGCGTATTGTTCTCACCACAATCGTTGTGATCGACACAGGCACCATGCTCAAGCCGCAGATCGAACCGATTTGCTTTGGTCGAAACAGTGATCGCGCATGTGCCTTTCAATGAACTGAGGATCTCATCCGCATGCAGCGAAACGATACCCAGCCCAACTAACAACGCCGCAAAGAACAGATCGCGAAATCTCATCATCTACTTCTCCGATCTTTCATTACTGTCATCCAACAGGCCCGACATCCGCAGCTTCACCAGCTTGTCAATCGTCAGGTGATCGAAACCGTGGCTTCTAGCCGACGCCACAAAAGCCTCATCGATGTGGAAGATCCGAAGTTGCACCAACTGCTCTACGGTCACATCAGGAAACTGCTGCTTCGTTGCTCGCGCAAACTCCGGAGTAACTCCCTGAACCCGCAACTCCACTAGCTTTTTCGCGGGGATACCACTGAACCCTGCATCCTTCATTCCAGCTACGAACTCCGGCGTCACCTTGAAGATGCGATAGGAAACAAGGTCTTGAAAGCTCGTCGCATCAAGACCAGAGGCATGCAGTTCTTTCACCGTCTCCGGCGTCACTCCGAAGATCTTCAGAGATACCAGTTCGTCCGCAGTTGGTTTACCAAAGCCCAAAGCTCCCATACTCTGCGCAAACTGCGGTGTAACACCCTGAATCTTCATCGCAATATATTTATCCAGATCGACGTTGTAACCAGCAGCGCGCATCTGAGCGATATAGTCGCTCTTTTGTGAAGCGTTCGCCGACACCACTGGAGCACTCTGCGCGGCCACAGCACTTGCAGTTGGAGTGGCAGCCTGAGAAACAGCATGTGCAGCAGATGCAACATGAGCTGGCGCAGGCAATTCATCGAGACATGCAACGTGTGAAGGCCTGACAACGGGTCGCTCAACAGGCAAGGGATTAGCAAAAATCTTCGGCGAAGGCGAAGGAACAACTACGGCCGCACCCAACATCCGGGCGGCCTGCTTCGCCTCTGTAGGAAGGCTCGCAAAGAGTTGTTGCAGCGGAAAGAGAAACAAACTGAGCATCACACATACGCCAAGCAGCGAGAGCGGCGCAATCTCACGTCGGCTCTGCGGAGCCTCCCCAAGGATGCGAATGATCCTGTCCCGCAAACCGGAGGCCGCTTCATGGCCATCAAGCGCCATCGCAAGATGCAGCCGTGAGCTGCGCTGCTCCTCCAGGCGCAACAGCGCCGTGGCATAGACCAAAGGATCGGAGCAGCAAGCCAGCGCCGCATCATCGCAGCAAAGTTCCCGCTGCTGCCGAAGCTTATTGCTTACCCACCACACTGCAGGATGGAAGAAAAAAAGCGTCTCGATCATACTTTGCAGAATGTTCCACAGATAATCGGCGCGACGGATATGCGCTAATTCATGAGCCAGCACCACCTCAAGCTGCTCTTCGTTCAGCGCGGTCAGAATAGAAGCAGGCAGCAGAATCAGTGAACGAAAGACACCCATTGCCAAGGGCCCTGAGATGCGCCCTGATATACGCAGATCGATCCGCCGCCTTACACCCATACGCTGCGACAAGCGCGTAAGACTACCCAGAACACTCTCCGGAACCTGCGCCAGCCCACTACGGCGCAGCCTCCGAATCAGCCACCACCCACCAACAGTTCGGACGGAGAGCATCAACACCCCGACGAGCCATGCGGCATCGAGCCAGGGCATCCAACGCGCAGCATACTCCGCCAAATCAATCCGTTGACCAGTATGAGTCATCAAGCCAGCACCCACAGCCGGCATCATCGAAACTTCATCACGAAGCTGCTGTGCAACTTGCGGGACCAACATCGCAACCCCGTTCGCGGCGCGCGTCTTTTCATAAACAAACGTCGCAAGCGAAACCACGAACATGCTGAGCAGCGCAGCCAATGCCAAGCCATAACGCACGTTACTTCGGGCCTTCCCCGGCAATGCCAGATCGACGATGCGATAGACCAGTGCGATCGCAGCAGCCTGCCAGCAGAAATGCAAGAGCGTCCATCCGAGTACTTCCATCGAATCGGTCATTGCTTCTCCCTTTTTTGCTTGATGATCCTGCGTATCTCCTGCAACTCTTCCTCGCTTGCCGGCTGCATCGAAAGAGCGTGCATAGCCAGCTGCGCAGCCGAACCCGAGAACAATCGCTCACTGAGATCACGAAGCAATTGGTTCTGTGTCTCTTCCTGGCTTGCGGCAGCGCGGTAAACATGCGCCTTCCCTGCTTCCGTCCGCTCAACCAGGCCCTTCTCCGTCATGATCTGCAACGTCTTCAACACGGATGTATAACCCAAAGCTCGCTGCAGACTGACAACCTCATACAACTCGCGCACAGTGGCGGAGTCCTTGTCCCAAAGTGCCCTCAGAAGTTCAAGTTCGACCTCGGTGGGCTTCGGTAATTGGAGTCTCTCTTTCATGCTGAAAAATGTATACGAAGAAGTTCGTAGATGTCAACGAAAACTTTCGTAGATAGATCAGTTTTTAAATCCTCCAATGATTTCAGTGACACGCCACGGAAATCCCAATCACCATCACAAAACGGAGAAGATGAATCGCAGCCGTCTCATACCGTCCTCACCCAATTGGGTGATATTCCATTCACGCCCTCGCTGCTTACCCTGTTGCACATGCTTGCTCAAACCGTTGCAGATTTCACCAACCGCGCTCGCCAGATAGAAGCGCTCGCCTGTCCTAGACCTGAAGACGCACCCTTCTTCAATCACTGTATGAGTATCGCCAAGTCCAGAGGAATGACGTGGGATCAGGGACTCGAATATGTGATCAAGTGCCGCGAAGGAAACAACAGCTAAAGACCATCCAGCATCCATATCGAGATGCCGCGCACCGACAACGCGAAGCAGGATCTTCTCAAGGAGATCGATCGTCTCAGCAGAGAGATCCTTCAATGCCAGAACTTCATGGAATGCGGCCGCCCCTACCACGGCACTCCAGCGGAGCATACAAATTGGCTCGGCAAACTCCAGACCGAACTGGCCGAGGCAGAAGCCCGACTATCTCAATTGGAAGATTGAAGCCGATTTTTCAGATAAATAAATGGTTGGTTTTATTTGGTGGAGCTGAGCGGGATCGAACCGCTGACCTCCTCGTTGCGAAAACACTGTTAGACGACTTTTCAATAACTTAGAGACACAAAAGAAATCACTTCTAAGCGGAAAACAATCGATGTAAATCCTTATTGGACCCAGATTGGACCCGAATTGGACCCAGATCTGGGCTCTCCACCTATGATCCTCAACGCAGCATGACCGACAATCAGCGCAATCAGTGGGCGAGGCCGACCGTAGCGGGATCGGCCCATTCTGTTCGGAGCTCAAAGCCTCATTTCTCTCTCGCCTGTGACTAGGTCTAGTTGGATCCGCCATCTACTAGGGCTTCAGAAAGAATTCGGGCGGCTTACCGTAAAGATCGGCGAGCCGAATCAGTTCCATCACGTCGACCCGGCGATCCCCCGATTCGGACTTCGTCACGAACGTGTAGGACATACCCAGACGGTGACCAACATCCCGCTGTGTCAGGCCAGCCTCTTCCCTCGCTGCTATTAGTCTTGCCAGAAAGGCATCGTAACGGGCTTGGAAAGGCGCGGTATGTGCTTTGCGCGATTTCCGAGTTTCGCCCTCCGCTGGCCTGCCCATCACTCTAGTGTGGGTAAGCCTTGCCATGTTCCCTAATAAGGAACAAGAATAGAGCTGACGGAAAGGCTCCTAATGACCGACGATTACTTGGAATGTCCTGAACTATCTGGCAAGACCATCAAGAACCTGAAACTTTACAAAGACTCTGCCGAGCGGTGTGAAGTGCTCATCGAGTTCACGGATGGAACATCTTTCTCGTGTGCCTTGGACCTTCAGAGCACGATCAAAGCAAGCCTAATCCGTACAGGAATTGGTACACCGGACATTCTTCGTGAGTACCTCACATAGCCTTCGTTATTCCTTTCTGGAATAACGGAACAACTAAATGTTATTGGACTCCGAAAGCACATCGCCTTAGCTTTGCGCCATGCTGACGCATGCGGTCAGCGGAGGTGCAAAGTGGACCAAATCCTTCCCGTCCTTCGATCGGATAAGTCCATCCGTTCGGTTGCCTTTTAGAATTGGCTATTTCTCAACAAGAGGAACCTCCATCGGGAGGTCAAACCCCACTCGAAAAGAAACCGTGCATCGCGCGGTACGCGCGTTCGCACCAGCACTCGTGGCACTCTCGTTTGTCACCGCCGCACACGCCCAGGGAACGATGGACTTCTCCGGGGCACAGACCCTCATGGGGACGTTCAAAACGTTCGCCATCTACGCGGGCGCTGTCATCTGCTTCGGCGGTCTCATCTTCGCCGGCATTCGGATGATGAGCGGTCGCTTTCAGGACGCCATCCCCGGTCTCTTCGGTGCGCTGTTTGGTGCTGGCGTTCTCGGCTGGGGTGCTGGCTGGATTGGCTCCCTCACCGGGCAGTCGATGTGAGGCGCACTATGCACACGACCAAGCGAGGAGAACCGTTACCGATCAATCAGGCGTTGAACAGGCCGAGAGCCAAGCTCGGACTCGACCTCTCGGCATGGATGGCGATCGTGTTTGTCGCGGTAACGGTTTTCCTCGTTGGGTTTCGAATGCTGGCGATCTTCAGCTTTCCGATGCTCGCCGGCGGCGCATGGCTCATCGTCCGCAAACACCCAAAGATGTTCCAACTCTGGGGCCTCAGCCTCAGCCAGAAGAGCTACTATGACCCGCGCAAACACTGAACAGCTCAAACACACTCCGTGGTTCGCGAAGGCTGGAGCGGCGTGCAGCATCGTTCCGATCTCGCGCTTCGTCGGCCCGAACATCTTCGCGCTGAAAGGCGGTGGCTACGGATGCCTCTTCTCCCTCACCGGCATGGACGAAGAGAGCCTGACCGACCTGGAGCTTGAATCCCGAGTGCGCTCGATCGAGGGCGCATTGCGCGGACTGCCCGAAGGCTCCTGCCTCTATCAGTACACCCGCGTGATGTCAGGGTTTCGACCTTCCCCGGCAGACGCAAGTATGCGAATCCGGTCACCGAGGTTTCGCGAGCGACCGTCTCGCATTTCTGGAGAAGACAGCGGTCTTCCGCCGGATCGACCTTCACTGGTGCCTCACGCTGGAGCCGTCGAAGGTCAAAGCGCTTCGAGCGCAAGCCGCAAGAGAACGCCGCTCGACACATCGCGGATGCTGGCCGACCTGCGAGAAGACGGCGACGATACTTGAAGGACATCTCGGCAGTTCGCTTGGGCTGCGCCTGCTCGGCAAGAACGAAGCCTTCCAGTTCTTCAGCTATCTCTTCAATCTGGAGGAGTGGGCCGGCCAGGACCAGCTTCGCGGCGATACCGGTGTAGATCGGCAGATCGTCAAGAGTCCCGTCGCCTGGCACAGCGACCATCTTCGGATCGGCAAGCGCCACGTCCAGATGTTCTCGCTGAAGACGACGCCCGAGGCATCGCGTCCCTGCCTCTTCTCCGGCCTGCTGACGCTCGACTGCGACAGCGTCCTGTGCTCGACATGGCGACGTGAAGTCGACGTCAGCGGCGCGCAGCGAGATCGACGCGCAGGAGAAGTTCATCTCGTTCTTCAAAGTTGGCGTCTCTGCAGCGCGTGATGAGCGGACGCGACACCGCCTCGCTCGAAACCGGAGCAGGAGCGAAGGCCGCGAACAACAGCGTCGATGACCTGAGCGAAGTCATCCGCTCGCTCGACAAGAAGGCGCAGGGCGAATTCTCGCTGCGGCTGCTGCTCGCGGCGCGCAGCCCGGAGCAGCTTCGCAGCATCGACCCCAGCCGTGCACCGGGTCTTCGTCGATGCCCGCGCGCAGGTGATGGAAGAGACGCTTGGCAACCTCTCGGCGTTCTACGCGATGTTCCCCGGCAATCAGAAGTTCAACGTCTTTCCGCTGTGGCTGGCCGAAGACCATCACGCGCGGCTGTCCTCTGTGTTCGCGCCGCATCTCGGACATCCGCATTCGGAAGACCTCGACGCCGAATACCTGAACGTCTTCGAGACGCGCACACGGACGCCGTTCTTTCAGGACGTGTATGTGGACGGCGTTCGCGTCATGCTCATCATCGGGCCAACGGGAACCGGCAAGTCCGTCCACGGGAACCAGATGATTGCGCTGGAGCAGAAGTACGGCGGCTTCACCTACATCTTCGACATCGGCGGCAGCTATGAGAGTGTCGTCGAGCTCTATGGCGGCCAAGTAGACCGAGTCGGCAAAGACGGTCCGCGCGTCAATCCGTTCGCCCTGGAGCCGACCGAGAGCAACATCAAGTTCCTGTATTCCTTCGTCAAGCTCCTGCTCACCAACGGCGGCGCGGAGCTGGAGCCGGAAGACGACGATGTGATCCACAAGGCCGTGCAGGATATGTACCTGCTCGATCCGGAGAATCGCCGGCTCTCCAATCTCTTCCTGCCCAAGAAGCTCGACCGCTATCTCTCGAAGTGGGTTGGCAAGGGCATCTACAACGCCATCTTCGACAACGTGGAAGACAGCCTCTCGCTATCGCGACTCCAGTGCTTCGACTTCCAGGGAGTGAACAACGAACAGTACGCCGACCTGATCGAGCCGCTGATGGTCTGGCTGCTCCGGCGCATCAACGACGTTCTCTACAACCCGGCCAATCTCGGCGTTCCGAAGCACATCCTGATCGAAGAGATCTTCTCTTCGATGAAGAACAAGCAGCTTCTCGAAGGTGCGCTCGCTTCGATCAAGACCGTCCGCAAGAATCTCGGCGGCGTCACCATGATCGGCCAGTCCGCCGAAGACCTGGGCGCGAACGCCGACAGCATCGTGAACTCCTGCACGTCGTTCCTCTTTCTGAAGGATGCGACCTTCAACCGGAAGCGGTACGCCGAGCTGTTCAAGATGAACGAGCAGCAGCTCGCTCTCTTCGAGAGCTTGCAGGACCGCGAAGGCGCTGTACATGCGCCGCGACGGTCTGACCAAGGTCGTCACGCTGAATCTCGACAGCCGCAGCTATGCCACGTTCTCGACCAAGCCGAAGGACCGGGTACGCCGGTCGAAGCTGATCGAGAAGTACGGACTCACCGAGGGCATCGAGCGCTTTGCCCAGGGTGAGACTGTGTAACCAATCACTCAACCGAAAGGACACGTGCCATGAAACCGCTCATTCCCATCGTCGTTGCTGCCGGTCTCTCGCTAGTCTTTGCCACTGCGGCTCGCCAGCGCCGTCGCCCCGAACACATCCCTTCAGCCGAACGCGCCGCGCACCGTCACGGTGTCCGAGGCGCAGACGCCGCCTGTGATCCGCGCCGGCCTGCTGCAATCGACCCTGATCGTGCTTCCCGCCGAGGAGAAGGTCGCCACCGTCTTCGGTGGGGACACGGTGGACTGGGTCTTCGACGGCGGCCATGTCGCCAGCCGCTTCATCAGCGTCAAGCCGAAGACTGCGAACAGCACGACGGACATCCACATCGTCTCCGACCACGGCAACGAATACACCCTGCAGCTCCGGGAGATCTCGTGACGAGGACGATCCGCACTTCGATTCCAAGGTCTTCATCGCTCCCGGCGACAAGGCCGCGAAGGACAGACTGACGCGAGCTGCCCGTCTTCGTGCCCGCCGCCGAACTGGACAAGGCGAAGCAGGAAGCCGCAGCCGCCAAGGCCGCGCAAACAGCGGAGCTCAAAGCCGAAGAAACCAAAGCCGAGCAGTACCGGAGCCAATATCCCGGCTCGCTCCACTTCGACTACACCTGGGATCGAGACAGAAGGGCAAAGAGCTTGGGCTGCAGCAGATCTGGCGCGACGACAAGTTCACCTATCTGCGCGGCCAGTTCCAGGAGACGCCCGCCCTCTACGAGCTGAAGGACGGCAAAGGCTCGCTCATCAACTTCGATTTCAACGATGGCCTCTACACCGTGCCGAAGCAGTTGGAGAACGGCTATCTCGCCATCGGCAAGCAGAAGGTGGAGTTTCATCGCATCGGAGGAGAGGAACTAGCCATGCTCGAACCGAATCGAAAATCCGCCCGCCACCGTTCCCGAGCAGCCCGAGGCGAAGCCGCCGCTGCAGAAGAGTATGCCGGTCGTCATCGCGCTGGTAGTCATCGTTGCCCTGATCGGTATCGCCAACATCTCCAGCCTGGTGAGCGGCAACAAGAAGGTCGCACCGCCGAGCGCGCTGCCGATGCGCCCGGCGACGGCAAATCCGCAGCAGGTGTCGAGCTTCGAGACGCAGCAGCAGATGCAGGCGCGGCGCGACGCGGAAGAGCGACAGCGCCAACAGGAGCTGGCCGCTGCCATGCAGCAGCTTCAGGCAGCTCAGGGCGTCCCGGGCCCGGAGGCAGACGGAACGCCAGCCGATGACTGCCGCGCAGCGTGCCGCCATCTACGGCGACAGCCCAAATGCACCGCAGCAGACCTCCAACGTCTCGCAGGCCAGGCCGAAGCCAAGCAGAAGAGCCTTGGCGCGCGAGAAGCAGCATCAGGACGCACTCAACAGCGACACCGTCGCTATCGACTTCTCGCCATCTGGCAGGTACAGCTCGCACCGGCTGTCGCCGCACAGGCCGCTACCGCTACGGCTCAGATACCGGCGCCGAGAGGCTGGTATCGGCTTGCCGACAGAGGGAGCGGCCAGAGACCGAGACAGCGTGCAGGTCACGTCGGCACAACAGCCGAAGTCCGATGGCAAAACGAACCCGATGGCCGCCTACGACTTCGACGCCTATCAGGGCCGGCTCTATCGGGTCTTTGAGGGAACGGTCTTTGAAGGTGTCGTCACCAACCACATCGACGGTGGTCTGAGCGGCCCAATCCTCGTCATGCTGACGACCGACTACTACTCGCACGACCATCAGCAACTTCTCATGCCGCAAGGGACCCGCCTGATCGGGACCGTCCAGAGCGTCGGCAACGCCCAGCAGCGGAAGATGTTCGTCACCTTCCATCGTGCCGTCTGCCCGGATGGCTTCTCGCTCGACTTCGACAAGTACGTCGGCCTCGACCCGCTCGGCACGACCGGCCTCGCCACGAAAGTCGATCACGGCTACCTGCATGGCCTTTGGCGCTGCTGCAGCCGTCGGCGGTCTTGGTGGCCTCGCACAGATCGGCAACAACGGCAGCGTCTTCTACGCCTTCGACCCAGATCCGCAACGGAATCTCCGCGCAAACAGCTCAGGAGGGCGAACAGGTCCTGAATCACTTCCTCAATCGGCTTGCCGGTCATCACGCTCAAGGAAGGCTCCCGCGCCCGCGTCTACATCGGCAGGGACATCCTGATTCCGTCTTACGCGGAACATCGCGTCGATCCCACCCTCTAGGAGCATCCGATGAACAGTACACGAAGCATCGGCAAGCATCGCAGATGGCTGTCCGTCTCACGGACGCGCAGTGGGATTTGATTCGTCGACTCGCGGCATCGCGCCACATCCATGCACGCTGAGGCGACCTCAAGTCTAACTATCGGGAGGCTCTCTATGAAATTCAACCATCGACAGAATCACGCAGAAGTGGACTCATCGGAGGTGGACGGTCTTGCTGCTGACAGCGACACCGAGCTTCGCGCTCTTCGGAATCGGAGACATCGTCTTCGATCCGACGAGCTACGCGAGCCTCGTCTCGCAAGCCACGACGGCCCTCAACCAGTACAACATGCTCAAGAACAACGTCACGCACTTCTCCTTCAAGCAGCAGTGGCAAACCACGCTCAATGCGCTCAAGAACGTGAACGTCGCGAATATGTTCGGCGAAACAACGGCATGAGCATCGCGCTCAACACCAACTCGCCGACGGCATCGTCGACGGCATGGAAGACCGCGACCGTCTCCGGTGAACAGCAACGCCAGCACCTATCTGCAAGGGCCAGACTCCCGGGAGCGCGCAGCTGTCGCAACTCGCCATGATCGAGATGTCCGATTCGGTCTCGCCCGACTGCCTGACGGCCGTCGGCCAGTATCGGAGACGCGAGGTCGCAGAACGCTGCGGCCAACAGCTCTCTACGCAGCAGCAGCTCGACGGCACATCGGCCACGAACAGCGAAGTCGAGCAGCTCAACCTGCTCAACGCGGCTGAGGCCCAGAAGATGTCCGAGATGCAGTCGCAGGGCGCTCTTGCAGGCCTGCCTCGCTTCGCAGATGACAGTCGCGAACATGCAGCAGCGCAATGCTGCCGCGCAGGACCTGAACACGGCTGCCTTCGTTCAGCAGCAACGGGCGACCAATGACACGAGCGCCGCGAACGAAGGCAAGCACCTGGCAGACCTACCTGCCCTAATCGGAGACGAGATGCTCAATGCAATCAACACGAAGATTCTGCTTGCCATCCTTGCGGCGCTGACCGTCATCGGCAGCGCCGTCGCTTACCAACGGCATGAGACAGAGGCAGCCGCCGCGGCCGCTCAAAAAGCAGCAGCCATCCTTCAACAGCAGCAAAACGACGCTGAAGAGCAGAAGAAGCGAGACGAGGCGTTCCGACAGCAGGTTGAGAAGAACAAGAAACAGCACAACTCCGCAGCTGCCCATGAAGGCAAGACCTGGAAGACGTATATTCCCTAAATCCGTTCTGAGAGAGCACTCGTTATGGTTTCGTCGTTTTCTCGCACAGGCGCTACCGAGCGCAAGTTCCGGCGTGGATTGGCTCTACCAGTTCACCAACAATCTGACCAACCTCACCACGCAGAACGGCGGCGCGCTGACGCAGCTAGGGCTCACGGAGCTGAGCTGCATCTGCTCTCTTCACGCTGGTCAGCATGGTCGTCAACTGGAACACCAGCGGCATGACGCTCCGGTTTCACACGCATCCCGTGCGCGCCGGCGATCTGACCAACTTTCTGCTGCGGCTCATCATCTGCTGCCTGCTCGTGAACTATTGGGTCAATCCGTTCCCAGGCGCGAGCTTCGGCATCAATCACTTCTTTTCCTACATCGCCCAGGCGATGGTTGCAGCCTTCGATCAGAACTCGCTCGATCCCTGCTGCAACTCCTCAAGACCGCCGGTGACAATACGGCAATGCCGTCCTTCACCGCGCCGGTTCAGATCCTCTGCTACTTCCTCGTGCAGATACTTCTCGGACTCGCGTCCGCGATCCTCTTCCTCATCAACTGCAGCGCCTTCATCCTGTACGGAGTGACGGCGCTCTTCGGGCCGGTCTTCGTTCCACTGCTGATGACCAGAACCTTCCGAGCGAAGTTCTTCCACTTCCTGGATGTGCTCATCAGCTTCGCCATGATTCGCGCCGTTGCCGCTGCCTTCATCTTCGTGTGGGCCGGATTCATGAATGGCTTCATCCAGCAGACCTTCAACGGCAACTATTCGATGGAGATGTGGCTTGCGAATCTGATCCCTTGCACGATGGTTTTCGTCGCGTTCATCATTAATATGCTGTTCATTCCGAGCATGACGCAGGCCATCTTTGGCGGGGCTGCTGGAATGGCCGACGGCATCGCGAGGGTCGATTGGCAAGCAGCGATGCAATGGCGCTGTGAAGAGTGGAGGTGCATAGCCATGTTCGGAACTTCTTGTTGACTTCTTGCTGCTTCGCACGACTCGGAGCTATCCGACGGACCGTTCGGTACGACTATGCATTTCTGCTATGCTCTTGGTGTTCTGTCGTCGTCGGGCTGATCTACGCCGCGAATCTGTTTCTCACGCCGTCACCGAAAGGAACGACGACCCCTCATGTCCAGCACACACAGCTCCCATTGAAGCACCGCTAACGCCGGAGCAAGCGCTGCTCACCGACCAGATCGGCAACGAGGTCTATGCCTCGCACTATGCCGAGCGGAAGACCTATCCGTTTCGTCATCGGCTGTGGAGACGGTCTTGCTCTGTCGGTTCGATGTGGACTGAACTTCTCCCTGGCGCACCGTCCCATCGCGAATCGCTACATCCGAATCGACGAGATGGGCCGGGCTCAGGCGATCCATACACCGACCTCAACTACAGCCCGCGCGAGGGTGAAGTGCGCACCTATCTCACGGATTGGGCGAACTACCGCTACACCATCAACCGCGACATCGATCGCGAAGAAGTATCCGCTGAACTACTACTTCCTTTCACAGACACTCGCCTCTCAGCTCATGGCCGAGGACAACCAGAACCATCTTGTCTCGCAGGTACGTGGCGGGCAGATCGAAGCAGAGCGATGTGGAAGTCAGGAACGTCACCATCACGTCCATGTCGGAGGAGACTGGTTCAGGGAGCCAGAGTCGCGCGCGGAACGGCGCTTCTCACCCTCGACAAGCTCTATTCCGCGCGGAACTCTCGTGAGCCGAGGACGGAGCATTGGCTGCTTACCGTCACCTACTACCTGAATCCCAAGCAGGTGAGCGATCAGGCCAAGATCTTCCCGCAGTTCGAGACATCAATCCGCTCGGCTTGACCATCACCGAGTTCCACGAGAACCGGGTCTCTGTCGATCCAATTGACGCCCGGAGCGAATCCACGCGCCGCAATACCGAATCGCAGTCCGAGCCAACACAGGGAGCGTCGCGATGAGCTACCAGCTCATTCTGCCGTTCTTTCCCGAGGAGCTGCGCGCGCTACTGCTGGACCCATCGATCTCGGATCTGATGATCAACGGCACGACGGGAGTCTATGCGGATCGTAGCGGCGTCGTGCAGCACATTCCGCTGTCAACGCCGTACACGAACGAACGGCTGCAGGCGGCCATTGAGCGTAGTCGCCCGCATCCTCGGACAGGACCTAACCACCCAGAATCCCATCCTCAATACGCGCCTGCCGGACGGCTCGCGTGTGGCCGTCGTCGGTGCCGCCATCTTCGATCAATGGACCGACGCTCACCGATCCGCAAATTCAATCGCTGGTACACGTCGCGATGAACTGATCGCTTCAGGCAGTTTGCCGACATCTCGTGCGCGATGACGTAGTGGGCCTGATTATCAAGCGAAAGAACGGCATTATCAGCGGCGGAACCGGCTCCGGTAAGACGACCCTGATGAAGGCGCTGCTTGACCATGTTCCGATGCACGAACGGCTGGTCGTCATCGAGCAACCGGCCGAGCTTGAAGATCGCTCATCCGAATGCCGTTCGCTGGGAGGCAGTTGAGGCGATTCCAGGTCAGGTTGCCATCACTCCGAGCCAGCTTGTTGCCGCTGCTCTTCGCCATCGTCCCGACCGCATCATCATGGGCGAAATCACGCGACGAATGCGGCTATGACCTGCTGCAGGCCATGAACACCGGCCACGGCGGAACGCTCTCCACCATCCACGCGAAGTCCGCCTGGGATGCGCTCGATCGGCTGTCCGATCTGGCCCTGAGTGCACGAGCCAATCTGAACCACGCATTCATTCGGTCGCGAGACCGGCAGAGGCCATCGACTTCGTTCTGTATTGCGAGCGCGACCACACAGGGCCGGCGTCGCGTGCGCGAGCTGATCACCGTCACCGGCTACAGCCATGCGGACCAGATGCTTCCAGACGGAGGAGGTCTACCGTGCTTCCGCGCCTGACGCGATGGCATCCAGCTAGAGAACCCAACCCGAATCCGAGGTCACTCCAATGGTCCTCATGCTGCTCTTACGGCTGCACAGCCCAACTCGTCTCTGAAAGCGCCCCGCGCGCGAGCTCAGAGCTGCCGCAGACGCAACGGTATGGGTGCTCGAAGCCGTCCTTCCGGAGCTCTTTGCCGGTCGAGAGAGCGGCTGCGGTTTGGGCGAACTCTGCACGCCGGGATTCGAAGCCGGTGACTTTGGTGCATTGGGAGTTCCTTCCGTCTCGTATCCCGTCCTCTACTCGGGTTCACGCTTCGGGGCCAAACCGGCGCCCTGCGGCTCGGCGTCGTTCTGCTTCGACTGCGTCGCCCCTGCGGGGTCTCGGTTCCTCCCGGAACAAGTTTGAAAGCCGCGGCAAAGAACGCCGCTCAAACTTCTTCCGGGCCCCACCAAGAAAGCACTCCTTGGCACTTGGGAGCCGGGCCCACTCGCTCGCTTCGCGAAGGGTGACCCGAGCAGGATTACGGGAAATTCAACGAAACGGAGATCACCACCATGTACTCAGAACAAAGTCACCCTCATCGGCTTCCTCGGCAACGACGCAGAAGTTCGCACCAACAACAACCGCAGCCTCACCACTCTCTCGCTGGCAACCAAGAGCTCCTACAAGAAGGACGGCAAGTACATCGAGCACACCGAATGGCACCGTTGCGTCGTCTTCGGCAAGCTCGGAGAGTTCGCCGCCACGCTCAAGAAGGGCGCTCATATCCAGGTCGAGGGCGAGCTGCGCAGCCGCAAGTACGACAGCAAGAAGACCAACTCGGAGCAGACCATCTGGGAGATCCGGGTGAACTCGATTCTCAAGCTGGATCGGGCGGCCAAAGCGACCGCGGAAGAGCAGGAGCAGGAGGACGCTCCAGCCGAGGAAGAGGCCGCATAGGCCGCTTCCTTATCCACCCATTGGGAGCCCGGCTGACGCCGGGCTTCCAAACCGTTGAGATTGCACAATGGACCTGAAGCCAGCCCAAGACTTTCTCACCCGTTGCTTCGCTCCGGGGGAGACGATTGCTCTCCTGCTGCGCAGGGAGAGCCCGCAAGAGTCACCCAGCGTATCGTCACGTTGGAAAGCGTTCTCGCGCCTCGCTACCTGCGCTGGCTCGCCCATGAGAATGCCAACGGCGCGAACGTCTACGTTGCTGCCAATCCGCTTCGCTCTGGCAGCCGGAAGCGCACCAAGGAGTGCATCGCTTCCGTTCGTCATCTCTATATCGACATCGACGACGACGGTGATGCCCGGCTCGCTGCGCTCCGGGCGTCGGATGCGGTGCCGGCGCCGACCGCGATCCTCTCTACATCGCCCGGCAAATACCAGGTGCTTTGGCGTGTCGAAGGCTTCGACTTCGACACGCCAGGAAAGCACTCTGAAGCGGCTTGCCATTGCCTTCGGCGGCGATCCTGCTTGCACCGACTGCAACCGGGTGCTTCGCATTCCGGGATTCCTCAACCGCAAGTACGATCCCGCCCACTGCGTCACGGTCGAATATCCGTGCGCATCGGTCTGGACTCCTCTCGACTTTCACCTTGAGACAGCAGATACGCGAACGCGCTGCTCTTCGCGACGCCTCCTTGCGCGAGCACGCCCAGTAAGCAGACACTTCGAGAACGATTGGGCGTGGGTTTCCACTGAACTCGCCCACGGGAAGGATGCCGTGAAGCTGACTCACGAGCTGGCTTCGCGGCGCTCGGACAAGCCCAATCCTCTCTACTACGCCCAGCGCACCGTTGACGTCGCTTCTGCGCGTCTCTGGCTCCTCGAAGGCATCCGGATCGACGACGTCATCACGATGCTCGAATCGACGCCGCTTTGAACTTCCCGCCGCACTTTGCTCCGCTCGTGCGCGGGAGATTGCGCCAACCGCAAGCGCATGATTGCCCGCAAAAGCATCGCCTAAATTCCACCACTAAGGAGAACCACAATGCCACTACTCGAAGTCGTCCAAACCCGACAGATCAGTGCCTCGATTCGGCTGACTGACTCCACCGCAACCCAGATCGATCAGTATGCCGCCTTCATCCGCGCTTCTGCCGACGATGTCGTCGAGCAGGCGCTCGCCTATGTCTTCTCCAAAGATCGCGACTTTCAGGAGTTCCTGAAGTCGCCGGAAGCGCGGCAGGTTACGTCGACTCTTCGCATCCGTAAAGCGCCAGCTCCGGAAGCAGCAGAGCCGCCCGCGAAGAAGCCGGCTACCCGGGTGCAGTCCCCAGCACAAACAGCAGCTTTCGTGGCGGGATCGAAGGCATGATCCCGCACCCAAATCAGTGGCAGAACCACAACGGTGCTGCGCACCGGAAGAATATTGACACTCCACCCCTGACAGGGTGGTGTGGCCGGCAGAAACGTAAACGTTCGTTTAAACGTTCTTCGCTGCAACCACATACAGAAAGCACGTAAACAATTGTTTTCGCAGTGAAAACAATTGTCTACATGCCATGGGGATGTGCAAGGGAGTCCGTGATGCAAACAAAGACACTCAATCTTGACGAGCGGCTGAGACGGCTCGGACACTCGCCCCGTAACCGGATCGCCAATGCCCGAGTGACCGAGGGAACGCGTCAGACCTAGAGGCGGCTGCCGGAGCCGAGGGCAAAGCCCTCGGCGAGTGGGCGCGCGATGTACTCCTCCAGTCAGCCCGACGCTCCAAAGACGACGTACTTTTCACTGAGCTTATCGCCACTCGAATGCTGTTGCTCAACATTCTCAGACCGCTGGCGATGGGTGAAAAGTTCACGCCGGAGCAGTTCGGAAAACTCACCGAGAAAGTGCGGGGCGAGAAGCGCAAAGTAGCAAAGGAAGTCATGGAGCAATACAGAAAATCGCCTTAAGGAGGAGATGACGATGGCCAAGCAATGGGGAAGAAAAGAGACGATCATCTGGCCGCCGTACGCGCCAGTTTCGAGCTGGCGAA
>CAWHRG010000005.1:0-320576 GCA_963831665.1 uncultured Acidobacteriaceae bacterium | reverse complement strand
AAAGCACCTTTGCGGAGATTGATGCCGTATTCAAGATAAGCCTTGAGGGCGAAGATCATCTGGCTCCAACCGAAGCAGTTGCCGTAGGAGCCATCGAGGCCTCGCTGGGTCTCGCGCCAGCCGGATTCGGAGATTTTGACGAGTGTGTTGTTGGGGTCGAGGGATTCGAAGGTCATCTCGACTGTGGTTTTGTAGCCCGTAGGTGGGGGGATTGTGCCTGGGGTTTCGGGTGGTTCGTAGGCGTCCCACTCGAAGATGATTTGCTTATTAGGGACTAGCCTTTTGACGGTGACGGGGGCTTCACCGGGATAGTCGGCGAAGCGCCAGATGACGGTGGTGCCTTCGTCGAGGGGAGCAGATGCTACGCCCGTAGTGAAGTAGCCGCTGAGCTTTGAGGGATTGTAGACGGCGTCGAAGACGTCCGCGAGCGGCTTCTGGATCTTGGCGTGGACTTGAAATTTGAGTTGCATACGGTAGTACCTCTCCGGATGGAATGGTCGTATTTATATGTTATGTTTTTATAACATGTCAAGACGGGATCGTCAGAGCGCTGTTTTCAAGGCAATGGCAGATGATCGGCGACGAGAGATTCTCGATCTGCTGCGGGATGGCCCGCGGACAACGGGTGAACTTTGCGGCCACTTCAAGCGGGTGGATCGGTGCACGGTAATGCAACATCTTGGGGTGTTGGAGACGGCGGGGCTGGTGATTGCGAAGAGAGAAGGGCGGGTGCGGTGGAACTATCTAAATGTGGTTCCGTTACAGGAGATCTATGACCGCTGGATCAGCCGCTATGCGCGGCCTTCGGTAGAGCTGTTGACTCGTCTAAAGCGAGACCTGGGGTAAGGGCGATTCTAATGGGTGCTGGGGCTTCGAATCGAAGGTGGGGGCGAAGTAGAAGCGCTCGACGGCCATGCAGAAGATGTGCTCGAGGGCGAGGTGGCATTCCTGGATGTTCATGGTGATGTCGGAGGGGATTATGACGTTGTGATCGCAGAGGTTCCGCATCTGGCCGCCGCCGTTGCCGCTAAAGCCGATGGTGATGAGGTCCATCTCGCGGGCCTGGTGGAGGGCCTTGAGGATATTGGGGGAGTTGCCGGAGGTGGAGATGCCGAGGAAGACGTCGCCGGGCTGGCCGAGGGCTTCGATTTGACGCGAGAAGATGCTATCGAAGCCAAAATCGTTGCCGGTAGCGGTAAGGATAGAGGAGTCTGTAGTGAGGGCGATGGCGCGGAGGGCGGGACGGTCGGCGGCGAGGCGGACTACAAACTCGGCGACGAGGTGCTGGGCATCGGCGGCGGAGCCCCCGTTGCCGGCGACGAGGAGTTTGCGGCCAGCTTGCATGGCGTTGGCGGTGATCTCGGCGATGGTAACGATGGTGTCGGCGATGTGGAGGTCGGCAAGTGTGGCCTGCATAGCGGCGATGGACTGAGCCAGATGCTTCTGAACGACGTGCTTCATTGGAATGGGACTCCCGGGGTGGTGGTCGTTTGCTGGTCGATAGTCTTTGCTAGCGTACGGGATTTTTTTGCGATGTCGAGGGGAGGGTATCTTGTTAGGGAACATTTTTGTGTGTGGAAAGGCTGGAACGGATGCGGATTGGGCAATGCGCAGGAGTTTTGACGTTGGCGATGAGCGTGGGAGTGATGCTGGGGCAGCAGGATGACATTGCTTCGCCGAAGACGAGTTTGTTGTGGTCCGGAACCGCTCCGGGAGCACAGGGAGACGAGGATATCGATAAGCCTTCGCTAACGATTTATCTGCCTGCCGGATCGAATGTGACGAAGACCGGCGTCGTAGTGGTGCCGGGAGGCGGATATCAGCATCTGGCGATGGATTATGAGGGCACGGCGATTGCTGAGTGGCTGAACGCTCGCGGGGTTGCGGCGTTTGTGCTGAAGTACCGGTTGGGACCAAAGTATCACCATCCGGTGGAGTTGGAGGATGCGCAGCGGGCGATACGCACGGTTCGGGCTCATGCGGCGGAGTATGGGATTGCGACTGACCATGTGGGGATGTGGGGATTTTCGGCAGGTGGGCATTTGGCAGCGACGGCAGGGACGAAGTTCGACGCGGGGAATGCTTCGTCACCGGATGCGATTGAGCGGCAGGGAAGCAGGCCGGATTTTCTGGTGCTGGCTTATCCGGTGATTACGTTTGAGGAGCCCTATCTGCATCGTGGCTCGCTGAAGAATTTGTTGGGGGATGATCCTGATCCTGCGTTGGTGCGGTCGATGTCGGCTGAGACGCAGGTGACGAAGGATACTCCGCCGACGTTTTTGTTTGCCACGACCGATGATCAGACGGTTCCTGTGATGAATAGCGTGATGTTTTATGAGGCGTTGGTGAAGGCGGGAGTTCCGGCGGAGATGCATCTGTTTCAACAGGGACATCACGGGGTTGGATTGGCGGCGGAGAATCCTAAGTTGAGCGTGTGGCCGGATCTGGTGATCAAGTGGATGCGGGAGCGGGGGTATGCGGCTCCTTGAAAATAGGGAATAGGGAGCAGGGAGTAGAAAGGCGGGGTTGCGATGACGATTGCAGAGTTTGAAGCGGCCGGGGGTGGGGAGTTTGAGGGAGCGCTGCTGGCGCTTTGGTGGGATGGCAAGGGCGATTGGGAACGGGCTCATGCAATTGCACAGGATGTCGGCGGGGCGGATGGGGCCTGGGTACATGCCTATTTGCATCGGAAGGAGGGCGATGTGGGGAATGCTGCTTATTGGTATCAGGTGGCTGGGCGGGGCGTTGCTTTGGGGGATCTCAGGAGGGAGTGGGAGGGGATTGTGGGGGAACTGCTGGCTAAGGAATAAGCGAGTTAGCGAGGGTGTAGGAGGGATTGAGGGTGAATATGAATTTCTCGCTTTGTGTTGCGCGTTCCCTTGTGTAGATTAAGCGCATCGGGAAAAATAAAAGCCCGCTCCCACGTCGTCCTGAAGTTAAACCGTCGTTACCCGCAGTCGCGGGATCGCCGGAGTATCTCTCTTTGATGCCTACACGGTTTTACAACTACTAACTTTGAAACAGGTGATTGAACCATGCGTTTTTCAGCAGTGAAGGTGTTTCTGGTTCTTCTATTTGCGATGATCTTCGGCGGCTGTGTGCTGACCGGATCGGCGGTAATGGCGCAGACGACCGCGCCCGTAACGGGGACGACCCAGACGGACCGGATTGCGATGCTGGAGAAGCAGGCGGCCGATAATGCAGCGGCGATTGGCGCAGCGCAGACCTCTGGCGACAACGCATGGATGCTGGTTTCGGCGGCGCTGGTGCTGATGATGAGCGGACCGGGTTTGGCGCTGTTCTATGGCGGGCTAGTGCGGAAGAAGAACATTCTGGGAACGATGATGCAGACCTTCGCCATGATGGCCGTGATTACGGTGCTGTGGGCGCTGGTGACGTATTCGCTGGCGTTCGGCGAGGGGAATGCGTTTATCGGCGGGCTCCACAATATGTTTTTGCATGGGGTTGGATTGGCGCCGGACGTGAAGTATGCGGCAACGATTCCGCTGCAGACGTTCATGGTCTATCAACTGATGTTTGCGATTATTACGCCGGCGCTGATTACGGGCGCATTTGCAGAGCGGATGAAGTTTTCTGCGATGCTTGTGTTTATGGTACTGTGGGCGCTGTTTGTGTATAGCCCGATGGCGCATATGGTTTGGGGTAAGGGTGGGTTTCTGAATGCTTCGCTGGGCGGGCGGTTTCCATGCCTGGATTTTGCGGGCGGTACCGTTGTGCACGTTACCTCGGGTGTGTCTGCGTTGGTGACTGCCCTTTATCTCGGCAAGAGACTGGGGTATCCGAAGGTGCCGATGCCCCCGCACTCGGTAGTACTGAGCTTTATTGGGGCTTGCTTGCTTTGGGTGGGTTGGTTTGGATTCAACGCGGGATCCGCATTATCGGCGGGTACGCTGGCTACCTCAGCGTTCGTGGCGACGCACTTTGGAGCGGCGGCTGCGACAGTGGGCTGGGCTGGAGCAGAGTGGATCCGTCAGGGTAAGGTTTCGGCGTTGGGAGCGATATCGGGCGCGGTAGCCGGGCTGGTGGCGATTACACCGGCGGCTGGCTTTGTTACGCCGATGTCTGCGCTTTTGATCGGGCTGATTGCAGGTGTGTTCTGCTACCTGATGGTCGTGAAGGTGAAGGCGTTGTTTGGTTACGATGACTCGCTGGATGCGTTTGGTGTGCATGGCGCGGGCGGAACGATGGGAGCGATTCTTACGGGTATCTTCGCGAATAGTGCGATCAACCCCATCTACGGCGCTGGGAAAGCTACGGGATTGCTGGAGGGGAATGCGCATCAGTTGTTGAACCAGTTTGTCGGCGTGGCAATCGCGTGGAGTATTTCGATTGTGGGTACGCTTGTGATTTTGTTCATCGTAGATAAGCTTATCGGGCTTAGGGTGAGTGAGGATGATGAGCGCACAGGTCTGGATCTGTCGCAGCATGGTGAAGAAGGCTACGATTGGGCGCACTAGGATTTGTAAGCTTTGGGTTTTGAGCTTTGAAGAAGGGAATTGGATATGCAGAAGATTGAAGCGGTGATTCAACCATCGAAACTGGACGCGGTTAAAGATGCGCTGGTGGAGGTTGGCATCGAGGGAATGACGATCACCGAAGCGCGGGGCCATGGACGACAAAAGGGGCATACGGAGTTCTACCGAGGGCAGGAGTACTCGGTGGACCTGTTGCCCAAGGTAAAGCTGGAGTTGGTAGTGCTCGACGAGATGGTAGATAAGGCGATCCAGGCCATTATGACTGCGGCGCGAACCGGGACAATCGGCGATGGAAAGATCTTCGTGTCGAAGATCGATGAGGCTATCCGGATACGCAACGACGAGCGAGGGGACATCGCTCTGTAACTACTAGTCTCTGCATGGAGAGGGCGGTCGAATCTTGTGGGAACGGGGAGGTCGGCTGCTATGCTTGAGCTCCCTTTGAGCTAAACAGACATGCAGACAAACGAATCCACAGATGGGTTGCGCGGACGATACCAGCGAAAGATGCTGGAGATTCGCGGCGCGTTCGAGGCGGGTTCTTCGGGGTCGGCGACGATTTCGGCGCGATCGGCTGCTCTCGATGAGCTGGTGCGGGGGTTGTGGCAGCAAGCGATAGGACAAGGTGGCCGGCTGACGAGTGGGATTGCGCTAGCAGCAGTGGGTGGCTACGGTCGGCAGGAGCTGTTTCCTTACTCAGACGTTGATCTGCTATTTCTACTGGATGGGCGAGTAGCAGAGAAGGACGTCAAAGACGTGATCCGCCGGCTGAACCAGGAGATGTGGGACTGCGGGATACGCGTCGCTCCGACAACGAGGAAGATAGCCGAGTGCGATCGGTTCACGGAAGAGAACGCTGAGTTTACGATTTCGCTGATGGACCATAGGATGCTTGCGGGGGACACAGGGCTCTACGACAAGCTGGTTGTGCAGACGTTTCCGAAGCTGCTGCAGCGTGAACAGAAGCCGCTAACAGCGCGATTGATTGAGCTGACGCAGCTACGTCACGCGAAGTATGGTGATACGTTGTTTCACCTGGAACCAAATATGAAGGACTGTCCGGGCGGACTGCGTGATGTCCATGTGTGTGAATGGCTGTCGGCGCTGCAATGGGTGAGTTCGCGGAAGAACGAGGGGAACGGGAGCAACGGTTCCAGAGCCGAAGACCAGGAGTTTCGAGATGCGGTGGAGTTTTTGCGGTTGGTGCGATGCTTTCTGCACTATCGACACGAACGGGACGACAATACGCTGGCCTGGCAGGCGCAGGATGCTGCGGCAAAAGTTGCAATTGGCGTAGTGGGCCGCGTGCCGAAGAAGATGGATGCGGCTTACTGGATGCGCCTCTATTTTCGTCATGCACGGAGCGTGCAGCGGCGAGTGATGCAGATGATGGAAGAGGCGTCGGCGATTGCAAATGCGCCCTCGAAGCTACTAGGGTTCCGGCGCGAACGCAAGGCTGAATCGCGTCACGAAGGCTTTCGTGTGGAACGTGGCCGGGTGGTGTTGGATGCGGTGACGGAGTCGTCTGAAGATCCAGCGAACGATCCTGATGTGGTGCTGAACGTGTTTGCGACGATGGCGCGGACCGGATGCACACTGGACCGGGACGCGGAGCAGCGGCTGTCGCAAGCTTTGCCGCTCTTGTCGGCCGATCTGGAAGAAGGGCTGGCATTGTGGCATAAGCTGCAGGGTATTTTGACCGGGAGATGTGCGGGCAATGCACTGCGTGCGATGCATGCGATGGGGGTTCTGGAACTACTGATTCCGGAGTTTCATGGAATCGACGCACTGGTGATCCGCGATGCGTATCACCGGTACACGGTGGATGAGCATACGTTTGTGCTGATCGATACGTTACATGGTCTGGAAGATGTGCAGGCGGGATCAAAGGCGGAGTGGGCGTCGCGGTTTGGTGCACTACTACGCGAGCTTCCCCATGCGGGAGTCTTGTACCTGGTGGCGTTGTTGCACGATACGGGCAAGGGCAGGAGCACGGGCGATCATGCGCACGAGAGTGCACGCATGGCGCAGAGCGTGCTGACGCGGCTGGAACTGGATACGTACGAGAGCGGTTTGGTGCTGGGCCTGATTGCGAACCATTTGGAGATGTCGGCTGCATTGAGGCGGGACATCTTCGACGCGGAGACGGTGGGTGCATTTGCAGGCAAGGTCCAGACACCGGAGATGCTGCGGATGTTGACGCTGTTTACTTATGCGGACATCAACGCCGTACATCCGGATGCACTGACGCCGTGGAAGGCGGAGAATCTGTGGCGCCTGTACATCGCGACATCAAACTACCTGGACCGCAGCGTGGATGAGGAACGGGTAGGTGCGCAGGTGGAGAGCGAACTGGTGCATCGAGTAGCCGCGCTGCTGCCGGGACAGCAGGCAGAGGTGGGGGAGTATCTGGAAGGATTTCCGAAGCGGTACGTGCGTACCCGGATGCCGGAGCAGGTCCGAAGGCATTTTCAGATGGCGAAGCTGTTGGATCAGGATCGGGTGCAGCTTGATTTTCGATACTCGCCGACTGTGAGCGAACTGACGGTGGTGACGCCGGACAGGGCTCTGCTGTTTGCGAATATGTCGGGTGTGCTGGCGGCCTGGGGGATGAATATTGTGACGGCGGACGCGTTCTCGAACCGGCAGGGGATAGTAGTGGACAGCTTTCGGTTTACGGACACGTTTCGCACGCTGGAGATGAATGCGTCGGAGCATGAAGCGTTTGTGAAGAGCGTCCATGACGTGATGACTGAGGCCGTGTCGGTCGAGAAACTGTTGAGCGGACGTCGTCGGGGTCGGCGCAGGACTCCAAAGGTAGTAGTGGAGACTCGGGTGGAGTTCGATGATGATGCGTCCTCGCACAGTACTCTGCTGGAGGTGGTGGCACAGGATGTGCCTGGATTGCTTCGCGCGCTGAGCCTGACACTGGCGGGACAGGGGTGCAATATAGAGGTGGCGCTGGTCGATACGGAAGGAGAGACCGCAATCGACGTTTTTTACCTGACCAAAAACGGCGCGAAGATGGAAAAAGATGAGGAAAGGGTACTGCGAGAGGCCCTGATGCAGGCAATGGAGGAGAATGCGCGTTAGGTTGGGATCGGGCTGGATGATTTTGGGTTTCGTGGTGGCGATGGGGCAGGGTGGTGGAACCGGGTGGGCTGCGTCGGGTGGAAGGACAGCGACTTGCGCTCGGGCGGTAGTGGAAGGTGAGGTCCGGGCAGGGCAGGGATTCGTAAAGGTGTTTGGAAATGGGCTGGAGGTGATGCTGGAACCGCTAGAATCGGGATGGATTCTGCGGGTGCTTCCGGTGGGCGTGCCTCGAACAGAGCACGATTACGCCGAGCTGGCTTCGCCTCCATACCGGTCGGTGAGTCCGTTACTAATTAGTACAGACTTCAGCTTTCGAGCTCAGGATGCTGTGGCGTGGAATCCGCGGCACTTTCGATTTGCGGCGGATAAGGCCATGTTCGCGGAGATGTCTCAGGCTTATGAAGAGTATCGAAGCAAACCTGCGGCAATGAATAGGCTGGCGGAGCTGGTGGTCCGGGCGTCTGAGGGGACGATACAGATTCTGGACGCGCACCTGGTGCCAGGAACTGGAGATCAGGCCAAGATGGCTGCCGTGGTCGCGTCACACTTCAACACGACGGCACACAGTCTTGAACAGCCTGCGAACGGCCAGGGAACGCCGTTGGGCAAGATAACCTGGATTCGATTTCGGATAAGTCTGGAGTTGCCGGAAACGTTTCGGGCAGATCGAGGGGTAGTTGTAGAAGAGCATGGGTGCTCGAAGCCGTCTTTTTTAGCGAAATAGTGCATTTAAAAGCAACTCTGCCGATTGGTTTTGGCATCCACGCTTTATCTTGGCGACAAAGAAGTTACCTCGCAAGGACTTCAGTTCTATAGTAGAGATATGACAACACCAGCAAATGAGACCACGAGTAACGGCCATCCTACGACTGTGCCGCAACAGAACGACCGCTATTTCTTCGGTAGCCTGGAAAGCTTTGGGAAAAACCGGGAGAAACTGAGGGAAGTTAGCTGGGGATATGACCAGCCTGAGGGTATAGTTCTAGCTTCGATGGATGCTGCCATCAATTGGGTGAGGAAGAGTTCTGTGTGGCCGATGACGTTCGGCCTAGCCTGCTGTGCTATCGAAATGATGTCGATGGGTGGCTCGCGATACGATATCGCCCGGTTTGGAGCTGAGGTGTTTCGGCCGTCACCGCGACAGAGCGACCTGATGATTATTGCCGGACGCGTCTCGCAGAAGATGGCTCCCGTCATTCGGAGGCTCTATGAGCAGATGCCGGAACCGAAGTGGGTGATCTCAATGGGAGCATGTGCCACTTCAGGTGGAGTTTTCAATAATTACGCGCTGTTGCAGGGCGTAAATCAGGTAATCCCTGTTGATATCTACGTTCCAGGATGCCCTCCACGGCCGGAACAGCTCTTGTATGCCATTACCTTGTTACAGGAAAAAATTCAGCGGGAACGCGGAACAATGCGAAAGGTTTTGAATATCGACTAGTATTGCAACTCTGGTTACTCAGAAGATTCTCCCAGCTTGTTTGACCCGAATGATTGGTAAGCTATTGAAAATATAGTCACCGCGGAGTATTTTTTTACCGGTAGATTAGCAACTGCGGTAAGCTTTACTGAATCGAACCCAACATATCGGAAATATTGAGCCTGTGTAGGCTCTTACAAATACATGGAAGAATTTTGAGCGGAGGGAAGTATGGTTTATAGCCCGTTTCGTAGTTTTGGCCGGTTCGTACTGGCTGCATGTGCAGTCAGCCTTGGAGTTGGAAGTCTGGGTGCGCAGACTCCCGGCACAGCCGCCCCTGTGGGGGCTAACCCTTCGCGCGTAGATATTTTCACCGGATACTCCTACTTCGGGGCTCATGGGCAATTGAAGCCTGCCGGCATCAATTATTCTTCAATTGATGTGGGGGCTATGGGCAGCGGAGCGTACTACTTTAATAAGTATGTCGGTGGAGAGGTTATCTACGCGGCTCACCCGGGCGGCCAAAACAACGACCTGTATACCATCTCAGGCGGTCCGATTTTCCGTGCACCGATGCAGAACTTCACACTGTTTGCACATGGACTTGCCGGAGCTGCCAAACTTGATGGACCAAACATTCGGAACTTTTCTTATAACCCTAGTACGTGGGGTCCGACGCTAACGGTTGGCGGTGGCATGGATTATGACCTTCCATTCATGAATAACCGGTTTTCGTTCCGTCTCTTCCAAGCTGATTTTCGCTATGTTCATGCAAACTTCGGACCGGCTACACCCGTACCTACTGCTGGTATAACGGGTGGACGGGCGAACCTGAACGGAGTCGAGCTCAGCACGGGCATAGTGACGCACTTCGGACACATCATCCCTCCTCCTCCTGTTACATTTAGCTGCTCGGTCTCGCCCTCAACTGCATTTCCGGGTGATCCTCTGACGGTAACTGGTACGGCCTTGAATCTAAACCCGAAGAGAACCGCTACCTACACCTGGACCACTGATGGCGGTACGATCACGGGTACAAGCAACGTCGCCAATATCGACACGAAGAACACGGCGCCGGGATCCTACACGGCGAAGGGTCATGTCTCTGAAGGCAACAGACCCGGTGAGATGGCGGACTGCTCAGCGCCGTTCACGATTCAGCAGTTTGCTCCTCCGACCGTTGGTTGCTCGGCGAATCCGTCGACCGTATCTCCTGGAGATTCCTCGACGATCACCGCGAATGGCGTGAGCCCGCAAAACCGTCCGCTGACCTATAGCTATAGCTCAACGGCTGGTTCTGTAACTGGTAGCACTTCGACGGCGACATTGAATACGACCGGAGCAGCACCTGGAACTATCACTGTAACCGCGAACGTGGTTGACGATAAGGGTCAGTCTGCTTCGTGCACAACGACCGTAACGGTAGTTGCGCCGACGCCGCCGCCCGCTGTAACGACGACCAGCCTCTGCTCGATCAGCTTCGAGCGTGACAAACGTCGTCCAGCCCGAGTCGATAACGAAGCCAAGGCTTGCCTTGACGATATCGCACTCAACATGCAGCGTTCGTCGGATGCGAAGCTGGCAGTTATTGGCAACGCAAGCAGCACGGAGAAGACCGGTGCCAAGCTGGCCGCCTCGCGTGCCGTCAATGCGAAGGAATACCTGGTCACGGAGAAGGGCATCGATGCCAGCCGTATCTCGGTCTACACCGGTTCTCAGGACGGTAAGACTGTGGCTTCGACTCTGATCCCAACCGGTGCAACGCTTGATACCACGGGCCTTACGCCAGTAGATGAGAGCGCTGTAAAGGCCGTGCCAAGGACTGCACCTGCCAAACACCACAAGAAGTAACAACTAACCTGAACAAGCGCAAAGGCTGACTGGATATCCAGTCAGCCTTTGTGCTTTGGTTGGCGAAGCACTGCTTGGCCAAGTATCCTTAGAAGTAGTTTCAGAACTGGATGATTATGTGGAACAGACAGCGTCGATTTAGAGCCTTGGTTGCTTTGCTATTTCTCTCTTTCTGCCTTCAGCTGAACGCAGTCACTTGGCTGCCTTTCGGACCGTACGGAGGAGATGCGCGGGCATTTATCGCTGATCCTCACGATCATGCTCATCTCTATATGGGTACGGCGAATGGGTGGATTTATGAGTCGCGTGACGGTGGCCGTGAGTGGAAGAGACTGGCCCGCGTGGGGAAGCGGGACGATCTGGTGCTTGATTCGATCGTGCTCGATCCTGGCAAGCCCGGCAGGATTCTGGTGGGAGCTTGGGTATTGGGAAGTGCGGATGGTGGGATATACGTCAGTAATGATGGTGGTGTGAACTGGGCGATTGAGAAGGCGATGGAAGGGCAATCGATTCGTGCTTTGTCGGCAGCGCCTTCGAATCCGAGCGTATTGGTGGCTGGAACCCTGAGGGGTGTTTATCAGTCGACCGACGGTGGGAGTCAATGGAAGCTGATCAGTCCAGAGGGAAGCCAGGAGCTGCATGAGGTCGAGTCGATCGCGATCGACCCGAAGGACCCGCAGACGATCTATGCGGGAACGTGGCATCTTCCGTGGAAGACGACGGATGGAGGCGCTCACTGGAACAACATCAAGCAGGGACTGATCGACGACTCCGATGTGTTCTCGATCATTGTTGATCCGAAACAACCGAATGAGATGTACCTGAGCGCGTGTTCGGGGATTTATAAGAGCGAGAGTGCCGGCGCTGGGTTTCAGAAGATACAGGGCATCCCTTCGACGGCACGGCGAACCAGAGTTCTAATGCAGGATCCGCTGAACTCTAACATTGTCTTTGCTGGAACGACGGAAGGTTTATGGCGGACCGTCGACTCGGGAAAGACCTGGGTACGCACGACTGGTCCTGAAGTGATCGTGAATGATGTGTTTGTCGATCCGACCAACTCCAATCGAATATTGCTGGCGACTGACCGTGGCGGTGTGCTGGCGAGTAACGATGGGGGCTTTAGTTTCGTTGCATCGAATAATGGTTTTTCGTCCCGGCAGATTACAGCGTACCTGGGAGATTCGCGGAATCCGGCCAAGATTTATGTCGGTATGGTTAACGATAAGGCCTGGGGCGGCGTGTTCCAGAGCGATAATGGTGGGCTGACCTGGGCACAGAAGAGCAGTGGGCTTGAAGGGCATGATGTGTTCAGCCTTGGTCAGGCTTCGGATGGAAGCCTGCTGGCTGGAACGCGTCACGGTGTCTATCGGTTGAACGGCGATATTTGGGGTCGCGCGAATGAGGTGACGCTGCTTCCTACGACGGTTACGAAGCCGGCTGCGAGAAGGACGACGGCCTCCAAGAGCAAGACGGCAAAGAGCAGGACAAGTGCTGCTGCTGCTCCTACTGTCGTCACTGTTCCGGGCAAGAGTGTGCAACTGGACAGTAACGTCTATGCGTTTGCACGAGATGGCGACGTGCTCTATGCGGCCACCGCTGATGGGCTGCTGTCGAGTATGAATGCCGGGCAGAGCTGGAAGCAGGTTTCGGGTCCAATTCCGCAGGAGTGGCGATTTGTGGCAGCGTCGAGATCCGTGGTGCTGACTGCCAACTTGAAGAGTGCCTTGCTGTCGAAGGACAGTGGTCAAAGCTGGCTCACTATCAAGCTGCCTGATGATCTGACGCAGGTTGGTGCGGTGGCTGTTGATGGAAATGGCGGGCTCTGGGTTGGCGGACGCGAGGGAGTTTATCTTTCCGAAGACTCGGGTGCGAGTTGGAAGACTGTGAAAAATCTTTACATGCGGGATGTGAACAGCATTTATTACGACGAGCCTTCGCAGCGGGTGTTGATTACGGCGAACAGTTCGACTACGTTTGCATTCGCTGTCCATCTGCCTGATAAGAGCGTGAAGTATTGGAATACGGGATGGAATCTGAAGCTGGTACGTCCTGTGGGGAACCATTTGGTCGGGGCTACGTTGTTCGATGGCGTTGTGATTGAGCCGGAGATGGTTGATTCGCAGAAGGTCGGCGGACACTGATATGCGAGGCCGCAGGAGGGATAGAATCGTTATATGAGCTTCCAGACCTTGAGCACACGGCCTCGACATTCCTTCCAGACAGATGATGCTGCGCTTTTGCCGATTGCGGCGAAGGTAGAGGCCGGCGAACGGCTCAACTTTGACGATGGGGTGGCCCTTTACCGGAGCGGCGATATTCTTGCTGTCGGCTGGCTGGCGAACATGGTTCGTGAGCGGCTGCATGGGAATACGGCTTACTTCAATGTGAACCGTCATATCAATCCGACCAACGTTTGCGTGGCTTCGTGCAGGCTTTGCGCCTTTGGACGGAAGAAGGGTGAGGCTGGAACGTACACGATGGCTCTGGAGGAGGCCTGGGAGACCGCTGCAAGCGGCTACACCGAGGCTGTGACCGAGTTCCATATCGTTGGCGGACTGCATCCTGATCTTCCTTTCGAGTACTTCATGGACCTGGTTCGCGGGTTGAAGGAGCGGTTTCCCAAGGTGCACATCAAGGCGTTCACCATGGTGGAGGTTGCGTTTCTGGCCAAGCGCGGCAAGATGACGATTGCCCAGACGCTGGAGCGGATGAAAGAGGCCGGCGTCGATTCGTTGCCGGGTGGAGGCGCGGAGATCTTTGCCGATCGGATTCGGCATATCATCTGCGATCACAAGATTGACGGCAGCGAGTGGCTCGATACGGCGCGGACGGCACACAAGATCGGACTGCGGTCGAACGCGACGATGCTTTATGGGCATGTTGAGAACGACGAGGACCGCGTGGACCACATGCTGAAGCTTCGTGAGGTTCAGGATGAGACAGGCGGATTTCAGACATTTATTCCGCTGGCGTTTCATCCGGACAACACTGCTCTGGCGCATATTCCGCGAACGACGGGCATGCTCGACATGAAGCAGATCGCGGTAGGACGTCTCATGCTCGACAACTTTTCGCACATCAAGAGCTACTGGCAGATGGTCTCGCCGAAGATGGCCCAGATCTCGCTGCGTTTTGGCGCCGACGATATCGACGGCACGGTGATCGAAGAGAAGATCTACCACGATGCCGGTGCCACGACTCCGCAGGGTATGCGGCGGAAGGATCTTGTCCGGTTGATTACTGAGGCCGGGCGTGAGCCTTTTGAGCGCGACACGATGTATCGAGCGGTGACGCGGAGCGAGGATTCGTTTACGGTTGCTGTTTGATCTGGTACCCCCTCCCCCTGTATCGATTCATAAATCCTTTTGATTCAATGATTTAATCGATTTATGTTTTGTAAAATCGTCATTCTAAATGGGTTACAGCTAAATTCGTCTTTCTAAAAGAGTTATGGGATTAATGGTGAAAGCCCCGGTTTTTGGCCGGGGCTTTTTTTATCTCTAGTTTTAATTGTAATGGATTGGGAATAACTTCTTTGCAATGCGATGTTGTTGATGCATATGGAGTTAGCTTGGGGTAGGGCTTGACAAGGGGTTTTGCTGGGGAATTTGGAGATTAATTTTGTAATGGTTTGATTTTGGGGGCTTTAGCTAGCTCGTAGCGGCGGCGACGGGTGGATGAAGAACAAGCGACTGCAAAAGCGATAGATATGTCGCTTCGGCTTCGCCTTTCGCTCCGGCCTTCGGCAGAGTGGTGACCGCTTCGCGGCGGGTTTTTAGACGCGGGGCTGAAGCCCCGCTCTACCTCAGAGGCAAAAGCAAAGCAAAAGCAAAAGCAAAGGCAACGGCAAGCGCAAGGGAAACGGCAATATATGTCGCTTCGGCTTCGCCTTTCGCTCCGGCCTTCGGCAGAGTGGTGACCGCTTCACGGCGGGCTTTTAGACGCGGGGCTGAAGCCCCGCTCTACCTCAGAGGCAAAGGCAAAGGCAAAGGCTAAATACAGGGATCTCTCCACTGCGCACTGGACGGTGAGACCGTCCAGTGCTTCGGTCGAGATGACGTTTGTATGTAGGTGAAGAATAGGCAACAGCAACTGCAACGGCAACGCAGCAACAGCAACTGCAACGCAACGCAAGCAACGGCAACAGCAACTGCAACAGCAACTGCAACGGCAACCGCAACAGAAAGGCAAAATGCAGAATCACCTGGTTGCGTCAGGGACGATGTGGCTAAGAGTTGCTACTTGGTAGGAAAACTTTTGCCCACAGGGGAGGGTAATTGTTTGGCATTGCGGGTGGCATTTTTGGGTGGGATGCGGTGGATTCGACGGCGAATAGCGTTTCCTGAGTGAATTCGCGGGGATTCGTGAATGGCAGCCTGCTTGCTATAAGTCTTTGCGTATCAGCAAAGAAATGCAATTAGGCGGTCGCGGCGGCCATATCCAGACAGGATGGACGCGTGCCCACAACTATGGATTCTTTCCGAACTCTTCGGGTTCGCGAAAGCAAAGTGTCAAGTCAATACGCTGCAATTTTTTGCAGCGAAACGGCAACGAGACCGTTGATGCTTGAACACTTTGAAATAACTGCTCGCACTGCGAGCGAGGAGATCGAAGTGAAGAAAATTGCTTATCTTGCGTCAGCTCTCTGCATCGCGGTTCTCTCTGGTTCAGCAAAGGCGGACACGCTTAAGTTGGACGGTGCTGCCACTGGATCGACGGGACCCTACCAGTTGACTCTAGATGGAACTACCCCCGTGAATCTGTTTTGCCTCGACGACTTCAGGACAGTCCACATCGGGGAGACATGGAATGTGACCGTGGTGAACGGCGCGGATTATCTGACCTCCAACAAATACTCGAACGACTTCAAGTATGAGGAAGAGGCGTACATCTACAGCATGCTGGGCGTATCGAATGGACACGGCCATACATACAACGCAACCGATGTCCAGGAGGCGCTCTGGTACATCTTTGACCATACCGAAGATACCGACAAGTATGCGGATTCGCTGATCAGCAACGCTGCCAGCTTCCACTACACGGACTCTTTTCTGGACGACTACAGCTTCTATATCCCGACCGGCCGCGGCAATGATCTGCCGCAGGAGATGATCGGGGCCGCTGTGAACACGTCGCCGGCACCAGAGCCATCAAGCCTTTTCCTGTTTGGATCCGGACTGATTGGACTGGCTGGTGTGGTTCGCCGGAAGCTGGCTCGCGCTTAGCTGGAATTGAAGGGCCTGTTGCGGAGAGTGCTTTTCCTGGCTCTCTGCGGCAGGGTAGGACTTTGAATTGGATTTCATATTTCGCAAAAGGAGAACTGATATGTACTTGTTTTTCTCGCCTGCCATCGCTGCCATTGTCGCCATTGCCGTTATCCAGATTCGTGACCAGTTTCGCTTTTCAAACACAAATAAGTAGCGGTTGGCCAAAACGTTTTTGAACGCTAAAAAAGCCGCTTGGTGCATGGCCGCTCTGCCGGCAAGGTATTCCAACCGGGCTCTCGCGGAATCGGGAACTTTGAACTTTGTTGTTGGGTCCCAGGAAGCAGATGGAAGCAAATCAAGACTGGGATGAAGTTTCAGGCACAACTTGCCTGAACTGCAAAGGCTCAAGGACGAACCCAGTAGAGTGATGGGTTCGTCAACAGTCTGAAGCAGGCCTATGGATTCTGAAGAGCCTATGGCTGAGGCTGAGCTTCTTTATGCTCAGGAGGGGCCGCGGTGGCCGTCTGCAAGGGCAGGATGGGCATGACGACAGTATTCACTGCTGTAGGGTCGTCGCGCAGGCGGAGGTAAAAGCCGGTCTTCGCGGGTCGAGGAAGCGAGAGGCTCGTACCGACGAAGCCCTCGGGGACGTCGGTTGGGGTTGTGAAGTCGGCGTCGGTAGAGATTGATTCGACGAGAAACAGGTTGGATCCTGTGAGCGTGCATGAACTGGTAGTGTCCGCCGGGCAGTGCAGGTCTTTCAGCGAAGGAAGGCGCACGAGAGTGACAAACGGAAGCCAGTCGCCGGCGATTCCGTCGGGCGTTACAGCTCGCAGCCGCAAGGGACCATAAGCCGAGGTGCCGAAGGTCTTGAGGGGGTCCAGCGTTGCCAGAAGGGTGCGCGGGTTCTGCAACACTAATGTGCCGGAAGCTACGCTGAGAACGGTTCGCAGGGTTTCGTCGGCGTTGATGATCTCAATTGTGCCGGTGCGAGGGAAGGGACTGGCGGAACGCAGCGAGAAGGTGAGCTGCTGGCTGACGGGCAGATCGTCCTGGTCCGCCAGGCGGATGGGAGCGGGCCCCGTCTGCGTTCCGCTCTTGCTGAGGATGGCGACGGAGGGCCGCGAAGGGGATACGGTCAGTGGCAGTGAGAGATTGCGGCCGTCTTTGAGGGTGAAGCTGGCGGTCAGCTTGTCGCCGGGGCGGAACTTAGGCGCGGGCGTGTCTGCCGGGAGTGTAAAGCGCAGGTTGGAGTTGGGAGTGGCGGAGTTGTCGGATGCCAATGGGTCAGGGTCGGGAGGGACAGGGGTGTACATAAGGCCGCTGATGGTCATGTTTTTAACCTGATCAAGGCTTGTCCCGGTCAAAGTGGCCGTTGTGTCGCCGGCGTAGAGCTGAAGGGCTGTGAGGCGGGCAGGCTCGGAGTATGTCTGGGCGGCGACAATTTCGGGTTGCGGCTCGCCGAATTGGTGGATCGTAAGGTGAAGAGCGCCGGGAACGAAGGATTGCAGCGGAACCTTTACTTCGACGAGATTCGGTTTGTCCGCCAGATTCCATTGGGTGTCGATCTGCTTGCCGGAGTCGCTGTCGAGTGTGATGGTCTGGATGCAGGCTGTTCCTGTGGAGGTGAGGGAGAGATGGTTCTCGCGGCCGGCGATCAGGATGTCGCTGTCGGCTAGTCTCCAGTCGCTGCCCGGCGTGTCCTGCAATTGCACGGTTGGTCCAGTGAAGGCGTCGAAGCCCCAGAACCCCTTGATGGTTCCAGTGATGGTATTGGGAAGGGGGGCGGGAGAGATGGCCGCCTGGGCTGGCGTTGTCGTTGTTGTGGGCGACTGATCGGGAGTGGCTGTGCCTAGCGGGAGCGCCTTGCGTTTGGATGCGGGGGTGAGAACGAGACCGCCACGGAAGGCGTCCGGAGTGAGCGGGATATCGATGCCGGGAGCAGGGGAATCGATGTGCAGCACGAGGTCATGGGCAAAGGAGGTGGAAAAGACGAGGGGGGCACCTTCGACGGGAAGCGTCAGCGTGGGCTTCAGGAGGCAGTTGATGTGTTTGGGGTCGGCAGGGCGCAGTGGCGGAGGCGTGGAGGCCTGAATAGCGGGGAGGCCGATGACGATGACGGATTTCGGGTTGTTGAAGGAGGGTGGAACGTTGAGGCGGAGGTTCAGGCTCGGTCCGTCGGGAAAGGCGATTGCGGGAATGTACTGGTAGTGCGCGGTGTGGAGGCCGCTCATGAGATGAACGAGATCGACGATGGCTCCGACGTAGGCGCTGTAAAGACCTCCGCCCGCCATCTGCACAGTGCTTGCAGCGTTGATGAACGTGGAGGTATCGCCGCTGGTGAGGCTGGAGACTATCGTCTGGGCGTGACCGTCGTCGAGCAGGGTCTGGGTGCCGCTCTGCGTGAGACAGGTGAACTGCATGTCGATAGGACGGCTGAAGCATTCAGCGTTGGGCTTCAGGTTCAGCGTGCGGGCCAGCAAGGTCGAGTGATTCTGGAGGGCCTTGGCGTCGGATGGAGGAACTTGCCGCATGGAGGCAAGATACTTTTCGATGCGGGCTTGTTCGAAGCCGGCTTCGGCTAGATCCTGGGAGGCGCGGACGAAGATGCCGGGACGGCCGCGTACAGCCGAGCGCAGAGTCGCGAAGTCGCCTCCGGTCTCTGGGGCGAGGAACAGGATCGCTTGTTGGGCTTCGCTCGGAACGGTGATGGTTGTGCCCTCTTCGCGTATTTTTTTGTCCCAGGTCGGAATACGGAAGAACCAGTTATCGGGAGGGGGATTGGTGGTCCCGCGGAGGAAGACCGCTACGAGGAGGTAATGGACCGACTGGGTCGGCGGAAGGTCGGGATGCAGCCATATCTTGTCGCCTTCCTGAAGGTTAGGTACGGAGGCGATGGGCAGAGTCTGGCCGGCGCGAGTCACATGGACCTCAATTTTGGGTCCGGCGAGGTCAAAACGGGCAGCTGCCTGGGCATGGAGCATAGTGCCGGCAGAAAGGAATGCAATAAGGGCTCCAGCGAAGCGGAGGCGACCGGGAAACATTGCCATCATTCCATCTTAGACGGCCCAGATGGTGCGAGGGGATGCAATGCGGGGCGAGGTGTGCTGTTCGCTACTGACGATTTAGCACACGGGAGGACGGGTGGTCACTTGCAATGACACCGTCACGAATCGTAACTACGCGGTGGGCGTACTCTGCGATGTCCGGCTCGTGGGTGACGACAACGATGGTATTTCCCTTGGCGTGCAGTTCATCGAAGAGAGCCATGATTTCGTCGCCGGTCTTCGAATCGAGGTTTCCGGTAGGCTCGTCGGCCAGAATGATCGAAGGCCGGTTGACGAGCGCGCGAGCGATGGCGACACGTTGACGCTGCCCCCCCGATAACTCGTTGGGTTTGTGCATCATGCGCGATCCTAGATTTACTGATTCGAGCACGGACTTGGCGCGCTCGATCCTCTCCGCCGCCGGAGTGCCGTTGTAGATCAATGGCAGTTCGACGTTGTGGAGGGACGTTGCACGGGCCAGCAGGTTGAAGGTCTGGAAGACGAAGCCGATCTCCTTGTTGCGAATGCGGGCGAGTTCGTCGTCGTTGAGCTCGGAGACGTCGTGGCCATTCAGCCAGTATTTGCCCTGCGAGGGAGAGTCCAGGCAGCCAATGAGGTTCATCAGGGTCGATTTGCCGGAGCCCGACGGCCCCATGATCGCGACATACTCGTTGTGGCGGATTCGCAGGTTGACGCCACGAAGCGCATGCACCTGCTGGTCGCCCATTTCGTAGGTCTTCCAGAGATTCTCGGTGACAATGACCTCTCCGTTACTCGGACCTGAGGCATTACTTGGGGTAGTGTCAACTGCGGTTTCGATAGGCATCCGGTTCTCCGGTCGAGCAGGTTTCAGAATAGTACGTTTACGCCGGCGAGATGGTTCCCCTGGCAGTGACCCGCATTGCAAGCTCCTGCCAACGGGCGCGGGCAGGAGCTTGTAATGATTTTACGACTTATCGGTGTCTCCGGCCGTTTCGGGAGTGTTGTCTCTTTTGACGACCGTACCGCTCTTTAAGCCTCTCAGAACCTTGTACCGTCCTGTGACAATCTCGTCACCCTCTTTGATGCCACTGAGGACTTCGATGTCGGTTGCACCAGTGACACCGGTGGTGACCGGAACAAAAACGGTTCTGAATTTGTTCTTATTCCTGCCGTCGGGCTGGAGCAGGTATACGCCCTGAACGAGAGGAGACTTGCCGGCAGAAGCGGTTTGCGCTGCTGCGACTCCTGAACCGGGCTTGCCTGCATTGGCTGCGAGCGCCTTCTCCGTGGCGACGCTCCTCTGGACCAGCGCCTGGATAGGAATGTTCAGCACATTGTTCTTATGTGCTGTGGTGATCTTGGCGGTGGCGGACAGACCGGGCCGCAGATCGTCGGATGGGTGGTCAAGTGTGACAACGACCTTGAAGTCCTTGGCCTCCTCGGTACCCGTGGTGCTTTGGCTGGTGGCGATACCGGTGGTGCGAAGAAGGGCCTGATCGCCCACTGCTGTGACGTGGCCTTTGAAGACGCGGCCCGGCAGTGCATCGACGGTAACGTCGGCGGCCTGTCCAAGGGCGACATTGACGATGTCGGTCTCATCGACCTTTACCTCGGCCGTAATAACAGACATGTCGGCGAGGGTCATTAAGGTAGATCCCTCTGCGTTTTGAATTCCGAGGACGACTGTCTCGCCCTCGCGGACCGGGACGTTGGTGACGAGAGCGTCGAACGGTGCGCGACTCTGGGTGAGGCCGAGGTTATAGTCGTTTCCTCGCAGGGTGGCAACGGCCTGATCGACGTGACCTTTGGCAGAGAGCGTCTGCGCTTTTGCTTGAGCCACAGTGGCGATGCGCTGCTGTAGCGTGGCTGCGGAGACGTCGTATGCGGCCTTTTTGGCGTCGTAGTCCTGCTTTGCGATCAACTTCTCGTCATAGAGGCCCTGAGCGCGCTGGTAGTCGAACTTCTTCTGTTCGAGATCGGCTTTGGCCTCCGCGACATTCGCCTCGGCCGTGCGCTCGGCTGCAATGTAGGAGTCGACATCGGTCTTCGATGCGGCGATGGTCGCGTGCTGAGCCTCCACAGCAGAGGCTGGCTGCTCGCTTTCAACGGTTGCAACGAGCTGACCTGCCTTAACGTGGTCGCCTTCCTTGACGTAGAGGTGCGTGATTCGGCCAAACGCGGTGGCGCCGATATTTACATAGGTCTTGGGCTTGATCTGACCAGTCCCATTGACGATCGAGACGATGTCCTGTCGCACCACTTTACCGGTTGCCACCTTTGTAACGGAGGCTTGGGAGTGAAGAATCGAACCCACGACAATGCCAGCCAGGACCACAACTGCGACGACGATCAGAACAATTTTTTTAGCGCTCATTGCTGCTTTCTTTTCGTGTCCGGGAAGGTCCGGACCACGCCTCGGAGATATTTTTCTTCCCTGCCAGAGAGACATTACGCAGATCAAGCGTCTAACGTTCCGTAGATGCTTTGTTTTACGGCGGGTTTGACGTGTGAAACTGGGAGACGTTTCCCGCTATTTGTTGTTGTGCCCTGAATGATATCAGGGGGCGGGTGCAACTGACTTGCTTGTATCGGAGAAATAACCGCTTTACAATATGATTCGGTATCAGGAGTACCAAACCCCGTTATGACGAAGTCGCTGCATCTAGTATCTGGAACGGCTCTGCTCTTTTTGACGATGATGGGTTCGCGTGCGTTATCAGGTCAGGAGACGAATGGCGCGGCCCAGGCAGCTCCGGCTCAAGACGGTGTGACGCAAGGTCCGGTGACGGTGGAGAAGCCCGATCCGCTGAAGCGCCAGCTCAGCGACAAAGAAAAGTTTGCCCAGCAGAAGGCACTCAAAGGCGAGCTTCACGGGGTCTACAAGACCTGGCTCGACCAGGACGTCCGTTGGATCATCACGGATCAGGAGATGCAGGCGTTCAAGCACCTGAGCAACGACGAGGAGCGGGACCAGTTCATCGAGAACTTCTGGCTGCGCCGGAACCCGAATCCTGATTCGCCCGAGAACGAATACCGCGAAGAGCACTATGCTCGAATTGCATACGCCAATGAGCACTTCGCCGCCGGCAAGCCGGGATGGAAGACTGACCGCGGCCACATCTATATTGCCTATGGCAAGCCCGACAGCATCGACTCGCATCCCAGCGGCGGCAGCTATGAGCGGCCTATGGACGAAGGCGGCGGCAACACTTCGACTTACCCATTTGAGATATGGCACTACCGTTATCTTGAAGGTATCGGCGACAACATCGATATCGAGTTCGTCGATACTTGCATGTGCGGCGATTACCACATGACCATCGACCGGTCAGAGAAAGATGCTCTCAAGCATGTTCCCGGCGCCGGCGAGACCATTTCTGAGGAGCAGGGCCAGTCCAGTAAGGCCGACCGGTTCTCCGGTGGCGGGCTGGAGCAGTTGGGCGCCGGTCCGATGTCGTCGCAGAATCAGAGCAAGCAGTTCGACCGGCTGGATCGCTATGCCAAGCTGATGGCGGCGCCTGAGATCAAGTTCAAGGACCTCGAGTCCTTTATGGCGACCTCGAAGATCCTGACTGGGCCTCCGTTTCTGTTCGATGTACGGACTGACTACGTCAAGGTGACGAACGAGACGGTTCTTGTCCCGCTTACCCTGCAGATCAGAAACAAGGACATCACGTTCAATAACAAGGACGGGGTGGCTATGGGCACAGTGAATATTCTGGGCCGCGTCTCAAACCTGAACCATAAGCCTATCCAAACATTTGAAGACACCGTAGTTGTCCAGGTTCCCAGCGAGTTGCTGGGCCGGACCCAGAACAATGTTTCTGTGTATTGGAAGTCGCTGCCTTTGCGTCCGGGCCTTTATAAGATCGACATCGTCATCAAGGACGTTAATAACCCAGACCACATCGGGACCTGGCGTCGCAGCGTCAATGTTCCTAAGTATGACGATGACAAGCTTGCCGCCTCGTCGTTAATTCTTGCGGACCAGATGGAGCGGGTGCCGTCCAAGGACATCGGTGCAGGGAACTTCGTCATCGGCAATACGAGAATTCGGCCGCGGGTTCCCTCGGGAATTGCAGCTCCAGTGACTTTTCATCGTGCTCAAAGCTTGAATTTCTGGATGCAGGTGTATAACCTCGGTATCGACCAGAAGAGCAAGCAGAATAGTGCAACGATCGAGTATCAGGTTGTAGATATCGATAACAACAAAACTATCCTGCAGACACAGGAGTTAACCTCGAAGACCAACCCGAATTCAGACCAGGTCACGCTTGAACGCTCGATGCCGCTGGCCAGCCTGCAGCCGGGAAAGTATAAAATCAACATTACGGTCAACGATGGGGTATCAGGGCAAAAGATCGCAGAATCTGCGCCGTTCGTAGTCGACTAGGCCGTTGAAAAGAAGTACGGTTACGCGGACACACAATGCGATAACCGGCCTCCCGCGTACCTTATAAACGTGCTCCTCATCTTTTTGGGCATGTCACTTTAGGAGAGCCTTCGCCGCCCAGGTGTCAAAACTGTGCAACGTTCTCAGGTGAAAATCGCGATTCTGGCCGTAATGCTGACGGTAGCAGCCACGGGGCGGGCTGCGGGTCCGGTCGCTGCGGTCTCCGGCGTGGTTCGCGATGCGCAGGGTGTGGCTCAGATGGGCGCGCTGGTTCAGGTTCTCACCCAGAATTCCATTATGGTGGGGACGGCCTTTACCGACCTGCATGGCCACTATCTGATCGCAGATCTTCTTCCAGGTAAGTACGAGGTACGGGCAAGCGCGGCGCTTTATGTTCCGGCGTTGAAGGGAAATCTTCAACTCCGTCCCGGCGCAAAAGCTATCGTCAACCTCACGCTCAATGCTCTGTTCGATTCGGCCTCATGGTTGCCGGCCGAGCGCCGCCGCGCGGACGAACCCAGCGATGATTGGAAATGGACGCTCCGTTCGACTGCGAATCAGCCTATTCTTCGACTCGTCGAGAACCAGCAGGTCATGATGGTTTCCTCCAGCGCGACGGAGGCAGTCAATCCCTGGACCCATGCTCATGCGGCGGTCACGAGTGGCGATGGCGGCTTTGCCAGTGGCGGAATCCACAATGTGTTTTCGGTCGATCGCGTCCTTGATGACGGGGCGGACATGACTGTAAGGGCGGATCTTGGGACTCCCATTGGGCCGTTCGTTCGCGGGCCTTCCACCGAACTGGCAGCCGGATATCAGCGACGCCTGGGATTTGCAGGAGAGGCGCGGACGGTTGTGAGCTATCAGTCTCATCCGGAGATCGTAGGGTCGGGCGGAGTCTCTCGTCTCGACTCCATGCAGATGGGCAGTGCTCAGAAGATGGAACTGGGCGATTCGGTTGAGGTTGAAGTGGGTAGCGCTGTCTATATTGTTCACACGGCGGACTACTCGGTCGCCTCGCGACCCTTCCTGCGGATAACAGCGCATCCGTTCTCAGGCTGGAATGTGGGTTACCGGATGGCTACTTCGCGTGATCTGCAATCGTTTCAGGGGCTCGATACTGTTCAGATGGAGGCTCCGGTCACGGTGATGTCTCAGGGCTGGATGCAGACCGAGCGGGGACTACATCAGGAGTTCTCAGCCGGGCACAAGCTGGGTAAGGGACTGGTCCAAGTTGCCTACTATCACGACAACATGAACCGCGTGGCTGTGTCGGGTATTGGCTCGCTGACTACTGCCGATCTTGCTTTGGCCGGTGCGCCTGGTACCTCATCAAGTGGTCTGCTCGCCGATACGGCGACCGATACCTTCCGCCTGCTGAATAGCGGCTATACGACCCAGGGCGTGAATATCATTCTTTCGGAGCCGCTCACGCCGGCAATGTGGGTTGCCCTTGAATACAGCAATGGGGCCGCTCTCTCGTCAGGGGAGGGTGGGTTGACGACCCTGCCCAACGTTGCCACCGACCTGAAGCCCGTTGTCTCGCAATCTGTAACGGTCGCGGTGAAGGGAAGAGTCATTCATAGCGGGACCAGAGTGAGAGCCGCCTATCGCTGGCAGCCGGAGCGCCTGGTGACGGCGGTTAACCCGTATGCATCGTTTGGCGATCAGGCTTATTTCAGCTTCTTCGTGAGGCAGCCGATACACTGTGGCAGCCTGTTGCCCTCCGGTCTGGAAGCAACTGTTGATGTGACCAATCTGCTGGCTCAGGGCTATCGCCCCTTCCTCTCAAACGACGGGCAGACGCTGTTCCTTGCCCAGTCTCCCCGGACCGTTCAGGCCGGACTCGCCTTCAACTTCTAGGCCACGCAGCACTCGGCGACTGTATCGAGTGTGACTAAGCGGCCTCATCGTGCGAACCGATTGACGAATACCGCGGGTTATCCCGATGATCGGGAGCAACTTCCGCATCGGGCACAGCGACCCATATCTCCGTGCCGCGCCCTGGGATGGAGTGGAGTATGAGCTGTCCGTTGACCAGCTTGAGTCGTTCCTTCATGCTGATAAGTCCCAGCCCTTGTGGATCCGCAGACGTTTCAAAGCCGATCCCCAAATCCTGAATCGCCATGTAGAACGTATGCTGCAGCTTTGTCAGGGTGACGGCTACAAAGGACGTCTGTGCATGTCGGCGAGCATTATTTAATGCCTCCTGCGCGACGCGATACAGACACAACGAAACCTCTTTTGAGACAGAATCTTCTGAATCATCGACGACCAGGTCGACACGGAAATCTGGCTGAGACATTCGTCGGCACAGATCCTTCAGCGCAGGCTTCAATCCCAGATGCTGCAATTTGTAGGAATGCAGGCTATGCGACAGGCAATGAAGATCAGTGCAGAGGCTGTCGAGTTCTTCGCGAAGAGTGACAAGGCGATCGGGAAGGCCTGACGGGCCATCGGAATACTGACGTTGGAGGAGTGCCACTTCAGAGGCAGCCAGGGAAAGCCTCTGTCCAATGTCGTCATGCAGTTCGCGTGAAAGCCGTTTCCGCTCATTTTCCTGGAGTTCAATCAGTTGCGATGCCAGCGTCCTGACTTCGGACCGGCTCCGGTTCAGTTCCAGTTCGGCTGTCTTTTGTCCGGTGATGTCTTCAATCATGATGAGGGATAGCCTGCTTTCACTCGCAGACTGTTCGAGCAAAGTAAAAGTAATCCTTGCCGACAGGGCGCTCCCATTTTTACGGAAGAGCATCTGCTCTCGCTGAATACCGATCGGCGATGCCCTACGAAGACGTTTTGACCGGATAGCTGGAGATCTTTTGATAGATGGTTCGCATAACTCGCTATAACGCATCGACCGCAGTTCATCTTCAGAATAGCCAACGATCTTGCAAAAGGCTTTATTGACGAATAGAAATTGGTCTTCCTCATCGACCATCGCCATTCCTATGACAGCGGTCCTGAAGAGCTGTTGGAAGCGGCCCAGTTCGAAATTGTGTGGGTCGTGGATGAGGTTCAAAGGCGAATCATCAGGCCTGATACTCAGCATATGTGTGTCCTTCGCACCTTATGCGGCAGAAACTTAATCTGCCGCTGTATCCGAGGCGCATCGACCAACAAATCGGGTGATGTTGACTTCGGTGAGTTCGCCTGGGGTATTCGTCGATTGCTAAAGGGGCCGAGGGACAGTTCTGAGCAGCCGAACTAGTTCTCTGTGACCTGTCTGTTCGAGCAGGTTCTGGATCGAACTACATCCAAGATTCTGCTACAGGATTGCATAAATTACCAGTCCGCGACGTCTGGCAGGAACAACAGGTCAATTATTTCAATGGATTAGCCCTAAAAAAAACTTTCACGTTTATTGTCCTTATCTCCCCCCAGATGTGCGCCTAAACAACTTTTGGCATACTGTCATATTTGGCAGATGAGAAAAGAACAGCGGGGCAGCACACTATCAGTGACTATTTATCTTTTCTTTGCCCGTCCAACTGGACGCCTGTTAGCAATTTTTAGCGAACGAGTTTCAACAGGTTGATTCGAAACGACGCGCAAGTAGAGACCAGTCTCGAGGATTCCGATGGAACGAACGCGAATTCTTATAGCTGATGACCACGTTCTCGTTGCCGAGGCGTTCAAGAGTTTACTGGAGCCTGAATACGACGTGGTTGGAGTGGTAACGGACGGCAGAAGTCTGATCAAGGTGGCATTGGAAACCAAGCCCGATATTGTCCTTCTAGACCTCGGTATGCCGCTGCTCAACGGTTTGGACGCCGGACAGGAACTGAAGAAGCTCCTGCCTCGAATCAAACTCATCATTCTGACGATGAATGAAGATCCAGAGGTCGCCTCGATGGCATTGCGTCACTGGGCGTCCAGCTATCTGCTCAAAAAATCTGCGAGCGTTGAACTTGCACATTCGATCTCGGAGGTTTTGCGAGGGCGCTCTTATGTGACTCCAACCATGGCGCAGAAGCTAATGGACGCGTTTATTCGCGATCCTCATCCTGTTCAGACAAAGGAACTCACGCAACGTCAGCGTCAGGTACTGCAGTTACTGGCCGAGGGGAACTCGATGAAAGAGGCCGCCGCGGTGCTCAACATTGCTGTGCGGACCATAGCCTTTCATAAATACCGCATCATGGAAGAGTTTGGGCTCAGGACGAATGCAGACCTGGTGCGGTTTGCTATCCGCGAGCATCTGATTCCCGATGCGTAGTTGTTGCGGCAGAATCGGACTGCAACACGCATCCTGCACAATTCCATGTTCTGAAGCGTAGCGGATCGCGCCTAAACCTGCGCGAATTAGTCAAAATTCGGTCCGAAAATGTAAAGCTTTACATCGCCGCCATTTTGTCGTCTAGTTATTGTGGTTCAAAAACAGTGGATTGCTGTATCCCGAATCGACGGCGGGGTAAATGCCGTTTGCAAACTTACCGGAGTTGAATTTGAAACGTATTCCTATAGCGTTTATTGCACTCGCCATGTGCGGTCTGCAGCTCTGGGCGCAACAGCTACCTCGTCTTGAAACGAAAGATGGACGTCACGCCTTCACCATTGATGGCAAACCCTTCCTGATACTTGGAGCCCAGATCAATAACTCCAGCTCCTGGCCTGCGGCGCTCAAAACCGCATGGCCTGCGCTGGAGGCGATGCACGTCAACACGGTCGAAGCACCGGTCTACTGGGAACAGATGGAGCCCTCGCCGGGGAAGTTCGATTTTTCGACGGTCGATCTCCTCGTCAACGGCGCACGCGAGCATAATCTGCGTCTCGTCATCCTCTGGTTCGGCACATGGAAGAACGGACAGAACCATTACGTGCCTGAGTGGATGAAATCTAACACCAAGAAATATCCACGCCAGATCAGCGCCTACGGCAAACTGCTCGATGTCATGTCGCCGAACTCGCAGGCGAACCTCGATGCAGACAAGCACGCATTCGCTGCTCTGATGCGGCACATCCGCGAGACGGATAGCACGCAGCATACGGTGATCATGATGCAGGTTGAGAACGAGTCCGGCGGCATCGGTTCGGTGCGTGACTACTCCGCTGCAGCGCAAAAACTTTTTGCGGCAAACGTACCGGAGTCTCTAGCCACTGCGCTGCATCGGAAGCAAGGAACCTGGCAGGAGGTCTTCGGCGCTGATTCGGACGAACGCTTTGCTGCATTTTCCACTGCCAGTTACATCAATGAGGTCGCCAAGGCAGGGAAGGCGGAGTACCCGCTACCGATGTACTGCAATGTATGGCTTACTTACCCGGTACATGCGCTTGAGAATCGCAATAGAGCCAGCGCGGGGCAGGAGTATCCGAGTGGAGGTCCACAGCAGCAGAATATTGATCTCTGGAAGATTGCTGCTCCATCCGTCGACATCCTCGCTCCGGATTTTTATTCAGACGACATTCCGTTCTTCCGGTCGGTCGTGGCTGCCTACGCGCGTCCAGATAATCCTCTCTTCATTCCTGAGACGGGACTTAGCAAGAATAATCTTGGCCCTTACTTCTTCTACTCTCTGGGTCACGGAGCCATTGGATTCTCCCCATTTGGTGTCGATTACACAGGGTGGTCACACTTCGAAGATGGCAAGGTACCTGAGTGGCTCTCGCAAAACTTCGCACTCTTCGCACCGATGCAGCAGCAGGTTGCCGAATGGAACCTCGCAGGCAAACTTCAGACGGTCGTCGAAGAAAAGGGAGTCTCGCGAAAAGTGCTGCATTTTGGCGAGTGTCGATGCTGTAGTTTCCTTTGGTTATCCCCAACAGGATGGAGAGCAGCCACCCGGAACACCCGACCTGCAGGGACGTGTCATGGTCGCCCAAACAGGTCCCATGGAATTCGTTGTCACCGGCTTTGAAGCGAGTGTCAGCTTCATCCAGGGCTCTCTGGCAGAAGGCAAAGCCCAAACACAGCAAGTAGAGATTCTTCGTGCTGAGGAAGGTCAGTATGTCAGTGGAGCCTGGCAAACGGCACGCATCTGGAATGGCGATCAGACCGACCGAGGCCTGAACTTTCGTGGCGCAAGTCCACCGGTCATCCGTATCCGTCTGCAGGAGATTCCTCTTTATGAGGGCGATTCTGGCCGGTCTAATTAATGGCAGTCTGCAACACTTAAAAGGTGGATATGAGGCGTCGCATTTTCATGAATTATCCCTTTCGCACTTTCATTATTTCGATAGCTTCGTTGTTCGCCTGCTCTGCCATTAGCTCGTATGCAAGCGCTCAGCAGAAGGCAGTGGAACCGGGCGCACTCTCCAACGTCTTGTACGGCGCTGCTTACTACAACGAGTACATGCCTTATGAGCGGCTCGATAAAGACGTTGCGATGATGAAGGACGCGGGCTTGACGGTCGTGCGAATGGGCGAGTCAACGTGGAGTCTTTGGGAGCCGGAGGATGGCCGCTTCGAGTATGCATGGATGGACCGCGTCGTCGATGCCATGGGGAAGGCTGGCATCAAAGTCATCATGGGTACGCCGACGTACTCTGTGCCTACGTGGATGGTTCATGAGCATCCTGAGATTCTCGCTCGGCCTCTTGGCGGCGCGCCTGTCTTTTATGGGATGCGGCAGAACATGGATACGAGCAATCCCACATTCCGCTTTTATGCGCAGAGGCTTATTCGCAACCTCATTACTCATTACCGCGACAATCCGAATGTAATCGGATGGCAGGTCGACAACGAAACCGGTTCGTATGGCGCTTCTAATCAAGATGTCTTCGATGGATTTGTGAACCATCTGAAACAGAAGTTTGGCACGACAGACAATCTCAACAAGGCCTGGTTTCTTAACTACTGGGGTGAAGACGTCAACGGTTGGGAGAATATGCCGCCGCGCGATGGCACAATCAGCACCGGTTACAAATTGGAATGGTCGCGTTGGCAGCAGATGCGTGTTACAGACTATCTCGCGTGGCAGGCGGCTCTGGTTCGCGAGTATCGACGTCCGAGCCAATTCGTTACGCAAGACTTAGGGGGCGTCATGAAGCGGGACGTCAACGAGTTCGAGGTCTCCAAGGCGCTCGATGTTGTAGCCGACAATCCCTACCATGGCACGCAAGACCATATGGATGGCGAGTCGCAGGCCGAACAGGGCGACTATACCCGTTCCCTGAAGCACGCGAACTATCTCGTTACTGAGACCAATGCGCAGACTACCGACTGGACCTCGTCGTATCAGTATCCGCCTTATGATGGGCAGCTTCGGCTGGATGTTTACACACATCTTTCTAGCGGCGCCAATATGGTCGAGTATTGGCATTGGGCGTCGATCCACTCTGGACAGGAGACTTACTGGAAGGGTGTTCTGTCGCATGATCTCGAACCCAATCGCGCCTACGCAGAGGTCTCTCGTACCGCGCATGAGTTGGCGAAGATTGGGACCCATCTCGTCAATCTCAAAATCCACAATGACGTCGCAATTTTATATAGCGTTGATTCCGCAAACGCTCTCGACTTTATGCCGTTCGCATTGGCACCTGCGGCGCAGTGGCATATGGGGCCAAGCCAGGCCGACTACCGAACGCTGGTGGATCAACTTCACCGTGCCTTCTACAACGCTAACGTCGGTACAGACTTTGTCTTTCCTGAGAATGCAGATTTCTCAAAGTACAAATTGATCGTCATTCCACCGCTGTATATCGCGGATGATGCGTTGCTGCAGAAGATCTCTGACTACGTCAAAGGCGGAGGGCATGTGCTGATGTGTTTCAAGAGCGGTTTTGCGAATGAGAACTCAGCTGTGCGTTGGGTGCGCGCTCCGGGTCCGCTGCGCGAGGCTGCTGGGTTCAGCTATCAGGAGTTCTCTAATCTTGAAAAGCCACTGGCGCTCAAAGGCGATGGACTCCCAACTGACGCCGGAAATCAGGCGATGTATTGGGCAGAATTTCTACAATTGGAGCACGCTAAGCCGCTTGCCACCTATGATCATCCTTTCTTCGGCAAGTGGCCCGCCATCACGCGCAATGAGTTTGGCAAAGGAACGCTTACTTATGAGGGCACTTTTTTGTCGAATGAACTGCAGCAGCATATCGTTCTGGATGTGCTCAAAGATGCAGGAGTTTCGCCGACAGAGAGCCAGCTTCCATCGAACATCCGCGAGAAGAGCGGCGTAAACGGTTTTGGAAAGCGGCTTCACTATTTTCTCAACTACTCCAGTGCTCCTGAGACGTTTGTTTACAGCGGTCCCGCAGGAGCCGACCTTCTCACGGGCGCAGCTATCCATCCAGCGCAGACGGTCTCGCTCGCACCCTGGGATCTCGTTATTGTCGAAGAGCAGAAGTAGTCCAACCGAACTGTAAGACAGGAGCCATAGAAATGAAGCGTCGCGATTTTCTCAAGACCACTGGAACCCTTGCCGCTGCTGCTGCGCTTCCTGGAATAACAGGCTTTGCTGCAACTACAGCAGCCGGGCGCACTATTCTGCCGATCAACCGTAATTGGAGATTTCATCCGGACAAGGCAGACGGCGCCGAATCGCCGTCCTTTGATGACTCACACTTCGAGCGCGTCATTCTGCCACATACCAACATTAAGTTGCCTTGGCACAGCTTCGACGACAAGGACTACGAGTTTGTTTCTACTTATCGTCGCCGGTTCAAGTATCCAGAAGCCGCGCGGGGAAGGCGTGTGTTCGTGGACTTCGAAGGAGCCATGACGGCATCGACGGTCTGGATTAATGGAGTCTCACTCGGCGAATATAAAGGCGGCTTTACGCCTTTTTCCTTTGAGCTCACTCCGCATCTCAACCAGACCGGCGAAAATATTCTTACTGTCCAGCTCGATTCAACCGAGCGCGCTGACATTCCTCCATTTGGTTACGAGATCGACTATATGACCTTCGGCGGTATCTATCGCGAGGTCTCTCTACGCATTGTTCCAGAGCTTTACATCGACAACATTTTCGCGCGTCCCCAGAACGTTCTCACTGCCACTCCTACACTTGATGTGGATTGTTTTCTTGCCGGTGCTTCCGCACAGGGGAGCCATCTCACGCTCGAAGCCGAACTCCGCGATGGCGACCGCGTCCTCGCTCGGGCCTCTCAGGCCATCGAACATTCTGCTGCGTCCGACCCTGACGCTGGGATGGATCCCACGACCATTGCACCGGTCCACGCCAGCACTCAGACGAAGGATGATCCTGCGCGACATACGCTCACACTTACAAAGCTCGGCGAAATCAAACTGTGGGATCACGATCATCCGCAACTCTATACGGTCCACGTGCGGCTACTGCGCAACGGTGCGCCACTTGACGCAGACTCCCGCCGCATTGGTTTCCGCGAGGCTACTTTCACCGATCACGGCTTCTCGTTGAATGGAAAGATCGTCAAACTTCGCGGGCTCAACCGGCATCAGACATTTCCGTTTGTCGGACAGGCAATGCCTGCGCGGGTTCAGCGCAGAGATGCCGACATTCTGCGCCATCGGATGCACTGCAATCTCGTCCGCACCTCGCACTATCCGCAATCGCGGCACTTCCTTGATCGTTGTGATGAGATTGGTCTGCTTGTTCTCGAAGAGATTCCTGGATGGCAGCACATTGGGCCAGAGCCGTGGAAGCAGCTTGCTATCAATAATGTCGGTCGCATGATTCGCCGCGACTGGAACCACCCTTCGGTGATTCTGTGGGGTGTTCGCATCAACGAGTCGCGCGATGATCATGACTTTTACACACGAACGAACGCTCTTGCGCACGCGCTCGATTCCACACGGCAGACCGGAGGTATTCGCTACTTCCAGGAGTCGGAGTTTCTGGAGGACGTATTCACGATGAACGACTTTGGCTTCCCGCTCAAGAAGCCAAACCATCCGCGATATCTCAACACAGAGTTCGTCGGTCATACCTTTCCGACGAAGAGTACCGACGACGACGAGCGGCAGCGCGAACACACTCTTCGTCACGCTCGGATCCACAATCAGCTGGCTTCCGATCCGCAATACGCTGGAGGTATTGGCTGGTGCGCTTTCGACTACAACACCCACGCGAACTTTGGTGCCGGTGACCGCATCTGCTATCACGGTGTCACGGATATCTTTCGCGAGTCGAAGCCTGCTGCCGGCTTCTACAAATCGCAGTGCGATCCCGCGGAAGAGATCGTTCTCGAACCGGCCTTTCACTGGGCTCGCAGCGATGAGTCCGTCGGTTTTAGCGAGGCAGTTGTCTGCTCCAACTGCGACCACCTCAAGTTCTATGTCCGTTCCAGCAACTCGCCCGATAACCCCTGGCAGCTTGTTGCTGAGGTAGATCCAGATCGCAAACAATTCGAGCACCTCACCTATCCGCCCTTCACACTCAAAACGTCCGATATGGATCTGAAGAAACTTCCCTTTCCCTGGGGCGATCTGCGCATTGATGGCTTCATAAAGGGTAAACAGGTGATTTCGAAGTCGCTTTCCGGGTCGGGTGTGGACCGTAAATTTATGCTCCTACCAGATGACACTTCACTCGTTGCCGACGGAGCTGACACCACTCGAGTTGTTCTTCGTGTGACGGATGAGTTCGGGGCCATTCGCACTTACGCGAATGATCCTGTCGTATTCACGTTGGAAGGTGCCGCCACTCTTATCGGCGACAATCCATTTGCGTTGATAGGAGGCACAGGTGCAGTGTGGCTTCGTGCGCAGCAGCAGGCGGGCACTGTGCGCCTCACCGCAAAGCATCCTCGCCTTGGCTCACAGACCATTGAGCTGCAACTCACCGCGGTTCCGGACGAGGCGGTCTAAAACAAATGATCGTATAAAAAACGGCTCCCGGCGTTCAACCGGGAGCCGTTTTTATTGAACGCGCTCTAATCGAAATGCCGCAGCCTGAAAGTCGCCGCGCATATCTACATCAACACCGTGCTGCATCCAGTAGTCGCCACTGGCAGTGTCTGGCGTGCTCTTGTTCACAGCGCCTGAGATTGCAGTCAAGCGATACTGCGCTCGCCCATCGAGACCTCTTAAAAACAATCTTGGGAAGGGATAAACCATCTGGCTCGAATGCAGAAAGGCAAATAGAACAGCCTCGTGTTGATCCGGTGAGACCGATTCTGTCGCGGAATACTCGCTTCCGTTTCTCGGAGAGATCAGGCGATATAAATTTCCATGTTGCACCGTCTCTCTGATCTGCTTGTACGCGGCGATCAGTTCCTTCGCCGTGGCAAAATCGGAATCGTTCCATTTATTCAGATTCGCGCCGACACCTAACCCGCCCTGCATCGACGACAAAAAGCGATACGTGACAGAAGTAGATCGCTGGTTCACCCAGTTTGGCGAGTCTGTCACCCATGCCATCATTACGCCGGGCGTGTAGGCGTAGGTGAATCCGTCCTGAATGCTCAAGCGGTCGAACGGATCGGTATTGTCGGAGACCCAAACTTCATCTGTGAGCCTGAGGATGCCTAGATCGACTCTTCCGCCGCCACCAGAGCAGCTTTCGATCTCTACCTTGGGGTGTTTCTCTCGCAGCTCGCGAAGAATCCCATACAGGTTACGCACATACGCTACGTAAACCTTCTTTTGTTCGTCGGGAGCAACGGCCGGCCAGCCCGGCTCGGACCAGTTGCGGTTGTAGTCCCACTTAAGAAATGCAATCTGATTCTCGGTCAGCAGTTTATCCAGAAAGCCGAAGACGTAATCTCGCACGTCGGGCCGGGCGAGGTTCAATACCAATTGATTTCTGGCTTCGCTTCGCGGACGACCGGGAAAGTTCAGTACCCAGTCTGGATGCTTGCGGTACAGATCGCTATCCGGGTTGACCATCTCCGGCTCGACCCAGAGGCCGAAATCCATTCCCAGCGAGTGCACCTTGTCGATCAGCGGTTTCAGTCCATGCGGAAACTTTGTAGGGTTTACTTCCCAATCCCCGAGTCCGGCATGGTCTGTATTTCGAGCGCCGAACCATCCGTCGTCCATCACAAATCTTTCAACGCCAATCTTTGCAGCCTTCTCTGCGAGTGCCTCCTGCCCGGCCTCGTCCACAGCAAACTCAGTTGCCTCCCATGAGTTATAGAGTACTGGCCGAGGTCGCGGCGTTGGTGCCTGGGGAAGGATCGTTCTCAATTGAAAACGATGCATCAGCCGCGAGGCTTCGCCAATTCCGTGCCCTGTGTGGCCTGCGTAAAACACCGGCGTCTCAAGCTTTTCGCCCGGAGCCAGTTTGTACCCGAAGTCAAAAGAGTTGAAACCTCCTGTCACCCGCAATTGCCGTACCTGGTCCTGCTCGACCGTGATTCGCCAGGATCCGCTCCATGCTAATGCGCCGAACCAGACTTCGCCGCTCTCTTCGTCGCTACTGGTTCCGCGCTGCACGGCGAACCAGGGATTGTTCTGATGTCCCGTTGATCCACGTCGGCTCTCCAAAACTGTAGCGCCTGGCCGGATTTTCTGCTGTTGCAATTGCCATTCGGCTCCCCAGCGTCCGGTCAGATAATTCAACGTATAGTCATCGCCTCTGTGGCAGGTTCCAGGTGGCTGCCGCCGCCTGATCCACCATGATCGGCGCTTTAGTTTTGTTCAAAATTGTGGCCGAACGGCCGAGGATTCCAGTTGTTCCATCGATCAAGTAGCGCAGTTCGACGAATACATCTTCGGAGACGTCTTTCAGCGTGACCTTAATTTCATTGTCCGCTATCACATGCGACACATATCGTAGCTCCAGGTCACGGTTGCCATTCTCGAAGGTTACTTTCAACGCAGGTTCCACATAGAGCCCAGCACCCCATCCTGCGTACTCTTCCGGTGTGGTGTTCAAAGGACGATCGAACGATGCTATCTCGTGCCCTTGCTGAGGTGCGTGAAGCCTGTCTTGCGGACTTAAGCGGCCACCCCAGTAGACCGTCTGCAATTCACCCTGTTCGTTGACGCCGAAGGCATAAGTCGTCTCTCCACCATCCATGCGAAAGACTTTCTCAGCGGATTGAAACTGCACCGTCCACCTGCGCCATAGCACTTCTTCCTGAGAATTGCAGAACCACGGCCAGTAGAGTACGTTACAAGCCTCCATCGTCCATTTGTTGCCTTCATTCAGAGCTCCTTGCCGATTTTCGTGGTTAGCTACAGGGTGTTGCTTCAAGCGCGCTTTTTCGGTGCAGGTGCTGTCGAGTTGCGCAGCACCATCGAAGGTTGCACCATATATTTCTTACCGATAAGGGGTTTATTACTGCCTTTTTCCCTTGCGTGCAGCAGTGCATGGAACGCTGCCTTTGCAATCTCTCCTCGCGGCAAACTCACGGTCGTAAGAGGAGGTTGGGTGAATGCGCTCAGTTGTATATCGTCAAACCCAATCACTGAGATGTCTTGCGGGACGCGCAGCCCTCGCTCTGCGATAGCACCCATGGCGCCGATCGCGGTGAGATCGTTCGATGCCAGCACGGCCGTAGGCTTCGCGCCGGAGTCGAGGATCCGCAGCATCGCATCATGTCCTCCGCCCACACGATGATTACCCTCCTCGATTAATCCGGGATGCTGTAGCAAATTATTCCGTTTCGAATCCGCCATAAAGGCGGTGTGGCGAATCCGCGCCGACTCAAGCCGCATAGGACCGCTGATAAACGCTATTCGCTGATGCTTCAGCGCGAGCAGATGGTCCATCGCCTGGTCCACGCCAGCTGCGTAGTTGATCTGTACGCAACTTACTCCCGGTCCGGGAATCCCGATATCCAGAAACACGAGCGGAATGTGTCGTTGGCTAAATTCCTCCACCAATGCGCTGTCCATCTCCGAGGTCATGATGGCTACGCCGTCGACTCTGCGTTGCAGCATTCGTGTCACGCAGATCTTCATTCGTTCGGGATCGTAGTTTGTGTTGGCGACCAACACCTCTTGCCCATGCCCTACCGCAATGTCCTCGAACGCCTTTACAAGTTCAGGGAAGAAGGGGTTTGTAATGTCAGAGATAATGAGGCCGTACATTCTGCTGCGTCCGCTGCCTAGCGCACGCGCATTTGTATCCGGGTAGAAGTTGAGCGTTGAAATCGCATGCTGTACTCGTTCTGCTGTCTTAGGGCTTACCTTGTCAGGTTCATTGATGGTCCGCGACACGGTAGCTGTCGAGACACCGGCGAATTTCGCAACGGCCTTGATATTCATAAGAATGAGTATTCAACAGAAAACACTAAATCGAAGAGAATCAGTGTAAACCCCTTATGTAAGCAATTACAAAATGAGAGAAAGAAAGAGAAGAAGATGACGCAAAAATGTCCATTGCCTCACGTTGTACTCCGCCTCGTACTCACATCGCTGCGAAAACTGGGGAGAGCTTTATGATTATCCCTTCGTGCTGTAGGGGTATCTGAGATGCAAAAGTCATTCTCGTGTGCTGGGTGGTGGGAATCGCCTCTCAGGCAATAAATTCGCATCGCCACTCATGACCCAATCATGCCGCGATGAGACTGCGTCATGTATAGGGCACCCGATTTAGTGGCTGGATTTGATGTGTGTGGGCCACCAGCCCGCCTGCCCGTTGACATTTATTGCTTTTAGGGGCTAGCTTTCCCCGAATCAATAAGGAGGTTGGCAAAATGCGCATGAAAATAGACTCTGTGCAAATTCGCGCTATGGCGGCTCAACTTCCAAGTTGGATCAGAACAATTACTCTGGCATTACTTTTTGTAGCCTTGAGTGGAGCTGTCGCAAGATCTGAACCCATCTTAGACCAATCTTTCGTCCCGGTGCCAGCTAATCTAACGCCGTTTCTGGGTATCGGTCTTGACACTTCTGGAGCGCAAACTTTTACAGTGGGAATAACAGGTATTTTTAACCGAGGTCGACGTATTTATCCAAAGGAACGGGCCAATTCTCAGCGATCTTCACTTGGATGTAAGACCAACAATAAACGGCGTTCCCACAGAAAATGATTTGGCCGCGCTTGGATCTGTAACACTTCCAACGCCTGCCCTGGGAACAACAGCAGCTTTTGTAGATTTTGATTTTAGTTCGTTGGGAATACACATTTCTCAAGGTGATGTTCTTGCAATAGTACTTTCAGGTGATGCCCAGTGGTCTGGAAATTACCGCGATTTGTATCCTGGCGGAGAGTCCTTTTTCCGATTTCCGTCAGATAACTTCTCGTTAGCTTTCGACGGCTCGGTCGATGTTGGGTTCAGAACTTTCGTTGAACCTACGCCTGTACCTGAGCCTTGTACCCTCGCGCTGATTAGCGCCACCATTTTTACGACGATATGCTATGTGAAAACGGCGGGTTGGCGCGCGGTTGGAAAATAATCAATAGCGGTCCGGCTGTCACTCTCCGGTCTCGCCTCCACCTTCAGTATGGGTTTCGTGGATGTTCGAATGCTGCCGAACATTTTGTGCTCGTGTCAATTACCTAATCAGGGATAGATTCTGTTGAGCGTTCTGGCGAAGGGGATGGTTTGCGGACGTGGTCGAGGCCGCAGAGCCAGGCTACTACTCGCTCGTCACCCGTTCCGAAGCCGGCGTGGGGGCGGAGCCGTATTTGCGCAGGTCGAGGCCATTCGGCATTGTGGCAGAAACGTGTCGCCCTCACTAATATCAGCGCCAACCGTACCTGATGGTGTTGGTTCTGGACCGCTACGCTTCGGGATATAGCAACCTTGATCCTCGAAACCGGTATGCGCCCGGGCAGTAAAGGCTAGCGGAATCGCTGCTGTGCGTCTGTACGACCTTCGGCATACATGGACTACCAGAGCAGCAATGTCTGGGATTGACCTCGTTACGCTAGCCGCGATGTTGGGGCACTCCAGAATTCAAATGGTGCTCCGTTATGCACATCCCACCCAGGAGCATCAGGCTCCTGCGATGGACAAACTAGAATCTTTCAATGCGGCTCGACAGATCAGCGAATTCGAAAGAGAACAAACCGCTATCCAGTGAATGGAAGTAGACAGTCGTGCAAGAAGTCCCCACAGTCTGATGTGGGGACTTCTTTTGTTGATGAGCTATGTTATTGAAAATTTTGGAGGCGCGGGTCGGGATCGAACCGACGCATAAAGGTTTTGCAGACCTCTCCCTTACCACTTGGGTACCGCGCCTCGGGTGGGCTATTCACTTGAAGCCCCTCTGAATTGTAGGTGAAGTGTACCGCAGGCAGGGGGTTTTTTGGAGCGGGAGACCGGGGTCGAACCGGCGACATCTTCCTTGGCAAGGAAGCACTCTACCACTGAGCTACTCCCGCGCTCACAAGATCAAGTATAGCTGTCTGGCTGTGGATGGTCAATGAGGGGAAGGCACGGCTGATGAGCTACTGCGTATAAAGGTATCTTCATGCGGTCAAAAGGGGGTATGTACCAAATCATAGGCCCTTTGCTGCTTTCACTTGACTTCATGCTGCAAAGTTGCATCTCACCCTAAAAAGTGGAGGGTTTGGGAGTGGGAGTGATCACATCACCAGTTGCGCAGGAGCAGATGCAGCAATGGCATGCTGTGCTCGATTCCGCAGGAGAGGGAATATGGGGGATTGACATGAAGGGAAAGTGCACGTTTGCCAACCCGATGGCAGTGAGGACGTTCGGCTTTGAAAGTGACAAGGAGATGGTAGGAAGGAATATGCACGCATTGGTGCATCATCACTACCCCGATGGGCGTGAATTTCCAGATTCTCAATGTCCTATCTCCGACGTGCTGTTAAGTAATGCATCGCTGCGGCGGTTGAAAGACACGATGTTTCGGAAGGACGGGAGCTCGTTTGTTGCTGAGATATCGGCGCAACCGGTTCGGGTGAACGAGAGGATGCTGGGCCTCGTGGTTACATTCCGCGATGTGACGGAGTTGCAGCAACAGCAGGAAGAGCTGCAAAAGCTCTATGATCTGGCCGAAAACCGGACGGCACAACTGGACGCAGTGATTGAAAGCATGCCGCATGGTGTGTACGTTGCAACGGCAGACTCGGCTGCGGTGCGCTGTAATCGTCGTGCGCGAAACATGAGTGGAGAGACGTTCCCGGCAGAGTTGCAGACCCTGGGGCGAGCATTGGATGGAGAGTCCTCGACTGAGACGGCGCGGGTCGGAGAGCGGTGGATTCGCAGTGTGGGCGCGCCGATCCTGCTGAAAGGAAAGATACTGGGCGGCGTCGTCGTGAATACCGATGTGACGCAGATACAACATCAGGAAGAGGCATTGCGGAGGTCGGAGAAGTTGGCGGCGGTGGGGCAATTGGCTTCGTCGATTGCGCATGAGATCAATAACCCTCTGGAGTCGATTACAAATCTGCTGTACCTGGTGCGGCACTCCAGGTCGATGGAGGATATTCAGCAGTATGCCCAGATCGCGCAGGAAGAACTGGCGCGGGTGACCGAGATTACTCTGCAGACTCTGCGTTTCCATCGTCAACAGAGCAGAGCGGTCGCGGTAGACATGGGAGATCTGCTGCGTACGGTGATGTCGTTGTATACAGGGCGGCTGCTGGTGCGGAACGTCGTTGTGGAGTTGCGCCTGATAGATGTGCCGAGGGTCATTTGCCTGGAGGGAGAGATTCGGCAGGTGGTAAACAACCTGGTGCGGAATGCGCTGGATGCGATGAGCGCTGAAGGCGGGCGCCTTCTGGTGAGGCTGCATCCTCAATGTCATCCGCACAGTCAGCGGATGGGGGTGCGGATGACTGTCGCGGACACGGGCGAAGGCATCAGCCCGGAGATCCGAACACGCTTGTTTGAGCCTTTTCAGACCACCAAGGAACAGACCGGAACGGGCCTTGGGCTATGGGTGACCAAGGGTATCGTGGAGAAGCATGGGGGATACATCCGGGTAAGAAGCAGACGCGAAGAGAGACATGGGACGGTATTTGCGGTGTGGCTGCCAGTGGAAGGCGGGCTCAATCTGATTGCGGGGGCAGGTTGAGTGAGATGCGCGGGCCGGCAACGATATTGTGACGGCGATGGACGATGTGCGGCGTGATGAGCAGCACGAGCTCGCTGGAGTCGGTTTCGGTGGTCTTGTCGGCAGTTGCGGTTTGAAAGCCGGGTAGCTCTCCGAGGCCGGGAAGACCGCTGACGGCGGCCGACTCGGACCGGCTGAGAGAACTGAGGAGCATGGCGGATTCACCGTCGGCCACAGTGACTTCAGAGGCAAACTGGCGGCTTGCCAGGATGGGGATATTGTTGAGGGCTGAGCCGGCCAGGGCTTCGATTTTGAGGTCGAGCTTCATGCTGATGCGACCGGATCGCTGGACAGTGGGGACGGCCTTCAGGGTTAGGCCGAGATCTTCGTATTGGATCTGCGGAATGGTGACGGAGCTGGCCTGGTTGAAGAGACTGGAGGCACTGACGCCGTTGATGGTAATGCCTGAGAGCGCAGATGCAGAGCCAGCTGAGCTGCTGGTGTACGTCGATGTGATGATGGGGTAGCGGGAGCCGACGCGGAAGGTTCCAGTCTGGCGGTCACCGACACGAAGCTGGATGTAGTCGAGGGCGCGGGTGTCACTGGAATTGAGGCCGAGATTGAGTGTTGGATTGGGACTGGCAGTTACGCCGGTGGTAGTGAGGCCGCCACCAAAGAAACCGATGGTACTAGAGAGCAGGGTGTTCTGCACGAGTCCAGAGGCAATGAGAGCTAAAGCGATGGTGACGTTGTTTGCGTTTGCGGGAATAAGACCTTGCGCTATGGCCTGGTTGACGAGAGCCTGGTTGGAGCTGACGAGCTCGTCGGCTGCGCCGGCTACGCTGTAGACGCCGATCTGCTGGGGGAGCTGGATGCCAATGTTGCGCTGGTGGGTCCGGTCGACGGCGTAGAGCTTGAGATCGAGCATGACCTCATTGCCGCCGTCGATGAGGTCGGCGAAGGTGAGGTTGATGGCGTTTACTGTCGCTTGCGGAGCGCGAATGACGATACTGCCGCCAGTGTTCTCGATGCTGGCTTGCTGGACGTCGAAGACGCTGCGGATTATGGTGCCAAGCTCGCCCATTTGGTCGTTGGTCATGCCGGGGACGTAGATGGTCTCTTGGAGCAGGTGTTCGAAGCGCTGACGGTTTTCTATGGTGTCTTTTGCGATGTAGACGCTTCTTGGGTCGAGCGGAACGGCGAAGAGCCCCGCCATCTCCATCAGGATGGTTGATGCCTGCTGGTACGGGACGTCTTCAAGATCGAAGCGAATGGATTGCCGGGGCACGGACTCGTCGAAGACTGGATGTATGCCGTAGGCGGACAAGACGTGGTTGAGAACATCCTGAACATCGGAGTGGATGTGGAAGCTCTGCGGTCCGGAGTTAGGCAGCAGAGTGATGGCTCCGGCGATGGCCGGCCCTTCCCTGATCCACGGTTCTGTTTCAGGATCGAACTGGGCACTAAAGGCGTGGGGTGGAGCGGTGGCATCAACGTGCTGGGTGACGATATTACTTTGTGGGTCGAGTTTGCGTGCTTCCGCGAGTAATTTATCTGCCTCGTCGGTCTGGCCCAGGAGGCGCGCCTTACCGGATTGCTGGATCAGGTCGGTGACGCGATGCTCGTGCGCGAGGGCGACTGCCTGGGCGTATTCGCTGCGGGTTGGATTGAGTTTGAGGGCTTTTGCGAACTGGACTTCCGCTGCGGCAAGCTCGTTGCGATCGAGCAGCCGGGCTCCGGCGAGGTAAGCGTCTTCGGCCAACTGGGCCTGATGCTTACTCGGGGGCGGAGGGATTACGCGCGCGGCTTCGGTAGCGGCAGCGGTTTGAGGAGCGGGAGGCACCGTCTCCTGTGCAGGCTGAGACTGCGCAAGGGCAGGAATCGTTATCGCGAGCACGGCCATGCAGCGGGTGATCAGGGAGGCTCGCGGATAAGTGGGGGCGGTGGTCATGTACTGCTGATTAGACGAAGCTGGAGGCTAACGGACGCTGGCAATATTCTGGATTCGCGGACGCTCGCTGCTGGGTGGGCGTCGCATGCCGTTGCGGATCTGAGCGGTGTCCATGTCCAACTCGGCGAGGGTGCGGCTGAGGGTGTTGCGGTGCATACCGAGTTCTTCGGCGGCCTTGCACTGGTTGCCCTTGTGGTGAGCGAGCACTTCGAGGATGTAACGCTTCTTGAACTGGCGAATGGCCTCCGCGTAGGGAATACCGGCACTGTGCATCTGCGTAATAAGTCCATCCAGTTCGCGCTTCAAAGTTGCCTCGCTTCTCGTCCCATATTTTTGGGCTCGGATTTTAGGTTACGTCCTCATTGTGAGCCTAATTATGCAGTTTGATCCAATCGGGTGCATTGTGCTTGAGTTCTTTTGCGCCGTCCCGGATGAGCTGCTGCAGGTCGTGAGGTACAACGAAGGATACCGCATGCGCACCCGCAAGGAAATAGGGTGCGAGATAAGAATTTGTCATCCAGGTTGCTGGGGGCAGGAAAGCCGCTGCTGCCATCATGATAGCGACGCCGATCAGGCAGCCTCGTGCGAAGCCGAAAACTGCTCCGAGAAGTCGGTTGAAGAAGCCCAGGCCGATGGCATTGGCGGTGCTGTTCAGAACCTTGCCGGCGACGGTGCAGAGGACCATGACTCCAAGGGCGATCAAGAGGAAGGCTACGACATTCGCAGCTGCGAGGTTGGGGATGAGGCGGCTAAGGAGGGGGGCGAAGTTATGGTAGTTCCAGCTAGCCAGCAGGATACCGGCGATGAGTCCACCGAGCGAGAAGAGCTCCAGCAGGAGGCCGCGCACGAAGGCCAGCATGGTGGAGAGAGCGAGGATGATGATTAGGAACCAGTCGAAAAGGTTCATGAGGATGGAGTGTTCGCAAGGCCGGTGCGGCCTGTGATGAGCCGGAAGGCCTCGAGATATTTTTCGCGGGTGCGGACTACAACTTCGTCAGGCAGGGAGGGGGCTGGGGCCTGCTTGTTCCAGCGGATGGACTCGAGGTAGTCGCGGACGTACTGCTTGTCGAAAGAGGGTTGTGCACCGCCTGGATTGTAGGTTTCGGCAGGCCAATAGCGGGAAGAGTCTGGGGTGAGGACCTCGTCAGCGAGAGTGATTTCCCCATTCACGAGACCGAATTCGAACTTGGTATCGGCGAGGATGAGGCCTTTGTTGGCGGCGTGTTTACCTGCCTTCTCGTAGATGGCGAAGGTGAGATCACGCAGATCTTCAGCTGGTTTTTGACCGATGGTGTTGATCATCTGCTCGAACGAGATGTTCTCGTCGTGGCCGACGTTGTTTTTGGCTGCGGGAGTGAAGATGGGCTCGGGCAGGCGGTCGGATTCGCGCAGTCCCTGAGGAAGTTTGATGCCGCACACAGCTCCGGTTTGCTGGTAGTCCTTCCACCCGGAGCCGGAGAGATAGCCGCGGACGACACACTCGACGGGGAACATCTCGGCCCGCTTGACGAGCATGCTGCGGCCTTCGAGCTGGACTGCGTAAGGTTGAAGCTGCGGTGGATAGTCGCTCGTTTTGGCGGTGAGGAGATGGTTTTTTACGGTGTCGCGGAGGAAATCGAACCAGAAGAGAGAGAGCTGGGTGAGGATGCGGCCCTTGTCGGGGATACCGCTGCCGAGGACGTGGTCGAAGGCAGAGATGCGGTCGGTGGCGACGAAGAGGAGCCGATCATTCGGAAGGGCATAGATGTCGCGAACCTTGCCGCGTGCTGTGAGAGGGAGGGAACCGAGGTCGGTTTGAAGAAGCGCCGTAGTCATCATGTTGACGGTATCACCATCGCGTCGTGGAAGTCAGTGGAGTGGAAGAAGAAGGTCGATGGGGTCTGAACCTGCCCGGGTGGATGAGGCTGGGCAGTGGAAATGAATGATTTTGTGAACGCGGTCGATGCTCGCGGATGAAGCTGATGCATCGCACTGCATATCGTTGAAGGTTGCGCGCTGGACCTTGCGGCGCAGAGGGAGAAAACGGGGCTGGTAGAAGACCACCATATCCGCTCCTGAGTTCTGGTTTTCGCCGGGTTCATGCCATCGATTCTTCGCGTAGACGTAACGGCTGTCGATGCGAGTGATTGAGGGCACGTCAGGGTTGAAGAGGTCTCGGAGTGGGAGAAGGATGTTGGCGGCGAAGACTGGCAGAATGAGAATGGCTGCGCTGATCGTGGTGAGCCATCGCGGGCGGTGCAGGGTAAAGAGGATGATGATGAGCAGATATCCAGCGACGGCTCCCCAGTTGATGAGGGAATTGAGGCGGTCCGAGGTGGTGCTCCACTTGGTGACGGCGAAGGCAACGTGGATCAGGATTATCGCCGAGCCTGCATAGACGAGGGACGATCTTACTTTTACAGGGATGCGGGACCAGAAGACGCGCAGCACGAGGATTGCAAGCAAGAGTGAGGCCAGCACCGCAGTCGTGAGAAGAACTCGCATAGAGAGAGGTTAGAGGGTCTGGAGCGATTCGGAACGAAAAAGAGCTGGAGCAGATATGGTTCGGCTGCTCCAGCTGCGCAAAGTTTCGGTAAGCGTCAGGCCACGGCCCGACGGTTGAGGTTGACGCTTACGATCTTCGAAACGCCAGGCTCCTGCATGGTCACGCCGTAGATGACGTCGGCCTGAGCCATGGTGCGTTTGCTGTGAGTGATGACGACGAACTGCGTCGTTGCGCTCATGTCGTGGATGAGCTTGGCGAAGCGGCCCACGTTGGTCTCGTCGAGCGGCGCGTCGACCTCGTCGAGGATGCAGAAAGGCGCGGGCTGGAACTGGAAGATGCCGACCAGCAGCGAGAGTGCGGTGAGTGCCTTCTCTCCGCCTGAGAGCAGGAGAATGTTCTGCAGCTTCTTGCCTGGGGGGGAGGCGAGGATATCGATGCCGCTCTCGGCGGAGTTCTCCGCGTCGGTGAGCTTCATGGAGGCCTGACCGCCACCGAAGAGCTTAGTGAAGGTAGTGGAGAAGTTTTCGTTGATGACCTTGAATGCCTCGTCGAACTTGAGATGCGAGACCTCGTCGATCTCCTTGATGGAGGCCTGGGTGTTCTCGATAGAGTCGAGGAGGTCCTTGCGCTGGGTCTCGAGGAAGCTGTGACGCTGGGTGGTCTCGTTGTACTCCTCGAGAGCCATCATGTTGACGGGGCCCATGGCTTCGAGCTTCTGCTTGAGAGCGCGGGACTCTTCTTCCTCGATGTGCAGGGCGTCGCCTTCGATGCGGGCGATGGCTGTGTCTTCGCGGAGGGTGATGGCTTCGACGGCGAGGTCGTTGAGGCAGGTGGCGTCGATGTGCTCGATGTCGGAGGCCAGGCGGGCGGCGCGGGCGGTCAGAGTCGCGCGCTGCTCGCGGAGGGCTTCGGTTTCATGACGGAGAGTGCGCAGACGCTGGTCAAGTTCGGCCATGGCAGTCCGGAGCTCAGCGGCCTGTGCGGTGAGACGAGCACCCTCGGCTACGGCGTTGGCGCGAATCTCGGAGAGCTCGCTGTGCTGCGTTGCGAGGGCTCCGGTTTCCTCTTCGCGGCGAAGCTTCTCGGCGCTGGCGGAGCTTAGTTGCTGCTCGAGTTGCTGGATGCGATGGTTCTGGCCGTTGTAGAGGCGTGTGGTTTGGTCGAAGTTGGCCTGGGCATTGCGGCGTCGCTCTTCGAGCCCTGCGAGCGCTGCGGAGGCCTCGGCTGCGGCCTGCTGGAGTTGCTCACGCTGGCTGCGCAGCTCGTCGAGTTGAAGCTGCAGCTCAGCTAGTGAGGCTTCGAGCGTGGCACGCTCGTTTTCGAAGGCTGCGGCCTCCTGCTGGCGACGAGCGATCAGGTCGGACTTCTGGTTGCGGGCGTCGCGGTTGCGTTCGCTGGTGAGGTTCCAATCCTGCAGGCGGCGCTCGATGCGAGCGACCTCGGACTCCATCTGGCGCAGGGCAGCGCCGGAGTTTGCGGACTCGCGCTCGGCGTCGCGGCGCTCGTGGGTCTTCCCTTCGATAGAGGCGTTCAGTTCTGCAATCTGGTGCTGAAGCTCGGCGGTGTGCAGGTCAGTCTGGGCCAGCTCCTGTTCGGCTTTTTCGACCTTCTGCTGTACTTCGGTCAGCTCGCGCTTGAGAGCGAGGGGGCCTTGCGCGCGTGGACGTCCGCCGGTGACGGTGACGTTGTGGAAGGTCTCGCCCGATGGAGAGAGGAAGAACGCGTGCGGATTGGAGAGTGCAAGGGAGCGTGCAGTGTAAGAGTCCGGCGCGACGAAGCCCTCGCGAAGCTTGGGCAGAATGACCTCAAGCGATTTGCCAAAGCCGTCGAGGACCCGGACGCACTCCTTGAGGGGGATGACGCCTTCGATGCCCTCAATATTGGTCTGGGCGGCGCTTTTCATGCCTTCGGCGAAGGCAAAGTTGGCCTGCGCGTCGTTGGGATGGACGAGGAAGGTGGCGCGGCCTGCTACGTCCGTCTGAAGCAGGTGCATACCGGTGTCGGCTGCGTCCCAGGATTTGACGACGATGTAGTTGAGTTCGTCACGGAGGAATTCGTCGACTACGCTCTCGTACTTGCCGTCGACTTCGAGGAAATCGGCGAGAGTGCCAACTGCGGCCATGCCGTTGGTGTTGTGCTTGTAAGTGTCAGTCTTGAAGATGTTGCGGACGGTGTCGGTGGAGTAACTGTGCTCTCGGATCAGGGCTTCGAGGGAGCTACGGCGACCGTTGAGACTGGCGACCTCGCCGCGGAGTTGATCGCCGCGACGCTTCGATTGAGATTCTTCGGCTCGATGGGCTTCGATTTGCGCGCGAAGGTCGGCGATTTCGGATTCGAGACGCTTGAGGCGTTCGGTGACGGACTCGAAGGAGAGTTTTACCTGACCGCGCTGCAGGCCGAGAGTGGCTAGCTCCTGGCGGGCAATTTCGGACTCGGAGAGGAGGCGTTCGGCCTCGCGGTCGAGTCCGGCGAGGGCGGCTTCGGCCTGGGCCTGCTCGTTGCGCGTCTGAGAAGCTCGCTGAACGAGCTGCATCGTGGCGCGACGGTTTTGCTCAGCTTGCTGCTCGGCTGAGGCGACGGCGCGGACGGCCTCCTGGGCCCGCTGCTGCTGGCTTTGTACAGCGTCCCGGGAGTCCCCAGACTCGGCCTTGGCGGTCTCGAGAAAGCTGCGGTGCTGCTCCAGTTCTCCGGCAAGAGAGGCGAGCTGGGCCTGAGCTTGCGCGAGTTCGTCGGCTCCCGTGGCGAGGCGGTTGGTTAGGTCGGCGATGCGGTCGGCGTTGGCGGCGGTGCGGGCCGTAATGCGCTCGAGTTCGACGGCGGACTGATTGGCCTGCGCTCCGGATTCGCGAATCTGCTGGTCGAGCGTGTAGCCGCTGCGGATGCCTTCGCTGTGCTCGGCGTCCATGGTCTCGACTGTAGCCGCCTGTGTGTCGATTTGGGCGGCAAGCACGGTGATCTTTTCGGTCGTAGCAGCCTGCTCGGCGTCGAGCTGGAACATGCGGCTGGCGAGCACGACACGGAGACGGGTGCGAAGCTCGTCGCGAAGGGCTCCATAACGCTCAGCCTTGGCGGCCTGACGCTTCAGAGTGCCCATCTGGCGCGTCACTTCCTCGAAGATGTCGTTGACGCGAGCTAGGTTCTGCTTGGCAGACTCGAGGCGGAGTTCGGCGAGACGCTTCTTGGTCTTGAATCGTGTGATCCCAGCGGCTTCTTCGATGATGCTGCGTCGGTCGTGTGGCTTGGCCGAGAGGAGTTGGCCGATACGCTCCTGTCCGATGATCGCGTAGGACTCGCCGCCGAGGCCGGTTCCCATGAAGATGTCTTGAATGTCGCGAAGGCGGCAGATTTTGCCGTTGAGCAGGTACTCGCTGTCGCCTGAACGGAAGAGGCGGCGGGTGATGGTCAATTCGCCCGCGCGGACGGGGGCACGGCCGAACTTGCGGCGGCGGATCTTGAGGACGACGTTGTTTGGGTTGGCAGCTTCGGCGGCGCTGGCATCGGCCTCTGTGGCGACGATCTGTGGCCCTTTGGCCTCGCCTTCGATGACGGTTCCGGGCTGGGCGTCGGTTACGGCATCTTCAGTCTCTTCGGCGCGCTGCTGGCGGAGGGCGGTCTCGTCCCAGTCGGATGGCAGGTTGTCGTCAATGACAACCTCGGGCTCGTCTCCCAGACTGGCTCCGTCGTAGATCTCGGGATCGACGAGAGTGAGAGAGACCTCGGCCATACCGGTAGGTTTGCGGTCGCGAGTGCCGGCGAAGATGACGTCTTCCATCTTGATGCCGCGCAGGGACTTTGCGGACTGCTCGCCGAGGACCCAGGTGATGGCGTCGGAGATGTTGGACTTGCCGCAGCCGTTGGGGCCGACGATGGCGGCGATGCCTTCACCGGAGAGCTGGACCTCAGTACGGTCGCAGAAGGACTTGAAGCCGAGAATCTGAACTTTCTTGAGCTTGAGCAAATTGACCTCTGCGGCGAGCACCGTTTGGTTTGGGGAGGTCTCGCCTGACTTTTAAGACTGATTCAACTGTAGTCGCGGAAGAAGCTGGAATCAACGGAAACAACACCACAGGTTGTGGATAAGGCGTCCATAACACTATGAATGGGTCGTTGTGGCAGGAATACGCGCTTTTCAGAGTGCCCGCGCACATCCAGGAGGGTTTAGAGAAGGAGCAAAGCATACGACAATGGGCCCGATTTTTTCGTAAAGGCTGTTGCTTGCACGTTCGATTACGTTTGGCGTCTCTTGCGTCTAACGAATGACGTGGACGCGTGTAAACGAATCGAACTTGCCAGACAGCAACGCGATTTCTATAATCCGCATCATCGTTCCTGAACTAACAAGCACCTCGATCATGCTTGGCCGAAGGGTTAGCGCAGTCGAAGACTCTCGGTCAATTGCATGAAGAGGCATCTTGGGGTTTATGGTATATCCAACTGACCGCGGGACTACCGGTGGCAGAATTTGAAGAAAAAGATTTACTGAGGAGTGTGGAATGAAGAAGGTAGTCGTTGCGTCTCTCCTGGCGGTCGCTAGCGTTGCACCGGTTGCACGGATGGCGGTTGCACAGACACAGGTGAACCTGGGGTCAAACGCGCAGGCAAGTGGCGGAATCCAGATGTCTCCTGCGGAATACAAAGCTTATAACGATGCGATTGCGCAGACCACGCCGCAGACGAAGGCGCCAGCGCTTGAGGCTTATCTGACGGCGTATCCGCAGTCGGCGGTAAAGGCGGCCACGCTGGAACAACTGATGCTGGCTTACAGCAGCTTCGACCCAGTGAAGACGCTGGATGCTGCGGACCGTCTGCTGCAGGTCGACCCCAACAATCTTCGAGCCCTGACGTTCGAGGCTTACTTCCGCCAGCAGGCGGGCGATCAGGCCACCGATGCGGCGGCCAAGCAGGCTGCCTATGACAAGGCTGCCGAGTATGCTCAGAAGGGGCTGGCCGTCACCAAACCGCAAGAGATGAGCGAGGCCGACTTCAACGCGCTTAAGACTGCCGCTACACCGGTCTTCTATCGTGCGATTGCGACGGCGGCTCTGGGCAAGAAAGACGCTGCGACAGCAGTCACTGCCCTCAAGAAGAGCCTGGCCAGCGTGCCTGTGGCGGACACTACTAAGCCGGGGCCGCTTCTGCAGGACACCTACACTCTCGGTTCGGCGTACTACCAGTCGACGCCACCTGATCTGATTAACTGCGCCTGGTATGCTGCACGCGCCGCTGCTTTCGCGCCGGAACCCTACAAGTCGCAGATGATGCCGCTGGCAAAGTACTGCTTCAAGAAGTACCACGGCGGGGATGATGGCTTCGATGCCCTTGTGGCTGCGGCACAGCAAAGCCTGGATCCACCGGCCGGTTTCACGATCAAGCCTGCCCCCAAGCCATCGGATATCGTGGCACAGGTAATTGCGAGCACGCCTGATCTGGCGACACTGGCCGTCAGCGACAAGGAGTTCATCCTCGCGAACGGCACGCCTGAGGATGCCGCGAAGGTCTGGGACACGATCAAGGGCAAGTCGGTGCAGTTCCCGGGCGCCATGGTTATCTCAGTATCGGACACCGAGCTGAAGGTGGCTGTTTCCGACGACGCAGTGCAGTCAAAGACGGCGGACTTTACCTTCCAGCTGACTCAGCCGTTGAAGACGCCTCCCGCAGTTGGCGACAAGGTTGACGTGACCGGAACTTACGCTTCGTTTACGCCAAATCCGCTCATGATCACGATGAGCGATGGTGCGCTCGTCGAGAAGAAGGCTCCTGCGAAGAAGCCGACACCGGTTCATCATCCCCATCGGTAACGCTGTGGTTCACAGTCGATCAGAAAAGGCAGCCTGCGAAGGCTGCTTTTTCTGCGTTTGAGACTTGATGAGAATTGTGGCTATTCGCCGAGCATGATGCGTTTGATGTGATGGGCGCGGCCGGTGGCTCCGTCGCAAGAGATGAGGGCGGCGCACATCTTTGGGTTGCCCTTGGCGGATTCGAACTTGCCGGGCATTCCGGTGAGGAAACGGGCAAGGACGAGCTCCTTTTCTACGCCGATAACAGAGTCGTAGGGACCGGACATGCCTACATCGGTTTGGTAGGCGGTGCCGTTGGGGAGGATACGCTCGTCGGCAGTGGGGATGTGGGTGTGGGTGCCTAGCAGGGCGGTGATGCGGCCATCGAGATACCAGCCCAAGGCTACTTTTTCGCTGGTGGCTTCGCCGTGGAGGTCGAGGAGGATGACCTTGGCCTTGATTTTGCTGAGGAGTTCATCGGCCTTGCGGAAGGGGTCGTCGCAGGAGGACATGAAGACGCGGCATTGCAAGTTCATGACAGCGTAGGGCTGGCCGGTGGGGAGTTCGCCCTCGTAGACGCCGAAGCCGGGTGTGCCGACGGCGTAGTTCGCGGGGCGGATGACGCGTCGGCCGCGGACATGGGAATCGGCGGGGACGGTCATGTATTCGAAGATCTCTTTTTTGTCCCAGATGTGGTTGCCGGTGGTGATGACGTGGGCGCCGAGATCGAAGAGTTCTTCAGCGATGGAAGGGGTGATGCCGAAGCCGCCGGCTGCGTTTTCGCCGTTGATGACGAGGAGATCGACGGCGTTGGACTCGAGGACGTGGGGCAGATGTTCGCGTACGATATGGCGGCCGGCGGAGCCAAAGACGTCGCCGACAAAGAGGATATTCACTGTGAGATTTTACATGGTTGCGATGCACGGAAGCGATGCTGGGATGTTGGTTTACACCGGGGTTGTGGTAGCTTTTTGTGCATGGCACAGAGCGAGCGGTTTCAGTTGAGTGTCCGGGTGCTGGCGGTTCTGGCGAGTGAGCCGGATGCGATGCATACGTCGGCGGCGATAGCGGAGGCGTTGAAAGAGAGCGCGGTGATGGTGCGGCGGACGTTTCTGCTGCTGCATAAGGCCGGGCTGATTATGCAGCGAAAAGGGCCGAATGGCGGGGCGAAGCTGAAGGTTGCGCCGAAGCAGATCGGGCTGGGGGATTTGTTTGAGGCGACCGCTGGTGATTGGCTTTCAGTTGAAGATAAGGCTGTGGCTGGGCATATGAAGAAAGTTCGTGGGGATGCGATTGCGGCGATGAATGAGCACTCGCTGGCGGGGGTGGTGAAGCGGATGAAGAAGGCGAAGTAAGTGGATTTTTTAGGAACTTTTTTGGGCCCCGGAGATATCCGGGGTTTGTTGTTTTTGCGGGGGTTTTTGAGAAAAACGACTGCAGATGATGGATTTTTTGTGGACAAGTTGTGGTGAAATGTGTGGCAAACGTGGATAGCGGATGTCGCGTTTTGGGTTGATGGATTTCACGCAGTTTTTTTGGATTTATTTTGCGAGGAGGGCGGGGATGAAAAAAGCTGTACTGCTGCTCAGAATTGCTTCGGTGCTGGCGTTGATCCATGGGGTGTTGCATACGATTGGCGGAGTGTTCGGGTCGATTGCGCCGGGGCCGATGCAGGCGGCTGTGACGGCGATGCAGGTGAACCGGTTTAATGCGATGGGGGCTGACCGGACCTATTGGGATTTCATCATGGGGTATGGACTGGTGCTCACGGTGAAGTTTCTGGTGGAGACGGTTGTGTTCTGGCAGCTTGCGTCGTTGGTGAAGGCTTACGGGCTGCAGATACGGCCGATATTGATCGCTTTTAGTGTGGGGTATGTGGTGGATGCGTTTATCGCGTGGCGGTATTTCTTTGCGGGGCCTGCGGTGTTTGAGATTGTGATCGCCGGGTGTTTGTTCTGGGCCTGGTGGCTGGCTGGCAGGACGGTGGAGCGGGCGGTTTAATCATGCAGAGGAATGTACTGGGTTCGCCCAGACGCGGTGAAAGGAACCGTATGAGCGATGATCTAGAATTATTGAGTTCAGCGTCTCGGAGCACAAGATGAGCCGGGTTCTGGTTATTGGAAGTCAAGCTCAGGTGAGCCGCGAGATCGGCGATGCACTCACGGCTGCCGATCTTCCCATGGAATATTCGGCTGGGCACGCCGACGCGCTGCAGCGATTGCGTATGCGTTCGTTCGGAGTGGTCATTACCAGTCCCGACTACGCTGTCGATGAAGATCTGGCACTCCTGGAGGAGATGCGCGACATCAGGCCTGGGGTGAAGTGCATCATTCTAACTCAGCACAGCACTCCGGACGAGGTCATTGCTGCTCTGCGTGCGCGAGTGTTCGCCTGCTTTACGCCTCCATTTGATGCGGGCGAGATCGCGCGCCTGGCCGGTGGTGCAGCGTCCGACAATCAATGGCGGGACGACATTCAGATTCTGTCGGCCAGGCCCGGCTGGGTGTCAGTTCGCATAAATTGCCGCATCCTCACAGCTGAGCGTCTCCTGACTTTTGCGAAAGAGCTTAGCGTTCAATTACCTGAGGATACGCGGCAGGAGATGATGACGGCATTGCGAGAGATTTTGCTAAACGCAATGGAGCACGGAGCGGCGTTCAATCCCGAACAGGTGGTTGAGGTTACCGCTGTTCGCACAGGGAGATCCATGGTGTTTTACGTGCGTGACCCTGGCGCGGGTTTCCGTCGCGAATCGCTTAGCCACGCGGCTAGTGCAGATCCGTCTGTCGATCCGATGGCCCACATTGTGCAGCGCGAAGAAGAGGGAATGCGTCCTGGGGGATACGGTCTTCTTCTGGCTGCCGGCACTGTGGACGAGTTGATCTACAGTGAGATCGGTAACGAAGTACTGCTTATCAAGTACCTGGATTCCGCCTCGGATGTCAGTTCGTAGTCCATGCGATGAGTTATTGAAATGCTGCAGCGTTCTCAATTATCCATCGATCCAACGAGATTGGTTTTCGACCGAGAATACGTTCGACGTTGCAGGTGACGGTTGCCAGACGACCTTCGCGAATGGCGTGCCATAGTGCTACGTGGGCTTCCGTTTCTTCCGTTGAGGTACTGACGGCAGAGTAGCGTTGGCGTGCTTCGTCGTCGGTGATGGGTTGGAACCGGAGTTGCTTTCCGATTGCGGTTGCGATTTTGGATGTTACTTCGGCGAAGGTGAGGGCTTCGGGGCCGGTGATCGGTATGGGCTCTCCGACATAGGTGCACGTAGTGAGTGCCTCTGTGGCGACGGCGGCGATATCGTTGGAGTGGATGAAGGCTCTTCTGCCGTCGCCGGTGGATGAACGAACGACGCCTTCGGTCTTGATGGAAGTGGCCCAGGCGAGCAGGTTCGACATGAAGCCTGTCGGCTGCACGAAGGTGAATGGTATTCCGCTGGCGCGGATCGCTGCTTCGCCTCGCTCGTGCCATGCTCCGATGGCTAGCCCTTGCTGGACGTCCATGGAAGAGAGCTTGACCAGGTGGCGGACGCCGGCGGCTTTTGCGGCGTTTGCTGCGAGTTCGTCTCGTACAGGGATCTCGGGGCCGCTGTTGACGAGAAAGAGGCTGTCGACATCTTCGAGAGCGGTGCGCAGAGCTTTGGTGTCGGCGAGGTCTCCGACGAAGATATCGACGCGGTTCCCAAAGCGTGAGCGCGCCTTCTCTGCGTCCCTTACGAATACTCGTGGTCGATAGCCGCGATGAATCAGAAGTTCGACCACTTTCGACCCTACATCCCCGGTCGCACCGGTAATGAGATATGTCATCTTCTTCTCTCCTCTATAGTGAGCAAAATATGTAGGATTGCTCACATATTTAGAACAAGACTAAGACCGGAGAGTTCTCCATGTCTACTCGCTTTGGCCGTGTTTGCTTATTGATTGAGAGTAAAAGACATAAGGGAAAAAGTTATACATTTGCTCATGTTTTATCTAGACTGCTCGTATGGCGCTCAGATCCACGAAGGGTTCAGCCCGTCGAAGGCCGAAGCAACTCCGCTCTCGTCAGACGGTGGATGCGGTGCTGGATGCTGTCGTGCGAGTGCTGAAACGGGAGGGTGTTCAGGCCGTTACGACCAATCGCGTTGCAGAGGTTGCGGGAGTGAGTATCGGCTCTGTTTATCAGTATTTTCCGAATAAGAGATCAATCTTTGTGGCACTGCATCAGAGGCATATCGAGGAGATCGATCGCATGGTGCAGGGCAAGCTGATTGAACATGCCGGATCGTCTCTCGAAGTTCTTATGGGCGCGATGATTGAGGGGATGATTGACGCCCATACGAGCGACATGGAGCTTTATGGGCTGCTGGCGACGGAGGTTCCGCATAGGGCAGATGGGACGCGGGACTTCGCGGTGCGTTTGCATGGCGCATTTTTGCTGGCTATTTCATCGCGAGCGCAGGAGCTGAAGAAGGGGCGCGATCTCAACAAGCTTGTGTTCGTGGTTACGCATATGGTTGAGTCGCTGTCGCATGGCGCGTTGTTTCGACGACCGCCTGGGATGTCGCTTGCGGATGCGAAGGCGGAGGCGGTGAGGGCTGTGCTGGCCTATGTGCACTCGTAATGAGGGAGTTGGGGGGGTTGAGGGAAGGACGGATCGTGCTTCGCACGATGGCCCACTCATGCGATGAGACTGCATGAATGGGGCACCCGGTTCTGAGGTAATGCGATGAGACTGCATCGGTTCTGAGGTAATGCGCTGCGCTCGGAATGACTGTGGGTGATTATTCGGCGGATTCTCCGTGGGGTTGGGCTTGTTTGGCGGCGATCTGGTCGGTGGACTTTTGCTGCGGGCGCATGAGGGGGAAGAGGATTACGTCGCGGATGGAGCGTGAGTTGGTGAGGAGCATGGTGAGGCGGTCGATGCCGATGCCTTCGCCTGCAGTGGGAGGGAGGCCGTAGCCGAGGGCTCGGACGTAGTCTTCGTCCATCTGGTGGGCTTCGTCGTCGCCCTTTTCCTTCTGGTCGAGCTGGTCGAGGAAGCGCTGGCGCTGGTCTTCGGGGTCGTTGAGCTCGGAGAAGGCGTTGCCTACTTCGAAGCCTCCGATGTAGAACTCGAAGCGCTCGACCCAGTCGGGTTCGTCGGGCTTTTTCTTGGAGAGCGGGCTGACGGCGAGGGGGAAGTCGTAGATGATCGTGGGCTGGATGAGGTGGGGTTCGGCTACGGTTTCGAAGATGGCGGCGATAGCTTTGCCTACGGACGCCATGGGTTCGCTGCACGGGGTGAATTCGTATTCACGCGAATGTACTGCCGATCGTCACGCGGCACGGCGTCTGCATGGACGAGTCGCGATGTATGCGCGTCCTTCGAGTCAGGCGGATATCTCGTCTGCAGAGGATGGTTCATGCGCCTGTGTCCGAACTCCTCGGGCCAGAACTTGATGATGGCTTCGCGCATGGAGAGCTTGGTCCATTTGGCGAGGTCGATCTCGTTGCCGTTGAAGTGGGTGATGGTGGATTTGTTGACCTGGCAGGCGACGTCGATGATGAGCTCTTCGGTGAGGCGCATGAGGTCGTGGTAGTTGGCGTAGGCCTGGTAGAACTCGAGCATGGTGAACTCGGGGTTGTGGCGGGTGCTGACGCCTTCGTTGCGGAAGTTGCGGTTGATCTCGTAGACGCGGTCGAGGCCTCCGACGACGAGGCGCTTTAGGTAGAGCTCGGGGGCGATGCGGAGGTAGAGGTCGATGTCGAGCTCGTTGTGGTGCGTGGTGAAGGGCCGGGCTGCGGCTCCTCCGGCGATCTGCTGCATCATGGGGGTTTCGACTTCGAGGTAGCCGCGGTGGTCGAAGAAGTAGCGGATGGCGCGGAGAATGGCTGCGCGCTTGACGAAGACCTCGCGGACGTTGCGGGACTCGGGCTCGGAGAGCTCCGGGGTGTCCGTGGCTGAAAGGGCATCGGCGGTTGTGGCGGGGTCAGCACCTTCGGGGTCCTTCGACTCCGCGCTGCGCGCTTCGCTCAGGATGACGGTTTCTTTAGGAGTAGTCGCTTCCGTGGGTGGGGGAGTGGCGGGCTTGAGGGTGCCGGTGTTCATGAAGAGGTCGACGTAGCGCTGGCGGTAGCGGAGCTCGGTGTCGGCGAGGCCGTGGTACTTGTCGGGCAGGGCGAGGAGAGCTTTACTGAGGAACGTTAGCTTGCTGACGTGGATGGTGAGTTCGCCGGTGCGGGTGCGGAAGAGATGGCCGATGACGCCGATGTGGTCGCCGAGATCGAGGAGTTTGTAGAGGGCGAAGGCGTTTTCGCCGACGTCGTCCTTACGGACGTAGATCTGCATGCGCTGGCCGCCCTGCTGGAGCTGGGCGAAGCCAGCCTTGCCCTGGACGCGGATGGCCATGATGCGTCCGGCGATGCGGACGGTGATGGGGGTGGGAGCGTGCTCAAGCTCTTCGGCGGTGAGGGAGTCGAATGCGGTGCGGAGCTCGGGGATGGTGTGGCTGGTGGAGTAGCAGTTGGGGTAGGTGGCCTGGGCCTCGGATAAACCGGCTTCCTGTCCGAGGGCGGCGATCTGTTTCAGCTTGTCGCGGCGGAGGGCGTAGAGGTTTTGCTCAAACTCGGACTCGAACACGGGTTTTTCCTTTTGGCTGATGTGATTGAGGTTCCAGTATAGCGGGCGGGCGACCGCGGATAAATGCGGATGAACACGGATGAAAGGCAAGTGCTTAGATTGGTTTTTTGGGGTTTTGGTTTTGTCGGTTTTTGTCAGTGTAAGCCGAGGTGGGATCGTCGTGATGTAATAGAGGGCTATGGCCGATGATGGGGCGGGGAACAAGAAGGGCAAGGCGCTGGGCGAGGTGGTAAAGGCTGAGTCTATGATTCAGCTGGCGATTGCGCTGCCGGCGGGGTGCGTGATCGGGTGGCTGATTGGGGCCTGGTTGGATAGGCATTTTCACCAGAACTGGATGGGGATTGTGGGGATTTTGCTGGGGGCTGCAGCCGGGTTTATGCAGATATTTTTGACGGCTTCGCGGTTTTTGAAGAGGGATCGTTGATGCGGGCGATGGAAAGCTTCAGCGACGAGGATTTCAAGCGGACGATCCATGCGGGCGCTGCGGCTGCTGGTGGTGGTGACGGTGGTGGTGGCTCCGGTACTGTGGTGGAAGCTGGGGTGGCAGAGTGCGGTGCTGCTGCTGGTTGGGTCGGCTATTTCGGGGTCGGGGCTGTATGAGTGGCTGCGGCTGATGACCGCGGTGATGGTTCGGATGGATGGCGGGGCGAAGGCTCGGCCGATGGGGATGGTTTTGCTGGGATTCTTCGTACGGCTGGGGCTTACGGTTGTGCTGCTTTATGTTAGCCTTAAGGTACTGAACGGATCGGTCTATGCGCTGGCTGGAGGCCTTGCGCTGGGAGTGTTTGCACTCTCAGTGGAGGGTTTGAGGCTGATGAAGGCGTGGACGGTTTAGACCGGTGTTCGGGCCAGATTCGACTGAAATTTATATGTTGACACAGACTTTATTTACCCAATTTTTGAACGCCCACTTTGCTGCGCCCGTGACGGCGCTGCTGCGGGCTGTGCATGTGCAGCCGAAGTTTCCTGAGGCTCCGATTTCGAATGCCTTTGCGATGGAGCTGCTGGTGTTTGCCGTGCTCGTGGCTTACTTCGTTGTGGTGCGGCTGACGCTTAGCGTCGAGAAGCCGAACGGCGTGCAGCATCTGGCCGAGATGACGAATGAGTTTGTGGTCGATCAGGGCGAGCAGATCATCGGGCACGGTTCAGAGCGGTTTGTCAGCTACCTGACGGCGCTGTTTCTGTTCATTCTGTTGAGCAATCTGCTTGGGCTGGTTCCTGGGCTGGAGTCGCCGACGGCGAATGTCGTGGTGCCGCTGGGCTTCGCGCTGGTTACGTTTATCTACTACCACTACCATGGCATACGTTCGAATGGGGCGGCTTACATCAAGCAGTTCCTGGGACCGGTGTGGTGGCTGTATCCGCTGCTGCTGCCGATCGAGATCATCTCGCACTGCGCGCGTGTGCTCTCACTGTCGGTTCGACTTTACGCGAATATGTTTGCGGGTGACCTGTTGACGCTGGCGTTCTTTTCGCTGGTGCCGATTGGAATTCCGCTGGTGTTCCTGGGGCTGCACCTTGGTGTGGCTGTGATTCAGGCTTATGTGTTCTTTCTGCTGGCGGCGATTTATCTGTCACTGGCTGTGGCGCACGACCACTAGAGATTTGGGCTGGGATAGAAGGCATACCCCAGGGAGACCCAAAGCTAAGGCATTGGGCTACCATCCCGCTTTATCGGCGTACGAGAGTGCCTGGGCTAAAGCCCAGGCCTACCTCAGAAGCAAAAACGCTGAAGTGCGCGGGCGTATTAGAGATTTGGGCCGACCGCGGATGGTCGCGGATAAAGACTTTAGGTTTGCTGCGAAGGGGCTCCCTCTTCGCGGTAGCAACAACGTCGTACAGCGTGAGGGTGCCAGCACGGTGAGCATCAACCACCCACTGGCGGCGTATCTGACGGGAGACGGAGTAATACATGAAGAAGCTGCAATATCTGTTTATGTCGTTGGCCGCGATGCTGCTTGCAACGCCGGCTTTTGCGCAGGGCACTCCTAGCCCCGGAGCTCAGTGGGTTCCACTGGCTGCCGGTCTGGGCATGGCTCTGGCCGCTGGTCTTTGCGGTATTGGGTCAAGGTAAGGCGACGGCCTCGGCAACTGAGGCTCTGGCGCGTAACCCGGGCGCTCGTCCTGGAATCTTTATCTTCCTGATTCTCGGCCTCGCGTTCATCGAGTCGCTCGCGCTGTTTACGTTCGTCATCATCTTCCTGAAGGTTCAGTAAGCTTCAGGGATTTGGATGTGGAAGGGCCTCCGCTTCGGCGGGGGCTTTTCTGTTTTGGGGTGGATTAGAGGTCGTAAATCCGGTTAGAACAAAACAGCGTAACGATGATAAAGAGGATAAAAACGGATAAGAGTAAAACAACCCGGTCGTTTCTGATCGATTCGTTTTATCTCGTCTTGATCCTTTTAAATCATCGTTACGCCTTCGGCTCCATTTCGGACTGACGCCGAAGTACGGTGATTAGTGGATGTCGGCGTCTGGTTCGATGTGGCAGTCTTGCGGGTGATTTACGCACTGCTGGCGGGCCTGCTCGATGCGCGTTGTACTGCTGGCGTATTGGGCCAGCCGGAGCGCGTAGTCGGGGAGGATGCCGAGGATGAGCGTGGAGAGGGCGGCGAGGGTGAGTCCGATGCCTGCCGGGACGCTGACGGGGCGGCTGCTGATGTGGGTGCTCTCCGTGGTGGGGCGGCTATAGATCGCCGAGAGCAGGCGGAGGTAGTAGAAGCAGGCTACGCCGCTGTTGAGCAGACCGATGACCGTAAGCCAGACGTGACCGGAGTTGATGGCGGCGGAGAAGACGTAGAACTTGCCGAAGAAGCCTCCGGTGAAGGGGATTCCGATGAGCGAAAGCAGGAAGAAGGCAAACAGCCCGGCGAGGATGGGACGCTTGAGAGCGAGGCCGGTGTAGTCGTCGGCGGTGCGGGCGGTCTCGTTGTAGCCGGAGACCTGGGTGATGACAGCGAAGGCACCGACGTTCATGGCGGCGTAGGCGGCGGTGTAGAAGCAGGCTGCGGCGATGCCGTCGAGTGGGAATGCGGTGAAGGCGACGAGGAGGTAGCCGGCGTGGGCGATGCTCGAATAGGCGAGCATGCGCTTGACGTCGCGCTGGAGCAGAGCGCCGAGGTTGCCGATGGTCATTGAGAGCACGGCGAGGATCCACATGAGGACCGACCAGCGGTGCTGGAAGGTGGGGAAGGTGGTGAAGGTGATGCGGATCAGGACGGCGAAAGCGGCCGCCTTGGGTGCGGTGGACATGAGGCCGACCACTGGAGTCGGGGCTCCCTGGTAGACGTCGGGCGTCCAGACGTGGAAGGGAGCGGCGGAGACCTTGAAGCCGAGGCCGATGATGAGGAGGGCCAGAGCGGTGAAGGCGAGTGTCGGGGTTGCCGTGTTTTCGAGGCCGTGGGCGATGGCGTAGATGTTAGTGGACCCGGTGGCTCCGAAGGCCAGGGCGATGCCGTAGAGGAAGAAGGCGGTGGCGAAGGAGCCGAGGAGGAAGTACTTGATGGATGACTCGGAGGCCGTGGCCTGACCCTTGCGGAAGCCGGCGAGGATGTAGGTGGAGATGGAGGAGATCTCGAGGCCGATGAAGACCATGAGAAGTTCGACCGAGCAGGTCATGAACATCATGCCGGTGGCGCCAAAGAGGATGAGGGCGAAGTACTCGCCTGCGTGGGTGGCGTTACCTTCGAAGTAGTCGAGCGACCCGAGGAGGGTGGCGAGGACTACGGCGGCGATGAGCATGTGGAAGAACGCGGAGAAGGCGTCGACCTGGATGGTGTTGGAGAAGGCGTGCAAGGTGCCGAGCTGGACCTGGAAGTAGCTGGCGATGCCTGCGGCAGCGGTTCCGGCGATGGCGATCCAGCCGAGAGGCTTGCGCGAACTGGTGGGTTTGAGGCAGGGCTCGGCCAGCATGATGAAAATGCCGGTGAGAACGAGGATGATCTCGGGGAGGAGGGCGAGGATGTTGAGCGATAGGCCCGGCATTAGCGCTGACCTCCTTCTACGGTCGATACGGGTGTTGCTGAGGTTTCGGCTGCCGGTTCCGTCTGCGCCGGTTGAGCCAGCCTGACGCCTGCTGTGTCGATGGTCTGCATCCAGTAGGGAGAGCCGAGGCCCATCAGCAGGAAGAGCGCTATGAGAGGCCAGAGGGCGGCATGTTCGCGGGCGTTGAGGTCAGGGGCGATGACGGTGGAGGGCTTGAGGCCCAGGTCGCCGTAGAAGACGCGTTGGATCATCCAGAGCATGTAGGAGGCGGTGAGGATGACGCCGGTGGTGCCGAGGACCGTCCAGCCGATGTGATGCGCGACAAGCGATTGCATGGAGCCGGAGAGGACCAGGAATTCGCCGACGAAGCCGTTGAGCATGGGTAGGCCGACGACGGAGAGAGTGGTGATGACGAAGAGGGTCACCATCCAAGGGAGCTGTGCGGCGAGGCCGCCGTACTCGCGGATGTCGTAGGTGCCGTAGCGCTCGTAGAGGAAGCCGAGGAGGAGGAAGAGGGCTGCTCCACCGAGGCCCTCGTTGAGGGTCTGGAAGATGCCGCCATCAAGGCCGGAGATGGTGAAGGAGAAGATACCGAGGATGACTACGCTGACATGGCCGAGGGTGGCGTAGGCGGCGAGACGCTTGAGGTCCTTCTGGACGAGGGCGAGCAGCGCGCCGTAGACGATGCCGATGGCTCCGAGCGCAATGAGGCACGGGGCGATCTGGCGGGACTGATCGGGGAAGATGCCGAAGGAGAAGCGCAGGATGGAGTAGAGGCCGAGTTTGCCGGCGAGGACCATGACGGCGGCGGTGGGAGCTTCGGCGACGGCGTCGGAGAGCCAGCCGTGCAGTGGGAAGATGGGGACTTTGACGGCGAATGCCGCGAGGAAGGCCAGCGAGGCCAGCCAGAGGGCGGTGGGGTTCGTCGTGATGCTGTGGGTTGCGGCGAGTGCCGAGAGGGTGGGCATGTCGAAGGTGCCGGTGCGGGCGTAGAGCCAGACCATCGCTACGAGCAGAATGGCCGAAGGGATGAAGGTGTAGAGGAAGTACTTGATGGCGGCGCGGCGGCGGTTTTCGGTGCGGCCGAAGGTGGCGATGAGCAGGACCATCGGGACAAGAGAGAGCTCCCAGAAGGCGTAGTAGAGGAAGAGGTCGAGCGAGACGAAGACACCGTACATCGCGACCTGAAGGAGAAGGAAGAGAACGTAGAAGAGCTTCCTGCGGGCGCTGATGACACGCCAGGAGGCTAGGACGCCGAGCGGGGCGAGGAAACCAGTGAGTACGACGAGCCACATGGAGAGGCCATCGACGCCGAGGTGGTAACGGATGGCGGGGCTGGAGATCCAGGAGACATTCTGCTCGAACTGGAAGGTTCCGGCGGGGGCTCCTGCAGCGTAGTGGGAGGGCAGATGCAGGGTGAGCAGGAAGGTGACGAGGGTCACGGCGAGCGCGCCCCACTTCATCAACTTGGCGTTGTCCGGCAGGAGCGCCAGGAGGACCGCGCCCGCGAGCGGGGCGAAGGTGATGAGGGTCAGGATGGAGTGGTCGATATTCATTTGAATTTTTCGGTGGTACAAGTGCGTGGTGCGAAAAACAAAAGCTACAAATCAAGAACAAGCGAACGGCAAAAGCCAAGACGAAATACAGGGATCCTTCGCTGCGCTCAGGATGACGACCTAAAAAACTAACAACAGCAACTACAGGATGATTAACAACAGCTACTACTGGTACAACGGCGGATGCTTTAGTGCATCCAGAATGAGTGACCAAAGATCATGACGATCAGGACTGCTGCGGCTCCTAGTGCCAGCCAGCCGGCGTAGGAGCGAATGTTTCCGGACTGAATGCGGCTCGTGAGGCCGCTGAGACCTCGGGTGGTTGCTCCGGCTGCTTTGGCAGAGCCGTTGACGAGGACACTGTCGACGAGGCCGCCAAGGAAGATGCGGGTGAACATGAGGAGTGGAGTGACGATGATGGCAGAGTAGATCTCGTCGATGTAGAACTTGTTTTCGACGAGGCGGTAGAGAGCCGGGGACTTCTTTGCGAGTGCTGAGGCTGTGCCGGGCTTCTTGTAGTAGAAGACGTAGGCGACGAAGAAGCCGAGGGCAGCGGTGAGGACTGAGATTGCGGCCAGGCCGAATTCCAGTCCATGGCTTGTAATGCTGGTCGTTGTTTCAGCGGCAACTGAGGCGAAGACCGGCTCGAGAAAATGCTCCGCCTCGTTGTGTCCTCCAAAGGCGATGGGAATGCCGACCCATCCGCCGATGACCGAGAGGATGGCGAGGACGACGAGAGGGAAGAGCATGATCCACGGGGATTCATGGACGCCGTGCGAGTGAGCGGCATCGTGGTCGTGAGCGTGCTCATCGAAGCGCTCGGGGCCGAAGAAGGTCTTGAACCAGAGGCGGAACATGTAGAAGGAGGTCATGCCTGCGGTGACGAGACCGACGAACCAGAGGAGCTTACCGAGTGGGTTGGGTGAGACGAAGGCGCGGAAGAGAATCTCGTCCTTGGAGAAGAAGCCTGCCAGCGGTGGAATGCCAGAGATGGCGAGGACGCCCATCGTCATGGTCCAGAATGTGATGGGGATGCGCTTGCGGAGGCCGCCCATGTTGCGCATGTCCTGCTCGCCTGACAGAGCGTGGATGACAGAGCCAGCAGCGAGGAAGAGCAGCGCCTTGAAGAAGGCGTGCGTCATCAGGTGGAAGATTCCGGAGGTGTAGGCTCCGACGCCGCAAGCCAGGAACATGTAGCCGAGCTGGGAGACGGTGGAGTAGGCGAGGACGCGCTTGATGTCGTGCTGGACGAGGCCGATGCAGGCGGCGAAGATGGCTGTGGCTGCGCCGATGATGGCAACGACGCCGAGGGCGTAGGGGGATCGGTTGAAGATCGCGTGGCAGCGCGCAACCATGTAGACGCCGGCTGTGACCATCGTCGCCGCGTGAATGAGGGCGGAGACGGGGGTGGGGCCTTCCATGGCGTCGGGGAGCCAGACGTAGAGAGGGATCTGCGCTGATTTACCGGCTGCTCCGACGACGAGCAGAAGGGCGATGGCTGTGAGGACGCCGCCATGCCAATCGGGATTGGCGCTGATGCTGGAGAAGACGTGCGCGAAGTTGAGCGAGCCGAAGTTGGCGACGATCAGGAACATGGCGAGCAGGAAGCCGAAGTCGCCGATGCGGTTGACGATGAAGGCTTTCTTGCCGGCGTTGGCGGCCGAGTCCTTCTTGAAGTAGAAGCCGATGAGGAGATAGGAGGCGAGGCCGACGCCCTCCCAGCCGACGAAGAGCAGAAGGAAGCTATCGGCGAGGACGAGGATGGACATGAAGAACATGAAGAGGTTGAGGTAGGCGAAGAAACGCCAGTAGCCTTCTTCGTGCGCCATGTATCCGACGGAGTAAAGGTGAATGAGGAAGCCAACGCCAGTGACCACGCCGAGCATGATGAGGGTAAGGTGGTCGATCGTGAGGGAGAAGTCGACCTCGAAGCCGCTGATGGAGATCCAGGGGCTTCCGATGAGGTTCACGACCTCGGGAGCGCCGGGGGCTGTGAGGTTGATCCAGAGCCATGCCACGAGGAGGGCGGGGATGGCGGTGCAGATGAGTGCGACCGCGGTGACGAGGGCGCGCGGAAACTTACGGCCCAGGATTCCGTTGATGAGGAAGCCGGCGAAAGGAAGCAGCGGGATCAGCCAGAGATAAGAAGCGGGCATCAATATTTCTCGAATCTCAAAGTTTCATCAGGTTGACCTGATCTACGTTCAGGGTCTGGCGTGTACGGAAGATAGCAATGATGATGGCGAGGCCAACTGCGGCCTCCGCGGCGGCGACGAACATGACAAAGAAGACGAAGATCTGTCCGGAGACCTGGTGCCACATGTGCGCGAAGGCGACGAAGGTCAGGTTGACGGCGTTGAGCATCAGCTCGATCGACATGAAGACGGTGATGATGTTGCGTTTGATGAGGAACGAGGCGACTCCGACGGAGAAGAGGATGGCGGCGAGGACGAGGTAGTAGGAGATGGGAACCATGTTATGAGTTCCTCCGCTTCCAACGCTTCCCAAGATATCTCGACGAAATTATCCCAAATATCGCCCCTATGAAGACCGCGAGGAAGTAGTGAGAGGTGTGCCAAAAAGAGATCATCCCTTACTCCTCCTTTCGCGCGAGCACGACGGCTCCGAGGATGGCTATGAGGATCAGGATCGAGGTGACCTCGAAGGGCAGAAGGAGTTTGGTGAAGAGGACTGCGCTGAGCTCGGAGATGTTGCTGACGGCATGATTGAGATGACCGCCGAGATTGGCAGTTCCTAGGGCCTTGCCTTCTGAGAGGAAGACGAAGCTGAGCAGGCAGAAGATGGCGGCGGCTCCGGGTACTACCGGCGATATATGCGGCTCGGCTGCCGGTAGTTCGTTCTTCTTCGCCGGCGTTGAGCAGCATGACAATGAAGACGAAGAGCACCATGATGGCGCCGGAGTAGACGATGACCTGGGCGGCGGCGAGGAACTCTGCCCCGAGCGACCAGTAGAGGACGGCCAGCGACATCATGACGACGACCAGCGAAAGGGCGCTGTTGATGGGATGGCGTTGGAATAGGAAGTTGAGTGCTCCTAAGACCGCCAGCGCGCCAAAGATGATGAAGAGTGCCAGTTGCATGATGATCCGATGAGTCCTTCTTCGATCTCGTTTGAAACGGAGCAGATGTTACGGGCTATCTGCTGATTGTAAAACAGCTTGCCGTGCGGCTATCCGCGCAGGGCAAAGATGAGGCTGGTGACGATGATATTGGCTATGGACAGAGGGAGCAGGAACTTCCAACCGAATGCCATGAGTTGGTCGTAACGGAAGCGTGGAGTGGTACCGCGGACCCAGATGTAGAGCAAAAGGAATGCGAAGACTTTGACGACGAACCAGAAGATGGGCAGGATTGCGGCAATGATAGGGCCGCCGATGGCCGGGAAGAGGTTGCCGAAGGGGCTGGACGCTCCACCGAAGAAGAGGAGGGTGGCGACGCAGCTGACGGTGATCATGTTGGCGTACTCGGCCATGAAGAACATGGCGAACTTCATGGAGCTGTACTCGGTGTGGTAGCCGGCGATTAGCTCGGATTCGGCCTCGGGGAGGTCGAAGGGGGCCCGGTTGGTCTCGGCATAGGCCGCGAGCAGGTAGACGAAGAAGACCGACGAACTGCAGGCCGCCGAAGACAGTTCCAGGAGAGTGCTCCGTGGGCGGACTGGCTGTTGACGATGTCGCGCAGGCTGAGGGACTGGGCGCGGAGGACGACGCCGACCAGCGAGAGGCCGAGGGCGAGCTCGTAGCTGATCATCTGCGAGGTGGCGCGGAGCGAGCCGAGGAGCGCGAACTTGTTGTTCGACGACCAGCCGGAGAGCGCGATACCGTAGACGCCGATGGAGGTGATACCGAGGATGACCAGGAGTCCGATGTTGAGGTCGGCGATGTTGAAGACATCGACCGCGACACCATTGACGACGACATGCTGGACCTGGCCGAAGGGGACGACGGCGATGGAGATGAGCGAGCAGGCAAGCGCGATGATGGGCGCGATGATGAAGAGCGGGCGCTCGGCGGCAAGGGGAAGAAGGTCTTCTTTAAGGAAGAGCTTGGCGCCGTCGACGAGGGGCTGCAGCAGGCCGAAGGGGCCGACGCGTGAGGGGCCCCAGCGGTTCTGGATGCGGCCGAGGACTTTGCGCTCCAGCAGCACCGTGTAGGCGACCGCCGTCAGGGTGATGACGAGGACGACTACGACCTTGAGGATGCTGAGCAGGAGGAATGTCTGGAATGGTGTCAGGTGGCTCACGATTATCCGTTCTCGGGTATCAGTTATCGGTTCTCAGTTCTCGTGTTCTTGATGGCGAAGGCAGTTTAGTCCCCTGCGGCTTCAATTTGTATCAGGGGTTCGTTGGCCTGGAATTGCTGAACATCGTTAAGCATGGCGGAGTAGCGGCCAAGCGTTCCTGAGGTAAAGAGAGTGTCGTTGGCTGGAAGGACCAGGTCGCGGCGGGCTGTCTGGGTTCCGATCTGCACAAGCCCCGCTGGCGCAGCGGGTTCGAGGTGCTGGTCGTTGCCGCTGAGGAGTTGAAGACGAAGAAGATTGTAGCCGGGGACCAGGCGCTGGATCTCGTCGAGGATGGCGTAGGGGTCGAAGGGGCTGAGCTTGGGCTCGAGATTGTTGGCTGTGAGCCAGACGGCGTGGCGGTCGGCTTCGCCGGACTGTGCGCCGCGGGACTGACCCATGTCAGCGCGGAGGCCTTTGCCGAAGGGGACGAGAGTGCGGACATCGGCGCCCATCTTGTCGGCGATGCGGACGATCATCTCGAAGTCGGTGCGGACACCGGCGCGGTCACCGGCTTTGTTGACCTGCTGGAGGTCACCGTAGCTGTTGGTGACGGAGCCGGACTTCTCGTAGAGGTTAGCGGCGGGAAGGATAACGTCGGCGTAGGCCGCTGTCTCGGTGAGGAACATGTCCTGCACGACGAGGAAGGTGTCCTGGAGAACTGAAGGATCGACGCTGTAGCGGGCAATGGGATTGGAGCCTACGACATAGAGGGCTGAGATCTCCCCTCGGCCTGCAGCGTCAAAGATCTCGAGCAGATCGAGACCGGGAGTGGCGGGGGCGTTGTACTCTGCGAAAGCCTCGGAGGCCGTGACCGGAGTATAGCCGGGAAGCATGTCGGGCAGCAGGCCCATATCCGCAGCTCCGTGCGAGTTGACGTAGTCGGAGAGCAGAGCGAACTTTCGGTTCGGCAAGGTGAGGCCGAAGGAAAGGAGACGCTTCAGATCTGCACCGCGAATCTCGGAGCCGATGAGGACGACGAGGCTCTCCTCGGCGCGGACGGCTTCGCGGAAGCTGTGGAACGAGGCCGCGTCTGCGCCGGAGTGAGTCAGGGCGTCGACGGCGGTATCGTCTCCGGCGATGAAGCTGGCGAGCGCGCCGTAGCTGAAGGGAGCGATGTGCGCGAAGGCTCGCGCCTGACGACGAAGCTTGATCTCGTCGGAGTTGGCGACGTAGAGTCGGGCGCGGTTATTGCGGACGTTGGTGCGAATATTCCACGCGGTGCCTGGTGCCTGATTCGTGGGGTCGCCGCCAAGGATCATGATGGCCGGCGCGGTTTGAGTGTCACGCAGGGAAGCGGTGCGGCCTTTGGTTCCGGCGAGAGCCTGGGCGAAGGTGACGTAGTCGGCCGTGCGGTGGTGGTCGATGTTGTTGGTGCCGAGGACCGTGCGGGCGAACTTCTGGAGGAGGTAGGACTCTTCGTTCGTCGTGCGGTTGGAGCCGATGACACCGATGCTCTTGCCGCCGCGTGTGTCACGGAGTTCGCGGAGGTTCTTGCCGACGTAATCGAAGGCCTCTTCCCAGGAGACGGGCTTGAGCTCGCCGTTGGGCTGGCGGATGAGTGGCTGGGTGATGCGGTCGGTGTGGTTGGCGAAGTCGAAGGCATAGCGGCCCTTGTTGCAGAGGAAGTCGCCGTTGATGCCGGACTTGTCGCGGTTGTCGCCGCGAACGATCTCGCTGCCGTCGGAGGTCGAGCGAACGCCGAGGGTGGTCTTGCAGCCATCGCCGCAGTGGGTGCAGATGGAGGCGACGTGGTTCATCTCCCAGGGGCGTGTCTTGTAGCGATAAGTTCCGCTGGTGAGAGCGCCTACCGGGCATGCATCGATACACATGCCGCACTGCTCACAGTCGACGTGTGCGAGGTGGTCGGGGGATAAGTCGGCGGGGACGTTGGGGGCGATGACTGAGGACGAGCCGCGATTTTGGATGCCGAGGGCGAAGACGTCCATGCCTTCGCCGCACATGCGGACGCAGCGGTAGCAGAGGATGCAGCGGGGGCGATCGAAGTAGACGACCGGTGACCACTTCTGCTCTTCGCGGTGGTTCTTGGGCTCGGCGTAGAAGCTTTCGGCGGCGCCGTACTTGAAGGTCATGTCCTGCAGCTCGCACTCGCCACCGGCGTCGCAGACGGGGCAGTCGAGGGGGTGGTTGCCGAGAAGCAGTTGGAGGGTGGCTTTGCGGGCCTGGGCGATCTCGGGGGTCTCGGTCTGGACGACCATGCCTTCGGTGACCGGGGTGGTGCAGGCGGTCTGGAGCTTCGGCATCTTCTCGATGCGGACGACGCACATGCGGCAGGCTGCCTGAAGCGAGAGGCCGGGGTAGTAGCAGAAGGCAGGAATCTCGATGCCGGCGGATTTGCAGGCGTCGATGAGCAACGTGCCGGCGGGGGCGGTGAGTTGTTTGCCGTCTACGGTGAATTTTACGTCTGGCATGGCTTAGTGTCCTGCCCCCACAAGTTCCTGCACGGTGATGATGGGGGTTCCGGCCTTGTGGCCTTCTATGTAGTCTTCAAATTCTTTGCGGAACTTCTTGACGAAGCCGATGGTGGGCATCGCAGCGGCGTCACCGAGCGGGCAGAAGGTGCGGCCCAGCATGTTTTCGGCGAGGTACTGGACGTTGTCGACGTCCTTCTTCGAGCCGCCGCCGTTGTAGACGCGGGTGAGAGTCTTCTTGATCCAGTCCGTACCCTCGCGGCAGGGGATGCACCAGCCGCAGGACTCGTGCTGGTAGAAGGCGATGGTGCGCAGGGCGAACTCGACGATCGAGACGGTTTCGTCGAGCACGACGATGCCGCCCGAGCCGAGCATGGTTCCGGCCTTGCCCATCTGGTCGAAGTCGAGGCCGACGTCGATCTCGTCTGCGGTGAGAACGGGGCAGGATGAGCCGCCGGGGACGACTGCTTTGAGTTTCTTGCCGTCCTTGATGCCACCGGCTACGTCGTAGATGGCCTTGCGGAGGGAGTAGCCCATGGGCAACTCATAGACGCCGGGGCGCTCGACGTGGCCGCTGATGCCGAAGAGACGCGTGCCGCCGTTGCGTTCGCTGCCGAGCTTGGCGTAGGCCTCGCCGCCCATCAGGAGAATGTGCGGGGCGTTGGCGATGGTCTCGGCGTTGTTGATAACTGTAGGGCCGCCGTAGAGGCCGACGACGGCAGGGAAGGGCGGCTTGATGCGAGGGACGCCGCGCTTGCCTTCGAGCGACTCCATGAGGGCGGATTCTTCGCCGACCTCGTAGGCTCCTGCGCCGGTCTGGGTGACGATGTCGAAGTCGACGCCTGTGCCGAAGATGTTTTTGCCGAGGAAGCCTTTGGCGTAGGCATCGGCGACGGCTTTTTCGACGATCTTGAGGAGATAGCGGTACTCGCCGCGCAGGTAGATGAAGCCGAGCTTCGAGCCGATGGCGAGGCCGGCGATCATGGTGCCTTCGATGACGGCGTGCGGGTCTTCGAGGAAGATGACGTGGTCTTTGCAGGTGCCGGGCTCGGACTCATCTCCGTTGACCAGAACGTACTTGGGCTTCTCGGCTTGCTTAGGCACGAACGACCACTTCAGACCGGTGGGGAAGCCGGCTCCCCCGCGTCCGCGGAGGCCGCTGGTCTTCATCGTGTTGATGATCCACTCGGGGCCCTCAGCGATGGCCTGCTGAACGGCCTTGTAGCCATCGAGTTCGAGGTACTTGTCGATGTTGGCTGCGCCCGTGCCGAAGCGGCGGGAGACAACTTTGACTTCATCCGGATGAGAGACGAGGGTAGGCATCTACTTCACGTCCTTTCCCTGGCCGTTGCGGTAGGTTTCGAGGATCTCATCGACCTTGATGGTGGTGAGATTGTCGTGGAAGTCGTAGTTGACCTGCATGGCCGGGGCCCAGCAGCAGGCGCCGATGCACTCGACCTCTTCTAGCGAGAAGGTGCCATCGGGAGTGACTCCCTTGTGGCCGATGCCGAGCTTGGCCTTGCAATGGTCTAGGATCTCGTAGCCACCGCGCAGCATGCAGGAGATGTTGGTGCAGACCTGCACGTTGTACTTGCCCGCTGGCTTGGTACGCAGCATGGAGTAGTACGAAAGCACATTGCGTACGTCCAACTCCAGAATGCCGATGCGCTGGGCGATCTCGGTGATGACCGCGTCGGAGACATAGCCGACCTCATCCTGCGCGTAGAGCAGCATGGGCACCAGCGCCGAGCGCTTGAGGGGGTAGATCGTTACGAGATGGTCGAAGCGGGCGGCCAGCTCCGGCGAAAAAATTGTGTTGGCGATTTCACTCACTATGCATCATCTCCCGCGCCAGTTTTTCGGCGGCAAGGTCCATCTCTTCGGCGATACCGTTCAGTTTAACAGTTCCGTCTTCCTCAAGGCTGAAGCCGGTCTGATTGCCTTCACTATCTTGAAGCGTCTCGTGCGTGAAGCGAAGCCAGCGGCTTGCTACGCGGAGAGTGATTTCGTCTGCGCCGACTTCGACGACTGCGTGATGCCGGCTGTTAAGTCCGTGGGCGGCGGCGTAGGAGCGAAGCAGCGATGCCCAGGATGTCCAAAGTTCGGTGTGGAGGTTAGCGTTCGTTTGAATCCTCAGGCCAGTTCAGGACGTAAATTTTGACCTTTGGGTATAGCCGTTGTTCAAAACATGCAGTGTGACACCAGAATTGTTGATCTCTTTGCATAGATCGGTTTCCCTGAAAGCACGTTGAATAAACCAGTGATCCAACGTCTGGTGGTGTCGGATCAATCCCTAGACCGCAAAAGCAACACTTAAATTGTTCCTTCATTCTGGTTCGTCTTAGCGATCAATTTCTCCTAAGAACGATATCGATCGATCCGATAACGGCGACAACATCGGCGAGCAGGCGGCCTTTACACATGGTTTCGAGCGCTTGCAGCGTCGCGTAGGACGGGTTGCGCATATGCACTCGGTAGGGTTTGGCGGTGCCGTCGGAGACGACGTAGTAGCCCATTTCGCCGCGGGGCGATTCGACGGCCTGGAAGACCTCTCCTGCTGGAACAGCAAAACCTTCGGTGACAATCTTAAAGTGATGGATGAGAGATTCCATCTGAGTCTTCATCTGCTCGCGGTCGGGCAGGACGATCTTGGGGGCGTCCGCAGTGATGCGGCCTTCCGGCAGACCATCGAGCGCCTGCTGGCAGATCTTGACCGACTCGCGCATCTCGTCCATGCGGACGACGTAGCGGGCCCAGACGTCGCCTACATCGGAGACGGGTACCTTGAACTGGAACTTCTCGTAGCCCGAGTAGGGCATGTCGCGGCGAAGGTCCCAGTCGACGCCCGAGGCGCGCAGGGGTGGGCCGGTGACGCCGAGTGCGATTGCATCGGCGGCAGAGAGGTAGCCTACACCCTTGAGGCGGTTGATCCAGATGGGATTGCCGGTGAGCAGGTTTTCGTATTGCTGGATGCGGTCGGGCATGATGTTCAGGAAGTCCTGAACCTGCTTATAGAAGTCGAGAGGTGGTTCGAGCGACAGGCCGCCGATGCGGAAGTAGCTCGTCATCATGCGCTGGCCAGCCAGGTTTTCGAAGATGCGGAGGATGTCTTCGCGCTCGCGGAAACAGTAGAGGAAGACGGTGAGCGCGCCGATGTCCATGGCGTGGGTGCCGAGCCAGACGAGGTGCGACTGAAGGCGCGTCAGCTCGTTGAGCAGGATGCGGAGGTATTGGGCGCGTTCGGGAATCTCAAGGCCGAGCAACTTCTCCACTGCGAGGCAGTAGGCGAGGTTGTTGGTCATCGGGCAGAGATAGTCGATGCGGTCGGTCAGAGGTACGACCTGCTGGTAGAACTTGGCCTCGCAGGTCTTCTCGATGCCGGTGTGCAGGTAGCCGATGTCGGCGGCGAGCGAGACGACGGATTCGCCGTCGATCTCGACTACGAGGCGGAGTACGCCGTGGGTCGAGGGGTGCTGCGGACCCATGTTGATGACCATGGTCTGGTCGCCGTGATGGGGGAGCTTGGCGTCGGCTATGACGTCTTCGATACCGGGATTGATCTGATCTGGAGCAGCGACGGGTGCCATTAGCGGTAGCCCTCCACGGGGTAGTCCTTGCGCAGTGGGTGCCCGTTCCAGTCTTCGGGCATCATGATGCGGCGGAGGTTGGGATGGCCGCCGAAGTGAACGCCGAAGAGGTCGAAGACTTCGCGCTCGTAGAAGTTCGCCGAGGGCCAGACGGTGACGATGCTGTCGATGGAAGGGTCTTCGCCGTTGAGTCGGACGACGAGGCGCAGGCGCTGCTTCAGCGAGTGCGAAAGGATGTGATAAGTGACCTGGAAGCGGGGCTCAGAGGGGTACCAGTCGACTGCGGTAACGGTTTCGAGGAAGTTGTAACCGGCTTGCTGGGCGGCCTGACAGGCGGCGATGACGTTTTCGCGGGCGACGGTGATCGTCAGCTCGGCGCGATCATATTTGGCATCGGTGGCGAGGGTCGAAAGGGCTTTTACGGCGGGGTTGTCAGGATGGGCGGCGAAGACGGCTTCGGTGCCGGTAAGGGCTGTTGCGGGATCGTACATGACTAGAGGTCTCCCTTGTCGTTGGCCCAGTCGAGGATGCCCTTTTTCCATACATAGAAGAGGCCGACGGCTACGAAACCGAGATATACGAGCATCTCGTAGAAGCCGAACATACGCGAGCCGGTGATGCCAGGCAGGCGGCGGAAGATGACGGCCCAGGGAAGCATAAAGACAGCTTCCACATCGAAGAGGATAAAGAGCATGGCGACCATGTAGAAGCGGACCGAGAAGCGTCCACGGGCGTCGCCGATGGGGTCCATACCGCTCTCGTACGTGGCGCCTTTGGTGCGGGAGTTCTTATGCTTGCCCAGGAAAAAGGAAGCTCCCACCATGCCGCATGCAAGCCCAAGTGCCACAAGGATCTGAAGCACAAGGGGAACGTAATTCCATATGTAGGGGTAACTTTGCATGGCCATCTTCGACTCTAAGATTGCGGCTGGCAAGTGTCAAGTAAATGGCTTTGTTTGTGCGGCTATCGGAGGAGCGCTGTGTACATCGCGATGATGCGCTCGCCGAACTGCGCGGATACGAGTCCGCCGACCGCGAGGAAGCTGCCAAAGGCTAGTTTGGTGGTGCGTTTTGCTTTGCCTTGGATCAACAAAATGGCTCCATAAATGCTGGCCAGCAGGACTCCGATGAAGAGGGAGAGGATTGAGGGCCAGAATCCGAGGAAGGCGGCGATCATGGCGAGGAGTTTGACGTCACCGAGGCCCATGCCTTCGCGGTGGCGGAGGGCTTTGTAGAGCCAACGGATGATCAAGAGGATGAGGGCGGCTCCGATGATGGCGACGATTCGCCCGAAGATGAGGCTCTCGGGGCCGGTGAGGAAGACATTGCCGTTGTCGGTGACGCCTCCGGGGCTGGTGAGGTGGAGGCTGTGTTTGGTGAGGAGGACCTGGTCTTCGGTTGGGCCTAAGAAGATGGCTTGCGTGCAGACGATGAAGAGGGCAATGGCGATGCCGGTCAGGGTGAAGGCGTCGGGAAGAGTGAAGGTCTGCCAGTCGATGACGGTTAGGCCGATCAGGAGGAAGCCGAGGATGGCGATCGATACGATCTCCAGGATTTGGATTGTGCTGGAGGGTGCCGTCGCGATTTGTTTTGCCTGAAATGCGAACCAGAGGGCGACGGCTAGTTCGACTGCAGGATAGGTCAAGGGAATGGATTTCTGGCAGTTTCGGCAGCGGCCTCGGAGGATGAGCCAGCTTAGGAGGGGGATATTGTCGTACCAGCGGATGGGGGATTCGCACTGGGGGCAGTGCGAACCGGGGCGGATGATTGATTCGCCTTTGGGGACGCGGGAGATGCAGACGTTCAGGAAGCTGCCGAAGAGGAGACCTATGAGGAAGGCGGAGAGCTGGATCACACTTTGGAGTATACGGTCTTGGAGGTTAGGTTCGAGGCGACAGGCCCACCCGTACTTTTTGTGCAAAGTATTCAATCGAGGTATGGCTTAGGTTCGTACTTTTGGTTTTAGGCCGCGCATAGACCGTGGCTCTTTCGATGGGACAGGATACCGACCACGTTAGAGGAAGACAACCGCAGGATCCTACTGCGACTCCGCCAACTCGGTCAAGATGACGTCGAGTTGAGTCCGCTCGAGGAGTGACACTTCTAATTTGTTTAGAACTCACCAATTTCGAATCGATAGGCTACATTGGAATCAGTTAGAAGTCGACGTGCATTCTTAGGGATTCGACCAGGACTGGGCCGCGGTCTCGGTTGTAGCCGGGGTGGGTGATGGATTGCAGGTCGAGGGCGTAGTAGATGCCGCGCCAGGCGTGCAGATTGTAGTAGCCCTCGACGATGTTTTCGCGGCCGTAGTTTAGTTTGCCGTCGCCGAGTAGGAAGCCCAGACCGCCGTAGGCAAGGTAGTTCTGGTGGTCTTTTTTGATGGCGTTGCTGACGAAGGTCACACCGAATTTGTCGGCGGGGCGGGACCAGCCACGGCCGGAGTAATCGGCGCCGAAGGAAAAGGTCTGGTCGACTTCGGTGTAGGCGAAGGATTCGTGCTGGCCCTCGTTCCAGCCGACGCGGGTAAAGGCGCGGAGGTCGCGGGTTAGCTCCTGCTCGGCGTTGAGGGCGAAGCCGTACTTTACTGAACTGAGCTTTCTTGTAGCGATGATATCGGGTGTGGGGGTTTGTCCTGCGAGGTAGGCTTTTACGGCGTCGCGGTAGAGGCCCATGTTGGCGTGGTTGACGAAGCTGAGCACGCGGACGGTGCCTTTGCGGTCTGCGGCGACGAGGGGACCAAGAAGCCGCTCGCGGAGCTCGAACTCCATGTTCTGGCCGCTGGCCCGAGGGAAGGCCCAGTCGAGGTCGATGCCGTTGGCGGTGACGGGCATGGCGGCGAAGCCGTAGCGGGCGGACCAGTTTTTATCGTCGTACTCGAGGACGGCGGCGTAGGTGTAGCCACGGGTATCGGCGGCGTAGTCCCAGGCTCCGTTGTTGTCGATGGTCCAGTTGAGGAACTGGAGGTGGCTGTCAGAGCCGACGCTGTTGATGTCGAAGTAGTCGGGGAGGCTCATCTTGCCGACGTGAAGCTCGAAGCGGCGTTCGGGAACCTGCGTAGCCAGAGCGAAGGGCGTGCGCTCGCTGTCTACGAGCTTGTTGGTGAGGCCAAGGGTTTGGTGGATCTGAACGCGGGCGATGTAGGGCGTGGAGCCAAGATTGGGATTTCGGACGACGTCGAGGTTGGTGAAGCCAGCCAGGCCGAGCGCTTCGCTGATGCCACGACCCCCGGAGGATTCGATGTCGATGATGAAATCGGTGTTGTACTTTGGATTGCGGTTGACCTGCGCCCCAAGGAACAGAGTTCCGAGCAGAGAGGTCTTGTATTCGCCGTCGCTTCGGAGACTATTGACTCCCTCGTAGGGAGAGTTGAAGGGGCCGTGGCCCTGCAGGATGATGTTGGCCTGTCCGGTCGCGAGAAAACGCGAGGTCTCGGAGTGGGGAAACATGGTCAGCGGCGGATCTGTCTCAGCGGTGGAGGGAGTTTCGGGCTTGCTTGGATGCGGCTCGTCCGGCAGCAGCTCCTGGGCGTGCCCAGCGAGTGAGACAGTCAGAAGAAGGAGAGCTGCCAGTGCCTGCATCGAGTCCTTGAATATCCTGGATGATCGTATTAAAGGTGCATGAAGAATGTGAATGTAGAGCAAACGGCCTGCCTTCATGGAGAAATGGGAGAAGGCAGGCCGTATTGACCCGGGGTCGCCGTCCGGGTCGGCGAGGGATATGTCCGTGAGGGCCGTGGGCAGGCCGAACCAGACGCCTGCGAGCGGGCAACGCTCATCTGCGGTCTCGACCCAGCGGCGAACGATTTCGGTTCGAGGCGTTTTGGATCGATTCAGATGCGAGATCCGTTTGGTCATTTGGATGATCATTGGCTGACTTCTCCTTTCTGCGTGCAAGACTTGGTGTTAGGCTTGCGTGGCGGGATGGCAATTGTTGATAGTATACCCCCGTAGGGTATAGGAAGGTCGGCAAATGTCACATGTAAATCGCGAAAGAGCGAAGCTGCTGAATCGAATGAAACGGATTCGCGGGCAGATGGAGTCGGTGGAGCGAAAGCTGGCGGCAGAGGACCACGATTGCGCAGAGGTTCTGATGCTGCTAGCCGCGGTCCGGGGCGGGATCAACGGCTTGATGGCAGAGGTTCTGGAAGACCACATCCGCCTGCATCTTTTGCAGGACGGTCATGCTCCGCTGACGCCAGATCTGGGGGAAGACCTGATCGATCTGGTGCGGGCGTATCTGAAGTAAGCAACTGGAAGGCGTAACAGTGATCAAAGTGACCCAGTGCGGATAAAAGGAACAGAGATAAGACAGGAACGGGATGCTCTTCATGCTCTTATCAGTTTTTATCCCTTTGATCACCGTTACGCCTTTTCGTTGTAGCTGATTTCGCTCTAGCGGCCTTTGACCCCAACCGCCACAAGACCTACACCCGCGACAAGTGCGAGGGTGCTTAGGATAGGTGAGATCGGGAATGTGTCCTTGGTTTCGTGGGAGACCTGGACTGGCCCGAGATCGACGTCCTTCTTTTGGTGGGTGAAGGAGATGCCTCCAGTGGCAAATCCGATGATGGCCAGGAGAATGAGCAAAGCTCCGATGATGGTTGCTGGTTTCATTTTGATGGGGATGACCTTTCCTGCGTCTAACGTGCGCGTTGTTAGGTCAGATGCCTATGTTGTTGGAAATAGATGTATTGGTCGTCTGGGACTTGAACCACCCGAGGGACTGGAGTAGTCTGCGGATACACGGGAAAGGAGGATGATCCAGCCTATGAAAATTGACAGTAACAGTTGCATCGACAAACGTGAGGTGACTGAGGCTTAGAGCGTCCCTTGCTCTAGACCTGGCGGTCTTTTCAGAAGTAGTGAAGATCCTTGCCGAGGCCCGTTCCGAGTGGGGACGCCTCAGGTCAATCTCAACAGTTCACCGGCAGACGGCTCGCACCTCTTCGGAGTGCGGGCCGTTTGCGCTTAATGCGGACGGCAGCGCGCCGGCGACAACGAAGGCGTAACGGTGATCAAAAGGATAAAGACTGATAAAAGCGTGTAGAGCGCTCGCCCTTATTCTCGGCGCTGTTTTTTCTATCCGCACCTTTCGCTTTGATCACCGTTACGCCTTTCTGCGTATCCCTTCCGTGAATTCGCTTTAGAATGACGCTATGACACCCCTCGTTATAGCCGGAAGAGCCTTTCAGTCGCGACTCATTGTTGGAACCGGAAAGTACAAGGATGGGCCGGAGACGCAGGCGGCCATTGAGGCCTCTGGCGCTGAGATGGTCACGGTAGCGGTGCGTCGGGTGAATCTCGACCGCTCGAGCGAGTCTTTGCTGGACTATATCGATCCGCAACGGTACTTTTTGCTGCCGAACACGGCGGGCTGCTATACAGCGGAAGAGGCGATCCGGGCGGCTCGGCTGGGACGTGAGGTGGGGCTGTCGGACTGGGTGAAGATCGAGGTGATCGGGGATCAGCAGACTCTCTATCCCGATGTTCAGGCGACACTTGAAGCGACGAGAGTTTTGGTGAAGGAAGGGTTTACGGTTCTTCCGTATACCTCTGATGATATTGTGTTTGCGAAACGTTTGATTGATGTTGGGGCGGCGGCGGTGATGCCTCTGGGTGCTCCGATTGGAAGCGGTTTGGGGCTGCAGAATACGGCGAACCTGAGGATTCTGCGTGAGCTGATTACAGAGGTTCCGCTGATTGTGGATGCCGGGGTTGGGACGGCTTCGGACGCGGCGGTGGCGATGGAGCTGGGTTTTGATGCGGTGCTGATGAATACGGCGATTGCGCAGGCGAAGGATCCGCTGCTGATGGCTGAGGCGATGCAGCATGCTGTGCTGGCAGGGCGGCAGGCGTTTCTTGCGGGCAGGATGCCGAGGAAGCTATATGCGACGGCCAGTTCTCCGCTTGAGGGTATCTCGAAGTAAGGTATTGCCTGTTCCGTTGCGTATGGCAATGGAGGGATCGGAAGCCGAACAAAAATGCAGTACACTTCGCCCATGCGTGTCTTCGGGATCGATTGCGGGACGGAGTTCACCGGTTATGGTGTGGTGGAGGTGGACTGCGAGGCGCGGATGCCGCGGCTGGTGCATCTTGCGGCGGGGACGATTCGGCTGAGCAAGAAAGATAAGACGCCACAGCGGTTGGCACAGGTGTATGCGGAGCTGACCGGTTTGATGGCGTTGCATCAGCCTGAGGTGGTGGCCATCGAAGAGGTTTTCTTCTCGGCCAATGCGAAGTCGGCGCTGAAGCTGGGACAGGTTCGCGGAGTGGCGATGCTGGCGGCGGCGAGTTGTGGACTTCCGGTGGTGGAGTATGCGCCGCTTTCCATCAAAAGCTCGGTAGTGGGCTATGGTTTGGCGGCCAAGGAGCAGGTGCAGTTTATGGTGACGAGGCTGCTGGAGCTGGATCAGGCGCCGGAATCGGCTGACGCGGCAGATGCGCTGGCTATTGCCATATGCCACATCCACACATCGCAGACGCTTCTGCAACAGGGGCCTGTTCGATGAAGATTGCAGCGTTAATGTTTCTTGCGGTAGCATCGCTTGCTTTGGGCCAGCCTGCATCTCCGACCGATCCTCCGGCTGTACTGCAGGGGCAGGTAAGCTTTCAGTTTGAGCGCGCGGGGGTACCGGTGCCTCGGTACATGGTAGAGGTTCACGAGGATGGGACGGGAAGGTACCAGGCCGACGAGTCAGCGAGTGTGCCGAACCAGTCGAGCGCCGCTGCGCAGTATGTGGGCGGCAAGCATATCGATCGGCCGATAACGCTGAGTCCGGGTACGGTGGCGAAGATATTCAAACAGGCGCGGGCGCTGGACCACTTCAACATTGCTTGTTCTTCAAAGGCGAAGAACATTGCGGACACGGGCAAAAAAACGCTGACCTATGTGGGAGCGGACGGTCGGGGTTCGTGCGTGTACAACTACTCCGATAACAAGAACGTCACCGCGCTATCGGACATGTTTCTGGCGATTGCCTTCACGATGGATGAGGGACGGCGGCTGGAGTTCTTTCATCGCTACGACCGGCTGGGTCTGGACGCGGAGATGACGACACTGGCGCATGAGGCGGACGAGGGGCGGGCGCTGGAGCTGGGGACGATTGCGCCGACTCTGGAGTCGATTGAGAGCGACACGGCTTTGATCCAACGGGTGCGGTTGAAAGCGGGAAAGCTGCTGGAACAAGCAAAAGATGAGAAATAAATGCCGTGACGAGCGTCTAATCTTAAGGCGCCGAAGATGGGCCAAGGATAGTTATGCGGAATTGGTTGGTATTGCTGCGGGGGCTTAAGGTTTGGGCCGTAGGACTGGCATGTCTTTTGTTCTGCGGATTGGCAGCAACTGCTCGTGCGTACGATACGCCGGCGCAACGTTCTGTCCGGCTAAGCTATTTACAGGGAAACGTTACTGTCTCGCGAACGGACGGCACGGGTAGCGAAGCGGCACAGCTAAATATGCCGCTGGTCGAGGGTGCTCGGGTGACGACCGCAGAGAATGGGCAGGCCGAGGTGGAGTTTGAGGACGGCAGCCTGGTGCGCCTGACTCCTAATAGCTCGATCAGTCTGGATCATTTGAGTGTGGATACGGTGGGTAATTATCAGACACACCTCAGCCTGGTGCGTGGGTTGGTTTACGCGGAGCTGCGTGCAGCTTCGAAGTATGCGTACCAACTGAATGTAGATGGAGCGCTGGTTTCGCCGGTGGAGAATGCGACGATTCGCGTCAACCTGGATGAGCCGCCTGCTGTGATCGCAGTACTTACGGGTAGGGCTCACGTGGAACGTTCGTCCTCGCAGGACGCTGGGGGCTATCGGACGGATGTGCGTGGGGGCGAGTCGTTGACGGCCGATCCGTTCGATACGAGCCGGTATTTCCTATCGCAGCAGATAGCGCAGGACTCCTGGGACAACTGGAACGAAGAACGCGATCAGACGGCGGCAGATGAAGCGGCCGCTCGAACTGCGGCGCGCGACAGCCTCGAAGGAGCCCAGGGCTATGGCTGGTCGGATCTGGATGCTAACGGGAGCTGGTATGACGTTCCGGGACAGGGGCAAGTGTGGCAGCCGACAGTGGCGATGGACGCGAGCTTTGATCCTTATGGCTATGGAAGCTGGGTCTGGGCTCCCGGCGGATATGTGTGGGCGTCGGGATATAACTGGGGCTGGACGCCGTTTCGGTGCGGCAACTGGTCGTACTGGAATGGCTTTGGGTGGGGTTGGGCCCCAGGAGTCAACTGCGGTTTTGGCGGGTGGGGTTTTCCGGGCGGCGTCTTCGTGATCAACATTATTCGGCCACCGCATGGCTATCCGTTCCCGGTGTGTCCGGGTCGCAGCCCTGCAGGTGTTCATCCGATTGTTGTGGTGCATTCGGGGCACGGGCCGGCGATGCCGGTTGGGCCGGTACGAGGTCCGCGCACGATCGCCGGGCATCTAGTGGAACCTTTGCGGCCAGTCGGGAACAGCTACACTTCACGGGGCGGTAGTGCGATGGGAGCTTCGTTGCAGCGCGATTTTCCAATGGACCGCAACCATCAGCCAGTGATTGGTCGTGTAGGGGGCACTCCAGCCTCCGGTTTCAATGCGGAAGGTGCTCCAGTTGTAAGGCCGGGAGCCGAACCGCACTCCGATGCATGGCGGCAGAGAAACGCAAGGGCTGCATCTGGGACGCCAGCGTCTTCAGGCCAGCCGATGCGTCCTCCGCCGCCAAATAGCCAACGGATGGATGCGATTCAGGGGCTTCATCCGGCGCAGGGACAGCAGGATGACGGACGCCGAGCGTTCCGTCCGAATCCGCCATCTCAGTCGGTTGCGCCCGGAGAAACGTCTCGTCCCGCGCCTCCGAATCCGGTAGCTCGGCCGATCTATCCTTCGCCGTATCAGGCTCCTCGTTCGATGGCGCCACCGCCCGCGCCGCGACCGATGTCTTCAGCACCGCCTCCTGCTCCGCGAATAGCTCCCCCGCCGCCGGCACCAGCTGCTCCTCGGGTTGCTCCAACTCCGAAGTAGGGTTGGTCGTTCGCAATCGATCAGGCTGGCTGGTTTTTCGTCAAAGCCCGGTAAAGCTCCGCCATCGGTTCCAGTGCAAGCGATTCTGCACGGGCCTGTGCCGGAATGCTGGCTGGCCACACGGCGGCGAGTTGATCGGCGGAGTATCCAGCGGCGCGAAGATTGTTCTGCAGAGTCTTTCGCTTCTGAGCAAAGGATTGGCGGAGGAAGACGTCGAACCCGAAGGCATCCACGCCCAGTTCAGTAAAGCGCGGCGCAAATTCGAGTCGCAGAACGGTGGAGTAGACCTCAGGCGGTGGCGAGAACGACGATGGCGGCAGGGTAAAGAGGTGGTCCACCTGCGCGTTCATCTGTGCCGTGGCTGAGAGCAGGCCGTAGTCGCGAACGCCTGGAGCCGCCGAGACGCGGTCCGCAACCTCGCGCTGCATCATCAGGACGGCTCGCGATACGATGCCCGCGCTGCCTGCGGCAAATAGCTGGAGCAGGATGTCGGAGGTGATGTAGTAGGGCAGGTTGCCGATGACGTCTGCTGTTTCGCCTTCGGGCACCAGCGCTCGCAGGTCCGTCTTCAGGACATCGGTTTCTATGATCTGGACCAGAGGCTGGTTGCGAAAGCGAAAGGTCAACTCTGGGGCCAGAGCGCGATCAAGTTCGAGGGCGATTAGTTTTTTTGAGCGGCCTGCGAGTATCTCGGTGATGGCGCCCTTGCCTGGGCCTATTTCGATGACGGTACGCTGGGAGAGGTCGCCGAGAGCGTCGACGATGGCGTGGCGGGCGGCATCATCCACAAGAAAATTTTGTCCCAGCTTCGGCTTGCGTTTCATATGCATCCAATATCTTCGGTTGGTATCAATGTCTGTTGTATAGACTAACTGTTTGATCGCGAAGACAAAGGAAGGCTACATGCATATCGTATTTGCAGCATCGGAGTGCGCACCGTGGGCGAAGACGGGAGGCCTGGCGGATGTCGTCAGCAGCTTGCCGAAACACTTGGTCAAGCTGGGGCATAAGGTCAGCGTCTTTCTGCCGTACTATCGCCAGGTCGCGAAGCTTGTTCCTGACGCTCCGGTGGTGCTCCCTAGTGTGACTATCCCGTTTCCGTCGTACAACCGTTTCGTGAGCATTCTGGATGGAGGAGTGACAGAAGGGGTACAGACGTACTTTGTGAATAGCCCTGAGCTCTTTGATCGCGAGAACTTTTATGCAACGCCGTCGGGCGACTATCCCGATAATGCGGAGCGCTTTGGCTTGTTGAGCCGCGCCGTAATTGAGGCATCGAAGGTGCTGGGCATCCCCGACGTCTTCCATGTGCACGATTGGCAGACGGCCATGCTTGCCGTGCTGCTGCGCTCGACGTATTACTTCGATCCGGTGATGCGGCGTGTGCCCGCTGTGCTGACGATTCACAATGCCGGCTACCAGGGCTGGTTCCCGCCGCGGACCATGGAGACTCTACTGCTGCCTTGGGATATGTTCACCTTCGAGAAGCTGGAGCAGAACGACAACGTCAATTTTCTGAAGGGCGGAATTGTGTATGCGGATGCGCTGACGACCGTAAGCCAGAAGTACGCTCAAGAGATTCAGACGGCGGAGTATGGCAATGGGCTTGAAGGAGCGATACAGCGGCGCAGCGGAGATCTCTTCGGCATATTGAACGGCGTCGATTACGACGAATGGAACCCAGCGACCGATCCGCACATCGCGGCGCATTACTCTGCTGAAAAACCTGCAGGCAAAAAAGAGTGCAGACGCGATCTGCTGCATGCGTTTGGGCTGGAGAGTGTGAGCGACGAAACGGCCGTGATCGGTATCGTCTCGCGCTTTGCGACACAGAAGGGGTTCGACTTCATCGTGGAGATTATGGACCGGCTGGTGCAGGAGGACATGGTGCTGGTGATGCTCGGCAATGGCGAGGAGTACTACGAGAAGCTATTGGTTGAGATGGCCGAGCGGTACCCATCGAAGGTGCGGGTGCAGGTGAAGTTCGACAATGTGATGGCTCACAAGATCGAAGCTGGAGCGGACATGTTCCTGATGCCTTCACGCTACGAGCCCGGTGGGTTGAACCAGATATACAGCTTGAAGTACGGAACGGTGCCGATCGTTCGCGCTACAGGTGGATTGGACGACACGATCGACGAGCAGCCCGATGGTGGAGGCAATGGGTTCAAGTTCTGGGGCTACGATTCCAGTGATTTGATGGATGCCATACAACGCGCGATCGGTGTCTTCCACAACAAGAAGCAATGGGCGAAGATGATGAAGCGCGGCATGCTGCAGGACTTCTCGTGGGAGAAGCCAGCGCAGGAGTATGTCCGCGTATACGAACGAGCGATACAGAATCGGAGTTAGGTTGTTCGGCGCCGCTGCAGGAAGCGGTGCAGCGGAATGCCGAGCAGGATGATGCCTGAGCCGATCAGCGAGTTGCGCGGCTGGTCGGCGAAGGAGAAGACCAGAAGAACGATTGCGGCGAGAATGAAGAGCGCAGGCAGAAAAGGGTATCCCCACACGCTATAGGAGCGACTGCCAGGAGCATCGCGGCGACGAAAGATAAAGATAGTGCTGGAGGTCATCGCGTAGAAGAGCCACTCGCCAAAGATGGCCAGGGAAAAGAGCGCCTGAAATTTTCCAATGGCAAGCAGCAGCAGGGAACTAAGCACTGCCTGAAGAATAAGCGCCGTGGATGGGGTTTGAAAGCGCGGATGAACATGAGCGAGGCCTTTGAAGAAGAGGCCATCGCGCGCTGCGGCGAAGGGGACCCGTGCGCCGGAGAGCGACGAGCCGACGAAGGTTGCAGCGATGCTTACGGCCATGCCGAGCGAAACTAACGTCGCTCCCCAATGACCTGCGACGAGACGCATGGCATCGGCGGCGGGTCGGTCGACGGTAGCAATGACAGAAGCGGGAAGGACATACTGGATCGCCGCGTTGGTGAGCATGTAGAGACCGCCGACGATAGCGACACCGGCTATCAAGGCAATGGGCATGCTGCGTTGTGGGCGCTCTATCTCGCCTGCCATGGTCGTTACGTCGCTCCAGCCGTCATAGGCCCATAGTGCCGCGACCAGTGCGACCATGAAGCCGGAGAAGCCTCGCTTTGCACCAACGAAGTCCGTTGCAAAATTGTGCCATCCCCCGTGGGCAGAGCCAGCGCTGAAGCAGAAGCCAGCGATGACGAGGATCAGCAATCCCTTCAGCCACGTGAGCACGAGCTGAACGTTCGCGGAGCGGCGCGTGCCTACGATGTTAAGGAGGGTGATGAGCCAGGTTACACAGATGGCGAAGAGCTGGCCCCATAACAATCCGGCGAATGCTGGCTGCGAGAAGGTGCTGAAGATGGAGAAGGTCGCGAGCACTCGCGTCAGCCCGGATGCGACGGTCGCCAGCGATGCTGGCTTGGCCACGGTGATCTGCGTCCACATGTAGAGGAAGCCCATCTGATCGCCGTAGGCCTCGCGCAGGAAGGCGTATTCGCCACCGTACTTGGGGCGTGCTGCGGCGATCTCGGCGTAAGTCATGGCGCCGAAGAGCGAGAGCAGGCCACCGACGATCCACACGACATAAACCATGCGCGAGGAACCGACCGCGGCCATCATCTCTCGCGGAACAAGAAAGATGCCGCTGCCGATGATGATGCCGACGACGATCGCGGTCGCGTGGGAGACGTTCAGAACGCGGGGTAACTCAGACTGGGCTTCTTTCATGGGTTGCACGGAGAGTAGCACATGGATGCGCCGTCGCCGCAACCATAAAAATTAGATGTAGTGCTTAAAGCTGAGCCAGTCGCCGAGGATGTTTTTACGGCGTCCGCGCACGAGGTAGATGTTTCGGCGCTCGTAGGGCATGGAGTAAGGGTTGTCCATGCGTCCTGCAATCTCAACGGAGTCGTAGAACTTGTGCATCTCCTCTGGCGTGGCTCCGTTGATGACGATCATGACATCGCCGGTCGCACCCCGGGGTCCCCAGAGCCAGTAGCTATTATGACCGCTGATTGCTGTGGGCAGACCATGGCCGAGAAAGTTGATCGCGCTGGCTTCACCGTAATTCGAACCGTAGATGCCAACTTTGGCCTGATCCTCGGGCGATAGCGAGTGATAGATGCGAGTGACCTGATCGACCTCTTCCTGCCAGCCGAAACGATCGGCGTAGAACTGTGGCAGCGGCCCACTGGATTGGTTCTCCGTGTTGTCGCTCGCGTTGTAGAGATGGATCGCTTTTGTGTAGGCGATCCAGGTAGAGGGCCGCATGACTGGTATCGCCAGTGGTAGAAGCAGAACTCCAAAGATGACTAGTACGGCAGTCATTACGGGAAAGGCAAAGATGCGATTGTCCGCGACGCGCCGTCGGTTTGCGAAGCGCTGCTCCCACGCGATTCCGCCCGCAGCGAAGAGGATCGGATAGATGGGCGCGACGTAATAATCCTTTGAGTGTAAGGCCATCATCACGGCGAGGAAGAAGAGATATGTCAGGCCGAGCCACCGCCAGTTCTTTGCCAACGGATTGCGGAGAAGCCAGACGAGACCTGCGCCCCAGATCAACAAAGTTACAGGTTGGAGGTTCAGAATCTGTTTTCCGACGAAGGCCAGAGGAGAGAGCTTGATGTTCTTGTTTTCGATCTGACCGTTGTGAAGAAACTCAAGCGTCGGCCAGTGATTGTGGATCTGCCACATCAGGTTCGGCAGAGCGATGAGAATCATAAGCGCGATACCTGCGGCTGCCCATTTATTTATAAATAGGCGACGCTGCGGAGTGAGAAGGAGAGCAGCGAGGAGAGCGAGAAGAAAGAACGTCATCGAAGGTTTGTTCAGCAGGCCCAGGCCCCCGGAGAGACCAAAGAGAAGCCAGAGTTTGTCGGAACTGCCGCGCATGATCACGATGAGAGCGAGCAGGCAACTCATCCAGAAGAGTGACTCGAAGGAGTTCATGGAGAGATAGCTATCCGTGCCGAGATACTGGGGAGCGATGAGTACGCCCAGCATCGCAAGGCCTTGCGCTGGCCTTCGTCCGCCAAGCGACCATGCGAGGATTCCCGTAATAAAGACGCGACCAGCGCCTCCGAGAGCAGAAATCATACGAATTCCCGCGAGGGATTTACCGAAGATCGCAAGTGCAAGCCTTGCCTGAATAGCTACGCCAGGGCCGTGATCAACGTATCCCCAGGCGAGGTTACGCCCACAGATGATGTAGTAAAGTTCATCACGAAAATAGCCGTAGCCAATGTGGGCTTCCCACAGGTTGGTTGCAATATGCAGCATGAGCTTGATGGCCGCAAAGAGAGTCGCCAGCTTCAGAGCTGATTGGAACGAGGGATCAGCGGGACGAACGACGGTTGTATGAGCACTCGACATCATGTAGGACTCCGGAGGCTTACAGCATTGCATACGAATTTGTCACAGTGACGGTTCACAGAAAATATTTACTGAAGCTGCCGCTGGCGCTCAATTCAATACGGTAAGGGTGGAGGCTTCCGAAGGATCGGCCTCGCTATCGAAGTATTTACGGATGCGCTCTGCTGTCGCGGCGTTTACGACTGCGGTCAGTGCATCAGGTTTTGCCTGTTTTATGCCGCGGATGCTGCCGAAGTGTTCGATCAGCCTTTGCCGCGTCCTCGGACCCACGCCGGGAATCGAGAGAAGTTCGCTGTCACGGTCGCGCATCTGCCTGCGCTTGCGGTGGTAGGTCACGGCGAAGCGATGGCTCTCGTCGCGGATCTTCTGGATCAAATGCAGCACGGGTGAACGGCGGTCCAGTACAACAGGTTCATTCTCCTGTCCGTAGACGTAGATGATCTCCTCGCGTTTCGCGATGGATGCCAAAGGCTGCATCGTGACGCCGATCTCCTCGAGTGCGGCGTATGCAGCGTGAAGCTGACCAAGGCCGCCGTCGATAAGTATGAGCGAAGGGAAGGGCTTGTTATCGTCGAGCAGCCGTTTGTAACGGCGCTGGATAACCTCGCGCATGCTGGCGAAGTCGTCGACGCCGCTGACGGTCTTGACCTGGAATTTGCGGTAGTCAGATTTCTTCATCGCGCCGTCTTCCCATACAACCATTGAGGCTACTGTTTCGGCACCCTGAATGTGCGAGATGTCGAAGCACTCGATTCTCTTTGGCAACTCTTCAAGCGTCAGCGCATCCTGCAAGGACTCCTGAATTGCCTTGATCGAAGGCTGGAGCACGCGGAAGCGCTGATCGTACGACTGCTTGGCATTCTGGCAGACGAGATCGACAAGCGAGCGCTTTTCACCGCGTTGTGGCGCGAGAATCTCGATGCGTTTTCCTGTCCGTTCTGTTAGAACTTCAGCCAACACAGCGCGGTCGGGAAACTCGACTGGAACAAGAATCGATCGAGGGATGTAGCTCTGATCGAGATAAAGCTGTTTGAGCAAGGCGGAAAAGAACTCTGCCGGACTGAAGGCTCCCCCAAGCTCCGATACCGGAGCGTATTGCACCACTGGAGTCTCTTCCTCAATCTCCGGGGCAGATACTGAAGGATCAGGCTCGACGCGAGGCGTAGCCTGCTCTTCCTCCTTCGCCGCTGTGAGTTCATTCAGAGTCTCTGACAAAAACTCCGGAAGTTCTTCCCAGAAGAAATCGCGACGGTCTACTATCTTGCCTCCGCGCATGTGGAAGAGATTCACGGCCAACATCTCGTTCTCGTAGTGGTAACCGAAGACGTCGGCATCTTCGTTCTCTGCGCTGGCGATGCGCTGTTTATCCTGCATCTGATGCACGGTAACGATCTGGTCGCGAAGCCGTGCCGCGAGCTCGAACTGTTCGGCCTCGGCCGCCGCTTCCATGCGTTTTGTCAGCGACTGTTCCAACTCATTCGGCTTTCCTTCGAGGAAGAGTTGCACATCGCGAACCGTTTGTTTGTAGATCTCCGGTGTCGTGAAGCCCTCGACGCAAGGGCCGAGGCAGCGCTTTATGTAGTACTGCAAGCAAGCGCGTGGATGATAGCGCGAGAGATCGACCTTGCAACTCGGAATGAGAAAGCTGCGATGGATCAGATCGATGAGACGATAAGCAAGGTTGCCGGGAAAGTAAGGGCCGAAGTACAAGCTTCCATCTTTACGAAGGCGCCGCGTGACGAAGACCTTTGGGTAGCGGTCGCCCATGGTGAGCTTAATGTAGGGATAGGTCTTGTCGTCGCGCAGCAGAATGTTGAAGCGCGGCTTTTTCTGCTTGATGAGGTTGTTTTCGAGTGCCAGCGCCTCGTGCTCATTGGCGACCGTGATGTATTCCACATCGACGGCCTCCCGCATCAGAGAGCCGGTCTTCGCATTTGCTTGCGACGCCTCCAGAAAATACGACCGCACCCGAGCGCGCAGGTTCTTCGCCTTGCCGACGTAGATGACCTCACCCTCAGCGTTCTTGTACAGATAGCAGCCGGGTTGCGTTGGGATGGTACGAATTTTCTGATGGAGATCCATGCGTAAATCAGGCCTGCGTCTCAGTTTAGACGGAGTGCGGCAAAGCAGCATCCTTGTGTCAGGTCTGAGTAGATTTGACGCATCACTGTATCAAAAGTTCCAGATTCGCCAGGTTGTCCAAAAGGTTCCATCGATCAATCTGTTCCCGCAAGTTATTGAAAGAGAGTGACATAATTCGGGTAACTCTTTGGCATGGCGATTGCTGTAGCTAGATTGTTGAAGATTGTTTCAACCTAAACAGGAGATGAAACCAATGAGCTCCAATATGCAGTCGGACGGTTTTACCGATACGAAGATGAAATCGGTTTTCCAGGTAGCAGTTGCAAGCGCTCTCGTCCTTGGTTTGACCGTAGGATGCTCGAGCAAAAATTATGTCCGCTCCCAGACGGCGCCGCTAATTCAGCAAACGAATGATCTGGACGCAAAGACAGCCGCTGATCACCGCAACATCATGGACACCGATGAGCGTGCACAGAAGGGCATTGCCACAGCGCAGGGTGCAGCCGAAACCGCTGACCAGCATGCTCTCGCCGCAGGGCAGTCGGCCGATGCTGCTGGCCGCAACGCCCAGGAAGCTTATAACCGCGTAGATAGTCTTAGCGGGGTAGTTGCCAATCTCGATAACTACAAGCCTCTCGCCGATGTAAGCGTCAACTTCGCCTTTGACAAAGCGCTGCTTACTGCGGCAACGAGGAGGCAGCTTGATGATTTCGCAACTCACCTTACGAACGCGCGTTTCTACATTCTTGCAGTAACGGGCGGGACCGATTCTGTAGGTGATGCGCAGTACAACTATCAGCTCAGCCAGCGCCGTGCGGATGCGGTTGTGAACTATCTCGCGACGAAGTACAACATTCCGCCGCGTAAGTTCTATTTGGTCGGTATTGGCAAAGAGCTGGAGGTCGCGAGCAATTCGACCGCTGCTGGACGTGCTAAGAACCGTCGTGTCGAGGTCAAGCTGATGACCAATATGAGCGACCAGCCGACGACTGCTTCTGTGCAGCCGAACGGCCAGTAGTTCACTCACAAGCTTCGCAACAAAAGCCGCTACACAAACCCAATCACAAGCGGCGCGTTCGGGATGCTACGAGCGCGCTGCTCCCCTCTCCCAGTGGCGGCAGGGAGCATTTTGTACGCCCTGCCTGCCAGCCCTTGCTGTCTCTGTATTAGGTTTTGAGTTTCAAGTAGACGAACCCCAGTAAAGCCGAGGCGAGAATGACCCAGGCAAACTGGTACCAATAGAAGAAGGGAAAACCCCACAGTGCAGGTGTAGAGCGAGCATAAATCTGCGGAAAGCAGAGTCCGAGATACGGTAGAGCGAGGAGCAGAGTCCATCTGCTTCTTTTTCTTTTTTGATTAACTGAATTCATCGTTTCTCTTCTTTGTGAGCCTTACATCCTCTTAGCGCATGATGCTATCACGGTGGATGCCGCGAATCGTATGTTCGGGTAAAGTGGAGTTATGGCGTCAATCTCGGCCGAAGAGGCCTCACAGCATCTTCAGGAAGCTGTAGCAATCATGGCTCGTCTGCGCGCGCCCAACGGATGCCCGTGGGACCGCGAACAGACCTTCGACACGATCAAGCGGCATACGCTGGAGGAGACCTATGAGGTCTTCGATGCAATTGAACGCCGCGCATGGCCCGATCTGAAAGACGAGCTGGGTGATCTGCTGCTGCAGGTGCTCTTCTACGCTCAGATGGCATCGGAAGCAGGCTACTTCACGATCTCCGATGTAGCTGTCAATCTGAACGCCAAGCTTATTCGTCGTCATCCGCATATCTTTGGCGAAGTTGAAGCCACCGACGCCGATGCCGTGCTGCGTAACTGGGAACAGATCAAGCGCACGGAGAAGCAGGCATCGGGCGTGAGCCATGACTCCATGCTTGACGAGGTTCCCCGCTCCATGCCGGCTATGCTCGAAGCCGGAAAATTAGGCTCCAAGGCCGCGAAGATTGGTTTCGACTGGCCGAACGTCGACGGCCTCTTTGACAAGCTGCAGGAAGAGATATCAGAACTTCAAGCAGAGCTTGCTCCCAATGCGGAGAATAATTCGACAGCCGCAGAGGAAGAACTAGGCGATCTTCTGTTTACAGTCGTCAACCTTGCCCGGCATCTCAAGATCGATCCGGAGTCTGCGCTGCGTGGATCGAACGCCAAGTTTCGTCGTCGCTTCCGTGCGATGGAGTCCGCAGCGGGCGGCAGGGATGCGTTGGCAGCCTCCACGCCGGCGGAGCTGGAAGAACGGTGGAACCAGGCGAAAAACGCCGCCAGCGAGTCGCAAAGCTCATGAACGTTCATCCCAAAGACAACATCAGCATAGAGATCCGCGCCCTCACCACGTTGGAGCAATTTGAGCGTTGCGTCGTCCTGCAGCTCGAGGTCTGGGGCTACAGCGACGGCGACATTGTTCCCCGGCGTGTCTTCGTCGTCGCCCACCGCATCGGGGGCCAGGTGATCGGGGCCTTCGATGGGGACACCATCATCGGATTTGCCATGGCATTGCCCGGCTACCGCGACGGCTATCCCTATCTCCACTCGCACATGCTGGCGGTGCTGCCGGAATACCGGAATGCAGGCCTTGGCCGCCGCTTGAAGCTCGCCCAGCGCAACGACGCCATCGCCCGGGGCTTCGACCTGATGGAATGGACTTACGATCCGCTGGAAATCAAAAACGCCCATCTGAATATCGCCCGGCTGGGAGCCATCTCACGCCGCTACCAGCCCGATTTTTACGGCCCGTCATCATCCCCATTGCAGGGTGGGCTTCCAACGGATAGGCTATACGCGGAGTGGTGGTTGAACTCCCCGCGCGTCGTCAATTTGCTCAACGGGGAGCCTCAGCCGATCCAGTCTCTCGAACGCATTACTGTCCCGCAGACCATCTACCAGTGGAAGCAGGACGCCCAACGGCGTAGTCTTGCACAGGAGTTGCAAACCAGCAATCGAGAAGCGCTCCAGTCAGCCTTTCGCCGCGGTCTTGCCGTCGTCGGTTACGAACGAGACGCCGATGGTAACGGTAGTTTTTTATTAGGCCAGTGGGAAGCACCGAAGCGATAGCAGTAAAAATCAAAACCGCACAAATCTGAACTTTATTTGTAACGATCACAGGTACTTAATCTCCGAGAGACTGGAATGCCATATGCTCAACATTGATGCTATTCACCTGCGCGAGATCAATATGCCGCTGGCATATCCCTTCGAGACCAGCTTCGGCCTCACCACGGGCCGTCGCATCCTTCTGGTCGAACTCGAAGCGGATGGCCTGACTGCATGGGGCGAGTGTGTCGCCGGCGAGCATCCCTATTTCAACGAAGAGATGATCGACACGGCCTGGATTATCACCGAGTCAGAGCTGGCACCGCGTTTGCTCGATACCGAGGTTCGAGGAGGCTCGAGCTGTCCCGATATCTTCAAGCAGGTCCGCGGCCATCGCATGGCTAAAGCTGCACTTGAAAACGCAGTCTGGGACCTCGAGGCACAGGCGAAGCGAGTGTCGCTGGCCGACCTGCTTGGCGGAACACGCGAGATAATTCCATGTGGAGTTTCGATCGGAATTCAGCCTTCGCTCGAACAACTCATGGACAAGATTGAGACGGAGCTTGCAGCCGGCTATCAACGTATCAAGCTGAAGTGTAAGCCCGGTTGGGATAATCGTCTCTTCGAGGCCGTCCGCGATCGCTGGCCCGAGATCATGTTGAGCTGCGACGCTAACTCCGTCTATCGCATGAAGGACCTCGACCACATCGCCGGATGGGATAGGTTCAATCTGCTAATGATCGAGCAGCCTCTCTGGTTCGACGACTTCTACTTTCACTCTTTATTGCAGAAGCGCCTCAAGACTGACATCTGCCTGGATGAATCCATCCGCAACCGGCGGGATGCTCTCGCCGCCATCGCCATGGAATCCTGCAGGATCATCAACATCAAAGTCGGGCGAGTCGGCGGCTTCTGCGAGGCGATCGCTGTTCACAATGTCGCAGAAGAGCGCGGCATTCCCGTATGGTGCGGCGGCATGTTGGAGACAGGCATTGGGCGCTCGCACAACATCGCACTATCATCACTGCCAAATTTTTCGCTTCCCGGCGACGTCTCTGCCTCCAGCCGGTATTGGACCGAGGACATCATCGAACCCGCAGTCACCGTCAGCCCCAAGGGCGAGATCGTCGTTCCAACCAGTATTGGCCGAGGCTTCGAGGTGCAGAAGGACCGCATCGAGGCATTGACGGTTCGCAGATGCACACTTCGCGCAAAGGCCCGGGTTACAGCCTAGGCTCTAGCTACTTCGGCAACGGCGTATTCAACAACACATGAATCGCGTCCTGGTAGCTCATCTCATTGATTGGCTTGAAATCCGACGCTTCCACGTTGGTTTTTACGTTCAGCGTCTTTACCATCAGTGCCCGCACACTCAGCTGCTCGGTGAAGTTCGTGAAGATCCATCGGCCTCCACCGCTGTCAGTCTGCTCGATCGTCAGCTTGCCTCCTGGATAGATGTGTGCCAGCATCCCCCACCCGAAGTTGATGCCGCGGAAGATCGTTCCCTCCATCCGAACGACGTATTTCGTCTTCGCATCGATCCAGACTCTACCTTTGAGCCCCGTCAACGCCTCCGATGTAGTCGTCGGCGGAGAGAACTTCGGGTTCGGCTCGTAGTCGAGCACGACCTCCACCATTCCCGGATTCTTCCCGGTCTGCGGCTGTCCCGGCACATAGGTATACAGCATGGCCTCCGGCATCAGCTTAATCAGCGAGTCGGCAATCTTGCGGCCCGACTCGTCGTTCTTGACGTGCTTGGCGTAGGCTGAAGGAGACGCCAGCATATCGTTCAGCCGCTGCTGTTCTCCTTTGTCCTGCAGCTCCGTGAGCGGTTTACCGTCCCGCAGGATCAGCCGCGCCACGCTGCCATCTTTGCTCTCGATCACGTCGCGCGTATGGTCACCCTTTTCATCGACGACGTGCATGCGGTATCGCAGATACGATCCCCTGTAATGCAGCGCTTCCAGTTCGTTCGCGCAGGCGCCTCTAACCCAGACAAGTGGGTCGACCGACAGCGGAGACGCCGCGGTCTCCGCCTTGCCGCCAGGCGAATTCTGCCCCATAACGGTATTGCTCGAGGCCAGCAGCGCCACAAACAAGCCGAGCGCAAGCCATCGCACGATCCCCCCGCGAATGAGCACACGTCGTTGGACGCAAATCCTCTTACCCGTTCCTGCTCTCGTCAAACGTTGCACTCCTCGCTTGCATTCACGCGTTCTGCTTATCTTATGTAAGTCTTATGTAAGACGGATGTACCTGCCGCAAAGTTTTCCCGTTTGCCTCTCGGCATCGGCTTGGGTATAGTTCGGGCAAGGCGCACTATTAGATGCAGGATCAGGAGACAAGAAGCACATGAAGCCAGCAGAGGGTTCCACCGTCATAGGCAGGTCAGTAACGATCCGGGGAGAACTTACCGGCAACGAAGACCTCTTCATGGACGGCGACATCCAAGGAACCATTACGCTCCCGGGAAGCAGACTGACCATTGGCCCGAACGCACGTGTCCTTGCCGACATCCATGGTCTCGACATCATCGTCTTCGGCGCAGTCACTGGAAACATCCATGCCGCCGGCCGCCTCGAACTGCGTCAGTCCGCCTCGGTTGCAGGTGATATCTTTGCGGGCAGGCTCTCGATCGAAGAAAGCGCTACCATCAAGGGTCGCGTTGAACCTAAAACTGCCGAAACATCTTCGGCGCAGGACACGCGGACCGTTCCCGAGGGAAAGGTTCAGGAAACTCTCGTCCTTGAGCCAAAGGCCTAGAACAGAAAGGGAAGCGGACGTATGCGCAGCCTCTTTGGCGGCAGTGATAGTGCAAGCACACGGGGGGCCGACGCGGCTCGTGTCCCCCGCCACTCTAGCGGATGGAAGGATTTGCTCAAGTACCTGCGAACGCAGGAGTCGCTGCGCATCCTCGACATCGGCCCAACCTCATCCACCAACATCAACTACATCACCAGCCTCGGTCACAGCATTTATATGGCCAATCTGGTTGAAGAAGCCGCTAAGCCAGAGTGGATTATTCCAGGTGAGGCAGGCGAGGAGCCTACTTACGATGTAGATGGTTTTCTCGCCAGCAATCTCAACTTCTCAGGCCGCAACTTCGACGTAGTCATTCTTTGGGATACGGCGGATTATCTCCCGGAGCCGTTATTGGCCCCAGTTTTTTCACGCATCCATCAAGTAATGGAACCGGGCGGACTTATGCTCGCCTTCTTTCACGCCACCACTGATCCCAGCAGCCACTTCTGCCGTTACCATCTTACCGACACAGAATTTGTTGAGATGCAAAAGGCAGGAAACTACCCAGTGCTTCATATCTACAGCAATCGAAAGATCGAAAACATGTTGAAGGAGTTCAGCAACTACCGATTCTTTCTTGCGAAGGATAATCTGCGGGAAGTAATCGTCACGCGATAAGAAAAAATAATGACGCTTTACGTAGTAAAGCGCAAGCGCGGAAACCACAGCGCTTGCGCTTTATTGTTTTATGCCGCCCGACAAACTTAACCCTTGGCGTTCTGCTTTCTGCGCTCGGCCCATCGCTTCTTCATGGCTTCAGCGATGCGCTTGCGCCCCTCTGGGCTCAGTTTGCGCTTCCGCGTTCCCGCTGGTGCAGCAGCTGCAGCGCCACCATTCTTGCTACCCTTGGGACGGCCACGGCCTGTGCGCACAGCTGGAGCAGCAGCTCCCGACAGCAGCGCGCGTGCCTGCTGCAGTTTCAATATTTGAGCATCAATCTCTGCGACGATACGGCTAACTTCCACTTGCTGCCTCCAGTTGGCACCGGTAGTTAGAGTCACTTGATTCAGCAGGAAGGCAGAAATCAAATTCCCTGAATGCCACATAATTACGATACAGAAGTAACTAATGACTGGCAAACAAAGAATAAAAATACTAGGACTTATTTACTACGTTGGAATTAGACTCCGCGTCTTTTTTTCCTAAGCCTCGCTGCGGCGCACGTACACTATATCCCGGTCCTGCATCATCCATCTCTTCGTAGCGTGAATTTCCCAAACCGCGGCGTGTATTTACTTCTTCAATACAGTGTTGCAAACCCTTCAGTGTCTCTTGCTTATCTCTTGCAAATTCAGCAGCCATGCGGGTTAGTGCATAAGTAATGATGTCGCTATGGTGTAAGTCGTGCATTCCTGGCGCTCGCCGCAGATTAAGCCACAAGCGATGCACGAGCTGTACTTCATTAGGCTGGATCGCCGGGGCATGCGGTCCAATATGAAAGCTTAGGGAGTCACCGTCCGGTTTGATGACATAAAAAGTAAATTGCCGTTTCGGCTCAGGCAAAGCCTCCCACGCCTGACCTACATGGTAGGCCTGTTCCTCTGCGGTCAGCTTGCTCGAAAGCCCGGAGATTACGGCAGCCGCCTCGAGCGAGTTAGCCGTCTGTACAAGGGCCGCGAAGATATCGCCCGCTGGAACTACTAGCAGCGAAATATGTTTACCGAAGCTTTCCGCTACTGAAACCGCCTTCGTAAAGAGCATCTGCTCATGTTCGCTGAATAACTGCTCGGAGGCACTCACATATTCCGGCCCCCCAACGCCCATCATTCGCGCGGCCAGCACAACTAGATCCTGCTCGTCGGTATTGGTGTGGGTAAGCGCCCACTTCAACGCAAACGGCGTGGCGGAGTCTCGCATCGTTACTACCACGGCGCCCGGCCGTATCTCCAGCGCGTCTCGTCCCACTGTGTCCTGATGTTCTAGTTGAAAGTGTTCTCTCATCTGGCGAGTTGTCAGGTCATGGCGTTTTTTGTTGTCTCTTTCCGAGAGTGTAAAAATGATAAAGAAAGCTCCCGCAAAGATGACGCCACTTATCGTAGCTACCGATTTAGTAAGTAAATTCACGATGGCGGTAGATAGCAAAACCAGAAAGACTGAGATAAGTCCCAGTGGTATCTCGGTTTTACCAATGCGAAGGTTGAGCGGAACTTTCGATCCACGTTCTCCGCGGAACTTCCATCGCAGCACCAGCATCGCCAGCGCGTTGAATGTAAAACTCCAGATAACGCCAAACGCGTACGCCTCGCCGATGATCAGAACATTGCCGTGGGTCAGCACAATAACAAAGAGCTGGATTCCCGCGACAAGATTTATGATCCTATAACTAGTTCCATACTTTCGCTGTGGCTTGCGGAACCAATCCGCAAGTACCCCATCCTCTGCGACTCGCATCAACACGCCAGTCGAGCCGACGATAGCGGTGTTGACGGCGCCCCCAAGGATTAGAAACCCGACCACCACTACAAAGCCACGGAAGATAATCCGCAGTAGCGTTGGCCCCGCCATGTACATCGCCATGCCCGCGATAAGGTTGTCGCGGTAGACATGGACACGGACCGCGTCTGGAATAATCATGACCGCCAGCAGGGAGCACAGACCCGTAAACATGAAGCTGTACACAGCAATAACCAGGGCCGCGCGCTTCAGGTTCTTCAGTTTCGGATGTTCAATCTCGCGGTTCACCTGTGCGAGCGACTCCTCCCCACTCATCGCAAGCACCGAGTGACCAAAGGCCATCAGCACGCCGAACAATCCCAGCGATGTCGCAAACCTTGTACCCTTCAGGAAGCCCAGGGCATCCGGGCTAAAGTGAAGATTGGAAGGAATAGGCAGTGGAGGCAGTACAGCTCCGCGATGAACTACGGTAAAGATTCCCCAAACCAGCAGCATCACCACCATTACCGTGGTGATCTTCATAATATTCAGGGCTTTTTCGCTCGATTCCTCGATCCCCTTCGTGTTCTGCCACCAGAAGTAGAGCGTAATGAGGATAGCGATCCCAGCCGAAGAGAAATCGGGTCTGAGATGCGGGACGATAGCCCAGTGAAATTTGACTGCAAAATACGCCGCCATGTCATTGAACATGCCGACGATGTACTGACCAGCGGATACGCCTGATATCGGCCCCGTCAGCACATAATCGAACATCAGCGCCGAAACGCTTACCTTGGCAAAGGTCCCTCCCAACGCCTCCTTGACGATCCTATAGACTCCGCCTCTGGTGAACATCGAGCAACTCTCGACGTAAACCGCACGTACTGCATAGGCAAAGACCATCACGCCCAGAATGAACCATGGCGCAGCTTTGCCCACCGCCTCTTCGGCAAGGCCACCTGCATAGAAGGCTGAAGATCCAAGATCGTTGAGAACGATGGCGGCCGCGCGCCAGAAAGAGATAAAGGTAAGCATGACCGACGACGCCACAACAAGGCGCACACGGTTCGATTGCGGCAGAACGATAGTTTGTTTAGTTGCAGCCATTATTAAGCGGACGCGGCATCTTGTATTTGCGCCCTGGGAAACTACCGTCCGACATCCTAGAGTTTAGATTTGAGCTTACCCGTCGTCAACGTCAATAAGTCAGTGGTTACAAGTCCGGGCTATCGGTGTCTTCGTCGGTCGTTAGGACCTCATGCAGATCACGAACTAACGTCGTGATCACCACGAAAAGCGAACCTACCATACCCGCAAAGAAGAGGGGTACAAGTACTTCGGAAAGAATGTGGGCCAGCGTCTCCATATCCGCACTCCATTGTAGTCTCGAATTGCAGCAATGCTAGACTTCATCTGCGATGCGACGAATTCCTCTACGGCTCTGGGCCCTGGCCGTACTCTCCGGCGCCCTTCAGGTTTTACCCTTTCCCATCGCCGGGCCAACGCCTTTGTGGCGAACGGCCTTCTGCTGGATCGCGCTTCTACCTCTTCTTGCGGCGATCCTCGGAAACGACAAGCGAGGAAACCCACTTACTCTCGGCCAGGGCGCGGCCCTTGGTTATCTCTGTGGTTTCGTCTGGTATCTCGGCAACTGTTACTGGGTCTACCAGACGATGTATCTCTATGGCGGCCTCCCAAAACCCGTTGCCGCCGGCATTCTTATCCTCTTTTGCCTTTATCTGGGCCTCTATCACGCTTTATTTGGTGCAATCCTGGCAGCCTTTCGTAATCGCTTAGGGAGGCAGGTAGCTCTGCTGCTGGTACCCTTCGCCTGGGTTGCGGTAGAACTGGCCCGCGCCCGCATCACCGGTCTTCCCTGGGACCTCCTCGGTGTCGCACAGGTCGACAGCCCTATCCTCACACGCCTGGCCCCTATCACTGGAGTCTACGGTCTCTCGTTCATCATCGCCGCCGTCAACGCCCTCTGGCTTGTCCGCCTCCGCGTCCGCGAGCGCCGATTCACGCGCACAGCCTTCACCGCCGCCGGAGTCATCTTCGTCGTGCTTTACGTTGCGGCGCTGCGCCGAATCGAAAGCCCGCAAGATGTAGCCACCACGGCTCACGCAACGTTAGTTCAGGAGAACCTCGAAGTAGGGGCCGCCAACGCGGGGCCACAACCCTCCACCCAGCAACTCCTCGAATCCTTCTCCTACCTGAGTCGCTTTCCATCTCCCCATTTCCTGCTGGGCATTCCCGAGCTACCAAGCACTCAAGCGGTCTATCTCATCCATCAACACCCGCCCATAGAAGGCACAGACACTAAAGCCCCCACTCCCACAGACCTCATCGTCTGGCCGGAATCACCCGCACCCTTCGAGGAGAACGACCCGCAGTTCCGCGCAGCTCTATCGAATCTCGCCCGCGTAGCCAACGCGCCCATCATCGCAGGCAATATCGGCATGGACCGCTCCACCGACAACCCTCGCGGCTACAACCTCTTCAACTCCGCCTCTTTCGTCAACCCGCAGGGAGAGTTCGTTGGCCGCTACGACAAGATGCATCTCGTACCCTTCGGCGAGTATGTCCCCTTCAAGTCCCTTTTCTTCTTCGCAAAGAGCCTCCTCTACGAAGTAGGCACCTTCGATCGCGGCCAGCATCGAATCGTCTTCAACACAGGCGGCCACACCTACGGAACCTTTATCTGCTACGAGTCCATCTTCGGCAATGAGATCCGAGAATTCTCCAAGCTGGGCGCTGAAGTGTTGGTCAATATCTCCAACGACGGCTGGTACGGCGACACCAGCGCCCCATGGCAGCACCTGAACATGGTTCGTATGCGCGCCATCGAAAACCATCGCTGGATTATCCGCGCCACCAACACCGGAGTTACCGCCTCCATCACGCCCTACGGCCGAGTCATCGCCGCCGCGCCGCGCCACATCCGCACCAGCATCCGCGTCGGCTTCGGTTACGAGCACGACCTCACCTTTTATGCCGCCCACGGCGATCTCTTCGCCTACGCCTGCGCTTTGGTTACTGCAATCGCCTTCGCATTTAGCCTTCGAGCAAACTTGCCGTAAACTAGAGATATATGCTCAGCGATCTCGAATACTCCTACTCCCCGGTCCGCGACAAAGTGCGCGATCTGCGGGAGTATCTTTGACTCGGCCCGCCTCCGTCGTGAACTAGCCACCATCGAAGAAAAGACCTCCGACCCATCCGTCTGGGCCGATCCTGCACGTTCGCAGCCGCTCATGCGCGAGCGCAAACGCATCGAAACCCTCCTCGCCGACGACGCCGAACTAGCCCGACGCTCCGACGACATCGAAGCCTACTTCGAACTCGCCAAGGAAGGCGAAGACACCGAGCCGGATCTGACCAGAGAGATCCCCGCGCTCGTAGACTTCGCCGACAAGCTCGAATCGAAGACCATGCTCTCGGAAGAGACCGATCCACTCAACGCTATCGTTGTTGTCCACCCCGGCGCAGGCGGCACAGAGTCTCAGGACTGGGCCGAGATGCTCATGCGCATGTACATCCGATGGGGCGAGCGCCAGAACTTCAAGGTCGAGATCAACGAAATTCAGGATGGCGACGAAGCTGGCATCAAATCCGCCACCTTCACCATCTCCGGCGACTTCGCCTTCGGCCTGCTCTCCGGCGAAACCGGTGTCCACCGCCTTGTCCGCATCTCGCCCTTCGACTCCGCCAAGCGCCGACACACCAGCTTTGCCTCGGTCTTCGTCTCGCCCGAGATCGACGACACCATCGTCATCGACATCAAGCCCGAAGATCTCCGTATCGACACCTACCGCTCCGGCGGCAAGGGCGGCCAGCACGTCAACACCACCGACTCCGCCGTCCGCATCACCCACCTTCCCACGGGCCTCGTCGCCGGCTGCCAGAACGAGCGCTCCCAGCACAAGAACAAAGAGAAGGCGATGAAGCTTCTCCGCTCGCGTCTCTACGAGTACGAGCTGGACAAGAAAAAAGAGATCAGCCGCAAGCTCGAAGACTCCAAGCTAGACATCAAGTTCGGCTCGCAGATTCGCAGCTACGTCCTGCAGCCCTACCGCATGGCCAAAGATCTCCGCACCCGAGTTGAAGTAGGCGACGTGGACAAGGTCCTCGACGGCGATCTCGAGCCCTTCATCCGCGGCTACCTCCGCATGCGCCGCGAAGGCAACTTCCCGGCAGGCGTTGCCGAAGACGACGAAGTCGCCTGACAATCACCTGATTCGGCAGCCCTCCGCCAGCATCCAATAGGCGGAGGGCTCCACATGAGCAAAACGAAAACCGAGACGGCCCAGCACACGCACACCGAACAAACTGAGCTCCGCAAACAAATCCTCGACCTCCTCCACGGAGGCCAGGCCCACGCCACCTTCGACGATGCCGTCAAAGACTTCCCCGCCAAGCATCGCGCCACCGTCCCACCCAATCTCCCCTACTCCGCCTGGCAGCTCATCGAACATCTCCGTATCGCCCAGCGCGACATCCTCCAATTCTCCGCGCCGCCCACCGGCGGTTATCATCCACTCCAATGGCCCGAAGAGTACTGGCCCAAATCCCCCGAGCCCCCCTCCGCGCAAGCATGGGATGCCTCCATCGCAGCCATCCGCAAGGACCTCGAGCTCTTCGAAGCCCTCATCACAAAACCCGACTCAGACCTCTTCAAGCCCTTCCGTTGGGGCGACGGTCAGAATCTTCTTCGAGAAGCGCTTCTCATGGCCGACCACACCGCTTATCATCTCGGTGAGCTCGTTGTCCTTCGCCGCCTCCTCGGCATCTGGCACAAATAAACCAAGCCTCGGAAAGAGAATCGATGAACGAACCCGAAGTCATTCGAGACATGCTCGGCGACCCTCCATCGCACCCTCGCACCATCGCCGTCATCGGCCTCGCCGACGATCCCAACAAGCCCAGCAACTACGTCCCTGCCTACATGCAGAAGCAGGGCTACCGCATCCTGCCCATCAACCCTACGGTCAGCACCGTCCTCGGCGAAAAGGCCTACGCCAGCCTCGCCGATCTCCCCATCAAGCCCGACGTCGTCAACGTCTTCCGCCTTCCCAGATTCATTCCTGCAATCGTCGACCAGATGCTCTCCCTCGGCCTCAAAAACATTTGGGTCCAGCAGGGAATCATCAACAAAGAAGCAGCTGCTCGTGCCGAAGCCGGAGGCATCCACGTCGTCATGGATCGCTGCATCATGGTCGAGCACTCCCGCGGCCGCCTCTCCTGAACCCAACCCACATTTTCGATTCCAAAACGTCTCATTTCATAAGCAAGTTCGTACAGTTGCTGTTGCTTTTGCTTGTCATTCTGAGCGCAGCGAAGAACCCCCGCATTTCCAGAGAGGAGCGAAGCGACCCGACCGTCTTTCCTTTTCTTTGATACCCAGCCAAGACCACGGCATCTAACAAGAAAGCCAACCCGTCACCTACAATTAAAATTCATGAACATTCGTCGCCACTTCTTCACTCTGCTGCTCTCCCTCTGCACCACTCTGGCCCTCACTTCGGCCAATGCACAGATCCAGGTTGTAGGCGACGGCGGCCCCGGCCCCGTCAAGGCCCAGCACCTCACCGCAGAACTGGTCTCCCTCTCCCCGACCATTTCTCCCGGCGGTACGCTCCAGGTCGGCCTCGTCCTCACCCTCGAAGAGCACTGGCACGTCTACTGGATCAACGCGGGCGACTCCGGCGAGCCACCCAAGATCACCTGGACGCTTCCCCCCGGCATCACCGCCGGCCCGATGCAGTTTCCCATTCCCACCCGGCTCCCGCTCGGTCCGCTGATGGACTTCGGCTATGAAAACTCCGTAGCCTTCCCCGTCCTTCTCACCGCCGCAAAAGACATCAAACCCGGCCCCATCCGCATCGACGCCAAGGTCGACTGGCTCGTCTGCCGCGAGGTCTGCATCCCCGGCAAGGCCCACCTCGGCCTCAACCTCACCGTCGTCCCCGGCCCGACTGCCCCGTGCAGCCCGTAGGCGCAGTCGGCGAAGCCCTCACCCTCATCCCCAAGCCCTTACCGCCTGACATGAAGTTCACCGCCCTCGGCGGCAAGCAGGACTTCGTCTTCACCCTCACCACCGGCGACCGCGAGACTGACGCCGAGTTCTACCCCTTCGATCAGGAACAGATAGCCAACGCCGCCGACCAGCGTGTCGAACCCCTATCCGATGGCGTCCGCCTCCGCGTGGCCCGCGCCCCCGAACTCACCCAACTCCCCGCGCAAATCCACGGAGTCCTCAAACTCGACGACGAGCGAGCCTACGAGGTCACCGCGCCCGTCACAGCAGGCGAGCTACCAGAAGCCCGCGGTCCCAAGGCTCCCGCCGGCACAACATCGACTCACCACCCTCACCGCCATCGGCCTCGCCTTCCTCGGCGGCATCATCCTCAATCTCATGCCCTGCGTCTTCCCCGTGCTCTTCCTCAAAGGCCTCGCCCTCGTGCAGTCCGGAAACGAAGAACGCAGCCGCCTCCGCAGCCATGGCCTCGTCTACACGCTCGGCATCCTCGTCTCGTTCTGGATCATCGTAGCCGCCCTTCTCATCCTCCGCGCCGGTGGCAATCAGGAAGGATGGGGCTTCCAACTCCAATCCCCAACCTTCATCGCTCTCCTCGCCGCTGGCCTCTTCTTCTTCTCACTCTCACTCGCCGGACAGTTCGAGCTTGGCCTCTCCCTCACCAGCGTAGGCGGGGGTCTCGCGCAGAAGCAGGGCTACACCGGCAGCTTCTTCACCGGAGTCCTCGCCACCATCGTCGCCACCCCATGCACCGCGCCGCTCATGGGAGCGGCCATCGGCTTCGCCCTCGCGCAATCCGCAGGCGTCACCTTCGCCGTCTTCACCGCACTCGCTCTCGGCCTCGCCGCGCCCTATCTCCTGCTCAGCTTCAACCCCGCATGGACACGACTCCTCCCCCGTCCCGGCGCATGGATGGAGACCCTCAAGCAGCTCACCGCTGTCCCTCTCTTCGCCACGGTCATCTGGCTCGTCTGGGTCTACGGCCACCTCTCCTCCGCCACCAGCCTCGGTGTCGATCGCGTCGCCCTTCTCTTAGCGGGCTTCCTCCTCATCGCAATCGCAGGCTGGGCTCTCGGCAAATGGCCCGCCCGCTGGTCCAGCGCCATCGTGGCGGTAGTCCTCATCGCCATCGGCCTCGCCATCCCTCTCTACCAGCCCAAGAACACCACCCTCACCTGGGCTCCCTTCTCGCAGCAGGCGCTCGATCAGGCCCGCGCCTCAGGCCACCCCGTCTTCATCGACTTCACAGCGGCCTGGTGCCTCAGCTGCCAGGTCAACGAGCGCCTCGTCCTTCGGTCCTCCGACGTTCAACGCCAGTTCGCCGACAACAAGGTCACGCTCCTCAAGGCCGACTGGACCCAGTACGACCCCGAGATCACCAAACATCTCGCCTCCGTAGGCCGCAGCGGAGTCCCCACCTATGTCATCTACCCGGGCCGCGCCAACTCCACGGCCGTCGTCCTGCCCGAACTCCTCACCAAGGACATCGTCCTCAACGCCCTCGCAAAAAATCTGAAGCCATAAGCCCTAATCATTTTTAGGTAGAAGCTCAGCACCGGGTGCCCCATCTTCGCGACAGTTTCATCGTCGCTAAGGTGGGCATTCGCGCGAAGCGCGAACCGCGCTCTTCCAATCAGTCAGGAATTTGTGCGCCGATCCCAAATGCACTTGACTGCACGAAGGGTTGGGTTCGCGCACCTCCTCTCCTAATGACCTTCTCCTATACCTCTACAATCTTGCGCCCCACCCCACCCCAGTCGCAAAATATCAACAGGCAGCATCCGGAGGCGCTCATGTCCCACCGCCGTCTTCTCCCCTTCGTTTTCTCACTTGCCACCCTCACCGCCTTCGCCCTTCCACCCGGCAGCCTCGCCCCCGACTTCAAAGGCGTCGACTCCAACGGAGTAACCCACAGCCTCTCCGAGTACCGCGGCAAATACGTCGTCCTCGAGTGGGCCAACAAGGGCTGCCCCTACGAGCAGAAGCACTACCTCAGCGGCAACATGGAAGCCCTGCAGCGTCAATGGACCGACAAGGGCGTCGTCTGGCTCTCCATCCTCTCATCCGCCCCAGGTGAGCAGGGCAACGTAACCCCTGCCGAAGAAAACGAGTATCTCAAAAGGATGAAGGCCGCCCCCACAGCCGCCATCCTCGACCCCAGCGGAGACATCGGCCACCTCTATCAGGCCAAGACCACCCCCCACATCTTCGTCATCGACCCCACCGGTAAGCTCATCTACCAGGGAGCCATCGACGACAAGCCCACCACCGACCAGGCCGACATCAAGACCGCCCACAACTACCTCAACGAAGCCCTCGACGCCTCCATGTCCGGCAAACCCGTCCCCACCGCCGTAACCCGCCCCTACGGCTGCTCCGTCAAGTACAAAGAATAAGCCCGCCGCCTGGACGCTGTTGCCGTTGCCTGTTCTCTCTCAACCAGCCGCAAACGATCGGGTGCGCCCCATCCATGTCGCAGTCTCACCGCGACATGGATGGGAATGTAGATCTTTCCCAAGCCTGCTGTTGCGGTTGCCGTTGCATTTGCCGCTGCATTTGCCGTTGCCGTTGCATTTGCATTTGCCGTTGCCGTTGCATTTGCCGTTGCCGTTGCCGTTGCATTTGCCGTTGCCGTTGCCGTTGCATTTGCCGTTGCTGTTGCCGTTGCATTTGCCGTTGCATTTGCCGTTGCCGTTGCCGTTGCCGTTGCCGTTGCATTTGCCGTTGCCGTTGCCGTTGCCGTTGCCCTTGCATCTGAGGTAGAGCGGGGCTTCAGCCCCGCGTCTAAAGCCTGCCGCGAAGCGGCCACCGCTCTGCCGAAGGCCGGAGCGAAGGCGAAGCCGAAGCGACATATCTATCGCTTTTGCGGTTGCTTGTTCTTCATCCACCCACCCAAAATTATTTCGAGATTTCCACAAAGTCCCTGCAAAAAACTCAACACCCAAAAATCAACATCCCAAAAACCACCTTACCCACCCAATCCACCACACCCTGTCCACAAAAACACCACACCCAAACAGCCGTTTTTCCCAAAACCCCCAGCAAAAACGCCAATTCACCACGTAAAAAAATTACCGCCGCAAAGTAACCACTGGCCCACCCACCGGATGACAAAAAACCTTCCCATGGCTCAACGCAATCTTCCTCTGAGCCAGCGCCGCCATCTCCGGATCATGCGTCACCATCACGATCGTGTGTCCATTCCGATGCAGATCCTGCAATAACTCCGCCACAATCTTCTGGTTAGCCGCATCCAGATTTCCCGTAGGCTCATCTGCCAGCAAAATCGGCGGATTATTAATCAGCGCCCGCGCAATACAAACCCGCTGCTGCTCCCCACCCGAAAGCTCACTAGGCAGATGTTCAGCCCGCTGCCCCAGCCCCACCCGCTCCAACGCCGCCCGAGCCTCAGCCTCATCCGTCATCGAGTGAAAGTACTGCGCCAGCATCACATTCTCCAGCGCCGAAAGATAAGGAATCAGGTGAAACTGCTGAAAGATAAACCCAATCTTATCCGCGCGAAACCGATCCAACTCCGTAGCCGACATTGAATCGACGCTGACATTATCAATCTTCAACTCACCCGCAGTAGGCCGGTCCAGACACCCAATCAGATTGACCAGCGTACTCTTACCCGACCCCGAAGGCCCAGTAATAGCAACCCATTCGCCCGCGACAATCGTGAACGCCGCATGATCCAGCGCGCGTACCACACCTGCATGTCCCACATACTCGCGCGTCACGCCATGCAACGAAATCACCGCGCAGTCAGGTCGCGTCTCCAGGTCGATCGGGTTATCCATCACAAACTCTCTCCCTTTCAACTATCTCATTCCCCCTTCAACAGCGCCGCAGGCTGCAAGCCACGCAGCACACGAACAGGGAACACCGATGCCAGCGCCGCAATCAACACATTCAGCAGAAGCACCATCGGCAGCACTCGCAGTCGGGGCAGGGAAGCCGTATGAAAGTTCAACTGGCTAATCCCCCACGCCGCCGCCGAGCCAACCACAAACCCCACAGCCACGCCCGCCAGCGCCAGCACCACAGCCTCCAGCAAAAACATCCCTAGCAACTGTGTCTGTGACCCACCCAGCGCCTTCATCAAAGCAAAATCACGCCGCCGCTCCAACACACTCGCCGACAGCGTCGCCAACACGCTCACGGCAACTGTCAGAGCAATCAACAAAACCGCCCCATACATCAGCGCATGAGTCCGATCCACAATCCTCGACTCACCCTCAACCAATTGCCGCACTGGCTCAATCTTCATCTCCGGCAGCGAGTGCCGAAGCCGGCTCATCGCAGCCTCAACGCTAGCCGCTCCACCCGGAACCTGCACCTCAATCACAGTCGGCTTCACGCCTGTCCATGCAGTAAAAGCCGCCATTGGCATATAAATCCGGCTGTCCTCATCGCCCCCGGTCCTAAGCCTTCCAGCTCCATGCAATGTCACCGGCCGTCCCGCAAAGGTCAGCGTCACAGCCTTCTCGTCCGCGATAAAGTCAGCAGCTCTCTGTCCCAACAGCGCGACATTGGCGTCCGCAGCCGCAGGCCACGCATCGATCTGCCACCAGGCATTCAGCCGCTTCACCGCATCGAAATCCGTCCCTGCCACAACCACCGGCGTCCCACGATCCGTAGTTGCCACGGCATACCCAAACTCCGCAGCAAGCGCATCCGTCCCCGCTGCCTGTTGCACCTGTGCCAGCGCATCCGCTGGCAACGCCGCGACTCCAGTCGTTCCGGGAGCAGTCACCACCACATTCGCGCCAAAGCTACGAAACTCCTTGTGCAGCTTCGCATCCAGATCTGCATACAACGTAAGCAACGCCGTAGCCACACCAGCCGACACCGTCATCGCCACCAGCGCCGACAAACTCCGCGCCCTCCGTGCACCAGAGACCGCCGCAACATTCGTCCGAAGCTCAGTTGATTCTTCACGCGTCCGCCCGCAGGATCGCCGAAGGATCCATTCGCAGCGCTGTCCGAATCGAAGGCGTGCTTCCTGCTATCGCCACCACCAGCGCCAGCGCAACTACCACCGGCAGCAGCACGGGATTCAGCACTGCAAACCCAATTCCGGCACCATCACCCGCAAAGATCCTCGCGCCCAACCACGCTGCAAGCCCCGACCCAATCAGATACCCCAGCGTCCCTGCAAACACTGCAAGCAGACCCGTCTCGGTATAAAACAACAACGCAATCGCACCCTTGCTCGCGCCCAGTGACCGCATCAACCCAATCTCGCCACGCCGTTCGAGCACAGCCGTAGCCATCGCTGCACTCACCGCAAACCCCGCCGCCAGCAGAGCCGCTGCACTCACCAGCCACATCAACCCGCTGATGCGCGCAAGCACATTGCCCTCACTCTGCTCCACCCGCCGAACCTGCTCGGCCTGCGCCCCAGGAATCGCCTCACGAATCTGATAAGCAATCGAGTTCGCATAAGGCCTGCAATACCAAATCTCCCGCTGCTTAGGAGAAAGCGAATCCGGATCCTTCCGCGCAAACGCATCCTCAGGCTTAGTGCGGGCAGAAACTTCGACGCGAGAGATTAAATCCCCTTCGGGCATGAACGCGCTGGGCTGAGCTACAGAATGTTCCTTGCTGACAATAGCTCCATCAACATTTCCAATCAGCGTTCCCAGACGTAGATGATTTGCATGTGGGAAGATCATCTGTGCATCGGCGAGCGGAATGAGGATCCGCTCGTCTGTATCATCGCCAGTCGTTACTATGCCAGTAACGACGAAGCGCTCCGCGTAACCCCACTTAGGATCAAGGGGGGTGATGAATCGTTCTCGGTCGGCATGGTAGAAGATCATATCGCCGATCTTCAGATTCATTCGTTTGGCAAGATTTGACCCGATAACAGCGTAGCTCGCGTCGTTAATCGCTGCAGGATTCATTTGCTCCGGCCATTGCCCCTTGAGTTTCCACCAAGGGTGCAGTTGCGGAGCACCGGTGACGATGTCACCAAACTTATGTGAAAACCAAAGGCCTGTAATGACAGCTTGTATCGGACCCTCTTTGAATCCTTTGTCGCCCGGGCCGGACGCAATATAGAGATTTGTGGAAAGCTCCGGACTAACCCCCGTAATATTGTTCGCCCAGAAGATCCCCTTCAACTTCTCGAGATCGCTCTCTTTCAAATAAGCCCCACCCGAAGCCGGCTTCACATCCACCCCACCCACCTTCACATCCAACAGATCGGCCTTGGGGAACACCACAATATTCGCCCCATACACCGCCAACTCCTGATGTATCCGATCCCCAATCGTTGTCGCCAAGGCGAGCATCGCGGTCACCGCTGTCGTGCCCAGCAGGATCGCCAGCCCCGCCAGCATCTTGCGCCGACGCTGCCGTCTGAAGCTCTCCATCAGCAACCGAAAAAACACTAGAACCTCGCCTTCATCGCTCGAAGACCGGAACCAGCGTCTTCAAATCCGCAGCCTGAATCACAACCTGCCCACCGCTCACAGTCGACTTCAGCGGAATAGGATTACATCCGCCCTCCTGCCCCATCGAAGCAGGATTCAAAGGCGAAGCGCACATCTTGCACGTAATCCCCTGGCTGCCGACATAGAAACCCACCGGCCCGCAGATCCTGCAAGCATCTCCAACCGTGACGATGTTTCCATCCGGCTTCCGAAACAGCAGAAACCGCACCTCCGCGCTTCCACCGTTGCCGTCATCCACATGCACGCCATAACGATGCAGCTTGTCGTCATTCACATCCGCAGTCGGCACCGTCACCTGGCTGCCAACCAGCGTCACTGCAGCCGTCGGGCTCAGCGCAGTCGAGCTCTTCGCATAAATAAACTCCGCCGTCGAAAGAAAGATAAACAGAAAGCTCGTCCCAACCACGGCCGTCATCCACATCTTCTCGCGTCTCTGGCTCCACTCGGCCCTGCGCTTATCGGCGGACGTAGCATTCGCAGGCAAAGCCACAGGCACACGCCGCTTGTACTCCATCAGCATCATCAATCCGGCCAGCGCGAGCATCGTCACAAAGAAGAAGAGATCGTTCCGCACAATCGGCCCAATCAGCCGCATCTCAGTCGTGCTCGAAGGCAGAACGCCATTCTCACTCAGCTCATGCAGGCCGCTCACTATCAACTGGAACGCCACAAAATAAAGAATCACCGTCGTCACGCGGAAGAACCGCTGCAGGTTGATCTTCACGCTCCCACGAATAAACAACACACCAAACACAATCGACACCGCCACACCCAGCAGCGTCCCGTAAAGCTCAGCAGTTCGGTCGAGTTCAGCGTCACGGCCGAAAGAATCAGCACCGTCTCCACGCCCTCGCGCAGCACCAGCAGAAACACAAAGAAGAACAACCCAATCTTCGACACGCCTTTCTCGCCACCCGCATACTTCGCCACATGCGACTCAATCGAGCCCTTCATCGTCCGCGCCGTCTTATGCATGAACCAGATCATGCTGATCACAAACGCCGCCGCCCCCAGCATCACCCAGCCTTCAAAGACATCCGGATTGAACTGCAGCCGCGCCAGCACGACCGCCACCCCAACGCTTGCCGCAAGCGCTGCCCCAAGCGCCCAGAAGACGGTCCGCTTCAGCTCCGCCCGCCCGATCTTGGTCAGATAGGCAAAGACAATGCCAACAATCAGCGACGCTTCCACACCCTCGCGAAGCGTGATGATAAATGCCTGCAACATAAGGTAGTTCTCTTCTCTGAGGACGTTTCCTGAAGCTTCGGAAACCTCAACCCTCGACCGCTATATCCACGTGGACAAAAATGGTCCGCGTTCCTATATCTAGTGTATTGAGGACTAATTTGGTCGTCAATCAATCTTGAACCGAAATCGTTCGCAATCCGAGCCTGGATTGTGCTCCCAGAGCTATTTGAGATTTGTGTAAGGAGGGGAACTATGGTGCGCCCGGAAGGATTCGAACCTCCGACCCTTTGGTTCGTAGCCAAATGCTCTATCCAACTGAGCTACGGGCGCACATTGCGTGGGTTGCAACCTTTTAAAGATACCGGATTTCGCCTGGATCAGCAACCCGAGAGCCTGTGAAATACAGGCTTTATCTCTAAGCGATGGTAAGTGGTGGTGCTTCCTGAGCAACGATTTCAGAACCTTGATTCAAAGCGGGGCTCGAAAGGGGCAAGTGGTCTGTCGACGCTCTATTCATGTGGGCGGCTCTCTCCGCCGAACGCACAACCCCGCGAAAAAGACATTTCCACCTCGATCAGCTGGTTGGAAGAGTTCTTCGGCCAAAAAATGAGTGATGGTGCGCCCGGAAGGATTCGAACCTCCGACCCTCTGGTTCGAAGCCAGATGCTCTATCCAGCTGAGCTACGGGCGCGGAAAGCAGGGAAGTGACTCTTCAAACAAAGCTATCGAAAAATCTCTACGCCAGCAACCTATTTCGTGGCCTGGGCCGCAGCAGGTTCTTCAACAGGTGCAGCAAACAGCGGCATCTTCTCCACAATATCGAGACCGGCACGCCTCAGCAACTGGTGAATCACAGCTTCGTTCAGACGAGTGGCGTCATACTCAACGCGCACGGTCTTTTCCTTCTCATTGAACTCAACTCGTCGCACACCATAGACTTCGCGCACCCTCGACAACGCCAGCGTCGCAGCTTCTGTAGGGGGTGCTCCATATTGATACAAAACATCAAGCTGTGTCATAGCTTCGATCATACCAGCGCGAAACGCACCCTAGCCCATAACAACGATAGGCTGCATCAACGTTCCTGCAACTCGCCGGGCAATCGCCAGCATATCCGTCGGCGTCGTAAACACTTTGACCAATTTAGCCTGCGAAAAATCAGGCAGATTTACCTGCATCCCATTGCGCAGCCTCCCGGCCATCTGCTCGTTGACCGTGACCGAAGGCATCTCCGGCAGCAGCGTCCGCGGATGCGGTAGCAGTGTTTCAATCTCCGCAGGTGTAGCAGCTTGCTTCAATTGCTCCACCGTAATCGCGTGATCCAGCGTGAAGACTCCAGCTCGCGTCCTCCGCAGGCTCGAGAGGTGAGCCCCACAGCCCGCCAATTGCCCCAGCTCGTGCGCAACCGATCGGACATAACCGCCCGCCGAAACCTGCATCGTAAACGCCGCCGTATTTCCCACAAGCGAGGCCAGTTCGAAGCTGTGAATCGTAATCCGGGCCGGCTTCACCGGAACTTCAGCGCCCGCCCGTGCCAGCTTATGTGCAGGAACGCCATTGATCTTCTTCGCCGAGTAGACCGGAGGCATCTGATCGATCTCTCCATGAAAAACCCTCGCCATCCGCTGCAACTCGCATAGCGATTTCGTCAAAGGTTGCAACGGCCCAGCAGGCGTCCCCTCGGCATCGAAGGTGTCGGTCGCATAGCCAAACCGGATATGACCCTCATAGTGCTTCTCTGCCTGACCGAAGAACTGTGCGAGACGGGTGTACTTGCCCAGCAGCAGCGGCAACACGCCCGTAGCCATTGGGTCCAGCGTGCCGAGATGTCCAATCGATCTTTCGCCTGTAGCGCGGCGAACAAGTGCGACAACGTCGTGCGAGGTAAGTCCAGAGGGTTTATCGAGTACAAGAAGACCGTTCATTCCCTTACTAGTCTAGTCGCTGCAGCTAGAAGCTGCTCCCCTGGCGGCGCACCAGCGAGAGGAACTCATTCCGGGTCTGAAGTTGTGTCTTGAAGACGCCAAGCATAGCGGAGGTCACCGTGCTCGAATGTTGTTTCTCCACACCGCGCATCATCATGCAAAGATGTTGAGCCTCGAGAATAACGGCCACGCCCTGGGGATTGATCGCCTCCGTAATAGCCTCGCCGACCTGTCGTGTAAGCCTCTCCTGCACCTGCAGCCGCCGCGCAAACACATCGACAAGCCGCGGAATCTTGCTCAAGCCAATCACTTTGCCATTTGGAACATAAGCGATATGCGCCTTGCCAAAGAACGGCAGCAGATGATGCTCACACATCGAGAAGAACTCGATGTCCTTGACGATTACCATCTCGTCATAATCGACATCGAACAGCGCATCGTGCAGCACGGTCGTCACATCCATCGTGTAGCCGCGTGTCAGGAAGGCCATGGATTTTTCCATGCGTTCCGGCGTGCGCAGAAGACCATCGCGCGTCGGATCTTCTCCAATGCGCGTAAGTATCTCGCGGTAAAGATCCTGGGTCGAGACTGAATCGAGAGATGTTTCAAGTGTGGCGTGCGTGCCTGCCATAATTAGCCTTTCTTAAATCGTACCGGGCGCCGGAGCCTCATCGCCCGCGTAGTCGAAGGAGTTATTGCTGGTCTCCTCGACATGAATCCGTTCCACATGAGCTGCAGTAAAGCCTCTGAAGATGCGATAAATCTCGATACTTAGATTCTCCGTCGTCGAGACTTTGCTCGCAAAGCAATCAAGCGTATTCAGGTTCACGTGGTCAAACCGTTCCACCACATTTTTTCGTGCAAACCCATCTAGATCGGCGAGGTTGCAAACCATTCCCGTTACCGGGTCAACTTGTCCACTCACCGTAACCTGCACAGTGTAGTTATGGCCGTGTCCATGAGGGTTATTGCACTTGCCATAAACCGCCGCGTTCTTCGCCGCGTCGAACTCATCACTATTCAGCCGGTGCGACGCCGAAAAATGATAACGGCGAGAGAGATGGGCCTTCATAGCTCACCATAATAGTCCGCGAACAGATCGGGCATCTCGTACACCCTCACGCGGTGAAGCTTTGCATTCGGAATCTTCTTGTTCAGTCGATTCCACACCGCAATCGCAATATTCTCTGTCGTCGGGATAGCCTTAGCGAATTCCGGAACCTCAAGGTTCAGATGGCGGTGATCATAAACGCTGACCACCTCACGCTCGAGAATGTCCTTCAACTGCTTCAGATCCACTACGAAGCCCGACACCGGATCGACATCGCCGGCCACTGTGACCTCGAGCGTGTAATTGTGACCATGGCCGTTTCGATTGGCGCACTTGCCGAAGACTCGTTCATTCTCCTCGGGCGACCACGCATCGTTCCAATAGAAGTGCGCGGAGGAGAATTCGGCTTTACGGGTTAGAAAAATCATCGTGTTCTCTTTAAGTTAGACGTGGTCGAAGATACACCGGATGCTTTTCTGCATCTCTAGCGGGTCGTGTCGTAACTTCGCCCCTTCCAGACTACCGATTTTTTGACCCGATGGTAGATGAAGCTCCGCACCAGTAGATAAACAAACATCGGCACGCCTAATATCGAGATCGCAATATCAATCGCGGGAAAGTTTGAACGAGCCACACGTGCATAGAATCGCCAAAGCGTCCGAACCCAAAGGATAAGAATCACCCCGCGCTGCCAACCCGCCAGCCACGGTATTCCAAGCGCAAGCGCTGGCAGCCCGAAGAAAAGAAGCACATCAAGCACCCGCCAGCAAGCCAAATAGATCGGACGAGGGAAGAGCAGCGCAAGATTTTTCGTCCATCCCTCCACCATCTCGGCAGTCGTCCTGTACATGCGAGTCGAGAGAGCCTCCGGTGCATACCGAAACCGAATCACGCGAGGTCCGCGCTTGATGTTATGTGCCAGCGCGACGTCTTCCAGCACCTTCGTCCCAACCGCCCGGTGCCCGCCGACCGAAAAGTAAGCATCTCGCTCCACCATCAGAAATTGTCCATTTGCCGCGGCCAATCTGCGCTGCGGATCGTTGACCTCCTTCGGCGGATACACACTCGCCAGTTCCGAAAAAACCAGCGGCATCACGGCATGTTGCCAGAACCCGCTGACAATCTGCCGCGGCGAGTAAGAGAGCAGCACAGCCTTATACTTCTCCGCCTCAAAAAGCGCATGCGATAGATCGCGCCGCTCATGAACCGTATCGGCATCGGTAAACAGCAGATGATTCCCCCGCGCAATCTGCGCCGCCGCCCAGCAGGCCGCATTCTTCCCGGTAAACCCACCCCGGCTGCTCAAATCCAGCGGTGGCGCATCGAGCACCGTAACCCCGGGATGGTTCGCCGCAAACCCAGCGGCAATCTCGCGCGTGCGGTCGGTCGAATCGTCATTGACGACGATAATCTCCCACTCCACCCCAAGCGCAAATCCCACCTCCGACTGTTCCACGAGTGAGGCAAGGCACGCAGGCAGCGACGCTTCTTCATCGCGCGCCGGCACAATAACGGAAAGCTTAAGTTCTTGAATCGGTTCAATGTTCTGGTTTGTATCGTCCACGACTTCGTATTATAGGAAGTGGAGCGTATTGTGCGTAGATTCTGGGCAAGTATTGCGTTAGGTGTGTTGTTGATTACAGGCTGCGACCGCGGATCTCATCCCGGCAACATCGGCAAGCCGGCCCCGCTGTTCATCATGAGCGACGGCACCCGAACCGTCGACCTCAGCAAGCTGCGCGGCCAGGTCGTCGTCCTGAATCTGTGGGCCACCTGGTGCGCACCCTGCATCGAAGAACTGCCAAGCCTACTCGAAATGCAGAAGCGCATGCCTAACGTCGCCGTCGTCGCAGTCAGCATGGATCAGGACCCCGATGTCTACCGCAAGTTCCTCGCCGATCACCACGTCGATGTCCTCACCCTGCGCGACGAGAACATGAAGGTAAACGCCCTCTACGGCACCGTGCAGATTCCCGAAACCTACGTCATCGACAGGCAGGGCATTCTGCGCCGAAAGTTCGTCGGTGCCCAGGACTGGACCAGCCCTGAGATCATGAGCTTCTTAGCCAAAATGTAGTGGAGCTTCCTTGCGAATATCGATCCCGCGCATGCCCGCACGATGCGCGGCCTCCAGCCCCTCGTCAGAGTCTTCGAATACAACGCACTTTGCCGGGTCCACCTGCATGCGCCGCGCCGCCTCAAGGTAAACATCCGGCTCCGGCTTACCGCGGTTCACATCTTCAGCAGTCACCACATAATCAAACAGTGGCCGCAGCTTGGCGGTTACCAGCGTAGCTTCCACATTCGCTCTCACGCCATTCGAAGCAACCGACATCGGCACCTTGCCATGCCATGTCCGTGCGACATCCGCCACAAAGGTAATCTCTTCGATCAACGGAATCGCAGCATGAAACGCGGCGTTATTCCGTTCAAACAGAGCGGAGCGATCGATCCGAGGTACCCCGAACGCAGCCTCATATTCGTCGATCAACGGATCCGGCCCCAGTCCATGCCGCGTCCGATACCACTCCTCCGATATCGTGAGCCCCAACGGCTTCAGCGCCTCCTGCAACGAGAGCAGATGCGCCGCAGCGCTATCCACCAGCGTCCCATCGCAGTCGAAGATCAACGCGGAGAAGGTTCCTTCAACAAGAGAGAATGCCATCAAGCTATCGCCTGTCGGTTGTAGTATTTTTATCCGTCTTGATCGCAAAAGGCTTCGTATCAACCTTTTCGTTATACCGAATATTCGTATAAACGCTGGTCCGCACATCCTCCGACGGCATAAAGAACTGCTGCTTCAGCGAAATCGCTCGCGTCGGATCGATCCAGATCACAATGTGCGTGAACATATTGCGAACGCCCGGATCCTTCGCCACCAGATCCAGCTTCTCCGTGGTGACCATCTTCTCGCCATCGCTCATCTGCTCCGTCCCAAGATCCGATATCGTCCAGGCCTTCGCCATATCACGTCCGCTTCCGCCGAAGCCCAGCGTCAAAAAGCTCTCATACTGCGCCTGTTTTGCCCCCGCCGACATCAACAGCAGATGGTTGGCCCCCGGATCGAAGAGGCTCAACTGCCCCCGTTTGTACTCAAGCACCTTGGCCGAAGGCGGAAACACCTTCGCGCCCATCTGCAGTCAGTGCACCATCCCGCAAAAAGTAGATCACGCCCTTCTGCGTAGTCGTCTCCTTCACCACGCGCTCATACAGATCCCACTGGAAATCTGCCTGCGCCGACTTGAACCGCTCACTCGCCGCATCCATCTGGCGCAGCACTTCATCCAGATGACCCGGCTTAGGTTGTGCAACCGCGTGGCCCGAAATCCCAAGAACAACCCCGCAAAATAAAAACGAAGCGGCAATGGCACGAAAATTCTTCATGAGAAACACTCCCTGAGTTCGAGGCTCCGCATCAACGGAGCACCCACGCGTTATAAGCGATGATGCGGCCTCGTGCGTCGCGGACAGCCTCATAGCGTTCCAGCGTTACCTCGCCGGAGATCGGCTCAACCACCCGCAGAATCGCTGCACGCCGTTCGTCATCCGTCGACGCGCCCTGCATATCATCCGCGCGAATCTGGTACACAAACCGGCTGTTCTCTCCCGACGTCCCGGCTTCCTTCACCAGCACCTCGCTGGCATGTAGGGCAACCGTCTCCACCGGCTTGTCGTTGAAGTCCAACAACCGCGGCGACAGAAACATGAAGACCAGAATCAGCGACACCATCACGTCATAGTGGATGCTGCCGCGCTCGTAGGTCCAGAAAAAGTAGCTCTTGAGAAGTTTGCCCACGCCTCAGTTCCTGCCTCCCTGCACTTGCTTGCCGATGATGGTCTCGCAGTTCATATACGGCACCAGCGCCTCAGGAACTGAGATGCTTCCATCCGCCTGTTGGTAGTTTTCGAGGATCGCCAGGTACGTCCGGCCCACTGCAAGCCCGCTTCCATTCAGCGTATGCAAAAACTCACTCTTCTTCGCTCCCGCCGGACGATAGCGAATATTCGCCCGCCGCGCCTGAAACGACTCAAAGTTCGAGCACGAAGATATCTCGCGATACAGCCCCTGTCCCGGCAGCCAAACCTCCAGGTCATAAGTCTTCGCCGAAGCAAAACCCATATCGCCGGTACACAGCAGCATGCGCCGATAAGGCAGCCCCAGCCGCTCCAGCACAGTCTCAGCATGCCGCGTAAGCATCTCGTGCTCAGCCTCAGACTCCTCCGGCTTCACAAACTTCACCAGTTCCACCTTCTGGAACTGGTGCTGCCGAATCATCCCACGCACATCCTTGCCATACGATCCCGCCTCCGACCGAAAGCACGGCGTATACGCACAAAACGAAGTAGGCAACTGTGCCTCATCCAGCGTCTCATCACGAAACAAATTCGTCACCGGAACCTCAGCCGTAGGAATCAGCCAGTGATCGCTCTCTTGATATTCACCGGGCACATAAGCGCCCTTGTCGTCGCAGTGAAAAAGGTCCTCCGCAAACTTCGGCAACTGCCCCGTCCCATACAGCGACTTCGAGTTCACCATGTAAGGCGGCAGCACCTCGGTATATCCATGTTCACTCGTATGCAGGTCGAGCATGAAGTTCGCCAGCGCCCGTTCCAGCCGCGCCCCCTGTCCAAAGTGAACAACAAACCGCGATCCCGAAATCTTCGCCGCACGATTGAAGTCCAGAATCCCCAGTGCCTCGCCCAACTCCCAATGCGGCTTAGCAGGGAAGTCGAAGCTCGGCTTCTCTCCCCAGACCTTTTCTTCGCGATTGTCGTGTTCGCTCTTACCCACCGGAACGCTGTCATGGGGCAGATTCGGCAGCGTCTGCAGCAGCTCCCGCAGCCGTTCGTCAGCCGCCGTCGCTGTAGCCTCCAGCGAATCGACCTCAGCCTTCAAAGCCTTCGTCTGTTCGGTCTGTCGTCGAAGCATCCTCACCCGCACGCCGCAGCTTCGCAATCTCTTCCGTCAGCTTATTGCGCTGAGCCTTCAGCGTCTCAACCTGCGTAATCGCGTCTCGCCGCTCGCGGTCCACAGCGGCAAAATCACCCAACGCAACAGCGGGATCCATGCCCCGCGCACGCAACTTTTCTTCAACCAAGGGCAGGTTAGCCCGAACAAATGCAAGATCGATCATCAAGACTATTCTAGCGTCTTACGAATCGTTCGCGAGCTAACCGCCTCATTCTGCAACAATCCTGCAACACATCTCCTTTACCCTGTCACGATGCGAAAGTGTGTCGTTGTCCTCCTGTCGTTGCTCCTTGTGCTGCCCGCTGCTCCGCCTGCCGCCCACGCCGAGGCCTACAACGCAAGGCCCAAACTCGTCGTTCTGCTCGTCATCGATCAGTTTCGCGGCGACTACCTCGAGCGCTATCGCGACTCCCTCAAAGCCCCCAACGGCTTCAATCTCTTCCTCAAGCGCGGAGCCTACTTCACCTCCTGCTACTACGACTACGCCAACACCAAGACCGCTCCCGGCCACGCCACCATCGGCACCGGCGCCTACACCGACGGCCACGGCATCGGCTCCAACGAGTGGTGGGATCTCTCCCGCAACACCGACCGCGTCATCTCCTCCGTCGAAGACGAGCGCTACCGCATCGTAGGAACCTTCGACGACCTTCCCGTCCCGCCGCCGCCCGCGATTGCACCCGCCGCCCCACGCATCGGTTCCTCGCCCATCAATCTCCGCGCCACCACCTTCGGCGACGAAGTCCGCCTCGCCACCTCCGGCAAGTCGAAGCTCTACGGCATCTCCCTCAAAGACCGCGCCGCCATCCTCCCCGCCGGACAAACCGCCAACGGCGCCTTCTGGATCGACAACGCTACCGGCCGCTTCGTCACCTCCACCTACTACATGGCGCAGCTTCCCGACTGGGCAACAAAGTTCAACAAAGGTCCTCGCCCCGCACAGGCCATCAAAGAGGCGGGCCTCGACGACACCACGCAGTTCTACGCCATGGTCGGCCGCACCCCCGCCGCCAACAGCTACCAGCTCGACTTCGCCCGCGCCCTCATCGACGCAGAAGCTCTTGGCCAGCACGACGTCACCGACGTCCTCACCGTCAGCCTCTCCGCCAACGACATCCAGGGCCATCAACTCGGTCCCGACTCCGACTCCCAGCGCGAGATGGTCCTCTCTCTCGACCGCGACCTCGACAGCTTCTTCACCTACCTCGACAAAAAGATTGGCCTCGCCAACGTCATGATCGCCCTCACAGCAGACCACGGCGTCGCACCTATCCCCGCCGAATCCGCCAAACTCGGAGTAGCCTCCGCAAGAATTGATCTCGACATACTCTCCAGCGAGATCAACAAAGCCCTCAACGCCCGCTTCTCTCCCGGCAAAGAGATCGCCTACCTCATGCCCACACAGGAGTTCCCCAACCTCGCGCTCGACCCCCGCGCCTTCGGCACCACCTCCGAGAAAGACGCCGAGCAAGCCGTAGTCGAAGCCATTCCCGCCGCAATCCACAAACTCGGCGCACCCCCACTCCCGCCAAATAACCTCGCCACACTCGAAGCCACGCGCCATTACGAAGAGGCCCGCGTCGACGCCGACCCCGCCATCGCCTTCATCCGCTCGCGCGTCGATCTCGCCGCAGGCAAGCTTCCAAACACCGAGTTCGGCCGCCGCATCGCCCACAGCTACACCGACCACGGCGGCTGGTACGTCATGGTCATCCCCACGGCCTATCAAATGGAGTTCCTCACCGGCATCCAGACCACCCATTTCTCGCCCTGGAGCTACGACCGCCACGTCCCCCTCGGCCTCTTCGGCGCAGAGTTCATCCCCGGCACCTACCGCGAGCAGGTAGCCCCCGTCGACATAGCCCCCACCTTCGCCTCCATCCTCGGCATCAACGCACCCTCAGCCAGCACAGGCCGCGTCCTCACCGAAGCCATTCGCACCACACCGCAATAGAAAGAAAACGACCACGGATCAGCACAGATACGACGGATAAAAACGAAGACAGTCTTCAAAGGCGATCGATGCGTTGCCTTATCCGTGTTTCTCCGCTCCGATCCGTGGTCGACCAAACCAAGCTGCGGTCAGTTCACATTCCTGTAACGTTATTATTGAGAGACATGCGCCTCTCGAAACTGCTCGCGGCAATGCTCGCCGCCCTCCTCTCCGCACCATCCCCGCTCCACGCCGACGCCTACCGCGCCAAGCCAAAGCTCGTCGTCGTCCTCGTTCTCGACCAATTCCGCGGCGACTACCTCGACCGCTTCCGCGACGACTTCAAGACCGCCAACGGCTTCAATCTCTTCCTCAAACGCGGTGCCTACTTCACCGACTGCTACTACGACTACGCCAACACCATGACCGCGCCCGGCCACTCCACCATCGGCACCGGAGCTTACACCAACGGCCACGGCATCGCTCTCAACGAGTGGTGGGATCTCAAGCGCTCAACGACACACCCTATTAGCTCCGTCGAAGACGAGCGCTACGCCATCGTTGGCGACACCACATCCAAAGAACCCGGAGCCTCCCCCCGCAACGAACTGGCCTCCACCCTCGGCGACGAAGTCGTCCTCGCCACCCAGGGCAAATCCAAACTCTTCGGCATCTCGCTCAAAGACCGCGCCGCCATCCTCACCTCCGGCCACGCCTCCAGCGGAGCCTTCTGGCTCGACCATGCCAGCGGCAAATTCATCACCTCCACCTACTGGACTCCCGAGCTCCCCGCATGGGCCCAGGCCTTCAACAACAGCGACCGCCGCGACCAGGCCATCCGCGAAGCCAATGCACGCCCCGGCCACTTCTACGACGACGTAGGCAAAACCCCCGCCTCCGTCTCCTACCTGCTCGACTTCGCCAAGTCGCTCATCTCCGCCGAGCAGATGGGCCGGCACGACGTCACCGACGTCCTCACCATCAGCATCTCCTCCACCGACATCCTCGGCCACGCCGTCGGGCCTGACGCCCCCGAGCAGCGCGCCATGATCGGCGCCATCGACGTCGATCTCGACAACTTCTTCACCTGGCTCGACAAGCACGTCGACGGCGGCATGGCCAATGTCTGGGTCGGTCTCACCGGCGACCACGGTGTCGCTCCCGTTCCCGCAGTCGCAGCCAAACTCGGCATCCCGGCAGTCGCCCTCGACACTCACAAACTCGTCGCCGAGTTGAACACAAGGCTCAACCAGCGCTTCTCCCCGGGCCAAACGACCAACTACATCTTCCCCAGCGAACTCCCCTACCTCGAACTCGATCCCAGATCATTTGAGAAGGCAAACGTCACCGAAACCGAAGCCGAAAAAACCGTAGCCGATATCCTCCCCGACGCCCTCGAAGCCACAGTCCCCCCCGAGCCCACCGGAGTCAGCCAGACCCGCCTCGATCCCCGCCCCCTCCTCCGCCACGTCTACACCAAAACACAGATGGCAGCAGGCAATCTCCCCAACACCGAAGAAGGCCAGCTCATCCTCCACAGCTACTCGCCCAACGGCGGATGGTACGTCATGCTCAACTTCGGCATGTACCAACTGGCAGGAAGCCATGGCACCAATCACTTCTCGCCCTACTCCTACGATCGCCACGTCCCGCTCGCCTTCTTTGGCTCAGCATTCACACCGGGCATTTACCATGACCGCGTAGCCCCCGTAGACATGGCCGTCACCTTCGCATCCCTGCTCCGTATCAATCAACCCACCGCCGCCGTAGGCCACGTCCTAACCGAGGCCCTTCGCCCAGAGACGCACTCCGCCGAACCAACCCACGCAAGGCCATCAGCAAAATGACCACCCCACCCAAAGCCAAAGGTCCCGACATGCACGTCAACGTGGCAGGCGTAGAGCTGCGCTCGCCCGTCATCGCAGCCAGCGGAACCTTCGGCTACGGCGTCGAGTTCGAAGACATCGTCTCCCTCGACCACATCGGCAGCCTTCGTCACCAAGGGCCTCTCCCGCGAGCCCATGGCCGGCAATCCCACGCCCCGCATCATCGAAACCGCCGCCGGCATGATCAACGCCATCGGCCTCCAGAACATGGGCGTCCGCCCCTTCATCGCAGAAAAGCTCCCCAAGCTCCAGCACATCAAAGACGTCGTCGTCATCGCCAACGTCTTCGGCTTCACCATCGAAGACTGCCTCGAAGTCATCAGCGCACTCAACGACGCCCCCGGCATCGCCATGTACGAGCTCAACGCCAGCTGCCCCAACACCAGCCACGGCGGCATGGTCTTCGGCACCGACCCCACCCTCCTCTACGAGCTGGTCGCCCGCACCAAAGGAGCCTCCCAGCGCCCCCTCATGGTCAAGCTCTCCCCCAACGTCACCAGCATCGGCCAGATGGCCCGCGTCGCCGCCGACGCCGGTGCCGACGCCGTCTCCCTCGTCAACACCTTCGTCTCCCTCGCCATCGACGTCGAAACCCGCCGCCCCCGCATCGCCAACGTCACCGGAGGCCTCTCCGGCCCCGCCATCAAACCCATCGCCGTCCGCATGGTCCACGACGTCTCCAAGGCCGTCCGCATTCCCATCGTAGGCATGGGCGGCATCCTCAGCGCCGAAGACGCCGTCAGAGTTCATGATGGCCGGAGCCACCGCCGTCCAGGTCGGCACCGCCAGCTACGCCGACCCCCGCGCTGTGGAAAACATCGCCAACGGCCTCAAGCGCTGGTGCTCCACCCACAACGTCCAGCAAGTAACCTCCCTCACCGGCTCCGCCCTCCTCTAAGCCGCACAAAAACCGCTTAGAATAATCTGTGATGACCTCACACAGCCCTGCCGCCACGCCCTCGACTGATCTCCGCCCCATCCGCCGCGCTCTCCTCTCCGTCACCGACAAGGCCGGCCTAGTCGACTTCGCTCGCACTCTCGCCTCTCACGGCGTCGAGCTCGTCTCCACCGGTGGCACCTCCAAGGCCCTCCGTGACGCTGGCCTCACCGTCCGCGACATCAGCGACCTCACCGGCTTCCCCGAGATGCTAGACGGCCGCGTCAAGACCCTCCATCCTAAGGTCCATGGCGGCATCCTCCACATCCGCAACAACCCCGAGCACGTCGCCGCCATCACCGAGCACGCCATCCAGCCCATCGACATGGTCGTCGTCAACCTCTACGCCTTCGAGAAAACCTCGCAAAAGCCCGGCGTAGCCTTCGCCGAAGTCATCGAGAACATCGACATCGGCGGCCCCTCCATGGTCCGCTCCGCCGCCAAGAACTTCGAAGACGTAGCCATCGTCACCTCCACCACCGACTATCCAGCATTAGCCGAAGAGCTGACCACCAATTCCGGCAGCCTCAGCCGGGCCACCCGCTGGACCCTCGCCAAAAAAGCCTTCGCCGTCACCGCCGCCTACGACGCCGGCATCGCCACCGCCCTCGAAACCATCACCGTCCCCGCAGGCCCCGCAATCTTCTCGCAAGACGCGCTCCCCCAAACTGTCCGCATCATCGACCCCCTCAGCCAGACCCTCCGCTACGGCGAAAATCCCCACCAAAAAGCCGCCCTCTACATCGACGGCAGCGGCAAAGGCGTAGCCTCCGCCAAACAGCTCCAGGGCAAGGAGCTCAGCTACAACAACATCGTCGACCTCGACGCCTGCTGGGAGCTGGTCAGCGAGTTCGACGCCGCCACCGACGCCGCTGTCGTCATCATCAAGCACACCAATCCCTGCGGAGCCTCCACCGGCGCCACCGTCCTCGACGCCTACCGCCGCGCCCTCGAGTCCGACCCCATCTCAGCCTTTGGCGGAGTCATCGGCATCAATCGCGAGGTCGACGGTCCCGCCGCCGAAGAGATCGCCAAGCTCTTCGTCGAAGCCATCGTCGCCCCCTCCTTCTCGCCCGAGGCCATCGAGCGCTTCGCCGCCAAAAAGAACCTCCGCCTCGTCCAGATCACCCCCACCGAAACCCCACGCGTCCTCAAGCAGGTCTCCGGCGGCCTCCTCGTCCAGGACGCCGACCGCCTACGCATCACCGAGGCCCAGCTCCAGCACGTCACCAAACGCCAGCCCACCGCCGAAGAGATGCGCGCTCTCCTCTTCTCCTGGCGCGTCTGCAAGCACGTCAAATCCAACGCCATCGTCTACGCCCGCTTCGCCGACGGCCACGGTCAAACAGTAGGCATCGGAGCAGGCCAGATGAGCCGCGTCGACGCCGCCCGCTTCGGAGCCATGAAAGCGGTCCTCCCGCTCAAAGGCACCGTAGCCGCCTCTGACGCCTTCTTCCCATTCCCCGACGGCCTCGAAACCATCGCACAGGCCGGAGCCACCGCCATCATCCAGCCCGGCGGATCAGTCAAGGACGCCGACGTCATCGCCGCCGCCGACCGCCTTGGAGTAGCCATGGTCTTCACCGGAGTCCGCCACTTCCGCCACGGATAAAAAAGGCAACAAAAAGCCAAGGGCCCCTGTGCTGCATTGAAAGCACAGGGCCTTTTCTTATGAACCCGCCAACAAAGTTCACCGTCGTCATCCTGACCCTGAGCGAAGTCGAATGAGGAAGGATCCCTGTATTTCGTCTTTGCTCTTGCCTTTGCCATTCTTAAATCCCTTATCCTCCCCGCAAATCCGCCCTAAGCCTTCAGTTTTTGGACAGTTCTATTCGTCAGACCCCACCGAAAAAGCTATAATCACCGCCAATACTGCAATCCGGCTCCTGTCACTGTCACGGCTGCATCCAATCCGGAACGGACTCCGTCTAACGATTTGTTGCTTTTGATATCGATTCCGTCGGCACAGGAAATCCATTACTCATGACCTTGCTTCTACGTGCCTCCTCTCTTCGCCGCCTCCAGCTGCTTCCCATTGCGGCTCTTCTCTTTGCTGCCCATACCATGGTTGCCCAGGCCGAAGTCGCCGCGAAGACATCCTCCGCCACGCCCGATCGCGCCTCCGCCTACTATCACTACGGCCTCGCGCATCTCTATGAGGACATGGCCGTCAACGCGGGCCGCTCCGACTACGCCACTCAGGCGGTCGAGCAGTACAAGCTAGCCCTCGACGCCGATCCCGACTCCCGCCTCCTGCAGGATGGTCTTGCCGATCTCTACTTCAAGATCGGCCGCATCCGCGAGGCCGTTACCGCCGCGCAGGATCAGGTCAATAAGCATCCCGACGATGTCGAAGCCCACGCCCTTCTGGGTAAGGTCTACCTCCGTTCCCTCGGCGACATGCAGAGCGCCCAGTCCGGCCAGATGCTCCAGCTCGCCATCGCCGAATACGAAAAACTAGCCCAGTTGAAGCCCAACGACGTCGAAACGCGCCTCCTCCTCGGCCAGCTCTACAGCCTCAACCACGACTCAGCTAAGGCAGAGGCGCAGTTCAAGGCCGCGCAGGGAATTGATGCTGGTTCCGAAGATGTCGTGCTCAACATGGCGCGGCTCTACAGCGAGCAGGGTGACTTCAAGCGTGCCGCCGACACCCTAAACTCCGTTCCCGTCGACGACCGCTCCGCCCGCATCGAGTTCGCTCTCGGCACAAGCTACGACCAGCTCAAGAAGCCCAAAGAGGCCATCGCAGCCTATCGCCGCGCGCTCGACCTCGACTCTGAAAATCTCGACGCCGAACGCGGTCTTGCCGCCGCGCTTCTCACCGACGGCCAGCTCGACGAGGCACTCAAGCTCTTCAACGAAATCGTCACTGCAGAGCCCCAGGACGGACAGTCCCAGATCCGCATCTCTGAGATTCAGCGCCGTCAGGGACACTACGAGGCCGCGCTTGCTACATTGGAAAAAGCCAAGCCGCTCGCCCCGGATAATCTTGAGCTGAGCTATAACGAAGCCCTCATCTACGACACGCTCGGTCGCTACGACGATGCCATCCGTGTGCTCAACACGCTCGTCGCCAGCTCTACTCACGCCGACGGAAAATACTCGGAGCCAGAGAAAGCCAACCGCGCTATCTTCCTCGATCGCCAGGGAATCATCTATCGCGAGCAGAACAAGACCCCGGAGGCTGTCGCTGCCTACAAGCAGATGATCGAGCTCGGAGGCGAATACGCCCGCGGCGGCTACCAGGGCCAGATCGATGCCTACCGCGACGCTCACCAGTGGAAGGACGCCACCGTCGTGGCTGCGGAGGCCGCTAAGGCCCTGCCGAAGGATCGCAGCGTCCAGTTGGCTTACGCCAGCCAGCTCGCCGATACCGGTCAGGTCGATCAGGGTATTGCCTTAGCCAAAGCGCAGGTCTCAACCACCGCCAGCGCTGCGGAAGACCGCGAGGCGCATCTCGCCCTCGCCCAGATCTACATCCGTCTCAAGCGCTGGGACGACGCTGCCGCGGAGCTGGACAAGGCTGAGGCCGCCGCCTCCAGGCCCGAAGAAAAACTCTATGTCTACTTCCTTCGCGGAACCCTCGCGGACCGGCAGAAGCAGTACGACCAGGCCGAGGCGCAGTTTCAAAAGGCTCTGACCATCGACCCCCAGAACGCGACCATCCTCAACTATCTCGGTTACATGCTCGCCGACCGCGGCGTCCGTCTCCCCGAGGCTTTGACGATGATCCGCAAAGCCGTCGACCTCGATCCACAGAACTACGCCTACCTCGACTCGCTGGGCTGGGTCTACTTCAAGACCGGCCAGTACGCCCTGGCCGAAGAGAACATCCGCAAAGCCAACGAGCGCAACAACGGCGATCCCACCATCCACGATCACCTCGGCGAGGTCTACGAGAAGACCGGCAAGCTCAAGATGGCCGTAGCCCAGTGGGAACGTTCCATGACCGAGTACGCCCACTCCCTGCCCGCCGACGCTGACCCAGCCGACGTAGCCAAGGTCCAGCACAAACTCGAAAACGCCCGCGTCAAACTCTCAAAGGTAACAACGACCCCCGAAAAGTAAAGCCGCAACATTGGGTGCCACATCCTTCTTGTTTTTCGAAGGGTGGGGTATCGTGCACAGGCTGGGTAGCCCAGGTATAAATCTGGGTGCCCCATCTTCGCGACGGTTCTATCGTCGCTAAGGTGGGTCATTCGCGCGCATGCGCGAACCGTTTTCCTTATGTCAGCCTCGTAATACATACTGGCCCATGTTCATCCAGAAGGTAATGTCGATACGAAGACCAGGCCCACTCTTCGGGTCTATCGACCAGCCCTCGCGCGACCGGATTGCGGTACATGTACTTCAGCTTTTCCACCCGCTTGTTGTGGTTGAAGACGTTGAAGTCGTAATAACGCGTCTGCCAAAAAGGTCTCGGAACAAGACGTTTGGAAACTGAGAGTTTGAGAGACTGAAGAGCCGTCGCCAACGGCCGTTCGCGGTCCACTGGCTCGCTCAGGAGCAGATGCACATGTTCGGGCATCACAACGTAACCAAGGACTTCCAGTCCGTAGCGTCTGCGGGTTTGTTCGAGAGAGTGAAGAAAGGTGTCCCTGGAGGACGGCATCAGAAAATAAGCCTCGCGGCGATAACAACTGAAAGTGACAAAGTGGTCATCCCCTTCATCTTGATACCGTTTGAGGCCCTCTGGCATTGATGAATTCTACCGAGATTTCTGACGAGGAAGGCGCAGATGCAGGTTACGCATCAGGTATAAATCTGGGTGCCCCATCTTCGCGACGGTCTTATCGTCGCGAAGGTGGGTATTCGCGCAACGCGCGAACCGCTCAGCCAGCTCCATTGTTTTGGCTTCGCCCTCTTCTCAAACAAAATCAACCATTTACAAAATTCACATCCAAATTCCCCAGCAAAACTCCATGTCAAGTCCCGAACCGGGTAAGAGGCTGAAAACAAAAGAAATAGGATTGCAAAAGAGTTTCGCTCATTCCGCTATAATTAAAACCAGAGAGAAAAGCAAAGGCCCCGGGCAATGACGGGGCCTTTATCTTTCTTCAAAGATACCGCTAACTCTTTGATCCACAATATTTTGCAGATAAACCATTTAGATAGAATATTTTACAGAGACAGTAGCGTCGCAACTATAACAAAACAAATGAGATCCACCTAAAATACCAAGAGGAAGGAGGGGAGGGAGTAACAGAAGTGACAACAGTTACACTCGACATTGAACATGCCTAACGAACTGCACAGATGCGCGGTCACCGGAAACCCAAATGACCCGCTATTGGAGCGTGTGTATCCCGCGCCCTTCCGCCCCACGCGCACACCCTTTCAGCGCGACCGCGAACGCATTGTCCAGTCCCGTGCCTTCCGCCGCCTCGCCGGAAAGACCCAGGTCTTCACCAGCCGTGCCTCCGACCACTTCCGCAGCCGCCTCACCCACACCATCGAGGTCGCCCAGATCGCCCGGGCCGCCGCCGCTGCCCTCGGCCTGAACGAAGACCTCGCCGAAACCCTCGCCCTCGTCCACGACATCGGCCACCCCCCCTTCGGCCACGCCGGAGAACGCGCACTCGACCAGTGCCTCCGCCGCCACGGCCGTCGGTTCGACCACAACCTGCACGCCCTCCGCATCGTCGAGCACTTCGAGCAGCGTTACGCCGCCCACCGCGGTCTCAACCTTACCCTCGGCGTCCGCGAAGGCATCATCAAGCACTCTCGCGACTACACCGTCGAGAATCATCCCGAACTGGCCTGCTATTTTCTCGACCAGAGCCCACCCCTCGAAGCCCAGCTCATCGACCTCGCCGACGAGATCGCCTATCTCACCGCCGACCTCGACGATGGCGTCGAATCCGGCCTGCTCGAAATCCGCCACATCGTGGAGCACGTTACGATCCTCAGCCGTTGCTATCGCACCGTCGAAAAGGTGCACGCCGGGGTCGAAGAGAAGTTCCTCTTCAACGAGGCCCTTCAGCTCATGCAGAACGAGCTCACCGAAGACCTGATCGCGAACACCCGCGCCAACGCCCAGGCCATCGGTGCCCAGTCCCTGGCTGACATCCGCCGCCACCCCGCACGTCTCGCTCTCTTCTCCCCTCAGGCCGAAGCAGAGCGCCTGCAAGAGAAGCGCTACCTCTACGACACCCTCTACACCTGCGATGCGCTCGAAAACGAGCACGACAAGGCCGAAGAGGTCGTTACCGCTCTCTTCAACCACTGGATTAACGACCCCGAAGAGTTGCCGCAAAGCCACTTCGAAGAGGTGCAGGCCGAGGGCCTCGCCCGCGTCGTAGCCGACTACATCGCCGGCATGACCGACAGCTTCATCCTCCTGCAATACGCACAGATCAAACGCGCCGTCCGACGTTAGCCGCCCGACCGCTGTAAAATTTCAGCCATCATGAGCTTCTCGCCGGCTAACATCACGGCGCTCATCGTGGCGGCCAGCTTCGCTGCCGGTCTGAACATCTACGCGACCATCCTCACGCTGGGCATCCTGGCCCGCACCCACTGGGTACCACTACCTCCCGGCCTCGAATCCCTCGGCAACACCTGGGTACTGGTCGTCTGTGCGATCATGTTCGCCATCGAATTCGTAGTCGACAAAATTCCAGCCTTCGACATGGCCTGGAATTTCCTCCACACACTCGTCCGCGTCCCCATCGCCGGCCTCATCGCCTACAACGCCAGCTCCCACCTCTCTCCGCCGATGCAGATTCTGGCAACAGCAATCGGCACTACCATCGCCTTCGCAACCCACACCTCCAAGACCGCGATCCGCGCCGCCGTCACCCCCAGCCCCGAGCCGATTTCCAACATAGCCCTCAGCACTACCGAGGACGCCGTGGCCATCGGGGTCACCTGGTTCGCAGTCCACCATCCCATCATCGCCGCCTCCGCCGCCCTCATCTTCCTGGTGTCAGGAATCCTCGCCGCCCGCGCCCTCCTCCGAGCCGTCCATCGACCCCTGCAACGAATCCTCAATCCGGAGCCCGCCCCACCGAAACCCCCGGTATAGCTCAGAACGTCAGCCGCATCGCCAACTGCACCTGCCGTGGGTCCCCCACAGCCGTAGCACGCCCAAACCCGGCAGCCGGAGCAAGGGGGTACACCCCCATTCCAAAAGTTCCATTAGGAATCAAATCATTCCTATGATTAAGCGCGTTGAAGGCCTCAGCGATTCCCTCAAGTTGGAATCGCTCACCCAGCCGAAGCGTGCGGCTAAGACGAACGTTCATCGTGAACGAATCGAATCCGACACCAGCATTTCGTCCGATCGTCGTTCCCGGCAGCACTTGGGTGCAACTGACAACACCCGGGACACAAGGCCTCAGCGCTGTACCCTGAACACTGTTTGATCCGGTCGTAATATTGAACGGCAGAGCCGAGTAATACTGCAATATGCCGCTCAGCAGGAAACCGTTACGGATATGGCTCCATCGATCGTGCGCCGGATTCATCGAGGTATGGACGGTACCAGTGAACACAACACGATGGCGCTGATCGTCATCCGATCGGCCTCGATCCTGGGCGATATTGAAGTTGTTGATTGGCGAACTGAAGAAGAACTCGCCAACATCGTCCATGGCCTTCGACCAGGTATATGAGACACGATAACTCCCCCAGCGCACCGGCCTCTGCACATAAGAGACAGACAGCCCGTCATAGTAGGAGTCGGCCGCAGACTGATACTGCTTGTTGTTTCCATAGGAAGCATTGGGCCGGCAGCCGTTGTTCGAGCCCGTAGCAACGCATGTAGGCGTGTTCTGGTTGACCGAAATAATTAGGTGCAGTCCACGCACATGTTGATAGCTGATGCCCAGCGAACCGCGTTCTCCAATCTGCTGCTCTACCTGAAGGCTGGCCTGTTCGGAATATGCATTTTGCATATGGGGCGCCATAGTCGTGAAGTTCACAAGCACTCCCGAAGGCAAGCTGGGCAGTATGTTTGGAAATGGTGGAGCACCTGTCTGAGTCGGTGACAGGCTGACTGTAACAAAGGTCGAACTGTCTATATTCGTAGTGTTGCTACTCGATTGCAACGCGTTCGACAGGGCGCGAAGTGGAACCCGGTCGTAGAAGAGTCCGAAGCTGCCACGCATGATAGTTTTGTCGTTGCTGAAGGGCGACCACGCGAATCCCACCCGTGGCGATACATTGTTCGTGTCGGTTGAAACCAACTTCAGAAACTGCAGATCGTAACGCAGGCCAGCGTTCAACGTAAGCGAAGGAGATATCCTCCACTCATCCTGACCATAAACGCCTATATTCGGATTAGTCTGTGGCACGACAGGATTACCAAACGACTGGGTATAGCCTGAGCTGTTGTAAATTCCATTCAGAAAATTCGACAACGACGAAAACGCATAGCTTCCACGGTTAGACTGTGGAAACACGATCTTCAAATCGTTGTAGAGAAAATCCGCGCCCAGCCTGAGTGCGTGTGGACCGACCTGATGAGAGATGTTGTTAACAACCTCATAAAGATTGTTGACGCGCCCTATGGGCGAAACCGATAGTGTTCCAAAAGATGCTACACCCGAGATGCTGACAGCAGGTCCGACGGGATCGTTCGGCAGTGCACTTAGATTGCTGTGAGTATATTGCCCTCGTGTTTCATTAACGGTTCTTGTCGAGATGGTTGCGATGTTGCTTGCAGCAACGGTCTGATCCAGATTGCTCAATCCGGCAGCGGCGCTGACTGCACTTAGGCCGCCTACCCCGCGAGAATTTTGGCTGTTTACGTCATACAGACTGTAGCGCAAACTGAACTCATCGGCGGCGCTAACGTGATGATCTACTTTCGCGAAAAAGTTATTGCTGTCGACCGGATTAGGGTAGATCCCTGTTGAAATAAGCGGACCTTGATACCCAGTGCGCTGCAACCGCGTATTAATCGCCAGAACGTTAGCAGGTGTAATCGTAATGATTCCATTCTGGTTCAGTTGCTTCCGTTCAAAGTTCACGAAATAGAACGTCCGATCGCGGAGAATGGGGCCACCAAGGCTCGCTCCGTATTGAGCCTGCGTCAACGGTAATGTGCTTTGCGATAGTGCATTGCTGGCATTCAGCCGTTGATTGCGAAGAAAACCATAAGCGCTTCCATGAAGATCATTCGTGCCGCTCTTCGTCACCATGCTGACATAGCCGCCGAGGGCGCGGCCAAACTCGGCCTGTCCGCCAGATGTAACGACTTGAAATTCTCGGACAACATCCAGCCCGTAGAATGTGCCTGTCAGGCCGGCCGCATCATCATTCGACGAGAGCCCATCCACTATAAAGCTGTTAGAAAAGTTACGCTGACTACTGATAGAGATACCCTGCCCTGGCACAGCCGAAGTCTCTGCGAAGAGCTGTGTGCTAGCCGTGTTTGTGGGTGAGACACCTGGAACGAGCAGCGCCAGATCCAGAAAGTTACGGCCCAGCAGCGATAGGTTCTGTATCTCTTCGGGCAAGATCGTCTCGGCGACCTCGCTGCGGTTCAGCTCTAATACAGGCGCTATTTCGTTGACGCTTACCGAGGTCTCGTTGCCTGCAACGACGAGCAAAATAGGCAGATGAATATCTGCCCCGACCGTAAGTATGACCGAGCGAGTCGCGATTGCAAACCCGGCCTGATCGACGCTGATTTCGTAGGAGCCCACAGGAAGGTAGGGAAATCGAAAACGCCCTTCTGTGTCAGTCGAAGTGCTCTTGACGATGTTCGTCGTTACTTGCTTCGCTATTACGAGCGCATGCTGCACGACCGCGCCCGTCGGGTCTGTCACTCGACCGCTTAGCGATGCGTTATTAATTGTCTGTTGCGCCTGTAACAGCGGGACGCAGGCAAATAGAAAAAGAATTACAAAGTGGCAACGCCTGTAACTTCGCATTTGATCTCCGAGACTGAAGCGATACGCGTGCGGAAATGCACCAATCAAACCCTATTAAGAAAGTGATAGAGACTGATTGGGTGGGCCGCGTTTCTGTCGCGATCGGTCAAACGAAATGCGATAGCGGGCTTCGGTCTGCGCAAGGCCGCTATCGAACCCGATGATCCAAAAGAAACTCGTAGCTCGAGCCATGTCAGAGGAAAGATCGATGTGTGCTGTTATCGTTGGCGCTGGATAAAATGGGCACTTCTCCCGCAATGCGGCGGCTCGAATCGTCTCTGCGCCAATTGCCCCACTAGTCGACATCGCGCAGTGGTGTCTTCCATCTCTTCGGCAGCAGGCAGGCAGGTTCGCCTCTACTGCGCTCGCGGCGAACAGCGGCGAGATGAGCGGCAGGAGAAACAGCAGCAACAGGAAAGTAGAGAGGGCGCGACGCACGAGAAACCTGGAGAACAATGAATTAGTTAGATATAGAAGAACGGTCGCGGTGAGTCATGGCGCCGAAACCTGTGCTTTCAGATGAGGTGCAAAAGAGATGCAATCTCAAAACCGAAACTCAGGTTTATGGCATACAGACAGTCGCAGGCCAAAGGAGAGCATCAAGCCCGCAGCGCTGGAGGGCCGCGTTGCCGCTGCGATCGATATAAAGCCATCCGTATGCGTGTTCTTGACGGAACATCTCCTGAGGGATGAACCAACGCGTTAGAGATAGGTAGCGTTGATGTCTGAAGCGAAAAGTCGTTACCCTTTACGGATGTGACGGCCTTTGGATAAGCCGGACACTTTTCTCGCACCGCTGAGAGATGCGTTTGTTGCGACTCGCTCGAAATCTGCATCGAGCAATGATGCGCTCCATTTCGTCGGCAACACGCGGGAAGGCTCCCCTCTGCTTGCAGAGCAAACAGAGGCGCGATCAGCGGCAGGCTGAACAGGAGCAGTAGCGAGATGGCCAGTAGCCGGCGCACAACGAGATTGTAGCGTATTTGGCTAGAAGTTTTTGCCTGCGGATGAGCAGCACCTGGTCGTACTGAAGAGAGATTCGTATCCCGCAAGCGACGTCGGTAGGTACCTTTAATGGCCCTCTTGCAACTTTCGAGTCATCGGCCTCCTCTGGTTGCCTACGGTAATCAGAACTGACGGTCGCAGGGTATCCGGACTTTTGTGGATCGACGACGTTGATTCCGGCCTTATAGAAACCACGTCACAACATTTCATTTAGCCTGCCAGGTTTTTACAGGTCACCTTATGCGAACTCCACGAAGCCAGCCATAACTACGGCACGCGACAGTAGTACCCCTTTGTTTGCCTGCTTAGGTCGAAGCACTTCAGATTTTATGTCACGAATCAATCGAGCGAATCACTTTAACAAAGTGGAGGTAACGCCAGCTCTGGAGACTGTCCGGATAGCTCTTTATACGGCACCTCAGCCGTAGATCAAGCAGGCGGCACTACAGCAGAGGTGCCCCGTTGTGTGCTGTCGTCGCAACTCACACCGGGTCCACATCCAATCAAATTCCCAATAGACGCCCTGCGGACTAAACTCTATAGTTCAATCTGTGAGTACGCCGGGCTTGCGTAGCGACCAGTAAGTACTTGGTTTGGAGGCAAACGGTATGAGCTTCGATTGCGATGCCTTCATCAGCTATTGCCACATCGATAATGTCGGTCTCGTCGATGGCAGTAAAGGGTGGATCACGAACCTTCACCGTGCACTTGAGATTCGCGTTGCCCAGTTACTCGGTGAAAAGCCCGAGATATGGCGTGATCCAAAGCTGACAGGCAACGATATATTCGAAAACACCCTGGTCGATCAGCTTAGGCGGGTTGCTGTTCTCATAACGATTATCTCTCCCCGCTACGTAAAGTCAGAGTGGACGCGACGTGAGTTAGTAGAGTTCTGGAAGGCCGCTGAAGCCCAGGGCGGAGTTACGTTTCACGACAAAGCCCGCATATTCAAAGTACTGAAGACACCTATCCCCCGCGAGATGGATCCGCCTGAACTGCAACCGCTACTAGGATATGAGTTCTTCCAGATCGATTCACAGTCGGGTCGAGTGCGCGAACTCGATGAAGTCTTTGGGGCAGACGCGCAACGAGACTTCTGGATGAAGCTGGACGATCTTGCGCACGATATCGCCGCGCTCCTCGAAATATTGCAGGGGGAATCGCCAGATGCGATACCGGGTCTGCAAAGCACAAGCAGAGAAGCGGTATTTCTGGCTGAAACCACAGCCGATCTTAGAGATCAGCGCGAAGCAATCCGGCGCGATCTTCAACAGCATGGATATACCGTATTGCCCGCGCGAGGATTGCCGCTGGTCGCCTCCGAAATGAAGACGTCTCTCGAAGAAGATTTGGCTCAGTGCAGAATGTCCATTCACCTCGTTGGAAAGAATTATGGGTTTATCCCCGAGGGCAGTAGCACATCTCTATTGGAGATCCAGAACGAACTCGCAATCGAAAGAGGAAAGAGGGGCGGATTTATACGCCTTCTGTGGATTCCCGCCGGGCTGCAGATAGAAGACGAGAGACAACTCAACGTTGTAAATCGGTTGCGAATGGATCCCAGAATGCAAACAGGAGCCGACCTGCTCGAGACCCTCTTTGAAGATCTGCGAACCGTCGTCCATGATCGGCTCAAGGACGAGCCGAAAATCTCGCAACAGAAGTACTGCATTGAACCAACGGCTGAAAACCGGGGACAGATCTACCTCATCTACGATCAACGCGACGCAGCCATCGTGTCGCAATACTCAGACTCCTTGTTCAATAAAGGCTTCGAGGTCCTTCATCCTACCTTCGAAGGAGACGAAGCGGAGATCCGTCAATGTCACGAAGAAAATCTTCGCGTCTGCAATGGTGTGCTGATCTTCTTCGGTACCACCAATGAAGGATGGGTTCGTCGAAAGCTCAGAGAAGTGCAGAAAAGCGTCGGCTATGGTCGTACAGGGCCGCTGCCGATTATCACCATCCCATGCGTCGGAACAAAGACCAGCGAGAAGGAGCGCTTTCGCACGCATGAGGCCTCGGTAATTTTTCAGATGGAAGATTTCTCTTCAGATAGCTTGCTGCCGTTTATCTCGCGCATACAGCCTTCAGGAGGGATCTGAGACTTATGTTCAATCCCTTCCCGGGTTTGCGTCCTTTTGAGGCGGATGAAGACCACCTCTTCTTCGGGCGCGAAAAGGAGATAGACGAGTTGCTGCGGCGGCTGCGTCTTTGCCGGTTTCTGTCGATCATCGGAACCTCGGGCAGCGGCAAATCCTCCCTGGTGCGCTCCGGTCTGATTCCATCTCTCTACGGTGGATTCATGGTCAACACCAGCCCGGGTTGGCGCATCGCAGTCATGCGCCCCGGAGAAGATCCCGTCAGGCATCTCGCAGCAGCCTTGAACTCGCCAGACGTGATCGGAGCGACAGGAGAGCTGGAGAGGACCAACAGCGTTTTGCTCGAGGCCACACTACAGCGGGGCACCCGGGGCCTGGTCGAGGCAGTCCGACAGGCACGAGTCCTCTCTGGCGACAATCTGCTGATCGTGGTGGATCAGTTCGAAGAGCTGTTTCGCTTTCGGCGCAACTCTCAGCTTGAGAACTCCCGCAACGAAGCCGCGGCCTTCGTGAAGCTTCTTCTTGAGGCAACTCGTCAGGAAGAGATTCCCATATACGTCGTCATCACCATGCGCTCCGACTTTATCGGAGATTGCATGGACTTCGTTGGCCTGCCCGAAGCAGTCAACAACGGCGCCTATCTCGTGCCTCGCATGACACGCGACGAGCTGCGCTCAGCGATCACCGGTCCGGTTGCCGTCGGAGGCGGAGACATTGCGCAGCGGCTGGTCCTTCGCCTGCTCAACGACCTTGGCGATGACTACGATCAATTGCCCATCATGCAACACGCCCTCATGCGCACATGGGACCACTGGGCACAGCGGGTTCCATCCACTCCTGCCATTGACATCGATGACTACGAAGCAATCGGAACCTTCCGTCATGCTTTGTCCATTCACGCCGAAGAGGCCTACGAAGAGACTGGCACGGAAGATGCGAAGAGGACCACCGAAAGGATGTTCAAGGCCCTCACCGATACCTTTTCAGACAATCGCGGAATCCGACGCCCAACCTCGATAACCGATCTCACCGCTATCTGCCAGACATCCGAGGCGGAGGTAATCCGCGTCGTAGAAATCTTTCGGCGGCCCGGTCGTTCTTTCCTGATGCCGCCAGCCGATGTGCCTCTGGAAGAACAATCCATCGTCGACTTATCTCACGAAAGCCTCATGCGATGCTGGTCACGACTGGTCGGTTGGACCGAGCAGGAAAAGGTCTCAGCCGACATCTACAACCGTCTTTCCGACGCAGCGATGTGGTACGACGAAGGCAGAGCAGGGCTCTGGCGCAACCCGGAGTTGGAGGTAGGGCAGAAATGGGTACATGAAAATCAACCAACTGCCGCGTGGGCCCAGCGTTATAACGCCAACTTCGTTCAGGTAATGAGCTTCCTCGATCGCAGCGAAGCGGATCGTCAACGGCTCAGTGACGAGGCGAAGCGAGAACGTCAAAAGAAACTCAGGCAGACCCAGTGGGCCGCAGGAATACTGGGCTCTTTGTTTCTAATCGCACTCTTCCTGGCGTACTTTGCTTTGAAGCAGACGCGGCGTGCAGAAGAAAATCTGAAATGGGCGCGAAAGGCAGTCGATGAGAGTCTTTCATCAGCTGGTAGCCAACAGGCCCGCGAGGCAAGCGACGTACCGCAGATGGAGGAGTTTCGCAAAAAGCTTCTGGACAAGGCTCAAACCTTTTACACACTCCTCGCGCAGAAGAATTCTACGAATCTGGATCTACGCATCGAGGAGGCAGAGGCACATTCGCGGCTGGGAGATATCAACCGTCTTACCGGAAGGTATAAGGAAGCAGCCGAGGAATACAACGAAGCGATCGCTCGTCTTACAACCCTGTCAAAGCAATCTCCTGCCCGGAATGACTTACGCCAGGCACTCGCATACTCTCACAACTGGCTGGGAGAAACCATCCGCGGAGCACTGGAAGACAATTCTGGTCTTGCTACGTATGGTCCTCGTGATGCAGAGAAAGAGTACAGTGAGGCCATCCGGTTACAAGACGATCTACATAACGAGGAACCGGCAAACGCTGTTTACCAGCAGGAGCTAGCCCGCACTCACTACAATCGCGGCATCATCCGTTTTCGTATAAAGGGTGCTCAGGAAGCACAATCAGACTTTCGCAAAGCAATAGACTTACTCGAACCACTGGGATCGAAACCCGCAACCGCAGTGGATCTTGATACAAATCCTGATCCTGTTCAGGATCTGGCCCGGGTCTACAATGACTATGCAATTGTGGTGGGCAGCACCGGGGAAACTAAACAGGCTCAAGCTTTATACGAAAAAGCCATCGCTCTGGCCGAGCAACTGGTCAAAAAAAGACCCGAGAATCGGGAGTACAAGATGGAACTGGCAAAGTACTACAACAGCGAAGCACGGATGTTAGCGGATGCCGGCCAGCTTCCTCTGGCGGAAACACGAAGCCAGCGTGCTTTTGAGCTTTTTGAACAGTTGGCAGCGCCAACACCATCATTATCGACAAAAATGGCCGAAACTCTTGAACTGAGAGCTGAATTACTTCAATCTCAAAACCCTGAAGAAGCTAAAGCGTTAACAGATCGGGCATTTGATCTTCTCAATAAAGTTGATACGAATAAGGCGAGTAGCGCACTCTATATGAATATAGGAGCTAACTATATCGAGCTGGCCTCCTACAAGCTTCAAAATGGTGACCGAGCAGGCGCAGCCGCTGCGCTCTCTCATTTGGATGAAATATTGCCACACTTATCCGCAGACCATCGAAAAGAAATCAGCGAGCACTACCAGAACTTACAGAAAAAACTACAAAACGGGCCGACCAGACACTAGTACGGAATTCCATCTTTCGAGGGAGTTTCCAATGCAACGATTGGGTTCGAGCTTATGCCTGCTTTTGGTTGCCGTAGTTATCCCACCCGCCGCGTCTGTGGCACTCGCGCAGCTACCAGCAAACGCGAACGAAACCTCGGATGTCACTGCAATTACCAGACCCTTATCTTTTGCAGAGTATCGAGCATCTTCCATCTTCGATACCCGCAGTTCAATTAGTTATCCTCTTGTCCATCCTCGCAATCCAGGCTTTTATCTTACTCAGTCAACTAAGACTTCTACTAAGTCCACTAAGCCCCCGATTGAAAAAATCAAGAGAGCGACCATCGATCCCAGCATGGTCGGATACATCGACAACGCGATTATTCACCCCGAAGTCCGCATCCGTTTCGACGCCGCGCTCCATGACACAACTCCTGACCGCGCCGAGTTTTTCTACGCAAAGTGTGGATGCTACGGATTTATTCCTTCTACAAATGCGGCTTATGATCCCAGAACACCCGGCCCTGGTCCAGGAATCCCACAAGCTATCAACTTCCAGCATCTTTATTTCTATGGCGAATACGCTCCCCATACTCATCTCTCAGTTTTTGTGCAGCTTCCATTCCGTTGGTTGCAGGCCCAGGCTTCCCCTGGCTCTTCTCAGGCATTTCCCAATTCTGGAGGATTCAGCGACATACAGCTAGGGGTGAAGTTTGCTCCGCTTGTTACAACTCGCCATTACGTTACGCTGCAGTTCAAAGCCTATCTCCCGTCAGGAGATGCCGGCATCGGTCTCGGAACACATCATTACAGCGTTGAGCCTTCGCTTCTGTACTACCTGCGAATCTCGGACCGCTTCGCCGTAGAGGCGGAGGTGGGGGATACGCATCCTCTCGGAACATCGTCTGGCGTTCCGACTGCTACCTCCCATGGATTTGCGGGCGATGTCTTCTTCTACGGAGCAGGACCAAGTTACCAATTTATAAAGGGCGAGAAGTTTAGCCTGGCAGGAGTCGTTGAAGTCGTAGGCTGGAATGTCCGCAGTGGTTACGTCACCGGTCCGGCAAATCCAAGTACAGCGGGCGTAAACATCGTCAACATTAAAGTAGGTCCGCGGCTGTCAATCGGCGCTCATCATTCTGTGTACTTTGGCTACGGCAGGGGATTGACTTCCCAGACTTGGTACCGAGACATCTTTCGCACCGAATATCGCTACTCATTTTGATTGTTACGAACGTAGGAGCAATCTTTTATGGCCCAGGTTATGACCCAGGAAGCTATCGGCTCACTTGATCCAATCATCGAGCGTCTCGAAGAACAAATTGCGTGGTACGACCGGAAAGGCAGCTACAACCAGAAGGCCTACAAAATAATCAAAGTAGTCGAAATTCTGGCTGCAGCGCTTATCCCGTTCATCGCGGCATTGTCGATTAAGCACGCCACGATTATTACCGGTTCACTTGGTGTGCTAATTACCGTGCTTGAAGGCTTGTTACATCTCAATCAGTACCAGCAGAACTGGACATCCTACCGATCAACATGCGAAGCACTTAAGCACGAGAAATACGTCTACATTGCAAAAGCTGCCCCATACGCTGGCGTTGAAGACGCCCATGCTCTACTGGCAGAAAGGGTTGAATCATTGGTTTCCCAGGAGCATGCGAAATGGGCCTCTGTGCAATCTCAGGACGACAAAAAATAGCCACCGGTCTAACACACCTACTTGGTGCTTCCACATCCAGCGCGATACACCCGAGGCTTTTTCCACTCCTCATCCGTTGCGAAGAGAACGCAGGTTTGTCCGGTCTCCGTATTCACGCGCCAGGTAATATTCCCCTGCCGATAGACCTGGTACTTTCCCCTGCCCGCAAACATCATTCCGTTCGGCGGGTTCGCACTAATCGTGTCTCCCGTGGGAGCCCCCTCATGTGCCGGTCCCCCCGCCTGTGTCACTTGTAAATCAGACGAAGCTGGGGTCGACGCCACTGCCGTGGAACTTGGTTGTGCCGTTGTTGCTGCAGGAGTTGACGACGGATACACAATTGTCTCTACGTCCGAATCGGAGGCTTTCTTATCCGAGGAAGCCGTAGACCCCGTTGTGGCCTTCGTCCTTGATGATTGAGGGTCATTCGAAAAAACTTCTCCGGATAGCCCTGCTCGCGTGGCGTCATAGCGGTTGTAGCTGTAGTAGGCGAAGATCGCTAGCGCCAGCACCACGACGATTATGATGACGCGCTTTGCCATAGTTCCTTTTCCAGCCGAAGTCCCATCATGTAGACGGTACGTCGGAACTCCATCATAACGAAAGGCATACAGCCTCTACCAGTGCCATCCCGATACAACCATTCTTCCTGCCTACATCATCTCCCCATCATCCTGCTCCGGTACGAGAATCTGTTCGACTGCCAGTTACTATCTCGTCACCGTCGCCTCACGAGGAGTATCATATTTAAGTGCCGAAATACTCCATCGTCGTTCCGTTCCACAACGAAGAAGAGAACGTCACAACTCTTTATGACCGCCTTAAAGCCGTCATGGAGCACGTAGGCGAGACCTTCGAACTCGTCTTCGTTGACGATGGCTCCCGCGACCGCACCTACCGTCTGCTCGAAGAGATCGCAGCTGTAGATTCGCGTGTCCTCGTCATCAAGCTCCGCCGCAACTTCGGCCAGACCTCCGCGCTTGCTGCAGGCTTCGACCACGCTCAGGGCGACTGCATCCTCGCCATGGACGGCGACCTCCAGCACTCACCCGACGAGATCCCCAACTTCCTCGCCAAGCTCGAAGAGGGCTACGACGTCGTTAGCGGCTGGCGTTCCCAGCGCGGCGACAACTTCATCCTTCGCCGCATCCCATCTCGCTGCGCCAACTGGCTTATGGCTGCGCTCAGTGGAGTCAATATCCACGACTTCGGCACAACCTTCAAGGCCTATCGCCGCGAAGTCATCCAGAACATCCCTCTTTACGGCGAGATGCATCGCTTCATCCCCGCTCTCGCCTCTTGGTACGGCGCCAGTATCTGCGAGATTCCCATCTCCAATCCAGCTCGTGAGTTCGGCAAAAGCCACTATGGCATCTCGCGAACCTTCCGAGTCTTCTTTGACCTTCTGACCATTCGCTTTCTGCTGCGCTATATGACCCGCCCACTGCACTTCTTCGGAACCATAGGCGCGCTAGGCATGTTGGCAGGCTCCGGCCTTGCAACATGGCTGCTCATCCTCAAGCTCATCACCGGCCAGCACGTCATGGATATCCATGGTCCCATTTTTGTGATCGCCGGTATCCTGATCCTTGCCGGAATTCAGATGATGGGCATCGGCCTTCTGGGTGAGCTTCAGGTGCGCCACTTCCACACGGCATCCCATCGTGCCCCCTACGCAGTAGATCGCATCCTTCGCCTTCGCTCGGAAGAAAGCCTCCTCCAGTAGCCACATTTAGTGGGGCACTTTGGCGTTGCTCTCCCTCTCTAAGTCGTCCTGTACCTGTTTATCGGCCTGATTAAAAGCCGAGGTATCAATCTCGCGCTCTCTTCGTTCTGCCTCTATCAGGGGCTCAATCAGCGTCTCCAGGTGCTCCGCAAACTGTCGAATACACGCCGCCTGTTCCTCTGTATGCCCAGCAGCCTCTGCGTCTCCGCGAAGCAAAGTGTCCAGTCTCCGCGTTTCCTCCAGTCCATACGGAACAGGCTCGTATGAATCTCGGTCGCGCAGCAGAAATACGTCCTCTCGCAGCCCCGTCTCCGCCACAATCAAGCCCTTCCGTGCGCCGGCAAAGGACTCTTTTGCACACATTGTGTCGATGGTTTCTCTGCCATCCTCAACAAGCTTCGTTGGTCCTGCTGTATTCACCCTGGATGCTTTGATGGCTCGACTGGCTCTCTTCGAATGACAACCCATAACCGCCGTCGATAGGCCCAGCAGCAGTATGCCTATTCCAACCCTACACGGTCCCGGTTTGCTCCACATATATCGAGCGACCTTCCTGCTGGGAGCTAGTTTGCACCACTACAAGGTCCGAATCAAGAGACACGGGATGACTTTCTTCGGTAGAGTGTTGGTCACGGTTGACCCAGCCTTCTGCTGGGCGCTCTACACGGCCCCGTTTCTGGTTCAGATACTCAAAATCTGTTGCCTCCGGAGGTTTCATGTCAGCACACTACGAATTGAAGTCGGCAGCCGGCAACCAATTCATGTTTAACCTGAAGGCAGCCAACGGCGAAATCATCCTTACGAGCGAAAGCTACAAAGCCAAGGAAAGCGCGCTGAACGGCATCGAATCGGTAAAGAAAAACTCCCCACACGATGAACAGTTCGAGCGCAAGACATCGAAGTCCTCGCAACCCTTCTTCGTGCTCAAAGCGAAGAACAACGAAGTTATCGGCAAAAGTGAGATGTACTCCTCGGCCTCGGCGATGGAGAAGGGAATCGAGTCCGTCAAGAAAAACGGTCCCCTTGCGACCCTGAATGATCTGACCTGACCATCCTGTATCCTTCATCGAAGTCATTCGCATACTCCTGTGAGTGACTTCGTCAGCTGGCAAGGGCGCTGTGCCCACGCCAGCAGAGAATCCAACCCGGCAGGAGAGCATCCAACCACCCATGCAGGCCATCCAGATCCTCACCCCCGGCACCGCCGACGCCCTCGTCCTTCGCGATCTCCCTACGCCGACCCCTGGTCCCGGAGAAGCTCTCATCCGCATCGAAGCCTCCGGCGTCAACTTCATCGACATCTACTTTCGTGAGGGCCGCTATCCCGCCCCGCTTCCTCTCACCCTCGGCCAGGAAGCCGCAGGCATCATCGTTGCACTCGGCGAACACACCACCCCCACCACGTTCAAAGTAGGCGACCGCGTAGCCTGGTGCAGCATCGCCGGAACCTACGCCCAGTTAGCCGTAGCCCCCACCGCCCGCCTTATCCTCATCCCCGAAGCCGTCAGCTCCCAACAAGCCGCAGCCGCCATGCTCCAGGGCATGACCGCCCACTACCTCTCTCACTCCACCTATCCCATCCAGCCCGGCGACGAAATCCTCATCCACGCCGGAGCCGGAGGCGTCGGCCTCCTCTTCATTCAGATGGCGAAATCCCTCGGCGCACGCGTCTTCACCACCGTCTCCACCGACGAGAAGGCCGACCTCGCCAAAGCCGCCGGAGCCGACGAAGTCATCTTTTACACCCAGGAAGACTTCGCCGCCAAAGTCAAAAAACTCGCCTCCGGCCCCGGCCTCCAGGCCGTCTACGACTCCGTAGGCAAATCCACCTTCGACAAGTCCCTCGAAGTCCTCCGCCCTCGCGGCACCATGGTTCTCTTCGGAGGCTCCAGCGGAGCCGTACCTCCCTTCGATCCCATCAGGCTCTCAATCCTGGGCTCCCTCTATCTCACCCGCCCCAAGCTTCAGGACTACACCTGCCACCCGAGCCGAACTCGAAACCCGCGCCAACGCCGTCCTGCAATCCGTAGCCACAGGAAAACTCAAGCTCCGCCTCGAACACACCTACCCACTCGTCGACGCGGCCCACGCCCATCGCGACCTCGAGTCCCGCAAGACCACCGGCAAACTTCTCCTCATCCCTTAGCAAAGGACCCAGCCATGAAGCCCATTACCTCAACCAACATCCTGCTCTCGATCATCGCGCTTCTCCTCTTCGCCATCGCAATTCGTCCGTTCCGTTATCCCGAACCCGTCCAGGCGCAATCCTCCACCTCCAACCTCTTCATCGAGCCGGGAGTTCACATGTTGCGCGCCCCCGACAACCGCCGGCAGGTCCTCGGTAAAGTCGTAGTCGACCTCCGTAGCGGCAGGATATGGGGCTTCCCGACAAACGGCCCCCAGCCCTACCCCATGAACACCGACGAACTCCAGAATCGAAGTCTCACAGCCCTTCGAAATCGGACGATTCGCCCTGGATGAAATGAGATGAAATCAATAGATAGCTTCTGCCGACAGGCCAAGTCCTTTTGACTTCCCCAGAAGCATCCTTCAAACTTGAATCTCACCCATCCTGCGACTTGCAGAACCCAGCTAGTCGTTCTCATCCACCTTGTCCCGCAACGGAATGTTCGGGAAGCGCGGTGAAATTCCGCCACTGCCCCGCAACTGTGAATCGCGCACACTCGTAAAACAGTGTGAATGCCAGCCGAAGACGCTCCCACTATCGCCGCCCGGCGTCGGGAAGGGAAGCATCCGCTACACGGCCGGCATGTATCGCGTCAGTCAGGAGACCGGTTCCGCCAGCGCACATCAACCACGTTCCCGGGGGGGAACGGAGGAGCTTCATCATGTTCAGGTCCGCGCGCCGTCTTTCGGCCACGCTCTCTCTGCTTTTCGCTGCAACTCTCTCAGCTAACGCCGTTATCGTCCGCGGCACTGTCACCGATCCTCTCGGCGCCGCCGTCGCCGGAGCCCGCGTTCAACTCATCCAGGGCAAGCAAGTCGCCGCCGCCGCCGTCTCTGGTCCCGACGGCACCTACGAGATCCGCAGCACCGCTCCCGGCCGCTTCGTCCTCCTCACCTCCGCTCCCACCTTCACTCCATCCATTGGCCAGGACTTCTACGGTGGCCGCACCGACGTCGTCACCCGCAACATCGTCCTCGAGCTTGCCACCGTCACCGCGCAGATCACCGTCACCGCCACCGGCATCCCTACGCCGCTCCAACAGGCTAGCTCCGCCATCACTCTCATCCCCCAGATCGACCTCGCCACCCGCGTCGGCATCGTCGACGACCTCCGCCAGGCCCCCGGCCAGGTAGCCGTCCAGACCGGCCAATGGGGCGGCGTCACATCGCTCTTCGTCCGCGGCGGCAACTCCACCGCCAACAAAGTCCTCATCGACGGCGTCCCCGCCAACGACGTAGGCGGTACCTTTGACTTCGGCAACGTCTCCAGCACCGGCCTCGCCGGCCTCGAAATGTATCGCGGCGGCAACTCCGCCCTCTACGGCACCGACGCCCAGGCCTCCGTCATCAATCTCTCCACTCCGCGCGGCAGTTCCATGCACCCTGTCATCAACTACTCCGGCGACGGTGGCAACTTCAACACCTACCGCAACGAGGTCGCCCTCTCCGGTGCCCACAACAAACTCGACTACTACGGAGCCTTCAGCCGCTTCGACAGCTCCAACGCCATCGAGCGTGATCGCTTCCACGCCGCCACCTCGGTCGCGAATCTCGGCTACAACTTCACCTCCAACACCCAGGCCCGCTTCACCATCCGCAACGCCGTCTCCGGAGCCGGCCTGCCCCAGGCTCACAACTTCTACGGCATCTCCGCCGACGGCAAGCAAGCCGATCAGGACATCTACTCCGGCCTCACCCTCGAAAACCGCACCCTCGGCAACTGGCACAATCTCGTCCGTTACGGCATCACCCGCAAGCGCGAGCAGGAGCACGCCTACACCAACGTCGGCAACCCCATCACCTTTAATTTTGGAACCGTGCCCTGCGACGATCCCGCAGCCGACTGCTTCACCGAGTACTTCGGCAACGTCGTCACCATCCGCGGAGCCAACGGCTACAGCGTCACCGGCCAGGCCTCCTTCTTCATCCCAGAAGAAGACTCCGTCTCCAACCGCGACGAGCTTTACTACCAGACCGACTACACCTTCCCCTACCGCATTACTGCCCTCTTCGGCTTCCGTTACCAGGACGAGCGCGGCAGCTTCGTTACTTCCTTCGACAACGAGAAGATCCAGCGTACTAACTACCAATACACCCTCCAGTTTCAGGGCGACATCAAAAATCGTCTCTTCTACTCGCTCGGCGGAGGCATCGAAAAGAACCATCTCTACGGCATCACCGGAAGCCCGCGCATCGGCCTCTCCTACGTCCCGGTTCGCCCCAGCTCGCGCTACTTCCACGGCACCAAACTCCGCGCCAACGTTGCCACGGGCAACCAGGAGCCCACACTCGCACTCGAGTTCGCCAGCCTCTACAACCAACTCCTCGCCGCAGGAGACACCGCCGATATCGCCAAATTCAACATCGGACCTCCAGGCCCCCAGCGCTCCCGCACTTACGACATCGGCGTCGACCAGAACATCATCGGCCAGAAGCTCATCCTCAACGTCGGCTACTTCCACAACACCTTCGACCATCAGTTGGAGGGCGTCAGCACCGGAGCTCTCATTCAGATCTTCGGCCTCCCGCCCAGCCTCGCCGATTCTGTCTTCACGCCCTACCTGAACTCACTGGCCTTCCGCGCCCAGGGTTTTGAAACCGAGATCCAGTACCAGCCCCTCCATAATCTCTTCATTCGCGGCGGCTACACCTACCTCGACGCCGTCGTCCTTCAATCCTTCTCGAGCGACGCCTACAGCAACGGCTTCGGGAACAACAATCCCAACTTCCCCGGCATCCCCATCGGAGCAGAAGGTCCTCTCGTCGGAGCCCGTCCTTTCCGCCGCCCGCCGCACTCCGGCTTCTTCGCCGCCCAGTACACCGCCAACAAATTCACCGCTGCCTTCAAGGGAGCCATGGCCAGCCGCGCCGACGACTCCACCTTCCTCGACGGTTTCGACACCAACTTCGGCAACTCACTCCTGCTTCCCAACCGCAACCTCGACTTCAGCTACGCCAAGCTCGACCTCTACGGAACCTACTCCATCAATCACCACATAGCAGTCTTCACCGAACTGGGAAATCTCCTCTCCCAACACAACATCGGCCCCATAGGCTACCCCAGCCTACCCTTCACCGTCCGCGCTGGCCTCAAAGTCCGAGTAGGCGGCGACTAACTCTATTTCAACTAAGCCGCCATCTCAATTTAGGTCGCCATCCTGAACATCAGGTCGTCTCCTGAACGTTAGATCGTCATCCTGAACGCAGTGAAGGATCCCTGTATTTGGCCTTTGCTGTTGCTCTTGCCTTTGCCGTTGCATTTCTTGCTTGTCATCCCCAAAGGGGATCAGCTTCTAGTTTTGCGTCTGTCTCCACGAAACAAGTCATCTCGACCGAAGCTGCTCACGGATTCACCGTGAGCAGCGCAGTGGAGATACGCCTGTACTTGCCAGACGACAAGCCGACTCGCCGCGACTGATATAAAGGGCAAAGCACGCAATGTGCGACATTCTGGCAAGAAGGAGCTTCTTGATGGATCGTCGTCAGTTCGCCGTTCGCTCTCTGGCCGCAGCCGCCGGGGCAACTCTCCATCACGGCCATAGTTACGCTGCCGCACCTAGGCTCTCGTATCAAAATCCTGGTGCTGTTCCCGAATCCTTGATACAAAAAGCGCGATTCCCTGAAGGATTCCTTTGGGGAGTTGCCACGGCGTCTTATCAAAATGAAGGTGCATGGAACGAGGACGGCAAAGGCGAGTCCATCTGGGACAGATTTACTCATACGACTGGAAAAGTAAGGGGAGCCGTTACAGGCGACGTTGCCTGCGATCAGTACCACCGTTATCCGCAGGACATCGCACTCGCCAGGAGCCTCAACCAGAAGAGCTATCGCTTCTCCATCTCCTGGCCGCGCATTCAGCCCACGGGGATCGGCGCCCCGAACATGAAAGGCGTGGATCACTACAGCCGATTCGTCGATACTCTTCTTGCGGCCGGCATCCGGCCCTGGTGCACCATGTACCACTGGGATCTTCCCCAGGCCCTCGAAGACAGAGGTGGCTGGCCCAACAGGGACCTAGCCAACTACTTCGCAGACTACGCCGGTATCCTCGCCAAACATCTTGGCGATCGAATCACGGTTTGGGCGCCTTTCAATATGCCCTGGGCGATTGCCTTCATGGGCTATGCGGCCGGAGCCTTTCCTCCTGGCCGGACGAGCTTCAGCGACTTTCTGAAGGCAGCGCATACGCTGGCGCTGGCTCAAGCCGAGGCTCATCGCGCAGTGAAAGCTGCCTCACCCAAGGCGACGGTGGGAAGTGCTTATGAGATGGCTCCGGCATACCCGAAGACCGACTCGAACGACGACCGTGCAGCCGCCGCGCGATACCACGCAATGAACAACGTCTTCTTTCTGGAAGCCGCCATGCATGGCCGTTATCCGAAGGCTTTCGTCGGAGAACCGCCCTATGACGTGATGGGCTTCAAGGCCGGCGACGAGAAGCTTCTTTATGCGCCGTTGGACTGGATAGGCTTCCACTACTACACGCGCCGCATTGTGTCGGACGCGAGCAAGGAGAAATTTCTCAGTGGTGGCAATTTCAGCGGCACTGAGATCGAGAGCAATTCGCCGGGCGGCCGCGATCCTTACACACGCTTCCGTGCCGCGATGCCCACAGAGGGCCCGCTCACAGAAGCTGGTTTAGAGGTGTGGCCACGCGGCATCTATGATCTCGTCACAAAAATCTCCAGTGATTACAACCACCCGATCATCGAAATTACAGAAAGCGGATGCGGCTATCTCGATAGCCCCAATGAGGAAGAACAGGGCCGCATACCGGATACACGCCGCATCCAGTGGTACCGCGAGACGCTGGCGGAACTAGCTCGCGCAATCGCCGATGGAGCCCAGGTTCGCGCCTTCCATGCCTGGACGCTGCTCGACAACTTCCAATGGGCAGAGGGATTCACAGAACGATATGGCTTGATCTACACCGATTTCCGCAATCAGAAGCGCACCATCAAGGACTCCGGCTACTGGTACGGCCGGGTCGCTGCCTCTAACAAACTTGACGTGTGACGATCATGGGCTAGGCGTAGCTAAGCGATGACCTTGCGCCATCCATCGTCGAACATCCCCTGGAACCATCAAATATCGTACCTTTGGGCACCTGCGCCGTTTCTGTCTTTGTTCTTCGGTGGGAGCGCAGGGCTTTAGCCCTGCGAAAAGGCGATAATTCAAATATAGGGGCTTTAGCCCCGGGCCTTCTCTTGCAGTTGCACTAAGTCACCCAAAATCATGAATTTACAAATTAATTCCCCAAAATCCCCAGCAAAACCGCATGTCAAGCCCCCATGCCTCATAACCAAAAGAAAACAAAAGACATCCCATTGCAAAGGAGTTATTCCCAATCCATTACAATTAAACTATAGATAGAAAAAGCCCCGGCCAAAACCGGGGCTTTTCCTATCATCGCTGCTAACTCTTTTAGAAAGACGAATTTACCCGTAACCCATTTAGAATGACGTTTTTGCAAATATTAAAACGAGTATGTATATGAAAATAGGACACTTACGCAAGGATAACCGGGGGGGGGGGTACCTCACCGCCCAAAATGCGTTACAGTACCAGTCTGCAGCTTCACCAACTCCGGCTCAGCAAACCGGCTAGGCCCAAGCACAGCAATCTTAGGCAGCGGTCCACGCACCATAGCAACCTCGTCGCAAGCATAAAGCCGGGGGCAAGTCTGGCAGTCCTTATAGATCTTGTCCGGCAAAGCAGTACGGTCAACCACTCTGAACCCAAAGTGGAAGAAGAAGTCAGGAATCCGGGTAAACAAAGAGACGGCAGTCACACTCTGCTCCTCTGCTTCGCTCAGCAGCGCCCGCAGCAACTTTCCGCCCGCTCCCTGACCCTTGGCCTCCGGCTTCACCACAATCGACCGAACCTCAGCCAGGTGCGGCCCATAAAGATGCAGCGCACCGCAGCCCAGAAAAACCCCGGCCTCTGACTCCGCGACCGTAAAGTCGCGAACATTCTCGCAGATCTCGGCATAACTTCTGCGTAGCAACGTTCCATCGCTCGAAAGCGAGTTAACGAGGTCGAAGATATTCACCGCGTCCGGAAGCTTGGCCTTTCGGACCACAGCTCCGCCCACACGGGGACGAGACGACGAAGTCGACTCACTCACGGCCATGGAGGAAAGAATAGACAAAGAAATAAGCTCCTAAGCTAGTTTCGCAGATTCCTCGGCAACCACCTGCGAGATTCTTTGCCGAGCATCTTTCAAGGCAGCAGCAACACGATGTCTCGCCGTACCACCGACGACGTCATGGCAATCCAGCGTAGCCTCCAGCGTAATCGCCTCGAAGAAGTCCGCGGCAAACTCGGGCGATAACTGCTGAAGCTCGCCCAGCGAAAGCTGGTTCAACTCCCGCCCGCTCTCAAGACCGAGCCGCACAGCATTGCCAATAATCTCGTGCGCCTTGCGGAACGGTACGCCCTTGTTCGAAAGATAAGTCGCCGCAGCCATAGCATTTAGATATCCGCTCTCAGCCGCAAGACGCATCCGATCAAACTTGAACTTGAGCGCGCGAGTGAAAGAGGGAAGAACTTCAAGGATGCCAAGAACAGTATCAGCAGCTTCGAAGACTGGCTCCTGTCCTTCCTGCAGATCCTTGTTATAAGCAAGCGGAAGTCCCTTGAGCATCATCGTCAACGTAGCAGAAGCGCCAAACAACCGAGCCGATTTGCCGCGAAGCAACTCGGTAAGATCAGGATTCTTCTTCTGCGGCATAGCACTCGAACCCGTAGAGAACGCCTCAGGCAACTCTACGAAACCGAACTCAGCAGTCGAGAACAAAGTAATCTCCTCGGCGAAGCGGGAGATGTGGATGCCGAGGGTGGCGACGCGTTTGTGTGAACTCGAGGGCGAAGTCACGGTCGCTGGTGGCGTCCATGGAGTTCGGACGTAGGGCCGTCGAAGTGGAGGACGCGGGCGGCGATGGTCACGATCAAGCGCGAGCGTTGCGCCGGCAATGGCCCCCGAACCGAGCGGGCAGAGGTTCACTGCGCTTGCGGGCGTCGGAGAGTCGGCTGGAGTCGCGCTCGATCATGCTGACATAGGTGAGCAGCCAATGGGCCACGAGGACGGGCTCGGCCCGCTGGAGGTGCGTGTACGAAGGCATCACGCCTCGCCTGCCGCTTCGGCGAGCTCGATGAGGGCTTTGACGCCATTCGGCATCAGGCCGATGATGGTCTTGTCGATGGCCTCGCGGACGAAGAGGCGCATGTCCGTGGCGATCTGCTCGTTGCGGCTGCGGCCGGTGTGGAGCTTGAGAGCGAGTGTGCCGATGATCTTTGTGAGTTCGAGCTCGACGAAGTGGTGAACGTCTTCCGCTTGTTCGTTGTGCAGCGATGGTTCCTTGACGGCTTGGCTACGGCGCGCAGGCCTTCTTCCATCTGAAGAAGCTCTTCGCTGGTTAGGATGCCAGCGGCTTCGATGGCTCGAGCGTGGGCGATGCTGGCTTCGACTTCGTAGGGGACTAGTCGCCAGTCGAAGGGGAAGGAGCGCTGCCAGGATTCGAAGGTGGTGTTGAGTGGTTCGCGGAAGCGGCCGGACCACATCTTTGCGGGTTGTTGTTGTTCGGGCATTTTAGAAATGTCTCTGTTCGTATGTTTTTGGTATAGCGATGATTCAGCCCGATATGACGTTGATCCACTTCTTCTGGACCCATCCTGAGCTGCAGTCGGTTCGTTGCGTTTCAGGCAGTCCGTCTTGGGTGCCAGCTTTGCATGGCTTGTCCACGGTGCCATAGAAAATCTGGAACCACGAACTTGTCTCGTCGCATATATATACGACTGCTCCGTTTGGAAGGTTGCCGATGTTCGCAGATTTGATTGCTGCCGCCGCGTGAACATTTAGTTTCATGCGATCTGCGAGCTGATACACCTTCGCATAATTGCAGAGCGCCGGTGCACCGGTTGGGGTTACGCCGATCTGCAGGGGTTGAGCGGTGGCAGCGAGAACGAATATGAGTTCTGCGATCATGTTAGCTGAACCTCGAAAAGCACATCCGGTTACTCCTTGTCGCTTACGCTGTTCAGGTGTGGCATCTCGGAGCCTTTGCTCAGTGTGATGAGGCCGGTCTGCGCGTAGGTGATCAGCTTGGCGCGGGTGTCGGTGATATCTAGATTGCGCATGGTGAGCTGGCCGATGCGATCTCGTGGGGAGAAGGTGGATTCGCCCTTTTCCATGGTGAGGCGCTCGGGATGGAAGGTGAGATTGGGCGAGGACGTATTCAGGATCGAATAGTCGTTGCCGCGGCGCAGCTCGAGGGTGACTTCGCCGGTGACGGGCTTGGCGACCCAGCGCTGGGCGGCTTCGCGCAGCATGATGGCCTGGGGATCGAACCAGCGGCCCTGATACAAGAGGCGGCCAAGTTTGCGGCCGTTTTCGCGGTACTGCTCGATGGTGTCCTCGTTGTGGATGCCGGTGATGAGGCGCTCGTAGGCGATGAACAGGAGAGCAAGACCGGGTGACTCGTATATGCCGCGGCTCTTGGCCTCGATGATGCGGTTTTCGATCTGATCGCTCATACCGAGGCCGTGACGGCCACCGATGCTGTTGGCTTCGAGCATCAGGGCGACGGGGTCGGCATATTCGGTGCCGTTGAGGGCGACGGGGAAGCCTTCTTCGAAGCGAACGGTGATCTCTTCGCGTTTGATCTCCACGTCGTCGCGCCAGAAGGCGGTGCCCATGATCGGGGCGACGATCTTCATGCTGGTGGTGAGTAGTTCGAGATCCTTGGCTTCGTGGGTTGCACCGAGAATGTTGGAGTCGGTCGAGTATGCCTTCTCAGAGGACATCTTGTAGGCAAAACCGGACTTCTGCATGAAGGCCGACATCTCGGCACGGCCGCCTAGTTCGTCGATGAAGGCGGCGTCGAGCCATGGCTTGTAGACCTTGAGGTCGGGGTTGACGAGCAGGCCGTAGCGATAGAAGCGCTCGATGTCATTGCCTTTGAAGGTGGAGCCGTCGCCCCAGATGTTGACGTCGTCTTCCTTCATTGCGCTCACCAGCATCGTGCCGGTAACAGCACGGCCGATGGGTGTCGTGTTGAAGTAGGTGATGCCGGCAGTGGTAATGTGAAATGCGCCGGACTGGAGCGCGGCAATACCTTCGCGAACGAGTGGGCCGCGGCAGTCGATGAGGCGTGCCTTTTCAGCGCCGTATTCGAGGGCTTTGCGCGGGATCTCGTCGTAATCGGCTTCGTCGGGCTGACCGAGGTTGGCGGTGTAGGCATAGGGGACTGCGCCCTTCTGCTTCATCCAGTGAAGCGCGGCGCTGGTGTCGAGGCCGCCGGAAAAGGCGATGCCTACCTTCTGACCAACGGGTAAGGATTCGAGAATTACGGACATAGTGATGCAGACCTCAATGATGGTAGATACGCCGAAGGACCAAGGATCAGGAGCGTTTGCGCGGTTGGATTCCTCGGCTGCGGCTGTTGGAGATGCGCTTTGCACCGCCTAGAAGCATCAGCAACAGTGCTTTTTGTGCGTGCATCCGGTTTTCGGCCTGATCGAAGACAACAGACTGCGGCCCGTCGAGCACAGCATCCGTTACCTCTGCATTACGGTGCGCCGGAAGACAATGCATAAATACTGCGTCAGGTTGGGCATGTGCCATCAGCGCTTCGTTCACCTGATAAGGCTTGAAAATGGGCGCACGCTTCGTAGCTTCATGCTCGAAGCCCATGCTCGTGCAGACGTCGGTATAAACAGCATCAGCGCCGGTGACCGCCTTGACAGGATCGTGCAGCAGCGTAATGCTACCGCCGGTTGTCTCACTGATCTCCATGGCTTTGTGAATGATTTCGAGCTTTGGTGCAAAGCCTTTTGGTGTAGCGACAGTGCAATGCGCTCCCAGCTGTGCCGCAGTAAGCATCAACGAATGACAGACGTTATTGCCATCACCGACATAGGTAAAGTGCAATCCTTCTGCTGAGCCAAAGCGCTCTTCCAAAGTGAAGAAATCGGCGATCGCCTGGCAAGGGTGCTCAAGGTCCGAGAGCGCATTGATCACAGGAACCTTAGAGCACGCTGACATCTCCGTGATGGTCTCGTGAGCATAGGTGCGCAGCACAATAATATTCATCCAGCGCTCGAGGTTACGAGCCATATCGGCTAAAGATTCACGTTCACCAAGAGGAGATTGCGTCTGGTCAACAAAGATAGCGTTGCCGCCCAGTGTGTTTATAGCTGCTTCGAAGGTGAGACGAGTCCGCAGAGAGGCCTTCTCGAAAAACATGACCATCTGACGCGCGTCCAGTGCGTGTCGAAAGTCTTCGGGATGGTTCTTGACCGCATGGGATAGCTCCATAATCGCAGCCATCTCCTGTACGGTAAGGTCTGCGATGGAGCAAAGATCACGCCCGCTAAGACGCTTGGAGGCTTCATTGAATGCTGTATCCGACTGAATCCCAAGAGCAGCCGGTTTAGGCACAGCGGCCTCATCATTTTCTGCCGTCTTCGAATTCATTACGACTGTTTTACTGCCCATGGATTTGTTCTCCTGTCGGCGAAGCGCCGGCGAATGCTGCCGCATTGGATTTGAATATCTCGTCCAGTGCGTTGATGGCGATCTCTACGTGTTTCCGCGTAAGAATGTAGGGCGGCAGAAAACGAAGGACCGTCTCGCTTGTTCTGTTAATGATGATCTTCCGTTCCATCATTTGTGTTACTACATATTTCGCCAATTCAGATGAATTGAGTTCAATACCGAGCATCAGACCTTTACCACGAACATCGACGATGCAGTCGTGCTTTTCAGCCAGTCTCCGTAATTCTTTTTTGAAAAACTCTCCGACCTCACTAATGTGAGCCAGGCGATCTTCCTTCAGCATCGTATCGATCACGGCAATCGCCACCGCACACGCCAAAGGACCGCCACCAAATGTAGTCCCATGCATCCCTGCAGTGAATGCGTGTGCAGCCTCTTCCGTGCAAAGCATGGCACCCATGGGAATACCATTTGCTATCGGTTTCGCCAGGGTAGTTACGTCAGGTTGTATGCCGTAGTGCTGATAAGCAAACCACTTTCCCGTACGTCCAAGACCGCTTTGGATCTCATCTGCCAGGAGTAAAGCGCCAGTCGAGTCGCAGAGTCGGCGAGCAGTTGCGAAGAATTCTTGGGATACAGGATGGATACCTCCTTCACCCTGAACCGGTTCAATACATATGGCGCAGACATCCGCAGAGAATTTTGCTTTGAGATCATCAATGTCGTTGAATCGTACAAACTCCACATTCGGCATTACGGGTGCGAATGGAGCTCTGTACTTCTCTTTGTGAGTTGTTGCTACTGAACCCATGGTGCGTCCATGAAAACTGTGCTCTAGAGCGAGAAATCTGGTGCCGATCTGTTTACCGTTGCTTCGCAGACTCTGAGCATGCGCTCGTGCCAGCTTCAATGTAGCTTCCCATGCCTCTGTACCGCTATTGCAGAAGAAGACACGATCAAGCCCACTTATCTCTGTCAGACGAAGCGCGAGATTCGCTGTGCCCTCATGGTAGAAGAGATTTGAGGTATGTATCAGGCGGCTGCTTTGCAGTCGAATCGCTTCTTCGATCGCTGGATGAGCATATCCCAGTGCGGATACACCGATTCCACTTAGCAGATCAAGATAGTCATCGCCGTTTTCATCGCGCAAGTAGACTCCCTGTCCACTGACAAACAGATAGGGATTCCGTTCATATGTCTGAAGAAGCAGCTTGCTCTCCGCTGCCTGGATCGATGCCAATTTCATGCGACCATAACCTCCGTTCCGTCGTTTACCCGGGTTGAGCAGATATCCGGCAGCAGCAATGCTGACTCTGCAGGTAATATGCGAACCCTCTTCACGCCATGCGTTAGTGCACTGCGGCAGGCATTCAGCTTCGGTAACATTCCGCCTGAAACTACCTGCTGCTTTTCAAGGGCGGGAATCTGCGCGAGCGTGAGCCACCGCATAACGTTGCCATCGGCACCTTTTACGCCAGGTACATCGGTCAGGAAGACAAGCGTATCGGCGTGAGTACAGATGGCGCAGGCTGCTGCCATCTCGTCCGCATTGATGTTGTAGTATTCGCCGTCAAAACCCAGCGCAATCGATGAGATAACAGGAACGGCACCCATAGTCCAAATCGCTTCAAGCCATCGTGGGTCAGCTGCAGCGATTTCGCCAACAAAGCCAAGGTCTGGATTCGTTTTTTTCTTCCGAGCACGAAATACATGGCCATCACCACCTGATAGACCAACCGCCGCCTGGCCGTGCGAGCCGATCGCCGCGACAAGCGACTTATTGACCCGACCAGCCAGAACCATGAGTGCGGCATCCCTAGTCTCCGCATCGGTAATGCGTAGCCCCGAAACAAATTCGCTCTTCTTGCCCATTTGAGCGAGAGTGCGCGTTAGTTGGACACCACCGCCATGGACGACAGCGACCTGATTTCCGTCGGTGACAAGATTCGCAATCGCTTTACCGCAAGCGCGAAGTATCTCCGGATTCTCAAGGGCCGCCCCGCCAAGTTTGACGACAAATCTCACAGCAAGCCCTCCTGTTCTTTCCAACCACACATTAGATTCATATTTTGCACCGCCTGACCGGCTGCCCCCTTCAAAAGATTGTCAAGACAGGAGACAATCACCAGTCGTTTCCTGTCAGGCCCGATCCCGAATCCTAGATCACAGAAATTAGTTCGAACAACATGTTGAATCTGAGGCAACTGAGGCGAGGAGTGCAGCCTGACCAGAGGACTTTGCTCGTAGAATTTTCGAAATATCGTGTCAATTTCGGCTGCCTCCGTGGAGTGTTTAAGTTTCAGGTAAATCGTAGACAGAATCCCACGCGGGATCGGCAGAAGATGGGGTGTGAATTGGATCTGGCCGACATCCAAATGGAGTTGCTCCAGCAACTCGCCAGTATGACGGTGACCAAATACTGCATAAGCTGACAAGTTATCGGCGGCGTACATGAAATGTGTCTTCGCCGTTGCTGCCTTTCCGGCTCCACTTACACCTGACTTTGCATCGCAGATAATTCCGACTTCAAGATCAACCAGTTCTGCCCTAACGAGAGGCGCAAGTGCCAGAATGATTGAGGTCGCGTAGCATCCGGGATTGGCAACCAGACGGGCCTTTCTGATCGCGACGCGGTGCAACTCCGGACATCCGTATACAGCCTCGGCTTGCAACTCAGAGGCGAGCTTCGCATTTGCGTCCTCTAGGCGGTATACATTCCGATTTTGAGTCTCCTGCAATCGCCATGCTCCGCTGAGATCAACTACCTTGATCCCACGCGCGATGGCCTCAGGAACCCATTCCCGCGACTGCTCGTGCGGTGTAGCAAGAAATAGAACTTCGGTGCCTGCGTTAACAATACGCTCCCAGCTGAAGGGCAGCACGGGGTAGGTCGCCATAGTGTGCGGCATGGCCAGTTGCGGATGGAGATCTTCGAGGTAGGTCGCCATGCCCGCCTCGGCTTCGCCCGCACGGCCCAAAAATATTGGTGTTGTGTCGCTCAAACGCGGATGACGCACCAGGAGCCGCGCAAGTTCTCCGCCGGCATATCCACCCACTCCGACAATGGCTGTGCGAAACGCGTTCGACGTAACCTCATTCAAGGCGCCTTCAACAAGCGAAGATGGACTCTGGATTCCTGAATTAGCCAATGTACCCTTCAATCCGTGCTTTCAACACTTTCCCCTGTCCTTCATCGGGGCAGATAATAAGCACCGTGTCATCGCCCGCTATGGTTCCAATCACCTCAGGCCAGTCTTCGTAATCAATGCCCGCTGCGATCGGTTGCGCGCTTCCCGTTGTCGTTACCAAAACCAGAAGGTTGAGCGCCTGGCGCACCTCAAGGCCAAAACTTTGAAGGACCTCGCGAATTCCCGGCAGGGAAGCTTCATCCGTATCTGATCCGCCCGGCAGCGAATATCCATCAGGTCCTTTGGATAATCGCAACTCATGAATGTCACGAGAGAGCGTTGCTTGTGTAACATGGAAACCACGCCCCGCAAGTTTTCGCCGTAACTCATCCTGACTGGTCACTGATGTCTTAGCCAGCAGTTCTCGAATTACATTATGGCGCTGTTGTTTCATAAGTTTGTTTTACCTTGAATAATTCAACCGGCTTTTTAGAGCCGCTACCAGATAGAACAAGTCTAATCTCTGTGCATAAATATACATCATCATGTATATTTATGCACAAGCAGCATTATGTTTCGATATTGACCCTAAAAAAGGAAGGTGCGTTAGATAAACACGTGGTGTTTGTTCGACGTATAGTGAAGCATGGAACAGTCTCAGGCAAATTCTTTTCGCCCGGTGTCGGGTCCCTCTCGGATATCTTCGAACGTTGCGTCGTCTCTGATTGACGACCGGTTCGATCATGATTCCTGCGGTGTTGGATTTGTGGCTGCGGTGGATGCTTCACCTTCTTATCAGATTTTGCAGCAGGCTTTGACTGCGCTCGGTCGGTTAGCGCACCGTGGGGCGACTGCAGCGGACGGCAAGAGCAGCGATGGCGTTGGTATTCTTGCGGCGGTTCCTCGCTCATTGCTGTTGCGCGAAGCAAATCTCTCGATCGATGACACTCAGGTTCTGGGTGTGGGGATGGTGCTGATTCCCACGGAAGAGACGCGCGCGGAAGGTTTGCTGGAGCGATGTCTTCAGTCTCACGATTTCCAGGTACTTTGTTGGCGCGATGTACCGGTCTGTACGGAATATCTCGGTGAGATGGCGCTCGCTACGATGCCGAAGATCCGGCAGGTCCTTGTGGTCGATGCTTCCAATGCGGAGCCCGGCACGATGGAACGCCGGCTTTATCTTGCCCGCAAGCAATTTGAGCGCGCCCACGAACGGGGAGATGTGACCGGATATGTCTGTTCGCTGTCTTCTCAGACAATCGTCTACAAGGCGATGTGCGCTGGAAGTTTTCTGGCGAATTTCTATCCGGACCTGGCCTCAACCGACTACGTCACTCCTTTCGCTGTGTTTCATCAGCGGTATGCGACGAATACTCTGCCGACATGGCATCGCGCTCAGCCAGGAAGAACCATCGGCCATAACGGCGAGATCAACACCGTATGGGGCAACCGGGCGCGTATGGCAGCACGTGACTCAACTCTGCCGGTCGAGTGCAAGCCAGTCCTGACTGAGGGAGGAACGGACTCGACCAGTCTGGATGAGGCGATCGAGCTGCTGTCAAAAAATGGCAGGACGCTGGCCGAGGCCATTCGGATGCTGCTTCCTCCAGCCGCTGACGGACATCAGACGTCATCCTTCCTGCGCTATCACACGGACTGCGCCGAACCATGGGATGGGCCAGCTGCACTCGCTTTCAGCGATGGCCGCGTCGTAGGCGCCGCGTTGGATCGCAATGGATTGCGCCCTTGTCGATTCGCGGTGACCAAGGCCGGCCTTGTAGTCGCCGGATCCGAGGCCGGCTTGGTCGATCTTGATCCTGAAGAGGTGACGCACAGCGGTCGCCTAGGACCGGGCCAGATGCTTGTTGTCGATCTCGAAAACCACAAAATTTATGAGGATGAAGCACTGTTGGAGCTCTTCGATGCTGGCGCGACCTACGCCAAGCTTGTAGAGGACACGCCGCTTGCTGCTATTGCAGTCACACCTGCGGTTTCGGCTGCTTTGGCGGCGACGCAGAGGGGATTCGGTTACACGCGGGAAGACGTAAAAATGATCCTGCAGCCGATGGCGGCCGAGGGTAAGGATGCAGTCTGGTCGATGGGAGACGATACCCCACTGGCTTTCCTGGCACGCTCTCCGCGTCCGGTCTACGCTTACTTCCGCCAACGGTTCGCTCAGGTAACTAATCCCGCAATCGATCCTCTTCGTGAGGCTTGTGTAGTCTCCCTACACACCCGTCTTGGCCCCTGGCCTCACCTGCTGGATAAGAATGCGCCGCTTCCTGGACTTTCGTTACCTTCACCATTCCTCTCGTTGGGTCAGGTGGAAGCATTGCGGCAGCATCAATACCCGCATGAAGCTGAGCTGCATCTGGCTGAGTTGCCCTGCGTCTTTTCGCCAGATGTTTCGCTCGTTCAGGCACTTGATGATATCTGCATGCAGGCCATCGAGTTAGTCCGAAACGGTGCCCGTATTTTGCTGCTCTCGGATCGTTCCGCAGGGGGCGATAAATTGCCCGTTCCCATGGCAATGGCCACCGGTGCGGTACATCAGGCGCTGGTTGGGGCTGGTCTCAGGACTTTGGCTGGTCTGGCGGTCGAGGCGGGTGATTGCCGCGATATTCATCATGCGGCGGTGCTGATTGGCTATGGCGCAGGGGCGGTGTGTCCCTGGTTAGCCCTTGAGACCGGAATGAGCCTTGCTCCTGCCGGTACGGACGCCAGCGAAGCCGAGCGCAAGATGTTGAAGTCGCTCGATGCCGGATTGGCAAAGGTGATGTCCAAGATGGGTATTTCGGTGGTGGATAGCTACCGCGGCGCGCATCTGTTCGACATTCTTGGTCTGCATTCGAGTGTGGTGGAGCGATGCTTTATCGATACTCCTGCACCGCTCTCAGGCATTGGCTTCGCCGAGGTGGAGCGTCAGCTTCGTCAGACGTGGCAGCCAGTAGACGCGAGTGTTCCACTGTCGGCCGACCTGCCGGATTATGGTTGGGTGCGCTTCCGCAAGGCCGATGTATCGGAGCCGCATGCGTGGCAGCCGCCGACCGTGAAGGCTTTGCAATCTGTGGTTGGCAGTGCACGCAATGTTCCCCAGCCGATCGATCCCGCTGGTGCCTTCGCCATCTACACGAAGGACGTGATTGCTCGCGATCCAGCTGTGCTGCGCGACCTACTGGAGATTCGTCCCGCCGGCCCCGAGCTTGCCTTGAGCGACGTGGAAGCTTCATCCAGCATCAGCAAGCGGTTTGTCGCTAGTGCCATGTCCCTGGGCTCATTAAGCCCGGAAGCACACCAGACGATTACCGCTGCGATGAATATCCTTGGCGGACGATCGAACACGGGTGAGGGTGGTGAAGACGCCGCGGTGTATCGCGTCCATCCCGTCGAAACCGGGAACGGGCCTTCCGCCGACGGAGCGAGCTTGCTGGCCCGCTCGGGAGGCGGTGCGGCGGTTGCAGAGGCGGTCGTAGAGGCTCCTGCAGTCCACGTTTCGCTCAATAACAAGATCAAGCAGGTTGCTTCGGGCCGTTTCGGTGTGACGGCGGAGTATCTGTCCCATGCGGAAGAGATTGAGATCAAGGTCGCTCAGGGTGCGAAGCCGGGTGAGGGCGGCCAGCTTCCAGGGCACAAGGTTAGCGGGTTGATCGCAAGGCTTCGCCATGCACAGCCTGGTGTTTCGCTTATTTCGCCGCCGCCGCATCACGATATCTACTCGATTGAGGATCTGGCGCAGCTTATCTATGACCTCAAGCGGGTGAATCCTCGTGCAGCGGTTGGAGTGAAGCTGGTCTCAGGTTGCGGCGTAGGTACGGTAGCTGCAGGTGTTGCCAAGGCTTATGCGGACTTCATCGTGATCGCCGGTAACACCGGTGGAACGGGAGCAGCGGCGCTATCAAGCATCAAGTACGCGGGGAATCCGTGGGAGCTTGGACTGGCCGAAGCGCAGCAAGTATTGATACAGAACGGGATGCGTGGACGCGTTCGACTGCGTACGGACGGCGGTTTGGCTACGGCACGGGATGTTCTGATTGCTGCTTTATTAGGAGCGGATGAGTATGCCTTCGGCACAGCTGTGCTGGTGGTTCTGGGCTGCGATATGGCTCGACAGTGCCATCTCAATACCTGTCCTACTGGGATTGCTACGCAGAAACCGGAGTTAAGGGCTAAATTCCGCGGCAAACCGGAACATGTGGTGCGGTTCTTCCAGGAACTTTCGGCTGACCTTCAGCATCTGTTGGCGCGCTACGGTCTGCCTTCCATTGAGGCGGCGGTTGGCCGGGTGGATCTGCTTGAGCAGGTTAGGTTTGACGGCAATCTCGACCTGCAGGCAATGCTGGCGAAGGTGGACGGTAGCAGCAGTAGGTGGATGGGAATTCGGAATGACCAGCCGCTTCCTAAGCCGCCGGTGGATGAGGTCTGGATTGCTCCGACTCTTGAGGCGGTCGAAGCTGGGCGTCCGTATGTGATTGATTCTGCGATTGCTAACTGTGATCGTGCGGTTGGTTCGCGGCTTGCCGGTGAACTGGCTGTACGAAGGGCGCAGGGAGATTTTCCTGCTGACGTCACCTTCAATTTGAAGGGAACGGCGGGGCAATCGTTTGGAGCGTTCACCGTCGATGGGATGAAGCTGGTGCTGGAGGGTCAGGCTAACGACTTTGTTGGCAAGGGTTTATCCGGCGGCGAGATCGTCATCAAGGCCCGTGGTTTGGCGGCTAAGGACAGTGGGCAGCATGTGATTCTGGGCAATGTGGCGCTCTATGGTGCGACTGCGGGCAAGCTCTTTGCTGCGGGTCGGGCCGGGGAGCGGTTTGCGGTTCGTAATTCGGGCGCAACTGCTGTTGTAGAAGGAGTTGGCGACCATGGCTGCGAATATATGACCGGCGGTGTTGTGGCTGTTCTGGGCAGGGTTGGGATGAACTTTGGCGCCGGTATGACGGGCGGATTGGCGTGGGTTTATGACGCTGATGGGTCATTCGTGTCGACTAACAGGTATCATCCGGAATTTATTGATGCGGAAAGCTTTAGCTCGATTGATGCGGAGTCGCAGGATAGCCTGAAGGCGCTGATTGAGACGCATGTTGCGTGCTCGGATAGCGGTCTGGCGAAGGCTATGCTGGCGGATTGGCCGAGATCGGCGCAGGCTTTTGTTCGGCTGACTCCGAAGCCTCAATAATGCCCGTTTTCCGGTAAAAACGAGTGTTTACGAGCGGTTTTTTGCTGGACAAGATGTGGTGAAATGGCTGGTAAAGATGGACAGTTTTTTGCGGCCGATCTTCCGAAGGGAGGTCGGCCGTAAGACGTTTTGAAGTCTTTGTGGAAAACGAGAGATTCATTGCGAAATGCATAAAGATTCAGTCTGAGGACCTGACAGCGATCCGATTGTGAAGGTCTTTCGAGGGTGCTCCAGAATGAATCTCAATTCATTCTTGGCAAAGGCCGTTGGTTTCTTTAGAGTGGCGGCACTGGAAACTTCCGGTGTGAGGCATGGACTGAAGCGCAGAGAGGCAGCAGGAACCAGGCGAACGAAGGCGGCGGGGGAGCCTGGCATCCCAGCGACGGGGCCGGGCAGCGAGAAGTATCAACGCATTCTGGATGCGGCTGTAGAGGTGATTGCGGAGCGTGGATATTTCCGCTCGCCGGTGAGCGCAATCGCCGATCGGGCAGGTGTGGCGGACGGCACGGTATACCTCTACTTCAAGAGCAAAGACGATGTACTGCGGACGGCGATCGATACGACCTTCAACCGTTTCTATAAGCAGGTAGAAGAGGAGTTCCGAACGGTACGTGGGCCGCGTGAGCAACTGGAGTACATCGCCCAGGTGCATCTGGAGAGCCATGCGGTGAACCGAAGCATGGCGATTCTGATGCAGACAGAGGTGCGGCAGAGTGCAAAGTTCATCGCGGAGTTCTCGCATCATCATCTGGTGAAGTACATCCAGGTGGTTCGCGAGGTGGTGCGGCGGGGGCAGCAGGAAGGGATATTCCGTCGCGACGTTTCCGATGGTGTGGTCGCGCACTGTATGTTTGGAGCTATCGATGAACTGCTTAGTTCTGCTGTATTCACGGGCCGCGTCTATGATTCGAAGGCGACGGCGGCGCAGGTGATTGATGTTCTGTTGAATGGAATCAATGGAAGCAGGGAAGAGGGCAGAGGGAAGAGGGAAGAGAAGACGGAATAGTTAGTACGGAAATTGGGAGTGGGAACGATAAGGGGCTCAGGATGCTTGATTTGAAGACTGTGAATGATGTTTTGGTAAGGGCTACCGGGCGCGGGGATCGCGCTGTGATGTTGTGGCAGGATGCCGCGGGTGATTGGAAGCCGATTACTTCGTCCGAGCTTTATGGGCGGGTGCGGGCTCTGGCTGATGTTCTGCGTGGGTGGGGGCTGGGCAAGGGTGATCGGGTGGCGATTGTTTCGGAGAACCGGTGGGAGTGGCCGGTGACGGACCTTGCGACGCTGGCGATTGGAGGCGTGGATGTGCCGCTTTATCCCACGCTGACGCCGGAACAGATTGGATACATGCTGCGGGACTCGGGGGCGAAGGTTGTGGTGGTGTCGTCGCAGGAGCAGTACGAAAAGCTGACTCATGCGGGGGATCTGCCGGAGCTTGAACATGTGGTGGTGATGGATGCGGGGACGCTTGAGGGTGCAGAGAGCTTTGCCTCATTGATGGCCGACGCTGGAGGGAAGCAGCAGCGGGATGCGGAGTTCGACGTGATGGTAAAGCTGGTTCGGCCGGAGGATCTGGCGACGATTATCTATACGTCGGGCACGACGGGCGAGCCGAAGGGCGTGATGCTGACGCATGGGAATCTGGCGAGCAATATGAACGTTTCGACGGAGCCATTTCGTTTCAACGATCAAGACACCTGCATCTCGTTTTTGCCGTTGTCGCACGTTACGGCGCGCCATCTGGATTACGCTCTGATGTGCTATGGAGTGAAGCTGGCGTATTGTCCGAAGTTCGATCTGCTGCCGGCTGCGATGAAGGCGGTGCAGCCGACGATCTTTGTTGCTGTGCCGAGAGTGTACGAGAAGATTCGACAGGCGGTGGAAGGGAAGTCGGCTGCATCGGCGGTGAAGTTGAAGATTCTGCACTGGGCCTTGGGAGTGGGAAAGGCTCACAGGGCGGAGACGCTGGATGGGAAGACTCCGAGTGGGATTGGATGGAAGCTGGCGGAGAAGCTGGTGTTCAGCAAGATTCGCGAGGCGTTTGGGGGACGGGTGAAGGTGTTTGTGTCGGGTGGGGCACCGTTGGGAATGGATACGGCGGGGTGGTTTGCGGATGCGGGGATTCGGATATTTGAGGGATATGGGTTGACGGAGACGTCGCCCGTGATTGCGTTGAACTACCCGAATGCGCACCGGATTGGGACGGTGGGCAAGGCGCTGCCGAATGTGCAGTGCCGATTTGCGGAGGATGGCGAGTTGGAGGTGACGGGGCCTTCGATTTTTGTGGGCTATTGGAAGAAAGAGAAAGAGACGGCAGAGGCGTTTACGGCGGATGGATGGTTCAAGACCGGCGATATCGGGAATGTCGATGCGGATGGGTTCCTGTCGATCACGGATAGGAAGAAGGAACTGCTGAAGACGAGCGGTGGGAAGATGATTGCTCCGCAGCCGATTGAGAACAAGCTGAAGGCGAATACGCTAATAGCGCAGGCGGCGATGGTGGGGGATAAACATAAGTTTGCGTGTGTGCTGATTTCGCCGAACTTTGCGGCGCTGGAAGGATGGGCGAAGGGGCAGGGGTTGGCAACCGATGATCGGGAGGCCCTGGTTAGGGATGCGAAGGTGGTGAAGGCCTATCAGGAGATTGTGGACAAGGTGAACCTGGGGCTGGCGCACTTTGAGAGCATGAAGCGAGTCGGGATTGTGCCGGATGAGTGGAGCGTGGAGGACGGCACGTTGACTCCGAGCATGAAGCTGAAGCGGCGTGTGGTGGAGAAGAAGTATGCCAAGGAGATTGGGGAGTTTTATGCGGATGAGGCTACAGCTTCGAAGTAGAGGATGCGCGGGTTCAGTTCTGGACAATTGTTTGTGTTCCGGAAACTAATGTAGAATCGGCGACCGAGATATCTCTTCGAGTCAGTCTTGAAGAAGCTCGATACATCTGACGCTATTCATTGAGTGGTAGCGATTCAGACCGGCCTTGGGTCCCTTTTGTCATTCAGTCATTCGACCGCGGGCTACGGTCCGCAGGAGTCCTGTACTCCGAAAGGAGATCGAGAATGCGTGCGACTAAGCTGGTAATAACTGCTCTCGTGATGGGGATCGTCAGTTGTATCCCCTCAACCGCCCAAGAGGAATTCACCTACAACGGAGATACAGGCCCAGGGTTTTGGTCGGATCTCGAAAAGGACTTTTCGGCTTGCGCGCCATTGCCTACGGGACACCAGTCTCCTATCGATATCGATGCTGTGATCGAAGATCCGAGGCTTGGCCCTCTGAATCTCATCTTAAATGAGATGCCGTTTACTGTGATCAACAACGGTCATACGATCAGGGCCACACCGAAGTTTGGGGGAATACTAGCGATCGATGGAGACACCTACACTCTCACCCAGTTTCACTTCCACACGCTGTCGGAACATGCCGTAGAAGGACAGCGTGGCGTGATGGAGCTTCATGCCGTATTCACCGATTCACACAACAATAATGCGGTCGTTGGAATGTTGTATAAGATCGGCAGGCCAAACCGATTCCTGGAGAAGTTGATCGCCGCCGGTTTACCGAAACTAACCACATCCGCCCCGGTAACAATCGATAGACTCAGTCTCGATGAGGCTTTCACCGACACCTCACGGTATTACACCTATTCGGGATCCCTTACTACGCCGCCATGCTCGGAGAATGTTAAATGGCTTGTCTTGAAACAGTGGGCCGATTTGTCGCCAGAACAGTTCGAAGCTTTTCGGACTATTCTCGGCAACGATTTTCGTCCACTTCAAAAACGCAACCAGCGCGTGGTGCGTGCCACGGTAAGGCGAGGCGCCTTTTGATGCTGAACAGGAACAGTCGTTAAATCAGTTGTCGGGAGCAAGTGCAGGATCCGTCGAATCTACGAGAATCATTTGCCATCAGTGGCCGAGAGTGAAGTCGACGCTGACGATGGTTGCTACTTCAACCGGCTTGCCATTGACCAAATAGGGACGATAGCGCCAGGTTCGTGCGGAGTTTTTTGCGGCGCCGCGCAGGAGGTGATGTCCCTGGATTACCTGAACATTCTGGACCGTGCCGTCTTTGGAGATGATGGCCTGCATGATTACTTTCCCCTGCATGTGGGTGAGGCTGGCTAGTTTGGGGTAGGAAGGCAGCGAGGCTGATACAAGGTTGGCCGCCATGACGCCCGAAGTGACGTTGACGACTCGTTGAGAGGACGCAGATTTCGCCGGGAGATACGCAAGTGGGTAGCTGACATCTCGCTTGGCTTTTGTTGAGTCCTCCACCGAGGGTGTTTCTACATCTTTGACGTTTGGTTGCGAGAATGAGGGTTTTGCTGAGGATTTTGCGGAGGGATCTGTTGGCTTGGTACTGCGGTGGGTGAGAATTCTTAAGCGGCCTTGAATCGAGAGCATTTGTTTTGAGGGTGCCAGCAGAGGGTTTTCTTGGCTTGTCGTCTGGCGCTGGGGCAGTTGCGGTGACGGTGAGTGGAGCGGCGCTTGCTGCACCTTCAATAGCTGGATCTGGTTCAATAGCTGGAACCAGATTGATGGTTGCAGTGGGAGTTGGAATGGACGGGGAGATCTCCGTCTTCGGGGAGTTTCGAGGGTAGCTGATGTACAGAAGTGTGCCGCCGGCAATCGTCGCGAGGACCGGAACCATGGCGAGCTTTTCAGTAAACAGGAAGAAGCTTGCCATGTGCTTCTTCGATTGAACGGAAACTCGATAAATGAAGCTCGGAGAAGGCGGTTCGACAGATGAATCTTCCCGATACAGATGTCCTATGTCGGGCGCTGGGGATTGGTTTTGGATAGGCGAGACCAGAGAGGGAATATCCAGTGGCGGATCGATGCTGTTGATTCGTTGCTCGATCGAGTCGAGAGAAAGCCTGGCCTCATGGACGGTGAGGTCGAGATGGGCGAGGGACTGGAGGAGGTCTGTGGGGCGATCGATGGCCGCGAGACTGTCGCTTCCGGAGGCGGCCCTGGGGATGGTGTTATCGGGCGGGTCACCCAGCCGGTTCGTCGCAGGAAGGTCGGTAGGGGAAGAGGACATTGCCTCTGCCTCCGTGACACCCTTCTCGATGTTCGTGGACGTAGTGAAAGAGGAAGTATCGTCCAAGTAATCTGGATCGGCAGCGGCGAATTTACCGGAGCGAATCAGAAAGTCGGTGACAACGTTCACCGGTTTGGTGAGATCGCGATTTGTCTCGGCCAGTTCTGAGCCACCGCTGGCAATTGCGATGATGGTGAGTGTCGTCCTAAGCGAGACCTGGCTGTTCTCCCTCTCGATGAGGAACTTGACCATGCGTGACAGATCGGCGCGAAGCAGGTCGTCGGATGGAAGCCTTCGGGCAAATGCAAAGAAATTGTCCGGTGAGCCGAATTTGAGACTATTTGCCTTGAGGATCGCACGAAGCTCCTGGATGTAGACTCCGAAGCGATCCACAGTTTCCTGCGTGTCCAAAAAGTTGGTCATGGCAGATTTTTAGATGCTGATTGTGACGAAATCGTGGGCCGGGATGAAACGGGTCGGAGAGGATCGCCTGAAATCCGGGAGCTGGCAGTGCAGACTGCGGATGCATGTTCGGGAAAGTCGTGGGCTAAGTTGAAGAGATGGAAGCTACTTTCTCTGGGTTATGGTTTCGAAGGGGAAGGCTTGGATGATCCAGTTCGAGCGGCGAAGCTGGCTCGGGCGATCTTGCGGAAGGACTTGACGATGGCACGGTCGTCTGTGGCTCGATAGGCGAGTTCGATGTCGCTTTGAAGTTTGGCTCCGCGGAGCGTACGGCAGGCGATGTCGGGTGTCGCGATCTGGGCGACGCAGGCGGGTGCTATGGAGACACCAAGGCCTGCTCCTACGAGACGCAGAATGGTGAGCCATTGTGGGGCTTCCTGGACGACTCGGGGGCGGAAGCCGTGTTCTTCGCAGAGTGAGATGGTCTTGCGGTAGGCGAGGGTGCCGGCGGTGGGAGTGAAGAAGACAAAGGGCTCGTCGCGAAGGTTGGCGGCGGAGATGGCTTTGCGCTTTGCGAGGGGATGATTGCTGGGGAGTACAGCTACGAATGGCTCGGAGAAGAGTGGTTCGATGGAGAGTCCGTCGGTGGGGTCGCCATCGCGGAGGAAGGCGGCGTCGATGGTGTTTTTCGTGAGGGAGTGGATCAGGTTTGAGGTGAAGTTTTCCGATAGCTGGAGGTGAACTTTTGGGTATTGACGGCGGTATTGGCCGAGCATCGCGGGAAGAGATGTCAGCATGCTGGAGCCGATGAAGCCTACGCGGAGGAAGCCGATTTCTCCGCGGCCGATGCTGCGGGCCTCGTCGAGGTCTTCCTGAACGTTGCGCAGGGTGCGGCGGGCGCGTTCGAGGAAGACTTCACCTGCGCTGGTGAGACGGACGGAGCGCGAGGTGCGGGTGAAGAGAGCGTAGCCGAGAATTTCTTCGAGCTTGCGGATCTGTTGCGAGAGAGGTGGCTGGGCGAGATGCAGGCGCTGGGCGGCGCGGCCGAAGTGCAGCTCTTCGGCTACGGCGACGAAGTATCGGAGATGGCGTAGCTCGATGTCGTGATCCATACTCTGGAGATCATAATCGGAATGAACAAGATATTGGACGTATCGAGCGAGTCGACCTAGATTTGAAGAAAGGAGGATTTCACCGTGGCGTCAACATCTACTTTTTCAGAGGTGCACAACGTGATGAAGCCGGTCGTTGAGATTCGTCCGTATCGGACTGGTGATGGCGTTGCTTTTCGTGAGCTGAATGAGGCTTGGATCGGGAAGAACTTTGGAATTGAAGAGAAGGATCGCAGCACGCTGGGTGATCCGGAGAGATATATTCTTGAGCCGGGTGGGCATATCTTTATGGCGACGGCTGGGGATGAGGCTGTCGGTTGCTGTGCGCTGCTGTGGATGCGTCCGGGTGTGTATGAGGTGGCGAAGATGACGGTGGCGGAGGCTTATCGCGGGCAAGGGCTTGGACGGAAGCTGTTGGCTTATACGATTGAGCAGGGGAGGGCGCTGGGGGCGCAGTCGCTGTATCTGGAGACGAATAGCAAACTTGGTGATGCGATTCATCTTTATGAAGCGTTGGGATTCAGGCATCTGCCGCCAGAGCGAGTGATGCCTTCGCCTTATCAGCGGGCGAATGTGTTTATGGAGCTGGTGTTCTAGAGAAGAGCTAGCCCGGCTCGAATTGCGTTGCGGGCTGCGGATGATGCAAGATGGCGAAGAGATGATTACGCCATGGGTCTGGTAACAATTTCGCGAGAACTACTGAGTGGGTCGACGCCTGAAGCACAAGCGAGAGCTTGGTGCGCACAACTTGAAGGTGGAGAGATTCTCTACTTTCCAGAGACGCCGGTTCCGATTCCGCAGGATGATCTGACGTTTCTTTTGGATCAGCAGCAGACGAATAGCTCGCTGCATAAGAACATTGCGTATAAGCCAAAGATCGATGTGCTGAGCGGTGTGGATACGAAGACTGGCGGTCCGGCGGCGGTGCGGCTGCAGTCGATCATGCGGCAGTATTCAAAGGATGTCGTTACCTTCCTGACAGGATTTCTGTCGCCGTATCACGGGAATTGGGAGTTGGATTACGCGAGCTTTCGTCCTCAGGAGGAAGAGGGCCGCGATCTGCCTTTGCGGAGGCGGAATGATCTTCTGCATACGGATGCGTTTCCGACGCGGCCTACGCATGGTGCAAGGATTTTGAGGTTCTTCAACAATATTCACCCGAGTCGAACGCGGGATTGGGTGGTCGGCGATCCTTTTGCGACGGTGGTTAAGCAGTTCGCGCCAGCGGAGATTGCTCCTTCGCCTGATACTGCTTTGAGCCGTGCGGCGAAGGGCTTGGGACGTGCGGTGGGGTTGGGTGCGGCGGTTCCGGCGATCAAGCGATCGCCGTATGACGACTTCATGATGCGGTTTCATAATTTTCTGAAGGAGAATTCGCGCTTTCAGGCAGAGTGCGCGAAGTATCCGTGGCAGTTTCCGGCGGGGTCGAGTTGGATGGTCTATACCGATACGGTTCCGCATGCGGTGTTGGCGGGACAGTATGCGCTGGAGCAGACGCTGCTGGTGAAGCCTGAGGCGCTGGTGGCTCCGGAGACTTCTCCGTTGAAGGTGCTGGAGGGGATTGCGGGGATGGCGCTGGTTTAGGCGTTCCCCGTAGGACTAGTTCAGCGTTTTTGTGGCAAGCAGAGCACATTCGTTGCGCAAGTTACTGAGAGGCGATGTTTACCTCTTGGGCACTTTGCAGAGATTTGTGATGTGCGGAGCTGGTTTAGCATCGGCCTAGTGAACCGATTTAAGTTGGAGTGGAATATGGGCGAATGTTTGCGGGTCGTCGGAATTCTTCTACTGATTAGTGGTGTGAGCGCGGCGCAGGTGGGACCACCGGCGTGTCCCGTGAAGCCTGGTGAGCCGCCTGTGAGTTTGACGCCAGCAGTGCGGCCTACGGCAGAACAGATCAAGGCTACCGCAGCGGCTGCGGCTGCTGATCCGACGATGATGCTGGCCGCTGAGCCGATGGCTAACTTCGGGACGGAGCGGTTTCGGCTGGCGGATTATGCGGAGTGTGTTGGTGGCGGAGGATGCTACTGGGCTGACCTTGATGCTCAGACGAGGCGGGCAGAGGCTGCTTTGGATCGTGTAATTGCCACCGAGAAGGCGGGAGAGAAGCTGGCGATGGTTCTCGACATTGATGAGACTTCGTTGTCGGGATTTTGCGAGATGCGGCGCGAGGATTATGGGTTTCTGCTGGCAGCGTTCAATGCGTGGCTTGCGAGCCCAGATGCGGCGATGCCGATTCCGGGAACGTTGCGGCTCTTCAACAAGGCAAGGGCGGCGGGGATAGAGGTGTTCTTTATCACCGGGCGCTGGGAGGAACTCACGAGTGCGACGGAACAGAATCTAACGGCGGCGGGGTTCAAGGGATGGAAGGGACTCGCGCTGCGCAAGGGCCCGCAGAAGAAGATGACGACGGTGGAGTATAAGAGCGAGGAGAGAAAGAAGATTGTGGATGCGGGATATCGGATCGTGATGAGTATGGGCGATCAGTGGAGTGATCTGAACGGAGACCCGAAGGCAGAAATTAGTGTGAAGCTGCCGAATCCGTTCTATTATCTGCCGTAGTTCGATGTAAGGGATTGGGGCATCCAATAAAGACGATGATGTTGCGGCCAGCGAAGAAGGTAGGACGAAGGTATATCAATCCGATTTTGACTCAGGTGGGAGGGTGTAGCACGATCTTCAAGGTGCTTCCGCTCTATCTCAACAACAGGAAAGAGAAGGTGCCGCGCAAGCCTTTGGGACCCTTCAGGACAGATGTTTCCGTGTATTCGGAAGCGCCGGAGAGCGGGTTGCGGGTGACGTGGATGGGGCACTCGTCGCTGCTGGTGGAGATAGATGGTGTGTGCGTTTTGATCGATCCGGTGTGGGATGAGCGGGCTTCTCCGATGCGTTGGGCCGGGCCGAAGCGGTTTTTTGCTGCGCCGGTGCGGTTGGAGGATTTGCCGAAGGTGGATGTGGTGCTGGTGTCGCATGACCACTACGACCATCTTGGCGAGGATACGATTCGAAGGCTGGCGGGGCTGGGTTCGATGAGCGGGGCGCAATGGGTTACTTCGCTGGGAGTGGGTAAGTTTCTGCGGGAATATGGAGTTGATGGTACTCGGATCGGCGAGTTGAATTGGACACAAAGTGTGACGGTGGCTGATGGTGGGCTGGAGATTACAGCTCTACCTTCGCGACACTTTTCTGGCCGGGGAATGTTTAACCGGTTTGAGACGTTGTGGTCTTCGTTCGTGTTGAAGGGGTCGAAGCATAAGGTTTATTTTGGGGCGGATTCGGGTTGGTGGGAGGGGTTTGCAGAGATTGGCGCGGTTTATGGTCCGTTCGATCTGACGATGCTGGAGATTGGGGCCTTCAGTGAATTGTGGGAGAGCATCCATCTGGGGCCGGAAGGCGCGGCGCGGGCTTTTGCTGCGTTGGGTGGACAGGGTCTGATGATGCCGATTCACTGGGGACTGTTCGACCTAGCGCTTCATGCCTGGCGTCAACCGATAGAGCAGCTGGTGGGGATCGCTGGGGAACGAGGGATTCGATTGTGGGCTCCTGAACCGGGGCGGCCGACAGAGGTTGTTGCGGGGCTGGAGGTTCGATCGGATTGGTGGCGGTGATCGTCGCGGCCTAAGGTATGATTTTGCCGTTGTCTAAAGGAGATTCGGATGCGTGTTGGAATGTTGACTGGTGGTGGAGACTGTCCTGGGCTTAATGCGGTGATTCGGGCTGCGGTGCGCAAAGGGATTTTGCATCACGGGGATGAGTTTGTTGGGTTTATGGAGGGTTGGCGCGGGGTTCTGGATGATGCGACGATGCCGCTGACGTTGGAGACGACTTCTGGGATTTTGCACCGAGGCGGGACGATTCTGCGGTCTTCGCGAACGAATGTGAAGAAGATTCCGGGTGGATTTGAGAAGTGCCTTGAAGTGATTGGGAAGCATAAGCTGGATGCGCTGATTGCGCTGGGCGGAGACGATACGCAGTCGATCAGTTTGGCTTTGAGTGAGCGCGGGGTGAAGTGCGTTGGGGTTCCAAAGACGATCGATAACGATTTGAGCGGGACGGACGCTTGCTTTGGATTTGATACTGCCGTGGGGATAGCCACGGAGGCGGTGGACCGGCTGCACTCGACTGCGGAGGCTCACAACCGGGTTCTGGTATGCGAGGTGATGGGACGGGACGCGGGGTGGATTGCCATTACGTCAGGCATCGCCGGGGGAGCCGATGTGATTCTGGTGCCTGAGGTGCCGATCGATATCGAAGAGGTCTGCCGGCTGGTGAAGTACCGGCGTGAGCATGGGAAGAAGTTTTCGATTGTCGTGGCGGCTGAGGGCGCGAAGTTTCCTGAGTCGGGACAGGCTACTCATGGGACTGCGGTGGATTCGTTTGGGCACGCAAGGCTGAGCGGGATCGGGCAGGCTTTGGCTGAGGAGATTGAGAAGCGCACCGGCTATGAGACGCGGAGCGTCAACCTGGGTCATACGCAGCGGGGCGGGACTCCCTCGGCCTATGACCGGATGCTGGCGACCCGTTATGGCGTGGCCGCGATCGATCTGGTGCATGCAGGGAAGTTCGGTCGGCTTGTGGTGCTGCGGGGTACGGAGATCACGGATATCCCTCTGGCTGATGCAATTGCGAAGACCCGGACGATCTCGCAGGACCTTCTGGATGTAATGAAAAGTCTGCAACCGCCTAGTTAGTGGTTCGTTATCAACTAGTTGGTTAGTGGTTAATAGCTGGAGATTTTTGTTGTGCAGCCGGGAAAAAGGGGTTACAAAGGGGAGTGCCGGGTAGACTGGGTCTGTCCGGCATTTCTCCGGTTTATCTCTGGTATCGGGAGAGTTCTCTGATGGCTGGCATGGCGCAAACGGTGGCTCGCGAGGTGATGGATATCCGGCAGGCGTCGGAGTATCTGGGCATCAGCGGCGATACGCTCTACCGGTATGCCTCGGAGGGATTCGTTCCTGCGTTCAAACTGGGGAACCGCTGGCGCTTCAAGAAGAGCCTGCTGGATTCCTGGATGGATGAGAAGTCCGGCGTGAAGGCTGCGGCTCCTGTGGCAGTGATGCCGAAGCAGAAGAAGCCGGCTGGGCGAGCGCGGTAACCAATAAAAGAAAAAAGACTGTCGCAGGAGATCGTCTCAACCGTGAGACTGATTTGGCGATAACTGCGTACTGGCTGAGGTTCAGGCTGGTTGCAGCGTGATGACGGTGATCTCCGGTGGGCAGTTTAGGCGGAAGGGAAGGCCTACCGTGCCGATACCTCGGTTGACGTAGAGCTGCATCTTGTCGAAGCGGAAGTGGCCCTGGACGTACTTCTCTCCGAGGGGCGGGAGGACAAGAGGGCCGACGAAGGGAAGTCGGATCTGGCCGCCGTGAGAGTGGCCCGCGAGCATGAGGTCGACGAGGTGACCGCGGGGATGCTGCATGACGTCATCGGCATAGTCGGGCTCGTGGGACATGAGAATGACAGGGCCATCGGGTTTTGCGGGGATGGAAAGGCCAAGGTCGGGATGGCTGGTATTCGGGTCGTCGGTGCCGCATAACCAAAGGCGGGCGCCGTTGCGTTCGATCGGGACATGTTGATTGACCAGGACAGGAGTGCCCTTGCTGGTGAGGGAATGGATGACGAGTGGCGCGCTGACCGAGACGTCGTGATTGCCCAGGACGGCGAAGCGCTGTGGGCTGGTAAGAGTGCTGAGAATCTCGGCGCAGCGATGGGCCGCGTGCGTGGACGGCGATGAAAGTGAGCGATCCGCGGGTGACGAAATCGCCAGTGAGGAGGACGAGATCCGGAGCGAGCGCGTTGACTTTGTGGACGACGTGCTCGAGGAAGAACGGCTCGGTGAACTCATCGAGGTGGATGTCGCTGAGCTGGACGATGCGATAGCCGTGGAAGGGATCGGGAAGGTCCTTGATGCCGATGGTCTGATGGACGGTGTCGAGATTATGGCGGGCGATCTCGCCTGAATAGAGCGTGAGGCCTGCGGCAGCAACGCCGGTGCCTATGAGAAATTTGCGACGAGTGAAGCGGGAGGGCTGATCGGGAGTAACGCCGGACATAGGCCATGATAACGGGTGAGAGTCGCTGAGGCGAATAGATCATCGTTGTTGGGTAGAATCAAAGAGTCTATGGATCTGAAGGCGCGGAAGAAAAAAGCAGTGGCTGCGGCGAAGGCTGCCGGGGTGGACGGGCTGCTGGTGACGCATCTGCCGGATGTTCGCTACCTGTGCGGGTTTACGGGATCGAATGCGGCTCTGGTGCTTGCTGGCGGGCGTGCAGTGCTGTTTACAGACGGACGCTACACGTCCCAGGCAAAGGCCGAGGCGCTGGGAACGCGGGTGGTGATTGCGAAGAAGCCGGCCGTGATTGCGGCTTGCGAATGGATGTGAGGCAGCCGGGATTCGACGGTGCGGTTTCGATGCGTCGAATACCACGGTGGCGGCTCTGGAGACGATGCGGAAGGCAGTTTCGGCGAAGATTGCGGCGAGGACTGTTTGTGGCGAGTGGGATCGCTGGTGGCGCGGCTGCGCGAGATGAAGGATGCTGAGGAGATGAAGCGGATACGGAAGGCCGCTCTGCTGGGTTGCAGACTGTTCGATGGGATGCTGGAGTTTCTGCAGCCTGGGATGACGGAGATTGCCGTGGCGGCTGAGCTGGAATATCGCCGCGCGGCTGGCCGGCGCGGAAGCAATGTCGTTTGAGACGATCGTGGCGAGCGGGGAGCGATCGGCACTGCCCCACGGCCGCGCAACGGCGCGAAGCTGCCGCAGCGAGGGTTCGTGACGCTGGATTTTGGCGTGGTGCTGGACGGGTACTGCAGCGACATGACCCGGACCGTGCACCTGGGCAAGGCGCACGCCGAGGAGCAGGAAGTGTATGATGCGGTGCTGGAAGCGCAGGAGGCCGCGGTTGCTGCGGTGGCTCCCGGGCGTGACCGCCGGCGATGTGGATGAGGCAGCGCGGAGTGTGCTGCGGAGGGTCGGGCTGGATAAGTACTTCACGCCACTCGACCGGGCACGGAGTTGGGCTGGAGATTCACGAGGGACCGAGGCTTGCCGCGAAGCAGACGCAGAAGCTAGAGCAGGGAATGGTGATCACGATTGAACCCGGTGTCTATATGCCGGGTAAGTTCGGGGTGCGGATCGAGGATATGGTCCTGGTGACGGCAGGGGGCGGAGAGATTCTGACGCCCAGCCTGAAGGCCTGGATTGAGCTGTAGAAGAGGTCGTTGTAACCGAAACAAGTGCCGCAACAGGCACGGGAAGAGACGGGATGGACGGAAATAAGTTGGAAGAGTTGCGCGAACTGGTCGATTTTCTGAAGGCCAATGAAATCGCCGAGTTCGACATGGAGCACGCCGACCTGAAGGTGCGGATCAAGTTTGCCGGTGACCTGCAGCGCTGCTGGCCTCGATCTGGCGCAGTTGAGCCGCTTGATGGCGTCTGCGCCTGCGGCTCCAGCTCCGGTTGCCGCCTTGCTGCTGCATCTGCCGCGCCGCCGCCGCAGCTGCGCCGGCTGAAGAGGCTTTGCACGAGGTGAAGTCGCCCATCGTGGGAACGTTCTATGAGTCGCCGTCGCCCGGTGCGCCTCCGTTTGTAAAGGTGGGCGACCAGGTGGAGGTGGGTCAGGTGCTCTGCATCGTCGAAGCGATGAAGCTGATGAACGAGATCGAGACCGACGTCGCCGGCGAAGTGGTGAAGCGCATCGCCGCCAGCGGACAGCCCGTGGAGTATGGACAGCCGCTGTTTGCTATCAGGACGCGGTAGAGTCTCTTTCAAAAACATACCGAGCAAAATTCGATCAAGGTTCGATCCAGATTCGACGGAAGGCATCTGCGTTTATGTTTCGTAAGGTATTGATTGCAAATCGTGGTGAGATTGCACTGCGCGTCATCAGCGCGTGCAAGGAGATGGGCATCCGCACGGTCGCGGTGTATAGCGAGGCGGACCGAAACTCGCTGCATGTGCGGTTTGCGGATGAGGCGATCTGCATCGGCCCTCCGCGTAGTGCGGAGAGCTACCTGAATGTTCCGGCCGTGATCTCGGCTGCGGAGATCGCGGATGTCGACGCGATCCATCCGGGCTACGGCCTGCTCAGCGAGAACGCGAACTTCGCTGAGGTGTGCCGCGCTTCGAACATCAAGTTCATCGGGCCTCCGCCGGAGGTGACGCGCATGATGGGCGAGAAGTCCACCGCGCGGCAGACCATGAAGAAGGCGAAGGTGCCGATCCTGCCCGGCTCCGACGGCGTCATCGAGAGCGAAGGCGAGGCGCTGGAGTGGGCGAAGAGCGTCGGCTATCCCGTGATCCTGAAGGCGGTCGCCGGCGGCGGCGGTCGCGGGATGCGTATCTGTCGCAGTCCGGAGGAGCTGCCGGGGATGTTCAAGCAGGCCTCGACCGAAGCGGCCAACGCGTTCGGCAACGGCGACCTGTACATGGAGAAGTTCATCGAGCGGCCGCGCCACATCGAGTTTCAGGTGCTGGCCGACGAGCACGGCAACGTGATGAGCCTGGGCGAGCGCGAGTGCTCCATTCAGCGCCGCCACCAGAAGCTGATCGAAGAGGCGCCGAGCCTGATGGTGACTCCGAAGCTGCGCGAGGAGCTGGGCAAAACGATCGAGAAGTCGCTTGAGAATATCGGCTACTGGAACGCCGGCACGATCGAGTTCCTGATGGATGAGGACGGCAAGATCTACTTCATCGAGATGAACACGCGCATCCAGGTGGAGCATTGCGTGACCGAGATGGTGACCGGCATCGACCTGGTGAAGGCGCAGCTGCGGATTGCTGCGGGCGAGAAGCTGACTGCGATTGTGACCTGGACCGGTGGAGATTCGCGGCCACGCGATCGAGTGCCGCATCAATGCCGAGCATCCGGAGAAGTTCACGCCGAGCGCGGGCAAGATTACGGCGTTCAATCTGCCCGGCGGCAACGGCGTGCGCGTCGACACGGCGCAGTACTGCCGAGGGTGTCGTGCCGCCGTACTACGACTCGCTGATCGCGAAGCTCATCTGCCACGGCAAGGACCGCGAAGAGGCCATGAACAAGATGCAGCGGGCGCTGAGCCAGTTCGTGGTGCAGGGAATTCATACGACGATTCCGCTGCATCAGAAGATCTTTGCGGATGACGAGTTCCGCTCCGGCAAGTTCGATACCAAGTTCATGGAGCGGTTCTTCGAGCGCCAGAAGGACAGTCAGGCCTGAGGCGGGGAGCGTTGGCAGGGTGGGAGAGGATGCTGTAGATCGAGTATCGCCGCGTGTCATAACGCTGCCGCGTCTGTATGCGATTGTGGATGCTGGGGTGCTGGCCCGGCGGAAGATAGAGATCGGCCGCGCCGTCGAGCAATTACGCGATGCTGGTGTGACTCTGTTGCAGTACCGCGATAAGGCAGGTACGCGGGAGCAGATTATGCAGAACTCAATGGTTATTCAAAACATCTTTTCCGGTGTGGACTGCACATTGGTTTTGAACGACGATCCGGCACTGGCGGTGCTTTCGGGGTGGAACGCTGTGCATGTGGGGCAAGGAGATGTAACCGTTCGTGAAGCGCGCAAGTTGCTGCTGTCGGGAGGGCTTGTGGGATGCTCGACGCATAACGATGATCAGGTAGCCGCGGCTGATGCAGCGGAGGCGGACTATGTCGCCATTGGACCAGTCTTCGCCACGGGAACAAAGGCGGATGCGGAGCCGGTGGTGGGTCTGGAGGGGGTTCGTCGGGCGCGAGCATTGACGCGACGGCCACTAGTCGCTATTGGAGGAATCACCCCTGAGAATGCTCGCAGTGTAATTGAAGCGGGCGCGGATTCGGTGGCTGTGATTGGCGCTCTCTTCTCGGGACCCGACGCAGTGGGTGATGTGGCGCGCAGGTTTCTGAAGATTTTGGATGCAGCGTTGAGTTGATCGACTGATTTGTTATGCTTCTGTGGAAGTTGCAATCCAGGGCCCCGACCGTAAATCCCTCTTGGGATGAGAGTGAAGGTGACAATGGACGGCATTTCGCATTTGGGAGCGCAACGACCAGAGACCGTTACGGTGATTATTCCTGTATACAACGGCGAACGGTTCATCCGCCGTGCGTTGGACAGCGTGCTCAAGCAGACTTATCCCAGTCAAATCATAGTGATCGACGATGGATCGAAGGACTCGACCAGGGAGATTATTGCCAGCGAGTATGGTGAATCGGTAATGCTGATTCGCCAGCAGAACGGTGGACCGGCCAAGGCGAGGAATGCGGGACTTCGGGTGGCGGAGGGAGAGTTTGTCGCATTTCTTGATGCGGACGACTGGTGGGAACCGGAAAAAATTGCGAGCCAGATTCGAGCGCTGAAGGCGCATCCAGAAGCTGTAGGGAATTACACCGGCTTGAGAATGATGAGCGACGAAGGAGTGCATCTTGACGATCTGAGGCCGGCTGATCCGAAGACGCTGTGGCCGACATTGCGATGGTGCAATCCTAGCGTTCCTCCGTCGTCGGTAATGCTACGTCGCTCAGCGCTGGACACATTGGAAGGTGGCTTCGACGAGCGCCAGTTGGGAAGCGAGGACTGGAATCTTTGGTTTCGGCTGATTGCAAAAGGGCCGTTCTGCGTATGTCCTGAGCCATTGACGGACTACCGGTCATAGTGCGGGCGGTCTTAGCGGAGATGCCAACCATATGTACAACGACTTCATGAAGATGCTCGACGATGTTTTGCTGGCGGACATGACCGGGCTTCGTCGGGCTCTATGGCGGCGGCGGATCATCGCCTATCAGGCATTCAAGGCCTGCCTGACTGCTCGCGGGGCTGGCGATAAGAAGGCCGAGCGCGAGTACATGAAGAAATCGGTTATGGAATGGCCATCGCCGTTCTGGGCCCCGGAGCGCTTTCGTTTCTTCGCCGTAACGCTGTTAAGGACATAGGAAGGCAACCCAAATAAGATGGTGGGAGACTTTCTTTTGTTTTTACGGTAGAAAAGACGGACGTGAATAGTTTAGAGAAGCTACAGGTTGAGGCTCCGCCTGCACCGCAGTTTGTGCAGGGGATGGGACTGTTTTCAGCGACGGCGATTGTAATGGGCTCGATGATTGGATCGGGCATCTTCATCGTTTCAGCGGATATGTCGCGGTCGCTCGGATCACCGGCGCTGTTGATTGCAGCGTGGCTGGTGACAGCGGTGATGACCATCATCGGGGCATTGAGTTACGGCGAACTTGCCGCAATGATGCCCAAGGCAGGCGGCCAGTATGTCTATCTACGTGAGGCGCTGGGGCCGCTTTGGGGATTTCTCTACGGGTGGACGTTGTTTCTGGTAATCCAGACAGGCACTATTGCTGCCGTCGGAGTGGGCTTTGGAAAATTTCTCGGCGTGTTCTTCCCCTCGGTAAATACACAGCATTGGCTTTGGCACATAGGTCGTGTTCCCCCGTTGCATGTGGGACCGATGGTCCTTGGAAACATGGATATCGGATTGAATACAGCTAATCTGGCTGCGATTGTCATCATCGTACTGCTGACGATTTTGAATACGCTGGGTGTCAAGATGGGCGCAGCGGTTCAAAATCTCTTTACCTCGGCGAAAGTGCTTGCACTGGCGGCTGTCGTGCTGGTTGGCGTGCTGGTGAGGGATCCTGCGGCGGTGGCGGCCAATTTTGGCGCCGGGTGGCATAATTTCTGGGCCGGTGCGGGCTGGCATACACTTCACGCGGCGCAGGCTGGGTCGACAACCGGAGATTACGTCGGCCTGCTGACGATTCTTGCGATTGTGCAGGTGGGGTCGCTGTTTAGTGCAGATGCATGGAATAACGTCACGTTCACCGCTGGTGAGATCCGAAATCCTAAGCGGAACCTGCCGTTATCACTGGCGATTGGCACGGGAGTCGTGCTGCTTCTTTATGTGCTTTGCAACTTTGTCTACTTGAGTGTGCTTCCTCTGGTGGGAGACCCCAACGCGACGACGATTGCGGGCCGTGGCATCCAGTTTGCAACGGAAGACCGTGTAGCAACGGCGGTGATGGAACGAGCTTTCAGCGGGTATGGTGCAAAGCTGATGGCTGCTGCGATCCTCATTTCGACTTTCGGCTGCGCGAATGGAATGTTGCTGGCGGGAGCCCGGGTGTACTACGCGATGAGCCGGGATGGTCTATTTTTCAAATCCGTCGGCAAACTGAGTGAGAAGTCGAAGACGCCGGTGAACTCGCTTTGGGTACAGTGTCTCTGGACTTCACTGTTGTGCCTGTCGGGTAGTTATGGGCAACTGCTTGATTATGTGATCTTTGCGGTGCTGATCTTCTACATCCTGACGATCGCCGGGCTATTTGTACTGCGGAGGACGCGACCAGACGCCGTGCGACCTTATAAGGCGTTCGGGTATCCTGTGCTGCCGGGATTGTATATCGTGATGGCGGTATGGATTTGTGTCGTACTATTGCGTTACAAACCTCAATTCACGTGGCCTGGCTTGATCATCGTCCTGCTTGGCGTTCCCGTGTATCTGGTGTGGAAGCGAAAGGGAACTGCCGTCGAAGCAGAAGTGCAGGTCTAAAGGAGAACTGAAAGTAAGATGGGTAATCTGTTTGCAAAGAAGTCGATGGACGCGTTGCTCGCCGAAGCGAACGAAGAAGGATCGCAGACGCTGGAGCGATCGCTTGGGCCATTCGCGCTGACGGCTCTGGGTATCGGAGCTGTGATTGGGGCCGGAATCTTCGTATTGTCTGGCATTGGAGCGCACTCGGCTGGTCCGGCGTTGATGCTGGCGTTCGTTCTGTCAGGGCTTGGATGCGCCTTTGCCGGTCTTTGCTATGCAGAGTTTGCCGCGATGATTCCGCTCGCGGGTTCGGCTTACACCTATGCTTATGCGACGCTGGGGGAGTTGTTCGCCTGGATTATCGGCTGGGACCTGACGCTTGAGTACGCGATGGGTGCGAGCACGGTCAGCTCGGGCTGGTCAAACACCTTTGTAGAGTTTTTGGCTATCTTCCATCTGAAGTTTCCCTTGTGGCTGGCGTATGACCACTGGACAGGGTTGAAGAAGGCGTTCGATGCCGTTGCCCGTCAGTCGCTTCTATCCACTCATCCAGAACTGGTGCCAGGAACGAAGCCCTTTACCGACGCGCTAATGGCGATTCTGGCGCACCCTTCTGCCGAATTGACGGCCAAGGCCCATGCGCTGCTGAACGCGCCTTTGATCTTCGGCCATGAGTTTGGCTTCAATCTGCCGGCGTTTTTGATCGCGCTGGTGATTACGACAGTGCTTGTGATCGGCATCAAGGAATCTGCAAACTTCAACGCAGGCATCGTGATGCTTAAGGTGGCTGTCGTGCTGTTCGTGCTCGGCTTGGGTTCGCACTACGTCAACAAGGCTAACTGGGGAACGGATTGGCACTCCTTTGCACCGTTTGGAGTAGGCGGCATCGGATTGGCTGCCGGACTGGTGTTCTTCTCTTACATTGGGTTTGACGCAGTATCGACGACGGCGCAGGAGGCGAAGAACCCTCAACGTGATATGCCCATTGGCATCATTGTTTCGTTGGCGATTTGTACGCTGTTGTACATCGGCGTGGCTGCCGTCCTAACCGGTATGGTTTACTGGCCGGACATCAACATTGAAGCGCCAATCGTGCGCGCGTTCCTGGAACATAATCTGAACTCAGCGGCGAACATCATCACGATTGGTTCGCTGGCCGGCCTGACGAGCGTAATGCTGGTAATGTTGCTCGGCCAGAGCCGTGTGCTTTATGCAATGGCGAAGGACGGCCTGCTGCCGAAGGGCTTCTTTGGCGCGATCCACCCGAGATTTCGTACACCCTGGAAGGGAACGATTCTGGCGGGCCTGTTGGCGGCGATCGTTGGCAGCGTCACGCCGATTGATGACATCGGAAAGATGGTGAATATCGGGACGCTCTTTGCGTTCGTGATCGTATGCATTTCGATCATGGTGCTGCGTCGAAAAGATCCACATCGTGCTCGTCCATTCCGGACACCTTTTGTGCCCCTGGTCCCGATCCTTGGAATCATCTTCAACGGCTACATGATGGTGGAACTGGGCGCTGCAAACTGGATTCGCCTGATCGTCTGGCTGTTGATTGGATTGGTGGTTTACTTCTTCTACAGCAGGAATCACAGCAAGGTGCAGAAAGGCGAAACCCTCGTCGCTGGCGATTAGAATTTGCTGACAAGTAATCCAACAGGCTCTCGCGAAAGCGGGAGCCTTTGTGTTTTAGGCACAGATTGAACCTGAAGCGTAGCAATCAGCCGTCAAACGACTCCTAAAGCCCCAAATCACTAAGTCCTTTATGATCGTCCGGCCGTCTCCCTATTGACCAACGAAACAACCGCTGCGACTCCTCAATTGCCAAATCGTTGATGCTCGCATGACGATGCTTCATCAACCCCTGCTCATCGAACTGCCAATTCTCATTTCCGTACGATCGATACCACTGCCCCGAGGCATCGTGACACTCATAACAAAACCGCACGGCGATGCGGTTCCCGCCAAATGCCCAAAGCTCTTTGATCAATCGATACTCCAGCTCCTTCGCCCATTTGCGCTTCAAGAACTGGGCGATTTGTTCCCGGCCCGTTACAAACTCAGACCGATTGCGCCACACGCTATCCACTGTATAAGCCAGGGAGACTCGCTCCGGATCCCGCGAGTTCCAACCATCCTCGGCAGCACGAACCTTGGCAACAGCCGTCTCCAAAGTAAAGGGCGGCACAAGGGGAACTTTCACGCCATCAGCCATCGCTTGACCTCTCACCGATAATCTATTCCTCTTCCTTTACGACCGCATCAACTCGCCTCAATCCCGCCATTTACGATACCCTAGCCCTAAGCACCCAATTCTGAGGCCCTACTTGACTCATCTCCGCGCTCTTGCCTGCCTGCTTCCCCTTGCCACTCTCGCCGCCTCTTCTCAGACCCCGAAGGTCTTTGGCTACCGTGACTTCAGCCAGCAGGCGAAGTGGGACGCCTCCTTCATGGCCGTCCCCGACCCGAAACTCGCGGGAGAACATCTAAAGACCCTCACCGCTGCCCCCCATTGGGCCAGTTCTCCTGAGGATTACGCCACCGCCGTCTATGTGGCGGATAAGTTCAAAGCCGCCGGGCTCGACACTCAGATCGTCCCCTACAAGGTCTGGCTCAACAAGCCACGCAGCATCATCATCGAAGCCTTTGACTCCGCCGGCAACAAGATCATGTCCGGCCCTACCCCGGAGCATGTCGATCCTAAAAAGCATGGCGGCGACCCCTTTCAGGACGATCCCCGCATTCTCCCTGCCTTCAACGGCTCTGCTCCCTCCGGTGACGTTACTGCTGAGGTCGTCTACGCGAATTACGGCGAATTGGCTGATTTCAACAAGCTTGATCAGCTCGGCATCAGCGTCAAAGATAAGATCGTCATCGTTCGCTACGGTGCTAACTTCCGCGGTGTCAAAGCCTATATCGCTCAGCAGCGCGGCGCCAAAGGCGTCCTCATCTACTCCGACCCTGCTGACGACGGCTACTTCCGCGGCGATGTCTACCCCAAGGGTCCCTTCCGTCCGGACTCGGCGGTCCAGCGTGGTTCCGTGCAATTTCTGCCCATCTACCCAGGCGACCCTGAGACCCCCGGCATTGCCTCTACGCCTGACCTGCCTAACTCCAAACGGCTGGCCCCTAACGACCCCGCCATTAACCAGCCCAATATCCCCGTCAATCCGTTGTCTTACAAAGACGCCGCACCCATCCTCAAGTGCCTTGGTGGCCAGGCCGCACCTCATGGCTGGCAGGGAGCCCTGCCTTTCACCTATCACCTCGGTGCAGGTGAAAACAACGCTGACGCGCACAAGGTCACGGTCCACATGCACCTCGAACAGGACTATGCCCTCCGCACCATCTGGGACGTCATTGGCACAATCGATGGCACCGATCCCACGCAGAAAGAGGATTGGGTTGTAGCCGGTAATCACCGCGACGCCTGGGTCTACGGCGCCGTCGACCCCAATAGCGGCACGGCTGCCATGCTCGAAGCCGTCCATGGTCTTGGCGTGCTCCTCAAACAGGGGTGGAAGCCGAAGCGGAGGATTGTCATCGGCAGTTGGGATGCTGAAGAAGAAGGTCTTATGGGCTCTACCGAGTGGGCTGAGCAGCACGCAAATCGCCTCGCCCACGCTGTCGCCTACTTCAACACTGACGTCGGCGTTGCTGGTCCTAATTTCAACGCTGAGGCTGTGCCCTCCCTCAAACAGTTCGTGCGTGAGGTCACCAGACAAGTTCCCAGCCCCAAGGGTGGTACGGTCTACGATAATTGGAAGAAGACGCAGGAGGCGGCCAGTGAGGCTCGTGGCGATGCCTCCACAAACGCAGGCCCTAGCCGCTTCAACGCCCAGGTTGATAACGATGTTCGTGTAGGTGACCTCGGTTCTGGTTCGGACTACACGCCATTTATCCAGCACCTTGGGGTTCCCTCCACCGATATCGGCTCCGGTGGGCCCTATGGCGTCTATCACTCCGTCTTCGATAACTACAACTGGTTCATCAAGTTCGGCGATCCCACCTTCGTCTACGAGCAGCAACAGGCTCGCGTCTTCGGCCTTGAGATTCTCCACATGGCCGACGCCGACGTGCTGCCCTACGACTATGACCTCTACGGCAAGGAGATCCTCAGTTATCTCAATACTGCGCAGAAACGCGCCGTGAAAGCCGAGATGAAGCTCGACTTCAGTGCTGCCCTTGCGGCTGCGCAGCGCTTTGCTACTGCAGGCACAGCGATTCGGACTCGGCAGTCCGCTCCGCCAGCCGATCCTGCAATCCTGAATCATGCTCTTCGCAACGCCGAGTCGGCGCTTCTCAGTCCGGCGGGCCTGCCTCGTCGCGCGTGGTACAAGCACACGATCTATGCGCCGGGTGAATTCACCGGGTATGCGGCGGTGGTTATTCCAGGCGTCAACGAAGCTATTGACGGCGCCGATACCGACCGCGCCCAAACCCAGATGACCGCCCTCACTGAAGCGCTGAACCGCTCCGCGGCAATTCTGGAGGCCGCCGCGAAGTAATTTTACAGGTCGATTTTTTGTAGATTTTTTTGCCCCGGAGAGAGTTGTGCTCTATCCGGGGCTTTGTTGTTTTTGTTGGGCTTTTTGAAGGGGTTTGAAGAAAAGTGGGTGTTTGGAGATGGTGTTTTTGTGGACAGAGTGTGGTGGAATGTGTGGCAATCGTGACAAGAAAACTGCACTTTGCGGAGTGGCGAAAAATTTGCAGTTTTTGAAAATATTTCTGTGGAAAAGTTAGTTGCGCAGATGCTCGTACAAAGAAGGTAGGTGGGGTCGAGGTGGATTTGAACGTTGACTATCAAACCATACCCTCGTGGGCAGATGGGCTATAGTGTTTGGATGTTTTGCATCAGACGGTTTTATTGCACCGCCCTCCTGGTAGTGGTGGGTGGTTGCGTTGCGAACGCGCAGACCTCGACCAAACCGGCTCAAGAGGTTCTCCAGCGCGAGATGCCGAGACTTGCTCCACAGTTTCAACTTAGCCTGCGGCCATCGGGGAAGGACGGCGATGGATTTCGCATTTCGGGCACTGCGGGGCATATCCGAGTGGAGGCAGGGACGCTGCCTACGTTGCTGTATGGGGTGAACTGGTATCTGAAGTACGTTGCGCATCTCCAGGTCTCAACGAATGGGATGCAGCTTGGGGGCGCGGGCCTGGTGCTGCCAGCGCCTAAGGAACCGATCGAAAAGGCTGCCCTGTATAAGTGGCGCTACGCTCTGAACGAGAATGTGGACGGATACTCTGCGCCGTATTGGAGTGAGGCTCGCTGGCGACACGAGATCGATGTGCTGGCGTTGTCGGGCACCAATGCTGTCCTGATTGAACGAGGCGCGGATTTGGTGCTCTACCAGACGTTTCGTGATGCGGGATATAGCGATGCCGCTATTCGCCAGTGGATTACGCAGCCCGCACACCAGAACTGGCAACTGATGGGCAATATGTGCTGCTTCATCGAGCCGATCTCGATGGAGTTGCTGCAGAAGCGTGCGGAGTCGGCTAAGAAGCTGATGGCGATGCTGCGTGAGCTCGGGATTACGCCCGTGTTGCCCGGCTACTACGGCATTGTTCCTGCGGATTTTGCGACGCTTCATCAAGGCGCGCACGTTATCACCCAGGGAGACTGGAACGGGTTCACGCGGCCAGGCTGGATTGACCCTCGCGATCCTAATTTTGCAGCGCTTGCTGAATCGTTTTACCGGCACCAACATGAGCTTTTTGGAGACTCTGCGATTTATGACATGGAGATCTTTCAGGAGGGTGGAGCATCGGGCGACGTCCCGGTAGGCGAAGCAGCGAAGCGCGTACAGGCGGCGCTTGAGAAGGCGCACCCGGGAGCATTGTGGATAATGATGGGATGGCAGAACAATCCCATGCCCGCAGTGATGGATGCGGTGGACACGGGCCGTGTGCTGGTGGCTGACATTGAACAGGGGCGCATTCCGCGTGAAGACCGGGACCGCGAGTTTCGCGGGGCACAATGGCTGTATGGCGGGCTGTGGGAGTTCGGAGGCCGTACGACGATGGGTGCGCCGCTCTACGATTACGCCGTGCGTATGCCGAAGATGGCGAAGCTGCCGGGGAGCCGCATCGTTGGAACCGCTCTGTTTACCGAGGGGCTGGACACAAATCCGTTCGCGTTCGATCTGTACACAGAGATGGCGTGGCATAGTGATCCTGTCGATCTGAGTGCGTGGACGGACGAGTATGCGCTGCGGCGTTATGGCGAAGAGGATGAACATGCGAAACGTGCATGGCAGATCATACTGAAGACGGCATATGGATATCGTGCAGACGGCAACAAGGAGCATGGCGAGCGAGATGCGGCGCATGATTCGCTGTTCAGTGCGCAGCCGTCATTGACTACGCTGCATGCCGCAACTTGGTCGCCGGATGTGATGCGGTATCGCCCTGAAGACCTGCGACCCGCGCTGACGGAGTTGCTGCAGGTGGCGCCACGCCTGCTTGAGAGTGAGACCTATCAATACGATTTAGTCGACCTGGCACGACAGGTGATGGCGAACGAAAGCCGGACGATGCTGCCACAGATCAAAGCGGCCTACGACGCGGGCGATCGCGCAAGATTTACAGAGTTGACGGCGCATTGGCTGCATCGCATGACGCTGCTGGATACTCTGCTGCAGACAAATGAATTCTTTCTTCTGGGACGATGGCTTCAGTTCGTTCCGGCCTGGGCCTCTACGCCGGAAGAACTGAAGCAGCTGAATTACGATGCGCGGTCGATTCTGACGACGTGGGGAGACCGTAAGGCGAGCGAGTTCGGCCTGCATGAGTACGCGAATCGGGATTGGGCGGGGCTTACGGCGGATTACTATATGCCACGGTGGAAGATGTATTTCGACACGCTTTTGGTGTCTCTCGATACGAAGTCGCCGCCGAAGCCCATTGACTGGTATGCCTTTGGCGATGAGTGGAACCGGAGAGCGACGAAGTATGCGGCGGTCCCCAGGGGCCAGAGTTATGCCGCCGCGTTAGCAATCGCGCAAGATCTGAATCTGGAGCCGCATACCAGGGATTAGGATAGGTAATCGGACAAGAAATGCCGGGAGGCGAATGCAATCGATGACGAGCTCGCATACATTACCCATCGTTGAACGAAGCACTACTATTGCAAAGCCCGAACGCTGGCTCTCCGTTGATGTGCTGCGCGGCCTGACCATCGGCTTCATGATCCTGGTAAACAATAATGGCGACGAGCGGCATGCCTACTGGGCGCTGAAGCATGCATCCTGGAACGGGTTTACGCCAACGGACCTTGTCTTTCCAACCTTTCTTTTTCTCGTCGGTATTTCGACCGTGTTTTCGACGGCGGGGCGGCTGGCGAAGGGGGCAAGCAAGCAGTCCATTCTGCTGCATGCATTTCGACGCGCAGTTATTTTGTTTCTGTTGGGACTGCTGGTGAATAGCTTCCCGCAGTTTCACCTTCATACATTGCGTGTTTACGGCGTGTTGCAGCGGATTGCGATCTGCTACTTCGTCATCTCAGTGCTTTACCTGATCAGTTCGTCGTGGAAGAACAAGGCGGTTATTGCGGTGGGGGCACTTGTGGGCTACTGGGTGATCATGCGATTCATTCCGGTCCCAGGGTACGGTGTGCCGACACATGATGTGCCTCTGCTGGATCCTGATGGAAATCTGGTGGCGTGGCTTGACCGGCAGATATTTACTGCTTCGCACCTTTACGAGAAGACGCGCGATCCTGAAGGGCTGCTGAGTACGCTTCCGGCATTGGCAACGGCATTGTTCGGAATGTTGACCGGCCTGTGGCTGCAGACGAGTAGAAGCATTGGAGAAAAAGCGAAAGGCATCGCAATCGCCGGGGTTTCAGGCTTGCTTCTGGGCGGATTGTGGAACTTTGCTTTCCCGATCAACAAGAAGTTATGGACGAGCTCTTATGTTTTGTTTGCGGCGGGCTGGAGTCTGCTGCTGCTGGCCTTGGCGATATGGATTGTGGACGTGCGCGGAGCAGGGAAGCCTGAAGCTGCTCGCCGGAAGTGGCTGATGCCGTTTCTGGTGTTTGGGACGAATGCTATTGGAGCGTATGTGTTGTCGGAGCTGCTGCCGGGTGTAATGTTTCTGATACATCCGCAGCCGGGAGTCCATTTGCAGAGGTGGATTTACTCCGGAATTCTTGGAGTCATCGGGAATCCTGCGATGGCGTCGCTTATTTACTCGCTTTGCTTTGTCGGATTTTGCTGGTTGGTAATTTACCAGCTCTATCGGCGGCGCATCTTCCTCAAGATTTGAGGTTGCGGCAGCACATGGCTACGGCGCCAGTAGTTCGAAGAATTGATGCTTGGTTAGGAAGGCTTCGCGTAGGGTCTGGTCGCGGAAGGCTTCGGTTCCGCCTGGTGCCTGTGTCGATAAGGCTCCGGTGATGTTGCCTGCGCGAGCGCATGTGACCCTGTCTTTCGAGAGAAGATAGGCGCGGAGAAAGCCTGCGTCGAAGCTGTCGCCTGCGCCTATTGTGTCTACTGGAATGACGGTTAGCGGGGCGACATCAATAGCGCAGCCTTTCTCGTAGACGCGTGCGCCGTGGCGTCCGCGCTTGACGACGATGGTCGGGATCCTGGCGGGCAATGACTGAATGGCTTCGTCAAGATTGTCGCAATTTGTCATGCGGCAGATCTCGTCTTCGTTGGGCATAAAGACGTCTATGTAAGGGAGGATTTCTTGCAGAGGAGCGCCCCAGCGATTTTCGGGATCATCGTTGGTATCGAGTGAGATGGTTAGGCCAGCTTGTTTGAGGCGGCGCAAAAGATCCGGCAAGCCAGCATGCAGGCCCCGTTGCAGATAGAGGGAGGAGAGATGAAAATGGCGGGCCTGTGCGAGAAAATCGAAGTCGAGCTCGGCGATGGTTAGCTCGGCGATGGTTCCGGGAAAGGTAAGGATGTGGCGTTGATCGCCATGCGGCAGAAGGATCGTTACACCGGTTGCAACTGTATCGTGCCGGCTTGTGTGGGAGGTGTCGACCCCGGCTGCGCGCAGACGGTCGATTGCGAGGCGGCCAAAGTCGTCGGTGCCGATGAGGGTTGTGAAGGCTACGCGGGCACCGAGGTTTGCTGCATTATGCGCGACGATCCCGGAAGAACTGCCAAGGGTGGCGCGGAAGTCACTGGCAAGCAACTCCCTTTCTGTTTGCATTTCTGCCGGAAGGCCGTAGAGAATGAGGTCGAGATTGAGCTCGCCCGCGATGGTAATGTCGAAAGTTTTCATTGTCGTTTGCGTAATTCTTCTATTACTTTAGGCTTCGTTTTGTAGCTTGACCCAGCGGGCGTGGAAATGACAGGCCATCGGGCCCATTGAAGTGATAACAGTATAAATACTAATAGTTGCGTGCGTTGAAACTACGTGGGCAAAATACTGATATGGATAAAACAATTTCTCTTTGAGTCTTTTCGCTTGCACGAAGCATCCAAAAAGTGGTTTACTTTACCTTCTTATTGTTTCTTTTTAATGCACTAAACGAGGAATAAGCATAGTGAATCCACTCTCACGACTTCTAGCTCTGTCCCAACCCGAAAAAGAGGAGCGTGGGCTCCTTTACACCCCCGCCGAGATTGCGCAGCAGCCTGCAACGTGGCGAACGACGCATCGCCTCTTTGCGGAGTCCCGATCGGAGTTGGCTAGCTTTCTACGACAGGCCCATGAAGCGCGATGGACTATTTATCTGGTTGGCGCAGGAACCTCAGACTACATTGGCCACTCAATCGCAAATCTTCTGCGCCGGCGCTGGGGCTGTGAGGTGTCCGCAATCGCCAGCACGGATTTGCTTACGAATCGCGACGATCTTGTGATTCCGGATCGTGATTATCTGTGGATTTCGTTTTCACGATCGGGCGATAGCCCAGAGGGAGTGGCGGTGCTTGAGCAGGCGCTTGCGTCAAGCCCGAGGGTTCGACATCTGGTGGTGAGTTGCAATAAGAATGGCCGCATGGTGGAGCTGGCCCAGCAGAGTAAAAACTGCTTTGCGATGCTGCTGGATGATGCAGTGAATGACCGTAGTCTGGCGATGACTAGTTCATTTACGAATATGGTTGTGTTTGGCCAGGAGCTCGCGCATCTGTGGGATGAAGAATCTTTTGAAGAGACGCTGGACCGGATGACGATTGCAGCGGATTATCTTCTGCATGACGGTGCGTATCTTGCACACAGTCTTGCTCAGCATGGCTACCGAAGGGCTTGCTTTGTGGGGGCTGGAGCGTTGGGGGCAACCGCGCGCGAGTCAGCGCTGAAGGTACTGGAGCTGACCAGCGGTGACATTCAGACGATGCACGAAACGACGCTTGGGCTGCGGCATGGGCCTATGTCTTCGTTGAATAACGAGACTCTTTTTGCCGGATTCATTTCGACGGATGACAGACGGCGAAGATACGATATCGATTTGTTGAATGAGATTCGCGCGAAGCAGGTCGTGCGTACGATTGTTTCGGTTGGACAGACGGACGCTGCGAGCGATTACAGTCTTTACTGCGATGCTTTCGACGGACTGGGTGATGCATATCGGCCAGCGGTGGATGTCATCTTCAGCCAGATGTTTGGACTCTTCTCTTCTATTGAACTTGGGTTGAAACCGGATTCACCAAGCCCCAATGGGCTTATTAGCCGAGTTGTCGAGAAGTTTGCTATCTACGCCTGAGCGAGGAGCGGCGACTTTCGTCGCCTGTGAGGTGTTCTGTTGTCGGATTATTTGCAGGAATTTCTTCGTTCTTCGCGAGGCCAGCGGGGGATTTACTCGGTGTGCTCGGCGCATCCGTGGGTGATTGAGGCGGCCATGCGGCAGGCTCAATCAGATGGCACGCATTTACTGCTGGAAGCAACTTCGAATCAAGTGAATCAGGCGGGCGGATACACGGGTATGACTCCCGTGATGTTTCGTGATTATGTTTACGGCATTGCCGCGGAGTTGGGATTTGACTCCGGACGCCTGATTCTTGGCGGAGATCATCTTGGGCCGAATCCCTGGCAGCACCTTGATGCGGCGACGGCGATGCAACATGCGGCGGAGATGGTTCGCCTGTACGTCGAGGCAGGATTTACCAAGATCCACCTGGACGCGAGCATGCGCTGCGCGGATGATCCGGAGACCGTTCCTGATAAGGTGATGGCGACGCGTGCGAGTGTACTGTGCGGTGCTGCGGAATCTGCGCGGAGCCGACTGGGACTGCCGCCGGTGGTATATGTTATCGGGACCGAGGTCCCTACACCGGGTGGGGCTACTCATTCTTTGAATACGCTTGAGGTTACGACGTGCGAGGCGGTGGAACGCACGCTCGCGGTTCATCGTGAGGCGTTTCACGATGCGGGCCTGGATGCAGCGTGGGAGCGTGTCATTGCTGTTGTGGTGCAGCCGGGTGTTGAGTTCGATCATGATTCCGTTGTCGACTATGACGCAGAGAAGGCCTCGCATCTGCAGAGCTTTTTGCAAGCACATCCAGAGTTGGTGATGGAGGCGCACTCGAGTGATTACCAGAAGCCGAGAGCCTATGAGGAACTGATCCGCGATGGTTTTTCGATTCTGAAAGTGGGACCGGCGTTGACGTTTGCACTACGAGAGACGCTTTATTCGCTGGCTGCTATTGAGCGTGAACTTGTTCCGGAGGCGGAGCGGTCGCATCTTGTAGAGACGATGGAGAGCACGATGCTGGCTCATCCTGCGGATTGGAAGAAATATTATCGCGGGGATGCGGATCAGCAGAGGGTTCTTCGTATTTATAGCTATAGCGACCGGATTCGTTACTACTGGAGATTTCCTGAGATAGAGAGTTCTGTCTCTCGACTAATCGACAATCTGAAGCGAGTAGCCATCCCTGAGACTTTGCTGAGCCAATACTGTCCGCGCCAGTATGATGAGGTACGCGCTGGAAGTCTGCAAAATGATCCGAAGGCGATTGCGATTGCGAATGTTCGGGCAGTGTTGAAGAGCTATAGCAGAGCTTGTCGCGGAGACTTTACAGCAACCGAATAGCAACCCAGATTTTTCGTTCTGAGGATGTAGCGCAGCACATGAAAAATCTTCATGTGCCGCGCCATGGTTAGTTGACGGTGACTGTTACTGTCGCTGTTGTGCGTCCGTACTGGTTGGTGCTGTAGAGGGTGTAGGTTGTGGTTGCTGTTGGTGTGACTGTCACCGAGGTGCCGCTGACAGCGCCGATCTGTGGAGAGACGATGTAGTAGGAAGAGCCGGTGCCGCTCCAACTCAACGTCGTGGACGAGCCTGCCGTGATGGTTGTCGGGCTGGCCGTAAAGCTGGAGATCGTCGGCGCAGAACCGGTGGGGATTGTCGACGAGGTGTATAGCGGACTCTCTGACAACACGTCAAAATCCGCTGCTGTCACGCCATTGAGAGAGTGTAGGTCGGTATTGTCCCACCCGTCGTTCGGAGCTCCACTGATGTACATCGCGCTGCCGTTATCCGCCATGATCATGCCGTACTTTTTGAGTGCGGCAAGGATGATCTGGGCCTGAGGCGAGTACGTGGAGATGTCGAAACTAGCGTGCAGGCGAAGCCGCATGCCCATCGGTGGAGCATACGTGTTGGTTGAGTTGGCGGCCCAGTGCTTTGCCGGTGGCACGATCGCTGCGAAGCTGGAAGGAAGTGTGAAACGCAGTGCGTGGTTGATTACGCCGTTGGCAACTTCATCGTAACGCGCAAGCCCGGGAAAGATGGGAAGGCCTGCCGCATCGGCTGAGGTCCAGGTGTAGGGGCGTTGATTGTTATTGTTCAGGTCCCATACAACCCCTGAGTCTGCGTTCCACGAACCATCGGTTTGCAGCTTCGCCTTATAAAGCTCGTAGAGGAAACAGTTGTCGCGGTTGAGAACGAGTACATGCTTATCTCCCGCTCCACCAGCCTTCGGGTAGCCCTCAATAAGCGCGGTGGAAGGGATCGGCATTGGGCCCGGATCGCTCTCGCTTGCACTTTGAGTATAGGTAATGTTCACGTTCGTTTGGCCGCTGACAACCTGATATGGGATGCCAATGGTCGATTTTCCGATTTGTCCAGAACCGAAGTCCGGATGAAGCGGCGTGGTACCGCCGATGAACGAAATGATGGAAGCTGAATTAGGGTCGACAGCAGCGGCTGTTACGTCCTGCCGCCACGGATCGGTGGTTGGGAACGGAACGAATCCGTTGAGGCTTGAGTTTTGCCCGAGGCTCACGCCGGCACAGGTTCCGGCTTGAGCATGGGATTGGAGGGGGAGGGCTGCAAAAAAGAAGCAGGAAAGGCTCAACAAAACACGCTTCATCGATCACCTCAGAAACAGAATTGTTACCTTGGGGATGGACAATAGCAATTCGGCGAAGCTAAAGTCAACAAAAGATTAATCAAAATAAATAAAACTAATAGCGCACATCTACGTTTAGCATTCCATCCCCGCTTTTTTCGGAATCGCAGCGCGGGGAAGAGGGGCAGATTCCTCCCGAAACGACCGGTTGAATTGCATCTCCTGGTTCACTTACGGGGTGATGACAGACGCTATTGAGGCTGTGTGATGAGCTTTCTGCTTTTGCGCATGAACCAGGCGACAAGCAATCCGACGCAAATCCAGAGGACACCGAGGATCTGGGCGTTGCGGCTCAGATGTATCCAGATGAAGGCGCAGACCAGGATTCCCAGCGCAGGAATGAGGAGAGGGAGCTTGACCTTCTCTTGCGAACGGAACTTGTAGTGGACCAGAGCAGCAGCGTTGACGCCGATAAACGCGATGAATGCGCCGAAGTTTAGCAACTCGGCACCCTGCTCGTAGGTAAGAAGAAAGGCTCCCAGCAGGGCGATCCCGCCAACGATGAGAACGTTGTTTCGCGGCACGTGATGGCGGGGATGAATCGCGCCAAAGACCCGCGGGGGCAGCGAGTTGTCTCTTCCCATGCTGTACATGAGCCGTGATGCTCCGAACTGTGCTGCGATTGCCGATCCCATGTTGGCGATGAGGAGAGTTGCGTTGAGCAACTGAAACAGGAACGTACCACCGACACGCGCGGCCACATGCACGAAGGCCGTATCGACCATGGATGGGGGAAAAGGCTGCGTCGCCGGCCACGCGAGCTGCGCTACATAAACCTGAATCATGGATAAGATGCCAATGATGAGACAGGTGAAGACGGTCGCCAGCAAGATGTTCCTTCGCGGATTTTCCACCTCTTCAGCCATGGTCGAGATGCCGTCGAACCCAATGTAGGTGAGGACCGCTACAGAGGTGCCGCGTAAGACGGTCGAGGTGGAGAAGGTTGCGGGATCGTAGAAGGGGCGGAGAAGATCGCGTGCGGTGGGCTGCACCGTGGAGAAGATGTAGCGGATGCCCTCGCCAAGAAAGAGAATGACGACCAGACTCATGCCGATGGAGAGAATGGCGTTCACACGGCTGGAGGTTTGAATGCCGCGCGTGTTGAGATAGGTAGAGAGAAGAGCGAAAGAGACAACCCAGAACGCATAAGGGACGCCGGGGACTACGTTACGGGCGGCCTGACTGCACCAGATGACGCAGATGATGGGATTGAGGAGATAGTCCATCAGCATTGCCCATCCAACGACGTAACCGAGTTTAGGATTGAGTTCCTCGGAGACATAGGTGAAGGCTGAGCCGGCGCGTGGGTAGACACGTGCCATTCGTCCATAACTGATTGCAGTGAACAGCATGGCCACCATTGCGATGAGGATTGTGGTAACTACATGTCCACGGGCGATGTTGCTGACAACGCCATAGATACCCATGGGAGCCGTGGGCTGGATGATGATGATGCCATATACGATGAGGTGCCACAGCTTCAACGACCGCTGAAGCTGCGGGGCCTCGGGTGAACCTATCATCTCTTTTTCCACGGAGCCTAATCCTGAGAAAACATCGTTTGATTATTTCTTATTTCGTTTGTACATGAAAATAGTGGCCATGAGAACCGATTTCGTAGTGAGCGAGATCGACCGGGCTACGTGTCGTTTTAGTTGAACGCTTTGAAATTAGCTCGGAATCTGCTTTTCAGGTGACATTCAGGGCTTCCGTTTCACGCAAATAAAAACATTGCTAAACGAAATAAAAGTGCACATATACGACATGTGAATGTTACGCTTACGTTGAGCAAAAGACACGGCCAAACGTTCTGAGATTTGATGTGTTTCGGTGTCGTTTTTCAAGTGCTTGTAGCGCCAAGTGAGGAGATAACGAGTAATGAACCGCCGCCAACTATTGTGCACAACGGGACTGGGATTGATGGGAGGAGCGGTGGCTCATGCCAAGGTTCTGCCAGCCTCATCGACAGACGCGAAGAGGCAACCTGGCTCGCTGAGCCTCGCGGATTACGAGCCGAAGAGCATGCTCGAGGTACGTGAGACACATGTGGATCGTGCCCGCTTTCCTGTGATCGACATTCACACGCACATCACTGTCTCATCGAAGTCGAAGGATGGTGTTGAACTGGTTCCCGAGCGGCAATACCTGGGCACACCGGAAGAGTTGCTGTCGGTAATGGACCGGAAGAATATTCGCTCCATGGTCAATCTGACCGGGGGGTATGGCGCGGGGCTTGCTGAGGCTGTTGAGAAGTACGATCGCGCTTTTCGCGATCGGTTCTATACGTTTACAGAGCCTTCCTATTCGCGATTTCTGGACCCGGATTATCCGAAGCTGCAGGTGCGGGCTATCGAAGAGGCGCATAAGAACGGAGCGCGGGGCCTGAAGATTCTTAAGACGCTGGGGCTGTATTTGAGATCGAACATTACATCGGGGACGTTGGTGAAGATTGACGATCCGCGATTCGATCCGATGTGGGATGCTTGTGGGCAGTTGAATATGCCGGTCGCGATACACGTGTCGGATCCGGTTGCCTTTTTCACGCCTACCGACCGGTTCAATGAACGGTATGAAGAGCTCAATAATCATCCGGATTGGTCCTTCTATGGGCGCGACTTTCCGAGCAATGCGGAGCTGATTGAGGCGCGTAATCGAGTGATTGCTCGTCATCCGAAGACACGGTTCATTGTGCTGCATGTGGGCAACTACTCGGAGAATCTGGCGAATGTGGCAGAGTGCATGGATCGCTTCGAGAATATGAACGTGGACATTGCGGCGCGCATTGGCGAGTTGGGCCGTCAGCCACGGACATCAAGGGCTTTCTTTGATAAGTATCAGGACAGGATCCTGTTTGGAACCGATGCCACACCCCATGGCGATGAGTATCCGCAGCAGGTTTTCAATGACAAGCTCTATGAGATCTACTATCGATTTTTGGAGACGGATGACGAGTACTTCGATTACGCTCCGGCGAACGTACCGCCTCAGGGTCGTTGGCGCATCTATGGGATCAATCTACCGGAGTCGATTCTGCGCAAGGTATACAACGGAAATGCGGCGCGCGAACTGCACGTTTCTGTATAGGTACTCTGCGGCTAAATAGTGCATTCGGATGACTGAGGTGTTGGGTTATGAATTGGTTTGTGGCTGCTTGCCTGCTTGTTCTAGGGGGCACGGGGTATGCACAGGATATGGGTTCTGGGGCTTTCAAGAGTGTCTATGCCGCGCATGATGTTTCTCTGGAGACGAATCCGGAATCGGCGTTCTGGCGGGGAGCTGAGCCTGTCTACGCTGAGGTGGATACTCATGGGAAGCTTGTTCCTAATCATCGGACGGAGGTGCGCTCGCGGTGGACCAAAGATAACCTTTATCTGCTCTTCGTTTGCCCTTATGAGGAGCTGCATTTGAAGCCTTCGCCTAATACTTTGGCGGAGACGAATGAGCTTTGGAATTGGGATGTTGCGGAGCTTTTTATTGGGTCAGATTTTCAAAACATCCGGCGGTATAAGGAGTTTGAAGTTTCGCCGCAGGGGGAGTGGGTTGATCTCGATATCGATCTGGCTTCGCCGCATCACGAAGATGGGTGGACTTGGAATTCCGGGTTTAAGGTTGCGGCGCGGATCGATCCTAAGGCGAAGATTTGGTATGGGGTTATGCGTATTCCCTTCGCGGCTATTGATGAGCGTGCTCCAGTGGCGGGGAATGTGTTTCGCGCTAATTTGTTTCGAGGGCAGGGGCCGCCTGAGCGACAGCGTTCGATTGCGTGGAAGGCTCCTATGAGGGATACATTTCATACGCCGGAATGCTTCGGGCAGCTTGAACTTGTGAAGGAAAAATAAACGTCAGGTTTAATGCGTTTTTCGGGGGTATTTTGGGAAAAACGGGTGTTAGACGTGGTGTTTTTGTGGACAGATTGTGGTCGAATGGCTGGCTAATGCGGTTTGCGGATCGCCACTTTTTCGAGTGGCATTTTTTTGCAAATTCCGGAGATTTATTTTTCGGCGGAGGCGCTCGGGTGGGACTCGCGCTTGGTCTCGAGTGTGATGATGCCTGGCGGCATGCGTCTTCCTCCAGTTAGATTATGATGGCGTGACCAAGGGGTTTGGGGCAAGGAAGATGGACCGTCAGGACAAATAAAGAGGGGGTTCTCTCTATGAAAGACGGCTGTTATGAATGACATTGCCGACGGTGTCCTTTCGCGGCCGATAAACGAACGGGTGTTGCGAGCAATGGCTAGTGGGAGCCAACGGACGTTTTACTTATTTCTTATTGTTGTTGGGTTTAGTACAGCGATCCGGCTGTGTGCACTGTTTGCGGTGGGACACATGCCGTTCACTGCGGACGCGCAGGAATACCGATTGGTGGCGCAGCAGTTGGTGAGTGGTCATTCGTTTGTTCCATATCTGCCTCCGGGATTGCCTTTGTATCTGGCTCCGTTTGTGGCGGCTGGGGCAAACGATATGGTTCTCAGAGCATCAATGCTGGTGTTCTGGCTGATTGCGTGCTGGGGGCTCTATCGCCTGATGGAGTCGCTCGACGTGTCCGGCGTAGCGTGGCTGGTGTTGCTGGTATTCAGTCTGCTGCCGGATTCGATTCATCTCTCGATCGAACCACTGACCCACTTACCGACGGCTGCTCTGCTGCTGGTGGGGTTGAGTTCAGCGGTCAAGGTGTTGCGAGGATCTTCGATGTGGGAATTTGCTCTTATGGGACTCTCGCTGGGGGCAGCTGCGCTGGTGAGGCCGAGTGCGGGTGTGTTGGTTGTAGTGCTGCCTGCAGCGTGCGCTTTATATGCGCGGAGGACGCTGCCGGCGGTTGGGGGTGCGTTGCTGGGGTTTGTGGTGATGGGCTGCTGGCTAGTCCACTCGCATACGATGACGGGCCGATGGGTCTTTAACACTGCGAATGCGTACAACATGTACTACGGGAACAATCCATGGACGCCAAATTACAAGACGTGGTATTTCGGTTCACACGCAAAGCCGGGAACTGCAGAGATCGAGAGGTTTCCTGAGTATAAAAAGACGATGGAGTATGTGCTGAGCCTTCCTGAGTTGGAACGGCCAGCGGTATTTCGACGGTTGACGGGGGAGGAGGTTCGCGGGCACGCCGGGTTGTTTGTTGTTCGCACGTGCAACCGAGTCCGATGTTTCTTCGGCTTCGATACCTTCTCGGGCACATGGCTCTCGGGTAAGAGGTGGAAGGGAATTGGGCTGTCCAGAGTTGTGTTGTTGTGGGAGGCGTTTGCGTATCTGCTGATCGCGGTGCCGTCAGTGTTCTGGATTGCTCAGGCTTCGGCAGGCTTTTGGAGCGATGCGGCCAATCGGGTGATTTTGCTGACGATTTTGCTTTATGCAGTGCCTTACTGGCTTTCCATGTCGCATCCCTCGTACCACTTTCCAGTGCTGCTTCCTTTGGCCGTCCTTGGCGCTAATGCGTGGCGCGTTGCCGGAGGTGATCGCATAAGAGCGCGAGCATGGTCGGCTGTGGGCGTGCTGATGCTGGTGCAGGTGGAATGGGTGTGGCGAATGTCCGGAGCGGCTTCCTAGTAGCTTCTTCCGGTGTTGTATGTTCCTTCTAACCGGGGATGGCGACGGGAGTGCGTGTCTTTAGCCTGCGGGATTGAACCAGCGCAAGCAGAGGCTTTTCTACAAAGAACCACGATAGCGGCGCGGAGACGGCGACGCCGATCAGTGTGACGATAAGCGCGGCCCAAGGGTGGGTGCGATAGAGGCCTGCCGCTACAACGATCTGAATGATTGGCCAGTGCAAGACATAGGTGCCGTAGGAGAAGTCTCCCCAGCGTGTGGGTCCTTTGATTGTGGGCAGAAGCAGAGCTGCTCCGAGGGTAAGTGCGGCAATCGCGGCGGGACGCGGGAAGAACCATCCAGTTGTGACATGGACGGCGTACAAGAGGGCTGCACCGGCCATGAGCCATTTGTAGTGCTTTTCAAAGAACTGGAGGTGGTAGTGGATGAGCGCGCCGATCATAAAGAAGGAGAGCTGGCCGGGGAGCTGAACTGCGAGCGTCTCGTGTTTTGCGAAGGCGGTACGGAAGAGGATTGATGCTACGAAGAGCGTCCAGAGAACGGCATCGCGGTTGAGACGGCGGCAGAGCCATACGATGACCGGAACCATGATGTAGAACATGACTTCGATCTTGATGGTCCAGAGTGCGCCGTTCATGACGGGGGTTAGGTTCGAGGTGAAGACACCAGGGATGCCAGGGGCGAGAAAGGTAGCAAAGGTGAGGTTGGCTAGAAGGAAACGGCCAACGTGGAAGCTGCCGCAGCAGGCGGCGATGAAGAGGCACACGGCGGTGGCGAGCCAGTAGCCGGGAAGAATACGGGCGGCGCGCTTGATGAAGTAATCGCCAAGAGAAGAAGAGCGCTCGTAGCTGGCGAAGATCAGGAACCCTGAGATGGCGAAGAAGCCTTCGACCGCGAGGTGACCGCTGGCGTAGAGCGGGAGTGCAGCGAAGGTGCTGCTGCCACTCACATATCCGACGTGAAAGAAGACGACGATGGTCGCGAGCGTCAGGCGAATGATGTCGAAGTTGTTCTTGCGCGTCATGGCCGACACTTCCGTTGGATGGACTGGTAGTGTGCCGCGCGGCGGTTGAGGTCAACGTACATAGCTGGATGTAGGTTGGGGTGGTTGAGTGGCGGGATGGTCATGATTAGCGGTTGAGCAATATCGGAAGACTCATGATATTGGGGACTGAAGAGGTGGGTTTGGTGCTTGATCTCGACTTAATAATGATACCCGGTATGGGGGAATTCTCGATACCTTTTCCGTCACTGAGCTATTTCCTGGGGTGAATTGTCCGGGCTAAAGGCCGGACCTGTTTCAGAAACAGGTGCAACGACGGAAGAACACAGGGGTTCTTCGCTTCGCTCAACTAGCGGCCGAAGAGGTCTTTGACTTGTTGGATGAAGACGTCGCGGCTCATGTCAGAGATGGCTTCGGTTAGGGGGAGTTGCTTGGGGCAGGCCATGACGCAGTTCTGGGCGAAGCCGCACTCCTGGATGCCGCCGTCTCCGGAGAGGGCGCGGAGGCGTTCTTCTTTGAGGACTGCGCCGGAGGGGTCCATGTTGAAGAGCTTGGCTTGCGCGATGGTGGCTGCGCCGACGAAGCCGGTGGATTCGTTGAACTGGGGGCAGACCTCCATGCAGATGGTGCAGGAGATGCAGTTGGAGAGTGGGTAGCGCTGCTCCTGAATCTGGGGGGCCTGACGGGGGCCGGGGCCGAGGTCGTAGGAGCCGTCGATGGGGACCCAGGCTTTGACCTTCTTGAGGTTCTCGAAGAGGACGGAACGGTCTACGGCGAGGTCGCGGACTACAGGAAACTTGCTGAGGGGCGCGAGGGTGATGGTCTGGTCTTTGTTGGGGCCGGTGAGCTTGTCAACGAGTGCGGAGCAGGCCATGGCGGCTTTGCCGTTAATCAACATGGCGCAGGAGCCGCAGATCTCTTCGAGGCAGTTGGAGTCGTAGGTGATGGGCGTGGTGGGCTTGCCGGTGACGTCGACGGGATTGAGCGCGATATCGCCGAGGAGCGAGGTGATGTTCATGCCCGGGCGATAGGGGAGCTCGAACTTCTCGGTGGTGGAGGGTGCGTCTGGGGTGGGTTGGCGCTTGATCTCGACTTTGATGGTGCTTGGCATTGTTTATTGCCCTCGGTGCCTTTGCGCCTCGCTTCGCTCGGCGCAAACAAATCATTTATGGTTCGTTTTATTGTCCGGGCTAAAGCCCGGACCTACCTCAGAAGCGAGTGCAACAACAGAAGCAAGAACAAAGACGAAATACAGGGTTCTTCCCCCTTAGGCTCCGCTCAGGGTCAGAATGACGACAAAAAACAGACAACAACAAAACGATTACGGCAAAGGTATTTATGCGGTAGCGTCGTAGCGGCGCGGGCGCGGCTTGATGTGGCTGATCCTCTTATTGTGGCTTCTTACTGAAGAACATGTAGGCGATGATACTGAGGAAGACGATTGCGAGGCCCGTGTAGAAGAAGTTGATGTGCCTATCGATAGGCACGCTATGCACGGGGTCGAGGTTCGCGGCCAGTGCTTGTAAGACGACGAATTTGACTTCGGTGATTCCGGACATTGGCGTTGCTCCCTCGGGTTTTGGGATGGCGTGAGCGAACTGGTTGATTTCGTTTCGCTCGCGTCTGGAATGATAGTCGTGTTCCCGTACATTTCGATTGGTCTCATGCCGATGGCAGTTTGAGTTATGGTTGCCGGGGCGAAGTTCGACCTGGCTTAGAAGCAAGTGGAAAAACCAAACTACAAGTGCAACAGCAGGTCCCCTTCGGGGATGACAACAAAAAAGCAACGGCAAAAGCAAAGACGAAATACGGGGGTTCTTCGCTTCGCTCAGAATGACAACAAAAAACAGACAACAACAAAACAACACGACAACAAGAACGATTTACGGCAACGTATTTAGGCGGTGGCGTCGTAGCGGCGTGGGCGCGGTTTGATGTGGCTGATGTCTACGTCTTCGAACTCGAAGGCGGGGGCGTCGTCTTTGTAGCTGGCCTTGGTGGTCTTGAGGAACTTTTCGTCGTTGCGGTCGGGGAAGTCGGGTTTGTAGTGGGCTCCGCGGGACTCGTCGCGGAGGCGTGCGCCCTGGACGATGACGCGGGCTAGCTGGAGCATGTTCCAGAGCTGGCGGGTGAAGGCGAAGCTGGTGTTGGCCCACTGGCTCTTGTCGGATAGGTTGACGTTGCGGTAGCGGGCGAGGAGTTCGACCAGCTTGGCGTCGGCCTCGTCGAGACCGGCGTTGTAGCGGATGATGGTGGCGTGCTTGGTCATGGTTTCGCCTAGCTCGCGCCAGATCTTGAAGGGGTTTTCGGTGCCGGGGTTGTTGAGGAGGAGGTTGTTGAACTCTTTTTGGCGCTGGAGCTCGGCGGCGTGGCCACCGTCGCCTTCCTGTGCGGGGAGGGACTTGGCGTACTGCATGGCTTGCGGGCCTGCGACGAAGCCTCCGTAGATGCAGGAGAGGAGGGAGTTGGCGCCGAGGCGGTTGGCTCCGTGGATGGAGTAGTCGGCCTCGCCTGCGGCGAAGACGCCGGGGATGTTGGTCTGCTGGTTGAAGTCGACCCAGAGGCCGCCCATGGTGTAGTGCATGCCGGGGAAGATCTTCATGGGGACTTTGCGGGGGTCGTCGCCGACGAACTTCTCGTAGATTTCGAGGATGCCTTCGAGCTTGTGCTGGCGCTCGGGTGAGAGATGGGAGACGTCGAGGTAGACCATGGGCTGGCCGTCGATGCCCATGCCGTTCTCGTAGACGACTTTGAAGATGGCGCGGGTGGCTACGTCGCGGGGGACGAGGTTGCCGTACTTGGGGTACCACTCTTCGAGGAAGTACCAACGATCGGACTCGGGGATGGACTGGGCGGCGCGCTTGTCGTTCTTGTCCTTGGGAACCCAGACGCGGCCGCCTTCGCCGCGGGCTGACTCGGACATGAGGCGGAGCTTGTCTTCGCCGGGGATGGCGGTGGGATGGACCTGGATGAATTCGCCGTTGGCGTAGAACGCGCCTTGTTGATAGAGGGCGGATTGAGCGGAGCCGGTGCAGACTACGGAGTTGGTGGACTTGCCGAAGATGGCTCCGTTGCCGCCGGTGCAGACGATGATGGCGTCGGCGGGGAAGGTGCGGGTCTCCATGGTGCGGAGGTCCATGGCGGTGATGCCGCGGCAGGCGCCTTTGCTGTCGAGGACGGCGGAGAGGAACTCCCAGCCTTCGTACTTGGTGACTTTGCCCTCGGCTTCGTAGCGGCGGACCTGCTCGTCGAGTGCGTAGAGGAGCTGCTGGCCGGTGGTTGCTCCGGCGAAGGCTGTGCGGTGGTAGAGGGTTCCGCCGAAGCGGCGGAAGTCGAGGAGGCCTTCGGGGGTGCGGTTGAAGGGGACGCCCATGCGGTCGAGGAGGTCGATGATGGCGGGGCCCTGCGCAGTCATGTTTTTGACGGGGGTCTGGTTGGCGAGGAAGTCGCCGCCGTAGATGGTGTCGTCGAAGTGCTTGAAGACGTCGTCGCCCTCGCCCTTGAGGTTCTTGGCGGCGTTGATGCCGCCCTGGGCGCAGACGGAGTGCGAGCGCTTGACGGGGACGATGGAGAAGAGATCGACGGTGCCGCCGGCTTCGGCGATCTTGATGACGGCGGCGAGGCCGGCGAGGCCTCCGCCTACGACGATGATTCTGGGTGTTGCTGCCATGTGTCTAACCCAAGTCTTTCGAAAGTTTAGGAGACTAGTTCCTGTTCATAAGCGGTAACGTCGTATTCCGGCACGCTTCCAGTGATGAGGTGATTGTCTACAAATACGGACAAATAACATGGCCGCCCTGACGGGAGGATCATCAACTCTCTCGCATCGGCAAGAGCGATTCGTAAACCACTTTCGCAAGTAGTTCCCGCTTCTGTAATCTTCAACTTCCAAACCTGAATGGGGGTTGCGGGAACAGTGAACAATATAGTCCGAGGAGTGCCTGGGCTAGGGAAGGCTATCGAAGAGCTTGTGGCTTCTTCCTGGACCCGTTCTAGGCTTAGAACTCCCACCTCAAGCCTATCTGCTATGTCCTGCATGTCTGAATGGATCGCAACTCCATGTCCGTCCGAATACCACAATGTAATTAGTTCGCAATCACCATGCTTGTCCTCCAACAGAGAGGCTCGATCGAGGATCCCTCCAAGCAGGAACCCCAAGGATTCCCCCGCTTTGAATCCGATGACATCTTTGTTCACGGCTATCGCACCTCGGGTTGCGATGGATTGGTTGAGTTCGGTGGGGGCGTGGAAGGCTTGAGAAGTGTGATGCTGGCGGACTGCGAGGGCATGACATCTTCTGGGGCGGCGTGGCGCGGTGACGACGGCGTAGATGCTGGCGAGGCCCATGAGGCAGAGAGCGATTCCGACGACGGCACAGACGTAGCCGAACTTTTTGCGGGCCTTCTCGCCGGGGGTGATGCCCCATTTGGCGGCGAAGAGCCAGATGCCGTAGGCGAAGTGCCAGGTGGTGGCGATCATGGCGATGACGTAGATGGCGAGCATCCAGGGGTTGGAGAGCTCGACCTGGACTTTGTGGAAGGCTGCGCCGGGGTGCTCGGGGAGCGAGATGCCGCTGAAGCGCTGACGCCAGACGTGCTGGATGATGTAGACGAAGGCGATGAGACCGGTGATGCGCTGGGAGAGGTACATCCAGTTGCCGGCCCAGGGGTAGACGTTGACGTTGGAGCGGCCGCGCCACCAGATGAAGAGGCCGTAGAGGGCGTGATAGGCGAGGGGGATGAAGATGAAGACCCACTCGAGGACGCGGACGAGGGGGAGGGAGTTGAGGAACTTGACCTGCTGGGCGTAGGCGAGGGGGCCGTTGACGGTCTCGAAGTTGGAGATGATGTGCTCGACGAGGAAGGCGCCGATGGGGACGATGCCGGTGAGCGAGTGGAGTTTGCGCCAGAAAAAGGAGTGTCCCTCGCCTGCGCGGAGCGGTTGCACGCCTTTGAGCTTGGACTCGCTGGGGGGCGCGGCAGGAGGTGCTGGCGGTGCGGCTGTGGCCATGAGGGCTCCTTCGGATCGTGTTGGGAACTGCTGTGACGGAAATAGTGCAGCAACGCGATTATTCCGCTCCTGTCTTAGGCAGCGTCAAGAAAATGAACGGTTGTTTCGTGCGATTATCGATATGTTTGTGCGAAATAGTAGATAGGTGCGGTTTCAGTTGCTAGTTTGTCAGTTCTTGGAGGAGGGCGGCGAAGGCTCGGCCTCGGTGGCTGAAGGAGAGTTTGGTGACGATGTCGAGTTCGGCCATGGTTTTGTTGTGCTCGGGTAGGTAGAAGAGAGGGTCGTAGCCGAAGCCTCCGGTTCCATGAGGTTCAGTGAGGATCTCGCCTTCGACCGCTCCATGGCCGATGGCAAGTATGTTGCCGTTGTTGGCGGCGGCGAGGACGCAATGGTAGCGCGCCGAGCGCTCGGTGAGGGGGATTCCGGTGAGGAGCGATATGAGGTAGAGGTTGTTGCGTTGGTCGGTGGTGAATGGATGTGTGGAATTTTCAGGCGGGTTGAAGTTATTGTCCAGAGCGAAGCGGGCGGAGCGGACGCCGGGCGCTCCGTGGAGGGCGTCTACTTCGAGGCCGGAGTCGTCGGCGATTACGATTTGGTTGGGTAGATGTTGCGAGTAGTAGATGGCTTTGAGGCGGGCGTTGCCTTCGAAGGTGGGCTGGTCTTCTGTGGGGTGCGGCGATGTCGTGGAGATTGGGAAGAGGTTCGATGGAGATGTCTGAGGTTGTGGCTGCGGCGAAGTCGCGGAGTTTGCCGGGGTTGGAGGTGGCGATGTAGAGAGTCATCTCGGTTGATATACCTTGGGCTTCAGGGTTTGATTGTAAGGAACTGTTTAGAAACTGAAAAACTTAACACTGATTTGCACCGATGAGATGCCTTTGAGAGGCGCAGAGCGAAAGCAACGACGAAATACAGAGATCCTTCCCCATTCGACTTCGCTCAGGGTCAGGATGACGACGAAAACAAAGAAACAAGCAAAAGCTCTGAATTGCATTTTAAAAGTTGTAAGGAATTTATTTCTGGATGGGTGTGAGGTTGTGATGGCGACGATGAAGGCGCATACGGAGTATCTGAGTTTTAACACGGAAGAGCGGTATGAGATGGTGCATATTACGTCGCAGGTGGAAGAGATAGTGCGGCGTAGCGGTATTGATGATGGGCTGTGTTTTGTGTCGCCGATGCATATTACGGCGGCGATTTATGTGAATGATAACGAGGATGGCTTGATTGAGGATATTGGAACGTGGCTGGAGAAGCTGGCTCCGGCGTGGCCGGGATATAAGCATCATCAGACGGGCGAAGATAATGCCGATGCGCATCTGAAGGCGTTGCTGCTGCACCATGAGACGACGCTGCCGGTGACGAAGGGAAGGCTGGACCTTGGCACCTGGCAGCGAGTGTTCTATGCGGAGTTCGATGGGCAGAGGCGTAAGCGAGTTATTGTGAAGGTGCTCGGTGTCGCAAAAGAATGATGTCGACGCGACGGTTCTGGGTGCGGCCTGATTCGGTTGCGTTGTCGGCGATGGGGTGGAATTCGGCGTAACCCGCGGCGGAGAGATCGGCCGGGTTGATGTTGCGATGCTGCAGCAAGAGGCGGGCGATTGCGGTTGCGCGCGCGGTGGAGAGCTCCCAGTTGGTGGCGAATTGGGTGGTGTGGATAGGGACGTTGTCGGTGTGGCCTTCGATGCGGAAGGGGCCGGGCGGCAGAGCGGCTGCGAGGCTGGAGAGCACGGGGATGGATGAAGGGCGGACTTCGGCGGAACCGGAGGCGAAGAATCCGATCTCGTGGAGTGAGATGACGAGACCTTCCTCGGTGTTATGGAAACTCACGCTGCCGGGGGGGATTCCTCCGGAGGCTTCCTGGGCTTCGAAGAGTTTTCTGAGATGCTGCTCGGTTTCGTCGTTGGTATCGACTTTGACAGACGGGAGCGGAAGCGCGAGGGCGGCTGGTGTGACGTTGGTCGCGACGTTGTTGTCTTCGGAGAGAGGCGGTTTTTTAGAGTGGGCCTCGAAGACTGCTAGTGGAGTGAAGGCGGATTGCATGGCTTCGGAGATTTTTAGCTGCTTCTTCTTGTCGGCCTGACTGGAGGCGAAGAGAACGACGAAGAAGGCGAAGAGCAGAGTGATGAAATCGGCATAGGAGACCAGCCAGCGCTCGTGATTGACGTGCTCGTGTTTTTTCTTGCGGCTCATGCTATTGCCTCGGCAGGCTTGTGGGGCTTGCTTTCGAAGAGGAAGGTGCGCAGCTTGGTTTCGATCATGCGCGGGTTCATGCCTTCGAGGATGCAGATGACGCCCTCGAGCATCATCTCTTTGACCATCTGTTCTTCGCGGTTGCGGATCTTCAATTTGCCGGCGGCAGGAAGACAGATGAGGTTGGCGAGCGCGACGCCGTAGATGGTGGCGACGAATGCAACGGCGATGCCGCGTCCTACCTCGTCGATATTGTCGAGGTGCTGCATGACCTGGATGAGGCCGAGCACGGCTCCGATGATTCCTACGGTGGGTGAGTAACCTCCTGCGGCTTCAAAGACCTGAGGGATCTTCTCTTCCATCTCGGTCTTGTTGTCGAGCTCCATCTGCATGATCTTGCGGACTTCGCTGGGCTCGATTCCGTCGATAGCGAGCATGAGAGCCTGCTTGAGAAAAGGGTCGTCGACAGAGGAAAGGTCTTGATCGAGCGAGACGATTCCGCTCTTTCGCGCTTTATTGGCGAACGCGACCAATTGCTTGAGGATGGCTTCTTCGTCGGTTCCACCGGAGAAGAAGATTCGCATGACCTGCTTTAATGCCGCGAGGAAGATGTTGAGGGGAAACTGAAGCATGACCGCGCCAACAGTGCCACCGATGACGATCATTGCGGCGGTGGGTTGCGTGATCTGAGAGATGCTTCCGCCTTCGACCATCATGCCTGCAAGAATGCCGATGATGGCGAGAGCTATGCCGCCGATGCTGGCGATATCCATAGGGCTGTCCTCTTCCGGAAATGTGTTGGCTTAGTCTTGTGACGATTCGTGTTGCTTGTCGCGAATGAAGCTTTCGACTTCGTGGGCGGCCTTCGCGCTGAGCGCCGCTGCTGCTTCAGGCCACGCGGCGCGCATGACGGAGGCGCGATAACGAAGCGTACGTGCGAGGACTTCGGTGCATGGTTCGAGGACGACGAGTTTTTCGCCTGTGACGAGGGTGAGCACGGTGTCGGGTGCAGCTTCGGCGTATTTGATCAGGTCACAGTTGATGGTGAGATGACTGCCGTTGAGTCGGGTGAGTTCGATCATGCGAGAAATTCCTCTTGGGGCTTCATCGGCTGTGGCGGGGTCTTCAATAGAGGCGGCCCGAAGGTAATGGAGAAATGCCGGTGCGACTAAAGTGCCTGTGGGGGAAAGCCGATGAGGTGGGAGAACGCGGAGCCTTCCGCCAGATGAACTGGAAGTCATAGTTGTAGTGACTGTGATCTACCGGGGCAGTTGCTGGGCCAGGCAGCGCGGTAACTCAAATCGAATCGTTACAGGAGCGTTTCTACATGGCCTTGGGTATTCTTACCAACGTTGCAGCTACTTATGCAGAGAACAATCTCAACCAGACGCAGAGCAGCCTGCAGTCTGTTCTCCAGCAGCTTTCCTCGGGTTCGCGCATCAATAGCGGCGCGGACGATGCGGCCGGTCTGTCCGTTGCAGACGGCCTTCACGCAAACGAAGCTGCGCTGACTCAGTCGGCTCAGAACGCAACGAATGGCGTGGGCTTGCTGCAGACTGCCGACGGCGCGTTGTCGCAGGTGACTAACCTTCTCGATCGCGCAGTTACGCTGGCGACCGAGGCTGCCAACGGTGGTTTGACGGCTGCCCAGTCGTCGGCTGCCGACACGGAGTTTCAGAGCATCCTGACTGAGATCGGTAACATTGGCAGTTCGACGAACTTCAATAGCACCGCAGTGTTTTCGGCGACGGCGACAGACTTTGTCGTCAGCGATGGCACTGCAGGTGGAACCACAACGATCAGCGCAACGACCGGCGCTCTAACGACGGCGAGCGTTGGTACAGCGACAGGCGGCGGCGCTGGACAGGACCTCTCTGCGGACGTTCTGACCAGCCAGGCTTCCGCGAAGACTGCGCTGACCGACATCACGACGGCCATCGCCGATGTTGCAAATCAGCGTGGTGCGATTGGTGCGAACATCAACCAGCTGAACGCGGCTGCTAACGTTGCAAGCTCGGAAGAGGTGAACCTTTCGTCTGCGGAGAGCAACGTGCGTTCGACCAACTATGGGCAGGCGACGAGCGATCTGGCGAAGTACCAGGTGCTGAGCCAGACCGGTATCAGTGCTCTTGCGCAGGCGAACAGCGTGCAGCAGGAGATTCTGAAGCTGTTGCAATAGTCCTTTAGGGCAACGGCGGTTGGGTGATTCTGCCTGGTCGCCGTTGCTTCGTTGTCGGTGCTTAAGGGGCTCTAATCTTCGCCGATGAGATTTGGCACGACTGTTGCAGTGGTAGCAGTGAAGGGATTGGAAGGTGACATGGGAACTGTTGGGTTGAGTTTCGGGGCGGCGACGAGCGGGCAAGGCTTTGATGTGGCTTCGACGGTGACACAGATTCAGGCTTCGGAGCAGGCCATTGAAACTCCGTGGAAGACTCAGCTGACTGCATTGCAGGCGCAGGATACGGTTTTTACTTCGCTTGGGTCGGATCTGTCGACGCTTACGACGAGTCTACAGGCGCTGACGGACTTTCAGGGTACGTTTGCCGAGAAGCAGGGATCGAGCTCGAATACTGATCTGCTGAGCCTCACATCTGCGGATGCGACTTCAGTGGCGGGAAGTCACACTATCGTGATCAATTCGCTGGCGCAGACTTCGTCGGAGGTGTCGAGTGCGATCTCGGATGCGAGCGATACGCTTTCGGGCAGTGTGACTATTCAGGGGCAGGAGTTTGATATCGATAGCAGCGACAATACGCTGTCGACGCTCTCTGCTGCTATCAATGCTGCGGACATTGGTGTGAAGGCGAGTGTGATTACGGATTCGTCCGGGTTCACGGCTTTCGTTGGTAAGTGGAACGAGTGGTGCGGCTGGACAATTGGCGGTTACGAGTTCGCTGTCGGGTGCTGCTTCGGGCAATATAGCGTTTCAGGTTGGGCAGACTGGACAGGATGCGAGTCTGACGGTGGATGGAGTTTCGGTGACGAGTTCGTCGAACACTGTGAGTAATGCGATTTCGGGGGTTACGTTTCAGTTGCTGGGATCGTCGGCGGGAAGCGAGATCCAGGTAGAGATTACGAACGACAATACTGATATCGAGACTGCGGTGAACAGCTTTGTGACTGCGTATAACGCGGTGATCAAGGACATCAATACGCAGGAAGGGAACGACTCGAGCGGGAATCCTGAACCGCTGTATGGAAATCCGACGCTGGCGATGATTCAGAGTCAGCTTACGGGATCGTTGTTTGCGGGTGCGGCTAGTGGTGCGATCAGCAATATTACGCAGTTGGGGATCAGCATGAACAATGATGGAACGCTGAGCCTGAATGCGGACACGCTCAATAGCGAACTTACATCGAACTTCTCTGATGTTGTTGGCTTTCTGCAGAACTCGGGAAGCTTTGGTCAGACGATGGCGACGACGTTGAACAACCTTGGAACGCAGGCTCCAAATGGAGCGGTTTATCTGGCGCAGCAGCAGAACAGCGCGCAGGAGAAGGCGCTCAACACGGACATCAGTAATGAAGATGCTGTACTTGGCGCGCAGAAGACGCAGCTGACGGATGAGCTGAATACTGCGAATGAGATTCTGCAGTCGATTCCGAGTCAGCTGAACGAAGTCAACGAGATGTATAGCGCGATTACTGGCTACAACACAGGGAACAACTAATGAGTTATCAGGAACAGGCTTTGGCGGGCGCAACAGGAGTTGAACTTGTGGTTGCGCTTTACGATGGAGCGATTCGTTTTCTTTACCGGGCGATGCAGTGTGTTGAAGAAGACGATCAGCATGGACGCAGGATTGCGGTGAAGAAGGTTGTTGATATTTTGATGTATCTTCAGGCGCGTTTGCGGCCGGATGTTGGTGGAAACGTTGCGGCTTCGTTGAGTGATTTTTATGCTGCGATGTTTACGCTGACGCTTGAGGCTTCGCATTTTGAATCGGTGGAGCAGTTTCAGGAGGTTATTTCCTGTATTCGAAATGTTCGCGATGCGTGGATTATTGTTGCGCGTGATCCGGAGGCGGGCCGGGTTTTGCCGCGTGAGTTGCGTACGCGGGAGGAGAAGTTTGTTCCTGCTGGTAGTGTGGCGGTGAATGATACGGCTGTTGTTTCGCGGTGGCAGGCTTAGTGATAACGGGACTCGGGTCGCTTCGCTCCCCTCGGAAATGCGGGGGTTCTTCGCTTCGCTCAGAATGACAAGCAAAAGACAACAGCAAAGACAACAGCAAAGACAACAGCAAAGACAACAGCAAAGACAACAGCAAAGACAACAGCAAAGACAACAGCAAAGACAACCGCAAAGACAACAGCAAAGACAACAGCAGTTCTCCTTCGGGGATGACAAACAAGAAATGCAACATCACTTTTGTGCGTTGCATTTCTTGTGTTATCCATCGCGAACTATCCAACTAGCTTGTCAGGATAGTTGGAGTTCGATTGTTTTGGTTTCTTGATCGAGTTTTGTGATTTTGAAGGTGCGGATTTGGCCGGCTCGGGTGGCTTCGGGTTTGGTTTCGGTTGCGGGGCCGTTTTTCCAGCGGGCTTTTAGCATGGAGCCCAGGTCGGAGAGGTCGAGGGTTGGGCTGGCGGTTTGTGGTTCGGCGGGTTTTGTGGGGATGCTGCACTTTGCCAGGACGCCTTCGCCTAGTTCGACGGTGCCGGTGTTGCCGGAGACTTCTACTAATCTTCCGGTGACGGTGTCGCCTTGCTTGTGTTCGGTCAGGAAGTCGTCAAGGCCGGTGGGAACCATCTGCTTGATGCTGAGGCGGAGTTGGCGCTTTTCTTTGTCGACTTCCAAGACTTTTACTGTTACCTGTTGGCCGAGGCGAAGGACGTCTTGTGGGCGCTCGATGCGCTTTTCGGCGCTGATCTCGCTGACGTGGATCAGGCCTTCGATGCCTTCGGCTACCTGAACGAAGGCTCCAAACTTGGTGAAGTTGGTGATGGGGCCTTCGACTACGGAGCCTACGGTGATTTTGTTGGAGATTTCGGCCCATGGGTCGCCGAGGGCTTGCTTGAGGCCGAGGGCGATGCGGCGTTCGGTGGTGTTGATGCCGAGGATGATGGCGTCTACAGTTTCGCCGGGCTTGAGGAGGTCGCTGGGCTTGCGGACCTTCTTGGCCCAGGACATCTCAGAGAGGTGAATCATGCCTTCAATGCCGGGCTCGAGCTCGACGAAGGCGCCGAAGTCTGTGGTGCGCGTGATGGTGCCGCGGATGCGCTCGCCGGTTTTGTACTTGTCGGGGACGGCGTCCCAGGGGTGAGGCTGGAGTTGCTTCATGCCGAGGGAGATGCGCTTGGTTTCGGCGTCTACTTTGAGGATCTTTGCTTCGATCTGCTGGCCTACGGTGAGGACGTCGGAGGGTTTGGAGACGCGGTGCCAGCCGATGTCGCTGATGTGGAGGAGGCCGTCGGCTCCGCCGATGTCTACGAAGGCGCCGTAGTCGGCGAGGGTGCGGATGGTGCCGGAGACGATGTCGCCTTCTTTGAGCTCGGCGTAGCGGCGTTCTTTGTTGGAGCGGTCTTCTTCTTCGAGGACGGTGCGGCGGTCGACGACTACATCTTCGTCTTCGGTTTCGAGCTTGATGATGCGGCAGCGGATCTCCTGGCCGACCAGCTTTTCCACGTCGGCGGCGTCGCGTGCTCCGCTGCGGGAGCCGGGCATGAAGGCGCGGACACCTACGTCGACGGTGAGGCCGCCTTTGACCACGGCGGTGACGGTTCCCGCGATGGTGGCTTTGTCGGCGAAGGCTTGTTCGAGGGCGGACCAGTCTTTGGGCTGGGCGACTTTGATGCGGGAGAGATCGTAGTAGCCCTCGGGGTTGCGGCCTTTGGAGGAGACGAAGAGCTTGTCGCCGGGCTGGACGGATTCGTTGGCGGTGAGGAAGGGTTCGAGGGGGAGGACGCCTTCGGTCTTGTAGCCGATGTCGACGAAGACGGAGTCGGCGGAGACTGCGACTACGGTGCCTTCGATCTGTTTGTTGCCTTCGCCGGTGTGGCGTGGGTGGGCGTGCTCGTACTCGGCGAAGATCTTGTCAAAAGATTCGGTGGGCTCAGTGGTCGGGGTATGATTCGGGGGTGTTCGGGTTCGACATGAAGGATTACGGCCTCGTTATGAATGTGTGGTTATCAGTTTACGCTCGGTTTCGGGTGTCTGGCTGGGGCACCCCCCCTGGGGGTATCTCGCTGTAAGTTGTTATTTATCAATGGCATGCGGAATTATGGTTTTGTAAAATCGTCATTATAAAGGGGTTAATGGGTCAAATTCGTCTTTCTAAAGGGTTTATGCGGTTAATGAGCGAAAGCCCCGGTTTTTGACCGGGGCTTTTTTTGATCTAATTCAATTGTATGGGATTGGAGATAACTCTTTTGCAATGGGGATGTTGTTGGTGGGGTTTGGGTTAGCTTGGTTTGGTGCTTGACATGGGATTTTGCTGGGGAATTTTAGGATTGTTTTGCGTAAGTTATTGATTTTTTGATGCTAAGCACTCGGATCAGTTAGGTGTCGCCCGAAATGCGAGGTTCTTTCACGTCCGACTTCGTTCACAAGGTCAGAATGACAAGCAAAACAATGACAACGACAAGAACAAAGGGAAAAACAAATACAGTGATTCTTCGCTTTGCTCAGAATGACGACCGTAGATGAGGGAGTGAATGAGGGCTGCAGACGCCCTGCGGGATATCAAACAAGAAAGGCAACTGCAAAAGCCACTGCTGCTGGGTTGAGCGTTTCTTTTCCCACCCTTGTATGTTGCGATTTGAGGCGTGACGATAGGTTCACGTTTCGGCGGAGAGGCCGCTCCCACCCGAGGCCAGCCTTGGCTGAGCCTGATGGCGAAGAGAGGCCCCCGCCCCTCTCTTTTTACGCCGTGGAGAATCGGAGGCCTTAGAGCCTGCATGTTCAAGGGCGGCGCGAAGAGCAAGCCCGTTGACCCGGACAGGGGCGGCAGCCGAGACAGATCGTACCTTCAAGGAGCTTCATGAGCAAGCCGAATCCATCCCTGCAGTCCACCGTATTTTGCGGCATCGATGTGAGTGCCGCGACTCTTGCCGCAGCCGTTCATCAAGAAGATCAACGGTTCGAGCAACGTGCTTTCAACAACAACGCCAGTGGGCACAAGGCCCTGATCGCCTGGCTGCAGAAGCGCAAGGCGAGGGTAAGAGTATCGCTGGAAGCGACCGGCATCTACTCGCTGGACCTGGCTATGGCGCTTGATCGGGCGGATGGCATCGAGGTCGCGGTGCTGAACCCGAAGTTGGTCCATCGCTTCGCGCAGACACTGCGACGGTCGAAGACCGACTCAGCAGATGCGCAGGCATTGGCCGAATATAGCCGCCGTATGCCCTTTACGCCGTGGCGCGCACCGAGTCTGAACAGCTTGCAATTACGCACCATCAGCCGTCATCTCCTCGGCCTGACAGCAGAATATACACGGCAAAACAACCGCCTCCACGCCGCGGAGAAATCGGCGGCAACGCCGCGCTGCGTTGTGAACGACTTGAAGCGCACTATGGCTTCGCTCGAGCGGCGCATCCTGCGCTTCCGCCGCGAGGCGAGAGAACTGGTTCGCAGCGATGAAACGATCCGGAAGCGATTCGAACTGCTCATCGGCATCCCAGGCATCGCCGAGATCAGCGCGATTCAGTTGCTGGGCGAACTCTCATCGCTCTCACCGGAGATGTCGGTGCGGCAGTGGGTGGCGCATAGTGGTCTGGACCCGGTACATCAGGTCTCGGGAACCTCGGTGCACAAGCCCTCCCGGATGAGTCGGGCTGGCAATCGGTATCTGCGTCGCGCGCTTTATATGCCTGCCCTGGTTGCCGTTCGTCTCGATCCCCACCTGAAGGCGTTCTACGAAACACTCCTGAGTCGTCACAAGGCCAAGTTGCAGGCGATCATCGCCGTCGCTCGCAAGCTGCTCCATGCCATCTACGGGATGCTTCGCAGTGAAACACCCTACGACGGAAGCAAACTCTTCCCCGCACTCCTGCCCGCCATCATCCCTGACTAAAAAGAGAAATATCCCCTCTGGACACCCCTAAAGAGAAAAAATGCTTGAAGTGCGAGAGAATCTTCGCAAATGCGCGAAGGATGGGGCACCCGTTCTTTGGAGGTTGGTTGGGAGAGAACAACGGCAACGGCAAATGCAGAGGCAGGATCTCCTGTGGGGATTACAAGTAAGAAAGGCATGCGGCGAAAGCCACGGTGGGTGGGCTTATAATTGCCGAGCCCAAGCCGCGTCGCTCGCTGGCGTTTGATTGGACAGCGTATTACGTCAAAGCGAGTGACTGTTCAAGATGACGGGTTGAACTGGTTGAGAGGAGCGACTCGATGTCCCTTCGCAAGGTTCTGGCTTTCGCACTCTTGGTTTCGATAGGGTGCTTCGGGTTGGGTGGTGCGGTTTATGCTCAGACTCCTCTTACGCAAGATCAGTTGAAGCAGTTGGTGGCTCCGTTTGCGTTGTTTCCGGATGCGCTGGTGGCGCAGATATGCGCGGCTTCGACAGATCCGCAACAGATTCTGGACGTGTACGACTGGATGCATCAGAACGGTAATCTGCAGGGACAGGCGCTGACGGATGCGGCGCAACAGCATGGGTTCGATCCGGCGTTTGTTTCGCTGGTGAACTTTCCTACCGTCGTGGAGATGATGGCGACGAATGTGAATGACTACGCCGCGCTGGGTGAGGTGTTCCGGAACGATCAGCAGTCGGTGATGTCGGCGATTCAGACGCTGCGGCAGGATGCGTTTGCGAGAGGCGCGCTGGATAGCAATGAGTATCAGACGGTTTCGGTGCAGCAGCAGGGCAGTGTGCAGGTGGTGGTGGTTCAGCCGACGAATCCGCAGGTTGTGTTCGTTCCGCAGTATCAGCCGGCGCAGGTTTGGTCGAGTGGGCCGAGCGCGGGGGATGTGATTGCGGCGTCGATGGTGAGCTTTGGGGCGGGGATTGCGCTGGGTTCGTGGTTGAACGGCCCTCAGCCGTGGGGCTGGGGTGGATGGGGCTGGGGATGGGGTGGGCGCGGGATGGTTGTTCATAACAATGTGTGGGTCGTGAATAACCGGTGGCACAGCCCGCGGAATAACTGGCGGCCGGGGCCGCCGAGGTGGGGGCCTCCGATTCATTCGCGGCCGCCTTCGAACTGGAATCAGAGGCCGGGATGGAGACCGCCGCCGCAGGGATGGAGACCGGAGGGGCCGAATAATCGTCCGGGTGGGGGAAATCGACCGCCGACGAGGCCGCCGAATCAAGGTGGGAATCGGCCTCCGGGAAATGTTGGGGGTGGTCGGCCGCCGGGCGGAAATCCGGGGGAAATCCGGGAATCGTCCTGGGAGTCCTGGCACTACGCCGGGGAATCCTGGAGGGAACAGGCCCGGTGGCGGTAATGCCGGAACTCGGCCCGGCGGGAATGCACCTGGAACTCCGGGAGGCACTCGACCTGGTGGGACTACGCCGGGAAATCCTGGAGGGACGCGGCCACCGGGGAATGCGGGAGGGGGTAGACCTCCGGTCAATAACACGCGGCCTGCGCGGAATCCCTATGCGGGATTTCCGCAGGGAGGCAATCGGCCGCAGGCTCAGCAACGGCCACAGGGACAGCCTCAGCAACGGCCACAACCGCAGCCTCAGCAACGGCCACAGTCTAGACCGCAGACGACAGGTGCACGACCGGGTGGGTTCGGCGGGAATAACAATGCCGGAGCGACGCGGGCGGCGAGCAATCGCGGTAGAGCCAGTGCAGGTGGTGGCGGAAACCGGGGAGGTCGAAACTAATGAGACTTCGCGATCGGGAGTGGATGTGCGGGTTGATCGTTGCGGTGTTAGTGGCTGCTGGCTCAGGTGCTTCATGGGCGCAGGGTGCGGAAGTGAAGACGTTTCCTACGTATCGAGAGGCGGCGAAGGCGTTTGTGACGGCGGTGAAGGCGAATGACAATGCAACGTTGAAAGAGATATTGGGGCCGAATGAGGTGGATATGCTTTCGTCGGGGGATGCGACTGAGGATGAGAACGATCGGATGTCGTTTCTGAAACATTATGCGGAGGCGCATGCGTTTGCTCGTGAGTCGGCGGACAAGGTGACGTTGACGGTGGGAGCGGGTGCGTGGCCGCTGCCGTTTCCGATTGTGCGAGAGAACGGGGCTTGGCACTTCGATGCAGAGGCGGGCGCGCGGGAGCTGATGTACCGGCGGATTGGGAATAATGAGCTGGATGCGATCAGGGTGGTGCGCGCTTTGCGTGATGCGCAGAAGGAGTATGCGGCGGAAGGACATGATGGGAATGCTCCGGGGGTGTATGCACAGCGGTTTCGGAGTGCGCCGGGGACGAGGAATGGGTTGTACTGGGAGGCTAACGAGGGTGAGGAGGAGAGTCCGGCAGGAAGCCTGGTGGCCGAGGCGGAGAGTGAGGGTGGAGGGCAGGGGAAGCGGACGCCGTTCCATGGGTACTACTACCGGATATTGAAGGCTCAGGGGCCGCATGCTCCGGGGGGCGCGAAGGATTATGTGAAGGATGGGAAGATGACGGGTGGGTATGCGATTGTTGCCTATCCGGCGGAGTACAAAGCCAGTGGTGTGATGACGTTCATGATTGGGAAGCGTGGGCTGGTTTATCAGAAAGACCTGGGGGATGGGACGGCGGAGGCGGCGCGGGGGATGGCGGCTTACGATCCGGATAGCTCCTGGAAGGTGGTTCACTAGGTTCTAGCTGCGGGTTTGAGAGCGGTTTAAAGAACAGGCAACGGCAAGGGCAAAGGCGAAATACAGGGATCCTTCACTGCGTTTAGGATGACGACGTATACCAACGTTTAGATCCAAATAAGTGTTTGTGTTTGGGCCTTAAGTAGGCATTTGGTGGGGATACGTTTTACCATATAAGTATGAGCGAAGTGATTGAGCAGGAAGCTAAGACGGCGGCGGGTCACGCCCAAAAGTACACGCGTAACAATCCGTATCTGTCCTATGTCCGGGTGAACTACCTGTTGACGGGTGAAGGGTCGGAGAAAGAGACGCGCCATGTTGAGTTGACGCTGGAAGAAGGCATGACCTATACGCCCGGGGATGCGGTTGGGATTATTCCGGAGAACCGCCCTGAGGCCGTGGAGGATGTGCTGAAGGCTCTTGGGTATAAGGGCGATGAGCGCGTGCTGGACCACTACAAGGTCGAGATCAGTCTGGAAGAGGCGCTGCGGACGCGGTTGGGGATTGGCAAGCTGGCGCGTGGAAGCGTGGGGCAGTATGCGAAGCTGGCTCCGGAGGTTGAGGGGCTGAAGGTGATGGTTGGGCCGGATAATAAGGCTCGCGCTGAGGAGTATTGCTGGGGGCGGGAGTTTGTCGATCTGGCGACGGATTTTCCGGGTGTGGTGACGGAGCCGCAACAGTTGTTCAACGTGCTGCAGCGGTTGACGCCGAGGATGTACTCGATCGCTTCGAGCCAGGCGATGCATCAGGACAATGTGCAGACGACCGTGCGCGTGATTCGGTATGACTCGCATGGGCGGAGCCGGCAGGGTGTTGCTAGTGGGCATCTGGGGGATCGCGCTGGTGTTGGGGAGACGTTGCCGATCTTCCTGCACTCGAATGCGAACTTCAGGCTGCCGGAGGATAATTCGGCTCCGGTGATTATGATCGGGCCGGGTACTGGGATTGCTCCGTTTCGCGCGTTTCTGGAGGAGCGGCAGGCTACGGGTGCGCCGGGAGATAACTGGCTGTTCTTCGGTGAACAGCGGGAGAAGATGGACTTTCTCTATAAGGATCAGCTGCAGGGCATGGTGAAGGATGGCGTGCTGAAGCGGCTGGATACGGCTTTCTCGCGCGATCAGCATAATAAGGTTTACGTTCAGGACAAGATGCAGGAGCACTGTGCGGAGCTTTATCAGTGGCTGGAGCGTGGTGCTTACTTCTACGTTTGCGGCGATGCTACGCGTATGGCCAAGGACGTTGAGACGGCACTGCTGGATGTGATCGCGAAGGGGTCGAATGGGACACTGGAGCATGCCGCGGAGTATTTGGCGGCGATGAAGAAGCAGAAACGCTATCAGCGAGACGTTTATTAATCAGTAGCTTACAAGAGATAAACGACATTTGTTGTTAAAAATTGCGTCCGACGAAAGGTCGGGCGCATCTGTTTTAATGACTTGATTTTTTGGTCAAAGGAGAAATGGTCATGAATGTCGTCGTTTATGGAGCAACTGGAAATTCGGGCAGTGAGATTGTGAAGGAATTGCTGGCGCGTGGTCACAAGGTGACTGGAGTGGCTCGGAAGGTGGATTCGTTGAAGGATAAGCCGGGCGTGACGGCGAAGACGGATGATCTTTCGAACGTGGATAAGATTGCCGAGATCATCAAGGGCGCGGATGCCGTGGTGTCGGCGTATCAGCCGCCTGCGGACAAAACAGATGCGCTGGTCGACGTGACGAAGCGGGAGATTGAGGCGGTGAAGAAGGCTGGTGGGCCGCGGTTGGTTGTGGTCGGCGGCGCTGGTTTGTTGGAGGTTGCTCCGGGGACGACGCTGATCAAGTCGGGCTATTTGCCGGCGGAGTATCTGCCGATTGCTACTTCGCATGAGAAGGCTTTGGGCGTGTTGCAGGCTTCGGATATCGACTGGACTTATTTGAGCCCTGCGGCTTATTTTGTGCCGGGTGAGCGGACGGGCAAGTTCCGGCTAGGGACGAAGGAACTGGTTTCGGATGCCAAGGGCGAGAGCAAGATCTCGTTTGCGGATTATGCGATTGCTCTGGTGGATGAACTGGAGAAGCCAGCGCATCGGAAGGGCTATTTCTCGGTTGGGTATTGAGTGGTTGATGGTGCAAAAAGGCGGCCTGAGGGCCGCCTTTTTGATTCGGAGCGTCATGGGCAAGGGATGATCGGTCAGGCTGGAATGAGTCCGTGGCGGAGCATGATCTTCTCCACGTTGGCCAGATCAGGTTTTCCTGGGACGTTGATCTCCTGGGCAACTTCTTCGAAGTATTTTCTTCCGATGGATCCCGGGTTCAGTACGACTAAGACGCGTGCTGTTGATGGAGATGTGTTGGTGAAGTGGTGGATACGTCCGCGGCCGACGAAGAGAGAGTCGCCGGGTCCGAGTTCGTGCTTTTCGTCATCGACCGTCATGGTGAAGGTCCCTTCGAGGCCGTACATGACCTCGTCGACATCCTTATGGTAGTGAGGAACCGGAACACGGGAGTTTGAGGGGACTGTCATCTCAAACATTACAAGGTCATTTGAACCTTGCGTTTCGTCGAGGAGGAAATTCAGTTCCAAGGCTCCGATGCGAACCAGAGCTCCATTTTTTGCGTTCATTCGACCTCATTGAGCGATGTGGAGTGTGGCTAAGTTTTACATGAGAATTGCGGGGAAGTTTGCCTGTGGCTAGACGCGGTGGTTGTCGGCACGCCAGTTGGCGATGTTTTGTTTGATGGCTTTGGGTTCGAGGCCCTGGGTGATGGTCTTGTGGACGAGGGCGGGAAGCTCGGCGTCGGAGGCGAACCGCAGGGCGATGATCTGCTTGATGTCGAGCTCCTGGATGTGGGCGAGGTCGGCGGGTGGGAGGAGAGACGCGAGACGGAGATGCTCTTCGAGGCGGATGATGCGGTCCTGCACCTTGAGGTCGTTGATGCGGGACTTCATGGCGAGAACGACGAGAGCGGCGGAGACGACGACCCACCAGAGATGAATGTTGCGATGATGATGCCAGTGTTGGATGGCGATCGTGATGGTGACGATGAAATTGATAAGGAGGACGGGAAAGACGAAGAAGTGCATGGCTGGATCGAGGCGGCCGTGATTTTTGAAGCTTTGGGGTTCGGGCATAATTGACTGTCCCTTTCTGATTGCTAGGGTGAGTTTACTCTGGGTCTTGTTGTCAGTCAGTTCTGGAATGCGCTGAGCTTTTCTTCGAGGTCCTTCAGGGTTTGCATGACGCTCTTGACGGTGTAATCGGCTGGTGGGAGGAAGAGGGACGGGTCAGGGTCGGCGCGTGAGAAATTTTCCAGGGAGACGGTGCGCTCCCCTGTGCGTGGGTCTTCCCATCGCTCCTTCATAATCAGTTTCATGTCAGACGAGGTCCAGACTTCGTGGGTTTTGGTGATTGGTGCGTCGTTGCCTGAGCGGCCGGCGGGAACGATGGTCGTAGTTTTGAAGGCGGAGACAGGAAGGCCGTGGAGAATATCAGTGCCGAGATATTCGGTCGTGATGATGGGCTGGGGACGATTGTCTTCGCCGGGCCGGGAGGAGGCCGGCTTGGCCGTGTTGGATTTTTCAGCAGGGATTTTTGCGACGGCCGCGTCCTTGTTAGCGCCGGGGCCAGTGACCCAGGTGGTAAATGTATGGGCTTCGGGGTCGATTACGTAGACGAGCATCTCTTCGGGTTGATCGTCAGCGGCTTTGGTTATACGCATTTCTACACGGATGCGTCCCGAGGCGTCGCGGGCCACGAAGTGATGTCCTTTGTGGGTTATGTTAGTGCCTCCGGCGAGTTGCTGCTTTGTGCTGCTGACCTGAATTGCGGAGTAGGGCTGGCCGATGACAGGCTTGGCCAGCAGCGAGTGCAGGAGGCCACCGTTTGAGAGAATTTCGTTGTTTTCGAGAGCCGTCTGGGAGTAGGCAGTAGAAATCAACAGAACAGTGCCGACGAGGCCTGCCCGTAGAAAGTTATACATTTTGGAACCTCTTAAATTATCAGGGCACATTATTGCCCGCGACTATGAATGTCAAGCAATTTGATAATGAGTGTTTTTTAGAAGGAAACCAGAACGAGGAGACGGTGCAGATTCTGGGATCGGTGCGGTAGGCTTGGGGGATGGTTGCTTTGACGAAGAAACGAATTGGCGTGCATGTAGGGACGAGCGGCGGGGTTTGGACTGCGGTGGGGCGTGCGGTGGAGGCGGGGGCGAATACGTTCCAGATATTTTCGGCTAGCCCGCGGATGTGGAAGGCTTCGCCGGTGAAGGCTGCGGATGCGGCGAAGATGCAGGAGTTGCGGGCGCAGCATGATGTGGGCCCGGTGGCGGTGCATGCGAGCTATCTGATTAATCTTTGCAGCCAGACGGAGAGCGTGAGGGAGAACTCAACGGCGGCGTTTCGGGGAGAGGTGGAGCGGGCGCTTGCTCTGGGGGCGGAGTTTCTGGTGCTGCATCCGGGGAGCTGGAAGGGGCTGACGCGGGAGCAGGGATTGACGCTGGCTGCGCAGTCGATTGAGCGGGCGATTGATGGGATCGATTTCAGCGGGAAGAACTTTAAGATTTTGATTGAGAACACGGCGGGGGCGGAGTTCTCGCTGGGTGGAAAGCTGGAGCAGGTGGCGGAATTGGTGGAGTGTTTGAAGGCTTGCGCTCCGGTGGCGGTGTGTCTGGATACATGCCATGTGCATGTGGCCGGGTATGACATTGTTTCGGCGGATGGGTATATCGAGACGATGAAGCTGGTGGAGTCGACGGTTGGGTTCGATGCGGTGAAGGTGTGGCACTGCAATGATGCAAAGGCCGCGATGGGCTCGAAGCTGGATAGGCATGAGCATATTGGCGAGGGGACGATTGGGGCGGAGGCGTTTCGGCGGCTGCTGCATGATGCGCGCTTTGCTCACGCGGCTTTTATCGCGGAGACGCCGGTGGATTCGCCGGGGGATGAGGCAAGGAATGTTGGAGTGCTGCGGACGCTGGCGGCACGGTAGCGTCCGCAGACACTCAATTGTGTTGACTACTTTTTAGTGCCGACCCTGGTTAGCTGGGTTGCGACAGAGACCCAGTGGTCGTCACGGTTTACCCAGACATCGAGCCAGTTGTAGGTTCCGTTGCTGGGTTTCCCTTTGTAAGAACTCTCTTCGTCGTCGAAGCCCTGGACGAAAGCGACGTTGCCGAGTACATGAATGCGAAGGTCGTGGAGTTTGAAAGTGGTGACGACGAGTGCGCCGGATTTCACGTCGTCGATGAATCCGGCTTTTGTGCCCATGGCGCCGCTATCGTTTTGGATGGTCCAATCATCGGCTACCAGGTTCGAGAGGGTTGCGACGTCCTTGTGAATCATCGCTTGCCCCAAGGCAGATTCGAAGTCGGCTATTTTTTGCTCGGTCGACGGTTTGTTTTGCGCTGTGGCCGTGTAGGTGAATAGAAGGCTCGCTGCGAGTATCGAAACTAGTCGGGTCATGGATGGTCCCTTCTTTTCAAAAGAATGGTTGGGGCTTCATTTGCTTTGGTGTTGTTGCAAGTAATATCGACGGGCTTTTGCTCGGTTGCCGCAATCTTTCATGTCGCACCAGCGTCTGCGTTTGCCGCGGCTGTCGTCGAGAAAAAGCCAACCGCACTGTCCGCCCTCGCAGATGCCTATGCGAGAGGACCGAGGAGAGCAGAACAGAGACAGCGCCTCGCTGGCGAGGAGTGCGCGCAGTTGGGCTGATGCGCGGGATGGGTCGGGTTGCCAATGCAGACCGTGGCGGCTGTTGACGATGGTTGGTTTCGATGTTGCGGCTTGTGAGTGAATGGCGAGGAGATCGGATTGGGGGATGCGGTCGCCGTGGGCGATTGCAAGGCCTACGCGGTAGATTGCTTCGCGGAGTTGAAGGATCTTATTGATTGGGGAGGGGTGTCGCAGGAGTTCGGGGTAGGTTTCAGGGGCGATCATGCCCGCTTGAACTGTCCAGCGGATGAAGGATTCCCAGTCCAGGAACATTTCGTCGGGGTGGTCGGCGAGGTGCTCACCGGCTGTGTTGCAGAAGTCGAGTGCGAGATGGCCACCGATTTGGTGGGTGATTGGCTTTGAAAGAGCGGTTTTAGTGGTGGCTTCGCGCATTGACTTGCGCTCCTCTCATCTTGTTGGCAATGTTTATACTATCTAACCGGTTAGATAGTCAATCTAAAAAAAAAGGAGGCGAGCGAAGAAGTTTTCTTTGTGGGGATTTACCGCGGATTCGCTCGGGAATGTGCTGCGGATGCTGGCGATGGGGTAGTTGGCAGCAGTCCGAAGATGGCTACGCCGTTTTGAGTTCCGACGTAGACTTTGCCGTTCACGATCATGGGTGTGATGAATTTGTTTCCGTTGCCGAAGCTGTCTCGGCTGTTGGCGGCTTGGTTGCTGTTGTAGAACTCGTGTGCGAGGTTCGCTGGGTCGTAAGCATGAAGGACGCCTGGGCTGGAGAGGCTGGATTCGAGGGCCCAGACAATACCGTTCTGGGTACCGTTGGCGGAGATGGATGGTGTAGGGCCGGGGTGCGGGAATTTGATCGTGGTTTGACTGGATGGGGTGAGGGCGAGCTGTGCATTTGTCAGTGGGAAGGCTTTCAGGGTATCTCCGTCGGCTGCGTAGTAGAGGACGCCGTTGAAGTAGGCAGGTGTGGAGTAGACGAGGCCAGCCATTGCTCCGGTGAGCTGCTGGTAGATGTTGCTGTCCATGGGGTCGGTGGCGGGATTGAATTTACCTAGATTGTCGCGGTCGGCGAGGTAGATGTTTTTATCTTTGCCTGCGCCGACGATGAGGTGATGGACGATGTTGTTTGCGTCGGTCTGGTCGGGCAGGAGCAGTGGGCCGCCGGAGCCAAGGTCGAGGTCTTCGTTGGATTCTGATTCGGTGTTGTACATCTCGAAGTAGTCGGCTACTGCGAGTTTGCCGGTGGTCGAGAGCTTGACTATGGCGTTGCCGTAGTCGCCTTTTGTGGGGAAGCCGTTGGCGTCGAGAGCTAAGTCGAAGGTTCCGTTTGCATCGAGGAGGTAGATGTAGCCCTGGCTGTCGGCTGCTATTCCGCCGCCGCTCATCCAGATGGAACCTTCGTGGCCGTTGGGTGTGAGGTTCAAGAGTTGCGTTTGCTGGAGGGTTGACTCGCTGTAGGCCATGACCCAGCCGGTGTAGAGGCCGATGTCGCAGTGCGAGGTCCAGCCCATGTAGATGTTGCCGTTGAGGAGGAGAAGTGCGGCTCGTTCGGCGTATTGGGCGGGGTCGAAGACTACGTTGCCGTTTTGGGTGTTGTCGCCGGTGCCGGGATAGGTTGCGGAGATTTCGGTTGGACTGCCGGTTATTTCGGCACCGGTGGTGATATCGAGCGCGTGCAGGCGCTGGTGATATGCGCCGGTGGAGTCTTTGCTCATGGCGACGGTGAAGAGTGTGCCGTTTGGCCCTTGTTTGCGATCGATGACGGGAGTGGAGGTGATTCCAATTTCGGGGCTGATTTGGGAACAGTTGTGATTGTCGCTGGTCGTTTCGGAGTTGCCGAGGACTGAGGTCTTCCAGAGTTGAGCGCCGGTGTCGGCATCGAAGGCGTAGACGCTGGCGTGCTCTGTTGCTACGTAGAGGACATTGTGTTGCTGGCCCGCAATCGTGACGTTGGCGAGGTAGAGAGGTTGTGCGTCGACTTTACCGTCGACTGCGTCGAAGCCGATCTTGCCGAATTGAGCGGAGTTTACGTTGCTCTGCGTAAGGATGGTTTCTTGTGGGTTGAGTCCGTCGCGCGCGATGTCGTAGTGAAAGGTGGTTACGTCGAGCGCAGTGGTTATTGGTGCGGCTTGTATGGTCAAGGCGAGTGAAGCGGAGCGCATGAGGCTGCCGGAGGTGCCTATGAATGTGACGGTCGAGGTGCTTGCGAGTGCGGCAGGTGTGGCGGTGAGCGTTACGTTCTGTGCGGTCCCGGGAGCGAGGGGTGGGGTTGAAGGGTTTGCCGTTACGCCAGCAGGAAGACCTTCTATGGCGACTTCGACGGTGTCGGCGAAGGAGTTGATTGGGTTGGCGGTGATGCTGACAGGAGATCCCGTTGCTCCGACGGTGATGGTGAGCGAGGTTGGGGACAGAGTACAGAGTGAAGTCGGCTGGTGGGGAGATGGTTTCGGATACGGTGGCGTTATGGGAGAGCGTTCCCGAGGTGCCGGTGAAGGTAAGCATCGTACTGCCAATCGTTGCGGCTGCGGAGGCTGTCAACGTTATGGCTTGTACGGTTCCGGGAGTTAGGGTGAGCGTGGCCGGTTGCGCTGTGACTCCGCTGGGCAAGCCAGTGATTGTGACGGCTACCATACTGGTGAAGCCGTTTTTTGGGGTGGCGTTGATGCTGATTTGCTGTGATGTTCCACCTGGAGAAAGAGTGACGGTTGTTGGGGTGGCCGATAAGGAAAAGTCCGGCGTAGGTGCAGGGATTGATCCTCCACTTCCGCAGGAGGTCAGAACAAGACCCATGAGGGTGGAACACGCCCAGAGTATCTTTGAGCGAGAACGCATATCGACTACCCCGGCTTATCCGTAAAGCACAGACCCACGTGCTTTTCGGTAGCACTACGGCAGATTGAGATTACACCTGGAAGTGGTGTGAGTTGTCACGGAGATGTCTTGTCGGTGCCGGGTATGGTAGCGACTAGCTGCCGTAGATGTTGGTGTTGATGAATTCGTTGCGGAATTTGCCTTGAGGGTCGTACTGCTTGAGTAGGGCCTGGTAGGCGGGCATCTTTGGGTAGAGGTCGTGGAGGGTTGCGGGTGGAGTGGTGAAGAGCTTGGCCCAGTGGGGGCGGGCGTTGAAGGGGGCTAGTTTCTCTTCGATGAGGGGGAGGATTTTTTGGACGTCGGGCCACTCGGGCTTCCAGGTGAAGTGGATGGCCATGGAGGGTCGCTGGTAGGCCATGCTCATCCAGAGGTTGTCGGCGGCGATGGTGCGGAGTTCGGTGATGAAGAGGTGGGGGGTGATGTGGTCGCGGAGTTGTTCGACGGCGAGGATGGCCTGGTAGGCGTGGTCGCGGGGGACGAAGTATTCGGTTTGAAGTTCGGCGCCACTGCTGGGGGTGAAGTTCATCTTGAAGTGGGGGAGGCGCTCGTACCAGGGGCCGGGGATGCCGAGCTGGTCGGTGCAGTTTTCGGCGGAGTGTCCGGCGAGGGGATGGAGTTTTTTTGTGGCTAGTTTGGCTCCGAAGAACTCGGGAGCGAAGGTTGTGGATGCGCCGTGATCGAGGCGGCGCTTGATCCAGACCTGGGTGATGCGATGGTTTTGCCAGTCGGTGAAGAGGCTGACGCTGTAGCCGCTGAGGAAGATCTCGTCGAGGTGGTGTTCGAGCTGCGAGATGGAGAGGTTTTCGTAGACGGATTGGGCGACCTGGAAGGTGGGCTGGACGTCGAGGGTGATGCGGGTGATGATGCCGAGGGCTCCGAGATTGACGGCGGCGGCGAGGAACTGGTCGCCGTCTTTGGCGCGGGAGAGATGGTGGATGGAGCCATCAGCGGCGACGAACTCGATGGCAGAGACGGCGGTGGAGAGGTTGCCGTTGTTGCTGCCGGAGCCGTGGGTGGCGGTGGCGCATGCTCCGACGACGGAGACGTGGGGGAGCGAGGCGAGGTTGTGGACGGCGAAGCCTCGGGAGTCGATGTACGGGGCGAGTTGGCCGTAGGTGACGCCGGCTCCTACGGTGACGGTGTGGGATTTGGCGTCGAGGTCTATCTGATTGAGTTGCTTGAGAGAGATCTGGTTTTCGGTGCTGTCGGCGATGCCGTTGAAGGAGTGGCGCGCGCCGAGGGCTCGGAGTTTGGTGCAGCTTTTGACGATTTGCTGGACCTCTTCGACGGTCGCGGCCTGGTGGAGATTGTTGGTGTGGAAGGTGTAGTTTCCGGCCCAGTTGGTGCGGGGTGTTGGGGATTGAGGGTCCGCGTGAACGTAACGGGAGAGTAGGGTGCCGGTGACGAGTGCGCCGGAGGTTTTGAGGAATTCTCGTTTGTCCACGGGTTGAGTCTCGATTCTGTTGGGTTTGATGTCCACTTGCTGGGTGCGATTAGGTATAGAGATTTGAGGGGTGCAATGCAAGCGTAGGGGCTTGGAGTTTCGGTGGAGGGACAGGGCGGGTACAATCAAAGTAATATGTCCGACACAACTTTGCGTGTAAATGACGGGAAAACCGCTGATATGAACGACAATGCCCCCGCTGGTGGGAACCAGCCGCTGAGGTATAACCCGGCGGAGATCGAGCCGAAGTGGCAGGCGCGGTGGGACGCGGATGCTTCGTTGTATAAGGCTGAAGGGCACGATTCGGGCAAGCCGAAGTTTTATTGCATCGAAATGCTGCCTTATCCGAGTGGGCAGTTGCACATGGGGCATGTGCGGAACTATGCGATTGGCGACGCTCTGGCTCGGCACATGTGGATGCGCGGGTATAACGTGCTGCACCCGATGGGGTGGGATGCGTTTGGTTTGCCTGCGGAGAATGCTGCGCTGAAGAACAATACGCCTCCGCGTGAGTGGACGCTGGCGAATATTGCGGCGATGCGGAAGCAGATGCAGCGCATGGGGTTGAGCTACGACTGGGCTACCGAGGTTACGACTTGTTTGCCGGAGTACTACAGGTGGAACCAGTGGTTCTTTGTGAAGATGTTTGAAGCCGGGCTGGCTTATCGGAAGAAGAGCAAGGTGAACTGGTGTCCGGATTGCCAGACGGTGCTGGCGAATGAGCAGGTCGTCAATGGGCGATGCTGGCGGCATGAGGACACGATTGTCGAGCAGCGGGATCTGACGCAGTGGTTTTTGCGGATTACGAAGTACTCGGATGAACTGCTGGATGGGTTGGAGAAGCTGGAGGGCTGGCCGGAGAAGGTCCGGACGATGCAGCGGAACTGGATTGGCCGGAGTGAGGGGGCTTTGGTCGACTTTGCTGTAGAGCAGGGAAGAGGGAAGAGGGAAGAGGGAAGAGAAGACTCGCGCAAGATTACTGTGTTTACTACGCGGGTGGATACGATCTTTGGGGCTACTTCGGTACAGTTGGCTCCGGAGCATGTGGTGGCGAAGGCTTTTGCGGCGGAGGATGCTGAGCTCGCGGCGAAGATTGATGGGTTGCTCGCGGAGCAGCAGAAGGCTCGCGAGGCTGGGGATGTGGGTGCCATTGAGAAGCATGGCGTGAATACGGGGCGGTTTGCGGTGAATCCGTTTAATGGCGAGCTGGTGCCGATATGGGTGGGGAACTACATTCTTGCGGATTATGGAACGGGCGCGATTATGAGCGTTCCGGCGCATGATGAGCGGGATTTTGAGTTTGCGCAGAAGTACGGGCTGGAGGTGCGACGGGTGATTGCGCCTAAGGCTGGTGGAGAGGAACCGGAGCTGCCGTATACGGCTGAAGAGGATGCTGTGCTGATTGGCTCGGGTGAGTGGTCTGGGCTGGGATGCGCTGAGGCGCAGCAGAAGATGGCGGCGTTTGCGCAGTCGAAGGGATTTGGTACGGCTACGGTTACATATAGGTTGAAGGACTGGGGTGTGAGCCGTCAGCGGTATTGGGGTACGCCGATCCCGATGGTGTATTGCGAGAACGGACATGCGGGAGTAGAGCCGGGGGGCGTTGTGGCGCTGCCAGAGAGTTCTTTGCCTGTTGTGTTGCCTCCGCAGATCGAGATTACGCAGCAGGGTGGGTCTCCGCTGGGGCGGGTGGATTCGTTTGTGAATACGACTTGTCCTGTATGTGGAGGGCCTGCGCGGCGTGAGACAGATACGATGGACACGTTCGTTGACTCGAGCTGGTACTTCTATCGGTATACGGATGCTTCAAATTCAAACGTGCCGTTTGATTCGGAGAAAGCGAATTACTGGTTTCCGATTGATCAGTACATTGGCGGCGTGGAGCATGCGATTCTGCATTTGATCTACTCGCGGTTCTGGACGAAGGTGATGCGCGACCTTGGCTTGATCAAGAATGATGAGCCTGCGGAGCGGCTGTTTACGCAGGGCATGGTGATCAAGGATGGCGCGAAGATGTCGAAGTCGAAGGGCAATGTGGTTTCGCCTGACGACATGATTGAGCGATATGGAGCGGATGCTACGCGGATGTATGCATTGTTTGCTGCTCCGCCGGATAGTGACCTTGAGTGGCAGGAAGAAGGCGTTGCGGGCATCAGCCGGTTTTTGGGTAGAGTGCATCGGTTGGTGACGAAGTATACCGAGATCGTTCGCTCGGCTGGTTCGCAAGAAGGGACTGGCTCTGAGACGGAGCAGAAGGTTCTGCGGAAGCTTCACCAGACGATTGCGAAGATAACGCAGGATTTCAGTGGACGGTGGCACTTCAATACTTCGATTGCCGCGATTATGACGCTGATCAATGAGCTTGTAGCGGCGGAGCCTGCGATGGATTCGGGTGAGGTTTCGCCGGGGGCTATCGCTGAGGTGTTTCGTAATCTGGTGTTGCTGCTGGCTCCGTTTGCGCCGTTTTTTGCTACGGAGATGTGGGAGCAGATTGGCGGCAACGGCGTTGTCTTCCGCACGGCTTGGCCGGTGGCTGATGAAGAGCTTGCGCGGGAGAGCGAGATGGAGATCCCGGTGCAGGTGAACGGCAAGCTGGTGAATGTGGTGAAGGTTCCGGCTGGAAGCGATGAGGCTACGGTGAAGGCGGCTGCGCTTGCGGATGAGAAGGTGAAGGCTCGAATTGAGGGCAAGACGGTTGTGAAGATAATTGTGGTGCCGGGCAAGCTTGTAAATCTTGTGGTGAAGTAGTGGAGCGATTACGGGAAGACGGAGTTGTTGTTGCTGCGGGGACGGTGCGGGGAACGCAGTCGTTTGTGCATACGCTGTCTGAGTGCTGGAGGCGGCCTTCGCTGACGGCGCTGGAGGTGCTGTGGCGCTGGCTGTATGGAATTCCGGCGCTACTGCTGTTGTGGCATGAGGCGGTAAAGATTCTGAATGCTACGCCGGTGGATATCGCGGCGCTGCAGCGGATGACGGTGTTCGATCCGATGGGCGCCGCGGCGACGGTGGCACAGACGTCGTCGGCGCTGTGGCCTCCGGTTTGGCAGGTGGTGGTGTGGCTGGGGCCGCTGCTGCTGGTGGGCTGGGTAGTAGTGTCTTCGCTGGGAAGGACAGTGGTGTTGCGGCGGGCGGATAGCAGGCTGTATGCCCGGCCGATGACGTTGATGGCGCTACAGGCTTTGCGGATGGTGGCTTTGGGTGGGAGCTTCGCGGTGTGGTTTCTGTGTGTGCAGTGGGCAGCTCGCATTGCGATTCTGGAGCGGCTGAGCGTGGGAGGTGAGCCGAATCTGGTGGGCTACTTCGCGCTGGTGATTGTGGCTACGCTGGGATTGTTTACGCTGTGGGCGGTGGTCAGTTGGGCGCTGAGCGTGGCTCCGCTACTGGGGATGCTGAGAGGGTTGGGGGTGTGGGAGAGCCTGGCTGCGGCGTTTCGGCTGGGGCCGCTGAAGGCGAAGCTGGTGGAGATCAACCTGGTGATGGGGATCGTCAAGATTGCGCTGATCGTGCTGGCGATGGTGTTTTCGGCGACTCCGCTGCCGTTTGAGAACGTGACTACGCCGGGGTTTTTGATGTGGTGGTGGGTTGGGGTGTCGGTGCTTTATCTGGTGGCGTCGGATTTCTTTCATGTGGCGCGGCTTGTGGCTTATCTGGAGCTATGGCGGGCTTATGAAAGAAATGAGAATTTGTCTGCCGGGTAGATGAGAATTTTGCATCTGATGATGACAGATGCTGGACTTTTCTCCCGGAGAACGAAAATGTCATTTGCAATTTATGCGGTTGGATATCTAATCCTGATCGTTGGGCTGGGGTATCTGGCCCATCTTATGCACATTCCTCAGGCGTACATTGTGGCCGGTGGGATTATTCTGGCGGGAATTGGGATTGTGACCGGGGTACAAAGCACCCGTCAGAAGGATCCGAATTAGCCAAGGACCCGGCGGTTGTCACGCTCGCATTTACACTGGATGTGTGGACACTTCAACGATCGTCATTCTGGATTTTGGGTCGCAGTATACGCAGCTGATCGCTCGGCGTATTCGTGAGTTCAATGTTTTTTCCGTTGTGCTGCCTTGTACAGTTCCACTGGAACAGGTGAAGGCACTGAATCCGAAGGGTGTGATTCTTTCGGGTGGGCCTTGCTCTGTTTACGACGCGGATGCTCCGGCGGCTGATCCGGCGGTGCTTGAGTTGGGTGCGCCTGTGCTGGGGATTTGTTATGGGCTGCAGTTTGTTGTGCATCATCTTGGTGGCAAGGTGGAGTCGGCTCCGGCCCGCGAGTATGGGCATGCGCAGGTGAGCGTGGTGCGCGAGACTTCGCTGTTTCGTGGGCTTCCTGAGACGATGGATGTCTGGATGTCGCATGGCGATGAGGCGAAGGCTCTGCCTGATGGGTTCGTGCTGACGGCGAAGACTTCGAATGCTGTGGCTGGGATTGCAAATGAAGAGCGAAAGATCTGGGCTGTACAGTTTCATCCTGAAGTGGCGCATACTCCGCAGGGGATGGCGTTGCTTAAGAATTTTTGCCTGGATATTTGTGGTGCGGAGCAGGACTGGACTCCGGAACATTTCATCCAGGCGACGGTGGAACGAGTACGGGCGCAGGTGGGTGATGGCCATGCTATTTGTGGGCTGAGTGGCGGTGTAGATTCGTCGGTTGCGGCGGTATTGGTAGCGAAGGCGATTGGGAACCGGCTGACTTGCATCTTTGTGAATAACGGTGTGCTGCGCAAGGAAGAGTTTGCGAAGGTGCAGAAGACGATGCGTGAGGGGCTGGGGCTCAACGTCGTGGCGGTGGATGCGAGTGAGAGATTTTTGACGAAGCTGGCTGGCGTTACCGATCCGGAACAGAAGCGGAAGGTGATTGGAAACGAGTTCATCGCAGTGTTTGATGATGAGGCGGCGAAGATCTTTCAGGCGGAGAAGAGCTCGGGCGAAGAGGTGGCGTGGCTAGTGCAGGGGACGCTCTATCCGGATGTGATCGAGTCGTCGAGTGTGCATGGACCTTCGCATACGATCAAGAGCCACCACAATGTGGGTGGATTGCCGGAGGACATGAAGCTGAAGCTGATTGAGCCGCTGCGCGATCTGTTCAAGGACGAGGTGCGGCGGATTGGGCGTGATCTCGGAATGCCAGAGGAGATTCTGGAGCGGCAGCCGTTTCCGGGGCCGGGATTGGCGGTGCGGATTCTCGGTGAGGTGACCGCGGAGCGAGTGAAGATTCTGCAGGAGGCCGATCAGATCGTCGTTGATGAGATCAAGAAGGCTGGACTATATCGGAAGGTGTGGCAGAGCTTTGCTGTGCTGCTGCCGGTGAAGAGCGTGGGTGTGATGGGAGACCAGCGGACTTATGCGAATACATGTGCTGTGCGGGCGGTGGAGAGCGAAGATGGCATGACGGCGGATTGGGCTCCGCTGCCATATGAGGTTTTGCGTACGATCTCTAGCAGGATTGTGAGTGAAGTGCGAGGGATTAATCGTGTGGTTTATGACATTACGTCGAAGCCGCCGGGGACGATTGAGTGGGAGTAACTAAGTTCACCTTGAACCGTGAGCGAAGACAAAGATGACTGCGACAAGATGGGGGGCGAGTCGCGTACGACTCTGTACGTGACGGATTAGGGCTGAAGGTACGCTGTGCGACGTTGGCCTTCAGGAAGGCTTCTAGCGGGACTCCGGTTTGAGGACGGCTGCGCTGCGAGGCGTGGTTTGAAGGACGAGGCGGGTGTCCTTGGCAAAGGTGACTTCGTGACCGCGCGCGATCCAGCGGCGGTAAAAGGCGGTGGCAGCACCGTAGAATCCGATGCCGGAGGCTACTTTGGGTGCGCCTCCCGCGAGACCGATGATATTGCCGACGAGGCCGAAACCGTTGGCTCCGATAAAGTTTTTGCCTGCGACGCTGCCGCTATCGTCATCGTGGTCTAGAGGACGGCTAGCGAGGAAGATGAGGAGTAGCGGGACGACTATCTTGTCCTGAGGTTTGGGTGTGACCTTGCCTTCGGAATTCATGGCAAGATCGGCTGTGGATGCGGAGTCGGCACCAGTGAGAGCGACCTGGACGTTTTGAGTGTGGCCGTCGGGCAGGATGATCTGTTTGAAGTCGAAGCCGAGGTTTCCGCCGCGGGCGAAGTAACGTGCAGGCTTGGCCTGGGTGATTGCGCCGATGATGGTCGCGCCCTGGGGTACGGCGATGGTGTGGTCCGGGTTGTAGACGGGTTCCGCGACAACTGCGTGGATAGGCTGACCTGACTTTGCCGTAGCCGAGGTTAGCTGATCTCCGAGGTAGGCATTGATTGTCCAGGTGGGGCGGCCGTTTTCGTCAGTTTTGATTGGTGGGGGAGTTGATTTTGCTGGATCGGTGGATGTAGAGGCTTGAACAGGTTGAGGGGGGATCGTGAGGGGAGCTGCAATTTCTACGGTCCAGGCTGTGCCATTTTCGATGCGCTGGGGGTGATAGGGGAGCTGGTGGTAGAAGAGTTGCAACAGACGATCACCTTTTTCAGGCGCGGTGAAGATGGCGATTTCGGTATGGAGAACCTGAACTCCGTAGTCCCATTGTGTTCGGATGAAGCCTCCCTTACGGGGAGGAGGCGCCACCAGGCGGAGGAGAGGCGCACCATCCGTGGCAGTGCTGGTTGTGAGTGAAAGTGAGGTTCCGTCGGCGAGGAGCATCTGGGTAAATCGGACGACAGGGATGCGGTAAGGAGTGAAGTCGCCGTTGATACGGGCGTTGATTCGCCGGGAGTGGTTGGAACGCAACTCTATGACAGTGCCGGTGAGGATAGTTTTCTCAGGCAGGATGAGTGTGTTGTCGGCGTAGACGGGGTAGATGAGTTGCGCGTGGATGGGCTGGCCGACGCGCATGGGTAGATGCTTTTCGATCATGACCGGAAGAGGCGTGCCGGTAGGAAGTGTGGCTTCTGGAGTTTGTGATGGCGCGGGGAAGGGCGTAAGCAGAAAAGATAGAAGAAGGACGTGCCTTGCTGGTCTGCGGATCATCTGAGGGGACGATACCAAGGCTTGCTTAAGATAGCCTTAAGGTACGTCGGTTGATTTATCGCGTGAGACTACGCTCCCTTAAAACACAAACCATCATGCACAAAATGCATGATGGTTTGGGCTGAATAACAGCGCAACGATGACAGTTAACCGAGCGCCTCCAGGCTGGTGGCTCCGAATTTTAAGTACCAGGGGCTGGCGGCTTTTAGGCCGTTGTTGACGTTGGTGATGTTTTCGACGCCAGTGGTTTCGAGCCAGTCGCGGAAGGCGTTGGCACCCTGCTTGGCGTAGATGGCGATGCCGTCCTTCCAGGTCGCGCGGCCACAGAGGACGCCGTTGAACTTCGTTCCGGATTCTCCAGCGAGTTCGAGGGTTTCGATGAAGACGGGGTTAGAGACGCCGGCTGAGAGATAGATGAAGGGCTTGTGGGTCATGCTCTCGGCGTCGCGGAAGTGCTGGAGGGCTTGCGCGCGGGTGTAGGCTTTTTCGCCTTTGAAGGAGCGCGTGCCTTCGACGTAGGCCATCTCGACGGGGACCTCTACTTTGAGAACGTCGACGTTATAGCGGGCCTTGCCGAATTCGGCCATGGAGCCGGAGACGATCTCGGGCTTCTTTTTTGCGTATTCAACCGATTTTTCGTCGCCGCCATGGGCATCGTAGCCGACGAATTCGAGGAAGAAGGGGATGTCGTGGGCGATGCACTCGTCGCCGATACGTTCGATCCAGGCGTGCTTGAGGTCGTTGACGTCGCTCTTCTCGAAGGGGGTGTAGTAGAGCAGAATTTTGATGCAGTCGGCGCCGGCTTCCTTGAGACGGCGGACGCTCCAGACGTCGAGCAGGTCGGGGAGACGGCCGGGAGTGGTGGCGTCGTAGCCGGTCTTCTCGTAGGCGAGCAGGAGTCCTTTGCCGTTGCGCTCCTTGGAGGCGGGTAGGCCGTACTCGGGATCGAGGAGGATGGCGGAGGCGTGGCGGGTGAGTACTTCGGTGACGAGAATCTTGAACTCTTCGAGGTCGTGCGCATCGGCTGCGGCGCCGCGCTCTTTGGCGAGGGACTTTTGAAGAGAGCCGCGCTGGTCCATGGCGGCTGCGGCGATGACTCCGCGTTGGTCCGAGACGGCTTTCAGTCCGGCGAGTTTACCTGGGGTCAACTTCGACATTTGTAATGATCTCCTGATGCTTTCGGGTAGAAGCCTACAGGGGGCCATTTTACACAGTGCGGGCGTGAGTACGCATCAAGGGAAGCTCTTGCGAGGAAAAGAGCTAGAGTGCGGCGAGTATGTCGGCTGGTTCTGGGCGGACACGGAAGTCGGCGTGGGCTTCGCTGAAGAGGATGGTGTTGTCCTGCGCGATGACGAAGACGCCGGGGAGGGGGAGTCGCCAGCTTGCTTCGGTGGCGGTTTGGTAGTTCAGGCCGGCGTTGTTGAACGGGATGTTGATGAGGATGGATTGGTAATAACGGCGGTACTCCGGAGGGACGCTGTAGGCGAGGCCAAACTGTTCGGCTACGATGGTGCCGGGATCGGCTAATAGCGGGAAGGTGAGGGCGTGCTGCTGCAGGGCGAAGTTGTTCTGGCGTGTGGTCTGGGGGGAGATGGCGACGAACAGGGCTCCGCGCTCGCGGAGTTGAGGGAGGAGTTCGCGCCAGGTTTCGAGTTCGGTGATGCAATAGGGGCACCAGCGGCCGCGGAAGAAGTTGACGACCAGTGGGCCGAGGGCGAGCAGGTCGGCGGAGTGTACGGGTTTGCCGGTGCGGGCGTCTTCGAGGGTGAAGGATGGGGCTTGGGCGCCAACGGGGAGGATGCGGTCCTCGATGCCGGTGCTGAAGAGATCGGAGACCATCTGCTCGGAGACGGCGAGGCGCTCGGGCTGGACGAGGGCGCGAGTGTTCTGTGTGATGCGGTCGAGCTGGTCTTGAAGCGAGGTGTTGAGAGAGGCGGCCACATTTACATTATTGCAGCCATTTCGGTTGTGCTGTGGCAGGAGACGGCGGGTTTGGTTGGGGTGGATTTCTTTGCGAGTGTTTTGTTGCTGGTGGTGGGAAGGCTTGCGGTTTTCATGTCCCTGAGGAGCGAGACGAGGCGGGTAAAGCCTTGTTCACGGGCGGTTTTGTTGGCGGGATTGGTGTTGGTGGGGTCCACCCCGGCGCGCATAAAGCCGTGTCCGGCTCCGTCATAGGTGACGGGTTCGAAGCGTTTGCCGGCGGCCTTCATTGCTGCGATGGTGGCGGGGAGGGTGGCGCCGATGCGGGCGTCGTTGCCGGCGTAGAAGCCGAAGACGGGTGCGGTGATGGTGGAGACGTCGGCGGGACCCGGGCCGTAGAAGACGAAGGCGGCAGAGAGGTCGCGGCGGTGAGTGGCGAAGGCGAAGGATTTGCCGCCGCCCCAGCAGAAGCCTGCGGTGGCGATCTTGCCGTTGCCGGCTGGGATCTTCTTAGCGAAGTCGGCTACGGCATCGAGATCGGCTGTGACGGTGTCGGGGTTGAGGCCGGAGACGGCTTTGGTGATGGCGTCGGTGCCGGAGAAGGAGTCTGTACCGCCGCCGTTGGGGCCGAAGCCAGAGAGGAGATCGGGCGCGACGACGATGAAGCCAGCGGCGGCGAGGTCGTCAGCCATTGATTTGGCCCAGTCGGAGAGGCCGAAGATCTCGTGGATGAGGATGACGACGGGAACCTTCTGCTTGACCTCGGGGTAGACGACGAAGGTCTGGACGGTGCGGTCGCCGTGCTTGATGGGGACGTATTCGCGGTGGCGAGGGGAGGCTTCGAGGCGGGCTTTGGCCCAGTCCTGTGCATTTGCGGCGAGAGGGAAGAGCAGGAAGATGGGGGCGAGAAGGCGGAGGGCTGCGCGGCGCATGGGAGGAGTTTAGTCCTGCGGGGATTCGGGGACAAGGAAGAATGTGTTGGGTTGCGTGGAGCCTATTTGGATGTGGCTCCACGCTAAATCATTGGCTAAATGAGTTTGAGAAGGAGGAGGATGAGGACGATGGTGAGGATGAGGCTGATGCCGCCTCCGCCGTAGTAGCCGAGACCTGGACCCATGCGGTAACCACCGAAGCCAAACAACAGAATCAGGACGATCAGAAGGATGAGCATTTTTATTTTCTCCGTTCTGCGATAGTTCGTTCGTGTTGTGAGATGCGGATTTTGTGAGGCGTGTCATGGTCTAGAAATATTTACTTATTGCGGTTTCGTCGCTTCGAAATTGGCATCAAACGGGCCGGATCGCATATTTATCAGCTTTCGGCGAAGAACGTTTTGTTAAGCTCGTTATCTCTGGAGCCGTCCTGCTGTAACAACGAATTGGTTTTCGTCCGTTGAAACACTGATATGCTGATTCGACCATGTTGCAGATCGTCAAAAAGATCGTACGTGCTCCCGGAACGGTTCATTGTTGGGTCAAATCAGCTGGATGGGGGGGTGCCGTGACTTTGGCTATCCATCGCACGAGGACAACGCTCGGGCTTAAACAGCCCTCACACCTGAAGATCAAGCCACACCGGGCAAAGTATCCTGTCTTCGCCCGTTTGGGTGGTTCAAGCGACATGAGTGTCTTTCATCAGATATTTCAACAGGATGAATACGCCTGCATGCGAAATATCTCTTCCCCACGTTTAATTCTGGATCTTGGCGCGAACGTTGGGTATTCGAGTGCATATTTTTTGAGCTGTTTTCCAACTGCCGCTGTTGTGGCTGTTGAGCCAGATCCCGACAATTTCGAAATGTGTTGCAAGAACCTTGCCCCATACGGAGACAGGGCGAAGGTCGTGCTTGGTGCGGTTTGGTCTAAGCGTTCTAAGCTGGTGCTTTCGCGAGGAGCCTTTGGCGATGGACTTGAATGGGCAACTCAGGTACGCGAGAGCGAAGGGGAGAAGGATGAGGCGACCGTTGATGCGTGGGACGTCCCAAGCCTTTTGGAACTGGCGGGTGGAAGAGACATAGATTTGCTGAAGGTCGATATTGAACGGGGTGAGTTGCAGGTCTTTGGCGATAGCTCTTTATCGTGGCTTTCCAAAGTACGAAACATTTGTATCGAATTACATGGAGAAGATTGCAGGGAAGTCTTTCTGAATGCGTTGAAAGATTTTGACTATGATCTCGGAAGCTCTGGGGAACTTACGATCTCCTGTAACTTACAGCGTAAAACAACGCCGGTTCAGCTCGTGTCAAAGACGTCTTAGATGTATCAGTACCCGTGCGTAGGCTGCATCGTCAGCCTAACCCATCAGCATGCCCTCCCAGAGTCGATTGGATGCTTGAGTGGGAAGGTGGAGATGGTTTTGTAGCTGGATATGTGCGGCGTCTGCAAAGCCAGCTAGGAATTGTGAGCCATTCTTGCGATCAACGTGGCGGTGTAAGCGGCGCCGAAGCCGTTGTCGATGTTGACGACGGTGACGTTGGGGGAGCAGGAGTTGAGCATGCCGAGGAGGGCGGCGGCTCCGGCGAATGAGGCTCCGTAGCCTACTGAGGTGGGAACGGCGATGACTGGGACGCCGACCAGACCTCCGACGACTGAGGGAAGGGCGCCTTCCATGCCAGCGCAGACGATGACGGCGTTGGCTGTGGTTAGTTGCTCGCGGACGGCGAGGAGGCGGTGGAGACCGGCTACGCCTACGTCGTAGAGGCGCGTGACGCGGGTGTTGAAGAGCTCGGCGGTGATGGCGGCTTCTTCGGCGATGGGGAGATCGCTGGTGCCTGCACAGATGACGGCGATGTGTCCCCTGGGTTCGGTGTGTGGGGACTGGCGGAGGGTGATGGCGCGAGCTTGTGGGTGGTGGATGGCGGCGGGGACTGCGGTGAGGACGTCTTTGGCGGTGGGGTCGTCGGCGCGCGTGGCCAGGACGTCGGCGCCGGATGCGGCCATGCGAGCGAAGATTTCTGCGGTTTGGGCGGGGGATTTTCCGGCGGCGTAGATGACTTCAGGCAGGCCGATGCGGAGTCCGCGATGGTGATCGATGCGGGCGTGGCCAAGGTCTTCGAAGGGGAGGTTAGCGAGGCGCTGTGAGGCGGATTCGGGAGAGAGCGTGCCGCGTTGGACTTCAGCGAGGAGTTCGAGGAGGGAGGAGGGGTTCATTGGCTATTTAGAGGTCTCGGCGGTGCTGTGGAGTGCGGTTCGCTTCGCGAATACCCCATCCTTTCGCGATACGACGCGAAAGGATGGGTACTCGAATTTGAGGCTGTACTTCCTTCATTGCTTTGTCTGGAGGTAGGCGGAGGTTGCGGCTTGTTGGACTGTTTTGATGGCCACGTTGTGTTTGGCGGCGGCGGTGCGGCAGTCTTCGAACTCAGGGGCGGCGTTGAAGATTTCGCCGTTGCGGGAGCCGATTTTGATGCGGATGTCGCCGTAGGGTGTGGTGACGGTGGTGTGGGCGCGGTCGAGGCAGGAGCGGCGCTCGTGATGGATGCGGATGCCGAGGGTGCTGGTCTCGCGGAGGAGGAGTTGTTCTAGGGCGGGGACGTGGTCGTCGTCGGCGAGGATGGTGATGAGGGTGCCGAGGCGGCCCTTCTTCATCTGGACGGCGGTGGACATGACGTCGAGTGCGCCTTGTTGGAGGGCGGTTTCGGTGACGTAGGCGAGGATCTGTGGGCTTATGTCGTCGATGGCGGTTTCGAGAACGGCGACTGAGCCCTGGGTGGAGTCGGTTGTGTCGCCGATATTGAGGCGGAGGACGTTGGGGAAGCCTTTGGAGTTGCGGGTTCCGGCGCCGTAACCGATTTGCTGGACTCGCATCTGTGGTTGTGGGGCGAAGGTGGGGGCGAGAGCACGGATGATGGCTGCGCCGGTGGGGGTGACGAGCTCTTCTTCGACGTGCGCGGAGTAGGTGGGGAGGCCGCGGAGCAGGTCGGCGGTGGCGGGTGCGGGGACGGGGAAGCGGCCGTGGGCGCAGTCGACCATGCCTCCGCCTACGTTGAGGGGAGAGCAAAACCATTTGTCGATCTTCAGCGCGTGGATGCCTGCGCTGGCGGTTACGATGTCGACGATGGCGTCTACCGCGCCTATTTCGTGGAAGTGGATTTTTTCGATGTCGACGTTGTGGATCTTGGCTTCGCTGGCGCCGAGGAGTTCGAAGGTCTGGATGGCGAAGGTTTTGACTTCGGCGGCGAGGCTGGAGGACTGGATGAGGTCGCGGATGGTGGTGAGGGAGCGGCCGTGGGTGTGATCGTGATTATGACTGTGGTCGTGCTGATGTGCTTCTTCTTCGTGGGTGTGGCGGTGGCCGGTTTTGTGGAGGTGCTGGGTTTTGGGTTGGTGGGTGTGGGTTTCGGTGGGGCGCTGGTTCTGAAAGTGGTTATGGGCGTTGGCTTCGGCGAGCTGGCCGTTTTCGAGGATGTGGACTTTGGTGCAGGAGATGCCGCTGCGATCGACTTTTTCGATTTTGAGGGTCGCGCCTAGATTGAGGGCAGCGGTGGCGTCGTGAAGGATTTGCGGATCGAGGCCGGCGTCGAGGAGGGCCCCGAGGAACATGTCGCCACTGATGCCGGCGAAGCAGTCGAGATAGGCGATGCGCATGGTGGCTATTGTTTCATGCTGGGATGGAGGTCGCTACTGCGCCACAGTTTTTGCTGGACGAGAGTTCGAAAGGGAGTAGAATTCCGGCGGTTTCCCTTCCATTGATTTTCCGGCGCGATTGAGCAGTATCTGCGTTGCAGTGCGGCCTGATGCGTCTGCCGGCGGCCCCATGTTCAGAGATTGATTCGCACAGAGCCTAAAGGAGGCTCCTCGCTATGAAAAAATTTACAGGGCTGTTTGCTGGTTGTTGTGTAGTTGCTGGTCTTCTCGCGGGTGTTGAAGCAACGGCGCAGGAGATGCCATCGCCTCCGAAGGTGCTGGTCATTATGCGTGAGTATTTGAAGCCGGGACGAGCGGGCGGTGTTCATGAGAGGTCGGAGAGCGCGTTTGTTCGGGCAATGACTGCGGCGAAGTGGCCGACGCACTACTTTGCGGTGGAGTCGATGTCGGGGCCATCGCGGGCGCTGTTCTTGACGGGGTATCCGTCGTTTGCGGCGTGGGAGAAGGACAATCAGGCTACGGCGAAGAACGCGGCTTTGACTGCGGCACTGGAGCATGCGTCGCTGATGGATGGCGATCTGCTGACTTCATACGACCAGAATGTCTTTGTCTATCGCGATGATATAAGCCTTCGTTCCAACGTCGATATAGCCCACATGCGGTACTTCCAGATACTGCTCTTTCATGTTCGGCCTGGACATGAGAAGGAGTGGGGAGATTTGGCGAAGATGTACAAGGAGGGGTATGAAAAGGCCGTTCCGGACGCGAAGTGGGCCGTTTTTGAGAGCGCATTCGGGGCCAATAACGGCGGCATGGTTGCCATCTTCATTCCAATGAAGACGCTGGCGGAGGTTGACCAGAGCGTCGCTGATGACAAGAAGTTTAGCGATGCGATGGGCGAGGACGGGATGAAGAAGCTGGCTGAGTTGTCGGCTTCGTGCGTTGAGACGGAGCAGGTGAATCTATTTCAGTTCAACCCGAAGATGAGCTATCCACAGGAGGAGTGGATCAAGGCTGATCCGGAGTTCTGGAAGCCGAAGATGGCTGCTCCGGCTGCGGCTAAGCCTGCGCAGTAATGGTTGAGATGATGGCCCTGCTCGTCTCGATAAGAGTGGGGCCTTCGTTTGTCAGCGGGTGGCTGGCGTGATGGCGGTGGCAGGGAGGACTTCGTTCATGCTGCCGGAGCGGTAGCCCTGGGTGTCAAGGGTGACGTAGAGGAAGCCGAGGGGTTTGAGAGCCGTGGTGATACGGTCGAGGATGTCGAGTGATAGGGCGCGGGGGAGATCTTCGCGGGCGATCTCGATGCGGGCGAGGTTGCCGTGATGGCGGACTCGGACGCGGGGGAAGCCGAGGGTGTGGAGGGCGTCTTCGGCCTGCTCGACCTGGCTGAGATTTTCGCGGGTGACGGGGCGGCCGTATTCGATGCGCGAGGAGAGGCAGGCGCTGGCGGGCTTGTCCCAGAGCTTGAGGCCGGATTGGTGGGCTAGGGCGCGGATCTCGGGCTTGCTGAGCTGGGCGATGACGAGTGGAGCGACGGCGTGGTGTTGGGTGGCGGCTTGCTGGCCGGGGCGAAAGTCTCCGCGGTCGTCGAGGTTCATGCCGTAGGCGATGTGGGCGAAGCCTTTTTCTGCGCGGAGTTGTTCCATCTGGGTGAAGAGCTCGTCTTTGCAGTGGAAGCAACGTTGGGCGTCGTTGCGCTGGTAGTCGGGGTTTTCGAGCTCGGCGGTTTGGAGGATGTGGGTGGGGATGTGGTGCTCGGCGGTGAAGGCGAGGGCGGCGGCGAGTTCGGCTCGGGGGAGAGAGGCGGAGTCGGCGATGACGGCGAGCATGTTATCGCCCAGGGCCTGATGGGCGGCATAGGCGAGGTAGGCGGAGTCTGTGCCTCCGGAGTAGGCGACCATGACGCTGCCGAGGTCGTGGAGGGTGGAGCAGAGGAGGGCGGATTTGGCGGCGAGATCCATCTGGAGAGATGGTACTCGGAGTGAGTGGGTGTTTGCGAGCGACTGGATGCTAACGAAGGAAGAGCCAGGCCTGGATGGGGACGTCGGTGGTGGGTGGGCCTCCGGTGAGGACTACGCTGAATTCGGGGCCGACTACGTTGAAGGTGTGGATGATGCCGTCGGTTCCTAAGGGGAATTGGCCAACGACTTGAGCAAGGGTTGAACCGGAGAGCTTGCCCATGTCGCAGCTTACGGTCATGCTAACGGCGGCGTGTGGCCACTGGATGATTTCGAGATTGACCTGGCTGTATTTGGACACGTCGAGGATGCCGGTCATGAAGATCTGGCCGAGGGTATCGGTGGTGAAGGTCTTGAAGTAGGTGGTCAGCTTGGGCGTCGCCATTTAGAGGTGTCTCCTACTGTGGAATGAGTGTGAGTGGGGAGTGTAGTCCTGCGGGGATGAGTTCGTAAACTTTGTGGATTGGAGCGGGAGGTTGGCGTAGGCTGGTAGCTCCGATGATTCGATGAAAGAGGCTGCATGTCATTTCGATGGTCTATGTCTGTTGCTTTAGGGATGATGATGGCTGCGGGTTCGGGTGCGGCTGTCGCGCAGATGGGTATGGTGGGGCATGACATGGGGGCGATGAAGGAGATTCCTCCGCCGGAGATGTTGCCTGTGCCGCTGAAGATGACGGGATTGGGAATAGCCATCTTGCGATTACGGCGACTCCGGAGGCGCAGATGTGGTTCGATCAGGGGCTGAACCTGCTGCATGATTTCTGGGATTATGAGTCGGAGAAGGCGTTTGAAGAGGGGATTCGTGTGGATCCTAATTGTGCGATGTGCTACTGGGGGCTCTATCAGTCTTTGATGTTTCGGCACAGTATGGGCACGGGATATTCGGATAAAGCGCTGGCTGCTGCGGTGAAGTTGAAGGAGAAAGTTGGGAAGCAAGAGCAGGGATACATCGAAGCGGCGGTTGCCGCGGATGAAGCGGCGAAGGCTGTTGAGCCAGGAGGGCATGCTGATGACGAAAAGGAGATTGCGATCTGGCGGCGGATGGTGAAGGAGTATCCGACGGATTTGCAGGCGAAGATTTTTCTGTCGGGCAGCGTTCGCGATGGATATGACGAGGCCGGCGAGCCGAAGAAGGGGACGAAGGAGTCGATTGCGATTCTGCAGGAGGTGTTGAAGACGGCTCCGAATGATTCGGCAGCGAACCATTACTGGATTCATGCGGTGGAGGCGAGTGCGCATCCGGAGCAGGCGCTGGGGAGTGCGACGGTGCTGGCGAGTCTGGCTCCGGCTTCGGGACATATGGTGCATATGCCGGGACATATTTTTTATCGAGTGGGCGATTATGCGCAGGCGGAGCATTGGTTCGCGGAGTCGACGGCTGTGGATGAGAAGTACATGCGAGATCAGAGGGTGAGTGTGGATGATGACTGGAACTACATTCATAACCTGATGTATGGCGTGGCGAATTTGATGGAAGAAGGAAAGATGACGGAGGCTACGACGCTGTCGGGTAAGCTGTCGGGCGGGCGGGGAGAGTTGAGGGAGACGCTGTATACGCAGTCGCCGCGGGACGGGATCTCGCGGATTGATCCGCAGCTTCCGGTAGCTCTGCGGACGGGTGACTGGGTTGGCGTGGTGAAGATGGTGGAGGGTGCGAAGCCGGAGGACAGGCTGGAGAATCTGAAGTTTCTGGCTGGGCAGTTGAAGGAGTTTGCGATGGGAATGCGGGCGGTTGAGATGGGCGATCTGGCTACGGCGCAGGCGGCTTCGACGAGGCTGGATGCGGAGCTTTGGCATATGTCGCAGAAGGTGAAGGACGCTCCAAAGAAGAAGAAAGAAGAGCCGACGGTGCCGTTGAAGGTTGCAGTGATGCCGGATGCGCAGGCGGGGCCTCTGCTGTCGAGTCTGTCGATCATGTCGCTAGAGCTGCGAGGGGCGATTCTTGCGGCGCAAAAGAAACTGCCGGAGGCTAAGGCTCTGTTTGAGCAGGCTGTTCAGGAGGAGAAGGGGCTGGGATATCGGGAGCCTCCTACTTATATTCGGCCGGTTGGCGAGACGGAGGGGGTTGCGCTAATGCAGGCGGGCGACTATGCCGGGGCGCATAGGGCTTATGCGGAGGCGCTGGTGGAGAGGCCGAAGTCGGGGTTTCCACTGTATGGGATGGCTCGGAGCAGCGAGGCTGCGGGTGATGCGGCGAAGGCTCGGACGGAGTATGCGGAGTTTGCTGAGGTGTGGAAGCGTGGGGATCCGGAGATGCCAGAGATGGCGCATGCTCGGGAGTACATGGCTACGGCGAATGTTGCGGGAAAGTAACGCTTAATCAGCGGATGCGGTGAGGTGTTGCCAGATTTCGGGGTCGACGGGGACACCGAGGCGAAGATTTTCTTCGCGGAGGTGGAGCGTCCGTTCGCCGGGATAGCGGATGGACTTGTTTGGGTCCGAGGGAGTAGCTTGATGGAGGTTGTCGATGATGTCGTCGGCGATGTGGGTTAGGTCTTCGGCTGAAGCGAGGTTAGTGGGATCGATGGCCAGGAAGATTTGCGAGAGGCCGGTTTCGCGGGTGGGATCGGTGGGGATCTGATGAGTGGCCAGGCCGCCGGAGAGCATGGCGGCGATCATGTCGAGGACGATGGCTAGGCCGGAGCCTTTCCAGTAGCCGATGGGGAGGGGTCGCTGCGAGGTTTCGATGGCAGCGGCGTCGCGGGTGAGATTGCCTGCAGTGTCGAAGCCTCCGTCGACGGGGAGGGGTTGGTTGCGTTTGCTATAGGCGGCGAGGGTGCCGTAGGAGAACTGCGACGTGGCCATATCGAGAACGATGGGACGGCTCGCGCGTGGGATGGCAATGACGAGCGGGTTATTGCCGATGGTGGGCGTGGCCGCACCCCAGGCTGGTACGTTGGCGAGGGTGTTGGTCCAGCAGATGCTGAAGAGGCCTTGGTCGGCGGCTTGCCAGCCGTAGGTTCCGCCTCGCATCCAGTGGTTGGTGTTGGCGAGAGCTACGGATCCGATGCCGTATTGCTTAGCAAGGGTGATGGCACGCTGCATGGAGGCGTAGGCGTTGAGGTTGCCGACGCCGCGATTGCTGTTCCAGCGCTCGATGGAGCCGAAGGAGGCTGTGAGGGTTGGTTCGGCGTGGATGTCGATGGTTCCGTTGCGAATCATGGCTTCGAATCGAGGAAAGCGATTGAGGCCGTGGGTGTAGACGCCGTCGCGGGTGGTTTCAGCGAAGAGGCGAGCGCAGAGGGCGGCACGATCTTCGATTAGACCCAAGTGGAGAAGCGATTTCTTGAGTGCTTCGTAGAGATCGGTATAGGGGACTCGGAGCATGAGGCTAGATCCAGCCTCCGTCGATGATGTGGCTTTGGCTCGTGATGGCGGAGCTGTCGTCGGCGGCGAGAAAAAGCATGAGTCGGGCAACGTCTTCGGGAAGGATATGACGCTTGAGGTATTGGGCGTTGAAGACGCGTTGCTCGTAGGACGAGGACATGTAGAGGCGGGTTTGGCGTTCGGTGAGGATGGCTCCCGGAAGGATGCTGTTAACGCGGATGTTGTAGGAGCCGAGGTCGTGGGCAAGCGAGCGGGTCATGGCTGCGATGGCGGCTTTGGCCATGTTGTAGAGGCTGAGGTCGGGTGTGGGGATGATGTAGGAGATGGAACTCATGTTGATGATGGAGCCGCCGCCAGCCGACTTCATGCCGGGGACGATGGCCTGGGTGGCGAAGAACTGATGACGAAGATTGGCGGCCATACGCTGGTCCCAGTATTCGGGTGTGACATCTTCAAAACGATGGCGGTCGTCGTTGGCGGCGTTGTTGATGAGGATGGTGGGAGGGGCGAGTTTAGCGGAGATTTCGGCAATTGCGGATTGCAGCGCGGGGATACTGGTGACGTCGCAAGCGATGAAGATGGGTGGATGAGTGCAATGGGGGGCGAGGTCTTCGATGAGCGCGTGTGCGGGAGCTTCTACGCGGTCGAGGAAGGCTACGCGAGAGCCTTGTTGGGCGAAGAGTCGGACGGCTGCGGCTCCGATGCCTTGAGCGCCTCCAGTGATGAGGACTGTTCTACTGGCGAGGCTTGGGTAGGTGGCGAAGGATGGCTGTTGGCTCATAGTGGTTAGCGAACGAGCGGGGGAAGTTTATCACTGGCGCCGAAGAGAAAGATTGCTCCGATGATGAAGCTGTAAGCGGCGGTGAGTGAGGTGACGAGAGTTTGGAGGCGCGGGCGGTTGGTGCTGGAGGCGAAGATGCCTGAGGCTGAGGCGGTCATCAGGGTGTTCATGATGAGGAGACCGGCGATGAAGCTGAGGAGGCCGAAGAAGCCTTTGCTGGTGCCTCCGAGATTTGCGGCGAGAAGGAAGAGGAGAAGTTGCGAGGGAGTCTCGGCGCCGAGGCCGTGAATGATGCCTACGATAAAGACGGAGCTTCGATCGTAGCGGAAGGCGAAGGGGTCCGGTTTGGGCGCGTTGGGATTGCGGAAGGTGCGGATGCGCCAGGCAGTGTAGCGCGCGCCGGTGATGAGGATGGCGATGCGGCTGCGGGGAGCGTCGTGGTTGTGGGGGGCGCCGGGTTTGCGGCGGAGGAAGCTGACGAGGACGTAGATGGCGAGGATGATGAGAGTGGCTCCGACGAGGCGCTCGCCGATGGCGTCCATGTGATGCGGGAGGGAGAGATGGAGGAGGATGACAGCGGTGCCCAGGATGGCGACGGTGAGTGCGTGGCCAAGGGCGTAGAGGAGGCCGAGGCGCATGCCTTCGCGCCAGGTGCGCTGGATGCTGGTGATGTCGGAGATGGCGGCGAGGTGGTCGTAGTCGAAGCCGTGGCGGAGACCAAGGAGGGCGCAGGAGAACAGGGCGAGTTCGAGGGTCGAGGACATCGCTGCTCTTTAAAGTACAGGGAATAGGGAGTAGGGGATAGGGAGTAGGGGATAGGGAGTAGGTTGGGCGACGTAAAATGGGCGCTGGCTTTTGGGAGGTAATTGGATGGATTTGTTGAAGGTGCTGGGTGAGGTTCGGGCTCCGCGGCCCAAGGTGGCGAGGCCGATTGTGGTGATTGGGGCGGGTGGAATTGTGCATGATGCGCATCTTCCCGCGTATAGAAAGGCTGGGTTTCCTGTGGTGGCGCTGGTGGATGTGGATGGGGAGAAGGCAGGGGCGCTGGCGAAGATGTTTGAGGTTCCGTTTGCGACGACCTCGATTGCGGAGGTGGTCCAGTTTGCTCCGGCGGATGCGGTGTTCGATGTGGCGGTGCCGGCGAAGATGATCGCGGAGATATTGCGGCAGTTGCCGGATGGGGCGGCAGTTCTCATCCAGAAGCCGATGGGGGAGACATTGGCTGAAGCGGTGGAGATTTTAAAGATTTGCCGGGAGAAAGGGCTGACGGCGGCGATTAATTTCCAGTTGCGATGGGCCCCGAATATGTTGGTGGCGCGGGCGCTGCATGGGACGGGAGTGCTAGGCGAACTGCATGATATGGAGGTTTCAGTCAGCGTGCATATGCCTTGGGAGCTTTGGAGTTTTTTGAGGACGGCACCGCGGCTGGAGATTCTTTATCACTCGATTCATTATGTGGATCTGGTGCGGTCATGGTTTGGTAATCCGGTGGGGGTTTATGCGAAGACAGTGAAGAGCCCTCGGACGGCGGAGTTGGCGGCGACGAAGAGTGTGATCACGTTTGATTATGGGGATGATAAGCGGGTGTTTATTGCCACGAATCACTCGCATGATTTCGATGCGAAGATGCAACTTAGTTTTGTGCAGTGGGAAGGGATGACGGGCGCGATGCGGGCACAGATGGGGGTGAATCTGAACTATCCCCAGGGAAGGCCAGACAATCTGGAGTACATCGTGCGTGGGAATGCCGGGTGGAACGACGCTCCGGTGAGTGGGAACTGGTTTCCGGATGCGTTTATGGGGTCGATGGGATCGCTGCAATGCTTCGTGCAAGGAGAGACGAACGTGCTGCCTACCAGCGTGGAGGATGCGATCGATACGATGCGGGTGGTGGAGGCGGCTTATATCTCGAGTGAGTTGGGTGGGGTGGCTTTGCCGGGGATTGGATAGCCTTGAATGCGAGCCACCTTCGTTTGGATTACGACGGTGGCTCATTTTTGGATTGAGAGACTATAGCTCTTTGCCTGCTCTGAATTTTGCTGCCAGTTCATTGGAGTGTTTCAGGGCTTCGGCGGAGTGCTCGTGGGCTTGCTTTGATAACTCGTGTGCGGCGAGGTGATCGCCTTTGTTGTGCGATGCTGCGGCTGCCTGATGGGCGTGGGCGGCCTGGTTATGCAACTCCACCGCTTTTTCGTGCTGACTGTGGGACATGGTAGGTCTCCTGTGGAGATTGGATGCGCTTAGCGGCCCATCCAGCCGCCGTCTACGGTGAGGATGGTGCCAGTAACGTAATCGCTTGCGGCAGAGCTGAGGAAGAGAGCTGCGCCGGCGAGGTCTTGAGGCTGGCCCCAGCGGGCGGCTGGGATGCGTTCGAGAATTTGGCGGTTGCGGGTTTCGTCGGCCTGGAGGGCTTCGGTGTTGGTGGTGCTGAAGTAGCCGGGGGCGATGGCGTTGACCTGAATGCCTTTGGGTGCCCACTCGTTGGCGAGTGCCTTGGTGAGTTGGGCGATTCCGCCTTTGCTGGCGGAGTAGGCGGGGACTCGGATTCCTCCCTGGAAGCTCAGGAGAGAGGCGATGTTGATGATTTTGCCGTGGCCGCGTGGAATCATGTCGCGAGCGGCGAGCTGGGAGAGTTGGAAGGGACTGGTGAGGTTGACCTGAAGGACGTTGTTCCAGTCTTCGAGAGCGACTTCTTCAGCGGCGGCGCGGTGGATTGTGCCGGCGTTGTTGATGAGGATGTCAACGCGGCCTAGTGTGGCGATGACCTGGTTGAAGAGGTGTTCGGCTCCGGTGGTGTTGGAGAGATCGGCCTGAAAGGCGCTGGCTTTGCCGCCTGCGGCATTGATGGCTGCGGCGGTGTCGTCGGCGGGGCGGCGGTTGCCGTGGCAGGCTACGGTGGCTCCTGCCTGCGAGAGTGCATTGGCGATGGCGGCCCCAAGACCGCTGGCTGAGCCGGTGACGAGCGCTACTTTGTTGTCGAGTCGGAAGAGGTCGAGAGCAGTTTGCATGATGAAGCCAATGTACGTGGGCAGAAAGGATGGGGCAACTTGTCCGATTTTCGTTGCCTTTTTGTGTGCCTCGCTAACGAACTCTTATACTGGATTGCGAATCAAGGAGACATTCGATGAGGCTTTATCAGATGGCAGATTCAGTCCGGTATGGACTGATGAATACCGAAGAGCTGCGAGAGACATTTCTTCTGGAGGAGATGTTCAATCCGGGAGAGATTGAATTTGCGTATGTGGATTTAGACCGCACGGTGATTGGCGGAGCGGTGCCTACGAGTGAGGCGTTGAAGCTGAAGACGGAACCGGAGCTTCGTGCGGATTATTTTCTGGAACGACGTGAGCTTGGAGTGCTGAACGTGGGTGGGGCGGGATCGGTGACCGTTGATGGCAAAACCTTCGCGATGGACAAGCTGGATTGTCTGTATGTGGGGCGTGGGAGCAAGGATGTGAGCTTCAGTAGCTCTGATGCGGAGAAACCTGCTTACTTTTATCTGTTGAGCTATCCGGCGCATGCGGAGTATCCGACGGCGATGGTGAAGTTTGCGGATATGAAGGGTCTGGAGCTGGGTAGTGTTGAGACTTGCAACAAGCGAACGATTTACAAAGCGATTTATAAAGAGGGCATCAAGAGTTGCCAGTTGGTGATGGGCTTTACGTTCCTGTCGCCGGGCAGTAACTGGAATACGATGCCGCCGCACACGCATATGCGAAGGAGTGAGGTTTACTTCTATTTCGATGTGGATCCTGCGCATAGAGTCTTGCATCTGATGGGGCCACCGGATGCAACGAGCCATTTGGTGATTGCGGACAAGGAAGTTGTGGTTTCGCCGGGATGGTCGATCCATGCTGGTGTGGGCACGAAGCACTACGGTTTCTGCTGGGGTATGGGCGGAGAAAATCAGGCGTACGACGACATGGATGGTGTTGCCATCGCGGAGCTGAGATAGATGACGGCAGGTGAAGTGAAGAACAGTCTTGTGATTCGAAAAAAAGAAGAGTGCAAGTGGGACTTGGTGAGCCTTGGCGAAGTGATGTTGCGGCTCGATCCCGGTGATGTACGGGTGGCGACGACGCGGCAGTTCAGCGTGTGGGAGGGCGGTGGTGAGTACAATGTTGCACGCGGATTGCGGCGGTGTTTTGGATTGAAGACGGCTATTGTGACGGCGCTGGCGGATAATCCCGTGGGCCGGTTGCTGGAAGACTTGATACTGCAGGGTGGTGTGGATCAGTCGCATCTCGTGTGGACGAAATACGACGGTGTTGGGCGGACTACGCGCAATGGTTTGAACTTTACGGAGCGTGGGTTTGGTGTGCGTGCGGCGTTGGGCTGCTCGGACCGCGGTAATACGGCGGTGAGCCAGCTGAAGCCGGGCCAGATTGACTGGGACGAGATCTTTGGCAAGGAGGGTTCGCGGTGGTTTCATACGGGCGGAATCTTCTGCGCGCTGAGCGAGTCGACACCTGAGGTTGCGAAAGAGGCCATGGTTGCTGCACGCAAACATGGCGTGATGATTAGCTATGACCTGAACTATCGGGATTCACTTTGGAAGTCGATTGGCGGAAAGGCTCGCGCCACAGAGGTTAACCGCGAACTGGCTTCGTATGTGGATGTGATGATTGGCAATGAAGAGGACTTTACGGCGGCACTTGGATTTGAGATTGAGGGAGTTGATGAAGATCTTGGAGAGCTGGATTCGGGTAACTTCCGCAAGATGATTGAGAAGGCTGTGGCGACGTTCCCGAACTTCAGAGCTGTGGCGACTACGCTGCGTCATGCGAAGACGGCGAGCGTAAATGACTGGGGAGCGGTGTGCTACTACGAAGGTGCGTTCCATGAGGCGCGGCCTATGCCAGATCTGGAGATCTTCGATCGTGTGGGTGGCGGCGACTCGTTTGCTTCGGGGTTGATCTACGGCTTTCTGAATGAGAAGGGCGCGGACTGGGCTGTGAACTGTGGCTGTGCGCATGGTGCGCTGGCGATGACCACTCCGGGCGACACGACGATGGCCACGTTCGATGAGGTGCAGCGCGTGATGAAGGGCGGCGGCGCTCGCGTCCAGCGGTAAATAGAGGCTAGTTTTTCAAAGACAGGAGATGTGATGCAGAAGGTTGAAGTACTGAAGAGTTTGAAAGAGATTGGGCTGGTGCCAGTGTTACGGGCGGAGTCCGTGGATAAGGCGTTGGCGCTGGCGGAGGCGATTGCCGCTGGCGGAGTCACGGTGCTTGAGATCACGATGACGGTGCCGGGAGCGATTCAGGTGATGCGTCGGCTCGCGGAGCAGCGGCCGGATATTTTGATTGGTGCGGGAACGGTGCTCGACGCGGAGACGGCGCGGATGTGCATTCTGGAGGGCGCGCAGTTTGTGGTTAGTCCGGCACTGAATCTGCAGACGATTGAGATGTGCCATCGCTACTCGATTGCTGTGCTGCCGGGTGCGTTGACGCCGACCGAGATTGTGACGGCATGGCAGGCTGGGGCGGATGTGGTGAAGGTGTTTCCGGCTAGTGCGATGGGTGGGGCGAAGTATCTCACGGCGCTGAAAGGACCGCTACCGCATGTGGAGATGATTCCGACGGGCGGGGTTTCTCTGGCTACTGCGGCGGAGTTTCTGCAGGCGGGTGCGTTTGCGCTTGGTGTTGGTTCTGACCTAGTGAATGCTAAGGCAATGGTTGAGGGTAAGCCGGAATTAGTGACTGAGAGCGCGAAGAAATATCTTGCGATCGTGAAGGAGTTTCAGTCGAAGAGCTGAGGTGGCCGTTGTGGATCTGCGAGGGCGTAGCTTTGGCTGCGCCCTTTGCTTTTAGGGATGGGAGCGGGTGACCCAGAGCAGTGGTTGGCGGATGGGGAAGGTGCGCTGGAGTTCCGGGATGGTGGTATCGGGTGGGAGGGTTTTCCAGAGATCGGCGTATTCAGGACGGCTGTAGGCGCGGGCGGCGAAGAGCAGGCTGGGCGGACGGATGGGAAGATCGTTGAAGTGGGTGGCGTCTGCCGGGAAAGGCCATGTGCCTCGATTGAGGATGAAGGGGAAGTGGTGGGCCAGGACGACACGCATGCCGGGGCCATCTTGTAGCTCGTAGTCCCAGACGCTCTCGAAGCGGGTGGAGAGAAGGACACAGATGGTGGCGAGCATATCGAGGTTGAAGAGGGACTTGCGGTAGGGATTTGGTGTAGTGAGCTCGTGAAGGAAGCCGCCGTCGGCCTGGATCTGGGCGCGGATGGTGGTCGTTCTGAACATGTGGCGAAGCTGGGTGAGAGGCCGGTCGTCTTTGGTGTTGAGACTGGCGGAAGCGGCTGCCTGAAGGAGCCAGGAGCTGCCGTTGTGGTTCTTCTGGTCGCGGGCGAGGCCGGCAAGGCGGGAGGTGTTGAGCCAGTCGAGATAGTCAGCGAACCATTTCCGGATGGTGGAGAGATCGGGTTCGGAGAGGGATTCGGAGTTGGCGAGGAAGGGAATCGACTGGGCGACTTCGGCGAGATGGACGGCTTCGACGAGGCCTTCGGGGCGACCGGTCTTTGCTGGTGGAACGACCTGGGTGTACTCGAGGCTGGGTGTCATGCTCGTGGCGGGGTCGATGAACCATGCATGGAGATGAGTGATTGCTTGCTTGGCGTATTTGTCGTCTTTGGTGAGGACGAAGGCCGCGGTGAGCGCGGGAACGTAAAGGCTGAGGTTGAGGAGGGCGTCGCGATGAGCGGTGAATGCTTCGGGGTTGGGTGGGCCGGAGCGTTGGGCGTATGGGCCGTTTGGGGAGGCTGCGTCGGGCCAGTAGTCTTCGGCCTCGGAGTAGAAATCGTGCGGCGTTCCTGGGCTGCGTTTGGCGGGGAGTGTTGTGAGTGGAGCTACAGGTTCAGTGAGATAGCGTGTTGCTGCGGTGATGATGCGGTCGTGATCGATGGCTGCGACGTTGGGGCGGGAGGTGGATTGGGCGGCTGGCTTTGGGGATTGAGCCGAGAGTCGGCGAGTGAGGAGGAGTGCGGCGGCTGAGGAACAGAAGGCTCTGCGGGTTGTGGGCATGATGACGGATGCTTTCGGCGGAAGGGTAACACGATGGCGGCTTGACGTCACTGACGGGATGCGACGATAGGATGAATGGATGAGGGCTTCTGCTGGGGTTGCGATTCTGGTTGGGTTGCTGCTGGGGTGTTTGCCGGTGTTCGCGGTGGGACGAACGGTGCGGGTGTGTGTAAGGGATCAACGTGGTGATGCGATCGTAGGTGCGAGGATCACGTTGCAGGTTGGATCGGCTCAGGCGGTGATTACTGATGCTAGTGGATGCGCGGAGGTGGTTGGGGAGGCTGGAGCTCAGGTTGAGGTGGAGCGAGTTGGGTTCAGTAGCCTGGTTCAGGCGATTGGTGATGGTTCGGAGTTGACGGTTGTTTTGGCAGTGAAGGGAGCGACGGAGGAGGTGCAGGTTACTGCTTCGCGGATTCCTTTGCCGCTTGATGCGACTGCGAGTAGTGTGCGGACGATGTCGCAGGAGCAGTTGCAGGAAGCTCCAGGGTTTGTGCTGGATGATCGGTTGCGGCAGGTTGCGGGGTTTCAGCTGTTCCGGAGGACTAATTCGTGGGTGTCGAATCCTACTTCGCAGGGAACTTCGCTGCGTGGGTTGGGATCGACGGCGGCGAGTCGGACGCTGGTGCTGAGCGATCAGGTTCCGCTGAACGATGCGTTTGGTGGATGGATTCACTGGAACGAGATTCCGGTGCTGGCGCAGCGCGAGGTGGAGTTGATGCGCGGTGGAGCTTCGGATCTGTATGGATCGAGTGCGATTGGTGGCGTGATCGATGTGCTTCCGGCGGTTCCGTCGGAAGGGTTAGCTTATGCGGTCGGATGTTGCGGGAGCGAATGAGGCGACATCGACGCTGAATGGTCTTGTGTCTGGCGGAGAGCGCGATTGGAGCGGACTTGCGGCTGCTAGCTTCTTCCGGACGGATGGATATGTGCTGACTGCGCCAGAGGTTCAAGGGCCTGTTGATGTGCCTTCGAATGTCCATTACCAGAGTGGAAGAGTGGAGGTTCGGCGCGCGTTTGGTGTCGGGAAGCGATGCGTTTGTGCGCGGGAATCTGCTGAATGAGGCGAGGAGCAATGGAACGCCGCTGCAGACGAATGCTACGCGCATCTGGAGGTATGTTGGCGGAGGAGATTATTCGTCGGGCGATGTTGGGCGCTTGATGCTTGCGGTTGTATGGGACGGAGCAGAACTATCGGCAGAGCTTCTCTTCGATTGCTGCGGGAAGAGTTTCGGAGAAGCTGACGAATCTGCAGCGAGTTCCTACGCAGCAGATTGGCGGCGCTGTGCAATGGGCAAGGAGCTATCGGGATCTGACGCTGGTTGCGGGGAGCGATGTTCTGGATACTCGCGGGACTGATAACGAAACGGGTGTGAGCAATGGAGTTTTGAAGCCGACTGTGAGTACGAGTGCTCGGCAACGTGGGACGGGAATTTATGGCGAGGCGCTTTGGCAGCCGTCGACCTGGTCGATCGCTTTTTCTTCGCGCGGAGATTGGTTTGATACCTTCGACGCGAAGCAGGTTGGGGCGGCTGTGAATCCGGTGCTGCCTGATATTTCGGAGACGGTGTTCAATCCTCGGCTTGGTGTGGTGAAGCAGGTTGGGAAGGGCGTTTCGCTGAGTGGTTCTGCGTTTCGTGCGTTTCGTGGGCCGAGTTTGAATGAGCTTTATCGGACTGGACAAGTTGGACAGCAGATTACTTTGCCGAATCCGAATTTGCGGTCGGAGCGAGCTACCGGGTTTGAGTTTGGCGGGTTGGTGAACCTTTCGCGGTTGGGGTCGGTGAGGACGAGTTATTTCTGGACACAGGTGAATCGGCCTGTGGCTGCGGTTGCTTTGAGTACGACGGCTACTTCGCAGACTTTGATGCGAGAGAATCTGGGGCAATTGACGAGTAAGGGAATTACTACCGAGGCAGAGATCAAGCCGGCTTCGTTTTTGATGTTGACCGGTGGGTACCAGTTTGCGGTTTCGACGGTGACGAAGTTTCAGGCTGATCCGACGTTGGTGGGGAAGTGGACGCCGCAGGTTCCTCGGAACAGCGCTTCGGTGCAGGCTCGGTTTCAGAAGGAGTCGCTCGGCGTGTTTAGCGTGGCTCTGCGGGCTAGTGGGCGGCAGTATGACGACTCGGCTAATCAGTTCAAGCTGGATGGCTATGCGCAGGTTGATCTGTATGCCGAGCATCGGCTGTGGCGGAAGCTGCTGGTTTATGGGTCGGTGCAGAATGTTGGCGGGGATCGGTTTCAGGCTGGCAGGACACCGACGCTTACGCTTGGGGCTCCTCGGATTGTTTCGGCTGGACTGCGGTTGCACTAGACCCCCTCCCCCCATTTGATTGGGTAAGTGGTTTGTATTCATGTGTTTAGGCGTGTGGGTGTTTTGCAAAATCGTCATTCTAAATGGGTTACGGGTAAATTCGTCTTTCTAAAGGGTTTGTGGGTTAATGGGAAAAGCCCCGGTTTTGGCCGGGGCTTTTTTTAGCTCTAATTCAATTGTATGGGATTGGCGATAACTCTTTTGCAATGCGGATGTTGTTGGTGGGTATGGGGTTAGCTCGTTTTGGGGCTTGACATCCGATTTTTGTCAGGAATTTTGGAGATTTATTTTTTATGTGGTTGTTTTTTAGTTAGTTAGGTCAATCAGGTGACTTTAGGTTGAAATCGGGCCGGGCGAGTGACTCGGCGATTTAGCACACGTCGCCGTGGATATGGTCTAGCGCGAGTGTCAGGTTTAGAGAGATCAGCGAACAGAAATCAAGAATCGCAAAATTAGCACTTGACATTGACCAGACAATGCACAACCATATGGTTGTGGATAATCTGGGTACAACATTCGCGGCTTTGTCTGATCCAACCCGCCGGGCAATGATCGAACGACTCTCCCATGGGCCTGCCTCGGTGCATGGATTGACGGAACCGTTTGCTCTGTCGCAGCAGATGATTTCAAAACATATTGCCTACCTGGTGCGGGCACGGATTGTGATCAAGACGAAGCGTGGACGAGAGAGTGTGTGCACGCTGAGGCCACAGGCGATCAAGACGGTCAGTGACTGGGCGTTTAGCTATCGCCGATTCTGGGAAGAGAGCTTCGACAAACTGGAAGTAGTTGTCAATCAAATGAAGAAAGAGGAGGTCAGAGATGACAGAAAACACGGTTAGCGAAATTGAGCGGATGGTCGTTACAAGAATTTTTGATGCCCCACGCGAGCTGGTCTGGAAGGCGTGGACAGACCCGAAGTACATCATGCAGTGGTGGGGGCCTAAGGGTTTTACTGCGCCCGTTTGCGAGATGGATTTTCGCGTCGGAGGAAAACTTCTCTGCTGCATGAATGCGCCGGATGGGCAGCTCTGCGGCTGGAATGCGGTTGAATACTACGAGATTGTTCCGCACGAGAAGATCGTTTCGCTGATGTACTTTTCAGACTCGAAGGGAAACAGGGTTGATCCTGCAGAATTAGGAATAGAAGATGAAGCCATCGACGGTGCGTACGACGTGACCCTCTTTGAGGATCTCGGAGACGGCAGGACGAAACTCACCTTCATCGGAAATGAACCCATGAAGAGCGCAAAGGATAGCGGGCAATTGGAGGGCTGGAACGAGATACTCGATAAAGTTGCCGCAGTTGTTGCGGGGCTGACGCAGGCGAAATAAGAAGCTGAAGGTTTGATTCGCGAAACTCAATCATGGAGAAAGAAATGAAAAGAATACCGTTTCTCGCTATCGTCCTGCTGGCATTCGCATTTCCCGCCCATGCCCAGGATGCGATGAAGAAAGATGCAGCCGTCAAACCTGCCGATCCGGAAGTGAAAGTCGTGCTCGATTCCTGGAATGAGATTGGCCGCAAGCTGACGGCGATGGCCGAAGATTTTCCCGAGGACAAATATGACTTCAAGCCGACACCCGCGCAGCGGAGCTTCGCCGAGCAGTTGCTGCACGCGGCGGGTTCTTGCTACTACTTCACGAATACTGTGATGGGGCAGAAGCCTCCCGCGGGAGATCCGAAGCGCGACCAATACAAATCCAAGGCCGACATCGTTGCGTTCGTCAAGAAATCCTTCGCCGATGGCGCAACCGCCATCCAGGCGAAAGGCGAGGAAGGCATGACGACGGAGGTTGAGTATTTCCCTCAGCAGAAATCGCGCGTTCTCGACATAGCATACGGCATCATCGAGCATAGCGGTGAACACTACGGCCAGCTCGTTGTGTACTACCGCCTCGCGGGTCTTGTGCCGCCGGAGTCGCGGCCCAAGAAGTAAAGCTCAAGAGACCAGGTACCCCGTCCTTATCGCGCGCCCTTTGCGCGAATGGGCGGGGATTTTGGTTTTTGGACCTTCAGTATTCAATGCGCCGCGCAGCCTTAGTGGAAACCTGCTTCTCGTCAGTTGGCCGGATGTCGCCTTTCAGGTCAAGCGACCTTGGCTCGGCTGTTGCCTTCAGGCCAATGCACTCATTAACCATCGGTCACGCGCAATTCTCCGGATTACTCCTTGTAAACTAGGCTATGGCGGCGGAGACCAGGGATTGGGCTTCGGTTTGGATTTGTTTTAGGTGGGACTCGCCTTTGAAGGACTCGGCGTAGATTTTGTAGACGTCTTCGGTGCCGGAGGGGCGGGCGGCGAACCAGCCGTTTTCGGTTGTGACTTTGAGGCCGCCTATGGAGGCTTTGTTGCCGGGGGCTTCGGTGAGGATGGCGGTGATGGGCTCGCCGGCGAGTTCTTTTGCGGTGACTTGGGCGGGTGAGAGTTTTGCCAGTTTGGCTTTTTGATCTTTGGTGGCTGCGGCGTCGATGCGCTGGTAGACGGGCTCGCCGTACTTAGATGTGAGATCGCGGTATTGCTTGCCGGGGTCGCAGATGCGGGCGGTCATCTCGGCGCTTAGAAGGCCGGGGATGAGGCCGTCTTTGTCGGTGGTCCATACGTGGCCGTTGCGGCGGAGGAAGGTGGCTCCGGCGGACTCTTCGCCCACGAAGCCTAGTGAGCCGTCGATGAGGCCGGCCACAAACCACTTAAAACCAACCGGCACTTCCAGCAGAGGACGCTTGAGGCCTTTGGCTACGCGATCGATGATGCTGGAGGAGACGAGGGTCTTGCCGATGGCGGTGTTGGCTCCCCATTGCGGGCGGTGGGTGAAGAGGTACTGGATGCAGACGGCGAGATAGTGGTTGGGGTTGAGCAGGCCCGCGGTGCGGGTGACGATGCCGTGGCGGTCGTGGTCGGTGTCGGCGGCGAAGGCTACGTCGTACTTGTCTTTGTTGGCGATCATGGAGGCCATGGCGTAGGGGCTGGAGCAGTCCATGCGGATACGGCCGTCCCAGTCGCAGGTCATGAAACGGAAGGTGGGGTCGACGGTGCGATTGAGGATCTCGATGGGGAGGTTGTACTTTTCGGCGATGCGGGGCCAGTAGTGGACACCTGCTCCGCCGAGCGGGTCGACGGCTAGCTTGAGGATGGTGCCTTTGAGGACGTCGAAGTCGATGATGTTGGCTAGGTCGTCGACGTAGGCGGTGATGTAGTCGTGGCGGTGGGTGGTGGAGGCGGTTAGGGCGCGGCTGTAGGGGATGCGCTTTACGTCCTTGAGGCCAGCGGCGATGATGTCGTTGGCTCGGTTCTCGATCCACTTGGTCGCGGTGGTGTCGGCGGGTCCGCCGTTGGGTGGGTTGTACTTGAAGCCGCCGTCTTCGGGTGGGTTGTGGGAGGGCGTGATGACGATGCCGTCGGCGAGGGCGTCTTTGCGCTGCGCGTTGTAGGTGAGGATGGCGTGGGAGAGCGCGGGGGTTGGGGTGTATGCGAGGTTGGCGTCGACCATGACCTCGATGTTGTTGGCGGCGAGGACCTCGAGCGCGGTGACGAAGGCGGGCTCGGAGAGAGCGTGGGTGTCCTGCGCGAGGAAGAGGGGGCCGGTGGTGTTTTGGGTGGCGCGGTATTCGACGATGGCCTGGGTGATGGCGGCGATGTGATCGTCGTTGAAGGCGGTGTTGAAGGCGCTGCCGCGGTGGCCGGAGGTTCCGAAGGCGACGCGCTGGGCGGGGATGTTGGCGTCGGGGTGGAGGGCGTAGAAGGCGGTGATGAGGCGGGGGACGTTGACGAGGGAGTCGGGTGAAGGGAGTTTGCCGGGCTGGTTGGCGGGGACTGGATCGCTCATGTTCTTTTGGATGTCCTTGATGAGGAATACGTCGACTCTTGCACTATATGGGATGCGGGTTCGAGAGGGAATCAACTGTGACGCGGAAGTCGCAGAGGGGGATACAGAATATGGTTGTGTTTTAGGAGGTTTTATCCTAAAACGGTAGTGCTCCCAGTTTCTGTTAGAACAAACGAACAAACGCGTGGCCAATCCATGGTCAGCGGCAACGTGCACTGTAGAGTTTCGATCGTTGAATAGGGCCCTAGCTTCCCGCCATGTGCGATACGTGGTGGGGAGTACGGTTCTGAGGTTATGGATGGGTGTGGCAGGACGAAGGTTGTTGCCGATTTGGGTGGGATTGGCAGCTCTAGTGGCCATGGTGACGCCTGCGTTTGCGGTGGAGGCGACGCTGGTGGCCGACACGCATGTGAACAGTGCGCTGCCTGCGGTGAATAGCGGTGCTATTTCGAATTTGAATGTGGGCGGCGGGTATACGGCGCTGCTGCAGTTTGACCTGGGTGTGTTGCCGACGGGGACTACTGCAGCGCAGGTTTCGCGTGCGGTGCTGCGGCTTTATTGCAATCGTGCGGATACGGCGGGGTTGGTGAGCGTACAGACGGTGGGTGCGGCCTGGGGTGAGTACAGCGTGACCTATGCGACGCTGCCTTCGCTGGGGAGTGCGGCGCAGGTGTTTTCGGTGAACCAGGCAGGGGCGTATGTGACGGTGGATGTGACAGCGCTGGTGCAGGGATGGATTTCGGCTCCGGCGACGAACTTTGGCCTGGCACTGACGGCGGGGACGGCGGCGGTGCAGTTCGATAGCAAGGAGAATGATCTGACAGGGCATGCTCCAGCGCTGGATGTGACGCTGGTTTCGGGGGGTGCGGGTGGAACGGTGGGGGCGACAGGTGCGACTGGAGCTACGGGTGCTACTGGGGCTACAGGAGCTGCGGGTGTTGCGGGGCTGAAGGGTGCTACAGGAGCTACGGGAGCGATAGGTCCGGCGGGGCCAGCGGCGAATGGGTCGGGGTTGGCTTATCGGGGGGAGTATGCGTCGGGTACGAACTATGCGGTGAATGATCTTGTGACTTATCAGGGGTCGAGTTACATCTCGCTGGTGGCGGGGAATGTGGGGAATGCGCCTTCGCTTAGTGCGGTTCAATGGGGCGTGCTGGCGCAGGCTGCTGTAGGTGCTACTGGAGCTACCGGGGCTGCTGGTGCAACGGGTTCGGTGGGATTGACTGGACCTGCGGGGCCGGTTGGGGCTACGGGAGTTGCCGGTGCTACTGGGGCGACGGGAAGTGCGGGGTTGCCGGGGATGGTGTATCGGGGGGCTTATTCGTCGGGCACGAATTATGCGGTGGGGGATGTGGTGCTTTGGCAGGGGATCAGTTATACGTCGCTGCTGGGGAGCAATGTAGGGAATACGCCGGATGCGAGTCCGTCGGAATGGGGAGTGCTTTCTCCGCGAGGGCCGACGGGGGCTACAGGAGCGCAGGGGCCCCAGGGCGTGACGGGATCGCAAGGATTGCCGGGGTCGGTTGGGCCTCCGGGGGCGCAGGGGCCGCAGGGATTGCAGGGAATTGCGGGGCAGGCTGGGGCACAAGGATTGCAGGGGGTGACGGGGCCTGCGGGGGCGACCGGGACGCAAGGAGTTCAGGGGGTGCCTGGGCCGGTGGGTTTGTCGTTTCAGGGGGCGTATTCGTCGGTGGTGAATTATGGGTTGGCGGATGGTGTTTTGTATGGTGGGGCTGGGTATGTTTCGCTGGTTGCGAACAATGTGGGGAATACTCCGGATCAGAGTCCGGGAAAGTGGGCTTTGTTTGCGGCGGCAGGGGCGACTGGGGCTACGGGAGGGCAGGGGGCGACTGGGGCTACGGGAACGCAGGGGCCTCAGGGGGTGCAGGGGGTGGTGGGGGCGGTTGGACCGACGGGAGCTACGGGGGCTCAGGGGCCTGCGGTGGCGAACTATACGGGGAACTATGTCTCCGAAACGAACTATGGGTTGAATGATGCGGTAAGTTATGGCGGGGCGACGTATATTTCGCTGGTGGCTGGGAATGTGGGGAATACGCCGTCGCTGAGCCCGGCGAAGTGGGCGGTGCTGGCGGCGCAGGGGATTCAGGGGGCGACGGGAGCTACGGGTGTGGCTGGGCCAGCGGGGCCGGTAGGGGCTACAGGAGCTACCGGGGCAACAGGGGCGCAGGGAGCTCCGGTTAGTTTTAGGGGAGGGTGGCTGGTGGGGCAGTCGTATGCGGTGGGGGATGCGGTGAGCTTTGGTGGGGCGAGCTATATCGCGCTGGTTGCGAATGTGGGGCGGGAGCCGGATTCGAGTCCGACTCAGTGGGCGGTGCTGGCGCAGGCGGGGAGTGCGGGTGTTGCAGGAGTGGCAGGTGCGACGGGGCCGCAGGGGCCCGCGGGCGCTCCGGGTGTGAGTTATAAGGGGGCGTGGGTGGCGGGGACGGGATATGTTGCTAATGATGCGGTGGTTTTTGGTGGATCGACTTATCTGGCGTTGGCGACGAGTTTGGGATCGCAGCCGGATTTGAATCCGGCGTTGTGGGGTGTGCTTGCGCAGGCAGGAGGGGCTGGGCCTTCGGGGCCGGCTGGGGCGGCGGCTACGGTGAGTGTGGGGAGTGTGACTACTACTGCTGCGGGGACGCAGGCTAGTGTGACGAACAGCGGGACGGCGAGTGCGGCTGTGCTGAATTTTACGATTCCGCAGGGTGCTCCGGGAGCGAATAGTATGGGTGGCGGTGGTGGTGGGGGTGGGGGGACGAGCGGGATTCCGTTTGCTTCGATGTATCACGCGGTTTCGTTCAACTTTTTCTATTACTCGGTGAACAATTCGAACTCGAGCGCGACGGAAGGAGCTAGCGTGCTGACGTGGGTTCCGGCGGGGTGTACGGCTACGCGCCTGGTGGTGTATTCGCAGTCGTCGAATACTATCAATGTGACGCTGCGGCAAGGGCTGCCGGGCGGGATGGCGGATACGGCGTTGACGTGCCTGGTGGCGGCGGGAGCGAGCTGCACGGCGACGGGAAGCGTTGCGGTGGCGGCGGGGAACTTTGTCGATCTGAATATTACGGGGGCGAGTGATACGGCTGTGGGGGTTTGGACGGCGTTGGCTTGTGACTAGTGTCGGACGAATTGATGTTTTCTCGTCGGGATGCAGCGGGAAAATTAAAAACAAAGCCGGGGCTAAAGCCCTGCGCTCCCACCGAAGAACAAAACCAGTCTTTTTTCGGCACCACTAAAGCCTCGGCTTGCCCTCGAGGCAAAAGCAAACGAAGGGTCTATAGGTTGGGGGCGAGTTGCTGGCGGAGGGATTGGGCCAGAGGGGTGAGTTCGGGTAGGGTTTGGGCTGTGGGGGCTTTGAGGATTTGCTCCATCTGGCTGGCGATGTCTCCGGCTTCGTTGTGACCGAACATGCCGAGGTTGCCGGCTAGTTTGTGAGCGACGGATTGAGCTTCTTCGCGTGTGGATTCGGGGAGGCTGCCGGATGCGGCCTCCTTTGCGGTGCGGTCGAGGAGATTCAGGCGCTCGTGCAGGGCAGGGAGGTGGCGCTGCCAGAGGTCGGCGAGAAGGACCCTGATGTCTTCGTTGGCGGTATCGGGGGTTTCTGTCTTATCGGTCATGGGGAGGAAGGACCTTGAAGAAAGTTGGGTGAGGCGTGTTCAGAGAGATGGTGAGATGGCTGGCTGATCCGATGGAAGGGCGCTCCAGCCAAGCACCTCGGAGATCTGTTCGGCGAGGGTGAGAGGGTCGAAGGGTTTGAAGAGGATTGCGGCTACGCCGAGACCGGCGAAGCGGCGCTGATCGACGCCCTGGACCTTGGCGGTGAGGAGAAGGACGGGGATGTGGGCGATGGCGGGATTCTGCTGCATCTTGCGGAAGGTGGTCGGGCCGTCGACGTCGGGCATCATGACGTCCATGAGGATCGCGTCAGGCTGTTCGGCGACGGCAAGGTCGATTCCGTTGGCACCAGAGTTCGCTGTGAGGATATGCCAGCCAGCCGTTGCCTCAAGAGAGAGCGCGGCTACCTCGCGGATGTCGTCTTCGTCGTCGATGATGAGGATGCGTCGCATGAGCGTGATTAGTTTCTCATGCGGCGGAAGATATGGGAGGTAACTTGGAATTTTGGGTCAGTTCTTGTCGACGGTTCGTCCTTCCCTCGACTGCTCAGGTCAGGATGACGACAGATAGCTTTCGCAGTTTTGTTGGCTAGAGACGGGCTCCGCTACGACAAGGTCGGAAAATTTGGAGCGGATGCGCTCGACCATGGAGAGAACGAGCTCTTCGACTTCCCGTGGCTGGACCTTGGCTTTTGTGAGGAATTCAGTGGGGCCGAGTCGCAACTTGGCCATGTCGACGTCCGAGACCTCGCGGCCGGAGTAGACGACGAGGGGGAGCGTGCGCAGGGATGGTTGCTGGCGGATCCACTCGACCAGGGCGAAACCGTTGCCGTCGGGGAGGGTGAGGTCGAGGATGAGGAGGTCGGGACGGCGGATGAGGCACTGCCGGATGGCCTGCTGGAGGGTAGCGACGTGATCGATGTGGACGGCGGCATCGTGGAAGCTGGCGATGAGAACGCTGGCGAGGTCTTCGTCATCTTCAACGAGCAGGACGTAGGCGGGGCCGTCTCCGTGGTGAAGGACGCGGCCTAGTTCGGCGAAGAGGAGATTTTCGTTGAAGGGCTTCTGCACCCAGCCCTGGGCGTTGCCGGTCAATTGTGGACGCAGGGAGGATGAGAGGACGCTAAGGACGACGACGGGGATGTCGGCTGTGGCCGGGGTGTTGCGAAGACGCTGAAGGGTCTCCCATCCGCTGAGGCCAGGCATGTAGAGATCGAGAAGGATGGCTTCGACGTCATTCTCTGCGGCAATGACGAGAGCCTGATCGCCGGATTCGGCCTCGATAACCCTGTAGCCCTGACGACCGAGGTGTTCGGAGACGATGGTACGGATGCCGGGATCATCGTCGCAGACGAGGATGGCGCCCTCGGTGCGGATTGGCAGCGCTGCGGGGATCGGCGCGGGTACGGAGATATCAGTGGACCGTGCGCTGCGGGGAAGCATGACATAGAGCGTGGTGCCGACGCCGAGGTTGCGCTGTGCCCAGATGGAACCGCTGTGTTGCTGGACGATGCTGCGGCAGATGGCGAGGCCGAGGCCGGTGCCGCCCTTCTGGCGCGCGTCGGAGGGCTCGACCTGCTGGAAACGGTCGAAGATGGTGTCGAGTTTATCGGTGGGGATGCCGCGGCCTTCGTCGACAACCTTGAGAAGGATGGACTCGGTGGTTGCGTCGGTGTGGACCCTTACCGTGGAGGCTGTGGGCGAGAACTTGATGGCGTTGGAGAGAAGGTTGGTGAGGACCTGGAGGATGCGGTCGGCATCGCCATCGAAGAAGAGGGCCTCTGAAGTGGCGGCCTCGGAGATAGAGGATGGGAGGAGTTCGAGATGGACGGTGTGGGAGTCGGCCATGGGGGTCATGGTCTCGATGGCCTGATGGGCGAGATCGCGCAGGGAGCAGCGGCGAATCTGCAGGGGGGCACGGCCGGACTCCATGCGCTCGAGGTCGAGGATGTCGTTGATGAGGCGGATGAGGCGGTCGGTGTTGGTGACGGCGATACGGAGAAGATTGAGGGCCTTGGCGTCGACGTCGCCGATGACACCGGAGGAGAGAAGGCCCAGCGCGCCGCGGATGCTGGTGAGGGGGGTGCGGAGCTCGTGCGAGACGGTGGAGATGAACTCGTCCTTGAGCAGGTCGAGCTGGGAGCGTTCCGAGAGATGGATCTTGTCCTGGTGCTGCTGCTCGCGCGCATGAGTCAACTGCTCAGCGAGATCGCGGGCCGTCCGTTGTGAGCGGAGAAAAGCGAAGAGCAAAACACCTGAGGTAGAAAGCAGGGATAGGAAGCCAACGGTCTCTAATGTGTGCATTCTTATGGGTAACCTTGAGATGACTGAGGCAGTAACGTGGTGCAGCGCTGCGTTTCGAGACAAACAGTTTGTTTTTACAAATTAGACAGCTAAGTTGATTTACTTCAGTACTTACAGGTTTTGATGCAGTTGAGTATAAGCGTATTCGAAAAGATGCAGATATAGGTAAGGTCAGGCTTGATCGCTTGCATCGGAAAGCATGTCCTATCAACGAGGTAGAAGAATTTTGTTTGCAGGCTAACGATGACAGAAAAAAAGTTGCAGTGGCAATAACACAGACGTGGGTTATCAGGGATGACAACACTGGAATGGCTGGAATGGGGTGGGGCGGGATAGGAAAAATGGCGTTTTCTTTTGATCGAGGGGACCCTTTGGGGGCAAAGTGCGAGTGGCCAAAAAAACAAACCCACCATAATGATGGGGTTTGTTTTTAAGGCGACTGACGCAGACGCGTAGTTTTTATTTGTGCTTGTGACGGAAGCTATTTGGCTTGCAGTATGGCTACGCCGTAGCGATCGAGTGAAAGGCTTGAGAGGTCTTTGTCGTCGAGGACGCTGTGCATGGTTGAGGGTAGGTTTACGGTTTGTGGAGTCTTTGCGAAGTTGACGAGGATGAAGATTTTTTTGCCGGCGCCTTCGCGTGGGTAGACGTCGACGCCCTCGGGGACGGGGCCGAAGGCTGCGGTGACGCCGCTGGTTTCGGTCATCCACTTAGCGGCGTTAAGGAGGGCGGTGTCGTCCATCCATGCGCCGATGTAGGTGATGCGGCCTTTGCCCACTTTGCGGGTGATGGCTGCGGGTTGGCCGTCGAGCCAGCCGTTGGATTTGCCGTAGCGCATGAGGACTTCTGTGTCAGGCGAACTGGTGCTGAGTTGTTCGGCCCAGATTTTGGAGGTGGTGGTGCCCCATTTGCCTTCGACAGGGACGACGGAGTCGGGGGTGTCGTCGATGGCGTAGAACTGCTCGACGCGGCCGCCGAGGAGGTCGGTGAGGGGGCCGGGGCCGCGATGGGGCTGGAGGCTGTTGTCTCCGTCCTTCATGCCGGCGCGCTGGCCGAGGACGAGGTGGCCTCCGTTCTTGACGTAAGTGATGAGGTTCTGGGCGGCTTCGTCGGTGAGGACGGCGAGGCCGGGGGCGACGACTAATTTGTAACCGTCGAGGGGCGCTGTTGGCTGGACGATGTCGACGGACTGGCTGAGGTTGCGGAGGGGCTTGTAGTAGCTGAGGATCTGATCGACGGGGTCGAAGTTGTGGTTGTGGCGTTGCCAGTTGATCGCCCAGCGGCTCTCGTAGGAGTGGAGGATGGCGACCTGTGAGTGGGGGCTGGTTCCGGCCAGGGCGGGGCCGGCTTTGGCGAACTCTTTGCCGATTTGGGCGACCTCGGTGTAGATGGGGACTGGGGTTCCGTCGGGGCCTACGATGGTGCCGTGGAGCTCTTCCTGGCCGTTGAGTGCGGAGCGCCATTGCCAGTAGGAGACGGCGTCGGCGCCGTGGCCGATGTCGTGCCAGGCCATGGCGCGGATTTCGCCCTTGTCGAGGGCGGTGTTGACGGCGTTCCAGTTGACGAAGCCGGGTTGGGTCTCCATGACCCAGAAGTTTTTGCGGAGGAAGCCGCGGGTGAGGTCGTGGGCGGCGCCGTTGCGGTAGGGGTCGAGGTGGCCGCGGCCTACGTAGTCATCCCATGAGGCGAGGTCGAGGTCCTGCGAGACGGTGTAGTGGTCGTAGCCGTCGAACCAGCCCATCATGTTGGTCGTGATGAACTGGCGCGGGTCGCTGTTGGGGCGGATGACGTCGAGTTGATTCTTCTGGTAGCGGCGCCAGGTGTCGGAGACGAAGCGCTTCCAGTTGAGGAGGAGGCCGGGGTTGCCGTACTTCTCCTCGATGGGGATCTGGGACCAGTCGGTGTAGGTCTCGGACCAGTAGGCGGTGGTCCAGCGGGCGTTGAGGTTGTCGAGGGTCTTGTAGTGGTCTTTCAGCCAGGCTTGGAATTGTGCTTTGACGTCGTCGCCGTAGGAGAGGTTGGCGTATTCGTTGTCGATCTGCCAGCCGATGACGTTGGGGTTGTGGCCGTAACGCTTGGCCATTCGTTCGACGATGGCGCGGGTGAGTTCGAGGTATTTGGGGCTGGCCCAGTTGAACTGCTCGCGGTTGCCGTGCTGGTCGCGACGGCCGTCCTCCATGATGCGGAGGACTTCGGGGTATTTCTGGGTGAGCCATGCGGGTGGGGTGGCGCCGGGAGTTCCGAGGACGACGGCGATGTGGTGTTTGGCGGCGGCGGCGATGGCGTGGTCGATCCAGTCGAAGTTGTAGTTGCCTTCGGTGGGTTCCATGGAGGACCAGGAGAATTCGGTGATGCGGACGAAGCGGATGCCGGCCTGCTCCATGAGGGTGAGGTCGGCGTCCCAGCGGGACTCGGGCCACTGCTCGGGGTACCAGGCGGTGCCGAGGTAGATGGGCGGGGGAGTAGCGGGCTGCTGGGCGGGGACGATGGCAGGGAAGAGCGATGCCGCGAGGGCGAGGGTGAGGAGCTTGCGGGGAAGCGGGGACATGCTTTGGTTCTCCGGTGCCAGGGGGCTGGCTACGTGATTTGGTGCGGCTAAATGTAAACGATTTCGTGTGCCAACAAGGATAACGCTAAAGGACTTGCTTTAGCCATCTGTCTGAGGGAGATTACGTTTCGTGGAAGGGAGTGGGTTTGCGGGTGATGGCTCCGGAGATAGACAGGAGGGCCAGGACGGCGAGGGTTGGAACGACGAGTCCGGCGCGGAGGTGGTGGAAGTGGGTTGAGACAACGCCGGTGAGCCAGGGGAGCGCTGCTCCGCCGAGGCTGGTCATGGAGAAGAGAAGGCCGAGTTGGGGGTGAGTGCCCGTGCGTGCGAGCAGAAGAGAGATCATGAGCGGATAGAGAGGCGCGAGAGTGAAGGCGCTGAGGAAGGTGAGGGTCAACAGGCTGCCGGAGGTGGGGTAGATCAGGACGCAGAGAAGCACTGTTGTGATGAGGAGAAGCACCAGGCAGATTCGATAGAGAATGGGCTCGCCAAGGCGGGTAACGACTGCGGCGACCAGAAGGCGTCCGATAAGCTCCGCGATCCAGAAGTAGAGAGTGACGGTGGAGGCCTGGATGGCTGGATCGATGCGAACGGCGTAGCTGGGGAGCCAGCCGCCGAGCGAGTTCTCGATGCCGATGTAGAGAAGCATGGAGAGGGTGAAGAAAAACAGCAGCGGCATGGGCAGAGGCAGTCGCCGCTCGGCCGGTTGTCTCGTTGTGGACTGTGAGGTCTCGGTGATTCGAGGCGGCAGAACGATGCTGAAGAGAGCTGAGGCGATGAGCACCGCTGAAGTGATGAGCAGGAAGGGCCTGACCTCGATGGAGCCGAAGGCGCGGAGGAGCAGGGGGCAGGAGATGGCGCCGATGCCCCAGGCGACGTTCACGATGGCGAGGAGGCGTCCGCGGAGTGCAGGGATGGCGGTGCCGGCGATGATGTTTCCTGCGGTGAGGCCGATGCCAATGCCTGCTCCGACGAAGAACAGCGCGAACGGGGCGGTACTGAAGCTGGCCCAGGCCATGAAGGCGCATCCGATGGCGGAGAAGATGGCGCCGAGGACGACGCTGAGGCGCAGGTTTCGCGCAGCGAACAAGGCTCCGCAGAGCTGGCCGGCGAAATTTGAGACGAATAGGATGCCGGCCTGGGAGTCCTTGATGTTCCACTGCCGGATAAAGACGGGTAGCAGTGGGCCCAGCATGACGGTGACGATGCCAGCTACAACGAAGTAGAAAAAGAGAGGGACGAGGGACCGCAGAACGATTGCTTGTCCGTCGTTTGACGGAGCAGATTGTGGACTGTGGCGTTGCAAAAGACGTCCCTCGGCTTACTTGGTTCGCCGCGATTTTTTTGCAGGAACCCGGTGGACGCCCGCGGTGGATTCGCGCACAACTAGCTCGGGCTCGAACCAGATGACCTGAGGGTAAGGCTCGTCAGGAGACTGGATGCGCTTGACGAGGTGCTGGGCTGCCGTCCATCCCATCTTGTGGAGGGGCTGGCGAACGGTGGTGAGCCGTGGGTTGTAGTAATCGGCGACGATGATGTCGTCGAAGCCAATGACGGAGATGTCGCGGGGGCAGTTGAGGCCGGCGTCCTCGATGGCACGGATGGCGCCGATGGCAGCGGTATCGTTGAAGCAGAAGATGGCGGTGAAGTCCTTCGTGCGGGTGAGGAGCTCGCGAACGGGAGGGTAGCCGAGATCGGGCGACCAGGAGTTTTTCTCGAGATAGATGCAGAGCTCCGGGCGGATGACGATACCGATCTCCTGCGCGATGTTGACGATGGCCTCCCAGCGGACCTCGGAGTCACTTACGAAGTTTGTGCCCTTCATGAAGGCGATGCGACGGTGGCCGAGATCGTAGAGGTGACGGAGGGCCATCTTTGCAGCGCGATTGTGATCGAGCATGGCGTTGGTAACGCCGGGAATCTGGGTGTGAGCGGAGATGCTGATGGCAGGAACGGAGAGTTTGTGGTGCAGCTCCGTGTTGACGGTGAGAAAGCCGTCCACGGCACGATTCATGAGCAGGTCGGGGTATTCCTCGATGAGGTCCGGGCGTCCGAGATGGCTGACGGTGAAGTAGAGGAACCCTTCCTGCATGAGGTACTCTTCGACGCCGAGCATGACGCCGGTGAAGTACCCTTCGCTGAGTTCGGGGACGATGACTCCGATGGTGTTCGTAAGACGCGTACGCAACATACGGGCGTGCAGGTTGGGCCGGTAGTCGAACTTTTTGGCGGCTGCCAAGACTCGCTGGTGGGTGGTTTGCGAGATGGATTTGGCGACAGGGGAGTTGTTGAGAACGATAGAGACGGTGGCGGGAGAGAGATCGAGATATTCAGCGAGGATTTTGAGGGTGACCGGTTTGCTTGTGTCCGGTGGGTTCTTCTTTTTTTCTGTCATCGTTCTCCCGAGGCATCTGCGATGTATTCAGACAGTTGTACACCCTTTGGCGTTTACAGGACTTTTGTTCTTACATAAAAGTGACAAAGCACAGATGAAAACGTGACAACTGCTTATTCAAAAATGTCTATTTTGGCAGTTACCTCTTGTCAACGTAATCGTTTTGTCGCGTCGCTTGGGCCGTGAATCCTTAAGGACGTTCACGAAGAACTCGGTGGGGAAGAGTGTTAAGTAAGTGACAGGTACCGTTGACATGAAAAGCGGATAGATGGCACAGTCAGATTAATACAAATGTAGTCCGACATGTATTCACTCCCCGGATACAGGCATTGGACTCGCCGGGCTGCTCTGTGGGGGGCAGTCAGTTGACGATTTAGAAAGTCGTTTTTCAGCAACGCAGCAAATGCGGCAGATGAAGCACGAACTGAACTTTTTTTATGGAGGTTATTGTGACAAGGTCAAAGAATTTTCTCACTCGGTTATTCGTTTTAGTAGTTGTGATGATGGTGGGTCTCGGCTCGGGATTTGCACAGTCGACGGCGACGTTGTCGGGAGCGGTAACTGATCCAAGTGGGGCTGTTGTGCCGAACGCACGCATCACCGTGCACTCACTTGCGACCGGAATCGACCGTGTCGTTGTAACGGATGAGGCAGGTCTTTACGCGGTCCCTTCTCTTGAGCCTGGTGACTATCGGGTGCAAGCTGCGGCAGCGGGTTTCAGCTTGTACACGGTGAATAAAGTGACTCTAAGCGTCGACCAGCGAGTGACGGTCAATATGGCACTTGCTGTTAGTTCGGCTGGCGAAACAGTACAGGTGGAAGCGACTTCAACTCAGATCGAAACTCAGACCATGACCCAAGGTCAGGTCATCGACCGTAATACCGTTCAAAATATCCCGTTGAACGGTCGTCACTTCCTTGACCTGACAGTACTCACCCCCGGTGGTGTGGTTGCTCCGACTTCCGGCAGTTTGACGGCGGCAAGCCGTGGGCTAGGGTCCAACTCCTTCATTACGGCTGGAAATCGCGAAGATACCGTGAACTTCCAGATTAACGGCGTAAATCTGAATGACATGGTGCAGAACCAGATTACGTTCCAGCCATCGATCGACACGACCTCTGAGTTCAAGATTAATAACTCGACGTTCAGCGCAGAGTATGGCCGGAGCTCCGGCTCGATCGTGAACGTGAGCACGCGCTCTGGCGCTAACTCATTTCATGGAGAGGCGTTCGACTACTTCCGTAACGAAGCGCTGGATGCGCGCAATTATTTCAACCGCGGCACACCTTTCGTGACCGGTACGGCTGCATCGAAGGCTCCCCTGAAGCGCAATAACTTTGGTGGTGCCATCGGAGGGCCGATCTGGAGAGACCATACCTTCTTCTTCTTCAGCTATGAAGGGCTGCGGCAGCGCCAAGGCCTTCTGCAGAACGGTACGGTTTTTACCGCGGCGCAACGCGCTACCGTGGTCGCATTGGGTAATCCGGCGGCGAATGCTCTGCTGCCTCTGGTTCCTATTGCTAACGACCCAACGGGGACTCACTACATTCAGTTCACGCCAGGCCCTGTAGAGATTAATCAATACACGGGCGACGTCCTTCATCATTTCCGTGCGTCGGACCAGTTACATGGTTTCTACGCCTTTCAATCGGATGTTCGCACTGAACCTAACCTGCAGGGCAATACAATTCCAGGATTTGGCGATCACCGTTCTGCGCATCGGCAGGTGCTTACCTTGAACTGGGCTCATATCTTCAATCCAAATTTTGTCAACGAGGCTCGCGTTGGATTTAATCGCATCTCCATCACCTTTACACCGAACGCTCTGCTCAATCCGGCGAGCTTCGATCTTGGGACTGGGACAACGGGGAATGTTGGGATTCCGCAGATCACCATTACGGATGTGGGAGGGCTTAATTTTGGTGGCCCAGCGGGCTTCTCGCAAGGCCGGAACGACACCTACGGCGTGTTCTCGGATGCGGCGACTTATCTGAAGGGGCGACACACGATTAAGTTTGGCGGGGAGTATCGTCGCTTCATCAATGCGAACTTTACGGGCGATACCGGGACGATGACCTACAGCACCTTCGTCAACTTCAGCAAGGATTTGGCGAATGCCTATCAGGTAACGCCGACCGTGCTGACGAATCGTCTTTATGTCAATGCGATTGGAGTGTTTGCTCAGGACAATTTCAAGTTGAATCAACATCTCACACTCGAGTATGGTCTTCGCTTCGAATGGAACGGCACGCCGACGGAAGGGGAAGACCGGCTCGTGAACTTCTTCCCCGCCACGTCATCGTTGATCCGTACAGGTACCCAGGGTCTGGGAGCGGTCTATAGCCAGAACTACAATGTCGATCCTCGTGTGGGATTCGCCTGGGATGTCTTTGGTACCGCAAGGAGCGTTGTACGCGGTGGCTATTCCCTGATGTCGGATCAGCCGTCGACGAATGCGGTTACGCCTTTGGCGGGGAACGCTCCTTTCACCAGTGCGGTAAATTACAGCAGCCAAACCGTTCCAATTCCAGTCAGTACTGCCTATAGTTCGGCGTCGGCGTCGGGCCTCGCAGTAAGTTCAATCGATCCTCATTTTCGCAATGGCTATATCCAGTCGTTCAATCTGAATCTGCAACAGCAGCTGCCTAAGGGCGTTGTGATGCAGGTTGGTTATTATGGATCGCTTGGCAGACATCTTCGTGCACGCATCAACCAGAACCAGCCAAACGCCGCTGGTGTGCGTCCCTTCCCGAGCATCTCGACCAGCAGTTTAATCGCTGCAGGCAGACCGTCAGCGGTGAACTTCAATGAGGTAAGCAGTGTTGGTTCGTCCAATTACAACGCAATGTGGTTGACGGCAACAAAGAATCTGAGCCACGGCTTACAGTTCAACGTAACGTATGACTGGTCCAAATCGATGGACCTGAATTCGCTGGGTTCGCAAGGAGGCAACACGTTTGCAGACAGCACGAATCCACGTCTGAATTATGGTCCGTCGGACTTTGACACACGGAATCATGTCTCGGGACTGGCGCTTTACAACTTGCCATTCAAAGGCAACCGATTTGTCGAAGGCTTCCAACTGTCGACTATCGTGCAGTATCAGACAGGAAATCCCGTCAATCTCACCAATACATCGACCTTTACGGGTATTTCGGGAGTGATCCGGCCAAATCTTGTGGGCCCCAATGTGACCAAGAAGATCCAGACTGGAATTACGAATGTTACTTTTATTCAATCTACCGTGTGCCCCAGCTCCGGAGTTACGCCGACATGCAGTTACCAGAACACGAGTAACAGTCTTGGAAACATGTCTCGAAATATGGTCTATGGACCTGGGTTCGCTTCTGTCGATCTGTCGGGAGAAAAGTCGACAAAGCTCACTGAGCGTCTTACCTTCAATCTACGTGTGGATGCCTTCGATATACTCAACCACCCGAATTTTGCTCAACCTTCCGGCAGCACAACTTCATCGTCTTTCGGCCAGATTTCTGCAACTCGCTTCGCGATCAGTGATGGTGGTTCTTCACGGCAGCTTCAACTTAGCGGCAAGTTCATTTTCTAAGTAGGTATGTATTGCTAATTGCGCTTCGTTCTGTATAACGGGACGGAGCGCATTTTTGTTTTGGGCGGAGAACGAGAATGACCAGGACGGATGAGGTTGTTCTTCGGGAGTATGTTGACGGGGACCTGGATAAGATCGTCCGGCTGGATGAGAGATGTTTTGATGAGGAGTTTCGCTTCGACCGAAGATCGATGAAGGCCTATGCCGAGGCTCGCAATGCCGTGAGCCTGATCGCGGAGAGGGATGGCGAGATTGTCGGATTTGTGATCGTGCATATCGACCAGGTTGCAGCGGGTTGGCGGGGATATGTGGTGACGCTGGACGTTGCCGCGGAGTATCGACGGAGAGGGCTTGCAGGGCAGATGATGCAGGCGGTGGAGATGCTCGCGGAAGCGGCTGGAGCGCTGCGGATGGAGCTGCATGTGTTTACGGAAAATGAGGCGGCTATCCGCTTTTATGAGCGGATAGGGTATGAGCGGATTGCGAGGCGGCGGCGATTCTATGGCGCAGAAGGACTGGACGCGTACGAGTATCGCAAGGAACTGACAGATTTGTAACTTATTTAGTTACTTTCTGCCGAAGACGTCTCCCATGCGACGGATCTGCGCGCCTACGCCGCGAAGCTTCTCTTCGAAGTGCTCGTAGCCGCGGTCGAGGTGGTAGACGCGGTCGAGGATGGTTTCGCCGTCGGCTACAAGGGCTGCAAGGACGAGTGAGGCCGAGGCGCGGAGGTCGGAGCACATGACGGCGGCCGATTGCAGGGGGCTCTTGCCGCGAATGGTGGCGGTGCGTCCTGAGATGGTGATGTTCGCGCCCATGCGGACGAGCTCCTGGACGTGCATAAAGCGGTTCTCGAAGATGTTCTCCGTGACCGTGGTAGTGCCTTCGGCCTGGGTGGCGAGCGCCATGAACTGGGCCTGCATGTCGGTGGGGAAGCCGGGGTACTCTTCGGTGGAGATGTCGGCGGCCTGGAGCTCGCCGGTGGCTCCGCCGGAGCGGACGCGGATGTTGTCGACGCCGACGTCGAGTTTGACGCCGCACTGCTCGAGCTTGGCGATGACTGCGCCGAGGTGCTTGGGTTCGCAGCAGTCGACGTTGAGGTCGCCGCCGGTGATGGCTCCGGCGATGAGGAAGGTGCCTGCTTCGATACGGTCGGGATTGATGCGATGGCGGGCGCCGTGGAGCTTTGAAACGCCCTGGACGCGGATGGTTCCGGTGCCTGCGCCCTCGATCTTTGCGCCCATGGCGGTGAGGAGAGCGGCGAGGTCGGTGACCTCGGGCTCGCGGGCGCAATTTTCGAAGATGGTTTCGCCTTCAGCGAGGGTGGCGGCCATGAGAAGGTCTTCGGTACCGGTGACGGTGATCTTGTCGAAGACGATGTGCGCGCCCTTGAGACGGTCGGCGCGGGCTTCGAGGTAGCCGTGATCGTAGACGATGTTGGCGCCCATGGCTTCGAGTCCCTTGATGTGGAGGTCGATGGGACGGCCTCCTATATTGCAGCCTCCTGGCATGGCGACGCGGGCGATGCCGGTGCGGGCGACAAGCGGCCCGAGGACGAGCGAACTGGCGCGCATGGTCTTGACGATCTCGTACTTGGCGACGGGGTCGGAGAGGATGCCGCATTTGATGCGGGTGCGATGCTGGGCGCGGCCGTAGCCTAGCTCGACCTCGGCGCCCATGGAGGAGAGGAGCTTGCGCTCGGTCTCAATGTCGCGGACCTGGGGGATGTTTTCGAGGATGACCTCGTCCTCGGTGAGGATGGCGGCGGCCATGCAGGGAAGGGCGGAGTTTTTTGCTCCGGAGACTCGAATGGTGCCGAGAAGGGGGTTTCCGCCGCGTACAACGAACTTATCCATCCGGTTAGTTTACGGGGATTTCGCGTGGAAATGGGTGGCTGGGCTGGTTCGGGTATGGGGGAAGACTACGCGGGGTAGACGTTGGACTACCCCGCGCGGAGACTAGAGACCGGCTGGAGGGGCGGTTTGTGGCTGGCCCTGGAGCGGAGTGCCGTGATGACGGTGGGGACGCATGGACTTCATTTGCTCGAGTTGGTCGGGAGTGAGGACGGTGGCGAGCTGCTGTTTCGTGCTCTCGTGAATGGCATGCGCCTGTGCTCTCAGCTCTTCGTGCGAGAGGGCCGTGTTACTTCTCAGGGCTGCCATCTTCTGGCTGCGATCGGCGAGGATTGGCTCGAGTTTGGCCGTCTGGTCGGGGGAGAGGTTGAGCTTTTTGGTGAGCCAGGCAGCCTCTTGCTGGGGATCATGCTGGTGGTGACGGTAGTGCTTTCCGGTAGGGGCAGGAGTGGTGGTCGTCGACTGTGCAAAGGCGAAAGCGCCAGAGAGTGCGATAGCTAAAGAGGCGGAGACGAGGATGCGCTTCATCGGGTAGTGCTCCTTGTGGCGGCCCGTAGCCGCTTTTCTGAAGGAATAGACGCGGGTTTGAAAAAAATGTTGCAGCCTGATGAGATTGCGAGTTCTCGACGGTCGACGGACTCGTGATAGAAAATGGGGGCTATGTGTAGAGTGACACTGCTATTAGCTGCGGTGATGTTGCAGATGCCTTCGGCGGCGGCGACCGAAGCGCAGGCAAGAACGTCTGGTGAACGCGAGAAGGGAATGATCGTTGACCGGAAGATGGCCTCGGATGGTGCAACCGAGGGTTGGCTTGTAGGGTATCCAAATCCCGATCCCGATCAGAGTTGGAGGAAGATTATGGGAACCCTGGTTATTGCACAGCATGGGCGAATCGTTCGGCGGATAGACACAAATTTGACCTTCTGGAGCTGGAATTTCTGGGATGGAGGCAAAATGGTGGCGTACCAGGTGGGGCCGCTGCACGGAGAGACGGTGTGCGTTCTGGCCAATGTGCAAAGCGGAAAAGAGATACACAGGTGGGCAGGAGATTGCCGAAACCTACCAGAGAATGCTTCGGGGTGGGTAAAGGCTGCTACGGGTGAAAATCATGTTCGCTGAGTTGAAAGTCTGCCGAGTGGACGGGGCAGGAGCTAAAACCAGATAAGGAACGAGCGAAACAGCAAGGGTTCGCACACTTCCTCTTTAGAGTTCGAGGCGGGAGTCGTCGATGGCGAGGCGGACGTTACCGTCAGATTTGGTGAGGCGGCGGACTGCTTCCATCTTGTCGACGTTGGCTTTGAGCATGACAACGGCAATCGGAATGGATTTGCCTGCGGATTTGATGGTGCGGATCGCGGTGTCGCGGTCGATGTCGCAGACCTTCATGAGGACCCGGATGCCGCGCTCGACCAGCTTCGCGTTCTTCATGTGCACGTTGACCATGAGGTTGTCGTACACGTAGCCCAGGCGAGTCATGGCGCCGGTGGTGATCATGTTGAGGATCATCTTCTGGGAGGTTGCGGACTTCATGCGCGTGCTTCCGGAGATGACTTCGGGGCCTACTTCGGCGACGATGGTGGTGTCGGAGACGTCTGCGAGGGGTGTGCCGTAGTTACAGGTGACAGCGGCGGTCTTGGCTCCGCGTGCGCGTGCGTACTCGACAGCGCCAACGACGTAAGGGGTGGTGCCGCTAGCGGAGACGCCGATGACGATATCTTTGCGGGTGGGTCGGCGGCGGGCGATGTCACGCTGGCCGATCTCGGGCGAATCTTCGTTGACGTCGGAGGCTGAGGCGAGGGCCTTGGGACCGCCGGCCATGATGTATTGGACCTGCGCGGGCAAGGTGGAGTATGTGGGTGGACACTCTGAGGCATCGAGCGAGGCGATGCGTCCACTGGATCCGGCGCCGACGTAGATGAGGCGGCCGCCGTCACGGAGCGAACGAGCGACGGTATCGATGACGATAGCGATCTCAGGGAGCGCCTTCCGGACGGCGGCAGCTACCTTGGCGTCCTCGTGATTGATGATGCGGGCGATCTCGATGGCAGACTTGGTATCAAACCCCTCGGAGGCGACGTTTGCCGTCTCGGTGGTGAGTTCGTGAAAGTCAGAGGGTCCGCGATTTACGGGCTTTGGCGTGGTGGCCGGTTCGAGCATGGTTAAAGTTGCCATAGAAATCCTGCTGCACTTCAGCAGCCATTCTAGTCCTATCCTTCTTGGATGCGTAAACAAAAGCTTTGCGTTGACTGGGACCATTGATGAGGCGGATTCCTGCTTTTTTGAGTGGCTCGGTGAGGGGAAGTGTGCTATGAGATTTGTCACCGATTTGTCTACAGCAAGCTGGCCTGTTGAATTCGGTAGTGTCTGCCGGGCCAGTATGTAAGATTCTGGATATGGCATTCGGTCGGGGTCTTCGAGTGATCGCTGTGGGGATTGCTGCGTCTGCGGTGCTGGCGAGCGAAGCGCTGGCGCAGCGAGTGGATGGGACGTTGCAAGAGAAGCTGACAGCGCTTGCAGGGAAGCATCATGGGCGTGTGGCGTTGTATGCGAGACAGTTGAATACAGGCAAGAGTGTAGAGCTTGATGCGGACAGGCCAGTACAGACGGCATCTGTTATTAAGCTGACGATTCTGTTTGAGGCGATGGAACAGGTTCGCGCAGGCAAGGCGAACTGGGATGAGAAGTTGACGCTGGCTAAGGGCGATGCTGTCAGCGGCTCAGGAGTGTTGATGTTTTTTGATGCTCCGATGCACCTGACCCTGAAGGATGTCCTGACAATGATGGTGATTGTGAGTGACAACACCGCGACAAATCTGGCGATCGACCGGTTTGGAGTGGACGCCATCAATGCGCGGATCGCGTGGATGGGATTGAAGGACACGCATCTCTACAAAAAGGTAATGAAGCCTGCCACTGGACCGATGCCGGCAGACCAGCCGAAGTTCGGGCTAGGCAAAACGACGGCGCGGGAGATGGCTACTGTGATGGAACGGATTGGCAGGTGTCAGTTGGCTGGGCCGGGCGAGGCTGGGTTGCCGGGGGATGCTGCGATCTGCGAAGTTGCGCTGAAGATGCTTCGGAATCAGTTCTATCGAGACACGATCCCGCGTTATCTGGAGAAGCTGGATTCAAGCGAGACCGGATCGGCGATTGCAAGCAAGACGGGTAGTCTGGATGCGGTTCGGGCGGATGTGGCTCTTGTGGCGGGTAAGACGGGGCCGATGGTTCTGTCGATTTTTACTTATGACAATACAGATGAGGGCTGGACGGCTGATAATGAAGGAGAAGTACTGATCGGACGGCTCGCGAGGAGAGATAGTTGAGGACTGGTCGCCAGCGGGTCTAAACGGTAAAATTCTTGTTCCGGGGCTTGGACTGACAGGATCTGTTGGCGATACGCCAGTTGGTGCGTCTAAATGATAGAGGATCGGGAAGAGATCGTGGAGACGCCAGAACAGAAGGGTTTGGAGCCGAACCCCAGCTCCGTGGAGACACCTGTGACGCCGAGCGGCAAGGCGGGTGTGCGCTCGTGGCTGCGAGACATGATGGTCTCGATCATGGTGTCGGCGTTCATTATTATCTTTCTCTACCAACCGGTGAGGGTCGAGGGCACGAGCATGCTGCCGATGCTCGAGGACCAGGACCGGCTGTTCATCAATAAAATGGCGTACAAGATCGGAGAGATTCATCGCGGCGACGTGGTGGTCTTTCTTTATCCGCACGATCATACGAAGAGCTATATCAAGCGAGTGATTGCGCTGCCCGGAGACGATCTGCGGATCGACCGAGGCCGGGTGTATGTGAACGGGCACCTGGTTAAGGAGGCGTATGTCCCGGCGCAGTTTGAGGACGATCGCTCACTGCCTGGATTGGTTATCCCTGACAATGAATATTTTGTGATGGGAGACCACCGGTCGATCTCGAGCGACAGCCGCGACTTTGGGCCGGTGCAGCGGGATCTGATTTACGGCAAGGCGGCGTTTGTGTACTGGCCGATGGACCAGGCTGGGGTGGTTCGGTAGGCTAGCTGGTCGCGTTGAAGATGATGTCGGCGAAGGAACCGGGATTCAGACTGGCTCCTCCGACAAGTGCGCCGTCGATCTCTGGCTGAGCCATAAGGCTGGCAACGTTATCGGGCTTTACGGAGCCGCCGTAGATGATGCGCATGCCTTCTGCGCAGTTCTGGCCGAGGTGTGCGGCGACCTCGCGGCGGATGATGGCGTGGGCATCGTTGGCCTGTTGGGGAGTGGCGACGCTGCCGGTTCCGATGGCCCAGACGGGTTCGTATGCGATGACAAGCTGGCCGCAAAAATTTCCACCGATGCCGTTGAGTGCGCAGGCGATCTGCCAGCAGAGGACCGCTTCTGTGAGTCCGGATTCGCGTTTGTCGTGGGTTTCGCCAACGCAGACGATGGGGACGAGATCGTGATCGAGTGCGGCCTTGAGCTTCCAGTTGACCATGTCGTCGGTCTCGTGGGCGTAGATGCGGCGCTCAGAGTGGCCGAGCAGGACCTTGGTGCAGCCTATGCTTTCGAGCATGGTGGGCGAAGTCTGGCCGGTGTAGGGGCCTTCATTGAGCCAGTGCATGGTTTGCGCGCCGGCTGAGACGTTGGTGTCTTTTGTGGCTTCGATCACATAGCCAAGCGAGGACATCGTCGGGAAGATGCATATCTGGCTGGCGGTGTGGTCCTTCACCATGGGGAGGAACTCGCGGAGAAATGCCAGCGATTCCTTCGGGGTCTTGTACATCTTCCAGTTGGCAGCGATCAGGGGTTTGCGCATCGTGGGGATCAGTATTGCATCTTCGGTATTTTTAGAGAAGCCATAAGATTCAATCTGGCGGCCTTTTAGGTTCCAGACTCGTCAACTGATTTCCTCGATTAAGAGTTAAGATTCTTCCACTGTCTGCAGTTTCTTCCGATTCCTAATTACCTTCATGATCGCGAGGACGAAAACGATCGCGGAGACAGGCAGAACGAGTTGGAAAATACCAACGAAGTTCCAAAAGGCATCGCTGTGTCTATACGGAAACCCGCCTAACTTCTCATCTTGTGACATCGCGAATACTGCCCATGCGAAGTTGACTAACAGGCCAATAAGAGGTGCTAGTACTCGACTGACCCACTCCTTCCTGCCAGTTCGAGATGCAAGAGTGCCTAGAACCATTAGTAGAGCAATGATGCACGCGATCGACACGCAAACAAAGCACACTAAAAACATAGTCGGTTAGCCTACTTATCCGGAAAGCGCTGCGACACCAGGTAGGATCTTTCCTTCGAGGAATTCCAAGCTGGCTCCTCCGCCCGTGGAAATGTGGGTGATGCGGCTGGCTACGCCGGATTGATGGACGGCGGCTACCGAGTCTCCGCCGCCTACGATGGTGGTGGCGTCACGATTGCGGGCGACGGCTGCGGCGATCTCGTTGGTGCCGTGGGCGAAGGCGGGCATCTCGAAGACGCCCATGGGGCCATTCCAGATAATCGTGCGGGCTTCAGAGATTTCATCCTCGAAGAGTGCGATGGATTTCGGGCCGATGTCGAGGGCCATGAGGTCGCGCAGGGAAGGCGTCGGTGCCGGAGAAGATCTGAGTGTTGGCATCAGGGGCGAATTTGTCGGCGAGGATGTGATCGACCGGGAGGAGGAAGCGGACGCCTTTGGCCTTGGCCTTGGCTAGAGCGGCTTTGGCGACGTCGATCTTATCGGTCTCGACGAGGGATTTGCCGGTTGTCTGGCCCTGTGCGTTGAGGAAGGTGTAGGCCATGCCGCCGCCGATGATGATGGCGTCGGCCTTGTCGAGCAGGTTGTCGATGACCTGAATTTTGTCGGAGACCTTGGCTCCGCCGATGATGGCGACGAATGGCTTGTCGGGTTCGGTGAGAGCTTTGCCGAGGTAGGTCAGCTCCTTCTCCATGAGGAGACCGGCGGCGGCGACTTTGACGTAGTGGGTGATGCCTTCGGTAGAGGCATGGGCGCGGTGGGCGCTGCCGAAGGCGTCGTTGACGTAGATGTCGCAGAGCGAGGCGAGTTGCTTGGCGAAGGCGGGGTCGTTGGCCTCCTCCTCGGCGTGGAAGCGGAGGTTCTCAAGCAGCAAGGTCTGGCGGGACTCGAGGTTGTTTGCCAGCTCGGTTGCGATCTCGCCTACGCAGTCAGGGGAGAAGGCTACGTTTTCATCTTCGTCGAGGACATGGTCGAGGAGGTGGCGAAGGTGGTCGACGATGGGGCGGAGGCTCATGGTCTCGACGGGCTTACCCTTGGGACGGCCGAGGTGAGAGCAGAGAATGACCTTGGCGCGGCGGCGAAGGGCGTACTCGATGGTGGGGAGGGTCTCGCGGATGCGGGTGTCGTCGGTGATCTGCAGGCCGTCTTTGGAGAGGGGAACGTTGAAGTCGACTCGGATGAGGACGCGCTTGTCGGTAAGGTCTAGATCGCGGATGGACAGCTTGGACATTCGATTTCCTTCTTGGTGATATTGGCGGTTCAACGCTTCAGGCCGGGGAGGGCACGCCCTCCGGGAGGTTCATAAGGAGCTAACAAAAGCAGAATCAATGATAGCGGTTTGAATGGTTGGAAGGTGAAATGTTCACGCGATCTTCTTTTCAGGTCCCTGAACATAACGCTTGGCGATGAGACCCAGGGGAATGCCGATCAACAGTATGTGTCCGATGATGCCATTGATGAGTGGCCTGACGGCGAAGTGAGGCTGAGGATAGAAGTTGGACATCGGAATGACGATGTAGTTCATGACGCAGTAGACGGCGACGCCATAGATGGCTCCGGAGAGTATTGGTTTGCGATGGAGTGGGAGTTCGCCACTGATATACATGTAGGTTCCGGCGACTGCAAAGGCGATCAGGTAATGAAGCATCAGGCCGAAAGCGGCGGAGATCATGCCATCGTGGTAAGCAAGTTGGCCAAGAAAGCCGGTAGCGATGGACTGCGGGACTCGGATTACCGGGACGCCCAGCCAGCCGAAGAAGACGAAGGCATCGATGAGGTCGAGGGTGCCGATGAGCAGAGCGGCACCTGCGATGATAAGCAGAAGAGAGGGGCGGCGATCGGCTGAAGGCTCCATGGCCTCCGATTTTAGCCGGGAATGTAGGCGTCTGCTTCGATTTCGATGCGCCAGGAGGGATTCAGCAGCTCTTTGACGACCACCATGGTGGCGGCGGGGCGGATGAGCGAGAAGTATTTGCCGTGGACCTGGCCGACGATCTCCCAGTCGTAAGTATGGGTTAGATACATGCGAGTGCGGTAGACGTGCTCGATAGAAGAGCCTGCATTTTTGAGCGCTGTGGCGATGATGTTGAGGCATTGTTCGGTCTGCTGGGCGATGTCGCCGTGATCTGCGCCGACAGGACCGGTGCCGGAGACGTGGACGTGGTTGCCGATGCGGACAGCGCGGGAGAAGCCGATGATGGGCTCGTACGGGGATGTGCCGGGGATGTTCGTGCGGGTCATGGATTAGATTGACTCTACCTTCCTTTTTGCGGCCTGCGCTTTTTGAATAGCCTCGACATCCGCAAGATCTTGAAGTCTTCCAGAGGCGAGCTTATTTGTGATTAAGTCTGTAGCTGAGATGTAACGTGTGGGAAGGTCGCCGTCAATCAGCAACTCCTCGCTATTTTCATAGACGGTCGCGAAGTCGATGCCAGCAATTTGCTGAAGGATGTCAAAACAATATGGAGGATTGCCGAAACGAGCGCAAACTGTTGGAGTATGAAAGTCTTCAACGGTGAATCCAACAAGGGGAGCACCGAACTCCGCAAGTGCTTTGTAGACGGCAAGTGCGTTCTCTGGACTCGACTCGATGAAGACATCTAAATCCTTGGTCATGCGTGGCTGCGCGTGAATGAAGACAGCATAGCCGCCAATAATGACATACTTAACGCGGTGATTGTTGAAGGCGAACAGCAACTCTCTTAAGTTCTGCTCCATCGGCGGAATAGCCATAGGCTCGGTACCCTTCGACGCTCAATTGATGGCCAGCCGCCAAGCGCTCAGCGGGAGAGACGCTTTGCCAGTAGCGGTACTCTTCGTCCTTCATCTCTTCGAGGTTGTTGAACTTACGAATGGTCTTATCCATGGATCGCCTATCTCTATTATACCGGGAGAGTGCAGTCGCCTTTCGTGCGATGTCCATATCTCAGAATAGGTATGTATCGAAATATCTTTTGTTTAGCGTGGATCATGCAGCAAAGACTACAACGCAGCGGGAATCCTAGAAACAGATTCGTACGCTGCGCTGCGGAAAGACAATCCTAAGATGGTTATAGGCCCTTCTTCACCAGGAAAAGAATCAGGTCTTTTACGCGGTTGGAATAGCCCCACTCGTTGTCGTACCAGCTGATGACTTTGCCCGTGTTGCCGATGACCTTAGTCAGCTTGGAGTCGACGATGCTTGAGAGGGCGTTTCCCTTGAAGTCCGAGGAAACCAGCTCTTCGTCGGTGTAGCCGAGGATTCCCTTCAGCTCGCCTTCGGAGGCTGCCTTGAGAGCGGCGTTGACGCTCTTGACGTCGATGGGCTTCTCGGAGACGAAGGTGAGGTCGACTACTGAGACGTTAGGTGTCGGGACGCGGATGGCGAAGCCGTCGAGTTTGCCGTCCATCGCGGGGATGACGAGCTTGAGGGCCTTGGCTGCTCCAGTGCTGCTCGGGATCATGCTGAGAGCGGCGGCGCGGGCGCGGCGGAGGTCCTTGTGCGGCGTGTCGAGGATGACCTGATCGTTGGTGTAGCTGTGGATCGTGGTCATGATGCCCGAGGCGATGCCGAAGGTGTCGTTCAACACCTTGACGACGGGCGCGAGGCAGTTCGTGGTGCAGCTCGCGTTCGAGATAACGTTGTGCTTCGATGCGTCGTACTTGTCGTCGTTGACGCCGAGGACGATTGTTATGTCCTCGTTGGTCGCCGGAGCCGAGATGATGACTTTCTTGACGGTGCTGCCGAGGTGGGCCTTGGCCTTTTCGGCGTCGGTGAAAAAGCCGGTGGATTCGACGACAACCTGGGCGCCAACGCTGGCCCAATCGAGCTTGGAAGGGTCACGCTCTGCGAAGACCTTGATCTTTTTGCCGTCGACGGAGATAAAGTCCTCGCCGTGGCTGATCTCGTTCTTGAGATTGCCAAGAATGGAGTCGTATTTGAGCAGGTGCGCGAGTGTGGCCGGTGTGGTGAGGTCGTTTACGGCGACGAATTCGATGTCCGGGTTGCCGAGAGCGGTGCGGAAGACGTTGCGTCCGATGCGGCCGAAGCCGTTGATGCCTACCTTTACTGCCATGATTGCGATTGCTCCTATCCGAGTAAATGCACTGAAGTGATTGTAGAACGCAGTGGAACGGTCTGCACTCCATCAGAAGGGAATCTATCATCGAGGCGGAGGTGGCGCAAACGAACGCACAAAACCCATCGGTGTCCCGCAGAGGCTTCTGGCGGCGAAAGAGATGGTTAGAAGTTGAAGAATTTTTCCCGCAGAGCGTCTTCGTACTCTCGTTTAGCTGTCTTGACCTTATCGCGGGCTTCTTCTTCGGCGAAGTCGGCATTTTCCCATTTATCGACATCGGCGACGGAGTGCTCGGTTGAGGCGAGGGCTTCTTCATGGCGGATGGCCGCGATCCAGGCCTCGACGGCGGATTTGTAGGCACGCTGAAGTTGATCGAGTTCTGTGGCTGCACTTTCCATTGTTCACCTCGGTTAGAGCCGAAGGTAGTGAACAAATATGAATAGACGATTTTAATTTGGAGGCAAAAAGAGGCTGATCGGGGAGGAGCAGGGGTGCCGTCGGAGGTGCGGGAGATTTGCGGGAGTCTTCCGGCCTCTGTTATAAGCGACATATGCGCGAACTGCGCGATTGGATGCGCGAAAAGATGAGACGACGCCCTAGACGTGGACCGAATGAATCGGAGTCCACGGGGAAGAGCGGGCAGGAGCTGCCAGCTAACCAGCCTGCTCCCCTGAGACCACAGTATCCGGAGGCCGCGTCGGTGCGCGAGCCTGAGCCTGCACCGATTGTGGCTGAACCGGTTACTCCACACATTACAGAACCTGTTGCGCCCGTGACTGCCGCGCCGGTGGCTGCTGTCGAGCCGGAGCGGAAGATTGAAGTGGAGACGCAACCCGAACAACTTGGCACCCCTCCCGCCGAACAGACGGCACTGAAGTCTCCGAAGGGCTATGTGGTGCTGACGATTGGGTTACCGGGATCGGGCAAGACGACCTGGTACAAGCGCCGGGGAGTAACTCCGCTGTCGAGCGACCTGCTACGAACGTTGTTGTTTGATGACATTACGGAGCAGCGCTATCAGGGACTGGTCTTTTCGACGCTGCGAAGCCTGCTGCGCGCGCGGCTGATTGCGAAGATGCCTTGGAACTATGTAGACGCCACGAACCTGTCTCCACATGAGCGGCGGCAGTGGATCAAGATGGCCAAGAGCTTTGGGTACGAGGTGCAGGCGGTGTTCTTCGACGTGCCGCTGACCGTGTGCATGGAGCGGAACAGCAAGCGCGACCGCGCCGTGACAGATGAAGTGATGCAGAAGATGGCGGAACGTCTGAAGCCGCCGACGTTCAAAGAAGGGTTCGAGAAGATTACGGTGGTCCGTGTAAAGGGACAGCCGGGGACAGAGCCTGCAGCGGAAGCTGCGCCTGAGGTGGCGCAGTAACTTCAAAAAGACGCATTTGATAGAGGGACATGCCCACGGTTGGCGTTGAGTTCGCGAAGGTGAGCTACACGCTGGCAGGTGGGCGTGTTTTATTGCGCGATGTCTCGCTGCAACTGGAGGCAGGGACAACTACGGCTCTGCTGGGGCGTAGTGGGTCGGGCAAGACGACACTGCTGCGGATGGTCAACGGATTGGTGATGCCTACCTCGGGTGAGGTGTTGGTGGGCGGCAAAGCTACGACGGAATATGATCTGGTGGCTTTGCGGCGGAGCATCGGCTATGTCATTCAGGAGACGGGGCTGTTTCCGCATATGACGGTGGAGCGGAATGCTGCGATGGCTCTGGAGTTGTCGGGACAATCCACGAACGAGAGAGTCGATAGGGTAAAGCAGGTGCTGGAACTGGCGGGGCTGGATTTCGGGGAGTTTCGCAAGCGGTATCCGTGGCAGTTATCGGGTGGGCAGAGGCAGCGAGTGGGGCTGGCGCGGGCCTTGGCGACCGATCCTCAAGTGTTGCTGATGGATGAGCCGTTTGGGGCGCTGGATCCGCTGACCCGGGCGGAGATGCAGACTATGCTTCTGGGCTTGATGGAGCGTGTGAAGAAGACCGTGGTGCTGGTGACGCACGATCTTGAGGAGGCGCTCTATCTGGCCAGTCGAGTCATATTTCTATCTGACGGAGCGATCGTCGGGGATATGACTCCGGACGAGGTTTCCGGGTCCGAAAATCCTTATGTGAAAAATTATGTTCGGGCTGTACATCATTGGGAGCCAAAGTGATAGCTTTCCTGCAATCTCATGGATGGGAGATCGGGCGGCTGACGTTTGAGCACCTGTGGCTGACGCTTTCGGCGATGCTTTTGGCGGTCGCGATTGGGTTGCCGGTGGGGATATGGCTTAGCCGGCATAGGAGATTTGCGGGGCCGGTGATCGGCTTTGCCAACATTGTGCAGACTGTGCCTAGCCTTGCTCTGTTTGGGCTGCTATTGCCAGTGCCTTGGCTGGGGGAGAACGCTGCGAGGCTGGCGATTCTGGCGCTGACTGGTTATGCTCTGCTGCCGATTCTTCGAAACACTTATGCTGGGATTGGCAGTGTGGACGAGGCTCTTGTCGATGTGGCCAATGCCATGGGGATGACCTCGTGGCAGAGGCTTATCAAAGTGGAGTTGCCCATTGCGGCGAGTGTGATTCTGGCGGGTTTGCGGACGGCTACTGTGACGTGCGTTGGGGTGGCTACGATTGCTGCAGCGATTGGGGCGGGGGGACTGGGGGAGCTGATCTTTCGTGGGGTGGCCAGTGTGGATAACGGATTAGTGCTCGCCGGGGCGATTCCGGCGGCGCTGCTGGCTCTGGTGGCGGATGCGGGTTTGGGGTTGTTGGAGAAGAAGATGTCGGTGCGGCGAGCATGAGAGCGGACTGGTACCCCCTATCCCTATCTTTTTGTGTCAAAGTATTCAAAACAGGTTGTTTAGGGTCGTACTTCCATGCAGGGCAACGCGCAGAGGGCGTAAAGGGGGCCCTTTGCTGCGAGGCACTTTTGTCAAGCGAAGGCGCTAAGAGGAGGACGGCTTCGCGGGGAGTTTTCATTTTGCTCTTTGTCATCGGGCTGCAACTTCTGACGGCTTGTGCGCCGCCTCGTTCTTCGCGGGTGACGATTGGGGCGAAGAACTTTACCGAGCAGGTTGTGCTGGGGGAGCTGCTGGCTCAGGAGATTGAAGCGGTGACCGGGCAGCCGGTTGCGCGGCGGTTTTATCTCGCGGGGAGCTATATCTGTCAGCAGGCGCTGGTGAGTGGGCGGATCGATGGATATGTGGAGTACACCGGGACGGCGTTGACTGCGATTTTGAAGCAGCGGTTGCCGCCTGTCGGGCATCGTGATGCTGGAGACGGTTCTACGGCGTGTGAGCGATTTGTATGAGTCGAAGTATCGGGTGAGAGTGGGGCCGCCACTGGGATTTGAAGATACCTTTGCGATGGTGGTTCGGGGGGATGATGCGCGGCGGTTGGGGTTGAAGACGATCTCGGACGCAGTGCCTCATGCCCCTGACTGGCGGCTTGGCGTGGGGTACGAGTTTGAACAGAGGCCGGATGGTTTGCGCGGGTTGGAGGCGACCTATGGGTTGAAGTTCAAAGAGGCTCCGCGGACGATGGATCTGGGGCTGCTGTATCGTGCGCTTGAGAACCAGCAGGTGGATATGGTGGCGGGTAACTCGACCGATGGGCCTATACGGGCGTTGGGGTTTACGGTGTTGGCGGACGATCGGCACTACTTCCCGCCCTATCAGGCGGTCCCTTTGATCAGAGAAGATTCGATCAGGCGGCATCCGGGGATTCAAGTTGCGGTGGATCGATTGGCGGGGAAGGTTTCGGCGGAAGAGGTGCAGGGAATGAACGATGCTGTGGATGGGCAGCATAGGGATGTGGGCGAAGTCGTGCGGGAGTTTCGGAAGTCGAAAGGACTTTGAGGCCGACCGCGGATTTGCGCGGATGATCACGGATTAAAGGCGTAACGGTGATAAGAAGGATAAAAGCTGATAAAAGCGAATGAAAGACTTAATGGGTTGGAGTTTGACTGTAGAAATCTTAATGTTCGATATGTTGAATTAAAGAGCGGGTGTTGCTATGACTGAGCCGTGGTTGCGGGGAACGTTGACGCATGTGGATGCGGTGCGGAGGCAGGTGCTGCACTCGTTGGAGCTGGCGGCGGAGGATGTGGAGCGGTGGTGCGCTTCGCTCTCAGATGAAGAGATAGAGGCACGGCCGCTGGGATTGCCCTCGGTTGGGTTTCAGTTGCGGCACATTGCTCGGAGTCTGGACCGGCTGCTGACGTATGCGGAGGGCCAGCAGTTGAGCAGGCGACAGATGAAGGCGTTGAAGACGGAGATGGAGAGCGAGTCACGCGAGGCCACCTTTATGGAGTTTGCCAAGGCGATGGAGGTTTCGGTGGATCGTGTGTTGGCGATTTTGCCGGAGGGCTATGAAGAGACTCGCGGTGTGGGGCGGGAGATGCTTCAGAGCACCGTGGGCGGCCTGTTGGTGCACTGTGCCGAACATACACAGCGGCATGTGGGGCAGGCGGTGACGACGGCGAAGGTCGTGACAGGGATGCGGACGGGAGGTTAATCGCTATTTGGCTTTGAAGGTGGCGAGCGTCTGTAGTTGACGTGCGACGATCTCTTTGGGCAAGGGGTTATAGGCGAGGCCCGAGGTTTCCTTCTGGCCGGTGGTCAGAATCCAGTCGAGAAATTCGACGACCGCAGATTTGGTCGCGGCGTCCGGGATCGATTCCGGAATCAGCAGCCAGGTGAAGCTGGCGATAGGGTAGGCTTCTTTGCCGGGGGCATTGGTGAGTGGGGAGTAAATGTTGCCGGCGTTGCGGGTGGATGCGGTGGCAGCAGCCGCGGCGAGGGTGACGAGGTTTGCCTGGGTAAAGTTTCCGGCGGGGTTGCGAACGGTCCCATAGGTCAATCCCCGCTGAATTGCGTAAGTGAGCTCGGTGTAGCCGATGGAGTAAGGAGTTTGATCGACCTTGGACGCGACCCCGTCATTGCCTTGGACACCCTGACCAACGGGCCAGGTGACAGTGGTGCCGCTGCCTACTGCGGCCTTCCATTCGGGGCTGGTTTTGCTGAGGAAGTCGGTCCAGGCGAAGGTGGTACCACTGCCGTCGGCACGATGGACGACAACGATCGGGGCGTCGGGCAGAGCGACTCCGTGGTTGATCGCCTTGATCGCAGGATCGGACCAATTCCGTATCTTTCCGAGATAGATGCCTGCAAGCACCTCCGGGGTGAAGCGCAGGTCTCGGCCTACCCCAGGCAGATGGTAGATAGGGACAACGGCGCCGACGACGGTGGCGAACTGGAGCACCTTTGAAGGCATGTCGGCCATCCTCGCATCGGAGAGCGGCACATCCGAGGCGGCGAAGGTGACTTTGCCGTCGCGAAGCTGCGCGATGCCGCCCTCTGATCCGATGCTGCTGTAGGTGATCTGAATGTTGGGGTGGCGTTGCCGGAAGGCCTCAATCCACGCTTGATAGAGAGGCGCGGGGAAGGTGGCGCCGGAGGCTTTCAGGGTGCGGATGGAGGCTTGCGTGGAGCCCCCGGCTGAAGCAGTCTCGTGGAGCGCGACTACCAGCTTTTTGGCCAACTGGTCGGAGAGGTCCTGGTGGATGCCGGAAGACGGATACCTGCTGGGCGTGACGAGATAGGACCAGAGGGTCTCTCCATCTTTGCCGATGAGCTGTGCCGAGAGGAAGCCGCCGTAGACCGGATAGCTGCTGTTGGAACGAGGATTCACCGAGATATAGGCCCGAATCCAGGTTTCGCCTCTTGCCTTCAGGATTGCGTCGGCCTGGGCGCGGTCGGTCACGATCTCGAGCGAAGGGGTCTTTCGCAAACTGTCGATGAGTCGCTGCCGCATTACGGCTGCGTCTGATTTTCCGTCGAAGGCGTCTACGTAGATCTTCTTTACTTGATTCAACGTATCGGCGGTCTGGGCTTGTCCGGGCAGAGACAGGGCGAGGAATGAGAGAACAACAAATGCGGTGACCGAGGGAATCGATAGCCTGATGGTCGAGAGGCGCTTCATGGGATCGCTTGCAGTCTCCCTGGAATGTTGGAGGCGTAATGCAGAGCTTACGCTCTTTGGCGCAAGGGTATCATCTGTCGGTTTTCATGCAGTGAAGAAACGGTTTGGGCGGCTTCGCGGGTGAAAGAACTCAATGTTGTTTAAATAGCCCGCCGAGCGCGTTTGGAAGAGAGTCCGATGGGTTCGGCTTCTTAGCGGTCGATTTAGTGCCATTGGTTACGGCGCCGGCTCCGCTACTGAGCATGCCGCCGAGGTTCGGCGTAAAGGTTGGATTGGCGGTGGTTCCACCGATGGCGACGGGAATGCCATTTTTGAGGGCTGCTCCGGCTATGTTTCCAGCGGCTCCGCCTGGGATCATACCCATGAGCTGGCCAGCGATGCCGCCTACTCCTGCCGTTGCGCCACCCGCACCTCCACCAAGAAGGCCGGTAGGCTTGAGGACTAGCTGGTAGTTCAGCGCACCGGCTGCGCTTACGGTTCCGGCTCCGGTGGCGGTGCCGAGCGCGGGAACGTTGAGGGCGAGGTTGTCGGTGCGGACGTCGCCATTAGCTACACGAATGTTTGTGCTGAGCGATTTGATGGCGGTGACGGAGCCAGTCTTTGCTCCTGTGAGCGCGGTGACTGCCGAGAGCTTCGAGCCGAGATCAAAGCCGGCAAGGTTGGTGTTGTTCAGCTGGAGCGGGCCGCTGATGATGGGGTTTGCCGTGGAGCCTGTGACGTTGAGGCTGGTGGTGAGCGTGCCACCCTGCAGGCGCGAGCCAGTGGGCAGATGGACGCCGACCGATGGAAGGAAGGCCTCGAGCTCGTCGATGGAGACGCCCTCGCCACTGACCTTCAGGTTGATGGCGGTGGTAGCGCCGCTGGTCTGGTAGGTGCCCGTTATGTTGATCACGGCGCTGCCGATGGTGACGACGGCTCGCTGGATCTGGCCGGTGAGCGCCTGCATGTTCTGTGCGACGGTGAGCTGAAGGTTGACTGGCTTGGGCGAGGGCGACCCGTTTTTGGCGACGCGAAGCCCCTGGATGTTTGCGGCGGCGTTGGCGTTAAGATTCTTGCCGTCGGAGATTGCCTTGATGTCGATATTGGCGACGCCGCTGATGCCTGCGTCAGGTGCGACGATTCCGCTGGATGCGAGATCGACACGGGTGAGGGTGGCGTGGACGTTTAGCGGCGTGGCGGCGGGGGTTAGCTGGTTCAGTGGGCCCGCGCTGCCATCTGCTGTAACGGAACCGCCGCCGGGGATCTGAGCGCTTAGTTTGAATGGCGAGGCCGCTGTTGGCGAGACGTTTGTGATCTCTGCGTTGAGTTGTTGGTAGATAGCTGGAGTCGATTGCCCAGGCGTGGTGATGGTGATGGCGCCGTTCTTGATCTGAAGACGATCGGCTGTGAGCGTGCTGAGCATGTTGTTGCTGTTTGGTATGGGAGGCGGTGCGGCAGTAGCGGGTTTGTTGGTGCGGACCAGCGTGAGCTTCGGAGCGTCGATGAGCAGGTTGGCGACATGGAGCTGCTGGCCGTTCCAAGTGGCCTGTACATCGATGGTGTTGATGAGTCCGGTGATGCCTGCGGTGGTGTCAAGAAATCCCGCGGCGACGGGATCGAGATGCTTCAAACCGAGTTGGGCGGTGAAGGGAGTAAGCGAGGCATCGTGCTGATTGATTGGGCCGGCGCTGCCCTTGAGCGAGACGGTTCCGTCGCCCGGCAGACGAGCCGAGGCCGTGAAAGGGAAGGCCTTCTCGAAGGAGAAGTCCTTGGCGTCGAAGGTCAGCTGATCGTAGGTTCGCGCGGCCGTGATGGGCGCGCCGGGAGCGGCTACATTGCCCACGGTCAACGTGCCGTTGGTAACGCTGAGACGTCCGACAGTTAAATTCGGAACCGTCACGCCGCTGCCGGAGGTGATCGCTTTGTGGGCGCGGCCGATGCTTGAGTAATCCCATGTGCCGTTTGGAGCACGCAATAGAACGATGTGCGGGGAATCTAACGTGAAGCCCGTGACGTGGATCTCATGGTCGAAGAGAAGTGGAAGCAGTTCTACGTTGATCTTGACGGGGCCGGTCTGAAGAAACGGTTGATTACTGAATGCGGGATCATCGGCTACGGAGGAGTTTTCTGCGACGAGGCCGCCGGAGAGGACGGAGAGGTTGAGCTTGCCCAGAGTGACTTTACGGCCCAGCGATGTGGACATTGCAGACTCGATGCGCGTTCGGAAGCTGTCCGCGTTGAGAAACATTGGAATCGCAAGGACAATCACCAAGATCAATGCGACGATGCTGCCTAGAACGATGAAGAGAGTGCGGCGGCTTTTGGTTGCCATGGGAACCTTTCATTCGCGCGAATTGAAGGTATTCCGTTCTGATGAGCCAATTGCGTTTGCAGTTTACTCTGAGAGCGGCTTCTTTTCAGGTTCTCCTAAGGAGAGAAATGAAGAGAGCAAAGGACGGACCCGGTGCCTTATGATTGCTGGCTATGGGCTTATATTTGGCGATCGATGCAGGTGGGACGAAAACAACATGTTTGCTGGCGGATGAGACAAGGATTTTGGGCCGCGCAGGTACAGGCAGCGTAAAACTGATGCGCGTAGGTGAGGCCGAGGCAACGGCCCGGTTGCGCACAATGCTCTCCGAACTCTCGATGGCCTCAGGGATTGGCCTCGGCGAGGTTACGCGCACATGCATCGGGCTTGCCGGTTTCACCATAGCGGCTGTGCGTGAGTGGGCCGCGCGCGAGATCGGAGATGTCGTCGGTGGAGAGCTTGTGCTCTGTGGCGACGAAGAGATCGCTCTTGATGGGGCGTTCTCTGGTGGTCCCGGAATTCTGATCATTGCAGGCACGGGCTCAAATTTCATCGGACGCGCAGCCGACGGCAGCAAATACAACGTTGGTGGGTGGGGGCCAGCGTTGGGAGACGAAGGCTCAGGTTTCTGGATCGGGCAGGAGGCCCTGCGTGCTGGCTTCTGGGCCAAGGACCGCGGTGTCGCCACGATACTGCTGGATGAGATTGGAGAGTACTGGGGTACTGGATCGCTCGGCGAGATCGTTGAGAAAGCCAACGAGCGTCCCAGCCCGGACTTCGCTGCGCTGGCGCCTCTCGTAGCCAAATGCGCCGCGGCTGGGGATGAGCTTGCGCAGGCTGTCCTCGAACGCGCGGGAGAAGAGTTGGCTGAGCAGGTAGCCCTGGTCGCGATCAAGATGTCGGAGTCCGGTCGCTCAGGGTGAGGTTGGGGTCGCGTATACAGGCGGAGTGCTTGAAAACATCGCCCCGGTGCGGCAATCGCTCATCGATGCATTGAAGCACTCAACCCCGCAGGCGAAGGTGATGGAGGGGGCGGCCGATTCCCTGAAGGGAGCGCTGTGGCGTGCTCGTGCCGGGGGAGTGGCACAAGCGAAAAAATAGTTCAGCCCTGCCCGGCAGAAGACTCGAGAGCCCGCAATGCGAGCCCCCGGGCTACGGAGGTGAACTCGTTACCCGTCCGCACGCGTGGCGCCGTAAACCTCGACTCAAAGATGTGCCGTACTGCGGGAACGAAGCTCGTTCCTCCTGTCAGGAATACACGATCGACGGCACTGGCGGCGATTCCACTGGTCTCGAGGAGACCATCGACGCATCGCTCAATCAACTCAAGATCATCGATGATCCACGATTCAAACTCCTCACGGGTCACCATCGACTGGATGTTCATGCTGCCGTCGCGAAATTGAAACCGTGCGGTCTCTTCGTGCGACAGCTCTATCTTTAGCCGCTGTACGGCCTGGTGAAGCTGATAGCCGAGATCCTCGTCGATCAGGTTGATGAGCGCTTCAATCTTCTCCGGCTCGAGTGCATTCGCATGAGCGCTCTTCAATATCTGGCTGACATTGCGGGTCTTCAAAAATGAAAGATAGTGCCACCGCTCGAGGTTGGCATAGATCCACGAAGGCACAGCGGGCAAGAGCTTATTCAGCGAGCGCGCCAGCGAATCCGCTCCTAACGCAGGGGAGACCAGCTTCCGCACAATGCGTGCATCGAATGTATCTCCTGCCAGCCCGAGGCCGCTGTTGCCGAGCAGATCCTTCGCCGAGCGTCCGCGTGCACGGACTCCGGGGCCAACATGCAGCAGCGAGAAGTCGCTGGTACCGCCGCCGAAGTCGCCGATGAGGATCAACTCGTCATGGTCCAGTGTGGACTCGTATGCGTATGCCGCGGCAATCGGTTCCATCTCGAAGTCCACAGACTCGAATCCCGCATGAAGAAATGCCTCTCGTAACCGCCCTGTTGCAAAGGCATCGTCATCGGTGTTGTCGGCCCCTACAAAGCGTACGGGCCTGCCTACAGTGGCGTGACGAATCGGCTCGCCAAACTGCTTCTCCGCGCTCTGCCGAAGGTCCGTAAGGATGCGTGAGATCAAGTCCTCAACGAGATATCGTCTGCCGAAGACCTCAGTTCCCGTGAGGCTTCTGCTCGAAAGGTAGGATTTCAGCGACTGAATCAGCCGTCCTTTATTCTCGGCGGCGAGATAGTGTTCGATTCCAGACGGCCCGGTAAAGCTCTTTACCTGGCTGCGACCTGCCTGCTTATGCTGTTCGAGGTACAGAATGGAGCGAAACGATTCCGTAGCGGCTGTTGCCGTAGGGAACGAGACGAGTTCCACCTGGCCTCCGGGAAAAGCCCGCGCGATAGAACTATTCGTCGTACCGAAATCGATGCCGATTGAGATCTGGGGAGATGGAAGGGGCGTCATGGCTCAGAAGGCTTATTCTAAACTGCCATGCCAAGCGGCTCTATTCATAAGTCCTCGATGGGAAGAGATTGAATGAAGATGCTTAGAGGTGTTTGAGGTAGGCTTTGGCCTCGTCGAGTTGGGGGAAGAGACGCTCTTCGGCCTGAAACTCGCGCGAGTGGACGCAGCGGCGGCCGGCTTTGACGCGGACGGGGTGCTTGAGGTGGAGCATCTCGTGGTAGAGGAGGTACTCGATTGCGCAGCGAGGGGTGTCGGGACGGTCGAAGACGCGGCTGACGACGATGGTGTTGTGAGCTGCGTCGTAGTGGCCCAGCATGCGTCGGGCGTGGTGGGCGCTCCAGGTGAGGGTGGGGCGGCCGAGGAGGCCGTGGAAGAAACGGGTGTTGAGGGACTCGAAGACCTCGTCGAGGTCGTAGTGGTGGCCGACTGGAGTGAGGATGCGCTTGCGGCCACGGGTCTGGCGAATGTGCTCGGCCTGGCGCGAGACGGCCTCGGAGGAGACGTGGCGGCGGTACCGGTCGGCGTGGGTGGGCGCGATGGGTTTCTTGTAGAGCTTGGCGAGCAGAATGTGGGCGATGGCGCGATGGACGGCCTCGGGAGCGTGTTCGAGGAGGTCGGAGAGGCGGACGTGGAGGCGGCCTTCGCGGAGGCGGATCGTGGTGTTGAGAGAGGTGAACCGATGGAAACGGATGTCGAGCGGCGGAATGGGTGCGCGGGGCCTGAGGTCTCGGTACTGCTCTTCAAATATTGGAATGAGTGCAGAGGACACTATGGTTTAAGGCTAGCACGATGGGTTGTGGGTTGTCGGGTCGGCGCTGCGGAGGACCGCAGCGTGAGACTATCAGACCTTGTATTGCTCGTCGCTGACCTTTTCCATCCAATCGACGGTTTTATCATCCAGCTTCTCCTGAATGGCGATATGAGTCATCGCTGTTGTTGGCGTCGCTCCGTGCCAATGCTTCTCGCCGGGCGCGAACCACACCACATCACCGGGCCGGATGTCCTCGATGGGACCACCCCACCGTTGTGCCCGGCCGCTACCGGACGTGACGATCAGGGTCTGTCCAAGGGGATGGGTATGCCATGCGGTACGGGCACCGGGCTCGAAGGTGACGCTGGCGCCGACGACGCGCGCGGGATCGGGTGCGGTAAACAACGGGTCAACGCGCACTGTGCCAGTGAACCAATCCGCTGGTCCTTTACCTGAAGGCTGTGAACCGCTTCGTTTGATTTCCATACTTGTATTCCTCACTTGATAGCTTGTTTGGTTTTTGGTTGATGCTTGTGCTACACAAGCGGGTTCTTGTAGAGCTTTATTGTCCCAGATTATTTTGCACGGCTGCGGCGCGAAGGCCATTTAGTAGTGTTCCCAGACGACTCTCCAGTGCTCATTCGGGCGAGTGGACTTCACGATGAGCTGCTTGCCTGAAAACTCGTATGCGCGCATCAGGTCTTTCCCAATGAGAGTTCGTACGAGTGCGCCTTCAACGTGGAAGGTGAAGGTGTGAGCGCGTTCGTTAACGTCATATCTGCCATACGATGCTTCGTAGCCGCCTTGCGAATATTGTTCGGGTCCGGCAGGAGTTTGCGTTGGCGGTTCGTGTTCCATGACCTGGACCGATGCATGACCATCGTGCGTGAAGACAAACATCCCGCAGCAGTCAATCCTGTGCATCTTACCGTCTGCGCCTTGCTGCTCGAGCGAGGCCAGCCGCCATGCTCCGACGAACTGGTCTCGGTCGCCATCACTTGACTGCGTTACACCGCAAATTGCGCTTATACCGACAAGCACCGAAACCATGCCAGTCGAAAGCAGTTTTTTCATCTTCGGCTCCTGGTCGCTCGCATGGTCCAAAAGTATCCGTACCTCCCCGCTCAGCGATCTACGCGCTCCTCTATATGTTTCGGGTATCGAGCACCCTGGACCTCGATCCCTGCAAAGGCGGATTCGATGTTACGCAGATCGTCGGACGTCAATTCGACGTCAGCGGCTCCGAGGTTTTCTTCCAGGCGATGTAGCTTCGTGGTGCCGGGGATAGGAACGATCCAGGGTTTTTGACTGAGCAACCAGGCGAGTGCGATCTGGGCGCGCGTCACGTTCTTCAGTGCTGCAATTTCGCCGAGGACATCAACGAGGGCCTGGTTTGCCTTGCGAGCCTCCGCAGTAAAGCGCGGGACGATGTTGCGGAAGTCTTTGCTGTCGAAGCTGGTGCTCTCGTTGATTGCACCGGTGAGGAAGCCCTTGCCGAGAGGACTGAAAGGAACGAAGCCGATCCCAAGTTCCTCCAGAGTGGGCAGAATCTCCTTCTCAGGCTCTCGCCACCACAACGAGTATTCGCTTTGAAGGGCAGTGACGGGCTGAACGGCATGAGCGCGCCGAATCGTCTTCGCACTTGCTTCAGACAATCCGAAGTGCTTGACCTTGCCTTCCTGAATCAGCTCTTTCACGGTACCAGCGACGTCCTCGATTGGCACGTTCGGGTCAACACGGTGCTGATAGAACAGATCGATGACGTCGGTCTTAAGCCGCTGGAGAGATGCCTCTGCGACATCGCGAATATGCTGCGGCTGGCTGTTCATGCCACTCTGGCCGCCATTCGCATCGAATTCGAAGCCGAACTTCGTTGCGATCACAACCTGGTCACGGAACGGCGCCAGTGCTTCGCCCACGAGTTCTTCGTTCTTGTACGGGCCATAGGCTTCGGCGGTGTCAAAGAAAGTGACGCCACGCTCGAACGCCGTTCGAATCAGCGAAATCGCCTGCTGCTTTTCTGTTGCCGGACCGTAGCCGAAGCTTAGTCCCATGCAGCCCAGCCCGAGGGCCGAGACTTCCAGATTGCTTTTTCCAAGTTTTCGTTTTTGCATTGTTTTCCACGCCAACTGTTTAGGACTGTTTTGGACCGAATCACCTCGGATCGAATCGAGGTGATTCGGTCAGCCGTTACTCAGATTTGAGAGATGCCATGTCGATTGAGAAACGGTACTTTACGTCGGCCTTCAGGAGCCTGTCGTAGGCTTCGTTGACCTTCTGGATGGGGATGACTTCGACGTCGGCAGTGATGTTGTGTTTGCCGCAGAAGTCGAGCATCTGCTGGGTTTCGGCGATGCTCCCGATGAGCGAGCCAGAGAGGCTCCTGCGGGCGAAGATCAGGGGAAAGGCGGAGATGGCGAAGGGTTTTTCCGGTGCGCCTACGAGAGTGAGGTTGCCGTCGCGGCCCAGGAGGCCGAGGAGGGCGTTGATGTCGTGGTCGGCGGAGACGCAGTCGAGGATGAAGTCGAAGCTGCCGGCGTGCTTAGCCATCTCGTCGGCGTTTTTGGAGATGACGACTTCATCCGCACCGAGGCGGAGGGCGTCATCTTTTTTGTTGGGCGAGGTGGTGAAGAGGACGGTGTGGGCTCCGAGAGCGTGAGCGAATTTGACGCCCATATGGCCGAGTCCGCCGAGTCCGACGACGCCGACTTTTTTGCCCTTGCCGACTCCCCAGTGATGCATGGGTGAGTAGGTGGTGATGCCGGCGCAGAGGAGAGGCGCGGTTCCGGCGAGCGAGAGGTTGGAGGGGACCTTGAGGACGAAGCGTTCGGTGACGACGATGCTGTCGGAGTAGCCGCCGTAGGTGACGCCTCCGGTGTGCTTGTCGGGGAAGTTGTAGGTGAGGATCATGTGGGGGCAGAACTGCTCGAGACCTTGCTTGCACTCGGGACAGGTGCCGTCGGAGTCGACCATGCAGCCGACGGCGGCGAGGTCGCCTACCTTGAATTTGGTAACGGCCGAGCCGACTTTGGTGACGCGGCCGACGATCTCGTGACCGGGGACGCAGGGGTAGACGGTGGGCATTACGCCGCTCCACTCGTTGCGGGCCTGATGGAGGTCGGAGTGACAGATGCCGCAGAAGAGAATTTCAATCTGCACGTCACTCTCGGTTGGATCGCGCCGCGCGATCGTGGTGGATGCAAGCGGCGATTTCTCACTGGCAGCGGAGTAGGCTTTTGCGTTGTACATGGGTCAAATTTAGACCGTTTTGATGAATAGCGAAATGCAGAGGCGGCGCTTCGATAAAAATGCCAAGGTTGTGCCGGGAGGAGACGACTATTGTGAGGATGGGCCGGTTTCTCTCCTGTTCGGATCTTCCTTTGTGGGTGGATGAGCGGCGAACCAGGTTTTCTGGTCTTCGAGCAGTTGAGTCGCGGATTCACGGATGTCGCGAATGGCTTCGAGGGCTAACTTGCGGGAGACGTTGTATGTTTCGTTTTCGGGCGGCGACTTGACGGCTGTGGCCCATCTCTCTGTTGCTTCAATAAGTTTGGGGAGCGCTTTGCGTACGTCACGGCGGTGGGGGCCGTAATCGTCGAGGTTGTCGTCGAGCTCGTCGGCGATGGAGGTGAACTGTTCGAGGAGATCGTGGGTGTCTTGTTCGCGGCCGGGATGGCGGGGACCGGTGTTCGTCTCCTGGATGCGTTTTACCCGGGAGTCAAGGAGCTTGATGAAGACCATGACACGGTCATTCGGGAAGTAGGCGGAGTCGCGGAGCTGCTCGATCTCGCCGTCGGAGAGGGCTGATTCGTCCTTCTGAGCGTGGAGGGGAAGGATGAGCGTGGCTACGGCAAGGGCGAGGAACAGCGATAGGCGATGGCGCATTAGTGGTTGAAGACCTGGGTCAGGATCTCGTTCTGGACGTGGTCGAGTTGCTTCAGGGTGGCTTGCAGGGTGGCCTGGTCTTCGCCTGAGGCCTCATGCAGGTACTCGTTGAGCTTGTAGGTGGTGTGGTGCATCAACAACTCGGCGCTCTTGAGGCGTTTGGTGTCGTGGGCGAGGCCGAGGTGGATGAGCAGAGCGTAGTGCTCTACCTTCTTGAGAGTGGCACTGGCCTGATCGACGTCGCCATTGAGCATCTGCCTGCCTGCGATCTCAGTCATGGTGTGAACGAGCTCTGCGTAGAGGAAGCATTGCTCGCGAGGCTTGGCTTCCTGCGCCTGAAGTTCGAGGCGCGATAGGGTCTGGGCGTCGGGAAGATTTTCGTCGATGGATGAGGCACGGGCAGGGATAGAGAACGTTAGAAGCAGGGGAAGTAGAAGAGCAGAGGGCCGAAATCTTATTTTCATAACGCACCTCGAAGGGAGCGCTTGCTTACTTCATGTGTTCGAGGGTGACGAGACGGTGGCGCGCCTCCCACTCCTCATCCGGAAACTTGCCATCTGCCACGGAGAGGAACTGCTTGTACAAATCAGTGGCCTGCCTGACCTGGTGTAACTTGTCATGCGCGGTTGCCGCGAGGAACAGAGACGACGGCGACTGTGGCAGCACTTTATCACGAATCTCTAACGCTTGCAAGGTCGTGGTGGGATCGTTAGTCACCGATGCGACGTAGGCTAGATGGCTGGCGGCGCCGGCCAGATCTTCCTGGGTAGGGAAGGCCTCTGGATGCGAGATGGCGCGCTTGAGGAGCGGTTCGGCTTCGGCGAAACGGTGAAGGTGAATGAGAGCGTCGGCACGGTCGTCGAGGAGGGTGGGGTCTTGTGGGGAGATGGAGATCAGAGCCGCATAGAGTGGGTCGGCTTTGTCGAACTGATTATTGCGGCTGTAGAGGCGGGCGAGGAGTCGGGTGAGGGTGGGATCCTGCGGATGAGCGGCATGGAGCTTTTCTACGAGGGGGAGGGCCATCTCCGGTTTGTTTTGAGAGTCATAGAGGGCGGCTAGTTGAGCGTTTAAGGTGAGGTCGTCGGGAGTTTTTTGGAGGGCGGCGGTCAGAAGGGTTTCCGCCTCGTCCAGCTTGTTCTGACGGATGAGGATGTGAGTGAGGGCGGCGGTGGCATCCGTGTTCTTCGGGTCGGCGGCGAGCACGCGGCGATAGGAGGCTTCGGCACCGGGGAGGTCGTTGCTGGCTTCGGCGAGTTCACCGGCGAGAAGGATGTCTTCCGAGGTCTCGGGGGAGATTTTGAGGGCAGCCAAGAGCTCGTCGCTGGCGTCGACGGGGCGGGTGTGCTGATCGATACGGGCGAGAGCGCGGTAGGCCCGGGCCATGACGGCGGAATTGTCGGTGGTTAGGGTGGTGGCCTTGGCAAGTTCTGCGCGGGCGTCGGCCAGCTTGCCGCTGCGGGCGAGGAGGAGACCGAGTGCTACGTGAGGTTCAAGGAAGTTGGGGTCGGCGGTGATGGCTTTGCGGTAGGAGGCTTCGGCGGCGGAGGTCTGGTCGAGGGCGTCCTGGGTAAAGCCGAGATCGTAGAGGATGTGTGCGTCGGTGGGATGGGATTCGGCCAGCACGGTCAGGAGTTTGAGGGCGGTGGGGAAGTCCTGGCGGTCGATGGCGGCGTTGGCTTCGGCGCGCTGGGGGTCCTGGGTCTGGATTGGCTGCTGAGTGGTGTCGGTGGTGCCGGCTGGGAGCTGGGCCTGGGCGAAGCTGCCTGCGAGCAAGAGGGTCGAAAATATTAACAATGGGAGGGCAGAAGGGAGGCGATGGCGGCGAGGAACCGGACTGCTTCCGTGGTGTGGTGTCATCGTCATCTGGTATGTCCCCATCCCGTACTTAAAGTGTGCAAAGTATTCAAAATAAAAGATATAGGTCCGTACTTGCGGTTGCCGTTAAGTACGCAAGCCCGACTCAATGGCCGGGCCTCCATGGGTCTTTCTCTCATTTAAGAATAACAGGTGCGTCAAGGGTTAGACCTGTATTGCGACGATAGGTTAGGGGCTAGCCCATCCCTTTCTCGGATAGTCTTTGGGTGATCCATTGGAGACGAGGCCTTCTGCCAATCTTGTAAAAATTCTCCTGCTATCATTCCCTCAAAATTCAACGCCTGGGAAAATGAATGCCGAAGTCTCGCCTAGCAATATCCTTTTGTTTTGCATCCTTCCTGATCACTGCACTTCCCATCCTCCCGGCGAACTCGCAGACCTCTCCGGCGCATGATCACGTTCATTTCATCGTCCAGGCTCCCTCTACCCTCGCCGCTCCGCTGAGCGGCCGCCTCCTTATCTTTCTCAAGTCAGGTAGTGGGGATAAAGAGGTGAATGTGGATGAATTCAACCCTGCGTTTGTCTGGGTGGGAGCCAGAGAAGTCCAAAGTCTTGCTGCGGGAGAATCCATTGAAATAGATCCTGACGCCAAAGGCATTGCGTATCCGGCGCCTTTTGCCTCCATCACCCCCGGTGACTATGAGATACAGGCCGTGCTCGACGTCGATCACACCTATAATTATGGTGGCCGGGGTCCGCAGGACTGGATGAGTCCGGTCGTCTCTTTGCCTCACTGGAGCCCTGGTGGCTCCGCACCCAGTCTGCAACTAACGGAGCACCCTGTAGAAAACCCCGGCCGGAGTGCGGCATTTGCAAAGGCCAAAGCCCAGGCCGTTCCGGGTGTAGCGCAACTCGAAGAACTTCAGAGCCCTCTACTCAGCCGCTTCTGGGGACGACCGGTCAGTCTTCGTGCATGGGTTATTCTTCCGCCCGGCTACTCCGAGCATAGTAAGGAACGTTATCCGACGATCTACTGGACTCATGGCTTCGGTGGAAGTCTGGAGTCGGCACTCGTTAGCGGGATGCGTCTTCATGATCGTATGAAGGACGGCAAAATGCCTCCGATGATCTGGGTGATGCTCGACGAATCCTGCCCGCAAGGCACCCATGAATTCACCGACTCCGTTAACAATGGTCCGTGGGGCGCAGCTCTCACCAAAGAGTTTTTGCCCTATCTTGAAGGCAAGTACCGCATGGACGCGCGCCCATCTGGCCGTCTTCTAAATGGCCACTCCAGCGGCGGTTGGGCCACACTGCAACTCCAGGTGAGCTATCCCAAAATCTTCGGGGGCACCTGGTCCACCTCACCTGACCCCAGCGACTTCCATGACTTCACCAACGCCGATCTCTATGCGCCCAACGCCAACCTATACCGCACACCGGATGGTGCTCTCATTCCGATCATGCGTGATCACGGCAAGGTTGTCGCTACGCTACAGCAATTAGCACAACTCGAACAGGTCCTCGGACCCTACGGAGGGCAACTGGCGTCGTTTGAGTGGGTCTTTTCGCCCAAGTCAGACTCAGGTGCACCGCAGCAGATGTTCAATCGAGTTACCGGCGCGGTCGATCCAGCCGTGGTTGCTTACTGGCATGATCACTACGATCTGGCCCACATCGTCGAAACCAACTGGCCACAACTTAAACCCGATCTGAAGGGCCGCATCCACCTTATTGTGGGTACCGCCGATACGTTCTACCTCGATGGCGCTGCTCATAAATTCGAGACGGTTCTCAACCGACTTGGCGCAGAGCCTCACTTCACCTATCTTCCGGATCGGACGCACTTCGATTTGTATGCGGTCGGGGGCGATCGTACTGCGCTCTTTGATCAGATAAGCTCCGAGATGTATGCGGTAGCCCGACCGGGGACGCATTGGCAGCCCAGTCCGACTACACCTGCGACACCTGCTAAACAGTGATTCAACTGATTAAGGAGCGGGACCAAGCCTCTTTCTTCAAAATGAGGATGGATGGAATAGATGGTTGATACAGACGCAAGTAATAGTGGCCGATGCCTGCCGTGCCTAACATGAGATTTGGAGTTTCGCCGACGTGGGTTCCACAAGGCCACGGCGAATTGCTTGTAGTAGCGCTCGATTCCTGACATGGCAACCCTGAGAGCAGTCTCTCTATTTTCTTCTGGTTCCGGCTTCAATATCTCAGAGCCGTAGGTTAGGACTTCCGCATTTCCCGTGAGTCCGTGGCATAGTGAGAAATTGCCGATCTGGGTATCCAGAGCTGACTCGATCGATGCACGCGTTGTCTTCAGAGCGGCGATAGCGTCGGTTTTGTATTGTTCATTGTGTGTCATCGCATAGGCACGAATTCGCGACAGTGCTATTCCTGGGGCTCCGTGACACCAGAACGTCATGTACGGATAAGTATGTTTTTTCCCAGATGGTGAGGATGGATCTTTGCGAAAATCGGGCCAGTTCGCGACGTCCGCATTAAACCAATGATGTTCGTACTGAAAAGCCAACAATGCGGCATCGTAGTATTTTGAAATGCCTGTCGCGTCGTACAGTTCGAGCAATGCATGTGCTACTCCGGAGACACCGTGCGAAAACCCAGTCAAGTTATGGTGATTTCGAAATGAAGGTGACTTCCACGAATATCCGATAACCTCCTTGTCTGCCGTTTCGATGATTTCGTCGCCAAGACGAACTGCGAAATCGATGAGCGCGGGATCATCGAAGAGATGATTCAAAACAACCAGCGCGGTCATTGCTCCCGCCCTGCCGGACACAAGATCGAATTCGTCCGCGTCGTGCTCTTCAGCGGACGCACGTTGCAACAGTTGTTGTGCCTGAGTCTGCAGATCAGGTTCGTCGAGAAGGATAGCCAGACGCGCGGCGACTAGCGCTATGCCGAACCATCCGCTGAACAGACCCAGGCGGGCAGAAGGCGAGATGGCATCCACTCGCGAGAATGAATGCCGCAATGCGGCCAGAGCGGTGCGACGCAGCAAAGGATCTCCTGTTACCGCGAACAATTCGGCGAGGAAGAGTGCGATGCCACTGGTGCCGGAATAGAGATCCGGACCGAGGGTTCTGTATGTTGCAGAAGGTTGAGAGGCCGCAGAGCCTCGTTCGAGCGGCTCCATTCCTAGCCAATTGCAGCGGTTGTCGTGCCAGACAGCTTGCGCGCTGATGCGTTGCCCTATTGTTTCAGCGACACTCAGGAACTCTCGCGTTGGCATGTTTGTAGAGGCCACGTCATCAACACTGAAAAGGTGTGTAAACATCGGTCGAACTCGGGTTCAGGTATGGTTCATTCAGGTGAATGCCGGATGATGCGTAGCACTCCGTCACAATATTTAGGCGCTCGGCAAGAGACTTAGCTCCGCGCTCGTATGCGACGATCATGCCGTTTGCCAGAAGCTTGCAGCGATGCTGGCCGAAGCTCTCGTTGCTCCCAGGATCTTCTGCGAGGCCGACACCGGGTGCAAGCTGCTTTGTAAACATAGGCGTCTTAGGCTTTAGGTAAGAAGCTAGCTGGGGATAGATGCGAGCCATATGCTTCGTAACCGCTAGATGCTGGGATTTGCGGAAATACATGACAGCCGCATCGCATCGGCTATAGGAACGTGAGTCATTGAGCACTTTCAGCCTGAAGAACAGGCCCGCGTCGTTGAGTGCGCGTGTGGCACTACGCACAAAGAGCGGTGCTCCCTTGGCGCTGAGGTTCCAGTAAAATCTCACCAGGGATTGCGCATCGTGCGAGACGTCTTCCTGATTGCTGAGCGCCATGTAGTATCCGGGCGAAATTCCACGCAATTCTTTCGGCAGGTGCAGCACCACTGAGGTTTCAGATTGCGGGCTGTCTTTCTGCGTGGAGTAGTCCTCAGGCCTTACCCACAATTCCAGATTGCCCTTTCGCACGATGAGATGGTCCTTCGCTGTGGTCTGAATCTCCCACCCGCTTTCGCGGCAGCCTGTTCCTTCATTCGCGGCCGATAAAGTTTCAACAAATGAGATCGCGTCGATCTCGTCGCCTGGATCACCCCAGACGCTGTGTGATGCGCCGCCGCGAATGTAGAAGTCGTTGTAGAGATGTGACTGGAGTTGGTAGAGCAGGTAATTGCGCGCGGTTTTTGGTGTCATGACGCGTCTGACGCGTGGAGCGAGTCTTGGCGACTGACTGCCAGAGTACGAATAGGTAGTGGGTGAATGAAACACCGTCTCGCTTATCGACATCCTGACTTGCTCGATGTAATCGCTCATAGCGTCTCCTCAAGCGGAGCCGGAGCGCAACGAAATGCCCAGTAGGTGTGCGATCGCCTCAGAAGGCCGTTGCATGATATTCAGGCTGAGTTGCAAGAGGCAGATGATATTGCCGGTAAGGTGTGCCGAGTGCTGCATGTGCTCGTAACCGGTTTGTACAAGACGTGCCGCGGCATATTTCACCGCTCGCACGAGATGTTCTTCCGATTGAACTAAGTCGTAGCCCATTCCACGAACGTAAGCCTGCCAGTAAGAACGAATAGCTGGCTGCATGCGTTCAAGAGGATATTGCGCGAGATCGAGGAAGTGATCCGGAGGGTCTTCGCCGGAGACCGGGATGGAAAACAGCCAGAAGCTAAGGTAGTTGCTGAAGACAGAACCAGCATCCCAACAGGAATCTCCCAGCCTCGCAAACTCCCAATCAACTAGTTTGAGGTCAACTTTGCGGTTAGAGCTCGTGCGGGGAAAGACGAGGCAGTTGTCCCACTTGATGTCGTTATGAACCAGACTATCTATTCGCCACACTTCGCGTAGTTCATCCAGCGCATGAGAAAATCCAGGCGTGTTTTGAACGATTCGGATAAGTTGCATGTTCGCGCTGCTTGTATCTTGAAAGACGCCGATACCCGGACGATGCAAGGAAAGAGCCCAGGGTAGTCGGGCTGCAAGACTGCTGTCCAGACTTGTTGCCAGTGAAGAAATATCAAGACAGTGAAGGTTACTCAGAGCTCGTCCCAGAGCTGCAGCGATCGCGGTAGAAAAAGCGCCTCGGCGTGTGTGATATTCGCGGATGTCCTGAGCGCCGGTAAGAAGTTCCAGGATGAGAACGCCGTCCTGCTCGTCATAGTGGTGGTAGCCCGGCAGATAAGGACGAAAGGACTCACTGCCGTCCGCCGTTTCCATGTACTTGTAGATGATTGACTCGTGGGCTACTGTCGCTCGTCGGTTGGAATCGAGTCCCTGTTTTAGAAGATAGGATGGTCCGTGCTCACGGATGACCTTGAAGTTACGATTGCGACGAGATGCCTCGACGATCCGAAGATCCTCATCGACGACAGAGGCGGTCGTGATGAACTCGCGTTGAAGGAGATATTGAGCTACTTCGGATTGATTGAGCATGATGAATTTAGCGAAGCAGTCACAGTTCGATTCCAGTCGTCCGGAAAGGGTGACGAAAGTGAAAGATGGAATGACGTGCTCGGAGACGAAATCCGATAGGTATTTACTGGGTAATTCCGGTCAGTCGAGTTGGCTTTCTGCCTTCGACTGACCGGAAGTTAACCAGAAGTTAGCCTGGACTAGTAGCAGCCCACGGAGCACTCCTGCTGTTCTGTACAGCCGGCCGAATAGCCGCAAACGAAAGCTCCGGTCGCACACAGTGCGCCGGTGCAGGGAGCATCGTAGGAGGCAATTGGACAAGCGTAGGTACGTGGCTGGCAAACTGGAATATGCGGGTTGACCGAACACTGATAACCCCGGGTACCAGTTGGTATAACTACAGCTCTGGAGCCGGCTGCTGGTAGTGAAGAGGTAGAACCGGCCAAATAGCCGGACGTAATTCCACCCGACAGGAAATCAGCTTGAACCTGACGCTTTTGAATTTGCGTATAGGGCAATGCTGTTCCTGCTTTAAGCCAAACGATTGAGCCGCCTAGTGTAGATTGTTCCTTTTGCAGTGGCTGCGAATGGACAACACTGTCTGCCGAGAACTCGACATATTGATCAAGCTGTGGCGTGAGATAAAGACGCCACAAGCCCTCTTCTGTGCCTTTCCCCATCCAACCGGTGAGTTGGATGGTGGGCTGGGGATTGCCTGGGTCGGGTACAAGTTGTTCGACCAGGGGATCCTGTTTCAGCTGTTTTGTGGGGTCATTTGGTTTGTTTGCCATGGTGGCAATCCTTTCTCGTCTTATAGGGCCCAGTAATTCAACAAAGAGGCGGCCCCCGTCACGTCGTGATGTGAACGGTTTTGTGCCCGAGCAAGGGTGATTTGAATGAGCCAATCACGATGGCACAGAAGTTAGCAACTCGAATCAACGTATGTCAAATAGCTTTTCGGAAGCTTTTCTGCCCTTTTTGGGATCGGGAGTCAGGGGATTTCTCAACTTCCACGAGGAACGAAAAGTTCAATCGTTTCTTTGATTAGGCGGTAGTTTGAAGTTCCGGTTCGGATTTCACGAGATGGGGTCTTAGGACGGAGGTCAGCCAGTGGCCGGTGTGGGAGGCTGGGTTGGCGGCGATCTCTTCAGGGGTGCCGGTGGCTACGATCTGGCCGCCGCCGCTGCCGCCTTCGGGGCCCATGTCGATGACCCAGTCGGCGGATTTGATGACGTCGAGGTTGTGCTCGATGACAAGGAGGGAACCGCCGCCCTCGATGAGCTTACGGAAGGCTGCCAGGAGCTTGGCTACGTCGTCGAAGTGGAGACCGGTGGTGGGCTCATCGAGAATGTAGAGGGTTCGGCTGCGGGCTTTGGCGGCGGTGTCGTTGCTACTGCGGTTGGTGATGGAGCGAGCGGTGGCAAGATGCGAGGCTAGCTTGACGCGCTGGGCTTCGCCGCCAGAAAGTGTTGTGGCAGATTGACCGAGGCGGACGTAGCCGAGGCCTACTTCGTCGAGGACGTAGAGTTTGTCGACGATTTTGGGGTGGCCGGCGAAGTAGACGAGAGCTTCCTTGACGGTCATGTTGAGAACGTCATGGATGTTCTTGCCCTTGTACTTGATGTCAAGGATGGACGATTTGTAGCGGGTACCGTTACATTCTTCGCAGGGTAGCTCAATGTCGGCGAGGAATTGCATCTCAACGGTGACGGTGCCGTCGCCTTCGCAGACGTCGCAGCGGCCGCCGGGGACGTTGAAGGAGAAGTGGCCGGCGGTGAGGCCCTTGCGCTTGGCGTCGGGCTGAGCGGCGAAGAGGGCTCGGATGTCGTCGAAGGCTTTGATGTAGGTGACGGGGTTGGAGCGGGGAGTGCGGCCGATGGGAGACTGGTCGACGAGGATGACATCGTTGAGGTGCTGGGTGCCGGAGAGCTCGCGGTAGAGATGCGTGGGGTCGCCGCCTTCGGTCTGGCCGAGCGACTGCATGAGTGCTCGGTAGAGGACCTGATGGACGATGGTGGATTTGCCGCTCCCGCTGACGCCGGTGACGCAGCAGAGGAGGTTGAGGGGAACGTCGAGATCGACGCCACGAAGGTTGTGAATGCGGGCTCCGGTGAGCTTGAGATGCTCGCGGCCGGGTTCGCGGCGGTGCTTGGGAACGGGGATGGTGAGGCGGCCGGAGAGATATTTGCCGGTGATGGAAGCCGGGTTGGCGGTGACTTCGGCTACGGTGCCGGAGGCGAGGAGATGGCCGCCTAGCTCGCCTGCTCCTGGGCCGAGATCGAGGAGGTGGTCGGCGGCGCGGATGACGTCGGGGTCGTGCTCGACGACGAGGATGGTGTTGCCGAGGTCGCGGAGCTCTTCCATGATGCGGATGAGCTTGGCGGTGTCGCGGGTGTGGAGGCCGATGCTGGGCTCGTCGAGGACGTAGAGAGCACCGACCAAGCGGGAGCCGAGACGCGTTGCCAATTGAATGCGTTGGGATTCGCCGCCGGAGAGCGTGGAGCTGAGGCGATCGAGGGTGAGGTAGTCGAGACCTACCTGGTGGAGGAAGTGGATGCGCTGGCGGACCTCTTCGAGTATCTTTCCGGCGATCTCTAATTGTGATGGTGACAGTTGCAAATTATCGAAGAAGTTTTGCGCTGCGGTGATGGTGAGGGCGGAGACTTCGCAGATATTTTGATTGTTGATGAGGACGGCGCGGGCTTCGGCGCGGAGGCGCTGGCCGCGGCAGTCGGGGCAAAGGGCGTAGCCGCGGTATTTGGAGAGGAAGACGCGGACGTGGAGCTTGTATTTCTTGCGCTCAAGGGCAGCGAAGAAGCCTCGGATGCCGGGGAAGCTGCCGTTTCCGTCTTCGATGAAGCGATGCTGCTCGGGCGTGAGGTCGTACCAGGGAGTGTCGGTGGGGACGCCTGCGGCTTTGGCGGCGCGGAGCATCTCGCCATGGTGGGCGCGGTATTTCGTCGTTGTCCAGGGGGCGACGGCTCCGGCGGCGAGGGTCTTGGATTTGTCGGGGATGATGAGGTTGGGGTCGAAGTCGATGGTGTTGCCGAAGCCCTGGCAGCGGGGGCAGGCGCCGTAGGGATTGTTGAAGGAGAAGAGGCGCGGCTCGGGCTCGCGGTAGGCGCGGTGGCAGGTAGTGCACTCGAAGGCGGCAGAGAAGCGGAGGTGTTGCGGCTCGGCTTCGTCTTCACGAGGGACGGTGTGGAACTGGATCTCGCCGGACTCGCGGTAGCCGGTTTCGATGGCGTCGACGAGGCGGGCGCGGATCTCGGGGCTGAGGGCGAGGCGGTCTACGAGGACGTAGATGGGTTGGGAGAAATTGAGTTCGAGGAGGGATTCGGGGGTGGAGAATTCGACGATTTTGCCGGGCTTTTCCTGCTCAAGCGCCGAAGGCTGGTAGAGGCGGTTGTAGCCTCGGCGGCGAAGCTCGGTGAGGCGATCTTTGAGAGCGTCGGTGATGTTGATCGCGGCGGGGGACTCGGCCGATTTTTTGCTGCTTTTCTTTGCTGCTTTCTTCGCGGGCTTAGGGGCCTCGGGCTCTTCGGTGGTTGTGGGGACTTGCATCGGCTCGAGTTTGATCTCGGCGCGAATGATGGGGAAGAGGGCGTAGGTGCGGGTGCCTTCGGGAAGGGCAAAGAGGGCCGTGACGATCTCGTCTACTGTGTCGGTTTTGACGATGCCACCGCAGTGGAGGCAGGTGACGGTGCCGCAACGCGCGTAGAGGAGGCGGAGGTAGTCGTAGATTTCGGTGGCGGTGGCTACGGTGGAGCGGGGATTGCGGGTCTGGTTCTTCTGCTTGATGGCGATGGCAGGGGCGAGGCCGTCCATGTGATCGACGTCGGGCTTCTCAATGCGCTCAAGGAACTGGCGGGCGTAGGCGGAAAGGGATTCGACGTAGCGGCGCTGGCCTTCGGCGTAGACGGTGTCGAAGGCGAGGGAGGATTTGCCTGAGCCGCTGACGCCGCTGACGACGGTCAGGGCGTTGTGCGGGATGTCAACGTCGATGCCTTTGAGGTTGTGGGTCCGGGCTCCGCGGATTGTGATTTGATCATTCATGGCCAAACTTCTATTTTCCAGCATTACGCGGCATAGCGCGAATTAATCGAATCGATGATGGGGAGCATTTGCCGATCAGTTTGGCTGGATTGAGAGAGAAATCGTTCGGTTCGCTTCCTGCAAGCCGACTCAGGAGCCTATCCGTGCAGCTTCACGAAGCGGAACGGCACGCTTACGCAGGGGATTTCTCGTACCAGGAGAGGACACGCAGAGCCCGGAGTGTGTTCCATCGGCTGGGCCGGTTGTCGCCGTCCTCGAGCTCAAAGTGGACCTTGCCGGGATGCGTGTTCTCCAGCAGCCAGGTGCCGTCGGGCTGCGCTTGGATCGAAGCAAATCGATCGCTTCGTCCATCCGCGAGTCAGGCGCATCTCCGACCGAGCGGAAGTATTCCAGGGCGCGGAGCACGTCGTAATGCCAGCGGGTGGGAAACGAGAATTGCAGCCAGGCTGGGTTGACGACTTCGCCGGTGCTCTTCCGTCGAAACAGCTTTCGTTCGAGGAGATACTCTTCCCCCCGGTGCCGAGCCGCGATGGATTCCGCAGAGCCTCCGGTTGCGCGCTCGTGCGCCAACAGACCTTCCAGGACGTTGATCGTGGTTGCGAACGACGAGCGGACGGAGCCATTCTCCACCTCGCAGTTCCACCCGCCGTCCTCAAGCTGCTCGCCAAGCAGGCGGGCGACCAGGCCATCCACATCTTGACCAAAATAGATGCCCAAGGTGACGGTCCTGCCATTGATGCAGGGCTCGACCTCGCCGCTGAAGAACGGCTGTCCGGCGTGCTCCCACCGGCAGTGATCTCTGACCAGCGCCACCGCGCGGCGGACACGGTCAGAGCGTGGGTCGACCCCGAAATCACGCAGCAGTTGAAGTGTTGGCAGCGTGGAGATCCAAGGCTGGCCCTGGTTCTCGTCGCGCCAGTTGAAGCTACGCGCCGGAAAGCATGCGCCTCCCGCCCACTGGCCATCTTCGCCTTGCAACGCGAGCAGTCTGGCGCCCCAGCCCTCGATGGCCGTCCGCGCACGCTCCGCTGCGACGACGTCTGCTGGCGCATGGACAAGATCGCGCAACACCTGCCAGCGAATCGCTGGGTCCGAATCAAGCAGCCACTCCAGTACGGTCATGCGGCGGAGTCTAACATGAGCGGTTAGTTCCGATGTATCAGGACTGCGGCTGCTTGCGGAAGATCTCGATGAAGAGGAGGCAGGCTCCGATGACGATGCAGCTGTCGGCTACGTTGAAGTCGGGCCAGTGGTAGTGGACGATGTGGACTTCGATGAAGTCGACGACGAAGTGGTAGCGGATGCGCTCGTAGACGTTGCCGATGGCTCCGCCGAGGATGAGCGCGAGGGCGATGGAGGTGAGGCTGAGAGTGTGGCGAACTCGCCAAAGCATGGCCAGGACGATGACGATGGCGACGAGTGAGAAGATCACGAGGCCGTTGCGGACCGCGAGTATTGATGCCGAGTCGGAGAACAGGCTGAAGGCGGCGCCCATGTTAAGGACGTGGGTGATACGCAGGACGCCGGGAATCACGGTGTGGGCGTGGCCTTCGGGCAGGCGGTGGATGATGAATCGCTTGGTGAGGCGGTCGACGATGGCTACTGCAGCGGCCAGCGCGAGCAAAAAGCCGAAGTAGTTGCGTGAGCCAGGCGCGGGGCGGGGCTTGGGATCGAACTCGGTGGGTGGGTACTCGTATTTGGGTGGCATCAGGCTTGGGGCTCCGTTCCGTCGGTCGGGGAGTCGTAGGGTGGGTAGTTGATGGCTTGGAGGGCGTCGGCGCAACGGAGGCAGACGGTGGGGTAGCGGGTGTCGTCGCCTACGTCGGGGACGTAGCGCCAGCAGCGCTCGCACTTGGGCCGCTCGGACCGACGTACTGCGATGGTTGGCAAATTGTCAGGATCATTATGCGTTAGGACATCCACTTCAGAGACATTGAAGAGTTCAGGCAACGCAATCGCATACCTCTGAAGCACTGCATCCGATTCCGAATGAGAGCTAACCTCGATTGCGACGATGGCTTCCAAGGATTTGCCGATGATCTTTTCAGCTCGCAAACCCTCGAGCTTTGTCAGGACATCGCTGCGGATGGAGAGGAGATGTTCCCAGTCGGTTTCGATCTGCTTGACGCTGCCGGGGACGAGATCGGCGATGCTGGGGAAGAGGGCGAGATGGACGCTGGACTCGCGGCCTTCGACCTTCGGTAGGAGCTGCCAGACTTCATCGGCGGTGAAGCTGAGGATGGGGGCGATCAGGCGGGTAAGGGCTTCGGCGATCCGCCAGAGGGCTGTCTGGGCGCTGCGGCGAGCGGGGTGGTTTGGCGCGAAGGTGTAGAGGCGGTCCTTGAGGACGTCGAGGTAGAGCGCGCTGAGATCGGTGTTGGTGAACTCGTTGAGGGCCTGGTAGGCGCGGTGGAACTCGAAGTCGTCGTAGGCGGCGCGGATTTTGGTGGTGAGCTCGGCCAGGCGGCAAGGATGTACTGGTCGATCGGCTCCATCGCAGAAGCGCGATGGCGTGGGTCGCCGGGTCGAAATCGTGGATGTTGCCGAGCAGGAAGCGCAGGGTGTTGCGCAGCTTGCGATAGTTGTCGCTGACGCGCTGCATCAGGTTTTCGCTGGCGGCTACGTCTTCGCGGAAGTCGACGGAGGCTACCCAGAGACGGATGATCTCGCCGCCGAGGCGCTTGGCGATGTCGACGGGGTCGACGCCGTTGCCGAGGGACTTGGAGAAGGCGCGGCCCTGCTCGTCGAGCGTCCAGCCGGAGGTGGCGACCATCTTGTAGGGGGCCTTGCCGCGGATGGCGACGGAGGTGAGCAGGGAAGAGTGGAACCAGCCGCGGTGCTGGTCTCCGCCCTCGGTGTAGAGGTCGGCGGGGAAGTGGAGTTCGGGCTCGAGGTCGAGGACGGCGTGCCAGCTTGCGCCGGACTCGAACCAGACGTCGAGGATGTCCATCTCTTTGCGAAACTCTTCGTGGCCGCAGGGGCATTTTGTGCCCTTGGGTAGAAGGGTGGCCGCGTCGTGGACGTACCAGGCGTCGGCGCCTTCTTTTTTGAAGAGATCGACGATGCTGCGATTGACGGCGTTGTCGTTGAGCGGCTTGTGGCACTTCTCGCAGAGGAAGACCGCGATGGGGACGCCCCAGATGCGCTGGCGGGAGATGCACCAGTCAGGCCGGGTGGCGATCATGTTGGAGATGCGTTCCTGTCCCCAAGCGGGGTCCCAGACGACCTGCGCGATGGCGTCGAGGGCGAGCTGGCGGAAGGTGGTCTCGGTGCCGCGAGCGTTGATCATCGGGGTTTCCATGCCGATGAACCACTGTTCGGTGGCGCGGACGATGATGGGGTTGTGGCAGCGCCAGCAGTGCGGGTAGGAGTGCTCGAAGCTGGTCGCGCTGAGGAGGGCGCCTTTTTCGCGGAGGAGCTCGACGATGACGGGGTTGGACTTGAAGACGGTGAGGCCGTCGTAGGGCTGGGCTACGTCTCCGCCGCCGAAGGTGCCGGTGTTGCGGTGGCGGCCGGAGTTGTCGACGTACTGGAGCTCGGGCAGGTCGTAGCGCTTGCCGGTGTAGAAGTCGTCGACGCCGTGGGCCGGGGCGGTGTGGACGGCTCCGGTGCCCTGCTCAGCGGTAACATAGTCGGCGTTGACGCCGAGGATGCTGCGATCGAGGAACGGGTGCTGGAAGGTTGTGCGATCGAGGCGAGCGCCGGGAAAGCGTGCGATCTCG
>CAWHRG010000004.1:0-715790 GCA_963831665.1 uncultured Acidobacteriaceae bacterium | reverse complement strand
CACACGGCTCGAGCACGGATCTGCGGGGGGCGGCGCGCCCTACTTGCCGGCGTCCGCGACTCAGTGAGTCCGAAGCTGAGTGCGAGGAACGAGCATGCGAACGCCGGCGAGCGCGAGATAAGCGCTCAACGCGATGATCGCGGTCGACTCCGCAACGATTGCCACGACGATCGTGGCCCTGAAGCCGTAGTCGGTGAAGCCGAATAGGCTCGAGCTCTCGCTGATCCAGAGCCCGATCAGCGACGACGCGGCGATTCCGATTCCGCTCAGCGCGAGCAGCGTTCGCACGGGATCGGCGAAGCGCGCTGTCATCCGTCGCAGGGGTAGCAGCAGCCCCACTCCGACGATCGTTGCCGCGATGAAGTTCAACAGGAAGAGCGTGCCGATCGTTGGGATGCTGGAAAAGCCGGTAGCGGTGTATTCGTAGAGGTGGTCAGCGCCAGTAGCGAGCACGCCTGCAGCGCCGACGCCCAGCATGAGGTGGGCGAAGATGGTTCGAGTGCGATGGGTGAACATTCGGAAACTCCGTTTCAAGGTGGTCTACTTGGACGACCGCTGACTCCGATGCTTCCTTCCCTCCGACGACGCGCGTCGGGCGTCGAACGTGTCGGGCCGATTGCCCCCGGTTCGACTTGTCAAGCGGTTCGAATCGGCGACGAACTCGCACGGATTCGACCGGTTGCGGGGGCCGTCACGTCCGGGCTCGCAGCGCACGAGCGCAGCTCGACACGTCGAGGCGGTGTGTGGGGAGGCCGCTGGTGTTGGCCATCGCGATGCGCGAAAAACGGGGCGTGAACCGAATCGGACACGGTTCCGCTGAGGATCGCTCTCCGCGCGCGCGGAACCTTCATCGAGCACGGATGCGAGATCGAAGCGTTCGTTTCCGCGCGTGTCACTCTCGGTCGTTTCGGCAACCGGTTCGTTCCGGAGCTTTCGCAGGGGACGCGCACGATGTCTGCGCCGGGCAGGGATGCCCGGCCCATGTCCGTGCGCGACGACAGCGCTTGGTCCCTCGATCGCGGTCTACACCGTCGATGCGCCGTTCTACAGCTCGAACCTCGATCGGGGGCACTCGGCGGCGGCGCCGAGCGCGTCTGACGGACGAACGTTCAATGAACGGGCCTCAGGATTCGGATCGCTCCGGGTTTGAACGTCCCAAGTCGTCGGCTGAGTGGGTAGCTGCCCATCGCAGCGCTCGCTCGCCACGAGGAGCAGCCGTGGCTGGCGTTGCGTCGACAGCCCAACCGCACAACGGCGACTGGGAAGGAAACTGCAGAACTGCCCGCTTCGTTGCGGCACGACCGAAGCACCAGGCCCCCCGCACCAGGACCCCGGACGCGTCGTCGCCAGACCCTCTGATCTGAATCGCTGCTGTCGAGCGACTGAACCGTTCTCGGGCGCGCCAGGGTCTCAACGCAGCACATGAGACGGAAAGCATGAGAGTCGTTGAACTTGACAGGAAGACGCTCCGAGAGTCCAGGCCAGCGCGGTGAGCCGGCGAGTGACCAAAGACCCCCGTCAACCCTCCTCGAGCTTCAGGTACGGCCGAAGGAGGCCCAGAATCTTCGAGCGTGTTGAAAACCTGCCACCAAAACCAATCAGCCCCAACCCTGGAGATAGTTACCATGAATGCACAATCGTTGTCCTCGCAGTACGAGCTGACGGCCATCGCTGACACAGACGTCCCGAACCCGTCGGGCGTACGGTTCGACGGTGACTTCGCAGCCGGCCTTAGAGCCTTGGAGCCGGCCGGCGGCGGACGCGGAGATTTCGCCAGCGGCATGACGAGCACCACACGGCTCGTGATGACAACTGGGGACTTCGCGACAGGCCTTCGCACAGACCCCGCGCCCGAGTTTGCTCACGGTGATTTCGCCACGGGCCAGCGCACCGCGCGGTCCGACCTCCCAAATCGTGGGGGTCAGCTCGCACGTCGCGGGCGCTCCCCGCTATGGCCCAATCCCGCGACGGTCGCCACAGAGGCACCATGACGCGGGTTGCCCCCGTGCGCCGCTGCCGGGAATAATCGTACGCTGTCCACAGCGCTGTGACGATCGTCGTGCGGGTCAGTGTCGTGCGACGTTCGTCGTCCGTCGGTCGACATCGCGACTGCTATCCCCGATTTGGCGCCCCATCTACTCAGCTACTTGCCACGTCGCGGGGCGCGTAGCCGCGCACAGAACAGCCCGGCCCAACAGCCGGGCTGTTCACAGCTGGGACGCAGGCCACCGGTCCAGAGCACGCGCAAGCGGTTATGACGGGGTGGCGGCGAGCGGTCCCGGGTCGATCGACCTCGCGAACGTTCTGGGTCTGAGCAAGATCGTCAAAGATCCGTGAGTCGCTCGGTGAGCGCAGCGGCCTCGAGCACACCGCGGGCAAGAGCCTCGGGTTTGCGCGCGTCCGTCGATTACCAGAGCGCGCAGCGACCGACACTTACACGCCGAGCGCGACGCGCGTCGTCCAACCAGTCTTTCACGCTACCGCGGCTATAGAACGACCTCGCCCGGACCACGCCACACTACGAGGCTCGGCTCCGAGCCCTAGGGTCGTGGTCTCGCCGAAGGAGGGCAGGCCGACCGACGTGGACGGCGCTGCCTGCCTCGGCGGCCCCCTACGCATCCGGCGATCTAGGTGGGGATGTGCGCGGCCCGATCTCCTGTCTGTTGTTCCTCAGCCGGCGACCTGGTCGTCGGAACACAGACAAAGAGCAGCCTCATCAGCACTGGGCGCCGAACGCGTAGGCCGGGCGCACCATCCCCACCTACCGACCGCCCGCTAGAGCAGAATCGAGTGGGCGCGCAGGAGTCGTTCATTGGTCTGATGTTCGACGCACGTCAGCGACGGCGTTGATGTCGGTCGGCCTGCCCTCGCCGGTCGCGAGGGTCGCGATGATCGTCTCGGTCCTGAGCGCGCGTCCCCGCTTGAAGTACTGCTTGACTTTGGAGTGCGTGTAGTAGTCGTGCAGCTGCGGGTGCACGCCGGGTGAGACGGTGACCAGAGTCTTTCTGGGTACACATTGTGTTTTACTGCAACCGCGGGGCTCGGATCCCCCGCTCGCTCAGGGTGTGCGAATCTCTTTCCATCGTCGTGGGGTCAGACCAGGTATGAGCAGCTTCTTGCATGGTGTGCGGTTCGCTCGCGACCATCGGTGGGCCCCGGGCCGAATGTCCGCGTACCTCGACGGCGAGCTGCCTTCGGGCGCACGCGGCCGCCTGGAGCGCCACGCCGGGGAATGCCCGGAGTGTCGCGGCGTCCTGTTCACCCTTCGGCGGATGGTTGGACTGTTGCAGGGGCTTCCTCCGGTCCCGGAGCGCGAGACACCGGATGTCGCGTCGGCGGTGCGCCGGCGACTGAACGAGTCACCCGAGCCGCTGTAGGTTCGGCGCCCGCCCGCGGCGTGCCGGTTCCGGAGCATCAGCTGGTCAAGCGTGCCCGATCTGGGGACGAGGATGCGTTCGCGACCCTCGTGGAGATGCACTCAGACCGGGTCTATGGTGCGCTGCGTCGCTTCGGGCTCGAGCCAGGCGAGGCTGACGAGGTGGCCCAGGAGGTATTCCTGCGCGCTTGGCGCGGACTGGCGCGGTTCGAGGAACGCGCCCAGCTGTCGACCTGGCTCTACCGGATCGCGTTCAACGAGGCGCACCGCCGGTTGGCGCGCCGCGAGCCGCTGACCGTCAGGCCCGACCCCGACGGACAGGATCCGATCACCGCTATCCCGGAGACACCGCAGCTGAGCCCAGAGGAGCAGGCCCTTGACCACGAGTTCGAGGCGATGCTCGAAGCCGCCCTGGCGCAGCTGCCGATCGAGTGGCGGGCGGCAGTCGTCCTGCGTGACGTCGAGGGTCTCTCCACCGAGCAGTCCGCAGCCGTCGTCGGCGTCCGGCAAGCCGCGTTTAAGAGTCGCCTGCACCGCGGGCGCATGCAGCTGCGCACCCTCCTCGAGCCCTACCTGGGGCTCGAGGAGAGCTGACGATTCATGCTTGGTGTGTTCTATGCGGCGAGCGCGTCGACGCCATCCAGGGCCAGCGCCCGCTCGAGCGCGGCCTTGGGCTGCGCGCCGACCACGCGGGCCACGGGCTGGCCGCTGCGGTACAGGATGATCGCCGGGATTCCTTGCACGCCGGCGGCCACCTGGAGGCGAGGCTCCGCGTCGACGTTGACCTTGCCCACCTTGAGCGTGCCTTCCCGCTCGGCGGCGATCTCCTCGATGACCGGAGCCAGCTGCCGGCAGAACCCGCACCACGGCGCCCAGTAGTCGACCAGCACGGGGATGTCCGACTCGACGACCTCCTGTTGGTAGTTGGCCTCGGTGAGTGTTATCGGGTTGCTCATGACGGTGTTCCTTGTCGTTCGGGTTCGGACCTTCAATGGCTAGGACCACGGGCTGACCGCATACGGTTCATCCGTGTTCTGCCTATCGCAGCGTGACCGCGCATGCGGCGCGGCCCTGCTTCTCGAAATACTGCTCGTGGCCGTCCTCAGCCTCGTAGAAGGGGCCGGCCGCGGCGATCTCGGCGACGATCGGCCCGCAGCAGAGTGTTCGACCGCGAACGCCTATTACGGTGCCACCCAGTGACAGCGCCAGCCCCGGGTCCGGCGGGCCGGTAAACGCGGGATACGTCGAGGAAGCTCGCCGTGCTCTGCCCGGCGAAGAGTTCGACGTAGTCGCCGGCGTTCAGTCGCGCCTGCGTGACGATCTCTTGGGCCGTCTGGGAAGCGGGGTCGGCTGCGACAAAGTCGGCGGCCAGGTTGTGGACGCCGTTCCGGCGAATGACCAGCCTCCGGTCGCCGGTGGGGTCGGACTCCCAGACCACTTCCCCGACGATGTCATATAGGCCGGCTAGCGGCGCGGTGAGGCGCGTGTTATTGCTGGTGTTGCTGTGGATCGAGGCGTTGTCATACAGAGTCGAGTCGAACGTGACGGCTGTGACGCCGGTGTTGGGGATCGACTCGTTCACCGAGTTGCTCACGCGGACGGCCGGAATCGTGCCGAAGTTCGAGGGAGCGACGGCTCCCGCGGCGATCGACGCATTTGGGTAGGTGCCGGTCAGTCCGCCCCCTGCAGCAACGCCGTTAGTGGTCGCATCGTGCCGTTCCGCCCCGGCGCCCCGGTGTTCCTTTGACGCCCTGAGCTCCTGGGAGGCCCTTGGGCTCCTGGCGCTCCTTGAGCTCCTCGGGGGCCCTTGAATTCCCCGGGCGCCGGTCTGGCCTTTGAACAGCGTGACGGTGCTGGGGGCGACCTTGGTCGGTGTGACTGCATCGTTCTTCAGCTGCCGAGAACCAACGGTGTTGGCAGGCAGGGTGGTCGCGGCATAGGCCCCACCACCAATCGCCGCGAACAATGCCAGCGAAGAGACACCTGCACACGCTCAAATCGACCACTCATGGCTTCACTGCCTCACAGGGCCGGGCCACGGCGGCGATGGCGACGGGTGCAAACGAAACAGCATGATCTTGTCATCGGAGAGCTCCTCGGGGATGTGAACGTATCTCGTGACTACTGACAGCAGATACGGCAGCGCCTCCAGTAAAGTCGCCTCGAGCCCAATGGCGTCGCGGATTCTTACCCGCGTCAGGCCACACGCGCGCTTCTCGATCCCAAATGGTCGATCATCGGGTTTGGGTCTTGGCGGGCCAGGACCTCGCGGCCGAAGCGCTGGAGGTCCCGTAGGTAGCCCAGGTGTAAGCGCCACTGGGGCTCGTCCGCACGGCTGCGTACGAGGTGTTCGGTGTCGTAGTGCGCATCCAGCAGCTCGTAGACGAGGCGTGCAAGCTCCTCGGAGCGCGCCGCTTCGCAAGACCGGAGTGGTTGACAGGGGAACGCCATCGGTCCCTCAATTCGCTTCGTGGGTGTCGATCAGGACGCGAGCGACGTGTTCTCGCCCGCGATGAAGGCGGCTGGCAATGGTCGCTGCTCGGGTGCTCAACGTTCGAGCGGCCTCCTCGTAGGACAAGCCGACGATGTCGACCGCGATCACTGCGTCTCGAAACGGCGGCGGCGCGCCGGCGACGGCCTGCATGATCTCGTTGGCGGGAAACCTGGGCTCAACGGTCGCACCAGCGTGATCCTCTGACAGCGCGACGGTCACCGGACGCCGACTGCTGGTGCGGTACCGGCTCCAGTAGGTGTTGCGAAGCGCTCGCAGCAGGTAGGGCAGGTCGCGCTCCGGGCGGACGAACCTCGGCCGCTTGAGCACACGAGCAAATGTCTCCTGCACGAGGTCCTCGGCGTCGTGGCGCGAACCGCACAGCGCGCATGCCGCGCGATACATGGCATCGATGCGATCCGCCACCACGTTGGGCTCGAGCAACTGGGGCGAAGACCCTCCCTCCGAGTCGGCGAGAGGTTGCTCCCGCGGCGGGCTCGCGTGGTCAGGGGTCGCGTTGGATGTCATGTGATCGGCACCTCCCGGACCTCCTCGGCGACGGTTCGCTCGGCGACGTACCGGGGCAGCTGGGCCAGCGCCGCGACCTTGTCGGTGGCCTCGACCGTCCACCAGATCCGGTGACCGCCGGTCGCGCAGGACCCAAGCGGTCGACTGTGGCGGAGCGGGCTGTGAAAGCCCTTCCACGCAGCCGCTACCACTCCACACTCCTGCGACTGATGACGATGGGTGAGAACGAACGTCGGCATCACCGCAAGCTTGGCCGCTCGCCGCGCAAATCGGTATCGGGGAAATCCCTGAACCGTTCCTTGACTCCGGCGCAGGTCGCCCACGCGCCAATCGCCGAGATGGGATTGCTTGGACGGCTGTTTGTGACGCATATGCGGTTCTCCTCGACCAGCGGTGCGATTGCGCCAAGAGTCGAACTCCGCTGCCCGGCCACTGACCGGCGTCTGAGCGACGACGGAATCGCCGACTCAGCGGGGAGACAGATCGCGCTAAGGGGTGCTCCGTACGTTGCGCGGCGTCGTTGATCCTCAACAGCCACCCGAAGGAGGCTCGAACCATGCATCGACCATCCGCGTCGACTGGCGCGCCAAGGCGCGCGCCGATCGCAATCATGACCGCGTTCCTGGCAGCCGTTGCCGGCGTCGTGCTCATCGGCGTACTCGGGCACGGACCCGGCTCCGCGGCCGCCGCCACCAAGCACCGAGTCAAGCACCGACACCCCGCGCACGGCGTCCATCAAGGCGCGGCCACCGGGCTCGGACAGATCAGTGGTCTGCTGCCGAGAAACAAGCTGACGCTGGAGAGCGCCATCCAAGTCAATCTCAGCAACGACACGGTGCGTCTGCCGCTGATCCCGGCAAGGGGCCAGACGGCCGACGAGTCTGGTACGTGTTGCTGGACGCGTCGGATGCCGGGCTTGCGCACGACCTGGGCGTCAACCATGCGCCGAAGCTCGCAAACGTCGGCAATGGTTGCCCCGAGCGTGCAGACCGTGAAACTCGAGAATCCGACTCCGGCCGAGAACCGCTTCGGCCCCGGCGTGATCGACTTCAGCGGCGTTCCCGATTTCAGCCCAGCGCGAATCGCGGCTGCGGGCCCGAGCGGCTTCCCGCTCGCCCCCGGGTTCCAGCCCGGTGCCGTGGCCGGACCCGGGTACAGTCCGTTCATCCGGATCGAGGGCTCGTCGGTTGTCTACAGCGCGCCGATCGTGGCCGTTGACAACGGCAAAGCGTTCGACGTCGTTCACCAGACGAACACCGGCGATCGCGTGCTCTCGGTTCACATTGCCGGGCCATCCGCTCCCGGCCACTTCAACGAATCGTACGTCGACCTGCTCGCAGTACACGGGTTCGACGCAGGCCAACCGATCGTGTACCTCAGCACGGACGCGGGCCAGCCGTTGACGGCGGTGCTGGAACGCTCCACCTACGTGCCGGCGCTGGACAAGGCGCCGACCAACGGTGGAGACGACTTCTTGGGATCCGCCCGCGAGCGCCTGTTCGGGTTCATCAACGGCCAGACGGGCGCGAACAACCCGCAGGCCCAGGGGTTCATGCATCTCGCGCAGGACGGTCTGGTCGGTCAGGATGCGTCGCTGAGCAACACCGCTCTGATCAACGCATTGCGGCACGGGGGAGATCTCGAACGTGTTCGGCGATTTCCCGACCGAGACCGACCCGCGGCACGCCCAAGCGTACAGCCCACTGTGGGACGCGCGCAACTCGGCCTGTGGACCCACAAGGCCGTCAGCCAGGGTCTGAACAACGGCAGATCGATGAGAACGTTGTGTTCAACCTGGCGGCCACCCGGCCGGACCTGCTGACTGGCGTCGACCCTGCAACCGGCAACCCCGCGCCATACGGCTCGGTCGGGGTCGACATCAACTGTGTGGTGATCGGCTGGAACGGCGACAAGCCGCCGACGGCGAACCTCGCCGCTCCGGTCCCCGGATCACAGTTCCCACCCCGGTAGCACAACAGCACGACCTCGCTCGACGGACCGGGAGCCCGCCTCCCGGTCCGTCTCGCGTTGTCAGCCCGGGCTGTGCGAGTGCGCGGCGGGCAAGATCAGGGATTGGCTACATGGTTTCCCCGATGCAGGCCGTGGCCAATGGCTGGCAGGGTGCACATATCGCAACCGTCGAGGACATCAAGCGCGCTGGGCTCGGTCGCAGTCGCCGGTCGCTATCCGACTGTTCGGCTCGGTCGCCGTCCATGAGCTCGGGCGCACACTCGGGCCGCGCGACTTCGGCGGAAGCCGACCGAAACAGGTGCTCGAGATCCTCCTCGCATCGAGGGGGCGCTGGGTGCCGGCGGAGCGGCTTGCCGACCTGCTCTGGGGTGAGCGGCTCCCGGAGAATCCAGCCGCTTCGCTCCACACGTTTGTGTCGGTCCTGCGCCGGCGCCTGTCTGGAGACCGCGACCGCTCGCGTCAGCTGGTGATCACCGAGCCCGACGGCTACCGGTTCGGCGTCGAGCATGCGGCGATCGACCTCGACCGCTTCGATGAGCTGCTCGACGAGGCCGGGCGGGCACCATCGGAGATCGCGCTCAGCCGGCTGAGGGAAGCGCTGTCGCTGGCGCGCGGCGAGGTCCTCGAAGATGAACCATACTCCGACTGGGCCGAGACCCTGCGAGGCACGTATCGCAGCCGTGTCCTCGGCGCCAACCTCGAAGCCGCCGACGCGGCGCTGGCGGGTCGCGACTACCCCGCAGGCCTTAACTACGCGCAGAGTGCCTTGGCGCTGGACCGGTACAGCGAGCGAGCGCAGCGGCAGCAGATGCTCGCTCTGTACGCGATGGACCGGACGCACGAGGCACTGGAGTGTTTCTCGCGTTTTCGCGCCTTACTCGACCGCGAGCTCGGCCTCGAGCCGGGCGCCGACAGTCGAGCCCTGCAAGAAGGCATTCTGAGGCAGGACGACCTGACAACAATGCTGCCGCGTGCCTCGGGCGAGATCCGGCTACGAGCCGACAAGCCGTGGCTGCTGTTTCTCGGCCGGCGCGAGGAGCTGTCGGACCTGATCGAGGTATTCGAGCGCGTGGCCGCCGGCAGGTTCTGCGTGGCGCTTGTCGACGGCGAAGCGGGCATTGGGAAATCCCGCCTGCTCGACGAGTTCGCGGCAACGCTGAAGGCGTCCGGGTCGGCAGAGCCGTGTGCACCGATCTGGAAGGGCACTTGCCCTACGTTCCGCTTGCGCACGCGCTGCGCGACGCACTTGCCGACGTGGACGTGGGCGCGGTCGGCTTGCCGGCGTTGCGGCGCATCTTCCCGGAGCTCGGTTGTGCTCACCCGGCGAGGCCGAAGATCTCGCCGCGCTCGAGGCCACGATCGAGTTGATTCGCCGCCATGCCCCGCTCGTATTGATCCTCGACGACATTCATCGCGCAGATCCGAGCACACTCGCAGCCGTCAGCTACCTGCAACGTCGCTGCCGCGACCTCCCCGTGATGCTCGTCGCGGCGATGCGCAGCGGGGAGATCGCACCGGACCACAGTCTTCGACGACTCCCGACTGACCGGACGATCCGGCTCGAGCCGCTGAGCGCGACCGAGCTCTCCCCGCTCGGGATCTTTGACCTTCACGAGCGCACAGACGGGCACCCAGCGTTGGTAGCCGGTCTGGTCGGGAAGGAGCACCTCCGGACCTGCGCCAGACGCTCAGCGAGTTGCTGATGGCACGATGCCGATCAGAGGGCATCGAGAGTTACCGGATCCTGCGCGCCGCGGCGACGCTGGAGCAACCGTTCGATCCCGAGTACTCGCGACGCTCGTCGGCACCGATCCCGTGGATCTCGTCGAACAATTGGAGCGGCTTTGCGACTGTCGGCTGCTGCGGACCGATGGTGTCCGGTTCAGGTACCGGTACGGGATCTTCCGCGACATCCTCGCCGCCAGTGTCTCGCCCGCTCGGCGGCGGCTGCTCGACGAGCGCGCGGGGGTGGGGCGAGCGCGAGTAGACGCCCTGTCCGATGGAGCGTCGTTGCGTCCGGTGTCGAGCCTGTGAACCGCTGCGGCCCGGAGTCATGGCGGCTCGTGGAGGAGTCGAGCGACGCGATCTATCTCATGGATCCACAAGAGGATCGGATCCTCGACGCGAACCGCGCTGGGTGCCAGTTGCTCGGCTACACCCACGATGAGCTCGTGACGATGTCTGCCTCCAGCATCCATCCCGCTGAGCTGCCACAGCTGAAGGCGTTAGTCGATACCGCAGTGCGGGACGGTGAGAATTGGACGATCAGCCTGAGCTGCCGTACGAACAATATCAATGCCGTCGAAGACTCCCGCCGCAGAAACTCCAGACCCGAGATTGCCGTTGACGAACAGATCGATGCAGTTGGCGACCATAGCCTGACGGCCTGCAGCGGTACTCGCAGCGGCCGAAAAACCGTCGGCCCCAGCGAGCGAGATCATAACTTTCAGATTTGGATGCAGTTGCTTGAGCTGCTGCAGCGCGGCGAAATTCCCGTACAGTGGCCCGGTGTAAGGTGCGCCGCTGACGCTTGGAAGATACGGATCCTGATAATCGGCCCAGCTATCCGCTATGGCGCAGCCCGTCGGCGTGGCGTTGCCGAAGGCGTACGTCAAATGCGTGAGCTTATCCGCAACGCCATTGGCCTGCAGATTGGCAATGTTGTAGCCGGCGAAATAAATGCTCCATTCTTCAAAGTAGCCGCCGACCACTTTGGATTTGTTATCGTGCCGCAGTTCATTGGCGAGAGTGGGGCGCGCAAGAAAGAACGGAACGAGCACGCTGACGAATAAGAAGGTGAGGGCCCGGTTCGGAAGACATTCAGAAACACGAGTCGCCATAGAACCACCTGAAGGGGAGGATGTGGAACTGGCGCAAAACTATAAAACCTATACAGTAGCTTTGGCAAACGACAACACCTGCGGAAAAGTTAAATTCCAGCGAGAATTTCTGCTTCTGCATTGTCATCCTACGCTCTGACGACGGGCACCTCTTGTTGCGGGTGCCCCATCCTTAGCGTGGTCTCATCGCGCTAAGGGTGGGAAGGAAACAGCTCAGCCAACTAAAGTCGTTGTAGTTGCCGTTGCCATTGTCGTTGCCATTGCCGTTGCCCTTTCCTCGCTTTACTGTTGCCTTTCTCTCGCCATCACACAAAACGTCATCTCGACCGAAGGCGGCGCTTTTGCCGCCGCAGTGGAGAAGCCTGCCCTGAGCGAAGCCGAATGGGATCCCTGTATTTGCCTTTGTCCTTGCCTTTGTCCGCTGCGTCGGGGCCGCCGCGGGTCCGAAGAGAGATCCACAGCGATGCCGATTTTCCTTGAAAAGCCTCCACTGTCTGGGTCACCATTGCCGACACGGTCAGGAAAGACACTGCGCGCAAGTTTGCTGCAATCCGTACAAAAGGAGAAGGTACATGGGCGAGCACGAAGAGCTATCGAAGCTGCTTGAGTCGAGCACTGAACCTGAAGGTGTCACCGTACGCTCTGACGACGGAAGACTGTTCTTCCTCAGCAAAGAGGATGCAGAGCGCATGGCCATTCCAGAAAGTCGTTTATATGCCGCTTTCCGGACGTTGAAAGATCACGAACCACGCAAGACCGACAAGAGTGTGGCCAGCGCCTGCCAACGGGCCTGGGACTGGCTGGATAGCCACAGTCCCGATTCTCCGCATTGGCGGCAACTCTGCCTCACCTATTTCGACAAATGTGTGTGAAACCTGAGTCGAGTCTCACGCCCGAAGTTGAAATGGGAACGATTTAGGAAATTCAATCCGACAGGCTCGCCACCGGAAGTTTTCTAAAAGCCGATTCTTGGGGAGTTTACGGTTCTCGCGTCGGTCAGCTTCTTCCAAAAAGCTTTCTGCGGAGCAGAAGGCTGAGATCTGGGACTGATGGAAGGCGGGCTCAAAGGTTATCCAACTTTTGCGGGGAAACTAACGAACATGCGCCCAGATGTATTCGAAGTTCGGCCGTAGAGCTTCCGCCTGTTGCAGCGTTGGGGGATGAAATCGTTCTCGTTTCGACATCAAATCGTCGAATGCTGCCGAATAGGAAGCTTGCCAGCAAACTACGTCGGAAAGTCGCCAACAGAGGAGCGTTTCCTGGGTCAGTTAGCGCTGTACCTGCATCTGCGCATTCTTGCAGCCAATGCTAATGCGCAATGGATCTTTCAGCGGTAATCACCGGGTCATAGGTCAGAGAATCGGTGTATCTAAAGGTATCGCCCGTGAATCAGTCTGAAAGCCAATCTGCGCCCTTCTTGATCTGTTCACGCATCGCCCTTTTCCAGTCTCTGTATTTCAGCCTTCATCGTTGAAGCCTCATGCCACGCCGTCCCCCTTAAAACGCGATCACTTCTCATCGAAGAAGTGTCCTTTGTGACTTTGGCGACTCTTCCATCGTCCATTGAGCATGTGCATTCCATGCTGATCAAAGCAGAAGCGCGCGATCTTACCCGAATCATCTGCATGCTAAGCGAGAAGGAATTCCGCTTGTATTGATGCCAGAAGCGAAGCCGTTTTGAATGCATTCCTGCAAGCGCGAACTGTTCGATCGTCTTTGAATTAATCCTTCTCCAACCGCTTTGAATGTCAAATCGGGATGCTCAGCAGTTGTATTCTCTGTCGCGAAGTCATAGAACCCGTCGATGTATCCAATCTCTTTAGGCGAGCGTTCCCTCCAGCGATTCGTTTGCAAATCGAAGCACCAAAGAGGCTTTGACTGCTTTTTTCGAGCAGGATCAATGAAGCCGCGCAAGTATCCCTGCGGCAAGTAATGATCCCTGCGGTTCGCCGTTTTCGCTGTATGGCTTCCCATTGCGTTAGCGTCTTTTGGTGCTTCGATGGGCTTCACCCAGTCGCGCACCTTGTGAAGTCGTCTCATTCTGGAAGCATCTCACGCGCATTCGAGGCTACGGCATCCGCTGCAATATGATTGCGGCCACACCTTGGCAATCTGACTATCCGCGAGGTGGATGAGTCTGTGAGGTCGGAACAAATTCTCGGTGGCGACGATGGCCTAGCCTCGATCAGCTGTTCCTCACAAACGTGTTTGCGGCAACGTCACAGTCCCGGCGATTCAGTTGCCGATCTGCTGTTGCAGTTGCTGCTCGTCGTTCTGAACGCAGCCGAAAGCCCAGTATTTGCCAAACCACCCAAACGCCCACCAAATCCAATCCATCAACAAAAAAATCTCCCCACGCCAAAGGCGCAGGGAGACCAATACCACTTACAGAGACCGCGAGCTTACACAGCCACTCGCTCTTCCCTCTTCGTCACCTCAAACTTCAATCCATCCTTCCCGGCATCCACCACCACATGGTCGCCATGCAGCACCGTGCCATCGAGGATCTTCACCGCCAGCTTATCCTGCACCATGCGCTGAATCGCCCGCTTCAACGGCCGCGCTCCATAAGCCCGGTCGTACCCGGCCTTGAAGATCGCCTTCCGAGCCGCATCCGTCAGCTCCAGCGTAATCTTGCGATCGCTCAACAGCTTCTGCAGATCAGCCAGCCGCAGATCGACGATATGCGTCAACTCCGCCTCATCCAGCGGATGGAACACGACAATGTCGTCCACGCGATTCAGAAACTCCGGCCGGAACTGCTGCCGCAGCGAATCCATCACGCGAACCTTCGCATCCTCAAAGCCCTCCTCGCCCTGGGCCCATGCCGTCGTCAACTGCGCTGCGCCCACATTCGAGGTCATAATCAGCACAGTATTTTTGAAGTCCACCGTGCGACCCTTCGAGTCCGTCAACCTTCCATCATCCAGCACCTGCAGCAGCACATTGAACACATCCGGATGAGCCTTCTCAATCTCATCGAACAGAATCACCGCATAGGGCCGACGCCGCACAGCCTCCGTCAACTGGCCGCCTTCGTCATACCCCACATATCCCGGAGGCGCTCCAATCAACCGCGCCACCGCATGCTTCTCCATGTACTCGCTCATGTCGATCCGCACCATCGCGGCCTCGTCATCGAACAGAAACTCCGCCAGCGCCCTCGCCGTCTCCGTCTTTCCAACGCCCGTAGGCCCCAGAAAAATAAACGAACCAATCGGCCGCTTCGGATCGCTCAATCCGGCACGCGAGCGACGAATCGCATTCGCCACCGCACTCAGCGCCTCATCCTGTCCAACCACGCGCTCGCGCAGACGATCCTCCATCTGCACCAGCTTCTGCATCTCGCCCTCAAGCATCTTCGAGACAGGAATCCCCGTCCACTTCGACACAATCGCAGCGACATCCTCCTCATCGACCTCTTCCTTCAACATCCGCGAAGGCTTGCTCGAAACCCCCGTGGCCGCCTCAGCCGCATCCTCCGCCACCGCCGCATCCTGCAGCGCCGTCAGTTCGCGCAGCTCCGCCTCCAGCTTCGGAATCTCGCCATACTGCAACTCCGCCGCCCTCTGCAGATTGCCCTTGCGCGTCTCCTCCTGCATCTGGAACCGCAGGCCATCCAGCTGTTCCTTCAACTGCGCAATCCGGCCAATCGCACCGCGCTCCTTCTGCCAGCGAGCACGCAGCCCCGTCGCAGTCTCCTTCACCTCGGCAAGCTCACGCTCCACAATCTCCAGCCGCTCCTTCGAAGCCGCATCCTTCTCCCGCTTCAAAGCCGCACGCTCAATCTCCAGCGAAGTCGCACGCCGCTCCAGATCATCGATCTCCACCGGCACCGCATCCAATCTGAATCGCCAGCGCAGCCGCAGCCTCATCCACAAGATCAATCGCCTTATCCGGCAAAAATCTATCCGAGATATACCGATGGCTCAACGTAGCCGCCGCCACAATCGCCGAATCCTTAATCCGGACCTTGTGGTGCGCCTCATACTTCTCCTTCAGCCCGCGCAGAATCGCAATCGTATCCTCGACGTTCGGCTCACCGACATACACCACCTGAAAACGCCGCTCCAGCGCCGCATCTTTCTCGATGTACTTCCGATACTCATTCAGCGTCGTCGCGCCAATCGCACGCAGCCCGCCACGAGCCAGTGCCGGCTTCAGCATATTGCTGGCATCCATCGCACCCTCTGCCGCACCCGCGCCCACAAGAGTATGTAACTCATCGATGAACAAAATAATCTCGCCGTTCGAGTCCTCAATCTCCTTCAGAACAGCCTTCAGCCGCTCCTCAAACTCGCCGCGAAACTTCGCACCGGCAACCATCGAAGCCAGGTCCAGCGCACACACACGCTTGTCCCTCAGAATCTCCGGTACATCGCCCATCACAATCCGCCGTGCCAGCCCTTCAACAATCGCCGTCTTACCCACACCCGGCTCGCCAATCAGCACAGGATTGTTCTTCGTCCTCCGCGCCAACACCTGCACCACCCGCCGAATCTCATCATCCCGTCCAATCACCGGATCGAGCTTTCCCTTTCGCGCCAGATCGGTCAGGTCCTTCGCATACTTCTCCAGCGCCTGAAACTTGCCCTCAGGATTCTGGTCCGTCACCCGCTGCGACCCGCGCACATCCGCCAGCGCCTTCAGGATCGCCTCATGCGTCGCCCCCAGCGCAGCCAGGGCCGACTGCACGGCATCACCCTTCTGCTTCGCCAGAGCCAGCAACAGATGCTCAGTCGAAACATAGTCATCCTTGAAGTTGTCCGCCTCTTTGAACCCCTGCTCCAAAACCTTCTGCAGCGCCGAACTCAACCCAGGCTGCGCCCCGCCCTGAACCTTCGGCAGCTTCTGTATCGCCGAGTTCACCCCACTCAGCAACTGCTCCACCGGCACCCCGACCTTCTCCAGCACCGGGATCACCACCCCCTCATGGTCTTCCAGCAGCGCCGCCATCAAATGCAGCGGCAACACCTCCGGATTCCCGTTCTCTGCCGCGTGCCCACTCGCCGCCTGCACAGCCTCCTGCGACTTCACCGTCAATCGGTCCCACTTGATTGCCATACACGTATCTCCTATCAATAGCTTCAATCAAATAGATGTGCCCAAAGCCTAAAGGATGTAAAAGTTGATAGCAAGTCACTCATATTTTCTTACGGTCGGTATCGCTTGGAATTAGAGTCCTTGTCAAACCTACAAGTCCCCTGCCATCTACGCATTAAGCCTCCGCCATTCCCCAAAAGTTGTAGCAAATTCCGAACAAGCGGTATTTCCCTCCCATCCCCGGCAAGATACAAAGGCGATGGTCCCTCATCCTTCCCCCGGAGCTTTCAAGTGCGGCGGCTGCCCCTGCTATCCATCCCGGCCCTCGTCCTTCTCATCGGCTGCGGAATCACCGCTTCGCAACAGGCCGTTCCCATAAGTGTCCCCGGCCAAAATATAGAAGGCAAAGTCCACGGCGGCAACCAGCCCATCGTCGGAGCCCACATCTACCTCTTCGCTGCCAATAACATCGGCTACCGGGCCCCCAGCATCTCCCTCATCAAACCAAGCGCGCCCGGCGCCGCCACCGACTCCAATGGCACCTACCTCATCACCAACACCTCCGGCGGCTTCAACCTCAGCGGAGCCTACTCCTGCATCCCCGGCCAGCAGCTCTACATCCTTGCCACCAGCGGCAACCCCGGCCTCCAGGGCATCTCCAACAACGACGCACTCGCCATGCTCACCGCCCTCGGCACCTGCCCTGCCGCCGGCAACCTCGCCGCCACCGTCCCCTACATCTCCATCAACGAGCTCACCACCGTAGCCACCATCTACGCCCTCGCCGGCTTCATGTCCGACCCCATCCACGTCAGCTCCGCCCTCTCACCCGGCTCCATCCAGGGCCTCGCCAACGCCTTCGCCACCGTCAATACCCTCGTCGACATCACCACCGGCACCTCCTTCGCCCAAAACCAGCAAGGCAACGGCGTCCTTCCCCAGGCCAAACTCGACACCCTAGCCAACATCCTCATGCCCTGCATCAACTCCACCAGCCAAACCAACGGCTGCACCACCCTCTTCAACAACGCCAAAGACTCCAACGGCAACGCCCCGCTCGACACCGCCACCGCCGTCCTCAACATCGCCCACAATCCCGCCGCCAACCCCGCCGCCCTCTTCACCCTGGCCTCCGCCAACCCCCCTTTCCAGCCTGCTCTCACCACCGCCCCCAACGACTGGACCCTCGCCATCACCTTCTACGCACCCAACATGGCCGGCCCCTACTATCCCGCCTTTGACTCCACCGGCAGCCTCTGGGTTCCCGCCTACACCAGCAACACCCTCACCAAGTTCGACCCCTTCGGCAACATCCTCTCCGGCCCATCCGGCTTCACCGGCGGCGGCCTCAACCAGCCCTACTCCATCGCCATCGATTCCTCCGACAACCCCTGGGTCGTCAACTTCGGGCCCGTCAACGCCTCCACCGTCTCCAAATTCCTCTCCAGCGGCGCCCCAGCCACGGCCACGCCCTACCCCTGCAGCACCACCTGCTTCTTCCCCGCATTCGACACCACCGGCAACCTCTGGATCACCGCCGCCAACCGTACCATCGTCCTCAGCCCCACCGGCGCCCATCTCGCCCAATTCACCACCAGTGCCTACAACTCCGGCATAGTCCTCGACCCCTCCGACCACGCCTGGACCCTCGGCCTCGGCAGCAAACTCTACCGCCTCACCCTCCCCTCCACCGTCTCCGTCTTCTCCGAGTCCGTCACCTCCCCCAGCGCCACCACCGAACTCATCCCCACTGCGCTCGACGCCTCCGGCAACACCTGGTTCGTCTCCAGCAAAAACAACGCCATCGGCAAATCCGACCCCACCGGCAAGCCACTCTCACCCGCCGGAGGCTACACTGGCGGCGGTCTCAACGGCCCCGGCGGCATCGCCATCGACGGCGCCAACAATGTCTGGATCACCAACCGCAACACCAACTCCATCTCAGCCTTCACCAACACCGGCGCAGCGATCACTCCCTCCACCGGCTACACGGCCGACGGTGTCAGCGGTCCCCGAGGCATCGCCATCGACCCCTCCGGCAACCTCTGGGTCACCAACTTCACCTACAACTCCGTCACCGAATTCCTCGGCCTCGCCTCCCCCACCGCCACTCCTATCTCCGCCTCCACCCACGGCCAGCGCCCCTGACAGCAACTAGATCCTCCACACTTCCACACCAACCTCGCTCCGAAGCCCGATCCGCGAAAAAGCTACCGACCCTCCCAACAACGTAACGTCAACAACCCACGCCATCGCCTTTGCGGTTGCGGTTGCGGTTGCAGTTGCGGTTGCCGTTGCCGTTGCTGTTGCTGTTGCTGTTGCAGTTGCAGTTGCAGTTGCAGTTGTCGTTGATGTTGCTGTTGCCGTTGCCTTTCCCTCCCTATCCGACAAAACGTCATCTCGACCGAAGGCAGCAAAGCCGCAATTAGCCCCAGACACTTTTGGCCAAACCTCACCCCTTCACTAACCCCCAAAAAAAACAACCACAATACGAAAAAAATACCCTCAAAAACCCCAGCAAAATCACATGTCAAGCCCCAAAACCACCCAACCCCAACAAAACAAACAACATCCCATTGCAAAAGAGTTATCTCCCGTCCGCTACAATTGAAATAGAGATAAAAAAGCCCCGGTCAAAAGCCGGGGCTTTTTCATTAACCCATAAACCCTTTAGAAAGACGAATTTGCCTATAACCCATTTAGAATGACGATTTTACAAATACAAAAATCATTAAATCGCTGAAAACATGACACTTATCCAATACACCCCGGGGGGGGTACCCCACAGAGAAAGCGAGCCGATATCCCCATGTGTTACCGTTCCGCCATGCGCCTGAAAGCGATAGCACTCCTCGCAACCCTCCTGCCCTTCTGCGCCCACGCCCAAACATCCGTCTCCCCCGAGACCCGCACCGCGGTCCGCCAGCTCATCGGCGACATCATGGTCGACGGCAAAGCCTACGACTACGACCGCCAGTTAGCCGACCACATCGGACCTCGCCTCACCGGCTCCGACAACTACGTCCACGCCGTCTCCTGGGCACTCGACCAGTTCAAATCCCTCGGCCTCACCAACGTCCACACCGAGTCCTTCACTATGCCCGCCCTCTGGGAGCCCGACGGCCCCGCCGCCGGCCAGATCATCTCGCCCCGCATCCAAAATCTCCACATCTACTCCATCGGTTGGAGCCCTTCCACCCCTGAAGGCGGCATTAAAGGCCAGGTCGTCTACATCCCCCACCTCACCATCGAGGCCCTCGACTCGCAAAAGGATAAGTTCCGCGGAGCCATCGTCCTCATCGACGAGTCCAGCTTCGGCGACCAACCCTCCTTCAGCCAAATCCTCAAAGCCCTGGCTCACCTCGGCGAACTCGCCCCCCAAGCCATCCTCATCACCGGAGGCGCCAACGGCATCGAATCCGCCACCGCCCTCACCTTCGACGGCACCCTCTCTCACTTCCCCATCGCCCAGATCGGCCTCGAAGACGAGCTCCTCATCAAACGCCTCCTCGACGCCGGTCCCGTTACCGTCCAGTTCTCCTTCAAGAACCGCATCCGGCCCGCAACCCAGGTCAATAACGTCATCGCAGAAATCCGCGGCAGCGAGCTCCCGAACGAAGTCGTCATCGTCGGCGGCCACCTCGACTCCTGGCATCCCGCCACCGGAGCACAGGACAACGGCACCGGCGTCGCAACCGTCATCGACGTAGCCCGCGCCGTCAAAGCCCTTGGCCGTCCGCCCCGCCGCACCATGCGCTTCATCCTCTTCGGGGGTGAAGAGCAGGGCATCATCGGCTCAACGTCTTACGTCAGGCACCACCTTGCCGACATGCCTAACATCGACGCCGTCCTCATCTCCGACACCGGCGCCGAGCCCGCCAAAGGCTGGTACGTCATGGGCCGGAACGACGAAACCAAAGCCCTCGAAAACATCGAGCCTCTTCTAGCCGGCCTCGGCTCCAACCAGACCAATCCCAGCACTCAGTTCCTCTTCCAGACCGACCACATCAGCTTCGACCTTCTAGGCGTTCCCACGCTCGTCCTCTGGACCGGCACCGACAAATACTTCAAACTCCACCACAAGGCCTCCGACAGCTTCGACTCCGTTGTTCAGGCCGATCTCACTCAAGGAGTCGCCACCACAGCCGCCACAGCCTTTGCCATCGCTGACTCCGCCCAGCCCTTCGCCCCCCACTTCACACCCACGCAGGTCGAAGACATGCTCAAAGACGCCAAGCAATACGACGACTACCAGTTCTTCAAATCAGCCGGCGTCTTCCCATAAACCGGACGGACTCACACACATCCACCTCAATCGCTCGCCATCACTGGCGGGCGATTCACTTTTTAGCCGAAGCCTGTATCGCCTCTGTCTGCCGCCGCATCATCTCGATGCAGCGCTCACAGAAGTCCTTAATCGTCTCCAACTCACGCATCGAATACCGCGTGATCATCTGCGCCGACTCGCGCCCCAACGCGTCATAGAAAGGAGCAATCCGAGCCATCGCCGGCGACTCACACAACCTGATAAACACCTTCCGCCGGTCAGTCTCGCTCCGCTCTCTGCGCGCCAGACCAGCCTTCTCCAGCCGGTCGATCGCTGCCGTAATCGCACCTGTCGTCAGCCCAGTCAGCCGCGCCAGATCGCCAGCGGTAGCATCGCCAACGCGGTCCACATAATCCAGGCACTTCAGATCAGTCACTGAAACGCCCGCCAGGTTCGCAATCGCCTGATGAAACAGGATGCCCCGCGCACCCAGCTCACGCCCATGAAAACTAACGACGTGCTCTAAATCTTTTCTCTTGCTAGAAGTCGCCATTCTGCTTACAGTATCATTATCTCAATTATTGAGATAATTAGTAATCGAGGTATCGGTCATGACAAAACGCGCTCTCATCATCGGTGGAGGAGTTGCAGGTCCAGTTCTCGCTCTCTTCCTCAAGTCCTCAGACTTCGATGTACAGGTCTTCGAAGCCTCCTCCGGCCCAAACGACACTGGCGGAGCACTCGGCCTCGCTCCTAACGGCATGAACGTCCTCGCCGCCGCCGGCGTCAGCCGAGCAGGTCCGTGACGTCAGCGTCACCGCCAACGAATGGGCCTTCGAGAACCAGCACGGCAAGCTCCTCGCCTGCATGCCCGGCGGAGATCCAGCACGCTATGGCCAACCCTCCGTCATGATCACCCGCGCCGCACTCCATCGCGCCATCGTCGAACACGCCGAAACCCAGGGCATTCCCGTCAACTACAACAAGCGCCTCGTCGACATCGAAGACATTCCCGGCCATCCCATCGTCGCCCACTTCGCCGACGGCACCTCAGCCCAAGGCGACTTCATCGTCGGAGCCGACGGCATTCGTTCGCACGTCCGTCAGGTCGTCATGCCCGAAGCCCCCAAACCCTCCTACACAGGAATGATGGCTCCCGGCGGCTTCAGCCCCTGCCTCAACACTGGTGTCACCTCTCGCTCTGATCAGCGCGTCCACTTCATCTTCGGCCAGAACGGCTTCTTCGGCTACTTCAACACCATTACTCCCGAAGGCCCACGCACACTATGGTGGAGCACAGCCTCCGCGCCCACTCGAGAGCAAGGACAAGATGGCCGCGACCACCAAAGCCGACCTCCAGCAACGCCTGCTCGACCTCCACGGCGATTGGGCCAAACCCATCCCTCAGCTCATCCTGTCCGCCACCGACATCCTCAACATCCCTATCCACGACGTCTCCAACCTCCCTCGCTGGAGCGCTGGCCGCACCATCCTCATCGGCGACGCCGCCCATGCCGTGGCCCCACACTCCGGTCAGGGAGCCTCCATGGCCCTCGAAGACGCCATGTTCCTCGGCAAACTACTTCGCGAATCCAACGGCACACCGCTGGAAGAAGTCTTCTCCAACTTCGAGCAACAACGGCGCCCCCGCACCGACAAGGTCATCGCCCTCGGTCGCCGCAACGCCAGAGCAAAAAGCAAATGCCCGCCTTCGCCTACTGGATCCAGCAGCAAATGATCCGCATCTTCGTCCCACTCACCCGCGCCAAAAAACAGGACTGGCTACTCGCCTACAAAGTGGAGTGAGCAGGCATTAATTTCCCGCCAGTTCACTCCTCACCCGATCCATCGTAGCCAGATAAAAATGCAGATTGTGCACCGAATTCAAAGTCAATCCCAACGGCTCACCAGCCACAAACAAATGCCGCAGATAAGCCCGCGTATATCGAGCACAAACCATGCATCCGCAAGCAGCATCGATCGGCCCTGAATCCTCCGCATATTCCTTACGCTTGATGTTCATTCGCACGACATTCCCGTCGCCATCGCGGGCAAACACCAAACCATGTCGTCCCGCCCGCGTAGGCAGAACGCAATCCATCATGTCCACACCCATCTTCGCGTACTCTTCAATCTCATCGGGATAACCAACGCCCATCACATAACGAGGCTTATCCTTCGGCAGCCACTCCAGCGTTCGCGCAATCATCTCCCGCGTCACCTCGCGCGGCTCGCCGACAGCCAATCCACCAATCGCATATCCCGGAAGATCCATCTCCACCAACCGCTCCGCAGACTCCTTCCGCAGATCGACATACATTCCGCCCTGAACGATCCCAAACAGGTTCTGCGTCTGCCCATCCTTCTCCGCGAACCACGGAACAAGATGCCTGTTCGCCTCAAAGTGATCCTTCGACCGCTGCGCCCACGCATGAGTCAATCCCATTGACTCCCGCGTCCGCTCCCACGTCGCCGGAGTCTCGACACACTCATCGAACACCATCGCAATATCCGCGCCCAACGCGATCTGCACATCCATCGAGTGCTCCGGCGAGAAGAAGTGCTTGCTCCCATCCAGATGCGACCGAAACTCCACGCCTTCCGGCGTAACCTTCCGCAGCCCGCTCAGACTGAACACCTGAAACCCACCCGAATCCGTCAACATCGGCCTTTCCCAGCCCATGAACCGATGCACTCCGCCCATCCGCCGCACCAGCTCATGTCCAGGCCGAAGATACAGATGATACGTATTCGCCAGGATAATCTCCGCCCCTCTTCCCTCCGGCCCAATCCTCTCCAGCACACCCTGTTCGACGGCCTTCACGCTCGCCACTGTTCCCACCGGCATAAACACCGGAGTTTGCACCACACCATGCGGCAGCGTAAGCGACGCTCTGCGCCCTCCGCTCTCCGCAGTTCTCTGTATCCCAAACGTAAGCGCCATCTCCTAGATTGTAGAAGCACCGCTCACACCACCAGCGATATAGTGGTAAGCCATGACTGGGAACATGATCCGCTACCTGCTGGCATCCCTCGGCCTCACCCTGTCCGCCGCCGCCCAAGCTCCCGCCAAACCCGCACCTCCACCACTCACAGCAGACTCCATCCAACACCCTGGCGTCCCCACCGGCACACTCTCCCCAAAGCTCACCCTCACCAGCCACATCTACGACGGCATGAAGAGCGACTACTGGATCTACGTCCCGGCCCAATACGATCCCAAAGTCCCGGCCGCCGTCATGGTCTTCAACGACGGCAGCGGATACATCAACCGCAACGGTGATCACCCCGCCCTCAACGTCCTCGACAACCTCATCGCACAGCACAAGATACCCGTCATGATCGCCGTTTTCACCGACCCGGGTGACATCTCTGCCTCACCCGACACTCCTACCTATCGCTTCGTCGACGCCTACTCCAGGAAGTGGTCACGAACCCTAAAAGACTCCATGCGCTCGACCGAATACGATACCGTCTCAGACCGCTACGCCCGCTTCCTGCGCGACGAGCTGCTGCCCGAAGTCGCCGCCAAATACAACCTCCGCAAAGACCCCTACAGCCACGCCATCACCGGCATGTCCTCCGGCGGCATCGCATCTTTCAACGCCGCCTGGCAGATGCCCGACGAGTTCAGTCGAGTCATCACGTGGATAGGTAGTTTCACCAGCATTCAATGGCACGAAGACCCTTCCGTTCCCGACGGCGGCCAGGACTATCCCGAAAAGGTCCTCCGCGAACCACACCGCAACATCCGCGTATGGATCCAGGACGGCAGTAACGACCAGGAGAACGATCGTTACGGCAGCTGGCCACTAGCAAACGTCCGCATGGCCAACGCTCTCAAGCTTAAGTCCTACGACTCTCACTTCAGCTTCGGCGTCGGTCCTCACAACGCCGTCGAGGGTGCCGCCGAATTCCCCCAAGAGATGATCTGGTTATGGCGAGACTACGATCCAGCCCAAACATACCAAACCTACACACAGGATCCTGCTGAAGCCACTCGCCCACCCTTCCGCGTCTCTATCACCAACCGCAACGCCGACTAGCCGCACGCCTCTACTTCTCGAGCATAGCCACCGCTTCAGCCACGGTTAGTTCTTGCAGTACCTTGAAATCGCTGTGCACTGCGTGTTCTTTCTTACCAATCGTCTTGAAGAAGATGGCTCTTCCATTGATATCCGTATCGAGCGTCTGCGTCTTCCACTCCGTCCCATACACCAGCTGTCTCGTGGTATCAAAGTTACTTCCAGCTTTAATCGTCGCCACCAAACCGAACCCGATGTTCACATCCTCTGGCAATCTCCCTTCAATTCCGCGCAGCCGCATCACGCGCGGATCCACCAGCAGCGAACCCTTCATCCCATGGAGAACTCGCTCCTCCAGCGACTGCGTTACATAGTCGGGATTCGGGCGAAAATCGATCCGCACAAACTCTCCCTCCTGACGCGCATTCTCAAACAGAAACGCCTTCGGCAAAAGGTCCAGCATCTCTTTCGCATGTTTCTCATCATTCTTCAGCGCATCCGAGCTCTTCTTAAACGCATCCGGATGTTCCACAATTCCCTGCAACCGTGCTCGCTCCGCCGCAGCCCGCTCGTTGCTCAGAGGCTGCCCATCTTCGGCAATAAGCATCCGCACCTTCCCAACCGACGTCTCAACTACACGCTCTGTCCACAGGTGCCACCCGGTCCGTTCCGACCGCTCCTGTGACAAATACATATATTTGTCCCGATGCAGTTCTGCTGTTCTCTCCTGCTGCAGCATGGCATCCACCATTTGCCGAGCCGTCTGGCCGCCCTGCGCCATTACTATCGGAGCTGTCGCGCAAAGCCCCGCCGAGACAAACAATCCAAACCACATTTGAGGCCACTTTAGTCGTTTCAAACTAACCCTCTCCACTAGTAGATGCGTTTTGTGCCGAAATCTCCAAGTCGCCCCAATAAAACTCACGTAGACTGGCGCTCAAATCCCAATGTCCGACTCCCCACACAATCCGCCGGACCAAATCCCAAACCCACTCCTCAGCGAGCCAGAGTTCCTTTCTCCAATAGACGGAACAACCCTCAAACCCACTCCACCCAAGGGCCGTAGAGCAGCAGCGGCTTTTATCTTCTTCACCGTCACGCTGGACATGCTTGCGCTCGGCATGATCGCGCCTGTCCTTCCGCGTCTCATTGAGAGCTTCCTTAATGGCAATACCATCGATGCCGCACAGATGCTTGGACTCTTCGGAACGGTTTTTGCCGTCATGCAGTTCTTCTGCTCTCCCATCCTTGGCTCGCTCTCCGACCGCTTCGGCCGCCGCCCCATCATTCTTCTCTCCAACTTCGGGCTCGGTTTCGACTATCTCCTCATGGCTTGGGCTCCCGCCCTTGGTTGGCTCTTCCTTGGACGCGTCATCTCCGGCTTCACCTCATCCAGCATCCCCGCTGCGATGGCCTACATAGCTGACGTCACTCCCCGCGAACGTCGCGCCGCGGCCTTCGGCATGTTGAGCGCGGCATTTGGCCTCGGCTTCGTTCTAGGTCCGGCCGCTGGAGGTCTCCTCGGCACCATCAACCCCCGTCTGCCGTTCCTGGTAGCTGGCGCTCTCTCGCTCATCAACGGTCTCTACGGGATCTTTGTCCTACCCGAGTCGCTCTCTCTTCAGAATCGCTACCCATTCTCGTGGCGTCGCGCAAATCCTGTCGGTTCACTCTCGCTTCTGCGCCACGGCTCGATGCTACCCATTGCCGGACTGCTCTTGCTCGGTTACATCGCTCAGCAATCCCTCATGAACGTCTACGTCATCTATGCCGACTTCCGTTATCACTGGACCGACCGCACCGTCGGCTTCTCACTCGCGGCCATCGGCATCTGCTCCGCAATCTACGGAGCCCTCCTCGTCAAACCCGCCGTCGCCAAACTAGGCGAGCGAGGCGCCGTCACCCTCGGCCTCATCGGCGGAGCCATCGGCTACTCCATGTTCGGGCTCTCCCGAACCGGTCTCATCTTCTGGCTCGGCATCCCGTTCCTCAACATGATGTCCATCACCTGGCCAGCCGCGCAAAGCATCCTCTCCCACCAAACCAGCCCATCTGAACAAGGCCAACTACAAGGCGCCATCAACAGCCTGCGCGGTATCGCCGGCCTCATCGGCCCCGGCCTCTTCACCTACATCTTCAGTAGATCGATCGGTCCCGAAGCCATCTTCCCAAGTTCAGGAACACCCTTCTTCGCCGCTGCGGCCATGCTCGTCGTCTCGCTCATCATCGTGCAGAGTGCGGTAGACGGACGAGCGTCATCACATCAGGCCTGAGAAGAATTCTCACGTCTCAGAATCAGCGCCGCACTCAAAGAAGCAGCCCCAGCCAATCCGGCAGACAACCAAAGAATTACTCTGAAGCTCGCAACGAAAGCTTCATCCACCGCAGTCCTCCCTCGCTCATCGGTCGTCTCAATAGCAGCCAGTTTTATGCGTTGCTCATCGATCTCGTGCACAACCTCCGCCGGAACGTCTGCCCGCTTAAGTCCTTTATCAAGCGCCGGCGAAAACACCCGAAAAAATATCAGCCCAAACAATGCCAGCGCCAGCAGACCTGCTACCTGCGACACCGCATTGTTCACACCCGACGCCGATCCAGCACGTCCTTCTTCCACCGAGTTCATTACCACCGTCGTCAAAGGCGCCACGCTCACCGCCATTCCCAGTCCAAGAACAAGCACCGCCGGAAAGTAAGTCGTCCAGTATGAGCCTCCAATGCCCGGCCTCGTCATCAACCCATATCCCACAGCGACGATCAGAGGGCCTGCAATCAACGGCAACCGTGCGCCGTATCGCGCCACTAACCCACCCGACCACCGCGAGAGCAAAAACAGCAGCAGAATCAATGGCAGCAGCGCGGCTCCCGCAGCCGTCGGCGAATAGCCCTGGACCTGGATCAAATTCAGAGGCAGATAAAACAACGCTCCACCAAACGCCGCATAGAGAAAGAAGGTCAACAAGTTCGCTGCAACAAAACCGCGACTTCGAAACAAGCTTAACGGCATCATGGGAGCAACGCATCTTTCTTCCACCCACAGAAACGCCACGAGCAACCCTACACCCGCAGCGCCCGCGAGATGCGCGACCAGCCCGCCTTGAGTCCACTCAATCAGTGCATACGTAATGCCGCTCAAACCAGCCGTAGCCAGCACCGCTCCTCTCCAGTCCAATGTGCGCGCACCTGTTCCGTTACTGCTCTCAGGAACCTTCCACAACGTAATCGTCACCGTCACGATCGCCAGCGGCACATTCACAAAAAACACCCAGCGCCACGATCCATGCTGTACCAGCCACCCGCCAACCACTGGCCCCAACGCCGTCATCATCGACGAAAATCCGGACCACGTCCCAATCGCCTTTCCCCGCGTCTCCGGTGGAAAGCACGAGCTGATGATAGCCAGGCTGCTCGGCACCAGCAGCGCACCCCCTGCGCCCTGCAGACACCGCGCGGCGATCAGATGCCGTATATTCGGCGCGACTCCACACCACGCCGAAGCAGTCGTGAACACCACGATCCCCGTGACAAAGATTCGCCGTCGTCCAAAAATATCTCCCAGCGATCCACCCAACAGCAGCAGCGCCGCAAGAAACAGCGCATACGCCTCAACCACCCATTGCACCTGCGGCCCGCTCGCTCCGAACCCTGTCTGCATCGCCGGAAGAGCAACGTTCACCACGGTCCCATCGATAAACTCCATGCTCGTGCCGAGCACCGTCGCCGCCAACACCCACGCTCCGCTCGCTGTCGCCACCGCAACAGACCGCTTCGTAAGGATCGCTCCTTCATCACAAGGCAGACGTGGGCAGTTCATCCACTCCTCCGAACGACAAGGTTCACCCTACATCATCCTGACGAAAACACCTGCAGCAAAAGAGAAATGCCAGCCACCCAAAGGGAAAGCTGGCACCTCTTTACACTTACTACGTCTTTTAGAACAAGATCTTCAATCCGAATTGCACGATACGCGGATCGAATGTGCTTGTAATCGCTCCACCCGTCTGCACAGCTACCGTATTCCCATTGGCATCCTTTGCAGTCGAGTTGGCAATCGTGCCGCCTGGTGTCGTGAAGTTCGTATGGTTGAACGTGTTGTAAAGCTCACCACGGAACTCCACCTTGAGCGACTCCATCGGAGTATCGAACCGCTTGTTGAACGCCAGATTCAGATTGTTGTAGATAGGACCGCGACCCGGATCGCGTGAGAAATTGCCAAATGGGCTGGCAGTCACACCGTTGACCGAGCTGGCCGGAATCGCAACCGCTCCGCCAGCGGGATTCGCGACCGTGTTGATGTTGATGTACTGCAGCGAAGTACCCGTGGATGCCGCCTTGTTGAGGTTGTTCAACTTGGCGCCGGCAACGCGGTTAGGCCGATAAAGATTGGAGCCGCGATAACTCGCCGAAATGCCCGACACCTGGTTCGCCGTCGGTGGATTGTAGTTCACCTGGTACGGGAAGCCTGACTGCGCCTGGTTCACCGCCGACACCTGCCACTGACCCACCAGTTGGTTCACGATGCCTCCGGTATTCAGGAAGCGACGGCTCCTGCCAAAAGGCAGCTCATACACCAGCGACGTCGTATTGATCAGCGGCTGGTTGTACTCCGACTGGCCATAGTCTGCCGCCGGGTTGCGATAGTCCTGCATCGATGGAGTGCTTGCCTCAAGCGAAGCTCCCGCATTATCCAGCGCGTGCGAATACGTAAACGAGTTCAGCAGCGTAAGACCTGCCAACATGCGCTGCTCATATCGCACTTGCAGCGCGTTATAGTGCGAATAAGCCTCATGCAGTGCAATCGTAATATCGCCATACGTCGGGATCGGACGAGCGAATCCGTTCAGCGGATCCTTCTGGTTGTAGTTCCCAAACTGCAGCAGCTTGAGACCATGGTTGCCCACATACGCAATATCCAATAACGCATTCTTCGCAATCGTGCGCTGAACATCGAGGTAGTAGTTGTGAACGTAGCTGTCGCGATAGCGGTTCGAATCGATATAGGTGATATTGTCTGTGATTGGGTTGAACGTCAGCGTAGTCGAAGGAAATCCCTGATCAATTGGAGTATAGGTGCCGGTTCCGCCCGCGTTCTTTGGAGCCTGCGTCACAGTCACAAACAAAGCCTCTGGCGGATTGATCGCAAGGATGTTGCCCGAACCAGCACGGTCATAGTGCGAGAAGCTGATGCCATAGCCTCCGCGAAAAGCGGTTCTGTCGTTGAGTGCATATGCAAAACCAAACCGCGGAGCGAAGTCGTTGCGATCTGGATCGATCGTATATTTATCGCTCGATGAGGCTTGCGTAAATGCAGTCAACGGCGAGCTCAGCGCAAGCGCTGGGTTGAAATTCGCCTGCTGGTTCTTCTGTTCGTAGTACGGTGTCGTGTACTCGTAGCGCAGACCGATGTTCAGAGTCAGCTTTGGAGATATCTTCCAATCATCCTGCACGTACGCGAAGTGCGACTGGTTCCGCAGATGAGCAACAAAATACGACGAGAGTGAATATGCACTCGACGCACCCCACAGGAAGTCGGCAAAGTAGTTGTCCGTTGTGGCCGTTGCAGTCGTCTTTCCATTTGTATATGGACGGCTGTATCCACCTGAGAAAGTGAACCCGCCATACAGTGGGTTCGTGTCCTGCACCGCCATCCACACGTGCTGGTACTCGTAACCGGCCTTCAGCGAGTGGTTGCGAATCACCCACGTGTAGTTGATCTTCGGATCGAGCAGCGCCGGATTCTGGAACTGGGGATTGGTCGTCTGCCGCCCAAGCGCGGTGATGTTCGAGATACCGATGCCAGGAATACCGCCCGCAACAGTTGGGTCCGTGGGTAGCCCCGCAAACGTGATGCCAGGATCAGTACCAATCGACAGCGAGAACTTTCCGGCCTTTGTGCGCGACAGTCCAAGCCGCGCATCCAACATCTGGTTCGAGTTGACCACGCGCGTATAGCCCACGGCCACCTGTTGGTCGAGAATCCGTTGCTTGCCGTTGGAATTGCCGTCAAGCGGAAGCCCAAAGATCGGAAAGTCCGTCGCATTCTGTTTCAAGTCCGATACGCGGAGAAAGAAAGCATTGCGCGAGTCCAGGCTATAGTCCAGCCGTACGTTGCCCTTGTCCGAGTAATTCTGCGAGCGCTGTAGCGTCGTAAAGTTGTTCGTGCTCGCCGTCCCAGGATTCAGCTTGCTGATCATCCCCGTAATTGTCAGGGCTGCAGGCGAGATATCCGGCGCGCTCAGGATCGACTGACCCGCTGCATACGATTGTCCGGTATACGGATCGGCGACCACGGTGCTGAACTTACCAGCAAGCTGGTTCGGTGTCGGCAACGTTGCCGTTGCAACCTGCTTGCGCATCTGCCGGAAGCCTTCGTAGTCGACGAAGAAGAACAGATGATCGTGCAGAATCGGGCCGCCGATATTGCCGCCAAATTGATTACGGTTGAACTGAGGCTTCTGTCCCCCTGCCGGACGGAAGAAACCCGTAGCATTCAAATCGGTATTCCGCAAAAACTCATATACACGCCCATGAAACCGATTCGTTCCCTGTGCGAACGCTACGTTGATGACCGCACCCGAAGCGCGGCCATACTCAGCCGACTCGTTGTTGGTCACCACCTGGAACTGTGCAACCGAGTCCGGCGCAGGCTGAATGATCTGGTTCGAAAATCCCTGGTTCGACTCGCCGTAGGCGTTGTTGTCCATACCATCTAGCAGGAAGTTGTTGAAGATCGAGCGCTGTCCATTGACGTTGAATGAGCCTTCGCGCAACAACCCCGTATTCGATGTGCTCGACATCGAGCCTGTCGTCTGCCGAGCACCCGTCGTAAGTCCGATCAGATCGGAGTAGTTTCTGCTCACCAGCGGCAGTGCAGCCGTCTGGTATTGCGTCACAATCTGGCCGCGCTGGCTCGTATCCGTCTCCACCTGCAGCGACACACCGGAAACCTCTACGGTCGTCTCGTTGCCTCCCACCTTCAGCGTCAGATCGATTCGCTGACGGCTCGAAACCGAAACCGTGATATCGGTCGCATTCGCAGGCGAAAAGCCTGTCACGCGTCACCGATACGTTGTACTGGCCCACACGCAGCGCAGGAACCTCGTAATCGCCGTTGTCGTTCGTCGTACGCGTGCTCGCTACGCCCGTTCCAATATTAGTTACCGTTACCGTTGCGCCGGAGACCACAGCCCCCGATGCATCGCGAATCGTACCTACAATACTACCGTTCTCATATTGAGCAAGACCTGCGACGGGAAATAACAGCAGGCACACGACTGCCATCAGAAGGATGCGGAAAGATTTGCACATAACCGCTAACGTAACAACGATATGTTTATAATTTGTAACTGTAGTGTGAACAGATGATTTCAGCCGATCCTGACAGCGTCTGGGTACCAACCCTAAAAACAGAACGCAAGGACTCACCTTCAGGAGAGCCGCGCGAAATAACCTGCGCATTGCTCTCCTGAAGATGAGCCTGTCTACTTCGACTAACGCTGTCCGGTCTGACGCAGCTCCTCAGGAACAAACGAGCTGGTGAACACCCGGCTCCCGCTTGTCAGGTAATACGTCGGTATATTCGGATGCTGTTCCTCCACCAGGACCAGTGTGCGGAAATCAAAGCTCTGCACCTCAGCCCGCGATTCCATGTGGTTCCGTGTAATCGCACCGCACAGCGTATCCACAAACTTCTGCGGCCCCACGGTATGGTTCTTTAGCATAGTCCGCCGGAATCTGTCTCGCTCCTGCAGCCTTGGCCATCGCCTCGCCCATGCCCTCGGGCATGATCTTCGTCTCCAGGTTGAATCTCACCCGATCCGCATTCGCCGCTCGTTCCTTCGCCTGCGGCTGTCCCTTGCCGGCACCCGTCCGGTAATACTCCGCATAGAAATTCACAAACCGAAACAGTTGTTCCACATAAGTCGGAACATAAGGGCTGATCAGCTTCTCGCGCTTCGCAAACGCCACAGCCACCGGCGAGAGCGCAAGATCATTCTTCTGGTCCGGCCCAAAGTGCAGCTTGTCGCAGATGAATGTCTTCTGCGCATCCACACTCGATATGTCCTGTGTATAAACGCGATTCTCTATCGTGTACGCAGATCCATCCGCCTTCCGGCACGACTCCGGATTCAGAAACTGGTCGTGCCATATCAGGGAAACCCCATCCGTCGTTACACCAGTGTCCGTCTCCAGCGTCGTGCTCAACTGATCCAGCCCCGACTCGAACGAAGGCAGAGTATTCTCCGGCCTCAGGCCACGCCCGCCCCGATGCGCCGACACATCAAAGTTCGCCAACTGCTTCCGTTGAGCATCCGTGCTCGCCGCCGCGCGCTCTTCCTTCAGCACCTGCTGCAAAATATCCGGCCTGTCCGTGATGATCCCATCCACACCCATCCGGATCTGCTGCCGCATCTTCTCTGCATCATTCGTCGTCCACGGCACGACACGAAATCCAGCGGCCTGCAACGCCTGCACTGGCACCTCTTTGTTCAGCACCGTGCCATCCACCGGCGATAGCACCGGCCGCACCGTCACCCCATGCTCTTGAGCATGAGTCCAGGCCTGCTGCATCAATACGTTATACGGATTAGCCACATCCTGGGCATGCAGCAAGTTGGCACAGGTCAGCACGAGGGGAAAAAGTCTCAAGGCATTTTTCATAAGAGTAGAACCAGCCTCTCCCACTCTCGTTACGCACGCGTAAACAAATTCCGGCTCAGCGACGTTTCTCACTCGCAGCCTTCTTCTTCGCCGCCGGCTTCAACGACCGGACCAACTCCTCCCAGTCCTTCTCCGTCTGGTTCGCATACGCCACCGCAAACGCCACCACCGCATCATCGAATCGCGCCGATGTACCCAGATACCCAGCCAGTATCGCAGCATCGCCTGATCGCGCATGACCGCGCGCCAGCAGCTCACCGCACACCTCCGCATACTCCAACAGCCCGGCACCCTTCAGGTCCTCCACCTGAATCGAAGCCTTATGATCGTTCAACTGCCGCACCAGATAGTCACGGCCTTCCATCGTCGTCCATCCCAGAAACGGATCCGATTGCAACTGCATCGCCCTCGATCCTTCCACTACTCTCCGTCCCTGATGAAAATTCCCGCGCCGATTCGATCCGCCGTCCACACGCCCCACATAAGGCGCATACCCCGAAGTCACCTCTTCTTTAATCTGCAAAAACAATGGATCCCGCGCCCCATTTCCCTCCATATAAACGCAATAGTCCCGCAACCCAACCGATCCCGTTCCCACCACCTTGAACGCCACATCCAAAGGCCTGTACTGCGCCAGAAAGTGTCGCCTCTCCCGCAGCAAGCTATCCTCATACGGTTTCAGCGAGCCCACTACCTTCTCCGCCATCGCACCCGTCACCCGTTTCAGATTCGGCGGTATCGTCCGAAACACTCGTGCCGGCTTGTCCTCCGTCTTGCTCTTCTTCTCATTCGACGCACTCTCGCGCTCCGTCAGCGTCAACAGCGTATGCACCGGCGTAGCCCGCTCCGCCATCCGCAGAATGCCGCCCACCGTCGACACACTACGCAACCGATGCACCTTAAATCTCGCCACCTCCAGCACTGGCATTCGCGCGAACGTCAGCATCGTCGCGCGGTACTTCTCCAGAAACACCGTCGCCGCCTCGCGGCAATCCACATTTTTCGCGCCGGCGCCGCGCCCTGCCAGCACCAGACTGGTCGCCATCCGCTTCACATCCCACTCAAATGGCCCTGCGATCGTCTCGTCGAAGTCGTTAATGTCGAACTCCAGCCGCCCATCCGGTCCCGCAAACGCCCCCAGGTTCCGCACATGCGCATCACCGCATAGTTGGCTCACAATCCCCGTATTCGCACCCAACGAGAGGTCATACGCCATCACCGGCACTGCTCCACGAAAGTACGCAAACGGAGCCTCCGCCATTAACTGGTACTTCATGTCCACCAGCGCCGGCACCCGCCCTTTCATAGAAGCATCCAGTAGCTTCAGAGCATCGACCTTCCTATCCTGTGTCTTCAAAGTCGCATGGTCCACCCGCCGCATCTGCTTGCGTCGCTGTTGTCCAATCGCCATCCGTTCCCGCGTACTCGTCATCGCCGCCATAGCTCACCCTCCAGCAAAAATTAGCGACATCAAGCCTACGCTTTTCGAGACAAAAAAATAGAGGCACCTTCTAGGCGCCTCCTGGAGAGCAATACGTAACGAAGACAAGGTTACGATTCCCGCCCCCCTCTGTCATGGGCACGATGGCCCATTTTCACCTCCACCTTTGGGTGGAGATAAGACCCAGCATAGCGTTTAGAAGTGATGCGTCAGCCTCACAATCACCGTATAGTCGGCAAAGAAAGCATCGCCATTCTTCGTGTTGTTCTGTATCTCGGGCACGCTCGGCGGACGATTCCGGTACAGCGCCCAAGGCCCATTTACCGAGAGCGTCGTCCGCTTCACATTCCACATCAACCCAGGATCCAGCGACACAATCGTTCCCGGCCGACGGAATCCATTGCTGTCGCCCAGCAAATCCCGCACCGGCACGCCCTCGCCGCGAACCCCCAGGCTCACCGCTAAACCCCGAACCTTCGGTACGCCCTGCGATACTCCCGCTCGATACAGATACTGGTCCGTCACCGACATCACGCCCTGTCCCGGCTGACTCCGAAACGTCGCAACGCCGTTCGTATCCATCGGATTGAATAGATACTCTGCCTCATAGTAAGCATCTGCGCGCCGCCACATCGACTTGTATCCCTGCGAGCCCACCACAAATCCCCAGCCACCATCGCCCGGCTGCATCGACTGATCCGCCGTCGCTTTGATTGTCTGTCCTTTATAGAGGGCAGACCCAGTCGCATCATTGATCCCCGTAGGAACCTTCAACGAAGCATTCACAGCAATATTGCCGCCATTCTCCGTTGGTGGACGAAAGATCCACGCCTGCGCTCCCAGCGTCATATCGCCCAACCCGCTCACCTGGTATATCCCTGATGGAGGATAAATCTGGTTGCGCGTTCCGTCATAAACAGGCACATCCGCAATAAAGCTCCACCGCGGTGAGAATCTGTACTCCACTCCAATGTCAAAAATGTTCTGGTGGTTCCTCACCGCATTCGGCCGCGCAATCTCTTCATCGCCGATAAAGTATTTGTTCGAATTGAACACCCGATAGCCGATATCCAGGGTCAGGTTATGAATCGACCAAAGGCCATGTGAGCCACCGTCATAGTCCTTCACCAGCTCATCCATGTTCCGCTGATTCGAATGCGCTGCTACACACCCCTGCGCATACGCACGAGCACCGGTAAAACTCACCGACGCCACCGTCACCAACATCATCAACCGCTGTATGTTTTTCATGATTAATCCTCGAAACACAAAATGGCCCCGCAACAATCAACAGCAAATCACCTGCTTCTGAGCTTTCCCACTCTAAGAGACTTCAAACATGGTGTCTTCGCCCAAAAGATTGAGTTCGCACTCCTTCCTTCAAAAGCGCACCCGAACCATCAACCTTCCAATTTTGTTTGGAACGCCCTTGACAATGACTCCCATTATTTTTATATTACCAATCAGTTATGGAACCGATAGGCTATATAAACCCGCCTTCACTCGATGCCACGTTTGCCGCCCTGGCCGACCCCACCCGTCGCGCCATCCTCGCCCGCCTCGCGTCTGGCGAAGCCTCCGTAACAGAGCTGGCCGCTCCCTTCGAGATGAGCCAGCCCGCCATCTCCAAGCACCTCAAAGTCCTCGAGCGAGCTGGCCTTATCTCCCGCGGCCTCGACGCCCAGCGACGCCCCCGCAAGCTCGAAGCCGCGCCCCTCGCCGAAGCCACCGGATGGCTCGAAAACTACCGCCAGTTTTGGGAGACCGCCTACCAGCAACTGGATTCCCTGCTCGACGAAATGAAGACAAATAAGACAACCAGGAAGAGAAAACCAGCACGTAAAAAACCGAAGAGATAGAGGAGATCACATGAACCGAATGGAAACGATGCAACTCGCCACACCTTCCGATAAGGAGATCGTAGTCACCCGCATCTTCAACGCCCCGCGCCAGCTCGTCTTCGACGCACACACTAAACCCGCGCTGCTCAAACGTTGGCTCACCGGCGCTCCCGGCTGGTCGCTGGCCATCTGCGAGGTCGATCTTCGCGTCGGCGGAAAATATCGCTATGTCTGGCGAAGTCCCAAAGGAGAAGACATGGGAATGGGAGGTACCCATCTCGAGGTCGTTGCTCCCGAGCGTCTCGTCGCCACGCAGCTCTTCGATCAGGACTGGACCGGCGGCGAAGTCATCGGCACCCTAACCCTCACCGAGCACGGCGGTCAGACTACCCTCACCAATGCTCTGGTCTACTCCTCTAAAGAAGCCCGTGACGCGGTCCTCAGCACTCCCATGGACAAAGGCATGTCCATCAGCTACGACCAGCTCGAAACGCTGCTCGCGTCACTCTAGGCATCCGAAGCCTGCAAAGCATGGCCAGCCGTTTCACCGCTTTCTTTGCAGGCTTTGACGTTCTTCATCATAGGACTTGTGTTGGAACGACCAGCGGAATATCCAACGTCCTCTCTGTGTAGATTGACGCCTCTAAGTTTTAGGCGACGCGAGATCCAGTGGCTTCTCAGTGGATGGAGCCTCATGACTTCCGTATTTTTCGTTCCAGCCCGGAAGATTCTGCGAGCCGGTAATAAGGCGAGCGCCTTCACTAAAGGTGATGTAGGTCCAGGCCCACTGCAAGAAGATGGCGATACGATTTCGGAAACCGATGAGGAAGAAGACATGGATGAAGAGCCACGTAATCCATGCGAAGACGCCGCTGAGGTGTCCTTTGAACGGCCACTTGATGTCCGCAACGGCAGCCTTTCGCCCAATCGTAGCCATGTCTCCCTTATCGAAATAGTGGAACGGAGCGTTGACTCCGCTGCCATCGCTGCCAAAATCGCGTGCTGTGAGTCGGGCAATGCGCTTAGCTGTGTAAGTCCCCATCTGCATCGCAGGCTGGGCCACACCTGGGATTTGTCGGCCATTCTCTTCTACGTGCGCAAGATCGCCGCAGATAAAAATCTCCGGGCGCCCTGGCGGGTTCAGATATTGATCGACGAACACGCAGCCACGACGGTCCGTTGGGAAGCCAAGCAGTTTGCCCAGCGGCGAGGCCTGCACACCGGCAGCCCAGAGCGTGACGGCAGCCTCGATGCGCTCATCGCCGACCATAACGTAGCCCGGCTGAACATCGGTGACATGCGCATTCGTGCGAACCTTAACTCCGAGGGCCTTAAGCTGCTCCAGCGCCTTCTCCTGAAGATCAGGCGGATAAGAAGCAAGTATGCTCGGCGAGCCCTCAAAGATCTGCACCTCGGCCGTGGCAGGATCGATATGGCGAAAATCTTTGGCCATATACAGCCGGGCAATATCACTGATGGCTCCCGCTAATTCGACCCCGGTAGGGCCGCCACCAATGATGACGAACTTAAGCGGCGGATGAATACCCGCCTCCTGCATCTGCCGCTCGGCAAGCTCAAAGGAGAGCAGCACGCGGCGTCGAATCTCGGTTGCATCCTCAACGGTCTTGAGGCCCGGTGCAAGAGATGCCCAGTCATCATGGCCGAAATAAGAGTGCGTCGATCCGGTAGCCACAACCAGATAGTCATATTCCAACTGAGCTCCCGTCTTAACCAGGACACGCTTCTGCGGCAAATCGAACCCGATAACCTCATCCATCAGCACCTCAACGTTCCTGTGGTCGCGAAGAATGGAGCGGATGGGCTGCGCAATCTCCGCTGGAGACAGCACACCAAGGGCCACCTGGTAGAGCAGAGGCTGAAAGGTATGGTGATTCTTGCGATCGACAAGCGTGATATCCAGTGGCAGCCTGCCCAACTCCTGCGCCACATTGATTCCGGCGAACCCTCCGCCAATCACTACTACACGTTTGCGCTCGCCGCTGCTGATCGCCGTAGCCACTGCCATCTATCACTCCCCATTTCGCTTGCCTTGATTTTGATGCCTATACGAGAGGTTAGGTCACATCACTACAACAATAGGCAGGAAATGCGTTTACGGTTGCTGCTGCAGCGCCAGCGAAACGAAGCCGTGAGGCCCGGTGGCAGCGGCTATGTTCGTCACGCTCGGGACCCCGGGAAGCTGCATCGGCGCAACGGTGATACAACCATCGGCATTGGAAATCGCAGTTGTATCGGACGTACCGTAGACCGCCGGCACAGGACAACGTCCGTGATCGGGACACGAAGGCTGCCACGCGTCGAGAGTTTGATGAACCTCAACAAGTGCACCGGCTACAGGATGAGATGTCGCATCGGTTACACGAAGAACCACGGGAGCAAGCGTGCCGCTCGCGGGAATCGACTGGCCCTCTCCGCTCACAATCACGAGCTGCCACTGACTGGTGTCGACACCGATTGCTGTGAAGTCGGCGCAGATGGCACTCCACGCACAAGCTGCAGCTGTTGCCTGCACTCCCGCCGCCAACGGGCCTGTCGTGACTTGGGTCTGCGCAATGCTTTGTGTATCGGTCATTGAAACCGGCGGTGTCATAAGCATCGAGCCTGATGTCCCACTCCAGCTCACCGGAACCCCGACAGTCGACCCAGAGTTATCGTTCAGAGCAACCTGCGGAGCCCACACAACGGAAGCTCCTGCAGCCACATACTGCGTAGGATTCAGCGCCGTAATAGTGCGGACACGAGTCGCGGCATTGAAGACATCAGTCTGTGTTCCCGCGGCCCCGGCAGCGGTTAGCGTTACATTCCCGGGAGCCTGCGGAATGACAGTGGTGGAGGCCATGCCTGTTGCATCGGTAACAATACTGCACGTAGCCGCCATGCACGCTCCAAAGATCGCGCCGCCGGTAGCACTAAAAGTAATGCTCTGATTCACAAGAGGAGTCACTCCGTCGGCCGCAATGGCCTGCACAGTAAAGGGAACCGCATCTCCAAGAAAGACTGTCCCCGTGGGCGCAGCGATGAGGTTCAGCACAGGAGCGGGAGCAGCATACGAGAGAGCGCCAGCCATCACCGTAGTCCCTCCACTGGCAAGGTCTTTTACAGTCACATCGGCCACAAGCGATGTAGTAACACCCAGAGTGCGAAGCGAAGGCACAGTGGCCACGATAGTATTCGCAGTCCAGCTGGAGACCGCCGCGGAAATTCCGTTGACGGTCACAGCATTGCCCGCGCGAAAACCCATCCCCGTAATAGTGACGACGCCTCCAGTCGCAGGTACGCTCGCCGGAGCGATGGTATCGGCATACAAAACCCGCGCCTGATAAGCATAATCGGGCCGTCCATCTCCACGTTGATCAGCAATGGCAATTCGTAACTGCTGCGGTTGCGTACTCTCGGTCGTCAATGTACTCATCCCCGTCGAAGCGCTGTTGAACGCCCCTGGTGTCCTACCAACAGTGGGAAGTGTGCCGAGCGCATCGGTAGAGTTCCATAACCCGATAACTGGCAGCGTCTTGGCCGAAGTCGCCATGGAGTGTTCATCCAGCGCCGTGACCTCCACCGTCAACGTGCGACTGGCTTTCACCGCAAGCGTTGACCACGCCGTATGGCCATACGCGCAGAGATTGTCAGTCCACCAGCCTTGCGAAGGAACAGCTACCGGAGCGGATTCGCTTCCATCCTGCGTTGTCTGGCAGCCGTCTGCTGCGTCGCTGCTCGGAAAGTCCAGGACCACGCTCCCATACACACCCATGACATAGTACTCCTGCTGCATCACTGACCCGGAAGGCGCAACGGAGTTGGCGTCGTACGGACCTACAGCATACGGGCCGACGTACAGTGGATTGATCGGTTGCGTCGTGATGATAAGGTTTTGCCAATCCTCCCAGTCATAGAGCGGCGTGCGGAAGATCTCGTAATAGCCTTCGAGCGAACCGGCAGCCGATCCCATGTTAGTGGTCGCTGAGTTTGTGCTGCCGTTCACTGGATTCGGACTGCTGTGCCTGAAAAGATAGCCCGAGACGCCGGACGTTGACTCCCACGCTTCCGGTGTACTCCAGAAGGGCTCAAGGCGATGAATCACCACGTTGACACCCTGCATACCCTGCCCGTCAGGAAAGCTGATCGTACCGACAACCCGGCCAGCGCGGGCAAGCGTATCGGTCTTGCCTGGCGCAGGAGGAGCAAACTGCCACACCGGATACAGCAACCCCAGACCGGAGACATCGTCGTCGCGCAGAGTAAAAGGCTGCGGCATGCACTGATACGTGTAAGGCCCACAGATAACATCGATCGGATGCATGATCGGCCAGTACAGTGCTTGGTTGTATGTAGGAACGGGATTGCCCGTAAAGACGTTATCGTTAGTCTGCGACCAGCCCAGACCGATCACCCGACCGAACGCTCGCATCAGCTGGTACTGGAGCTGAAGCTGTTGCTCTGGAGCCGGACCCGTGCAGCGCCCATTCAGAACCAGAATGGCGTGTTGAATCTTGCCGGAGGTAGATATAGAGTCGACACTCTCTGTAACTCCGTTCTGTCGGCAACCAGAGGGATCGCTGGCTCCTTGGCCAAGCATCATATCGGTGATCGCGCCATCGGAATCATAAAGCACTGCAATCTGTTTGTTCAGGTAGTTGGCGCTCTGCACATCGGCAGGAAACACCAGCCCGGTGCTCGTCGGATAAACATTGGCCGCGCTCGCATGTTCATCAATCGTTCCGCCATTGAGAAGATTAAGGCGCGAGGTCGGGACAGTCCAGACGCCTGCCGCCGCCGCGACAATCGCATTGGCGGCGGCATTGTTCACATACACGCTAAGGTCGCCCGAGTCAGTAAAGTATTCCGGACTATCCGTGTACCAGACGATGACGTTCCCCTCCGGATAGTAGTACGGTTGCCCTGTAACCCAGCGGGGACCACTGGCAACAGCCTGCGTCGCGATGGCGAACAGGATCAACGCGGCAGCTCGTAAGAATCTACCGCGCATCTTTCTTCTGCCAGCCAGCCAGCATATTAACGACAGTAGAGACAGAGGCTTGCTGAGCAGCGATGGAACCCTCACCCGCAGGAGCATTCGCAGCAACAATAGCTTTGGGCGCGTCGGATGCAGTCGCAAGCGGAGCAGAAGCATCGCGATAAGCAATCGACCGCCGCAGACGAGTCCCCACCCAGCGAAGATCGGCTACAGGGGATACTGTAGTCGATGCAGTATCAGTACCCTGCAACGAACTCGCCGAACCGCGGATCGGGATGGCCCCGGCCATGCCGCCCACAGGCGACGTCACGCCTCCAGCCCCAGGCGTATGAAGGAGCATAAGCAGCCGTTGGCCGACACGATAGCGCTGATCCCCACCCGACCATAACCCTGCCCACTCACGCAAAACATACGATCCGCCCGCCGTACAGCCACGCACCGCCTGATCGACTCGAAACTCCACCTCAACGACGCCCGACGCTCCGCCTTCACCGGCAACATAGCGGACAGCAATAACCTCGCCAACAAAGACGACGCCTGCCTGATCAGACATTCGATGCAGCGCATCTTCGATAGTCGTATCGTTGGGAGCTGCTGTATCTTGCGCACGGACAAACGGCGCGATCAGCAGAGCGGCTGCCTGTAGATAAAGCGAAATCCGTCGAATTCCACCCATCGCCGCGCCTCCATCCTCTCCTTCCTTCTTCGTCCGCAGGAGACGAAAATAGCGCAGGCCATGGCTCAGTAACGCAACCAAAGGTCACGTTACAAAAGATATTTAAATCTCCGGATAGAAGTCGAAGAAAGCGTCGAGGCTCATGCGCAACTGCGCTTCAATCTGCTCCCGGCTTCCCTCAAGAACGTGCATCGTAACCCGCGCTTGATTTCCATTTTTGAGAGCGATCGGAGCATCGCCTACCTCTGCCACCTCATCAGCCGGCAGCAGCCTCATCCCATAAACCAACGTCAAATTTGCCATACATCGATTCTCCCACCAAACCGAACCCGCTGAAGTCCCTCCATGGAAATCCGCGATGCAGTCAGAATGGATTTGTAAGCGCGAGGCGAATGCGCTCGTTGTAGGTCCGCCCCGATTGCAGACGTTGCCCCGACTTGAGTTCGACCGCATACTGGCCGTGCGCGATTGACCACAGCTGCGCAATACGCCGGACGTTGACGATGTACGATCGATGGATACGCAGGAAGCGGTTGGAATCGAGCACATCCTCAAGAGTGTTCATCGGTACGTGTAATAGGTAAGTTGCCGGACCCGCGTGGAGCCGGACGTAATTCTGGAAGGCTTCGATCCAATCCACCTCGTTGATTGGCACGAAAAGGGTGTTCTCGCCGGATCGAATCGCGAATCGCTCAAGTTGCCGCGGCGGATTCGCGATGGCATCGAGCATCGCCATCAATTGTTTTGTGGCATCTTCGTGCGGCGCGCCTTGTAGCCTGCCAACGGCCCGCTTGAACGCGAGGTCAAAGCGTTCCTCGGTTACCGGTTTGAGGAGATAGTCGATCGCTGCGATTTCGAACGCCCGGATCGCATACTGGTTGTGCGCGGTCACGAAGATAATCGGCGGCATGCGCTCTGCTCCAACGGCATGGACCACCGCAAAGCCATCGGTCCGCGGCATCTGCACGTCAAGAAGTACGAGATCGGGTCTCTGCTTACGAATAAGAGCGATCGCCTCTCGTCCGTTTCGCGCTTCCGAGACAGACTCGACCTGCGGCTGACGGCCGAGCAACAGCTTTAGCCCGTCGCGCGCGATGGGCTCATCATCCACAACGAGGACGCTCAATCGCACCGTGAGCCCTCGGGCGGAACCGTTCGGATCGGTAGTGTGATCGTAACCCGCACACCTCGGCCCGCTGCTTGCTCGATGACGAGATGCGCGCAATCGCCATAGAGCCGTGCCAACCGGTTTCTGGTATTCGTCAACCCAATTCCGGAGCGACCGGGCCTGGGCGAGAGAAGTCCAGGTCCATCATCGGACACGATGAGGTTAAGTGACCCATTAGAGCTGGTCGCCACCACCTCGATTGTCACCGCCTCCTCGCTTTGACCAAGACCATGGCGAACCGCGTTCTCAACGATCGGCTGCAGCACCATATGCGGCACGAGAACTTCGGACAGCGTGGTCGGGGCAATGCGCACCCGCAGCCGGTCCTCGAACCGGGCCTGCTCGATCGAGAGGTACAACCGCAGGAATTCCAGCTCGCGCCAGAGCGGAACTTCCTGGGCCTCCACGTCATCGAGCGTGAGGCGGAGAAGATCTCCTAATTTCCCAACCATGCCTTCGGCCTGCGCTGTCTTCTTCTGCTGAATCAGGGCCATGATGGCACCAAGCGTATTGAACAGAAAATGCGGCTGCAACTGCATCTTCAGCGAACTCAACTGCGCTGTAGCAAGCTGCTGAGCGAGTTCGGATGCTTGCACCTTTAGCTCGAATGCCTCTCGCTCGCGAGTCTTGGCATTTTTCTGCGACCGGTACACCGCATGAAGCGCGATCACGGCCCAATAGCGGATCACACCGCCCTGGAGACCGAACGACAACATGATTCGGACTCCCGCGGCGATCGACGGAGGAGGAGGCAGCGCTGGAAAGACGCCAAGCAGCAACAGTATCGGGACTTCGATCGTCGAGGCTAAGATCGAGAAAATCACGCTGAAACAGAGGTGCAATGCAGCGTTGTTAACTCGGCGTTCAATCGGCCACCGATTGCCAAGCCAAAGGACCGCCGGCGTGAGCGCGGCGCAAACATACATCCCGGTCATCCAGCCGACGAACACATATTTCCACGGCACGGCACCGCCTCGATAGAGTCGTGGCACCATGTCCTGGATGATGTAGAAAAGTCCAGCGATCGTCCAGCCGAGCCAGATTCCCGCGATCAGCCGTATCCGTTGACGCATCAGAGGCGACATTACAGCTTCATTCTGCCACAGCTGACTCTTCGCCTTAGCGGGCTTTTGATGAAGCGGCCTATCGCGATGACCAACCGCACTCGCAAGGACCTCGATCCGGTTCGACATCTCCGCAGGACCGTTTGTCAAAAACAAGTGGTTGCATCCTACGCAGCGCCCTAGGATGGCTGCGTAGCGAAAGGCAAGGAACCAAATTCGAAGCAAGGATGGAGCAGGAACGATGAAGACTTCGCTGATAGCGTGGATGTTCGGAGTGATGGTGGCGGTATTGACATTGGTAAGCGGAACCGTGGCGCAAACCGCCGCAAAGTACACAGGCGAGGCGCCGGGCATTCTTCCAAGCAGCTTTGGCGAAGCAGTTGATCGCGACATCATGACAATTCGTGACGCGACCGCCAAGTTCAAGACGACTGAGGCTGCCGAAGCGGCCGGCTACAAGCGCGTCACCGGCTGCGTCGAACATCAACCGGCAGGTGCGATGGGTTATCACTTTCAGAACAACGATCTTCTGGACACGACGCTCGATCTGGAGCATCCGGAGGTCCTGGTCTACGAGAAGATGCCCGACGGCACCTTTCAATTGAATGGCATCGAATTCCTTGTGCCGATCTCCGCCTGGAAATCCACCGAGCCGCCGCGCATCATGGGGCAAGCCCTCATAAAAGTGGATTCGATCGGCTTCTGGTTCCTTCACGTCTGGACCTGGAAGCCCAATCCAAGCGGTCTTTTTGCCCCCTGGAACCCCGACGTCAAGTGCCTGGAGGCTTCGTCGATGAATCATTAGATTCGGCGTTCCGCTGAAGCTACCCGGAAAAATGTAACCGCGCAATAAACAAATTCGTAAGCAAATCTGATTGTGTCCGGATTGAACCTCTGTTCTACTGCGGAAACTGAATCATGCAGGATTTTAACGTTATCTGATTCGATGGCGAAGTGCCGGTCTCTTCGATAAGACGATCGAGGCAGCTATCCGGGCGTATGAACGCGCTGAAACACAGCCGAGCGGGCGGCGATGGCAGGTAATTCTGTCGCTCATTCTGGGCGGCTTCGCGGGAGCCGGAATTCTGCTCTTCGTCGCGGCACACTGGGACGACGTTTCACCCGGATGGCGCCGACGCTGGTGCTGGCGATGCTGTCCCTGTTCCATCTCGCCGGGGTTGTGGCGCGGGACCGGTTAGGGCTTTGCGACGACAATGCATGCGCTCGGAACCGTTGCGGCGTGAGCAGCGATTGCCCACAAAATTTTCCACCTGCAGGAGCATTGGCCGGCTGCTGTGCTGCTGTGGGCGCTCAGCGCGCTCGCAGGTTGGTGGCTTCTCGAAGATCAGTTTCAGCAGACTCTCGCCCTGCTACTGGTGCCCGCATGGCTAATATCTGAGTGGACCTATCGCGCCATTGACTATGGTGGCGGCGATGTCTATTTGGCTCGGATGATTGCGGTTCTGGCCGGAGTTGATCTGACCGCTTTTCTACACTCTCGTCATCGGGCGGTCTTTCGGATATTGTTCGGCGTGTCGGCTATCGTTCTCTGCATCAGCATTCGTGCCTTGGCCGAAGGATGGAACTATCACGGTCTATACAACGGGTGGGGCTTTCTGCCGATGTGGCTGCGTGCGGCCGCATTTGTCATTCTATTGGTGAGTGTCGGATTCGGATGGTATCGCAGCCGTCAGAGCCTGGTCCCGGTTATGTTGATTGCCGTGACGGCTTTTGTACTGCCGTGGGCTCAACATATGACAATCGAAAATTTGAACGGGTATTCCTGCAGACGCTCTGAAGCCAATCTCGCGGCTTATGCACTGGTTGCGGCGACATGCGTTCTCCTGGCCTGGTGGGGTGTGCGACAGAGCAGTAAGGCGATCGTGAACTATGGAATCGCAACGTTCGCCCTTACTGTAATGTGGTTTTACTTCTCGAGCGTCATGGACAAACTGGGACGCTCCCTCGGGCTCATCCTCCTGGGAGTACTCTTCCTCGCCGGCGGATGGATGCTGGAGACGATGCGGAGGAAGCTGGTGCGGAGTATTCCGGAGGTAGCGCAATGACCCGTCGAAATCGCGGCCTGATACTTTTAGCCATCCAGATGGTGCTGGTCGTGAGCATCGCCGCCAAGTACGTCTACGAGCGGAAGGTGTGCCCAAGAGTGTGGGTGAGGACATCGCAGGTGGATCCGTCGCTCCCATTGCGAGGGCGATATCTGGCGCTCAGTCTCGCCGTAGACGCATGTTCTCTGCCTAAAGACAAAGCCCAGGTCGTGCAGGGATTTCAGGCAACTCCGGGCTTCTTGCGGTGGAGAGTAAAACCCGAAGCCAGTGCGGGCAAGCTTGTAGCGACTCTGGCAGGAGATACATCACGTCCCGAGGACACCCAGGATCTCACGCTATGGCAGAACCAGACATGCGATCATGCGACACTCTCCGACTTTGCCGACTATTTCATCGGCGATCAGGCAAAAAGCCCCTTTCCTCTCAAGCCAGGGCAGGAACTGTGGGTAGAGGTGACAGTACCACCGAGCGGCCCGCCACAGCCGATTCAATTGGCCCTGAAAAGCAACGGTGACTTTAAGCCGCTACGATTGGAGTAGACGAATCAGCCGACCGCAACCCTGTCACGCCCGAGCCAGCATCTCACCCACCGTCAATCCAAGCACAGGATGCACCATCCCCGGCGCAATCTCCGCCAGCGGCTCCAGCACAAACCGCCGCCCCATCATCTCCGGATGTGGCAGTGTCAGCTCCGTCGTGTTCATCACCACCTGCCCATACAGCAGCAGATCCAGATCAATCACCCGAGGCCCCTTGGCCACCGCCCCCACGCGTTCGCGTCCCATCGCCTGCTCCACCTCAAGCATGGACCGCATCAACTCCGTTGGATCAAGCGAAGTCTCCAGCAGCAGCGCCGCATTCAGAAATCTCGGTTGATCCAGATACCCCACCGGCTCCGTGTCATACACCGACGAGACAGCCTTCACCTCGCCCAGCTCTCTCAGCCGTTGCACAGCCTCCCACAGGTTCGCCTCTCGGTCGCCAAAACGCGACTCCAGGTTCGATCCCAACGCAATCGCCGCGAGCTTCTTCATCCGTGCACCGTGAACAGGGTATGCAAACTAGCCATACGAATCACCATACCTTGTCCACGTTTGCCAGTCTGAAAATCACGTTCTGCACCACGAAAATGACTACGCGTGAGCAGGTTGCAGCCGGGCCGTCAACCTCTCCGGCTCAGTCACTTCATCATATCCATGCGCCATCTCCCACGCCGAGCGGTCACGCATAAGTCGTTGTACAAGAGCAGTATGCATCGCATGACCCGCCCTCTCAGCCACCACCCGGCCCTGTATCCGACGCCCCGCCAGCGCCAGATCCCCAATTAAATCCAAAACCTTATGCCGCACAAACTCATCACTGAACCGAAGTGGCCCATTTTCAACACCTTGCCGCGAAACAATAATGGCGCTCGCATCCGAAACCCCGCGAATAAGCCCCATATTCCGCAACATAGCCTCATCCTCTTTAAACCCGAACGTCCGCGCCGGAGCAATCAACTTCACATAATCCCCGGTCGCCAGATCTCCTGTAAATGTCTCATAACCAATGGGTTGCGGGAAGTCGATCGTGTACTGAATCCCATACCCGGAGCCCGGATAGACCCCAATAAACTTGGACCCGTCCCGAACCTCGACATCCTTCAAAATTTTTATGTATTCCCGCCGCCGTCTCTGCTGCTTAAGTCCAACAGAATGAAACGCTTGCACATAAGGAAGAGCGCTCCCATCCAGGATAGGAACCTCCAGATTATCCACCTCGACGATTACATTATCCACGCCAAAACCGATCAAAGCCGAAAGCAGATGTTCCGTAGTCGAGATCAACACACTACCCCGCATCAGGCTCGTCGCATAGCTCACCTTCGCGACGTTCCGCCCGATCGCAGCGATCTCAAAGTTGTCTAAGTCTGTGCGTCTAAAGACGATACCGGATCCAGCCGGCGCTGGAACCAATCGCATTGAAACCGGCGCCCCGCTATGCAAGCCCACACCGGAAAACTCAATTTCCGACCGAATTGTCCGTTCCAAGTGGGCTTCCAGTGCCACGAATCGACATCTCCTGTAAATCCATCCTTAAGCTTACAGTCGTATTCCTTCCTGTCGATGTGGCAAAATTGCCACACTTTTTCATAATGTTTACTACCTTTCACGGAGATCCGGTAGCGCAGTAAACCATTTCCCTGCTATAACATCCATCCATGGATCCCAAGGCCATTCTACGCAGCGTCGAAGCCCGAAGCGATTGGATCAGAGCCACTCTCCGTGAACTTGTCCTTCAGGAATCGCCAAGTGAAGATAAGACGGCAGTTAATGCAGCGATGGCTATCGCCGAGTGCCATGCTTTAGAGCTTGGTGGGAGCTCCAGGTGGCATAAACAGAAAGATTTTGGCGATGTTCTGGAGTTACGGTTCGGTCCGCGCAGATCAGCTCGTAAACCATTGCTTTTATTGGGGCATCTGGATACCGTATGGCCGATGGGAACGCTTACGGGGATGCCTTGGCGTGAAGAAAAAGGACGATATTGGGGGCCAGGCGTGCTTGATATGAAGGCCGGAGTTGTCATGGCTTTGGCAGCCGTAAGTACCTTACGGGAGTTGAAGTTAGCTCGACCCATCACACTGCTTCTCAACAGTGAGGAGGAGGTGGGGAGTCCGGTTTCGCGGGGAATTACGGAGAGGTTGGCGCTGGAGTCGGAGGCGGTTTTTGTTCTGGAGCCGGCGCAGGGGCTTGCTTATAAAACCGCCCGTAAGGGAGTAGGCTTTTATAATGTGCAGGTTACAGGGGTAGGGGCGCACAGTGGGGTGGACTTCGAGCGTGGTCATTCGGCGGTTCTGGAGCTGGCAAAACTGGTCCAGACCATGTCAAATTTCACCAATTTAGAGCGTCAGCTGACGGTAAATTGTGGTGTGGTTGCTGGTGGAACGCGGTCAAACGTCGTCGCTTCCCAGGCTCATGCTGAGGTCGATGTCCGGATCGCGAAGGCAAGCGATGCAGCCTATGTGGAAAAGCTCTTTCGCAGCCTCAAAGTCTCCGACCCGCATTGCAAACTTGAGATCACCGGCGGTATCAATCGACCTCCAATGGAGCGCAAGGCGGGGACGATCGCTCTCTTCAAGAAGGCCCGCAAGCTCGCCGCCGAGATCGGCTTTGAACTGGACGAGGCTTCGACGGGTGGCGGCTCCGATGGCAACTTCACTGCCGCGCTCGGAGTTCCTACGCTCGATGGCATGGGAGCTGTCGGTGAAGGGGCCCATGCGGCGCACGAGTCCGTTGTGATCGAGCATCTGGTTCCGCGCACGGCGCTGCTGGCTGCGATGATGTCGAGCTAAAGCGCCCAGAAGATTACAACTACACCGATGAGAAAGCCGACCGAGAGCAGCCAGAACACCGACGAATCCCGTTCTGACCAGTTTCGCGGATGCTTGAATGGAGAGTCGGAGAGAAAGGCCCACTTCCCCAACATCCCAAGAGAGAGCACAGCGATCCATCCAGCCTTAGCGAGCACCTTTCAGGGCCTCCGCCGCTTCCTGGAGAAGCGCGATAGTGCGGGCGATCGGCAATCCGACGACGTTGAAGTAACAGCCTTCGATGCGCGGAATCCAGCGCGCCGCATAGCCCTGAATGGCATAGGCGCCAGCCTTGTCGAGCGGCTCGCCGCTGCTGACATACTCTGCGATCTCGGCGTCCTTGAGGACGTTGAACGTCACCTGCGTGACCTCCACGTCGCCGATGGTCTTGCCTCGGCTGGCAGCGGCGATGCCGGTCAGGACGGCGTGCGTCCGTCCACTGAGAAGCTGCAGCATGCGACGCGCATCATCTGCGCTGGTGGGCTTGCCTAGAATGTTGCCATCGCTTACGACGCAGGTGTCGGCGCCCAAAACGATAAGTGGATCACCCTGCGTATCGAGTGATCGGCGAAGGTTCCACACCGCCTGCGCCTTCTCTTCTGCCAGGCGCTGGACGTAGGCGGCCGCGATTTCATGCGCCATGACGGTCTTCATTGATATCCGATGACTCGACTGTGAAGGCGAGACCGGCCTGTGTAAGCAGTTCGCGACGGCGAGGTGAAGCGGAGGCCAGGATGAGCATTGCAGCTTGAGAGTATCGGCTCACCCGGTTCCGGAGCAAGAAACATCTGCTCCCAACACAGTTATTCAACATCTGAAGAGCCAGAGGGCCACAGATGAATCCGACCGTTTCGCAGCTGCACTCCGCCACCGATTTCACCGCTCGCCGCGCCGCCTTCCGCAAGCTTCACGAAGCAGGCTTCTTCGTCATCCCAAATCCCTGGGATATCGGCACCGCCCGCTATCTTCGCTCGCTCGGATTCAAAGCTCTCGCCACTACAAGCTCCGGCTTCGCCTTCACCCAGGGCCTGCCGGATGCCGAGTGGGCCGTTCCTCGCGATGCCGCTCTGCAACACATTGCAAGCATCGTTGCCGCAGTTCCAGATATTCCCATTAATGCCGACTTCGAATCCGGCTACGCCCATGCGCCCGAAGCCGTCGCTGAAAACGTACGGCTCTGTGTCGCTACCGGAGTTGCGGGTCTCTCCATTGAGGACGCAACTGGGAATCCCGAGCAGCCTCTCTACGATCTGTCTCTTGCTGTAGAAAGAATCAAAGCTGCCCGCGCAGCCATCGACGCATCAGGCACAGGCGTTCTGCTGATGGCACGCGCCGAGTGCTACCTCGTAGGCCATCCTGATCCTCTCCGCGAAGCCATCCGCCGCCTCACGGCCTACTCCGAAGCGGGCGCGAATGTGCTCTACGCTCCGGGCCCTAGCAGCCGCGCCGATATCGAAGCCATCGTCACCGCCATTCGTCCGAAGCCAGTCAACGTTCTTCTCACATCCAGTAAAGGTCTCTCCCTCGCAGAGCTAGCCGATATAGGAGTCCGCCGTGTAAGTGTAGGCTCGGCGTTAGCGCGCGCTGCGTGGACTGGCTTCATCCATGCAGCACGCACTATTGCCAACGAGTCCAGCATGGCCGGCCTCGACAACGCAGTCACCTTCGGCGAACTGAATGGTTTCTTCCATAAGGACTGGACCGAACGGCAGTAGAGGGTTACGAAAGCCGAATTGCGGCTTTCTAAAATTGCAGCACGGTGGCAGACGTCCAGGTTGCTGCGTGCAGCCTGCTGATACCTGGCTGGGTCGTCCCGAACACGATAGGCTCAAAACATATAGGCTTAGTCGGTAATTTGGAGGCGCAACGACGGCGGTTCTGTTTATGGATGGTTCAGGATGAGATCTTCTCTTTCTCGTCAGAGTCTCGGTCACACAATACAGCTGAGATGGTCGAGTCTCACTTCGCTTGCTTTCGTCCTGCCGATACTCTTGTGCGGCTGGATGAGGGCGCAGCAGTCGCCTCAGAAACTGGTTACGCTTAGCGGTTATGTCCGCGATGAAATCGGCGCTACGGTTCCGGGTGCTCGTATCGGAGCGAATGGAAGATCTACGGTCTCCGACGCGACGGGGGCGTATCTACTAGTCGTTCCCGCCGGGTCGACTCGCGTCGTGGTCAGCGAGCATACGCGACAAAGCTTTAGCGTGGTCCTGGAGCTGACGCAGGATCGCGTGCTGGATCTTCAGTTGGGAGCCGGAAATAGCATTACTGTGCACGCGGAGCAGGACACGTTGAATCCGGACCCGTCCACGAAGGGGTATGCGAGCTCGGAGCTACTTCAGGCGAATCCGGGGCGACCGGGAGTACCGTTTTCTATTCCGGGACTACCTGTGGAGACGGCCTCGGGAGGCATCAAGGCGCCACAGTACTTTGCTCCGGGGGTGGCGGGAGATCATGGAGAGCCGATCGCACAGTTTCTACAGATTGACGGCTTCCTGCTACAGAACAACCTGACGGCGAACGCGCATGGCAATGGGTATGCGGACCCGAACTTTGTCATCTCTTCTACGATTGGCGGGGCGCTGGTGGACGATGGCGCCTTTAATGCGCGATATGGAGATCATTCGATCAACCTGGCCGTTACCTATGACCTCCGGGACAGATTGACTCCGTTCGTGCAGGCGATGACCAACGGTAAGGATGGTGGGATAGCTGCCGGGTGGGGACCAAAAAATCCTTCGACGCATGCGTGGGTTGCGGCAGAGGGGCTTTGGGGCAATGGCTTTCTGGAGCGGCCGGAGGAACGGCAGCAGTACAAGCTGAACGGATATCGAGAGTGGAAACCGGGGCAGCATCAGTTGGCGATATTTGGTGCGGCCTATTATGGGTTTTCACGGATTCCGGGATTGATTCCACTGGACGTGCCCGTGCCGGGCGATACGATCGACAATCGCCAGGCAGATCTGACGCATACAACGATAGCGCTGGTGACAGACCAGTGGGCGATCTCGAACAAGAAGTTGCTGACTAGCGGTGGCTACTTTCGAACGTACAGTCTGAGTCTGAAGTCGAACTTTGGCGATGGACTAATCCAACAGAGTGAGTTTCGGACGGTAGCGGGTGGGAGTTCGGAATACTCAACCGCCTTTGGTCAGCGGTGGAATTTGCTGGCTGGTGTGAACGCACGACGGGATGCGCCGCGCGGACTAAACCTGGCGCGAGCGGATAACGAGGGAGTGTTTCATTTGTTGACTAGTAATGATCTGACGATCACGGATTTGTCCCCGTATGCGGCGGTGAACGGGCAATATGGCCGCAACCTTCAGGTATATCTCGGGGTACGAAGGGATCAAATTCTGTTCGACAATGTGGACCTGTTGCAGCCCGCGAACTCGTTCAACCAATGGACTGGAACAACGAGTCCGAAAGTAAATGTAACGCTGGGTCGTGTAGATGCGCCCGTACTGCCGCAGGTGGCCTTCAGTTATGGCAAAGCGTTCCATGCGAACGATCCGCGCATTGGGAATGGTAATGACGAGGGAAGCAGTGAAGGGGGAGATCTGATCATCCAGGCGCGCGAGTACCAGTTGCTGGCGACCAAGGTGGTTGCGAACACGGAGGTGCAGTTGACGCTGGCGCGGGTAAGCAATTCGGCAGAACTGGCTAAGATCGATCCGGATACGGGTTTGCAGGAGAACCAGGGACCGTCGTTGAATCGGTACATGAAGCTGTCTGTGCTACGGCGGCCGAGGCGGGGGATGTGGCAGCTATCGTGGGCGCAGGCAGATGCGCGAAATCGGGACGATGGAACGCCGGTGCCCGAGGCTCCGCGGATGATTGTGGATGCGGTGGGATCGTTGAATCAACTGCCGTGGGATCTGGGCGCGCAGGCGGAGTATGAGTATGTAAAGGCGAAACCGCTAGGGGATGGATTTACAGGCGTGCCGTTGCAGGAGATTCGGATGGCTCTGCATAAGAGCTTTGTGGATGGACGCTGGCAGGTGTCACTGAATGGGCAATTGGTGAATGGGTTTACCGGGCAGACAACGCAAGTGATGGCAGTGGGGAATGAGACGGTGGCGAAGGAGCGAATCGTGGGCGTTCCAACTGCGTCGTATGCAAGTGTTTCGGTGCTGTATTCGTTTGGCCGCTGAGTAGATTTTGAAGACCCTTTGCGCGTCCATAACTGGAACCGAGACTCACTGCCCATGTGCCGAGTTTGGCTTTATGCGATTGCCAATTTCAATGAGTTATTCCACATCCAGCAATCGCCGCGATAACTGCTCCACCGTCATCCCGGGTTCTTCGCACAGTCCGGTGTGTACAGGAGATACCTGAATCATCGTGCTACGCGGCGATACCAGCCAATGAAAGCGCTCGCGCTGGCTCAGCTTCGCAATCGGGCCGGCGGACTCATCGCCGGCGCAGATCTTCGGAATCGCTTCGAGATGCTTGCGTACCAGCTCTATATCGATTTCGGGCCACAGTGCCTTCAGCCGCGCCTCATCCACCTGGACACGGGCCTCGAGATAGCGATGCTCAAGGCAGAACACGATTACGCCTGCATTGATGAACTCCCCGCGCTCCACGCGAGGAACCACACGCACCACGGCATAATCAAACGAGCTCGGCACGGGCACGCATCGCCTCCTCAACAAAGTTCGCGGACGACTTCAGCCGCCGCACAAAAAAGTCTTCGTAGATGCCGCGTTTTTCGATCGCGCTCAACTCTCGTGCCTCCGGCAACAGCCATCCCTCCGGTACACTCCCCAGAATCTCAGCGAAGACTGATGCATTTAGTCTGTCGTGCGCAAAAGCATCGGCTTCCTGCAATGCGCTGGCCCATGGCAGCAGCACATGCTCTTTCACCTGCGCAAACTTCGACTCAGCCTTCGTCGCCATGCTCTTCCAGTCATGATGAAAGTACAACGCCGCTCCATGATCGATAAAGTAAAGCTCACGGTGCCAGCAGAGCAGATTCGCATTGCGAGCGGTTCTGTCCACATTGGCCACAAACGCATCGAACCACACCGCCAGCGAGGCCGTCCGCGCATCCGCCTTATCGCCCGCAGCAGGGTCGAACATGGTCGAGCCCGGCAGATAATCGAGCGCCAGGTTCAATCCCACGCTTGCCTTCAGCAGATCGCGAATCTCCTGATCCGGCTCGTTCCGCCCGAGTGCCGCGTCTATCTCTACAAAGACCAGCTCCGGAACCCGCAGCCCCAGGGCCCGTCCGATCTCACCTGCCACCAGCTCCGCGACCAGCGCCAGCGGCCCCTGGCCGGCTCCGCGAAACTTCACCACGTACATGCCCTGGTCATCCGCCTCGATGATCGCCGGCAGCGACCCGCCCTCTCGCAGAGCCGTAACGTATTGTGTCGCGCAAACCGTTCTGAGCATTCCACCCAGTGTAGCTGGCGGCCGCTCCACACTCCGCTCGGAATTGGAGGATACTTACTTCGCACCGACCGCCGGTTGATCGTCTAAACTCAAGCCACCGAAAGAGAGGACACCATGCTCTCGACAAACCCGCTCATCGCCTTCGTCCCCAGCAAAGATACGGGCCGCTCCCGCAGCTTCTATGAGGGCGCTCTTGGACTGCGTTTCGTCTGCGACGACTCCTTTGCCGTCGTCATGGACTCGAATGGCACTATGATCCGCATCGTCCGTGTCGGAGAGTTCACACCCGCTCCCTTCACGATCCTCGGCTGGCAGGTCGATGACATCCACGCGAAGGTTGCGGAACTCAGCGGCAAGGGCGTGCAGTTCAAGCGGTATCCTTACTTCGAGCAGAGCCCGGATGGCGTCTGGACCGCTCCCAACGGAGCGATGGTGGCCTGGTTTTCGGACCCGGACGGCAATGTCCTCTCCCTCTCGCAGCATGAGTGTTAGAACTCGACCCGCAGACCGAGCTGCACTTGCCGCTCCTGCATGTTGCCGTTTGCCGCCTCGGTCAACGTGCCGAAGGGACGAACATTCAGACCCTCCGCAGCTACTGTAGCTGCGTCCTGAAAGACCAGCGGAGTTACGCCGTTGGCTGCAGTTCCAACGAGAAACGCGCGCTGCGTGATTCCCGAATAGTTCACGCGGTTGGTTAAGTTGAAGATCTCCGCCTGGCCACGAAGATGGATACGCTCGGTTGCGTGAATCGACCGGCTGATACGCAGATCGAGATTGGCCGTATCGGGTAAGCGCAGGGTGTTTCTGCCGACCGTGGGCAGGTAGACCGCGCCGCCGGAGCCGTTGATGCTCTCGTGTCCGCCGCTGAGCAGTGTGCCGCCGAAGATGTCGAAGCTATAGGGACGGCCGCTCGTCTCGGTAAATAAGCGGCGCGATCTGCCAGCCGTTCACGGTTTGATGCAACAGCGCATGGTCTGTTGCGATATGTGGCTCCCAGATCGCGCTGACGATGATCTTGTGCGGAAAATTCAGGCGCGAGAGGCCCTTGTCGTACTGCAGCGTGAAGGGATCGAACTGTCCGTTGGTTCTTGGAGCGGCGCCACTGGCCTGTCCGTCGTCGATAGCTTTCGACCAAGTCCAGCTTGCGCGTAACTCAAGGCTTCGACGTGCTCGGCGGCGGCGCGCTTCAATCACAAGCGCGTTGTAACTTCCGTCTGCGTTCGATACGACGTCGGTCACCGGGCCGTAATCCGCGCTCACTCGCTGCGTATAGACGGGCACGGCAAAGGTCTCGCCGTGGCGAACGCCAGGTGCTCCGGTACCGCCGATAAGCTGGAAGGTCTTCATCGTTGTGGATGGAGCGATATTGATGTCGACCGAGTTCGGAAGCTGCCGGTCAATATTCATCAGATAAGTGGCGGTTCCCAGTACTCCTGCGCCGACCTCGTGTTCGACGCTGACGCTGCCCTGCTGGACCATTGGCAGGCGGAATCTGCGGTCGAAGACTGTGGCTGAGGTCGTCGTACTTACAGCCGCGGGTGGAGTGGTCAGATAGGCGCAGGCGTAACCGAACCCCTGATTCGCGACCTGGGGGCATGTGGTTATTGTGCTTGGTGTGATCCGCACCTGGGTCGTCGATGAGGCTGTCGCTGTGTTGAGCAGGGCGCTTCGTATGGTCGAGCCAGGCAGGCGACCATAGAAGAGTCCGTAGCCTAACCGTACTGTTCCGCGGCCGGCGCCGAAGGGATCCCACGACAGACCGACGCGAGGAGCGATGTTATTGCGGTCCTCGGGGAAGACGCTCGTTGCGCCTGTCTGGCCAAACGTCAGGTCCAGTGCAGCGTTGGGGTGTTGCGGCAACGGTTCGAACTCGTAGTCGTAGCGCAACCCTGCGCTCAACGTCAGGTTGGGCCGCAGACGCCAGTTGTCTTCGGCGAATGCAGCCCACTCCTGCGTGCTGAACGAGACGTTCTGCGGGCCGAAGCTCTGCGTGAACGAGCGGAAGCAGAAGTCGTGGATGGTCGCATTGATAGACGGACATCCGCCGTTTGGGTAGGCGTTGACGTTGAAGGTGTAGTCGGTGATCCAATCGACCAGACCACCGGCGTGGCCGCTGGTGGTGCCGCTGTCGTAGTGAAATGCTCCTTCTGCGTTGGTGAGCGACGAGACATCGTCGTGTACGAAGCTCACGTCCGCTCCGGCCTGCAACAGATGGTGGCCGTGCGTGAACGTCGCCAGTTCTGCGAACTGGAATCGGCGCTCGTCGGGATAAGCTTTGCGGCCAAGCGAGGGTGGCGTTCCGAAGGTGAAGTCCTGCGAGCCGATGGCTACCTCCGGCGCGTAGCCTCCCGGGCCGACTGAGGGCTCCTGGGGCAGCGGGAGTTGTGCCTGCTCGGACTGCAGGTCGCGCCCGTATTGGAAGCGCAGCTCGTTGGTCAGGTGGGCTGATGCCTGCCACATCCAACGGGTGAGCACGGCGTCGACTTTGGCGCTGCTGCTGCCGAGGCTGGCGGCTCCGCGATCCACTACTGGCGCAGTTCTTAGGGCTCCTGGGGCGGTGGATCTTGCGCGGTCGTATTGGGCGCTTAGGCGATGCCTGGTCGAAGCCTGCCAGTCGAGTTTGCCGAAGTTGATGGTGTGGTCGCTTCGTCGGGGGACAGTGCCGGTGAGGCTGTCGAGGTAGTTGAGGGCGGCGTTTATTTTTGTGGTGGTTACGCCGCGATTGCCAAGCAAGGCGGTTTGAGTTGGTGTTAGTGAGTAGAAGGCGGGGTCGCTGGGCGCGGAGATCGCAGGAAAGCTGCGGTTTTGCTGGTCGAATGCGTAGAAGTAGAAGAGCTTGTCCTGGATTGCTGCGCCGCCGAGGCTGCCGCCGAACTGCTGGCGGAGATCGTGGGGTTTTACTGTTGCGCTGGTTATAGTGCCGTCGGTGTAGGTTGTGGCGACGGAGAAGGGGTTTGTGGCTGCTAATGCACTGGTTCTAAAGAGGTAGAAGGCGCTGCCGTGCAGGGTGTTTGTCCCGCTTTTGGCTACGGTGGTTACGACTCCTCCGGCGGCGTGGCCGTAGAGGGCAGAGTAGTTTTGGCCGCTTACGCGGAATTCCTGGACTGCTTCCGGGGAAAAGGTGAAAGTTGAGCCGGTTCTGCGGCGGGAACCCGCGTTTCTATTGGCTCCGCCGAATTCGGTGTTTTCTTCCGCTTCGGGTTCGGGGGTGGATGTTCCACGTGGCACAGCTCCGAAGCTTTGGTCGTCGGAGGTGCCGTCGATCTGGGTGCTGTTTTGGGTGACGGCTGCGCCCTGGAAACTGAGTAGGCCGTCGGGGTCGGGATTGGCTGTAGGTGTAAGCAGGGTAAAGGTTTGCCAGCGACGGCCGCTTATCGGGAGGGAGTCGATTTCGGTGGGGGTGATGGTGTTGGTGGTGGGTTGGTTGGGTTCGGTTACGGTGATTTCGGTGGTTGTGGTGGCTAGCTGGAGATGGATTGGGAGGTTGGTGGAGGTGCCTAGCTCGATGGCTATGTGGTTCAGAATGAGAGGCTTGAACCAGCGGGCGGAGATTGTTACTTCGTAATCGCCGGTGGGGAGGCGGGGGATTAGGAATTCGCCGTCCGGGTTGGAGTTGGTTTGGGTTGTGAGATTGGTGGATAAGTCCTTTGCTTGCAGCGTCGCGCCGGAGATCGCGGCTCCGTTGGGGTCCGTGAGCTGGCCGGTGAGGGCGCCGTCTACGGCTGTCTGGGCGAGTGCGCTGGCGAGGGGCAAGCTCAACAAAACACAGATGATCTTCAGGATGATCGCGTTGAGCCCTGCGCGATTCAGGCACTGCTCCATAGTTGCTCCCGAATTTTTCTACAGGGTTTTAGAATAGGGAATTTTTTGTGTGGTGTCGCGTGAAGAATTTGTGCGTGTTTTTGCGGGGTTTTTGGGGAAAGTGGGGTTTCGTTGTGGTTTTTTTGTGGTCAGGATGTGGTGGATTGTGTGGCAAACGTGGGATGCGGATGTGAGCTTTTGGGGAGAGGAAAATTTTGCAGATTTTGGGATTTATTTTTGGGAAGGCGCTCGGGTCGCTTCGCTCCCCTCGGAGATGCGGGGGTTCTTCGCTTCGCTCAGAATGACAAGCAAAGGCAACAGCAACGGCAAGAGCAAAGGCAACAGCAACGGCAAAGGCGAAATACAGGGATCCTTCACTGCGTTCAGGATGACGACGAAAACAATAACGCGCGACGCAAAAATAGAGGCAACAATAGCAGCGATGGAAGCAATAGCAGCGACGTATAGCGGCGACCTAATAATAGTAGCGGCAAAGAAAAGCGGCAGCCGAAGCTGCCGCCCTTCTGGGTTTGGTCCTCCTGGTTAGAAGAGGAGCTTGAAGCCGATCTGCACCTGACGGGGGGTGTAGAGGAAGCCGCTCGAGTTCGAGTTGTTGGCCGAACCGAAGAGAGACGTTCCCGAACCTGCAACACCCGACTGGAAGGTTGCCGTTGCTGTGTTTCCAGAGGACTGGAGTGCATACGCCGTGCTCTGCACGCCGGTCACGTTCTGGTGGTTGTAGATGTTGTACAGGTCGAGACGCATTTCGCCGCGGTACCGCTCGGTGATGGCGACCTGCTTTTGCAGACGAACATCCTGAACGACGTCACGCGGGTACTTGTAGGTGTTGCGTCCGAGCATCGGAACCCAGGTACCGCCGCCTGCGCCGTTCCAACCGTTGAACAACGCTCCGGAAGAGACGTAGCCGCTCAGGTTAGCCGAATACGGCAGGCCGTTCTGCGCCTGGAACGAGGTGTTGACGGCCCAGTCGTTGGCCAGGTACTTCACCCAGTCGCCGCGGTGCGTGTTCGGAAGGTTGTAGAGGACGTAGCCCGCGAGACGGTTGGGCACGTTGTAGTTGGAGTTGCCATAATCGGCGCGATGGCTTCCGTTGGGATCGTACATGCTGTTCCCGTAGGTGGCCGTGGTTGTGGTTGCGCTCTGGTTGTAGTCGAGCGCGTGGGACCACGTGTAGTTCACATCGAACTGAAGCGAACGAAGCGAACGGTTCTGGACCTCAGCAACGAAGGCGTTGTAGCTGGAGTTGACGTTGCTTGCGACCTCAGAGATGTAGGTGAAGTTTTTGTTCACGTACGAGGTGTAGGCCGGAACGACGTAGGTCGTGCCGTTCGCCAAGGGACCCTTACCGCTGGGGTCCGCAATGGTGATGGTCGTGTTGGTTGTCGCCGAGTTGAGGTTCGTGTTCACAAAGTTCGTGAGTTCACGGCCCAGACCGCCGAGGTAGTTGAACGAGACAACGGTACCGCGGCCAACCTGCTGCTGGAGCACGAGGTCGAACTCGTGAACCATTGGATTCTGCAGGTTCGAAGCGAGGAAGTAGGAGCTGGGGGTGGGCGGTGTGGCGGTCGACGAGACAACGTTCGGGAAGACAGGAGCGGTGCTCGCGCTGGGCTTGATCGTAGCAACGTACTGGCCAAGCGGGCTGCCGGTGTTGAGCAGAACGTTGAGCAGAACGCCATTGGTGATGCGGCCATAGTACATGCCGTATCCGCCGCGAAGAACGGTCTTGCCGGCGCCGAAGACGTCGTAGGCGAAGCCGAGACGCGGACCGAAGTTGTTCTTATCGGAGGGAGCGTTGGTGAGTCCGGCGTAGGGAACGAACGTACCGGAAGCAGCTGTCAGATTCGCATTCGCGGAGTTTCCGGGCAGGGCCTCATAGTCGTACCGAAGGCCAAGCTGCACCGTCAGGCGCGGAGTGACCTTCCAGTTGTCCTGCGCGAAGACGCCGTAATCGAAGGTGGATACCGCAAAGACCGGAGGACCGAATCCCTGGGCCAGCGAGGAGTAGCAAGGATGGTTGCCGACAGCGCTGGTCACGACGCCATTCTTGCTCGTTGCAGCGGATAGAGCGTTGCTATCGCAGGTGGGGCTGCCTCCAGCGGTCGTGATGTCGGCAAGGTAGTTGCTGAGGTAGCCGTAGGTGATGTAGCCGTTGCTCTCGTAGGTGTTGTTGATGAGGTCGTAGTTGTGCACGCCATCGACACCGAACTTGAAGGAGTGGTTGCCGTGGTTGAGGTAGAGGGTATCGCCGATCTGCCACTTGCGCTCGTCGGGGAGCGCCTGACGGTAGGAGTAGTAGGGCGAACCGAGATAGAAGCCGGTGGACGTGGCGAGCCCAACCTCAGGAACATTACCGTTGGCGCCTTTCAGATGAGCGCTGGTGTACGCACTGAAGGGCTGCTGGCCTTCGTCGTTGAGCTCGCGACCGTACTGGTAGAGAAGCTCGTTGCTGATGTTCGACGAGAGGAGGCTGGTCAGCTTGGCAACGCCGTAGTCGAGCTTGACGAAGTCGGTGCCGAAGGTGTCGATGGCGTAGTTGTTGGTTGCCTGGGTCTGAACGCCGCCGGGCGAGTCCCAACGGAGACGGTTGTAGAGGAAGCTGACGTGGTTCTTGCTGTTGATCTGCCAATCGAGCTTCGGCATGTTGACGACCTGGTCGCCGGTACGCGGCACGGAGCCGAGGTCCGGGAGAAGGCTGGCAAGACCATTGCCGTAGAGGGTAGCGCCCGCGTCGTAGTTGACGAGATGGAGACGAGCCGCCAGGGTGCAGGTCTGGCTGTCCAGAGCGTAGTTCGGATTGGTGGAGGTGCTGCCGGAGAGATAGCCGGTCGTGAGATCGCAGGTGGGGCTGCCGGCGATGCTGGCCAGCGTGCCATCGGGCTGCGAGAAGAACGCCGAGGGCGAGTTGGCCTTGGCAGTTCCGGGGAAGTTGCGGTGATGCTGGTCGTAAGTGTACTGCCAGAAGAGCTTGTCCTTGAGGATGGCGCCACCTGCACTAAAGCCCCAGATTCTGCGCGAGTCAGATGGCTTGTAGGGAGTGGTGGTGAAGGTGTACTTGCCGGTGTTGGGGTCCTGCACACCAGTGGTGTTGTTGGTGTAGGGATTGTAAGCGCCCCAGCTGGATTCGCGGTCGTAGAAGTAGGCGGAGCCGTGAATCTGGTTGCCACCGCTGTTGGTGACCGAGTTGATGACACCACCGGCTGCGCGGCCGTACTCGGCAGCGTAGACACCGGCGTTGACCTGGAACTCGCGGACGGCCTCGGGCGGGGTGGAGTAGGCTTCGCGGGTGCGTCCGCGCTCTTCAGCGTAGTAGGCCTGGTTGTCGTCGGCGCCGTCGATGAGGACGTTGTTGAGGATAGGGCTGATGCCGCGAACGCTGACCAGACCGAAGCCGTTGGAGTCGGAGACGACGCCGGGGGTGGTGAGAGCGAGGCTCGACCAGCGGAGGTTGTTTACGGGAACGTCGCGGAGAGCGCGCGAGTTGAGGCTGGCCGCGAAATCGGGAGAGTCGAAGTTGAGAACGGGAGCGTCCGCGGTGACTTCGACGACGGAGGCCGACTGGCCGGGGGTGAGATGGGGGGTCAGGGAGGTGAGCTGTCCGACCTGGACGACGACGTTGTTGACGCGATAGTTGCTGAATCCGCCGGCCGTTACGGTGATGGTGTAGGTGCCGGGCTCAAGGAGAGGAGCGTTGAAGTAGCCGCTGTCGTCGGAGGTGAGGCGGATGTCTGCATTGGTGCTGTTGTTGTGAATCGTGACGGAAGCCTTTGCAACTGCTGCGTCAGTGGGGTCGAAGATGGTTCCGCCAACTGCGCCTTGCGTTGTGGATTGTCCGTGGGCCCAGGTACAGGCGACTGCGCACAGCGTTGCCGTCAGTGCGAGGCGCTTCATTGTTTTCAACATCTAGTAGGTCTCCTGAAAGTAATGCTGCAAAGTTGTGCTGTGTCCCTGCCAATAGCGCAGGGCTTTCCCAAAGCGGCTAAGTGTTCCAAAAAAGTGTGATTAGTTATTTCAAGATCGCACACCGCGATTAACACGCGGTAAACCGCCTCTTTTTAAGGCGAAGTGGTTCCATCGTCCTGAGTTCAAGTACAGGTATTTGGTGTTTTTTGTCGTATGAAGCAAGTATATCGCGTGGGCTAGTACACTAAGTACTGAAAAATGTTCATTGACGAAGCACGAATTCGCATCAAGGCCGGCGACGGCGGTAACGGCTGCATGGCCTTCCGCCGCGAGAAGTTCGTCCCCAGAGGGGGACCGTCGGGCGGTGATGGCGGACATGGCGGCGACATTCTGATGTCGTCGTCGCTGAGCCACAATACGCTGGTTCACTTCCGGTTCAACCCGGAGCATAAAGCGCAGCGCGGCGGGCATGGGCTGGGGTCCAACTGCTCAGGCTATGCGGGCGAGTCCACCACGCTGAAGGTTCCGGTAGGCACGCTGCTGTACGACGACGTAACCGGGGAGCTGGTGCACGACTTCGCGCACCCGAATGAGACGATCGTGATTGCCAAGGGCGGTCGCGGCGGGCGAGGGAATCAGCACTTTGCTACGAGTACGCACCAGGCTCCGCGAGAGCATGAGCTGGGGCGGGCGGGAGAAGAGCGCAGCTACAGGCTGGAGCTGAAGCTGCTGGCCGATGCCGGGCTGGTCGGATATCCGAATGTGGGTAAATCGACGCTGATCTCGCGGCTTTCGGCGGCGAGGCCGAAGATTGCGAACTATGCCTTTACGACGCTGGAGCCGAACCTGGGCGTCGTGTCAGTGGGGGAGTGGCCGCATGAGCAGTCGTATACCGTGGCCGATCTGCCGGGGCTGATTGAAGGCGCTCACCTGGGCGCGGGGCTTGGGATTCAGTTTCTGAAACATATTGAACGAACCAGCGTGATCGTGCATCTGGTGGATGTCTCGGACGGGAACGAACGGACGAATCCGGTGGACGACTACAAGGTGATTACGGAGGAGCTGAAGAGCTTCGATCCGGCGCTGGCGGCGAAGCCTACGATTCTTGTGGCGGCCAAGGTGGATGTCGCGAATCCAGAGAAGCTGAAGAAGCTTGCGGCGATGGCAAAACGGCGGAAGCTGCCGTTCTATGCGATCTCGGCTGTTACGGGCGAGGGCGTTGAGGCGCTGAAGTTCGCGATTGCCGAGATGGTGGCGGAGCATCGGCCTGTCGAGGTGAAGATCGAAGCGCCTGCTCCGGTGAAGCTGAAGCCGAATTATCCGCCGCCGCCGAGCTCGGCTCGCCGCAGAGGCTGACGGGGAGCTGGACCACGGATTTGCGCTGATTGACGCGAATTAAGAGTACAAGACGGATGGGACATTTGACCGTCTCCAATGAGGTTCCGGCCGCAACGATGTGCAAATGTCGGTGTTAATAGTGAGGTAGCCTCAGTTAGGAGGGCCCTCCCCATGAAACTACATCGGCCATTGCTTGCTGTTTTGCTCACTCTTTTTGTTAGTGGTATTGCGGTCCGCGCTGAGGCGCAGACTGGCGTTTATGCCGGTTTTAGCGGTGCTCCGATAGGCGGTAGCGGCGCGACTCAGTCGGCTTTCGGTCCGACGTTGGGCGTGTATGCGCAGAGCGGGAGATATATCTCGCTGGGTGCGGATGTGCGGGGAACGTTTCTTACGCGGAATGGGTTCAACTACTTTACCGGGGCGGCGGGACCGCGACTGGCTTTTCGGGCTCCGGTGCTTCCGGTCAGGCCGTATGTCGAAGGGCTTATCGGCGTTGCCAGTGTGAAGGACGGAAATGGCTCATCGAGCAGCACGAATCTGAACTACCAGATACTGGGTGGGATCGATATGACGATTCTTCCGCATGTCGACTGGCGCGTGATTGAGTTTGACTATAGCGCTGCGTCCGGCAGCTCGGTGAATGCGAAGATATTTACGACCGGCCTCGTTCTTCGACTCTGATTTTGTTTTCGCGTCCTGCCTATGCGCGTCGCTCTGTTTGGCGGAACCTTCGACCCTCCCCACCGGGGCCATATTGGCATCGCCCGTGCAGCTGCGGATGCGTTTGGGCTGGATCAAGTGCTGTTCGCTCCAGCTGGCAGACAGCCGCTGAAGACCGAGGTTGCGCCTGCGGCCTTCGCCGACCGGCTGGCGATGGTAAGGCTGGTCTGTGCGGAGGATGCGCGGTTTTCGGCTTCGGAGATCGATGCGCCACGGAAGGATGGGGCTCCGAACTATACGGTGGATACGCTGGCCGCGCTGAGGAAATCGATGCCGGATGCGGAGATATTCAGCCTTATCGGGGCCGATAGCTTGCTTGGATTGCCACATTGGCGGGAGCCGGAGCGCCTGCTGGAGCTGGCGGAGTGGATCGTGGCCAGCAGGCCGGGGTTTCCGCTCGGCGATTTGGCGGGGCTGGGCTTTACGGAGGAGCAGCGCGCGCGGATTCATCTGCTGGAGACGGTTCACTATGACGTGGCTGCAACGGATCTCCGGCGGCGGCTGCGTGGGGGAGATCCCTGCGCGGACATGCTTTCGCCGGGGGTCGTAAACTATATCGCCGGCCATCGCATCTATGGCTGAGTTGGGATAACGTTGCGCTGGGTGGCATCTGCGACGGCAACCAGCTACCATGGAAACTCCAAGGAGCCGCATGCCATCAATTGAAAGCAACCAGCTACTGCTCGCCGCCGCCGCCGCCTGCGAAGACAAGAAAGCTGAAGATATTCGCATTCTCGCCCTCGACCCCACCGAGAGCGGCCTCACCGATTACTTCCTCATCTGCAACGGCACCAACGACCGTCAGAACGTTGCCATCAGCGATGAGATCGAGCTTCGCCTCAAGCGCGAGTTCGGCGTCTATCCCAACTCCGTCGAAGGCCGCCGCCAGGCCGAGTGGATTCTCATGGACTACGTCGACTTCATCGTCCATGTCTTTTCCCCGGAGAAGCGCGCCTTCTATGGCCTGGAGCGCCTGCGCAAGTCGGCGACGAGCCTCAGCATCTCAGAGTTGAATGCCGAGTTGAAGGAACGGATCGCCGCAAGCCGCACCAAGGCCCCGAAGAAAGCGAGTGCACTACCGCAGCGAAGACGGCCGCAAAGACGCCTGTAAAGAAAGCCGCAGCCCAGAAGACGGCTGCAAAAAAGGCTAATTCAAAGAAGTCGGTAAAGACGGCGAAGAAAGCCTCGACTACTTCTGTCGGTGTTTGAGAACAGCAAGGAAAGCTCCGTTCAAGAAATCTGCCAAGCGGAAGACTTCAGGGAAATAGCGTTCAACGCTCTGAGGTCGTTGAGATGTTGGGCTCTTCTAACGTTATTTAAACTCAACCAATTATCGATTCATAAAAGCGAAGGGCCCGTCATTGTCGACGGGCCCTTCGCTTTTGTTGATAATCCAGGACTGTTAGAAGGCGAGCTTCAGAGAAGCCTGGATCTGACGTGCGCCTGTAGTTCCATCGTTCTGGCCTATCTGCGATCGGGATATCCCGAAGGTCGATGAGGTAATGCTGAGCGACGCAGGCGACGCCATGTTCGGATGATTGAAGACGTTGTAGCTCTCCGCGCGGAAGATCAACTTGAACTGTTCGTGAAGAGTCTGGGTCTTCTGGAAGACCACGTCGGTGTTTATGAAGCCAGGACCAGAGAACGCATTACGGCGAATCGAGACATCCTGGCCAAAGGGCGCGTTGGCGAAGGCCGCGGCAGAAGGTCCAGTGATCTTACCCGCAGCGACGATGGTTCCACGCCCCGAAGGATAAGCTGGACCGATCTGCTGCGGACGATTGGTGAGAGCCGTGTGGAGGTTATCCCGAGTTCCCCGGAGATCGAAAGGCAATCCACCCTGAATCTGCTGGATGCCGGAGATCTGAATACCCTCAAAGATATGGCCAACGAATCCACGGTTGAGGTATGCGGCTCCGATACCGATGGGCAGGTTATAAGTGGCAGCAACAGTACCCCTGTGACGAACATCGAAGGGGGAACTTCCATACTCTGGCAGGAGATTGAAGTTGTTGCGGGGGAAGCCGCTATTGCCGGCTCCGGGAGCGAGCGGGTCGCTGCCGTTATCGAGCGAGTGAGAGTACGTGTAGCTACCGGTAAGGGTCAAACCACCGACCTGGCCGGCAACCTTTGTCTGGAAAGCGTTGTAGTTGCTGCTTGCGCTCGCGGTCTGGAAGAACGGCTCGATGAATGCGGTGTTGTTCGCACCCGGATCCCAGGTAGCGCCGCCAAAGTACAGATTGGTGCCTTGCAACTCGGCAGGGTTGACACCGCTGGCGAGCGCTGCGGCTACCAGGTTTGGTTGCGGGGGATTCCCGTTGATTTCACGAAGACCGTGAGTGCCGCGGCCGCCAACGTAGTTCATTTCCAGCGTAAGCTTGCCACTGAACTGATGCTGAACGCCGAGGTTCCAGCTCTGGCTGGTCGGGATCTTGAGATTGGGATCGATAAGGACCGGCTCCTGATAGTCACCATTGGTGATCGTCGACGACGGGGTCAGGTTTCCGGGACTGGCGATCGTGGAGACCGTTGGGCTGGTCCCCGCATTGTCAGGATCGAAAGGAAAGGCGTTGTACTGAGCCTCGAAGGGTGGGTTCGAGCGTGCGTTGCCGAAGATGTTGTCGAAGACGCGGTCGTGAAAGATTCCGTAGCCGCCGCGGATTGCGGTGCGGCCATCGCCCATTGGATCATAGGCGAAGCCCACGCGGGGCTCCCACAGATTCCAGTTGTTGGCATACATCTTTGTGCCTGTACCGGGTCCTACCCTGGTGAACTGAAAGTAGCCTGCTGCCGGAAGAGCGGCCGAGGCATCGCCGAAGAAGTTGGAGAAGTTTGCATCGGTCTCAAAAGGCACACCATTGAAGGCATAACGCATACCTGCGATGACGGTAAGACGCGTGGTAGCCTTCCACGTGTCCTGTGCAAAGATGGCCCATTCGTTCTGACGGAAGCGCGTAACATCGTTTGCCCGGCGGACGCCTTCGCCAGTGAAGAACTGGTTCTCGGAACTGTTCGCGACGGATCCCTGAGCGCCCCAGATCAGATCCTGGAAGGTCTCCTGGCTGGGCGAGTCAGGATCACCGGCAAATTGATAGGCCTGCGCCTGGAACTGAGTGAAGTTGTTGAGTTCGAGAAGATTTCGCGACGAGAAGTTATCGAAGCTCGAACTTCTCACGTTGCGGTAGTCGCCGCCAAACTTCATCGAGTGCCGGCCCTTTACTACAGAGTACGTATCAGAAAAGAGCAGGGTCGAGGTTAGACGCGCCTGTCCGTTGCTCTCTCCGAGATCAAAGCAACCAAAGGGATTGCCATTGAAGAAGCCAGGGATGAGGATATCGCGGCCATTGCCGAAGCCATCGACGCCGAGGAGAGCATCAATCGGTTCGTGGGCGCAGAAGAAGCCAGCGTTGTTCTGGTTGTAACTGGCATGAAGAATGTTGGTGGTGTTGGGGCTAAGGGCGGATGCAATTGAGATCACACCGTTGTGACTCGTACCGATGACCGAGGTAGAACCGTATCCCGGGATGGACTCATCATGGAAGGGATTGGTGTCGGCAGAGTGGCCATAGATATAGCGAATTGTGAGCTGGTGCTTGTCCGTCAGCTTGTGATCGAAGCGGCCAGTGAGGTTATAAGAGTTGAGGGCATCGGGAGACGGAAAGAAGTAACTCGTACTAACGCCGTCGCCGTTGTCCGATTGACCCACCGGGGTGACACTGTAGATCTTGGCGATCGTCGGATCTAGTCCCAGCCCGGAGAAGTTGTTCGGGTTAGAAGCAGGATTCGTGAGATCGACGGGGGTCTGGCTTCCATCGGACCCAATATAGGTGAATTTGCCTGTGCGGAATGCAGCGGTTGGGGTCGTCTGGACTTCGGTACGAGTGGTACGGAAGCGCTGCACTTCGCCGTTGAGGAAGAAGAAGGTGCGATCCTTCCAGATTGGGCCGCCCAGCGACGCGCCAAAATCGTTTCGTACGTACGGATCCTGTGGCCCGTTTTCTTTCTGGTTGAAGAAGTCGCGAGCGCCGAGGGCGTTGTAGCGACCAAACCAGTAGGCGGTACCGTGATAGTTGTTCGTACCGCCACGCGTTACCACGTCAACGATGGCACCGGTGTTTCGTCCAAATTCGGCGTCAAAGTTATTTGTAATAACACGAAATTCCTGTGTGGAATCAGGGTTTGCTGAGGAGATGCCGCCCTGACCTCCGGGAACGGACGTGTCGTTGTTATCCGCGCCATCAAGCATGAAGTTGTTGTTGCGGTCGCGTTGGCCATTAACCGAGAATCCGCCCATATTGTTGGTCGCGGTAACGACACCAGGAGAAAGAAGGACGAGCTGATAGGGGTCGCGCAGGATCAAGGGCAGTTCGTTAATCTGCTTCGAATCGATAACAGTGGAAAGAGCAAAGCTGTCTGTCTCAACCGGAGCCAACGAAACGTCCTGGACCTCGACGGTGGTAGCAGCGCCAGCAACGGCAAGATTAAAGTTCAATGGCAGCGTCGCCGCAACATTGAGAACGACATTCGTGCGGGTGAACGGCTGGAATCCAGTCGCTGAGACAACAACTGAATAGACTGCAGGCGGCAGAGCCGTAATGCTATAGACACCTGCCGAACTGGAGGTGACGGTACGAGTTGCGCCTGTCGAACCAGAGGTCGCCGTGACAGTTGCACCAGGGACTGCAGCTCCTGCAGGATCGAAGATCTGACCGGTAATCGTACCGGTCTGCGCGAAAGCCGCGCCAGTCATAACCAGCAGAAATATTATGGCAAATGCCTTAAAACGCATAACAGTACTCCTTGTTCTACTTACAGAATGTTCAGTTTTCAAATAGGCCAATCAGGGGAGGCCCTAGGACAGTAACAGTTCGACTTGCACGTCATATGCCAAACTTGATAACACGAAAACCTATTGAATTCGGGCGCATATTTCCAGCTAATCTAAATAAATATGGTTTTCTGGATAACGTTGGGCATTTTCTATGAAATAGGTGATTATCTATAAGATGGACTCTCACTTAGCATGAAAATCACCCTTACCGCGATCGTGCCGCGCCGTAGTCGGACTAAATCTGATCCTACAGATCGTCTGCTCGTGGACTATACGGAGCGATCGACCCGTTATGTCCCCTGCGACTCACAACTCTTTGAGTCCGAGGCGGCATTGCTTGAATGGCTCGATCGACAGTCTGGTCGCACGCCTGCTCATCTCATACTGCTCGACAGTCGCGGACAATTGTTCTCTTCAGAGGAGTTCGCTCAGCAACTTGGCCGACTACGCGATGCAGGCACTCAACGTCTCGTTCTCGCAATCGGCCCTGCGGATGGCTGGTCCGACGACGCCCGTCAGCGTGCGAACCTCGTTTTTTCGCTAGGTCGCATCACTTTGGCCCATCAGCTCGCTCGCGTGGTCCTCGCCGAACAGGTCTATCGGGCCCTGACCATCATCGCTGGACATCCATATCACTCCGGACACTAGAGCATTCGTGGCTGAACCTGTGTTCTCCTGTCTGATATGACCGAGACCTCACGACGCGGACTGATCCTCATCAACACCGGCCCGGGCAAGGGCAAGACGACCGCCGCACTGGGCACTGCCTTTCGCGCCGCGGGCAATGGGATGCGCGTGCTCATCCTCCAATTCCTCAAGGGCTCGTGGCACTACGGCGAGCTCGACGCCGCAAAGCTGCTGGGTGACGACTTCGTCATGAAGCAGATGGGGCGCGGCTTCGTGAAGGTCGGCGGCGCCGAGACCGATCCCGAAGACATCCGCATGGTCGAAGAGGCCTGGGCCGAGGCTGCCGAGGCGATCCTCTCCGGCGACTGGGACCTCGTCGTGCTCGACGAGATCAACTACGCAATCGGCTACAAGATGCTCGACCCCGAAAAAGTCGCCGAGGTGCTGCGTGCAAAGCCCGAGATGGTCCACGTCATCCTGACAGGGCGCAACGCTCATCCGAGTCTCGTGGAACTTGCCGATACCGTTACCGAGATGCGCGAGGTGAAGCACGCCTACGAAAAAGGAATTCTCGCGCAACGCGGCATTGAGTTTTAGATCGGACGTGACCGTACTTTTTGTCACTTAGATGGCGAAAAGTCCTAGAGCGAAGTAATGAGAACCGCGGCAATGCTGTTCAGGTTTGGGGAGAATCTCTGGAAATCTTCGTCACCTTGCCCCGCTTCTCGAGGCGCTCATCTGCGAAAAGCGGAACCCCGCTCCGCTAAACTGGAACTTCCACTCACGGGAAGCCGCAATGCCATCCGAAATCATCCTCCAGCAAACTCCGGACAACGCAGCCCTCCTCGACAAGCGAGAGCAACTTGCCGCCGTTCGCAATACGCTCGCCGAGCGCGAATCTGAGCTTGCCCAAATCCGCGCCCAGCTCAAGACCTTTGAAGGCCGTTATCTCCGCCAGGTCGGCATCCTCTACGCCGAGCTTGACGACCTCGAAGCGCGCATCGCCGAGCGCGAAGTCGACCTCTACGACTCCGACTCCGCCCGCCGCCGAGCCGAGGAAAGCCGCCAGCGCGCACAGGAGACCCATGATGCCGCATTCGGCGAGGCCCACGAGGCCGAAGAGTTTGATCCACCGCCCAGCCTCAAGACCCTCTTCCGCGACGTAGCCAAACGCATTCACCCCGACTTCGCCCGCGACGACGCCGAGCAGAAGCACTTCACTCTGCTGATGGCCCGCGCCAACCAGGCCTACAGCCGCGGCGACACCGAAACCCTGCAGCGTCTGCTCGACGATCACCGCGAGATCAACGCCTCCATCGCCGGCGAAGGCGCCGCCGCCGAGCTTCTCCGCATCACGCGCCAGATCCAGCATGCCGAGCGCGACATCGCCACCCTCGATGCCGAGCGCCACACACTGCTCGCCGGCGAAATCGCCCAACTGCACCTCGACGCCGAAGCCGCCGCCCGCGAACATCGCGACCTCCTCACCGAGCTCGCCACCAGCCTCCGCGAGCAGATCGCCGATGCCCAGCGCCGCTTCGAGCTCATCGACCGCCAGATCAGCGCCCATGGAAGATAAAGCGGCTATGCAAGATAAATTCAAGGGCGGCCTGCAGCACATCCCAACTGGCGCGTCGCTGTCGCTCCATTCCACGCGCTCCAGCATCATCGCCCGCGGCCGCCGCGACGCCGCCAACGCAGCCGCCAACCCGCACTACCGGCAGGGCGTCACCGACTACAACGCTGGCAACTTCACTGAAGCCGCAGCCGGCTTCCGGCTCGCCGCCGAGCAAGGCCACGCCGAGTCGCAGTATCTCCTCAGCACGATGTATGACGCGGGGCTGGTTCGACCGCAACAAGGCCTGCCGCAAGACGACACCCAGGCGGCCTATTGGGAGCGCAAGGCCGCCGAACAGGGCCATGCCTACGCACAGGCCAACCTCAGCTTCCGCTACTACGCAGCCAACAACTTCCCTGAGGCCTTCGCATGGTGCCAGCGCGCAGCCCACAGTAACCTCGCCTGGGCGCAGTACAACCTCGGCCTCATGTATCGCAAAGGCGAAGGGGTCACGCAAAGCAACACCGAAGCTGCCCACTGGTATCGCCTCGCCGCCGACCAGAACTTTCCCGAAGCCCAGCAGAAGTTAGCCGACCTCTACTACACCGGCCAGGGCGTTCCGCTCAGCTACACGCAAGCCGCCGCGTGGTATCGCAAGGCCGCCGAGCAGGGCAACGCCGAAGCCCAGTTCCAGCTCGGCCATCTCTACGCCTTCGGCCAGGGTGTCGAGCACGACTACACGCAGTCCCGCCACTGGACTCGTCAAGCCGCGCTTCAAGGCCACGAACAGGCACTCCGCGAACTCAAGCGCCGCGAGTACCGCGATCCATAACCCACACCTCAACACCCGATGATGTTGACCGCCGCAAGCCGCCCGCGAGACTCAGGTGTGCCTGATTTGACGCTGATGCCAACTCGGCTCCTACCTTCGATGATGCAATCAATCACCCTCACAGTTCCGTGATCGGAAAGCTGTCGAGGGTTTTGGTGCTGACGCGGCCAAGATGCTGTTGACGCCGCTTGGCGCTGGTCTGGCTGCGGCTGGTCCGTTAGCCCGTGGGACTGGTGCCGTTGGTACAGCTGCGAAGGCGGCTCTAGCTGCTACCGGAGTGGGCTTCGGTGTACAGTGTGGGACCGACCTCGCGAAGCACAGTGTTACCGCACAGGCCCAAGAGAAGCCTGAAGACTACGTGCGTCGTGTGGGCGGGGATGCCGCGATGTTAATGGGCGGTGCGGCTGGCGCTCTGGATGTGCCCCATCTGGCCTCTCGGCCCAGTGGTTCGGAACACCCAAATGGCGTCGTAGAGCCTGGTAAGGTAGCCACAAATGCTGAAGTGGGACCGATGGCGGCTCCCTCTGCCGACAACGTTCAGTCCGCACCGCAAAGTGATCCTACTACAGCCCCCACGGCAAGTGGAGCAATTCGTAAAGCGCAAGCCCTTGGAGGCGCTAAGGTTACAACGCCCTCCCGAACAGTCTATGTAGACCCGTGCCTGATTTGACGCGGCTCCTCGGGCGTTCCTATACTTCTTCCCACTCGAAACGGCAGTTCAGGGAGGAAGTCAATGTTAAAGCGTCTTTCGCTGTTCATTCTCTTGATTGCCGCCGCTTCCGGCGGGTATGCACAAGAAGCATGGAAAGGTCATCATCAACCCACTCCCACTCTTGTTCCACAGAAGAGCGGCACGACGCAGCTGCTGATTGCCGTCAGTCCGGTGAACTCCCGAGTCGTGTGGGCGGCGGGAACCGGTGGTACGTACGTGGTGACGACCGATGGCGGTTCGACCTGGAGATCTGGAGTGGTGCCTGGAGCCGAAAGTCTCCAATTCCGCGATGTCCAGGGCGTAAGCGATCGAGTCGCTTATCTCATGTCCATCGGGGACAACACCGGAGATTTTCGCATCTACAAGACGGAAGATGGCGGCGCGCACTGGACCGTTCAGTTTACGAATAAGACGGCGAACGCCTTCTATGACTGCTTCGCGTTCTGGAGTCCGGATCGCGGCATTGCGCACAGCGATTCAGTCAACGGAGTATTCCCCGACCTTCGCACGAATGATGGCTCGACCTGGCATTCGATCGCCCGCAGTATGCCACCTGCCTTGGCAGGCGAAGCTTCTTTTTCGTCCAGCGGAACCTGCATCACGACAGAAGGATGGCAAAACGCCTGGATCGCCACCGGCGGCTCAAGCATCGCTCGGATCCTGGCGACTCGGGATGGTGGCTACACCTGGAATGCGTATGACACTCCGTTCGTGAGCAACCCCAACGCGGGTGCCTTCTCGGTGGCTTTCCGCGATCCCTGGCATGGCATTGTGGGTGGCGGCGACTTGACCACGGACAGCGCTACCCAGGCGGCAACCTCGCATGATGGCGGCCAAAGTTGGACGCTCACCACCAAGCCCCCCATTCCAGGATCGATCTTCTGTCTCGCTTATGTGCAGGGCATTGAATACAAGGATGATTGGCGCCATCGAGATGACTTCGGCCATGAACACGACCGGAGTGTGGTGATCACGACTGAAACTCAGCCGGACTTCAGCTCCGGCGCAGCTGCCTGGAGTCCGGATGAAGGACAAACCTGGTTCAAGCTGCCGGACGTGAGCGGTTATTGGGCGGTCGCTTTTGCGAATCCAGAAGCCGGATGGTTCGTCGGCAACAACGGCCAGATTTTGAAGATTAGCTTCTAGCTGACTACTCGAACCCATGACGCCCCGCACGCGGCCGTTGCCAGAATGACTCAATAGGATTGAGTTGTTGATCCTGCGAGAGTCGGCTTGTCGTCAGTAACGTCCTATTGCTACCATGCCAGCCATGAATAAACTTGCGCCATTTCTCTGGTTCAATGACAACGCCGAAGAAGCCGCTGAGTTTTACCTAAGTGTCTTTCCGCATGCGCGCAAACTCGATGAGTTGCGGTCCAAAGGCGTTGGTCCCTGGCCCGTGGGCAAGATTGCCACTATCACGATCGAGCTTGAGGGTCAGGAGATGGTCTTTCTCAACGGCGGCCCCGCTCATCCGCTCAGCCCCGCCTTTTCGTTCTTCGTTCGCTGCGACTCTCAGGAAGAGATCGACAGCTACTGGGACAAGTTGATCGAGGGCGGCAAACCCATGGCTTGCGGCTGGCTCACAGATCGCTTTGGCCTGTGCTGGCAGATTGTGCCACGCAATATCGGCGAGTTGATCAGCCATCCCAAAGCCATGGAAGCCATGATGGGGATGATCAAGATGGACCTGCCCGCGTTGGAAGCCGCTGCGCGCGAGAATTGAAAGCCTTCTCTCAGTCAAACTTTTTGCTCGTTCGCGAAGAGAGAAAAATGCGGATGCCTCTTGCGTCAACCGTACCCAAATCTATATTGTTTGATCGTCGTCCGGAGAACGTTTACTTAATGTCTAAGAATTCGTCATCACGCCGCTCCTTCCTCAAAGCCTCCACCCTTGCCGCCTCCGCGCTCGCTCTGCGCGGCCCCGGTCTCCTGGCTCAATCTGCACAGGCTGACGCCCACATCGAGATACTTCCCGGTGAGCCCATCGCCACCATCTCGCCCGAGATCTACGGCCACTTCATCGAGCATCTCGGCGGCGTGATCTACGACGGCGTGTGGGTCGGCGAGAAGTCGCAAGATCCCGAACGTCAACGGCATTCGCAAGGCCTTCATCGACACGATGCGCGCCATACAGGCTCCCGTGCTGCGCTGGCCCGGCGGCTGCTTTGCCGACTCCTACGACTGGCGCGACGGCATCGGTCCCCGCGACAAACGCCCCGCGCGCACCGCCTTCTGGAACCAGCAGGACACGAACCAGTACGGTCTGCACGAGTTCATGCACACCTGCCGCGCCATCGGCTGCAAGCCTTATCTCGCCGCCAACCTTCGCACGCTGCCGGCGCGCGACTTCTACCAGGAGATCGAGTACTGCAACGCTCCCGCCGGCAACGTTCCCTCGAACTCAGCTGCGCCCGCCGTGCCGAACGCCCTTGCTGCGCAGCGCGCTGCGAATGGAGACATCGACGCCCTTCAACGTCGACCTCTGGGGCGTCGGCAACGAGAGCTGGGGCTGCGGCGGCAACATGACTCCCGAAGAGTACGCCGCCGAGTACCGCCGCTTCACCGCATGGACGCCGAGCTATCAGCAACGAGCCTCTGCGCTTCGTCGCCGTCGGTCCCAACGGCGACGACGTCGACTGGACCACGTCGCCTCTTCAAGGCGCTCCACGCCAATCCTGAGCAGCGCCATCTCTGGGGGCTCTCCATCCACTACTACACCTCCGGCAGCCCCAGCCAGTTCGCCGCCGGCGATGCGCTGAAGTTCAACAACGACGAGTTCTACGATCTGCTCACCCGCGCCAGCATTATGGAGCGCGTCGTCACCGATCACTGGAAGGCCGATCGACAACGAAGCCGGGTCATCCTCGGCGTGAAGCTGGTCGTCGACGAGTGGGGAGCGTGGTACGGCAAGGGCACCGAGCTCGCGCCGCAGTACAACCTCTCGCAGCAGTCGACCATGCGCGATGCGCTGCTGACGGGCATCACGCTCGACATCTTCCAGCGCCACGCCGACAAGGTCGCCGTCGCCAACGTAGCGCAGTCCATCAACTGCATCCACTCGCTGATGCTGGCGCAGGAGGACAAGTTCACAGTCACGCCGACGTTCCACGTCTTCCAGATGTACCTGCCGCACAGCGGAGCGCAGGCCGTTCGCGCAGAATTCACCGCGCCGACCATTACGAATCCGCTCGCCGGCGCGCCAATCCCCGTAGGCGGCAACAGCTATATCGGCTCGCTCGACGCCGTGAAGACTCTCGCCGGCCTTAGCGGCTCTGCCTCCATCGCGCAAACCGGCAACGGCAAGCTGCTGACGCTCACTGTCGTCAATCCGCACATCGACCGCCCCCTCACCACCGAGGTCGCCGTGCGCGGAGCAAGCATCGTCATCCGCAAAAGGCACCGTGCTCGCCAGCCACGACATCCACGACCACAACGACTTCGCGCATCCCGATGCCGTGAAGCCCGCTCCAGCCGCCACCGGCAGCCCCACCGGCGGCAAGCTCCTCCACACCTTCCCGCCAGCCAGCGTCACCACGCTGCAAATTACGCTTGCTTAGACCGACAGCTGCAGTCAAGCACGAACGGCGGCCATAAAAACTATGGCCGCCGTTTCCTTTGAGCTAGCCCGTCTATTGCCATTGTTAATGGCAAAATGCCATACTGATTGCCATGGAACTCTCAATCGACAAGTTTGGGCGTGTCGTACTTCCTAAAAAGCTGCGCGACCAGCTAGGCGTCCGCATTGGATTGAAGGTCGAGGTCCTCGAGACAGCGGACGGTCTGCTCCTCAGGCCCGTTCGCCATGCTTCCACTCTCGTCCATAAAAACGGAGTCCTCGTTCACCAGGGAAAACCCTCTCCGCAGATTGCATGGGCCTCCCTTGTCGAGGAAGAACGCGAAGAGCGCATCGGCAGGATGGGCCGGCCTTGAAGGTTTACTTCGACACAAACGTTCTCATCGCCGCACTTGTCACGGAACATCCTCATCACACAGACTCCTTTGCCGCGCTTCTCCGAGTCCACCGGGCCAAGATCGATGGATACATCGCCGCCCACGGTCTTGCCGAACTCTATTCCGTGCTCACGCGTGCTCCTTTTACCTCGCCGGTTTATCCGGAGGACGCCCATCGCCTTATCACCGAATCCATCGCGCCCTTCTTTCGCATCGTCAACGTCAGCGCAAAGGGCTATCTCACCGTCATCGAGACCTGTGGCGTCGGTGGATGGAAGGGTGGCCGCATCCACGACGCTCTCCACCTTCAGGCGGCACGGCAATCTGCATGCGACCTTATCTACACCTATAATCTTTTGGATTTTCAGGGACTTGCACCTGACCTGGCGCAACGCATTCAAAGTCCCGATTCTGCCACGACATCTTCAAAACAGCCTCATCGCCGCTAGTCGAATGCCGGAACACAAGATCGTCAATGATTCCGGAGCCTACCAATCATCAAGTTCGAAGTTGACGGTGATGGTCGTCGCAACTTCAACCGGCTTTCCATTGATTAGATACGGTTTGAAGCGCCACTTCTGAACAGCCTCCGCCGCTGCACTCCGCAGACGGGGATTGCCTTCGAGAACATGCACGCGATCCACGAAGCCATCTTTAGAGATGATCGCCTGCACCACGACAGGGCCTTCGATATGGTTCTCCTTCGCAGTCTCCGGATATGCAGGGACGCGAGAAGCGACAAGATTCGCTTCCATTACGGCCGGCGCTACATTGACCGCGCCCGCTTCATCGTTGGTGGACGCTGTCTTTACAGCCTCAGCGGCTGCGAGGTGTGTTTTCTTTCGGCTAGCCCGTTCCGTGGATCCGGTGTCGACGGCCTGCGGTGGCGAAACTGGCAGGCTCCGCCACTGTTTGCTCCGGAGCCCTTTCAGGTACAGGGGTCGAAGTCGTAGACATTGGACCACTTGGGGTCTGCGGATTCACGGAGCTGCCTCCGACACCGGCTGTCGGTGCAGGACTGGATTCGGAGACCGTGCTTGCTGTCGCGTTGTCACTGACGGGGTTCGTTGCAGTCCGGCCCGTGTCTTCGCCATCTATCTTCTCGAGGAGCGCGTCATATCTGTCGCGTAGAGTTACTCCAACTCGCTGCCATACCGATGATCCATACCTTTGCTGCAATACCAGTCCGCCGCCCACGATCAGTGCGAAAAGAATGACGACAGCGGCCAAGGCACCATTACGGCTACGGCGATGGCTATTCGGCAAAGCATATCCCGCAAGCGGCGTTGGAATCGGAGGCCCCTGGTGCTTGTCGGCAACGGGTTCTTCTTGGGGTTCAAGGACAAGCCTGGGCATTTCTTCGGGCTTGCGAACCGATTTTTGGAAGGCATTGTCGAGCGGTTCTTCGGCTACGCTACGACGACGTTCTATCGGTTTGACCTCCGACGTGAGCGCTTCAAGACGAGGCACAATCATGCTCATCTTCTTATCGAGGTCTTCGAGGTGCTCCTTGAGTTCAATACTGTTCAGCTCGAGTCGCATCAGGGTCTCATCAAACTGATGAGACAGCGTCGCAGTAGAAGAGGACTGGGCAGTGAAGAGGACTGGCCCTGTTCACTAGCGATTGTGCCCGCGACGATTGCCGGAGCGGGGGCAGACGCAGTTACCGGAACTTCGCTCGAGGCTAACGGAGCTTCGCCCGCCGCGCGCTCCGCCATATCTGCAAATCTTGTGTGCAAACCGCCATGCGCCGGAAAAGAAACAGCAGGCGGAGGCGAAGATACTAGAGGAGGCGAAGATGGCGGAGGAACGACGGTCTCGACATCCTCTTCACCTTCTCCTCTTCATCTCCGTCACTCAGTCGCGATGGACTGTATAGATCAACTCCGGCAAGCAATGCGGCAAGTTCGTCAACGAGCACCTTAACGCCGTCGTCGCCAGCCGGAATAGGACCGCCAGTGACCGCATTGACGATAACCCCAAGCGTCTCATCGACACCCAGTTCACCACCCTCTCTCTTGCTAAGAGTTCCCGTCAGCGCCCAGAAGTCCATGGCGAAGTGCCTGTCCTGCGCCAACTTCACCATGAAATGAGGGAAGTCTTCTGGAGATCCGAAGCCGACATTGTGCATCGTGAACAGCGATCTAAACTTTTTGATGTAAAGATCGAATTGCTCGGGCTCGTTCCACGTATTCGCGTACGAAGACATGGTGATATTTGATGCCGATAGCTCGCAAGATGCTGCCGCAGGTTGCCATATCTCAGTCGGTACAACTGAGGAAAACGACCGGAACTTACGCAGAATGAGCCGCTTCAAACACCAGAGTTGGTATGAAAAAAAATAGCCGGCAAGACCATTCTTTCGACGCATCTCCCGCCCACCGCTACAATAGTCAAGGCACTCTGGAAGGCAACGACGCATGACCTGGTTCAAACGCCAACACAACGAGATCGTTAACGACCCGGAAAAGACGGTTCGCACGGAAGGCCTCTGGGTCCGCTGCCCCGGTTGCAGCCAGATCATCTTCAAGGCCGACCTCGACGCTAACCAGCAGGTCTGCCCCAAGTGCGGCCACCACTTCCGCATCGACGCTCGCTCCCGTATCGAGAACCTGCTCGAGCCCGGTTACGAACTCGTCGATCTCGAACTGCGCTCCACCGATCCTCTCGAGTTCACCGATCTCAAGCGTTACAAGAAGCGCCTCATCGACGCCCAGAAGAAGACCGGCCTCAACGACGCCATCATCAACGCTATCGGCCAGCTCGGTCCGCACAACGTCGTCCTCAGCGTCATGGAGTACAGCTTCATCGGCGGCAGCATGGGCGCCGTCGTCGGCGAGACCATCGCCCGCGCAGTCGACCGCTCGCTCGGCTACACGGCATCCGCTGATCATCGTCTCAGCCTCCGGCGGAGCGCGCATGATGGAAGGCATCGCCAGCCTCATGCAGCTTGCCAAGGTCTCCAACGGGCTCGCACGTCTCGATGACGAAAAGATCCCCTACATCTCCGTAATGACCGATCCCACCACCGGCGGCGTCACCGCCAGCTTCGCCATGCTCGGCGACCTCAACATCGCAGAGCCTGAGGCCCTCATCGGCTTCGCCGGCCCGCGCGTCATCGAGCAGACCATCCGCCAGAAGCTTCCCGAAGGCTTCCAGCGCTCCGAGTTCCTCCTCGAACACGGCTTCCTCGACGCCATCGTCCCGCGCAAGGAGATGAAACAATATCTCTCGCAGGCGCTTACATGGATGAACGCCGAGCCTGCACAAAGCGCATAGCCTTCTTTGCGCAGGCCCTCTTCTTACAAATTACCCATTCCACCATCGATCTGGATCTCACTGCCAACCGTGTAGGCAGACTCATCGGATGCGAGATAGACGACGGCTTTCGCGACCTCGCTCGGCTCTCCGAAGCGCTTCGCCGGCACCATCTCCTGAATGGAGGCAGCAATCGCTTTCAGATCGGCCTCCGTGAGACCAAGCTTGCTGTAGAGTGGCGTCGAGATCGGCCCTGGACTCACAGCATTCACGCGGATGCCGCGTGAGATCAGCTCGCCCGACACTGTACGTGTAAGCGACAGCAACGCAGCCTTCGACGCTCCATAGACGCTCGTGTTCGCCATCCCGATATGCGCGTTCACCGAAGCACACAGCACGACGGATGCAGGATTGGCGAAGACCGGCAACAGTGCCTGAATCAAAAAGAACGGCCCCTTGAAGTTGATGGCGAGCGTTCGGTCAAACCCCTTCTCATCCCACTGGTCGATGGGCCGCAGGTCCGCAATGCCAGCGTTCACAAACAAAACATCGAGTCCGCCAAAGGCCTTCTGCACGGCCTCTGCCAACGGCTTCTGGCTCGCAACATCGCTGGCATCGGAGGGAAGGATCACCACCTCGCCGCCAAGTTCCTTACGCGCGGCTGCGAGTGTCGCTGGATTTGTTCCTGTTATAACAACGCGCGCCCCCTCTTTGAGAAACTCACGCGCCGTTTCAAGACCAATTCCTGTGGTGCCGCCTGTAATCAGTGCGCGTTTATCCTTCAGCCTGCCCATACTAAGTCTCTCCTTCTTCAAACTTGTTAGTTGGATTCACATGGTCCGGAAGATGATGATTCGACCATCAAAATTTTCCGCGTCGAATAGAAAGACCCTATCATGCTCGGCTTAGGACGACGCTACACTTGAAAGCAGATGCAAGCCTCCAGCCCATCTCGAACCGCTCTCCGCGTAGCCATGCGCCGCGCCGCACACCAGCTTTACGACGCACAGCCTCTCGTCTTCGAAGACCCCGTCGCCGTTCCCATCCTTGGCGATGAGTATCTTCCCGAGGTCCACAAGACCGCGACCAAGCTGCACAAGCCCTTCTCCGTCGCACTGCGGGCCTTTCTCGTCGCACGCAGCCGCTATGCAGAAGACTCGCTTGCCCACGCCGTCGCCAATCGTGTCACGCAATACGTTCTACTTGGTGCGGGACTCGATACCTTCGCGCACAGAAACCCGTACTCGCAACTCCACGTCTTTGAGGTCGATCACCCTGCCACGCAGCAGTGGAAGCGCGAGCTGCTCGAAGCCAACTCTCTCCCCGCTCCAACAAACCTCACCTACACGCACGTCGATTTCGAGCACGAAACACTCCCCGAGCAGCTTCTCGCCTCTGGCTTCGATCCACACATACCCACATTTTTCGCGTGGCTTGGTGTCGTCCCTTACCTCACACTCTCGGCCTTCCGTGCGACCCTTAGCTTCATCGCCGCCCAACCTGCAGGCTCAGGCATCGTCCTCGACTATGGCCAGCCCCGCTCCGCCCTTCCTTTCTTCGAGCAGCTCGCCCACGACTCACTCGCCTCACGCGTTCAACTCGCCGGCGAACCCTTCCAGCTCTTCTTCACGCCATCCGAGATCGCCGCCGAGTTTACGACCTTCCACAACATCGAAGACCTCGGCTCCCTCGAGATCAACACCCGCTACTTCGCCAACCGCACCGACAACCTCAAAGTTCTCGGCTCCGCAGGCCGCCTCATCAGCGCGTGGCTCTAAATACAACGGCGCGTTGTACCATCGGTGCGTGAACACAGCAGTCAAACCGCCCGTTCTCCCGATGCTCGCCAAGCGAGTCGACGACATCCCCGATGGCGACGCCTGGATCTTCGAGCCCAAGTGGGACGGCTTTCGCGCACTCATCTTCCGCGACCACGATGAGTTGATGATCCAGAGCCGCGATCAAAAATCTCTCAACCGCTACTTCCCCGAACTCTTCGATCCACTCCTCAAACAACTCCCTCCACGCTGCGTGCTCGACGGCGAGATCGTCATCGCCGCCTCAACCGGACTCGACTTCGACGCGCTCCAACTTCGCATCCATCCAGCGGCTTCACGCGTCAAGCTGCTGTCGCAACAGATCCCCGCGTCAGTAGTCTTCTTCGATCTTCTCTCCATCGACGACCGCAATCTATGCGATGAACCCTTCGAACATCGCCGCGCCGAGCTCGAATCCCTCCTCGCCTCAGCCACACCACCCATCCACATCACGCCCGCCACACGCGACACCGCCACCGCACACGATTGGTTCAAACGCTTCGAAGGCGCAGGTCTCGACGGCGTTATGGCGAAACCCATCACCGGCATTTATGCGCCTAACAAACGCACCATGCTCAAGGTCAAACATGAGCGCGACTGCGACTGCGTCGTTGCTGGCTTCCGTTGGCACAAAGATGCAGAGAACGAAGCCATCGGTTCTCTGTTGCTAGGCCTCTACGACGCCACAGGCTCACTCCAACACGTCGGCGTCTGCGCCAGCTTCACCCAGGCCAAGCGACGTGAGCTAGTCAAATTCCTTGAGCCTTACCGACACAACGCACTCGCAAATCACCCCTGGAAGTCATGGGCCGAAGCCAGTGAAGCCAGCGAAAACCAACGCATGCCCGGTGGCCAAAGCCGATGGAGCCAGGGCAAAGATCTCTCCTGGCAACCACTACGCCCCGAGCTTGTCGTCGAGGTCGCCTACGAACACATGCAAGGCACACGCTTTCGCCACATGTCACAATTCCGCCGCTGGCGCACGGACAAACCACCCGCCGAATGCACCTACGCCCAACTCGAAGTTGTCCCACCACACGAGCTATCCGCCATCTTCGCCACTGGCCGTTGAAGTTCTGAATCTGATCAACAGAACGCAAACGTCATCTCGACCGAAGCGAAGCGGAGTGGAACGGAGCCGAACGGGATCCCTGTATTTCGCTTTTGTCTCCCTCACTCCTTCTTCTTTGTCCTCTTCGGCCTCTCCCCGCCACCTTCACCCCGAGCCTCCCGCCACGCCCGCGTAGGATCATCATCGGGATCGGGCGTCTCCTGCACCGGCCTCATTTCCTCCGGGACATGCCGCAGATTCACACGTATCCGCGTCCACGTCGATGAACTTCCCCGCATTGAATCCACCAGCACATCATCCACCTCAAGCAACTTCGCTGCTTCCTGATGCCGCTCCTTCCACCGCTCCAATCCCTCAAGCGCCGCCTCTTTGTTCGTCGAATTCGCCACCACCACCAACGGCATCTTCGATTGCCTTCGCTTCGGCGCAGCCTTTTCTTCGCCATCAGCACCCGTCTTCGTTGGAGCACTCTTCTTCGCCGCAGACTTCGCCCGCGAAGGAGCCACCCTCGCCCCTTCACCCTCCATCTTGCGAAAGTGCGGAGGCCACGGAGCATCGCCCAACCCTTCCGCCTCATCTCGCGCTGCCATCTCCAGGAGCGCGTCCAGCGATCCCGCCGCACCATCCATTTGGGCATGCGGATCGCCCTTCTTCGCAAACCGCTCCGGCACCGTAAACACCGTAAACTCCGCCGGATCGCACTCCATCACCTCATCCCACTCGAGCGGCGTCGATACCCGCGCATCCGGCAGCGGCCTCACCGAGTAAGCCGAGCAAGTCGTCCGATCCTTCGCATTCTGGTTGTAGTCCAGAAACACGCCATGACGCTCCTCCTTCCACCACTTCGAAGTCGCAAGCTGCGGCGCTCTCCGTTCCACCGCACGCGACAACGCCAACGCCGCCCGCCGCACCTCAGTAAAGCTCCACCGCGGCTCAATCCGCACATTCACATGCATGCCGCGCGACCCGCTCGTCTTCGGCCACCCGCGCAGACCCACCTCTTCGAGCAGCGCCTTCACCTCCATCGCCACACGCCGCACATCATCCCACCCAACACCGGGAATCGGATCAAGATCGACCCGCAGCTCATCGGGATGATCCAGATCACGCGTCCTTACCGGATGCGGATGCAGCTCCATGCATCCCAAATTCACAATCCAAGCCAGCCCTGCCGCATCGTCAACGACAATCTCCTCCGCCGTTCTTCCCGAAGGAAACGACAGCGTCACCGTCCGCATCCACTCCGGCCTGTCACTCGGCGCACGCTTCTGATAGAACGGCTCCGCCTCCGCACCATTCACAAATCGTTTCAGCACGATGGGTCGATCGCGAATCCCCTGCAACGCCCCCGGAGCCACCGCAAGGTAGTACCGCACCAGATCCAGCTTCGAAACCTTCACCTGCTTCGAAAAATAAAGCTTATCGGGATGCGTCACCCGCACCTCGCGCCCGTTGATCGAAAGTATCTCCGCCGCCTCGTCCGCGCTCACGCACCCAGCCTATACCAACTCGACGTGCACGCTCTTGAACCAAACCATTACTATGGGTGACGGTTCGAGATCGGAGGTGCGCCGCTCCTTTGGTTCAATCCAGTTCATCCCCGAAAAGGATACAGAGGATGAGGTTCTTCAAAGTCGCCGCGCTTGCCGCCACTATCGCCGCAACCGCAGCCATGGGATTAGCCCAGGACGCCGCACACGCCCACACCGACTGGCCCACCGTCGGCGGCAACCCCGGCAACTCCCATTACTCCACCCTCAAACAGATCAATCGCGCCAACGTCGCAAAACTCCAGCTCGCATGGAAGTTCGACACGGGCGAACCCGGCGGCCTTGAGACCACACCGATCATCATCGACGGCGTCCTCTACGCCATCACCCCCAAGCAAAAGATCATCGCGCTCAACGCCGCAACCGGCAAACTCCTATGGAAGTTCGACTCCGACGTCAACGGCACTGGACCCGATCGTGGCCTCACCTGGTGGACCGACGGCAAAGAAAAACGCCTCCTCGTCGGCGTTATGAACTTCGTCTACGCGCTCGATCCCGCCACCGGCAAGCCCATCCCCTCCTTCGGCAACAACGGCCGCATCGACCTCCGCGAAGACCTCGGCCGCGACCCCGCCACTCAATCCATCGCGCTCACCAGCCCCGGCGTCATCTATCGCGATCTCTACATCGTCGGAGGCCGTACCCCCGAAACCCTCCCTGCGCCTCCCGGAGACATCCGCGCCTACGACGTCCGCACCGGCGCACTCCGCTGGTCGTTCCACACCATCCCGCACCCCGGCGAGTTGGGCGCTGACACCTGGCCCGCAGACGCCTGGAAGAACAGTGGCGCAGCCAACAACTGGGCCGGCATGACCCTCGACCCCGAACACGGCATCATCTTCGCCCCCACCGGCTCCGCAGTACCCGACTTCTACGGCGCCTCCCGCATCGGCGACAATCTCTTCGCCGACACCCTCCTCGCGCTCGACGCCAACACCGGCAAACGCCTCTGGCACTTCCAGGGCGTCCATCACGACATCTGGGACCGCGACTTCCCCTCCGCTCCCATCCTCATCTCCGTCACAAAGAACAACCGCACCATCCCTGCCATCGCCCAAACCACCAAACAGGGCTACCTCTACGTCTTCAACCGCGTCACTGGCGACCCCATCTTCCCAATCGAAGACCGCCCCTACCCCGCCAGCACCACACCCGGCGAAGTCGCCGCCACCCACCAGCCCTTCCCGCTCAAGCCCGAGCCCTTCGCCCGTCAGACCATCACCGAAGACACCCTCACCAACCGCACCCCCGAAGCCCACAAGTGGGCAGTCGAGCGCCTCCGTCAGATGCGTAACGACGGTCAGTTCGTCCCCCTCACCGTCGGCAAAGACACCCTCGTCTCGCCCAGCTTCGAAGGCGGCGGCGAATGGGGCGGCCCCGCCATCGACCCGGCCACCCACATCCTCTATGTCAACGCCAACAACTACGCCTCCATCGGAGCCCTCGCCGTCCACTCCGGCGAATCCCCCGGCCGCACCACCTACCTCAACCAATGCAGCATCTGCCACGGCGAACACCGCGCCGGCACCGCCGAATATCCCTCGCTCCTCAACATCAACACCCGACTCACACCCGCACAGGTCACCGCCACCATCCACGACGGTAAAGGCCGCATGCCCGCGCTCCCCAACATTCAGGACACCACACTAAAATCCCTCCTCGACTACCTCCAAACCGATAAAGACCCAATCGCAAACATCCCCACCACAGAAGAACAAGCCAACTCATCATCAAAACCACCCGAAGCCGACCCCACACTAGCCCGCGGAGCGCACCTCTACGACACCAACAAGTGTGGCCTCTGCCACGGCGACAAGCGCGAAGGTATCGTGCCTTCCTTCCCAGCCCTCATCGGCATCGGCACTCGCATGACCGACCCACAGATCCTCGCCATCATCCAAGACGGCAAAGGCCGCATGCCCGGTTTCCCCAAGCTAGCCGGCAAAGATCTCGACGACCTGATGCGTTTCCTCCGGCCCGCAAACATCGCAATCGCGGAAACCCCCACAACCAAGGCCCAATACACCATGACCGGCTACCGCCGCTTCCTCGATCCCGACGGCTACCCCGCCACCGCAACCCCCTGGGGAACCCTCAGCGCCCTCGACCTCAACACCGGCAAATATCTCTGGCAGATCCCTCTCGGCCAATACCCCGAACTCGCCGCCAAAGGCCTCCCCGACACCGGCAGCGAAAACTACGGCGGCCCCATCGTCACTGCTGGAGGCCTCATCTTCATCGCCGCCACCAACTTCGACCACAAGCTCCGCGCCTTCGACAAAACCACCGGCAAGCTCCTCTGGGAGACCGTCCTCCCCTTCGCCGGCAACGCCACCCCCGCCACCTACGAGGTCGACGGCCGCCAGTACGTCGTCATCGCCGCTGGAGGCAGCACCATGAACCCGAGAGGCCCCATCGGCGGCGTCTACATGGCCTTCGCCCTCCCTACCCAACAGCATTAATCAATCCGTGTTACCGTAATCTTCACCTCGCAAGAGGAACTCCCCAGGCCCGCTTTCTCATCTTCCCCAGTGCTTCTTTCGGAGGCCTATGATGAGAGCATCTCGCCGCTCCCTCACACCCATCGCCACCCTCGCCGCAGTCCTTGCCTTCTGCATTCCCTGCCTGGCAGAAACCCCAACCCCCACCATCACGACGCTCACGCTCTCATCCGCCTCCGTCACAAACACCACGACTGTAACGGCCACAGCCCACGTCACCGCCAGCGGCGCAGCAGTCCACCCCGGCACAGTCACCTTCTGCAACACCAAACTCCCACACTGCGAAGACACCGCCATCCTCGGCACCGCCCAACTCACCCCCAACGGCACCGCGAAACTCTACCTTCGCCTCGCCCCCAACACCTACAGCATCCGCGCCATCTTCCCCGGCACGCTCCACAGCGCCATCCCAAGAGCGGCAAGCTCCTCCGCCGAGCTCTCCCTTACCGTCCACGGCATCGCCGCCACCCTTACCAGCCCATCCACCGCCACAAAAACCGGCAGCCTCTACCGGATCGCAACAACTGTAGTCGCCTCTGGCGCAATGCCTCTCACTGGGACCGTATCGTTTCACGACACCGTGAACGGCGGATCCCCGATGGCGCTCGGCTCAACCTCGATCACCGCCACCACCGCGAAGCTCACATACGGTCTTCCCATCCCCAGTAAGACGCCTATTCAATTAGCTACGATCGTCGTCGGCGACTTCAACAACGATGGCATACCCGACATCGCAGGATTCAACTTCATCAACGAGGACACAGGAGGATTCACTCCGACTCTCGCCATCCTCCTCGGCAACAGTGACGGAACTTTTACGCCAACTTCCTTCGTTATCCCCGCCGACTTCCCCTATTTAATCGCGGCCGGTGATTTCAACAACGACGGGAACATCGACCTCGCAATCGGCGGCGATTTCGGCGGCGTCCTGCTCGGCCACGGCGACGGCACATTCTCCGACGCTATCTTCAGCGAGGGCGGCGGGGGCACCATCTTTGGTTACACGCCGGTCACCGTAGCCGATATCAACGGTGACGGTAATCTCGATCTAATTACCCAGAACGACTACACCGGCTTCACCCTTGTCTTCGGCAACGGAGACGGGACCTTCTCCACTCATTCATGGAGCGGTTCTGTCGGCAAACCCACCGTAGTAGCCAACTTCAACAACGACGGCATCGTAGACCTGGTCACCGACCTGGGCCTCTCCTATGCTCAAACCGAGCTCGGCAAGCCCGATGGCACCTTCACCCTTAAAGAGGCCTTCCCCCTTCTCCCATCGCCGAAAAATCTCATCAACATGGCAGTGGGCGACTTCAACAACGATGGCTTCCCCGACATCGCCACCACCCGCGCCGACAATACTCTCGTCATCGAACTTGGAAATGGCGACGGTACTTTTACTGCAATGCCACCGGTCGCCGCTGGCCAGACGATCCTTGTCGCGGACTTCAACGCCGATGGCAACCTCGACGTCGGAATCCGCTCCGGCATTTTTACCGTCCTGCCCGGCAAGGGCGACAGCACGTTCGGCGCCCCATTGAACTTCACATCTGCGAACGGGTTAAGCGGCCCGCTGGAGATCGCCGACTTCAACACCGACGGCATCCCGGATCTCTTCGTGACCCCCCCGAACGTAAGCTTGACGGTCACGGATTCGTCCTTTGTCATGCTCGGAGGACTCGCATGGCCCGCCTCCATCGGCAACATCGCCCTCCCGTCCGGCCCCGTCCATAATATCGTCGCCAGCTACTCCGGCTCCCCGCTCTATACCGCCAGCACATCTCCGTCATCGGCTATCATCACCCTTCCCAATGTCACCGCAAAGCTCCGGATTGCAAGCTCGGGATTCATCTATAGCCGAGTAACCCGCACCTTCAACGGCACAGTGACGATAACCAATACCAGCAGTTCGGCAATCACCGGCCCGCTCCAGGTCGGATTCAACAATCTCTCTCCCGGCGTAGCGCTGGCCAATCCAACGTCAAAGATCGGCTCAGGATTCATTGCCATACCAGCGGGCCTCGCCGCGGGCCAATCCGCCTCCATCACTGTCCACTTCACGAATCCCACTAATTCAGTCATCACCTATGTCCCGGTTGCCTACACAGGAGCGTTCTGACATGAAACCTCTCTCCCGTAACGCACTCTTCCGGCGTCTGTTTCCCGCATGCGCTCTCCTGCTTCTCGCCCTGCCCGCCGCGGCAAACCCGTTGTATGTCTTTTCCGTTGATCCCTCCGGCCTTAGTGGCCAGCCCGGCTACCTCGACCTGCAGTTCAACCCCGGCGTCCTCCCCGGCACGCAGCTCGCCTACGCCACCGTCTCCGCCAACGACTACTCCCAATTATCGCCAGCCCCGTGGATCATTCAGTTCGCTTCCTCCGTCAAAATCGGCGACGTCAGTAGCGAGCTCGAATTCGACCACGTCTACTTCACCAACGACACGCCCTATAACGACTACTTCATTCCTACCGTCTACGGCCATGCACTCGACTATCTCTCTGTCAGCTTCGATGGCCCTGCCATCACCTCACCCGACAGCACCTCCATCTCGGGCAGCACCTTCGCCATCAGCTTCTTCGACCAAAACATGAATCCCGTCCTCACCAACAATCCCGACGGCTTCGCCGCGCTCATCCAGCTCAATCCCGACGGCACGACCGACGCGGAAACCTTCCCCAACACTAACGGCGGCCCACCCGCCCTCACCGTCGTCTATCCTCCGCCCCCCACTTCAACCACCCCCGAACCCACCACCATGCTCCTCGTCGCTACAGGTTTCTCCGGCATCATCGGACTCGTCCACAGAAGAACACACCAATAGCTCTCAGAATTCGTGGTCAGCTCAAAGCCGTGATCAGCTCTTTGGCCGGCGATACTCAGTTTGGCTGACAAACTCAGCGCTTGGGCTGCCGGCGTCGCAGTCCAGACAGCGGAGCTTCGATAGAAAGCCTTCCATTCTATGAGATATTATATCGTGTTACGATATATATAGGCAGAGCATTTGTCTATGACGACTGAACGCGATGACTTTCAACATCTGGCTAAATTCCGGCATGAGATTCGGCGTTTCCTGCAGTTTAGCGAGCAAGCCGCGGCTGCGGCAGGTTTGCAGCCTCAGCAGCACCAGCTTCTATTGCAAATTGCTGGAGCTTCAGACGGCACGCTGGTGACGATCAGTCACATAGCCGACGTGATGGGACTCCGGCACCATACCGTTGTTGAACTCAGTAAACGGTGTGAAGCGGCGGGCCTGGTGCGCAGAACTCATGATCCTGACGACCGCAGATGCGTGGTGTTAGCGCTAACGGCGCAAGGCCAGCGCGCTCTTCGTCAACTCTCCGACGTTCATTCTCAACAATTGCGCGAGTTGGCCCCAAAGCCTGATCCAGGCACTCACACGGATACGCAATTCGAAACCATAACGACAGCGGGCTGATAGAGCCCGGATGAAAGAAGGCACTCTTGCAGTCAGAGCCATCGATTCTCAGGGATTTTACGGTTGATAGACGGGTCTGGTTACTTTCCAGTGTTTCGATTGGCATTGGCATGGGTGCGACTGTTCTGGCCGTATTACTTCTGCGCTGCATCGCACTTTCGACAAACATCTTTTATTACCATCGCTTGAGCTTCCATGCTGTTTCTCCAGCCGGAAGCCCTCTCGGGCATTGGATGGTCGTGGTTCCCGTTGTCGGAGGACTTATCGTTGGCCTGATGGCCCGGTTTGGTTCCGACAAAATACGTGGTCACGGAATACCCGAAGCAATCGAAGCGATCCTTCTTCACCGGGCAAGGGTCGATCCAAAGATCGCCGTTCTGAAACCCGTCTCGGCAGCAATCGCAATCGGGTCGGGTGGGCCCTTCGGCGCAGAAGGCCCCATCATCATGACCGGGGGAGCCGTTGGATCACTAATCGGCCAATGGATGCATGTCACGGATGCAGAAAGGACCACACTTCTGGTCGCGGGAGCCGCAGCCGGCATGTCCGCAACCTTTGCAACGCCGATGGCTGCGATTCTAATGGCTGTCGAACTCTTGCTTTTTGAATGGCGGCCTCGAAGCTTGGTTCCCGTAGCGATTGCAAGTGCCACAGCGGCGCTTCTTCGTGTTCACTGGCTTGGCGCGGGACCGCTCTTTCAAATGCCGCTCCTGACGGACACCCCGCATGTCTCGTTTGCAATCGGAGCTCTCTTCCTGGGCGCTTTCTTAGGCCTTGTCTCTGCAGGAATGAGCCGCATGATGTATGCGTTTGAGGATCTCTTTGAGCATTTACCTCTCCACTGGATGTGGTGGCCTGCAATCGGCGGTGTAGGCATTGGAGTAGGTGGTCTCTTCTTTCCGCGAGGCCTCGGAGTTGGGTACGACAACATCGCAGAGTTGCTCCGAGGGAGCGCACCCATTGGGCTTATCGTTGGAATTCTGGTCGCCAAATCGTTGATGTGGGCATTTTCGTTGGGATCAGGAACCTCCGGAGGCGTGCTTGCACCGCTGCTCATGATTGGTGGAGCTGTGGGCGCTATGGCCGGACATCTGGCTCACGCTCCAGCAGAGACTCAGGCATTCTGGGCTTTGATCGGCATGGGGTCAATGCTTGCGGGATCGCTTGGCGTGCCGCTCACTGCGATTCTGTTTAGTTTGGAAGTGACTCACTGTCTGCCTGCCTTGCTGCCTCTAGCGGTAGCCTGCGTTGCGTCCTACCTCGTCACGGCTCTCGTTATGCGCCGGTCAATTCTGACTGAAAAGCTTAGCCGGCGAGGCTATCATCTGACTCGCGAATATGGTGTCGATCCGCTCGAACTTGTACTCGTAAGAGAGGTTATGTCGCCACTTGCCGTAGGAGCTTCAATGTCTCCTCTCTCAAGGGTTTTTGCTTACGCTGATTCAACAACGCGAGGAGCTGCAGAGATTATGGCTACAGAGGGCTTAGAAACAATACCGGTCGTAGATCGAATGACTGGCAAAGCATGTGGTGAGTTGTCGCTGAAGGATTTGCTGCGAGGCAGAGAACGATCCCTCGACCGTGAAAGTGAGCGGCTCAGGCTCTTCCGGTATGTGCCTCCCGAACTTGGTGGTCACAACTGAAGGAGAAACCTTTTCTTTCCCCTCCAAGGTATCTACAGTAAAACTCTTTCACCTGAGACACTGGAGAAAGTCCCTTCGCGAAAGCGGAGGCACTTCCAACCGATCATGTTTTCCAGATGTTTTCCACAGCAAATCCTGTCAAGCCCCGGAACAGCGCATCTGTCTGAAATCAAAAGAGATCGCCAATGCGTGGGAGTTTTAATCAATCCGGTACAATTAAATCTAGAGAACAAAAAGAAAGCCCCGGCGACAAACCGGGGCCTTACATTTTAAGACTGGAGCTAAGTCCTTTGATTGTGCGAATTTACCCGTAAGCCCTTTAGAAAGACGAATTTGCAAAGACTAAATTTGGCAAGTCGTTGATTCAAAGAGGCTTACAGAAGGGTACCCGGGGAGGGGTACCCCGGTTTTACTTAGCCTCAGGAACCGCATTCGGATAGATATCAGGAATCGGAGCCGTCAGCTCCTTCTCCTTCTCCGGGTGCGGGAACGGCTTGCGCGGCATCATCGCCTCACGCTCGCTGGTGTTGTAGAGGAAGATCGCCTCGACCACCGCCGCCTGCTCCAGATCGAGCGGGTGCAGCCGGTCGTAGGTGTCCATGTTCGAGTGGTGCGTCCGCGTCTCGTAGTCCATCGGGTCCTGGATGAACTGGAAGCCCGACAGGCCGACCGCGTCGAACGAAAGATGATCGGTTCCGCCGGTGTTGCGGTAGCTGATCGTCGTCACGCCAAGGTCCTTCAACGGAGCAATCCACTGACGGAAGATCGGCGCAATCGCCCAGTTCTCCTGCGTGTACACACCGCGGACCTTGCCCGTGCCATTGTCCAGGTTGTAGTAGGCGTCCAGCGTCTCCCACTCCTTGGTCGTCGTCAAAGGCCCGTGCTGGCGCATGAACGAAGGAACATTCGGATCGGCATTTTTCGGATCGGCAAACGTTCCAAAGTGCTGTTTAACATAACCCTGCGAGCCGTACAGACCCTGCTCCTCGCCGGACCACAGCGCGATGCGGATCGTACGCTTCGGCTTCACGCCCAGCGCCTTCAGAATGCGAACGGCTTCCATCGCAACCACCGAGCCTGCGGCATTGTCCGTAGCGCCCGTGCCGGAGATCCAGCTGTCGAGGTGACCGCCAACCATAACCACCTGATCCTTCAGCTTGGGATCGGTGCCCGGAATCTCTGCGACTGTATCGAAGCCATGCTCATGGTCGCCCGTGAACTTCGTCTCGATGTTCACCTCAAGCGTCACCGGAACATGATTCTGCAGCATCCGGCCGAGCCGGTTGTAGTGCTCGATCATCATCACGGCATTAGGAATCGTCACCGCAGTCTCTTTCACCTGCGCGCCACGAACCAGGTTCGCTCCGTTGTCGTCGAAGATGATGCCCGTGCCGCCGCCTTCCCTGCCATCACGCGAAGGCGTGATGATGGCCGCCACATGCTCGTCGGTCATCATCTTCAACGCCGCCGTACGCAGCGCGGTCAGCTTCGCCCGGTCCGCCAAAAGCTTCTGGATGTCAGGGCTTCCCGTTCGCGGCGTCGGATAGTTCTCCATCTCGGCCAGCTCTTCGGTCGTGTAGCGACGGAACAAAGGTTCGGTCAGATCCGGAGTCGGACGCATCGCGCCGAACAGAACGATCTTGCCGCTCAGCTTGCCCTTGTACTTATCAAGGTCTTTGACATCCTGGATATCGATCAGAACCGCCTCGCCCGAGACAGCTCCATTCGTCGCGGGAGACCACGGTGCAGCCTGCGCCATCAGCGGAGCCGGATCAGGCGACACCATCCGAATCGACGTGTTGATCTGCTGCCAGCCCATGCCGAACTCGCCCCAATCTTCAAGGTGCGCGTTCTCAAGGCCAATCTTCGTCAGCGTATCGCGCGTCCACGCATTCGCCTTCGCCATGTTCGGCGAGCCCGTAAGCCGCGGCCCAATCCCATCAGTCAAGCGCTCCCGCAAACTGCATCACATGCGAGTGCTTGAAGCCCTCATCGCGGATCCGCGTGTACATCGTAAGGTCGATGTTCTCCTGCGCTGGCTGCGGACCGTAGTAAGAAGGCGTCGTCTCTGCGACGGCTTCCTTCTTCTTCGTATCAGCGGCAAAGGTTGGAACGACAAGGCAAGCGATAGTAGCCGAACAACAGCCCCACCGCGCAAACGAGCGGACAAATGACATGCGGATGAATCCTCCAGAAAGCAGGTTTTTGCAGGAGCAAGCAGAATAGCAGAATGTCTCCGAGACGAAAGGCAAAACCAAATGGTTTCGCCGTCACCGGAATTCTGGCCGAAATCGGAGGAAACTAGCGGCGGCCGAGCCGGCGCACCCACTGCGTTCCCAGGTACCCGAGCGCCAAAACCAAAACCATGCTTCCAACCGGAAGCCCAATCAGTCGGTAGCTGATCGCGTAGTCCACCGCGTGATGCATCGTCGAGTTGTAGATCAGAATGCCGAAGATAGCGCAGAAGGTCGCCGCAAAGAATGCCGCAAACCCCGCCGCCGTTCCGATCAGGAGACTGGCAAACCAGCCGAGATCTCCCACAGGAACTCCGAAAAGATAGCCGCTACCAACGGCCCGAGGTGTGGCCGAACTTCCGCTCTGCGATGCTTGCGTCATATACAAGTAGAATACTGCTTTATGGCAGAAGGTGTTCAAAGCGGATTGGTTCAGGCGGCGCAGGTAGCCCGCGACACAGCAGTACGGCAAACGCCGAACGGCATCAACTACGCCACATTCGGCGAGATCAATCTGGACGAGAAGGACCTCGAGCGCATGGTGCAGGCAGTCCCTGTAGCCATCGCCCGCGCCCTCGGCCGCAAAACGTATTACTTCGTACCACTTGCGCTCAGCGAAGGTCGAATCAGCGATACGACTCTTGTCGCGCCCGCATACACGCCAGAGCTTGGTGACCAGGCAATCTGTCACCGCAACGTCAGTCTCGGCGCCATCGACGGTGTCTTCATCTCGACCCGCCTTCTAGGCGACCGCTTCGCGCTCGCCTTCGAGTTCTTCATTAATGTAGGCCACGCCTTCGTCGACGTCGCAGGCGTTCCCGATAGCTTCAACCAGCTCGTCTGGAATCAAGCAGTCGCGGATGTTCGCGGCGAGACCAGCCAGGACGCCTGGGAGAGCCGCAACCTCGCCTTCGGCGGCGAAGGCACCGCAGGAAATGGAAGTGCAAGGATCGACGGCAAGCCCGTCATCGACGAGAAAGCGCGCAGTAGTTACCTCGAATCCGCCTTCTCCGACGCTGTTGCGATCTACCAGCTTTCGCTGTCGGTCGACTTTGACTACTCCGAACTTCGCGAGCGCGAATATCCGTTGCTAGCCCCGCAGGCGCTGGCTGAGCGTCTGCGCCTCGTAGCCAAACTCTTTCCACCGAATCCCGGATACGAATTCGCGATTCGTTATCGACGCCGCGCCTAGTCCTCAGGAGCTCTCGATGCCAGCAATACGAACCTGTAAGAACTGCGGCCAGAAGAACCGCGTTGGCGCAAATCACCTCGCCGATACAGGCCGCTGCGGCGCATGCAAGACTCCATTGCCACCTGTAGATGAGCCCCTGCAAGTCGATGTCGCTCTATTCGACGAGATCATCCAGACGGCGCGAGTTCCCGTGCTGGTCGACTTCTGGGCCGACTGGTGTGGTCCTTGTCACATGGCAGCGCCCGATGTCGCACGCACAGCCGCTTCAATGGCTGGAAAAGCGCTCGTCCTGAAGGTCGATACGGAGAAATACCCGCAGCTTGCCGCTCGCTACAACGTGCGCGGCATCCCGAACTTCGTCGTCTTCTCCGGCAATAAGCTGGTGCACCAGCAAGCTGGAGTCGTAGGCCATGAAGTCATGGAAGGCTGGCTGAAAGCTGCGGCATCCGAATAAGGGTTATCCGGTAATAATCCCCATCGCCAGAATCGCGCAGCCGATAGCGATGGCATCTTCCACAACCGCTACGGGCCAGTCGGTGCCCCCTCCCCGCTCGACAAGCTCTCGCCGGATCAGGAACCCGGCAAATGTCCCGATGAGCGCGCCGACCACACCGAGGAAGACGCCCTCAAAGCCGGATCCATCCAGACCATCCGCAACGAGAGCGCCAACCAGCCCTCCCATAATCACTCGCACAGCCAACGGTCCTGGGCTTGTGCGGTTTGGCGTCTGAGGCAGCTTATCTGCGATGTATTCACCTGCAGCCAGGACTGTGAAGATGATTGCTGTCGGAAGCTTCGTCGCCCACTGATCCCAGGAACCATCGAGCTGCAACTGTCCCTTGTAGGCAAACCAGCAGAGCACGGCCATCGATGTCATCGACCGCAGTCCAGTTACAGCGCCCAGTAGCGGGATCGCGATAATCCACGACATCATTGCAAGTGCCATTGGTTCTTTGATCACCTCGGTGACTTGCCAGCGTTCCGCAAACGCCACTATATCTCAAGAGGCGAAGGGTTCAAGCATGCTGTCATTGGGATGATCAATAGCGGAGCAAAGTAAAACGGCAGTCCTCCATGATCGGGAGCATCTGCCTGTTGTTACTGTCGCGTTTGGCTTTCGAGGCTAACTTACGGCGGTGGTCGCACGAGCCCAGCCGTAGAGTGGGAACTGCTCGGCCAACTCTTGTACCTGATTGCGAATGCTGCGTAATTTAGCAATATCGTTGCGATGTTCGAGTGCCTGCGCGATCCAGCCAGCGATGACTCGCATCTCCGCTTCCTTCATGCCGCGGGTAGTGAGCGCTGGTGTGCCGATGCGGATACCGCTGGGCTTCATCGGCGGATTGGTGTCGTATGGGATTGCGTTTTTGTTGACTGTGATTCCGGCTTCTCCGAGCGCGTTTTCAGCTTCAGAGCCCAGAATGCCCTTCTGGAAGACGTCTACGAGCATCAGGTGTGTGTCTGTTCCGCCGGAGATGATGCGGTAGCCTTCGGCTGCGAGGGCTTCGGCGAGGACTTTGGCGTTGGCTACGACCTGTTGGGCGTAGGTGGCGAACTCTGGCTGCAGGGCTTCCTTGAAGGCTACGGCTTTGGCGGCGATGATGTGCATCAGCGGGCCGCCTTGCTGGCCGGGGAAGACGCTGCGGTCGATGCCGGCAGCTAAGTCCTGTCCGCAGAGGATCATACCGGCGCGTGGGCCGCGCAGGGTTTTGTGGGTTGTCGTGGTGACGACGTGGGCGTGCGGGACTGGAGACGGGTGGACGCCACCAGCTACAAGTCCTGCGAAATGAGCCATATCGACCATGAGGTAGGCACCGACTTTGTCGGCGATGGCGCGCATGCGGGGAAAGTCGAATTGGCGCGGGTAGGCGCTGCCTCCGCCTATGATCATCTTGGGTTTTTCGCGGAGGGCGGTGGCTTCAAGTTCATCGTAATCAACGGTTTCGGTGTCTTTGCGGACCTGGTAACCGACGACATCGGTAGAGCTTGCCGGAGAAGTTGAGCTTGTGGCCGTGGGTGAGGTGGCCGCCGTGGGCTAAGTCCAATCCTAAGATAGTGTCGCCGGGGGTGAGGAGGGTCATGCAGGCGGCGGCGTTGGCCTGCGAGCCGGAGTGGGGCTGGACGTTGGCGTGCTCGGCGTTGAAGAGTTTTTTGGCGCGGTCGCGGGCAATGTTTTCAACGACATCGGCGTACTCGCAGCCGCCGTAGTAGCGCTTGCCGGGGTAGCCTTCGGCGTATTTGTTGGTGAATACGGTGCCTGCGGCTTCGAGGACGGCGCGGCTGACGAAGTTTTCCGAGGCGATCATCTCCAGGCCTTCGTGCTGGCGGACGATCTCGTTTTCTATTTGCGCTGCGATGTCGGGGTCGGAGGCGGCTAGGGTCGCGTTCAGGTCGATGGGCATGTTGGTATTTTATGCGGGGATTTTTTTTGGTGTGGTGTTTTGTGCTTTTTGCTGGGGGTTTTTGGGGAAATTGGTGTTTCGGCGTGGTGTTTTTGTGGTGTAGATGTGGTGGATTGGGTGGGAAAGCTGGTTTGTGGGAGGACGGTTTTTAGCGGGGGGATTTTTTGCAGGATTTTGGGATTTATTTTGGGGGAAGGAAAGCGGTTCGCGCGTAGCGCGAATGCCCACTCATGCGATGAAACCGCATGAATGGGGCACCCGGTTCTATGGTGTATTTGGCTTCGTAGCGAGGCGTTTGAAGGCGCTGTGGATGAAGGAGCCGAGGTACCAGCCGTCGATGTACTTGTAGGGGGTTTCGCCGGTGGTGTAGTGGCCGCAGGGGAGGACTTTGGAGACGTAGTCGACTTTGTGGCGGTCGAAGTTGGTTAGGACGTCGAGCGAGAACTCGCGGAGGAAGGTCAGGTCGTAGGTGGCGTGGACTACGAGGACTCGCTTGGGGTTGGCGGCGAAGCGGTCCATGTAGGACATGGGGGAGATGCTGGTGAAGATCTCGCGGACTGTGTCCTGGGTGAGGCCGGCCTGCTCGAAGGCTTCGCGGACGTGGCGGGTGGACTGGCCGGTCCAGACTACGTCGCCGAACCAGGTGGATGCGTGGTTGAAGGCGCAGACCTGGATGCGTGGGTCGAAGGCGGCGGCGATGAAGGCGTAGCAACTGCCGAGGCTGGTGCCGAGGACGCCGAACTGTTCGTAGCCTTGCTGTTGGAGCCAGTCGATGCAGCAGCGGATGTCGATGACGGCCTGGCGGCAGGCGGAGATGGTGCGGCCGATGTTGGAGCTTACGGCGTAGTCGGAGCGCTCGAGCTCGGCGGGGCGGCGGATGTCGTGGTAGGGCTTGGAGAGACGCAGGGCCGAGATGCCGAAGCGGTTGAAGAGGGTGCAGAGCGCGTTGTGGCGAGAAGGCGTCGGCGTTCCACTGGGGCATGACGATGATGGCTTGTTTGGGCTTGCCTGCTTGTTTTTCAGGCGAGGCTGGGTACCAGCGGGCGTTGACTGTGTCGTTCTCGGGATAGATGGTGCGGATGGGCGAGGTGAAGCGGAGGAAGTCGGCTTCTTCCAGTTCGCCTACGGCGGCCTGGAGTTTTAGCTCGGCGTCCTGGGCGAGGGTTTCGGGGCGGACGTTGGTGGGGAAGAGCTGGGGGTGGCGGCGTTCGAGGCGGAAGTCGGTGGGGGTTTCGTAGCCGTAGAACGCGTCGGCGTTGTGGACGATTTGATCGTTGAGGGCGATCATTCGGGAGAGATCGTCCGTGGCTGCGAGCGGGGCCTGGGGGTCGTTGAGCCAGTCGAAGCCCCATTCGACGGGGCGGACGATTCGGTTGGTGTCGCGGGTTGTGAGGGCAGTCTCCCAGGAGAACATCCACTTCGCGTAAAGCCTTGAGAGCATTTATTCAGTTTATCAAGTGGGGTTGGGTGGGTGGCGCTTTGCGTCACTCTTGCGGAAATGGAGAGAAGGCCCGGGGCTAAAGCCCCTTGTGCTGTGGAGGTTTTTTTCGCAGGGCTGAAGCCCTGCGCTCCCACCTAAAAGCAACGACGAGGGTAAAGGCAAATACAGGAATTCTTCACTGCGCTCAGAATGACGACAAAACGACGACAAAGGCAAATACAAAAGCAGATTTGTACGGGATGACAAGCAAGAAAAGCAACAGCAAGAACAACGGCAAACCTCGGGGGCTAAAGCCCCTTTTTTTGTTGCTCGCTAGATGCCTGGGCTAAAGCCCAGGCCTACCTCAGAGACAAGAGCAAATGCAACAGCAACGACTGGTGGGTTGACAGTATTACTTCCCACCCTTCGCGCGATAAAACCACGCGAAGGATGGGGCACCCGATCTTTTGTGGCTGGTTCGGAAATAACGACAACAGCAACAGCAGCAGCAACGACAACGGCAACAGCAACGGCAAGGGCAACGACAACGGCAAGGGCAACGACAACGGCAAGGGCAACAGCAGCAGCAACGACAACGGCAACAGCAACGGCAAGGGCAACACCAGCAGCAACGACAACGGCAACAGCAACGGCAAGGGCAACGACAACGGCAAGGGCAACAGCAGCAGCAACGACAACGGCAACAGCAACGACGCAAGCGGCAACCGCAGATCCCTACGGGATGACAAACAAAAAGAACCGGCAACACCAACACCGCCAACAACAACGGCAGCGGCAAGGGGAAGGGCAAATGCAGCGGCTGCGGTTAGGATGCGCTGTTGGTGGCGGTTAGGTTTTTCCAGCCGGCTTTGCTCATTCGGAGGCGTTGATTGTTGGTGAGGACGACGAAGTATTCGGCGCGGCCGTCGCGGTGTATCTCCTGGACCTGTGCGATCTTTACGATGACGGAGCGGTGGATGCGGACGAATTTGGCGGGATCGAGTTTGTCGCTCAGCTCTTTGATGCTCTCGCGCAGCATGTACTTTCTGCTGCCGACGTGGAGGCAGGAGTAGTAGTCCGCGGCTTCGATCCAGTCGATGTCGCCCACGTTGATGAGAACGTCTTTGGCACCGTCGCGGACGATGAAGCGCTCGGGATAGGGTTTCTCGTCACGGGGTGAGTTTTGCAGGGCCGCCAGTGCCTGGGATAGCTGCTGTTGCGTGAGGAGAGCAATTTTGCCAGCGAGGTGTGCTTTGACGCGGCAAAGCGTTTCCTGGAGGCGTACGGGTTCGATGGGCTTGGTGAGGTAGTCGACGGCTTCGACGGCGAAGGCTTTGACGGCGAACTCGTGGTGCGCCGTGACGAAGACGGTTGGAGGCATGTGAGGTAGGCCGACTGCGTCGATGATGTCGAAGCCACCGCCGCCCGGCATCTGGATGTCGAGGAAGAGGAGGTCCGCCGGTGCGGATTTGAGACGGGCGATGGTCTCTTTGCCGTTTCTGCACTCGGCAACTACGTCGATGTCGGCGTCGCGAGACAGGAGGAGTTTGAGGCGCTCGCGCGCGAGTGGTTCGTCGTCGGTGATGACGGTTCTGAGGGTCATGCGGGTTGACGCTCGTAGGGGATCTGGATGGTGACCTCGTATCCTCCACGTTCGGGTTCGATGGCGGCGAAGTGGTATGCATCCGGATAAAAGTACGAGAGGCGATCGCGAGTGTTCTGGATGCCTATGCCATGACCGGGGTTCGTCGATGAGCCGTTCAGGCCGGGGCCGTTGTCGCGGACGCGGAGCCGGAGAGTGTCGCCGATGCGCTCGACTGAGGTCTCGAGGAGGCCATAGCCTTCGACACGGGAGATGCCGTGGCGGATAGCGTTTTCGACGATGGGCTGGAGGAGGAAACAGGGGACGAGGCCTTCGAGGGCTTCGGGCGTTGTCTCGATTTTGACGTGGAGGCGATCGGCGAAGCGGACCTGCTGAATGGCGAGATAGCTCTCGACGACTTGGAGCTCCTGTGCGAAGGGGATTTTTTCGGGAACGTTGCGCTGGAGCGTCTTGCGGAGGATGGTGTTGAGATGGGCGAGGGTTTCGCTGGCTTCGTCGTTTCGCTTGAGTTCGACGAGGGTGGTGACGGCGTTGAGTGTATTGAATAAGAAGTGGGGCTCCATCTGCATTTGGAGTGCGGCTAATTGTGCCTGTGACAGTTGCTTTTCCAGTTCGAGCGAACGGAGGGCGTCTCTTTGCGACTGCGACTGCACGCGGAGCAGGCCGGAGATACCGAAGAGGAATGCGTAGAGCAGAATCTCGAGGCCGAAGCGCGCGACGGTGAGGTAGTCGAGTGGCGGTGCGCCAGGATCTCCCCAGTGTTTGGCGGAGTAGTTGACGTATCGCTGCAATAAGACAAGATGGGTGACGCCTAACAGGCAGGCGGCGATGGAGTGCAACATCAAAGCGGACGCTGTGCAGGAGAGACTGGAGGGCCAGCGTTGGCCGAGGGCCCACATCGCAATGGCGAGGACTCCCCACCAGAGCCAGTAAATGGCCGCGAAGACAAGAAGCGAGGCGACGGTAGCGTCTGGATGGACGAGAGCAAGGTAGCCGTGACACTCGACGGCGGTAACGAAGGTCATGACGACGGTTGCGGCGAAGATGACGACGGCGCCGCGAAAGGGCAGAGAGCCGGTTTTGGACGTGTGGGGAGGGATATTGCTACGGGTTAACAGTTGCTTCATGCCAACCTCACCGGGAGCTTTCTGCGCTAATGGTACAGCCAGCGCACTGTTGAATGCGAACGTTTGCCGGGGAAGCCTTCGCTACTTGTTCGAGATGCGAGGCTTCCTGATTGAGACCGCACTTGCGAAGTGAACGGACGTACGCGAGCTGAACAGTCAGGTAGGCGGGAGTGTCTCTGCCGGGAGCATGTTTGAGGAACAAGAGAGCGTGCTGATAGTCGGAGAGGGCCTGATGGTGATCACCAATGTAGTCAAGGACCTGAGCGCGGAGTGCGTATACGACTCCCAGTGTGATGAAACGCGGGCCGTAGTTGCGGGTCACGATGTCGATAGCAAGCTGATACGCGCGCGAGAGCTCTATGGAAGCTGCACTCCGCTGTTGCAACGGAGGCTTTCGCATTGGTGAGTTGAGGCTTGCGAAGAGCTTCTGCGGTGTTGGTGTAGGCGACGGAGAGGTCTTGCTGCACGATATTGATCGTCGTTAGAAGCAGCTCGGGCGGTCGTGCCTGCTGGGCGAATGTCGATAGTGAGAGAAGTATCAGGAGGACGAGGCGCTGGGGAGAGTTGGTAGGAGGCTTTCATGCATGAAGGTTCGCGCAGATTCGGCGGGACTTCTACAGGTTTGCAGCGAGATGTGAGATTTTTGCAGGGAGCGCGGGAGAATGCACGGCGGTTAGCCGCCGGCGGTGGCTCCGATGATGAGAAAGGGTTCGATGCCTGAGACGATGGCTTCGGGGAGTGGAGCGTCGGGGGATTCGTGGGAGATGTCCTGCTCGCAGACGAAGAAGCGCAGGAAAGGGCGTCGCTGTTGGGTGTAGTGGTCGCGTATGGTTCCGCTGAGTGCGGGGTACCGGGATTCGAGTGCGTCGATGATGGTGCGCTGCGTGATGGGTCCTTCGATTTCGAGGGAGACTTCGCCGGTTATCTTCGCGAGGGTGCGGAGATGCGCGGGTAGATCGACACGGACTTGATGCTGGTTCATGGGAGAGTTTGGACCTCAATGGAGAGGACCGGCGGGTAGGTCGCGGGCTATGGGGAACCAGTCGTCACCGGCGTTGGAGGAGGCGTAGACCTGGCCGCCGGTGGTGCCGAAGTAGATGCCGCAGGTGTCGAGTGTGTCGACCGCCATGGCGTCGCGGAGGACGTTGACGTAGCAGTCGGATTGCGGGAGGCCCTTGGTGAGCGGCTCCCACTCGTCGCCGCCGGTGCGGCTGCGGTAGACGCGAAGCTGGCCGTCGAGGGGGAAGTGCTCGGAGTCGGATTTGATGGGGACGACGTAGATGGTTTCGGGCTCGTGGGCGTGGACGTCGATGGCGAAGCCGAAGTCGGTGGGGAGATTGCCGCTGACTTCGTGCCAGGTGTCGCCGGAGTTGTCGGAGCGCATGACGTCCCAGTGCTTCTGCATGTAGAGCGTGGAGGGGCGGCTGGGGTGCATGGCGATGTGATGGACGCAGTGGCCGACTTCGGCGGTGGGGTCGGGGATTTGTGCGGAGCGAAGGCCTTGATTGATGGGACGCCAGGTTTGGCCGCCGTCGTCGGTGCGGAAGGCTCCGGCGGCGGAGATGGCGATGACGATGCGCTGCGGGTCGGAGGGCGAGAGGATGATGGTGTGGAGGCACATGCCGCCGGCTCCTGGTGCCCAGTGGGGGCCGGAGCCGTGACCGCGGAGGCCGGAGAGCTCAGTCCAGTTGGCGCCCGCCGTCGGTGGAGCGGAAGAGAGCGGCGTCTTCGATGCCGGCGTAGACGGTGTCGGGATCGGTGAGAGAGGGCTCGAGGTGCCAGACGCGCTTGAACTCCCATGGGTGCGGGCGTGCCGTCGTACCACTGGTGGGTGCCGGGGACGCCGTCGTAGGCGAACTTGTTGCCGACGGGCTCCCAGGTTTGGCCGCCGTCGTTGGAGCGCTGGATGATCTGGCCGAACCAGCCGCTGGACTGCGAGGCATAGATGCGGTTGGGATCTACGGGAGAGCCCTTGAGGTGGTACATCTCCCATCCGGCGAAGTGAGGGCCGCTGATCTTCCAGGCGTTGCGCTTGCCGTCAGAGGTGATGACGAATGCTCCCTTGCGAGTGCCTACCAGTAGTCTTACGCTGCTCATGCTTTGCTCCTTTGCGGGGTTGATTTCATCGAGCGGATAGAGGATCGGCGATTGGTTTTAATGGGCAAATTAGCAACTTTTACTTGCTTGATGCAAGTGGTTCGTGACGCTGTAGTGGGTTGCCGCTTCGGATTCAGGAGGCAGGTAGAACAAACAACGGCAAAGGCAACGGCACGGCAACCGCCACGGCAACGACAACGGCAACGGCAACGGCAACGGCAAAGTTAGAGTTCGGAGAAGATCATGCAGACGCGACCGATGATGTAGTCGGCTGGGGACTCGTGGGCGGCTAGTGGGAGCAGTTGTACGGGGAACTCGCGTGAATAAGGGCGGAGGATGAGGCGGCCTTCGTCGTAGTCGACGAAGCGTAGTAAGAGCGCGGCGCCGCAGCGGACGGCGTAGAGCGTGGGTTGATGGGCCCGGTAAGGGGATAGCGAGTTGTAGTGGCGGTCGAGGACGGCGATGGCTCCGGTGGTGATCAGCGGCTCCATGGCGGCGGCTTGCTGGGCGTCGGCACGGATGGCGAGGAAGCGCTGCCAGTGGGCGTGTTTGGTGGAGGGCCGGGAGCGGTTGTCGTTGAGGCGGGAGGCGGAAACCTGGATGGTTTCGATGATGGCTGAGGGTGGGACGCGGGCGTCGTCCATGGCTACGGAGGCGGAGACTACGGGTACAACTTCTGTGGGATCGCTAACTGGCGTGGGAGCGGCTGCGGTGAGTTCGAGGGGAAGGATCTGGTCGATCGTGAGGTTTTGGGAGGCGAGAACGCGGTCGAGGCCTTCGAGGGAGAGTGCTCGCTTGCGGTTGAGGAAGTTGGAGATGTGGGCCTGCTGGAAGCCGGCCTGATGGGCAAGGCGGCTGCCGGTGAGGATGCCGCGTTCGATGCGGCGTTGGAGTTCAAGGCGGAGAAGTTCGTGCAGGTCTTGAAAGTTCATAGGTTTGGATATCTTGTGGCGAACCATATCACTCAATTAGACGAAGATTAGGCGAAAACTTAGCTTTGTGCAACGCATTTCTTGTGCAAGACGCTGTAATAATTGCATTTATTTCCATTTTGGGCCTGAGGAAAGATAACTATTGACAGAGAATTTGTCTAAAGCTATAACCTTGAGACTTTCCATTTGAGCGGATCAGAGGAAGAGGAGTTGTCTTTGAAGAAGGATGAATCTCGTCTGGGGCTGGGCCAAAGGGTGGAAGAAGTTTGTAGGTGAAGGATTTTCCCAAGGTACGACAACCGCACCAACATAATGCCGGAACCGGTTCGATAAGGCCAAGAGAGTCTTACGAAAGGGTTTAGGGCATTTCATAGCAACCTGAGCGGGCCCATTCGACCGCTGAAAAACACTGAGGCCCGTCGGGGGAGAACTTTCGTTTGAAAGGGAACAAAATGAAGTACTTGCGCGTGAATTTGAAGGTATGCGAAGGATGCGGAGGGCTTTGGCTCCGCAATGACGCGGTGGTAGAGGTTTACTGCCGTGGGTGTGCAGGACGGCTGGCTGGGTTTCCGTCTCCCGGACGGAAGCATGCCGGTGGAAGGCCGCGGTTGGCGCGGGTTTCACGATGCAGAGCAGCCGTTGGAACAACAGGAGGTGCTCGATGAGTGCAGCCGTGATGATTCTTCCTGTGGTTTGGGCTACTGAGGCTCGAGCTGAGACTGTGGTGGAGCGGCGTAAGACGGCTCCGGAGCTGGCTTTCTACCGTAAATACACGGAAGGACTGCTGCGAAGGTACCTGAAGATGTCGATGGAGGCGGGGCGTGCGCCTTCGCTGCTGGGACGTGAGATGTTCCGGGGCAAGGTGACGAACTACCGGGTGCAGGGCTTCGACGACGTGGTGATTTTTGTGCACGACGTGGAGAAGTGCCTGGCAACGCTGGATGAGGAACAGCAACTTTTGATCGAACGGATCGCTTTGCAGGAATATTCGCATGGCGAGACGGCCGGGATGATGGGGCTGCATCTTTGGACGGTAACGCGGGGATACTCCGATGCGTTGGACCTGCTGACGGAGCTGTTCCTGGAACGCAAACTTCTGGAGCCTCTGATTGCTTGTCAAGAGGTGGAAAACCGGATTTTACCTGTAACTCTTTGATTCAATTGCAGTAACTTTTGTCTTGGATTTTGCGTGGGAGTTTTACTCCAACTGCTATTCTATAAATGTAAGTAAGAAATGAACGGGAGAGCGCCTGATGGCTGCTCTCCCGTTTTGCTTTGGGGGCTGAAATGGAGAGGAAACGACGGGGTGGACGGTTTGTTCGGGAGGATGGGGTGGACGACGTGAAGCAGGAGACGAAGGCCGCGGTGAGTGCACCGCGGCCTCGGTACTGCAGGACGTTTACACGGAAGAGGGTGGCGGAGGCGCTGCCGGCGATTGTGGAGGCGTTTGCGGAAGAGGCTAAGAAGGGCAGCGTGGCGCATATGAAGATGCTGGCGAATCTTGGTGGGCTGGATAAGGGGGAGATGCCGGTGCCGAAGAAGCGACGGGGGAAGAGTGTGGTGAGGCGGTTGCTGGATATGACGAAGGAGCCGGAGTGAGGGGCGCTTCAACGCAGCGATTGAAACAGACAACGACAACGGCAAACCTCAGGGGCTAAAGCCCCTTTTTTGTTGCTCTCTAGATGCCTGGGCTAAAGCCCAGGCCTACCTCAGAGGCAAGTGCAAGAACAACGGCTACAGCAAATGCAACGGCAAGGACAAGAGCGAAATACAGGGATCTCTCCACTACGGCGGCTTCGCCGCCTTCGGTCGAGATGACGTAGTTGGTTTGGGTGAGGGGTAATTAGTCGAGGTGACGTGGTTGTTCGAGATGACGTAGTTGGTTGGGATGAGGTAGTTGGTCGGAGTAAGGGTAGTTGGTCGGGGCGACGGAAATTAAGGGAGGTCGGAATGGGACAGGTTGATCGGCTTCATCGGCGTGGTACCGGGCTGGCTTGCGGCGGGCGAGAGGGTTTTCGTAAGGCTGCGGGTTTGGAGATGCGGGCTATGGCGGTGGAGTTTCCGGAGGTGCATGGGCATCCGAACCGGTTGCCGTTTGAGGGTGTGTTGACGCTGGTGGATGTGGCCAGCGACAAGGCTCCGAATGGGGCGAAGGGACATCGGGTGGTGTTGACGCGTGCGGCTGCGGAGGCGGCGCTGCCTAGTTTGCTCGGCATGGCGGTGGACTACAAGGCCGGGTGGGATGGGCATGATGCGCGGCAGAAGTGCGGCATCATTACCGCGGCTGAGGTGGATGGGAAGAGGCTGACGGTTGCGGGCTATCTGTTTGCTCGAGACTTTCCGGAGATGGAGGCGAAGATTCAGGTGGAAGGGGCGATGGGGATGAGCTATGAGCTGGCGGATGCGCATGTGGCCGATATGCGGGCGCAGATCTGGACTCTGACTCGGGCTACTTTTACGGGGGCGGCGATTCTGCTGCGGGATAAGGCGGCTTACCGGAGTACTAGCTTTCGTTTGAAGAGGCCGGTGGGGGCTTCGCGGCGGGTGGCTTTGGCTCGGTAGTATGACCGCGGATTAGCACGGATGAACGCGGATGAAAGGCAACGGTCTTCTGTCGAAGAAGAAGCAGCAGCGAGGATTGGAAGGCATACCTCGGGGGCTAAAGCCCCTTTCTTTCTTGGAGGCTGGGAGTGTCCGGGCTAAAGCCCGGACCTACCTCAGAGGCAACGGCAAGTACTACAACGGCATAACTATATGGGGGATGGATGAGTTTTTTGAGTGTGTTGGAGGCTGTGGGCAAGGGCTTTGAAAAGGGTTTGAAGTGGGCTGTGACTTATGCGGTTCCGGTGGAGAAGCTGGTTGGGTTGCTGTTTCCTGCAGCGGCTCCGGTGGCGAATGAGGTTGCTGATGCTACTTCGTTGATTCAGACCGCAGTGCTGCTGGTGGAGCAGAAGTATGCGGCCAGCGGTGCGCAGAGCGGCACGGGTGCGCAAAAGCTGGCTGAGGTGCTGGTGCTTACGGAGTCAACCGTGACTACGTTGCTGGCTAAGGCCGGGATTACGGTGGATGCGAACTATGTGGCGAATGTGGTGTCGGCTGTGGTGGCGATTTTGAATGTGCAGCAGACGCCGGCATCTGCAGCCTAACGAGATTCAGTGGGTGGACTGATGTGGTGGGACGAAAGGGAGAAAAGTATGGAGATGGAGATGAAGGACGAGCTTGGTGCGTTTGTGCAGCGTTTGGCTGCGGCTGCTGGCTTGCTGGAGCAGGCGGTGGAACGGCTGGCCGAACGGCAGAAGGATGCTGAGGCTTCGATTGGAAGGATTTCGGCTACTGTGGATGCCGATCTGGAAGAGAGGCTGGCTGTTGCTGAGGCTCAGATTGCGGAGTTGAAGGCTTCTGCTCCTGTTGCGGTTACAAATGGACGGAAGACTTTGCCGGTGAGCATGAGTGCTCTGTTGGCGAAGCAGGGTGTGGCTGTGGATTCGATGGAGGCTGGGGCTTTGGATGCGGCGCTGGTGAGCTTGAGCATGGAGCAGCGGTTTGCGGTGAAGGCTCAGCTGATGCGGGCGGGGTTGCTGGGGTAGCGAAGGCATACCTCAGGGGCTAAAGCCCCCTTTTCCTTCACCACCGAGAGTGTCCGGGCTAAAGCCCGGACCTACCTCAGGTGCAAGGGCAACGGCGACGACAACGGCAACGGCAACGGCAACAGTAACGACAACAGCAACGGCAACGGCAAATACAGGGATCCTTCCCCATTCGACTTCGCTCAGGGTCAGGATGACGACGTTGGCGATGGAGATGATTGCGGTGATTGTTGTTTGCGATTGCCGGTGAAACGTAATGATTTTTGAATGGCGTGGCCTTTGGCTGCGCCCTTTTTGTTTTTCGAAAGGGAGAAATGATGAACGCGAAGTTTACTGAGATTCATGCGGCGGCGGATTACCTGGGACCTGGTGCGATTGAGGTTCCGCTGTATCAGTCGGAGATTACGGATATCGTTCGGCGTCGAGGTGCATTTGGGCAGCGGATTAAGCAGGTTCCGGCTACGGGGCATCCTTCACGATTCTTTGAGGAGACGGCGATTCCTTCGCCTGCTGCCTCTTCAGGGTTCGTTGATCCGCGCAATATTGTTGCTCCGCTGGTGACTCCTACTCGCGTGGAGCGCAGTGTTCCGCTGAAGGCGCTGGTGGCTCAGATCAATTACAACCTGTTCGATATTGAGCTTGGCCAACAGCAGAGCCAGTTTGCTTATCTGCAGGCGAAGGACCTTGCAGATACGGTCGATGGTGTTCTGCGGACGCATGACGTTGCGCTTTGGAATGGCAGCGATACCAGTCTGAGCTCGCCTACTACGGCGCAGTATTTTGGCGCGGCTGCGCAGATTGCTGCGGGTGGAAATACTACGACGATCGGTACGAGCCAGAGCATTGTCGATGGCTTCAAGTCGACGATTGCACAGATGGTTGCGAATAGCTCGTATGGTGTTCGTCCGACTGCGATCTATGCGAATCCGGTGCTGCTGGATTTGATCGATCGCGAGATGAAGGCTGAGTTCAATGTTGTGCTGAACACGAGGGAGATTGCGGCGGGCCTTTCGGTGAAGACGCTTTCGACGCAGGCGGGCGATATTCCGCTGATTCCTGAGTGGACGCTGAGCTATACGGGTACTCCTGGTTCGGGCTCGGCTGTGCTGCCGGCTTACATCGTGACCGAGGACCTGATTGAGTATCACTGGTTGAGCGATCCGAATCCGCGGATCTTCCAACTGGGTGTTCCGGGTTCGCTGGCTTCGCAGTATGTGGTGGTGAAGTTTGGTGGGCTTGTGGTGAAGGGTGCGAACTATGCGCACTATCAGGTGCTCGTAGACCGCTAAGACAGGGTGTAGGGGATAGGGAGTAGGGAGTAGAAATCTGCAGGGGCTGGTGATTTTTGTGCCAGCCTCTGTTTTTTATGGGGGTGGGTGTGGGTTATTTGTTGCCTTCGGAGTATGTGCAGTATGGGCTGGCGGCGGAGACTACGGATGACTGGGTTGCTATGGCTTCGGCGTTGATTGAGGCGCATTGCAGGCGGCCTAGTTTGGTGGTGACCGAGTATGTGGAACGGATGCGGTTGACGGCTGGGGCGCAGACGGTTCGGTTGAGCTATCGTCCGCTGGCTGCGGCGGTTGGGGCGGACTCGGCGCTGGTGGGTGTGCGAGTGCGATATGGACGGCCTCGGCGGGGTGAGATGGTTGATCCGTTTCGCGAGCAGATTGCGTGGGCGTTTAGCGTGCCGGGAAGTTGGAATGTGCTGGATGTGGCGAGTGTGGATGTGAATGAGGCTACGGGCGAGTTGACGTTTCCGCAGAACTTTCTGGGACTGAACTACAACGAGGTCGAGGTGACGTATACGTCGGGCTTCGCTGTGATTCCTGCGGCGGTGAAGGTGGCTTGTGCACAGATTGTGAAGAATGCACAGGCGACTCCGGCGATGAACGTGAAGAGCAGCCGGATGGAACAGATGCAGATGGAGTACTTCAGCGGCGTGCTGGTGGATGCCCAGGTGCAGGCGATGCTGCGGCCTTATGTGGCGGAGAGGCTGGGGTGATGCGATGGCGGATCTGTTGATGAGTGCCGTGGCGATGCGAAGGGCAGCGGATGTTCTGCTGCGCGGTGTTGGCGGGCGAGCGGTGATGCTGCGCATGCCTGCTCCGGCTAGTGCTGGGGATGTTACGGAGCAGTTGGGCTTGGCGGTGCCGGAGTTTCAGGATGTGGAGCTGGCTCCGGTGGTGCTGGAGCGGGGGAGTGCGGCGGGGCGGACGATGCTGGTTTCGGCCAATGCGGTGAATGCGCTGGTGGGGTCGATGGGGTATTCGGCGGCGAGTGTTCTGTTTGCCGATGCGTTTGGCGTGCTGGTGGATGGAGTGCTGATGGAGGTGGAGTCCGTGGCGGAAACGGAGTTGGGTGGAGCTCCGGCTATCTATCGGATTGCGTTGCGGGAGCCGGTTGGTTTGCGGGTTTGATTATTTGCTACTGAAAGGGTTACTTATTTATGCAGAATGCCAGAGATACGTTTTATGTGACGCTGCGGGACAGGCTGGCCGCGGTGAATCCGGCGCGGACGATGCTGGTGAGGGGTGTGGTGCGGCCTGGCTTGCTGGTGGAGGAGAACGAGCTGGCTTCTGCGAATGCGCCGGCGGATGTTTTTCGACTGCGGTGGACGGGGCTTCGTGTGGATGCGGAGGGCGCTTTGCCGCTGGTGGTGATGGGGTGCGAGATTCGTTATGCGACGGATGGTAGTGCGGGGAATGGTGGGATGGATCGCGGGCGGCTGTTGGCGGCGATGAGTGGGGAGCTTGGTAGCTGCGGTGAATGCGCGACCGCAGAACGTGGGGAAGATGAATTATGCGGCTTCGCCGGCGGTGGCGATGGGAACGAATGTGTGGTGGGGGGATGTGTCGTTTGGGGCTGCGACGGTGAATGGAGAGCGGCTGGAGCAGGTGGCGAACGTTGAGGTGTTTTGCTACCAGGAAGCGGGTGAGCTGTGAGTGGAGATAACTTGGTTCCGGTGGTGCGGCGGGTGCGGGCTTATTTTGCTCCGGTGAATCGTGCGGCGGGGGTGCCTACGGTTTTTGATGCGGCGCAGATGGGAGGATTTGCGTTGGATTTGCCGCCTGCGCCGTGGGTGGATTTGGGTTGGTGTGCGGGGTTTGCGCGGAAGAGTGCGACTAAGGTTGGGGCGTTGCGGGCGGGGGCTCCGGCGATGGTGCAGAGCCAGGTGTTGACTGAGGTGGAGGCTACGGTAACGCTGGAGTTTGAGAGCTGGGGGAAGTTGCAGATGGCTTTGGCGGCGGGGTCGCAACAGATGAATCTGCTGCGGACTACTGGTGGGGCGGCGGCGAATGGGAGTGGCGGGGTTGCGGCGGCGGCGGTGGCTTTGGTGGCGGGGTCTACGGCGGCGTCGTTGAATGTGGGGACGGCGGCGGCGAGCGGGTTTGTTGTGGGGGATCTGGTTGCTGTGGATGTGGATTATGCGGGGCAGGTTGGGTTTGTGGGGAGTGGAGTGAGTGGGGCTTATGTTGGCTCGGCTGCTTCAGTTGATGTGAATTATGTTCGGCGGGTTTCGCTGAATGTAGGGCGGGTGGTTGCGATTGCGAATGGGGCGCTGGAGCTTGAGTCTCCCTTGCTGGCGGGGGTTCCGGCGGCGGGGATGAAGGTGAGCAGGCTGGTTGGGTTTGTGGATCGCGAGGGTGGTGGGTTCTTTCAGGAGTGGTCGGGGTTGTTCTGTTTGGATGGGGAGCAGGGGGATCGGGTGATCTATCACTATCCGCGGCTGCAGGCCATGCAGGGGGCGGCGGAGATGACGGAGACTTTGGCAGGGGCGCTCGAGAAGGTTCGGTTGGTGGGGGCTTTTCGGGCTTTGCCTGTGAAGGATGCGAATGATGGGGCTTCGGTGCTTTGTTTCAGGAGTTATTTGCCGGGGTGAGCTTTGTGTTTGGGCTACCTAGAAGCAAGAGCTGGCTGGGTGAGGTCTATACATTCCCACCCTTCGCGCGATAAAACCACGCGAAGGATGGGGCACCCGTTCGTTTGTGGCTGGGTTGGGGAAGAGCAGCTGCAAAGACAGAAGAAAGCAGACAGTCGAGGTGTGAAAGGGATGATGATGCATTGGACGCTTAGAGGATGGATGCTGGTGGGGATGTTGCTGGCAGTGGTGACGGTGAGTGCGGTGGGGCAAAGCTCTATTGCTACTACTACTGTTACAGATACGATTTATCGGGCGGATGGAACGGCGGCGACTGGCACCGTACTTATTAGCTGGCCGGCGTTTTCGAGTGCTACGGGACAGACGATTCCGAGTGGGAGCACGTCTGTGACGATTGCGACGGGCGGATTGCTGAGTGTGCAGCTAGCGCCGAATGCAGGGGCTACGCCTATCGGGAGCTATTACACCGTGGTGTATCACCTGGATGATGGGACCGTGAGCCGGGAGTTCTGGGTGGTTCCTTCGAGCTCGACGCCGGTGCATTTGAGTGCGGTGAAGAGCACGGTTCTGCCTACGTCGGTGGCGATGCAGACGGTAAGCAAGAGCTATGTCGACACAGCGATTGCGACGGCGATCTCGGGTCATCCGCTGGATAGTTCGACGCCGTACGTGCTGAAGAGCGGCGATACGATGACAGGGGCGCTGGTGCTGCCGGGTGATCCTACGTCGCCGCTGCAGGCTGCGGATAAACAGTATGTGGATACGAATGTGACAGCGCTGGCGAGTGGCCTGTCGCAGAAGGTTGCGATACTGCCGGCGGCTACCCAGACGGTTGCGCAGCCTGTGGGAACAATGCTCGAGGCAAACCACCTGAATGGAGTGGAGTATGCGAGCCAGTACATCAGCGGACGAGGGGATGATGGCATCGCGAATGCTGTGACCAGTGCCGATTGCACGGGCGGGTGCGAGGTGAAGGCGGAGCAGAGCTATGCCTCGGGTGAGTTGTATACATCGACGCAGTGGAATGACCAGACGCATGTGGAGGACACTCGAGGCGGACAGCGACGCGACACCTATATGAATCCTGCAAGCGTGGTGACGCCGGGCCTGGAAGCGGGTCAGGTGATCGATGTGACATCGACGCATATCGATGCGATGTTGCAGCCACAAGTGGTGAATGAAGATCCGGGGTCGATTGGGCTGGTGATTAATCACCGCGGACTGGCTGGGGGATCGAATCAGTTTCCGCAGGGCATTGACAGCCAGATTCCGTACTTCAAGACGGGCTATAGCGCGCTGATGGTGAATGGAACGTATAACACGCAGGGGCAGCATGTTCTGGCGCCTATGGTGACGAATTGTTATGGGGTGGGCGACTGTTTGATCGGGTCGGAGTTTCTTATAGCTTCGGGAGGTTTTCGGGACAACGCGGATGAGGCGACGCATCCGATGGATCTGCAGGTGCTAGAAGACTCGCTGGTGTTCCAGGGGACATGCTCGAGCGGATGCACGACGGGATCGACGAGCGTGACGGTGGCGGTGAGTTCGGCGCCGGGGACGCAGGGAGACGGACGTTTTTTGATCGATAAGAATCCGGCGAAGGTGTTGACGGCGGGTGTGGTGACGGGCGTTGGCGCGAGTGGGCCACATGCTTCGGCTGCGTTCAATGGGAGCGCCTTTCCGGTGAGCGTGTTTTTCCAGACGGCGCAGTCTATTCCTTCGCAGGCAAACAATGTGGCTCCTGGTACGGTGACGGTGGCGATTGCAACGAGCGGAGTGACTGCGGGTTTTGCAACGAACACGGCGGCAGCACCACAGACGAGTGGAGTGGCTTGCGTGAGCGATGCGATCAACGGAGCGAACGCGCAGAACTACGAGATGGCGAACTATACGGTGATCGATGGTACGCATCTGCAGATGACTCTGAACAAGGCGCATCAACTGCCTGCGACGGTGGCGATGGGCGGGTTGTGCGGTTATGGCCTGGAGCAGACGGTGGATACGGCTTCAGGGATACGGCAGGTGTTTCCCGTGATTGGGTCGTACTCTGCTACGGGGCTTTATTACGCGGGGGGGGCTACGCCGATAGTGGGCCTGATGAGCCATACTTCGGCTTACCTGAATGTGAACCTGAATGTAGCTTCGATCGCACGCAGCGGCAATGTTGTGACGGTGACGACTGCGGGAAACCTGCCCGTGGATGTGAATGGCCTGACGTTGACGGTAAGCGGTGTGACCGATAGCAGCTACAACGGCAGCTACGTGGTAACAACGACAGGGCCGAACACGCTGACCTATGCGCAGAACGGAGCTAACAGCACGAGCACGGGCGGAACGATGTCGGTGTTGACGGGCGGATATGCGCTGTATCCGATGGCGGAGGTGCTGAGCGTTCTCGATCCGGCGACGAAGACTGTTGACGGCCAGATGACCCTTGCTCCGAACAACGTTGCCTGGGCGGCGAACGATGCAGTGGAACAGCCGCACTACTACCAGGAGAAGATGTCGGCGGATCTGACGTTTGTTGGACAGACGACGCCACGGCCAAGCTCGTATACGCGAGCGGGTATGCAGTATGAGGGCAACAACGGACCTGGGCTGCAAGGCTGGACGGTGACGAATATAACGCCGGCAACAAACTATCTTGGCAACGGCGGAACCCATACGGCGCCTGATTGGGCCTATGAGGCGAAGGGTGTTTGGAACCGGACGATGTCGCTGGGTGCAGGCGAGCAGAGCGTGTTCACGGTGCACTGCAACTCGCATGGATGCGGGAAGTGGAACTCGCACTACAACCTGTTTGAGCTGGACAGCAGCGTGGCCACGGATACAGTTAGTTTCGATCCGACGACGAGTGCGTTGACGATGTCGCTGCGGGGAACGACCGTATGGGTTTACGCCGCAGGGATTCACCGCGGGAACGATAAATGCGACAACGCTGAATGGCGCGGTGAACGGCTCGAACATTACGAGTGGAACGATTGGTGCGGCGCGGCTGCCGGTGTTTGGGGGATCGGGAATCGGACATGCGCAGGGAGCTGTGCCGGACCCGGGAGCGACGGCAGGGACGACGCGTTATCTACGTGAGGATGGGACCTGGGCGACGCCTTCGGGCAGCAGTGGGGGGCTGGGTGTGGGAGTCGGCGCAGGGATTGGAGCGCTAGCGGGGGTGACGGCGGATTACAACTTTCTGCAGGGCTCGGGGAGTGTGCTGACGGACCAGAGCGGTAATGGGAACGATGGGACGCTGGGAAGCGGAGCGAATGCTCCTGCGTGGTCTACGCTGGGGCTGACTTTTCAGCCGGGCCAGGGCGTCCTACTGCCCTCTGCGCTGAACGGAACGCAGACATTCTTTGTAGCGGTGTATAACCAACCGCTTACGTCAGGGGCGCAGACGGCGAATGCTTATCCTGTGCTGATTACCAGCTCGCTCGGTAATGGAGGAGCGAACCTGATGATCAATACTCTCAACTCGCCAAGCAATAACCTGACGTCGCAGATGACGCCAACGATGTTTACGAGCTCGGTGATCACTTCGTGCAACACGTCGGTGGCTGGGTTCCATGTGATTGCTTATGAGCTTGGTGTTTCGGGGACAAGCGTGGATCACGAGTTTGTGGACGGAGTTGAGTGCGGTTATACGGCGCAGGGTGCTACGGGGCTGCTGCAGAGCTCCGGCAACTTTACGCTGGGTTCTTCGGGCAGTGGGCCGTTCGCGGCTTCAGGGATCCTGGGAACGGTGTATCGCGCCCAGTTCTACCCGACGGCATTGAGCGCAGCTACTGTCACGCAGGTGAGCAAGTTGATTGAGGCAGAGGTGAAGAGTCGTGGCGTGGTGACGGCGCCTGTACCGTACTACTCGCCGACGCTGGCTATCAATTTTATTGGCGACTCGATTACGGTTGGGCAGGGAGCTTCGACTCCATACGCTACGCTGGTCTCTCCGGCTAACTTCCCTGTGTTTACTCCGGTGAACTGGGGGATTGGTTCTACGACGACGCTGGCGCTGGCTAGCTCGGAGCCGCAACGGGTTGCTCCGCGATGCCAGACGAAATATGGGCCCGCAATCGCTACGGTGTTTGCAGGCACGAATGACTACGGCTCGACTACACCGGCTAACAGCTACTCGGTAGTGACAAACCTGATGGGTGAAGTTCAGGTGTTGAAGACTGCCGGTTGCCGCGTGTTTGTCGCAACGATGCTCTCTCGTAATGGCCTGGATTCGAGCAAGAACAGCTATGATGCCCAGATACTGCAGCTGGCACAAGCCAATGGTGCAGAAGGAGTGATCGACACGGCGGCCGATCCTCTGCTGGGTGCGGATGGGGCTTACGCGAACGCGACGTACTTCCAGGCGGACGGGATTCATCCGACGAATGCGGGGCATGTTCGTATCGCGAATGCGTTCAACAATACTCTGAGCTATTACTTCGGTTCGAAGTTGTCGAATCCAAACGTTGTTACTGCGACCAGCTATCAGATGCTTTCGAGCGATGGCGCGGTGACGGCTTCGCCGACTGCCAATGCAGCGTATACGATGCCGGATTGCACGGGGCCGAGTGGGGCGACTTATACGATCAGCAATCCGCAGTCGGCGTTTACGTTGACGGTGGTTGGCAAGAGTGGTCAGCCTATTAACGGTTTGGCGACAGCGATTACGGTGCCGAGTAATAGCACGGTGACGCTGCGGGATGTGCCGAATCCGAAGAGTGGCTCCGGGTGCCATTGGGTGATGTAAATGATGAGCGGGCGCGGCCTTGGGGTGAGGCTGCGCCCGCAGTCGGGTGATGAGGTGGGGAATGCGGGATCTTGAAGATTTGCTGGAGATGGGTGCGAGGCTTGAGGCGCGGCCGGAGCTGATGGCGAAGTATGCGGAGGGTCTGCTGCGTGTGCGGGATCGTGAGGGCGTGGAGCGGCCGTTGAAGGCGAATGCTGTGCAGTTGGCGTTTGAACGCGGAGCGTGGGCGGCAGAATATTGTGCTGAAGGCTCGGCAGATGGGGATTACGACGTGGGTGGCGGGACGATTTTTTTTGAAGACGGTGACGAAGCCTGGGGTGCTGACGCTGCAGGTGGCGCAGACGAGGGAGGCCGCGGAGGGGATCTTTCGGATGGTGCAGCGGTTCTGGGAGTGTCTGCCGAAGGAATTGCGGGAGGGGCCGCTGCAGCGGAGCATCGCTAACTCGGGGCAGATGTGCTTTCCGGCGCTGGATAGTGAGTTTCGCGTGGTGAGTGCGGGGGATGCAGAATGCGGGGCGCGGATTGACGGTGCAGAATCTGCATTGCAGCGAGGTGAGCCGGTGGCCGGGGGATGCGGGGGCTACGCTGGCGGGGTTGCGGGCGGCGCTGGCTCCGGGGGGTGAGATGGTGATGGAGTCTACGCCGAATGGGGCTTATGGGTGCTTCTATGAGGAGTGGACGGCAGCGGCGCGAGCAGTCGCGAGTCGGCGGGAGATGCTGTGGTGCAGCACTTCTTTCCGTGGTGGATGGAAAAGGCTTATGTAGCGGATGCGGTTACAGATTTGCGGGAGGATGAGCGGGCGCTGGTGCTGGCGCATGGTTTGTCGGCGGAGCAGATTGGGTTTCGGCGTGGGTTGGAGGCTAGTTATCAGGGGGCTGCGGTCGCAGGAGTTTGCTGAGGATGCGGAGAGCTGCTTCAAGGCTACGGGGGAGTGCTGCTTTGAGGTGGAGGCGGTGGAGGCTCGGTTGCGGGCGGTTCCGGAGCCGGTGGAGGTGAGGCGAGGTGGGGCTTTGCGGGTTTGGCTGCCTCCGGTGCCGGGTAAGGAGTACCTGGTTGCGGTGGATACGGCAGGTGGCGGCGCGGATGGAGACTTTGCGGCGGTGCAGGTGATCGATGTGGAGTCGGGGATGCAGTGCGCGGAGCTGCAGCAGCGGTTGGGGACGCTGGAGTTGGCGCGGGTCTCTGCCGATATAGCCAGAGAGTATGGCGGGGCATTGATTGCCGTGGAGAGGAATAATCATGGGGCTGGTGTGGTGGCTTATCTGGATAGCGTTGAGCGTTACGCTCGGGTTTATGAACAGGGGGGAGTCGCAGGATGGTTGACTACGGCGGGGAATAAGCCAGGGATGGTGAGTCGGATGGGGGCTTTGCTGGTGGAGTCGCCTTGGTTGTTTTTTAGCAGGAGATTGTTGGGGGAGTGCAGGACTTTTGTTTCGATGGCCGGGGGGCAGGACGGGGGCGGTGAGTGGGGCTCATGATGATTGCCTGATGGCTATGGCGGTGGCGCAGGCGGTTCGGGCGGAGTTGTTGGGGAAGAAGAGAATGAAGGTGGAGAGAAACCCAGGCCCCAAAATGCGGAACCTGGGGCACCCGGTTTTTCGGCGGCTAGTATTCTGTTGTGGGGGAATGCGGGTTGGCGGTTTTGGCGGTGCAGGCGATTCGTCGGATGCGGGGTGGGGCGCAGAGCCAGTTGATGCTGGGGGCCGATGGGAAGCTTTGGGTGGTGAAGTTTCAGAATAATCCGCAGCATCTGCGGGTGCTGGCGAATGAGCTGATCGCTACGCGGCTGGCGGCGGCGGTGGGGCTGACGGTGCCGGTGAGCGATGTGGTTGAGGTGACGGAGTGGCTGGTGGCGAATTCGGCGGATATGTTTGTGGAGCTGCCGCGAGGGGAGCGGGAGAGATATACGGCGGGGTTGCAGTTTGGGTCGCAGTTTGTGGGTGGGTTGATGCCGGGGCAGGTGGTGGACTATCTGCCGGAGCAGCAGTTGGATGAGGTGCGGAACCTGGCGGAGTTTGCCGGGATGCTGTGCATCGATAAGTGGGCGGGGAACTGCAACGGGCGGCAGGCGGTGTTTGAACGGAAGCCTCGGGAGCGGAAGTATCGGGCCACGTTTATCGACCAGGGGTTCTGTTTCAACGCGGGGGATTGGACGTTTCCGGATTCTCCGCTGCGGGGGGTGTATCAGCGGAACCAGCGTGTATGAGCGGGTGACGGGGTGGGAGAGCTTTGAGCCGTGGCTGAGTCGCGTGGAGGCGATGAAGGCGGCGACGCTGTGGGAGATTGCGGAGGCGGTTCCGCCGGAGTGGTATGGCGGGGATACTGCGGAGATCGAGAGACTGATGGAGCAGATGATGCGCGGCGAGTCGAGAGTGCGGGAGTTGATTGGAGCGTTTCGGGATTCGGACCGGGAGCCTTTCCCAATGTGGGAGAAGAGGGCGATGAGTGTGGTGCCGCGGCAGTTTGCGGATGTTGAGATTGTGGGGAAGTTTGTAATGTAGGGATGGTTGTTGAATTGCTCGAAACAACAAAGCGAGATCGGGTTCCTTCGACTTCGCTCAGAATGGACAAGTTTTGGATCGGATTGAAAGGAGTTGGGCTGAAGGAACGGTTGCCGTGCGAGTTCTTCCTGATTCGGTATGTGCCGGATGTGGTGAAGGGCGAGTTTACGAATATCGGTGTGCTGCTGCGGGAGGCAGGGCGCGACGATAGCGCGGTGGTGCGTTTTACGCGGGACTGGAGTCGCGTGCGGTGCATGGATGCGGATGCGGATATCGGTCTGCTGGAGGGGCTTGAGGGGGAGATTGCGCAGCGGCTGCGGATGGGGGCGGCGGATACGAAGCCGGTGATGCAGGTGCTGGAGGATACGCTCTCGAACTCGCTGCAGATTACGCAGGCGCAAGGCTTGCCTGGCGGAGAGTGTACCGACGGAGATGGAGCAGTTGATGCGGATGTATGTCGAGCCGCTGAAGGTGAAGGTGGAGCGGAAGAAGAGCGGGCGCGCGGCGATTGCGGGGGCGATGCGGATGGAGTTTGAGCGGGCGGGGGTTTGGGGGCTGATGCGGAAGACGGATTGCGGCTTCGCTGTATACGCGGGCCGGTGATCCGATGAAGATTGATTGTGGGTATAAGGCTGATGCAGGTGGGGTGATTCGGATGTTTCAGGCGGTTTCGCTGGAGGGGGATGTTGAAGGGGCGAAGGGGTTGGCTTATTCGGCTCCGCAGCTTCGCGAGGGTGTGGCGCGGGTGGAGAGTGCGATGCTGGAGTTGACGGCGGTGGTGGAGCCGCTGCGTAGCTGTTTCGGAGTCGGAGGATGAGGCTGGGGAGCGGTATCGGTTTGGCGTGGAGGCGATGGAGCGGCAGGAGATTCGGGTGGTTACGCTGAGCGACCTGGCGCGGGTGGCGGAGACGGCGCGGGTGGAGTTGCGGGTGTGAAGCTGGGTGCTTGTTCGAGTAAAGAACAAGCAACGGCAAAGGCGAAATACAGGGGTTCTTCCCCTTCGCACCGCTCAAGGGTCAGAATGACAACCTAGAACAAAAAAGCGAATACAGGGATCCCGTTCGACTTCGCTCAGGGCAGGCTTCTCCACTACGGCGGCTTCGCCGCCTTCGGTCGAGATGACGTTTGTAAAAACTAAATTGAGGTGTGAGGCATGGCCCCGTGGGCTGTGCCTTTTTCTTTTTGTACGACAGATGGAAAGAGAGAGGTGAGGCATGGGTGTTCGGGCGGCAGTGAAGAGTGTTTGGGAGCGGTTGGCGGGGGTTGAGGCGGCTGCGGGGGACGCGGCGAAGGGCGAACGGAAGACGGCGATGCTGCCTTCGATTCTGAGCCCTTATCAGGTGGGGCGGACGGGGCAGAGTGCTTTGCCGAAGCCTACGCCGGCGAATCTGCGGAAGTTTGCGGAGACGCCTGTGGTGCGGCGGGCGATCAATGTGGTGAAGGACAAGATCGCCAGCATGGACTGGCAGGTGCGGGTTCGGCAGGGGTTTCGATGCGGCGACGGTTGCGGAGGCTGAGGCGCGGATGAATGTGCTGCGGCGATGCCTGGAGGAGCCGAATGCTTCGGACAGCTTTCGCGTGCTGTGGGAGCAGGTGATTGAAGACCTGCTGGTGGGCGGGTTTGGCGCGGTGGAGATGGAGGCTACGGGCGATCCGCTGCGGCCGTTTCATCTGTGGGCGGTGGATGGAGCGACGATTCAGATCGATAGCCGGTGGGATGGCGATCCGGCGAAGCCGCGGTATGCGCAGGCTACGGGGCAGTTGGGCAAGGAGGGTTTGGTGCCGCTGCTCGATGACGAGCTGATGTATGTGCGGCTGAATCCGCGGACCCATACGCCGTTTGGGTTGGGGCGGCTGGAGGTTGCGTTTGAGACGGTGAATCAGTATCTGAGCGCGAACCGGTATGCGGGGCGGCTGGCCTCGAACTCGGTGGTGCAGTATGCGCTGTGGCTGAATGAGGCTACGCCGGAGCAGCATGACCGCCTGATTCGGTGGTGGCAGGACGAGATTGAAGGGACGGGGCGGGTGCCGCTGTTGAGCTGCGAGCAGAAGCCGGAGGTGCTGCGGTTTGCGGGCGGCACGGATGCCGATCTGCGGCTGCAGTGGCAGGAGGCGCTGATTCGCATGATTGCGAATGCGTTTGAACTGCCGCCGATGATGCTTGGGCTGCAGCATGACGTGAATCAATCGACCGCGGGCGAGATGGCGGATGAGGCGTTCCAGAGCGCGGTGGTGCCGGTGGCGAAGCTGGTGGCGGAGCACATTACGCGGGACCTGTTTGCGAAGAAGCTGGGCTGGCGCGAGTTTGAGTTCTGCTTCAACGACCTGGAGAGCAGGGACGAGATGGAGGAGTTGCAGATCCAGACGGCGCTGCTGAGCGCGGGCGTGTTGACGGTGGATGAGGTGCGGCAGATGCGTGGGCTGGCTCCGTTGAAGACGGCAGATGGAGGTGACGCAGTGAAGGTGACGATCGACAATCTGGATGGGCTGGGCGCGGTGGACTACAGCGGCGCGGTGTGTGCGGAGACGCCGCTGAAGATCGATCGCGTGTTGAATGCTCCTTCGCGGTGCAGCGGGATGCTGGATGTGAGCGATGTGGGGGTTGCGGTGCCGGTGCGGCGGGGGCGAGTGGTCGTGAGCTCCGATAGCGGGACTGTGTTGTTTACCGGATATGTGGCGACGGAGCCGGAGGCGGTGTATGCGGGGAATGGAACGATGGGGCCGGTGTATCGCTATGCGTTCAGCGCGGTGAGCGATGAGTGGCTGCTGGATAAGCAGTCGGTTGCGCAGGGTGGGGCGGGCCTTGCGCAACCGGCGGGGCAGTTGCTGCAGACGCTGACCAATGGCGTCGATGCTGGAGTGTTTACGACAACGGGTGTTGTGAGCGGGCCTGTGGTGGGAGTGTTTGAGCCTTCGCAGACATCGACGTGGTCGGCGAATGCAGGGGATCTGGCGGCGTCAACGTATACGTCGTATCGCGTGTTGAATGGGGCGTTGACGATGCAGCCAGCAGGGACGGTGACTCATGCGCTGAGCGACAGCGATGGGACGCTGCAGGTTGCGGCGTTGAAGCTGGGGCAGGTGAAGGAGCTGGCGAACGATGTGACGCTGAGCGGAGAGATGGAGCCTACGGCGTACATCAGCGAGACGTTTGCCGGGGATGGGACGACGGCGGTGTTTCAGTTGTCGGAGGCTCCGTTTAGGGTGAAGGCCTCGGCTGCGAAGCTGCTGACGGATAGCTTCGATGAAGGCGCGTTCGATCATGGGATATGGAACGTGAACGACCCGGGCTCGCATCTTGGATTCAGTGCGGGTGGGCTGACGATGACGGGAGGCAATGGGTTCGATGGTCAGACGACGCTGACAGCGATCAATGCTGTGGAGCTGGGCGGATCGCTGGTGATTGAGGCGGGAAGCCTGCAGCTTGGAGCGGGAAGCGCGGGCGTGGTGTGTGGGCTCTACTCGGGTGCTACGGAGATGGCGAACTGCTTTGCGGGATATAACGTGCGGCAGAGTGGTGGGGCAACGGTTGTCACTCCGGTGGTGAACGGGGCCGAGGTGGGAACGGTGTATACGCTGCTGAGTGGGCATCGTTATACGCTGCGGATTCGGCTGCATTGTGTGGAGATGCAGAGAGTGCTGCAGACGTACTATGCGATGGTGGATGGCGCGGTGCGGTCGTTTGGCGGAGGCCTGGTGGCTGCGCCGATGGCTGTGGTGTTTGAGCTGCAGGACCTTGGGGTTTCTTCGAATACTCCGGCGACGGTGCTGTATGACGGAGCGGTGATTAGCTCGCCGGCTAGTTGCAGTTTTGTTGCGGTGAACTGCGTTCAGCTGTTTGGGTCGATTGGGTATTGCAGGGTGACGCAGGCAGGGTCGGTCTGGCTCGTGAGTACGTTGCCAAGCGGTGTCAAAGAGACTCGATTGATTGGGATTGCGGGCGAAGGTGTGGATTGCGAGGTATCTGCTACAGGTAAGGTTACATTTTTGACGGGCCGGATTCCTGTGGCGAATGAGCTCGTGACTGTGCTGTATCGCGGGAAGCAACGGGCTGTCGCTCGGCTGGAGGATGCGGCGAGTGTTGCGGCAGAGGCTGCGGGTGGAATGCCGGGGACGGCGCGTTGGCTGGGTAAGGTACTGCAGCCTGCGGCGCGGTGTTCCGTTGACTGCGAGAGTGCGGCGGCGGCGGTGTTGAGTTTTTCGGCTAGTCGCGCGGCAGCGTTAGCTGGGACTTATGCTGCGGTGAATCCTGGGGATGTGTGGCCCGGGGATGTGCTCGCGATAACCAGCGGCGGGCAGACGAAGAGTGTGGTGGTTCGCCGCGTGACCGTTGAGGATGGTGCGGCGTGGCCGGAGATGCTGGCGTATCGCATGGAGTTTGCGAATGATTGGGCTGAGGGGTTGGGGCTGAAGTTGTCGGAGGCGATTGCGGCGGATGCGTGGCTGCCTCAGACGGCGTTGAGCTCGGCTTCACCAAGTAGTGGCAACGTGCTTGCGAACCTGCAGCAGTTGCAAGTGGTGAGCGCGACGGGGACTGCGCTGCAGGTGGATGCCGGAATGGCTCCGCCTGCAGGCGGTGGGTTTGAGGTGCGGCGGCGTGATGGGGACTTTGGTCCCGGGGTGGACCAGGACCTGGTGCTGCGGAGTCCGGTGCGGAGCTTTTCGATTCCGCGTGAAGGGCAGGTGGAGCGGTACTACGTGCGGATGTACGACGGATCGACACCGCCGGTGTATTCGCGATTTTCGAGTGCGGTGTTTACGGATTTGCCGGTGAGCTAGCGGGCCGGCGAAGGAGGTAGGTGATGACGGAGTTCGAGGGGCAGGTGTTGGCTGACTTGAGTGTGTTGAAGAGCCAGATGGATCAGTTGATGGGCATCGGTCAGCCGGGGCGGCTGACGCAGATAGAAGCACGGGTGGAGCTTCATGAGCGGGCGGTGCAGCGCATGAAGGCGCTGGTTGGAGCGGCTGGAGTTGTGCTGACGGTGGTTCATCTGGCGATTGATTATTTTCGGAGATGAGAAAAAGACTGACACAGATCTAAAAAACCGACCACGGATTTTAAGGATGGACGCGGATTTTATCTCTGAAGGGATTGATCCGTTTTGATCTGGAGTGATCCGTGGTCGTACTGTTTTGTCTTGTCGGTGGGCTCGGCACAGATCGGTGTCGGGCAGCTCGAAACCGTATAATCGGGGTCTATGAGCGCCGAGCCTTTGGTTGGAGTGGTGATGGGAAGCCGCAATGATTATGCGGTGATGAAGAGTGCCGTGGAGATGCTGAAGGAGTTTGGCGTGCGCCCATGAGGTGCGTGTGGTTTCTGCGCACCGGACGCCGGATCTGCTGTTTGAATATGCCGAAACTGCGGCGGGACGTGGGTTGCGGGCGATCATCGCGGGAGCGGGCGGTGCGGCGCATTTGCCGGGAATGATCGCGGCGAAGACGGTGGTTCCGGTGCTGGGTGTGCCGATTCCGGCGACGGCGCTGCAGGGGATGGATTCGCTGCTGAGCATCGTGCAGATGCCGAAGGGAATTCCCGTGGGTACGCTGGCGATTGGCGCGGCGGGAGCGGCGAATGCGGGCGTTGCTGGCGGTTGCGATGCTTGCGACTACGGATACGGCGCTGCGGGAGCGGCTGATTGCATGGCGAGCGGGCCGTCGAGATGAGGTGCTGGCGCAAGTGGTTGGCGATGAGGTTGGCGCGTGAGCTCAGCGACTGCGAAGGCTAAGCCGATTTTGCCGGGGGCGACGATTGGGATCTTTGGCGGTGGGCAGCTTGGCCGGATGACGGCCATGGCGGCGCGGGCGATGGGCTATCGGATTCAGGTGCTCGATCCGGATCCGGCTTGTCCGGCGCGGTTTGTGGTGGATGCGTGCATCGAGGCGGATTGGAGCGATTCTCGCGAGGCGGCGAACCTGGCGCGCGGATGCGATGTGGTGACGCTGGAGATTGAGCAGATCTCTCCACAGAGCATGGCGGCGGCGGCTAACTTCGCTCCGGTAAGGCCGGGCGGAGCGATGCTGGCGGTGATTCAGGACAGGATCGAGCAGAAGGACTGGCTCCGGAAGAATGGTTTCCCGCTGGGGGAGTACCGTGCGGTGCGGTCGCTCGATGAGCTCCGGAAGGCCGTGGCGGATTTGGGTGGCAAGTGCTTCTGCAAGAGCTCTACCGGCGGCTATGACGGGCGCGGCCAGGGCAAGATCGGATTTACGCCGGGTGCGGACGCTGAGGCTGAGGTTCGGGGCGCGTGGGAGGCTTTGGGAGAGCGCGCAGGCGTTGCGGAGAGGGCGATTGAGCTGGAGCGCGAGATCTCGGTGCTGGTGGCGCGGGCTCCGAACGGCGAGGTGAAGGTGTATCCGGCGGCCTGGAACCATCATGAGAATCAGATTCTGGCGTGGAGCGTGATGCCGGCTCCGCTGAGCGAGGCGATGGAGGCGGAGGCGCGCGGAATTGCTGAAGCGATTGCGGATACGTTTCAGCTGGAGGGAATTCTGGCGGTGGAGATGTTCTGCACGAAGGACGGAAAGCTGCTGGTGAATGAGCTTGCTCCGCGGCCGCACAACAGCTATCACGCCAGCGAACGGGCTTGTGTGACCAGCCAGTTTGAACAGCTTGTCCGAGCGGTGTGCGATCTTCCGCTGGGCGATGTGGATGTCGTGCAGCCTGCGGCGATTGCGAATCTGCTCGGGGATGTATGGATTGGGCCGAATGGAGAGCCGCGGGAGCCGCACTTTGACGCTGCGTTGGCGGTGCCGGGGGTGAGGCTGCATCTGTATGAGAAGCATCGGCCGCGCAAGGGTCGGAAGATGGGGCATCTGAGCGCGGTAGGGAAGACGGCTGATGAGGCTGTGGAGCTTGTGCTGCGGGCCGAAAAGCTTCTGTAGGCGAGGACACGTCGGTACCATGTTCCGCAGAAGGAATCAGGTATCGCGTCGGATATTGCACGGGCGAACGCGCGTTCTACCTGCTTCACAGCGATGGGAAAGTACGACGAGTACGCCGGTTGGGCGAGACAGTGAGGTTCTGAGGTCGAAAGAAAAAGCGGCGGCTCCATTGAGGAACCGCCGCTTGATGGTCGTACTGGACGCTGACGCGGCACTTAGCCGATGTCTTCGTGACCAGTTCTCGAGGTAGGCCTTGAAGTCGGACATGAATTTGCCGGCGTCGGCTCCGTCGACGATGCGGTGATCGAAGCCGAGCGTGAAGCGCTGGATCGAGCGAATCGCGATGGAGTCGTTGCCGTCCTTGTCGGTGATGACTTCGGCTTCCTTGTTGAGGCCGCCGATGCCGAGGATGGCGCTCTGCGGCTGGTTGATGATCGGCGTGCCGAACTGCTCGCCGAAGATGCCGGAGTTGGTGAGGGTGAAGGTACCGCCGGAGATCTCGTCGGGCGCGAGCTTCTTGTTGCGGGCGCGGTCGGCGACATCGACGATGCCGCGTGCGATGCCGAGGAAGTTCTTCTCCTCGGTCTGCTTGAGGACGGGAACGATGAGGCCCCAGTCCAGCGCGACGGCGATGCCGATGTTGATGTTCTTGTTGTAGCGGATGGCGTCGCCTTCGACCGAGCCGTTGACGACGGGGTGCTTGCGCAGAGCCACGATCGCAGCGCGAGTGATGAAGGGCATGTAGGTCAGCTTGACGCCGTTGCGCTGCTCGTACTTCGACTTCTCCTTCTCGCGCAGCTTAACGATGCGGGTCATGTCGACCTTGAAGACCGTGTGGACGTGCGGGCTGGTGCGTTTGGACTCGACCATGCGCTGCGCGATGATGGAGCGCATCTTCGTCATCGGGACGAGCTCGCCGGGCTGCGGCTGAGGCGCTGCAGGCTTGGCTGCGGCAGGCGCAGGGGCTGCAGGTAGCGGCCGCTGCGGGCTTCGCGCCGCCTTCCAGATGGCCGACGATGTCGCTCTTGGTGATGCGGCCTGAGGCTCCGGTTCCTGCGACCTGCGCGAGATCGACGTTGTTGTCCTTGGCGATCTTGCGAACCAGTGGCGAGGAGCGTGGGTGGTCTCCAGCCGCAGCGGATGCCGCAGGTGCCGGAGTTGCTGCCGGAGCTGGGGCAGATGGCGCTGCTGCCGGTGCTGCGGCTGCGGGAGCGGCTTTGCCGGCAGCGCCGCCGATGACAGCGACTACCGTGTTGATGGTGACGGTCTTGCCTTCGCCGACCTTGATCTCGGTCAGGGTTCCGGCGACGGGCGAGGGAATCTCAGCGTCGACCTTGTCGGTCGAGATCTCGAAGATAGGCTCGTCGCGCTGGACGGTATCGCCGACCTTCTTGAGCCACTTGGTGATGGTGCCCTCGGTGATGGACTCGCCCATCTGCGGCATCAGGACTTCGGTGCCAGTGCCTGCAATGTTTGTGCCCGCGGCAGCAACGTCGGCTTCGGCGGGATTTCCCTGGGTTGCGGCCGGAGTATCCACGGCAGCAGGAGTAGACGTGTCGGCTGCGGGGGAGGCGGCGGTCTCAGCCTTTGTAGGCGAGGCGGCAGGAGCAGACCCGGAACCATTTTCTTCGATGGTCGCGACGACGGTGTTGATCTGAACCGTCGTGCCTTCCGTGATCTTAATGTCCTTCAGAACTCCGGCGGCGGGCGAAGGAATCTCGGCGTCGACCTTGTCGGTCGAGATCTCAAAGAGCGGCTCGTCGCGCTGGACGGTGTCGCCGGGCTTTTTGAGCCACTTGGTAATGGTGCCTTCGGTGATGGATTCGCCCATCTGCGGCATAACAATTTCAGTCGGCATGAAAGTCTCTTCTCCCTCAAGTGCAGGTACGGGGCTGAATTATCAGCCCGTTATTGCCCGGTGCGCCGTTGAGCATACCCGAATGGGATTATACGGCGGCAAAGGGTTCGGCCGCCTGCGAGCCGTGCGTTTAGCGAACAACGTGGGCGTTGAACGGCCTCAGGCGCGTGTTGCAAGCAAAGCGTCCAACGACTCGCACCACAGCATCTGCCGCTCGAAAATGCGCCCAAAGTTCCGTGCCGTAGCGTTAAGTGCCGCCTCCATAGTGGGCTGGCGATCAGGTTCGGCTTCAAGCTCAAGGCTCGTGACCTCGCGGTCCGTGATGCCGCAGGGGACAATCCACTCGAAGTCGCGCAGGTCGGTCGTCACATTCAGCGCAAAGCCGTGCGAGGTGACGCCCTGCGAGACATGGACGCCGATGGCGGCGATCTTCTTCTCCTGGATACTCCCGCCGGCGAGCGTCCAGACGCCGGTGCGTTTGGGGATGCGCTGAGCCATCACGCCGAAGTCGCCGCAGGTGCGGATAAGCACCTCTTCGAGCATGCGAACGAAGTCGACTGGGCCAAGGTGCGGGCCCTTTTTGCCGGGGAGGTCGCCGCGCAGATCGATGATGGGATAGCCGACGAGCTGGCCGGGGCCATGATAAGTGACGTCTCCGCCACGGTTAATCTCGTGGAGCTCGATACCGCGCTGTTGCAGAAATTCGTCCGTGGCTAGAACATTGGCGCGGCTGGAGTTACGCCCCAGCGTGAGGACCGGGGGATGTTCAAGCAGTAAAAGCGTGTCGCCAATGAGGTTCTGCTTGCGTGCCGCGATGACCTGCTGCTGGATGGCGAGCGCTTCGCCGTAAGGTACACGGCCGAGATGGAGGAGGTGGATGAACATTCTCTAAGTTCTATTATCTGACGTTGGCGAGACACGATCGGCGCTTGATCTAGCCAAAAAGACTTTGCGGAGTATCTGGACTCTCGGCACTTGTACCTTCCGGCTGATCTAGAGGCAGAACGCCGCAGCTAAGGAGGAATTGTGCGGTGGCGTCAAAGTCCTCCGATGGATTCGTTGGGTCGTCAGCCGAACCAGTGGGTACGTAGATCACCATTCCCTGACGAGCCCTCGTCAGCAATACACGATATGCGTTCTTTCGATATGAGTGCCTGTCGACATTCTTAATGCTATTCCACTTGCCGGGAGATCCATGACGTAGGGTCCTCAGCTTCCATCCTTTGGAGTTCCAGACCATATCGCCGCCCCAGCACAGACCGATCCAATCAAGCTCCAAGGCCCTGTATCTCAAACTCGGTCGCGAAAACCTCACAGAGATAGCTCGACCGAACGTCGGACGCGTCGGCAAGATACCAGTGCTCCCATGGATAGTTGGCGTGAAACGATGAATTTGGTTCAAGACCTTCTGCGCGCAACCGTGCTGCACCCGAGGAACCAACTAACCCGTAACGGTTCTCGCCTTTTCTTTGAGCATGCAGCTTTGCGCGCATCTTGCTCAAGCTGCGGGTGAGGAAGATAGGAAAGCGCTTCGTGATTTGAATCTCTGATGCCTCTGTTGCGTCGCCATCAAGGACTCGATTTACCCAGCTCGCCAATTGCTCCGCCCGTAGGCTGCGGTTGGACGTTCGCAAGTGAAGGTGTGGATTTGTTGTCACGCTCTGTGGAGAGGTGGTATCTGCAAAGAGTTTATGCCCGGCAGTCGATGGACCGCCTTCGAGGACCTCGGGAGAAGCATAGATTGTCCAGTTTGTTTTGCTAGCAACTAAAGCGCGACCCCACTCTTCGAGACCTGCTTCTCCATCATTGATCTCTTGTCCACCGCCGACCAACGCTACCACAAACGACCAGTCCTGATGCCGCCCCATGATACGAAGCAACATCTCCGGTTCCGAGTAATTGCGTTTGAACTTCTTCATGTTCTGGGCGCGGTTCCACGCTCGCTGCGCTTCATCGAAGATGATGGCGTGATTCGATGGCGCACGACCATCGTCGTCCGTGTAGTTGCGTGCAAAGATATGAACGTTCTCTATGAGTGTGCGTGCATGCTCCTTTGCCTCGTGGGATCGCGTTCCCTTTCGCATACTTTCTTGCGTGAAGAGATGTTGCAATACTTTCACAAGGGGACCGTTCCCACTCATGAAGTGGACCGGATTCTCTTTGTTTTCACTGGAATGGGCGAGGCTCAGACCGATCAGTGTCTTACCGGAGCCTGGAACGCCGGTGAGAAAGCAGATGGCATGCTGATTCTGCTTGCGGGCTGTATTCATGTAGCCCTGGATCGTTTGGCGGACATCTTCAATTTCATGCTCGGATGCCTCATGAAGGGCAATCTCTCGAATAGAGAGTCCACTACTGAGCGCAGTAGCAGCATCAATAATGCTCGGCACCGGAAAGTAAGGGCTGCTCTCCCACTCCTGTTGTGAGATCTGCTCCCCTATGTGATTCTCGATGTTCAGGAGTAGTGACGAAAGGTTCTCCCATGAGCAGCTAGTCACCGGCGCGATCCAATAAGAGGACATCTGGGGAAAGAATTCTCTTTGATTCAGTGCAACAAGATCAGGAACAACGAACTTCGGGGAGACGAGAATCGGTATGATCCTTCGATCCGCCGAGCCTTTGTGAAAGTAATACAATAAATGAGCGTAGGTTTCGAGCTGCTGCTTTGCTGCGGAACCTGTATGGCCTGATTTTGCTTCCACGATCACAATGGTGTCGCGCACGAGCAAAACAACGTCGATCCGTTTCTCTTTTCGAGGAATGGAAAACTCGAGAATGACTCCCCACTTACCCGCGCTTTGCGAACGCTCGCCGCACACCGATAGAGCCTGTTGCAGGGATTGGAGATCTCTCGCCCACGTCAAAGTTTGATCGGCATACTGTGACGTGAAACCTCGATGTGCATAGGCGGTGGAAAGTTGGGCCAGCAGAATGTCAGGCGATTGGGATAGAAATTGCTCAACGGTCGAGATATAAAAAGATGCCATAGATGATCGAATAGGTGCAGCGCCAGGATATCAACCGATCTCCCGACGACCGATTCTCGGAAAAGATTTCAAAATGAAGAGGCGACCGTAGGGCCGCCTCTGTCTTATAAATGGATGCGATCGGTTAGACGTTGATCGGCATACCTTCGACGCTGCTGAAGCCATCGAGCAAGGCCTCGGCAACGGTCGGGTGAGCGTGGATGGTGAACATCATCTCTTCGACGGTCGCTTCCAGCTCAAGCGCAGTTACGCACTCCGCGATGATCTCCGTCGCATAGGGTCCGATGATGTGAACGCCGAGGATCTCGCCGTACTTCGCATCGGCGACGACCTTGACGAAGCCGTCATGCGCATCGACGATCGTAGCCTTGGAGTTGCCGACGAACGGGAACTTCCCGACCTTCACCTGGAACCCCTTCTCCTTCGCCTGCGCCTCGGTGAGGCCAACGCTTGCGACCTGCGGATCGGTATAGGTGCAGCCCGGAATGCGCGTGCGGTTTACTGGCTTGGCGTATTTACCGGCCATCTTCGCCGCAACCACCAACCCGGCCATCGAACCGACATGCGCCAACTGCGGCAGACCGCCAACGATATCGCCGATCGCATAGATCCCCGGCTCTGTCGTCTCCATCCACTCGTTCGTCATGACGAAACCGCGGTCCGGCTTGATGTTGGTCTTCTCCAGGCCAATGCCCTCGGTACGAGGCGCACGTCCCACAGCGACCAGCACCTTCTCGGCCTGCTTGCTCTGCGGCTTTCCATTCGAATCGGTCCACGAAACGAGCGCGCCGTCCTTGTTCTTCTCGATCTTCGTGTCTTTGATGGAGAGATTCACGTCGATTCCACGCTTCTTGAAGCTGCGAAGTAGCTCTTTGCTGATGTCCTCATCCTCAACCGGAACGACGCGCGGCAACATCTCAAGAATCGTTACCTCTGCGCCGAAGCTCTTGAAGATCGATGCAAACTCAACGCCCACTGCGCCCGAACCAATCACTACCAGCGACTTCGGCATCTCGTCGATCTTCAGGATCTCGTAGTTCGTCAGGATGGTCGGATCAGCCTTGTAACCCGGCAGCATACGCGCATCGGAGCCGGTCGCGAGGACGACCTTCTTGGCCTTGATCTTCTCGGTCTTCCCATCGGCCAGCTTCGCCTCAATGGTGTGAATGCCGTCCTTCGCTGGGCCGGTAAGCTTACCGAAACCCTTGAAGGTCGTGATCTTGTTCTTCTTCATCAGGAAGTCGAGACCTTTGGTGTGCCGCATGATGACGTCATCCTTGCGCGCCAGCAAGCCCTTCCAGTTCACCTTGGGTGCAGTGACCTCGATGCCGTACCGGTCAGCATGCTTCAGGTGATCCCACAGTTCGGCGGAGAACAGCATCGCCTTCGTCGGGATGCAACCCCACAGCAGGCAGGTTCCGCCCAGTCGGTCGTTCGCGTCGATGAGCGCAGCCTTCAGACCATACTGCGACGCGCGAATCGCGCAGGTATATCCGGCGGGGCCGCCGCCGACAACTACTACATCAAAAATCGTATCTGACAAGGGAACACTCCATTCCTGCTTAGAACTACAAACATTTTAGATTACGCCAGCTGTCAAGCGACTCATTCGCGGTCCTATGTACCTGATTTCGCGATACCCTTGCTGGCGTGGCCCGAATTTCGATGTCTGCCTTACGGAAGGAACCAATGAAGCGGAAAAGATGTGCCGTCGCCCTGCTGCTTGCTGTTGCACTCAATCTCCCATCGCTTGTGAGCCGCGCGCAAACGGCTGCGACACCCGCAAAAGTCATCCTCGATACAGACATCGGCGACGATGTGGACGACGTCTTCGCTCTCGGTCTGGCGCTCACGAGTCCCGAACTCAAGATTCTAGGCATTACCTCGGCCTGGGGAGACACCGCCCTGCGCAGCCGAATGATAGACCGCCTCCTCTGCGAGACCGGACGCAGCGACATTCCCGTGCGAACAGGCATTTCCACGAAGACCACCACGGCCTTTACCCAGAAAGCATGGGCCAGCCAGGGCATCGAACGCGAGCACGGCGACGCAGTCTCATTCCTACTCGAACAGATCAAGCTCAACCCGGGCGAAATAACTCTAATCGCAGTAGGTCCGCTCACAAATATCGGCGCAGCCATCGACCGTGATCCCGAGACATTCCGCAAGCTGAAGCGCGTGGTCCTGATGGGCGGCTCCGTTTACCGAGGCTACGGCGATCTCGGCTACACGCCTCACCGCGAACCCATCGCCGAATACAACATCATGATGGACATCCCAGCCGCGCAGAAACTGTTCCAATCAGGCGTTCCCATCTTCATGATGCCGCTCGACTCTACGCAGATTAAATTCGACGAAGTGAAGAGGTCGATGCTCGCCTCTATCAGCACACCCCTCACCGACACACTGCAGATCCTCACCGCCGAATGGTCCCAGAGCACCCAGCAGGCAACGCCGACGTTATTCGACGCAGTCGCCGCAGCCTATGCGATTAAGCCCGACGTCTGCCCAACGACACTGCTCCACATTGTGGTCGATAAAGACGGTTTCACGCGAGTGCAGCCGGGCCCACCCAACGCCAACGTCTGCCTTGAACCGCAGACGGATGCATTCTTCAAGCTCTTGATGCCACGCCTTATGGATCAAACCCTGGCTGGCAATCAAGTCTGCATCGCGCCTGCTAAAAAATAGGCTTACTGTGTATTCCTGACCATCGCTTCCAGCAGAGCAATCGCCATGCTGTTAGTCGGCGTAGGGATTCCGTGCTTTCTACCCATCCGCACGATCACCCCATTGCGTGCATCGATCTCCATCGGACGGGCAGCCAGTCGATCCGCATAAAGCGAGTTGATCGAATCGGGGGGCGAAGCGCGATAGACATTCAACACGGTTTCAGGGACGGTATCGTCAAGTTTAGCGCCTTCCGCACGGCCCACCGCAACGCACTCCCGCACAATCTGTAAGCTTACTTCGCCGATAGACTCATCGCGCATCACGCCGGACGGCTGCATCAGCAGCGCCGACAAAATACCCGCGGCGTTATGACAAAGCTTGCGCCAGGCAACAGTTACGAAATCCGGCACAACAGCAGCGCCTGCAGCCGTACCGCCGAACAAGGCAATAAACGCCGCGCCCAGATCGCCCGCAGAAGCCTTCAGGCTCATCCCGCCACGCTGCACAACCCTCTCGGGCGACCTGCGCTCCGCCGGGCAATCAACGATGACCGGCAGAATCGACTCAAGCGGAACATAGGGCGCAAATCGTTCACGATGCTCGACTCCGTTCTGAAGCACGGCAACCGGTGCACCCGAACCTCGCAGCCGTTCCAGCCATTTCGCTGCACTCGCTACATCGTAGGCCTTGGTCGCGACGATCACCCAGTCAACAGAGGGAGCATCCGCCTCATTCGAAACAAACGTTGCTTCAACCCGTACATCTCCAGCTGGTGTTGCAACCACAAGCTCTGCTAACGGTCGACGCGTGCACAGCACAATCTCGTGTCGTCCGGCAGACTGCAACAATGCAGCGACCACACCGCCAATTGCTCCCACACCAACAATTGCGATCTTCGCCATTCGTTAACCCAGCACCTTCGCCGCATCCTTAGCAAAATAAGTCACGATAAAGTCCGCCCCAGCCCGCCTGATCGACATCAGCGACTCCATCATCGCGCGCTGCGGTTCCAGCCATCCGCGCTGAAATGCAGCGTGCAGCATCGAGTACTCCCCCGATACCTGGTACGCGCCCATCGGCAAGTCATACCGCTGCCGGGCTTCGCGAATCACATCGAGATATGGCATCGCAGGCTTCATCAGAATCATGTCCGCGCCCTCTGCAATATCCTGATCGATCTCGCGCATCGCCTCGCGCAGATTCGCTCCGTCCATCTGATAGCTGCGCCGGTCGCCGAACTGCGGAGCCGAATCCGCTGCCTCTCGGAAGGGCCCATAAAACGCCGAGGCAAACTTCGACGCATAGCTCATCACCGGAATCTGCTGGTGCCCACCCTCATCCAGAGCATCGCGCATCGCCTCCACGCGGCCATCCATCATGTCCGACGGCGCAACGATATCCGCTCCAGCAGCAGCCAGCGAAGCCGCAGTCTTCGCCAGCAGCTTCACACTCGAATCATTTTCAATCTCATAGTGATCGCCGTCGCGCGCCACAACGCCGCAGTGCCCATGCGACGTGTACTCACACAGACAAACATCGGCGATCTGCACCAACGAATCTAGTTTCCTGTTCTTTTTGAACGCCCGCAGCCCCGTCTGCACGATGCCATCCGCAGCCCACGCACCACTTGCCTGTTCGTCTTTCTCGGCCGGCAAACCGAACAGCAGCAAGCCGCTAATCCCAAGCGCCGCGCACTCCTCGGCCTCTTTCATAGCCTCGTCGATCGAGAGATTAAACACTCCCGGCATCGAGCTGATCTCTTTGCGAACGCCCTCCCCGGGGCAAATAAACAACGGGTAGATCAAGGCTCCGGGATGCAAATGCGTCTCTCGAAAAAGCGACCGCATCGCCTCCGTCCGGCGCAATCGGCGCATACGCGTAGCAGGAAAGTTCATAGAAGCAGTTTACGTCGAGCGCCTTCCATCCGTTCTGATCCATGTACTCCGTGGTCGATAATCAGGTACGGTCTGCAATCGAGTCGTACTCCGCTCCCGAGTCCGCCGGAGCCAGCACCCACAACGTATAGATGCCAAGCGCAGTTCCAAACGGAACCTTCAGCAGACTGATCACCGCAACGATGATCGCTACCGTCCGGCCCCATGGTCTGCGAGTCAAAAGACTATATCCAACCAGAAGAGCCAGCCCCGCCGAGACCACAATCATAGTCGCAATAAACGGCAGCATAGCGCCCATCAAATGCGGTCCAAACGGACCTCCCATCTGACCGAACGGCCACTCATTACCGAAACGCCCCATGGTTGCAATACGGAAGAAGAACATGCCAAACAGCCCGCTGGCGATCCTATACACGCCAAACACGCACCACAAAACACCCAGCGTCTGCAGATGCCGAGGCACCCTCGGAATCGGGACATACAACGGCATTGGAGGTTGCTGATACGCCTGATACATAGGAGGCGTAGCCACCACCTGCGCTCCGCATCTCGAGCAAAAGTGAACACCTTCCGCGATTGCTGCACCACATGCCTGACAGACCATCTCACACCTCCATACATCCAGGCGCACTCAATACTACGCATCCCGGCAGCCGGCAGTTCCCTGCGAGATTACGATAGAAGAAGTGAAATCACCAGAGCTATTGCCGTCGATCCCTTCTCCCCTGCGCGAATCCAGCGCCGCCGCGCTCGAGTGGCCCCGCCTGCGCGAACATATCGCCGGACGCACCTCATCCCCTCTGGGACGCGCATGGATTCTTGCACTTGAGCCCTGCTCCGATCAACCCTGGATCGACGAGCAGCAACAGCGTACCGCCGAGATGCGCACCATGCTCACGCGCGGCGGCAGCTTTGAGTTCAACGGCCTCTTCGATCCCACCGTCCTTCTCGACAAAGCCCGCATCGACGGCGCCGCCCTCGAAGGCACCGAAATCCGCGACATCCTCAACGTAGTCGAGCGCATCGCCGCATGGCGCAACCTCGTCGACCCGCCCCCCGGCCGCACTCGCTACGACTGGCCCGGCATCGCCGCTCTCTCCGCGCCGCTCCTCCATCATGACCTCGCCCCTCTCCTCCGCACCCTACGCGGCAAAATCGAGCCCGACGGCTCACTCAACGACGACGCCTCACCCGAGCTCCGCCGCATCCGTCGAGCCATGGAGCGCCAGCACCGCGCCATCGAAGAAAGCCTTCGCAAATCTCTCCGCGGCCTCAGCGAAGGCGGCAGCACCCAGGACGACCTCATCACCATCCGCGGCGACCGCTTCGTCATCCCAGTCAAAGCGGAGTTCAAGCGCCGCGTCCCGGGCGTCATTCACGGCTCATCCTCCTCAGGCCAGACCGTCTTCGTCGAACCCCTCGAAACCATCGAGCAGAACAACGAGTTAGTCCGCCTCCTCGACGAAGAGCAATCAGAAATCCACCGCATCCTCGTCGCGATGACCCACGCCATCGGCGAAAACTCCATGGCAATCCATCTCGGCACAGCGATCCTCGCCGAAGTTGAATCGCACTCCGCCCGCGCCCGCTTTGCCAACGCGCTTAACTGCAGCCGGCCTGCATTTACCGAGGAACTATCCCTCACCGCCGCCCGCCATCCTCTCCTCGAACTCCGCATGCGCGCCACCGCCCTCGAAGCAGGCACAGAACCCATAACCCCCGTCCCCCTCACCATCATCCTGCCGCCCGACACCCGCCAGCTCATCATCAGCGGCCCCAACACCGGCGGCAAAACCGTCTCGCTCAAAACCCTCGGCCTGCTCTCGCTCATGGCCCAGGCCGGAATCCCCGTCCCCGCCGAAGAAGCAAAGCTCCCGCTCTTCCAAAGCGTCTACGCTGACATCGGCGACGCGCAATCCATCGAGCGCAACCTCTCCAGCTTCTCCGCGCACGTCGTCAACCTCGACCGCATCTCCCGCGAAGCCACCTCTGACTCGCTCGTCCTCCTCGACGAGCTAGGGTCCGCCACCGATCCCGAAGAGGGCGCAGCCCTCGCGGTGGCCATCGCCTCACACTTCCTCGCAGTCAACGCCTGGTGTTGCATCACCACCCACCTCACCTCGCTCAAGGTTTACGCAGCCAACCACACCGGAGTGTTGAACGCAGCCGTAGGCTTCGACCAGCAAACCCTCACCCCCACATACGAGCTGCGCCTCGGCGTCCCCGGAGCCTCAGCCGGCCTCAACATCGCCAGCCGCCTCGGTCTCTCACTCGAGATCATCACCGAAGCCCGCGCCCAAATGTCCACGCAAACCGCGGACATCGGAGCCTTCCTCGATCAGCTACACGACCAGCTCACCGCAGCCGCAACCGAACGCGAAGCGCTACAGCTACGAGAAAAAGAGCTTTCCCGCGAACGAGCGCGCCTTGAAGTCGAAGGCCGCATGGAGCAGAAGGCCCGCACCAAAGAGCTCGAAGCCAAGCTCAACTCCCTCATCGAAGACTTCGCCTACCAGCTCCGCGAGACCGTCAAAGCCATCGACGACAAGGCCCTCGCGAAGAAGATCGCCCGCGACTCCGACCTCCGCATGGCCAAGCTACGCCGCGAGTTCTCCGAGCAGTTCAACTCCACCGTAGTCGCCCACAACACCCGCGCCGACAAGAACGATCCCGCCGCCCAGCCGCACATCCCCAAGGGCATCAAGGTCGGCGACCTCGTCAAGCTCAAATCCCTGGGCCGTCAGGCCCGTGTAGACCGCATCATCGACGCAAAGACCTTCGAAGTCTCCATGGGCCCCATGAAGATGCGCGCCGCCATCGACGACATCGCCGAAGTCGAATCCATCAAAGTCGTCACGCCGCTCGAAGCCGCACGCAAACGCGGAGGCATCACCGTCGCCACCGCAAACGACGACACCGACTACATGACCTCGGAGATCAACGTCATCGGCCGCACCGCCGATGAAGCCCAGGCCGAAGTCGAGCGCTTCCTCGACCGTGCCTTTCTCGCCGGCCTCCCGCGCATCCGCATCGTCCACGGCACCGGTATGGGCATCCTGCGCCGCACCCTGCGCGACTACCTCCGCAGCCATCCTCACGTCACCACCATCACCGAACCCCCGCAGAATCAGGGCGGTCAGGGCGCCACCGAAGTTGAGTTGAGACAATAAAAGCCTTCCTCGCATCGTGAGCCTCAGAAATAATCTTCAAAACATCCCGGCGTACGATAATTCCCATACGCAGCACGTAGCGGAAAAGCAGAGACGAAAGGACCTCATCCTTTGCCCTCTCATCGCACTAGCATCTCGATCATCGGCTGCGGCCACGTTGGCACCAGCTGCGCTCACGCTCTTCTCCTGAATCGTCTCCCCGACGAACTCATCCTCATCGACGGCACGCCGGACAAAGCCCTGGGCGAAGCCCTCGATCTCCAGCACGCCGTCCCACTCGGCACACCCATGAAGATCACAGCGGGCAATTACAAGGATGCCGCCGCCAGTGCAATCGTCATCATCACCGTCGGAGCGCCTGGCAAATTTCCCGGCAACCGGCTCGAAATGCTGGCGGGTAGTATCGGTCTCGTCCGAGAGTGCATCGCGAAGCTCCTGGCAGAGAACTTCGGCGGCATTCTCTTGATAGCCACTAATCCCGTCGACGTCGTAACCCACATCGCCCAGGCAGAATCCGGCCTTCCCGTCGGACACGTAATCGGCACTGGAACCCTGATCGACTCCGAGCGTCTCCGTTTCATCCTCGGGGCGAATCTAAACGTCGACGCCCGCTCAGTTCACGCCAGCGTCATCGGCGAACACGGCGATTCATCCGTAGCAGTTTGGAGCGCCGCACAGGTCGCCGGCCTTCCCCTCGCACTTTACCCAGGCGCAGATGCACTTCCTTCTCATGACGAACTCCTGAAACAGGTACGCTGCGCTGGCCCTGAGGTCGCCGAGCTGAAAGGCTATACCAGCCACGCCATCGCCGCATGCGTAACCCGCATCTGCGAGGCCATCCTTTGCAATGAACGTTCCGCCCTGGTCGTCTCAACGCGAATAACAGGACAGTACGGCCTTCACGATGTCTCGTTCAGCACCCCCTGTATCGTCGGCAAAGGTGGCATCGAATCTGTCCTTGAATTACACCTCGATGCCGACGAGCAGAAGGCACTGGAGCACTCCGCCAACGTCTTGCAGCAAGCGGCCGCGCAAGCCAGGGCAGTCTAGTCACCCTCTACTAGAGCTGCTTCAGCGTGCAGCCTGCCTTCGCAGGCGCATGGTCATCGACAATCATCTTCCAGATATCCCACAGCAGCTTCACCACAGTAATCGCCAGCACTACCTTGAACCCAAGATTGATCGCAGAGTTTATCGATGCCAGATCTTTCAGGGACATCGCCCCCGCAGTGCTTCCTGGCACGAAGTACGATCGCGCCTGCACCATCACCGTAAGGATAAGAATCCCCATCACATGCACTGCAATATCGACGCCCTTACGCCATTGGCGAGCACTCTGGAGAAACAGCATCACTGTCTTCAGCACCAGCTGCACCAGCATCAGACCAATAATCTGCCAGTAGAAGATGTGCCACTCCGGCGATAGCCCAAACGGCATCGCGTGCAGATATCCCGCACCGGGCCCCAGTATCAGATACGGCTTATAGGGCACAGCCAGCAGCCATACAATCACCAGCGCGCTCACAATCACGTCCGCCACGCCACCCGCCAGTGACGGCTGCTTTGCCTTCGCCTCCACCTTAGGCAGATCGTTCGGGTTCCACCCCTTCGAAAAATCCACCTTCTGGAAGTACCGTCCCTGCGCAAACTCGAAGAACGCAAAGCCCAGCGTGATCCAGGCCCAGAAGGTCAAGGCGACACTCGGAAAGTGCCCGATCGCTGCGCCGATGTTAAAGCCTTTCCCTCCCTGAGCAAGGGCCGCCACCACCTGAGTCACCGCATAAACCGCCACCAGAAATGGAAAGCTCTTCTTCAGAGCAAACCAATAGATCGCAAACCATGCCGGCCCAATCAAATATTGCTGCGGCAGATACCGCGCGGCCACCAGCATAGGCCGGCCATGTTTCTCCAGCACATCCGCGACCTCGCCCTGCGTCAGCGGCCGTCCCAACTCTTCCTCACGACCCTCCATCTGGGCCAGCAGGTTCTCCCGCAACTCGGCCAGCGTGTCCATCTTGCCCTTCGCCGGCAGATACTGTCCCACGGCCTGCAAATAACGTTCGAGAAGTTCCATAACCTACCTTCCTTTCTCGCCATTCAGAATCTTGTGCAGTGAGTCATTGATCCCATTCCACTCCACCAGTAACTGCGCCAGGATCGACGCGCCATCCGCCGACAGCCGATAGAAGCGCTTGTTCCTCTTCTCCTCCTCGCGCCATTCGCTGGTCAGCAGTCCCTGCGTCTCCAGCCGCCGCAGAAGCGGATACAGCGTGCTCTCCTCAATCGCCAGCCCCTCATCCGCCAGCGCCTTCCTCAGGGTGTAGCCGTAGTGCTCTACCCGAAGCTGCGCCAGCACGGCCAAGATCAGGCAGCCCCGCCGAAGCTCCAGCCTCAGAGAATCGAACAAATCGTTTTGGAGAGCTGATTCCATACTGTTCTACACACACTGTATGATACATAGTGTATGCCGTCAAGTGGAATCTTCGCGGAAGTCTCAACAAAAAATGCCTGGCCCTCAGGCCAGGCACTCAAACAACAGATTTTATAAGGCTTATCGGCTTGTCTTCTTGGCGACAGCCCGGGCCGAACCGTTCGTCGACGCACCTCTGCGACCATTCGACGACCTCGCCTTCGATCGTGGCGTAACCGCCTCTTCCTCTTCTTCGTCCTGTGAAGCGGACTCCAGCGTCGGCTCTGACTGTGCCAGTACCTTCTCGCTCGCAGCCTCTTCCTCGTTCAGGTTCTGCGTCAGCAGGCCCACAATCTCCTGCTCGCCCAGCGTATTTGCAATCGCGATCGCACCGGTATACCCGGCTATCTCGTAATGCTCCACGCGCAGTGCAGCTCCCAGAAGGCAGACGTCCTTCGTGGCGCCCTCTTCATCTTCTTCTATTGCTTCCTTGCCTTCGTCGATCAGGCCTTCCATTCCCTTGCAGTGCTTTCCCGTGGGTTTCTGCCCTAGTTGTTCGAACACCTGTCTCAAGCGTTCTACGTGGCCTTTGGTCTCTTCCAAATGACTCGTAAACAGCTCTTCCAGATCTGGGCTTACAGAAGCCTTCGCCATCTTCGGCAGCGCCTTCACCAACTGGTTTTCGGCGCTGTAAAGATCGCGTAGCTCATCAATCAGCACGTTTCCTAGACTCATAATGTTTCTCCTGGGTACTTCTTCAGCTCACGTGCATGCTGCATGTGAGAGGGGCGCCCCTCACCTTTCAGTTGGCTCGATTTCGAAATCAACTTTCATGCCACCCTGCCACCAGCTCCCTCGTTACTGCATCCCAACTGATGCACCTCCGCAAGACACAGCGCGCCCAAGGAGATATGCATGCAAGCGGCAGTCCTGAGAACGCCCGGCCCCCTTCTCACCCACCCTCTCGCCATCGAAGAGATCGCGATGCCCGTCCCCCAAAAGGGCGAAGCGCTCCTCAAAGTCCTGGCATGCGGAGTCTGCCGGACCGACCTCCACATCGCCGCGGGCGAACTCCCGCAAAAACAGGCCGCCCTGATCCAGGGCCATCAGATCGTAGCCGAGATCCTCGAATCTCCCTCCTCAGAATTCCCAACCGGAAGCCGCGTCGGCGTCTCCTGGGTCGGCGGCACCGACGGCACCTGCAGATTCTGCACCTCTGGCCGCGAAAACATCTGCGACAACCCCACCTTCACCGGATACACCCACAACGGAGGCTTCGCCGAGTACACCACCGCCCGCACGGACTTCCTCCTTCCCATCCCGCCCAATCTCTCCGACATCGCCGCCGCACCCCTGCTCTGCGCCGGAATCATCGGCTTCCGCAGCCTGCGAGTCGCCGAAGTCCGCAAGGGCCAGCGCGTCGGCCTCTTCGGCTTCGGCTCCTCCGCCCAACTCATGATCCGCGTCCTCCAATCCTGGGACTGCCGCGTCTACGTCAGCACCCGCGACGCGTCCCACCAGGCCACAGCACGCCAGCTGGGAGCCGAATGGGTAGGCGAAGCCACCGACTCGCCACCCGTCGCCCTCGACGCCGCCATCACCTTCGCCCCCTCAGGCGACGTCGTCATCGCAGCCCTGCGATCCATAGCCAAGGGAGGCATCGTCGCCATCAACGCCATTCACCTCGACCGCATCCCTCAGTTCGACTACGACACCCTCCTCTGGGGCGAGCGCCAGCTTCGCAGCGTAGCCAACATGACCCGCCAGGACGGCCGTGACCTCCTACGCGTTGCCGAGCAGATCCAACTCACCCCTCCCGTCCAGACCTTCCCCCTCGAGCAGGTCAACCAAGCCATGCTGGCCATCCTCGACGACCAAACCAACGGCTCGGCAGTCGTCCTTCCACATCCCAAGCCCAGCCCGCATAGCGCCTAAATATGCGGGAAATACTCGTCAAATTGTGAGAAAATTGAAGTTGCAGCAATCTTTGCCGCAAGTCTATATAGCCAGCGAGTACGCAGGCTGGAGGTTTCTTGGGCCCTGGTAGTTCATTACTGAATTCATTACGTCTTTGGTTGATTAAGAAACTGGATCAAGACTCCCTCAATCCAGTCGAAATCGAAACGGCAAAGAGAGCAGCACGATGGAGCGGAAGAAGCTAAGCCAATAGGCCTGGCCGTCAGCCGATCTCCCTCGCGCGCCGAGACACGCCTCCCAACCGACGTCCTCATATCCTCATCGGCATCAGGATGTAGCGGTACTTTACCTCATCATTGCCATCTTCTGGCCGCATCTGACCAGCACTCTGCGCATCCTTAAACTCCAGCCGAACCTCACCCGTATTCCCAATAGCCTTCAGGAAATCAATAAGATACTGGCTATTGAACCCCACCACCAGCGGGTCATAGTTATAAGGCGTCTCAATCGTATCCTCAGACTCACCAGCATCCGTTGACGAAGAAGATAGCTTTAACTCGTTCTGTTCCAATCGAATCTTGATCGCGCCGCTGCGCTCATCGGCAAACTGAGCGACGCGCTGGATCGAACCCATCAGGTCCTCCGAGCGCACAATCACAAACTTGTTATTATCCCGCGGCAGCACAGCCTCATAGTTCGGGAACTGCCCCGTCAGCTTGCGGCTCGTCAACACACGTCCGCCAACCTTGAAGAACAGCGTCTGATCATCATCGCCAAAATCCAGTGTCTCAGCATCCGTATTGCCCAGGAGCGACGACAACTCAGCAAGCGCCTTCCGCGGGATCAGCGTCTTCTTCTCGCCCGAAATCCCCTCCAGCGTCTCACCCTGCTTCTCGATGTGCGCCAGCCGGTGGCCATCCGTCGCCACCATCGCCATGCTCTCGGCCTTCAGCACCAGCAACGCGCCATTCAGCGTGTAGCGGCTCTCCTCGTTCGAGATAGCAAAGATCGTCTTCGACACCAAATTCTTCAGCGAAGCCACGGACAGCTTGAACGCACCGCTCGCCGGAAACTCAGGAACCTGCGGGAAGTTCGCCCGCGCCATCCCAACCATCTTCGTGTTCGAACGGCCCGCACGAATCTGCACCCAATGGTTATCCATCAGCTTGATCGAGATATCGCCTTCGGGCAGCAGCTTGATGTAGTCGTACAGCTTGCGCGCCGGAATCGTGCACGCCCCGGCCTTCTTTACCTTCGCCGCGCAGCTCGTCCGCAGGCTCTGATCCAGATCGGTCGCCGTGATCGTCAGCTTGTCATCGGCCGCCTCAAACAGAAAGTTCGACAGAATCGGAATAGTCGTCTTCCGTTCCACCACCGACTGCGCCGCAGTCAACTCACGCAGAAGCTCCGCGCGGGAGACGGTGATTTCGAGGTTGCCGGTCGGGGCTGATGTTGGGGTCGTCTCGCCCATCGGGGGCTCCTGGGTAGCAGTCGTCACTGTCTGGTCTCCGGATATTTTTGATTCGTAGGTCACTGGCCAAACTGTACACCGAACCGTGCCTGTCGTGCACATCGCAGCATCACAACGGCCCGTTCGGTCATCTGCTCGATTCTAGGGTCGAACCCGGCCCCGGCGCGACAGATTTCTTTGTGGGAAACTACGTCCGTTATGTGCGACGGCTGCACCACGCCTGCTGACCATGCCCAACGCCGCGACTGCTTCTAAGAAACAAAGATAAAAAGACATAAATACCAGTAGCCTTAACCGTTGTCGCTTGAAAAGTGGATAACTCTCCCATCTCCTTACTTATCAATCACCTGAACACTGTTCCTGTTTTAGAAAACCCGTCCCACCAATGAGCAAACATAGGAAGACCACTCCCTCATCGCATTACCCTGTACCGGCTTATTCCACTTCTTCACAACCGCAATCCGCAAACCCTGAGAAGACCCCACACCATTCGTGGGAATAAAGCCCAACCAAAACAAAATTCATATAGTTAGCCCAACCACTTTTTTCACAACTTCATCTCAACCCAGAGGATAATCAGTCCCAAACCACGAAAGGCGCCCATCCATGAAGATCGCGCTCTTTGGAGCCAGCGGAGGCACCGGAACCCTCCTCACAAAGCGGTGTCTGGCTGCCGGACACCAGGTAACGGCTCTCCTCCGCTCGCCCGATATCTTCCCCCTTCGCGACAAAGTCGAAGTTGTCTACGGCGACGCCTGCGATCCCCACGCCATCCTCGAGACCGTCAAGGGAGCCGACGTCGTCCTCTCCGCCCTCGGCGCTCGCTCATATGGCAAAGAGGACGTCCTCGAGCGCGGCGTCCCCAACATCATCGCTGCCATGCAGAAGACAGGAGTTCGCCGCATCATCGTCCTGGGCTCGGCCGGAGCTATACCCGACTCCCTCAAGAAGCAGCCCTTCTACCGCCGTTGGATCATCAAGAAGATCCTCTACAACACAATCCTCAAGTGGCCCGTAGCCTCGCAAATCTTCCAATACAACACCTTGGCGGCCACGGATCTCGACTGGACCATGGTCATGCCCCCCATGCTCCGAAACATCGCCGCACGAGGCCGCTACCGCATCGACGGCGAAGCCCTCCCACGCAACGGCAGCAGCATCCCCCGCGAAGATGTAGCCGACTTCATGATGAAGCAGTTAACCGACCCCCGGTGGATACGCAAAGGCGTCTACATCTCCCGCTGAACCTCAGCCGATCGTCTAAGGCCCACTCCTCGCCGCCACCCGCGCATCCACCTCATGCTCCACCTTGTTGAGGTCCTGATGCAGCAGCTTCCCATGATCCACCAACAACTCGCCCCCCACATACACCCGCTCCAAATCGGGCTGGCTCGTCACAAACACCAGCGTGGCATACGGGTCGAACACATGCCCATACTCATTCGGATCGATCACGAGAAAGTCAGCCAACTTCCCAACCTCAAGACTCCCCAACCGGTCCGCCACACCCAGCACATCTGCGCTCCCCATCGTATGCAGCCTGAGCACGTCATAAGGACTCATCACGCCCGCATTCTCATACTTGGCGCGAATCGCATATAACCCCGTCCGCATATTCTCGAAAGGATCAGCCAGGTCTGCACTAGCCTCCCCATCCACTCCCATACCCACCCGCACCCCTGCCTTCAGGTAAACAGGAATATCGGCAACGCCCGAAGCCAGCCGTCCATTCGACAGCGGATTCCAGCTCATCGCCGCACCTGCTTTCGCCGTCGCTTCCAGAATCGCCGCATCCGTATGGATGAAGTGCCCGAAGATCATCTTGTCCGTCACCAGTCCCGCATCGGTGAACCACTTGAACATCTCGCGGTCCTCCACCTGCGTCTCCGGCTGTTCCAGATAGTGGCTCTGGTTGCCGAGGCCAAACTCCTTCATCAGCGCGGCTTCCATCACAGCCTGCTTCGGAGTTCCATCAAACGCCGTTCCACCGTTGATCATCACCGAAAGCAGCCGGTCGTTCTTCTGCTTCGCCGTCCAGTCCAAAAACGTCTTCAGCCGTGGTCTCGCCTCGTCGAGCGTCTCCGTCGTACCCGCCCTGCCCGGCTCCCACCCATGCACAAAGCGAAACCCCGAATCCATCTCCCCACGAAACTCCTGCTCGCTGAACTCCTCGCGCTGCGCAGGCGCATGTCCGCCGTAGTTGAAGTTGTAAGCCGCCGTTACTCCATGCCGCAGATGATCCAGCGCACCCTCCAGCGTGAACCAGTACAGATCCTCCGCAGTTGCATGTGTCACGCGCTTGCCATACAGCACCGCAATCCATCCCAGCAGCGTCTGGTCCGCTGCCAGCCCACGATAAGCGCTCTGCCACAGATGGCTATGCGCCGAAATAAACCCCGGCATCACCCAATGCCCACGCGCATCCCACACCGTCTGCGCCTTCAACCCAGCCGGAGGCTCACCCTTTCCCACCGCGACAATCCGGCCATCCGCACCGACTGCCATGTATCCAACGAACGGCTCCTTCTGCGCCGGAGCCATCGAAAAGATCATCGCATTCCTTACCAGCAGCTTCGGCGCAGCCTGCGCCACCGACCGCTGCGGCATCAATCCAAACATCAAACCCAACACCCACACAAGCGACGTGGAAGCCCAGCGAACCGCAAAGGTTGTCATATGCCCCTTGATACTGCCCATCCAGCCGAAACACAAGGATTATCTGCGCCAACCCTTTCTTCATCATCGCGCGCAAACCGGTAAAGTATCCGAATCACCCAAGGAGCTCCGCATGAAGCACCTCAACCGCACCGCCACCCTCCTGCTCGCTTTCGTCTGCACCTCTGCGTTCGCTCAAGCCCCCACTCCAGCACCCGTTCCGCTACAAGGCGACCTTGCCGCCCACCCCAACATCCCCGCCGCGAAACCCGCAGACGTCAACTCCGTCGACGCCATCCTCAACGCCCTCTACAGCGTCATCTCCGGCCCCAAGGGCCAGGCCCGCGACTGGGATCGTATGCGCTCTCTCTTCCTTCCGAGCGCCCGCCTCATCCCCTCCCGCGCCGCCAAAGACTCGCCCCACTCCGATGCCATCATCCTCACCATCGACGACTACATCGCCCGCAGCAGCGGCACCATGACCTCCGCCGGCTTCTTTGAGCGCAGCATCCACAACGAGATCCAGCAGTTCGGCAACATCGTCCACGTCTGGAGCACCTACGAGTCCCGCCACAACGCCGAAGACGCCGCACCCTTCGCCCGCGGCATCAACAGCATCCAACTCCTCAAGGACGGCGACCGCTACTGGATCGTCAACATCCTCTGGGACAGCGAACGTTCCAACAACCCCATCCCCACACAATACCTACCGAAGCAGTTCGACAGGCTTCCCAGATAACAAGCAAAAGGGCCGGCAAACCTATTGCCGGCCCTTTTACGCCCTAAGGCTTCGTAGCAAGCACCAACGGCGATGGTCCCGGCACTTCCAGCAGCCGAGCATTTGTAAACCCAGCCTCCGTCAACCACTCGCTGATCTCTTCAAACGAATAAGTATCGCCCTCATCCGTATTCACCAGCATGTTCGTCGCGAAAAAAAGCGACCCGACGGGCCCCGTCCGATTTTCATTCACCAGAAACTCAGCGATCGAGATCGTTCCACCTGGAGCCAGCGCCTCAAACGTCTTCCGCAGCAGGCTCCTGCTTCTCGCCTCCCCTTCGCTATGCAAAATGTGCCCGAGCGTAGCAATGTTATGCCGGCTCCCAAAGTCCGCCGACTGCAGATCACCCGACACATACGCAAACCGGTCCGTTAGCCCAAACCGAGCCACCATCTTCTCAGTCGCAGGCAGCACATGCGCCCAGTCCACGGCCGTCACCGTAACCTTCTCCGAACTCTGAGCCAGCGCAATGCCCCAGACTCCCGACCCCGCCGCCAGATCCAACACTCGCACTTCGCTCTCTGAACTCTCCAGCCCAAGATGCTTCGCCAGCACCTGCGCCGACGGATAGCTCAATGGAAAGATATCCGCAACAAAAGCCTGAAAGAACTCGCTCCCCACGCCCTCTTGATTCACCGACGTCACCGGCTTACCCGTGCCCACCACTTCATTCAAGCGAAGCCAGTTCGGAATCAACTGCCCGCTCGCATGCCTCAACAGTCCGCCCTGAAAGCTCGGCTTCGTGCTCACCAGAAAAGTCTCGCTCTCCGGCGTCAGCGCATAGTTCCCATCTGTCTTCGCAAGAAAATTCAATCCCACCAGCGTATTCATCACCGCTCGCAGTCCGCGCTCCGAAGCCCCTGTCGCCTCCGCCGTCTCCTTCAACGTCTTCGGCCCGCCATCCAGCACATCGAAAACTCGATGATGAATCGCAGCCTCCAGCACCAGGGTTGGAACATAGCTCCAGGCAAACTGCATAATCCGCTCCGGTGTTACCGGCGCACTTGTACTCATGGTCGTGTCCTTTTTGAAAACGAAATTTAGCGCTCTTGGGGAGGAGTCGAGATTGTAGCCCGGGCGACACCATTCCCAAATTAAAAGAAAAGAGGCCAGCATCGGCTGGCCCCTATTCCCACTTTAGAAAATCTCTAACTCAACGTCTCCATCAGCTTATTGATCGTGCGGTTCAAATCCTTATCCGCCCGCCGCTGCTCATCGATCTTCGCAATCGAGTGCATCACCGTAGTATGGTGCTTGCCCCCAAACTGCCTTCCGATCTCAGGCAGCGAAGCCTCCGTCAACTGCTTCGCCAGGTACATCGCAATCTGCCTCGGCACCACAATCTGCCGCGAGTTGTTCTTCTGCTTCAACTCAGCCACGCGCATCCCAAACTGCTCCGCCACGCTCCGCTGAATCGTCTCAATCGTGATCTTCCGTACCTGCGTATCGATGAACTGCTTCAGGCATTGCTGCGTCACCGCCAGCGTAATCTCCACGCCATGCATGCTGCACCACGCAATCAGCCGAACCAGCGCGCCTTCAAGCTCACGCACATTGGTCCGCACATTTGAAGCAATAAACAATGCCACGTCGGTCGGCAGCTGCGTCTGCTCGCTCTCCGCCTTCTTCTGCAGAATCGCTACCTTCGTCTCAAGATCCGGCGGCTGAATATCCGCGATCAGTCCCCACTCAAACCGCGACCGCAGCCGGTCCTCAAAGTCCGGCAGCTCTTTCGGTGGGCGGTCGCTCGCAATCACAATCTGCTTCATGCTCTCGTGCAGCGCATTGAACGTATGGAAGAACTCCTCCTGCGTCCGCTCCTTGCCCGCGAGAAACTGAATATCGTCGATCAGCAGCACATCCACATTGCGGAACTTGTCCCGGAACGACGTCATCTTGTCGTACCGCACCGAGTTGATCATCTCGTTGGTAAACTTCTCGCCGCTCACATAGCAGATCGACGAGTGCGGCTGCCTCCGCTTCACATCATGGCCAATCGCATGCATCAGGTGCGTCTTGCCCATACCCACGCCGCCGTACAGGAACAGCGGGTTGTAAGCCTTCGACGGCCGCTCTGCCACAGCCTGCGCCGCGGCCATGGCAAACTGGTTGCCGCTTCCGATCACAAAAGCATCGAACTGGTACCGCGGGTTCAGTTGCGACGCCGCATTCCAGTCAAACCGCGACTGCTCCGGCCCCGGTCCCGCGGCCTGCGTGCTTGGCTGTCCCAATCGGTTCTGCTTCGGTGCATTCTGGCTATGGCTCGGCACCGGCGCAAACCCGCCGTCTTCACGAACCTTCGGCGCTCTCGGGTCCTGCTCGGGAGTCGTAAACGTCACCGACTCAACATCCAGACCGAGATTATCGATTGCCTCCTGGATCAGATCGGCATAACGATCACCCACATGTTGGAAGTCGGTGGAGGGGATCCGCACGAAGAGCTTCTTCCCTTCGAGATGAGAGAATCGCGTCGGTTTTAGCCATGTTTCATACGACTGGCGATTGATCTTCTTCTCGAGAGCAGCGAGGATACGGACCCAATAATTCAATACGGCAGTTGCCGTCGGAACGAATGACATTCTGTAGCTTCCTTGTCTTTTTTCCCTGTTCCAACCCAGATGAAACGCACTTAACTACGGTCTAGCAACAACACAGTAAAAAGAGGCAAAAGCAAACAGGGTTCCTATCCCCGCAAGTCAGGCGAGGGAGGAAAAAACGCCCCTGTGTTGCCAGAATTCTCTCCGCTGGCACCCATTTCTTCAGGTTGCGGAGAGGAGCATTTCAAAATAAGGCAGAGTGCGGATCAACTGGACGTGCAGAAAAACGTCTTACGAATCGGGTTCGATGTTAGCACGGAAAACCGGACGTTTTTCAAGCCCTTCTTCCAAAAAAAAGAAGTTGCACCATTCGCGGTGAAGAACCAAACCGCAGGCTCGCTAATGCGAAAAAAACCGTGCGAACACTGTCCACAACCTCTATGATCAATCCCCCTCTTGTGGTACTGGCGGCGTAAACCGATAAGCCATCGCAATCCTGTTCCACGCATTGATCGAGGCCACAGCCGTCGTCAGAAACACAAGCTCGCTTTCTCCAAACTCTGCCTTCACCGCTGCATAGGCCTCATCGCCAACGCCCTGCGGCCCAATCCCGGTCAACACCTCCGTCCAGGCAAGCGCGGCCATCTCCCGCTTCGTGAACACGCCCGCATCCCGCCACACCGCCACCAGGTCCAGCTTCGTCTGGGCGACCCGAAGCTTCCGCGCCATGTTGAGATGAAACTGCACACAGAACGCGCAACCGTTGATCTGCGATGCGCGAATCTTGATCAACTCCGTCAAGCCTTTATCGAGTCCCGAGTCCCCGACCGCCTTGCTCAACGCGCTGAGCGCCGCCCTGGCCTCGGGCGCCGCCTTATCGAAATCCGTAAACTCCATCCGTGCCTCAGTTATTTCCGCTGCTTCCGCTGTCGTCATCGCAAACAACCTCCAAATCGCTTCCTTGAGTCTGATCACACACGATCACCGGCACATAGCCCTGTGAAAATCGCGTCCGATCAGGTATACTCAGAGATTGTTGCAACAGCCTAAAAGTTTCAGCAGGAGTTCCCTCCTGCGCAGGAGTTTTGTCCCATGCCGAAGCGTACTTTCCAACCCAACCGCCGCCACCGCGCGAAGACCCACGGTTTCCTGACCCGCATGAAGACCAAGGCCGGTGCCGCCGTCCTCAGCCGTCGTCGCGCCAAGGGTCGTCACAAGATCGCCGTCAGCGCCGGTTTCCGCGACTAGTTCTTCTATCCACTTCCGCATCAACAGAAGTGCTGCACAAGCCCATTCCACTGAATCTCGCGTGTTCCGCTTTTTTGAGCCTGAGTTTTGAATAAGCTCGCCGCGAATCGTAATTGGGTTACTGGGTCAAAACCAGTTCAGTCCATCAAAGTGGCATAAGCGCAACCAGGAGGACGAGTTATCTCTCGTCCTCCATGGAACCCTCCGCGCGGAGGGTCCGCGGCTCCACGTCCTCCAGATTCGAGCCCACCCGTCATTCCTTCGCAGAGGTCCCATATGGGGCAACCTACCCACGCTGCCAACCACTCCAACTTAACTGTCGGCAAGGTTGCAAGCGCAAGATGATTGCCCTGCCGGCATCAGGGAGTACAACATGGACAAGCAGCAAAACACGTCAAACCAACAGCAGAGCACAAAGCCTGCTCAACCCAACAATCCGATGTCCGGCAAGCCTGCCCAGCCCACACCGCAAAGAGGCAGCCAACCAATTCAAACCGGAACCGGAAACAAGAAATAGGGTTGAACCAATAACTTCCGAAGGCCCGCCACGACCACGGCGGGCCTTTCCGCGTCTGCCGAAAGATTCTTTCTTCGAAAAGATTTCGTCGTATCAAATCCCACTCGAAACTCAACACTTACCCTCCATCCGTCAAATCTCCGCAAAGCAACCTACTTCTTCACTTATCTCTCTTAACAAACAGGCCGGCATTGGCGAAAGCGCACGAAGAGCGTTTGCCGGCATCAGGAGAAGTAATCGCTATGGCAAATCAGGAAAAACAGAATCAACCCTCTCATGACGCCCAGGTCAAGGGTGGACAGCACTCTAATCAGGAGAACGAGAACCAGGGCAATCGCACTCCGCCCACACGTGAAGAAGCCGCAAAAGGCGGACAGCACTCACACTCTGGTGGAAATCGCTGATACGAGATCAGCAATACATTGTCTTCAGTTTCTGAACTGACAAACAACAGACAAACAACAGAAGAAGCCCGCCTCCGGAAGTGGGCTTTCTTCTTTAACCCTTCCCCTAAACTTCGCGTGCGATCCGCCGATAACCCTATCGTCGAGCCGCCCAACGCATGCCCTCACCACCAGACCGCCGCAAGTCGCGCCGCTATCCCTGCTACGGCCCCTTCGACTTCCGCATCGATGGCTGGTACATCACCACTGGCAAAATCGTCGACCTCGGCCTCAACGGCTGTCTCCTCCAGCCCCGCCTTCAATCCGAAGTAAACGTCGACGATGTCCTCGATCTTCGCTTCGAAGTAAACCGCCTCACCTTCCGCGCCCGCTGCATCGTCCGCCGCGTCTCCCCTGACGGCACCCTCGGCATCGAGATCCTTCTCCTCAGCGACCGATCCCGCAATCAACTCAAAGACCTCATCGCAGAGCTCGACTCCGCCGAACAGTAGCCACCTTTCCGCGCCGCATCCGACGAGGCAGAAGTCCAAATTGAAAACTAGGCCGCAAGCCTACGCTTAATCATCGCGACTAAACCCACCATTCCTGAACCAAGAAGCACTATCGAGCCAGGCTCGGGGGTGGATGGAGTCGGTTCGTTCATAATCCAAGTCCCCGGATCGTTCCCATTTACTCCATAGACGTCATAGATGCCAGGCACCGGCGTAGTGGGAGCCAGCCCATAATCAGTAATTAAAGGGTTCCCACCAAGCACGGCATTTTCCGTAACGATGCCGTAATAGCCTGGTGATGGTATTTTGACGCTTTCCATTACTATGTTCCATCTCGAAATTGCACCTGTAGCATCCGTGCCAATTTCGAACATCAAATTAAAAAAGGAGTCGTTGCTAGTTAGGGTATCCACACCATCAGAGAAACTGAAGGCGATTGGCTTGAGCTGCCTAAAAGGCCGACTGTCCCCCAGGGGTGTGGATACAGTGAACGTCCCACTTACAAAATCATCCGTGGTGTAAGGTAGCCCAGACCCACCACCGACGCGTGTATAACCGATGGCTGTAAAAAGGTTTCCTTGATAGGTGTAAATCGTGTCTGCCAAGGAAATGGAAGGAAGGGCAGCCAGCACAAGTCCGCAAAGAACACCCGACAGACAGTTCATAGAATCACCTCGAAATGAACTAACCTGAGGCCCGAATGGAGGAAGATCAGTGTTCTCTCTTCCCCTTCAGAAGTCAACGAAGCGAGCCTTAATGGGGAAGCTGGATCTACGGTTCCGGAGCATCGAAGCCCTCATCTAAATGACTCCCTTCACCGGCAGTCCCCACACGGTAAACTGGAACTTCAGGACGTTCACCATGACGGCGCTTATCTTCCGCCTCCGCAAACACTCCGACTACCAGCGCGTCTACAAAGCCAGCCGCAAGCAATTCGCCAAGCAGATGACCTACTTCTTCACTCTGCGTCCGCAACTCGGCCCCGACGGCACGCTCCTCCGCGACGCCGACGCCACCAGCCCGCGCATTGGCCTCACCGTAGGCAAAGTCATGGGCAAGGCCGTCGACCGCAACCGCATCAAGCGCCGCATGCGCGAGGCCGTTCGCAAAAATCTCCCCACCCTCACCACGCCCGTCGATGTCATCCTCCATCCCCGACGCAGCGTCATCGATCTCGAATTCGCCGCTCTCGACCGCGAGGTAGCCCAGGTCTTCCGCACGATCCAGAAGGCCATCGAAAAACAAGAGAAATCAAACCCAAGACCTGACAACCTGCAACAGACAACCTGTAACTGACAACTTTCCATGCCCACCCTACCCATCCGCATAGCGTTCGGCATCTACAAGTCCATCCTCTCCCCCGTCCTGCACGCCTTCAGCCCCTCGCAATGCCTCTACCTCCCCACCTGCTCTGAGTACGCCTACGTAGCCCTCATCCGTTTCGGCCTCTTTCGAGGCTCCTGGCTCGCTCTCCGTCGCCTCGCCCGTTGCCATCCCTTCGCCAAAGGCGGCCTCGATCCCGTCCCCGCCCGAAACTCCCCATCCAATCCAGCCGTCTCCATTCACACAGACCATTTACCATAGAAGAAGCGCCTGCGTTCCCCGCGGTGCGAGCCTCATGTCTCACAAAGAATAGGAAGTTTCACTTGGCAGAGTTTAAAAACCCCAATCAAGCAGGTGGCGGTCAGGACGGCAACAAGTCGCTTCTCGTCATGGCATTCGTAATGGTCGCAGTCTTCCTTGGCCTGCAGTACTTTAAGGCGAAGACCAACCCCCAGACAGCATTGCCCACCCGACCCGCCGCCACGCAGCAGAACGCGCCAGCCCAACCACCACCCACCCAAACCCAGCCCGCCGCCGCTACCCCTGCCGCAGGGGCTGCCGCCGCCGCCGTACCCACCGTGCAGGCCGTAGCCGAGACCACCACCACCATTGAGAACGAGCTCTACCGCATCACCTTCACCAACCGCGGAGCACACGTCTCAAGCTGGATCCTCAAGAAGTTCAAGGACAGCGACGGCCGGCCTCTCGACCTCGTCCACCATCAGGCGGCCGAGCAGTTCGGCCACCCGCTCTCCCTCTACACCTACGACCCCGCCGTCACCACCGAGGTCAACAACGGCCTCTACGTCGCCTCCGCCACCGGCCACCTCGCCGCCCCCGCTACCCTCACCTTCAAGTACGCCACCGGCAACATCGAAGTCACCAAGACCTTCGCCTTCGACGAGACCTACGTCCTCCACGCCGACGTTGCCATCACCCGCGACAACGCCCCGCTGCGCACCTTCATCAGCTGGCCCGGCGGCTTCGGCGATCAGGACAACGCCCTGGCCTACGCCGGCGCTCAGATCGATCTCAGCCGCAACGGCAGCTCGCAACACCTCGCCCCCAAGAAAGTCTCCGGCGGCGAAACCCTCAACGGCCCCTTCGACTGGGCCGGTACCAGCAGCACCTACTTCGCTGCCATCTTCCTGCCCGACGCGCCTGACAACGCCTCCGTCATCACCCTTCACAACCAGCTCGACGTAGCCAAGACCATCCGCCGCACCGGCTTTGGCAGCGGCTCACCCGCCAAGGGTGCCATCAATGTCTCCATCCTCGGAGCCGGCCTCGGCGACAACTCCGGCCACACCCTCACCCGCATCTACGCCGGTCCCAAGGCCGTCAACGTCCTCCGCAACATCCACTCCGCCGACGGCAAAGTCTCCCTCGAAGCCCTCCTCGACTTCGGCTTCTTTGGCCCCATCGGCAAGTACCTCTTCCTCGCCCTCCAGTTCATCCACGCCCACATCACCTCCAACTGGGGCTGGGCCATCATCATCCTCACGCTCCTCATCAACGTCCTGATCCTTCCCCTCCGCATCAAGACCATGCAGAGCGGCCTCAAGATGCAGCGCATCCAGCCGCAGATGGACGCCATCAAGGAGAAGTACAAGAAGTACAAGGTCACCGACCCCAAGCGCAACGAGATGAACGCCGAGATCATGAAGCTCCAGAAGGACAACGGAGTCAACATGTTCGGCGGCTGCATCCCCACGCTCATCCAGCTGCCCTTGCTCTTCGCCTTCTTCAGCATGCTGCCCAAGGTCGTCGAGCTTCGCCACGCCCACTGGTTCTGGCTGCCCGACCTCACCGCAGCCGATCCCTACCACATCCTTCCCATCCTCATGGTCATCAGCCAGTTCCTGATGCAGTTCTACACGCCCTCACCCGGCGTCGATCCGCAGCAGCAGAAGATGATGGCCTTCATGATGCCCGCCGTCTCCGGCTACATGACCTGGAACTACGCCTCCGGCCTCGCGCTCTACTGGTCCGTCGGCAACCTCTTCGGCATCGCCCAGCAGATGGTGATGAACCGCACCTCACTCGGCCGCGAGATGCGCGAGATTGCAGCCAAGCGAGCCCGCCGCAAAACAGGCACCGCTGCCCCCACCATCCAGGGCAAGCGCTAACAACAACTCATCGTCACAAAGAAGAGCGGAGGCCACCAAGCCTCCGCTCTTTTCTTTTCTGCCATCCGTTCTCTCTCACACAGCCGAAAACGAACGGGTGCCCCATCCATGTCGCGGTCTTATCGCGACATGGGTGGGAATGTAAAATTTCGACCCGCCAGCTTTTGCTCTTGTCGTTGCCCGTTCCTTTGTTTGTCATCCCGTAGGGATCTAGTGTTGTCGTTGCCGTTGCTTTTCCAACCTAACCAACAACCTCTTCATCTCGACCGAAGCGCAGCGGAGTGGAGAAGCCTGTCCTGAGCTAAGTCGAACGGGATCCCTGGATTTTGCTTTTGTAATTGTCCGTTCCTCTGACACCAAAACCATCACCCTCCGCGTCCAATCCCGCTGCGAAACCGTATACTTATCAAACAAGAAGAAAAACCGACATGCACTCCCCGGAACCTGGATTGAAAAAAATCGAGGACTTCCTCCAAACCCTGAAGAAACCCGGCGGTCTGGATCTGAAGTTCAGCATTCTTGCCGATAACGCCCAGACGCCTAACACCGGCGAGCGAGTCAGTGCCCCCGAACCAGCCTCCACGCGCGAAATCCCCGCAACAATATCCGTCGAGTTCACCGGCCCCGACACTCCGCTCCTCACCGCCCGCAACGGCGAGCTCCTCCTCGCCATCGAGCACATCGCCGCCAAGCTCCTCCGTCTCGAGCACGAGGACCACGACCGCATCTCCTTCGACGCTGAAAACTTCAAAGTCCTCCGCCAGCAGGAGCTCCGCCTCGCCGCCGAAGCCGCCGTCGAAAAGGTTCGCCGCACCGGCCAACCCCACGCCTTCAACCCCATGAGCTCCCGCGAGCGTCGCCTCCTTCACCTCGCCCTCGCCGACTCAGGCCTCCCCACCGCATCCTCAGGCCTCGGACCCCGCCGCTACGTCGTCCTCTATCCCGAAGGCCACAAGCCCACCGAGGCCTCCGCTCCGGACCGTACTCAGGACCGCACCCAGGCCATCCGCAACACCTTCCGCCGTCGCTAACTCAGTCCCACGCAAGACCGCGATTTTAGGCTCCATGCTAAGCTGCTGACATTACTTAGCAGATCGGGCCCATTCTCCGGATGAATTACAACTCTGAACACCATTCCACATTGCCATTCTGCAGTCTTTTGGTCGCACTTTTTCTTTCCGGTTGTGGTGGGGGCACAACCGCTACCGGGGCTATTGGGGAGCCAAGTCCACAGGCCGCAGCGCCCTTGCTTACCTCAATCTCTCCTTCCAGTGCGACCATTGGATCTCCTGCAATGACGATAACCGTGCTTGGCTCGGACTTTCTTACCTCGTCTACGGTCCTCTGGAATGGAGCATCGCTTCCCACGACATGGGTCAGTGCAACGCAGCTTTCGGCCAAAATCCCATTGAACGATTTCTTATCGATGGGAACGGCAAACATCACTGTCTCGAATGCGGAAACCGGGGGAGGCACATCCAGCCCACAAACCTTTAAAATTCTCGCCGCACCTCTGGCCACGAACAGGATCAGATTATTGAATCTGCTCCCACAGGACGTCGTCTGGAACGCAACTCACGGCAAGCTACTGGCCTCGCTCTCCTCAACGGATTCGACCAATCCAAATACCATTGTGTCGATCGATCCGGTATCACTCACTGTAGGAACTCCGGTAGCGGCAGGAAACAATCCGCATAATCTCTCTATCTCTTCGGATGCAGCCTATCTGTGGGTCGGCTTGGATGGAGATGGTGCTGTACAGAGATTTCTCTTGCCTTCTCTGACAAAAGACATCTCTTTCCCAGTACCGAGCGGCGTCGTCGGGATGCAACAGCGGGCAATCACTTTACAAGCCGCTCCGGTCAATCCACACACAATTGGTTTAGTGGCCGGAAATATGGACTACACTTCCGGGAACGGTGTTTACGTTTTTGACGATGCCGTTCAGCGTCCCGTCTCGCTGTCGCCGGTTCCTGGTGAGTTCATTGATTGGATTCAATGGGGAAAGGATGACTCCACTCTCTACGGAACCCAGTACGAATCAATCGACCCGCCGGGCCTCTCCGTGCTGAACGTGACCCCTGCAGGCGTATCGCTTCAAGGCGTGTACGGAGCCAACGCGATAACAAGTGCGGGGATTACCCAATACGACAAAGGAAGCGGCCTGCTCTATTCCATTGATGGTCAGGCGATCGACGGACCGAACCGTACACAGGCTGGCTTTTTCAATGTCGGCGACATGCAGGGCGCAGTCTGCACCCCGGACTCATCGCTCAATCGCTATTTCTGCGTGGGAAACGTCTACACCGGCACAGATGTCCCTCAATGGGAACTGCGAGTCTTTAATCAAAAGACATATGGCGTCATTGAACGGGTGAGCCTGGAGCCTGTCATCACTGGATCCGCGAAGAAATTAGTTCGCTGGGGCAACGCTGGGTTAGTAATAGTGACCATTCCTGGGCCCGCGCAGGTAGGAGCCACCAACCCTGGAGGCCTCTTCCTGATAGATGGTTCTGCAGTGAATCCAAACGCAACTCCGGACGTTACCACGGGGACAAATCTTCCCGCTTATGAAGCGATGACTTCGCTCAGCCCACAGGCAGCTCCGGCAGGTAGCGGAGACACGGTGGTCACCATCACAGGAAACAACTTCACGCCGGACAGTCAGGCCTGCTGGAATTGCAACTATCTTCAGATCCAATCCCTGCCCACGACCTATATCAATGCAACGCAGCTAAGCGTAACAATCCCGGCAAGTCTCCTCACGAAGACACAATCACTGAACCTCAGTGTCTACGATGCAGCGGAACCGTCTTTCGAATCGTTCAGTGGAAACTCCCTGACCTTTACCGTCTCTCCGCCCGCGAATACAGGCATTAATCTAACTGCCGTTAATCTCGCTGCTCTGTCACTTGCCTGGGATTCGACTGACTCTCTCCTCTATGTGGGAACGTCAGACTCGGACCCGGTCTACCCGAACGCGATTGTCGCGGTAAATCCAACGACAGGATCGGTAACACAATCCCAGGCTGTCGATTCCGAACCTTTTCTTCTAAGCATGAGCGCCGGCAATCAGTTTCTTTACGTCGGCTTCGCAGGCGCGACGAATGTAACCCAACTTCAACTCCCGGGTCTGAATGCGCCCGTGACATGGCCTCTTTTCACCTCGAACTCACTGCTATACGGGGTCGGACCCTACTTCGCAGGTGATCTAAAGGCTGCACCGGTCAATCCACATACAACTGCGGTCACCATGTTCATCCAGCCAACTCAATTGGATTATACGGAGACGGCAATCGGCGGAGTGGCCATCTACGATGATGCCGCTCAACGACCAGCTATCGCGCCAGGCTGGGGTGTAAGTGGAGGGAACATCTTTGACACCCTGACGTGGGGCTCATCGGATTCGACCCTGTACGCTGCCGCCTTTGGAGACTCCTCACAACTGGATTTGTTGAGCGTCAACTCATCAGGGACTTCCTTCCAGAGCGATCTCACTTCGACTGACGGCACTTCAGGTGATATCCATTTCGATTCAGCAACCGGCTTCATCTATTACGATGACGGGCAAGTGATCAACCCTGCCAGCAATACCATCGTCGGTAATTTGAACGCCAGCGGTCTTGTCGTTCCCGATCCCACCTTGAACCGGATCTTTATTCTTGGCCAGACAGTGGCACAGTCTCAAACCAACAACTACACCATCGAATCCTTCGATCAGGGAACCTACGCGGCAATCTCGTCGATCACAGTCGATAACATTCTCGGCCTACCCACCGCTCTCGTTCGTTGGGGCGCCTCAGGACTGGCGCTCGTTACCGTCAATGAAACTCCCGGTGCATATGGTGGCCCCGGCTACGGAGGGCCAGGTGGAATGCTATATATCCTGCAAGACTCCACCCTCGTCAGCAATGCCAAGCCTGCGGATCGCAACACTGCGGCCGAAATGGAAAAGGTGCAACTACGTTGGAAACGTCTGTCGAAACCGGCTCTCGCACAGATGCTTCGCAGCCACACATCCGCTAGGTTTAACTAAGCCGCGTACCGGAGTTCAAAGGCTACTAGCAAATTCAGCAAGCGAAGCTGGCATGCGCATTCAGCAAAAATTCAAAAACAAGAGGAAGGGTGGCATCCAAATAGAAGAAAACACGATGCTTGAAAGGCAGCTTTTTGTATTTGCTGAGCAAAATCGCATGTCAAGTCCCAAAACAACTAACCCAAACAAAAAAAATCGGATAGCGTTTGCAAAAGAGTTTCGTTCAAGCCGCTATACTTAATACATAGACCAAAACAAAACCCCGGCGAGAGCCGGGGTTTTGCTATTAGCAATATAAATCCTCTAGAAAGACGAATTTAGCCGTAAGCCCTTTGTAATGACGATTTTACAACAGAGAAACGATCTATACTTATGAAAACATGGCACTTATCGCATCCACCCTGGGGGGGGGTAGCTTTACCGGACAAATCTACGCCGAGCCATCCCGGCCGCACCCGCGATGCCAGTCAACACCAGGACGACGCTTCCCGGTTCAGGAACAGTCGAAACCGGCGGAGGGTCAGGTGGTAGCACCGGAGGATCGGGAGGCGTCACTGGAGGAACCGGAGGAGCCGGAGGCGCGTCGGGTGGAGGATTCCCTCCAGGGGGATTCCCGGGGCTATGCGGATTCGTTGTGCCTGGAGGTGTTCCTCCACCGCCAAAGCCGCCAAAACCACCAGGACCAGAAGGATAGAAGCCACCGGGACCCCAGCCGCCATCGCCACCACCCTCCGAGGTCGGTACAACATTTTTCGCCATCAGGCTTTCTTCGGTAGGCGTATCCGGCGACATATCGCTGTGCATCGGAAGCGCAAGATAGTCAGGCCTCGGTTCTTCTTCGTTCACCATCTGCAGCGTCGGCATGTCTTCCGGCAGGTCGCCGCAAGCCAGGTTGAACCGGCGCAGTGCCTCTTCGCGCGTCATCTTTGGCCGGTGGAAGCGAGCAGGCAGAACTCTCGGTTTGTTCGCCGGCTTCGGCTTCTGGAGAGCCGCAAGCTTGCGATGAACATACCGGTGCACCCTATGCTTCGCCGCTATAAGGTGCTTGGCGGCCGCCGTCTGGGCAAGCGAATTTTTGTATGCGATAAACCACCGTTCGCAGTCGGTTGAGGCGTGAACACCGGTAGCAGCAGAAGCAACGACCAGGAAGACAGCCAAAAAAATCAGGAAACGACGCATGTCAGGGGCCCTAGAGCAATCTGAAGTTCATACCGCCCTATTTACATGCAATCGGAATTCCAAACAAATGTGCACCAAATTACATGCAGTTTGCACGCAAAATGGTAAACATTTCCATCACTTAGGAGAAAAGGCAAAGCCCATATGTGCAAAAGTTTGCCATATAGTTTCCACCGCTGCTCTACTTCGATTTACCCGTCAGCGCCGCTCCCTCAGCCTGCCCTTCCAGGTAAAAGCGCCACTCGTCCGACTCCGCAGCATGCTTCAACGCCGCATTCCGCCGCTTCAGCAGCGAAGTCATGTACCGCTCCATCACCAGCGCCTCCATCATCCTTCCCAGCGGCCCAAACGGAGCAGAGAACTTCAGCTCATCCCGAACCCGGGTACCGTCGTCCATCGCGGCAAAAAAGTGTTCATGCTCGTATCGATCAAAGATTCCTGCAATCATCACCTCGCGAAAGTGTGCGAAAGGCCTCCACACTTCCACCAGCGAAGTATGCGTCAGCCGCACCATAAAGTGCCGCACGCTCCACTTCACCGTATCTCCTTCGCGCAAAAGGCCGTTCGTCACACCCGAAACGGCCTTCTCCTTTATCGGTCGAGCTGAAGCTATATGGAACTCAACGCTGGTAGCCAGCTTGAAGCATCGTTCCACCGGCGCATCGACCCACGTATTCAGTTTTATCCGTACCATAGCCCCGTACACATCCCCAAAGCACCAACTCAAGCCAACAATAAAATCTTTCCAATCCCGCCTTTTTCTGCCGCTGCCTGCGCTGCACCAGCTTCAGCCAGCGGAACCATTCGGTCAATCGGAATCACCAATCGCCCCGCGACAACATCCTCCGCCAGGCTTCGCAGCGCAGCCATATCCGGATGCATCACCACCATAACAACCTTAACAGTAGGATGCAGCTTGGCATTCGCCGGAGAACCAACAACCGAAGCAAACACCCCACCTTGCTTCACCTTGCCAATCAGCTTTTCCGCAGTCGCCCCGCCCACCGTATCTGCAACCGCATCGATGAACCCCAGCTTCTCCACCGCATTCGCGTCATCCAGCGCCAGAACCTCATCCACTCCCAACGCCGCGGCCGTCTTTCCTTGCGCCTTCCGCACGCCTGCGATCACGACCGCTCCAGCCTTCTTTGCTGTCCTAACTGCGGCTCGACCAACGTTTCCCGTCGCTCCCGTGATCAGCACCGTTTGCCCCGACTGGATTCCAGTCCCCTTCGAGATCAACTGCTCCCCCGTCATCGTCACCACGGGCAGCGCCGCCGCCTCCACCAGGTCCAGAGCCCTCAGGAACGAGCATCAGCGCATCCGCCTTCGCCACCACCATCTCCGCATCAGACTTATCCGCGACACCCATCACCTTATCGCCCGGAGCAAAGCCGCTCACACCCTTGCCAACCTCCCGCACGATCCCCGAGAAGTCATTCCCCAGGATCGCCGGAAACTCCAGCGGCATAAACGCCTTATAGCTCCCGCTCCGCAGCTTGTAGTCGATCGGGTTTACGCTGGTAGCCGCAACCCGCACCAGCACCTCACCTTCGCCCACCTTTGGATCAGCCACATCCTCATACGACAGCTTGTCAGGCCCACCATACTCCCGCAGAACGACCGCCTTCATTACCACACCTCATCCTTGCAGTCAGCTCGATAAGTACCACGTTGTCAGATGCATGCAAAGTATGGAACGGATGTATCCATGCCACGTCTAGCCGGAAACCTCAACCACTTCCTCCGGAAGATATCGCTGCCACTCGGAGCCCTCGGCCACGTGCTTCAGCAGCAACATCCGTCTGCGCAACAGCGTCGCGATATGCGGAATCATTACACGTCGTGCCACCATCTTCCCCGGCCACCCAAGCGGTAGCGAGAACTTCACCTTGTCCACCACCAGCGTGTGCCCATCAATCTCGGTGAACCGGTGGTCATGCTGAAATCGCTTGAACCGTCCTCGCGCCATCGCATCCTGAAAGAATCCAGGCCGTTCATAGCGGGTAATCAGGCTCTCATGCATCTGTGGCAACCCGAACATCCAGCCGCGCCACTCGATCCGGTCTCCCCCTACTACGAGCCCATCCGTCTTTCTAAATCTTCCCTCCACAGGCCGCATCTCCAGCACCTGCTCCACCAGTTCGACGCTGGTCGACAGCAAAAAGCACCGCTCGATCGGCGCATGGATATGAATGCTGTCACTAACCGTAAACAATAACTTCGACCCTCAAGGCTCGCATGACTTTCTGAGTGGTTTCCACTGTACACAACCAGACTTTTACCAGCCAGTCACATTTCGGCCACTGCCACAAAAGCTGTATCCCGTTATGAACCGGACAGCAATCCACTCGATTACTCAAATCCTAAGTGCCGGAGCGCACGAGCCTTCAGGAAAAGCCGCGATCCAGTTCAGCCTTCTGATGACACCCATGACACAGCAGCTGAGTATTCGCGGCCGTATAGCCATCGATAGCCCTGAAGCGATCCAGCTCAGCGCCACGCTCCGGCAGCTTATCCCCACAAATCGCGCAAAGCCCTCGCTGACTCTTGCGTTTCGCATCCTTCAACTTCCGCCGTTGCGTCGGTGTCCCACGCTCATCGAATTCCAGCCGCTTCAGAATGTACCGCCGAATCTGAAACAGCCGTTCCCGATCCTCCCCTGCGACTTCAGCAATCCGTGCCCGCAACTCTGCCAGCACCGCAATCGCCTGCGCCCGATCCTCATCAGAAAGCGTCGCCATCACCTAACCTCATGCGAGAGTACATGGTTGGGCCGCCTTCCTCTTCCTTCTACCAATACGATGAGCATTTTCAGCTCGACGAGCAGCGCAAGCAAACGCATCAACACGTGCCTCTGTTCAACGTTCAGTGAGTCGCCTTTCTGTCACAGACTGTCACCAGTTCGTGCAGGGAGTACACCGCCGCCCGCCGGCCACTCCCTGCAACTAGCACCTTCAACATCTTCGCCTCAACCATCTTCTCGATCAGCTTCATCATCTGTGGCCGCTGCGGCATACCAGCCACCCTCAGCAAACCTCCAGCCTTGAAGACCGGCTGTGCAAACATCGCCTCCAGCATCGTCACGCCATACCGCGAGGTCGTCATCGCCAACATCCGAGCCTTCAACCGTTCATACAGCTTCAGCACTGCTGTTATACGCGACACATTGCTGTCCGCCTGCGCCGTAACCGCCCGCACAAAAAACAGACACCACCTGTCCCAGGCCGTGCCTCCAGCACGCAAATCTCCCAGCCTTGCAATGTATTCGTCGCGATGCTCTTCAAGATACTCCGAGAGGTAGAACGTGGGGCTCGAAAGAATCCTCTTGTCATACAGGAATAGCGGAATCAGAATCCGCCCAATCCTTCCATTGCCATCCAGAAACGGATGCAGAAACTCAAACTGCGCATGAATCAACGCCAGCTGTACCAGAGGGTCCTTTTCTTTCGCGTGATAGTACCTCTCCCAGTTGTCCAGTCCCTTCATCAGCCGTTCAGGACCAGGCGGCACAAACGTTGCCTGCTCTATCGTCGAGCCCGGCCGCCCGATGTAATTCTGAAATCTCCTGAACTCTCCCGGGGCCTTGTTATGCCCACGCACACTACTCAGCAACACCTTATGCAGCTTCAAAACCAGGTTCAGGCTGAAGGGCCGCGCCTTCAACTCCCGTTCAGCCGCCCGCAGCGCCAGCCGGTAGTTCACAATCTCTTCGATATCCAGCCGCTTTCGCTCGCTCTCCTGCTCATCACCCGCCTCATACCGCAGCACATCGCTGAGCGTCGCGACAGTTCCCTCGATCTTTGACGAAAGCACAGCCTCACGCGTTGTCAGCGGAGTCCGCAGCAGCGAAGGATTCTTCAGATGCGTCAGCATCCCATCGAACCGAGTCACCGCCCGGTTCGCCTCGCCCAGCACAGGCACCAGAGCCGCCCAATCCAGCGTCTTTATCGGTAGGTCTTCAGCAATGGCCGGTTTCATCGCATCTACGTTGTATATGATTTAGAGACTAAAAGCATACACAAAATATTTTGATGTTCACTTTCCATACACAAACGCTTACATCAGCTTGATGGAAATTCCGGAGTGACAGGTATCCTGCTCGTACCACTCAACCCATCTGTTGCAAAGAGATCTTGTTCTTTGTTCCTTGCCCATAGCAAGATGAACTGCACGACGCATGGTAGCAGTATGTGTACTGCCGATCGCTGACTGGAAGAGTATGAATCAGCCAGCAGGTCGCATCAGAAGAAGCTCCGGCCTCTGTTATTGAACTCAACTCATCCCAACCCGTTGCGAACCTGGAGTCGCATGACAAACGCTGACGCTTTGGGTTCCCCGTAACCTGTTAAATCGTGGTCTTGAGTCCACTTGAGCGTGCCTAAGCGATCGCCAGAATCCCTCGTAGATGCGCCATTGGTGGCATCCTGACATATTACCCAAATCGACCCGTTCCGAAGAGATGGTTTTGCAAGCACCCATCGGGTGGTTGAACACCTGCATGGTTCCAACTAAATGCTTGGATATGACCGCAGGCCATTCGTCCGGTCGACGCAGTGTTCGTCGTTTTCGCCCATTCGAGAGCGATAATCCTCGGTGCCACGGAGTCTTGACCCAGTAGCATCATCCTCCGCCTTGTCAAGCTAGGGCGGTTCCCGCGCACAACGAAAGCATCTTCACCGAGTAGTGGGGTAACAAGACGACGAATCTCATCCGAACGCGCAAGCTCTCGTACCACCGGCTCGTCCAGCAGATTGCGTCTGCCTCCGCGTCCAGCAGCGGCAGTAGCGTTCTGACCCAGGGCACTCGCTAAACTGCGAGCCCGATCAGCATCCAAGACACCCGGTACCATTGCATACCCGTTGATCTCGACATGTTCTGACCATTTTTTGCACCGCACTCTTCGAAGTTAGCAGTCCATTCGCCCGCTCAATAAACTCCGCCAGTCCCACACTCCCCTCATCGCCCTTCCCACGAGTCCGCACACTCACAGCCTCGCTCGCCGCTTCCTTATCGCCCATCACCAAAACAAATGGAACCTTCTGCAGCGTGAACTCGCGGATCTTCGCATTCATCTTTTCATTGCGAGCATCCAGCTCCACGCGCAGCCCAGCGGCCTCAAGCTTCGCCTTCACCGCATTCGCATAGTCGAGATGCTTCTCCGAGATGGGCACAAGCCCAACCTGCACTGGAGCCAGCCACATCGGAAACGCTCCGGCATAGTGCTCAATCAGCACTCCAAAGAATCTTTCGACGCTTCCAAACAGAGCGCGATGTACCATCACTGGCCGATGCAGCTCGCCGTCTTCGCCCTTATACTCCAACTCAAACCGCTGCGGCAGGTTGAAGTCGAACTGCACCGTGCTCAGTTGCCACAGCCGTCCCAGCACGTCCACCAGCTTGATATCGATCTTCGGCCCGTAGAACGCACCTTCTCCCGGGATGCTCTTGAAGGGGACGCCGCGATTCGTCAGCACACCCTTCAGCGCCGCCTCAGCGTTATCCCAATCGGACGCTTTCCCGACATAGTCGCCCTGCTTATTTGGATCATGCATGGAGAGCTCGACGCGATACTCGTCGAACCCAAAGGTCTTCAGCACGGCCTCGGCGAAATCGAGGCAGTCTTCGATCTCACTGACGATCTGCTCCGGCGTACAGAAGATGTGCGCATCATCCTGCGTAAAGCCACGCACACGCAGCAGCCCATGCATCGTCCCCGAGCGCTCATACCGATAGACATTCCCCAGCTCCGCATACCGCACCGGCAGATCGCGATAGCTCTTCGGCGAGTTCTTATAGATCAGAATATGACCGGGGCAATTCATCGGCTTCAGCCTGTACTCCGCGTCATCCAGCTCCATCGGCGGATACATATTCTGCGAATAGAAACCTTCATGTCCCGAGATCTTCCAGAGATCTCGCCGCATAATGTGCGGCGTATATACCATTTCGTAACCGCGACGGATACATTCATCCCGCATCCAGTCTTCCATCGTCTTGCGGATCAGCCCGCCCTTCGGATGCCAGAAGATCAGCCCTGAACCCGCGACCTCCTGGATCGAAAACAGGTCGAGCTGCTTACCCAGCACACGATGATCGCGCGCCTTGATCTCCTCCAACCGCTTGAAGTGCGCATCTAGATCCTTTCGCATTAAAGAACGCAGTCCCATAAATCCGCTGCAACTGCTGATTCTTCTCATCGCCAAGCCAGTAGGCTCCGGCAATGCTCATCACCTTGAACGCCTTCACCCGTCCGGTCGAAGGCACATGCGGCCCTCGGCAGAAGTCGGTGAAGTTGCCATTGCGATAAAGCGAGATCTCCTCCCCCGGCTTCGTAAACTTTTCGATGAAGTGAACCTTCATGAACTCGCCGTGCTTCGCGTAGTCCTCCAGGCCCTTCTCACGAGGCTCCTCTTCGCGGACAAACTTCTCATCCCGCGCAACCACCTCAGCCATGCGCTTCTCGATCGCAGCAAGGTCGTCCTCGGTAAATGGAGTCTCACGATAGACGTCATAGAAAAAACCAGCATCGGTCGCCGGACCATGCCCCAGCTTCGTCTCCGGGAACAGCTCCAGAATCGCCGTCGCCATCACATGCGCCGCCGAGTGCCGCACCACCTTCAGCGCGGCCTCGTCATTCTCCTTCAGCAACTCCAGCGCGACATCCTCATTCAACGGGGCCGCAAGATCCACCAACCGCTCCCCGCTCGTAGCCGCTCCATACATCGACGCCTCCGAGCCCTCCTCTTCAGCCGTACCGTCAGTGGCACCCGTCAGCGGACGTACCCGCGCCACCACAACCGCAGCAGCGAGTCTCGGCGAGATGCTCATCGCAATGTCATTCGGAGTCGTCCCGCGCGCAACCTCGCGCACTGAACCATCAGGAAGCTGGACCTTAATCATCTGTTCACTCATAAAAGTTATCTATAAGCATATTTCCTTTGCTTGCCTCGCACCAACTTCTTGCCTTTTGTTTGCATCTATACGGAGACACAGAATCGACCCATCGATCTGGTTCCTGAGTAAGTCGATGTTCGACATACCACGCAGGTTGTAGCCAATATCCTGGACTGCCGTTTTGGGAAACCGTCGCGGCATAGATAATGACAACAGGCCTTAAGTCTGGCCGACAACTCAAGAACCATTGAAACCAAAGGAATTCACATGCAGGTCTTTTGCAAACCCTCCGATAACTCTCCTGATGTCCATTGCCCCGTCTGCGGCCAGGGATTCCTCCTTTACTGGGAACGCTCCTGCCGCACCCAGCAGAACGACACACGCAACAGCATCCAGCAGGCCCTCCGCGATCACCACCTCGACTCCAACGACACCGGAGCCCACCCCGAAACCGCTTTTAACATCCCAAGCTGGTCCGGTTCGCCAAAATTCTCCGCCGCCGCCCTCCTCGGCGGAGCTCCTCTCTAACTATCGGTGAGTTTTCGAGTTTCAACCTGTTGATTAGAGAACACACTGAGCGCCAGTCCTACAACGAAGGCTTCGGCCCCTGGTGTTCTTATTAAAGATGAAGCCCTTTAGCAAAAAAGAAGGACCGCTGTTAGCCCAACAGCGGTCCGAGCACTCGATCTTTTTGAGGAAGTAAGTCTACTGCGTAACGCAACTTCAGGCTGTCTTCGGAACACTCTCGACGGTTCTTTCCGCCGGCATATTCTTCTTCAGCCATACATTTGCCCGCCACCGTCCAAAAAACGGAGCAACGGCGACCATTGCAAACGCGATTCCTAAAGCAACACGCATTTGTTCTCCTCTCCTCGGCAGCCCTTAATCGTTCCGCCGAGTCATGAAGTCCCCATCGACTAACCACGGACTCCATGGACTGCAACAACATTTCCCTCAATATCTACCCCGCGCACCAAGCTCGATATCCCACTTTCGGGTCATTCCCCGAACGAACGCGTCATCATCCACCTCTAATCCTTCAATCCGCCTTTCTAAGCAGTTAAACTCCATGCCAATCCGCGCAAATCCGTGGTCGCCAGGCACCTGTTCTTATCAGCCTTTCTCCTTTTGATCACCGTTACGCCGTTTACCCCCGCGCCAATCCATCCGTAAATCGCCCGCACCCCACCATTCTTCCCGACATCGCCTAAAATACCCCCATGTCCTACGCCGCAGCGGTCGACCATCTCTACGCCCTGGGCCACGAGCTGGCCCCCGCGACTCCTTCCGCGCCGCGCCGCAAGTTCGACCTCGTCCACATGCGCATCCTCGCCGCCTCCCTCGGCGACCCCCATCTCACATTCCCCTCCGTCCTCATCGCCGGAACCAACGGCAAGGGCAGCACCGCCTCCACGCTCGCCAGCATTCTCACCGCCGCCGGCTACCGCACCGCCCTCTACACCTCGCCCCACCTCTCCCGCGTCAACGAGCGCATCCAGGTCGACGGCCTCCAGATCCCCGACGAAGACTTCGCCCGCCTCTTCTTCCAGGTCGACACCACCGCCGAGCGCCTCATCGCCGACGCCGCTCTCCCGCACCACCCCAGTTTCTTCGAAGTCCTCACCGCCATCGCCTTCCTCTACTTCGCCGAGCAGCGCGTCGACATCGCCATCCTCGAAGTAGGCCTCGGAGGCCGTCTCGACGCCACCAACATCGTCACCCCCCTCATCTCCGTCATCACCGACATCGCCCTCGACCACCAGGACTACCTCGGCAACACCCTCACCGAGATCACCCGCGAAAAAGCCGGCATCCTCCGCCCCAACGGCACCCTCATCACCCTCCCTCAGCACCCCGAGGCCAACCAGGCCATAGGCGAAGCCGCCGCCGACCTCAACCTCCACGCCATCAGCGCCACCCCCTACATCCCCCACACCCCCATCCCAACTAACAACCTGCAACCTGTAACTGACAACTCCTCCTTCACCCTCCCTCGCAACCACTACACCCTCACCCTCGCAGGCGAGCCCCTCGAGATCAACTCCCCCCTCTCCGGCCAACACCAGCAGCGCAACATCGCCCTGGCCATAGCCACCGCAGACGAGCTCCGCAACCCCACCAACCCATACCAGATAATAAGTAACCGTAAGAGTTACAATATTACAAACGCCAATATTGAAGCAGGTATTCGCAACACCCGCTGGCCCGGCCGCCTCGAATTCCTCCCCCCCAACCTCCTCCTCGACGTAGCCCACAATCCCGCCGGAGCCTGGACCCTCCGCGCCGCCATCGCCCAGCTACCCGAAGACCAACCCCGCACCCTCCTCTTCTCCTGCCTCCGCGACAAAGACCTCCGCGAGATGACCCAGATCCTCTTCCCCCTCTTCGACTCCAGCGCCGACCGCCCCCTCGACCACATCATCCTGGCCCCCATCAACAACCCCCGCGCCTCCTCTGTCGAAGACCTCCTCGCCGCCGCTCACGCACTCGACATCCCCGCCCACGCCGCCCCGCATCTCGCCGCCGCGTTTGCCCAGGCCCAAACCATCACTCCTGCCAACGGCCTCATCATCGCCACTGGTTCCGTCTACATGGTCGGCGAGATCCGCCACCTCGCCTCAACGGAAGCGCGAAGCCCGAATGAATAATCAACCCACATCCCCAACCGCGCAGGAGATGTGCCATCCCGAGCAAAGCCCAAAAGGGACGGAGCCGAACGACCTGCAATCCTCCTTGCCAGCACACAAACCCCAGGCCCCAGCCTTCTTCCGCTGGCTCACCTACCTCCTCCTCCTCCCCCTCATCGCCCTCTCGACCACCTTCTTCGGCTGCATCTCCCTCCTCTGCGGCCTATGGGACAAATCCGGCCGCCAGCAACACTTCATCGCCCACATCTGGGCCCGCACCCTGCTCCTCATCAGCCTCTCCCCCGTCACCCTCATCAATAAAGAGAAGCTCCACGAGCACGAGACCGCCGTCTACGCCTCCAACCACCTCAGCTACTTCGACACCCCCGTCCTCTTCGCCAAACTCCCCTTCCAGTTCCGCATCTTCGCTAAACAAAGCCTTTGGAAGGTCCCCTTCATTGGCTGGTACCTCAACCGTTCCGGCCAGGTCGCCGTCGACCAATCCAGCGCCCGCAACGCCGCCGCCAGCCTCAACCGCGGCATCCACACCCTCAAAAACGGCATGCCCCTCGTCCTCTTCCCCGAAGGAGGCCGCGCCGCCGACGGCCACACCCACCCCTTCCTCTCCGGCTGCGCCTACATGGCCATCAAAGCCCAGGTCCCCCTCGTCCCCATCACGTCTGGTCGGCACCTACGAACTTCTCCCCATCCACACCTACCATCTCCACCCCCGCCCCATCGCCATCATCATCGGCGACCCCATCCCCACCACCGGCCTAACCACCCGCGACGCCGCCGCCCTCACCCAGCGCCTCTTCGACACCATCACCTCCACCTACATGCAATACCATCCGACCACGGATCATCGCGGATAAGAACGGATAAAGCCAAGTACGGAACGAACCGCGCCAATCTCATCCCCGGTTCACAGCCTGTCTTTGTTCTTAATCCGTCTTTAGTCTGGATCCGTGTCATCCGTGCAAATCCGCGGTCGCCCGCCGTATCATGGACTTCACGATGAAGCCCCGCATAGCCATTCCCGTCCCCACCAGCACCAATCTCGAATACAACGGCAAATCCTGGCCTCAATACGCCGAAGCCGTCGCCCGCGCCGGCGGCGAACCCGTCGAAATCCCTCTCAACGCCACCCCCCGCGAGACCGCCGACCTCATCAACACCTGCCACGCCGTGCTTCTCCCCGGCAGTCCTGCCGATGTAAACCCCCAGAAATACGGCCAGGACCCCGCCCCCGAGACCAGCCCCGCCGATCCAGCCCGCGAAAACGTCGATGAACTCCTCATCCAGGACGCCCACAACCTCTACAAACCCATCCTCGCCATCTGCTTCGGCACCCAGTCCCTCAACGTCTGGCGCGGCGGAACCCTCATCCAGCACCTCATCCCCATGCCGGTCAACCATCCCGCCGGACGAACCGTCGCTGTCGCCCACACCGCCGCAATAGCCCCCGACTCCCTCCTCGGAACCATCATTCCTCCCGAAGAAGCCCCAAATCAGGACGGTTTCCTCCGCCTCCCCATCAACTCCAGCCATCATCAGGCCATTGGCATCCCCGGCGACAACCTCCGCGTAGCCGCCCGCTGCCCCCAGGACGGAGTCATCGAGGCCGTAGAAGGAGGTCAAGCCTCAAATCGCGACGACTCCACCGCCCACCACTTCGTCCTCGGAGTCCAATGGCATCCCGAGCGCAGTTACGACATCAGCCCCGCCTCCCGCGCCCTCTTCGAGCGCTTTCATAGCCGAAGCCACCGCCTGGACCCCCCGCCCCATTCACACCTCCGTGGCCTGAAATGTTCCACGTGGAACACCCAAACAAGGCGTAACGGTGATCAAAACGAAAAACAGGATAAAGAGAACAAATCCAAAAACAAAACCAGCAAAAAGGGTTAAAGGTTACTCATCCGCCCATCCCGTCCTGTTTTTGCTCTTATCCGTCCTTTGTTCTTGTTCTAAATCCGTGTCCATCCGCGCAAATCCGTGGTCGCCGGTTCTGTTTTTATCAGCCTTTATCCTTTCGATCACCGTTACGCCTTAACCGTTCCACGTGGAACACTGAGATACTGACAATCGCGTATGCCCACCCTCTCAGAATCCGCAATCGAGACCCTCTTGGCCCCTTACCTCTCGCCCGTCCCGTCCGAAATCCTCCCCCAGCTCTCCCTCTACCTCGATCTCCTCCTCAAATGGAACGCCCGCACCAACCTCACCGCCATTCGCGACCCCGAAGAGATCGTCCGCCGCCACTTCGGCGAAAGCCTCTTCGCCGCCCAACACATAGGCCCATGCGACACCCTCCTCGACCTGGGTTCCGGAGCAGGCTTCCCCGGCCTCCCCATAGCCCTGCTCCATCCTGAAGTCCGCGTGACCCTTGCTGAATCCCAGAACAAGAAAGCCACCTTCCTCCGCGAAGCCGTCCGCACCCTCGCCCTTCAAAACGTAGAAATCTGGCCCGCCCGCGTAGAATCCATGCCGCCAGTCCGCCAATTCCACACCGTAACTATGCGAGCCGTAGACAACATGACCGCCGCCATAGCCGCTGCCATCCCCCGAGCCACCCACCAACTCCTTCTCCTAACCAGCACCCCACCCACTCTCCCCGCAGAATTCACCTTCCAAACCCCCATCCCCATCCCCAACTCCCAATCCACCATCCTCCTCCGAGCCACCCGAACCTGAATGTTCCACGTGGAACACTCAAAACAAGGCGTAACGGTGATCAAAACGAAAAACAACGGGATAAAAAGAGCAAAACCTAAAAACAGACCGGATCCGCTAATCCGCCTATCCCGATTTGCTTTTGCTCTTATCCGTATTTTGTCTTCTATAAATCCGCGTTCATCCGCGTAAATCCGTGGTCGCCCAATCATCTGTCCTTATCAGCTTTTATCCTTTTGATCACCGTTACGCCTTAAAAACGTTCCACGTGGAACAAAGTTTTCCACACCACCTCTCCTGAAACCCTTCCATTCCCGCAGTATTTCCGGCCTTCCACAAGTTCTCCACAGATGGTGTCCCTTCTCCACAACCCCCTTCGTATTGCCTCCAGCCCCCCATCCCGATACCCTCATCCTTACGCCGATGATCACCATCCATCCCAGAAATAAGCCCGCACAGCCTTCAGAAGCCGACCAGCCCACGCCCGAAGCAGCTGTCCCCGCCGCCACCCCTGAGGCCGCTAAGCCGTCCAAGGTCATCGCCGTCGTTAACCAAAAGGGTGGCGTAGGTAAAACCACCACTGCCATCAACTTAGCCGCCGCCCTCGCCCTCGAAGGCCTCCCAACCTTATTAATAGACTGCGATCCCCAGGCCAACACCACCGGAGGACTCGGCTTTGCCCGCGACGACGCCCGCCCCAGCATCTACGACCTCCTCATGGGCCACCAGCCCGTCGACAAGGTCATCGTCCCCACCGAAGTCGACAACCTCGCCCTCATACCCGGCAGCAAAAACCTCATCGGCGCCAACCTCGAGCTCGTCGCTCAGGACCGCCGCGAATACCGCCTCCGCGACGCCCTCGAACCCATCCGCTCCAACTACCCCTTCATCCTCCTCGATTGCCCCCCAGCCCTCGACCTCCTGACCTTGAACTCTCTCGTAGCCGCCGACGGCCTCCTCGTCCCCATGCAGGCCGAGTACTTCGCCCTCGAAGGCATCTCCGAACTCATGTCCACCCTCGACCGCGTCTCCCAGTCCTTCAACTCTACCCTCGCCCTCGAGGGCGTCCTCCTCACCATGTACGACGACCGCACCAACCTCGCCCTCCAGGTCACCGAAAACCTCAAAGCCTTCTTCAACGACAAGCTCCTCACCACCAACATCCCCCGCAACATCCGCCTCGCCGAAGCCCCCAGCCACGGCAAGCCCGTCTCGCTCTACGACCCCAAGTCCCGCGGAGCCGAAGCCTACCGCGAACTGGCCTTCGAGATCCTCACCCGCAACAACCTCGAAAGCCCCGAGGCTAGGCGCCGCAAAGCAGCCGCAGCAGCTGCCGCCAGCTCGCTCAAGTCCTTCAACAAACCCGAGAAGAAATCCCGTTTCTGGTCCTCTTCCAAATAACGTCGATCCAATAGCCGTCTTTACCACACGTTTCACCACAACCTGACCAGCAGAGAGCCACACAAAATGCCAACCGCCACCGCAGATCCCAAACGCCGCGCCCTGGGCAAGGGCCTCGAATCCCTCCTACCCTCACGCCCGGCCACTCCTCCGCCCGCGCCCGTAACCACCGTAGAATCAGCCGGTAAACCCCTCGAGATCCCCCTCGACCAGATCGACCGCAACCCCTACCAGACCCGCACCCACTTCGACGAAGCAAAACTCACCGAGCTGGCCCAATCCATCGCCGCCTCCGGAGTCGTGCAACCCATTGTAGTCAGGCCACTTAGCGGAGGTCGTTACCAGCTCATCACCGGCGAACGCCGCTGGCTGGCCAGCCGCAAAGCCGCAAAAGCCACCATTCCCGCCATAGTCCGCCAAGTGTCTGATGAGCAAACACTTGAGATGACCATCGTAGAAAACCTCCAGCGCGCCGACCTCAACGCCATGGAGCAAGCCCGTGCGTATCAACGACTTAGCCAGGAGTTCAAGCTCACCCAGGAACAGATGGCCACGCGCACCGGAAAAGAGCGCGCCAGCGTCGCCAACTTCCTTCGTTTGTTGAAGTTACCCGAAACCGTCCAGCAAAAAGTAGAATCCGGCGATTTAACTTTCGGCCACGCCCGCGCCCTCCTAGCGCTAGATAGCCCAGAATCAATAACATCCGCCGCCCAAAAGGTCCTGGCGTTGACGCTCTCTGTCCGCCAAACCGAAAGCTACGTCCAAAACCTGATCAACCCCGAAGCCAAAGAAAAGAAAGAAGATAAGAAGCAAATCCAACCCGAAGACCCCAATGTCCGCGAAGCCCAGGACCACCTCCAGCGCACTCTCGGCTTAAAAGTCCGCATTGAAGACAAAAAAGGCAAAGGCCGAGTAATCATCGAATACTCCGGCCTCGAAGACTTCGACGCCATCATTACCGCGCTAGGCGGCGAAACCCACTAGGCAAAATCCACTTCATTCAAAGGAAGCCATGAAGAAGAATCTATATTTGCTCCTCATACTGCTACAAATATCTGTCTTTCGCCGCCTTCGCCCAAACACCCGCGCGAACACTAGTCCGCGCGGGCCACATTCTCGACGTAAAAACGGGAGCCGAGCCTGCCGCTCAAACCATCATCGTTACCGGCGATCGCATCACCGCCATCGCCCCCACGGTCTCGACGCCAAAGCAACCCGGCGACACCGAGATCGACCTCACGCGTTACATCGTTATGCCCGGCCTGATCGATGTCCACACTCATCTCACCATGGCCAACAACTTCGACCCCTACTTTGAGCTCTCCATGACCCCGGCCAAGGAAGCCATTATCGGCGTAGAAAACGCCAAAGTCACCCTCGAAGCCGGCTTTACCACCGTCCGCAACGTGGGCGCCAACGACTTCACCGATGTAGCTCTCCGCGACGAGATCAACGCTGGCCACATCCCTGGCCCGCACATGCAGGTCTCAGGGCCCGCGCTCGGCATCACCGGTGGCCACATGGACGAGAACCTTCTCCCCTACGAGTACCACGTTCACGGTCAGGGCGTAGCCGACGGCGTCGCCGCCGTGCAGCATCAGGTCCGCGAAAACATCAAATACGGCGCCGACCTCATCAAGATCGCCTCTACCGGGGGCGTCCTCTCCAAGGGAGACGACCCGCAAGCCAGCCAATACACCATGGAAGAGCTCCAGGCCATCGTTGCCGACGCCCACCGTCTCGGTCGCAAGGTTGCCTCACACGCCCACGGAGCGCAAGGCATCCTCTGGGCAACCGAAGCCGGCGTCGATTCTATCGAGCACGGTTCCTACATCAACGACGAGTGCATCGCTGCCATGAAGAAGCACGGCACCTACCTCGTCCCCACCGCCTACCTCGTCGACTGGATGCGCGAGAACGGCCATCTCCCCGCCATCTACCAGCAAAAGATGACCGACGTCAGCGCAGCCATGAAAGCCAACCATAAACGCGCCATCGCCGCCGGAGTCAAAGTGGCCCTCGGTACCGACGCCGCCGTCTACCCGCACGGCCTCAACGCCCACGAGATCGACGTCTACGTCAATCAATACGGCATGTCACCGCTCGCCGGTATCCAGACCGGCACCATCAACGCCGCCGATCTCATGGGCTGGACCGATCGCGTAGGCACGCTCGAACCCAATAAATATGCCGACATCATCGCCATCGAAGGCGACCCGCTCAAGGACGTAAGGCTCCTGCAGCACGTTCCGTTCGTAATGAAGTCCGGCATCGTCTACAAAAGCGAAATCAAATAGATTCTGTTACAGAAAATACAAAGGACCGACGCGCCTCGCGTACTCATGAAAGCTACCGCCATCGAGTTCCGTTTTCGCTTTTTCATCCACGCAGTCATCTACGCCCTCGGCTTCATCACACCGTGGAACAAATGGCTGCATCTGGACTCCATCCGCACATGGCAGTGGCTCGCCGCAATGCCTTCCCGCGCGGGCTGGATCTCCTTCCAGTCAGCCACAGTCGCAGTCCTCATCCTCGGAATCCTCTGTGCTCTCAGCGCTGCGATACTGCGCACATGGGCCGCAGCCTACCTTGACTCCTCCATCGTGAAGGACGCCTCTATGCACGGCAATCAAGTCGTCGCGGCTGGTCCCTATCGATTTCTACGTAATCCGCTTTACCTGGGCATCTTCATCCACACCTTCGCTCTGGCGCTTCTTATGCCGCCCAGCGGGGCGCTCTTCTGCATCGTGTTTATCGGCCTCTTCCAACTCCGCCTCATCGCCGGCGAAGAAGCCTTCCTCACCGCAAAACTCGGAGAGACATATCTCGCCTACCGCGCAAAAGTCCCCGCACTCTTCCCCTCGCTCACACCAAGGGTCGCGGCCTCTCCAACTCACCCGCGATGGCCGCAGGCCTTCCTTGGCGAGCTCTACATGTGGGGAGTCGTCATCGCCTTCGCCACCGTGGGTTGGCGCTACAACTCATTCCTCATCATTCAGGGAGTTGTTGTCTCACTCGGCATCTCACTGATAGCCCGCGCCTTCATCCCAAGTCTGCAAGCAGACCCACAAACAAAGGCGTAACGGTGATCAAAGGATAGAACTGAAAAGAAACCAAACCAACAAGCTGCCGAGACGCCAGATTTCCTGGTCCGTATGTCTTGTTCTTATCACTATCGTTTGCTCTACTCTTATCCGCCTTTATCCTTCTGATCACCGTTACGCTTTTCATCCGTGCTCATCCGCGCAAATCCGGGTCGTCTCCCAAAAAGCGATAGCCCGTTGCGCCCTGGAGTGAATCAGGGCGCAACGGGCTTGTTTTACTCAGCACATGCGCTCTGCGTCGAACGCATCGCTCAACTGGGAGGGCTACTCCACAAGGTAAAACTACTTCTTTACCGGTGCGATTGTGTCCTTCGCAACCTTGGCCACGCGGAACTTCACCACGGTCTTGGCCTTGATCTTGATGGTCTCACCCGTCTGCGGGTTGCGGCCCAGGCGGGCCTTGCGCTCTGCCTTCACCAGCTTGCCGATGCCGGGGATCGTGAACTCGCCGTTCTTCTTCGTTTCCTTGACTGCGGTCTCAGCCAGCAGTTCGAGGCCAGCTGCTGCCTGCTTGTTGGTGATCTCGAGCTTCTCAGCCATGTGGCGTACGAGCGCTGTCTTTGTCATTCCCTTTGCCATGTGTGTTGCTCCTTCTTACTTTCAAAGATGTAATTTGTCGGCCCGCTCGCCTGAACCCGCTTGAAAACTGAGCCAGACGCATTCTTGATTCAATGCGAAATCATCAATATCCATGCGGGTGCGGAGAACTGCCCGCAATTCACCTTCGGCTTTTCTGCGCTCTTTGTCAACCCGATTTCTTCGGTTTCCACAGGTTTTTTCCGGTTTTTCTCGGTTTTGTACGAAATAAGGTTCATTTTGCCTCAAAAGCCCGCTAAAAAGGCCTCTTCTGCAAGTCAGAAGCCAAAAGGCGTAACAGTGATCAAAGAGAAAAACAGGATAAAAAAAAGAACTAAAAAACTCTAAGCCACCCACACCCGTCGCCTCTGTTTTTGCCTTTCATCGGTCGTCGTTTTGTTCTTATCAGCTTTTATTCTTTTGATCACCGTTACGCCTTATCCGTGTTCATCCGCGCTAATCTCAAAACATTGGCTTACGCTGCTTCGGAATCAGCGGTGCATTCAGCAACGCAACTACCGGCGCCGCCACTTTAAATCGCTCTACGATTTCCTTCAGCAGCGTTGGCTTCGTCGCATTCTCCGCCGGTAATGTTGCCGAAACTCCCCATTGCCGACACAGCAACAGATCCATCGCGGGGTCATCCGCGGCAAATCCTTTTGGGGGCCGTGTTAATTTCTGTCCATCAAACTCACCCAGTAGGGACTTCAACTTCTTCCCCGCCAACAGCCGCCGCAGCTCCGCATGATGCTCCACCAGGTGTCGCCGGATCGCCAGCAACTGCTCCCGCTCCGGCATATACACACCCGCTGCGATTACCAGTTCAGTCCCGCCCACATGAAAATAGAATCCGCCGCCGGATGTCTTCTCCAGACCGATCCGCGCCCACCAGGCGCCTTGCTGATGCTTATAAGGCCGCTTATCCGGGCTGAACCGAATATCGCGATAGATCCGCATCATCGCCTTCTGCGGAGGCCGCACATTCTCCGGCGCAAATCCAAGCATCGCCTCATTAATCTCCGCAATCAGTGCAAGCATGGGAGCCTTCACCTCGCGCTCATACACCGTCTTCCGCGCTGCAAACCATTCGCGGTCATTATTCCGCTTCAGTCCCCGCAGAAACTTCAGCGCCTCATTCGAAAAGTACGTTGCCATCCCTCAATCGTAAATTGCCGCCGCCGAAGCATCTCCTTTGCATCGCTTCTCTTCGTCACAAAAAACGGCGTCTCCCACGTCTCGACGCTTTACTTCGCAAAGCCGATCAGCTTCTGCACCAGACCCTTCACCAGGCTGTCGCTGGTGGGCTTCTTCTCCACATTCAAGCTCCACTTTCCATCGGGTTTGCGTTCGAACTTGACGTGCGTCTGCAGGACGATCAGTACAGCTACCGCCACTCCGATGCCAAAGTCGAATACCTGCGCGCTGTCCCCACGTATCGAAGCCAATCTCTCAATCGCAATCGCTGCCTCTGGGTCTTCTGCGAGCACCAGCAATGCCTGTCGCGCCAGCTCGCCTTCAGAGATCGTGTAGCCCGGCGGGCTCAGCAATCTGAAACTCATCGGCGAGTGCCTTGCCTATCTCCGGACTCCATGCAATCCGCACACCATCCGGGGCTGGTTGAGAGCCGGCGATGCGACCGAGAATCTGTTTAGCTGTCTTATCGTCAAGCGATCGAATCAAATCTTGTATTGGCATAGTCACACTCACCGGAAGAATTTTTACTGGGTTCCTGCAGACCTTCTTCTCGCTTCAATCTCGAATTGGATCATCTCTACCAACGATCGCGCAGCCGCCAGGTCTCCCGCCGCAACAGAGCCTCCTGTACGCGTCTCCAGATCCTCCATCGCAGCGACGGCATACGCAAGAGCCTTATCCATTTGCCCCGTCTTCAGGTATGCTCGAGCGACCTCGCGCCGTCCCTTCGAAGCTCCGCCTAAATCGTCAGTTGCCTCGGCGATTTGTATCGACTTTATGTAATGCGGAATCGCAACAGCAGTTTGCCCGGCATCATCATAGATGTTGCCTAGCAGGTGGTGAACATGCGAACCAAGCGGATGAGTCGGCGGAAGGATCTCCAACGCTTTATGCGCATACTTCGAAGCCTCGTTCAGCAGAAAATTTACCTGATCCATTCGAGGGCTATTCGACTGAACTTCGTCTAGAAATCGGCGATACAGTACCTGGCCGATCTCATGCATCGCATGGGCCATGCCTACGGGATCTCCGCGCTTCGTGGCGAGTTCAAGTATCCTTCTGTAAAGCTGTTCCGCCTTTTCCAGGTCGCGGATAGACGGAAAGTCGACATACGCATGAGCCAGTTGCATCAAGGTTCCTTCGCGATCGTCTCCCTCACCCAGCCGTTCCGACAGAGACAGTGATTCTTCAAACGTCGCGACACACGCCGGATCACCGTCGAGCCATTGCGAGACCCCATAGTTCTGCAGAACAGCCGCCAGCCCCGACAAAGCGCTCCTACCCTGAGACGTCAGTTCAGTGGTCGGGTCGGAAAGAGCTTCCTTGGCCTCCCCTCGGGCATACTCGATTAATCGCGCGTACATCTGCTGGGCCCTTTGCACGCCGCCTTTGCTCGAACGTACTTCGCTGGCCCTCATCAGTGTGATCTCAAACCACCAATCCTCCATTCCCGGTAGCGGATCATCGCTTGCTGTATCGACGAAATCCGTCGCCGCATCCTCCAGCACGCGAACATACTCTACGGATCTGCCAGAGTCTGTATATAGACCCTTGATTGTCCTCAGAAGGCTGATCACGGGGTACCACCAGCTATGTTCCCTTGCCAGGCGAAGCGCGTGCAACAAGTTCTGTTCGTTCGCATTCAGGTCATATATGACGCCGCGCTCACCTCCGGTATAGGTGTTCACCAGGTATCTGCCTACGCTCGCCATCGTATCGACGAACCTGCGGTTGACCGCTACTCGATCCGTGTAATAGCTCTCAAACAGTTTCTTGAAATACCACGGCACTGCGGGATGAATCGCGTAATGTTTTTCCGGGAATTACCGCTGTCAACAAACCCACTTCGGCTGCGCGGTCCAGCATTGCAATCACAGCGGGCCGTTTGACCGGATGCACTTCGGGAGCAGGAGTCGCATCGGTATCGTCGCACAGTATCACCAGCGAACCAGGACTCACCATTCCCTGGAACAGATGAAGAAGCGCAAACAGACGCCGCTCCTCCTCGGAAAAAGCGTGGGCAAATCCGTAGCTAAGCGATGCACCCAGCGAGCGGTCGCGGCCCTCCGTCTCATCGTCCTCCATATCGGCGGTTCCTTCGCGCAACCGCTGCACAAAATCTTCAATCTGCTTCCTTGTCTTCAATCCGTTGCGCAACGCTTCGCCGACCAGCACCGTAATGGTGAATGGGTTTCCATGCGAAAATTCCAGCAAAGGCCGCCAATCTTCCACTTCATCCAGCCTGCCCCCATATCGTTTCACCAGTTCTCTGGCCAGTTGCACGCGCTCCTGGGTCGGCATTGGAGGCATGCCGATACGTCTGGGCAACTCGCCAAGCCACGCTCGCTCGTCCCGCCGCGAAGTCAACAGGAACCTGGCCTGACTCTGGCTTGCGGCCCTCAGAAAATCGACCAACTCCTGTTGTTCGGCTGCGCTCCACGCCGATTGCGTTCCGGTCGGAAAGCCCGCGATCGGTTCCACATTGTCCCAGATCCACAGCACCGGTATTTGCTTCAGAATTTGCAGCGCCATCTCTCGCCGCTCGCGGTCATTCAGCGTCAACCAATGCACGCCCACCGACTCGAGAACGGGTGCCAACCTCTCACCCAATTGATCGAGGACGCGAGCCAGCGGTTGGTATTGTTCAAAACTGGTGAACAGAATTGGACCTTCGATTCCGCCGGTCAAGTCATACCATCGCGCGAACTCAACTGCGGTTGAGGTCTTTCCGCTCCCCGCATACGAATGCAGCAGTACGATCGCCTGCGTATCGAACGCACGGTCCAGCGCCAGCAGCGTCTCATCGCGCCCGAAGAAGCCGATGTCTGGCCGCGGCGGCAGCGACTCATCGATCCCTTGCGCCATGGCCTCAAACTGCCCAGGGTTCAGCGAGATCGTCAGCCCCTGTCCACTTAGCTTCGGAAAAAGCGTCATAGGAGCCGATTCGTAGATCACCGGAACTCCCCAGTCCTGCAACGAGCAAGCTGCGAATCCGATCTCGCGCATCGGTTGGGCGGCAAGCTGCTTTCGTGCTGCCGTCGCCGCGATTCCCACCGTGTCCCCTTGCACCAGCGAGGAGTAAAGATCGGCCACAAACTGAGCGGCCGTGATGACGTAGACGTTGTAGCGCATCGCCACAACGCCGGCTACCCCTGCATCCATTACCTCCTGCGCAAGCGAGCCGAAGGCGCGAACCTGCTCATGCGCCCCCGCGCCCGGTGCATCCGACGTCAGCCTCCATTGGTTGCGCGGGCGGATCTGCATGTGCAGAACGACACGCGTTTAGTACCAGCAGAGGAACGTGCGTTTCGGCAAGCAGCTTGCCCAGTCGGCTCCCATCCACAAGCTCCCCTTTGGCCGCTGGTCCCGTGCTCTCAAACAAAAGAAACCCATGCTTGCCGCCACGCCCATGCGAGAGCATCAACTTGCTCATGCCTGCGAACATATCCAGCAGGCTATTCTCTTCGGTATCGGCAAACACCCCATGCCCATCGAAGTGCACAATGTGATATGGCTTTCCATCGAGCTTGGCGCGCAGCAACTCCCGAGACAACTGATCGAACGTCGGTGGCCGCAGAACCTTAAGTTCGCAACTCTCCCGCGAGTCCAGCTTCAGCCCTTTCACCAGTCGGCTCGCAACCGAGCGGAACGGAACATCGTCCCGGCCTCCAGGCCGGCAGATCACGAGAAGCACCCGTATCGGTCCGGCGCCGGACTCCGCGGACTTTGGTTGCTGTGCAGGTGTGGGATGCGACCGCACAAAAGCCTCAGCGCGCAGCGCAAGCGACGTGTCCGTCTTGGGATCGCGAATCAACTCCCACGGGATACTTGCGGCCTCCTGGACCCCGGTAACTACCTCCACTCGGTAGCGGTCAATCTCTGACCGTACTGTCGCCCACAAATCGCGAGTATCTTCGCTACTATGAAAGATGCTTCGAAAGAGCTCCTTCCCAATCTCTTCCAGCCGGTTCTCGATTCGTCCGGCGATCTTCGGCGCCGGTTCAATTGGATATTGAAGGTAGTCTTCGAAGTACCAGCGCATGTCTTCGCGTTCCTGCGGCGTTAGCGCAAACTTGAACTCGCTGGTTGCAGTCTGGCGCGAAGAGCCGCTACGCTCGAGGGCGACCTCGACCCGGTAACTGTCCACACCGGTATTTGTTTGCGTCAGGCGAAGCAGAGCCATGGATTGACCCCCGGAACAATTCCCAAACTAAACCACATAAGGATCCGGTAGTGTAGTGGATTTTTAAGTGACAGTCTGGCCCACGTTTGATTCGATCAAAGTAAGATACACCCCATTTACCCGGAAAGGTGCGAAACTGATTCCCATGCCAAACCCGAGTCCTATGCTGACACCTCGCGAAGCCGCCCGTCTGATCGGGATCAGCTATCCCACCATCAAGCAGTGGATTCTGAACGGCAAATTGAAGACCGTCCAGACACCCGGCGGCCACCATCGTCTTACCGAGGGTTCGCTCAAGCCCTTCCTCGCCAAAGACCGAGCCAAATCGTCCACTGAGTCGCGCGAGCGCTACCGCCGCGTCAGTGGACGGAACCAGCTCTCCGGCAAAGTAGTAAGCATCCGCATCGAGGGCCTGCTTGGCCGAGGTGGTCCTCTCCGTTGGAGACGCCTACATCACCTCCATCATCACGGCCAACGCAGTACGCGAGCTCAAACTGAAAAAAGGCGACACTGCCGCCGCCCTCATCAAGTCCACCGACGTGATGATCGAGCGCCTCGACAATCCCTCGTAGGGGAATTCAACACCTATGACGTCGTTGCCTTTCCTTATTGTTATCGCTGGTTTCTTGACAAACTCTCGACTCTAGCCTGATAGTTGGGACGCTTCCTGCGGCGCTTGAAACAGTTCGAAATCTCTTATCCCGGGCCCTGTTTGCAACCTAACGAGGAGACCCTCCCCCATGACTGAATCCGAAAAGAGAACTTTGGATCGCCTGCTATCGAGGCGAGCGTTTGTCGCGACATCCACTGCAGCAGCAGCGATCGGTTTGCTTTCCGCTTGCAACTCGAAGGTAGAGGAGCCGAAGCCGGCGGAGGTTCCGGCGCCGGCACAGGAACCTGCAGTCGTAGCACTGACAAAAGAAGCGCGCGACCAGATGACACCGGACTCGATTATCGAGAAGTGGAAGGCGGGCAACGCCCGGTTTCGCGAAGGACGGAAGATCCAAAGAGACTTTCTTGCAGAACAAAGGGCCACTGCTGTCAGGACAGTTTCCTGCAGGAATCTTGCTCAGTTGCGTCGATTCACGTGCGCCGGCAGAGATACTTTTCAATCTCGGCATGGGCGACGTCTTCAACGCGCGAGTCGCAGGCAACATCGAGAATCCCGACATCTTAGGCAGCATGGAGTTTGCTACAAAGCTTGCCGGGGCTAAGGTGGTGCTTGTCATGGGTCACTCAGCGTGCGGTGCGGTGGCTGGGGCAATCGCCGATGCGAAGCTCGGCAATCTGACACAGTTGCTTGCGAAGATTCAGCCGGCTATCAAGGCGACGAAGTATACCGGAGATCGTACGGCCGGCAACGCTGAGTTCGTGGATGCTGTGGCGCGCACGAACATCGATCTAACCATCGCCAACATCAGGAAAAACAGCAAGGTGATCGCTGATCTTGAGAAAGCCGGTACCATCAAGATCGCCGGTGCGTTTTACGACCTGAAGACGGGCGCCGTCGAGTTCTCCGCTTGAGTTGATGCAGCACCGCTAAAATCTTTCTCGATTGCGATTGCGACGCAGGATGAGCTGAATCCAGCCAACACCGGTTGAGTGTGCAAGATACAGCTCTCGCCTTAGTAAGGAAATTGGCAACAACACGATCAACGTGATCCCAACCAACCAAAAGCTTGGCGGCTCTGGTACTGGAGAAACAGTAGAGGTGACAATCGGGGCTGCGATCGAGATTGGTGGCCCACCAGCTACGGGGTTCTCCGTGGAAGACGTGGAAAAGGAGAGAACCGAGGGATAGGGAGAGCTAATGTCACTCAATAGCAATGCTCCATTAGGAGCGGTGGATGGCAGTCCTGCTCCGCTCGAATCGAGGATGGTCGCCGAAAATTCATCGGGCGTTCCTCCAGGATCTACGTTGCCCGTCTCTGTAAGACGAAATGTGAGCGAAGAACCAGGTATAAACCGCTGCTGTGCCTCATTGAAAAAACTGCTATCCGTTAAGGTCAATATGGATTCAATATCTCCGCTCGCGCCACCAGTCAACATATTGGTGCCGATGAGAGACCCTCCTCCAAAACCAAAATCGCTTAGGGTCACAGTGTTGTTTGCATCGCCCATACCGCTCCCATCTATGAATTGAAAATCAAGTGAGAACGGACCGGCGGGATGGCCGATTAACGGTGCGGTGTCGATGGTCACTTCATAGGACACAGTTGTTGCGCTCGCGGTTGATGCTGCGAAGGCTAATAAACATACGCTTAGACAGTAGCTCATCTTCATCGTTTGCTCCCTTGGTAGACGTAGTTTGAATGCGTTATACCTACTAAGGCTGGGTCTATGAAATGTAGTAAATAGGTCGTAGTGGCGCCGGCATTCAGCGATGACCCATTATTCAGAATTACATACGGCGCGCCTGAAGGTCTTGCGCAACTGGTCACGCCGCTGGGACTAGCAAGGCTCACACCTGATGGCAGAGAGCCGACGACAAGAGCTATCGGACCCGACTCCTCGGTGCCGCTTGTGTTCTGGATAGTTACCGTTTGCAAGAACTGCTTCGATGCTGGATCGCGGCGAAATCCACTATTTGTGATAGTTAGTTTAGAAGTCACATCTAACGCACAGGTACTTTCCGGTCCGACCGACGTCGATGCCTCTGCATCTGTCTTCGGTGGTTCAGTATTTCCCAATAAGTCAGTTGCAATGGAATAGAAGCCGTAGGTGTGGCCTACACTGCCGGGGTAGGAGGCCCTTGTCTTTGACGCTCCGATAAGCCAGGGTGAGAATTTGCCGCCGTCCGTCGAAACATAGATTGAATAGATGGCGACCCCTGCTCCTGAATCTGTTCCGGTCCATGACACGGGAAAAGTTGGAGAGCTCTCAGTTTTATTGAGTGCAAGAACATGGCTGGTCGGCGGACTCGTATCCTTGCTGTTGCAAAACGGAGCTGTAGCAATCGGTGCATTTGTATCAAACACGATCTTCGCCGAGTTGCAGATCTCTATTCCGCTCGCGAGGCCAGTCCTCGGACGGACCGTGAAAGCCACGTGTCCGATGCCTGAAGGCGGATTTGTGTCAGGCGGAAGAAAACCAGCTCTCGGATCCGTGACCGTTTGCATCGTGCCTGGGTCAAGCGAAACGAAGTTCCATGTCGCAGTTCCTGTCGATTTATCGAGATTTGCCCGAACGATAACAATTACATCGGCTCTAGGCCGCAAGTCCAGAGCGCTGGTGAAACTGGATAATCCGGGGGGTGGCGTCAGCAAATACGATCCGAAGACAATGGGCCCAAGCTCAAATGTTTCGAGGTCGTAGCGCGTCGAATCCAAACGATCTACCACTGTCACCGTTTGTGCGGCTGCGCTTGCGGAAGGCGAGTTTTCAAATTCAATCTGGTATTGGAACGGATCTTGGGCGAGCGAAAAATGCGCGTTACCTACGGCTAGAGGGCCGTCCTTCTCGTTTGGATCTATACTCCCCAGGATTTTAAACGTACCGCAGCCTTCTTTCTCTAACTCCGGGTTTCGCATGGCCGGGCATCCATGCGGATTGTCCGGTACGCACTGGGTCCCATCCGCAGAAATGTGATGTTTTGGCATGTTGAAACAGGCGTCTCTCGGAATTCCATTAGGGTTGGGTTCGGGGCCTTTCGAAGGAGCAGGTGTAGGATTTGGGTCACAGCTTTGCCCCTCGGCCAAGATCTGGCCGGAACACGGATTTCCTTTACCGCCACCTCCGCTCAGCGCTGCGGTTAATGCCAATTTCGATCCTGCAGCGGACGTTTTGTTGTTCGCTATGCTTGCACCATAATTAGCTACATCGATCGAAAGCTGAGCGTTGCTGAAAAAGACGGGTTGAGCTGTACCAGACGAGAGTAGTGCCTGTTCGCCATCAGATACGATTTGCGCTAACTGCTCGGAGGCGTAGACAGACATCTTTCCAAGTACTGCTGAAGAAGGGGTAGCGCCAAGATAGCTCCCCATGTAATTCTTCGCGCCGGCGAGATATTGAGACAAGATCGCGGGATCTATCGCTCCATCAACTCCTGTTCCGTATGGATCGCCCAGGCTGGCGTCGAAGGTGTAGGTCGCACCTTCAGCGACGCTGACCGGAGGCGTTACTGAAAAAAACAAAATGGATTGCGAGTTTGCGGGAATTACCGGAATGATCAATGGGACATTCGTAAAACCCATTGCGGTGGAGGGATCTACCTCTAAAGGAACCCGGGTCCAATCGCTGATAACCTGGCCGGTTATAGGAGGCGGTGGCAAGACAGGGCTGTATATCGAACCCTCATAACCACCTGGCAGCGATAGTGTCAGAGGAACAAGATACGCCTCGACATTTCCTCTATTGCCGTAAACGACAAAGTAGTTGGCAGGTTTCCCCGGGCGACCAACAGTGTTGCCGTAGACATACAAATAGATATCCGGTTTGGTCGCTTGCTCAACAGCAAATCCTCCGGCCAACGCGATGGAACTTCCATCAGGTTTCGTCACGACGACATCGTAGGCTCCGATCGACGCTTTCGTCAGATCGAACACCGCGGCTATCGAAAACGTGTCGACTCCCAACAACGTCTGTAACGGCAGAACAGTCGGCACTCCTCTCTTTTTCAGTGCCACTGTGCTACTGGCAGCAAATCCGCTACCCTGCACAGAAACCGTAACTCTACCGCCAGCCCCAGCTGTTTTTGGCTGAACATTATCAATCTCAAATCCTCTGAGTGGATTCGCTGCTCCATCCGCTGCTCCAATCGTGCAAAAACCATACCGTCCACGCACGAAACCACGCTCATCAAGCGCCGGGCATGCCCCGACCTCATTGCTTCCTGGAGTGGCCTTCGATCCCGCATTGATCACCAGGCTCCCGGAGAGCGGCGTCTGCGTTGGGACTAGGCCGCCGTTTATCTCAAGCGGGCCTAACTTTGGGTCCACACCAGTAAGTGTTGTCGAGTTGTCGCCGCCTTGACAGACCCTAATAAAAGGTGAGGTCCTAATGAGATTGTGGCCAAGGTTTGTCAGGACACCTACGTTGCAGTCGCTCGTTCCACTGATCCCGTTGTTCGCAAGAATAGTGTTGGCTATCGTGGCGCTGTCGGCAAGGATGCCACTAGCCGAGTAGATGCCGTCATTACTGTTGCCCACGATATTTCCATAGACGGTATCACCGTTCATCATGAGGGAGCTGCCCAGACCAGAAGTTACGATTGTTCCCGCGTTCCCGACATTATTTGAACTGAACGTGGAGTTGACGATCGTTGTTGGAGTACTAAAGGCCGCCAGGATGCCGTTCTCTTCGACAGCATTACCAGTGAAGGTGCTGTTGCTCACCTGAAGCGTTCCGAAGTATGTATAGATCGCTGCGCCTTGAAATCCTGAATTCTGATTGAAGTAGGTCAAGTCAATCGAGGTTCTGGCATAGTTTGCAGCGATCGCACGGCCGGAATTGAATTGGAACGTACATCCTTCCACAACGAGATTGCCGCCGTTATAAACTCCGCCTCCGCCGACATCGGATTTGTTTTCTGTCAACAGATCGGAGGACAGATTCAGGGAACCCTGGTTGTTGACGCCGCCACCTCCCCGATCATTCGAGCCTCCAATCTGAGCGCCGTGCTGAATCGTGACTTTATTGATGGAGACAGTCGCGCCGGAGCTGACAAAGAAAACTCTTCCTGTGAGGCCGCCATCGATGATGGTCGTCGCAGAATCCGCACCTGTCAGCGTCATATTTCCCGTTATGCAGAGCGTCGAAGAAATTTCCGAAGAGTAGCTGGTTGAGCCAGCGTCTTTCTTCATGCAGGTCTCTTTAGCCACGAGCGAATAGTTGCCCGCAGGAATCCGAATGGAGATCTTGCGGTCAGGAGTATTCGATGAGATTGCATTCGCTTCGTCCACTGCCGCACGTAAGGTGCATTCCTTTTCCTGCCCATTTAAAAGAGAGCCGGTCGAACAAACTCCGTCACCCGGATTAGTGTCGGCCCTATCCACGACGCTATTTACGCTGAAACCGATTGACGAATTCTGCCCATGGCACTCTAGGCAAAAAACGAAAATCACCAAAAATCGTAGTGCCAATCGATGGCGGATGATGGGGATTCCATAGTTGAGCATTGGTCCTCCGGATCAGTGCGTGTTCGAACGACAACCGCAACACGGCTGTAGAAACGACGAGCGCTTCTGGATCTGCTAATCACGACTCTGTATCAGAGTTACCGTCGTACCGGTGATTGTCTGGCCGGTCCAATTTCGAGACCCCAGTGCTCCAGCGCATATCGCCGTCCCTGTTGGACTCAGTTGGCGATTTCAATTTGCGAAGACGGTGTGTCGGAGGCCGATGGCGCGCATAGTAAAAATGCGACTTATAAAGAGCTATTCGGTTCTATTGGATTGGCCCATGATCGGCTTGCGCAAACGATCGGTCGGCAGATTGGGGGATATGTAGCAACTGCATAGCGCCAGCCGAACCTAGGATACTCTTTCTCGATCGATCGAAGCGATGGTCCTCCTAAATATCGGACGGCCCATTGTTCACGTCTACCCATAAATAGGAATGTGGCGCCTGACGCACATTAAGTCACCTTATGATTACCCCCTGACAAGGGACTATTGGGCCCCCAGCCGATTGTTTGCTTTCCCTTTGGCGTAATGAAGCAGCGGCAAAAGAAGTCCCCGGTTTGGCTCAACTCCATCGGTGGATCTGCATTCGTGATAGCTGTTTTCGGGCTTCCGTTGGAATCGAGGAACGGCGTGAGGGGCTTTGTGTTGTTTGTCGGATCGCCGACAAACTCTATCCTGACATCGCCATCAGGGCTACTGTAATGGACGACAGTCCCCTTAGCCAGGGGCGTAGGTACGAATGGAACGGCATGCTGCTGTCCGGTACTATCCGTAAGGAGTAGCGCTTTAATTTCGAGATTGGCTAGCGGCGACATTTTATTTACCTCCATTTGAATTTTTGGCTACTAATTGTCTAAAGCGAGGATCCCGGCTAAAGTCCGCCAGGTCTGGTTGACGATCGAGCTCATTTAGTAGGTCTGGAGTGGCTCCGTCGAGAACCTGGATGGCCCGGTCTCGCTCGCCAAGAGCTTCAAAGGTTAAGACTGCGCTGCGGATCACCTTGGTTTCGCCCGGCGACAACTGCAAAGCCTGAGCGATCTCGTCCTCGGCTCTTTTGCGATCGCCCAGCCGGGCTGCAATGTAGGCAACATACCCACGGGGATACCCAAGACGTGGATTTTCCTTTAGGGTGTCCATCGCCAGGTCCATTGCCTTTCGGTACGCGGTATTAGCCTCCGGCACTCTTCCCAGGCGACGATACGAATCAGCCAGATTTTCCAGATAGATGTACTCGGAGGGATCGAGAGCCACCGCACGTTTGTAGTAGGCGACCGCCTCTGCATCCTTTTTCTGATAGGCTCGCATGGCTCCCATGCTATTCAAAGCGCTGTCTGTCTCGCGGAGCTTTAGTGACGTCTGAAAAGCCTGTTCGGCTTCAGCATCTCGTCCGAGCTCGTTCAGAGCGGCGCCGAGATCGGTGTAATCGTCGAACAGACCAGGGGCCCGTTCAATCGACTTCTGAAACTGTTCCGCGGATTCCCGATACTTGCCGCGGTAGTAATAGAAGACTCCGAGACCGTGATACCCACCGTAGTATCCGGGATCGAGTTCAATAACCTTTTGATAAGTCTGTATGGCCTCCGCCGGCATATCGAGTTTGTCATAGACACCAGCTACTCGACGAAGCGCATCAACGTTTCGAGGCTCATGGTCGAGCGCGCTGCGATAGTCATCCAATGCTTGTTCATACTGGCTTACAGTCTCCTTCAACAGACCGGAAGCTAGGCGCACCCTAGGCGAGTCTGGATTAAGGCTCTCCGCGGCGAGCACCGCTCGGCGTGCGTCATCAAGGGCACTTTGCTGCCTCGTCGCTTGAAATTTCATGATCTTCGATTCCGCCAGACCGGCCAGCGGTAAGGAGGAGTGAGGGTCTTGCCGAGCCGCTTCGTCAAACGACACGATTGCATCGTCAAAGCTATGGCCATCTCTATGGAGCAGAAATAATCCTCTATCATATGCCGGAGTCGCAGCCGGTGAGAGGACGTCTGGAGTGGCAGGTGCGTGCAGGCCCAAAGTCGCTGAGACTGTGCTGGCGAGCGCTGCAGGCATGTTCCCAATTGTGATTGGCGAATAACGTCCCGAGAACTCCCGCAATGGCATTTTTGTTTTTAGATCGATGACTGAAGCGCTGGCTACCAACGCATTTCCGTCCGGTTCAACCTTGGCTTCGAGTGCGTGCGTCGCGTGTAAGACCTCTCGAGCCTGGTCAGCGGTACGTATTTGCTTATCCCGGATCTCAGACGGTGGAATGACTACGACTGTTCGGCGTCCACTACCCATTCGCCTGATCCGGTCGGAGACATCCTGTAATACTCCGGCACCGAGATCGCCACTGTTCGTCACGCCCCCCATCGAGAGGATGGCCAATCGAATGTTCGGCTGAGGCCAGATAAGGTCCGTTAGCCGCTGCCTCACTGGAGGTGCGACCAGTGCGCCGATTATGAGCAGGCCGACCATCAGGATCGGCGCCTTACGAAAGGACTTTTTCTCCAAGCCGGCAATCACTTGGTGCGGGTCCGACGCTCGATTGGCCGGCGCTTCCTCGAGACAGGAAAGGATTGCTCTATCCCACCTTGAATCCAGCTCTGCATTTAATGTCGAAGGAGCCACTACAGTTCTAGGCTTATTGGGATCCGTCTGCTTCGCCTTAGCTGGCCGTTTAGCGGTGACGATCTCATACAAGACGACGCCAAGCGAGTATATGTCGGATGCGCGGGACGCCTTTTCGCCCTTCAACAGCTCCGGCGCCATATAAGCAGGGGTGCCTCCTTCGGCCGAGTCGATCGCCACTTCTCCTGCAAGACCAAAATCCATAATGACCGCTCGCAACTCGCCCTTTTCGGTTCGGCACAACATGACGTTGCCCGTCTTCAAATCGCGATGGATGATCCCGCAACGATGGGCTTCCGCGAGCCCGGCACAGAGTTGCCGCGTGATTTCCAAAGCTTCTTTTTCGGAAAGCCTACCGTGCTCCGCTAAATAGCGGGACAGAGTTTCGCCTTCCACGAACTCCATCGCGAGGAAGTCTACTTCCCCGTTTTCGATTCTTGTAGTGTGAATCTGATTTACGAGGCAGATATTGGGGTGCCGAACTTTGAGAGCACCTTCCAACTCGGGCGACAAAAGCCCTTGAAAGCCCGCTTTCGCAAATTTGAGGGCTACTCGTTGGTTACGCTTCCGGTCGAGGGATTCATACACGATGCCCATTCCACCCTCGCCGATCTTCCGAACAATTTCAAATCGATCTTCAGCGATCTTTTGACCAGGCCGGAGAACTCGAGTCGGATCCTCCAGGACCACCATTGGGTGGCGAAGAAATCCGCCCATCCGTTCTTCCCAATCCACGGCACACGCTACTTCGCGGTACAGTTCGGCGCTTCCACGGCAGGCAGTTCGCAAGTAGGACTCACGCTCCGACAATGGTTTTTCGAGCGCCTTGTTTAGAATTTCCATTACCCGGTCATCTTCGCTCGTATCGCTTATCATGGCTCCGCGGTAAGTCGCTCGAATAGCCAGCGGCGCGCTCGATACCATTCACGCTGCAAGGTATGCAACGTAAGACTTAGCGTATCGGCTGCCTCTGGGTCAGTCATTCCCAGGAAGAACTTTAACTCCACAATCTCTCGCCGCTGAGGCGATTCCTTTTCCAACTCCTCAAGTAAGGCGTCCACCGTAATCGCAATATCGATCGGCGTCTGAGTACCAAGGACTCGTTCGGGCAGTCCTTCCATCGGGAGAAAGAGGATGCTCGGCCGGGCACGGGCTTGGTCTATCAGATAGCGGCGCATTATCCTTGCCGAAATCGCAAAAAAGTGACCCCGATCCTGCCAGTCTATGTCGTTGGATTTCACCAATCGAAGGAAGGCTTCGTTTACAAGTGCTGTGGGTTGCAGGGAATTTCCCGGCCGCTCCCCTCGAAAACAGCGTTCGGCTATCTGGTGCAAATCCGGCATGAGGAGCTCAAAGAGTTTGTCTTCTACTTGTCGGTCGCCGGTTCGCCATTGCCGTAGCAGTCGCGTAATTTCGCCAGGGTCGGGTGCCATATGCCCCCTTCTAGTTGGCCGATTATAGCCTTAACGTCCGTAACCATGCGGACAATCACGACTTGATCGAGAGACCGTACAGCAGGCTTTTAGTTCAGAATCGCACAGCAAAAATAGATCATTTGTGTACAACATCACGTCGTCAATTTGCCGACCGAAGATCGGAATTTCAAAAAGCATTGGCGAGGAATTTCGCTGATCTTCGCTTTAGAGAATGAAGGCAATCAAAAGAGCCTTCACAAGGAGATCAGCCATGAAACGGATCATAGCAACTTCGATATTGACTATCGCAAGTTTTATCGCAGCGGGCGAGGCACGGGCGGCGGATCATGAAGTCGAGGCAACGGTACCGTTCGACTTTGCTGTAGGCAATCACGTGCTCCATTCGGGGATCTATAGGATAGGCGCGAATGTAGGATCCAACATGATTGAAATTCGCAGCAGAGATGGTCAAGCCTCGGTGATTGCAGCCACGCTCGGTGATTACATGCGCCCGGCAAAGGGTGGCGAGCTTGTGTTCGATAGATATGGAAACCAGTATTTCTTGAGTGAGGTTCTTTGCCCTGCAGCTTCTATCAACGTGAAACTTCCAATATCTAAGATGGAAAAGAAGGTTCGAGTTCAGAACGCCATGCTTCACTCCAGTAGCCAAACACTAGTCGCAATCAAGTGAAGGCGCCATCGTTTGAACATTGTTGAGAAGACCTGGAGACAAGTAGCTTCCGCGGTCTTCTTGCTTGTGGCTAGTTCACGATGAAACGGTTTCACACTTGCACGCGCAGGAAATGCCTAACTGTGAAATCTTAGGAATTCCTCGGATCCCCTCGGAAGCAGGTCTACTTGCCGATGCAGAACTTGCTGAAGATGAGGTTGAGAATGTCGTCGCTGGTAGTAGAGCCAGTGAGCGTGTCCAGCGCGCGTAGAGACTCGTAGAGGTCGAGGAGAATCATCTCATGGGGGATGGCGTTGGCGACTGCGCGAAGGGCCTTCGCCAATGCGGCCAATGCAGTGCCGACGGCCTGCTGTTGCCGGAGATTGGTGAGAAGCGCAGTCTCGGAGGTGGGTGCCGTGGCGGTGATGTGCGAGAGGATTGCCGTGCGAAGTTCGTGAATGCCGAAGCCGGTCAGGGCGGAGGTTTTGATTGTGGGATGATGCGTGAGCGGCGTGTTGGCGGAGAGGTCGCTTTTGTTGATGGCGATGATGAGGGGGCGGTGGGTCAGAGCGGAGATGGTGGCTTCGTCTTCGGGGTGGAGGGGGGCGGTGGCGTCCAGGACAAGCAGGACGATGTCGGTTTCGGCCATGGCCTCGCGGGTTTTGGCGATGCCGATGGTTTCGGCTTCGTCGGTAGAGTGACGTAGGCCGGCGGTGTCGATAAGTTCGACAGGGATGCCTTCGAGGGCGACGCGCTCGGTGACGAGGTCGCGGGTGGTACCGGGAGTGGCGGTGACGATGGCGCGTTCGCGTTGAACGAGGCGATTGAAAATGGAGGACTTACCAGCGTTAGGGCGGCCTACGATGGCGAGGGAGAAGCCGTTGCGGACGATTTTGCCGTAGGCGAAGGTTTGCTCGAGGGCGATGAGTGGGGTTTGGATTGCCTCGATTTGTTGCGTGATTTGGGTGGTGGGGAGGGTGTCGATGTCGTCTTCGGCGAAGTCGATACCCGCTTCAAGACTGGCGATCAGGGCTATCAGTTGCTGTTTTACTGGGGATATTTGGCGTGAGAGTGCGCCGCCTAGCTGCTGGGCGGCGATGCGGGCCTGGTGGAGGGTGGTGGCTTCGATGAGGTCGTGGACGGCTTCGGCCTGGGTGAGGTCGAGGCGGCCGGAGAGGAAGGCGCGCTGGGTAAATTCGCCGGGTTCGGCGAGGCGGGCGCCGGCGGCGATGCACTGGCGGAGGAGGTAGTCGAGGAGGACGGGGGAGCCGTGGGCGGCGATTTCTACGATGTCTTCGGTGGTGTAGGAGTTGGGGGATTCGAAGAGGGTGACTACGGCTTCGTCGAGCGTTTCGCCTGATTTATCAAGGACTTCGGCGAAGCGGGCCTGGGCGGGAGCGAGGGGGTGGCGGAGCTTCAGGAGGGGCTCGGCGATGGCGCGGGCGGAGGGGCCGGAGAGGCGGACTATGCCTATGCCTCCGCGGCCGGGCGGGGTGGAGATGGCGACGATGGTGTCGTTGTCGATATCGTTTTTGGGGATGGCCATGGCGCTTTAATCAGGGTATCGCGGCGGAAATTTTCGGTGTGGTGGAGGGGGCGATTTTAGCGGGTTTTGTGTGTTTAGCGTGTGGTTTTTTGTGGACAGGATGTGGTGGAATGCGTGGCAAAGATGGATAGCGGACAGCAAGATGCAGGCGACTATGACCTCCGCTCACAGAGGCTATCGAATGCCGGTTCTCTTCAGGAGCGCCTGCGAGCTCCTGCGGAGTACGTCGGGGTCCTCGATTCGGAACAAGTTGCTCGACTTCGTTAAATGTGAAGTATTTGCTCACAGTTTGTGACGGCCAGCCTATCGGTCGCCACAGCGGAAGAAGCAAAATTTCTTTAACGATTTTGTCGAATTGCAGCAAGGTCGTTCGACTATGTAGTGAAGGCAGGGTAAACGTAGTGAAGGGAGGGTAAACGGCCCGCCCGAAGACCGTAAAAGCAGAGAAAACCGCCTGAACGGAGATCCGAGATGTCGTTCTTTCATGATTTGAGAATTGCCATGCGTTCTTTGGCGCGAGTTCCTGCGCTGTGGATCACAGTCGCCCTTACATTGGCATTGGGTATCGGAGCCAACGCCGCAATCTTCAGCGTGGTGCGTGCCGTGCTGCTGCGTCCGTTGGTGAATCGCGACGAAGATAAGTTGCTTTACCTGCGCCAGAGCGCCCCGGGCATCGGCGAAGACAACGCAGCGTTTTCGGTCCCCGAGATTCAGGACATCGGCAGTGGGCTGAAGTCCATTAAGGAACTGGGCACATTTTCAGAGATAGATTTTACGGTCGTGGGTCTGGGCACGCCACGCGAGATTCCGGCGGGCGTTGTGGATGGACACTACTTCGAGGTGATGGGCCTGCGCCCTATGCTTGGACGCCTGCTGACTCCCGCCGATGACGGTCCGAATGCCGCCGGAGCTGTGGTGCTGACCTATCACTTCTGGAGGACGTCGCTGCGTTCCGATCCCAACGTGATTGGAAAGACGGTTCGGCTGGAGAGCTGCTGTGGCTCGCGCCCGGCGACCGTGGTGGGCGTTCTGGAACCATCCGTTCCCTATCCGGTGGCAACGGAGATCATTGCCAATATCGTCACCAGCCCGCATCATCTTTCCGCCACAATGGTGACGGGGCGCGAGCATCGCATGACGGAAGTCTTCGCGCGGCTGGCTCCCGGCGCGAGTCTCGACAATGCACGGGCGGAACTGCGCAGCGTATACGGCGCGATGCTGGCGGCACACCCGGAAGTGTATAAGCCGGAGGAACATTTCAAGATCGACGTAACGCGCATGCACGAGCAGATCAATTCACGCGCCAATGCGATCTTGTGGATACTGTTCGCGGCTTCGGGTCTGCTTTTCGTGATTGCGAGCTCGAACGTTGCCAATCTGGTGCTGGCGCGAACGGTGCGCCGCGAACCGGAGCTGGCAATACGCTCGGCGCTGGGCGCGAACGCTGCAGTGCTGCGCCGTTCTCTATTGGCTGAGAGCCTCGTGCTATGCGGGAGCGGGGCGGTCGCGGCAGTGGCCCTCGCCATACCGATGGTGGCCGTGCTGGGTCGTTATGCATCGCGCTTCTCAGCGCGTGCCAACGACCTCACTCTGGATTTCAGTATGGTGTGGTTTGGAATTGGGCTAGCGTTGATCGCGGCTGTCTTCCTGGCATTCATTCCGCGGCTTCCTTCGGCAAACGCGCCGCAAGGCGGCCTTACCGGCCGGGGAACACGTGTGGCCGGAGGGAGCAGCCGGCGTCTGCGCATCTTTGCTGTTACGCAGATCGCAGCCTCATTCCTGCTGCTTGCCGGAGCGTGTGTGCTGATGAAGACTCTGTTTGTGCTGGAGCAGACGCGGCCGCCGTTCGATTCGGCCAACGTTCTGGCACTGAATCTTCCGTTGATGTCGTATGGGCGGACGCCCCAGCAGGTGGACGAGTTCTATCGCGAGGTGCAACGCCGGGTCAGTGCGCTGCCGGGAGTGGAGCACGTGTCTTCGGGTTTCAGCGCTCCCTGGCGTGACGATCGGAACCTGAACGTCAACTTTCAATTTGCCGCGCAAGGCGCCAGACGTGCGGACGGTCAGGATTTTCGGGCCAAGTTCCGGGTAGTATCGCCGGGATTCTTCGATACGTTCGGTGTGCCGATTCAGCAGGGCCGCGACTTCAACGACGCCGACAAGGATGGTTCTGAACGCGTAGTCGTCATCAGTCAGAGCCTTGCAAAGATGCTCTATCCAGGGCAGGACGCGGTGAACCATAAACTGTGGTGGACGGACGGGGTCATAAAGTTTGTCGGCATCAGCGCCGAGCCAAGGCGAATCATCGCTGTGGTACCCGACTTCGATGATGAAAATATTATCCCCTCACCGGCCATGACGATCTATGAGCCGATCGAACAAGAGCAAGGATGGAACGGCCGCCTCTTCGTACGCGCACACCAGGACCCTTACACGCTGGTCCCCGCCATCACACAAACCGTTCATCAGCTGTCCGCAGACCAACCCGTAGAAAAAGCCAGCACGCTCGGAGACGTTCGCGCCGAGGTGCTGACGCCCGACCGACTCAACGCGATTGTGTTTGGCGGATTCGCTGCCGTTGCACTCTTAATCTCCGTGGTGGGCGTGGCCGGCGTTCTTGCTTTCTCTGTGAGCGGCCGTACGCGCGAGTTCGGAATCCGCATGGCTCTGGGCGCCCTGCCGCGTAACATTCTCACTACTGTTCTGGTAGAGGGTGTGGTGATGGCCGGCATCGGAGTGGGCGTGGGTTTGGCGATCGGGTTTGCGCTCTCACGCGCAATCGCCAGATACGTAACGGAGATCCATCAGCCGGGCGCACTTGCGTTTGTTGTCTCCGCTGTGGCCATTTTAGGTGCGGCCGTAATTGCTTCAGCGGTGCCCGCTGCGCGTGCCGCGAGAGTGAACGCGGTCGAAGCGCTGCGTTCCGAGTAACTCGCTCATTTTGACGGCGTGATCGGACACCGAGTCACTAACCTAGGGTCGAATTAGTCTTCGAGGATTTATCATTAAGCATAGTGACTTACACGATTGCAGCCTTCTATCGATTCATCTCTGTACCCGAACCCGCTGCGCTGGCGGAGAGGCTGCGCGCCTTATTCCGCGAGGGTGATCTCTGCGGAACAATGCTAATCGCCGATGAGGGTGTAAATGGAACCATGGCAGGGTCGGCTGAGACGATCGATCGTTTATTGAATGTGCTGGCGGAAGAGGTGGGTTTGGAAAGGGAAGAGGTAAAGTTTTCGTTCTCGCAAACGCCTCCCTTCAAACGCCAAAAGTTCCGGGTCAAGTCCGAGATTATTACCTTTCGCAATACAAAGGTCGATCCAAACAAACCGGGAAGATATGTGGACGCACAGGAATGGAACGGTTTGATTGCTGATCCCGACGTGCTGCTGCTCGACACCCGGAACCACTACGAGACCGATTTAGGCACGTTCGACGGAGCGACTGTTCCTGGTATCGATACGTTTTCGGATTTCGTGACCTATGTGCGCGAGAATCTCGATGCGACGAAGCACCAGAAGGTGGCGATGTTCTGCACGGGTGGCATTCGCTGCGAGAAAGCCTCGGCCTTCATGCTGCAGGAGGGCTTTGAGGAGGTCTACCATCTGAAGGGTGGCGTTCTCAAATATCTTGAACAGGTGCCGGAGTACGACAGCAAATGGCGAGGCGGGTGTTATGTCTTCGACCGTCGAACTTCAGTTGGTCACGAAGACTTCGAAGGTTAATACGCCGGTCGGCTACGCGCTAGAGTTTTGATCCACCATCGACAGGGATACTGGCTCCCGTGATCCAGCGCGCTCGATCGGACGCCAGGAAGGCAACTACGTCGGCGATATCCTCGGGCTTGCCGAGTCGCTTCAATGCCTGCATTCCCAACGCGATCTCGCGTCCCGCTTCTGTCTTCGTAAAGTTCGACATGTCCGTATCGATTATGCCTGGCGCGATGGCGTTTACGCGTATGCCGCGCGGTCCGAGAATGGCGGCCCAGTTTTTGACCAGAGTCTCGAGTGCTCCCTTGGTAGAGGCGTAGGCAAGAATCGAAGGATTTTCCAAAGCGGGCTTGCCCACGACCGTACGGGCTACGGCGGAAGAGATAACTATGATGTTTGAACCCTCGCCGAGAACGGGCAGGAGTTGCTGCACCAGGAAAAATGGACCGCGCACGTTTGTCGCAAAGAGGTTGTCGAAGTCCTCTATTGTGTAATCCGCGATGCGTGCCGCCTTGCTGATTCCGGCGTTGGATACGAGCACGTCCAATCGATCGCCGACGATGGAGCGCACCTGTTCGGCGAGCAGCGACGCGCCGTTCGGGGTTGCCAGGTCCGCTGAGATTGCAGTTGCGCGGCCGCCTTTTGCCTGTATCTCGGCGACGAGAGATTCCGCTTCCTGTTTGGAACGGCCATAGTGAACCAGGACGTGTGCCCCGGCTTCAGCAAGAGCTGCCGCAGTTGCGCGGCCAATTCCTCGCGATGCGCCCGTCACAAGCGCAGTTTTGTTTTGAAGTGTAGTCATTGTTCTCTCTCTGCTGCTTCAGCTAATCAACGACATATCGAGAGCCGACTCCGTCAGGTCGTCGGCTCTCGACACGATCATTGAGTGTGGTTGGTTTAGGCGTTCGTTCCGCCATCAACGGTCAGATTCGCTCCGGTGATGTAGGAGGATTCCGGACCGGCGACGAACGATACCAACGCGGCGACCTCATCCACGTGTCCGTAACGGTTGAGCGCTGTGGCGGCCTTCTGAGGCGCTGCCCAATCGCCCGCGGCGGGATTCAAATCGGTGTCGATCGGACCCGGCTGGACGTTGTTGACCGTGATGCCTCGGCCCCCGACCTCTCTGGACAACCCCTGGGTGAACATCTTCACGGCTCCCTTTGTGGCCGAGTAGGCCACCAGCCCGGGGGTCATCATGCGCTCGCCTACGCACGAGCCGATCATGATGATGCGACCGCCAGTCTTCATGTGCTTAAGCGCTGCCTGCGTCGCGACCATTAAGCCGCGGAAGTTGAGGCCGATCATGTGATCCATCTCCTCTAGCGTGGTCTCCTCGAACGCCTTCGGAATGGCTGTGCCGGCGTTGTTCACAAGTACATCAAGCCGGCCAAAGGTGGCGACGGTCTTTTCGACTGCAGCCTTGACTGCTTCGACGTCGGCGGCGTCCGCCTGGATGGCGAGAGCTTTTCCGCCGTTGCTTTCAATCGCTTTGACCACGGCGGAAGCCGCGTTGGCGTCCTTCGCGTAGGTGATGGCCACGCTCGCTCCATCCGCGGCGAGACGTTTCGCAATTGCTGCGCCGATGCCTCGCGAACCGCCGGTAATGAGTGCCACTTTCTCTGTTAACTTAGACATGTGATCTCCTATGATTTTCTGTGAACGATTCACTACTCCAGTGATTCAACCGACTGCGATCTACATCGGATCAGTCAGACTCAGTATCTGATGTGCCATTCTTGCAAGTAGATTTGGTAGTTTGGGGAATACCAGCTATTCCCGGCAGGAATGCATAGCGTTATAAGAGGAAGTTCAAGCCGACGATAACACGCGGAAACAGTTATTGCCTGCAAAGAATTCGTTACAAAAAATTCATGTCAGACAAGTACGGAGGTTGTTGTGGACAGATTCGACGCGATGCAGGTGTTCGTCCGAGTCGTCGAGAAGGGGAGCTTCTCGGCTGTAGCGAAAGAACGCGGAATTGGTCAGCCCGCTGTCAGTAAACAGATCTCCGCTCTTGAAGACGAGCTTGGCACGGAGCTTATTCACCGCACGTCGCGCTCCATTGCAGTGACGGAGGCGGGTCGCGACTTTTACGAATCTTCTTTGCGTATTCTTGATGACTTTGAAAGCGCGACTTCACGAATTGGGCGAGGCCAGACGACGCCGAAGGGTCTCATCCGTGTGACCGTTCCTCCGACGTTTGCCCGGCTTCATATGGTGTCAAAGCTTCCTGCTTTTTTTGCTGCCTACCCCGACATGGCAGTTGAGATGGCTGCGTCCGAGAGTCCGACGACGATCATCGAGGACGGCTTCGATCTTGCAATCCACTCAGGGGATCTTCCGGACTCCAGTCTGGTTGCGCGAAGATTTGCGCAGACGATGATTATTCTCGTCGCGACTCCCCAGTACCTCACACGCAACGGTGCACCGGAATCGCCGGAAGATCTCGACCGCTTTCGGTCGGTCGTTTTTGTCGAGCGGGGATCTGTGCAGCCGTGGAAACTTGGCTCCGGTAAGGACGCGAAGCAGATTATCCCCACAGGAGTTTTTCGAACCAGCGATATCGAGCAGATGCGGATGGGTGTCCTGGAACACCTGGGGATTGCGCAGGCGCCGGCATGGCTCTTCGCCGCAGAACTCAGAGAAGGTACTGTTCTCCGACTTTTGACTCCCTTCGAGCGAACGGTGCCAATCCTCGCCGTACGGCCTGGCAGCCGCAGGATGTCAACCAAAGTTCGCGTCTTCATCGAACACCTGGAGAAGACCTTCGCGCTCTGTTCGCAGTTCAATCCACGGCCCAGCTAACCCTATCGAAACATCTGAAAACGGACAGAATAGCCGAAGCCAATCGAGTGATCGGGCGTTGCAGCCGAAAGACCGAAGGCGCAATGAAAGTCGAGCTGCTGATGCGGTGTAGGCTTGTATGCCGTGCCGAAATCGATCACGTGCTGTGGACCGCCGCGTTGGGGAAAAGCGCCGGAATATTCAATGTAGGCGTCCCAGGGCGACGTAAGCTGCCGGTCAAAAAACACACTGGACTGGCCCGTCAAATTTCGCCGCCCTGCCTCGGTCGGCCACATAAGGGAGAACATTCCAGCGACCGTCCAGTTCTTTGTCAGGGAGCGCGCCCAGGGTAGCTGGACGGTCGGATCATAGCCATGACTTGATATCAGGTTCGCCCCCGTGGGAAGGCTCACTGAGGGTATGAGGGCGACGTTAAATCCGCCGCGTGTTGGGCCAAGCTGCTGTTTGAAGCCCAAGCTCAAATCACCAAGTCCGGTGGCGAATCCGGAGGCGGTGGCGTCATTGAAAAAGTAGTTCGGGGCCGCAAGACGAAGCTCGGTTTTGCCGGCGATTCCAAATCGCATCAATGTCTCGGGGAGATCATAGCTACGTTGGCCTCCATTGCTTGTCTCCTGAAAACCGTTCTCAAACTGCAGGCTTCCACAGGGGACGGCAACGCTCGAACTTGTGATTTGCGGCCTGTCCGTGGCAATCGGGTCTTGCGCATTGGCACCGCAAGTCTGAGCCTTCGCCTGGAGCGCGAAGGTGCCCGTCATGAGGGACAAGAACAGCGCAAATGTAAAGCGCAGCATGCAGAAGATATACCTTGATCAACAGACTGGCGATACTCTGCCAAACGTATAAGAAGCCTTCGTCGTGTGTAAAGCGTAGGAGTGGATTCATCGTGGATCAAAAACTGCATAGTGATCGGCAACACAGATGAAGACGCGTTGAAAGAGCACGGTTGGGAGCACGCCGTCTTCATCCCGCATTGGGACATCCTGCCCTGCGCTCACTGCGTAACGAATGAGATATGGCTCATGGTATGGGTGCCGATCTGCATGTCCTGTTGTGGCAACACAGCAAAGGCCTGTTGCGCTTTGCTGACATTCCCTCCCTGCAGCGTAGCGCGCTCCAACAATGGAAGTCCCGTTCCCTTGCTGTGTGCGTAGAGAATCGGACCGTCACTGCCGGAATCCAGCTGTAGAAGAATCTGTCGGGTTCCAGTATCGGAGAGATGAACCGAGACAACCAGGCGTTCCGCGAATGGCAATTCATCTTCAGGGTGCTGCGGTGTCACCAGTGGAATATGCTCGCCGCGCACACTCTCGCGCATGGCCTTTGTCTCGTCGAGACAGAGCAATTTGTGCGCATAGTCGATAAAGAGGTCGAAGTGTGCGAGAAAATTCTCACCGAGAACTCCGCGAATGCGAGGATCGGCCACTTGAATCTGTCGAAGGTCCTGGACGATGGCAACGGGTGTTTCAACTACGTGGGAGTTTGCCTCCAGCGAATCCAGAACGGTAACGGACGCCTGCGCGTAGCTGGCAACGGAGACAAGGCCGACGGTGCCCTGGGGCTTGAGGTGGAGTTCCGCGGCCAGCGATGGTTCGACCACCGTGACCTGGCTTCCTGTATCCACCATGAAATCAAATGGTCCCGCCTGGTTGATCCTCACAGGAATAACAATCAGGGCATGTTGAACGAATCGCGGGGTTACACTAGCGATGCTTCCCGGACAGTGCGGCTCTGCTTGTAGAACGGTAAGGCGAATCGTCGCCAGACTGATAGCGACAAACAACTGAATTTGAGAATTGGAGAATGGTTGTTTCATGTCGCCCTCGTTCTCGTTGTTTGCGAGATCAGGGCGACATTGGCATCTGGGCTGGGCTACCTCAATCGATAGCGGGTAAAATGCGAGTCAATGAAAGGTCGAAAGAATCTCCATCGCCTAACTGATTACTGTTCAGGTGTTTACGGAGTTCACTCGAAGCCCGGGGATGTGATCGGTACCAAGATCGCGAGGACTATCAGCGATGGCAGAGGTAGAGCGCCAGCTTCGACTGCTGCGGTTTGACGATTTCGAGGTTGACCTTCGAAGTGGCGAATTGCGTAAGGTCGGGGTGAAGCTGAAGTTCGGCGGCCAGCCGTTTCAGGTTTTGAGCATTCTGCTGGAGCGTCCGGGCGAAGTGGTGACTCGCGAGGAATTGCAGAAGCGGCTTTGGCCGGACACGTTTGTCGATGTCGACCACAATCTGAACACCGCCATCAATAAGATTCGCGAAGTGCTGGGGGATTCGGCGGAGAGCCCTCGCTATGTTGAGACGCTGCCTCGGCGTGGGTATCGGTTCATCGGTGAGGTGGAGCCGACAGTAGAGGCTGTCGTCCCTGTCGAATCCGGTGGTGGGTCGCACTCTCGTCGCTGGTGGGGGTTAGCGGCAGGCATTGTCACCATCTTGGTATTTGCCGTTGGAGCCTTCGTTGCCTCATCCCGACAACAGCGACCGCCGGAGAAGACGGTACTAACGCCCGTTCCGTTTACGGCCCTGGCCGGAGAGGAAACTGGCCCGGCTTTTTCCCCTGATGGCTCCAGAATCGCTTTTGCCTGGAACGGTGATCCTGGATCTGGAGCCAAGGGATTTGACCTATACGTGAAGGCCATCGGGAGCGAGACTCTTCTGCGTCTGACGCTCCATCCTTCGGAATGGATTAGTTCGGCATGGTCGCCCGACGGCACGCAGATCGCCTTTCACCGCATGGACGGCGCCGACACGGGAATCTATGTTGTTCCTGCGCTTGGTGGACCGGAAAGGAAATTACGCTCCACCCGAATACGCGCGAGTGACTTCACCATTATCAGTTGGTCGCCTGACGGGAAGTGGATTGGCTACGCAGATGCGCTGCCTGGAGAGGAACAGGCCAGGGTCAATCTCCTCTCAACGGAAACATTGGACGCCAGGCAGATTCCGATCAATCCAATGTGCATTGGTGAAGGTATGCCGGCGTTCTCCCACAACGGTGAGTACCTCGCATACTGGTGTTTGCGAAGGCCATACGACGCCGTTTTATATTCCTTACGAATTCGAGGTGGTCAGCCGAAAATGATTGCATCATTGCCGGTTTTTCCAAATGGGCTAACGTGGTCGGCTGACGACGAGAAACTCATTTACTCCTTTTATTCCCTTGGAAGTACGCTCTCCAGTGAACTCGATGAAATTACTGTTGAGAATGGGGCGACGAAACAACTTGAATTCGCAGGAAGTGCATTACAGCCCACAGTTTCGTCCAAGAGCGACAAACTCGCCTACAGCTCTCTAGCCATTAGCTCAAACATCTGGCGCAGAGACCTGCTTCATCCGGAATCTCCAGCCGTAGAACTCATCCCTTCCTCACGAGCGCAGTTCAACGCTCAATACTCTCCGGACGGAAAGCGCATTGCCTTTGCGTCTACGCGAACTGGTTTGCGGGGAGTCTGGATCAGCGGTGTCGACGGAACCAACGTGGTGCAGATCTCAAATCCCAATGATGTGAGTGGCAGTCCGCAATGGTCGCCGGACGGAAACAGCGTAGCGTTTGACTCGCATCCCCGAGAGCACTGGGAAATATTTGTGGCCGACGTGGTCGAACGGAAGCCCAGAAAACTGGTCACAAACATCACCGATGTGGCTCGCCCTCACTGGTCCCAGGATGGAAAGTGGATATATTTCAACTCTCAGGAATCTGGCAGGATGGGCATCTATCGTTGTCCCGCCGCCGGCGGAGACGCCGTTTTACTCTCCAAGGGTGCGGAAGCGATCAATCCGCAGGAGTCTTTCGATGGGAAGACCGTATATTTTGCGAGCAACCACGACAAATCGACGCTGAAGCAAATCGCTGTGTCGGGGCAGCCCGATACGGAATTAGAGGTGGATGGAATGCCCCGAATTAGAGTGGCCGAGCTCTGGACGCTCTCTCGAACGGGCGTCTATTTTGTTCCTGCTGAGGCGCCCAGATCCGTTCGTTACTTTGATTTCGCAAGCAAGCAGATACGGCCAATCTTTGAAGTGGACAAGGATTTCGAAAGCGACCTTTCGATCTCCCCAGATGGCCGCTGGATCATGTATTCACTGGTCGGCGAGACTAACAGCGACATCATGCTCGTCGATCACTTTCACTAGCATCGGTTCAAGCAATTGGAAGCCGCGTCTGTCTTGCAAGAAGGTCTACGATCTGCCGCTTATTGTAGGAGTTGAATTGATATTCCATGTCCGACGTGCACTTCACTATGAAGCCATTGGAAAGGCCGAGCGATTTGAGGATTCTGATGGCGACAATATCCTTGAGGAAGAGGCTGACGGGCGTGAGCGTGTTGAGCCGATGCGGCTCGAAGAGCAGCCGCTGCGTGGTGATGATGATGTGTCCGCCGAAGGTATTGCCATAGCCCGTGCTCCCGATAAATTTTCCCAGGACGTGTTCTGTTTCGTTCTGCGGTTTGTACCGAGTGGGAATGATGTGATCGGTCCAATGCGTTGCGCTCTCCCAGGCGCGCGCCGGCACGCCGCTGGGATCTATCGGCGCGGACGGCGCTTCAGAGACTTTCTGGAATGACCCGATAGCTCCTAATAATCTAGCGGCAGCGATGGCAGTCACACCTTCTGTGAGGTTCGCGTACTGCAGAGTTTTTAGAGCGGGAGGCATTTCGACGACCGGCTCCAACAGACAGGGGACGACGGACTTTTGCAGGCTCGCGGCTACAGCGAACTCCCATTGACACCACTCTGACGCGACCGATCGCGGAGTGAGCGCGTATAGGAATACGTCAGAGCCATGAATCTTCTCGCCGAGCTCGTGCTTCCAATCCTGTCCGGGGAGAATCTGATCATCGAACCAAACGAAGTGTGTCGCCGCTCGTAAGACGTCGACCACTGGTTGCACCAGCGCCCTGTTCTCGTGGGCGTAGCTGACAAAGAGTCTCATGCTGACTCCGTTTCGAAGCGTACGATTTGCGTCGCCTACAGCCTACCATCAAGATTTCTAAAACAGATTGATGTTCGGTTATCTGCTGAGACGAAGAGCGAACTGAACGACGCGCGGATCGGTGGTGGTTGCGGTGATACTGCCGAAGGCCGCGGCGCCGAAGCTGCCGTTGGGTTGTGCGAAGGCAGGGGTGTTGGTGATGTTGAAGAGCTCAGCGCGAAACTCGAGGTTCGCTTCGTGAGGTAGAGATGTGTTCTTGACGAAGGCGATGTCGAGGTCGCGATAGGCAGGGCCGCGAACTGGATTGCGTGATCCATTGCCGATGACGAACTGCGGTGCAGTCGTGAAGGCTGCGGTGTTGAAGAAGTGTGCGGGCGTGCGCTGGTCAGAGGGCAGGCTGGTTTTGGCGATGATGTTGGGACGCTGCAGCGCGAATCCTGCGAAGGCATTGTTGTTGGTCGCCTGCGTGACCGTTACCGGCATGCCCGATTGCAGCAACATGATGGCGTTGAGAGACCATCCACCTAACAACGCGTTGGCGATGCCACTGGAGGCAAAGCTGTGGCCGCGCCCGGCGGGAAGCAGGTAGACGCCGCTGAAGGACGTCACGTTGGGCATGTCGCCGTTGGAGGCGTCGCGCTCGAGATAGGGGCGGAAGGTGTCGGCTGCGATGAGGCTGCTCGTGTTCGGCGACGAGAGAACGGTGGAAGAGAAGACGGAGGAGGCGTCGTCCATCAGCTTGGAATGCGTATAGGCGAAGAGGAAGGAGAAGCCGTGGGAGAAGCGCTGCTCGATCTTGGTCTGGATGGCGTTGTAGTTGGTGTTGCCGCTATTATTGCGATAAGTAGCGACATTCTGAAAGCGCGGGTAGGGCTTGAGCAGTTGCGCAGCGGTAATGGTCTTGCCGCCGAGTGGACTGGACGCTGGGATCTGACCGTAATAAGGATTAGGCACTGTCGTCTGCAACGAGCTTCCCTGCGAAAGTTGCGCGGCAGTCAACTGGTTCAGGTTGGAGTCAGGGATGCCGACGTGAACGATGTGCGAGCCGACATAAGCAACCTCAGCAGAGAGGTTGTTCGTAATAGCGCGCTGGACCGCGAGGTTCCACTGCTGCACGTAGCCGGAGCCTGCGCTGCGATTCACCGTGTAGACGCTTTGGCCAAGACCGGCGTCGGGCGTAAATGGAATCGGCGCGACCGAGGGGCCATGAGACAGAGCGAAGGCGGAGTTGACGCTATCCCCGGTCTTCTGCTGGACGTTCTGAATGAAGGGAAACTGCGGCGTGGTGAACGGCGTGGTGATTCCGGATTGATCGATAAAAACGATGCCGAAGCCGGAGCGCACAACCGTCTGAGGCGCGACCAGATACGTAAAGCCAACACGCGGCGCTACGTTGTCGAAGTGAAGCTCGCGCGCGCTGCGCGAGTTGCCGTCGACGCCAAGGTAATCGAGCTGCTGGGTTGCAAGGTTGAAGACTGCGCCCTGATTATTCTTTTCCGTTGAGGGGAAGTGGAGCGTCCAGCGTGCTCCGAGGTTGAGCGTGAGGCGGCTAGTAGCCTTCCAGTCGTCCTGAAAAAAGTACTCGAAGATGTGTGCGCGTGGGCGAATCTTGTTCTCCTGAAGATCGATCTGGAAGGTATCGACTTGTCCCAGGAGAAAGCTCGCAACCGAGTTGCCGGTGTTGGTAACGCCTTGTTGGTTGGTGCCTGTTGTCGTGAAGGCGAAGGAGCCCGTGGGATTGGGCGGAGAGATGGTGTTGAGCTGATACCAGCGGAAGTCGATTCCTGCCTTGAAGGCATGAGCGCCGTGCGTGAAGACGGCGGTGTTGACGAACTGCCAGACGCCAGTCTGAAACTGTGAGAACGTGCTGGCCGATGGGCCCAACTGCTGGAAGCCCGTGAAGCTGAAGAGAGGGAGGGCGTTGTTGAAGGCTGCATTCGTCGGGATACCGGGGATGCCGAGCGCGTTGGATGCGGTGTCGTCGAGCGCAGGGCCAACAATAGTGTTGCCGCGGCGGGTATATCCGAGCGTAGCGTTGTTGAGGAAGTGCACGGAGAAAGTATGCGTCTCATTGACGACAGCCTGTTGGCCGAGGACATTCGAGAGGCCGGGAACACCACCAGTGCCAATGGTTGAGCCCGTGATCGCGCCACTGCCGTCGGGCAGAGGTGTGACAGGCTCCTCGACCTCGTTGTAGTAGGTGTAGCGGCCAAAGGCGTGGTCGCGATGGCCGAGGACACCGTCGACGCGGACATCGAACTGGTTTTGGTGGTCGGAGTCGTTAGCGGTGCGGGTGTAGTTGTTGGCCGCGGCGGTGAGATTCGTCGGTGTGGGGAAGCGGGCGAGAAGGGCCATGGCCGCCGGGTCAAACGGCGTGTTGATGGTGTCGTTGGGAAACTCCTGGCGCACGAACTTGCCGCCTACGACGGTTGTGGTCGCGGGATTGTAGATATGCGAGACGCCGGTGAAGATGCCCTTACGCTCGTTGAGTGTGGGGATCGTAGAGATGCGAGTGACGCCGATGTTTTGTCGAACGCCCTGATAGTCGCCGAAGAAGAAGAGGCGGTCATGGATGATGGGAGCGCCGAGGCTCGCGCCATAGAGGTTGCGGCGGTACTCGGGCTTGCGCGCGGTGGGTGGCGCGAAGTAGTTACGGGCGTTGAGGGCCTCATTGCGGAAGTACTCGAAGATGCTGCCGTGGATGGTGTTGGAGCCGGAGCGTGTGGCAACGTTGACGACGCCTCCGTTGAAGCGGCCGAACTCGGCGGCGATATTGTTGGACTGGACGGTGAACTCCTGAATGCTATCGAGGGTGGGAAAGAAGGCGACCTGGCCTGGCTCGGGCTGCAGCGCGGAGATGCCGTCGTAGAGATACTCGTTGGTGCGGGGGCGGCCGCCATTGATGCGGGGAAGAAGAGTGCCGGGAGGAAGTGCGACGCCGGGCGCGAGGGTCGCAAGCTGAATGAAGTTGCGCGTGTTGAGCGGCATGGCCATGATGATGTGGCCGGGGATGGTGGTCTGGATGTCACTGGTCTGGGACTGCAGGAGTGGGGCGTCGGCGTTGACGGTGATGGTTTGCTGGCTGCCTACCGTGAGGACGAGATCGACGCCGACGGTTTGGCCTACGCTGAGGGTGATGCCCGTACGATTAAGCTGCTGGAAGCCAATCGCGGTGACGTCGATGCTGTAGGAGCCGGGGTTCAGCTGGGTGAAGACATAGTCGCCGGATGAAGAGGTAATCGTGGTCTGACGGATGTTCGTTGACGTTTCGGTAAGCTCGACGCGAGCGTTGACGACAGCGGCTCCGGAGGGATCAAGGACGCGGCCTCGAAGATCGGCGGCGATTTGAGCAAAGGCGGTAGAGGAGGCCAGAAGGAGAGCGAAGGCGGCAAGGGCTCGATGAAGCTTCACGGAGGCAGCTCCTGTAGGGCTTATCAGGTTGTTTGCGAACAGGATTGACGCGGTCTGGATGGTAGCGTGGTCAACCGAATACGTTTCAAATCCGTATAACGAATTTATTCGATTGAAAACGTATAGTCAACGACTTGGCTCTTTGAGGCGATGGGGCATTAACAGGGGTCTGCGATGGGAAGGCCCATCTCAAAGCTGCTCAAATGTCTCGTTGTTATCTGTCAATCGGAAAGCGCAAGATTTCTGTCGCAACACCTGAAGCCTCAAGCGTCTTTAAATCCGAGCTTTTCCGCGCGACTCCGCGGTCGTCTTACTGCGCAGTCCAACTACCTCATCCAGAATCCGCCCAGCCATCGCACTCTTTGTCATAGCTGGAATCTCCACCACCCGATCCTGCGTCACAAAGCTTCCGGCGTTCCGATCAGAATCAAAGCCCATCTCGCAACCGGAGACATCGTTCACCACAACCGCATCCACACCCTTGCGTTCCAGCTTGCCCCGGCCATTCGCCAGCACATTCTCAGTCTCAGCCGCGAACCCCACCACCAAAGTTCCAGCCTTCCGCCTGGCAACAACCTCCGCCAGAATATCCTCTGTCGGTTCCAGCTCCAGCGTCCTCGCTCCGTCTCGCTTCAACTTCTGCGCTGCAACGCGAACTACCCGATAGTCGCTCACCGCCGCAGCCATCACCACGATTGTCGCCTCAGGCAGTCGATCCATCACCGCCGAACGCATCTCCTCAGCCGTTACGACCGGCACCATCTCGCATCCGGCAGGAGCCGTCAACGCAGTCGGCGCACTGATCAAAATCACCCGAGCGCCACGCCGCCGCGCTGCCTCAGCAACTGCATAGCCCATCTTCCCGCTCGACCGGTTGCCGATGAATCGCACCGGATCGATCGCCTCCCGCGTCCCACCCGCCGTCACAATCACCGTCTCACCAGCAAGATCCGCCGTAGTCGCTGGCGCTGCCAGAATCTCTCCCACCGCCGCTGCAATCGCCGCAGGCTCGGCGAGCCTTCCTCCGCCAATCATCCCGCACGCCAGATACCCGCTGCCCGGCTCAACCACCTTCACTCCGCGAGCCTTCAGCGTCTCGATGTTCGCGCGTGTCGCCGGATGCTCCCACATATTTACATTCATCGCGGGAGCCACAATCACCGGAGCCGTCGTCGCCAGAAACATCGTCGAAAGAAAATCATCCGCCAACCCATGCGCAAACTTCGCCAGCGTATCTGCCGTCGCAGGAGCCACAATCAGCACCTTCGTCGTCTGAGCTTCGTTGATGTGCTCGATAACAGAGCCATGCTCAATCGAAGACTCATCCCCCTCGGTCCCCGCGCCCGCATCCTCACCCCAAAGACTAGTAATCACCTTATGGCCCGAGATCGCAGCAAACGTCAGCGGCCGCACAAACTCCTCCGCCGCGCGCGTCATCACCACATGCGGATCGAACCCCGCATCCTGCAGCAGCCGAACCAGTTCCACCGCTTTATAGGCAGCAACACCGCCGCAAACCCCAACCGTAACCTTCACGCGCTCAGCACTCATAGCAGCACCTTTCCCAATGCTATACGCCTCCGCAATTCTTCCAAAGATCATCCCACTTGACGCATATTACAAATTGCGATATAAATATTGCGATCTGCAATAGCCATGAAACTCAGCGACAAAATCCGCTACCTCCGTGAAGTCGAAGGAAACCTCCGCGGCCTCAATCGCGCCATGACCCAGCAGGAGCTCGTCCGCGCCATCCAGGCCGATTCCAAATCAACCAGCGGCAAAACCATCAGCCAGTCCTACCTCTCTCAGATAGAGAGCGGAGCCCGCCCGCACCTCACCAACACCACCCGTCTTCTGCTGGCGAAGTTCTTCAAAGTCCACCCCGGCTACCTCGTCGACGACCCCGAGGGCTACCACGCGGAGCTCCTCTCCGACCTCCGCACCACCGAGGACAAGCTCGACCTCTGGCTCATCGCCGGTGCCGAACGTTTCCGCCGCGACGCCGATCTCTGCCAGTCGCTCCTCACCCTCGCCAACCACGACGACTCGCGCCGCTGCCTTCTCCTCCTCGAAGCGGTGCTCAAAACGCCGTCGCTCGTTGACCGCCTCTTTCAGGTCCTGAAGCCCGAGGCGCCCACCAAACTCATACAACCGGCCCGCAAAAAACTCGCGAAGCCACGCACCAGATAGAAAGCCATGGAAACCTTCTTCCTCATCTGCTTCCTCGTCGGTCTTATCCTCAGCGTGCTCTCTGTCGTTGGCGGTTTTGCTCACCTCCACATCGGCCGCGTCCACGTCGGGCACACCGCGCACGCCCACACTCATGGCTCATCCCACGGACTCTCATCCGTCAACGGATTCACCATCACCGCCTTTCTATGCTGGTTCGGCGCTGCGGGATACCTGCTGTACCACTACACCGTCTTTCTCGCGCCGATGGTTCTGTTGCTGGCAATTCTCAGCGGCCTCGCCGGAGCGGCGCTTCTGTGGGCTGTCCTCTTCAAGTTTCTGCTCCCGCGCGAGCGCGTCCTCACCACCGAAGAGACCGAGATGCCCGGCGTCATCGCTCACGTCAGCGACAGCATCCGCGACAACGGCATCGGCGAAATCATCTTCTCGCAAACCGGAGCCCGCCGCGCCACCGCCGCCCGCAGCGAAGACGGCACACCTATCCAGCGCGGCACTGAAGTCCTTGTAATCCGTTACGAGCGCGGCATCGCCTACGTTCGCCGCTTCGACGAGCTCTCGCATCATCCACTCGACGAGCTCAACGACAGCCACGCCTGACCAGGTTCTCGCTCCATCTGGCGGCCTCACTTGCCGAGGCACTCCCCCGCCACTCATCCTCTGCGGCAAGCACCTTACACGCTCTCCAGTCTCCTTCGAGACAAAGGAACGATATGCCGAACTCGGTAATTCTCATTGTTGGTCTGCTCGTCCTCGCCACGCTCGCCCTCTCCGTCCTCATGGCCAAGATGTTCCGCAAAGCCGGGCCTAACGAAGCCATCATCGTCTACGGTTTTCGCGGCCCACGCGTCATCAAGGGCGGTGGTGCCGTCATCTTCCCTGTCGTCGAAAACTCGCGCCAGCTCTCACTCGAACTCATGAGCTTCGACGTCGCACCGCAACAGGATCTCTACACCAAGCAAGGCGTAGCGGTCACCGTCGAAGCCGTCGCGCAGATCAAAGTCCGCTCCGACAAAGAGTCCATCCTCACCGCTGCCGAGCAGTTCCTCACCAAGTCGCCCGACCAGCGCGAAGGCCTCATCCGCCTCGTCATGGAAGGCCACCTGCGCGGCATCATCGGTCAACTCACAGTCGAGCAAATCGTCAAAGAGCCCGAGATGGTAGCCGAGCGTATGCGCTCCACCTGCATGGACGACATGAGCAAGATGGGCCTCGAAGTCATCAGCTTCACCATCCGCGAGGTCCGCGACAAAAACGAGTACATCACGAACATGGGCCGCCCCGACGTAGCTCGCATCCGTCGCGACGCCGAGATCGCTGCAGCCGAAGCCGAACGCGACACCGCCATCCGCCGCGCTATTGCACTTCGCGAAGCAGCGGTCGCCAAAGCATCTGCCGATCAGGATCGCGTTCTCGCCGAAACTCAATCGTTAGCCAAACAAGCCGAAGCCCAGCGTGACCTCGACATCCAGAAGGCGCAGTTCACTGAAGCCGCACGCCGTCAGGAGGCCCAGGCCGACAAAGCCTACGAGCTCCAGACCAACGTCATGCAGCAGAAGGTCATCGCCGAACAGGTCAAGGTCCAGCAGATCGAGAAGCAGGAGCAGGTCAAGGTGCAGGAGGCCGAAATCCTCCGTCACGAAAAAGAGCTCATCGCCACTGTCCTCAAAGGTTCGGAGATCGAGCGTCAGCGTATCGAAAACATCGCCAACGCCGAACGCGCCCGCATCACCATGGAAGCCGAAGGCCGCGCCGCAGCCACCAAGCTGCAGGGCGAAGCCGAAGCCAACATCATCTTCCAGAAGGGCGAGGCCGAAGCCAAAGCGATGAACGTCAAAGCCGAAGCCTATCAGGAGTGGACACAGGCCGCCGTCGTCGACAAGCTCATCACCAACATGGCCGACGTCGTCCGCGCCATGGCCGAGCCGCTCTCGAAGGTCGACAAGATCACCATCGTCTCCACCGGCAACGACGGAGCCACTGGAGCCAACAAGATCACCGGCGAGATGACAAAAATAGCCGCTCAGGTCCCCGCACTCTTCGAGGCCCTCTCCGGCATGAACCTCCACGATCTCATGGCCAACGTCAAAGCGATGAAACCCCGCGAAGACGGCGAAGCCAAGATGCTCTAAACCTATCCCTCGGGCTCACCGGTCATTCACCGCCGGTGAGCGTGGCCTCTCACACCGAATCGAGAAAACACGATGTTCACCTCCATCATTCTCTCTACCGTCTTCATCCTCGTCGCAGTCTCCGTCATCCTGCGCATCTTCTTCCGTTCCATCTGGAATCCCTACCATCTTCGTCGCCCGTACTTTGGTCCTTACGGATACTACGGCTACAGCCGCGGCTATCGGCGCGGCCTCTTCCCCGGTGGCGGTCTCCTCACCATTCTGGTGCTCGTCACCCTCGAACGCCTCTTCGGACGCCGTTGGTAGAGCCACCAGCTCCGTCCATCCTCCCGGCACTCTCTTCGAAAGGAGAACCACCATGGCCTTACTCGAACGCGTAGGAACCCTCCTCCGAGCCAACATCAACGACCTCATCGAGAAAGCCGAGGACCCCGAGAAGCTCGCCAAGCAACTAGTCCTCGACATGGAAAATCAGCTCCTTCAGGTCAAAACCCAGGTAGCCATCGCCATCGCCGACCAGCATCTCCTCCAGAAGAAGCTCACCGAGCACGAGGGAGCCATGAACCAGTTCCACCACAAAGCCGAACTCGCCGTCCAGAAGCAGCAGGACGACCTCGCCCGCGCCGCACTCGAGCGCAGCCTAAGTCACCAACAACTAGCGCAAGGCTTCGCTCAGCAGCTGGATGATCAAAACACCGAAGTCGAAACCCTTCGCAACGCCTTCCTCAAGCTCCAGCAAAAGCTGGAAGAAACCCGCTCCACCTGCGAGATGCTCATAGCTCGCAACCGCCGAGCCCGCACCATAGGCAAAGCCAACGCCGCCCGCACGCTCACAGCCACCCATCAAACCGCAACCGCACTCAACCGCCTCCGCACCAGCATCCTCCAGCGCGAAGCCACCAACACCGCACACAATCTCCTCGAGGCCGAACCCCTCGAAGACCGCCTCACCACACTGGAACGAGAGGACCAAATTGACCGCCTGCTAGAAGACCTGAAAAGCCGCCAACCCCGTCTACCTTAGCGAAATATTTTCTCACCACCACGCACGTCATCTCGACCGGAGCGCAGCGAAGTGGAGAGATCCCTGTATTTCGTTTTTATCGGAATGTGAAGATGCTTGTAGGCCTATCAGAAGCGTGAGAGCATGAGCAGTTCAAAAAGAAAATAACCTTCAGATGAATAAACGAATGAACACCCTAAGCCGAATTCATTCTCGAAACGTAGAACATATGGCCACAAGCGAGTTTTTCCGGCTGCAGATACGACGAACCATGATGTTCACGAATCCTATCCTCATCATTCTTGGCATTATGGGATTGCTCGTGGCAAACGACCCATCAAACGGCGGGTTCAAAAACAACCTCGGCGCGAACCTGTTTTTCGGGATTGGCGTAGCTGTTCTTACAGCGGCAACTTTGTATTTCGGAAAGCTGCTAAGAGATACAAATAAGTACTATCCCGTCAGGCCAAATTCAGATTGACCCTCTACCGAAGGCCGGGATGAATCTGAGCCTTGAGAAGCCCGTGTCATGAAAACTCGCATAGAGGGTCTACTTTTACAGGAGTAGCTACTTCTGCCCCGGCGCAGTAATCCTCACCACCTGTGCCCTGCACCCACGCAAACCCTGACAAGCAATCGGCCGCAGATCATCCTTGGCAAGACAAGCCTCAATCGCAGTCAGCCGATTATTCCCGCAGCTCAAAACAATACTGCCCTCCGGAAACGAAGGATTCGCCTCAGTAAACTTGCCAAGAATCTCCGACGGCTTCAGCAACACCTCATGGTCAAGCGTCTTAAAGAAATCCGGAATCGTCAGCGAGTGAAACGCCCTGTGCTCATCCGCAAAAAACTCCTCCGGTGATAGCGTCGTGCAAGTCCCATGCTTCGTCCACTCATGTTCCAGCAGCGATAGGTCAGGAGTAATGTCGAGATTCTGTTCCGGATGCTTCGGTCCACGTCGATGGCTGCAGAACACCGGATAAGACCCATCATTGTTCTGCGGCCAAAGCCCATGCACCACAAAACCCGGCCGCGTAGCACACTGCGGACTAGTCCCCTGAATCGAACAAAACTCCGGCGACCAAGAAAGGTTCAGCAGATAAAAATCAAACTTACCCGGCTCACCCTTCTTCTGCGCACCGGCAGGCGCAGACAACAGCACTGAAACCGCGAGCAGAAGATACATCAACACAAGGCGTCGCATACGAGTCATCATGAGCACCTATGCTAAAGCACTCTCGTAACATGTCACACTCGCGATTGTTCCCGCTTTTGTCTTTTTGGTCGTCATCCCAACCCTGAGCGAGGCCGAATGGGGAAGAATCCCTGTATTTGCCGTTGCTTCTATATATCTGATCTGGCCTACTTCCAACCCGAATACCTGGGTCGAAATTTCCGCGCAAACCCCGTTTTGCGGGCACAACGTTGTTAGGCTGTGCAATACACTTGCGATCATGGCGTACTCGCGACTTTCGAAGTTAAAGAACCGGCTTCATTCTTCCTGGAAGTGGCTTCTTTCGTTCAGAACAAACGATTGGCAACTGGACGACTACCCGGTAGAAATACGGGAGCAACAGGACAATGGCAATCCACCCCTCCCAGCTCCGCGCTTTATCTCACACAGGTACGTCGCTCATATCTTGAAAGCGGCGATCACAGGAAGCGGCGACACACCATCGGCTGCCAAAGAGAAACTCAAAGAGAGCTTTGGGACCGTCCGGAACCGACGGCTGGAAGATGGCAAACCTTTAGTGCGTCCGGGAAGGTCATGGCCAGTCGAGTTCGCTTCTCAAGAGCAAGTAAACGAGTATGAGGCGTTGAGCGAGGATTTTATCCATCGCGTTCTGGATTTGGAGTGGGCCTGGATTTCAGATAAATCCAGCTTGTGGGACTTCCATGCGGAAAGTGACAACAGCCGACTGAACGCGAAGATCATGGAAGTCTACGGATTAGACGTGTCGGACGTTCAGTCAGGCCGACTCGCGGCCATATTCGAACGAATCGTGCAATCGCGATCGGAACCTTCCCAATCGATAGGTATGCCTCACCCGAATGGTGAGTCCCGTTAGAGGGTCTCTGTCGAGATGCGCCAAGCGTTCCCTGAAAGTCGGCTTTTTCGGAAACTTCGCCCTCAACTTTCCGCAACCCGTTTCGAGGAAATGTGTTGATGTGCCGATAGGTAAACTGTCAGCAAGAAGCAGTGAGAGCAGAATGACCAACTACCATGAAAAATCTCTTTGACTCGGCCCTGGTGGAAGACGTAAAGCAGCGCATCATGCGCCTGCGTCCCGACAGCGAGCGGCGGTGGGGTAAATTGCCCGTTACCCTGGTGCTCGCGCACTGCACTTCTGGTTTACAAATGGCCATGGGCGTGATCAACCCCAGACGTGCATCCTTTCCCGGGAACGTCATCGGTTTACTCATCAAACCGTTGGTCTTCGGCAACGACAAACCCATGCGCCGTAACTCGCCCTCCGCGCCTGAACTCTTCACAGCGGACGCCACACAGTGCGAATTCGAAGGCGAACGCGACCAGCTCATCGAAGCTATCAATCGATTTGTCTCCAAGGGCGAAGCATGCTGCTCTCGACATCCACATCCTTTCTTTGGCCCGCTCAAACCACACCAGTGGGCGATTCTCATGTACAAACACATCGACCATCACCTGTCACAGTTCGGCGTCTAACAGGCAACTCGGTGGTTGTTTCTGAAAACCCTTCGCCCGCCATAGTGCCTCCTGCATCGCGGCATCGCAGCACACTAATGTACGAGTGGATCGCTTTGAATGGGCGTGGCGCGGTCGATGTACTTGATGAGCAGGACTTCGTTGCCGATCTCGTTATAGAGCAGCTCGTCGACGGCGCCTCTGGCAAGCAGGAGACCGAAGCCGCCGGGTGGTAAGCCCTTCTCTTCGCGTCTGCGGATGTGGACGCTGATGTTGTCGGTGGGATTGCTGAGGTCGTCGGTGAGATCGGAGATGAGATCGTCGACGGCGAGATTAGCGATGAGACCGTCGGCGGGATCGACGATGCGATCGGTGCCTGCCGGTTCCTGGCTGAAGCCGGAGCCCGGGTCGTGGACGTAGAAGACGAACGCTCTGCGGGTTCGGACGGCGGTGACTTCGATCATCTGCTCGGGATTGAAGGCGGCGCCGTGTTCCATGGCGTTCAGAACGATCTCGCGGAAGCTGACCAGAATCGCATCGCGCATGTCGTCCTGCAATTGGGAGCTGAGCTCCCGGGCGAAGGACATCAGACGCTCGGCGGTGAGGAGGCGGCAGTTGGCACGGACGGTGACCCAGCCGGGGCGGGCGGAGATGAGGTGGATGTCATCGTCCTCAAGACCGCCTGAGGCTGCCTCGCGTGCGATGGTGGCGATGGCTTGAGCGTCGAAGGGCGCGGTGAAGCAGGCGAAGACGCGGGCGCGGAGCGCGGCGATGATCTCCTGCGGGGCGCTGTGCGGGGCGAGCACGACGCACTTGATGCCGGGCCGGATGAGGCGCATCTCGTTGAACAAGGCCAGGTCTTCCTCGATGGAGGTGCCTGGACTTGTGATGACGATGGCGAACGACCGTGTACGCATGCATTGCAGAGCGACGACAGGCCCGGCCGCGAATTCGACCGGCACACCCGCAGTAGAGAGGAGATCTACGATGGCGTGAGTGACAGGGTTGTCGCTTCCGATGACGAGGACCCGACCCATAGACAAGACTCCTGGCGCGTGACGTCGATGCTGCTGGTTCGTATTCGAGAAGGCCCTGGGGATTGATGATAGACGAAGCCGGAACGTCGATGACCGCCTTGTCGTGGCCATCGGTGAATTCATCGGTGGGCCGCCGGGACGAGTTTGACCCTGAGACCAGATTCCTGCACTAAAGGCGGACCTGTCTGCTTTGTGGCCCTTCTCTGCGCATGCCCAACAATCGCACCACGTTGCCCCATGTGTGACGGAGGGCTGTCGCTGGCGCCAGAGATCAGCGCCCCCCCGGCCCCGTCAAGCGAAGTTGTCGAAAACCACGTTTTTCAGACCCTGCGGTGACCATCACTACCGAGAAGCCGACTTATGAGGACTAATCTTTGACTCTCACAGTGCGACCGCGCCTATGATTGCTTCGAAGGCACTATTTCATGGCGAATATGCCGGAAACAGACGAGCCCTTTTCGATGACGGTGCAGATCATATGCGCGTCCCCACGAGACAAACCGATGTCCTCTAAGAACTCGTGTAATTGGCTAGGAGTTTGTGGTCTATCTGGCTCCAAGGTTGAGAATTGTTGAGAAGAAGCTTCTCCTTGTCGCAGGACGGTAAAAGCAGTTCCGACAATTTGAAGGTCATAGCGGATCTTAGGCCATTGGGGTGGTGCTGTGGGCGAAGAGGACTCTTCTTCATCTGTGGTGAAACTCATCGGAATATTGCCGTAACGCTCGGCGGCAAGATGGAGATTCCTCAGCGCGAGTGGATGAACAATCTGCTGTTGCGGTACCACTGAAAGCAGATGCTGCTCGGGGTCGGGGTCGTGAAGTGCATAGTGATGAGGATGATTACTAAACACGATCATCGAGTATGGGTCCGGATCACTATGCTGCTTCTTAACCATGTCTAGCAGATCCCGCATTCGCGGGGCGATACCGTCGCCGCCCTGCCTTCCCAATATCCTTTCCGCCCACTTGAAGGGGAGGTTAGTATCAACAAAGATCACGAGCGGATGGGCCGGTTTCTTTGCCACCGCATTGTTGATGAGCCCCCCTAGATCGAAGTCCGGCTTCACTTTCGGCTCACCAGGTCTACCCAGCACGCCATCGCGATGCCTGCTCTTCGCTTCGACCGATAGGAGTTGGCCGGTTGCGACATGGCGCACCGTAAATTCCGTGTGTCGCGTCTTCCTGTCTTTCTCGTTCTCATGCTCCACCGTGAAGCCAGCTCGGTAGCAGGTTGCCTCAGCAAACAACTCATGACGTGCCCCTTGAAAATGTTCGCGAACCTTGAGACGTTGTAGCAACTCCTCATCGAGTCCGCCGTTGTCATCCACGGTGAACATGTCGTAGGCGAAGCAGTTGAACGCGGCGAATGCTCCGGATGGTAAAACGACGCGGCTGCCGTCGGGCTGCGCGGGCTGTTCGTTCACGTGCTGTGCGGCTTGGACACGCCATGTAATGATCGGATGACGCTCAACTTCGGGTTTGGCTGCTTCTTCTTTACACCACTCGAGGCCGAGTATTTCCGGGACATAGTCGCGAAGAAAATCAGGAAAGAACATCCATTTGTCCGAGCGATATAGTCTGTTCCTGACGGCAACGATGCGCTGTCCAAAGGCTGAAGATGACATCTGCGGCCTCACATGTCCAAAACGTTTGACCCGTTCTTGCTCCTTACGCTGCTTTTCACGAAGAATAGCCGTTGCCTTCTCGTGCAACTCTGGGGGCGCTTCTGTCCACACATGGCCATCCTTGGAAACCACGATCTTAGATTCGGAAGACTTGGTTTTGAGCAAGCAGCATTTCTTAAACTTCAGCCCGCTCCCAGAGGGACAAAGAGCATTGCGCCCAATCCTCTTAGAGCCGTGCGCAACTTTCGTTTTCCATTCCGCCATTGAGCTTTGACCAATCGCTGCTAACGAAATCATAGAACGAGCACGAATTAGAGATACCCTTCTACACCTCGCGGCAGATAAAGTAGGTTTCGTGCCGGGTGCCCCATCCTTCGCGTGGTCTTATCGCGCGAAGGGTGGGAATGAATACACGCAACACCATTGGCTTTTGACGTTGTTTTTAAGTCGTCATCCTGACCCTGAGCGAAGCCGAATGGGGAAGGATCCCTGTATTTGCTGTTGTTTCCAATATCTAATCTGGCCTAATTTCGAAATCCAAGACCGGATTCGAAATTGTCGCAAGCCCCGTTTTCAAGGAGCCGGGGTTTCTAGCTAGTGCGTCGAAAGCATAAGGCACACGAATTCTCACCGACTATCTGCCGTTGGGACCATAGAACTCCAGTGCCAAACGAGTTCAAGCTCGGACAAGGGAAGCGTCTCCTTCGGCACACGAATAAAGGTGTTGGGTGAGGGCAAAAAGACGTAAGCGTCAGGCATGTCGATACTTTTTACGAAGGCGTTCCAGGTGTGATCCGAGACCGCTTGACCGTTGCCTCTATCGCAGGAGATACCTGATTCGTCGATGGTGAGGACCTGATCATTGAGCACTTCCTGCTCTTCAGAAAAGATGGCCCTGAAGCAGCTCTCTTGAGACCGTCTCGTGAGCGGTTTGGAGAGAATCCAACATAGCGTGAGTATGGCAAAGACTGTGAGAGCAGGTACACGAGCAGCAGGAATCTGTAGCGAAAGTCCCAGTGCCAAACAAGCGACGCCTAAGCCCACGTATCCCTTCCATGATCGTTTACGAACACCTTTAGGCTTCGCAGCAGCTACGGCCTGACAGGTGTTTCTGTACTGCTCGAATGTAATTGTCGGATGGAAGCGCATGTTGGTAAGAGAGTAATCGACTATAGCGCGCGAAATGGTTCCTGCAAAGTCGGGTTCGGGCAACTGATTGCCGTTGTATGCTCTTCCCCATCAACAAAATCGACCTTCCTACATCAAACATCAGATGTGTTATGCTTGATGCAGCGATGCGTACCACGCTCACCATCGATGATGATGTTCTCGCTGCAGCGAAAGCTCTCGCCGAGGTTCAGCACAAGAGCGCAGGTGAAGTGCTGTCTGAGCTAGCACGGCAAGCCCTTCAACCTGCCCAGGCTGGTCATCGCTATCGGAATGGCGTTCCTTTGCTTGAAGTCAAATCAAATGCCATGCCGATTACTCAGGAACTCGTTAATCAGCTGCGCGATGAACTGCCCTGATGACATTTCTTCTCGATGTAAACGTCCTGATCGCGCTTCTTGATCCCAGCCACATCGACCACAACAAAGCACATGATTGGTTTGCCGCGACCGGTCGCCATTCATGGGCCACTTGTCCTCTAACCGAAAATGGCGTTCTGCGAATCATTGGCAGTGTTCGTTATCCAAACTCGCCAGGTTCACCAGCCGTTGTGGCTGGATTGATTCAGGAACTGCAGAATTTACCGGGTCATACTTTCTGGCCAGACAACATTAGCCTGCTGGATACTCAGCGACTCGACATGACACGTCTTTTGACGACCGCACAGGTAACGGACAGCTATCTCCTCGCTCTGGCAGTCGCGCACGGAGGCCAATTAGCCACTCTGGATCGTCGCCTGATTCCGGATGCAGTCCGCAACGGAGCAGCCAGCCTGCATCTCATCGGCGCGGCACATCCTTCGGCCTAACCCTACACGCTACAATCCCAGAAGCATGATTGCCCACCTACGCGGACGCCTCCTCTCGAAAACCCCCAACCAAGCCATAGTCGACTGCTCCGGTGTAGGCTACGACGTCACCATCTCTGTAGCCACCTTCTCCGCACTCCCCGCCGAGGGCACCGAAGCTGCGCTCTACATACACACCCACGTCCGCGAAGACCAGATCGCCCTCTTCGGCTTCTCCGAAACCCAGGAAAAACGCCTCTTCGAAAAACTCCTCACCATCAGCGGCATCGGCCCCAAGCTGGCCATCACGGTTCTCAGCGGAATCTCCTCCGACCGCCTCGTCACTGCCATCCGCTCCGGCGACCACGCCACCCTCACACGAATCCCCGGCATCGGCAAAAAGACCGCCGAGCGAGTAGTGCTCGAACTCAAAGACAAACTAGACGACCTCGCCGTAGCCATCCCCACCACCAACGCCGGTCCCCATCACGGCCCCGCCGGAGACGACGCCCTCTCCGCGCTCGTCAACCTCGGCTACCCTCGCCCCATAGCCCAGAAGGCCATAGAAACCGCCATCGCCAAGAACCCCGAAGCCGCCCACGACTTCGAAACCCTCTTCCGCGCCGCCATGGCCGCCATCCGCTAAACCGGACCCGAATCGGGTGCCCCATCTCGCGACGTCTCATCGTCGCTAAGTGGGCATTCGCGCTACGCGCGAACCGTCTTCCTCCCCCAAAAATAAATCTCAAAAATCTGCAAAAAATCGACCCCTCAAAAACATGCACTCCGCTGTCCACGTTTTCACCACAAACATGTCACTTTACCACGCAAAAAACCACATTCTGCACCCCATTTTTCGCAAAAACCCCTGTAAAAACCCCACTCCACCACGCAGAAAAAAATCCGCAAAAAAAGCGATGGCCCCGGAACCGTTTTTGCGGTGCCGGGGCCTCAAGTTTGCAGACGGCCCGTAAGCCGAATTCTGTTTTAGACGATCATTCCTCTAGGCGACACATTACTGAGCCGCTCCAGCAACCTACCCGCAAGTTTCGGCTCCCGGCGAACCGGGTCTCTCCGCCTTAGCGCATCGGGCCGATACGCTTCCTGCCGCCTGGAGAGTAGCGGCAGAATCCCTGCCTATTTGGTCTTGCTCCGTGTGGGGTTTACCCTGCCGTGACCATTACTGGCCGCGCGGTGCGCTCTTACCGCACCTTTTCACCCTTACCTAAAGCCGCGTACATGAACCACTTACGTGGCCCATCCGCTTCAGGCGGTATCTTCTCTGTTGCACTTGCCGTCCAGATGGCTTGACCCATCCGTCCCGGACGTTATCCGGCACACTGCCCTGCGGAGTTCGGACTTTCCTCCCCCGCTCAACGCCTTGCGGCCCGAGCGGCAGCGATCATCCAGCCGCCTGCAATACAAGTGTATCGTGCTTGCTGATTCGCAGCTGGATTTTGCAAAGTAACTTCAGAGTTGCCGACCATCCGCCCGTCATCCACAATGACGTGAAAGGTCCAGTTATCGCCCGATTCCCGCGGGTTCAATCTCCGCGATTGGCAGCGTGACTCGAAACTCCGTCCGGCCCGGTTGCGATTCGAAAGTGATCGCGCCGTCGTTGTGGCGCACGAGACGCCCGGCGATGTCGAGCCCGAGGCCAGTTCCTTGTCCCATTGGTTTCGTGGTGAAGAATGGATCGAAGATTCGATCGCGAATCTCGGCCGGAACGCCGGTGCCGTCATCAAGGATTCGCACCACAACACTTTGGTTCTCTCGATTCGCAAGCACCTGGACGTGGCCTCTATTGAGCGCGGCGTCTAAGGCGTTGTCGATGAGGTTTCCCCATACCTGATTCAATTCGGCAGCGAAGCCACGGACCTTTGGTAGTTCGGCCTCCAACTCCAGAGTCACCTTCACCGACTTCTCACGCGCCTTCGACTGAAGTACCGCCACTGTGTTCGCCAGGCTTGACCCCAAATCCACCGGCTCCGCCACATTCGCCTGGTCCATGTGCGTGAATCCCTTCACCGCATTCACCAGGTTCGAGATGCGTGTCGCCGAATCCTGAATATTCGAAGTCAGGGTCCGCACCGCACAACCGGCGGCTGCCCACCGCAACACCGCGTTCAATGCCGGTCGCTCCACCGCAGCAACCAGCAACTCCAGCGCCTCAAATGTCACCTCGGTATCGGCGAGCATCTGTGCATTCGCCGTGTTCAGTCCGTGCCCTGCAAGCCACTCTTCCATTGCCTCTTCGCGATCAGACTGTTCCAGCGGAGACCGCACCTCATGGCGCTTTTTCGCCATGCAGGACATGCGAACCGCTTCTACGGCGGCGATCTGAGCATCGCTCAGTGTGGCCGCGGCCAGATCGCGCGTTGCCTCTTCGGACTCTGCAAGACGATCCTTAAGCATCGCTGCGCAACGCTCAATTGCTGCGGATGGATTATTCAGTTCGTGTGCCAAACCCGCCGAGAGTTTGCCCAACGAGATCATCTTTTCGTTTTGCAGGTCACTTGAGGTAAAAAGCCGTGCGCGATCGAGCATCCTATGCACCAAAATCGCAGTGATTTCGTAGCATTCTCGCGTTATCGACCTGAGATGCTCGCAGGGTATCGCGAAAACCTCCACCGGTTCCAGGGCACGCACATCTCCGGGCGGACTTACCATCCGCGAATACGGCAACATACCCGTGACGTCTCCTTCATGCCACTCGAGAAATTTGCTCGGCCCCGCGCCCCGATCGACATACACAGCCAGTCGTCCGGAAAGAACGATGTAAAGACCCTCCACCGGGTGGCCCTTCCTACTTAATGCGTCTCCCGTATTCAAATTTTGAATGGATCCGTGCGCTGCCAGCCACTCCAGCTCGGTCCGGGACGCTGCGCTCAGAGTTCTGTGCTCCGCCAGCCGATCGATAAGATCACGTGCTATCACGGGCGTGCAATCTCCCTATCAGACGCAAAACTGTTGCCTAACAACATATCAGAGAGAAATCCGTGTTTGTCTCTCGTGAGCGACTCGTCAGTCTTAGGAAATCTTACGATTGGGTGATGCGCGGAAGCAGTCCGAAATGTGGTCGTCGACGATGCCGCAGGCCTGCATCCAGGCATAGACGATGACGGGGCCGACGAACTTGAAGCCGCGTTTCTTCAGCGCTTTCGAGATCTCTTCGGAGAGCTCGGTTTTTGCAGGCACGTCGCTCATACTCTTCCACTTGTTACGGATGGGTTTGCCGCCAGCCATCTTCCAGATGTAGGTGGAGAAGTCTTCGCCCGAAGCCTCCATCTCGAGATAGATGCGGGCACCTGCGATGGTTGCTTCGATCTTGGCGCGGGAACGGACGATGCCGGGGTCTTCAAGGAGCCGCTTCACGTCTGCCTCTGTGAAGCGCGCTACCTTTTTGGGATCGAAGTCGCGGAAGGCTTTGCGGAAGGCGTCGCGTTTGCGCAGGATGGTGATCCAGGAGAGGCCCGCTTGAAAGCCTTCCAGCATGAGCTGCTCCCACAAGGCGCGGCTGTCGTAGACCGGGATGCCCCACTCTTCATCGTGGTAGGCCTGATATAGGGGATCGTTCTCGGCCCATTTGCAGCGTGTTTGCTTCGTCATTTGGCCCTTCTTGTTTTGATAGAGATAGAAGGAGGATAGCTGGTTGGGACTGACAGCTCTACGTCAGGAGGGTTGGATGGAGGTTATCTGTGTGAAGAGGCAACCGCAGATCCCTACGGGATGACAAACAAAAGGACAAACAACAGCAACAGCAAATACAGGGATTCTTCGCTCCGCTCAGAATGACGAACAAAACGATGACGAATCCCCGGCTTCAGGAGTGATGATTCGCTACTTCGCATGCTGTCTCGGTTAGTAGTTTTCGCAGGCTTTCCGGGGCCAGGACCGTGGCGGAGCGGCCGAAGGAGAGAAGCCAGAATGCAAGTCCAGTCCACTCGGGAGTTGCGAGAGTGAGAATAGAGCCGTCTTCAATCTCCTCTTCCTTAACTACGCCGAGATACCACTCGCGTTTTGCGCGGTCTGCGGCTCGCGGGTTGAACCGGACGCGCGCGGTAAAGGTGGAGGGAGGAGTGGTGCGACGAACGAAGTCGGAGAGGCAGAAATCTTCGCGGGGCTGAAAGGTTTCATCGAGCGAGACGACGGAGGTCATACGATCGGCTCTGAAGTCGCGGTAGTCTTTGCGGGTGCGACACCATGCGATGAGGTGCCAGCGCTGTGTGTAGTAGACGAGTCCGAACGGCTCGACGTTTCGCTCCATACTTTCGGACTTGCCGGAGCCGCGATATTGAAAGCGAAGAAGCCGCCGGTGGGCGAGTGCCTGCTGAAGAAGACTGAGGTCGGCCTGCACCGGAAGGCGAGCGGTGGCCGTGGTGGCGAGGCCAGATTCGAGGCGGCCTATCTGCTCCTGCCGGTCACGAGGAAGAATCGCGCGGACCTTCAGGAGGGCGGAGTTCATCTGGGTGCGAATGGACTCGTCGGTGAACTGCTGGACGAGCATGGCTGCGGTGACGAGAGCGCTCGCTTCTTCGGCAGAGAAGTTGACGGGCGGAAGGTTGTAGCCCCTCATCAGGGTATAGCCGACGCCTGCCTCGGCAGCGATGGGAACGCCAGCCTCTCCGAGTGCAGACGAGATCGCGGTAGATGGTGCGGATGCTGAGTTCGAAGTGTCTCGCCATCTCCTCGGCGGTGACGACGCGCCGGGACTGGAGATAAAGGATCAGCGCGAGGAGACGATCGACTCGGTTCATAGACTCAATGAGTAATTGTTGTGCTGCGTTGAGGCAAGAGCTGCCGGACTGCGCGTGCGGCACCTACTGTTTCTTCAGTGTGACCAGAACGGTGTCGTTCTTATGCATTTCGAACTCGTGTTCGAACACACCGTTCCGAATGGTTATCGTGCCTGTCTCAATCGGTGCACCGCTCGCCGCGGTCTGAAGAGCCGAGTTTGTGCTGTAAGTGAGGCTACGAACAAGATTGCGGCGCATGGGCACAGAAGCATAGTGGCGTTCGGCTCCGGAAATTCGCTTGGGGATCGTGAGAACGAATGATAACAGTGGGGGTTGGAAGCGCGGTTTTGACGGCGCGAACCAAAAAGTGATGATTTGCGTATAGGAAGATACGGATAGCCTCGCTTTCGAGGGCATGGGGCTGGTAGTCTCTAGCAACCCCCAGGAACGGTAGAGATGGAATTCAAAGAGGCCGTAAAGATCGCGCTGCAGTCGCTATGGGCGAATAAGCTGCGCTCCATATTGACGCTGCTCGGCGTCGTAATCGGCGTGGCCAGCGTGATTGCTGTAGTGACGCTGGTGAACGGCGCGAATACGTATGTCGCAACCAAGTTCAGCACCTATGGCGCGGATGTGTTCACGGTGTCGAAGATGCCGCAGATTATCACCAGCCCGGAGGACTATCAGCGATATCAGAAGCGGAAGAACGTCCTGCTCCCCGACTTTAGGTACGTGGAGGCTAACTGTAAGCACTGCATCGGTATTGGCGCGCAACAGGCGGTGACCGGAAAGGTCGTGCGTGGGACACAGTCCACGACCGATACCAACATCCGCGGATATACATGGCAGATGCCTGCGCTACAGAACCTGAACATCGTGCAGGGGCGCGGGTTCACGGAGGCGGACGAAGAACATGCCTCGCGTGTGGCGATCATCGGGACCGATATACAGGACCACCTGTTTGAGGGAGTCGATCCGCTGGGGCAGGAGCTGCGGGTGGACGGCGTTCCGTACACGGTGATCGGCATCAGCGAAAAGCAGGGGAGCACGTTTGGAGCAAGCCAGGACAACTGGGTCGCAGTGCCGCTGACGGCATTTCAAAAGAGCTATGGGACGGCGAAGACGCTAACAATCTATGTGAAGGCGGGCGAGGCCGGACCTGTGCTGGAGACAGCGGCGGACGAGGTGCGGGTGCTGGTGCGGTCGGTGCGGCATGACGCTCCGGGAGCGGAGGACTCGTTTGAGCTGGATACGAACAATACCCTTGTGGGATTCTTCAGCATGGTGACGCAGTCGTTTGGAGCTGTGGCCGGGGCGGTGGCGCTGATTGCACTCGTAGTAGGGGGTATCGTGATCATGAACATCATGCTGGTGAGCGTGACCGAACGGACACGAGAGATCGGGATACGGAAGGCGTTGGGTGCGCGGCCGAAGGACATCATGATGCAGTTTCTGATTGAGTCGGGCACGATGGCGCTGGTGGGCGGAGTGTTTGGTGTCATAGGCGGGATCCTGGTGGCGCAGGCGATTACGATTCTGGCAGGATTTCCTTCGACGGTTGCAGTGTGGAGCGTGCTTGCCGGGCTGTTGATGGCCACCGGCACGGGCGTTTTCTTTGGTGTCTATCCGGCGCGGAAGGCTGCGCAGCTGGATCCAATTGTGGCGCTGAGGGCGGAGTGAGCATGGGCAGGAACAGGGGTCAGGGAGGTCGTTGATGCAGATCGCCGATACGAAAGAAACGGTAACGATGGCGCTGGATACGCTGCGGGCGAACAAGCTGCGCAGCGGCCTGACGATTCTGGGGATTGTGATCGGCGTGATGACAGTGATTGTGATCTCGTCGGTGATCAATGGGTTGAACTCGCAAGTGTCGGGCCTGGTGGAGTCGCTTGGGACCAATGTGATGTGGGTGTTCCGGTTCCCGGTGATCGGGGTGCGGCCGACGACAGAGATGCTGACGCGGAAGCAGCTGACCTATGACGACGCGATGGCGATGAAGGATCTGCCGCATGTGCTGGCGGTGACACCGGGATTGCAGTATCGAGACAATAGCGGCGTGCAGGGCACCGTGTCGGTGAAGTATGGCACCAAGAAGATGGAGGGAACGGTCCTGGAGGGGGACACTGCGAGCGTGAAGGATGTGTATGACCTCGACCTGAAGGAGGGTCGGTTCTTCAACGATGGCGACGTGGAGCGGGCGGCGAATGTTGTCGTGCTGGGCAACGATACGGCAGACACACTGTTTGGCACAGAGAGTCCGGTGGGCAAGGATGTGACCATCTCGGGCATGGTGTTTACGGTGGTGGGTGTGATGAACAAGCAGAAACAGGCGTTTGGAGGAGGGAAGAACCCGCAAGACAACAAGGCGTTTTTTCCCGTGTCGACGTTCCACAAGATCCATCCGGAGATATTGGATTACTGGATCAGCCTGAAGTTCGACGACCAGAAGAATAAGGCGCTGGTGCAGGATGAGTTGGAGGAGATGCTGCGGCGCAGGCGGAAGGTGAAGAACGAGGCTCCCGACAACTTTGCAATCTTCGGGACGGACTCGCTGACGCGGCTCTGGGATCAGATCACGTTTGGGCTGTTCGCGTTGATGCTGTCGCTGTCGGCGGTGGGATTGCTGGTGGGCGGGGTCGGGGTGATGAACATCATGCTGGTGAGCGTGACGGAGCGGACGCGGGAGATTGGCGTGCGCAAAGCGATCGGCGCGAACAAGCGGAAGATCCTGACGCAGTTCACGCTGGAGGCGATGACGCTGTGCGCTGTCGGCGGCCTTATCGGGGTGCTGGCCGGAAGTGCGATTGGGTATGCTGTGCACTTCTTTTTCCCTGCTGCACTATCGGCGGTATGGATCGGTGCGGCGTTCGTGAGCTCGTGCGGGATTGGACTGATCTTTGGGATCTATCCGGCGTGGAAGGCGGCGAACCTGAACCCGATCGAGGCTCTGCGGTACGAGTAGGTTGGATAAACTACCTTGATGGCTATTGCGATTGAGGTGATTACTGTTCTGCTGACGCTGGCGGGTTTGGCGTATTTGCTGCTGGCGCTTTTGGGCGCGCGGGACTTTAGTCATTACTGGCGAAGGCGTTTGGATTCGGGGTTTGCTCCCGATGTTTCGATCCTGAAGCCGGTGAAGGGTGTCGATCCGCGGATGTATGCGGGACTTGTGAGTCACTGCAGGCAGGTTTATGCGGGGCGGTTCGAGCTGGTGTTTGGGGTGGGAAGTCTGGATGATCCTGCGGTGGCAGAGATCGAGCGGTTGAAGGCGGAGTTTCCGGAGTGTGCGATTCGGCTGGTTGAGTGTCGCGAGCAGTTGGGGACGAGTGGCAAGGTGAGCAATCTGGTGCAGATGCTGCGCGAGGCTCGTTATGAGTATGTGCTGGTGAATGACAGCGATATTGCTGTGTCCTCGCAGTATCTGAGTCGCGTGATGAGTTGTTTTGCGGATGCTCGGGTTGGGATGGTTACAGCTCCTTATGTTGGGCGGACTTCGGTGGATCGAACGGTTTGGTCGAGGCTGGAGGCGCTGGGGATCTCGACGGATTTTTTTCCGGGAGTGCTGACGGCTCGGAAGCTTGAGGGTGGGATTCGGTTTGGGTTGGGATCGACGCTGGCGATGAGTCGAGTGGCGCTGGCGAAGTCGGGTGGGTTGGAGCCGCTGGTTGAGAGTCTGGCGGACGACTATGAGATGGGCGCAAGGATCGCTGCTGCGGGTTACAGGGTGGAGTTGAGCGCGGAGGTGGTGGAGACTACGGTTCCGGCTTATTCATTTCGTGGTTTTTGGGATCATCAGATTCGGTGGGCTCGAACGGTTCGCGACTCGCGGAAGCTGGGTTATATCGGGCTGGGAACGACGTATGCTTTGCCCTGGGCGGTGATGGCTTGTGTTGCGAGTGGATTTGAGTTGTGGAGCTTTACGCTGTTGAGTGTTGTGTTGTTGGCGCGGGTGGCGGTGGCGTTGTCGGTTGGGGTTGGCGTGCTGCGGGATGAGCAGGTGCTGCGGGATCTTTGGTTGTTGCCGCTGCGGGATTTTTTTGGATTGCTGTTCTGGATGTGGAGTTTTGCGGACGATACGATTGTGTGGCGGGGCGAGCGGTTTCGGTTGAAGGATGGCCGGCTGACGCGAGTGGCGTGAGGTTTCATGTTCAGTGCTCCGTTTGGTTCTGCGTGGTTCGCGGTTGGGCACTAGACTTGTTTAGAGTTCAAGTGCATGGTGAATGATCTGGTTCCAGTTCAAAATGTTGCCGGGCCGCCGGCGGAGCTGATCTTTGGCGATTGGTATCCGGCGCTGCGCGCGGATGTGTTGCGCGTGGGCAAGATGACAAAGGCCATGCTGCTCGGGGTTCCGCTGGTGCTGGGGCGGAAGACCGGAGGCAGGTTGTTTGCGATGCGAGACCTTTGTCCGCATCGCGGGATTCCGCTGTCGGCTGGGTGGTTCGACGGCGAGACGGTGCAGTGCAAGTATCACGGCTGGCGGTTCGAGCCTTGCAGCGGTCAGTGTGCTGAGATTCCTTCACTGACGAGCCATGAGACGCTCGATCCGACGAAGATTTTTGCCAGCGCGTTTCCTTGCGAGGAGCGCGATGGGTATGCGTGGGTTTATATGCCTGCCGTGGGAACGGGCCGGGTTAGTGGTGAGCTGCCTGCGGTGCCGGAGTTGGCGAAGTTCTCACAGCGATTTCGCAGCGCGCATCTTGTTGCTGATCTGCCTTGCAATGTCGATCACGGCATTATTGGGCTGATGGATCCGGCGCATGGGCCGTTTGTGCATCAGGCATGGTGGTGGAGAAGCCGGGCCAGCATTCATGAGAAGGAGAAACACTTTGAGCCGATTCCGGAGGGGTTTCGGATGTCGGCGCATGCTCCTTCAGGTAACAGTGCTCCTTACAAATTGCTGGGTGTGTATGGCGAGCCGATTACGACCACGATTGATTTTGTGCTGCCGAATCGGCGGTACGAGACGATCCGTTGTGGCGATAAGTGGTTTGCGAGTTTGACTACCGTGACTCCTATTACTGCTTCGACTTGCCGGATCGATGTGATTGCGGCGTGGAATATCTTCTATTGGGTTCCATTTGTAACTCCGATTGCTACTTTCTTCGGTGCCCGGTTTGTGCGGCAGGATCAGCAGACGATGATCGAGCAGGCTGAGGGATTGAGGTTCAATCCGGGGCTGATGCTGATCGACGATGCGGATAAGCCGGCGAAGTGGTACTTCGCTTTGAAGCAGGCCCGGTTGAAGGGGACTGGAGAGCATCCACTGACGGGGCCGGTTACTTTGCATTGGCGGAGCTAGTTCCCCCCTGGGGGGGTCCAGGTTGTAAGTGGTTTGTTTTCTTTTTGATAGCTTGTTTATCTTTTTGTAAAATCGTCATTCTAAACGGGTTACAGGTAAATTCGTCATTCTAAAGGGTTTAGGGTTAATGGAAAAGCCCCGGCTTTGGCCGGGGCTTTTTTTGATCTCTATTTCAATTATATGGGATTGGAGATAACTATCGCGCAGTGGGGATGTTGTTTGTTTTGTTTAGTTTGGGTGGTTTTGGGACTTGACAAGTGAATTTTACTGGGTTTTTGGGGGATATTTTTGTAAAGGATTGATTCTGGGTTGGTTGGTGGAGCTAGGGAAAGCGGTTCGCGCGTGGCACGAATACCCCACCCTTCACAGAGGTGCGAAGGATGGGGCACCCGGATTTCTACCCTGTGGATGAGTTACTGGAGTTGGACTGCGGGGAGAACGCTCGTTCCCTCAGCGCGGACTGCATCGAGTTCCCAAGGATTGATACCCAAGGCTTTGAGGATTGTGGGCGCTATCTGGGCAGTACCCACGGCGGCGCGGACCGTGCTGGGTTCGAAGGACGAATGGGACAACAGCAGGATCACATTCGTGTCGTCGTGGGAGAACCCGCCGTGCTCCTCCTGCTTCGCGGTGCTGCCGGAGTAAGTAACGCCGACGTTGGGGGCAACGATGATGTCCGGCGTGCGCGGATCTTTGGTTGGTTTGTTGTAGTTGATTGAAAGCGATGGGCCGTAGAAGATCTGCCCAAGGGCGATGCCGGTGGCGGAGGCATTATCTTCGAGGATTTTAACGCTGACATCGGTATCGGCGGAGTCCTTCAGCCAGAGCAACGAGACGTCGTCTTCGGTCGGGCCGATGCCGGTGGGGTTGCTGGGAGCTTCAGAGAGCGGAATGTAGCCGGCATTGTCGAGCAGGGTGGCTGGTGAGGTGCCGACCTTGGTTTGAGGGACGTAGCGAGTGGGATCGATGGGGGACTGGCCGTGCTTGGCAGTGATCACGATCAGGGTCGAATCGTAAAGGCCCTTGTCGTGCAACTCGTCGACGAATGCTGCAATTGAGGCATCGACGAATTTGATCTCGCCCAGGAGCGCGTCGCTGGGCGTTCCAGCGGCATCGAGATATCCACCCTTCACGCCGTTGCTCTTCTCAATGAGCTTCTGGCCGACGCTGACGGCCTGGAAGTTCATGCCAAAGATGGTGGGAACTTCGGTCTTTTTGTTACCGAGGTGATTCTTGCCATCGATCTCGTTGAGGATCGCGTCGACCTTCAGCGTGTCGTAGCACTGAATGTTCTGGAAGCTGTTGGTCCAGGCCGTTACGTCTGAACCTGGATCGAGGACTGTCGAGCAGGACACGCCGGTGGGCGTTTTGACGCCGGGGAGGCCGATCACGTTCGAGTTGATCTCAGGCGCGTAGAAGTCGTCGAGTGCACTGGGGCCAATACCGGAGGCGACCGACGAGTATGCAGGGTGTTTGTCGGACCAGGCTGCGTATCCGCCCGCCTGATGAATGACGCTGAAGATGCTGTTGGCACGGACGAACTCCCACGGCATAACGGGAGCGCAGCCTTTGCTTGGGTCACGAGGCAGTCTCTTGGTATCGATGGAGGCGAAGCCGCCGTCGGTCAGCGCTGCACCGGGTGCGCCCCCGTTCACCTTGGTCTGGTCGAGGTCGATGCCTTCTTCGTACTCGGTTGTGGTACCGGTCGGCTTGGTGTTGGCGGTGCAGGGGCCTGCCGCGACACCGTTGCCGGTTGTTCTCGCGGGGGCGTCATAATTCCGCGAATAGGCGACGTCATAGTAGACGCCGGTCAGGGCCGGACTTCCGCCAGTGACGATCGCGGTGAGGCCGGGGAAGGAATCGGAGGGCTTTGATGTGCTGGCGGCGACATAGTTGATGCCGGTCTTGCGGAGGGCAGCAAGCGCCGGGCAATAGGAATGGCCATTGTTGGCGGTGCTGATGCCGTTCGCGCAGTTCGCAAAGTCGACAGCGTGCATTCCGTCAATGCTGATGAGAAGAACGCGCTTAATGCGGTTGTGACCGAAGTGGTCATGATCGTCGTCGCGGTCTTGCGCGATTGCGGAAACGGTCGAACACGCGGCCGCGAGGGAGATTAAAGCTATTAGCTTTTTCATTGGAACCTCCGGAAACAATAGGTACTAGAGTCCCGGAGGGACATACATTGCTGACACATGAAATTTGGTTGAACAAAAGTTAATGACCGATAAAAAGGATAAACGTATCAGATCCTCAACAAGAGTGTTGATGGCTTCAACTCAACACGCAGCCGTTCGAGGATTACTTCGATATTGTCTGTAATTTGGAAGTTGTTGGGGATGTGACGGGACTTAGAAGGCGCTGACGCCTTCTTCGACTACAAGTTGGTCTACCTTGATGTGCATGGCTTCGCCGAGGCGCTTGAAGTCTTCTTTCCAGGTTTCGGTCCAGTAGTTTTTGTCGCTTCGGCGGAGGAGGTCGTTCCAGATGTTCTGGGCTTGCCAGATGTTGATCTCGAAGGGGAACTTACGGAGGGTTTCGGCGATGAGGACGGCGTTGCTGAGTGCTCCATTGGCTGTGGGGTCGCCGGCTGCGGAGGCTTCGAGGCGAACCATCGCGCGCTTCATGCACTGGCCGCCGGAGTAGCTGAGCTCCTGGGCGTTGAGGGTGATGTGTTCGGATTCGGCGCGGGTGAGGAGGGTTTCGATGGCCTCGGCGTCGAAGGGATCGACGGCGAGGGCGCGGCGGAGGGTGGAGTTGATAGCGTAGTTGGCGGCGACTTCGAGGGCAGGGGGCGGGGCCATGCCGGTTTCGGTGAGGAAGTCGAGGAGGGAGGCGTGGTCCTCGTAGATTTTGCGGAGGGAGTCCTCCATCTCGGAGAGGGTTTGGGTGAGGATGGTCTGGACGATGCGGTGCTGCTCGTCGGTGAAGAGAGAGATGAGGGAGTAGCCCATCTGGCCGAAGATGCGGTCGATGAGACGGATGACCTCGGCGAGGTTGGCGCGGCGCATGGCGGCGCTGACATCGGTGGCGAAGGTCTTGAAGGCTGCGACTTCCTCGGTGTTGGAGGAGTCGTAGCGCTTGACGGCGGCGGAGAGGTTCTGGTCGCCGAGATGGAGGACGGCGAAGCAGATGTCTTCGGCCTCCTGGGTGATGCGGGAGTCGACCCAGGCGCGGCCGATGGCGACGCGGCCACGGCCGGAGGTGAAGACCTCGTGGCTTTCGCGGTGGACGTCGAAGCAGAAGATCTCGCCGTGCTCGGGGTAGGAGCGGAAGATGGAGCTGATGGCGTAGTGCGCGCCGACCTGCTCGAGGCCGATCTTCATGTTGGTGACCCAGCGGCTGTAGACTTCAGCTCCGTCGCCGATTTCGGGAACGTTGCTTATGGCGTTTTTGAGGATGCCGAGGAAGCCGGTTTCGAGGGCGGCGCCGGGTGCGCCGAAGAGCTTGGCTGAGAGCTGGAGGACGCGGCCGGCGTAGGCGATGATCTGGACGGTCTCGATGCCGGAGACCTCGTCGAAGAACCAGCCGCAGGAGGTGTACATGAGCTGGGTGTGGCGTTCGAGCTCGAGTAGCTCGAGGGCGGTGACGCGTTCGGACTCGGTTAGGGGATGGGTCTGGTGGGCGTCGAAGAAGGATTTGATGCTGGCGGGACAGCGATCGAGGATGAGCTGGATGTAGGCGTCGCGGGCGGCCCAGAGGTCTTTGAAGAGCGAGGCGGCAAGCTTCTCGGCGAGGGGAGCGGTGGCGTCGCGGAGGTAGTCGAGGGACTCGCGGAGGGGGGTGCGCCACTCCTGATTCCAGCCGGGCTTGCCGCCGTTGCAGCCGCAGTTGGAGCGCCAGCGCTCGACGCCGTGGGCGCAGCTCCAGGAGGTGTCTTCGACTACCTCGGCTTCCCACGAGGGCGGGAATTTTTCGAGGAACTCGCCGTAGTTAGTGAGCCTGGCGTGGTTCTCGTCTTCGATCCAGTGCATGGCGTAGGAGAGAGCCATCTCGCCGTGGCGGTGATGGTGACCGTAGCTTTCGCCGTCGGTGGCGACGTGGGAGAGCTGGGCTTTGTCGGTGCTTGCGGGAGTGTGGAAGCCGGAGATGAGGCGGCGGCCGAAGTCTTCGCCGCTGTTGAGGAGGCCCTCGAAGGCGATGGCGCGGGAGCTGGGGCCGTCGTAGAAGAAGACGGTGATGGAACGGCCTTCGTCGAGCTGGATGAGATAGGGGCGGGTGGGGTCGGCGGTGGAGTTGGGGGTGTCGGACCAGGGGAACTCGGGGTCGCCGGGGTTGATGGGGAGCGGGCGGACGCGGGCGCATTGATGGGGGGCGAGGATGGTGAACTTGATGCCTTCCTGCGCCATGAGGTCGAGGATGTGACGGTTGCAGGCGGTCTCGGCGAGCCACATGCCCTCTGGCTTGCGTTTGAAGCGGTACTCGAAGTCGGCGATGCCCCAGCGGATCTGGGTGAGGGCGTCGCGGGTGCTGGCGAGCGGCATGATGATGTGGTTGTAGACCTGGGCGATGGCGGAGCCGTGGCCGCTGTAACGCTGGGCGCTGGTCTTGTCGGCGTCGAGGATCATGCGGTAGGCGCGGGGAGCTTTGTCGTTGAGCCAGCTGAGCAGGGTGGGGCCGAAGTTGAAGCTCATCCGGGCGTAGTTGTTCATGATGCGGATGATCTTGTTTTCGGTGTCGGTGATGCGGGAGGCGCCGTTGGGGGCGTAACACTCGGCGGTGATGCGCTCGTTCCAGTCGTGGTAGGGGGCAGCGGAGTCCTGGACTTCGACGGTTTCGAGCCAGGGGTTCTCGCGGGGCGGCTGGTAGAAGTGGCCGTGGACGCAGACGTAGCGTTCGGGCTCCTGAACGTCGGACGGAGTGGTGGGAGGAGGGGTGGGGGCGGCGGCGGTCTTGGGGGAGGTTCGGGACTTGGCCATAGGTCTGATTAGAAGGGTATCTTGAAAACAGGGAGTAGGGGGTAGGGAGTAGGGAATAGAAGACGGCAGCCCGGGTAATTATGGGATTGCGGAGTTCTTTACCTTGGATGCGAGGGCTTTGTCGAAGGTGATGAGGGTGGCGCCGGTTTCAAGTGCAAAGGCGGCGAGGTAGGAGTCGGCCCAGTCCCTGGGGGATGCGGAAGATTGTCTGGAATGGCTGCGGAAGCTCTGTTCCAACGTGCGCGGCTCGTGAAGAAAAGTGGCACCAGCGTCTTTTAGAAAGGCGTCATATACCAGCCACGCCTGACGCTGTGTGAGAACGTCGGGGCCCATGACGGCTGCTGTCGTCAGTAATCGGAGCAGGCCGAGCTGCGTAAAACGACAAAAGGCCAGTTCTTCCTGATCCAGGGTCTCAAACCAACGTTTTGCCTGTTTGTTATGAACGTGGCCCGGAGTCGCAAGCGCAAGCCACACGTTCACGTCAGGGAAAACCAATGAAGTCATAGATTCGCTCGTTGTCGATGTCGATGCTTCCGGGCTGGCTGGACCGGACAAGTGGCAACTTCCGCCGTTTTCGCCGGGGAGCGTCTCCTTCGGAGAGGATGACATCGACTCCTCGCATCACCAGGGCTTTCACGGTGGTCCCATCGGAGGCCGCTTTGCTCTTTAGTAAGCGGTATTTGGTGTCCGGAATGTCGACGGTCGTTCTCACGAGGTCAGGCTACCATATTTATGGCTGAGGGGTTAGTTTGTTGGCGGCGAGGTCGCATGCGCGCCATAGGTACCAGCTTGCTATGGAGCGGTAGGGGGCCCAGCGTTTGGCTCGGCGGTGCATGATGTCGGGCTTGGGGAGGTCCATGGGGGTGACTTTGTCGGTGGGCTTGAGTTTGCCGAAGGTGAGGGCGAAGCCTTTGCGGACGCCGTAGTCGGAGACGGGGAGGATGTCGGAGCGGCCGAGACGGAAGATAAGGAGCATCTCGACTGTCCATTGGCCGATGCCGCGGACCTGGGTGAGGTGCTCGATGATTGCCTGGTCGGACATGCGGCGGATCTGGGGGAGGGTGGGGACGGTGCCGTCGAGGGTTTTGGCGGCGAGGTCGCGGAGGGCTAAGGACTTGTTGTGGGAGAGACCAGCGGCGCGGAGCTGCTCGTTGGGGCAGTCCAGGAGGTGCTGGGCGGCGAAGTGCTCGTCGCCGGTGACGGGGTAGAAGCTTTCGAGGAGGCGGCGGTGGATGGTGGCGGCGGCCTTGCCGTGGAGTTGCTGATAGATGATGGATTCGACGAGGGCTTCGAAGGGGGATTGGGCGCTGGCGAGGCGCATGGTGAAGGGCCCGGCGCGTTGAATGAGGCGGGCGAGTTTGGGGTCTGCGGCAGAGAGTTGGGCGATGGCAGCGTCGGAGTCGTAGGGTGGACGGCGCGGGCGAGCGATGGGGCGCGGCATGGGATGACGGTATCAGAGTCGGGCGGAGCGAAGGGTGATTGAAGGTGCGTGGCGATACAGCCGATTTGAATTTTGAGTTGATGAAGTCGGTGTTGTGTAATTCGGACTGGAATGGTTCGCATTTACAAGAGCGATACCTTTCGGGCAGGGTAGATATTGTGGTCATAAGTAACAAGCTGTCCGCGGTGCACGAGATGTAGTGCATGGTCGCGTGGGGGCGTTTCGATAATCGGATGTTGCAGGTAAAAAAACAGATGCGGGCAGTGGAGGATGAGTTTAGCCGGGCTTTTCCGCTGCTATACTCAATCTTTCCGAAGGAAGAATTTTCTGAGCGTAGCCAACGCGGGCGCTTGTAACCGCCGACACGCAGAACGGTCGGCAAAGAGTAACGAAGAAGCACAACCACCAAAGCACCTCCCCGACCTTAAAAGTCAGGTAACGCAGAGGAAGCAGGAACGCACTCATGGCGCAAGTTTTTGACCGCAGTTCGAACGCGCTGGCTCGGATGAGCCTGGTATTGACGGGTCTGATCGTCATCGCGCTCGGCGTAGCCCTGGACCAGCTGCAGCGATCACCGTGGGTGACGAAGCAGGGTCAGCGGCCGGATCAACCGATCCCGTTCAGCCACAAGCATCACGTCGAGGGGCTTGGGCTGCAGTGCCAGTATTGCCACACGCAGGTGGAGAAGGCGGCGTATGCCGGAATCCCTCCGACCAAGACGTGTATTAACTGCCATGCGCAGATTTGGACGAACAGCGAGCTGCTGGAGCCGGTTCGGCAGAGCTGGGCGACGGGTGAGTCGGTGCGGTGGATCCGGGTGCATGATCTTCCGGACTTTGTTTACTTCAGCCATGACGTGCACGTGAATAAAGGCATTGGTTGCGCGAGCTGTCACGGCCGCGTGGACGAGATGCCGCTGATGTATCAGCAGAACACGCTGCAGATGGAGTGGTGCTTGAACTGCCATCGCAATCCTGCGGTGAACCTGCGGCCGACGAGCGAGATCTACAACATGGCGTGGGCAGGTCCTTCGAGCGACAAGCCTGTATGGTGCGCGAGCACGGGCAGGGGCGGAGCGACGGCACAGAGCGTAAGCTGCACGACGATCGATCCGACAGGCAAGGGTGGACCGGAGCTGGCGCAGCTTGAGTCGCCGACGCCTGCGGGCCAGGGCAGGCCGCAGTCTGGAACGAACCTGCAGCCTCATCCTTTGACGGGCGAGGGAGTGACGGTGAGCGACGTTCCGCCGATGATTCTGCCGGCGAGTTATGTGAAGTTCACCAGCCAGATTGATCTTGGCAAATATCTAACGGCGCAGTACCACATCCGCACGCCGGAACAACTTTCGAGTTGCGAGACGTGCCACCGATGAAAACGACTGGGTTCACGGATTGGAACAGAGCAGACGATGGCTGAGACGAAGTCACTGGCGGAAGCAACACCTCAAGTGGTCACTCAGATTGCGCCGGCAAAGCTGACGCTGGCTGAGGTCCGCGCGAAGCTGGACGGCAAGACGGGAAGACGCTTCTGGAAGAACCTGGATGAGCTGGCGGAGACGCCGGCGTTCCACGAACTGATGGCCGAAGAGTTTCCCCGACAGTCGATGGGCGGAGCCAGCGAATGGGTGGATGCTGTCAGCCGCCGCGGCTTCCTGAAGGTGATGGGCGCGTCGCTGGCGCTGGCTGGGCTTGCGGGTTGTACGAAGCAGCCGGACGAGCCGGTCTATCCCTATATCAAGCAGCCTGAGGATCTGATCCTGGGCAAGCCGATGTTCTTTGCGACGGCTTATCCGTTCCCGACGGGCGCGCTTCCGGTGCTGGTGAAATCGGATTCGTTCCGTCCAATCAAGATTGAAGGCAATCCCGAGCACCCGGTTTCGAAGGGCAAGTCTGACGCGTTTACGCAGGCGACGCTGCTGGATATGTACGATCCTGACCGCTCGCAGCATGTTCTGTATCGTGGGCAGACGTCGAGCTTTGGCAACTTCCAGCAGGCGTTTACGGCCGCAGTGAAGAAGACTTCGGGCGGACAGGGACTTTACTTCCTGAGCGAGACGATTACGTCGCCGACGCTGGCCTCGCAGTGGAAGCAGTTGCAGGCGGCCTATCCGCAGGCAAAGCTGGCGCAGTGGGATCCGGTGAACTCGGACTCGGCACGCGCGGCTTCGAAGGCGGTATTTGGAAGCTACGTCGATGCACAGTACAAGGTTGAAGCGGCTGACCTGATCGTGACGCTCGATGCGGACTTCCTGGGCGGCATCGCTCATCCGGGCTTCCTGCCGATGGCGGCAGGCTACGCGGAGCGGCATCGGTACGAAGACGGCAAGACGATGAACCGGATGTACACCATCGAGACGATGCCAACGGTGACCGGGTTCAAGGCTGAGCATCGGCTGGCGGTAAAGCCGAGCGAGATTGCTGGGCTTGCAAATGCATTGGTCAGCGGTGTGGCTCCGCAGGGCGCGACTGCCGAGCAGCAGAGGTTCCTTGAGGCGCTCCGTGCCGATCTTGAGAGGAATGTCGGCCGCTGCGTCATTATTCCGGGCGAGCAGACTTCACCTGCGGTTCACGCTGCGGCGTACCTGTTGAATGCATCGCTTGAGAATGTAGGCAAGACGGTTATCTACACCGAGACGGTGAATCCGATGCCGAGCGAGCAGGTGGCCGATCTGAGGGCGCTGGTTGCCGACATGAACGCGGGTAAGGTTCAGTGGCTGGTGATGCTGGGCGTCAATCCTCTGTACTCCGCTCCGGCTGATCTGAACTTCCAGGATGCGTTCAACAAGGTTCCAATGACGGTGCACCTTGGTTCGCATGTGGATGAAACGGGCTCGGTTTCAACCTGGCACATCAATAAGACCCACTATCTGGAGAGCTGGTCGGATGCGCGGGCGTACGACGGCACCATCACGATTATTCAGCCGATGATCGATCCGCTGTATGGCGGCAAGTCTGCTCACGATGTTTTGCAGTCACTGCTGGCGAATCCGCAGGCCTCGGCCTATGACGCAGTGCAGGAGACGGCGAAGACCTATATCAAGGGCGACTTTGCGACGAACTGGCGCAGGGCGCTGCATGATGGATGGGTTGAGGGCACGGCGTTTGCGGCGAAGCCGTCGGTCGCTCCGAAGAGTGGGGCGGTCGCTAACGAGCCGGTTGGCACGGGTGGCTACGAGATTTCGTTCCGGCCTGATCCTTCTCTATACGATGGACGCTTTGCTAATGTCGGCTGGCTGCAGGAGTTGCCCAAGCAGGTGACGAATCTGAGCTGGGACAATGCCGCGCTGATGAGCATGGCGACGATGGCGGACCTGAAGGTCGAGGAGACGGATCTCATCGAGCTGGAGCTGAATGGCCGCAAGGTCATCGCGCCGGTTCTGATGACTCCGGGGCATCCCGATGGAGCGATCACGGTTCACCTGGGCTTTGGACGCCGGGCTGAGGCTGGGCGCGTTGGCGTTGGCGTTGGTTTCGATGCTTACCAACTTCGCACCGCGGCGGCGCCGTTCTACTCTGCCGGCGCAACCGCGAAGAAGGTGCCGGGATCGTATGATCTTTGCGTCACGAAGGTGCATAACATCGAGCATCGCGGAAGCTTTGCGCAGCAGGATCTCGAAAGGCCGCTGTCGGATAAGGATGGAACCTTCTCGCTGGCTGGTCATGAGGCGATGGAGCGTTCGATCATCCGCTATGCGACGGTCGATGAGGTCAAAAAGAATCCTGACTTTGCGCACGAAGGTGCAAGCGGAACGGTAGTCAATAAGGTTGGATACAGTCCGCAGGGCGAGGCTCCCAAGAAGGACGAGAGCTTCTTCCCGGATGCGTGGAACTATCAGAAGACTGATCCTTCGTCACTGAAGATCCAGAACGCGTGGGGGATGGCGATCGACCTGAACTCTTGCGTGGGCTGCAATGCCTGCGTGGTGAGCTGCTACGCGGAGAACAATATTGCGGTGGTTGGCCGCGAGCAGGTGAAGATTGGCCGTAACATGCAGTGGCTGCGCATCGATACATACTTCGAGGGCGACTTGCATGCACCGAAGGCGCACTTCCAGCCGATGGCTTGCCAGCACTGCGAGAATGCAGGTTGCGAACAGGTCTGCCCAGTTGGCGCGACGGTGCACTCGCCTGAGGGTTTGAATGTGATGGTGTACAACCGGTGCGTCGGTACCCGTTACTGCTCGAACAACTGTCCATATAAGGTTCGCCGGTTCAACTTCCTGCTGTACTCGGACTTCGATACGGAGAGCTTGAAGTTCATGCGTAATCCGGATGTCACGGTCCGTTCGCGTGGCGTGATGGAGAAGTGCAGTTACTGCGTCCAGCGCATCCAGGAAGCGAAGATTACGGCTGACAAGGAAAATCGCGAGATTCGCGATGGCGATATTGTGACGGCGTGTCAGCAGGCATGCCCGACCAGCGCCATTACGTTTGGCAATATCAACGACCCGAAGAGCGCGGTTGCGAAGCTGAAGGCCGAGGAGCGCTCCTACCAGGTCCTTGGAGACCTGAACTACCGTCCACGCACAACCTATATGGCTGGCGTCATCAACCCGAATCCGGAGCTGGCATAAATGGCGACCAAAACTCCCATTAACGACCCAATGATTGACCCGCGTACCGGCGAGTACGCGGTCATCGCGCCGGGCCATAACTTCAAGTCGGTTACGCAGAAGATCGCCGGTATCGTTCTGACCTCGAACACGCCGCTGGGCTGGTTCTTCGGACTGATCGTGGCGGCTGGCGTCGCACAGGGAGTTGTGGTCGGACTGACCTGGCTGTTTCTGAAGGGCGTCGGTATCTGGGGTGTGACGATGCCCGGAGCCTGGGGCTTCGCCATCATCAACTTCGTCTGGTGGATCGGTATCGGCCACGCCGGTACGCTGATTTCGGCGATTTTGCTGCTTTTCAAGCAGACGTGGCGCAACTCGATCAATCGGTTTGCGGAGGCGATGACGATCTTTGCGGTGGTCTGCGCGGGTATGTTCCCGCTGATACACGTGGGCCGTCCCTGGGTGAGCTACTGGTTGTTTCCTTATCCGAACACGATGAATCTGTGGCCTCAGTTCCGCAGCCCGCTGGCGTGGGACGTGTTCGCGGTGTCGACGTATGCGACGATCTCGATCGTGTTCTGGTACATCGGCATGATTCCCGACTTCGGGACGCTGCGTGATCGTGCGCAACTGCCGTTTGCCAAGTACATGTATGGCCTGTTGTCGCTGGGCTGGCGCGGATCGACGCGGCACTGGGTCCGGTATGAGACGGCGTCGCTGCTGCTCGCGGGTCTTTCGACGCCGCTGGTGCTCTCGGTGCACACGGTCATCAGCTTCGACTTCGCCGTGGCGGCGATGGCGGGCTGGCATACGACGATCTTCCCGCCTTACTTCGTTGCAGGCGCTGTGTACTCGGGATTCGCGATGGTGTTGACGCTCGCGATTCCGATCCGCAAGTGGTACCACATGGAAGATCTGGTGACGCTGCGGCACCTGGACAACATGGCGAAGGTCATGCTGGCGACGGGATCGATTGTGGCCTATGGCTACGGCATGGAAGTCTTCATGGCGTGGTACTCAGCGAGCCACTGGGAGTTCTTCATGATGTGGAACCGTATGTTCGGGCCGATGGGCTGGGCGTACTGGATCCTGATCCTGACGAATATTGCGATTCCGCTGACGACGTTGTGGTCGCGCAAGCTGCGCGTGAATGTGACGTACCTGTTCATCCTGTCGTTCATCGTGAACATCGGTATGTGGTTCGAGCGCTTCGTGATTGTTGTGACCAGTCTGTATCGCGACTACCTGCCTTCGAGTTGGGGAACGTACCGCGCGACCCGCTGGGACTACATGATCTTTATCGGAACGTGGGGTCTGTTTACCCTGCCTGTTCCTGCTCTTCGTCCGCTTCCTGCCCATGATTCCGATGTCTGAGATTCGGATGATGCTGCCGCAGACCAAGATCACGCGCAGAGGACCTGACGCAGAGACCGTAGTTGAGGAGACTGCCTGATGCCGCGCAGAGAAGGAATATACGGTTTGCTGGCGGAGTTCAATACTCCCAGCGAGTTGGTGTACGCAACGGAGGAGGCGCGCCGCATTGGCTATCGCCGGATGGAGTGCTATACGCCTTATCCGGTGGAAGAGGCGGCTACAGCTCTCGACTTCCACAAGAATCGCGTGCCGCTGGTCTGCTTGCTGGGCGGTTTGCTGGGCGTGACGACTGCATCGCTGATGGAGACGTGGATCTCGGTGTGGGCCTATCCGTTGAATATTGCGGGCCGTCCGCTGTTCTCGTGGCCAGCGTTCATCATTCCGGCGTACGAGTGGACGATTCTGTTCTCCGGTCTGTCGGCGGCTTTTGGAATGATTGCGCTGAATGGATTGCCGCAGCTCTATCATCCAGTCTTCAATGCGCCGAACTTCCGGAATGGCGCGTCGACGGACAAGTTTTTCCTTTGCCTGGAGGCGGTCGATCCAATGTTTTCTCCAACTGAGACTCGAGCATTCCTCGAGCAGTTCCATGCGGTCTCCGTGGTGGAGGTGGACCATTAATACCCTAAGCACACGCGCTTCGAGGCTTGTTATCGCTGCCGCAGCAACGGTCGCGCTGTTTTCTGCGCTCGGCTGCCGGCAGGATATGCACGACCAGCCGAAGTTCCTGCCGCAGCGCGGTACCTCGTTCTTCCCTGATGGGCGGTCGGTTCGTCCGCAGGTAGAGAATACGGTTGCACGCAATCAGCTTCGCGAAGACAGCTACTTCTACACGGGTTTTGTTGGCGGGAAAGAGGGCGATGGTATGCCCTTTCCGGTGACGATGGACGTGCTGGCTCGCGGCCAGGAGCGCTTCAACGTGTATTGCACGCCATGCCACTCGCGAGTGGGCAATGGCATCGGCATGATTGTGCAGCGCGGATATGCGAAGGCCGGAAACTTCCATGTGGAACGACTGCAAAAGGCTCCGCTGGGTCACTTCTTCAACGTGATTACGAACGGCTACGGTGCGATGCCTGACTATTCGGCGCAGGTGGCTCCGGTTGACCGCTGGGCGATCGTGGCTTACATCCGTGCGCTGCAGTTGAGCCAGAATGCGACGCAGGCGGATGTTCCGAGTGGATCGCATGTTGAGCCGCTGGCAAGTATTGCGGAGCGTCAAGGACTGCCGGCTACGTTTGCGAACGAGTGGACTTTGCCTCCGACGGCGGTTACGGGTACGCCCGATAACCAGACGTTCAATATTCCCGTGCAGGGCACCAGTGCTGCGCCAGTAAAGGCGACACCGGGCCAGCCATCGACTACACCCGCAGCGCCGCGGGCATCTGCCGCGCCCGCCGGACCAACAGCAGCTAAGCAGTAACCTCGGAAGCTTCCGAATGAAGGCTTGAAACGCATGTCACTTGGACACGAACAACACGGAGAAGCAGGCGGGCATTACGACGTCCACCATGGGCCGCGTACGCTTCCTGCGTCGCTCGCCGCACCAGAGGTCGTCTCCGCCTGGCGCACACGCTTTTTGGTACTTGCGGTGGTCGCTGCGGCCGTCTCGCTGATCTTTGCCTTTACGCCTCAAGGGCGGAACCACCTTCTGCGTGCCTATCTGATGGGTTATATGACCTGCTTCGGCTTTGCCGGCGGTGGGTTGGCCCTTTTGATGCTGCAGCATGTCTCAGGCGGTAAGTGGGGTCTGCTGATTCGGCGCCCGCTGGAGGCGATGACTCGTACGCTTCCGCTGGTCGCGCTGATGTTTGTGCCGATTGGGGTGTTCATGAAGCACCTGTACCAGTGGGCGAGGTATCCGACCGCTGAGACGACGGCGCAGGCGCTGGCCAATCACGCGATTACGCTGGAGCAGGCCCTGACGGCGAATGACAAGCGCGCGATGTTGGCACCGGCTCCCGTGCTCTTTCAGACGGTGTTCATCTTCGCTGTGCTGCTGACGTTCGCTTTCTTCCTCAACAAGTGGTCGCTGCAGCGTGATGCCGACCCTGCTGCTGGAACTCAGGCGAGTTTCGATTACTGGCGCATCAAGTTTGAGAATCTGTCGGGTATCGGCATTCTGATCTACGTGATTCTCCTGACGGATGGAGCGATCATCTGGATCAAGTCGCTTGACGTTACCTGGTACTCGTCGATCTGGGGTCTTCAGTTCCTGGTAGGACAGGGTTATGGCGTTCTTGCGTTGGGTATCCTGTCGGTAATTCTACTGTCGCGCTACGAGCCGATGAAGACGCTGCTGCGCACGACGGAGCAGCACGACCTTGGCAAGCTCGCGTTTGCCTTCACGATGCTGAACATCTACCTAACCTTCGCTGAGTTTCTGATTATCTGGTCGGGCAATATTCCGGACGAGATTCCGTGGTACCTGAACCGGATTCACGGCGGATGGTGGATGATCTGCACGCTGAACTTTATCTGCCACTGGCTGATTCCCTTCTGTCTGCTGCTGTCACGCGATCTGAAGCGGAACAAACAGAAGATGGTCTGGCTGACTTGCTTCATGATCTTTGCGCGCTGCGTGGATATGTTCTGGCTGATTGAGCCGAACTTCGCGGATGCGGCTGGAAATCTGCATCTCCGTGGCAATTATTCAATTTTCGCTTATATCACCGTGCCGGTGAGCGTTCTGTCGCTCTGGGCCGCGTACTACCTGACGCAACTGAAGAGTCGGCCACTGGTCAACGTGAACGATCCGCACCTGGAAGAGATGTTGGAGCCTGAACATGCCCACTAACGATAACGAATTGAACAAACACGACCAGCACGTTCGCGACGCAGAGTCGCCGGGGTATGAGACGACCGACGTTAATGTGAATGGCGTCGCCGTCTTCCTGGCTGGACTTTTCGGATCTGTCTTCGTCTTCTTTATCTTCTGCTTTGTTATGGGCCGGGTCATCAACAATGCGCTGATCAAGGCTGATGGGCCGGTCAGCAAATGGAATGCCGCTGCGGGGCAGGCAACCGGAGGTAAGCGTGAAGACCTTGCCAGCAATCCAGAATTGCAGCAGAAGGAGCTGAACAAGCTGACGACTTCGTTCCCGGAACCACGGCTGGATATTGACGACGGTAATCAATCGACTGCAGACCTTCACGCGCGTGAGGACCTGTTGCTGGATCACTACAGCCGCACCCCTGAGGAAGGCAATGCGATCCGGATTCCGATCGATCGCGCTATGGAGTTGATCGCTCAACGCGGCTTGCCTGTATACACCCGGCCAGCCTCGACTGTGCCACAGATGTTTGGAATGGAAACGCCACAGGTTCGAGTTCCTTTGACAAACGGATTTGCACGGACTGGTTTTGAACTCAGCGTTATCGAAGCGCGGGAACAGAAGATGAGCTATGGCAAGGCAACGGAAGCGACACACGCAGAGCTGATTCCAGCAAAGTAGTAAAGGTTTTAGCGGTCGAGAAAGAGAAGACGGCATGATGATCGGGCGGACAATTCGAGGCGGTTGGCAAGTGGCGATTTGCTGCGTGTTGCTGAGTGCACCGCTATTGGCGCAGGTCGCAGGCTATGGTGATAAGCGGAGCGGGGACAATTCGGGCGACCAGTTGCCGCAGGTGTTGCAGAAGGTTGGTGTTACACAGCGCTTAAATCAGCCGCTTCCGCTCAATGCTCCCTTTGTTGACGATACGGGTAAGGCAGTTGTGCTTGGCGATTACTTCGGCAAGCACCCTGCGATCATCTCGATGGTGTATTACAACTGCCCGATGCTCTGCTCAGAGGAACTGGATGGGCTGGCGGGCGCACTGGAGATGGTGAAGTTAACGCCGGGCAAGGATTTCGATGTCGTCATCATTAGCATCGATCCGAGCGAGACGCCTGAGCAGGCTGCGAAGAAGAAAGCTTTCTACGTGAAGCGGTATGGACGTCCGGAGACGGCAGCGGGCTGGCATTTTCTTACCGGACAGCGTCCTGCAATCGATGCGGTGACGGATGCAGTTGGATTCGGCTATGTCCGCGTACCGGGGCCTGATGGAAAGCTCACACAGTTTGCTCATGCGAGCTCGATTGAGATTGCAACGACGGATGGCAAGCTGGCTCAGTATTATCTCGGCGTCGAGTACTCGCCCAAGGATATGTTGCTTGGGTTGATTGAGGCGTCGGGCAACAAGATTGGTTCACCTGTCGCGAACATTCTCACCTACTGCTACCACTATGATCCCCAGACCAATAAGCACTCGCTCATTATTGCGCGCATTGTTCAGCTTGGCGGAATGGTCACCATGGCGGGGCTTGGGGGATTCATCTTTCTGATGTTCCGAAGAGATTTGAAGCTCGGACGCGACCACGATCTGACGAAGAAAGAGAACGGATAAAGGGTAACGATGCATATCAGTCCAGTACTGTGGCAATTTCTGGTGAAGTGGCTCAACGCCTCGGCGCTCTTTCCGCGCGAAGCATCGACCATTGCGCCCTACACTGACGCGCTCTACTTTTTCCTGCTGCTGATCACGGTAGTGGGCCTGGTGCTGGTAGGGACGCTGGTGTTTGGTTTTTCGATCCGCTATCGCAAGGCACAGCATCCGGTTGCGACTCCGATTGAGGGGTCGACGCTGCTTGAGGCGACGTGGACGATTATTCCGCTGGCCCTGTTCCTTATCGTCTTCGTGTGGGGGGCGCTGCTCTATTTCCGTATCTACACTCCTCCGCCCAATTCGATGAACATCTACGTTGTGGGTAAGCAGTGGATGTGGAAGGCGGAGCATCCCGGCGGACAGCATGAGATCAATGCTTTGCACGTGCCTACCGGCAGACCCATCCAGCTGACGATGATCTCGCAGGATGTGTTCCACAGCTTCTCGATTCCTGACTTCCGCGTGAAGCGCGAAGTTATCCCCGGACGCTATTCGACGGTGTGGTTCGAGGCGACGACGCCGGGTACATACCATATCTTCTGCACGCAGTATTGCGGTACGAACCATTCAGAGATGATCGGCGAAGTTACGGTTCTGACCCCGGACGACTACGAGAAGTGGACTGCGAACTCGACCAGCGGCATGTCGCTTGCACAGAATGGCGAGAGACTGTTTGCCAGCATGGGTTGCAATGCGTGCCACTCCGGTAATGCGGCGGCCCGTGGGCCGAGCCTGGCTGGGGTCTACGGATCCAAGTTGAAGTTGGCGAATGGTTCGGAGGTTCTGGTCAACGATGCGTATCTGCGTGACGCGATTCTGAATCCTGCACAGCACATTACGGCGGGCTATGCTCCGATCATGCCGACGTACCAAGGGCAAATCAGCGAAGATGGTTTGATTGATCTGGTTGAATATTTGAAAACATTGAAAACCAACTATCGTGTTCAGCAGACGCTGACCACGTCAGAGACGAACCAAGTGGCGCCGACAACGCCAGGGGTGGTGAAGCCATGAGTGCAACACATACAATTCTCAACCTGCCTGATCAGAGCACGGCGGCCCTTCCGAAGAAGAACTATATCAATGCGGAGGACGGGATCCTTAGCTGGCTCCTCACGGGCGACCATAAGCGTATCGCGATTCTGTATCTGATCTCGATCACGTTCTTCTTCTTTATCGGCGGAGCGTTTGCCGGATTGATTCGTTTGGAGTTGTTGACGCCGCAGCCTGACCTGGTGGCTTCGGATACGTACAACAAGCTGTTCTCGATGCACGGCATCGTGATGATCTTCCTGTTTCTGGTGCCTTCGGTGCCAGCGACGCTGGGTAACTTCCTAGTGCCGATCATGCTTGGAGCGAAGGACCTTGCGTTCCCGAAGATCAATCTGTTGAGCTGGTATCTGTATTGGATCGGCGGTCTGTTCACACTGGCTGCGCTGGTTCTCGGTGGTGTGGATACGGGCTGGACGTTTACGACTCCGCTCTCGACGCACTATCTGAATACACACGTTGTGACGGCGGCGACCGGAGTGTTCATTATCGGCTTCTCGTCAATTTTCACCGGGTTGAACTTCATCGTAACGATCCATCGGATGCGTGCGCCGGGCATGACGTGGTTCAGGATGCCGTTGTTCATCTGGTCGAACTATGCTGCTTCTATCCTGATGGTGCTCGGTACGCCGGTTTTGGCTATCACGCTTGTTCTCGTAGCGCTCGAGCGGACGATAGGCATTGGCGTCTTCGATCCAACTAAGGGCGGAGATCCTCTGCTGTTCCAGCACTTGTTCTGGTTCTATTCGCACCCTGCCGTGTACATCATGATTCTGCCGGGAATGGGCGTTATCTCCGAGGTGATCAGCACGTTCAGCCGCAAGCGCGTCTTCGGCTATACGGCGGTTGCGTTCTCGTCGGTGGCGATTGCGCTGTTCGGGTTCTTTGTCTGGGCGCACCATATGTTCATCATGGGTGTGTCAAACTACTCGGCTCTGGTGTTCTCGCTGTTGACGATGCTTGTTGCTGTGCCTTCTGCGATCAAGATCTTCAACTGGGCATTCACGCTGCAGAAGGGCTCCATTACGTTTGAGACGCCGATGCTGTACGCGTTCGGTTTCATGGGGCTGTTTACGATCGGTGGTATGACGGGCGTCTTCCTCGGCGCTCTGGGCATGGACATCCATCTTACGGAGACGTACTTCATCGTCGCGCACTTCCACTTCGTGATGGTGGGCGGTATGTTGATGGCGTTTCTGGCAGGGATTCACTTCTGGTGGCCGAAGATGACCGGGCGCATGTACCCGGAGTCTCTCTCAAAGCTCGCTGCTGTAACAACTTTTATCGGATTCAACCTGACCTTCCTGCCCCAGTTCATTCTTGGCTACCTGGGCATGCCGCGGCGGTATCACTCCTACCCGGCTGAGTTCCAGGTGCTGAATGTGCTCTCGACTGCGGGCGCCACGGTTCTCGGCGTCGGCTATATGCTTCCGCTTCTCTACCTCGCGTGGTCGCTGAAGTATGGTGCGATCGCTGGCAACAATCCATGGCAGGCAACTGGCCTTGAGTGGCAGATCCAGTCGCCGCCGTTGACTGAAAACTTTATCGAAACTCCCATTGTGGATCATGAAGCCTATGACTACGAGTGGCTTGCCCACAAGACGGAACATGAGGTGACGACCGTTGGATAATACGATCGTAGCAACACACTCCCATACGCACGAGACGGCCGTGGCACAGGAGCACACGCACGCTGGCTCTGCCACAGCACCGTCATCATTTCGAGACGGAACAGCAGCAGCGCGAGGCCGGCACCTTCGGCATGTGGCTCTTTCTGCTGACCGAGATCATGTTCTTCGGCGGGCTGTTCTTTGCTTATCTGCTGTACCGTAACTGGTATCCCGCGGCTTTCGTTGGCGCGTCGAATCAGCTCAGCATACCGCTTGGAGCGCATTCAATACGGCGGTGCTGATCAGCTCGGGCTTCTTTATGGCGCTTGGGTGTCTGGGCGGCTGAGGTGAAGAAACAGGGACTGCTGGTTCTGTTCCTTATTCTGACGACGCTGCTTGGGCTGGTCTTCCTTGGCGTGAAGTATGTGGAGTACCACGAGAAGTGGGAGAAGCATCACATCCCCGGTGAGCACTTCGATGTGTCCGAGTTTGTGAACCCGCACGCGTATGGATTGAAGGAAGAGCCGATGTCTCCGGATATGGCGCAGAAGACGCAGGTGTTCTTCTCGCTGTACTTCGCGATGACCGGAATGCACGCTCTGCACATGATCATTGGCATCTGTCTTCTGGTCTGGCTAACGTTGCGAGCCCGACGAGGGGATTTCTCTTCGGGGTATGTTGCGCCTATAGAAAACTTCGGACTGTATTGGCACTTTGTCGATATTGTCTGGCTGTTCCTGTTCCCATTGCTTTACCTCATCAACCGACACCCCGGCGTGTAGCCGCGACCACAGCCGCGAGGCTGTGGCTGGAAGGAGAAGACCATGTCTGAATTTCATGATCCGGCGAATGTGACCAATCCTGAGCACGCCGAACATCACATCGTCACGCCGGCGACCTACATCATGGTCTTCGCTACGCTGCTGGTGGGTACTGCTATTACGGTGGGTGCGGCGTATATCGATCTCGGTATCTTTAACCCGATTGTGGCGCTGGCGATTGCATGCACCAAGGCTGTGATCGTTATTTTGTTCTTCATGCACGTCAAGTATCAGTCGAAGCTCATCAAGATGACGGTTGGCGCGGGGTTCTTTACATTCCTCGTGCTGATTACGATGACGCTGACGGACTATATGAGCCGGGCCTGGGGCCTTTGGTAGGGCCAAAACTGTTTCGAGCAAAAATGCGGCCTTCGGGCCGCATTTTTATCGTCAGGTGGCGGTATCGATAATCCGGCATAGAGATATTCCCGTCACGAGACATGCGATATAACGTGGCGATCAGTTAAAGAGCACGGAGACATCCTATATTCCGAAAGACGACTCAGTTTCCCGGGATCACAATCTCCTAATACGCGAGGGGCAGTGCCACAAATCTGAATCCGAGTAATCACTTGTGCATACGCCCGCTTCAGGTCGATCGGCTCTGGGCTTTTCTGCTCCGACAAGCCATTCACGTTACCGGTCGACGCTGCCGCGCGATCGTCAGGGAGCCAGACGCTACGATGTATGGCCAATTCAATTACGACATAGAGACTGTCGGGGCGTACCGATTATCGCCAGGCGCCTATCCTAGCCTTAGATCACAGACTGTTTCCTCTAGCCTCCGCCATCTGTCTACTAGTCGGTGCAAAAGCTGGGACGTTGGTACGCGGTAGCAATTTCATTCAGGCCGGCCGCTACGATCACTGCCGGCGCCGTCCCCATTCTTCCCTTTGGGAACGATTGCCGGTTCGCTGGATTTTACAGAGTGCGATCTACTGGCGACGAGCCATCACGTGTGTAGGCTTTCTAGATTCCTGGCTGTAGATGGGTCTATATCGATTTCGTACTGCACTTACGGCTTTAGTCTGGACCGAGAATCAGGATCATTCCGGCTAGTGGTCTTACGTCAGGACGACCCGTCTTCACAACCAATCCAATCGGGTCTGCGTAACGATTGGATCACTCTCAGCCAGGAGGAGCGGAAGAGAGTGCAGGAAACAACAGGAAACAGGGATTCTAAACCCTGTCTGCCCTAAGTGTTGGTGAGCACCCAAAGGCGACTGCCGTTTTAGTGATGCTTCGAGACACCTCGCAGCGTTTACAATTTCCAATGCCTGATAACGGCGTCGCCATCTTCGCCCAAAACGAAGATGGAACATGGCGAGAAAGTCTCGGTAACAGTCACATCGGCATGAACAGATCTGGTTCTTTCGCCCGCTGCCGAAAACTATTTTACGCGGATAGAGGTCGAAGGACCATTCGGCAGCAAAGCAACCGAAAATGGTATCTCGCATCAATTGAATGTCCTGAGCCATTTATACGGAACTTCGGATTGAGGGAGGGTTTGGATCGGGGCACGGTTGTATACCGGCAAAGAACGGGACGTGGCGCACGTACACTTCCTGTATGGCTAAGCAGGACTCTCGCGTGGCTGAAGAATTGCTCGCTCTTTCGGACGATCCGCGGGTTACGGTTAGGCGGGATGGGGCTGCCGGATCCGATGGGCGGTGCGTTGTGTACTGGATGCAGCGGGCGCAGCGTGGGGTGGATAATCATGCGGTCGATATAGCGGTTGAGGTGGCTAATCTGCTTGGGCTGCCGCTGGTGGTGTACTTTGCGGGGATATCGAATTTTCCTCATGCGAATCTGCGGCATTATGTCTTTCTCAATCAGGGACTGAGGGATGTAGAAGAGGATTTGGCGCGGCGGAATATTGCGTTTGTCATGCGAAGGGCTCCGCATGACTCGCATGAGAAGTTGTTGGCTGATGTTCGTGCGGCGTTTTTGATTGGGGATGAGAATCCGATGCGCGAGCCGGAGCGTTGGCGAAAGGAGCTTGCCTCGCGGATTCGTATTCCGTTCTGGACGGTGGATGCGGATGTTATTGTTCCGTCGAAGCTGATTGAGAAGGCGCAGTATGGGGCGTATACGATTCGGCCGAGGCTGTATCGTTTGCTGCCGGAGTACCTTCATCCTTACCAGAATCTGCGTGCGGAGCTATGAGTGGAAGAGGCCTCGTGGTTTTTATGCTGACTCAGTGCACGAGGACATAACGCGTGGCTGGAAGGAGCTTGATCGTAGCGTTGGACCGGTGGAGGCGTGGCAGGGTGGGACGCATGCGGCGCTGAAGCGGTTGAAGCACTTTACCGGCGCGCTGCTGGACGGCTATGAGGCGAATAGGAATCGTCCTGAGATGGATGGTACTTCTTGTCTGTCGCCTTATCTGCACTTTGGGCATATTGGGCCGGTGACGATTGCGCTTGCGGTCGAGGCTGCGGTGAAGACGAATCCGAAGCTGAAGTCTGCGCGTGATGGGTACTTCAATGAGCTGATTGTGTGGCGTGAGCTTGCGGTGAACTTTGTCCGGTATACGCCGAACTACGATTCGCCGGAGTGTGCGGAGAATTGGGCGAAGCAGACGATCGCCGAACATGCGCGGGATGAGCGCGAGCATCTCTACACTCTGGAGCAGTTGGAGAGTGCCCGGACGCATGACGATCTCTGGAACGCGGGACAGATGCAGATGGTGCGGTATGGATGGATGCACAACTATGTGCGGATGTACTGGGCGAAGAAGATTCTTGAGTGGACGCCGGATGTTGCTACGGCGATGAAGTACTGCATTCATCTGAACGACAAGTATTTTCTCGATGGGCGCGATCCGAATGGATACGCGGGAATTGCGTGGGCGGTGCTGGGTAAGTTCGACCGGGCGTGGGGTGAGCGTGCGATATTCGGCAAGATTCGTTACATGTCGGGTACCTCTACGGGTAAGAAGTTCGATTCGAAGCGATACATCGAGCAGATGGGATTGCTTCCGGAGCAGGGCTCGCTGGTATTCTAGGTACTTGGCGAGATATCTCATCACCGGCGCGGCTGGATTCATCGGGTCGCATCTGGCGCATGCTCTTGTGGCTCGCGGGGAGCAGGTTCGGGGGCTGGATAACTTCGAGACTGGCCTGCGCAGCAACCTTGAGGAGATAGCTGACCGGATCGATCTGCGCGAGGTGGATTTGCGCGATGCCGATGGCGTCCGCGAGGCCTGCGAAGGGGTGGACTATGTGCTGCACCAGGGTGCTTTGCCGAGTGTTCCGCGGTCGGTAAAGGAGCCCAGGCCGAGCCATGAGACCAATATCGACGGGACGTTCAATGTGCTGGAGGGGGCCCGGCTGGCTGGGGTGAAGCGGGTGGTATATGCTGCATCGTCATCAGCTTATGGCAACCAGCCGGGCTTTCCGCGCGTCGAAACAATGGTGCCGCAACCGATATCTCCGTACGCGGTTCAGAAGCTGAACGGCGAACTGTACATGCAGTCGTACTGGCGCGTGTATGGGCTGGAGACGGTGTGTCTGCGATACTTCAATATCTTTGGGCCGCGACAGGTGCCGGACTCGCCCTATTCCGGAGTGATGGCGCGGTTTATTCTGCAGATGCTGCGGGGCGAGCAGCCAGTGATCTTCGGCGATGGTGAACAGGGCCGGGACTTTACGTATATAGACAATGTTGTAACTGCAAATCTTCTTTCTCTCCAGGCTGACGCAACTTTAGTGGCTGGCCGCGTGTTCAATATCGCGTGCGGCGAACGCCACACTCTCAATGAAACCTACGACATCCTCGCAACCTTGCTCGATTTTGTGCATCCATCTAAGCATGGGCCAGATCGCGATGGAGATGTCAGGGACTCGCTTGCCGATATATCCGCAGCCCGTGAGGCGCTGGGATATACACCGCAGGTTGGTTTTGAAGAGGGATTGGGTCGCACCGTCGCATGGTACCGCGACGAATTTGCCAGGTTAGGAAGATAAGCTTTGACACCTATCTAACTGTTGCTGCGCCATCTGCGATCGGGCTCGGTGAATGGCTTCAGAGCATTCATCAGCGGACTGCGAACATCGGTATCATTGGGCTCGGCTATGTTGGGTTGCCGCTGGCCCTATTGTTCAGCGAGGAGCGCTTTGAGTAACGGGCTTCGATATCGATCCGTCGAAGGTGAACAGCCTGAACAACGGGCAGTCGTATATCCATCGCATCGAACCGGAACATATTTGTGCTGCGCAGCGATCCGGCTTTCAGGCTACTTCGGATTTTGCCGAGATCGCGGCGATGGATGCCGTGCTGATCTGCGTCCCGACGCCGCTGCACGAAGACCATACGCCGGATATGAGCTACGTCGTATCGACCATCGAGGCGATTGCGCCGCACCTGCGCGCTGGCCAGTTGGTGGTGCTGGAGAGTACGACCTATCCGGGGACGACTGAGGAGTTGATCGTTGAGACGATCAATCGCGCACGGTGCGAGAAAGAATCTGCAGGTTCTGCAGAGGAACAGCGGACGACGACAGGAAGATCTGGATGGCGTGATGGTGGCCTTCTCGCCCGAGCGGGAGGATCCCGGCAATATTATGACTCCGCGGCGGGATATTCCGAAGGTGATTGGCGGAATGGAAGACCGCGCCACTGCGGCTGCGAGTGCGCTGTATGGCAGCGTCTTTCGCCGGACCGTTCCGATGTCGTCGCCGGCGGCGGCGGAGATGACGAAGCTGCTCGAGAATATCTATCGCTGCGTGAATATTGCGCTGGTGAACGAGATGAAGCAGCTCTGCGAGCGATGGGGATCGACATCTGGGAGGTTGATCGACGCGGCGGCCACCAAACCGTTTGGCTTTCAGGCCTTTTATCCCGGCCCGGGTGTGGGTGGACACTGTATTCCGGTGGACCCGTTCTACCTGAGCTGGAAGGCGGAGCAGCTTGGGCTTTCGACGCGCTTCATCGAGCTGGCTGGCGAGATCAACGAGTCGATGCCGCAGTACGTTGTGCAGGCTACGCTGCGCGCGATGGAGCGGAACGGCGTTGACGCGAAGGACGCGAATGTTCTGGTACTGGGTGTAGCGTATAAGCGCGATGTCGACGATCTACGCGAGTCGCCAGCGCTGTCGATCATCGAGATGTTGCAGCATGCGGGAGCGAAGGTCCACTATAACGATCCATTCTTCCCTACGGTAAGCAGCGGTCGCAAATACGATCTGCAGATGCACTCTACATCGCTCGAAGACCTCAGCCGGTTTGACTGTGTCGTCATTGTGACCGACCACTCTATCTACAACTTTGGAGAGATTGTGGCGCAGTCGAAGCTGGTGGTTGACTCGAGGAACGCTACACGGTCAATCGATTCTTCGAAGATCGTCCGGTGCTAAAACGGATGGCTGAAGCGGCATAACACAAACGGAACTTGGTGATGCGGATGAGAATTCTCTCATCCCTTTCTGGAACCGTATAAGGTTCTTGTCCACTCTTGCGTTGACTCCGCGGGCGATACCTTGCAGCATCAAAGTGTAGCGTTCTTATTCCCCACGTAGAGTTCCATGGGTCCGATCGAGTCTTTTCAATTCGCGCGATTGTTCCGCTCGCTGTGCCGTCGCGGCGGTTGGCTCTTCTTCCTTTGTTTCCTGGATTTCAGTTTGGTGCTTTCGTCGTTGCAGGCACAGACACCGCTTGTGGCTGCCGCTGCGACGAATGTTCAGACGGCGAAGATTCCGTGGTATGCGGTGCGGGCCCGTCGTTTTCTAGGCGGACGAGTGCTTGTCGGCGGTGTGTCCGCCGCGCAGACGATGGATGCGGCAAGAAGCCAGCACGAAGCGATGGTGAAGGCTATTCCGCGAGACTCGACCCTGAGCGCAGCATGGCAACCGCTTGGGCCGACGCAGGTGATCAGTGCTACGTATGGGAGCATCACTGGACGGGTAACTGCCGTGGCAATCGATTCTACGGATGTCACCGGGAACACGGTCTACCTGGGAACGACGGGTGGCGGCGTGTGGAAGTCGACCGATGCGGCGGGGCCAGCGGCGAACGTGAGTTTTACACCGTTAACGGATACGCTTCCGGTCTTCAGTCCGAATGCCGAGAGTGCCACAGTTCCATCGTTGAGTATTGGGGCTGTCAGTGTTCAGTCGGGAGTGATTCTTGCAGGGACCGGCGACCCTAACGATGCCTCCGATTCTTTTTACGGCAGCGGAATTCTGCGCTCGGTCGATGGTGGACTTACGTGGACGCTGATCCGCAATTCAAACGATGGGGTCGGCGGAAATCATTCCTTCGCCGGTTTGGGATTTGCGGGGTTTGCGTGGAGCAGCCCGATGACGGTTGTGGCCGCGCTGTCTCAAGCGGCTGAAGGCACTCTTGTGAACGCGGTAGATAGCACCAATAGCGTGATGGGTTTGTACTACTCGACGGATGCTGGCGTCACCTGGCAGATGGGAGTGATTGAGGATGGCAGTCAGGTTGTGCAGACGCCCGCTGGCGGGAACCATGGCGGAAATGCTGTTACTTCGGTCGTGTGGAACCCGATTCGGCAGCGTTTTTATGCGGCGATTCGCTTCCATGGCTACTACGAGTCAGCTGATGGTGTTACCTGGACGCGACTTGCACATCAGCCAGGCAGCGGACTGACGACAACGGCTTGTCCAGCAAATCCGAATGCTGCTGGTAGTCCTGCCTGTCCGATCTTTCGTGGAGCGCTCGCGGTGCAGCCACTGACGGGCGATACGTTTGCACTTACGACGGATAGCAACAATATCGATCAGGGGCTTTGGCAGGATAGCTGCGCGATCTCTGGCGGGAGCTGCTCAGGCGGCGTTGCGTTTGGAACGAAGCTTGACTCGACTGTGTTGGAGGTGGGTAATGGAAGTGCGGTGATCCCACAGGCTGATTACAACATGGCTCTGACCGCCGCTCCTTCAGGGGCCAGTGCGGATACGTTGCTCTATGTGGGGACGATTGATCTGTACCGCTGCTCGCTGGCAGGTGGGTGCAGCTTTCGAAATACGACGAACGCTGGAAATGCCTGCAATGGCTCTGCGATGGTCGCGCCGGCGCAACATGCAGTTGCAGCGATGGCCACCACGTCGCAGCCGCTACTTTACATGGGCAATGATGGCGGCCTGTGGCGCTCGCGTGATGGAGCGAACACGCAGGGCACGACATGCTCCGCTGACGATGCTACGCACTTTGAAAATCTCAATGCGGGATTAGGTTCGCTGGCGGAGGTGGTCAGCTTTGCGCAGGACCCCACGGTGCCGGGCACGTTGCTGGCCGGGCTAGGCGCGAATGGCACGGCGGCTACGTCGTCCGCTTCATCAGGCGCCGCGTGGACGCAACTCTCAACAGGCGAGGGTGGTACGGTTGGCATCGATCAGACCAATCCGCTGCTTTGGTATCTCTCTACGGCTGAAGGGGTGAGTATCCGTCAGTGCACGAGTGGAGCTAATTGTACGGCTACAGATTTTAATGGATTGCCAACACTTGGTTCTTCGCAAGTGAGTGGGGATGTTTCGTTGATCGATACGCCGTGGCTGCTTGATCCGGCGCTGTCTTCCAATATTTTGATCGGTACATGCCGGGTTTGGCGTGGGCCTGCCGATAACGGATTGATGTGGTCATCGGCGAACGCGATCAGTACGGCACTCGCAGGCGCGGCGAGCGCGGGTTGCGCGGCGCACAAATCCCTCTGTAGTTCGATCGCTTGGTGCGGGGGGCCTGGTGAACAATTCCCCGAACGCTCAGAATGCCGGGTCGCCGGTGCTTTATGCGGGGATGGCAGGCGTGTTGGATGGCGGCGGCAGCTATGGAGGGCATTTATTTTCGACGGCCTCCGGCGCCACTGCAAATGACACGACTGCATGGACCGATATTGCGGCGTCGCCGGTTGATAGTACAGCTGCCGATCAGCGAGTGTTCAATCCTGGAGGATTCGATATCTCATCTGTTGTGGTGGACTCGCATGACTCTACCGGAGATACCGTCTACGTTACGGTCATGGGGTTCGGCGGAAATTCGGTGGTTACGGCGGCGCATCTCTATCGCTCGACCGATGGGGGCGCGCATTGGACAAACATCAGTAGTAATCTGCCGAATGCTCCCGCGAACAGCGTTGTAGTCGACCCGAATGACGCTAATACTGTGTATGTCGCCCTCGATACTGGTGTATACGTTACGACGCAGGTTACAAATTGTGCCACAGGTCAACTGCTGGAGTGTCTATGGCATGAGCCTTCCTAATGCACCCGTCGTTAGTCTGGCTGCGGCGTCCGCGCTTCCGACAGGTGATGGACGCACGGGCGAACTGCGTGCTGCAACGTATGGACGCGGGATATGGCAGATCCCGCTGCTTACGGCTAATACGGCGATGCAACCTGCGATGTCGCTGAATCCAACTGCGCTGAGCTTCGCAACACAGGCTGTGGCTACAGCGAGCGATGCACAAACTGTTACGGTCACAAATACAGGTGCTGCTGCATTGAATGTCAGCAGTGTAGTTGTCACTGGAGACTTCACCGAAACCGATACATGTACTGCTGGTCCGATCGCAGTGAACTCAACATGCACGATTCAGGTTCGTTTTCTGCCGACAATCACAGGTGACCGTACGGGAGTTCTTACTGTGTATGGCAATGTTGTGGGCGGCCAGGCTACGGCGACGCTTGCCGGAACTGGTACTGCTGCCGCTGCTGTTGTCCTGAATCCGATTGCCCTTGCGTTTCCTTCTACACTGATCAACTCCACCAGCGCTGTGCAGAACATCACGATCTCTAATACAGGTAGTAGCTCGGTCGGTTTGAAGACGCCTTTGGTTACAGGAGACTTCACGCTTGCTGCCAATACCTGCGGGGCTTCGCTGAACGCCAGCACAGGCTGTACCGTCTCGATTGCCTTTTCTCCGACGGCATCGGGGACGCGCAGCGGAAGCTTCAGCATTACGGACGATGCGGGAACGCAGACGGCTTCGCTGACAGGGACAGGAACGTCTCCGGCAACGGATTCGCTGTCGCCTGCTGCGCTCACGTTTGCGGCACAGCAGCTTGGTACGGCCAGTGCGGGTCAGGTCATTACGATTACCAATGCTGGCGATGTTGCCCTTACGCTGATTGCCGCGCAGATCACGAGCGGCGACTTCACCGTGGTGAACTCCTGCGGCAACTCTCTGAATGCGCACTCGAGCTGCTCGATGAGTGTTTTGTTTGTGCCTGTGGATCTGGGAACGCGTAGCGGAGTGCTAAGCATCTCCGACGTGTATCGCACACAGACCGTTGCGTTGAGCGGAACTGGTATCGCTCCGCAAGGGGTTTCGCTGGCTCCTACGTCTGGCTTTCAGTTCCCTGCTACCGGTGTTGGCCTTAGTGTGTCTTCGTCGGTTGTTACGCTGACGAACAATCGCGATCTTCCTCTTACGATCACAGGCAAGGTGGCCACCGGTGATTTTGCCCTACTGACGGAAGGCGATACTTGCGGCGGCACTCTGGCGGCGAACAGTGCTTGCACGTTGCAGATTGCGTTTACGCCAACTGTGAGCGGGACTCGCACTGGCGCGCTTACTGTTACGGACAACTCTGTAAACTCGCCGCATGTGATGCAGCTTAGCGGGACTGGTGTAAGCTTCGCTCTCGACCCGAACGGAGATACGACGGTCACGATCAAAAGTGGCCAGAATGCAGTCTTTCCGTTGTTGCTTACGCCTTCCACGGGAATTCCGTCGAAGGTTGTTGCTAGCTTTACCTGTACGGGTGTGCCGCAGAACGCTACCTGCAATGTGACACCTTCCAGCGTAGGGCTCGACACGACAACCACGGTCTCGGTTACGGTTCTGACTGGCGTAGCGAGTTCCTCGATCTCGACAGGGCACAGCACTCTCTGGTTTGCGGCGCTATTGCCTGTGGGTCTCCTGGCGCTGACCAGAAAGCAATTGCCACGCGTGGTTTGCCTGATCGTTCTTTGTTGCCTGATCGGTGCTGCTGGTTGCGGGGCTGGCCGGTTAATTCCTGGTCCGGGAGGTTCGGGTTCAACGCCGACGCAGGGGACACCTTCGGGAACGTATCCGATTACGGTGACGGCTACCAGCGCGGGACTCACACGAACCGTGAACCTTAGCCTGATTGTCCAGTAGAGCTACACCCCCTCCCCCTTATATCCTGATAAGTTGCTTATATTCAATGGCTTAGCATGATTACCTGGATGCAAAATCGTCATTCTAAAAGGTTTACGGGTAAATTCGTCTTTCTAAAAGAGTTATGGGAAAAATGGAAAAACTCCGGCTTTTTGGGCCGGAGTTTTTTCGATTCTTTATTTAGTTTATCCGATTGAGCATAACTCCCGCGCAATTGCTATCTTGTTTATTTTGTTTAGTTTGAAGTGTTTTTGGATTTGACAAGGGATTTTTGGGGAGTTTTTTGGGAATTATTCTTCAAGTTATTGATTATGAATAGGTTATTTTGGAAGGGGTTGGCTGGATGAAGCGGGTTCCCTGCTGCACGGTTCGCTTTTCGTAGGCAGGTGATTAAAAGCGCGCTGGCGCCAGCTCCGATTAGCCTGCCACTCAGGAGTGAACATCACTTCCCCGAGTCGACGTGTCGTTACTAAGCAGACGGCCACGATTTGGCATCAAGCGAGAGTCTGTCGGCACGATACAGGCGGCTTCGGACTTCGCAAGCACAGCCTCTACGTCGTGGGTTTCGATGCTTCGTATCAGGGTGCGTAACGGGTAAAGACAAAATCCCGAGCCTTGGCGGGCTCGTGGCAAGTAAAGCAGGTTTTGTGTACGGCCTCGCCGGCAGGTTTGCCGTCCTTGAATTGAGCGAATCCCCAGCCGCCTGTCGCGGCGTATTTTTTGGAGTCCTTGACCATGAACTGAACATTAATGGGAGGCCCGGCAACGAAAGACTGCTCACGGCCAAAGACTTTGTTGTTTTCCTCAGATGGGATGTAGCTCCAGGCCAGCCGCGCAATCATTGTGCCGTCCGGAAATGGGAGCCTTTCTTCCCGGTAGGCCTTGATAGCTATATCGTTGCCCAGAATAGCGCGAAAATCATTGAGGTTGCCTGCCTCGTGGGCTACGGAGATTACTCTCCAGTCGCGGTATCCCGCGGGGATTTTGACTCCGAAGACCGGGGCTGCCTCTCCATCGGCCTGTCCAGCTGCGCGGACCTTTATGGCGGCGATGCCGGCCACTGTTGCCAGTGCAACCAGCAAGAAAGCGATCCGCTTCATGAGCACTCCTTCCAAATCCTTGAGCAACACTGATCCAATCCGCCGTCACGCTGTTCGAATCTATGAGTGTCATCTAGTGGCGAAACGAAACGGCTTCGACGACTCATCTTTCGTCGCAACAGCGCCGTCGCAGTTTGGGAGATTGATATCTAGAGAGACGTCCAATGATAACAATCCGATGAACTCATTGAGAGTCCGCAGCCTTCGTGTTGGCGTTCTGGCGGGTTGGGGGAACGGCGCGGAGGCTGAAGCTCGCGATGGCGGCGGGGTTGGAGTTTGGACGCACCTGGAGGGTGCCGAGGACCTCGATCGCCGCGGGGGTCTGGTCGCGGAGCCGGAAGACGAGGACGCCGGGCTGGACTTCTTTGGCAGAGAGCAGGTTGAAGCCGCCGGTCTGCTGCCGAAGTTCGATCTGTGCAGCAGCGGCGGAGGCGAGCGCGACATTGGGCAGAGCGTTGCCAAGCGCGGGGTAGCTTGCCTGATTGAAGGCGGCGAGCCAGTCGTAGAGGAGGCGGCCGGCAGGGGTGTCGGGGATGAGGCCTACCTGGTCGCCGAAGCGGGGCAGGCGAACGAGGATGGTGGGGTGAACGGGGCTGACATGGTCTCCCGGGCGGGCGGGTACAGGAGCGTCGGCGGGATCACCGAGAGCGATGGTGTCGATCTGGGATGGGTCGTCTTTGTCGTCGGGTGCCGGGGCGGCTCCGGATGGGGTGCTGGCAGAACGGGCAGCGCCGGAGCTGTCGGAGGTGAGATGTGCATGTCCGGTGTGGCCGAGAGCATAGAGGACCGAAGAGAGCGCAGCGACGGCGGCCACAATAGCGAGCAGGATGGCTCCCGGGCGGAGTGGCTGGCGGCCGGTGATATAGAAGCGGGGGGCCGTAAGAGTGGGGACTCCGGTGGTGAGAGGCTGCTCCATGGGGCGTGGTCCTTGGGTGTTTCGGAGGCCGGGGCGGAGGAGGTCCGGCGGTGTTGGCCGCCACTAGTAGTGTAAACGGGCTGTATTCGGTCGAATGAGGAAGAGGTTCTTCGTGAGATGAATGTCTTCAACTCGGCGCTTTCTAATTGACGAGGTACAAATTCGCCTGCATGGAGGCCGGTGAGCAGGATCACTTCCCACAAGCCTTGCAGTCGCATAGAGTAGTCGCGGGTAGAAACTGTCGTTCCATTGGAGGGCTAAAGTGTCCGATAAAAAGCGTATCGCCCTGTTCTTAGACGGCACGTGGAATAACGTCAGCGATAATACCAACGTCTGGCGATTGAAATCCCTGTGCGCGAAGTCTCCCGAACAGCTCGTCTATTACAGCGCGGGCGTCGGAACGCAGTCTGGTGAGCATCTCTCAGGAGGAATGTTCGGCATCGGCATCAACGATGAGGTAATTAGCGCCTACGAATGGCTGGTCGAACACTACGAACAGGATGCCCAGCTATTCATCTTTGGTTTCAGTCGAGGAGCGTTCACGGCCCGCAGTCTGGCAGGCTTCATATCCAAATGCGGTCTGTTGAAGCCAGGATCTCCGGTTTCGATGAAGCAGCTGTTTAAGCGATACCGCATGGGCACTGCCGAGTCTGTCCGAGCGTTAGGCAAAGTGGTCGAAGGTGAATTGTCCCTGGAAGACAGATGGATCAAGGAATACTCCCGGCCGATTCCAATTTGGTTCCAGGGTGTATGGGACACGGTGGGAGCCCTGGGTGTTCCTATTCCCTGCGTTCCGAAAGTCAGCCGCGAAGATTTCGCCTTCCTGGAAACGGACCTGCGAATCAACGATACTCATGCTTATCATGCGCTAGCTATAGACGAGCATAGGAAGGAATTCGCTCCGACACTTTGGGTGAAGAGCACTCCGAAAGAGGGACAGACTTACCCGCCCCGCGATCTTGACCACGTGGAGCAGCGCTGGTTCGTAGGAGCTCATGCGAATGTCGGTGGCGGCTATGAGAATGACTTGCTCGCTCAAATCCCGCTCGCGTGGTTGATGAGCAAAGCCATCGCGCATGGGCTTGAATTCAAGGACAGCGTTGTAATCGATGGCAACGAAAATACGTGTCCCATCCGTGACTCCCTGGCCGAAATGGCACATGGAATCTATGAAATATTGACCCTTGGAAGACATTACTACAGGCCCATCGGAGCGGAGCCAGTGGACACAGGTGACGCGGTGACAAACACCATCAACGAAACCATCGATGCAACCGTCTTCGAGCGCTGGCGCAGTGATGAGACATATCGGCCAAAGAACCTGTCGGATTGGGCGACGCGTCGAGGTGTCGATCCCTCCACGCTCACGCAGTCGGTGCGCGCGAACGACGCAACCGCGATAGTCCCAACGACAGTTCCAGTGTGACAACGCAAGACCGACAGGAGCTAAACATGGCGAGTAGACAGACAGTCGTCGTAACAGGCGCCTCGCAAGGCATCGGAGCGGCCGTTGTCCAGGCTTTTCTGGCCAGGGACTATAACGTCGTTGCAACTTCGCGCAGCGTTTCCAAGGCCGGTTTTACCTCGTCACCAAACCTCGCTCTGGTCGATGGAGACATCGGTCAGGCGACGACGGCTGAGAATGTCGCTCAGACCGCGATCGCGAAGTTTGGTTCGATCGATCATGTTGTCAATAATGCGGGCATCTTCGCGGTCAAGCCCTTCACTGATTACACTGCCGACGATTTTCAAAAATTCGTCCATACCAATCTGGATGGATTCATCTTCATCACTCAGCTTGCAGTGAAGCAGATGCTATCGCAAGGCACCGGCGGCAGCGTGACGACCATCACGGCTTCGCTGGCCGATAACCCCATCGCAGGCATTCCGGCGTCGATTCCGATGATCACCAAGGGAGGTCTTAACGCAATTACCCTGAGCCTTGCAAGCGAATACGCGAAGCAAAACATCCGCTTCAACGCGGTCGCGCCTGGCACTGTCGACACTCCTCTGCATAAAGACAATCCGAAGGACTTCATGAAGACTCTTTCACCCATGGGCAAGATCTCGGAGCCGAAGGACATCGCTGAGGCTGTCGTATATTTGACGGAAGCTCGCTTCGTTACCGGGGAGGTGCTGCACGTGGATGGCGGTGCGCACAGAGGCCGATGGTAGGCGGTAAAGGTTCGGTGCCGGATGGTGCAGAGCGCCGTCTGCAGGAGCTTGGCATTCAGCTTCCAGACGCGCCGACGCCGTTTGGCCCTTACGTCGAGACAGTACAGACGGGCAACCTGCTCTTCTTTAGCGGGATGCTTCCGGTTGTTGACCACAAGCCGAAGTATGTTGGCCGACTGGGGAAAGAACTTGATGTCGAGGCTGGACGAGATGCTGCGTACACTGCGGCTTTGGGAGTTCTGGCCGCGGCGAAAGAGCATCTGGGCTCACTCGATAGAGTGACTCGCGTTGTTCGGCTCGGTGTGTTTATAGCAACCTCACGGGGACTTCTTCGACCAGCCCAGAGTCGCGGATGCGGTCTCCGATTTGTTTCGAGATATCTTTGGCATCGAGAAGATGTCCGTTCGGCTGGTAATCGGTGTTGCCAGTCTCCCGCTGGGGATGCCGATTGAACTTGATGTAATCTTCGAAGTCGCAGACCAGGCAGAGTAGATCGGAGCATGTATGCATACGCCGAAATTGATTCTTCGGACGCTGGCGACTCTTGCGCTTGTCCTCACCATTGCGTCTTGCATGGATGCCCAGAAAAAGGATGGAGCCATGGAACAACAGGTGTTTTATCGCACAGTGAAGGTTGATGGACTCAACATCTTCTACAGAGAAGCGGGGCAGAAAGACGCTCCCACGATTCTTTTACTGCACGGGCTTCCGTCGTCGTCGCGGATGTTTCAGCCACTGCTGACGCGGCTTGCAGACAACTACCATCTGGTTGCGCCGGACTATCCGGGCTTCGGACATAGCGACTGGCCCGATCCGAAGCAGTTTGATTACACCTTCGACCACATTGCTTCTGTGATGACTGATTTCACGCAGGCGCTGGGTTTGTCTCACTACACGCTCTACATGCAGGATTATGGTGGGCCGGTTGGCTTTCGCATGGCGTTGGCACACCCGGAGCGAGTGCAGGCTCTCATCGTTCAGGACGCGGTCTCTCACAACGAAGGCCTGGGGGCGAACTGGGCGACAAGGCGGGCGTTCTGGGCGAACCGGGCTGCTCATGACGAAGCATTGCGCAAAAACCTGCTATCGATGGCAGCCACCAAGACGCGCCATGTCGGAGACGATCCGAATGTTGAGCTCTACGACCCGGATCTTTGGAATGATGAGTACGCATTTCTAAATGCGCCTGGGCAGGCGCAGATTCAAAGCGATCTCTTTTATGACTACCGCACGAATGTCGATGCTTATCCAAAGTGGCAGGCATGGATGCAGAAGACGCAGCCAAAGCTTTTGGTTCTGTGGGGCAAGCACGATCTATCGTTCGATCCCGGCGAGCCGGAACGCTACCGTAAGGACGTACCGAATGCAAAGGTCTACGTGCTCGAAGCGGGACACTTCGCGCTTGATACGAAGGCGGATGAGATGGCGGCGTTGGTGCGTGAGTTCATGAAGACTCAGTAGTAAGCGGCGCCTTTGTTCGTCCGACGGTTCCAGGTGGCTAGACCGCTCGGCCTGCGCTGGCTCCCGAGGCCCAGGCCCACTGGAAGTTGTATCCGCCGAGCCAGCCGGTTACGTCGACTACCTCGCCGATGAAGTAAAGGCCCGGAACTTTTTTGCTCTCCATTGTTTTTGCGTCGAGCTCTGCCGTGTCCACGCCGCCTGCGGTGACTTCGGCCTTTGCGTAGCCCTCGGTTCCTGCGGGAGTGATGCGCCATGTGTGGAGCTGCTTTTCCATGAGCGCGAGCGATGGGTTTGTCCAGTCGCTCGGCTCGTTGATGGAGGCCCAACGTTCGGCCATGCGGCTGGGCAGAACAGCGCGTATGGCCTGCGCGGCTGCGGCGGGATCGCGCCGGGCATTCCGAGCGAGCAGCGGCTCCATGATATTTGCGCCGGGAGCGAGATCGAATTCTACCGCTTCGCCTGGACGCCAGAACGAGGAGATTTGCAGAACAGCGGGGCCGCTGAGACCGCGATGCGTCACGAGCATCTTTTCGCGAAAGGTGCCGCGCCTCTTCCCTGCTCCTGCTGTGGCTACGACCTCTGCGGAGACGCCAGCAAGATCGCACCACTGATCGCTGTCCTCGGGGCCGAACACGAAAGGGACAAGCGCAGGGCGGCACTCGATGATATTGAGGCCGAACTGTTCGGCCAAGGTGTAGCCAAAGGCGGTGGCTCCCATCTTCGGGATCGAGAGGCCGCCCGTTGCGACGACCAGAGAGTCGGCGCGAAGAGGGCCATCAGTAGTCTCGAGGAGGAACTGGCCATCGTGCGCGACAGAGATGACTCGCACGCCTACCTTGATGCGCGCTCCGGCGCACTCACGCTCGAGCATGGTTACGATGTCCATGGCGGAGCGGTCGCAGAAGAGCTGGCCCAGCGTCTTCTCGTGGTAACGGATGCCATGCTTTTCGACCAGGGCGATGATGTCGGCGGGAGTAAAGCGCGCCAGTGCGGACTTGGCGAAGTGAGGATTCTCGGAGAGGAAGTTTTCGGCGCGTGCGTGGATGTTGGTGAAGTTGCAGCGGCCGCCGCCGGAGATCAGGATCTTTTTGCCTATGCGATCGGCGTGGTCGAGAAGGATGACGCGCCGTCCGCGCCGCCCGGCTTCGAGCGCACACATCAGGCCGGCTGCGCCTCCACCGAGTACGACGACATCGACCTTATGCACACACCCTCACCGCGCGGATTCTCCCAGGCATAGCTCTCATTTTAGAGTGTGACACTTTTGGGCCATTGCTGGCTTCGCGGGCTTTCCCCAACATTAGAAGGAGCTAATAGAGTAAGGAGAGTTCCGGCCATGCCAATCGCCCAACAATGGCCACGCTCCATTGTCCTGACTGCCCTCACAGCTGCGCTTGCAGTGGGTCTTGGCGGGTGCGGCGCGGCGCCATCTTCACTGTCTTCTTCGACGCCTACGACGGTCGAGGCTTTTGGCGGGCAGATTTTTGGCGGAAATCAGCCTATCAGCAATGCCGTGATTCAGATGTACTCGCCGGGGACAAATGGGTACGGCTCCTTCGCGTCGCCGCTGCTTAATCGGTTGGTTACAACGGACGCCAATGGCCATTTTTCGCTGGCGAATGCCTTTACCTGCCCCTCCAGCTCCACGCCGGTCTACCTGGTCGTTACGGGTGGCAACCCAGGACTGACATCGGGCACAAACAACGGGGCTCTCGTGATGATGGGCCTGCTTGGAAGCTGCGGGAGCCTGAACTCGAGCAGCTACTTTGTCATCAATGAGCTCACGACTGTTGCTGCTGTGTGGTCGCTTGCACCCTTCATGGTCGACTATGCCCACATCGGCACCAGTGCAGGCAACGTGCAAGGATTGCTTAACGCCTTCGCCACAGCGGAAAATCTGGTGGCGATCGAGACCGGAACGGCGCCGGGACATGCACCATCGATTGCGACGATTCCGCAAGCGGAGATCAATACGCTGGGCGCCATTCTGGCGATTTGCGTCAATTCGAATGGAAGCACCAGTTCGACCGCGCCGTGTGGTCGGCTATTTACCGCGGCGACTCCGACTGGTGGCACTACGCCAGGCGATACTGTTGCTGCGGCGCTCGATATCGCACGAAATCCCAGTCATAATGTCGGGTCGCTCTACAGCACTTTCCCGTCAACCAGTCCCTTTCAACCTACGCTTGCCAACGCACCATCTGACTGGACTCTCGCGATTGCTTACAGTTCGCCTGCGTTCAAGACCCCGAGCGATCTTGCCATCGACTCGCAGGGCAATGCGTGGGTGCTTAGTTCCACGGGTAGCAACTCTTCAAGCGTCAGCATTCTCAATATTGGCGGGATCTCCGCTACTTTTCCCCAAGGGACGAGCTTTGGCCGTATGGCGCTTGATCCGTACGACGATCCGTGGCTCACGAATCCATTTGCTTCGAATGTCGTTGAGCTGAACAGCTCAGGCGGACGGGCTACGCTCAATCCGTTCAGTGGCGCAGGTATTCAGGGCCCTGGGCCGCTTGCGTTTGATGGATCAGGGAATGTGTGGATTGCGAATAGTGGTCCTTCGGTGAGCAAGCTCAGCGCAAATGGCGCACCGCTATCTTCTGGCACAGGGTTTAGTACCGCTGGGATTGGCTCGACGGCGCTTGCACTGGATCCGTCGGGCAATGTCTGGGTTGCCGATAGCGCCAACAACAAGATTGAGGTTTTGAGCCAGACTGGGGCGGCTATACCTGGATCACCGTATTCGAGCGCTGGCATGAATGGTCCGTTTGCTATTGCGATCGACTCCGTTGGTGGTGCGTGGGTGGCGAACCGGACTGGGAGCAGTCTCAGCCGATTGACGAGCTTTGGCGATACTGTGGCGGGCAGTCCGTACTACGGTGGTGGGCTGACGGCTCCGATCGATCTCGCGGTCGATGGGCTGGGGAATGTGTGGCTTGCAAATTCGGGAAGCAATAGCGTGTCGGAATTTTTGAGTACGGGCAGGGCGCAGTCCGGAGCATCAGGGTATGGCAGCGCGGCGTTGGTGAACCCGTTCCGCGTGGCTCTGGATCGATCAGGCAACGTGTGGGTGGCAAATCAGGGTACTGCGGTGGTGGGTTCGGGGGTGATTACGCAGATTGTTGGGGTGGCGGCTCCGGTTGTGACTCCACTGTCGTGGCGATTCAGAGTAATGCGCTGAATCAGCGTCCGTAGCCGCGTTTCTATCAGCTGTGCGACCATGAATTCATGGTGAAACGAGTGGTAGAACGCGAGCCGCGGGTGGTTGCGGGGCAGGCGCATGGGCCGGCAGCGGTGATTGCGAGGCGGGCGGCGGATCGGCTGCGCGCGGGGCATTTGTGGGTGTACCGGTCGGATGTGGAGACGCTGGTGCCCGCGCTGGAGGCTTCGGAGATTGCTGCCGGGGCACTGGTCACAGTGGTGGATAGCCGTGGAATTCCTTTGGGATCAGCGCTTTATAGTGCGGCTTCGCAGATTATGCTGCGGGTTGTTTCGGTGGAGGCTGCGCTTTCTCGGGACCGGTATGTTGCAGCAGGTGCGGGAGCGGTTGGTGGCGGCGTTGGCGCTGCGGGATGAGGTGGCTCCGGAGTCGATGGAGAATGATGCCTGCCGGTTGATTTTTTCGGAGGCGGATGGGCTGCCCGGGATTGTGGCTGACCGTTATAACGATCTTGTTATCTTGCAGTTGCTGACGCAGGGGACGGCGCAGGATGACGTCCGTAGCGTGGTGGCGGAGGTCGTGAAGGAGCGGTTTTCGGGGGGGATTACGGTATGGGAGAGGCCGGACGCCAAGATTCGGGAGTTGGAGCAGTTGGCGGCTCCTGCGGCGGGGCCGGTTTACTCGGATAGTGCTGATTCGGCGCCACTTAGTACGGTTTTTACGATCAATGGGTTGCGATTTAATTTCGATGCGGGGTCGGGGCAGAAGACGGGGGCTTTTCTGGATCAGCGACTAAACTATGCTGCTGCAGCGAGATACGCGAATGGGCGGGCGCTGGATATGTGCACGTATCAGGGTGGATTTGCTCTGCATATGGCCCAACGTTGTCAACAAGTTACGGGTGTGGATGCCAGCCGGTCGGCGCTGGAGGTGGCGGATCGGAACCTTGCGCTGAATCCGGAGCTTGGGGCGCAAGTCGATTGGATTGAGGCAGATGCGTTCGAGCTTTTGCGGGAGTTTGAGGGGGCGGGAGAGGTTTATGACACGATTGTGCTGGATCCGCCGGCTTTTGCGAAATCGAAGCGGGCCGCGGAAGGGGCGTTGCGAGGGTATAAAGAGCTTAACTTGCGTGCTATGAAGATGTTACGGGCGGGTGGGACGCTTGTGACCTGCTCTTGTTCACACCATGTTCCGCTGGAGGAGTTTACGAACGTGGTTGCGGCGGCGGCTTCGGACGCGGGAAAGAGGGTGCAAGTGCTTGAAATCAGAGGAGCTGCACCGGATCATCCATCGGTTTTGACGCTGCCGGAGACGAATTATTTAAAGTGCCTGATTTGCCGGGTGGGGTGACGATTTAGCTCGAATTTCTGCGAAAAACGCTGGGCAGACGATGGTGGATTGGATGGCAAGTGTGGTTTTCGTGATGGTAGAAGAGAGGTAGATTTTCAGCCGGCCGGAAGCCACCGGGAGCGAGAAGCACGAGTCCTGGGAATGTACGGTACGGTTCGGGCTACGTCGATCCATGGGATTGTGGCTTGGCAAGTTTTCGGATCGTTTATGCAGAGACTAAGGTCGATCTTCACGGCAGTGGCGGGCACTTCTCCGACTGAAAGTAACGTTTGCATTCGTCGGGCGTGAAGTCACGGGTGACTCGCTTGCGTGCCAGATCGAGTAAATCGCGAACATCGATCGAATACACCTGCACAGTCCCCTCATGACTCGCGGTGGCTAGACGTTTGCCGTCCGGGCTCCAGGCCACGCTGGACAAACGGCTTGCGTGGTTCTTCAGTGTGATCAATCCCTGACCGTCGGCCGCATCCCACACCATCGTGGTCCCGTCGCCACTCGCCGTTGCCAGACGCTTGCCGTCCGGGCTCCAGGCCACGCTCAGCACAAGGCTGGGGAGACCGTTCAGGGCGAGCAATTCCTTTCCGCTGGTTGCATCCCACACCTTCGCGTTCCCGTCCGGACCCGCTGCGGCCAGACGCCTGCCGTCCGGACTCCAGGCCACGCTGTCCATAGCGCCATTCAGGGTGAATAACTCTCGCCCGCTGGCCGCATCCCACACCTTCGCGGTCGCGTAGGAACTCCTCGCCGTTGCCAGACGCTTGCCGTCCGGACTCCAGGCCACGCTGGACACGCTGAAGATGTGGCCCCTCAGGGTGAGCAACTCCTGCCCGTTCGCCGCATCCCACACCTTCGCGGTCTTGTCATCACTCCCCGTGGCCAGACGCTTGCCGTCCGGGCTCCAGGCCACGCTCTCCACTCTGTCGGTATGGCCTTTCAGGGTGAGCAATTCCTGCCCACTGGCCGCATTCCACTCCTTCGCGGTTCCGTCTAAACTCCCCGTGGCCAGACGCTTGCCGTCCGGGCTCCAGGCCGCGCTCTCCACATTGCTGGTGTGACCCTTCAGGGTGAGCAATTCCTGCCCACTGGCCGCATCCCACTCCTTCGCGGTCTGGTTGTCACTCGCCGTGGCCAGACGCCTGCCGTCCGGACTCCAGGCCACGCTGTTCACACCCCCGAGGGAGTCCTGCAGGGTGAGCAACTCCTGCCCGCTCGGCGCATCCCACACCTTCGCGGTCAGGTCGTAACTGGCCGAGGCCAGGTGCTTGCCGTCCGGGCTCCAGGCCACGCTCTGCACCCTGCCGGTGTGGCCCTTCAAGGTGACCAATTCCTGCCCGCTGGCCGCATCCCACACCTTCGCCGACGCGTCGTCACCCGCCGTGGTCAGCCACTTGCCGTCCGGGCTCCACGCCACGCTATTCACATGGCCGCTGTGGCCCTTCAGGGTGAGCAACTTCCTGCCCGCTGGCTGCATCCCACACCTTCGCGGTCTCGTCGGCACTCGCCGTGGCCAGCTGCTTGCCGTCCGGGCTCCAGGCCACGCTTAACACGTTGTTGGTATGGCCCCTCAGGGTGAGCAATACCTTCCCGCTGGCCGCATCCCACACTTCGCGGTCTTGTCCCAACTCGCAGTGGCGAGTTGCTTGCCGTCCGGGCTCCAGGCCGCGCTCGCCACGATGCCGTAGTGACCCTTCAGGGTGAGCAGCTCCTGTCCGCCAGTCGCATCCCACACCTTCGCGGTCCGGTCCGCTTCCGTCGTGACCAGCCGCTTGCCGTCCGGGCTCCATGCCACGCTGTTCACGGAGCTGGTGCCGCCGTTCAGGGTGAATAATTCCTGTCCGCTGGCTCGCATCCCATATCTTCGCGGTTCCGTCCCAACTCGCCGTGGCCAGCCGCTTGCCGTCCGGGCTCCATGCCACGCTGTCCACGATGTTGGTGTGACCCTTCAGGGTAAGCAACTCCTGCCCGCTCACCACATCCCACACCTTCGCGGTCTTGTCCATACTCGCCGTGGCCAGACGCGTGCCGTCCGGATTCCAGGCCACGCTCAACACGCTGTCGGTGTGACCCTTCAGGGTCCTTCGTACCTGGGACGACAAGATTGCCTGATGCAGCACGTCCTCCGCGACAGGCAGAGTGTGATGGTCGAACCGTAGTGTGGCGTTGACTGCCTGCATGCCGAGAAGGATGCTCCTCTCCGGATCGTCGCTGAGACTTTCAGTCGCAAAAGCAGCAAACTCCCTGGCTTTGGATTCTCGAGCGTTGCGTTGGGCCTCCTCTGTCTCAGACCGGGCGGTATTCCTTTGGCTGAAGGCGTAGATCGCCAAACCAATTGCGACCACGAGTGCAATAGCCACCGCTCCGATAATGATCCGCTGCGTCCTTGTCGCCGCCTGGCGGCTGCTCAGGATGTACTGTGAGTGAAGCGCGGTTGGCTTGGGCTCTTTTTCCGCGCTCCTGACTACCCACTGCTCGGCCTCGCTCAGGTCCTTGCCTCGAAGCAGGAAGCTGCTGTCTGTTCCGTTCCGCTCCCACTCTTTGGCACGAGTCAGCAGACGAGTATGCGCATGCTTCCAATCCAGGTCGGTATCCAGCGCTTTGATCAGGTTCGCGAAGTTTGAATCAAAATCAGTACTGAGGGTGAAGTCGATCCTCTGAAACCTTGCGATGGCCTCGGGGATATCGACGTCCGGAACGGCGCGATAGTAGATAGGAACCATCCGCTTGCCGTTGATTGCGGCGTGATCGATTTCTTTTCTGGTATTGGCTGAAGCGACCGAATCCGGACTGATGACGAAGAGGAAGTTGTCGGCAGCTTCGATATTGCTGAAGATTTCCGTCAGCCACTCCGCGGTAACTTCAATGTCTTTCTCATCCAGCCAAACCTCGCGTTTTTCCGCGTCGAGAGCGGCGACAAGCTTCTGTACGAACTCCCTGTCCCGGCGGGAATAAGAGATGAAGACCTGTGCCACGAAAGCCCTCTTTCAGAGTCGGGATAATGGATGCACCACGTAGTCACATATTGTTGTTCCGAGATGGCCGTTCGCAGGGATGATTTAAGACGGTATCAGACGAATGCTCCGATTTGTGCTCCGGACGGCGGTGAACGCACTCATTGAGTATTGGGGAGTAGTGATGTGTCGGCTTCTAGGTAACGACGATGGCAGCTCGACCAGTTGTTCCCTCAAAACGGGGCGGTCTCAACCGGTCGACCCCGAACTCTCCGAAAACTCGACTTTGCGGTTAGTTCGAGGATTACTTCCGAGTTGTCGGTGATCCGTCCGAAACCACTATTCAGGGTGCTCTTGCTAGCCTACGGCGCAGTGCGACACAAACATTACCAGTCGTACAGGCAATACCACCGCACACCGAGGGCGCCCATTTTCAGGTTGAGCTGTACCGTCTGGCCGGTTTTAATCTGCTTGTAAGTCGAGCTAGAGACATCGAGCTCGTTGGTACCGGCCTTTGGCCCCCATGAACTCAAATCCAATCTGTACGTGGTACTTCTACCGGAGATGATCTGTTTGTTCTGGACGGTCGCGGTATAGGGGATGCCGGGCGAGCGATCCAACCGCGCATTTGCTTCCACAATGACTCCGTATCCGTACGCAATTCCCACGAGGAAGAACACCGGAAGAATCCTTCGCCTGCTTCGCTGTGTGGGATCAAAAATCAGGATTGCTGTAAAGAGAGCGCAGCCGACGAGGACATATAGAGCGACGGCATACGCGGATTGGAGCACGTCGTAGTCGAGCACGGCGCGCAGGCACAATACGGTCGCTGGGAATATTAGAGCGTAAGCGACGCTTGGGTGAGCATCATTCTTTAGCTCGTCGGCCCGGAACAACCCGTGCGACCTGCGCATGATCTCAATTCCGATCCATGGAAGAAGCGTGAGCAGCAGCATCGAAACTTCATACGGACGCGGATACAGGAATCCCCACACGACCGCGACGATCGAGATAGTGGACAAGGTTTTTGCGGTCTTCCTGGCCTTTTGCAAAGTCTCGCTTTTTTCGGAAGGGGTCGCGCCGAAACACTCGTCATTTTGAATCTCAACTTGAATATTTGCCTCGGATACCGCGGTCTCCTTCTCATCCAGAGACGGAATTGAGTCGAACCAGCCCGAGAACTCTTGGTCCACTCGGAACACGAGCCCAGTCTTGAATGAACTCCCTCCCTCCCGCTGGAGAACGAGGGTAGGCGGTGAGGTTGGCAGCACGCGCCACCCACGGAGTTCGTCGCGAGGGAAGGTCTTTGTGGAAAACACACCTTGGAAGTCGATACGATCTGCGTAGAGGACCGTCTTCGATTGGAGCAACCACAGGATCAGGTAGCCGCCAAGGGCTGTGAAGGCGAAGCACAGGCAGGCCAACACAATTCGTCCGGTGAGTTCGTAGAACTGGCCACCTGCCGAATATATGACACCCCCCGCACCACCGGCTGCGACTAGGGCCGAACAGAGGTACAGCGCAACCTTCCAGAAGCCGGAGGCACGATAGCTTCTCGGATAGATCTCTGTGGGGACTCTACTTGATCGGTTAGGCATAGGTTCAGAAGATCATTTCCGTTCGCGGAACATTCCGTGAGACTTGTGGGTTGAAGCTAATCGTCGCACGTCGCCGACGAGTGCAACAAGCTCCGAAATGCCAACGATTGTCACGGCACCAGCGATGCGCTCCTTCTCACAGGAAAACGTACCGCCCTATCCATTGGTCGACTCTCAATTGGGTAAACGAGGCGTTTGTCCGTTACTTGTCGTTCCTTAACGATGAGGGTTCGTCCCAATTTCCTCAGGTTTGTGACCAGCAGCCAGATTTTTTTTACGTTGTTAATCTTTGAGTAGCGTCGCTTCTTGCAAAATAAGTTGCCGCTAACGTATTCTCGAGGCCCGTCCGAGAGTTCTGTCACGCATCTATGCGGCGAACGCCCACAAATAAAAGTTCCAGAGCAACACAGAGGAGGCCTTCTCATGAACTCGTCAATACGGGCTCGAAAGACAGCATTCGTTGTTTTCCTTTGGATGGCCAGTTTGTTTTCTGGTCTTCTTCACGCTCAGACTGATACCGGCGGAGTTACCGGTACCGTGACTGACTCAACTGGGGCCGTTGTGGCTGGCGCCCAGCTCACTCTGACGAACGATGGCACAGGCATATTGCAGCAGACTCAATCCACCTCTACCGGCACCTACTCTTTTTCGGGAGTAAGGGCAGGAAGCTACACTCTGAAGGTCGAGGCCCAGGGCTTTCAGCTCTACATTGCGAAGGGGCTTGAAGTCCACATCCAAAATGTTCTGACGCTTGACGCGAAGCTCACGACCGGCGCGGTATCGCAGGAGGTGAACGTAACCGCATCCGCCCCGCTTCTACAGGCGGAGAACGGTACCGTCGGTCAGACGATTACGTCACAGACAGTGAACGAGCTTCCGCTGCAGACCAGAAACTGGGCATCGCTCTCGCAGCTCGCGGCCGGTGTTACTACAGCGCCCGTGGGATCGCCGAGCAGCGACTCGGGCAGCACCACGAGCGCGTATTTTGTCGTAAACGGCGCCAACCTGTGGCAGAACGATTTTCGGCTGAACGGCATCAACAACAATATCGAGATGTATGGCGGTTCCTACACCGGAAGCAACGCCACTATCACGCCTCCGCCTGACGCGATTCAGGAGTTCAAGCTGCAGAGCGCTACCTTCAGTGCAGAGTTTGGCCGCGCCACTGGAGGAGTCGTGAACGCCACGACGAAGTCCGGCGGGAACAACTTTCATGGCGATGTGTGGTGGTATGTCCGCAATGACATCTTCAACGCGAATCTTTTTTTCAATAAGCTCGTGAACCATCCGCGTCCTGAGTACCGGCAGAACATCTTCGGCGCTACGATCGGCGGTCCCGTCGTACGCGACAAACTTTTCTTCTTCTTTGCGTACCAGGGCCAGCGATATGTGACGCCCACACCGGCTACAAGCACGGTGCCTACAGCGAATATGGTGAACAGCGGCTTTACCAATCTGCAGGACCTGATCACTTATAACCACAATACCGGGACGGATGCGCTCGGACGCGTGATCCCGCATGGCACGGTTCTCGATCCGGCGACGACGCGACAGATTCCAGCGTCGGGCGTGGACCCTGTGACCGGTTTGAGTGGAAAGGCGGGCGCCTATGTTCGCGATCCCTTCTTCAATGGAAGCGTCGCGGGGATAACGAACTTCACCGGCGTTACTTCTCAGCTCAATATCATTCCGCAGAGCCGCATCGATCCAAATGCGGTGAAGCTGCTTGGTGTCTATCCTGCGGCGAATGCGGCCGGGCTTAACAATAACTTCTCGTGGACCCCTGGGACGCTGCTGGATATCGATACCTATGATGTGCGAATCGATTACAACATCAACCAGAGGAATATCCTCTATGGCACGTACGACAACAGCCGGTATGACGCCACTGTGCCGTCATCGCTGCCGGGACTTGCAGTTGGTCAAACCGGCGGACGCAATGACAGCTTGCCGGCCTGGGCGTTTGCTGTGGGATATACCCACATCTTCACTCCAACGCTGACGAACGAGATGCACGTCGGCATGATGCACTCCGACAAACTGCAGCGTTCGGTGTTCGGGAACACGACGGGAATTCCGGCGCAGTTTGGCATTCAGGGGATTCCGCAGGTTGCCAATAACGGCGGTCTTCCACCGATTACAATCAACGGCCTGACTCACATCGGAGTTGGGAATTACACGCCGACGCTGCAATACGTCTACAGCATCGAGGGTGCCGACAGCGTCACCAAGGTCTACCGCAACCACGTCTTCAAGACCGGGGTCCAGGTGATCAGCATTGAAGGCGACATCTCGCAGCCTCCGCAGGGCCGCGGCAACATGACCTTCAGCGGCCAGTACACGGATATTCCAAACGCCAACACGAGCCTTACCGGTCTCGGCGATCTCCTGCTTGTGCCAACCGCTTCGACCGTTCCGGGCGGGGTGAATAATTCGGGCGGTCTTGGCACATTCTCGGGTGGCAACATCGCGGCGACCAACGACCACCGCTGGTATATCGGCGCGTTCTTCCAGGATGACTGGAAGATGACGCCGGATCTTACTCTGAACCTCGGTCTGCGGTGGGATTACTTTACGCCGTATGCCGAAACGTCGGGCAGGCAAGCGAACTTCGTCCCGACCAACGGAAACAGCTCACCCGGGATCTACTACATGCCTAACAAGGGATGTCAGGCTCCGCGCTCGGCGGCGTTCGACGCGCTGCTGACGACCAACAACATTACGCTGAACTGCGTCTCGGGGCTGTCGTTGGGCAATGCGCAGAAGACTAACTTTGCTCCACGAGTGGGATTCGCTTATCGCGCGCAACCGACGCTGGTGGTGCGCGGCGGATACGGTATCGCGTTCGGTGCGCTCGGAAACCTGGGCTATGGAGGTACGCTGGGCACGAACTATCCATTCGTCTATGTGTCCAGCTTCCCCAGTCCCGATTCGCAGCATCCGCTGCAGCTTCCGAGCGGTGCGACTGCGACGATGGAGAATGCCTTCAGCGAGATCAACATCGGCGATCCTACCCTCAACAGCGGTGTGGGGCTGAATCTGTATGGGCGGCAATATAACTACCAGACTCCATACATCCAGACCTTCAACCTCACGGTGCAGAAGCAGGTCACGAACAACGACTCCGTACAGATCGGATACGTGGGTGCGGTGGGACGTCATCTGGACAACCTTGGCTACTTCAACTCGCCAAGCCAGCTACTGCCGGTCAGCGTCAATCCTCAGAACTATATTCCGTTCCCGAGTTTTGCGCGCAACGCTACGTACGAGACGACGAACGCGACCAGCAGCTACAACTCGATGCAGATCACGTATGAGCATCAAATGAACGTTGGCCTGACTCTTCTCGCCAACTACTCCTATAGCAAGTGCATGTCGAACCAGCACACGCAGGCCTCGCAGAACCAGCAGTACAGGGCTCAGTGGCTTCCGGGGTTTGGGATCGCGGGAGACTATGGGCTTTGCGATTCGGATGTCACCAATGTAGTGCATGGGTCAGGATCGTATGCACTGCCGTTTGGTCGTGGGCGCGCGTACATGGCCAATGCAGGCAAGGTGACCGATCTTGTACTCGGCGGGTGGAATGTCAACTTCATCTATACGTACCAGGGCGGTCAGCCTGTTACCGTGACCTGTCCGCAGGCTACTTCTGCCTTTGGCTGCTTTGGGAATGTGGTTCCGGGAGCGGACATCTACGGCGGCCAACACAACTTCGCTCAATGGCTGAATCCGCAGGCGTTCTCGCAGCCACCTGCGACGACTGCGATTGGCCAGACTGGGTTCGCTCCGCTTGGCGGAGGTCCGCAGCAGGCTCGCGGGCCGGGCTTCAACAACTGGGATGCTTCGGTGCTGAAGAATTTCACGTTCACCGAGGCGCTCCGGCTGCAGTTCCGGGCTGAAGCCTTCAACCTATTCAACACCACACCTCTTGGCCAGCCGGGAAATCTTGGCAACTTCAATACAACCAACTTCGCCTCGATTACAACGGCGAGAAATGGAGGCAATGCCTCACGGCGCCTCCAATTCGCGCTGAAATTATTCTTCTAGAGGCGTGAACCTTAACCACTCTCGACGGCGCGAAGCGGAACATACTTCGCGCCTCTTTCTTTGATATCGGAGAAAAGAACTGACGGCGTCGATGTTCATTCATGGACGCTCGTTTGGTGAAACCGGACACAGTTCGGTTTCGCATGCTTCTGCAAGATCCCGTAAGCTGCTTCGTTCTCATAGAATTGCGTCCGCGGCAGTTTGGCGATCTGATTGCTTTTCTTTCCGTGTAGCCACACCGTCATGCGAGGTCGACCATGACCACCCTGTTGCAGGATATGCGATTTGCGCTTCGCCAGATGCGCCGTTCTCCAGGCTTTGCGTTTACCGCGGTGCTTACGCTGGCGCTGGGGATTGCTGCTAATGTCATCGTCTTCGGTGTGCTCGAGGCATTGGTCCTGCGGCCATTGGATGTGCCTCATGCAGACCGGGTGATGACGCTAACGCGCACGGATCAGACTTATCCGATTTTTGCGTATCCGGATGTGCGCGATGTGCGCGATGGCAATACGGTGTTTTCTGCTGTTGCTGCGTGGAGCGTCGACAATTTTGGACTGGAAGCCAACGGCGTTACTCAGCCTGTGTGGGGATACGAGGTGAGCGGACAATACTTCGAGGCCGTCGCCATCAAGCCGTTTCTTGGCCGCCTGCTGCAACGCTCAGATGATGACCATCCCGGAGCCTCAGAGGCTGCCGTACTCTCCTGGCCCACATGGAAGAGCACGTTCAACGGTGATCCCAATGTTCTGGGACAGACTATCCGCATCAACAAGCAGCCGTACACCATCGTAGGCGTCACGCCGGAAGGCTTCTACGGGACCGAAAAATTTCTGCAGCCTGAGATCTTCGTTTCAATGGCGAATGAAGCAGCGCTGGGCGGGGTCAACTGGCTTGAGTCGCGGCCCGATGCGCATGTCTGGTCGATCGTGCGCATTAAGGATGGCGTGACGATGCCGCAGGTGCAGGGTGAACTGAACGCGATTGCTGCTCGCATCCGGCGGCAGTATCCAAAGGAAGAAGAGAAGCTGGGATACAAGCTGACACGTCCGGGCCTGATGGGGGATTTTTTTGGCGCGCCGGCGCGGGGCTTTCTGGTTGGGGTGTTGGGGTTGGCTGGTATTGTGCTGCTCGCCGCCTGCGCTAATCTCGGCAGCCTGTTCGCTGCGCGTACCGCAGACAGAACCCGTGAAATTGCCATCCGCATGGCCGTTGGATCGAGCCGCTGGCGCGTCGTCCGCCAGATCTTTGTCGAGGCCTTTATGATTTCGATCCTGGGCGGTGCGTTCGCCTGGTGTCTAGCGTGGACCGCCATCACCAGCCTGAGTAACTGGCACCCACCCACCGAATACCCTTTCAGGTTCCATATAGTGCCGCAGCCATCGCTGATCGTGATGGCGTTGCTTATCTCGGTGCTCGCCGGTGTTCTGTTCGGAATGTTGCCGCTGCGTCAGATCTTCAAGACCGATCCAAATGACGCGATCAAGAACGGCGGGAATCAAGCCTCTACAGGACGCCGCTGGGCGCTTCGCGATGTGCTGCTGGCTGCGCAGATCGCGCTCTGCTGCGTCACCGTGACGGCTGCCTTTGTTTCCCTGCGTGGCCTGAGCAAAGCACTGACCATGGACATGGGGTTCAATCCGAAGCATGCTGTGATGACGAAATTCGAGCTAGGGGAAGCGGGCTACACCAGCGTCGCCGCCGATCAGTTCCAGCGCCAGTTGCTCGAGAGGGTATCGCATCTCCCGGGTGTCGAAACAGCAGGCTACGCGAGTCAAACGCCTCTCAACCAGGATGCGAACAGTTCCGCTATCTTCTCTCAACAAACGACCGACTTCAAACCCTCAAACAGCGCGTTCGATACCTATGACTTTAACGTCTCACCGGGGTTTTTCGCCGCCGCTCAAACACCCCTGATCGCCGGACGCGATCTAAGTTTTACCGACACTCTGAAGTCACCGGCTGTTGCTGTTGTCAATCAGAACTTCGCCCGGCAACTCTTCCACTCCGACCAGGCCGTCGGCCGCTTCTTCAAGAACTCTTCCGGCCAGCAGATCCAGATCGTGGGCATCGTTGCGGATGGAAAATACATGTCACTGAGTGAGGATCCGTCGCCTGCAGCCTTCTTCTCGATCTCGCAGCACCCTAGTAAGACAACAACGCTCATCGTCCGGCTGCGTAGCGATACGCCCACGCGGGATACCGGCGCGATGGCCAATACCATTCGCAAGACGATTCACGATTTTGACTCCACGATTCCCATACGGGAGTCCGGCGCCTGGACCAGCCAGCTTGGACTGCCTCTCTTTCCATCGCAGGTGGCTACCGTAGCGCTCGGCATCTTCGGCGCCTTTGGCCTCCTGCTCTCGATCACCGGGACATTTGGCCTTGCGTCATACACCGTGAGCAAGCGACTCCGTGAGCTGAGCATCCGGGTGGCCCTCGGAGCGCAGGCTAAGCAGGTCCTCTCGGCTGCGCTCGGCCGCATGCTTATCCTGCTCGCCAGTGGCTCGGTTATCGGGATACTGCTCGGAGTCGCCGCGAGCCGAGTACTTTCAGCGATCGTCTACCATGCGTCGGCACAGGATCCATTTGTGCTCGCAACGGTTGCATTTACTGTGCTGCTGACGGGATCACTGTCGGTCGCCGGTCCCGTGAGACGTGTTCTGCACATCGACCCGGCAAACGTGCTGCGCGACGAATGATTTTCTGGCCGGTGTCTAAAGGAAGCTGAGGGTTTGGGAGATGCGGTTGGCTACGGCGGACCAGGTGAAGCGGTTGAGGTCTATCTCGCGTGCTTGCCGGCCCATGACGGCGAGGCGGTCGGGGTCTGAGAGAAGATGGATGATCTTTGCGGCGAGATCTTGTGTGTTGCCCTTTTCGACCGAGGTCGCCGTTGACGCCGGGGGTGACGTACTCACGGAGAGCCCAGTCGTTGGTGACCAGGGCAGGAATCTGGTAGAGCATGGCTTCGAGTGGAGCGATGCCGAAGGGATCGTAAAGGGAAGGCATGACGAAGAGGGTGCAGGTGCGGAAGAGGTCTTCGAATTTGGCGCTCTGGGTGGGATCGGTTTTGGAGAGGTGGCCGTGGAAGATGACTCCGGGTGGAATGTTGTCGAGGGTGTGGGGACCTACGATGTGCAGCTCGGCGGAGGGAATGGCCTGGCGGACGATGGCAAAGGCTTCGAGGAGCTGAGGGCCGCCTTTGCGGTTGAACTCGGTACCGATAAAGAGGAGGCGGTTGAGGGTGTAGTCCTTGTTTGAAGTGACGGAGGGGACCTCGGCGAAGTTGACGGCTCCGCCGACTTGAAAGACGCGCTCGGCGGGGACGTGGTAGTCGCGGATGAAGGACTGGCGGAGGTATTCGCTGAAGGTGAAGATGGCGGTCATCTGCTGGGCGGCCTCCTCTTCGAAACGGAGGGCCTGGTCGATGCGCTTGCGGGAGACGCCCTCGATGCCGAAGCCGCTGTTGAGCAGTTCGGAGAGATTGCCGTCGTGGTAGGAGATGCATTTGCTGCCGGGAAAGACGGTAGGAAGCGAGAACATGTGGCCGATCTGAAGGCAGAAGGGGCTGGTGACGGAGACGGTACGGGCAGTGCGGGTGAGGGCGCGGCGGTAGGCGGGGTCGAAGTAGAAGTGCTTGCGCCAGACGGTGCGCTCGGGGGTGAAGTTTTTGGCGAGATACCAGTAGTTCTGGAGGCTGGGAAGTTTGAGGCCGACGGCTTTGTCGAGGAGACCAGCCTGATCGAGGGCCTTCAGGAAAAAAGGGGATGATCCCGACCATGTTCTGGAAGAGTAAGGATCGGAGCCTGTGGAGCCACCTACAAAGACAGTCAGCTCAGGCATGGAGCCCGCTTTGCAGGAAAGGAATTGTGAAGCTGATGGTTGAGAATTCCGACTGAGATGAGTATTACTGACGATGCTGGCCCGTTCTTTCTTGGTGACCCCATTTCTATGGACTCCTGTGGTTTAGCTGGCGGCTAGAGTACTTCCCATAGTGAAAGATGCGGGATTTCGGCGGAGCGTCTTCTGGGGATTGGAATTAAGATGATTATTTTCATAGAGATAGTTTGCTAGATATATGAGCGTATTGTTAGCAGATTTCATGCAACTATTGACTAAGATATGCATCTTAAGGATACGGAGCGGTGAAAGGATCCGCTCCAAGCATCTTTGAACTTCGCTATTAGGAGTGAGTTAGATATGGCTACGATGACACGATTTGTACCGCTGCGTACCCCGTTTGAGGACGTTGCGTTGCTGCAGAAGCGTTTGAACACAATCTTCAACGACTTTGCGGGTCCCGGCGAAGCTGCCAGCAGCACATTTGTACCGGCAGTGGATGTGTATGAGGACGCTGAGAAGCTGGTGTTGAAACTCGAGGTTCCTGGCGTAAAGCCGGAGGATCTGGATATTCGGCTGGAGAACCAGACATTGACGATCAAGGGCGAGCGCCGTTTTGAGTCGACCGAGAAGGCGGAAAACTTCCACCGGATCGAGCGGCGGTTCGGCAGCTTTGTAAGAAGCTTTACGCTTCCACAAACGGTGGATAGCGAGAGCGTCTCGGCTGCTGCGGATGCCGGTGTGCTGACGGTGACCTTGTCGAAGAAGGCTGAGGCCCAGCCGAAGCAGATCAAGGTGCAGACCGGCGCCAAACAGCCCAAACAGGTTGAGGCTGGCGCTGAGGCCGGGGCTGGAACTGCAGCGCAGGCATAAGTTTCGTAAGTTTCAAGACCTGCCTGGAGCGGGCGCGATTGATAGAAAGTAGTCTGTTGAAAGGCCCTTGCTTCGGCGATGGCCTTTTTCTTTGGTGATTAGGCGAGCGGGAGGCGGAGGGAGTTGTGGTCGCGGCGGAGTTCGATGCAGAGGCCCTCGACGGCGAGGTTGTGATCGTCGCGCTGGGGGAGGCCTGAGACGGTGACGCTGCCGATGACGCCGGTACCGGTGATGTGAATGGGGAAGCTGCCGCCGTGTGTGGCGTAGTCGGCGTCAGGGAGAGCGTATTTTTCGCTGAAGGTGGTGCCGGTGTGCTGGAGTTTGACGCCGACGTGGTAGGAGCTGCGGTGGAAGCGGGCGACTACGTGGGATTTGCGCTGGACCCAGCGGGCGTTGTCGGGCGTGGTACCGGGCAAGGCAGTGTAGAAGAGGGGCTGGTCCGGATTGCCGAAGCGGCGGACGTCGATTACGACGGGGAGCTTGCGGGAGAGGGCGAGCTCGCGGAGGGTGAGGCCGAGGCTCCAGGCGGTGTTGTGGTCGAAGTGGGGAAAGTGAAGCTCGGCTTCCTGGTGGATGATGGCGGCGAGGTCTTCGGCTAGGGACATGGAGCAAGGATACGGCAGCTTTTGCGTGGTGGTGAATCGATGTGACCTGCTGAGAGCAAGAGGAAGCCAGGTCAAAAAACTGACTTGGAGCCGCCCCTTGGTCGGGCGGCCTCGGCCTCACTGCGTATTCATCTTCTATGCGTGCGAGAATCTGCGCTTTGCGGCGCCTGCCATGCCAAGAAGGCCAGTGCAGAGCAATGCGATGGTTGAGGGTTCAGGCGTGACCGCGACTGAATTCTCGGAGCCGACCTCGAACTGGAGAACATCGATCTCGTTTGGAAAGCCCTGGTCGTTTTCCGTAAAGGTGAGGCTGGTAATGGGATCGCTCGAAGTGATTCCCCAGAATACGGGAACGGGGCCGCCGGGAGTAGAGAAGGTTCCTACTGACACTCCATTAGCTTCTACCGTGAAGATTGAGGGTTGAAGAGCAAATGATGAGAGGTCAAAGGCAAGGGCAGTGGCACCGCCGAGGGAGACCCCCAAACCGTCAGTGGGGAATGCGTTGAGATACGTTTGGCCTGCTCCATAGGAGCCGTCGTTCGCGAGGTGAAGCGGATCGCTGGTGAACGTCAATGGGCCCATTGTGTAAGGCGACGTTACGGTTTCAAAAGGGCCGGAGGGGGCTGGGAAGGTGTATGTCGTGACGCCGGTGGTTGCAGTCGTAAAGGCCGACTGAGTGTCGTAGGTTATGGTGCTTGCTTGAGCGGCCAGAGCGAAGGCGGCGAGTACGGATGCGGTGAGGAGAGAGCCATATCGCATGGTAGGAGCCTTTCGATGGATTTTAGAGAACCGTGCGCAACCTATACGCGTTCGGAGTATGCAAATGAAAGGTAAGAGTTGAGAACCAATTTGCCTTCAGTCGTGAGGCGGGCCCATGTCGCGCAGTTGCGTGGGACTCAGGAGGGCGCACTGACCGTAACTGTCAGCGCCCTGTCACGCAAGAAGCAACAGCGTTGCAATACAAATGTATACGCTCGCCCGGCTTAGTTGTTATGTTTTGACGAAAAATTTATACCTTTTTTCGATGAATAAGCGAAAAGGAAGGAGGGAAACCGCACGATCGAGGCGACTTATGGGAGATGGAACCGAGGGCGGTTCAAGGTTTGCGGCTATTTTGAAGCGTGAAGCAGTGGGTGGAGGAGAGCCTTGTCGACTTTGAGGGCGATGCCGGCGTTGCGGTCGGCTACTTCGGCTACTTTGTATTGGCTGGCGGTGCCGAGGACCTGGGCGACTTCTGTGGGAGTGAGGTTGTAGTCGTCGGTGAGCCACTGGGCCATGTTGGAGGTGGCGTCGCGGAAGGCGGAGTCGAGTGAGCCGGAGTAGCCGAGGGCGATGATGGAGGTCGGGTTTTCGACGCGTGGGCTGGGGAGATGTTTGTTGGGGATGACGTCGACGGTGAACTCAACATCCATGGAGGTTTCGAGTGCGTTGCCATTGAGCTCGCCGTCGCCTTGCAGGGCGTGGCCGTCGCCGAGGTAGAGGAGAGCTCCGGGGTTGGAGACGGGGAGGTAGACGGTGGCGCCTTCGGTGATCTCGTTGAAGTCCATGTTGCCGCCGTAGTAGCCGGAGTCGCCGGTGCCCGGTGGTGCAGAGGCAGGGCCGGTGGCGGTGGCGATGCAGCCGAGCATCGGCTTGAGTGGGACGGTGTAGTGGGCGATGTGTTCAGTGGGCTTTGCGGGTGAGGCGGTGCCGTTGGCCAGATCGAGATGCCAGACGATGGTTTTGCCTGCGTCCTTCATCTTGACGGCGAGGCTGCTGTTGGTGGCGCGCTCGACGAGGTCATCGTCGCTCATGGCCCAATCGCGGTTGAGGCGAAGGCGATTGATGTGGACGACGAGGATGTCGCCGGGCATGGCGGACTGGATGAAGAAAGGACCCGTTTGTGGGTTGCCGCCCATGACGCGCTTCTGGCTGTTGAAGTCGTTGCCTCCGGCGTCGACGGTTGTGGTGTGGACGGTGTCACCCGGATTGATGGTGAGGACGGGCTTGTTAAGGGGGAGAACTGGCGGTAGAAGACGGTGGGGGTGAATTCGTGGCGTTCGGGAGGGGCTGAAGATCTCGGTGGGCGTTGTGTTGCCGTGAAGGTGTAGGTGGCGGGCTTGGTGGGCGTGGAACCGTCGGTCTCGATTACTTCGCCCTGCAAGGTATTGTTGACGATGGTGCCTTTGACCTGAGCGGTGCCTCCTTCGTTGTCTTTGACGAGGAAGTGGAAGGAGGAGCCGTCGATGGTGCCTTCGAGTGGGTCGCCGCGGAATTTGCCGGTGAGTTTGTCGCCTTGTTGGGTGACGTCGAAGCCGAAGTTGGCATGGGTGCCGTAGTAGTCGATGTTGGCGGTCCAGTGGCCCGTGAGGGTGGGTTTGGCGTCGGTGGATTGGGCCAAGGCGGAGGCGGAGAGGGCGATGAGGGTGGCGGCGATGAGCTTGCGCTGCATGGGGTCTCCTGAGGCGGAGGTCTTTGATACGAGGCCGTAGGCATCGCTTTGTAAGATACGACGAGCCGAGTCTGCTAGTTCCGAGGAAGGCGGGCGGGGAATGAACTTTCGGGCGCGGGCTGGGATGAGTCGGTAGTGGTGTGGACGGGGATTTCGGAGACTGCGGCGAAGCGGGTGGTGGGGAAGGCGTTGGGGTAGTTCTGCTGGATCCATGCGGTCATCTGCTCGCGGACGATGCAGCGGAGTTCGAAGTTCTCGCTGGAGTTGCGGGAGCTCATGAGGCAGCGGACCTCGACGGCGCGGTCGGTGAGATTGGTGACTTGCAAGACGCAGGTTTTTTTGTCCCACAGCGGTGAGGCGTGGACGATGACGTCGAGTTGTTTGCGCAGGGCTTCGACGGGGATGGAGTAGTCGACATAGAGGAAGGCGGTACCCATGATGTCGGAGGAGTCGCGCGTCCAGTTCTGGAAGGAGTTTTCGATGAAGAAGCTGAGGGGGACGATGAGGCGACGGAGGTCCCAGATCTTAACGACGACGTAGGCCGAGTTGATCTCTTCGACGCGGCCCCATTCGCCCTGAATGACGACGACGTCATCGACGTGGATGGGTTCGGTGAATGCGATCTGGAGGCCGGCGAAGAAGTTGGCTGCGGTGGAGCGGGCTGCGGTGGCGAGGATGACCGAGGCGACGCCGGCAGAGGCCAGAAGACCTGAACCCCAACGGAAGATGGTGGCATCGTTGAATGTCCAGAGGAGAGCCCCGATCGTCGTGATGACGATGAGGAAGATGAGCATCCGGCGGAAGAGCTGGAACTGGGTATGGACGCGTCGCGCCTGGAGATTGTTTAAGACTGTGAGGTCGTAGCGACGGAGCGTTGCTGCCTGGAAGGCGTAGATGCAGCCGATAGCGAACCATCCGAGTGAGATGACGACCGCCATGGCGATACCCTGGCGAATGATATGCGCGATGTAATCGGGAATTCTGGGGATGGCGGGTAGAACGATGCGCAGGCAGGTGAGAAAGAAGATGGCGCGCGCGGGATGGCTGAGGTACTTCCGAATACCCCATCCCATGATCTTGTTTTCAGCTTCTTTGCGGCGAAGGATGCGGAAGATGATGTAGTGCGCAATGTTGGCGATGACGATGAGCGCGCAGAACAGAAAGAGGGCGAAGAACCATGTGTGGCGGAAGTGCTCGGCGATGGAGGAGGGCAGTTGCATGGCTAACGGTAGTTTGGCATATCTGTGATAAATGCCGGTTTCTCCCTGCATTGGATTGGATGCAGGGAGAGACCGATGATGATTGATGCTGAGTGATTAGTTTTGCTTGAGGAAGTCGAGGATGGCTTGCTGGAGCGCGATGCGGTGGTCGGAGTAAGCGTGATCGGTGGCGATGTGGAGCGTGGTGACCTGTGTAGAGCCGGATTTGTGCAGGGCCGCGACGAAGGCGTCGTTGGATGGGACGAGGCCGTCGTCGGAGGTGATGACGAGGATGGGACGGGTGGCGAGCCTGGGGGCAAGGTTGGGGACGTTCCAGGTGTCGGCGTTGGCGACGATCTCTTCGGCGAGGCTTTGCGGTGTGACGCCCGCCAGAGGAGCCATGCCTTCGTCAGCGAGATGTTTGGCGATGCGATTGACGGCGGATTTTCGCTGCTCGGGTTTTAGCGATTCGGCGAGATCGACTGACATGTCGGCGGCGGAGATAAGAGCGACGGCTTTGATGGAGGGATCCTGTGCAGCGGCGTATCGCGCCATGAAGCCGCCCATGCTGTGGCCGATGAGGATGATGTTCGATGGGTCGGCGCGGAATTTCTTTGCGTTGGCGGGATCGCGCAGGAAGGCGATGGCGGATTGCGTGTCCTCGATGGAGTGGGTGAGGGAGAAGTCGCCGGGTGAGCCCCAGGAGCCGCGGTAGTTGAAGTAGAGGACGTCGTAGCCGGCGCGGCGGAGGGTCTGGGCGAGGTCGAGATTCTTCTCGTTGCCGGGGAAGCCGTGGAGAAGGATGACGGTGGGATGCGGGCCGGGGCCGGGGGCGATGTAGATGAGGGCGTTGAGGAGGGCTCCGTGGCTGGGGAGCTGGAAGGACTGCATGGAGGCGGGGTTGGATTGGTCGGGGGCGGGGTCGGTGGTGATCGCGGCGTTTTGCGCGTGTGTGGGTACGACGATGGAGAGCGATGTGCAGAGCAGGGCTGCTGAGAGGATGAGGCGTCGTAGGGTCATGCGGTGATTGTAATGAGAGGCCATGGAGATCTCAGATGACTTTGGATGAAGTTGTCGATAACCATGACATGAGAGGGGCTGGCTTAGATTCCGAATAGCCTGTCACTCGGAAGCTACGTAAGCCAACTTTTCGGTGCCGATCGTCACAAAATAGTCGAGCAACGCAACCTACTGCCTGTAAGATTCTCCTCACTCGTGCGTTGTGTGACCGGGATGGATCCCGTATGGGATGGGCCCTGATCGGGCCTCTGTTTCGTCCTCCACAACAGGGGAGACATCTATGTCTGTGGTGGCCTGGGGGATGATTGGAGCGGGAAGTGCCGCGCTGGTAGCTGGACTCTTTTTTGTCCGAGCGCGGTTCGCGGAAGCTTCGGGTGTCGGAAGGGTTCTGGTGCTCGGCCCTGTATTTGAAGCTGTTGCGCTGGCGATCTTTGCCGCGGAACATTTTTTGGCAGCACGCGGTCTCTCAACCATTGTGCCGCGCTGGATACCGGGAGCCTTGTTTTGGACTTATTTTTTCGGTGCGGCTCTCCTGGCTGCGGCCATCAGCTTCATTACGTGGCGACATGTGCGCTGGTCTGCGTCCCTGCTCGCACTGTTTTTCCTGATCATCGTCGTCACAGTCAGCCTGCCCAACCTGCCGAAGCGAGATACATGAGCGGCTATTCTGGACGCTCACGGTGCGCGAAACGGCCTTCGCCGGGGGAGCGATGGTGCTGGCCGGCAGCCTATGGCCACGCGGGAGATCGGCAGGCCCCGTGCTTATGATGTTGGGCCGGTTTTTTGTAGCGTGTGTCTTCATCTTCTATGCGATCGAGCACTTTCTCTTCCCCCGGTTCGTGCCGGGTGTTCCGTTGGCAAAGTTGACGCCGGACTGGGTGCCAGCGCCGACGCTGCTTGCCTATCTCGTTGGCACAACTTTGCTCGTTGCAGGTGTTGGGCTGATGATTCGCCGCACTCGTCGCACTGCCGCCGCCACTGCGGGCGCAGTGCTTCTGCTACTTACGATCTTCTTCTATGTTCCGATCCTCATATTGGAGATCCGCACTCCGCTCGCGGTGGAAGGGGTCAATTATGTCGGCGATACCCTGCTGTTCGCAGCGACGGCTTTGTTGGCGGGCTTCGGTGCGGACTGACTTTGAGCCATCTAAAACCGTCCTGTTTTAGGCGACGTTGCGCTAGGATGTCCTGATGCATAGATTCTCGGTTCGTAGTTTGGCAGTCGGGCTCTTGGTGTGTTCAATGGCTGGATGGGCGCAGATGCCCGGGTTTCCTCAGGTGCAGGGTGAACGAGTGGAAGCTGATACTGCTTTGGATCGCGCTCTGAAATCTTCTTCTCTTACTTATGAAGGCAAGCCTTTTCATGCGGTGATGGAGATAGGAACCGCTGGAACGGAGTATTCCGGACGCCTCGAAGTGTGGTGGGTGGATCAGTCGAAGTATCGGATGATTTTGACTTCGCCGAAGTTCAGCCAGGAGAAGGTGGTGAACGGGGACAAGGTCTTTGAGAAGAACGATGGGGATTACTATCCGCGTTGGCTCGAGAACTTTGTGCTGGCGGTGCTGGACCCAGTGCCGATGGCGAAGAACTTTCGAATACAGGGCCCTCAGGTATCAGAGAACTGTCTAAAACACGAAGACCGGCCCGGTGGTATTACTGACGAATTGACCTTTGAAGTTATATGCCTTAAGAGCACTGAGCCAGTGTTGGACGATGTACTAACGTTTTACGACTTCATGGAGTTTAAGGACGTAAAAGAATTTGAAAGCAAGAAGATCGCTCGAACCTACGAGACACGGGTGCTCGACTTTAAGCCTGTCGTTGGTCGATTGACCACGCTGGAAGAACTAACTGATCTGCCTGATGAAACGTTTGCGATCTCGGACGTGACGCCAGTCGAACAACGGACTTCAACTAAGTTTGTATCCACGCTAAAAGAGGAGAGTTTGATCGAAAAGGCTCCTGAGATTAAATGGCCCGGTGTGCGGGAGGGAAAGACGGAAGGGTACATGATCGTATATGCGCGCACAGACCGGACGGGCCAGGTACGAGAAACAGCAAAGCACAACTCGGATAATCCTGGTTTGGAGAGCTTCGGGATGGAGCAAGCGTTGAACTACAAGTTCAAACCGCTGATTGTCGACGGCGTTCCTGTACAGATGGAGATGCCCTTGGTCCTGCACTTCAAGACCACGCTTAGCGATCCCATTCCAGAGCTAGATGATGCCATAACGCGGAAAATGATAACCGGATGCTCTCTGCCGCACGAGGTGAAAGATCCAGCTTCTGCGGGTCAGAAGATCGTTATCACTTTTCAAGTGCAAGATGACGGCGGCCTAATGACGCTGGGAAGTTCGGACCGCAAAATTCCTGTGATGAGTCTGTTCCAGCAATTCCGCGGGTGCCATTTCGCGCAGTATAAGCAAAATGGGAAACCCACTGCCTATCATGCAAACCTGGCTGTAACGGCACGGTAGACGCGTAGAATAGCGACGCCTATTTAGAATAGAAGTGTGAGTTTTACGGAACAGTACGATGTGGTGGTTGTGGGTGCGGGGCATGCCGGGTGTGAGGCGGCGGTGGCTGCGGCTCGGATGGGGCTGCGCACGGCTATCTTTACGCTGAATCTGGATTTGATTGCGCAGATGAGTTGTAATCCGGCGATTGGTGGGATCGCTAAGGGGCATCTGGTGCGTGAGGTGGATGCGCTGGGTGGCGTGATGGGTGAGGTTGCGGATGCTTGTGGGATTCAGTTTCGGCTGCTGAATACGAGTCGGGGGCCGGCGGTTTGGTCTCCGCGGGCGCAGTGCGATAAGGCGCTTTATCGAGTGAAGATGCGTGAGGTGCTTGAGGGACAGAGGAATCTGTTTATCAAGCAGGCTGAGGTTGTGGATCTTGTTGTGGAGGATGTGGCTTCACCGGAGGAGAGCGGTCGTGCTTCGCACGATACCCCACCCTTCGCAAAGAGCGCGAAGGATGGGGCACCCGGTTCTGTGGCGTCCGAATCTGTTTCGGATAATTCTTTAGCTCGCAAGGTGGTTCGTGGGTTGAAGTTGCGGGATGGGCGGGTGATTTATGCCGGGGCGACGATTGTTACGACCGGGACGTTTCTGAATGGGCTGATTCATTGTGGGGAGCAGCAGTATACGGCGGGACGTAGTGGGGAGCCGGCCAGCGTTTTGCTGGGTGAGAGCTTGAAGCGGTTGGGCTTGAGGGAGTGTCGGTTGAAGACGGGGACTCCGCCGCGGCTGGATGGAAGGACGATTGACTGGACACAGTTTCAGGAGCAGCCGGGGGATGTCGATCCTACGCCGTTTAGTTTTCGGTCTCCGTTTGCGAAGGGCGGGGCGTTGCCGCTGCGGCAGATTAACTGCCATATTGCGCATACGACCGAAGAGACGCTGCGGCTGATTCGCGAGAATGTGCACCGGTCGCCCATGTATACGGGGCAGATTGAGGCGATTGGGCCGCGGTATTGCCCTTCGATTGAAGACAAGATTGTGCGGTTTCCGGAGAAGACGCGGCATCAGTTCTTTCTGGAGCCGGAGGGTTTGAATACGCATGAGGTCTACATCAACGGCATGAGCACGAGTCTGCCGATGGAGATTCAGGCGGCGATGGTGCGGTCGATTCCGGGGCTTGAGAATGCGGAGATGCTGCGGCCCGGGTATGCGATTGAGTATGACGCGATCGATCCTACAGAACTCGATCGGACTTTGAAGGTAAAGAGTTATGACGGGCTTTATCTTGCCGGGCAGATCAATGGGACGAGCGGGTATGAAGAGGCTGCTTGCCAGGGGTTGATGGCGGGGATTAATGCGGCGCTGTCGGTGCGCGGGGAAGATGGGTTTACGCTTGATCGCACGGAGGCTTATACGGGAATTTTGATTGATGATTTGATCAGTAAAGGGACGAACGAGCCTTATCGGATGTTTACTTCGCGGGCAGAGTTTCGGCTGCATCTGCGGATTGATAATGCGGATCGAAGGCTGACTCCGCATGGGCGGCGGCTTGGACTGATTGATGATGCGGCTTGGGCGGACTATGAGGCGAAACAGGCTCGGGCACTGGCGTTTGAGACGCTGCTGGAGACGGCTCGGGTGCGTGCGGAGGAGTTGCCGGAGGGTCTGCTGGCTCGGATGGACGGCGATGCTGCGGGGGTGACGGGACAGACGTTTGCGCAGTTGTTGAAGCGGCCGGAGGTTCCGATTGAGGAGCTTGCTCCGTCTGTTGAAGAAGAGGCTGGCGGAGGTGGGTGAGGTGGTGCGGTCGTGGGTCGCGGCGATGGAGTCCGGCGACAGGCTGCCGAGTTGGGTGCGGAATGAGATGAAGACGGTGGAGACGGAGATCAAGTACTCCGGGTATCTGGATCAGCAGAAGCGCTCGATGGAGAAGATGAAGAAGGCGGAGCGGCGGGCGATTCCAGAGTGGTTCGATTATGGCTCGGTGAGCGGGCTGTCGACGGAGATGAAGCAGGTGCTGTCGCGAGTGAGGCCGCAAACGTTGGGGCAGGCGAGCAGGATTGCGGGTGTGACGCCGGCGGCAGTCAGCTTGATTCACGTGTATATCGAGATTCAGGGCAAGCGGCAGGCGGTAGGCTAGTGTAGTGCGTCACAGGTGGCGAGTATATGGCTGCTGTCGATGTGTGGTTAGGGCAAGCGGCGGGCCAGATGCAGAAGCGTGAGATTGTGCTTGCGAATACGTCCTGCGGGTCTCGCTTGGATCAGGCGACACATCTGGTCGAATAACCACTCGCGCTTTACCGGCTCCATCAATTGGTGGTCAGAGGCAGTCCGCATCAGGGCGACGTGTTCGTCCGCAGTGAACTCCTCAGTCCAGAGCTGCCGAATTACGCGCACGTCTTCGAAGAGACCGGTCTGCTCAATCTCTGCGCGCGCATCGGCAATCGATTCGGGTGGCGGCGGAGGCCACGGCAGTCTACCGACGCCGATGGCTTTATAGCCATCCTGTATCTGCTCGAAGAATGGATCGAAGTCTGGAGGAAAGGCTTGTTCACTGATCGAAAGGGCAAGAATCGCGCCGGGCTTCAAGGCTGCGGCAGCTCGCTGATAGCGCACAGCGGGATCGAGCCAGTGCCATGATGTGATGGCGAATGCGAGGTCGAATGGTTCGGGGGCCGACCAATCTTCGAAGCGCGCATTGATAACCTGCACCTTGGGAAAGGCCGCCAAATGCTGCCGCGCAAGGCGTGCGAGGTTCGTGCCCATTTCAAGCGCGACGACATGACACCCGCGTTCAGCCAGGGGCAGAGTCGATTTGCCCGTGCCACATCCGATCTCGAGGATGCGCGTATAGGCGGGGTCGAGCCCAGAGGAAGAAAACAGCGTGTCATAAAGCCAACTGGGTGGCTCACGCCGTCCCTGGTCATAGAGTTCGGCGATCTCGTCGAAAGTCCGCGCGCGTTGCAAGCGCCGATCGGCAGGAATCTGCATTTCTTCACCGTATCATCGGGGCGTTGACGTGAGTATGGTGTAACCCCAAACCCTTCTTCTGGAGCGCCAAGGCAGCCGATATATTGGAGAAGGTCAAGCGCGCCCGCGCTGCCCTTCATAATCGGCAATCTGCATGACGCACTACACTAGGGGCAATCCCTCTGCTGCGGCGCTGTTACTTCTGCGAGGGCGCCGCATCTAATCTTGAAGATGCACGAGGCGAAGATGAGAATCTTTCTGGCGATCTTGGTTTTACTCGGATTGACGTGGTTTGGCTGGAGGAGGGTTTCGATGGGAGCTTTTGCGGCAGAGCGTAAAGAGCCGATTCCGGCGGCAGTGGTGGATGAGCCGAAGACTGCGGCGCATCACGAGAAGGCAGTGTTTGCGGGTGGATGCTTCTGGGGAACGCAGGCGGTATTTCAGCGGGTGAAGGGTGTTGAGAAGACGACTGCTGGTTATGCTGGCGGATCAGCTGAGACGGCAACCTACGCGCAGGTGACGACGGAGACGACGGGACATGCGGAGTCGCTGGAGATTGTGTTTGATCCGGCGAAGATATCGTATGGGACGTTGTTGCGAGTGTTCTTCAGTGCGGCGCATGATCCTACGCAGCTGAACCGGCAGGGGCCGGATGTGGGCACTTCGTACCGGTCGGCGATCTTCTATACGAGCGACGAGCAGAAGAAGATTGCCGAGGCTTACATCGCTCAGTTGGATGCTGCAAAGGTGTTTCCGGCGAAGATTGTGACACAGGTGGTTCCGCTCAAGGGGTTTTATGCGGGTGAGGATTATCACCAGGACTATGCGTTGAAGAATCCGGATAATCCTTACATTCAGGTGTGCGATGTGCCGAAGATTGCGGCGCTGAAGGCTCAGTTTCCGGATTTATTTCAGACTTATAAGGGGCACTGAGAAGATTGTCTCCAGCTAAAGAGGACATGATCGATAAAGAAAAGTCGCTGGATATTCGTGCTCATATTCGCCAAACGCTCATGTCTAAATGGGATCCGATTGGTGTGAGCGCTGAACCCAACGCAGTGGATGAGTACGACTCGTATCTAGGCGATGTGTACGCTTTATTGGAAAGACGCGCCACTGATCGCGAGATATCGTGTCATCTCCAAGACGTCGAAACCAGACGGATGGGATTGGTCGACGGCAACGGAAAGCCACTTGTACCAGCAATACATCGTGCAGAGGCCGTATCGGCGTTGCAACTACTGAGCAGCTTATTTCCTTTTTAGCCCTCTCAAGCTAGTGGGTGACTTCGCCTTCTGGTTCGTCGGTGGGGCTGTCGATCTCGGCGCTGAAGCCTTCGAGGAGGCGTTCGAGGAAGGCTTGCTTGTCGGTTTTCTGGTCCTGCATCTCGTGGGCTAAGGCGATGTGGCGGGCGAGGTCGGCGAGTACGATTCCCCAGGCAAAGGGGTCGTCCCATGCGCCGCTGCGGATGCTGACGTGCTGGCCCTGCTCGGCGATCCAGACGCGGAGGACTTCAAAGGAGGCTTTGTCGCGTTGGGCGACGGGTGGAATGCTCAATACTTTCTCGGAACCCATATGTCTCCTACCTAACCTGAGTTTAGACTTCGCCGACTCATGGAAACCCATGTCCCAGGAGCGGGACAAAGGGCACCCGATTCAATACCCCATGATGTTTTTTAGGCCTCTTCGAAGAGCCTACAATGACTAGAGGATCGAGTGCGAAAGCGGACGAAGAATCATGTGGATAGCTGCAATTTCCTCGCTTTCCACAGATTCTGGAGTCTTCCTCAAGGGTCTAGTCGCTAAGCTTTAGACACATTCATGCACATAGTCATGCACAGATTAACGCCCACTTTCCAGCACAAGTTCTGACACACAGATGGCAACGTACCCACATATCGTCGGAGAGCAACAGGAGCGGCCCGTAGCGGTTCACGCTGAGATGACGATTCTTGGCGCGATGCTTGTGGAGCCGGTCGCGATTATTGACGCGACGATGTTATTGAAGACGGATGACTTTGCGCTGGACTCGCATCGCAAGATTTACAGCTCGATGCTGCAGCTTGCGGAGGCTGGGCACGCCGTCGATATCGTGACGGTTACGGATCAGCTGAGCAAGCGCAAGGAGCTGGACTCGGTGGGTGGCTTGCCGTATCTGGCGTCGCTCAGCGAGGGTTTGCCGCGCAAGCTCAGTATTGAAAGCTATGTTCGCATCGTTCGGGACAAGAGCCTGATGCGGCAGTTGCTGACCGTGTGCGATATGGGGATGGTCGAGGCCTCGGACCAGAGCCGCGAAGCCATTGACGTGTTGAACCAGGTGTCAAGCCGGTTGACGGAGATATCCGAGCACGCGGTTACCGGTGGGTTCTCCGATATTGCAGGGATCGTGAAGGAGTCGTTTGGCTCGATTGACGCGCTGTATGAGCAGGGGCGCGAGGTTACGGGGCTGGCGACGCACTACATCGAGTTCGACCGGATGACGAGCGGTCTGCAGGACTCGGAGCTGATTATTATTGCGGCTCGGCCTTCGATGGGTAAGACGGCGTGGGCGATCAACATTGCGGAGAATGCAGCGGTTCGCGGCGGCAAGGTGGTTGCGGTGTTCTCGCTCGAAATGAGCAAGGCCAGCCTGCTGCGCAGAATGCTGGCTTCGCAGGCGCTGGTGAACTCGAAGGCGATTCAGACTGGCATGCTGATGCGAGATGACCGGCAGAAGCTGGTCAGCGGGTTGGAGAGGCTGATGGAGTCGAAGATGTTTATCGACGATACGCCGGGAATCACGCTGGCCGAGATGCGGGCGAAGGCGCGGCGGTTGAAGCAGCAGCATGGCGCGCTGGATCTGATCGTGATCGACTACCTGCAGCTGATGACAGGATCGGTTGGGGCGAACCAGAAGGGCTTTGAGAACCGGACGCAGGAGGTCTCGGCGATCTCGCGCGGATTGAAGGCGCTGGCCAAGGAGATGAAGGTTCCGGTGATTGCGCTGTCGCAGCTGTCGCGTTCGAGCGAGCAGCGCGGCGGAGATAAGAAGCCGATGCTGAGCGATCTGCGCGAGTCGGGTTCGATTGAGCAGGACGCCGACGTGGTTTGCTTCATCCATCGCGAGGAGTACTACGATCGCGAGAACGAAGATCTGAAGGGCAAGGCGGAGATCATTATCGCCAAGCAGAGAAACGGACCGACCGGCAGTGTTCATCTGGCGTATCTGGCGGATTACACGCGGTTTGAGAATCTGTCGCAGGGTGATCCCGGGGGCTACTAAAGCACAGGTATCGCAGCAGATAACAAAGTCAAAAGGCTACTGACAGGAGGGTGTCAGTGGCCTTTTTTATGCTGCAGGTGTAGTGGCGGAATAAAGGAGAGAGCTATGAGCGAGCAGAGAATGAGACGAGCTTCGGCAGTGGCCTGGTTCGAGATTCCGTCCCGTGATTTGAACCGGGCAAAGAGATTCTACGAGACGATTCTGGATTGCACGATGGAGACGAACGAGTTCGAGCATAGGGAGGAGGAGATCTGCATCTTTCCGGCTGAGCAGACGGGCGTCTCGGGTGCGCTGATCAGGCGAAACTTTCAACGGCCGGGCAGCGAAGGAACAATGGTGTATCTGAGTTGCGACGGCAGGTTGGATGCCGTGTTGAGCAAGGTGGTGGAGGCGGGGGGACGGGTGATCGTGCCGCGGACGCCGGTTCCGGGTGGACACGGGGCGTTTGCCTGTATGAGGGACTCGGAGGGGAACCACGTTGGGCTGCATACGGCGATCTGAGGCTGGGGAGATGTGGCCAGCGTGTGCGATTTCTTCAGACACCGCCCTATGAAATCGGTTACGCCGTGCAGGCTGCCTCTGATATGGTTTTTCGCACGGCTATCGGTTGCTATTTCTGCTGTGAGATTGGGCGGGTTTCTGCATGAAGATTGGATCCGGAAGGATTGGGCGGCTGGTTGTAGCGGGGTTGATACTTAGCGGAGTGTCCATAGTTGGGGCAACGATGCAAGATGATATGTCCAAGGCCTGGGTGGCGCAGTGGATCGCACGGGCGGATGGACCGGCGCGAGATTTTGACGTTGTCTATTTTCGTAAGACTGTGTTGCTTACTGCTGTTCCGGCGCGGTTTGTCGTGGATGTGAGCGCCGATACAAGGTTTGAACTTCATGTGAATGGTAAGCGTGTGGGGATGGGACCGGCGCTGGCCGATGTTCACCACTGGAGATATGAGACGTTCGATCTGACTCCTTATCTTCATGTGGGGGAGAACACGGTTGCGGCGATCGTGTGGAACTTTGGAACGGGGGCGGCGATTGCGCAGATGAGCTCGCAGACGGCGTTTCTGCTGTCGGCAGAGGATGCGGCGAATTCATCGATCAATACGGGTGAAGGATGGATGGCGAGTCAGGAGCCGGGGCGTACATTGGGCGAGACCAATGTGAAGGGCTACTATGCGGCGGGGCCGCCGGAGGTGATGGACGGGAGCAAGATGAATTGGGATTGGGATAAGGCCGGTGGGTCGGGCCAGTGGTCGGCGGCGAAGTTGCTGGGCAAGGCCGCTCCCAGAGGTGCGCGGGATAGTCCAACGCGATGGATTCTTGAGAAGGACGAGCTGCCGCAGATGCAGTATGAAACTGTGCAGACGGGGCATGTTGTGCGTTTGAGTGGGATGCCTGCGGGCTCGGTTTCGTCGCTGGAAAATGCTGTGACTGTGCCCGCCAATTCTACTGCGACGTTTTTGTTGGATCGCGAGGCGTTGGTGACGGCTTATCCGTCGTTCGAGCTTGAGGGCGGGAAAGGGGCTTCGGTGGAGCTGACATATGCCGAGGCGCTTTATGACGCGAAGGGTGAGAAGGGGAACCGGAATGAGGTGGGCGATAGGCATATCGAGGGGCTTCACGACCATATTGTGAGCGATGGCGCGCGACGGAGCTATAGGACACTGTGGTGGCGGACATGGCGATATCTGCAGGTGGATGTGAAGACGGGGGATACGCCGCTGACAATCGATGGGCTGAGCGCGTTCTATACGGCTTATCCGTTTTCGGCGGTGGGGCGGTTTGCGAGTGATGATGCGGAGTTGAGCCGCATATGGGATGTGGGTTGGCGCACGGCGCAACTGTGCGCGCATGAGACGTACATGGATACGCCGTATTGGGAGCAGCTGCAGTATGTCGGCGATACGCGGATTCAGGCGCTGATCTCGTATGGAGTGACGGGAGATGACAGGCTGGCGCGGCAGGCGATGCTGGCTTATCGGGATTCGCTGTTGACGGATGGGCTGACGCAGAGCCGGTATCCTTCTTCGCTGACGCAGGTGATTCCGCCGTTTTCGTTGTTGTGGGTGGGGATGCTGCATGACTTCTGGATGTATCGGGATGATCCGGAGTTTGTGCGGATGTTGTTGCCGGGGACGCGTGGAGTGCTGGATTGGTTTGCGGCGAGGCAGAGGGCGGATGGCCTGATGGGGCGGGTGGAGTGGTGGCCGTTTGTGGATTGGAGTCCGCCGCAGTTTGATGGCGGTGTGCCGCCGCAGGAGGCGGATGGTGGGTCTTCGGCGTTGACGTTGCAGTTTGTGGAGGCGCTGCGGTATGCGGCGGAGATGGAGGATCGCTTCGGCGAGAAGGATAGGGCGGCGCGTTATCTTGAGCTGGCGAAGCGGGCTTCGGAGGGTTTGTTTCGGCTGAGCTGGGATGAGAAGGCAGGGCTGCTTGCAGATACGCCGGAGAAGAAGAGTTTCAGCCAGCAGGCGAATGCGCTGGCGGTGTGGCTGGATGTGATTCAGAAGGAGAAGCAGCGGGCGGTGATGGAGAAGGTGCTTGCGCCGGTTGATTCGAGCGCTGCGCATATGGCGGAGGCTAGTTACTATTTCCGGTTCTATGTGGCTCGGGCGATGGTTCATGCGGGGCTGGGCGATGAGTATGTGGCTCAGTTGGAGCCGTGGCGAAAGATGCTTGGGTTGGGGCTTTCGACGTGGGCGGAGACGCCGGAGCCTACGCGGTCGGACTCGCATGCCTGGAGTGCGCATCCTACGCTGGATCTCGTGGGGGTGGTGGCGGGGATTGGTCCGGGGGCGGAGGGATTTCGGCGGGTGCGGATCGCTCCGCATCTTGGCAAACTGCAGCATGTAAGTGCGGCTATGCCTACTCCTAAGGGAATTGTCGAAGTGGATTACACGAAGCAGGAGGGCGGGTGGGTTGCGGTTGTGACTTTACCTGATGGGTTGCCGGGGGATTTGAGCTGGGGTGGTAAGGTACTGCCGCTGCATGAGGGAAAGCAGACAGTGAGGCTGGAGTGATTGGGAAAGGCGACGGGTGAGAAAAAAGCCCGGGCTGAAGCTCGCATCATGAAATTGAAGCTCGAAGACTATGTTGATCGTTTTATTGCCGCACTAAAAAAGCTGATTTGAGCGAGCCGCTGAAGACCCAAATGTTATCTATGTCAGACGTTATAGATTATCGCGGTCTCAGCGTTATTCGCGTGTTCATCCCACGTCAAAAGGACATCTCATTTGTCGGCAACTCCGCGTATGGGCGAGTAAATTCGCAGACAAATAAAGCTTGAAGGAAAGTCTTATTATCTCCCAGTGCACTGTTCATCAAAGAACGTCCTCAGAAAGCTATTCGAACTACTCATTAGAAGGAACGCTACTGTAGTAGCGTTCCTTCTTCTGGCAAGGTCTTCGCTTCTTCTGGTGGGATGACTACGGCAGCGGCTACTTTGTCGTCGGCGTCGAGGTTCAAGAGTTTTACGCCCTGGGTGCTGCGGCCTGCGGCGCGGATGCTCTTGGTGTCGATGCGGATGATTTTGCCGAATTGGCTGATGACCATCATCTCGCTGGTCTCGTCGACGAGGTTGATGCCGGTGACCTTGCCGTTCTTGGCCGTGGTCTTGACGTTGATGACGCCCTTGCCGCCACGGGACTGGAGGCGGTACTCATCGACGTCGGTGCGCTTGCCGTAGCCGTGCTCGGTGACCGAGAGGATGAGGCAGGGCGTGAGGCCGAGCTGCTTGTCGAGTTTCTCGAGCTTCGCCGAGGCCTCTTCGGAGAGAACCGGAGCGGATAGCTCGGTTGGGTCGCCGGAGAGCTCGAGCGGAGTGGCCGCAGTGGACTCGGTGGCGAGGTCGATAGCTGCTTCGACCTGGTCTTTGAGGCCCTTGGAGGCGGCCAGCTCGAGGCGCTTCTTGTTGCGGGCTTCGTTAGATGGAGTAACAGCGGCGCCGATGACGTAGTCGCCCTTGCGGAGCGAGATGCCGCGGTTTCCTGTGGCCGGACGACCCATAGGCCGGAGGTCCTGCTCGTTGAACCGGATGGCCATGCCGTCGTGGGTGGCGAGGAAGATGACCTGCTGGCCGTCGGTGACGCGGGCCGTGATGAGCTCGTCGTCCTTCTCGATGTTGATGGAGATGATGCCGCGCGCCATTACGTTGGAGAAGTCCTTCAGCGGAGTCTTCTTCACCGTGCCGTTGCGCGTGGCGAAGAGAACGTACTTGTTGTCTTCGGTCAGGTCGCGGACAGGAAGGATAGTGACGACCTTTTCGCCGGGCTGGAGCGCGATAAGCGAGGCCATGGCCTTACCCTTGCCTGCGGCGCCGACGTCGGGGACCTCATACACCTTGAGCCAGTACACGCGGCCAGTGTTGGTGAAGCAGAGGAGATAAGCGTGCGTCGAGTCAATGATGAGCTGGGCGACGAAGTCCTCTTCGCGGGTCTTCATGCCGAGACGGCCCGTGCCTCCACGACGCTGCTGGCGATAGATGGAGATAGGCGTGCGCTTGAGGTAGCCGGTGTTGGAGACGGTGACGGCAACCTGCTCGTCGGCGATGAGGTCTTCGAGCTGGAGCTCGGCAGTCTCGTCGAGGATCTGGGTGCGGCGGGCGTCGCCGTACTTGTCGCGAATCTCTTCGAGCTCTTTGACGATGACCTTGCGCAGCTTCTTCTCCGAGGCGAGGATGGACTCATACTCTTCGATGTTGCTGCGGACTTCCCCCAGCTCTTTCAGAAGCTCATCAATGGATAGCTGAGTAAGTCTGTAGAGCTGCAATTCCAGAATGGCATCGACCTGGCGGTAGCTGAGGATCAGCGTGCCCGTGGCCGAGAAGGTCATGTCGACGCCGTACTTCGCGGGGTCGAGAGTGACACCCTTGAGCTCGGTACCGCGGAGATTGACGGCCTTGCCGGAGAAGTACTGGAACAGACGCTCGCGGGCTTCGGCGCGGGAGCCGGACTGGCGAATGATCTTGATGACGTTGTCGAGGTGATCGAGCGCGATCTGGTAGCCGAGAAGGATGTGCTCGCGGTCACGCGCCTTGCCGAGCAGGAATGCGGTGCGGCGACGGACGACTTCAATGCGGTGCTCAAGGAAAGCCCGGATGGCGTGGTCGAGCGGAAGCTCCTTCGGCTGACCGTTGTGAACGGCCAGGAAGATCATCGAGAAGGAGTCCTGCATCTGCGTATGCTTATGCAGCTGATTCAGGACGATCTGGTGCTCGGCGCCGCGCTTGAGGCCGATGACGATGCGCATGCCATCGCGATCGGACTCGTCGCGGAATTCGTCGCGGGCGATGTCGTTGATGACGCCCTCATTCACAAGCTCGGCGATACGCTCGATGAGCTTGGATTTATTGACCTGGTAGGGGATCTCGGTGACGATGATCGCCTGGCGACCGCCCGAGATGTTCTCAATGGAGCACTTGGCACGCATGATGAAGCGGCCACGGCCGGTCTTGTAGGCCTGGGGGATGTTGTTCTTACCGAAGAGGAAGCCGCCGGTGGGGAAGTCTGGCCCCTTGACGTGCTGAAGGACAAGCTCGAGGTCGCTGGTAGGATCCTGCGGGGACTTGGAGATAAGGGCGATGCAGGCGTTAACGACTTCGGTCAGATTGTGCGGCGGCACATTGGTCGCCATGCCCACCGCGATACCACCAGACCCATTGACGATGAGGTTCGGGATGCGAGCCGGAAGGACCGTAGGCTCAAGCGTGGATTCGTCGTAGTTCGGAGTGAAGTCGACGGTATCGGAGTCGATGTCGGCGAGCATCTCGCCGGCGATGCGGGTCATGCGTGATTCGGTGTAACGCATGGCGGCAGGCGGGTCGCCGTCGACGGAGCCGAAGTTGCCCTGGCCATCGACAAGAGGATAGCGGAGGGAGAAGTCCTGCGCGAGGCGGACCATGGTGTCGTAGATAGCCGAGTCGCCGTGGGGATGATAGTTACCCATGACGTGGCCGACGACCTTGGCGGACTTCGTGTACTTCTTGTTGTACTGGAGGCCCATCTCCTGCATGCCGTAGAGGATGCGACGGTGGACAGGCTTGAGGCCGTCACGGACGTCGGGCAGGGCTCGGCCGATGATGACCGACATGGAGTAGTCGAGATACGACCGGCGCATCTCGTCTTCTATATTGACGGGCAACAAAAACGCAGCGCCACGACCCTGCACGGTCGAAGGACCGTCGGGCGGGCCACCAGCTGGGGGAGGGGAGTTGGAGCCGGCGTCTTGAGGAGAAGGAGGACCGAGGGGGAGTTCTGGATTCTGTTCGTCAGCCATGGTTATCCCTCTATTATAGAGGGTTTTCGCGCGGGTGGCGCCGTTCCGTCCAGCACAGAACTATAGCTGAACTCCGTCTATGATCTGAGCCAAATCCGGACGTGAAGTGAACTATGGAAATCGATCATAAGAAAGAGCATCGGAGCAAGTTTTGATACCACTTCAACCCTTTTCTGATTTACGAAATCAATTGTTATTGCTTGCGAAAACTCTTTCTGGATTTTGTGTATCAAAGCGATACTCTTCGCATAACCGATCTCATCTATTCTGTCAATACTATTTTTGGAATATTTACTTCCTGAAACAATAGGCGACTTTTGTGCACCCGCATATTTGGGCTCGACGGCTCAAAGGTAAGTCGTTTGAATCCGTGGACAAAGCGACCGCAATTCTCTACAAGCACGAATGGCACGCCGTTTGCAATACCTTTTTGCGGCTACGTCCCTATATCTGTGTGTTCGTCACTTTTTTGAGCTATGGATATGGCACTGTGACCACGAGCATGACGACCTCGAGGAGCTTCCCCATGAAGAAACTATTTGAAATTGTGATTGTGCTATTCGCGGCTGTGACTTTGAGCTTCGGTCAGGCGACCTCGGCAAGTGGTGGATCGATTCAGGGCTCGATCACCGACCAGACGAATGCGGTGGTGCCAAACGCGACGGTCGTAATCCGGTCTCCGGACACTGGCTATACACGTTCAGTTACGACCGACTCAGCTGGAGTTTATAGCATTGGACCTCTGAATCCCGGGCCATGGTCGGTGACTGTGACCGCTCCCGGATTCCGGACGCTAACCGTCAACACCATCATCCAGACCGGAACAGTAACAAGTGGCAGTTTCAAACTCACGGTTGGCGAATCCAGCGTCACGGTCGAAGTAAATGCGAGTTCGGTGCAGGTGAACACAGACCAGCCCGGCGTGTCCGATGTGTTGGGCCGCCAACAGATCGAAGCCTTACCTCTTAATGGACGCAACATCCTCGATGCGGCCCAGGTTCAGCCGGGCGTCATCCTGCAGAGCGGTGAGACGTTCGATCCTACCAAGGCAGGCTACTCGGCTATCTCGGTCGGCGGCGTTTCAGGGCGCACAACGCGTATTCTGCTCGACGGCCAGGACATCACAGACGAAACCGTTGGAACCACGCTATTCAACGTTCCCACAGGCGCTGTTCAGGAGTTTCAGTTGAACCGCTCCACGCAGGACGTTTCGGGTGAAGTTACCTCGACCGGCCAAATGCTCATTGCAACCCAGTCCGGAACAAACGGCTACCACGGACAGCTCTTTTACTATTTTCAGGATAACAACGCTGGCTTTGCACGGACGACCGGCGGCTTCGATGCGCCCTTCCAGCGCAATCAATTCGGTGGGTCAGTCGGTGGCCCCATCCTCAAAGACAAGTTGTTCTTCTTTGCCGATGTGGAACGCGTCAAGCAGGATGAGCAGGGTTCGGCAACAACCAGCCCCACCTTCGCGGCGATTCAGAGTCAGTATCCTTCCATTCCGTCCCCCTTCCGCGACACGTACAGCACGGGTCGCATCGACTATAACGGTCCGAAGGGTGCGCATTTCTTTTTCCGCGCCACTTACAACGTAAACGCTGATTCGTCGAACTTTGGGCAGCTCTACTCTCTCTATAAGACGCGAAACAATACACCAGCTTTTGTGGGAGGTGTTGACTTTGCGTCGAAACGGTTTACCCACTCCATACGTGGAAGCTATGTGAAGTTCCATAACATCCTGGAAGACGGAACAGGCGGACTGACCTCGATCTACAACCCGCTGCCGGACGTAGGCGGCGGAGTCACGCTGTACAACTCGACAGATGGATTCTACGCCGGCCCAAACTACCTTGCTCCGCAAGGGACCTTCCAGTCCAACAAGCAGTTGCGCTATGACGGCACATGGACCAAGGGTGCTCACAATGTTAAATACGGCGCAAGCATGAATCGTATTCTGGGGGGTGGCTTTGCAGCGTTCTATGGGGCCTCGCTGTTCACGCGGTTCAGCGGGGCAAACCTGCTAGATAACTGCGGTGGCGCGGCTGGTGCAGCACCCTGCCCCGGCGACCCCATCAACGGATATTCCGCCCGATATTTCAACCTCGGTAACGGAAACGGGTTTTTCTCTGAGAAGCCTGGCTTTGGATTGGACGGTGGCGGCGCGGATTCCTGGCGCATCGCAGCTTATATAGGTGACACCTGGAAAGTGAAACCCTACTTTACCGTGTCGGCAGGCCTCCGGTGGAGTGTCGATACGAATCGTGGCAATCAGGACGTGCCGACGCCACTATGCTCGAGCGTGGATCCTTCCCTGCAGTTCCCGGGATGCACGGGCGATACACCTCTATTCGACCAATACCAGCAGGGACTGGGCAAGAACACCCATCAGCCCTATGGGAACTTTGGACCGCAGGTCGGATTCGTCTTCAGCCCGGGCGATCACAAAACCTCGGTTCGTGCCGGCATCGGTATCTTCTATGAGAGCAACGTCTTCAATAACACGGGGAATGCTCGCAGCTCTGTGGTGAATGCGAACGGTAATTATTTCAACTTTGCTCGCGTGTGTGGTGGTACGAATGTGCTGACGCTGCCGGATGGCACCACAGTTGATTCGATCAATAACGTTCCCCTCGCAACTATTTGCGGTGAGTCCATCGCACAATCGGCGCCTCAGATAGCCGTGTTGAAAGCTCAATACCAGGCTGCATCGCAGACAGGCGGCCCGAACCCAGCCTATATCGGCTCGGTCGGCGGCGGTTTGTACGCGAACGGCATCTATGGTTCACGCTACCTCAGCCCATACGCGATCCAGTTCAACGGCGGCGTAGAGCGTGAGATCGCCCGAGGCACCGTTCTGAGCATCGATTACGTCCATAATGCAACGATCAAGGTCCCGCTGCTGATCGACGTCAACCACCTTGGCGCAGCGCGTTACCTGAACGTTGCGGCGGCTCAGGCAGCGATTATGGCAACAACAAGTTCGTTCGGTTGCCCAGGTGACGGCTCCTCGGCCGACATCAATTGCGCGATCGGCGCTGGTGCGCAGATTACAGACTTCGCCAACAATGGCCTGGATTCCAGTACTCAGTACACAGGCGGAGTTCCAATTTCAGAGACGGGACAAGCGCCTGCGGCGTTCGCCGGTGCAAATCCGAATGTAGGCGCGGGCATCTTTATCCTGCCGGTCGGACGCTCGGGTTATGACGCGCTGCAGATTGTACTGAGGCAGCAGGTCGTGCATCCGGTACGGGGAATCACTTCCTCAACGTTCCAGTTCTCCTACGCGCTCTCGAAGATCGTAAACCCAGTCTCCGGCACCAACACAGGCGACCAGTTCTTCAACTCGTTGCCCTACGACAATGACGATCCGAACCAGTACCTAGGACGTCCCAACCTTGACCACACCAATCAGTTGAGTTTTGGCGGCACTCTCGCTGTGAAGTATGGGTTGAACGTGTCCTTGATTGGGCACTTCTATTCGGCAGGCGCGACGGACCTAACCCTGGATCAAGGCTCCGGCGATCCGGGAGAGATATTCCGCACCGACGTGACAGGTGATGGATCGACCGGCGACCTGGTTCCAGGTACATTGCCGGGAGACTACATGCACCGGATCAAGGGGGCCGGGCTGAACAGACTGATCAATAACTACAACTCCTCACACGCGGGACAGCCTACACCAGCGGGTCAGGCGTTGATCAGCGCCGGTCTCTTATCAGTGCAGCAGTTGCAGGCACTGAACGGAGTGCAGCAGCAGATTGCTACCGTGCCGACAACGCCAATTGGCAACCCGGCGTTCCGTGCCTTCGATGCGACGATCTCCTACCCGATCCACTTGAGCCGACTCCGTGAGGGGCTCAGCCTCGAGCCAGCCGTGTCGATGTATAACCTTGCGAACATGAGCAATTTCGGCCGGCTGTCTGGAATACTTGCCAACACGACTACTGCTGGCGGACCTGTGGGAACGACCAACAGCTTCCTGAACGGTCCCAATAACCAGGCCGTGTATGACGGCAGCCCCCGTACTCAGCGCGGTTCCGGAACGTTCGCTGCCGGCGCTCCGCGTACGACGGAGTTCCAGCTGAAGCTGAACTTCTAACCTTCTGGCGACAGAACAACAAAAGCGGGGTGCTTCGGCGCTCCGCTTTTTAGTGTCCGGTGATCGAATCAGGACTTAAATTGTCGTATATTTTTATTGAAGTAAGACTGATCCTGTCGTATATTCAAAACATCGCGAATGTAGTGAGTATTTACAGGTTTTGCATAACGGGTCAAGTTTTTGCAGGATCGAAGGTGAGTGAAAAAAACAGGCCCTCGCGGATTCATCTCTTGGCGGAGACCGCGAGGACCGGGGACCACAGCCATTCAACGTGACTGCAGTTTGTCTGAATTATAGGGTCACGTCGCGGCTGATTCAATCGAGCTCCTGATCCCTCTCTTCCTCTCTCGATTCTTTAGGTCAATACGAAATCCGGCGGTTCGTGGCGATAGTCGCTACGAAAGAACCGGTGAGCGGTTATGGACCCTTTGCGCGACTTTTTCGGTCAAGCCTCGGGTGGGTTGTTGGATCAATTACGGAGAAAAACAGTGAAGCACACAGAGACAAAGAAGAGCGCGAAGCGAGCAAAGCGTAGCCCGCGATTTTCAGGATCACGCGGGTGGATTGCGATGGGCACGCTGGCGGCCTATGCGGTGATGGGCGGCACAAAGTCCGCGCTGGCATACGTGGAGAAAACTGCCGGCGCGGGTGGAGAAGCGGGTTCAGAGGCAAGCCTTCCGTTGAAGCGGTTCAATATCCCCGCAGGACCGCTGGATGAAGCGATCAAAGCCTACGAGCAGGCAACGGGATTGACCGTAAAGATCGTGCTGCCGACGGGAACGCTCGCTGGTTTCAAGTCTCTGGGAGTGGTCGGACTCTATCCGGAGGAAGAGGCGATGCGCCTGCTTCTGGACGGCACTGGTTTGAACTATCGCATCGAGGACGCGACGACGCTTGTAGTAGGAGTGCAGGCAAAGGATTCAGTTTCGGTGACCACCTCGGCGGCGAACTCGGTTTCGCTGTCGAAGTTTACCGAGCCCTTGATCGAGACACCACAAAGCATAAGCGTGGTGCCGCAGTTTGTGCTGCAGGATCAGGGCGTATCGACGCTACGGGATACGCTCCGCAACGTTCCGGGCATCAGCCTGGCGGCGGGTGAATCAGGTGCGCAGGGAGATAACCTGACGATCCGCGGCTTTACCGCGCGCAACGATATCTTCCTCGATGGCATCCGCGACTTCGGCAGCTACTATCGCGACTCGTTCAACTACGAGCAGGTAGAAGCGCTCGAAGGGCCCGCAGGAATTCAGTTCGGACGCGGCTCGACCGGCGGCGTCATAAACCAGGAGAGCAAGGTCCCTCAGGCGAGACAGTTTGTGAATGTGCAGGCCCAGTTCGGTACAGACCTGACGCGCAGGGTTACGGCGGACATCAATGAACCGATAGCCGATACTCTCGGAGGTTCCGCCTTTCGTGCAAACCTGATGGCGCAGGAAGGCGGCGTTGCAGGACGTGACTATGCCGAGATACGCCGGTTCGGAATTGCTCCTTCGATCTCGATCGGACTCGACACGAACACACGCGCCACATTGAGCTACGTCCACCTGACGGAGAGCGACACCCCCGACTACGGTTTGCCGTGGCTCTACAACGGCGTCGCGCCTGGGCCCATTCGGCATCACTATTATGGATTCCCCGATCAGAACTATCTGAGAACAAATGACGACATCCTCACCCTGAAGGCCGATCACGAATTTTCCCCAAACCTGAATCTCCATACCATCTTCCGTGGGGCAAACTATCCGCGGCAGGCAATGATCACCGAGCCGCAGATCTGCTCGAATGCTCCCGCAGCCGTGCCCGTGGGCGGATTCGTCAGCTCTCTTCCGACCTCGGCGGTAAATTCGAAGCTGCCATGCGGGTTTACACCAGCAAGCGATCCCAACACGATCATCGTGAATCGCAACCAGATTCAGGTGAAGAGCGTAGAAGGCGATCTGTGGAACCAGACCGAAGTGACATCGCGCTTCAAAACCTTCGGCATAAGGCACGCGCTGGTTGCGGGTGTTGAAGGCGGCCAGGAGATCTCGAATCCAATCCGCACCAGCTACACACTCAACAACATCAATACTGTGCCGTCGGCCACGCTCATCAATCCGAATACGCAGCAGCCATTTGCAGGCACGGGGTATATCACTTCGATCGTGCACACGAAGTCGAAGAGCGTAGGACTCTACTTCGTGGATACCGTGAAGCTGGGCCGTTACTTTGACCTTAGTGGTGGTGTGCGGTGGGACCGGTTCGACACTGGATACAACCTCTATCAGCCCACACCACCCGCAGGCGGAACGGTAACCGCAGCAGTTGCGCCGATCAACCGCATCGACGAACAGCCAAGCTATCGAGCCGCCTTCGTCTACAAGCCCTCAAGCCACGGCAGCGTCTACTTCGACTACGGCACAAGCTTCAACCCCGCGGCAGAATCGCTCAGCCTCAGCATCGGTCTGGCAAACAGCTCGGCTGAACCGGAGCAGAATCAGACCTACGAAGTAGGCTCGAAGTGGAGCTTCCTGAACGAACGCCTGCTCATGGAAGGTGCATGGTTCCGCACCGAAAAGGACAACGCCCGCGAGACGGATCCCACAAACTCAAACAACATCGTCGCCGCCGGAAACCAGTTGGTCAAGGGCGTACAGTTCAGTGTCGTAGGACGACTGCCGGAGGGAATGGACATCGTCGCTGGCTATGCCTATCTCGACAGCGCCGTAATCTACTCGAAGTTCTTCCCGACAGCGGTTGGCTCTCCATTGGCGAATGTTCCGAAGCAAACATTCAACATATTTGTCACGCACAAACTGCCGTGGAGGCTGAATGCAGGCCTTGGCAGCAACTATGTCGCCAGTAGAACCGCAAGCTCAACGGTGCCGTTTGTTCCGACCAGCTACGGACCCGCTCAGAAGTTTGCCGCTGGCACCGCACCCTGCGGCGCAACTGCAACCACCTGCTACGAAGTTCTGTCGACTGCGGTGAAGCAAGTCCCCGGCTACTGGGTTTTCAACGCAATGGTGCGGCGGCCAATCACGGACCGGCTCGAACTGCAGGCGAACGTCTATAACTTGCTGAACCGTTACTACATCGATCTGCCGCATCCAAGCCATCTCGTTCCAGGCGCAGGAGCAAGCGCGTTGATTGGTGTGAACTTCAAGTTCTAACAAGTGAAGTGGGTGAGTAAGTCGGCCTGATTTCCGAGCCGACTTACTTGTTGTGTCGATAGTTTTTAGTTAGAGGGAGTAGACAATGCTGATTACGATTCCGGATGTATTGAGCGTAGGCGAAGTAGCACAGGCACGGGCGAAGCTCGATGCAGCGCAGTGGGTCGACGGCAAGGTCACAGCTGGCTATCAGGCGCAGCGTGTGAAAGAGAATCATCAACTACCGGAAGGACATCCGCTGGCAGTCGAGCTGGGTGAAATGGTGCTGGGCGCGCTGGCGCGGTCGCCGCTGTTCATGTCCGCTGCATTGCCGCTGCGAGTCTTTCCGCCAATGTTCAACCGCTACACCGGCGGCGGACACTTCGGAACCCACGTCGACACCGCCATTCGCGCAATGGCTACGACAGGGCAACGAATCCGCACAGACGTTTCAGCCACGCTCTTCCTCTCTGCTCCCGAGGAGTACGAAGGCGGCGAGCTGCTTGTCGAGGACACCTACGGTTCGCACTCCGTCAAACTGCCTGCGGGCCACATGGTCCTGTATCCCGCGACCAGCCTGCACCGCGTCGAGCCAGTAACCCGGGGAGCCCGCGTAGCCTCATTCTTCTGGATCCAAAGCATGATCCGGAGCGATGGCGACCGGTCGTTGCTCTTCGATCTCGACACCGCGATTCAACGCCTTGCGGTCGAAGTTCCGGGTAACGCCGCAGGCGTGCAGTTGACCGGGGTCTATCACAACCTGCTGCGTCGCTGGGCTGAGATGTAGTTTTTCCTTTACGATGGAACGTCTATGAATAATCAGCCTCGCCGTTCCCTCGTCGTAGCAGGAGTGTGCCTTCTTCTGCTTATCTTCGGATTGCAGATTGCCTCGACCGTGCATCAGGAGTCGCTCACCTGGGACGAGGGCGACCACATCTTCGCGGGATACATGTCCTGGAAGACGCACGACTTCGGGTTCAATCCGGAACACCCTCCGTTGATGAAGCTGCTGGGAACCCTGCCGCTACTTGCATTGCCGATGCATGTTCCGCCGGATCAGCATCGTTACTTCAAGTCTGAAGCTTACCTTGACGGCCGCGAAATGCTCTTCGCCGACGGTCCTGAACACGCCAAGATGATGACCTTCCGCATGCGAATGGCCACGGGAACTCTGTCGATCGTGCTTGGACTGTTGGTCTTTCTGGCGGCATACGAGATGTTCGGCGTGGGCGCCGCGTTCGTTGCGCTCATCCTGCTGATCTTTGAGCCGAACGTCCTTGCGCACGGCGCGTTCGTTACAACCGATATCGGCGTTTCATGTTTCTTCTTCGCATCCATCTACGCTTTCTATCGCTACTGCAAATCACCTTCGATTAGGCGGCTGTTAGTTGCTGGTTTAGCTACAGGACTGGCTCTGGCTACGAAGCACTCAGCCGTACTGCTGTTGCCAATGCTGGTGTCGCTGATTGCGTGTGAAGTTGTCTTTCGTTTCCGTGACGAGCCACGAGTAAAGCGAGCCCTGAGACTGGCTGGTGCTTTAGTCGCGATCGGAGCGGTTGCCCTGGTGGTCCTCTGGGCCTTCTACGGATTCCGCTACAACGCCCGCCCGGGCAACCTCAGGCTCGATCCCTCGCTGGTGGACTACGTAAAACCCTTGGCTCCAAATGAGGCTCGGGGTATATTGCAACTTGCAAAGTTACATATCCTGCCGGAGTCCTATCTATATGGATTGGCCGATGTCCGCTCGATGGCAAATGGAATGCCAAGCTACTTCTTCGGCAAGGTCTACGCACACGGAATCTGGTATTACTTCCCAACCGTACTGCTGATCAAGTCGACAATCGGCTTTCTCGCACTGGTGTTCCTTGCCTTCGCTGCAATCATCGCCGGGCGGTTTCGCCGCTGGCGCGAGATCCTGTTTCTGCTCGTGCCTGCCGGCCTCTATCTCCTCGTAGCGATGACCTCACATCTGAATATTGGCGCACGCCATATTCTGCCGGTATGGATATTTCTCTGTGTATTTGCCGCTGGCGGAGCCTGGGCGTGGACTGCTTCGTCACGTCGCTGGCGATATGTGATCGGAGTGCTGCTATTCCTGCATGTAGCCTCTTCGCTCCTGGTTTATCCCAACTACATGGCCTATGCGAATGAGCTTTGGGGCGGCCCATCGAAAACCTACAAGTACCTCACCGACTCGAATACAGACTGGGCACAGCAGTTGATCGCGGTAAAGAAATATACCGATGAACACGGCATCAAAGACTGCTGGTTCGCGTACTTCGCCGATCCCTTCCTACGCGCCGAGGACTACGGAATTCCATGCAAGCCGCTGCCTACGCCTGACTCCTGGTTCAGCGATGTGCAGCGTCCGGTTCCAGCCACGATTACAGGCCCCGTACTCATCAGCGCGGGTACCCTGACGGGGTTTGAGCTTGGGTCCAGCGTATTGAATCCTTATCGCGAGTTCGAAGCGCTGAAGCCGACAACCTCCATTCAGGATGGCGTCCTCGTCTTCGAAGGAACCTTTCACGTCCCGCTGGCTTCGGCGTTGAGTTATGTGCAGGAGGCCAAGGCGCTCGGTGCGAAGAAGGACTTCGCCGGAGCGCTGGCTCAAGCGCAACAGGCCGTCGCAATCGCTCCTGACGCCGTTCAGACACAGGTCGCACTTGGCGATGCTCTTGCAGCAACGGGCAACAAGGATGAAGCTCGGGCGGCATATTCGCGCGCGATGGAATTAGTAAAAACCATGGAGCCTGGAGCCCGCGAAGAGTGGATAGCGAGAATGGAGAAGAAGATCGCAGCCCTGTAACGATCAGGGCTGCGTCGCAGTCATCAGAGCAATGCGGATCACAACGAACTCAGCGGGTTGAGTAGGCGCAAAGCCCACAACAACGATGAGACGGCCGTTGTCGATGTCGTTCTGAGTCATCGTAGTGCGGTCACAACGAACAAAAAAAGCCTCCTCAGGCTTCGATCCCTTGAGCGTGCCATCAAGGAAAAGCACCATCAGATAATCGCTGGCCACAAGCCGGATAGCGCTCCAGAGCGGTTCAGCGTTGGGCTGCCCAGCCGCGAAAGCGAAACTCGCCTGAAGATGAAGCTCAATGGTTTGTTCCAGCGTAGGAGCCGGGATCGGATGGATCGGATGGATCGGACGAATCGGTATGGTCACGCACTCCTCCTTGAAGTGTCTACTAAGGTAGTCACAAAGAGCGGAGTCGAGCAACGAAAATACAAGCCGAGACTGAACCGTTCAGACCCCGGATAAGAAGCGATACAAAGCGACACGCTCCTGCGTTGAGTTGGGTCGGTCCACAAGAATATCTTCTTCATTTATCGCGAAGGTCTGCTCCCATTGCTTCCGCAGACCTGGAACATGTCTTCTGATGAATCGCTCTGGTGCCGGATTGATGTAGATGAGGTACACCTCGCGCGGCTCATCGGCCAGAGAACGAGCAAGGTTGCGCAGGCATCGCTTAAGCATCGGCGCCAGAAACGGATTGTAAAGATAAAGAACAAGCGGCCCGGCAGGATACTCGAGAGTGGTGGCATCACCGGTGCGGGCTTCGATATCGCGACACTGTTGCAACGCAGAGAACTTCGCAATATTGTTCGTAGCAACAGCACTCAGTCGCGAGGACAGCTCAATCCCGACGATACGGCGAAAGGGAAAACGCGACGCCACCAGGAGAGCGCGGCCTTTCCCCGAGCCAAGATCAAGAAAAGTAAAGTCCCGATGGTCGATATTGAGCGTATTAATAAGATGGAACAGCAGGGCAGGCGAGATACCGTAGTACGCGGTGCTCCAAAGACCGCTCCGTAAACCAATCGAAAGATCCTCCCCTCTTATAAGACCGCTGGTGTCGGTGCCGTGGGCAATGTCGAAGGGGTGAATTGCAAGTTCAGGCGCAGGCGACGGAACTGCCTTCTGGAAGATCGAACTACGGAGTTCACCAAGGTCGCGATTGACGACTGAATGAACGACTCCGCGAATCAGGGACCCGGCCATAATTGATTTTAGAGGTGAGACACGGATACCGAGACGTGGATACCTTGCGCAAAATTGCCGAGGCGGTGCTGTATGCGTCGCAAAAATAGCATCCAACCGAAAATGACGAAGATACGAAACAGCTTACTCACCCCTCTGCTGTTCGCAATCCTCCTTCCCGCAAGCGCCCAGCACCACAATGACAACTTCAATCAGGGTATCCGCAAGGGAGGACACGGCGGCCAGTACTACGACAACAACCACCACCACAACGATCACTACGATCACCACGATGACCACCACAGCGGAGGCATAGGCCCCGGCACGGGAGCCCTCATCGGCGGCGCAGGCGGTGCAGCCCTGGGAGCCCTCTTCGGCGGCGGCCTCAAGGGAACCATCGTAGGCGGCGCCGCAGGCGCAGGCATCGGAGCCATCGCCGGCCAGGTCAACCAGAACCATCGCGACGACCACCACCACCATCGCTAAACTCTGCCAGAAAGGAATCCGCAATGAAGACCTTCTGCCTCATGACCATCGCCCTCTCCGCCTCGCTCCTTCTCTTCGCAGGCTGCAACGAGAACTCTCGTTCCCCCCTTCGACCCCAGTCCCCAGCCGCTTCCCCGACCCCGACCCCATCCCCCGTCACCATCACTCCGCCCACGACTGAGCCCCCTCACACCTGGACCACCGAGCAGATCCTCACCTGCACCGTCTCCCAATGCTGGGAGATTGGCGGCAAAACTGAAGAGGGCTACTTCAACATCATTCAGCAGCTCGCTGTCATCTCCGCCAGAAACCGCAACCTCACCCTCCCCGAGGACGAGAAAGCAGGCGAAGAGACCGGCGAATACATCAAGGCCGAGGCCCACAAAGACCACGACCAGCTTCTCTTCGCTCTCGTTGACGCGGCCGTTCGCAAGGTAGGCAAACCCAATCCGTCCAACTAGCCTCCCAAATCGCAAGCCCCGGCAACGTCCGGGGCTTTACACTCCAGATATCCCGAGCAAGATGACAACCTCCACCGCAGCCCGCCCCATCCAGACCCTCCGGGAGCAAATCACAAACCTCGAGGCTGCCATCACCGTCTGCCTCGCCGACCCCAGCCCCAAGCCGGTCCACAAGCTCCGCACCAGCACCCGCCGCGTCGAAGCCCAGCTCACCCTCCTCTCTCTGCTACCCAGCCTGCCCCCATATCAGAAGCCCGAAAAAGAGTCCCGCCGCCTCCTCAAAAAACTCCGCCGAGCCGCTGGCAACATCCGCGACCTCGACGTTCAAATCGACCTCATCCAGGAGAAAACCACAGCCTCCACAAAAGACGCATCCGACCAACTCAGCGAAACCCTCAAGCATCAGCGCACTCAAGCCGAAGCCGATCTGCTCCGCATCCTCAACAAACACCAGGCCAGGCTGACCCGATCCCTCGAGTCCCTCCTTGAAGCCCTCGATCCCGCCAAATCCCAAACCCTCCCCGCCACCAAACTTGGCGTCCTAGTCCAGGGCTGGTTCACCCGGAACATCCCCTCCGAAGCCCTGCCCGACGATCCCGACCAGCTCCACTCCATCCGTAAGACCGCCAAGCTCGCCCGCTACATCGCCGAAACCGCCCCCAAATCCGCCCGCAGCCCCCGCAAACTGGCCACTGCCTTCGAGTCCCTCCAGCAATCCGGCGGCGAATGGCACGACTGGCTCATCCTCAGCGCCATCGCCGACGACAAACTAGGCGAATCCCCCCTCACCCTGACCTTCCGTCGCCGCTGCAAAACCGCCCTGACCAACTACCGCAACCACATCCAGTCCTTCCGCACCTGAATATCCACTATTAATCGAAAAGTACACAGAATCCACCTGATTACTTACACTATCTTCAGTACGTCTCTAAGGTAGAAGGTGCTCTGGCGTTCCGCGCCTCTTTAAATCATGATGCGTTTGAACGCCCCCATTCAGGCCTTTCTGGCGCTTGCAGCTTTGTCGTTCCTGCCTGCCCCATTGCTCGCCAAACCGGCGCATCATCCTCCTGCCCATAAGACGGCAGCCACTGAACCTGCTCCAAAGAAGCGCATCCATAAGAAATCCACCATCGAAACCGCCGCATCCCACAAGCGCCACGCTGGCAACCAGGACGCACCTGCAACGGTCCAGCATGTTCGCTCCTCAACCCGCCGCAGAGCTTCGGCCATTCATTCCGTCGTCTCGACCGACAACGCACCCACCCCCGAAAAAGAGACCGATACAGCCGCAAACGAGCCCGCCCGCAAGGCCACATCGGCAGACTTTCTAAAAGCGGCCTCCGCACAGCCGACCTCCGAACAGGCTGTCGCTCCCGAATCAAACTCCGAAGCCCCCCACGTCGACAAGGCTCTGGCAATCAAGACCCCACCGCCCACCGAAAGCCAAGACCCCGCCCCTAGCTCTCACCCAGCCCGCACAAAGTCCGCCTCCGCCGAAAAGCCGATCCCCGTAGTCAACGCCGTCCGCAAGACAACCGAGCGTCCCCAGCTTGAGCCCGTAGAAGAGGCCGCCTCGACCCCCGTCATTCTGCCCGCACTCTACAACAAGCGCGGCCACCTCATCGTTCCCCGGCCGCTCAAGGGCTCCCACGAGATACTCGTCCGCCAAAATCAGGTAGCCGACCGCGACGGCCTCGACCGCATCCAGAACGACGACGACCTCGAGAGAATGCGCAGCCAGAAGCTCCTGGTCGCCATTCCCACAAGCCCCGCCCTTCAGGTCGATGAGCGTCTCCCATCCGATCGCCGCTACTGCCGTCCCTGGACCGCGCAGTTCCTGGCCACGCTCTCCCGCGCCTTCTACGCTCGCTTCCACACGCCCCTTGCAGGTCAACTCCGCCGTCCGCACCGTCGAGTTCCAGCAGCGCCTGCTCCGCACCAACGGCAACGCCGCCCCCGCCGAAGGCGAAACCGCATCCCCGCACCTCACCGGCCAGGCCGTCGACCTCGCCAAGCACGGCCTCTCGCTAACCCAGATCGCATGGCTCCGCGGCTATCTTCTGCCTCTCGTACAGCAGCGCAAGGTCGATGTCGAAGAAGAGTTTCAGCAGGCCTGCTTCCACATCAGCGTCTACAAGAAATACTTGCCGTCATCCGACACTCCCCGCCGCGACATCCCGACTCACGGCACCAGTTCCGCCGCTCTCGCAACGGCAATCCACTAACGAAAGCCGTTTCCCAGAATCAATAGGGCTGCTTCTTGATCTTCACAACGGATCGTGAAGATCAAGAAGCAGACAGCTATTTAACAATCACAGTGAGAGTCATCTCGTGTGAGATAGCCCCGCTTGTCGCAGTCACGACGACTGCATAAGTTCCCGGCGGAGTAATCGGGGCTTGGATACTGGAACCGCAGCCTACCAGCGTCGCGGCAAATGCGGCGCTAAGTGCCAATCGACCCCACATGCCTCGCCTGCGTCTCCTTAACGGAAGACCAAAGGGTGCCAGGACACCCAGAAATACAAGGCCTTCCGTACCGCCGCTGACTGGTCCGCGGTTTCTACTCACAAGAGTCGTGGGAGCCGTAGTCCTCAGGGTAATCTTGGAATTCGCTTTGGACGAGTTAGCGAGTTGTACGCTCGTCGCCGAGCACGACGCGGTTCCCATTATCTGAGGAACATTACAGTTGAAGGAGATTGTCCCCGCGAAGCCATTGATCGATGTGACATCGATCGTTAGGTCTTCGGATTGGCCCGGCAGGATCGTAATCGCCGGGACGTTCGTCGGAAGGATGAAATCCCCGGCGGCAGACGACGAAGGCGATTCAGCGAAACTAACAGTCGCAGTGGCGGAGGTATAGTCTCCCGCGGCTGCCAGGCTCGCCTGCACCGTAACCGTGCCTGCGCCAGTGACAGTAATCGTGTTGCCGGCGATGGTAGCCGGCCCGCTAACAACCGAGTAGGTGATAACCCCGGAGGAGTTCGACGTCGTCGACAACGTGAAGGTTGCGTAGTGTAGCTCGCTCGGGGTTGCGGCAACGGTCAGGCTGGGTGTTGCCGCGTTGATATTGAAACTGGTTGTCGCGGTGGCGGAGGTGTAGCCCCCAGCGGCTACCTGGCTCGCCTTCAACGTAACCGCGCCGATACCGCTGACACTGATGGTATTACCGGCGATAGTGGCCGGCCCACTCACTACCGAGTAGGTAATGGCTCCAGACGAGTTCGACGCCGCCGACACCATGAAGGGCGCAGAACCGTATGCCTTGCTCGGAATCGCAGCAAAGGCTAGGGCAGGTGTGGATGCAGTCACGTTGAAGCTGGTTGTTGCCGTGTCGGACGTGTAGCCTCCAGCGGCTGCCTGACTCGCCTTCAACGTAACTGCGCCAACGCCGTTAACACTGACGGTGTTATCGGAGATCGTGGCCGGCCCGCTGACCACCGAGTAGGTGATGGCCCCGGAGGAATTGGAGGTTGACGAGATGGCAAAGGGTGCAGCGCCGTACGTCTTGCTCGGGATAGCAGCAAAGGCCAGGGTGGGTATTGTCCCGTTGACGTTAAAGCTAATCGTTGCTGTTCCGGTAGCGAAGTTGCCAATCGCCACCTGGTTGGCTATCAAAGTAACTCTGCCGGTTTTCGTAAAGCTGACGGTGTTCCCGGAGATCGTAGCCGGGCCGCTGACCACCGAGTAGGTGATGGCTCCGGACGAGTTCGACTTTGCCGAGATAGTGAACGGCCCGGCACCGTACGTCTGGTCCGGAATAGTAGCAAAGGTGAGAGTAGGCGTAGCTCCGTTGACGTTGAAGCTGATTGTTGCCGTGGCAGAGGGGTAGCCCCCGGCGGCTGCCTGACTCGCCTTCAACGTAACCGTACCAACGCCATTGAGAGTGATTTTGCCGCCCGAGAGAGTCGCCGGACCGCTGACGACCGAGTAGGTAATAGCTCCGGAGGAGTTCGAGGTGGCCGAGACCGCGAAGGGGGTAGCACCATATGTCTGCGCGGGGATGGCAGTGAAGGCCAGGGTGGGTTTGCTGCTGTCGCCCTCCACCGTGACCGTCACCGGAGTGGTCGAGGTTCCGAAGGCATTCCTGCTGGTCAGGTTATAGGTGGTTGTCGCCGAAGGCGTGACCGTAATCGGTCCGCGGGTGAATCCGGCCAAATCAACATAGCTGTAGGAAGCGCCGGTGACAACTGGCGTCAGAACAACAGGCGTGCCCGGAGCTACATTGGTCTGCGAAGCGGTGAAGCTCACGATCTTAGGTGCCGCGCCAGTCGGAGCCGTCGCAGAATCGTAGGCTGGAGCCATCTTCACGACTTCGAAGTCGGAAGAGGGTATCGCTTTCAAAGCATCCAGATCATTGTCATCCCATCGCGGATCGGGCGTGCCCTGGAAGAACATGGTCCCGCCGTTATCGGCGAGGATCATCCCATACTGCTTCATCGCCTTCAGGATGATCTGGTTCGTCGGAGAGAACCCTGAGATGTCGAAGTTGGCATTCAGACGTATCCGCATCCCTATGATGTTGCCGGTTCCCCAGTTATTGCCGGCCGCATGAGTTGCGGGGGCTGTATAGTAGCCGCCATTTGCATCATTCTTGGTGAAGGTGGCCGTAAACCGAATTGCGTGGTTGATCGAACCTGCCAGGATCTCGTCGTAGCGAATCAATCCTTCAAAGATGGACAAGCCCGCCGCATCGGCTGAAGTCAAAGAGTAGGGGCGATTCTCTGTCTCCGTGAAATCCCATAGGGCAGTGCTTGTAGCAGTCCATTTGGAATTGCAATAAGACGCCTGAAAAAGTTCATAGCCAACCCCGGTGTTGCGGTCGAGCACGATAGCGTGCCGATCGTTTCCATCCGTTGGGCATGGCCCCGGAGTGCCTTCAATCGGCGTGGTCGGTGTCATGGGGTAGAGAGTGATATCGCTATCGCCCACATACCAAAGCGGTGTCACTGGAACGAGGGGAGTAACGCTCGAGTCTACGACCGTGTAAGGAATTCCGAAGTAGCTTCCGAAATCCGGATGCAGATGTTCGTCTGCGAGATCCCCGCTGGTATTGATGATTGTGCTTGAAGCTGGATCGACCGGGGCCTTGCTAATGTCTTGGTGCCAGGCATCGTTTGGCGATGGCACCCAGCCGTTCATCGCTCCCATGTCTCCAAGTGAGATGTTTTTTGAGCTTGCTGTCGGTGTGGTTGTCTGTGCGGTTCCGTTCGATTCAAATCCCGTTGCGAGGAGGACTGCCAGTACGGTGACACAAAAGATGTCCCGTGAAATATGAAAACTCATAAAGCTCCTTGGTCAATGAACTGCAGTTGTTCAAGGCTTCAAAATCAGAGCAAAACAAGCCGGACAAGTGGATCAAAACCAAGGTAGCAATGCGATTCGATCAGTGATGTCACCCATCGGGAGTGGTGGGGTACAACTTCAGTGTAACCGTCCCAATGTGAGTGGCACGAGGACAAGTGTAACCAAAGTAACTTCATGTATAATGAATGTCCGCCGAGATTTGCGTGCGTTTTGGATTGGTGCTGGTTTTCACAAGACCCGCAGCCACATTGTTTACGAATCGAGGAGTGCGTTCAGCAGCTCGCTTCAGCTTCAACCTCAACAAACGATTCGATGATTTCATTAGTTACTTTAGTAACTAATGGCAACAGTCATAGGCTCCAGATATCCCTTCCTCTCAAAATAAATCCCCAAAAACTGCAAAAAATCCGCCCTTCAAAAAACGTCATCCCACAAACCATCTTTGCCACCCAATCCACCACATTCTGTCCACAAATTAACCACCCGCAAACACCCAAAAACTCAAAAACCCCCAGCAAAAACCACCTTTTCCCTGCCCAATTTTTTCCGCCAACAAAAACCGAAAAATTAGTAGAAACTTGTACTCAGACATGAAGAAAAAACTACGCATTGGCATCCTCTTCGGCGGCCGCTCCGGCGAGCACGAAGTCTCACTCCTCTCTGCCGCCAGCATCCTCAAAGCCATCGACAAAAAGAAGTACGAAGTCGTCCCCATCGGCATCACCAAACAAGGCCAGTGGCTCACCTCCACCGATGCCCAGAACCTCCTCGCCGGCGACACAAAACCCGCACCAATCCAGCACTCCAGCGCCATCCAGCTCTCCGCCAGCGCCGACCTCGCCCAGCAAAACGGCGCCCTGTCCAGGACCCTCGACGTGATCTTCCCCGTCCTCCACGGCACCTTCGGCGAAGACGGCACCATCCAGGGCCTCTTCGAACTCGCTGATATAGCGTATGTTGGCTCCGGCGTTCTGGGCTCCGCCACCGGCATGGACAAGACCGCCATGAAGCAGCTCTTCGCCGCCGCCGGCCTCCCGCAAACCCCACACGTCAGCCTCATACGCAGCGAATGGCGCGCCGATCCCAAGCGCTGCACCAGGCTCATCGAGAGGTCCCTCACCTACCCGGTCTTCGTAAAACCCGCGAATCTAGGCTCTTCCGTAGGCATCAGCAAGGTCCACGACCGCAGCGAACTCGCCCCCGCAATGGACCTCGCCGCCAGCTTCGACCGCAAACTCATCATCGAACAAGGCGTAGGCGGCCCCAACGCCAAGCCCCGCGAACTCGAAGTCTCCGTCCTCGGCAACGACTCCCCCGAAGCCTCCGTCGTTGGCGAAATCGTCCCCGGCGCCGAGTTCTACGACTACGAAGCCAAATACCAATCCGACACCAGCATCCCCATCATCCCCGCAAAACTCACCGCAGCCGAATCAAAACAGATCCGCCAGATGGCCATCGCCGCCTTCCGCGCCTGCGACTGCGCCGGTCTCGCCCGTGTCGACTTCCTCATGGAGCCAGCGAAAAAGGGCACCAAACCCCGCATCTACCTCAACGAAATCAATACGATGCCTGGCTTCACCAGCATCAGCATGTACCCAAAACTCTGGGAAGCCACCGGCCTTTCCTACAAGGAACTCATCGATCGCCTCATCGCTTTGGCCATCGAGCGCCACAAAGAAAAGCAGCAGACCCAGTTCACTCGCGTCTAAACCTAAAAGGGCTAAGGGGAGACAGCATGGAGACCATCGGCAAACCAGTCGCTGCGCCGCATCGCACCTCGAAGCACATCATCGGTTCCGTCGCCGCGCACCTCTTCGTCCTCGCCATCCTGATCCATCACAGCAAGCCGTGGGTCGCGCCCATTCGCCTCCCAGGAACCGACCACGGCAGCAATCTCATCCTCGCCTACCTGCCCGGCCGTGCACCTGCACAATCCCCCACAGCTACGCCAAAAACCGCGCCACAACTGGCCGAATCCAAGTCTCCGCTTCCAACACTACCCAAAACAAAGACGAAACCCACCGCCTCACCCAACACAAACTCACCTGTCTCCGCGCAGCCCGACTCCACGGTCGGAGCTGACGCACTCGGCTCCGGCAACGTCGACATAGCTTTAGCGAGTTTCTTCCCCACGCCAAAGCCCGATCTCTCCGTTCTTCCCAGCGGCACAAAAGGCGATGTCATCGTCGATATCGTCATCGATGCGACAGGAAAAATCTCTGATCTGAAAATAACCAGCGGCCTGGGCCATGGCATCGACGAAACTGTAATTGCGACCGTCCAACAGTGGACCTTTCACCCAGCCACACGCAACGGCGAGCCCGTAGCCAGCGAGCAGGAACTCCACTTTCACTACGAAAAAGCCTGAGCCTTACACCACCCTGCTGTACACATATCCGCCATCATCCAATGCCGCAAGTAGTTCCTGCACCTGTTCCCGCCCGCGAGTCTCGAGCGTAATATCGATCGTTGTATCCCCCAGGTTCACGCCATAGTAGGCCCGGTTATAAAGCGTATCCACGATATTCACGCGATAGTTCGCAATTAGTTTCGTCAACTCCGCCAAAGCACCCGGTTTATCCAGCAGATGAATCCGTAGCCGGATCATTCGCCCATCTTGCACCAGACCACGCTCAATAATCCGTGACAACAGCGTCACATCAATATTGCCACCGGATACCAAAACCGCAGTGTGCCGCCCTTGCAGCGAAGTCTTCTTCTGCAGTAACGCCGCCAGCGCCGTGGCACCCGCGCCCTCGGCCAGCGTCTTCTCTCGCTCCAGCAAAACAAGAATCGCCGAAGCAATCTCATCCTCGTCGACGGTCACAATCTCATCGACATACTTATCGACCACCGGAAACGTAACGTCTCCAGCTCGCCGCACCGCAATACCATCGGCAATCGTAGTCGACGGATCAAGCGTCACCGGATGATGCTGTTCCACCGCCACAGACATCGAAGGCAGCCTCGACGTCTGCACTCCCACCACGCGAATATCCGGCCGCGATTCCTTGATCGCACACGCAATCCCACCAATCAGTCCGCCGCCGCCAATCGGCACCACAACGGCCTCAAGCTGTGGAACCTGCTCCAGCAACTCCAGGCCAATCGAGCCTTGCCCTGCCATCACAACGGAATCGTCAAACGGATGGATAAACGTCATCCCCTCCGCCTCACACAGCCGCGTAGCCTCGACACAGGCCTCGTCGTAATTGGCCCCATGCAACACTACTTCGGCGCCAAACCCCCGCGTAGCCGTCACCTTCACCAACGGCGTAGCCAGCGGCATCACAATCAGCGCACGAATTCCTCGCTTCGTCGCGTGATAAGCCACACCCTGCGCATGATTCCCCGCGCTCGCCGCGACCACGCCCCGAGCCGCCTGCTCCGGAGTAAGCGTCGCAATGCGATTCAACGCACCGCGCTCCTTGAAGCTCCCCGTCATCTGCAGGTTTTCAAGCTTTAAATAAACCTGCTGTCCCGTCAGTGCCGACAACATCTGCGAGTGCGGGCAAGGCGAATAGTAGATTGAGCCACGCAGCCTCTCACGTGCTGCCGTCACATCGGCCAGGCTGATATTCCGATCTGTCATTAATTCGCTCACACGTCTCTCAATCTCAATTGAACAGCAACTGCTCTAATGCTTCTTCCGAAACTCATTTGCCAGCAAAAACTCATCCCGCAACTCAGGCGTCCGCAGATTCTCCCGCACGTGCGTCAACCGCTGTTCCAACGCCAACAGTGTGTCAGCAATCGGCCCGGTATTCGTCATCGCCACATCGCGCCACATGCTGTACGGACTCGCACCCAGTCGCGTCGTCTCCCGTAGCGCCCGCCCGCCAATCGCGGCAATCTCAGGCGCATCTCCAAACGTATCTTCTAGTAGTGCCGCCAACGCCGTCGACAGCATTTGCGGCAGATGACTCACCCATGCGCACAGCTCATCATGCCTTGCCGCATCCATATCCAGCGTCCGTGCTCCGAAGAAGCCGATCCACTTCCGCCATTCTTTATCGAGTGCACCTTGTTCAGCTGCAGCCGGCGTAAACAGCCACATCGCTCCGTTGAAGAGCTTCGCCTCTCCAAGCATTGCGCCGCCCGATTCCTTCCCGCCATCGGATGCCCCGGCAAAAACTCTGCAGTCTCTGCACTGCTAAATAGAGCCGCGCCCAACTCCGCAATCTCAAGCTTCGTACTTCCCACATCCGTCACAAGCTGGCCCGCAGTGCAGAATCGGCGCCAGCGTCTGCATCCAGTCCTTGATCGCCAGCACCGGAACCGCCAGCACGATCACATCCGCCGCACGCGCCAACTCCAGTGCGGCATCGCGATCGGCGGCAACTCCATCGACGGCGCCCATCTGCAGCGCCGCCGCTCTCTCCAGCGAGCTCATGTCCCATCCATCGATACGGCCCACAAAGCCCGCCCCTCGCAGGGCCAACCCAATCGAAGCCCCGATCAGCCCCGTACCGATGATGAGAACGCGCTCTATAGCACTAGCAGGCATCGTCTATGCAACCGTCCGACCGACCACCGGAGCCAGCTGACGCAGCTGCGATACCAGCTTCTCCAGTTGCTCCGGATACAGGCTCTGCGCGCCATCGCTCATCGCCTTATCAGGATTCGGATGCATCTCCATCAGCAATCCATCTGCTCCGGCCGCAACGCTCGCAAGCGCCATCGGCGGCACCAGATCGCGAATGCCCACGCCATGCGAAGGATCGCCCATCACAGGAAGATGCGTCAGCTTCTTCAGCACAGGAATCGCCGAGATATCCATCGTGTTGCGCGTGTACGTCTCGTACGTACGGATGCCGCGCTCGCACAGCATCAGGTCATAGTTGCCACCCGACAGAATGTACTCCGCGCTCAACAGCACTTCTTCAATCGTCGCCGAGATGCCGCGCTTCAACAACACCGGCTTACGCACATGTCCAAGCTCCCGCAGCAGATTGAAGTTCTGCATGTTGCGCGCGCCCACCTGGAAGCAGTCGATATACGGCAGCATCAGTTCGATCTGCGAGATCTCCATCACCTCGGTGATCACCAACAGGCCGGTCTCGTTGCTCACTTCACGCAGCAGCTTCAACCCCTCCAGTCCCATACCCTGGAAGCTGTACGGCGAACTACGCGGTTTGAATGCGCCACCACGCAGGAACTTCGCACCCGCCGCGGCCACCTGCTTCGCACTCAGCAGAATCTGCTCATGCGACTCCACCGAACAAGGCCCCGACATGATGATGACTTCCTTACCGCCTACCACAACGCCATTCGGGAACGTGATCTTCGTGCCCTCTGGCCGAAAGTTCCGCCCTGCCAGCTTGTACGGCGATGAGATGCGATACGCATCATGCACACCAGCCAGCACCTTGAACTCCGCAACTTCAAAGTGCTCCGGCGTTCCAACGCCCGCCAGAATCGTCTGTGCTGCGCCCGTCGTGCGGTGAACGTTGAAGCCGAGCTCAACCATCCGCTCGATCACCTGCTGAATGTTTTCCTCTGTTGCATGGTCCTGCATTGCTACGATCATGGTCCGCTCTCTTTATGTAACTAAATTCGGTACAAATTATCTTTGCATCTAAAAACTCAACTACCTACGACGCTGCAAGGTCCGCATCACGTCGATAATCCGTTCATACACATGCAGCAACTCGGCATCATCCAGAGGCCCTGGATTGACCGCGCGCACATGTTCAAGAACCGCCTGCTCTCGTTGAGGCTCGTAGACCGGAAGCTCAACCGCTCTCTTAAGCTCGCCGATGGCCTCCGCAGCCGCCGCACGCTGGTTAATGAGTCGAACAATCTGCTCATCCAGCTCATCAATCTTCTTCCGCCAGTCGGATATCTCCATGCAGTCGCCTCACCTTGCAGCGGCGTTCTTACCGGTCTTGCATCTACCGGATTCGTCCGCTGCGGAATAATTTTGTACCTTCCATGATAACCGTCTGCTGCATCGGCCATCCCCGCAACTCTACTCGCAAGCCTCATGCCTGCAACCCCGCAATAAATCGTCCTACCGCGCCAGCTGCCTCACTCGGCTCGCTTTTTTCAATCAAAGCCACCAGGGCACTGCCAATAATCGCCGCATCAGCAAACTCTCCCACAGCCTTCACATGCTCAGCGTTCGAAATCCCAAACCCCACCGCAATCGGCAGCTTCGTAAACTTCCGTAGCCTCCCCACCAGCTCAGCGGCATCCCCCTCAACCTTCTGCTGAGTCCCCGTAATCCCCACCCGCGAGATGGCATACACAAACCCCTGCGAAGCTCCCGCAATCGCCTTCAATCGAGCATCAGGACTGGTCGGAGCCGCCAGAAATACCGGAGCCAGCGTATTCGCCTTCATCGCCTCCAGATACTCATCAGCTTCTTCCACAATCATGTCCGTCAGCAGAACCCCATCCGCACCGGCCTCCGCAGCCTTCGCACAAAACGTCGTCATCCCCATCCGCACCACAGGGTTCAGATACGAAAACAAAATCAACCCCGCCGCAGGCCTCGCCGCACGCAACTCCTTCGCCAGCCCAAGCACATCCGTCAGCCGAGTCCCCTTTGCCACTGCCCGCTCACTGGCCCGCTGAATCACCGGCCCATCCGCCAGCGGATCGCTGAACGGCACACCCAACTCAATCACATCGGCACCGTTATCAATCGCAGCCAGAGCAATGTCCCGCGTAGTCGCCAGGTCTGGATCACCTGCCGTGAGGTAGGCAACAATGCCGGGCTTGGTACGGAAGCTTATCGGCATGAGTCCTCCGGTATTGCTGACGTCGAAGAATTCCCTGAGGATACGATTGCGCCCATGCTGCTGAGCTAACGAACTGATCCGCTTGATGTCTGCACTCAAAACGTTGATTTCGAGAGGCGTGCGTTCGAGTACTTGGTCAGTCATGTTCTTCGCTGCCGTCAGCGACGAAACCGAACTCGTGCTGGAGCATTTTAGTGAAGGCAACCTTGTCGAACCCTCGTTCCATCCTTCAATTAATAGCGTGATGTGATGCTCGGTAGACGCCATCATGCCTTCTCCTTCGACGCGCCTTCAAGTCCAACTCCCTCGCCAGAATCCCCATATCCTTATCCCCACGCCCCGACAGATTCACCATCAGCACATCCGTCTTCGCCATCGTCGGAGCCAAACGAATTGCCTCTGCCACTGCATGAGCGCTCTCCAGCGCCGGAAGAATCCCTTCGGTCTTCGCCAGCGTCACTACAGCTTTCAGAGCCTCGTCATCCGTGCACGAAACATACGTCGCCCGTCCCGAGTCATGCAGCATCGCATGCTCCGGGCCCACGCTCGCATAGTCCAGCCCCGCACTCACAGAGTGCGTCAAAGCAATCTGCCCAGCATCATCCTGCAACACATAGCTGTAAGTTCCCTGCAGCACACCCGGCACGCCACCGCCGACCTTCTGAAACCGCGCCGCATGTTCGCCCAACGCAGTCCCACGTCCACCGGCTTCCACACCAATCAACTGAACATTTGCATCGCCGAGAAACTCGTAAAACGCACCAATCGCATTCGACCCACCACCCACACAAGCCACAATCGCCGTTGGCAACTTGCCTTCCTGCTCCATCACCTGCCGCTTTGCCTCTTTGCTGATCACGCGATGAAAATCCCGCACCATCGTCGGGTAAGGATGCGCCCCCAGCGCGCTCCCCAGGATGTAATACGTCGTCCGTACATTCGTGACCCAATCACGCATCGCCTCCGAGATCGCATCCTTCAGCGTCGCCGACCCCGCCGAAACCCCACGCACCTCAGCCCCCAGCAGACGCATCCGGTAGACATTCAGCTCCTGCCGCCGCATGTCCTCCTCGCCCATGTAGATCACGCATTCCATGCCGAACAGCGCACACACCGTCGCTGTAGCCACTCCATGCTGCCCCGCGCCCGTCTCAGCGATGATCCTCTTCTTCCCCATCCGCCGAGCCAGCAGCCCCTGCCCCAGCGCATTGTTGATCTTATGAGCGCCCGTATGCAGCAGGTCTTCACGTTTCAGATAAATCTTCGCCCCGCCACAGTGCTCCGTAAGCCGCTTGGCAAAGTACAGCGGAGTAGGACGCCCGCAATAGTTCTTCAGCAGATCATCCAGCTCAGCCTGAAACGCCACGTCCTTCTGAGCTTCGGCATAAGCCGCCTCCAGTTCCTCCAACGCCGCCATCAGCGTCTCCGGAACATATCTGCCGCCATAGATCCCAAATCGTCCCGCCGCCGATCGCACAGGCCCTGCCGGATTCACCATCGCCGCTGTCGTACTCATAAACGCTCCTCACTACCTCGCGCGAAACAAAAGCACAAAACAAAAGCCGCAACCTTGGCGGTCGCGGCTCGTGTGGATGTCGATCTCAACTGAAACTTTCAGCTATCTCTCAGATGGAACCTACTCCGCCGATGCCGCTACCGGATACCAGTAGCGGTAAATAAAGCTAATAAATCGGCTGGAGGAAATAATCATCTTGGCTTCAACCTTACTATGGCGACCAAAAGACCGCAAGCGCTCCCTGAAAATATTCAGGCCGCGTTGTCCTCCGTCCCTCTGGCAGTGAATACTACCTCCATGACATCACGCATCGGATTCGTCGGCCTCGGCATCATGGGACGCGGCATGGTCAAAAACCTCGTCGAGAAAAATCACCCCGTAACCATCTGGAACAGAACCGCTGAAAAATCCGAGGCCCTCAAAAAAGACCTGAATCTCACCATCGCCCCAACCCTGCAATCCCTCGCCGAAACCTCCGACACCATCCTCATCTGCGTCAGCGACACCCCCGACGTCGAAGCCGTCCTCTTCGGCAAAGAAGGCCTGGCGAAATCACTCCGCCCCGGCACCACCATCATCGATCTCAGCACTATCAGCCCCGCCGAAACCAGGCGCTTCAGCCAGACCCTCGCCGAAAAGAACATCACCCTCCTCGACGCCCCTGTCTCCGGAGGCAGCGAAGGCGCAGCCAAAGGCACCCTCAGCATCATGGTCGGAGGCCCTGAAGACGCCTTCAACCGCATCAAGCCCATCCTCGAAGCCATCGGCACACGCATCACCCACATGGGCCCCAGCGGCGCCGGCCAAACCACCAAGCTGATGAACCAGATCCTCGTCGTCGTCAACATGCTCGCTGTCAGCGAAGCCCTCCTCCTGGGCTGCGCCGCAGGCATCGACCTATCCAAAGCAGTGCAGGCCGTCGAAGCCGGAGCAGGCGGCAGCTGGATGCTCTCAAACCGCGCCCCTCAAGCCATCGAAGGCTACTGGAAGCCCGGCTTCTCCATCGACCTCCAGCAAAAGGACCTCCGCCTCGTCCTCGAATCCGCGCGCGAGCTAGGCCTGCCCTTACTCGGCACCAGCCTCGTCCACCAGCTCTACAACAAGCTCCAGAGCGACGGCAAAGGCGGCCTCGGCAACCACGCCCTCATCCAGGCCCTCGAAGACCTCTCCGGTAAGCATCTGGAGAAAAAAGCATGAACACCGCCCACATCAATGGCGTCTCCATCGCCTATCGCGACCAGGGCACAGGCCCTGCGATCCTCTTCATTCACGGCCACCCCTTCAATCAATCCATGTGGGACCCGCAACTAGCCGCCCTCACCTGGAAGTACCGCGTCATCACCTACGACATCCGCGGCTACGGAGCATCCGAAGTCCCCACAGCCGAAGCCACCACACTCGAAACCATGGCGTCCGACATCAACGCCCTACTTGACCACCTGAACATCCCCAAAGCGGTCATCGCCGGCCTCTCCATGGGAGGCCAGATCGCCATGGCCTTCGCCGAGCAATACCCTCAACGCTTCTCCGGCCTCATCCTCGCCGCAACCTTCCCTCAAGCCGACACCGAAGAAGCCATCAAAATCCGCCGCGCTACAGCCGACCGTTTCCTCCAACAAGGCTCCGTCCTTCCCGGCGGCGAGATGATCTCAAAACTAATCGCCCCAACCTCCCTGAAGAGAGACCCCGAAATAGCCGTAAAAGTCTTCACCATGATCGCCCGTACCCCACCCGCAGGAGCCGCCGCCGCGCTTCGAGGTCGCGCCCTCCGCAAGGACTACACCGAATCCCTCACCCGAATCACCGTCCCCACCCTCATCATCGTAGGCACGGAAGACTCTTACATCCCCCTCGAAACCGCAAAGCAGATGCACCAATCCATCCCGCACTCCCACCTCGAAATCTTCGAAGGCATAGGCCACCTACCAAACCTCGAAGCCACCGACCGGTTCAACGCAATCCTGCACAGCTATCTGGCAAATCTGAATCCACCGCGATAGCTTTGCCGGTTCCAAATCATCAAAAATAAATGGGGTGCCGCAATAATCCACTGATTGCGTCAACATTAATAATTCGGTCGATTCACCTGGAAAGGTTGATCTCATGGGCAGGTACACGCGGCGCAGGTTTCTCAAGACGTCATCCGCAACTCTCGGCACACTCGGTCTTACAAAACGTTTTGGATTCTCAGAAACTCCTGCAACAGAACCATCAAGCGATCTGACACTTTGGTATGACAAACCTGCCGCGCAATGGGTAGACGCCCTGCCCATCGGCAATGGACGTCTCGGAGCCATGGTCTTCGGCGGCGGAGAAGACGCAAGCCCATCCAAAGAACTTCTTCAGTTCAACGAAGACACCTTATGGTCCGGCAAACCAGTAAATGGCAACAATCCTGACGCAAAGAGCCACCTCGCCGACATACGCCGCGCTGTATTGGAGCAACAGGACTACCACCTTGCCGATAAACTCTGTCAAAAGATGCAAGGACTCTTTGCGGAAGCCTATCAACCTCTTGGCAATCTCCGCATCGAGTTCACGCATTCGGGACAAGCCACCGGATACCGTCGTGAACTCAACCTGGAAACAGCCTGTGCACGCACGCAATACGCTATTGATGGCGTACAGTTTGGGCGCGAAGTCTTTGTGTCAGCTCCAGACCAGGTCATCGTCTTTCGCGCAACAGCAAGCAAACCAAACTCAATCTCCTGCACCCTCTCGCTCGATAGCCTTTTAGGAAAATCTGTACAACCACTTCAGAACAATCGGTTACTGCTGACCGGCAAAGCGCCAAAGCATGTTGCTGGAGCAGGTCATCCAGGTAGTGAAAAACCTGTTGTGATGTCCGATGAAATCGGCGAAGGCATGTACTTTGCTTCGATACTTCAGGCGAAAACAGAAGAGGGCGATATCAAAGCAGATGGCGAAAAACTCGTCATTACGAACGCTTCCACTCTTACAATCCTGCTTACAGCCGCAACAGGATTTCGCGGATTCCAGTCCACTCCCGACGCACCTGTAAACGAAATCTCAGCAGGAGCAGCGAAACAACTCGACACAGCCGCCACCAAGTTCTTCGACGATCTTCACAAGCGCCACATCGAGGACCATCAAAAACTTTTCCGCCGTGTCTCGCTGAATCTTGGCTCGCAGAACACATCCCAACCCACAGACCAGCGTCTCAAAAATTTTGCCGCGAACCCAGACCCATCCCTGGTCGCCCTCTATTTCCAGTACGGTCGTTATCTCCTCATCGGCAGCTCGCGTCCTGGCTCACAGCCGGCAAACCTGCAAGGCATCTGGAACTATCAAGTCACTCCGCCTTGGAGCAGCAACTGGACATCCAACATCAATGTCCAGATGAACTATTGGCCAGCCGAAACCTGCAATCTGAGCGAATGCACCGAACCCCTCTTTGATCTGATCGACGATCTCAGCAAAAACGGAGCGCGCACCGCGCAGGAAACCTACGGCCTTCCCGGATGGGTCTCGCACCACAATATCGATCTCTGGCGCGCATCCAATCCCGTCGGCATGGGTGTAGGTCAGCCTACATGGGCCAATTGGGGAATGAGCGGCCCATGGCTTTGCGCGCATTTGTATGAGCATTATCTTTTCAACCGAGACCGCGAATTCCTCCGCACCCGTGCTTATCCACTGATGAAAGGCTCTGCCGAGTTCTGCCTCGCATGGCTTATCGAAGACGGCAAAGGACACCTCACCACCTGCCCGTCCTTCTCAACTGAAAATGACTTCCTTGCTCCCGATGGCAAAAGCGCCATGACAAGCGCCGGATGCACCATGGACATGGCCCTCATCCGCGAGCTCTTCACCAACTGCATCACAGCCTCGAAAGAACTTGGCATCGATCACGACTTTGCTGTAAAGCTCGAAACTGCGCGATCCCGTCTCGTGCCGTATCAGATCGGCAGATATGGCCAGCTTCAGGAGTGGTCCATCGACTTTGAAGAGAGCACCCCAGGACAGCGCCACATGTCGCACATGTATCCGCTCTATCCTGGCAGTGAAATTACCCCGCGCAGCACACCTGATTTAGCAAAAGCAGCGCGCGTCTCACTCGAACGCCGTCTTGCTAATGGCGGCGCATACACTGGATGGAGCCGCGCCTGGGCCGTTGGTTTCTGGACGCGTCTCGGTGATGGCGACAAAGCGTGGGAGTCGCTCTCCATGCTCATGCAGCACAGCACTAACATCAACCTCTTCGACACACACCCTGCTGGAAAGAGCCAGATATTTCAGATCGACGGCAATTTCGGAGCGACCGCAGCCATCGCCGAGATGCTGGTGCAGAGCCACTCTGGATCTATCGACCTGCTCCCCGCACTGCCTTCAGCATGGCTCAACGGAGAAGTCAAAGGTCTTCGCGTTCGCGGCGGGGCAGAAATCGACCTGCGATGGACTGGCGGAAAGTGTTCATCTTGCACGATTCGCCCCGATAGAACAGACGAATTCATCTTCCGCCCGCCGCAGGGGCAAAAGATCGCCTCTATCTCAAAAACACAGTTCAATCCAAAACCTGACGGTAGCGTTTCTGCCCGACTAGAGGCGCATCGAAGTTACACGTTCAATTTCGTTTAGGACGTTTATGTGATCAGTGGTTCGTATGTCGCGAAATTAAAATCTTCGGCTGCAAGGACAAAACTATCGCCTCATCTCTAGACCTAGATCTTCTGCACCCGCTGCACGTCCCTCACCCCAGGCACCCGACGCAAATTCTGCACCAGTCGGTTCAGATGCCGCACATCCACCGTCTCTACAATGAAGTCCACCACAGCCGTCCCATCCGGCTCCGACTTCGAATCCACGCTGCGAATATTCGTCCCATCATCCGCAATAATCGCCGTGAACTCCTTCAATAATCCAGTCCGATCATCACACAACACCGTCAGCTTCACCGGATACGTTTGAGCCTTTGCCGTCCCGGGCTCCGTCGGTGTCGGCGCCCACTCCACCTGAATCCGCCTGTCCGACTCATACAACAAATTCTGCACATTAGGACAACTTCTCGCGTGCACCGCCACGCCCTTACCCCGCGTCACATACCCGATAATCTCCTCACCACGAATCGGGTTACAACAACGAGCCCGGTACACCAGCAGATCGTCCTGCCCCTCCACCTGCAGCGAGTCCGAGCCTTTTCCAAAGAACACCCGCTTCACAGCTTCGGACATCTGCCCAATGGCATTGCCCACGCCACTCTCAGGCGTCGCCGGTTCCACCGCCATCGTCGAACCCGGCTCCAGCTTATTCAGCACCTGCCGCGCCGAATACTTCCCAAACCCCACCCCGGCCAGCAGCTCCGCCTCGGTCCCCAGCCCATACTCCGTAGCAACCTTGTCGAAGTCCGCAGTTGCATATTTACTCAGCGATACCTTGTACTTCCTGGCCTCGCGCTCCAGCAGCTTCCGCCCGATCTCCAGAGCCCGCTGTCGCTGATGCTCATTCAGCCAATGCTTAATCTTGTTCCGAGCCTTCGAGCTCTTCGTAAAGCTAAGCCAGTCGCGGCTCGGAGTATGCCCCGGCTGTATCGAAATCTCGACAATATCGCCGTTCTTCAGCTTCGTCCGCAGCGGAACGATGCGCCCATTCACCTTCGCACCGACGGTTGTATTCCCAACCTCGGTATGGATGGCATAAGCAAAATCGATCGGGCTGGCATCCTTGGGCAGCACCACAACCTTGCCCTTCGGCGTAAACGTGTAAACCTCCTCCGGGTACAGGTCGATCTTTAGCGTCGACATGAACTCGTTCGGGTCCGTCATCTCCCGCTGCCATTCCATCAGCTGCCGCACCCACGCCAGCCGCTGCTCATCCTTTGCGCTTACATTGTCCGAAGCCTTGTACTTCCAATGCGCCGCAATACCCTCTTCGGCCACGCGATGCATATCTTCCGTACGAATCTGCACCTCAAATTGGTGCCCACCCTCCGCAATCAGCGTCGTATGCAGAGACTGATAAAGATTCGGCCGCGGCATCGCAATAAAGTCCTTGATGCGCCCCGGCACTGGCCGCCAGATACTATGCAGCAGCCCCAGCAGCGCATAGCAATCCTGTACCGTATCCGTGATCACCCGAATCGCCAGCAGGTCATACACCTGATCCACAGGAATCTTCTGGTCCTGCAGCTTCTGTTGAATCGAGTACAGCCGCTTGATCCGCGACTCCACCCGCCCCGGAATCTTGAACTCGCGCAGCTTCTCTTCCATCTGCGTCACAATCTTCCGCAGAAACTCCTCACCCGCTCCACGCAGCGCGTCGACCTCTGTCGACACCTGCTCATACCCATAAGGATCGGTATACCGAAACGCCAGATCCTCCAGTTCGCCGCGCAGTTTGCCCATGCCCAGTCGATGCGCCAGCGGAGCATAAATATCCAGCGTCTCCCGTGCAATCTTCTGCTGCTTCTCCGGCTTCAGATGCTCCAGCGTTCGCATATTATGCAGCCGGTCTGCCAGCTTGATGATCACCACGCGAACGTCCGTCACCATCGCCAGCAGCATCTTGCGAATGTTCTCCGCCTGATGATCTTCCCTATTCGCAAACTTAATCTTGTCGAGCTTGGTCACGCCTTCGACGATATGCGCCACCTGATCGCCAAACTGCTTCGCGATCTCCTCCGATGTCACATCCGTATCTTCCACCGCGTCGTGCAGCAGCCCCGCCGCAATCGCCGTCGAGTCCATCTTCAACTCGGCCAGCACCTGCCCCACCTCCAGCGGATGGATCACATAAGGCTCTCCACTCGCCCGCTTCTGCCCTTCATGCTGTTGCAGACAGAAGGCCCACGCCTTCCGGATCAAATCCAGATCGTCTCCAGGCCGGTTCTCATGCACCGTCTCCAGCAGCCGTTGAAACTTCGCATCGACGCTCTGAATATCCGCCGCAGACGATCCCGCAAGATGTGAAGCCGAAGACTCCTCGTGAGTAGCGGCAGGCAGTGGCGATACGAAGCTTCCCACCGGCTCATCCAGCCCAATCTCGATCTTCGATTTTCCCGATGATGCGACCGAAGCCGTAACACTCTCAAAGACAGCAGGAGCTGTACTGGAAGGACCCGTCGGAGCCGCGACAGGAAGAGCCGCCTTCGGCTCAATCCCTGCGCCTGCATCCTTAATCTCCGGACCACTCTTCAGTTCGTTGTTCGGTTCAGGCTGCGGGCCAGCCTGCGAAGAGGCCGGGTTAGCGATTGCCATAGCCCATTATAGGCTGCGTTGCAACCCCTCGCCATTACAGCCTTTGACCATCTCTCCTCGCAGGCCCTTGCATCCGTTATGTTTTGTCATTCTTCAGCAAAATCCCCTTGCGTCCAATCTAGGACTAACCTCGTCTTATTTCAGCAAAACATCAGTGCCTGGCTGTCTTTTGGCGAAGCGTCAGGCGAGGGGGTGACCAAGGAATGGGCAACCGCGCACCCTCCACGGACGCGCCAGACAAGGATGACGAAAATGTGCAATCGAACCAGGTTCAAGATGTAGCGAGCCCTCGGGCTGGAGCCAGGGCTAGGCAAGCCAGGCGCGCTCGCCAAGCGAATTATCCCCCGGTCAGCACGGTCAGGCCAGAAAGCGGAAGCTCTCCGAGTTCGGCTCCCAGCTCCGCGAAAAGTAAAAAAGCTGCTCTTCCACTACGGCCTCCGCGAAGAGCAGCTCCGCCGCTTCGTTCGGAGCGCCCGCACCCTCCAGCAATCCAACTGGGTCGAAAGCCTTGTCAGCCTCCTCGAGCGTCGCCTCGATAACATCGTCTTCCGCCTCGGCTTCGCCCGCAGCATGGCAGCAGCCCGTCAACCGTCAGCCACGGCTACGTCATGGTCAACGGTCGAATCCTCACCACCGGCTCCGCAGTCTTGCGCGTAGGCGAGGTCATGAAACTCACCCCCTACGCCACCGACATGCAGGCCGCATGCAGCCCGGCACCGAGCACGTCACCTTCGAGTTCGACCCCAGTCAAGTAGCCGAATACTACGCAAACTAGGAGTGTGATCATGTGCGACGCCGAAAACCAACAACAGACGCTTGCCATATCGCCTAGCCTGGGCTGCATTACCCTCTGTGCCTGCGGAACCATCAGTGGCGGGTGGCTCACATCTATATTGCCTAAGCGCGTTGATCTCCTCCTGAGCGACAGTGCTAGCCACTGTAGTTCGCCACTACGCGAGCCACTTTTCCTGTCGCTGACAGCTCCATGAACTCTGCCGTGTGCGTCCCCTTTTGATTTGTGTAGTAGAGCACCACGCTGTTTACGCCCGACAGCACGTCTTCAAGGCGAAAGTGGAGTTCAGGGTAGGCATCCAGTCCTCGCTGGAAGTAAGCTCTCAGGTTTGCCTTTCCGACTACCTTGCCATCGGACGTTCCCAACAGCTGGGCGGCAGCCGGCGAAGTCAACTCGATTGCATCGTCATAGTGGGTCATGATCGTGTCCAGATCATGACTGTTCCAGGCCGCTACCCAATGGTTGGCCAGATTCAAAGCCTCATCTCTCGTCAATGCCGTCTCTCCAGTTGAAGGTTCATCGATAGGATAATTGTGCGGTTAAGAATAGCGTTGACGATACAAAGAGTTGGGCGGGTGGCCCATATCTGCTCATCTCACCACAAATCTCGATGCGCCATCTTCGACGGCTTCATCTGAACCGCCTAGACTCAAGGGGGCGATTTCAAGCCAACGAAAATCCCAACGCAGTAGAATTCCACCCATACGCCGGGCCGCAAGCGATACCAACACGAAGGTGAAGCAGAACAGGAGCTCCCTCAAATGACAAGCGACGCCGCCACCAAACCGAGCTTCAAGGAAAAAGCCAAGCGTGAGTTCATCAACTACGCCGTAATTTCTGCGTATCTGGCCGCCTTCTTCTGCGCCATTGTGACCTACACGATACTGCTGTTGAGAAAGTACGATATCAGCGACGACGCCATGAACTATACCTTCGCGATCATCAACGCTCTCGTCATCGGCAAAGTCATTCTTATAGGCAAGATCTTCAATCTCGGCAGGAGCGCCGAAGACAGACCGCTCTATCAGACTGTCCTCTTGAAGTCGGTCTTCTACGGTGTGCTCGTCTTCTGCTTCCATCTCCTGGAAGAGTTCATCAAACGACTCATTCACGGCGAACCCGCCGGAACCGTCTGGCACAATATGAGCTACGAAGATCTAATTGGCCGGTCCATCCTCATCTTCTTGTCTTTCATTCCTCTCTTCGCTTTCATCGAACTCCGCCGCCTGGTTGGCGAAGAAAGACTCCACGCCCTGTTCTTCAAACACGGTGCCGCCACCAATCCTGGCTTTTCTGCGGCAGACTGATGCGAGCTGACTCCTAATTGATACTCAACGGTACAGATGTCTCGCTTCTTACTGATTCAAATCATGAATCGTCTGCCCGACCGCATGGCCAAGCGTACCCGCGGCATCCTTGATATCGCCCGCAGCCCGCTCTACCGATCCTTCGCCGGCCATCTGGTCGTCGCCAATGATTCGCCCGACTCCCTCTTTGACCGCTCCTTTGATCGACTCTGCGGTACCTTTGACCCGCGCCTTCGTTCCCCAGCCAAACGTCTTGTGGGCTGCGTCCTCGACATTGTCATAGCCCGTCGCATACTCGGCTTCCGGCTCATTGAAGAACACTGCCGTAATCACCGCACCGATACCAACACCAACCAGAATCCAGGGAAGAGCTCTCATACCGAACCTCCAATCTCGTAGGATGCAGACTTCCATCCGAGAGTTCGGGCTAAAGCCAAAGGCCGGGTCATTCTGGCGAGAAGTTTTCCGTCAGGCTTCGGGAATCTCTTCGTAGGGAAGGAAGAGGCTGAAGACGGTTCCATGGTGGATTGGGTGCTCGGTGCTGCGGAAGGTGAGGCGGCCCTGATGGCGGTTGACGATGCCGGAGGAGATCCAAAGGCCGAGACCAGTGCCGTTGAGTTCCTTGGTAGTGTAGAAGGGCTCGAAGACGCGGGCGCGGACGGCGGGGGACATGCCGTGGCCGGTGTCGGCGATGGTGATACGGATGCCCTTGCGGCCCGAACGTCGGTCGGTGATGTCGTGTGCGCGGGCGATGAGACGGCCGCCCTGGCGCATGGCGTCGATGGCATTGGCGATGAGATTGTTGAGGACCTGGCGGATGTCGTTTTCGAAGCACAGAATGGTGCTGGCGGTCTCGTAGCTGGCCTCGACGTGGATGCTGGAGTTGGTCAGGCGTCCCTGGTAGAGATTGAGGACGGCGTTGACTAGCTCTTCCGCCGTGACGTGGGTGGCGCGGACGGCCTGGCGATGGAAGCGGAGTGTCTGGGTGGCGATCTGACAGACGCGGGAGAGCTCACTTTGCGCCGTCTGGATGTAGTTGGTGAGATCCGGAGGAAGATTGTCGGTAGTCGCGATGAGGTAAAGCAGGTTGGTGATGGCTTCGAGAGGATTGTTGATCTCGTGTGAGATCGAGGTGGCGAGACGTCCGACGGCGGCGAGCTTCTCGCTCTGGATGAGAGCGGCCTCGGCCTTTTTCTGGTTGGTGATCTCGAGCACCACGGCGGCGATAGCCTCGACTTTGCCGTCGATACCGTTGATGGGAGAGTAGCTGACGTTCCAACTGCGCTGTTCGCCTGGGCGCGCAGGCAGTTCGCCTTCGAGGATCTGGTTCCTGATGGGATGACCATGCGCGACCTGCTCGAAGAGATCTTTGATGCCTTTGAGAGGGGCGATCTCCGTAATGGAACGACCGATGATCTGATCTTTCGGCAGACCGATGGTCTCGGCCTGACGGGTGTTAACGCGGATGTAGCGGAAGTCCACGGGATCGAAGAGCGCGAGGCCGACGGGGGCTGTTTCGTAGATCGTCTCGAGTTCGGCGCGTTGGCGTTCGGTCTCCTCCTGACGCTGCTGCAGGGTCTCGGCGAAGGTCTTTCGGTCGTCGATGTCGATGTTGACGCCGAGCCAGTGGAGGATGTTGCCGTGGTCGTCGCGCACGGCCATTGCGCGAACCCAAAACCAACGCGCCCGGCCGTCGCTGGCGCGAATCATGCGGGCTTCGATGTTGTAATCAGCACCGGTTGCAACAGAGTGTGTCCAGGCCTCGACGACGCTTGGGCGATCGTCGGGGTGAAAGGCCTTGAGCCACTCCTGGCCGTTGAGATCGTCGGGCGTAAAGCCGAGGTAGTCGAGCAGGCCCTGATTGGCATAGGTCAGGCTGCCATCGGGCGCTCCCATCCAGATGGCCTGGGGGTTGAGATCGGCGAGGATGCGGTAGCGTGTTTCGCTGGTGATCAGGGCGTCTTCGTCGCGCTTGCGGTCAGTGATGTCGATGGAGAGGCCGCGAAGACGGGTTGGGACACCATCCACTTTGACAGCCTGGCCGCGGATTTCGACCCAGATGATGTCGCCGCTGGAGGCGCGGAGAGGAAAGTCGGCGACGATCATCTCCCCGGTCTCAATCGTCTTTCGAATAAGCTCACCGACGATGGGGACGTATTCGGGGAGAACGATCTTGGTAAAGGCCTGGAGGGTTGGAATCTCAGACAGTGGAAGGCCGAAGACCGGGTAGGAGCCATCACCGAAGGTGACTTTGCCTGTGGCGAGGTCGACGTCCCACGTGGCGACTTTCGCTGTCTGCTGGACAACTGCGAGCAGGTCCTGCTGATGCTTCAGGGTGGAAATGGTGCGGCGACGGGCTGTTATGTCGCGGAAGAAGATGACGATGCCGTCATCGGAGGGCCGAATCAAGATGGAGAGCCAGAGGTTCAGCGGCTCCGGATAGAAGGCCTCGAACTCGCTGGGGATGCCCTCGTTCATGGCACGCTCAGCGTGGTAACGATATTCACCTTGTAGCTTGACCTCAGTGAGCTCGTGCGAGATCTTTTTGCCGAGCAGGTCGCCCCGAAGATTCAGTAAATCAGCGGCGCGGCGGTTAAGGAAGGTAAACTCCCAGTTGCGATTGAGACTGATGACCGCGTCGGTGGTGGCTTCGAGAACCTGATGAAGCTGGCGGACGGAGGCATCTCGCACGGCCTCTGCACGCTTACGGTCGGTGATGTCCTGGTAGTAAAGAGCCAGACCCTCATCGGTAGGACAGACATGCACATAGACCCAGGTGTCGATGGGTTCGCAGAAGTACTCGATCTGGGTTGCCTCGCCAGTCTCCATAACGCTGCGATAAGCGGCCTCGAGCGCGGTACCCCTGACGTAGGGGTAGATCTCCCAGTAAGTCCTCTTGTTGATATCGGCAGGCGTGACTCGGCTGCGGCGAAACGCCTCGTCGTTGGCAAAGGTAACGGTCCAGTCGCGATCGAGGCAGAGGATGCCTTCCTGAACCTGGCTGAGAAGGCGTGCGAGCTGCGTATAGCGGTTGTCGGACTCGCGCCGGCCAAGGCCTTGTCGTTTGGGGGATGCACCGGTGCTGGCGGGCGAGGTGGACATAGATGTTCAGGGGGTTAACTAGATCATCTCACATGGGCCTTGTTCGATCATACGATTTTGGTGCCAGATTCAAGCAATTCAATACGAGACTGCAGAGTAAGGATTGTAGCGCTGAGAGAGGCAAGCTGGGCCTCAATCTGGGAGAGGCGCTGGCTGGCAGGTTCGTCGGCCTGGACAGCGCGGGTTGCAACTGCGGGAATTTCGGGCTGGCCTCCGAGCAGATGAGCGTAGCGGGCCTCGCGGGAGCCGGGTTGGCGGGGGAGGACAATCGTCAGGGGGCCGGTGCTGGCAGGGTCGCCGGTGGCTTCAGAGGTCTCGCGGGAGCCCAGTCGCTCGAGCGTGGACTGCACGGTGGCCAGGTCGTCGAAGGTGTAGAGACGGTCGGCGCGGCTGCGGAGTTCACCGGGAGTCTGCGGGCCGCGAAGCATCAGGAGACAAAGAACAGCGGTCTCGTCGCGGCGCAGATTGAGGACTGTGCGGATGCGGTGTTCGTACTTGGGCACGCGGCTGTCACGGACCGACGAGACGAGCGCAAGATCTTCAAGCGAGTGAAGTGCCTGACGGACCTCATCTTCCGTGAGATCAAGCACAGGATCGCGGCTGGAGCGTTGATTGCAAGCATTGACCAGTGCGTTGAGCGAGAGCGGATAGTTTTCCGGCGTGGCGATTTCTTTTTCGATGAGGGAGCCGAGAACTCGGAGCTGGATGGGGTCGAGCGTCATATCTTTAGGGTGCCATACAAAGCATGCAAACCATGTAAAGCTATTTTGGCTGCAAAATTTTGCATAGAATCGCTCGCGTCATGGTATGTTCCGAGGATGTTTATCGGCCACTTCGCGGTTGGGTTTGCCAGTAAGAGATTTGCTCCTCGCACCAACCTGGGTTGGCTAATGGCGGCCCCGATGTTCCTCGATCTTCTGTGGCCGTTCTTTTTGCTCCTTGGGTGGGAGAAGGTGGGGACCGATCGCAGCAATACGCGATTCTCGCGGTTTGATTTTGTGTCGTATCCCTGGTCGCACAGCCTGTTGATGGCGGTGGTTTGGGCCACAGTTTTTGCGCTGGTCTATTACGCTATCGCGCGTTATCGGGCGGGTACGGTCGTCATCTGGATTGGCGTCGTCAGCCACTGGGTGCTTGACTGGACGACCCATAGCGCCGATCTGCCGCTCTATCCGGGAAGCCAGAAGGTCGGGCTTGGATTGTGGAACTCCATTGCCGGGACGATGATTGTGGAGCTTGTACTGCTGGCCATAGGCGTCTGGATCTATGTGGGCGCAACCCGCGCCCGGGATCGCATCGGCCGCTATGGCTTGCTCGGCTACGTCGGCGTTCTGCTGCTGATTTACATCTCAGATCGTTTCGGCGGTCCGGCTCCGAGCGTGGCTGCCCTTGCGTGGTCCGGAATTATTGGGTTTGCCATTCTGCTGCTGTGGGCGTCGTGGTTCGACCGTCATCGTGTTCTGCTCGTTGGAGATGAGGTGTGACGAATTCATTTGCTGGGTATTCCCAGGGATCTCCGGTAAAATAGAAAGAGCAAATGGCGATAGCCAAATCGCATTTGAATGTTTCGATTCTGGATAGCGATCCCTGGGGTAATGAATGCAGAAGAATTTTAGGCGCTGCGTTGTGGCAGCGGTCGCGATTTTGGTGGGTTTGGCTGGTTTGAGTGGCTCCTCAAAGGCGAGTGAGGCTGCGTCGTCGACGACTGGCGCCCAGCAGTACCATCTGCGCCTGCACCACCTTCACACGGGTGAGGACATCGACATTGTGTACCGCATCGGAAATACATATATTCCGGCTGCGCTTGAGAAGCTGAACTATTTTCTACGCGACCACCGGACGCAAGCTGTCAGCAGTTACGATCCGAAGGAGTTTGATCTGCTGCATGCGCTGATGGCAAAGCTGGGACGGGCGGACGGCGTGATCGATATCGTCTGCGGCTACCGCACACCGTGGAGCAATGCGTTCCTGCGGCAGGGGCGCGCTTCGAGCGGCGTGGCCGAGCATAGCCAGCACATGCTGGCCAAGGCAATCGATATCCGCGTGCCGGGCGTGCCGACGACGACGCTGCGCGATACGGCGCTTGAACTACACGGCGGCGGCGTGGGGTATTATCCGGTGAACCAGTTCGTGCATGTGGATGTGGGCCCTGTACGGCAATGGTCGTATGGAGTGGCTACGTCCCATGTCGCGCACAAACCACATCCCAGGCAAATAACCGCTGGTGAGTAACTAACGCGGAATAGACGCAAGCCCCGGAGATGTCCGGGGCTTTTCTATGTCTGGAGCTTTATGCAGCGAGCATTGGTTCTGGACAGATCAGCTCGTCGGGACTACCTTGTTGAAGCATTAGCGAGACCTGCCTGTGATCGATCGACGCCTCAGAATCCTGATTCTGCTCTTTCTTTGGGCCGCGTTGGTGGAGGACACGCTTCTGTTCGTGATGGCGTGGTTAGCCCCGGATTTGTGGTTCCGGGTCTTCCATGCTGCTCTCCCCGCCGGTCTCGATGTCGCCTGGTTGCGCCGGTCCGCGGGCCAATGGATTGCATTCTCGCTGGTGCAAGGGATCACGCTGTGGCGTTATAAGCGCGAACCATTGTGGCTGGTGGCGACAGCCGTGGCGCGATTTACCGATCTATTCACGGACATCTCGTATGTCATCTCGGCTCCCACATTGACCCACCTGGGATGGATCTTTTTGTTGCCCCCTCCCGTACTGAACTCTATCGGTATCGTGATTATGCTGCTCGGCTACCAACAGATGCGGAACAGCACAGCACGCGAGGGATGAAGGCGCGATAGACTGCACTCATCTGATTTCAAAACTTTCTCTATGGTGAGTGCATGAGCCGCGAATACTTTTCGAGTGATCCCTCCCATCCCTTTGCGGATGCCGTTCTGATCGATGGAAAGACGCTGTATCTCTCTGGCCGGATCGGTTTGATACCAGAGACAACAACGGTTCCCGACACGGCGGAAGAGGAAGCGCATCTTGTGCTGCAAGAGATCCAGCGAGTGTTAGCGATGGCGGGCATGAAGATGGACCACCTTGTGTCCTTGCAGGTTTTTTGCAGCGATGTATCTCTGTGGGAGCGGTTCAACGCAGTCTATCGCGGCTACTTCGAAGGACAGCTGCCGCCACGGGCATTTCTTGGCTCGGGGACACTGTTGTTTGGTGCACGGTTTGAGTTGCAGGGGATCGCCGTCAAGGATTAGCCAGCCTTGTGGAGGAGATGTTGCCGACATATCGAAAGCAGCTTCTATGTGTGGCGGCGGTTGCGGTACTGCTGTCTACATTGTTTTTTCAGTTGCTCGCTGTGAACCTTCGCACTTCGATGTCGTGGGACGAGGGCCATCATCTCTTCGATGGCTACACGGTTCTGAAGTATCACGACTACGATCTCAATCCTGAAGTGCCGCCGTTCGCGAAGGTGCTCGCTGCTGTTCCCCTGCTGCATATGAATCTGTACGAGCCTGTGCAGCAGGGGCGGCCATCGCAAACAGAGGCGTTTCTCGACGGCAAAGACTTTCTGTTCAAGAATGATGCCAATCAGCTTTTGCTTCGCGGACGGCTGGCGATCTCTTTGTTGACGGTGCTTCTGGCGTTGCTTGTGTTCCTTGCGGGAAAGGAAATCTTCGACACCACGACAGGTTTGCTTGCGTTGGCGTTTCTCGTCTTCGATCCAAATCTTCTCGCTCACGGCGCATTAGTGACTACCGACGCTGCCATCACGTTCTGTATCTTTGCTGCCGTGTTTGCATGGTATCGATATAGTTCATCGCCCTCAGTCGGGAGACTGCTCCTCGTCGCGGCTCTTTCCGGTCTGGCTTTGGCGACGAAGTTCACCGGGCTTTTTTTGATACCGATATTCTTCCTGCTTGCTGTAGTTGAAGCAGTCCACGGGCGCAGTTTGAAGGTGTTCGCCAAACGATGCGCCGCTCTTGTCGCGGTATTCTGCGGGGCCTACGCGATTCTCTGGACGTCGTATGGATTCCGTTATGCAGCCAGACCACGAGGCATGGCCCTCAACCCAACGTTGGCGGACTATCTGCGAGATTATGCTCACGTCGCCTCGCCTGCGCCCCTGCTTATGCTGGCGCGATGGCACATCCTCCCAGAGGCCTACATCTGGGGACTGGTGAATACGAAGCTCACAGAACAGCGCGATGTCAGCTATCTCTTCGGAACGATACATCCACATGGAACATGGCTTTATTTTCCGGCTGCAATCCTGATCAAATCCACCGTACCGTTTCTCTTATTGCTCGCTTGCGCAGCGATCATGAACTTTCGTCTTCGGACGTTGTGGCTTCGCTGGACAATGCTGCTCGTTCCGGTGGTGGTGTTCCTGTGCTTCGCGATGCACTCCGACATGAACATCGGTGTACGGCATATTCTCCCGATCTTTCCGTTTCTCTACATCATTGGAGCGTCTGTTCTTAGTTCACTCATCTGTCGTGACAGGCGATGGGTCTTCGCAGTGCTGGTGCTTCTTGTCTGGCAAGTCGTATCTTCTGCACGATCGTTTCCGGGATACATGGCGTACGCCAATGAACTATGGGGTGGCCCGAAGAATGTTCACCGCTACCTGAGTGATTCGAACTCGGACTGGGGACAGCAGTTGAAGAGTGCTTCGGCTTATCTCAAGGATCGAAATGTGAAGGACTGCTGGATGGCTTACACCGCGGCTGGCGTCGTCGACGAACGCTACTACGGCGTGCCATGCCGCCGCCTGCCAACAGTTGTGAGCCTCTGGTGGCTTCATGTTCCCATGGAAGTCCCGAAGGAGATTGATGGGCCAGTGTTGATTAGCGACGATGAGTTGGAGGGGCTAGCGCTGCCAGCGGGAATGCCGAATCCGTACGCTCAGTTTCGATCTCTGAAGCCTTCGGCAGTCATTGATGGAGGTCTCTTCGTATACGACGGCCACTTCGACGTTCACCTCGCATCGGAGATGGTTAAATCAGCGAGTCACTAAACTTGTGGCTCTGTTGGGAATAGCGAAATGCATGCACTCAGTGGTGGCAGATGGGGACTGGTACGAGCGAGAGAGATCGCACGCGCAGTAGAGATCGATCGGCCTGCGATGAAGGCGTTGATTCAGTCGATGTTCGGCGACGACGCTGAGATACGCAAGCGCGCCGCCGACGTAGCTCGAAGAATTGTGGAGCGGGATGCAACGCCATTGAAACGATACGCCGATGAACTCGCCGGTCTGTTGGCGGAGGTGTCGGTGGAAGAATCGCGGACGCGATGGCATCTTGGTCTTGTGGTTGCGAAGGTAGCGCACACGAGAGAGCAGAGGCTGCGGGCTGCGCGTCTGATGGAGTTGCTGATGGAGGATGAGAGTAACGTGGCGCGGTGTTCGGCACTGGAGGGGATTGGTTTACTGGCGATGGAAGAGTCTTCGCTGCGCAGTATTGCAGAAGAGATGATCGAGCGGGCGCTGCGGGAGGGAACGCTGGCAATGAAGTGCCGGGCGAGGCATGCGAAAAGAATGCTGGAAAGGGTTCGGGTGCGAAGTCGAAATAACTTATGAGTGTTGAGGATAAACGCTATTTGATACAGGGACTGGTGACTTTTCCAAGTTACGCACCGGCTGTAGGCGGCATGATCGCTTATTTCATAGCCACCTTTATCTTTTATTGGTGGCATCGGTGGCGGCATAGATATGACCCGCTGTGGCGACTGTTTCACAGATTCATCACAGCGCACAGCGAATTGAGGTGATTACCTCGTTCTACAAGCATCCTCTAGAGATGGTTTGAGGATGTTCACGAAGTTTAGATTGTTAAGAATGATCCAAACACAAAGGCCGCCAGCAATGGCGGCCTTTGTGTTTGATCCAGTAAGAGTAATTAGTCGCCGGAGACGGTCTCTTCGACCTTAGGTGCCGGAGCTGCCTTGATCTCACCGAGCGAGATGAAACCGGGCTGTTCCTGCTCGCCGAGCACTTCCTTGCGGTAGAGCTTGGCCATCTTGGCGTTTTCGGCGTCCTGCTTGATCTTCGCATCGCGTGCGCGGATCTTCTCTTCGCGAGAGTTCTTCGCGATGCCGGACTTGTCGAAGGTGTCGTTCGCAGCAGCGTTGACGTGTTCATCGTTGAGGATGAGATCGTACTTCGCTTCCTTCTCGAGACCGACCTTCTTGCCACCGGCGAAGATCTCGTGACGGCCGTGCTCCTCGTACCACTTAGTGAGGGTAGCGGTCATGTGCATCTTCTCGATGATGTTTCTCCAGCCCACACCGGTGTTGTAGGCGCAGAAGCTGATCTCGCCTTCCTGTGTGGCGTAGGGGATGATGCACTGTTCGGTGCGGCGGAAGTCGTAGTTGAAGAGGTCCTGGAACCACATGCCGGCGATGAAGAGGAAGTTCCAGCGGTCGGCGCGGCGCTTCTCGATGTCGGCCATGGTGCGGTCACTGGTGACTTTGCCGTAGTTCTTGTTGGTGGCGCCGAAGCACTTGTCGAACTTCTGCAGCAGGTCAACGATCTTGAAGTGCGTGGGAGCCTTCGACGGATTGTAGTTACGCAGAAGCGCGAGTGAGACGCCCAGGATGGAGAGGAACTTGCCGCGGGCCGCGTCGTTGACGCGGGCGACGTCCTTGGCGAGCTGCACTGCATCGAGGAACGCGGTGACGGGAACAGCTTCCTTGGTCTCCTTATCGATCATCAGCGCCATACCGATACCGCAGTTCGGGTGGCAGCCGCAGGAGAGCTGGCCCCAGTCGCGGTCGGGTCCGTGCACGAGATCGGCCCAGTCGGAGAAGGTCGACATAAAGGAGATGGGGAACCAGTCGCGGGTCGATTCGCCGAGGCCGGTCTGGTTGCGGATGTCGTGCGCGAGGTGCGACAGCGTGTAGCGCTGCGCGTGACGACGCTCGTCAGAGATGTCTTCGTCGCGGCCCGTGAAGCTGACCGGCTGGAAGCTGAGGAAGTTGATCTTCTTCGGATTGTCGAGCGCGAACTCGATGATGCGGCCAACCTGCTCGTTGTTGATGCCGTTGACGATGGTCGTTACGGGAACGATGTCGACGCCGGCCTCATGCAGATTGTGAATGGCCTGGAGCTTCACGTCGAACGCATTGCCAACCTTGCGGTGCGAGTTGGCAGCGTTGCCGATGCCGTCGAACTGCAGGTAAGCGTAGCGAAGACCAGCTTCAGCAGCGGCCTTCGAGAATTCCTTGGACTTGGCGAACTCGATGCCGTTAGTCGCGGCCTGGACGGAGTTGTAACCGACCTTGCGGGCGTAGGCGACGGCGTCAAGGAAGTAGGGGCTGAGCGTCGGCTCGCCACCGGAGAACTGTACGCTCATCTGACGACGCGGCTTGATGGTGATCGCGTTGTCGAGCATGGTCTTGATCTCATCCCACGTCAGCTCGTGAACGAAGCCGACCTGGTTGGCGTCCATAAAGCAGGGGTCGCACATCATGTTGCAGCGGTTGGTCAGGTCGATCGTAAGAACCGAGCCGCGTCCGTGCGTCACGGTCGAAGTGCCGTGATTGTGGAGCTTCTCGTCATTGTGGGCGCGGATGTCGCGGCCAGGGAAGACGTCTTCGAGATGCTTCATCATCGGCGGATCGATGGACATGACGTCCTCGAAGTGGCCGTGAATGGGGCAGTCCTTGACCATCAGGATCTCGCCGTTGCGTTCGATGATCTGAGCCTTGATCTCGCCGACCTTCTCGTTGAGGAGAATTTCGTGAGGCAGCTTGCCGTCTACGATCTGCTGACGGATCGCGGGAATGCACTTGGGGCAGAGAGAGTCGGTTGTACGGGGCCAGCCGAGGGGCGGCTTTTCCTTCTGGTAGCTCTTGAGGAGGGGCTTATCGCTCCACTTCGGGGTGAAGCTGGCGTTGGGGCTGATTGAGTTCAGCTTGTTGAATACGACCCAACCTGCTTTTGCTCCATAGGTGAGAGCCTTTTCAACTAACTTTGCCTTTGGCATATGCGTTTCCGTCTCCTGAGGTATCGTCTCGATCGTCTTCCGTGTGATGTAATGCGACAGCCTAAAGCTTATTCAGCCCGGTTATGCCCATGGAAGTGGGCATCCTGATTCCGCTATCACTCGGTATTGTAAGTAGATGCGAGAGCGACAGCTTCTGATTCCATCATTAACACTACGCAGAACCCAACCGCACATTGAAGCAGTAGGTAGCGAATGGCGAGATTTTGCATTGAATGGTGATATAAAGCGGCGAATGGAATGACCTATTTGGGGTATACGCAGGATTAACTTCGAACCGCTAAAATCTCCGGTTGCTTGGAGTTACGGCAGATTGCCCTGACTGACGGCAATGTTGTTGAGAATCCGCTGCAGGAAGATGATGCGAACACGCACATGCTTTGCCACATCAGGCAGGAACTCGGCCAGCAGGTTGTTGGTTGGATCGAGGGCATAGCCGGTGAGAATGCGCTTTGTAGTGGAGGGGCCGTCTGACTCGATGCCCGGCACATATAGGTTACTGAGCTGTGCGTTGATGGGGTAGGCCAGCAAAGTGCCATAGTTGGGCATGGGCTTGCCCTCATCACTGCGGGAGATGACGGTTCGCGAAATGGCATAGATCAGCCGTCTCTTGAAGGGCGCATCCGGCATCCGGAAGTAGCGCGGGTCCTGATGCATGATGGATGGGACAGCGAAGGTTCCGAAGAACTCGAAAGTGGCATCCTGAAGAAGGCTGACGCCGGCATTCTTTCCGAAGCCCTTCAGGCCGGGACCGTAGTCTGAATGGGGGTCAATCGCGGTGGTCAAGGCGGAGATTCCAACGATGGTTGCGAGGTTTCCCGGATCCGTCACGTCATGCAGCGCCAGGTAGCCCTTTTGCTGCCAGGTAAGGGGAATCGTAATATTGGTCGAAAGGAAGCGCTGGAAGGGATAGACCAACTGGCTGCAGGGTTTAGGCACCTCGCTCTTTGGATCGACATAGATAATGCCGATTGCGTCCTTCGCGTTGCATGAGGAGCGCGACTTCCCGCTGGCTTTGAGCGCAGCTTTGGCTACCACGACGACATCCGCCTGTTGCGTTGCGACTTGACCTGGGGAGTCGGGCAGGTCATCAGTGGCAGGGAGGGAAGAGGACGTAGGCACCGCGGAAGTCGTTGTTGTTGCAGGGGCGGCAGCTGTTGGTGAGGTTCCAGCCGTCTGTGCCGTTGCCACTCGCAACGACAACAGCAACCCCAATGTTAAAACCCAACGCATCAGCCCATTGCTCTCCCTTGTCTCAGTTTAAAACCCAAAACCAGGAAGAATTACTGGTTCCTCGTAAGGTGCAGCTTCTGAATAATATCGCCGCCGAACTCACTGATAAGGTTGCCGAGCGCAGCGCCGCCCAATGAGGTGGCGAATGTCCACCCAACCTCGCTAGCGGTCGTGTTCTGCTCAGGATAGTAGGTGACGGTGAGGCCCGATGACCCACCTGTAGCGAGGAGGTAGGCATAGTTCGGGATAGTGCGGCCCGCGTCGGTCCTGCCGATGATGGGACGAGTGCCAGCGTAGATCGCACGATGGATAAAGTTGTGGCCGGGGCCGAGCTGATAGTAACGCGTGTCTTGATGGAAGATGGGCCCCAGGATAGAGTCGCTGAAGATATTTCTGCTCGAGGCGATGGCAGCCGACGCTCCCAAACGCTGAGCAAAGGCCTCACTATTGGTCCCGTAGTTCGGGCTGCTGTCAATCAGGTGCGACCAGCCTGCTGAGACAAACCAGCCAAGTATGGAATAGGGAGTCACCGCTTCGCGCAACCCCATTTGGATCTTGTCGCTGGCCGTCTGTGGAGGAGCAATTCGATTCGCCGGGACAAGCTTTACGCGAGGCTGTAACACGGGGCGAGTGTCCACCGCTTTTGGCTTTTGATCATCGAAGTCGGCGGGATCATCCGTCGTTGAACTGCTGGAACTAAAGAAGACCGCTCCTGGTGAGTCCGGAAGCGCAAGGTCAGTAAGCGCAGGCGAGTCCGGAAGCATTAACTTTGCCTCTGTGCTCGTTGGCGTCTCGGTGGCTTCCTGGGCCACGGTAAAGGGAACCATCACGCCAAACAGCGCGAATGTCAGGATGACAGAGCGTTGCACTTGGGAAGCATGCGAAAAGATAACCGAACGTACCTTGGTCAAGAGAGATACCTCATGGACTTCCCGGTTCGCAGTACCTTTAGAAGGCCGCGAATCTGGCCGTGTACTTTCTACTTGGCAACGCCTTGGGTCTTATCTGTATTAAGGACGCATTTTAGCGATGCCAAGTTGTATTCGCTTTTGTGTTCATGATCTTACGCCGTATTCGTTACCATGAGAGCACTATTACCAAAATAGCCCTGTAATTGCATTGACCATGCGTTTTCCTCGTCCGGATAATCAACGGTGGAGAGGTACGCGCATGAGTGAATCGCCCAAGCGTCCGTGGGAGCAGCGTTTACACGAAGCGGGCAGCCGTGTGGAAGAGGACCTGCGCGGCATCATTCAGTACATCAACGACGAGGTCGTTCCGGATGTGCGCCGCAACGGCTCTGATGCCCTCCGCGCCGCTGCGGCTGAACTGCAGAAGCTAGCCAAAAAGATGGACGATCGCGCCGGTCGGACCCCGCCGCCACCCCCACAGGATACGTCCAAGCCGTGATCGGTATCAGGTGCCTTGCGGTCGCTGCTCTGTCGGCGCTCGTGCTGACGGTCGTCGGCTGCCACAAAAAGACGATCCAGGCATATCATCCGCCTCCGCCGCCCCTCACTACTAAGACGATCTCTGCCGCACACAACAAAAGGGGTGCTGCTCCCTCAAAAAACACCACTGCGCCGAGCACAGCTTCATCGTTGCCCGCGCCCCAGCCGGACCTACAGGGCAAACCCATCTCCACTGAAATCGGCATGGCAAGTTGGTACGGCCCACCCTACGCCGGACGCAAAGGCGCGGACGGCACCGTCTACGACCAGAACGCCATGACCGCCGCCCACCTGACGCTACCCCTTGGAACGACCGTCCGGGTGACGAACCTGTCGACAAACCAATCCGCTGTTGTGCGCATCACCGATCGCGGGCCGTTTGTCCATGGCCGCATCATCGATCTCTCGCTGGCAGCGGCTAAGGCCACCGGCCTCTATCGGATGGGTGTCGCGAAGGTAAGGGTCGAGGCTTACGCCCCGCCCCCTCACCCGAACGCAACGCCCGGCGGACGCTGGTGCGTGCAGATTGGTGCGTTCTCCAAAGAGAAAGACGCCGTCGATCTGAAGAACCGTCTGATGCGCCGCTACACAACGGCGAAGGTCATTGAGTTCGCCGGCCCCACCGGTCACTGGGTGCGGATCAACCCCCAACAACCAGATCACGCTCACGCCACCGAGGTGGCCGAAAGCATCCACGTGCGCGATGCCGAACCTTATATCATCCGCACGGATTAGAACGAAATCGTGGAAGGTAGATCCCAAACAACGTAACGGTGATCAAAAGAGATAGTGGCAGATAAGAGCGAAACAAGGGAAGGAATGCACAGCAACTCATTCCTTGTCCTAAGCTCTGTGCTTTTTATCCCACTTTTTTCCTTTGATCACGGTTACGCCTTCGTTGTCGCTGGGGAGTGATATCGTGATTTCGCTCCAGGCCGCTAGGCGATAACACGTTTTCCCGTCCGCCGTTCGATCTCCTGCCGGAACTCCGCCGAAGCCGAATGGTTCGAGGTATGCGTGATTTTGACGCGGTTGTCGCCCAGCACCTGGATCATGCGCCCACCTTGAATCGCCTGCAGCGACATCACTTCGTTGTACTGAATCGTCTTCAATGGACGAAGCCAGAAACGCTGCGTGACCGCTGTGGGTGTCAGCACGATCGTACCCGGCATCTGCAACACGCCCACCGCGATCGCCGCCACGAACAGCAATGCCATCCACCACGGAACCGGTTGCTTATGCGACATCAGAATATAGACGAAGAACAGAAGATACGCCGGCAGCACGATCGCGCGCGCCGCGGCAAACACCGGCTTGATAGGGAACGCCGGCCCCTCTGGAGTCTCTTTAACGGAACCCTTGGTCATCCGTCCGCCGTAGAGCATCAGGAAGACAAGGCCGATTGCGAGTGCCCGCACTATGCCTGGGTCGATATGCATCGTTCTCTTCTAACCTTTCGTCAATTAGCCGGTGGAGGATAGTATGGCAGCTTTTGTTGTTCCTCTGTTGCACGCTTTACGCCGATGTCGTCAAACAGCAGGCTCGGTGCGATGGTCGTTTGCATCACCGCGCCCATCGAGTTGGCAATGAAGGGATCATTGCCCGCCGCCACAATATCCGAGCGCAGACTGCGATTGTCCAATTCATCGAAAGCAGCTCCGCGCACCAGCTCACGAGTGCCATCGGCATGGACGCGATACAGCAGCCGCGGCGTTAGCTCGCCACCGCCAAGCGTCTCCACGGCGTAGACATCGCGTCCCTGTTCCTTCGCCATCGCCAGCAGCCTCTTATTCAGGTCGGCTACAGAGACCGGCTTGCTCGGCTTAACAATCAAGACGCCAGAGCGGGAGTGAGCAGCTGCAGCCGGCGCGGCACGGCCGTGGCCGTTCGAAGTGGAGAAGTCTCTGACCGGTTCGCGGCCTATCAGGTAGTTCTGCAGCTTGCCGTCGGTTACAACATTGACTGCCTGTGCGGGAACGCCCTCGTCATCGACGTCATAGGCTCCCAGTAGCGACTTACTGTCGAAGTTCTTTTGCAGCGGATCGTCGATCACATTCAGAAACTCGGGCAGCACCCGGGATTTGTAGCTGGAGGTATAAGCACCCGTCGTCCGCGCTGTGGTGCCCAGTTCGGGACGGTCTGCCTCTACATTCGGCACAAAGAGATGATTGAAGACATCGGCTGCCGCGTCTCCGCTGAACAACACCGGCCCGTGATAATCCTCCGCTGCAACAACAGGAGCCTTCCGCAGATCCTCGAGGCTCTTCAGATCGTCGACAACGCGCTTGCGAAACTGCGGCCAGGTATCAAGATCCTTCGCCTCGGTGGCGACGGTCCCGTTGTCGCGGCTCAGGCGCATTCCATCGTCCGCCTGTCCACCTACGCTGATAGACCCGTTGTAGGCCGTATAACCTTCCCGCACAACGGTTCCTTCCGTGTTGACCAGATAGCGGTTCATCGCAAAAGCACGGATATTCGACGTGGAGTACTGCACGTGACTGGCGAATCCCTTCACTTCGGGATCGGTGGCGTAAAGTCCGCTGGCCTCCACGATGCGCCGCTTCCATTCCTTGCGGTCAATGTCGAGCTTCACCAGTGGAGCAATATGCACGACAGGTTTCGCCGGCGAAAAGTCCTTTTCGTCGCGTGCGGACTGGAAACGCTCCAGCGCCGCCAGCTTCGCAGAGTAGGCCCGAAGCGCCTGTTTATAGGCCTCGTCGGTAGCAGTCCACAAAACGTACCGCAGTGCCTCAGGATTGTTGTCCGTAGCAGCAAGCTGCACAACACCCTGGCCGCGTGGAGAGCTACTGTCAGTTGTGTAATCGCCCACCCTCACGGTTACGCGTGCCACTCGCTGGCGGTTCCCCTCCTCACGAGTCAGCGCGCCATAGTTTGCCAGCGCCTCATAGCTGTCCATATCGTCCAGCTGGTACTCGATAAAGTAAGGCCGCTGCATTCCGGGCAGCACGAGCTGTGTCTTCTCGCGCTCCAACTCCGCCTGCATCGCCTTCAGCATCGGATCGTCGCTCTGGGCATTGGCCCTATTTGTAACCGCAAAAGTGCTAAATACAACGGCAGCGCAGAAAGTTGCGATGGAAAGGCTTCTCAGATTCATTATTTGCCTCCCTTTCCATTAGCGTCGTCCGAACCGGGCGGCGGAAGAATGGGCGGCCGCGTTGTACCCTGCGACTGCCGTTGCGTCTCGATCTCGCTGACCAGCATGGCCGGAGCCACAGCGCTTACAGGAATGCTTCCCGACTCCGCGCCGCAGATTCCGTTGAAGATCTCTTCCTTATTGTCAGTCGCCAAGATGCGGTTCAACGCCGCCTGCGGAGTACCAACGATGCTGACGCCACGCACCAGCTCATCGGGCCGTCCATCGACATACACGCGATAGACCACCAGCGGAATCACCTGAAAAGCCTGCGGCGATCGCCTCGTCGTCACAGCAAAACCCGAGGAGATGTCTTCGAAATAAAGTCCGTAAGGCTTACCCTGCTTCTTCGCCTCATCGATCAGCATCTGCCGCAGTTCTTTATCGCTCACCGTCTTGGTCGAGGTCACGATCAGGTTGCCCTGCCGCCCCGTAGGCATGTGCCCCGTCTCGGCGCGTCCATGGCCGTTGCTACTGGAGAAGCTCGCAATCGGCAGCCGCGACATCAGAAAGGTTTCGAGCACGCCATCCTTGATCAGATCGACGCGCCGAGCCTGCTGACCCTCATCGTCGTAGCTGTAGTGTCCGCTCAGCGGAGCGCCATCGAAGTCCTTCAGCGTCGGATCGTCCGACACGCTAAGGAACGTCGGCAGAATCTGCTTGCCCAGCAGCTTCGTGAAGGTCTGCCCTTCATCATCACCGCGCTGCCGCTGGCCCTCCAGCCTATGTCCCAGCACCTCATGGAAGAACACCGCCGAGGCGCGCCCGCTCAGAATCGCCGGACCATCGAACGGCTCTGTCACTGGAGCATCGCGCAGCGCTTCAAGGTTCTTCGCCATCGCGATGGTCTTCTCGGTCAAAGTCTTTTGATCGGGCAGATGCCCCAGTTCGTCCGCCTCAAAAGTCTCCACACGGAAAAGGTCCATACCGTCGGCGGCACGCGCACGAGCCACGATAATCAGCCGCGCCACACGATTCGGCGTAGCGATCTTCGCGCCCTCAGAAGAAACAAAGAAGTCAGTCTCATTCGTAGCCTGCAGACTCGTGTAATTGAAAAAGATATCCGGATAGGGCTTGAACAGGCTCGAAAGCTCACGCAGCCGTCTCTCCCACGCGGCGCGATCAGCCGTCAGTGCAGGAGCCGATGGTAACAACTCCGTCTTCGCCTTCTCGCTCGAAAAGTCCGCCGACCCATCTTCTTCCTTCGCGCGCACCTGCTGCTCCGTCTTCACCTTCAGGTAACTGTCGAGCGCCTTGGCATAACCGCGATTGGTAGCGAACCACAGGCTTCGTTCAATAGCAGCGCGGTCGTCCGTCAATGGCAGCGGCATGCTGCTCAGCGCACTGTTGCGATGGTCGCCATGGGTGTTGTCCTGTTCGCGAGTGCCCAGCCGCACCTGCACATCAGCGGTGCGCCGATGGCTATCGGTGGAACTCGTAATAGCCCCATACTGTGCAGCGATCGCAACGCTGTCGCTATCGGAGACCGCATAGCTGAGAAAGTAAGGCTTCGGAGCCGCCGGATCGGAGCCGCCCAGCGAACTCATCGCGCGGTGCAGCTCTGCGTCCATCGCATCCACCAGCACCGGCGTCTTCTCCGGCGCGGTCCCTGCGGCCATCGCCATCCTTCCGGACGACATTATTGCAACCATCGCAAAACCGGCCAAACCCGCACCGGCTACGGACACCCTGAATCTTTTCATGGAAAAGGAAACTCGTTTCGTCAGCTAAAAATTTCGACTGAAGCCGAGTGTATCGGAAGTGCTGCCACTCCGCTGCAACAGATCGGTCTTCGTCTTAATAAGCCTGAGACTTTGACGTACCGAAGGCCCATTTCGCTTCGAATACAACAAAACAAAGAGGCTACTCACAAGATGCTTGCCAAAAGTTTCGTCTACGCAACCGTCAAGCGGTACGATATCTCTCGCGGCAAGGAGCGAACATGATGGAGAGCCAAACCGAAAGACCTTCCTACGTGAAATGGAACGACATCGAAGTAGAACAGCTGAACCCACTGATCGGGCGCCAATTTGTCGTAGGCAAAAACGTCATGATCGCGAGAGTTCTTCTCAAAAAAGGTGCGAACGTGCCCCTGCACCAGCATCACAACGAGCAGGTCTCCTACATCCTCGAAGGAGCCCTCGAATTTCTGATTGCCGGCGAGCGCATCGTCGTCCACGCTGGCGAAGTGTTATGCATCCCTCCCAATGTTCCGCACGAGGCCAACGCCCTCGAAGACACCGTGGATCTCGACGTCTTCAATCCTCCGCGTCAGGACTGGATCGATCGCGACGATGCCTATCTCCGGAGCGAAGCAACCGCAACGAAATGAGCGCAACGAAATGAGTAAGAGGAGCTAAGCATTGGATCTGGGTCTTCGTAACCGCAGCGTAATCGTCGCCGCCTCAAGCGAAGGCATAGCCCGTGCCGCAGCGGAGAAATTCGCCGCCGAAGGGGCACGTCTCGCAATGTGCTCTCGCGATCGCGAAAAACTAAACGCAGCAGCAGCTGAGATTCGCGCCAGGCACGCCGTGGACATAATCGCCGAACCGGTAGATGTAACCAACGCCACCGCCGTCCACAGTTTTGTCGAGCATGTCGCCGAACGCTTTGGCACAGTCGATGTCTGCGTAACCAACGCTGGCGGTCCTCCACCAAAGATGTTCCTCGAAACCACCAGCGAAGAATGGCAGCGCGCTGTCGATCTGAACTTCATGAGCATCGTCCACTTCGCTCGCGCCGTAGTGCCCTACATGCAGCGGAATAAGTGGGGCCGCGTCGTCACTATTACGTCCATTACCGTGCGTCAGCCAGTCCCCGATCTCATCTATTCAAATGCCGTACGAGCCGGCGTCCTCGGCCTCATCAAGAGTCTCTCCAACGAGTTCGGCAAAGACGGCATCACAGTCAACAACGTCGGGCCGGGCTATACCGCCACCGCACGCCTCAACGACATCGTGTCGAAACGCGCTCTGGAACTAGGCATTAGCGAGGAAAAGTACTTCGACCACCTTGGCGCCGAAGCCGCTCTCAAGCGCGTCGGCGAACCCGATGAAGTGGCCGACGCCATCGTATGGCTGGCATCCGATCGCGCCTCATTCATCACCGGCCAAACTCTTCTGGTCGACGGCGGCGCATACAAAGGACTCTAAAAGCCGCGAATTATCGCGGGTTCAGCATCACCAATTGTGAAATTTCGAAGCGACGAGTGAAGTCGGCCTGCAAGCATTCTTCGACGGGTTACAATCAGTAACCCGTCGCGGACACACCGTATCTTTAGCCGAACTTTTCTCTAGCAAGCTGAGAGGAAGTGGTTGCCGTGAATTCTTTGATCAAACGGCATTCGCAGTGGTTCGTCCGGCTACGGTGGCGACGGCAATTTAGAACTGCAGATCAACAAGCCGATTATTAACGCCGCAAAACACACAGGAGACGACGCATGGCAACGATCACAGTAAAAGATGGAACAGAGATTTATTACAAGGATTGGGGTACAGGTCAGCCGCTGTTCTTTCACCACGGTTGGCCACTTTCAGCTGACGACTGGGACGCTCAGATGATGTTTTTTCTGGACCATGGATACCGCGTGATCGCCCACGATCGCCGCGGACACGGCCGTTCTACTCAAACAGTGAATGGCAATGACATGGACACATATGCCGCCGACGTTGCTGAACTTGTCGAGGCTCTGGATCTCAAGGATGCTATCCACATCGGGCACTCGACAGGTGGCGGCGAGGTCACTCGCTATGTCGCGCAGTACGGTAAGGGCCGGGTGGCAAAAGCGGTTCTCATCAGCGCAATTCCGCCAACCTTCATGCAGTCCGACAGGAATCCCGACGGAGTTCCGAAGGAAGTTGTAGACGGTATTCGCAACGGCACGGCGAACCATCGTTCCCAGTTCTACAAAGACATCACGATTCCGTTCTACGGCTTCAACCGCCCGGGTGCGGTTGTCTCCGAGGGAATTCGAGAGAACTGGTGGCGGCAGGGCATGATGGGTGGCATCAGAGCCCAATATGACTGTGTTAAGGCTCTCTCCGAATCCGAGTTCTTCGATGACCTCGCGATAATCGACGTTCCGGTCCTGGTGATGCACGGTGAAGACGACCAGATTTGCCCCTTCCCAACTACCGGAGCAAGGTCTGTGAAGCTTTTGAAGAACGGTACGCTGAAGTCTTACCCTGGCTTGCCCCACGGGATGCCGACCACGCATGCCGACCAGATCAATGCTGACCTTCTTGAGTTCATAAAGTCTTAAACGAAAACTGCTCGGCGAATCAGAGGTGCTTCTTCCTTTGATTCGCCGAGTGCCCATCGGTATTAATGCTCTGAGCAGTGCTGTCCGCGATATACCAAGAAGGATTACTTTGCGCTCCTATCAACAATCGGGCACACTTGCTGCATCGCTCAGGAGTTCCTCTGTCCATGCTTCGTCTTCGCGTTTTGCTGCTCGTATTTGTTGCCATCTTTGCGGCGCACTCGCTCCCCGCCCAGACTGCGCCTCCCGCAAACACCTCCTCGCAGACTGAAATCCAGAAGCCTCCTAAAGCCAAACCCGCCTACTCCCTTCCTCCCGACAAGCTCAAACAAGCCATCGAATACTCACGCATCCGCGTAGTCCTCGTACTTCGTCGAGACCGGCTGGGGAATCCTTCAACTCATCCTTCTATTAGCGCTTGGCGTTGCGGCCCGCATGCGCAACGTCGCCGTAAACGTAAGTAAGAACCGCTGGGTGCAGGGCTTCACATTCACGTTTCTCCTCCTCTTCATCACCAGCCTGCTCAACCTTCCGCTCGAAATGTACGGACACCACATCTCGGTCGCCTTCGACCAGTCGGTCCAGCACTGGGGTAGCTGGTTCGGCGATCTGGGCAAAAGCTTCGGCCTCACCTTCATCTTCGGCGGCCTCTTCGTGATGCTGCTCTTCTGGGTCATCCGCAAGTCGCCCACCCGCTGGTGGTTCTGGTTCTGGATCCCGGCCATGATCGCCGTTGTCCTCGGCGTCTTCGTCGTGCCCGTCTTCATCGACCCGCTCTTCAACAAGTTCGAGCCCCTGGCAGAATCCAACCCTGAGCTGGTTGCTCGTCTGGAGAAGGTCGTCCAGCGCGGGGGCATCAACATTCCGCCAGAGCGCATGTATCTCATGAAGGCCAGCGAAAAGGTCACCGGTCTCAACGCCTACGTCACCGGCATCGGCAGTTCCAAGCGCGTTGTCGTCTGGGACAACTCCATCGCCAAGGCCACGCCCGACGAGATCTCCTACATCTTCGGCCACGAGATGGGCCACTACGTCCTCAACCACATCCCGAAAACCCTGGTCTTCCTCGGCGTGTTGCTGTTGATCGAGTTCTACCTCGGCTACCTCGGCATGCAGTGGCTCATCCGCCGCTACGGAGCGAGCTGGCGCATTCCTTCGCAGAACGACTGGGTCGCCCTCGTCGTCCTTCTGCTCGTCTTCTCCGTGCTGTCCTTCCTCAGTGAACCCATCATCAACGGATTCAGCCGCAGCACAGAACACGCCGCCGACGTCTACGGCCAGGAGGCCATCCACGGCATCGTCGCTGACCCGCAAGCCACCGCGCAGCACTCCTTCCAGGTCCTCGGCGAGCAGTCTCTGACCGACCCCAATCCCAACCGCTTCGTCGAGTTCTGGACCTTCAGTCACCCCTCCATCAGCAGCCGCGCCGCCTTTGCGGCCAACTACAACCCATGGGCTCCCGGCCAGCATCCTAAATACTTCACCAAATGACGAGGAAAGCCTTCGGCCAACCGACTATGCCAACGGACTGTATCTTCTGCAAGATTGTTTCCGGCTCCATTCCTGCCAATCGCATCTACGAAGACGAGCTATGCATCGGCTTCCCCGACATCCATCCCCAGGCGCCCACGCATCTGCTCATCATCCCAAAGGAACACATAGCCTCTCAGACCAGGGCCGCCGCGGAGCACAAGCCGCTTCTCGGACACCTGATGTCTGTCGCCGCCGACCTCGCCCGCAGCCATAAGCTCGATCGCGGCTATCGCGTCGTCATCAACACCGGCGACGACGGCGGACAGACTGTCCACCACCTGCATCTCCACCTGCTCGGCGGACGACCCATGACCTGGCCCCCGGGCTAACCCAAAGGAACCTGAAAAGAGAACGGCCCGGCAGAGATTTCTACCGGGCCATTTACCATCCGCTTACCGTGCTTTCCTGACATAAAACCGCGATCTGACCAGCGAAATTTACTGGTTGAAGTTCGGCTCGTCCTCATCAGGTAAACCATAGCGGCGCAACAAGTTAGGCAGGTTCTGCGAGAAGGCGGCTCGTGGCATCACCGTGTCGCAGCCGGCCTCCGTAGCCTTCGCTTTTAAATCCCCCTGCAAATGCGAGAGAAATCCAACAATCGACGTGCTCCGCTTGAGTTTCGTCTTCAGCTTCGGAATCAAAGTCAACGGCTTGGCATTGGCATTGTTGAGGTCAAACACGATCAGCCCAGGCCGATCCTCCTCTACCCCGCCCACCAGCTGAGCAACCGCCTCCTTATCGTTTTTCACGAAGGCAACCTTCACGCCCAGTTTGCGCGCCGTCTCCTGAATCTTCGCGATGAAGAACAGATCTTCAATAAAGAAGAAGATCTTCGTCGGCGCATCCTCTGGAACAGGAATGGTGCGTCCCTGCGAGTAGTCGATCGGCTGAGAGTCGCTTTGGTAGCCACGTCCGTGGCCATTCGACCTTCCACCGAAGTTGCCGTGCGCCTCGATAGTCGATGGCGGTGTGTCGGCAAAGTTGCCATTCACCGCACGATAGCTATGGTCCATCGGGCCGACGAAGCTGCGCGGACCGCGCTGCTGCTTACCGCCGCCGCCACCCTTGCGCTTGAACGCGTTATTCCCGGGCTGGTGCGTGCTGCCGTCGCGGAAGCTGCCGCCGTTGCCTTCGAAGCTGGCGACATTGCCCGGATTCTGCTGCTGCGGTCGCTGCCGGTCGCGGTCACGAAACTTTTTCTTCCAGCGCTTGCCGCTACTGCCGCCATTCTGCTGCTGGCCGCCGCCTTGGAAGCCCTGCCCGCCCTGTGGCTGGAAGGCTTGCTGCGGCTGCGAGCCTGAGGCCTGGATCGACCCTATCGGACTGTCCTGCAGCCTGATCGCCACCCGGCTGCGCGCCCTGTGGAGCGTCGCCCTTGGTCTTGCGCTTGCGGCGCCGCCGTCGGCTGCTCTTGGACTGCCCCATGCCGTGGGGAACATTCTGGCCGGTAAACTGTGCATCGCCATCCTGCGGGACGGTTGATGCGGTAGAACCCTGATGCGACTGCACCTCGGGTACATTCTGCTCTGAAGTCATGCTTCCACTTCCTATTGCACTAGATCGCAATTAGCGGTTCACTCCCACGCCCCAAGGCTCTCTCGACTCCGCAGAAGGCGCGGAGGGCGATCAAAACCGGAATTTCATAATTCAGCGTCGGAGGAAACGGTCTCAAGTTGTACTCGAACGGACGTCTTCTGTTGCTCTATATTCAGCTGCGACCAACCAGCAATTCACCAGTTACGCGCAGCCCGGAACGCCTGACAGCGGCGAACCCTTCACCCTCTACCTGTTTGCGACAGAATCCAGCAGATCCGGTCCACGGTGTCTCTGTATTCCAGTCGCCAATCTTACACAACTTCTATGATTGGTGACTACACACATTGATCGGCACCCACAGCCGGTTCACGAGGCAAGATTCAGGCTACGCGCAAAGCAGACACTTTGCAACTACTCTTTGCAGCTGAAGACCGTTTAAATCGAGACGCTCGGTCCCGCATAATCCTGCGAGTGAAGCGCAAAGCAAGCTAAGTCTATAAGAATGACAGGAAAGTGTCAGAGAAAGAACAGGAATCGCCCTTGGTTCAGGCGACTCCCACTTACTGCTTCATGGCCAGTCACTGGCCTCCTGTAAATTTTCCGGTTAGGGAAATGATGCGTCTGACCGCCGGCTGCACCATCGTTCGAGTACGGCATCTTTCCGGTCAGAGCATTGCGACGCACTCTTTGGCACGTTTAGCCCCGGAGTGCAATACCGACCAGAAGAGCAATTATCTGGCCAAACCGTTTCTCGTTGTTTTGGTGCAAACTTCGACGAGCATTGCCCAAAAACCGGAGACTCTCGCGGACATATTCCAGATTTTGGGATAAATCAGCAATACTTTGTTTGACCCGCCTCTGGCGCAGCCCTATAATCAACTTGTTCTGTCAGCCCTCTCGCTCCCCGCCGGTTCCATCCTCTGGAATCGGGTGATCGAGGTAAAAGGTGAACGTGCTTTAGTTGAGTTTTACGGAGCACGTCATTGAGCGGATGCAGGGCATGGCTCGGAAGGTAGCGTTAGTGCACCTACGGCCTGATGATTTTTGGATTGACCTCCGAAGGAGTACTACACACCGCATGAATCGCACCCTTGTTCTTGTCTCCGCCCTTGGCGTGGGATTGACGACCGCCGCCGGGATGGCCCAGACTACTGGCGCACCGGCACCTGCAACCACCACGCCCGCAGCAGCAGCTCCCGCCGCCCCGCAGGCCATTCCCGCAAAGATTGCATTGGTTGCTTTCGAGCAGGCCGTCTTCGCCACCAATGAGGGCCAGAGGGCCGTTCAGGACGTGCAGAAGAAGTACGAGCCCAAGAAGGCCCAGATCGATGCGCTCGCCGCTGAAGTCGACTCGCTGAAGAAGCAGTTGCAGGGCGCACCGGCCACCATGTCGGACGATGAGCGTGCCTCCCGCCTCAAGGCCATCGACACCAAGGAGAAGCAGCTCAACCGCGACGCCGAGGATGCGACCAATGCCTACAACGCCGACCTCCAGGAAGCCTTTGGAAAGGTCGCCCAGAAGGTCTCGGTTACGCTGAAGAACTACGTCGCCCAGAATGGCTTTACGCTGCTTCTCGACGTCAGCAACCAGCAGAACAACATCATCATGTGGGCGGTTCCCAGCACCGACGTCACCCAGGCTGTCGTCACCGCGTACAACGCCTCTTCAGGTGTAGCGGCGCCTCCGCCGTCTGCTCCTTCGGCTGCTCGTCCGCGTCCGTCCACCACCCCCAGGACCACGACTCCGGCACCCAAATAACCTTTGGTTCCAATAAAAAAGGAGACCTCCTTCGAGGTCTCCTTTTGTTATGCGCAAAAGTGGACTAACCACGGTGTCCCTGTGGAAAAATCTGTGGATCGCATGTTCGTTTGTGGGCCAAAAATCGCTATCCTGACACTTCCTGTGTATTGATCCAGAAGTCGGAAGAAAGTTCAAGTCTAGATAAATGAGCTATTTGCAGAATAGATGTCTCATTATTTTGGGCCTTGATTCGTAGATTCTCTAGCAAACGTAGCTATTTCAAGGGTTTCCACAGATCAACGTTACTACCTTGTTACGGTTTCGTGCGTCGCAGCATTAAATCTACTCTTCGCCGACCTTAAGAACGGCCAGGAAAGCCTCCTGCGGAATGTCGACTTTGCCGATCCGTTTCATGCGCTTTTTGCCTTCCTTCTGCTTTTCCAGCAATTTGCGCTTTCGGCTGATGTCTCCGCCGTAACATTTGGCGATAACATTTTTGCGAATAGCCGTAACCGTCTCCCGGGCGATAACCTTCGAGCCGATGGCGGCCTGAATTGCGACCTCGAACATCTGCCGTGGAATCAGTTCGCGCATCTTCGAAACCAGCGCGCGGCCGCGGTCATAGGCGAAGTCGCGGTGCACGATGATCGAGAGCGCATCGACGGGATCGCCGCCGATCAGGATATCCATCTTCACCATGGGCGAGATCCACGTTCCCGAAAGCACGTAATCCAGCGAAGCATAGCCGCGCGAGACCGACTTCAGCCGATCGTAGAAGTCGAGCACAATCTCGTTGAGCGGAAGCTCGTAAGTCAGCAAGACCCGCGTCTCCGAGACATACTCGAAATTCTTTTGCCGACCGCGTTTATCTTCGACCAGCTTCAGAATGCCGCCAACGTACTCCTCATTGGTAAGAATCTTCGCGATGATGACCGGCTCTTCGATGCTCTCAATCTCAGAAGGATCAGGCCAGCGCGATGGATTGTCGACCTCGAGAACACTCCCGTCAGTCATCGTGATCTTGTAGCGCACGCCGGGAGCAGTCGTGATGAGATCGAGCGAATACTCACGCTCCAGGCGTTCCTGAATGATCTCTAAATGCAGCAGGCCAAGGAAGCCGCAGCGAAAACCAAAGCCAAGCGCAGCCGACGACTCCGGCTCGAAGGAGAAGCTGGCGTCGTTCAGACGAAGCTTTTCGAGCGCATCGCGCAGCATGGCGTGCTCATGCGAGTCGACGGTGTAAAGACCGGCAAAGACCATGCTCTTGATGTCTTCGAAGCCCGGAAGCGCCTCGGCACACGGGTTTTCGACCGAAGTGATGGTATCGCCGACCTTGGTGTCCGAGACATTTTTGATCGTAGCGACAAAGAATCCAACTTCGCCCGCGGAAAGCTCTGCGATCTCGACTGGCTTTGGAGTCATCACGCCCATCGACTCCACGTCGAAGACGCGTCCATTCGACATGACCTTGATCTTCATGCCCTTGCGCAGCTTGCCGTTGATGATGCGGGCCAGTACGATGACGCCTCTGTAAGGATCGAACCAGCTGTCGAAGATCAGCGCCTGCAACGGAGCCTCAGGATCGCCCTGCGGCGGTGGCAGCAGCGTAACGACAGCCTCAAGAATGTTCTCAACATTCAGGCCCGTCTTCGCGCTCACTGCAATCGCATCATCGGCAGGGAGTCCTACCGACTTCTCGATCATCTCCTTCGTGCGCTCGATATCCGCGCTGGGCAGATCGATCTTGTTGATGATGGGGATGATCTCGAGGCCGTTCGAGATAGCGAGGTAGGCATTGGCCAGCGTCTGCGCTTCAACTCCCTGTGACGCGTCAACGACAAGCAGAGCGCCCTCGCACGAAGCGAGCGAACGCGAAACCTCATAGCTGAAATCGACGTGGCCCGGTGTGTCGATCAGGTTGAGCTGGTAAGTCTCTCCGTCATGCGCCTTGTACATCATGCGGACGGTGTGGGCCTTAATCGTAATGCCGCGCTCACGCTCGAGATCCATGGCGTCCAGCACCTGGGCCTGCATCTCGCGGGCGGTCAGCGAGCCGGTCAGCTCAAGCAGCCGGTCGGAGAGGGTGGACTTGCCGTGGTCGATATGCGCGATGATCGCGAAGTTGCGGATGTAACTGGGATCCATTTTGGGTGCAGAGTGCCTCAGTATTCATGTTAACACTGGAGCGGGTAAGGTTCTTCGCGAACGACCTTCTGCGGAAAACGGCTAAGGTCAGCGTTTCCAGTTGAAAAACCATGTCTTTAGGGACGAAATCATGAATCGCGACATGGGCGGGGACATCCAAAGAGGCGGAACCACGGCTGAAATCAGTCCGGTGTTCGCCAGTTCCCTCCTAAGGAGGACTGTATGGCAGCCCCCACACTTCCTACACCGTCTACGATTGATATGCTCAGTGCCATTCCACCGCGCATCCACTCATCCTGCGATTTCGTTCAGGCCTTGATGAAGCTGCAGCGGGCTGCGCAACTTATTACCTCCTCAGTCGATCTGGATGAGCTGCTCGATCGCGTCGTGAACGATATCGCCGTATCGATCGGCTGTGTCGAAGTCTCCGTCTGGCTCCGTGACCCGGAGGGCGATGACATGGTGCTTCACGGAGTGAGAGGTTGCCCTGTCTACAAAAAAGGCGACCGCGCCAAGATAGGTCAATGGGGCATGGTTGGTCAGGTGGCATTAACCGGCGAGACGCGGTACGCCCAGGACGTGAGCGTCGATCCCTATTATGTTGCGTGTGATCCGGGCACGCAGTCTGAGGTCGTCGTTCCCCTGAAAGTTAGCGGCGAGGTCATCGGCGTCCTGTGCGTGGACCATAAGCAGGCAAACGCCTTCTCGTCCGATCAGCTGCAGGTCTTCGAAGCGCTGGCCGGACACATTGCAGTGGCAATAGAAAACATGCGCCTGTTTCGGTACGAACGTCTCGAGCGTAAACGGATGGAACGCGAGGCAGAGGATGCACGTGCCGTCCAGCAGGCACTCTTTGTAAAGGCTGTTCCTCTGGTTCCGGGCTTTGCGTTTGAGACTGCATGGAATCCTGCTGGAGCCGTGGCTGGTGACTGGTTTGACTTCATTGACCTCGGCGAAGATCGCTACGGAATCGTTCTTGCCGACGTCTCGGGCAAGGGAATGCCGGCGGCGCTCTTGATGTCGGAGACGCGAGCCATTCTGCGCTCGCTGGTGAAGGTCGATCCTCGCCCTGGACGAACCCTGATGCAGTTGAACAAGACACTGATGGAAGACTTTCCGCTTGGGAAATTTGTGACCATGATCTACGCCGTGCTCGATGCCCGGTCGCGCGAGATCACCGTTGCCAGCGCCGGACATCTGCGTCCGCTGCTTATCAATGGCGAGTGCTCGTTCCTCAATGTCGATACCGGCATGCCCCTGGGATTGGGCTCGTCTTCCTATCCGGAGTACACAATTCCCCTCAAGCCGGGCACCCAACTCTTGTTCTATACAGACGGCATTACGGAAGCCATGAACCACGCCGGCGAAGAGTTTGGAGCGGCACGCCTGGTCGAACATTTCCTACAACCTGAGGCCTGTGTCGAGAGATTGATCGAGGACGTGCGGAGGTTCGGCCACGCATCCGACCACACCGACGACGCGACAGCGGTACTAATTCGGAGCCGATAGTCCGGTAATCTTCAGATAACTTGAGGCTCCGGCAGTGCGATTCCAGCAAAATCAACGCATTTGCTTCTTGCACGTCTTACAATGAGCAAGGAAGATGGTGCGGATGACTTTAATGAACTTAGTGCCTCGCTGGGCACTCATGGCGGCGTGTGTGCCGCTTGTACTACTGGCAGGATGTCCTCGGGATCCGGCCGCAGCGCCAGGCAAGGTGCCGGCACAGGCAACTGCCCCTGCTGCAGCCAACGTACCAGGCCCCCAGTCGCAGCAGCCCGGCATGACGACCGCACAGTCCGTTGACAACGCCGCGAAGGCCTACAAGGTACAGCAGCTCATCAATACAGCGGAAAAGTCGTATCACAGCGGTGTCGATAACTATCGCGCAGGCCATCTTGACGCCGCGCGTGTCGACTTTGACTCTGCCGTCGATCTGCTACTAACCAGCGGCATGGACCTGAAAGGCGATCCCCAGCTCTCCGACGAGTTCGAGCATCTGCTCAGCGCCGTAAACTCGCTTGAGATGGCGGCACTGAAACAAGGCAACGGATTCTCCCCGACAATCGAAGCCGCTCCACTCGACGCAGCCAACGACGTCACCTTTTCTTCCAACCCGGAGTTGACCGCAAAGGTCGCAGCCGAGTTGAAGACAACGCAGTCGGACTTCCCGCTCGTCATCAACGACTACGTCGCCGGCTTCATCAATTACTTCTCCAATTCTCCTGCTGGCCACGCGCACTTGTTGCGTTCTCTCGAACGAGCAGGCAAATACAAGGACATGATCTCGAAGATCATGCGTGAGGAAGGTGTTCCGCAGGACCTGATCTACCTCGCCGTCGCGGAATCGGGCTTTCAGCCGCAGGCACTCAACGCAAAGTCTGGTGCCGGCGGAATGTGGCAGTTTATGCCCTTCACGGGAGCCTATGGTCTTACGCGCAATGGATGGTACGACGAGCGCTTCGATCCAGAGAAGTCCTCGCGCGCATACGCACGGTACATCAAATCACTCTACAACCAATTCGGCGATTGGTACCTTGCCATGGCCGCCTATGACTGGGGCCCGGGCTACGTACAGCGCGCCGTCATGAAGACCGGATACGCGGACTTCTGGGAGCTCTATCGCCGCGGTGTTCTCCCCGGCGAGACCAAGAACTATGTCCCCGGCATCATCGCCGCCATCATCATGGCGAAGAACCCTGAGCAGTACGGCCTCGACAAGATGGTTCCTGAGTCGCCCGTCGTCTCGGACACGGTGACCGTCGACCACCCCATCGACCTTCGGCTGGTCGCCGACCTCACCAACGCCTCACTCCCAGAGATCGTCGCTCTCAATCCCAGCCTGCTGCGTATGACCACTCCGCGAGATATCTCCTTCGACCTTCATATCCCCGTCGGCATGAGCGATGTCTTCAACGAGCGCATCAAAAACATTCCGGAAGAAAAGCGTGCAAGCTGGCGCTTTCATGTAGTGCGTGCAGGCGAGTCGCTCGATGGCATCGCATCTGCGCTTCATAGCCGACCCAGCGAGATCGCCGAAGCCAATGGCATAGCTGCTGGCGAAACGGTCGATGTCGGTGATGAGCTGGTCATTCCTGTTGCCACGGCCTCGGTCAGCGACCATCCCCAGCACTACAAAGTGCGTCACGGCGATACGCTCGTCACCGTCGCCGATCGTTTCGGCGTCTCGGTCGAGCAGCTCAAGCACTGGAACCATCTGACCTCGAACGCAGCCAGGCCTGGTCGTGTGCTCACCATCGCGGAGCCTGTGCGGCTCGCTCCCGGTGTGCATACACGCAGCAGAAAGAAGCATGCTGCAGGCACATTGCATAGTGTGTCGACTACCCAGCACACCACCAGGAAGACGAGCACGAAATCCTCTTCAACGAAGAAAACTTCTGCCTCGAAGCCGAAGAGTTCCTCTCCCAAATCGAAGTAGCAAGCTGCACGATAAGCTACCCCATCAAAAAGATTGCTTGCCATTGCTGGCACATGGATGCATCCTGTTGCTAGAATCTCGTGCCGAGATGCAATGATGAATCTCGTCGCAACGAAACTTACGACGAGCGATTCAACGCAGAGGTGGCAAGTAAGAAAGCAGCCGGGGGAAAATGAAGATGACGTTTGACGATACGATCAAGCTTTACGCAGCTGCCGCAGATGAAGATCACGACTTCGACGGCGACGATGATCACAATCGATTTGATGACGATGATGAAGAAGAAGAGGTCATCGTGACCTCGGACGACGACGAACGAGAGATAGAAGACGACGACGAAGAAGAGATCCATGCCGAGGATGCAAGCATCTTTGCTCCGCCGCCCTCGCCCGTAGAGAGCTATACTCCGCCGACCAGAGAATCCGAGTTGCCGGTAACGAGTCCAGCAACAGCTACTCCGACCCCCGCAGCGAAGCCAAAGAAGGCTCCCTTGAAGAAGGCCACGGTCAAGAAAGCTGCACCGGCGAAGAAGGTTGCGGCAAAGAAGGCTCCTGCAAAGAAGGCCGCAAAGAAAGCTGCTCCAAAGAAAGTCGCAGCGAAGAAGGCGGCTCCGAAAAAGAAGGTAGCCGCTAAAAAGGCAGTCGCTAAAAAAGTCGCCGCGAAGAAAGCTCCGGCGAAAAAGGCTGTCGCCAAAAAGATTTCAGGATCTGCCGCGAAGAAGTCCAGTGCTCAGCGCGGCGGTAAGGCCGCTCCTAAAAAAGCGGCTGGCAACAAGGGCACTAAAAAATCAATTACGAGAGGTATTACCTTGGCAACTAAGAAAGCAGCAGCAAAGAAAGCTCCAGCAAAGAAGGCAGCAGCGAAGAAGGCTCCTGCAAAGAAGGCAGCCGCAAAGAAGGCTCCTGCAAAGAAGGCCGCAAAGAAGGCAGCTCCGAAGAAGGCTGCAAAGAAGGCTGCAAAGAAGTAAACCGTACTAAGGCAAGCAAATAGGCCCGGACTCCTCAATTGAGAGCCCGGGCCTTTTTGCGTCTGCTGATAACTTCGCTTTACTTTTTGGCTTCAGCAATCGCTGCGAGCACTTCATCGCTATGCGTCTGAACGTCGACCTTCGGCCAGAATTTGACGACCTTCCCGGTCGGTGAAATCAGGAACGTCTGGCGGCTTGCGAACTTCATATCGCCATGCGTCATCACCGGAACACCATAGGCATCCACCACCTTATGATCGGGATCGGCCAGCAGTTTAAAGCTGAACGTATCCTTGGCGCACCATGCCTTGTGGCCCTCCACCGTATCCAGGCTCACGCCGAGCACGACTGCGTTCGCTGCATCATACTTCGACATGTCGCGCTGAAAGTTGTGAGCCTCGATGGTGCATCCCGTGGTCTGGTCCTTCGGATAGAAGTACAGTACCACCCACTTGCCTTTGTAATCTTTCAGGCTAACCGGCTTGTCTTCCTGCGAGGGCAGTGTGAAGGCCGGAGCCGTCGCACCCACCTGCACCGTGTCTGCCGCTGCGTGAGCCTTCAGGCCAAATCCGAATGCCGCTACGGCGCCAATGATTACTGCGATCCAAATCCCTTTGCGCATCATCGTTCCCCTTTTGTAGAGCTTGATGTATGTAGACGAGTGTAAGCCGCGTAAGACTCGCGCCCAGTGCGTGTGTCGCAATTTTACTCTCCGGTAACAGAAGCCTGACAAAACGCAGACAAGCCCGATCTACTCCGCAACGATCGCTATATCAGCAAGATCAGCCTTTGCCACGATGGCCTCCGGATCGAACATCAGCGTTCTTCCCGCCTCAACCGAGAGACACGTCGCACCCGCCGCCTGCATCGTTTCAATCGTCGCCACGCCGACAACGGGAACATCGAACCGCATGTCCTGGTTCGGTTTCGCGACCTTCACGACCGTCAGCGACCGCCGCAGCGTAGAGGCATCCCCGCAATCAATCGTACGAAACAGTGCGCCCGCCCGCGCAATCGTCGCGTCGGTCCCCTCCATGGCCTCCACGGCAACACACGCCTGCGCAGCAATCACCACCGTCTGACCCAGGTCATACCCCGCAATCGCTCGTGCCACGGTGCGGCCATACGCAACGTCTTTCAGCTCTTCGTCATCGGGAGCACGCTTCGTCAGTACCCCCACCTTCGCCAGCAGCGGTTCCAGATAAGCCGTCGAAGAGATCAGCTCTATTCCTTCATCCCCCAGCACCTTGGCCACCGCGCCCAGCAGCACATCGGTCGAGCGCGTCCGCAGATTCAACAGAAGCTTCGCCAGTCGCCAGTCCGGTCTTATGCTCGAAAAAATCTGCTTATGGTTCACCTGTCCAGCCATCACAGCTCTCGTAACGCCCTCGGCCTTGAAGGTCTCGATCAGCCGAGACAACTCTCCCAGCGAAAGCCAATGCACGCGTACGCCGGCGTCGGCTGCAGCCCGCGCATTCATCTCCGCGTCGGTCTCTTCCTTGATGGCCGCGACCACGACCTGCAGCCCATGAGCTCGCGCCGCATCCAGCAGAAGAAAAGGGAAGCGTCCATTGCCCGCGATCAGTCCAAGCTTTTCCATCGTCACCGGGCCGTATCTACAGCGGTAAGCGGTACGGTCTTTCCGGTCTGGGCAGATTGCCGCGCCGCGTCGAGAATATGCACCACCGCAACATTCGTATCCAGCGACGTCAGATCGCCCTTTGGCTCCAGCCGGTGCTGCAACACAGCCACCAGGTAGTTCAACGAATCATTCTGCGGCGACGCAAGCGGAGGGGCCGTCTCCGCATGTTCTTCCTGTTCTCCCGGCAGTCTGACCTTCAGGCCATCCGCTTTCACCGTATCAACATAACCCTTTGCCCCATAGACCTCCATATCCTTGCGTCCGAAAGGCCAGTTCCACGAGCCTTGAATAATCGCCTGCGCATGAGGATACGTCAGCAGAATGGTCGCCTCATCATCCACATGCTGATAGATCTCCGGCTTGATCGTTTGCGTAACAGCGGTGACAGAGACCGGAAGCGCGCCATGCATCATCCACGTCGCAAGATCCACCCCATAGCAGCCAAAGTCGAACAGCGCACCACCACCGTTCTTCTTCGGATCAGTGAGCCAGCTCAGAAACTCAGGACTCACGCCAATCTCCTTCGGCCCGTTATGCCCATCGTGGACGACAATCTTGCGAACATCCCCGATCCGTCCGCTCGCAAGCAAATCATTCGCCGCAATGTTCGAGGCATACCAGGTCGTCTCATAGTTGGTCAGCACTGGAACATGAAACTGCTCCGAAAGCCGCTGGATCGCCAGCGCATCGTCATAGGTCGTTGCAAGCGGCTTCTCCACCATCGCGGCGATATGCAGAGGTGCAGCCTGTTCGATGGCCGCACGATGCCCCGCAATCGACGTATAGACCAGAATCGCCTGCGGATGCGTCGCCGCAAGCATCGCCGCCTCTGTCGGAAAGAACAGGTTCTCAGGCAGATGGTATTCCGCAGCATAGTGCTGTCGAAGCCCGGCATCAGGTTCGGATATGCCCACAAGCTCGACATTGGGGTGCGAAGCAAGATTGCCGAAAAGCCCTCGTACATGGTCATGCTCCAACCCCACCACCGCAACCCGCACGCGATCCGAAGACTGAGCCGAAGCCATTCCCGTAACGGCAGCAAGCAACAAAGCCAAAAGAACTGCCCGAAAGCTAAAGCGACGCGACGCAAAGTTCAGAGACGAATTAAGGATGATCGACCTCCATGAAACAACCGAAAAAGTTACTTGATAACCCCACGTTCGCTATTCGCAATGAAATCCGCAAGATACGCCACATGCTCGCCTGCATCGCCGGCTGCAATCGTCCCGCGCATCGCCTCCAGCGCCTGCGACGTATTCATCTTCGAGGCCTGCAGCAGCCGATACGCAGCGCGCAGCTCCTTCAGCTGTTCCGGCGTAAACCCGCGCCGCTCCAGCCCAACCTTGTTCAACCCATAGGCATGGTTATTGCGCTCAATCGAAGTCAGCGAGTACGGCAGTACATTCTGCGTAATCGTCGTGCCCCCGCCAATATAAGAGTAGCGCCCGATCCTGCAGAACTGGTGCACCGGACACAACGCGCCCACTACAGCGTAGTCCTCCACGATCACATGCCCAGCCAGCGTAGCCGAGTTCGCCAAAATACACCCATTGCCAATCGAAGAGTCATGCCCAATATGCGTATAGGCCATAATCAGACAGCCCGAGCCTATCGTCGTCACGCCTCCACCGCCCGCAGTGCCACGCGAGATAGTCACATACTCGCGAATCGTATTGTCGTCCCCAATCACCGCGCGCGTCGGCTCACCGGCATACTTCAGATCCTGCGGAGCCACTCCAAGGCACGCAAACGGAATAGACCCGATTCCTATCCCCCATCGTCAGATGCCCATCGAGGACCACATGCGACACCAGCTCGCACTCTTCACCCAGCACAACATTCGCGCCAATCGTGCAGTAAGGCCCCACCGTGCAGCTCTTTGGAATCTGCGCGCCTTCCGCCACAATCGCTGTCGGGTGAATGCTCACTCGGGTACGGCCTCGCTCGGCGTTGCAGCCTTCTTTGCCGCACGCGGAACCACCTGGCACATCACAATCGCATCGCAAACCAGCTTGCCATCGACCGTGATGTTGCCCTGCATCTTCACCGCGCGGCTCCGCCAGTTCAGCACCGTCACCTCAATGCGAAGCTGATCGCCCGGCGTAACCGGCCTGCGAAACCGTGCATTCTCAATCCCGGTAAACACCATCAGCTTTGAGTCGCGGTCAGGAATCTCCGTCATCAGCAGCGCGCCCCCGGTCTGCGCAATGGCTTCGACCATCAGCACCCCGGGCATAATCGGGTAGTCAGGAAAGTGTCCCTGAAAATGCGGTTCATTCATCGTCACGTTTTTTATCGCAACAATGCGCTGTTTGCGCTCCATCTCGATCACGCGGTCGATCAGCAGAAACGGATAGCGGTGTGGCAGGATGGACATAATCTCAAGGATGTCCATCGTCTGTTTCGACGCCTGTTCCGGCGCGGTTTCAAGGCTCTCAGTCGATTCACTCATGGCAGCCCTGAGTATAAACCGCGGCCTACTTCTTCTTCAGCACGAGGTCCGGATTAAAAAGATCCGGCGACAGCCCCTGGTTGTACTCCACCTTGGTCAAAAACCGCTGACTAGCCATATCCCCGTTGTGGTATCGAGTAACCATGAAGGCCGTCGGCAGCCCCTGAATCGTGTGGTAATCGTCATACTCCTCGGCATCTTCATCCAGGTCCTTGAAGGTCTCATTGCGCCACTCGAATTTTCGCCGCAGAGGCAGATGCGTAGTAGCATCCAGTTCAATCGTTACCGCATCGTTATTTGGACTCAACACCGACACCTTATCGGCCATGCGTCGTTCCACCATCGTCGTCCCCTCGGCGATCACCATCACACCCGGAGTCTTCAGCCACACCCGCACCACGTCTTCGATCGAGTGCGCGCGTCTGCGCAAATAATCCTCCACCAAGTCCTTTGGCAGCGTCGTCGTTCCCTTATAGGTAACTTCGTAGCCGACATTGTTCGCCCAAATCTGCACTACGTCGATCTTCTTGCCCGGAAAGATCATGCTCTTATCCGTCAGGAAGCCGATACGTTCCGCGCCGGGTTGGTTCCCCTCGGGAAACCGCCGCCAGCCGTCGTAATCGACCACCATGCCAGTCGGTGCCCCGCGGAAAAACGCAGCCGTATGCCCCCTCACCTGCATGTCCTTGCGATCCAGCCACGCCTGCCCACCCAGCGCCTCCACCATCTCATCCATCAGCTTGTGCCCCAGTTGTTCCTGCGTCATCCCCGCATTTTTCGTAGGCGCCGCACTCGGAATATCACCCGCCTGCGCAAACATCCGCGGCGTGGCCAACATCCCCATTACAACCAGGCAAAATACAGCTCTCTTCATTCAAACTCCATCAGCCAACCAGCACAGCGCCGCCGTTCACGTTGAATATCTCGCCCGACACAAACCCCGCCAACGGCGTGCACAGAAATAATATCGGTCCCGCAATCTCATCCACCGCCGCAGCGCGCCCCAGCGGTATTGTGGCCAACACTTTCTTTGACGTCTCCGGATGCTCCAGGGCAGCGGCCGACATCTCCGTCCCCACCCACCCCGGTGCCACGCAGTTGCAATAGATACCCTGCCCGGCCAGCTCACTCGAAAGGCTCTTCGTCATACTGATCAGCGCACCCTTGCTGGCCGCATAGTCCGCATGGAAGGCCTCGCCGCGCTGCCCGGCAGTCGAGCTAACCAGCACAACATGCCCCCGTGCGCCCGCCACTGGCGTCTGTCGTTGCATCTGCGCCACTGCCGCCTGCACCAGCCCAAACGCGCTATCAAGATTGATCCCCATCGTTCCGCGCCACTGCTCCACGGTCATCTGCCCAATCGGAGCATCATGCGAGGGCCACACCCCATGATTCACAATCAGGCAGTCCAGCCGTCCAAACGCCGCCACCGCCTCTGCAACGAGCACCTGCCCATCCTCTGCCGTAACAAGCTCCCGTCGCACTGCACGGCAAACATCTTCGCCCCCACACTCCTCCATCAAGGCCTTTGCCTGTGCCTCGGCACGCTGATAGCTGAAGACCACCCGCGCCCCGGCTTGGCGGAACATCCTCACCGTAGCCGCGCCAATCCCTCTCGAACCACCCGTCACCAGCGCCACCCGTCCGGCGAGCGACAGGCAAACACCCGAATCAATATTTGTCATAACCTGACGCTACCCAAACATACAATGGTGGTGCAAGTTCCCGGCCCTCCAGACCATCAACAAAAAAGGAGAGTTTGCCCATGAAGATCGCCACCCTCATCGCCCGCATCCTGCTGGGCCTCATGTTCACCGTCTTCGGCCTCAACACCTTCCACCCATTCCTTCCCATGCAGATGCCGCCCGGCGACGCCGGAGCCATGATGGCTCTCATGTTCACACACGGATGGTTCAACTTCATTGGTGCGCTCTACGTCATCGCAGGCGTGCTCCTGTTGATCGGCCGCTACGTCGGCATCGCCCTGACGATCCTCGGCCCCATCATCGTCGTTATCCTGCTCTTCCACATCACCTTGTTACCGCAGGGCATCGGCATGGCGTTGTTCGTGGCGCTGCTCGAGATCTTCCTCATCTACGCATATCGAAACCACTTCGGCGACATCTTCTCCTCCAGGCATCCCGAGGATTAGCAGCAGACCAAGCCCGGCCCGCTCACCCCTTCGCCGCCGCGCGCTCCGCCAGCAGAGCCTTGCGCTCGCGAATCACCTTCGTCCGTTCTTTCAGCGGCATCGCCAAAACTACCTTCGTTCGCGGAGGCAGCTTGCCGAAGATAAGTCTCATGCGCCGCCGTCAGCTCCTGCTCCCACTCCGCCGTACGAAACACACCCCACCCATCCACCGCCACCCAAAAATTCCTTGCCATATAAGGAGCCGGATCGACACCCTCGTTCTCCACCAGCTCCGCAAACCGCTCCCGTCCCGCGCAGTACGAGATCACCCTTCCGGTCCCATCCAGATTCACCACCGCAAATATCTTTCCACCAATGGCCTTATCGCCCACCCAGTAAACCAGCCGCCCGCCCCACTGCACCGTCTCCATTACATGCGGCAGCCCCAGCAGAAACCCACGAACCCGCTCAGCATCCATGCCGAAAAGTATAGAGCGGTATTTGTTTTTACGTCGTTATCTCGATTCTTGCGCGGGTAGTCGAAAAGAGTTTCGATGGGACATTCGTTCTATCTATGCAGCGTTTGTTTTAGGTCGTCATCCTGAACGCAGTGAAGGATCCCTGTATTTCGTTTTTGTTCTTGCCTTTGTCTGTTCTTAACTCCTGCCCATCCCGCCAAGCCACTCCACTCAACGCAACCGCAAACGAATCGCCCCTCTCGCACTATCCCCATCCACAACCCGCCCATTCCGCACAATCACGATCCTCCCGGCCTTCACCAGTCGTCGCGCCGCAGCCATGGCAGACTCCATCAAACCCTCCCAATCCCGCCGCGTCTCCGTCCCACCCACCCGCTTCGCCGCCTCCGAAGGGCAGATCGTCATCCCCGCATCCCGCTCCCCCAGCAACTCCAGAATCGCCGCCTCCAGCGCCGCATCGCGCCTCACCCGGGCTTACGCCCCCGACAAGCATCGCTGCAGTACTTCATCACACCCCAATCCCTCTCCCACTCCTCCCTCCAGGCAAACGCCCGTCCACAAGCCTTGCAAATCTTCTCCTTGTGCGGAGTCTCCCTCTCCGGCTTCCGTCTCTTATCCGGCATCCTAAGTCCTCAGCCATCTTTATACTTAAAAACGACATGTCCTTTCCCTCCGTAGAAGACCAGCTCGACCTCATCGCCAAAGGCGCCGCCGAGATACTCCCCCTCGAAGCTCTCAAAGAGCGCATCTCCCAATCCATCGCCTCCGGCAAGCCCATGCGCATCAAGGCCGGCTTCGACCCCACCGCCCCCGACCTCCACCTCGGCCACACCGTCCTCATCCGCAAGCTGCGCCACTTCCAGCAGCTCGGCCACACGGTCATCTTCCTCATCGGCGACAGCACCGCGCTCATCGGCGACCCCACCGGCCGCAACGTCACCCGCAAGCCGCTCACGCCCGAGCAGATCGCCGCCAACGCCGAGACCTACAAAGAGCAGGTCTTCAAAATCCTCGACCCCATCAAAACCGAGGTCCGCTACAACTCCGAGTGGCTCGACAAGCTCTCCTACTACGACCTCGTCAAGCTCCTCGGCCAGTTCACCGTCTCCCAGATGCTCGAGCGCGAAGACTTCCACAAGCGCTTCAACGACGAGCAGCCCATCGCCCTCCACGAGATGATCTACCCCATCGCCCAGGGCTACGACTCCGTAGCTCTCAAGTGCGACGTCGAGCTAGGCGGCACCGACCAGAAGTTCAACCTCATGCGCGGCCGCGACCTGCAAAACCACTTCGGCCAGCCCCAACAAATCATCCTCATGAACCCCATCCTCGAAGGCCTCGACGGCGTCCAGAAGATGTCGAAGTCGCTCAACAACGCCATCGGCATCCACGAGCCGCCCTTCGAGATGTACGGCAAGCTCATGTCCATCTCCGACGACCTCATGTGGAAGTACTGGACGCTCCTCACCGACCTCCGCCAATCCGAGATCGCACAGATGCAGGCCGACGTAGCCAGCGGCGCCCTCCACCCCATGCAGGCGAAGAAGAACCTCGCCCACTCCATCACCACCGACTTCCACTCAAAAGCCGAAGCCGACTCCGCCTCCGATAACTGGGCCAAACAATTCCAGCAGCGCGGCGTAAGCGAAGACGTTCCCGTCGTAAAAATAGCCCTCACAGAAGAAGGCCTCACCACTCCGTCTGAAGACGGCACCACCACGATCAAGATCGCAAAGCTCCTCCACCTCGCAGGCCTCGCCGCCTCCACCGGTGAAGCCAACCGCAAGATCGCCGAAAACGCCGTCAGCATCAACGGAGAAAAATTCTCCGGCAAAACCGCATCACTCAATCAACTCACACAAAGTCCCATCCTCCGCCTAGGAAAAAAATCCATCCGCATCGAATGGCTCCAATAATTTCTTCACGGAGTCTTGGGATAGGAATGGTCTTTTGTTTTGCTCCTGTTTCTGCTTTTGTTCTTGCTTCTGAGGTAGGCCCGGGCTTTAGCCCGGGCATTAAATGGCTGCAAAAAAATGGGGCTTTAGCCCCTGAGGTATGCCTTCCTCTCCCTGCCTAAAAATCTTCATCGACTCATCTGCTATCGTCAAAATTTCATGCGCCTCAAACCCCAAACCTTCGCACTCACAACCGTCACTCACAACCGCCACCGCCTCTTCCAAAGAACCGCAAACGCGGAACTTCTCCTCTCTATCCTCTTCCGATACCGTGATCAACAACGCTACCTTCTCCACGGCTTCGTCATCATGCCCGATCACTTACACGCCCTTCTAACGCCCACCGAATCCATCGAACGCTCCGCGCAACTCATCAAGGGCGGCCTGTCCTTCGCAATCCGTAACCAATTCAAAGGCACGATCTGGCAGGAAGGATTCCATGAACACCGCATCCGCGATCTCGAAGACTTCCAAAATCAACTTCTCTACATCGCAAACAATCCGACGCGAAAAGGGTACGTCGAACATCCCTTTGTTCACACTGCCTTTCCGCAAAAGTTGGATCCCTCACCCCGCACCTCTAGTTCCCACGGCACCCGTAACTCCTTGCAACGACTACACCGGCGAACGCCCCACGTGTAACATGCGTCTAACGGCCACAGGAGTTAAAAACAATGTTTGCAAGCAAGCGATTTGTTTCCCTGTTTTCTGTCTGTGTTCTCTCCCTTACGGCGATCACTCTCCACGCCCAGCAACAACAAGACCCACGCGCGCAAGAAATAGTTCGCAAAGCAGTACAAGTCGAGCTAGCCGCCGACCGTAGCGATCACTCCCGCTGGCAATATCGCGACATCAACCGCAAGCCCGACGGCGAATCTCTTTATCAGGTCGTCGAGACCGACCACGGCGCCGTCAAGAAGAAACTCAAGCACAACGGCCAACCCCTCACCCCTGAAGAGCTCAAAGCCGAAGACGCCCGCATCCAATCCTTCGTCAACGATCCTTCCCAGCAGGCCAAGCAGCGCAAAGATGGCGAGCTGGACGACAAGCGCGCCGAAAACATGCTTCGTCTCCTCCCCGACGCCTTCCTCTGGACCATAAAGAACGACACCCCAGATACCGTAACCCTCGCTTTCGTTCCAGACCCCAACTTCACCCCATCCACCATGGAGGCTCGAGTCTTCGCCGCCATGGCCGGCGAGATCACCGTCAACAAACAACAGAACCGCATCGCCTCCATCAAAGGCAAGCTCATCCACGACGTCACCTTCGGCTGGGGCCTCTTCGGCCGCATGAACCAGGGTGGCACCTTCAACGTCGAGCGCCGCGAACTCTCACCCGGCATCTGGCAGATCACCGAGTCACACATCCACATCGACGGCCACGTCCTCCTCTTCAAGACCATCAGCGAGCAGGACGATGAAGTAAAGACCGACTTCCGCCCCACCCCACCGAACACTACCCTCACTGACGCCGCAAACATCCTCAAAGCCGAACCCGTCTCCCTCGACGCCCAACGCTAACCATTCCAAGCCTTTCCTCCGCAATCGCTTCGTATTTTGCCGTTACCGTTGCTGTTGCTTTCCCCAACGAGCCACATAAGAACGGGTGCCCCATCCTTCGCGTGGCCTTATCGCGCGAAGGGTGGGAATGAATACACTCAAACCCACCAGCTTTTGCCTTTCATGTTTGTCATCCCGTGGGGGATCTGCTTCTGCAGTTCGACCCCACACGCGCTATCCTTCTCAAAGATGCCCGGCCACCCATACCCACAAAGCGACCGCGAACTCATCCGCCGCATCGAGCGCTCCGCCGGCCACCGAGCCGGCTACAAGCAACTCATCCGCGAGCTGGGCCTCGGCGGGGGCCGCGAACGCCGCCTCCTACTCGAGCAACTAACCCGCATCACCGCCCGCGGCGACCTCATCAAGCTCGACAACGACCACTGGAGCATCCCCGCCGCAGCTCCCGAAAAGACCGCCCGTCCACCCCGCAGCTCAGCTGACCAGCCACAGGAAACACCGCATCACCCGCGACCGCCTCGTAGCCGGCCGCATCGACATGCACCGCGACGGCTACGCCTTCGTCCGCCCCAACGGCAGCACCAACCGCGACGACGATCTCTTCATCCCCCCCAACGAGCTCAACAGCGCCATGCAAGGCGACGAGGTCATCGTCGACGAAGCCCCCCGAGGCCGCGATGGCCGTCGCTCCGGCCGAGTCCTCCGCATCCTCACCCGCCGCAACCCCACCGTAGTCGGCATCTTCCACTACGAGCGCTCCCACCGCCGCGCCAACACATGGGACCACCTGCCCCCCCATGCTTGATCCACGGCAACTACGTCACCCCGCTCGACGAGCGCATGACCCAACCCATCCTCATCCCCGACGGCATGGAGGTCCCCGCCACCCCCAAAGCCACGCCCCACCGAGTCCTCGGCGAAGAAGCCCGCCTCCAGCAGCGCACCTGGAACCCCGACGACGAAGCCAGCCTCGAAGGCCTCGCCGTCGACATCGAAATCACCGACTTCCCCACACCCGGCCGCCCCGCCCGAGGTCGCATCCTCGAAGTCCTCGGCCCACCCGACGCCTTCGGAGTCGACGTAGAAATCATCATCCGCAAACACCACCTCCCTCACACCTTCCCCGCCAACGTCCTCACCGAAGCCTCCGCCTCCGCATCCCTCCCAATCGATGAACCGTTCAACTCTCAAGAAGAACTGGGTGCCCCATCTTCGCGCCCGCATTTGGGCGCTAAGGTGGGCATCGTGCGAAGCACGACCGCTTTCTCTAACCATCGCCGAGACTTCCGCCACCTCCCCATCGTCACCATCGACGGCGAAACCGCCCGCGACTTCGACGACGCCGTCCTCGTCCAACCCCTCCCCAACGGCAACTACGAGCTCCAGGTCCACATAGCCGACGTCAGCCACTACGTCCGCCCCGGCACCGCACTCGATCTCGAAGCCCGCCTCCGCGGCACCTCTGTCTACTTCCCCGACCGCGCCATCCCCATGCTCCCGCCCGATCTCTCCAGCGGCATGTGCAGCCTGCGTCCCGAAGAAGACCGCCACGTCCTCTCCTGCCTCATCGAAATCGACACCCACGGCGAAGTCCTCGGCTACGAGATCTGCGAAGGCATCATCCGCTCCCGCGCCCGCCTCACCTACACCCTCGTCCAGGCAATCCTCGACAAGCAACCAACCGAAGCCATCAGCGCCGAGTACACCCAATACCTCACGCGCCACCCCGACCTCATCCCCGCCATCGAGCAGATGCTCCAGCTAGCCCTCAAGCTCAACGCCAAGCGCCACCGCCGCGGCTCCATCGACTTCGACCTCCCCGAGCCCGTCGTCCAGTTCGACCCCGAAGGCAACATGCAGGCCATCGTCCGCTCCGAGCGCGGCTGGTCCCACCGCCTCATCGAAGAGTTCATGCTCTCCGCCAACGAGTGCGTCGCCCACTGGATCGAAGCCAACGAAATCCCCGGCATCTACCGCATCCACGAGACCCCCGACCCCAAGCGCATCATCGACTTCGAAGACACCGCCGCCCAGTTCGGCTACTCCCTCGGCTTCTCCAGCCTCCCCGTCAAACGCATCCAGACCAAAGGCGACCGCCGCAACGTCCGCGGCACCGACCGCAAAGCCCAAACCCACGAAGTCCCCGACGCCATCCCCGTAACCCCACAGATGTACCAACGCCTCACCGCAAAGATCGCCGGCAAACCCGAAGAGCGCATCCTCGCCTACCTCATGCTGCGTTCACTCAAGCAAGCCCGCTACAGCGAGAAGAACGTAGGCCACTTCGCCCTCGCCTCCCCCAGCTACACCCACTTCACCTCACCCATCCGTCGCTACCCCGACCTCATCGTCCACCGCCTCCTCCGCACTCTCCTCCACTCCGGAGCCAACCCCCAGGGCGTCGCGATCCCCAGCACCGAACCCCAACCCTGGGGCGAAAAATCCGCAGCCAAAACCAGCACAAAACCGGGTGCCCCATTCATGCAGTCTCACCGCATGAGTGGGCATTCGCGCGAAGCGCGAACCGCACTCCCCAACCCCGGCACAGAACATTCCGAACCCCTCCCCGCCGAAGAACTGGAAGCCATAGCCGCCGAATCCTCCCAGGCCGAGCGCCGAGCCGACGACGCCGAGCGCGAGCTCATCGAGTGGAAAAAAATCAAATTCATGCAGGACCGCATCGGCGAAGACTTCAACGCCATCATCCTCTCCTGCACCAAATACGGCTTCTTCGTCGAGCTGGACGACCTCTTCATCGAAGGCCTCGTCCCCCTCACCACCCTCCACGACGACCGCTACTTCTTCCGCGACACCGACCGCACCATCGCAGGCGCCCGCAACGGCCACGTCTTCCGTATGGGCCAGCGCGTCCACGTCCTACTCGACCGCATCGACCGCCAGCAGCGCCGCCTCCAGTTCGCCCTCCTCGAAGACGCTGACCCCACCACCAAACCGGGTGCCCCATTCATGCGGTCTCATCGCATGAGTGGGAATGCCGCCACGAAACCCGCGCCAGAAAAAACCAGTCCCAACCGCTCCGGCAAAAAAGGCAAAACCAAATCCAAAGCAAAAGCCCGCGAGCGCAACAAAAAATCCAAGGGCAAACGAAAGTAGTGAGCCTCGCTCGATCACAGCGTGGCCATCGAACCGGACATTGGCTCAGGATTCTTTCAGATTCTCCATCAGTTTCCTGCGATGTTCCGTCTTATCCACCTCGTGTACCCACCCATCCTCGATCATAAGAATGCGATCGGCCTCCTGAGCCAGGCGATCATCATGCGTCACCATGATGAATGCAACCCCATTCTCACGATTCATCTCACGCATGATGTTGAAGACTTCGTCGCCGGATCGGCTATCGAGATTTCCCGTGGGCTCATCCGCCAGCACAATCTTTGGCTGGTTCGCCAGCGCCCGAATAATCGCACAGCGTTGATTTTGGCCACCGCTCATCGTATCCGGACGCTTATGGATCTGCTTGCTGAGGCCCACTCGGTCAAGCAGCGCGATCACGTGGTCGCGTTCCGCATCCGTGGCCTCGCCTCGCCGAATCGTAATAGGAGTCAGCGCGTTCTCAAGACAACTCAGCTCGTCCAATAGGTAGTGAAACTGAAAGACAAACCCAACCACCCGATTCCGCAACGCAGCAAGGCCGTCCTCGGAGAGCGTTGCAATATCCACGCCGTCGATCAATACGCTGCCTTCCGTCGGAACATCGAGCGCGCCCAGAATATTCAGCAGCGTGGATTTGCCGCTCCCTGATTGGCCAATGATCGCAATAAACTCCCCGGAGCGTATCTCGATGTCGATACCATGCAAAACGGGCGTGGCTATCTTTCCGAAGTACGTCTTCTTCAACCCGCGCGTCTGCACCACAATCTGTTGAGGTGGCCGCTCATTGATTACCGCAGTATTCATCAGCTATCCATGGCGCTCTCTAGCGCATGACATCCACAGGGTTCATCTTTGCTGCGCGTCGCGCAGGAAACCACGCAGCAATAACAGTCGAAAAAATCGCCGCGATCATTGCCCCAATGATGTAAACGGGCAAAACAGCGACAGGGAACAACTGATCCGGCGGACGCCCGGGACGCGCCGTAGGTTGCAGCGGCAAGCTGATCAGGTAGACGATTGCTGTTCCAAGAATGGCTCCGCTTATGCTTCCTGCAATCGCAATTGTCAGTCCTTCAAGTGTGAACACTCTCAGAATCTGACTGCGTGTTGCCCCGATGCTCTTCAAAATCCCAATTTGTTTCGACTTTTGCAGCACCGACACAATCAGCACAGACGCGATGGCAAACGAAGACGCAATCAGGCTGAACCCGGAGATAAGGTAGGCGGAGGCCGCCTGCATCGTCAGTGACGATACAAAACTCGGAAACTCCCGCGACCACGACCGAGCTTCATAAGGCACCAGGCTCTCAATTCGATCGGCAACCTCGTCCGACCCGAAAAGGTCATGCACCTTAACCAAAATCACATTCACGGAGTTTCCAACTCCGAAAAGACTCTGCCCCGTTCGAAGAGTTACAAAAGCTCCCCCTCGACCTCGGCCGCCGCTGTAGATGCCAGCTACCGTCAATGGCTCCGAATTCCCGACGCTCGATGTGACGCGGATACGGTCCCCCACCGAAAGGGACAAATCCTTCGCCAGTTCGTAATCGATAACCACCTCATCGCTCGCCAGTCCCACATATCTGCCGGCAATCAGGTTCGGAGTTACAGGCGACACCTCATCCTGCTGTTCCGGATCGGCGCCCGTGATGCTCACTCCAATCGGATTACCTCCCCGCGAAGCAAAGCCTTGATTCTGTACCGCAGGTAGCGCAATGCGAACATTGGGAATCTTGCGAATGACATCGACGACGCGCTGCCAGTCATCGATATGCTTCAGCTGTGGCGCTTGCTTCTCAATCCGGCTGCTGCTCATCGCAGAGCCCAGCTCCTGCAACTCAGAGAGCGGAACCGGCTCCAGATCCCTCACCTTCACGGTCACATGCGGTATGTTCTCCGTCAGGGTCTCGGTTAGTCTCTTCCGCATCCCAAAGATAAGCGCTGTCAGAAAAATAATGACGATCACACCTGCGGCCACAGCCCCTACCGTCAGAATCGTCTGCCCACCGCCTGTCAGCAGATGACGCAGCGCAAGCCTCGCCTCAAAACGCCATTTGAGAGGAACAAACGAAAGTGAGCTCATTCTCATCTACCTTTGTACCCGGACTGCATCACCCGCAGAGATGCCCGTGGGATTTACGATCACTGCATCGTCGCTTGTGAGACCGGCGGAGATTGGAATGCCCTGCTCCATTGCCGCGCGCGTCAGAACTGTTCTCTCAATCGCGTGCCCATCCTGGGCTACCAGAACGACCGAGCGGCTTCCCTGACGAAGGATCGCGGTCGACGGAACGATCAGTCTGTCCACCTTTTCATTCGTGACCAGATTCACATTGATGGTCTGCCCCGGCCGAAGCCAGTCAGGAGGATTCTCCGGTGTGATCTTCACCGTAACAATGCCGCGTGCCTGATCCACCGCAGCTCCGATCTCGGTCAGACGTCCTTGAAAACTATTGTTGCCGAAGGTCGAAGAGTTGAGAATGGCGGTCTGGCCAATCTCCAGGTCAGCGAGATTATTCTCATCGAGATCGACTCTGATCTCCAGGCTATCGCTGATCAGGTCCAAAATCCCCGCAGTGCCCACACTCTGGCCCATCTCCGCGTGGATCGCAGTCACAACTCCCGCAAACGGTGCCCTGACCGTCGCTTCCTTCGTCTGATGGGTGGCAACCTCTAGAGCCTGCTCCGCTTCAGCCAGTTGGCTGCGTGCGACCAGCACATCCTCGGCAAGAGGCGTGTTCTTCAGCGTCTGCAGCCTCGCCTCGCGTGCCTTCACAGTGGCCTTCGCGGTACGGGCGCGCGCTTCAAGGCTCCGAAGGTTTCCCTGCGCCGTATCAAACTCGCTTTTGGGTATCAGGCCGTGACCCATCAACTGCTGGCTGCGTGAAAACTGTTGCTTTGCGAGCTCCAGGTCCGCATTCGCTTGAGCGACTTGCGCCTTAGCTTCCGTTACCTGATGCGTAGCTTCATCGAGTTCGGAACGCAGGGGCGGTCTTGAAACCTGTGACAGACGGGCCCGCGCCGTATCGACGGCAGTCTGGGCCTGCGCCTTCTGCTGTTGGGTAACGACGTTTCTAAGCGTTGCCAGCGGCTGTCCCGCACTCACGCGGTCGCCCCGCCTCACGTACAGTTGTTCGACCGTTCCCGAAAACTGGGCGCCAATCGCGCTCTCTGTTACGCCCCCCACCCTGGCGCTGCTGGCAATCGTTTCTGTAAGCGAAACCAACCTCGGATTCGCAACTCTGACTGGTCTGGGGCGTCGAAGAAACCATAGAGTTGCCACTATCGCCGCAACTAGGACGCAACCCGTAACCAGCCCTATAGCCCACTTATTCCGTCTTCCCGATTGTGCCAATGAGATCCCCCAACTGAATATCGATCGGCCCGGTGCATCTCGGACGAGCATACCAAGAGTCGGCTCCCGGTGCCTAAAAGGGGGTGGTCACGTGGCCAAATGCCCCATCCCTGCAGTCCGGCGGCATGTGTGGGCAATGAAAGCCAAAAAGGCAAGCGAAAATAAACTTCAAAAAATTGCAAAAAACTCAGCCGGCCGGAAAGTGCATTTCACAATCCATCTTTGCCGCGCAATTCACCACATCGTGTCCACAAAAACACCACGTTCAGCAGCCGTTTTTCTCAAAAACCCTTGAAAAAACGCTATTCGGCCACACCAAAAAAAATCCGCGTAAAATACAAAAAGGAGCTGACGAAAAAAATGGCGCACATGGTGTTCTGCACAAAATACAAAGCCGAGATGGAAGGCCTCGACGAACCCCCCTTCGACTCCGACTTCGGCCAGAAAATCTACAAAAACGTCAGCAAAAAAGCCTGGGGCGAGTGGATCGAGCGCCAGAAGATGCTTCTAAATGAATACCGCCTCCAACCCTGGACCCGCGAAGCCCAGGAGTTCCTCGTCGAACAAATGAACGAATTCTTCTTCGGCGAAGGCGGCACATTACCCAAGGAATACGTAGCTCCCACGCACTAACCGGCAGATTTTAGCCGCCTGTCTCGTGTACACTAAACACTGCAACATACCCCGCCGCCGTTCGCCTGAACGACGTGCAAACACAGTCGGGACGTGGCTCAGCCTGGTAGAGCGCACCCTTGGGGTGGGTGAGGTCGCTAGTTCGAATCTAGTCGTCCCGACCATTTACTTCCATCATTTTCAGTGAGTCATCCGTCAAAATCTGGGTCCACCTAGTCAGAATGACACTTTATTTGCCACTGATTTTGGACCCATTTTTTCGTAACTTGTTGATTTGTCTTTTGGATTGCCTTTATGGTCCATCCTATCAGGGGTCTGCGCCCAACCGCACCATTGCGCGCTTTTTGTTTGTCGGAAGTGGTGGATTCTCTGCCAGCCTCCTAATCGGTTCGTGGTTTCACAACACTCCGGGAGCGGGGTAGAACCCCCGCGGAAAGCCCGACTGCTGTCAATCTTACAGTCGACATTTTCCATCAGCTGCTTTAGACTCCTCGCATCGTTGGCGCAGGCATCATGACACGTACGGAGCTATAAGTAGAAGGAATGGCGATTTACCTACATGAACCTTGCTAGTTGCGATGCATTTTGCGACTGCGTTCTCCATAACTGAACGCTCTCCATACTTTCCTCAAGTCTGATAGCCGTGGGCCCAGAACGAGTACGCCGAAATAACTTTTTAGACCTCCTTTTCGGAGAGGCACATGAGACGGTTGTTCTTCTGTGTGGCGCTCGTTGTATCGCTATTCTGCTTCTGGAAAGCCGTGTCTGTGAACGCTGCAGGAAACGGTAAGCAACAAGCCACCCCTAATAAAAAGACAAGCGTTCCCAACCCCGCCGACTTTGTTGGGTCAGAGACCTGCGAAACCTGTCACAGCGAGATAGGCAAGAAATTCCCGGAGAATCCTCACTCCCGCCTTGCGATGTTGCATGGCGGCAAAGGCGTTACCTGCGAGAGTTGCCATGGGCCGGGCAGAGAGCATGTAGAGGCAGGAGGCGGCAGCCTGGAAACACTCTTCCTGTTCAACAAAGCTACGCCTAAAGAAGTCGATGGCAAGTGCCTGGAGTGCCACGCTGCGGCACATCCTAATTTCGAGCGATCCGCACACGGAACTGCGGGCGTGAGTTGCTTGAGTTGCCATAGCATTCATAAATTCGGAAGCGAAACCAGCCTTCTTAAAATTTCACAACCGAAGCTCTGCTATACCTGCCACACTGACATCAAGCCCGCTTTTGCGCAGCCTTTCCATCACAAAGTGGATGAAGGGTTGATGACTTGCAGCGACTGTCACAATCCGCATGGCACCTTCAAGCAAAAGGAACTGCGAAGCAGCGTCGCCGGGGACGCCGTCTGTGTAAAGTGCCATACGGAAAAAGCTGGTCCGTTTGTTTACGAGCACCCTCCAATCAGAACGGAAGGTTGCGGTTCGTGCCACTATCCGCATGGCTCTCCTAATCCACGTCTATTGACTCGAAACAACGTAAACACGCTGTGCCTGCAGTGCCATTCGGCTTCGATAAACTTTACGGCCCCGGGAACGCCCTCGTTTCACAATATGGCGAACCAATATCAGGCTTGCACGGTATGCCATACCCAGATCCACGGTTCGAATACAAGCTCCGTATTCTTCCATTAGGGTGATCAAGCATGACGCTCGTCCTCTCACTCCCATCACTCCACTCAGGATGTTTCGCTGGTGCGTTATGGAACTGCATGAGACGTGTCGCCCCCGCCGTTCTTATAGTCGTCCTCTCTGTTGCGGCAAGAGCGCAAGCTACGCCATCCCCCACTGCTCCAGCGACACCACCTCCAGCGCAGGAGGAGAAGGTTGAGCCGAAAACCCAAGCTGCGTCACCCTCGACTGCTCCAGCGACACCCCCCCCGGTCCCGGAGGAGGAGAAGGAGAAGATGATTAAGGGCTACATCACCCATCAATCGATCGAGCTTGGCGTGCATATCGTGGACCAGTCCGGAAGCGACCCGATGTACAGCACTCTGGTCAATATCCACACCGGTCCGCGAATACTCAATCAGTCGCTCACGATGCGCGCTACGGACCCTTCCCACGCAACCTTCTTTGACAATCTGTCGACAAGCAGCTTCGGCTACGGTGGCGACCCGATTAACGTTACCGTACTGAATGTCTCGAAGGGCCGCATTTATGATTTTCGCGGTAGCTACCGTCGTGCCCGGCAATACTTTGACTACAACCTTCTAGCGAATCCTCTGATCCCTCCCAACTCGAATCCTTTTGTTCCTTCGCTTAGCTCGCCGCATCTCTTCAACACGGTTCGCCGGATCACCGATCTGAACGTGACGCTGGCTCCACTGTCGCGCGTGAGCTTCCGCGCCGGATACAACCACAATATCAACCAGGGCCCGTCGTATAGTTCGGTCCACGAAGGCACAGATGCATTGCTGCTCCAGAGTTGGCGTAACTCCACCGATTCGTGGATTGCCGGAGTGGATTGGAAACCGGGCGCCAGAAGTACCCTCAGCTATGACCAATTCATTACTCACTACAAAGGCGATACGGTCTGGCAGCTGGCAGGTTTGAACTACATGCTTTCAAACGGAGCGCCGGTTAGTCTGGGAGTTAATCTCTCCTCCGTTTGGGGTACTCCCTGTTCCGCTCCATTCAACAGCGATGGGACAGTGAACCCTACCTGCAATGGCTATCTGGCGTATAACCGCTCCAGTCCCACACGGACGCTGTTTCCGACGGAACAGTTCCGCTTTCAGACCGAGGCAATCCCTAATATCAAACTGAATGGCCGCGTCCTTTACAACGGCACGACCAGCAATCTCTATAACAACAACGAATTCTTTAACGGATTTACTTCACGGGGCACGGTGCGTCAGACAACCGTTACTGGTTCAGCGCGCGCGCGGCGCATCAATGTCAACGGCGACATCGGTCTCGTCTGGCAGATTACTCCGACGATATCTGCCACCGAAGTTTATGACTTCTGGTACTTCCGGATACCCGGCACGAACACGCTAACTGAAACAGACTATACCGGCGCATCGATGTTGGTTCCTCCCGGAAATCCCACATCAACCACTACCACGGACTCTCAGTTCCTGAACCAGGAGACTCACAGTAATACAGCTTCCCTCGCGTGGGATGTAAGTTCCCGCGCACGAGTATCAGCGGGATATCGATATCGAAGCCGGAACATTGCTCAAGTAGGAGATATGATTCCCATCCATGAAAACTGGGGACTGTTTGGCGCCTCCGTCCGTCCCAATTCGCAGTTGCGCATCAATTTCAACTTCGACGGTATGTATGCCGACAATGCATTTACGCGTATCAGCCCTCGTCAATTGCAGCACTACATAGCTCGGGCGACTTATCAGCCGCGTTCGTGGCTCAATTTTTCAGGGACTCTGAATATCTACGAGGCTCGCAATAACGTGCAAACGGTGAATCATCTCGAGCACAATCGTAATTTCTCATTCGGGACCACAATCACTCCTGGCGAAAAGTGGTCAGTAGATCTGAATTACTCCTATAACAGTGCGTTCTCCAGCACGATCTTGTGCTACACCTCTACCCCACCGCCTCCTACAGCGGGAGTAGCTCCGCCAGTTTGTGCTGACGCAGGAACTCCACTGCTCAGCAACGGCTACTATAACGCGCCAACGCAGTTCGGCTCTTTCGGCCTTGTCTTCTCTCCAATTAATCATCTCCACGGAAAGGCCGGATATCGCATAAGCGCCGTAAGTGGAAGCGCAGACGTTATGAACGTTCGGCAAGTTAACGGATCGTTGGAGTCCTACTTCCAAACTCCGTATGCGGAGTTGGTCTTTGATCTGGACAAGAAGTGGGCATGGAAGGCCGACTACAATTTCTACGGCTATGGTGAAGGACTACCGATTGGGCCCACGCTGCCACGAAATTTTCACGCAAATATCGTCACTCTCAGCGTCAACTACGCTTTTTAGCTTATGTTTGGCTGAGATATAATCGTCAACCGCTTACCATGAGGAGGTTTCAATAATGCTGAAATACATCGCTCGCATCTCTTTCGTGAGTGTACTTACCGTCGGCACAATGGGCTTTGCTCAATCTGGTGCGGATATTTACAAATCAAAATGCCAGATGTGCCATGCGGCTGACGGCAGTGGCAATACGCCCGCAGGAAAATCCACAAAGGCCCGGCCTTTTAACTCGCCAGAGGTTATGAAGTTATCCGACGACGACCTCATCAACGTAACAAAGAACGGACATGCCAAGATGCCCGCGTTCGCTGGTAAGCTCACCGAGGCTCAGATTAAGGATGTCGTAGCTCATATTCGTACTCTGCAGAAATAATAAACAGACGAGACGCTGAAGCGATGACTCAATCTGGAGAATTCGGCGGAAAGCGACTAAGGCTCCTCGTTTTTCTTGCGCATAATCCGATGAGCCTAATAGGGATCGGGCTCACCACTGCGTCCGCCTTGACTCTGATCGGCTTCTGGGTTGTTGCCGTATTTGGCAAAGGCGGGTCTGCAAATCCATACGTCGGTATTATTTTCGACCTTTGCCTGCCTGCCCTCTTTATCCTTGGCCTATTGCTTATCCCCATCGGTATCTGGTGGAGGAAGCGAAGACTAAAGGCGACGGGGCAGCTCCCAACTGAATTCCCTCCAGTAGATCTTCGCAGTCCTGTCTTCCGGCGTACCATCGGCCTTATTCTTCTGGCGACAGCAATCAATTTTGTCATCGTGGGTACAGCAAGCTATCGCGGCGTCGCCCAGATGGATAAGCCGTCGTTCTGTGGTCAGTCATGTCACGTCATGGCGCCACAGTGGACGGCTTATCATGTGGCGTCCCACGCGAGGGTGGCTTGTACGGAATGCCATATAGCCTCTGGGATGTCAGGATATGTGAGCGCAAAGCTAAATGGCACCAGACAACTTGTGCATGTTGTATTGGGCACCTATTCGAGTCCCATCCTGGCTGACGGCAAAGTGCCTGCTGCGAGCAGCACCTGTCTACACTGTCATAATCCAGATAGATTCATCGGCGACAAGCTGGTGGTGAAGACTTCATTTGGTGATGATGAAAAAAACTCCCCTACGCATTCCATCGTTTTGGTCCATGTGGGAGGCAGGGACAGGGCTGGACGCCTCACCGGTATCCATGGCGCGCACCTCGGACATATCGAATTCATTTCCACAGACAATCAAAACCAGACCATTCCCTGGGTAGCCACGACGAGTGATGATGGCTCTGTGCGCGAGTTTGTGTCATCAGACACAAAGGTTCCTGAGGGTGGCCAGAAACATCTTATGAATTGCATTGATTGCCATAACCGGCCCGCCCATTCGTTTGATACACCGGAGAACGCGCTAAACAAGGCGATGGCCGACGGACGGCTCAATACTTCTTTGCCTTTCCTGCGCAAGGAAGGTCTTGCCCTGATCAAAGCCGACTATGCTTCGCAAGAAGAGGCGGAATCAAAGATCACGGCTGGTCTCGAAAACTTTTATCGCTCTCAGTATCCAGACATCTGGAGCCAGAGAAGACCTCAGATTGATGAAGCGAGTAAAGCGCTGAGTGCGATTACATGGTGAGAATGTGTTTCCGTCCATGAAGATTACCTGGGGCACCCATCCGAATAACTCCGGACATAATGACTATCCTGGCTGTTTCCGCTGTCACGACGGAAACCACAATTCGAAGGATGGAAAGACCATAGGTAACGACTGCACAACCTGCCACAACCTGGTGGCCGTCGATGAAGTGAATCCTAAGCAACTTGCTGATCTAGGCATTCAGTGAAGCTGCCTTGGCATCATCGCGGAACAAACGATATCAGAACTCGCTTCTGTCGTAATCGGATCCAAAGACGAGTGCCCCGGCTCTTTCGTCAGCGCATGCGTTCCCGATCAATAATTTAGGCGACCGCCCACAGACTTCATTCCAAGGTAGGTGTTCACCAGGACGGCTCCACCTTTTAATATCTCTGAAGGATCCTCCCGCGCTTCGATCGAAGTTGATTTTCCAGACACGAAACCTTAGCTTGGCGACTGCAGATGTAGCTCACTTGTCGGTCACCCTTATCGCGTAGAGCGAAATCTGATCTCTTTTCAAAACCGCCAACTGATTGCCGTCCGGCGAAAGCACGAATGTTTGCAGCGTCGGCACCGGCGAAGTAATGTCCAGGGCAAACAGTCTCGTACCATTTTCTGCACGATACACAGTGATGCTTTCACTATTCAAGTCTGACGCGCGAAAACCAGACTCGGCAAACAGCGCTCTCGCCGCCTTGGTCACTCCAATCGTAAAGTAGCCACTGTCAGCGCTCCATCCGACAGTTTGCTCCAACTCGGCTGAAGGTGACCACGCCTTGAGCACTGGCTTGCCGTTCGATCGGAGTACCCGGTACCACTTGCCATCGGCCATGCGATCGCAGCTGAGCACAAAGAGAAGTTTTTGGGGGAGACTCGTCGCTTGTGGCATGCAGGTGGAACCGATCGCACCAAGATTACGCTGTTGTCCATCCCAGGTCTGTTCCAGAATTCGCCAGCGGTTCTTGCTGATTGTCCGCACCTGAACTTCGCCCTCGTCCGTCAGCACTGGCGGAGCTTCTCTCGAAGACCGCACAACGGTGGCCAGAGTGTGGAAGTCCGCGTTCATTATTTTGATCTGAACATCTTCCTCGGGCTCACGGTTCTCGATCTCGGTGAGTTCGCGATGTATCGCTTCAGAGTGGCGTTCCTGCAAGACCCCTACTGCAAAATAAGTGCTTGAGGGCGACACCTGCAGGAACGCTAGAGGTCCATCGAGTGTGTGCCTTCCCTCCAGCTTTAGCCCTGGCCCATATATCCGCAACTCGCGACCTACATGTACCAACACCCGTCCCTCCCCGATCGGCCACAGATACTGGTTTGCATCTGGCACTAGCCAGTCCACAGACCGGATCACCTTCAAGGTGATCAGATCGATCAAAACTGCGCGTGCGGTGCGCAATCCGGCCGCGAAAGCCGGGTCAGTCGAGCGTCGTATGAGTTCATGAGCATTAAAGGTGAACAAAAGCTCCTTCGATCCCAGGTAGGCAATGGCCGCATCATGATCGAAGCTGTCCATATCATGATCAGCTCTGGGAGCGTAACCCAGTTCCTTGATTGCGACTGTCCCCATGGCTGTAATCGGCCCCGGCTCCATCTGGGTTTGCACAACCTCAGTGCTGCACTCCGGAGGAGTGCAGACCTCCTGTTCATCCGTCACATCAATGGCTTTCTGTGGTGCGGCCTCTTTGACAGATGCCAAAACCGCCTTTGAGTCCGGCACAATGACAGTAGCCGCAGGTGCCAAGGTGTCCGCCTCCATCTTCGAGTTCGGCACCAGCACAAGCTCTGAGCCGGCTTCCAGGCGCACGTTGCGCTTCGAGGCAGTAAGCACCGAACTTCCCTCGGGCCCCGTGCCAACGCTAAGCTTTACATCTCCCAGACCAATCACTTGTCCCGGCATCACTGCCTTCGGTGGCTTCGGACGAGAAGGCTCAACAAAGACAGTTGCAGCGGCCGTCGATACACTTCTTGTCCCACCATTCAGCCCGAGGCCTACTGCTTCATTCAGTGGCTGACTCTGCTCGTCTTCATGCAGTGTCGATCCTTGCGCAGGATCAAGCGCAACCACCGCCGCTATGGTCAGCGGCAAAGACTTCATGTCGCGGCCGCCGCATTGCCCGCTCTCAAAGAGGAGTGCGATCTCAGAACTCTTGGTCGTCTTCGAGCGTGCACTTTCCGCGACGACGCGACCCTTTAGAATCGCCCCTTTGCGAAGACTGCAGTCCTCCGTCTTCCACGCAATATCGACTCTCGCGAGCACAGGATCGCCAACAGATACTTTACCCGGCTCCAGTGCTTTGAGCAGTTCGGCCTGGATCGGAACGCGTTCAGCCGTCGTCTCCGCAGCGAATCCAAATCGCAGGGCGATTGTCATGAGTACCGGAATAAATAAAAAGCGCTGGTGTGCTGACTGGAGCCTCATCTCAATTGCCCCTCCGTTGGTTTGGTTGGGACAACATTGTTTCCACCAGATCTCCCAGTTGTTTCGCGCTGAAATTATTACCCTCCAGATTGGCCGCTAGCTTTCCTTGGCGATCGATCACGACGGTGTGGAAGGAGTGCACAAACAGAGCCTCGTCGGGATAGAAGTTCATATCGAACTCACCCGCTAGGTGTTCGATGTCCGGCAGCGGTCCGGTGAGGAAGTGCCAGGACCTCGAATCGGCCTTCCATATCTGGGCATAATCGACAAGAGCATTCGGCTGATCATGTGCGGGATCAATGACGATGCTCAGCAAGACGATCTCGCTACCCATACGACTCCTAAATCGCTTTTGCAGTAAGGCAAAATTATTTGAGAGACGGAAGCAATAGTCCGGCAGAGGGCAGCGCGTGTAGATGAAGGTAACTGCCACGACCTTACCCGCAAATTGAGAGAGAGCAACGCGTTTGCGGCTCTGATCGGTAAGCACAAAATCGGGCACAGATTGTCCCAGAGCGAGTGCAGTTGGCAGGGACCCGGGAGCGATGGCGTTCTCCATCAGCTTCAATCGACGTGCTTGAGTAGGATCGAGCTCGAGGCTTTCAAAGCGGTGAATCCGGATGTTTTCTACGAACGACGTATTCTTTTCCACCACTAGATCAAAGTCGATATTCGTACCTGGCTGAAGTCCCTGAAGTGCCTTCGCGTCCTTAACGTGGAAAGGCATCACCATGGCGTCCATGTAACCGGGGATCTCCTCGCAGGAAACAACAACGGTCTTATGGGCAGCATCGACTCTCAACACCAGGCCCTTTGCGGCATGTTTCTCGCCTGCCCATAGAGGGACAGACAAGAGAAGAACCAGCGAAGCCTTCCAAATGGCACGTCTCCAAACCCTCACCTCCATGCTGATCATCACCTCACTTCCTTGCCCCGGTGCCGGGGGGCTGCTTCGGTGATACCGCTGTGTCCCTGTTGGCGCCTCCCAGTCGATACGGAGGCCGCTCCAGTTTCACGTAGCTCTTGGCAAGTTCCTTGATCTCGAGGAACTGGTTCTTTTGCACATCGGGGAAGTGCTGTCGTGTATTGCTCGTGGGCCACCATATCTCCACATCTACGATGCGTGCCGACTTGCCCAGGCCGATGTGTTGTTGTAAAGGGGAGGCTCCGAAAGAACCGCCGCTTCCGACCGTACGGTAGATAGCACGGCTACCGTGGCCCTCATTCTCGACGGTCAGTTTGATGCGCGCACCAATGGCCGAACGGTTCGTCTTGACCCCCACGAGACGCAGGTTGATCCAATCGTTGCCATTCCCAGGATTCTCAAACAGCCGGAAGGCATGCCGGTCTCCCGGAACCGCGCCGCCGATCTCCGTCAGGAGATCTTCGTCACCATCATTATCAATGTCCGCGAAGGCAACTCCGTGCCCTTTGTGCAACTCGCCTGTGCCTGACGAAGCCGTGACATCAACGAACGACTTCCCCTCCTTGTTTCGAAGCAGAACATTAGGCAGCAGGGAACCATAGGTCGGATTGCCCGTGCCGAGATAAATGTCCAGATACCCGTCGTTATCGATGTCTCCAAAATTAGAACCCATGGGCATGAACACCTTGTCGAGTCCAACCTCAGCTGTCACATCTCGGAACGTACCGTTTCCAAGATTTCTGTAAAGCTTAAGAGTCTCTGCATTCAGAGGAGCTCTCAGGTAGGTGCGTACCGACTCATCGATAGAGATGTAATAGCTGGTTACGAAGAGATCGGGCCAGCCGTCGTTGTCATAATCGAAGAACCATGTGGCGAAGCTTTGCCACGGCTTCTGCACGCCGGCTTTCAGCGCGACTTCGGTGAACGTACGGTCATGATTATTGTGGTACAGGAAGTTGTTGCCGTTAAGGTTGGACAGGTAGAAATCGACGTAACCGTCATTGTCGTAGTCAGCCGCCGCTACACCTTTCGTGAAGGCGATCTCGTCCACACCGGCGCTGTGTGAAATATTCTCGAACGTTCCGTCGCCCTTGTTGTGAAAGAGTTGGGCTGGCCCGTTTTCACTGCCCACAAGCAGATCCAGAAATCCGTCGTTGTCGATGTCGGCCCAGACCGCAGTTTGAGTGCTCGTCGCCGGTTCGGCCAATCCACTCGCTTGAGTGACGTCGGTGAAAGTGCCATCGCAGTTGTTGCGTAGCAATGACTTGCGCTGCGGAAACTCCCAGGCTCCGCGCAGTACAAGAATGTCCATGCAACCATCGTTGTTGTAGTCAGCTTGCAGAAGATTCAGACCACCGAGTTGATCAGCCAACCCAGCCTGCACGCTGCGGTCGGTAAATGTTCCATTGCCGTTGTTGTGAAAGAAATGCATGGGCGCGCACTGATCGTAGTCCGAAGTAACAACATCGAGCAGCCCGTCATTATCGAAATCATCCACTATAAGCCCCCCGGACTCGGAGAAAAGCTTGATCCCCGCTGCCGGTGCGACATCAACGAAGCGACCTACTCGTTCCTCAGATGTGAAAGCCGAAGGTGGAATCAGGGATTTTTTGGGGACACCATCCGGATAACTTCCGACCGTCATGTACGCCAGGTTCAGAAGCCATCTCATATCAAACGCATCGGGCTTGCGTTCCAGATATTTCGATAAATATTCAATCGATTTTTGAGACGCAGCCGCCTTTTGATAGCGCATCCCCGGCTGCGGCGGAAAGATGCAACGGTTCCCGGGATTGCTATAGACGTCGTTGTCCATCTCAGATTTATGCAGGTAGGCAATCCCGAGTACCTCCTCCAGCTCAGGCATTGCGCCGGGCAGCTCGGCCGTCGCAATCTGGTAGGCAGCTTCCCATTCCGCGACTGCTTTGTCCATAATCCCCTGATAGACATAAAGATTCGCCAACGCATAGTGGCGCTCGATCTGGTCGAGCGGCCCTCCCTGCAAAGCAGTGTCGGAGCTCATCAGCGAAGTGTCTTTTCGAAGCTGCTCTGTAGCCGAGGAAAGCGACTCCTTACGGATGCTACACATCGCGTGCAAGTCCTGGTTCCAGTTCTCAGGCTTCGGGAAGTATCGGAAGGCCAAGTCCGCTTCTCCCTTTCCTCCGACGCTGGGTGGGTAGCGAATGCTGCCAGTAGCAGCCAGCGGAAGAATTCGGTTTGGATTCGAGTTAGCCGGAGCAGGGGACGTATCCTCGGGCAAGAGCTTGAGGATGGCATATCCCGACGGAAGCCTGATGATCCCCGATATCTTTCCAGAGGCTAAAGACGTCAGTGCATCGCGAAGCTCAGGCCGCAGCGCCGCTGGATCCACCTTCCCCATGTAGCCGCCATCGTCCGCGGTTGCATCCGTAGACTTCTGTTTAGCCAGAGTGGCGAAGTCTTCGCCTTTGTTTAAGCGGTCCAGCAGCTGTTGAGCTTCGTTGGCCGAGGGGACGACAATAATCTGCAGGCCGATTTGCGCTGGGGGCGAGTTTTGCGCCGCTGCGGTCGTGAGAGCGACAAGAATCACGCCAAGCAGTGCGGCAAATAGTAGTCCAGTTGTTCTGCGCGGAGATTGTGCGGAAGACACCACGATGACCCCGAGTCTCGTTCGAGTCGTCATCCGAAAGTTTGGCCGGAAAGCAGAGTTGCCGAAGCCAGCGGAGCCGACACAGAAAACATAGCACATACAAGAGCAAGCGTTTACTCCCTTCCGCAAGCAGGGACTTCTCCCTGAATCAGCTCAAGGTCGCGACATCAGGTCATCCCATCCTGGGCGCAGAATTACTCGTTCGTGATCCCCGTTGCTTGCGGACGGTTTTCTTCGGGCCATTCGTAATGAGACTCGTCGATTCCCGCAGGACCAGGTTTGTTTTGAGCACGTACTCGTTTCCATTCGGTGCTGGAGTCTCCCGTTCGACATCGGCCATCAGTGCGTTGAAAGCCAATCGGGCGAGCTCCGCCTGCGACATCTGTACGGTAGTTAGGGGCGGAAGAACGAACTGCGCCAGGCGTATGTCATCAAAGCCGATCACAGACAGATCGCGTGGAATGCCGATGCCCGCTTCATGGCACTTTCTCATCACCCCGATTGCGGTCATGTCGTTCGAACATAACACTGCAGTAGGACGCACTGGACGGCCAAGCAATTGCGCAAAAGCGGCCATTCCTCCCTCCATCGTGTGATCTCCTTCGGCGATCAACTCTTCTCTCGATTCGAGTCCGATCTCGCGCATGGATTGGATGAATGCGTGCCGGCGAGCCATAGCCGATTTCAGACGGGGAGGACCGCTGATGAATGCGATCTTCTCGTGGCGAAGAGCTGCCAGATGTTGGACTGCCTGCCGAATACCATGCAGATAGTCGATTCTGATATTGCTAACCCTTGGCCGTGCGGGCCCTACGTCAACAAATACCAAAGGCACCTTGCGCAGTTTCAGCCCCTCCAACAGCACCTCTTCCATGCCGAATGTCATCACGGCCACACCCTCGACCTGACGTTCAATCATTCGGCGTACAGAACTCTCCATCTGCTTGGGGTCATTCCCTGTGGAGGTCAGGAGAATTTCGTATTGGTTCTGGACCGCGATCGACTCGAAGACCTTCACAATCTCAGGGAAGAACGGATTTGTAATGTCGGAGATGATGAGCCCGAAGATGCGGCTGCGGCCCGAAACCAAAGCTCGCGCCTGAGTGTTCGGATAGTAGTCCAGCTCGTTGACGACACTAAGAACTCGCTTAACCAGTTGGGGATTGACGCTGGGGACTCGATTGATGACGCGGGATACCGTGGCAGTTGAAACCTTGGCACGCTTCGCAATTTGCCGGATATCCATATTGGCAGCGTTGCTAACGGACGGATTCTAGCACGGTAAGCGTTCTATCAGAATTGATTCGGTTTTCGATTCCTGTCTCGTTCCGATAAACGCATCAAGCCTGTATCGACAGGTGAAAGTGATATCGTGTGCGAAGTTGGCAATCGCTTACCGCGGGCGGACTGGGAGACAGCAGTCCGCCTCCTGCGATCCCGATTGATTCGGGACCGTGCTTTCCCAGTCGTATCCTTGTCTGCGCCGTAGAGTGAGAGAGTGTGGAGGGTTCGTGGAGTGGGGCAAATCTTCAACAGCTTTGCAACTGCCAAAGTAGCCCGCACTTTTCGTGTCGCAGGAATCCTGTGCGCGGCAATTGGCGGGTTGGCGGTTGTGCGATGCTCCGCTCAATCCCAGGCTCCCGACACGCAGCAGGCCCCACAGACCCAGGGAGCCGTCTCCACAGGTGAATCTCACGCCCCGGTGCTGGATGCCGAGAAGCGGCCTATCACCGCAGGCGGCTTCGTCGACAACGGGCCGATAGTGTTCAAGGACGTAGCTGAGTCAGCCGGTCTAACGAAATGGCAACACCTCATGGGGCCCGCCAAAAAGAAGTTCATTCTGGAGACCGTCGGCTCTGGCGTCGCTTTGCTCGACTACGACAACGACGGCTGGCTGGACATTTATCTTGTAAACGGTTCGACCTATGACGCTATGGAGGGCAAGGCCCAGGCGCCTCACGCGGCACTGTTCCACAACAATCATGACGGCACGTTTACCGACGTGGCGGAGAAGGCGGGCGTGACGAATGAACGTTGGGGCTTCGGCGTGGCCATCGGCGACTACGACAATGACGGCTGGCCAGACATCTTCGTCAGCAACTTCGGTAAGAATCGGCTTTACCACAACAATCACGATGGAACATTCACCGACGTAGCCGAGCGGGCGGGCGTTACCCTCGGAAACTGGTCCACGGGCGCTACCTTTGGCGATTATGACGGAGACGGGCGCCTCGACCTCTTTGTGCCTGGCTACGTTCACTATGACATTGCCAGGCCGCCTGTGCCGGGATCGCCGGTTGTGGCTTTCTCCACCTGCCAATTTCGCGGCATCAACGTTATGTGTGGACCGCGTGGACTCAAGGGAGAGCGCGATCATCTTTTTCATAACAATGGGGATGGCACATTTTCAGATGTAAGCGAAAAGGCAGGTGTCGGTGACCACGGAGCCTTTTACGGTCTTACCGCTGTCTTTGCAGACGTAAATAACGATGGCAAACCGGATCTGATGGTAGCTAATGATTCGACGCCGAATTATCTGTATATGAACAAAGGCAACGGCACGTTCGAGGATGCCAGCTATGGCGCGGGATACGGATTGAACGAAAACGGACGCGAAACCGCTTCTATGGGGATTGCAGTAGGTGACTACCGGAATGACGGACTTCTCGATCTCTACAACACCGTCTTTTCAGACGATTACAACCCTCTCTATAAGAACGAAGGTGCGGGTAACTTTACCGACGTCAGCTATCGGTTGGGCATCGCCGAGATTACGATCCCATTTCTTGGCTGGGGCACAGGATTTCTTGACTATGACAATGACGGGTGGAAAGACCTGTTTGTGGCCAATGGCCATGTTTATCCTGAGGTGGATAACAGCGGTTGGGGAACGACCTTCGCGCAACGCCCATTACTCTTCCACAACCTTAAAGGGCAGAAATTCGACCTTATTCCAGCCGTTAGGAATACAGGCCTGGCAGAGCTGCTGACGGCTCGCGGGGCGGCCTTCGGAGATCTTTTCAACGACGGCAAGATCGACGTTGTCATCAACCAGTTGGACAAGTCACCCGCGTTGCTGCAGAATGTGAGCGAAAACACGAATCACTGGGTTGGTCTCAAACTCATTGGTGGTCGCAAAAGCCCACGCGACGCAGTGGGAGCGACCGCATTCCTTACAGCGAATGGGATAAGACAGCGGGCAGATGTTCTTAGTGGCGGAAGCTTTGCCTCGTCGAACGATCAGCGCCTTCACTTCGGTTTGGGCCAGAGCTCCACTACGGAAAAGCTTGAGATTCACTGGCCCAGCGGTGTCGTGGAGCAGCTCACTCTCCCTGGGGTAGACCGCTATTACATCGTTGAGGAAGGGAAGGGTATCACTGCTCTTGTCCAGCAGCCTTCTGCGGCGAAAACCGGCAAGGAAACCCCGTCCGATTCCAGGAAGTAAGCCTTCTCGACCTAAGCGAGCGATCACCTGTCTAGAGCTAGCAAAAAGATGAGTAATCGTATACTTAAAATTGCAAATTGGCTACAAACTCCTTGACAAACTTAATACTTAAGTTCTAGATTTTTCTCCGCCTAAGAGATTTCGGGGGAAGTGTATACCCTTGAGCAAATCTGTCTATCTTCGAGCGGAACTGATTCTCGTAGGAGTGTTTGCGTTTCCAGTGCTCGCCCAACCGCAAACGCCGGCGTTCGAGAAAACGTTTCAGGACGGCACCGAGGCCTTGAAGAGCGGCCAACTGGAGCAGGCCGCGGCAGATTTTAAGCAGGTCACCGTTCAGGCCCCAGCTTTTGCCGAAGGATATTTCAATCTCGGTTTGGTTCGTCTTCAGCAGGGCCGGCTCGACGACGCGGCCACATCGCTGGATCGAGCCGTAACACTTAAGCCGAAGCTCCGCGGAGCCAACCTGTTTTTGGGTATTGTTCGATATCGGAAGAATGATTACGCAGGAGCAATCACTGCGTTGAAGCGAGAGACCCAGATCGACCCAGCCAGTGCAAAAGCTTTTATGTGGTTGGGCGTTGCACAGTTAGCCTCGGGCGATAATGTCGCGGCCAGTCTCAATCTGGACAAAGCTGCTGCGCTCAGCCCGAACGACGTCGATATCCTCTACCACCGGGGCAGAGCTCACATGCTGGTCTCCAAGGAGAGCTATGAACGGATGTACAAGGTAGATCCCAACTCGTGGCGAATCCACCAGGTCCTCGCCCAGTCATTCGTTGAGGCTGATCGTTTGGATGAGGCCGTCAACGAGTGCAAGCAGGCAATCCAGATGAAAGAGGGAGAGCCCGGATTGCACGAAGAATTGGCGGATATTTACCTGAAGCAGAATCAGTTGAGCCAGGCGGAAACGGAATTTCAGAACGAGCTTAAAGTCGACCCCGAGAGTGTCACGGCGATGTACAAGCTGGCTGTCGTGAGCCTGGAACGATCTAAGCCGGAGGTCGCTGCAGGCTTTTGACTGAAGTGTTACGCCGTACTCCCGACTCCGCAGGTGCCCACTACCAACTGGGGCGTGCCGAGGCTCAAATGGGAAATGTTGACCTTGCGGTCGCGAGTTTTAATGCGGCTGTTAAGAAATCGGGAACTGAGGACACAGAGATCTTGCGTCAATCGTATTACCAACTGGCGCAACTATATCGGAGGCAACAGAAGACCGATGAATCACGGGCCGCGCTCGATTCGTTTATGCGTTTGAAGCAGCAGGTCGATGCTCAACAAGAGCAGAAGCTGCAGGACAAACTCAAGCGATCCGCGCAGATGCAGGAAGCAACACCGTAGACGGGGCCTTTTTCATGTAAAGGGGTGAACGTAGCGAAGCTGAAATCAACCCGATGTCATATCGGAATTCCGCTTAAGCAAACGTTTGCTCTTGCTCGCTTTTGTATCAAGCTTTGTTGATATATGGAGGCAAGGCCATGAATCTTAAGCCAGAGTGGAAAAACTGGAGCCGTGACTTTCGTGTTCGCATCTCTTTACTGCCGCTCATCACCATGCTGTTTGTGAGCGTCGCGTTCGGACAAGCGAATCAGGGTTCAATCGCAGGAAATGTCGTCGATGCAACCGGTGCGGTTGTCTCCCACGCGAAGATCACCGCCATCGACTCTCTAAGAGGTACTACTTACGAGACCGTATCAAGCGGAGCTGGCACGTATAGGTTTCCCAACATGAACATTGGGACCTACACCATCACTGCCTCTGCCCCCAGCTTCAAGACGCAGACCTTCACTGGTGTCGTGGTGGAGGTGGCGACCACAACTTCGCTTGAAATCAAGCTGCAGGCGGGCACTGCGACGGAAACCATTACAGTCGTTGCTGACTCCCCCACCGTGCAGACCGATACCTCCGATATCGGCACCGTCGTCACCCAGAGGCAAACTCTCGACCTCCCGCTCGCACTCGGAAGCACCGTACAGGCCATGCGTTCTCCGGAGGCGTTTGTGTTTCTCACCCCCGGCGCGGTCGGACCCGGTTCGGGTTCAGGCAATGGCGGTACGTTTGAGTCCAAGATCACCGGCGGCCAGAACTATGCGACCGAAGTCCTGCTGGACGGTTCGGCCACGACTCGATCCGAGAACGGGTCGTCCTTTGACGAGACCGCCCCTTCTGTTGAAGCGCTTGGGGAATTTAAAGTCATCAGGTCGACATTGCCGGCTGAGTACGGCCGGACTACTGGTGGGATCGAAAGTTTTAACACCAAATCCGGCACGAACAGCTATCACGGCAACGTCTACAACATATTTCGTAACGAAGCCCTCGATGCCAATATTTGGGGCAACAACTACGTCCTCTCTCAAAACCCCACTCCGGAGCAACGCGCTGCAGCACAACGACCCCTCGACCGGCAAAACGACTACGGTGGAACATTTGGCGGTGCGGTGCGGATTCCGCATCTCTATGACGGCAGGGACAGAACCTTTTTCTTCTTTTCATGGGAGCAGTATCGTCAGACCCAGGGCGGTACAAGCACTTCCACGCTGCCGTCAGCGGCCGAGCGCACTGGCGATTTCAGCGATGTGTTGAACACCGCCAATATTCTCGGCACCAATCCATGCGACGGTACCCCCATCTATCAAGGCGAAATCTTCGACCCCGATACCACGAGAACAGTTGATGGCGTTCAATGCCGGACTGCATTCATGAATGAGGGCAGCGCCGGAAACTCGATTCCCACCAGCCGCTTCTCCAAGGCGGGACAGAACTTGATCTCGTATTACCCGGCGCCGCAGAGCGCCGCTCTTGTCAACAACTACGTGTTCCCATTCAGCTTCCCAGTTCTCGCCACTACCATGACGTTTCGGATCGATCAGAACATCTCACAAAAGAGCAAGGCATACTTTACTTACTCTTCGCGCGAGAACACGCGCATCTCCACGACGCCGCTATGGGCTGGACCCGCCGGATATGGCCGCGACCAGTTTTTTGGCACGCACTACATGCGGTTTGGCTATGACTACTCGTTCACTCCCACCCTCCTCAACCACTTGAACCTTGGCTACAACCGCACCAACAGTAAGAATGTGGGCGCGGGAGTAAGGTTAGGTGACGGAAAAGATTGGAATCAGGTGCTCGGGATCCCTGGTGCAAGCGGCCTTATGTTTCCCGCCATCGCCCCTGGGGAAGCCTCAGTCAGCGGATTCGGGGACAACGTTGATGGCGATACCATCGACAACGGTTTCCGCTTCAATAACACTCTCACTTGGGTCAAGGGTAGGCATAATTTCAAGTTTGGCTACGAGCAGTGGTACCAGCAGTACTCACCGCTCAACTTTCAGAACCAAAGCGGTTCGTTCAACTTCGGCCGGGGTCAGACGGGCGGAACTGCGGCTACCTCTAACCTAAGCGGCAATGGCATCGCCAGTATGCTTCTCGGCGCTCTCTCCAGTGCGAATGTAACTTCCTACGCCAGCCAACCCAAATGGCTGCGTAGTTATTTCGCCGGCTTCGTCGAGGACAGCTACAGGGTCACCCCAACGCTCACACTGAATCTCGGACTGCGGTACGAAGTGGATCAGCCGCAGAGAGAAGCCCGGGGCAATACGTCCAATATCAGCTTTACGGCACCTAACCCCGGGGCCGGCAACCTGCCCGGAGCGCTGGTCTTCGCTGGCAGGGGTGCAGGACGCAATGGCAATACAAACGAACGCTGGGCAGATATCTGGTACAAGAACATCGGGCCGCGTGTCGGCTTTGCCTGGTCGCCAACCCAGCAGAACGGCGAAACGGTCCTTCGCGGTGGTTACGGCATCATCTACGGAAATCTCCAGTACGCTGATTTTGGCGGCTTCAATCGAACCGGATTCCAGGCCAATCCTGCATTCAACAGTCTTGATGGTTTCAGCCCTGCCTTTGCCCTTGATTCGGGGCTTCCAGGATTTCCGCCGCCTCCAAATCTTGATCCTTCCCAGTTGAATTTCCAGGGACCTCAATACGTCGACCCCTCATACGGCCGTCCGCCGATGATCCAAAACTGGAGTCTCGAAATCCAGCAACAAATGGCGACGGACTTGATCTTCAGCCTGGCGTACGTCGGCCAGCACTCCACCCACCTGCGGTCGAACTACGACGCCGTCAATACGCTCGATCCGAAGTATTTCGCACTCGGTAACACCCTCCTTGTTCCCGCCAACTCTCCACAGGCTGCAGCGGCTGGTATTCACCCTCCCTACGCAGACTTTCCTGCCGCATCGATTGCGGCACAGGCGCTCGTGCCCTTTCCGCAATACTTCGGATTCAATACCGACGGTACGCTGGAGAACCTCGGACAGGCCACTTACAACGCGTTGCAAGCCTCATTGCAGCGCCGCTTCCGCGACGGCCTTAACCTGATGGTCTCCTACACATGGTCGAAGACCCTGACCGATGCTGATTCCGCATTGCCATTCTTCGCGACACTGCATCAGGGAGGCTCTCCACAAAACGTCTTCGACAAGAGAGGAGACAAGGCGCTAAGTAACCAGGATCTGCCGCACAACTTCGTCATCAGCTACATCTATGAGTTGCCAATCGGCAAGAATAAGAAGTGGCTAAGTGGAGGAGGTGCGCTGAAGAATACCTTCGTCAGTGGCTGGTCAGTCAGTGGTGTCCAGCGCTACCTGAGCGGCCAGCCCTTGTCCTTCGGCACCGCAACCGGAGTTCCTGCCTTTGCCGATGCCATTCGTTTCAATCGAGTGCAGGGTCAGTCCCTTAACAGTGCCGCTTGGTTGAATCATTTCAATCCGATCACCGATCCGGTCTTCAATGCAGCAGCATTCTCTGACCCCAACTCCGCAGCGAATGTTGCAGCGCGTGGAACCTATGCCTTTGGCGATCTTCCTCGAGTCACCGGCGAAGTGCGCATGGCTCCCTTTGCGAGTGAAGATTTCAATCTGCTTAAACGTACCTACGTCGGCGAAACGGCAAATTTCCTGTTGCAGGTCAGCTTCCTCAATGCCTTCAACAGGCACATCTGGAATCGTCCTGTGGATCTTAACCCGCTCGACACAGGCTTTTCTCTAATCCAATACCAGAACTTCTCAACTACAGGTGGTGGAGCATATCTCATACAACCAAGAAAGATACAGCTACAACTAAAATTTGAGTTCTGATACGCATCTTCGCAAACTTGCGCCCGGGCCTCGCCGAAAGCGGGCCCGGGCGCGCGAATAGCATACGGTGTGAACAGGCAGACTGCTAAAGAACTCCTGCCTTGTTAAGAACGTGGCTTCACAGGCTACTGAAAAGTCGTTGCCGTTGTTTGAGTGGGAGTACAGGGGTTTCAGTCCTGTGAAAAACCCGTCTTGCTTTGCGAAACCCTGTCTTGCTTTGCGAAAAGCCCGTCTTGCTTAAGGGCACGGCTTCAGAGCCTGTCCTGAGCGAAGCCGAAGGATGCCGCAAAGACTGCGTTTTGACTGCGGCTTTAGCCGCTGAGGTACTCCGTTTGTTTCGTGAGAGGACTTTTTCATCAACCTCGAAGTGCCTTTCAGAGGGAATAAACTGAATCACGGTCCTCCAATGAGCTTTGCAACAAAAACATTCGGGCCTCAAGAGTTCAAGCGAACCGCGACATCGCTGGTTATAGTCGCGATCTCGCTGCTGTTCACAGCGACTTCCTTGGCCCAATCCAGCGATTATGCCGATGCACTGGCTCTATTCAGAAAACGAGACTGGGCCAACGCAGCAGCAATATTTCAAGAGGTCGAAAAGAAGCAACCTGCCCAGACAGACGCTCTTCTTTACCGGGGCAAGTGCCTGGTGAACCTCGCGCAATTCAACGGCGCAGCGAGCGTTCTTGAGGACTATCTGGCAAGTCATCCACAATCCGACGATGCCGCCTACCTGCTCGCGTACGTTCGCTTTCGTCAGGAAAAGCCAAGCGACTCCCTTGCGCTCTATACCGCCGCCGCCAAACTCAAGACGCCAACCCCGGACGATCTAAAGATCGTCGCCTTTGATTATGTGCTGCTGAACGACTACCCGGACGCCGCGCATTATCTGGAAGAAGCCCTGAAGATGGATCCGGAAAACATCGAGGCACGCTACCACCTCGGCCGCGTTCGCTATCAGCAGAATCAGTTCAACCAGGCGATCGCAGCGTTTGAAGAAGTGTTGAAGCGCGATCCCAGAAATGTGAAAGCTGAAGCCAACTTGGGATTATGTTTCGAAGGTCTGAATCAGATGGAACCAGCAGTTGCGGCGTATCGGAAGGCCATCGAGTGGGACAAGAGTTCCCTCGTGCACAACGAACAGCCTTATCTGAATCTGGGTACTCTCTTGGGCAAATCAAACCGGTCCGACGAAGCTATCCCGCTCCTGATAAGGGCTTCGGAGATCGACCCGAAGTCCGGCCAGATTCGCTACGAGTTAGGGAAGGCCTACTTCGACCAGGGTCGCCTTCAGGACGCTCAGGCGGCCACACTCGAAGCTGTTCGTCTGAATCCGAAGGACGCAACTGCGCACTACTTACTGGGCCGAATCTATCACCGCACCGGCAAGACAGACCTTTCCGCGCAGGAGTTCAAGCTGACAGAGACCTTGCAGCGAACCGACGCCGGAGGGAGTGGATTGTCCTCGGGCGTAAAACACAACTAGAGAATCAGTCCGCACTAAATCCTTTTAACACCCAGAACAATGCTCCAGAGCTAATCCCATAACTAACTAAAAATAAACGATTTACAAAATAAATTTCCAAATTCCTGAGCAAAATCCGATGTCAAGTCCATAAATCATTTAACCCTTTACCCATCAATGACATACTGGTTGCGTAGGAGTTTCCACCAATTCTCTATAATTGAATTAGAGATAGAAAAAGCCCCGGCCTAAACCGGGGCTTTCACCATTAACCCATAACTCGTTTAGAAAGACGAATTTACCTGTAACCCATTTAGAAAGACGAATTTACAAGGACAAAAAACAGTAAATAGCTGATTATAAATAGTTTACAAGTACCCCAATGGGGGGGGGTACCTCTTCCCAGCTGATCGTTGCGATCTGACGATCTTTCGGCTCCTGAAACTTCTCTAGGAATGCCAGATATAGGTGGCAAGCGCACCGGAGTCGAGAGTGGTTCCGAATTCGCGACCGCGCCAGTGCACCTGAAACTCCCTGGCGCCGGCCTCGTTATTCAGAACCAGCAAAACAATGGAGCCGTCGGAATTCTGAAACGCGACGGTCTGAAGGCCGGTGTTGCCGAACGAGGTGGAGTCGATACGCGTTGCGCCCGGATGCACAAATTTGCTCGCGTGGCCGAGGCCGTAATAGTCGCCGGTATACGAAATAGAAGCGGGAGACTGCTTCAGGTCGACTGTCACGAGTCCGCGGCAGGTTCCGCAGCCGCCAGCGTGTGGATTGTGATCCTCGTCGAGAACCAGTCCCCAGAGAACCACGGCCTTTGCCCAATCGCGAGTCGATTCGATGAGCAGACGCGCCGTCTTGACCAGCGCCGGTTCTTTGTCCCACGTGCCGCCGGAACACTCCGTCAGCCAGATGCCCTTATCTGGAAACCTGTCGTGGATTGCGTTCTGTGCGCTTACATCGCCACCGTAGCAGTGCAGCGCCGAGCCGGCGACAAAGGCCACTGCCTGCGGATCGGAAAGCACGGTCAGAGGATACTCAGGATGATCCCAGTTGTGATCATAGGCGAGCACCGTAGTCTTCAAGCCTGCGCGCCGAAGATCAGGTCCAAGAAACTGGCCGATAAATCGGCTGGCCTGCGTGGCAGGAATCAACGTACCGGGATAATCACTCGGCTGGTAGAGAGGTTCATTCTGGATCGTCAGGTACTTGACTGGAACGCCCTCGGCTGCAAACGCCTCGACGGAACGGGTCAGGTAAGCGGCGTACATCGGCAAGGCATCTCCGCGAAGCTGGCCGCCATACATCGTATCTCCGGTCTTCATCCACGCAGGTGGGCTCCACGGAGACGCCATAACAGTGATGGCCGGATTCAGCTTCAGAGCCTGTCGGATTACCGGAAAGATATAGCTGTCGTCATGCGCGACAGAGAAGTGCTTGAGCTCGGGGTCCTGCTGCCCGGCAGGCATGTCGTCAAAGCTGGCGTGATCGCGCGAAAGATCGGACGCTCCAATTGGCTGCCGAAGAAAACTGAGTCCGATACCGTGTTTCGAATCGAAGAGATGCGCCATGACGGCCTCGCGTGAGGCGGGCTTGAGACGATCTTCCAGAAGCCATGCCGCACCGTCGGTGATGGAGGCTCCGAATCCATCGATCGTCTGAAAGCGACGGTTTTCGTCAACCGAGATCGCAAGTGCGTCCGGCTGTACAGACGAGGTCGCAGATGTGAATGCAATGGGTGCCTGAGCTTCGAGCGTATGCTTCAGATCGGAGGTCGTCCGATAGCTGACAACGGATTGCGCCAGCAGTGGACCGGCGAAGATCAACGCGATTGTAGCGGAGAAGCGAGAAAGACTAGAGAGCAAGATTACCTCGAAAGGAGTGTTGTGACGAAGAAACAATGTGAAAAGAGAAAAGAAGAACTGGGCCTTCCCGCGATGCGAAAAGCCCATCGAGATGCGCGCAGCTTTTAGAAGTACAGCTTGGCCGCGAGTTGAATGACACGCGGACCGCCAGGACCTGCCGGATTGAAGCTGGAGGTCGGTTGCCCCCAGTTCGAATCCTTGGAGATCGACATCGGTGTGAACGTTCCGTTGCCGTTGTAGCTCGGCAGCGTCAGGTTCGCGCCGTAGTCCCGCGAAGCGATGTTGGGATGATTGAGGATGTTGAAGAACTCACCGCGAACCTGAAGATAACGGCCTCTGCTCTCAGGTCCAATGTTGAAGTTCTTGAAGATCGACGAGTCCCACGTGACCATACCGCCCTGACGCAGGCTACCCGACGCGCTGGGGCTTGGCTGGCCGATCGTCGGCAACACAAGGTTGCCTTGCGCATCGACGTTCACGTATGCGGGAGCAACCTTGCTCCACTGTGAGCCGCCGTTGAACTGGTTGGCCGGAACCCAGAGAGCGCTGTTCACAGGCTCGCCGCCCTGCATGCTGGCCAGCCCGGAAAGCTGGAAGCCGTCAGTCGCATAGCTGAGCCAGTGCGGACCATGGAACTCCTGCGTGAAGTTTGGCAACGAGTAGATGTAGTTGATCGCCGCAACGCTCTTGCGATCAAAGCCAGCTACGCCATAGTTGTACTTACGAGGGTTGAATGGATCGACGAAGCTCTCATCCGCCGTCGAAGTAGTCAGCGTCTTGGAGAAGGTATAGAAGCCGCCGAACGTCAGACTGCGGTTGAACCGCCGCTGCGCCGAGACCTGCAGCGAGTTGTAGTTAGAGGTGCCGTCGAACTTGTAGTACTCCATCTGCCCATATCCCTTGTAAGGGGAGAGGTAGTTCTGAGCATAGGCGTACTGACCGCTGAAGCTATAACCCGCAGCAGCGTACTCAGGCGGAAGGTTCGGTTCGACATCAGGAACCACGCCGCCAGGAAAGTTGGCGGGATTCTGAGCCGCGCGGGTGAAGGCTGTGCCGTAAGGAATGGTGTTGAGGTCGCGCGCCGTGACCAGATGACGGCCCACATTGCCAACGTAAGCCACATCCAACGTCACGCCCCCGGCGATCTCACGCTGAATGCCGAGCGAGTAGCTGTACGTAACGGGAACTTGCCCCGAAACATCAGCTCCGTAGATACCGCTCAATACACCGGTATTCGCCGCCTCCGCTGTCGGAGAGATGTTGGAGAGAGTGTTGTTGTAGATAGTCGGTGTCTGTACTAGAGCAGGGTTGCCGAACACAGTGTTGAAGACCAGGTTGCCCTGCTCGCGGTCGTGCGAAGTACCGAAACCGCCACGCAGCACACCCTTATGATCGCCGAAGAGATCGTACGAGAAGCCGATGCGCGGCTCCGGGATGATCCCTGTGCTGTTCCATCCGCCCTTAGGCAGGGTTCCGTTAGCGCTGTATGTCATACCGTTGAGCGGATTGCCGGTACCCGGAACAACATTGCCGCTAGTGTCGATCGTGACGGCCTCGTTCGGGTCATAGGCAGATGGCGTGAATAGAGCGATCTGATTTTTCGCATCGTACTGCGGTGGAATGTAAACGAAGCGGATGCCGTAGTCCAGCGTCAGCCGCGGTGAGATCTGCCAGGTATCCTGCGCGTAGAACTCGAACTGGTTGTAGCGGAAGTATCCGGTGGGACGTGAACTCGACTGGTCGAAGTTCTGGAAGTAGCCGAGAAGTGCACTCGCAATCGGAGAGCCGTCGCTTGACGAACTTGCGCCGCTGACGCAGCCTGCGCTGCTGCTGGAGCAGTTGCTGAAGCTGAACTGTCCGTTGGAGTTCCCCCAGGCGATCTGGTCCTTCCGGGAACGCTCATAGAAGACTCCGAACTTCAGCAGATGACTGTGCAGGCTCCAGGTCAGGTTGTCGTTTACGCTAATGTTCGTCGCGGCCTGATGCCAGGGAGTCGAGCCGAAGTATGTCCAGGGATAGCTCTGACCATTGCCACTGAAGCTGAGGTCAGGGATGGAGGTGCCAGCACTGACCGGGAAAAGGAGTGGAAGGTTGATGTTGTTGGCACTTGTCGAGAGATTGCCGTTGATTCCCTCCGTGCGCGAGCTGTAGACGCTGGCGCCGAAGCTGACCTCGTTGACGATGTTAGATGACAACGTGCTTGTCAAATCGACTGCAAGATTCCAGCCAGGCTGCTTGTTGGTGCAGCCGCCCGGAACCTCAAGGCTTCCATCGCACGCCAGCCCGAACGAGCCAACAGGTCCTGTCTGCACGTCGCGGTTATTGATATAGCGTGCAAAGATGCGCTGAGAGGGACTGATCTGATAGTCCACGCGACCGATGTACTCCGTGCGAGGGTGGCTGGAGGAGAGCGGATCCTGCCGGTTGTAGCTGTTGTTTCCAGTTACGTTCGGTAGCGGGTACAGGCTGAGGATCTTCTGGATCTCGGTAAAAGATGCCTGCTCCTCGGGCGTCAGGACCGAAGGGTCGATCTTGTTGCCGGCGAACTGCTGCCCGGTTACCGGGTTGTATATCTGAATCGGGTTACCGCTGCTATCTACGCTCTGTGAGAAATCGCCTGTGCGCTCAAGTGCGGTCGGAGTGCGGTACTGAGAGATGTTGCCGGGAACAAGCTGCCGGTAAAACTCGTTGGAGAAGAAGAAATATAGCTTGTCTTTCTTGATCGGGCCGCCAATCTGGTAGCCGAAGGTGTTGTAGCGGAACGACTGTTTGGCTGTGCCGTTGTGGTTGCTGATCCAGTCGTTGGCATTCATACCGTCGTTGCGATGAAAGTAGTGCAGATTTCCATGGAAGTCATTGGAACCGCCACGCGAGGTGACCACAATCGAGCCGCCGCCCGCCTTGCCGAACTCCGCCTGAAAGTTGGAGGTCAAAACCTTGACCTCGGCGATGGCATCGGTGTTCTCCGTTACCTGCGTTCCGCCGTTGTTGCCGGAGTCGACGTTTGAGGCGCCGTCCATGACAAAGTCGTGCTGGTTGGTGCGGGTTCCATTAACACTGTAAGTATCGAGACCGCCTGTACCCGATGCCCCAAACTGGCCGACGCCCGAGACGCCAGGGATCACGCGAAGGATATCCAGCACGTTGCGGCCATTCAGCGCAATATCATTGATCTGCTTGCCCGTAATCAGATCGGACCGCTCGCCCGAGTTCGCCTGAAGCTGGAGCTGGCCTGTATCGGCGGTTACGGTCACCGTGGTTGCCTCAGTGCCGACATTCAGAGTGATGACACCTGCATTGAGGTGGTCGGCCGAGCTCAGCACGATACCGTTCTTCTCGACGGTTTCAAAGCCGTTGGCCGAGACGGTTAGATGATATGTTCCCGCCGGTAGGTTCGGCAGAGAGAACGTGCCGTTCGCCCCCGAGGTAACGGTACGGGTCGAGCCGATGCTTCTGTCTGTAGCCGTGACCTTCGCGCCGGAGACCACGGCCCCCGTAGTATCCTGAATAGAGCCGAGAATTGTCCCGGACGTAACCTGCGCGAGCAGGGAAGGTGCCCATCCGAATGCCAGAAACAGGGTGGCCACAAGTAGGTAAAGTTTCGTTTTGACTAATTGGCAGGTCTTTCCGTCAGCTGACGGAGTTCCGATGCTGGATCGGGAATAGATGCTGCAGTAAGGATGAATACGGCTCAACGTGATGCCTCCAATAGAGCTATCTAAAGCGTCATCGAGGGTATGGCCTTCAATGAACGATGATCCCGATGTAGAGGTGAGGTTTGGTTGAGGGTTTTCTGAGGTGGCGACAAGTGCTTTACATGGAATGGCTTGCCTGCTAACTCGATGGAACGGAATTGATGTCGCAAGAGCGCAGAACAGCATTTGTAGTAGGTGATTGGACAATTGAGCCGGAGCTGAACCTCCTCAGACGGGAGGATCAGGAGCGGCGCATCGAACCGAAGGTAATGAAGGTTCTTCTCACTCTTGCCTCACAACAGAGCCACGTCTTCTCAAAGGAAGCACTGATCTCGGCAGTCTGGCCCGACACCTTCGTCAGCGATGACGTTTTGACACGGTGCATCTCCATCCTTCGCCGCATCACCGACGATGACCCTCACGCACCCCACTTCATCCAAACGGTTCCCAAGGTCGGCTACCGGCTGGTAGCTCCCATCACCGAGCTTCCTCCTCCGGTCCGTCTAGCCATAGCGCAGGACGAAGTGGCTCCGGAACTTCCATCGGAGACCAGCGAGAATATACCGCCGACGAAGGTTGCGCAGAAGCACACCGAAGCCGCATCCATCCCCAACCCAGAACGCGCATCTACAAAACCCAATCGGAGATATCCCAATAAACTGTGGATCATCAGCAGCTTGACCGCTGTGATCCTGGTAGCTGGAGCGATCTGGATCACCCGCCTGTGGAAGACACATACCTCCAGTCAGGACGATGCTTACTTTCGGACCGTGCCTTTCACCTCATTTGCTGGCGAGCAAACCGAACCTGCCTTCTCTCCAGACGGCCAATCCATTGCCTTTGTTCGCCTCGCTGAGGACGGCAACTCTCGCCGTATCTACATAAAGCGAATTGGCAGCGAGAACATGCAGGAACTGACCCACGGTCAGGACGAGCAATTCAGCCCCGCCTGGTCGCCCGATGGCAAACAGATCGCTTATTTTGCACGTTCGGGGAGCGGCCTGGGTCTTTACATCGCGGATGTCGCCTCCGGCAAGCTTCCCCGCAGAGTCTTCATCCCGCAGGAACCCAGCCATTGGGAGCTTGGTGCGCTCTCCTGGTCACCGGACGGCAAGAGCCTGATCTTTCCTGACCATACGGGCACTGAGTCGAACTCATCCATCTTCCGCCTGGATCTCGATAGCCTCCGGGCGCAGTCCATCACGTCTCCTCCTGCAGGCTGGGAGGGCGACCTGACTCCGGCCTATTCGCCCAATGGGAAGTTTGTTGCATTCTCACGCGCCAGCGAGACCGCCGTGCGCGACATCTATTGGATCTCCCTAGCCGACGGCCAGCTGCATCAGCTTACTCACGATCGTATGAGCATCGACGGTCTGGCATGGAGCCGTGACAGCTCCGCCATTCTGTTCTCCTCCAACCGTGGTGGGAAGTATTCGCTCTGGAAGATTGGCATTTATGGCAAGGAACCGGTACGGCTCCCGGTAGGCACCGAAGATGCATCCCAGCCTACAGTGGGGCCACACCCCGGACAGCTGGCCTATACGGAGGGCTCCGCAATCTGGGGAATTAATCGCATCGAGAGCGGTGAGGGACTCAAGGAAAATGCCATCCTCTCCTCCACGCAGCAGGACTCCGCGCCTTCGCTCTCACCCGACGCGAAGTCTTTCGCGTTTCAATCACTACGCTCGGGCAATCAGGAGATATGGATCGCTTCCGTGAACGGGGATACGCTCCGCCAGCTCACCTCGATGAACGGGCCGCTCACAGGCAGCCCCGCCTGGTCACACAAGGGCGATCAGATTCTGTTCGATTCGCGACCGGATGGCCACTCCCATATCTTTTCCATACCTGCTGCCGGTGGTCATCCCATCCAGATCACATTCGGCAACGTCAATGACATCATTCCGCGGTGGTCCCTCGACGACCAAACGGTTTTTTTTCGTTCCAATCGCGGCGGTCGTTGGCAGATATGGAAGGCCTCAATCCATGGCGGTCAGCCACAACCTGTAACTACCGATGACGGCATAGTTCCGCAGGAATCTTCCGATGGCAAGTGGCTCTACTACACCCGTGGCGACGAATCCGGCTTGTGGCGGGTGCCGGTGTCCGGCGGGGACGAAACGATGGTTCTTCCGCAACCAGCCGCAGGTTATTGGGGATACTGGCAGGTAACTCCGCTGGGCATCTTCTATCTGGACACCAGCCACACGCCGACATCCATCCACATCTTCGATCCCAATTCGGGACAGACTCGTACCTACGCCAATCTGCGACAAACGCCGCCACAGTACCAGGGCATATCGGTCACGAAGGACAGCAAAGTGCTGCTGATTACAGGGAAGCGGAACGCCGAACGGCATATCACCCTCGTTCAGGGCAAGCCCTAGAAGTTGTTTAGATTTCGTCTGCGGATTCTTGTGATTGACGGTGGCGCGGTGGGACAATAGCCGAAAGAACGGCCAGCGTTTCCTCTTTGCTCATGGTTGTGGAGTACTGCGATTGGGGCGGCGCGAGCGGATGCTGGCTGGAGTGGGGGCGTGCTCCCGCGCTTGCAGCCGCGAGGAGATCACACGGCTCTCACATCAGTTGCCGTTGCTGCAGGGGGTTCTGCGATGCGCCTGCCAAGCCGCCGCAAACTTGCGTACCTGATGGCACACGCCAGCCGGTTTTTTGTGGCCATCGTATTGGCGCTGATGTTTGAAGCGCCGCTCGAAGCGAAGACCGCTACAGTGGGTGGCGTCATCTTTACTCTAGGCTCGGACAAGGCGCAGACTGTGTGGCCTAACGCACGTGTCACCTTGAAGAACCTCGACACGAACAACGCAGTCGCCACGGTCTCGAATGAAGTCGGGAGGTACGCGTTCACTGGTGTGCTTTATGGCCGTTATGAGATTGCAGTCACGCTGGCTGGATTTGAAACGGTCACGAAGCGGATCACAATAGAGGCCGACGTCACTCCGAAGGTGGATTTTCAACTTGTCCCGAAGGGGCAGGCAGAGGCGATCACGGTCAATGCGGAGGGGCCGGGCGTTGATCTGACATCCAGCTCCGGCGGTGTGCCTACGTTGAATGCGAGTACGCTGAAGTCTCTTGTACAGCTGAACCAGGACTTTCAGGATGCGCTGCCTCTGCTGCCCGGCGTTGTGCGCGGGGTTGATGGGCTGATTCGAATCAAGGGCGGACGGACGAACCAGGCGAATACTCTAGTGAATTCGGCTAGCGTGACGGACCCCTTTACCGGACAGGCGGCGCTGAGTCTGCCGGCTGTGGCAGTTGAGTCGGTGAAGGTGTTGGCGAATCCGTTTTCGCCGGAGTACGGAAGGTTTTCGAGCGGCGTGGTGGACGTCAACACTCGCGGTGGCACTGATGAGTGGAAATCGCTATTTGAAGACCCAATACCTCGTTTTCGGTGGATCAACCATCGACAGACTCACGGAGTCGAGAGTGCATCGCCGCATCTGACCTTCGCGGGGCCGCTAAAGAAGGGAAAGATTTATGTCTTTCAGTCGATGGGCTATGGGTACGATACGGTTACGGTGCCGTCGCTCCCCGATCCGAATAACGTTCGCATCGTGGAGAAGATCAATAGCTACACGCAACTTGATTGGACTCCCTCAGCCAGCCATCGATTGACGGCTGTGGTCGCGTTGGACCCGCAGAACACAGACTACGCGACTATCAATACGTTCAATCCGCAGCCGGTCACAGCCAATGATCGTGAGCGTGGGTATTTTGTCTCTGCCACGGACCGCTGGATTTTCGCTGATGGCGGATTTGTTCAGAGTTTATTTGCGGCCAAGCAGCTTGATTCGCGGGTCTTTCCCGCGACGACTGGTGAAGAGATGATTCTTGCGCCGGAGCAGAACTCAGGCAGCTACTTCGAACAGCAGCAACGCGATACGCAGCTCTACCAGTGGTCGCAGACGCTTCATCTTCGGCCGATGGAGCGCGCCGGCAGGCATCTGCTGACGTTTGGATATTCATATGCGCACTCGTCATATGAAGGACAGGTTGGAAACTTTCCTGTACAGGTGTTGCGCGAGGACGGCACGCTGAGCAGCAGAATCGACTATGAAGACGCCCTGGATTCGCAGGCTGCGAAGGGAGAGTTCGCTGTGTTCGCTCAGGACAGCTGGCAGATCCATCGGCGGCTAACTCTGGATCTGGGTCTGCGGCTCGACCATGACAGTTTGTCTGCTGAATCTGCCAACGTTGCGCCGCGCATTGGTTTTGTCTTTGCTCCAACGGACGATGGTCGCACGGCTCTTCGTGGCGGCTTCGGTGTGTTTTTCGACAAGATTCCAATCAACGCCGCCATCTTCAACCAGTTTCCGGCGCAGACAATCACGAACTATGCTCCCGATGGCAGAACTGTGATGAGTGGCCCGATGACGTTTACGCATGTTGCTCCGAACTCGCTGAACGTCCCTTACAGCCTCGGCTGGACGTTGCAATTCGATCGCGAGTTGTGTCGAAATCTGCTCGTTCGCTTCGGCTACGAAGACCGCCGGGTGTCCCGGGATTTTTATGCGAGCCCATTGCAGTCTGCAGATGGCAGCGCTCAGTTGTCTCTGCTTAACTCCGGGCGCCAGACTTATCGCGAGTTTCTTACAATGGTGCGCTGGCGACCGAACGAGCGTTCCAGTGTGTTTGCCAGCTTTGTTCACTCGCGCGCCGAGGGTGACCTCAACGACTACAACCAGTTCTTCAGTAACTTTTCTTATCCACTCATCCGGCCCAATCAATATGGCCCGCTCACGTCGGACGCGCCGAACCGTGGGCTTTTCTGGGCCGTGATCGGCTTGCCGTATAAGTTTGACTTTATTCCGATACTCGACGTGCACACGGGCTTTCCGTTCTCGCGCCTCGATCAGAACTGGAACTTTATTGGCGCAGAGAATAACGCAGGGCGTCTACCGGCTTTGTTGGCTCTGGACACGAAGATCCAATACCCCATTGATTTCACGTTCCGCGACCACCGGATTCAGTTCCGTTCTGGGCTGACGGTATACAACGTGCTCAACCACTTCAACCCACGCGACGTCCAGCAGTCCTACGCCTCCCCGAACTACGGCGCCTTCTATAACTCGATAGGACGCCTGTTTCGAATAGATGGAGATTTCGATTTCTGATTTTTACCATGCCGCCTAACCGGCAAAGGTGGGCGCTTGTCTATCATCAAAGCTAAGGGACGATGGCAGTGACTTGTGGACCGGCTTCCGCGATGGCCTCGCTACCCGGCCACGCGCAAGAGCGCGAACAGGATCGACATCAAGATCACAGTCACTCCTGTGGCAAAGGCCAGTCGATCGGCAAGCAAGCGGCGCATGGGAAACCTCCCTAGGGCGCTATGATTGTGGATTCGAGTCTATCCACAATCGTGAATGTGACCGATTCTCTCATACGTTGAAACATGATGTCGAAAACCGCTTCGTACTTTTCGACATGCTCTAGACAAAGTTGTACCGCTCGGAATGGTACTTCGACAACGGCACGTTCATCTCGCCGAGAGCCTTTTCAATCGCATCCATCATCACATTCGCCCCGCAGATGAAGTATTCATGGTCGGCATATGGTGGCGGAAGATGCCGCTTGAACATCTCAGCGGTGATGTAACCATGCTCGCCGGTCCAGCCGGCCGGTGGATCCCGCAGCACGTGAATGACTGTCAGATTAAGCCGCGCTTTCAACACCTCTAACTCTTCACGGAAGGTAATCGATTCCCAGTCCTTGCTGCTGTAGAGCAGGATCACCGGCCGCTTGTCGTCGCGATCGGCGAGCGTGCGGATCATGCTGACCATCGGCGTAATGCCGACGCCGCCAGCGATTAGCACATGCATGTCCGCCGGGTTGCCGATGGCGAACGTTCCGTATGGCCCGTCGAGATAAACGCGTCGCCCCACTGGTACCTTATGAATCTCGCTGGTGAAGTCGCCTAAATTTCTGATCGTCATTTCGACGCGCCCGTCTGTAACTGCGGCGCTGGACGAGAACGAGAATGGGTGTCCGGTGATCTTGAAGGGGCTTCCCCACACCGTCAGCCAGCCGAACTGGCCAGGCTTGAAGCGGAACCCAGGGTGGCCGTCAGGGTGCAGCACTAAAGTCGAGGTGTCGCCGCGTTCCGCACGCACTTCGGAGACGCGGTACGGACGGCGAAGCATGAACAGCGGTTTGACGATGCGCACGTAAAGTAGCAGTACGATCCAGAAGATTGTCAGGCCGATCCACAACGCCCGCTTCCAGGGGTCGACCAGATAGAAACTCCATCCCACCATATGCAGGAGCCCCGCGGTGACGGCGATAATCGCGAGCACGATATGGGTTATATGCCAGGTCTCGTACCGGATCTTCAGCTGCACACGCCACAGGGCCATCACCACCAGCGCGATCAGAGAGTAGACGGACAATGCGGCGAAGCGAGCGCGCCACGGTGCCGTGATGGAATTGAGCAACACGAGCAATTCCGGCCGGACGACAAACAGGATGAGGGGGTGTGCTATGACCAGGCCAACCGCTATCAGCGAGATCTGGCGGTGAAAGTGATAGATGACGTCCTCGCCCCACGGTTCGGTGACATATCGGAAACGCGCCGTGAGTCCGAACTGCAGACCCATCATCGCCAGGCCGGCGTAGCCGATCGCGACCGAGAATTCAGTCCAGAAATCGCGTGCCGGTGGCAGCGAACCCGCCAGGAGAGCGAACAGTGGGGCGAGAACGAAGAACAGATAAAGGATGATCCAAACAGCTCCACGCCTTGTATAGAGAAGCATCGATTGACTCAGCTCCTAAGGAACCCATAGATATACATCAACTGGGACGGGATGACTAGCGGGGAGTGTTTCTTCCATGGTGCGATCGGATCGCCTGTGGTGGCAAATTGCCGAGCCCGAGATTGCAGCCGAGATCCACATCCGACGAGGCGGAGGCAAATCCGCATCCCCGATTGGTCGCTAACTGTGGCTGTGTCGCAGTAACTCATCAGACTCGAGTAACAACAGGGTGTGGTCCTTATGATATTGACTATTTATTCATACAGAAAAAGAGGAATGGTTTTAGGTTAGAAGATGGTTCCTAACGATGAATGTGCTGGTCATCGAAGATGACAACAGAATTGCCAACCTCGTCGAACGTGCCCTGACAGAAGACGGACACCGCGTCACTGTCTCTGATAACGGTCGAAAGGGTGTGGATTTGCTTCTCTCTGGGAAGTTCGACGCTGCCTTACTGGATATTCTTCTTCCGGAGATGGATGGATTCGAAGTTCTTGAACGGGTGCGTGCTAAGCACTGCAAAACGCCAATACTCGTTTTAACTGCAGTCGATGCGGTTCCGAAGATTTTGCATGCCTTCGATCTGGGTGCGGACGATTATCTAGTCAAACCATTCATTCTCGAGATACTCCTTGCGCGTGTCAGTGCAATCGCGAGACGCGTTGCAGTGATCGCGCTACCGCCCGCCACTGCAGGAGGTATCACGCTCGATCGAAACCGCCGCATTGCTATTCGTCATGGTAAGGAGATTCCTCTGACTCGGAAGCAGTTCGAACTGCTTGAAACTCTCATCCGTCATGCGGGTTTGATCACCACTCGCGAACAGTTGATCGAAGCGGGCTGGGGCTTCACCGCGGACGTGAAAGAAAACACCTTGGATGTTTACATTCACGGCCTGCGGTCGAAGCTCGAGGATCAGACCGATAAGGGACAGCATTTGATCAAAACGGTCCATGGATCCGGTTACATGTTTGTGGCGGTGTAGGTGCACGCTCTTTCTGTCCGCGCTAAACTCATGTTGTTCTATCTGCTGGTTACGCTGGCCGGCCTTCTTATCTTTGGGCTCATGTCGTTCGGCGCTCTTCAATATGCGCTCTTGCAAGGGAAAAAGACGCATCTTCAGGGACGCGAAGATCGACTCATCAGTTTGCTCAGGGAAAACAAAGCGAAGGGTGTTACTGAGCCACTAAGCGAGCAACTTAAAAACTATGCTCTGGTAACGCATGAAGGAAACCTATTCCATATCCATAATCTCGATGGCAGCCTTCTCTTTCCGGTTGAAGGAATCGGTCAAGATTGGGTGTTGCCTTCTGAAGACGATTGCTCGCGACCGGTATTCAGCTCAATAATCCTTGATAAGCAACCTGTCCTTGTCATGTGTCACATGATCTTAGTCGATGGGGGAATGGTCCGCCTTCATATTGGCGGCTCGTTGGAGGAAGAGACTTACATTTTGCGGAAGTATCGCAATGCTCTTTTTCTTCTGACGCCAGCACTTTTGTTTCTTTCTTCGATGAGTGGATATTTTTTGAGCAGGCACGCATTAAAGCCTGTCGACCGTATGACGCGCGCTGCTCTGGGAATTGGGATTGGTAATCTCTCGGAGCGTCTACCGGTCCCCGCGGCTAAGGATGAGATTCAACATCTCGCTGTGGCGTGGAATCAACTTCTCGCCAGGCTAGAAGCAGCGGTCTCTCGTCTTAGTCAGTTTTCGGCAGATGCTTCTCATGATCTCAGAACATCGATAACTGTCATGCTCGCCACGGCTCAGCTATCTCTTCACCGGCATCGTTCGGAAGAGGAGTATCGCGATGCCCTGGGGAAAATTGCGACTGAATGCCGAACTGCTTCCACGTTGCTGGATGCGCTTCTTTCGCTCGCGCAGAGCGATAACTTTGTGCATGAAGTGGCTTTCAAAAGCATCAATCTTTGCGAGCTGGTAGTTGGCGGCTGCAGACGGGTAGAGGATCTGGCGGAATCGAGCGGGATTCATCTGGATTGGCATCTTCCAGGCGATGCTGTCTACATTGAAGGTGATGAGTTGCTGCTGCAACGCCTGCTCGGAATACTTCTGGACAATGCAATTCGTTACACGCCGGAATCTGGTGAGATCCGAGCAGAAGTCTCGCTGGTCGCAAATAATGCCTTAGTGACTGTGCGTGATACTGGTGTTGGCATGTCGGAGGACGTGCGTCTACACGTCTTCAACCGTTTTTATCAGGCTGATCTTAGAGAGAGAAAATCAATGGCTGGTAGTGGTCTCGGCCTTTCTATCGGTAGATGGATTGCCGATGCGCATGGCGCAGAACTGACAGTAGAAAGCACTCCGCTTCGAGGCTCCGTCTTTCAGATCAGATTTCCTGTTGGGGAGAACATTCCCTCCCAGCAGCAAATATTCTCATCCAAGTGAAGGCTCAATTTAAGGTTGCTGAGATAAAGCTTAAATCAACCTTAAGATCAAGTATTCTTTTCAAGAAATCATCATGCTGAGTGCGATATTCATCGTGCTGTAACCGTGCTTATTCCGCGCATTCACAATGCCACTTTACGCTCAGCTTCACATGAGACAAAAAAGTTTGGCAGCAACCCTGGTGGTTCTATTTGCATCGGCAGGTCTATATGGACATTCACAATCTGCGATGCCTGCGGCAACTGAGGCGGCCACTAAAAAATCTTCTATCCACACGACCTACTACATTGACCCACTAACGCTCCACCTCGATCTAATTCTGCCGCCGCCTCCTGCTCGAGATTCAGCCATCACTACGGCCGAACTCAGGGATCTGCACCGTATCGAGGCTAGCCGTACACCCGCGCAGATCGCGCAGGCTCAGGCCGACGATCACGAGGAAGATATCTTCGTCTTCAAAACCGCTTTGGGTCCGAACTTCACAGCGGAGGCTTTACCTATCACCGCCGCACTTTCCGAGCGCGTTCGCAAGGATGAAAGCGCGGCAAGTGGTCCACTGAAGAAAATCTATCGCCGTCCTCGCCCTTATCAAGTCGACGGCACTCTTCACCCTGTATGCCCAGTGAATCCGGAGCCTACTTCATACCCTAGTGGACATTCGCTCTCTGGTTATTTGCTGGCTTTCACCCTTGTGCAGCTTGTCCCGGAGAAGCGCCAGGAGATCTTCGATAGAGCCGACGAGTATGTCCGCAATCGCCTGATCTGCGGAGTTCACTATGCGAGCGATACCGAAGCTAGTCGCAAGGTAGCCTATGCCATCTTTGGCTCGCTGACAGCCTCACCCCGTTTTCAACGAGACCTCGCGGTGGCGCGTGAAGAGACGCGCCTGAAGCTCGGTCTCCCCCTGGCACCACCACAACAATAAGCGACACCCGCTCGACCCTCGTGCACTGAACTGGCGACATCGACTTCACCACATTTGTGACTACACCTTTATCGGAGGAATTTGTGATTCAGACCCCTTACTCTCGTTGGAGTGCCTTGCTGCTACTTAGCTTGTGCGCTTTTTGGTTTGCTGTTGCACCGCAATCACTACTCGGCCAGGCGCACAGCACGGCTCTTACCGGTACCATCACTGACGCTAAAGGCGGTGTGCTCCAGAGCGCGACTGTCAGCGTAAAAAATGAGTCCACTGGTGATGTTCGTACTATCAAGGTTGACGCTCAGGGTCACTTCTCTATCGGTGGATTCACTGCTGGACGCTATAGCGTTGAAGTCTCGGCTCCTGGCTTCGGGGTCACTCGTCGCACCATGCAACTGGCGGGCCAGGACCAAGACATCTCTATCACGATGAACATTGGCGACGTCTCCCAGCAGGTCACCGTTGAGGCCAACGCCGTCAATTCCATTGCCTCTGCGCTCGCGCCCATGAACGCTTCGCTCGACGCGCGCTCCGCCCGGACCCTTATTACTCCGGCGTTTATTCAGAACTTCACCTCGCCGGTGGCCGATTATGGTGAGGCGGTCGCGATGTCGCCCGGAACCTTTACCCTCAACGGCAACGGCGTCGGTCTTGGTCAGTCGAGTACCTACTTCCGTGGATTTCCAGACGGCAACTATGACATCGACTTTGATGGCATTCCTTTTTACGACACCAATACTCCTACGCACCACTCATGGGCCTTCTTTCCATCTCAATTTCTCGGCGGCATCGACTTTGACCGTAGTCCAGGCACCGCTTCTACCACCGGACCCACGCCGTTCGGCGGCTCCATTCATCTGCTCTCGAAAGACCTTTCGCCTATCCAGGGTGTGCGCGGCGAATTCTCCTACGGTTCATTCAACACCTATCTCTTCGACGGCCAATATGACTCTGGCAATATCCTGCCCAATCACAAGCTTAACTTCCAAGTAGACATTCATCATCTACAGTCCGACGGCTACCAGACTTACAACCATCAAACCCGCAATGCCGGGGATATCAAGGCCCAGTACAAGTTTTCCGATAAGACCATCCTCACCGGCTTCTCTGGTGTCATCTGGTTGGATGCCAATACACCCAACTTCAACGCTACCCGCTGCCAGATGTACGGCGCAGCCAGCGGTTATACCTGCACCGGCACGCTTGCGCCATTCGCCGGATCGGGCATCAACTTTTTGCTCACCGATAATTCAGATCCGGCCAACTACCTTAATAATCAATACAACTCCTACCATGTACCCACTGATTTCGAGTACGTAGGTCTGCGCACTGAGTTAGGTCACAACATCATTCTCGATGTGAAACCTTACACCTACAACTACGACAACGGAGAAAAGTACGCCAGCGTCACGCCGATCACCGAGGCCACGACCATCAACGGATCGAAGACCTACAATGGTCTCGCGATTCAACCGTGCAATGTGCAGGTCAAAGGAAAGCTGCCTTGTGGCGTCGATAAGTACAACAGCTATCGCAAGTATGGCGAGACCTCAACGCTGAGCCAGGTTTCGAGGTTCGGTATCCTGCGCGCTGGTATGTGGTATGAGTGGGCAGACACGAACCGCCACCAGTTCCCGAGCGATCCGCTCAACAACTGGGCTGACCAGGCTTTATCCAACTTCAACGAGTCCTTCTGGACTAACTCCTACCAGCCCTACGCTGAATATGAGTTTCACGTTACAAAGAGCCTGAACATTACTGCAGGCACCAAGTTCTCGCACTACAACATCGCCACCAAACAGTATGCCGACAACGGCAAAACCATCGGCGGCCTCGGAACCAACAATCCCGCCAGCTTCATCACCAACGGCGGGAACTATTCTACCTGGTTGCCCTCCATCGACAGCAACTATCGGCTCAGGAACAATTGGTCGGTCTATGGTCAGGTCTCAACCGGTAGCGTCGTGCCGCCCAGCAAGGTCTTCGACTATGCCCAGAATGCGGCAGGCATCCCGGTCAAAACTCTGCCCAAACAACAGCGCTCTACCACCTACCAAACCGGCACGGTGCTGAAGCTCAAAAGGGTAACGTTGGATGCGGACTTTTACCACATCCGCTTTCAGAACAGTTATTCCTCGACGTTAGATTCCAGCGGTGAGCCCATCTATTTTCTCCAGCCTAGCTCCATCACCAAAGGATTTGAAGCACAGAGCAATATCTACATTGGCCACGGTCTCAGCGCTTACTTGAACGCCTCCGTTGGACGCGCCACCTACGAAGGAAGTTTGAGCGTCAACTGTGCTCCGGCTAAGTGCACTGGTGCACCGATCAGCGTTACCGCGCCCTCCGGTCTGTGGGTTGCCAACACGCCTTCCGATGTTGAGACCGAAGGCGCTACCTACCAGCACAAAGGCTGGGACCTCGGTTTATTCAACAAGCGCGTCGGTACCTTCTATCAGGACAATGGGCAGTATCATAACCAGGCCGCCATCAACCCCTTCAGCCTCACGAATGCTTTCTTCAACTACACTCTCCGTACCGGCGGTCGGTTCGATCAGACGAAAATCCGCCTGAGCTTCAACAACCTGTTCAACGAACACAGCATTACGGGCGACTCCATTGCCAGCACGTCCTCTCCTCTTACTCAATCAATCTCCGCCAACGGCACCACTTACACTGACCCCTTCAACACCACTGGCCCTACACCGATAGCCGGTGGTGACAACATCAGCATACTTCCCGGACGCAGCATCATGCTTTCGGTAACCTTTGGATTGACCTCAAAGCGATAACCTTCGACTCACCTGGCCGTGCCTCAGGATTATCTGCGGCACGGCTCGTTTTTTCCAACCAACCAACGTCAATGAACGAGAGATGTATTCGATGCGATCAAGATTCATCTTCGCCCATCTTGTCTTATGTGTGGCGTGCTCCTTATATGCGCAGTCGCAATCGGCGCAGAACTATCTTGCGGATAACACTGTGCTGATTGTCCGTCATGCAGAGAAGCCCGAAAATGGTACTGGCCTGACACCTATGGGAGAAGCCCGAGCGCAGCTCTATGCAAAATACTTCGAACCTTTCCAGGAACAAGGGTATTCCATTCCCGTTGATTGTCTGTATGCCGGAGCTGACTCAAAGAACAGTATTCGTCCACGACTAACGCTTGAGCCGCTCGGCAAAGCGATCGGACTGCCCATTCATCTCAAAGTCGGAACAAAAGATTCTGAAGCACTCGTACTCCAACTAAAGACCGAAGCTCACGGTCGACACCCGCTCATCGCATGGCGTCACGGCGAGATACCTGCTTTGTTGGCTGCATTTGGAGCTTCACCGGAAAAACTCTTGCCGAACGGAAAGTGGCCAGACGATGTTTTCGACTGGGTAATCATGCTCAACATGGGACCGGACGGCCAGTTAGTCTCGGCGAAACTTATACGTGAGCAACTTAAAATACCAGCGTCAGCGCCGTGAACAGCCTAATTGCTGCAACTGGTGGTATTGGATACGTTGAAGATGTCGCCAAGGTCCCCTGCGAGGACCAGCGTGAAACAAGTTGACTTCAGCGCCGGCGTACCGAACGCGCCTGAGCTTCCTCTCTCCGCATCAATGCTCTAGAAGTTCAGGCGCAAAGACATCTGTATCTGTCGTGGGCTTCCGATGGTTCCCGTAACGTAACCCAAACCGCTGGGCGGATTGAAGAAGTTTCCTGCCTGGTCCAGCGACGGAAAGCCGTTGTATGACTCGTTTTGCGAGACATTATCCTTGGGTACATCGAAGCTGGCCGTATTGGTCAGGTTGAAGATATCGAATGTATAGCGGAGAGACAGGCGCTCCGTAACATTCATATCCTTGATGATGGAGAGGTCGGAGCGTTTTTGAGCAGACTGGCGGAAGATGTTACGTTGACCGCTGGTAAAGTCGGTCTCGAAGGGATCGTTGGCTGGAACGGCACCGCCCAGTCCTCCTGGACTGAGAAGTGGCAGGGTGAAGCAGTCGGCCTTCAGCGCTGGCTCTCCAAAGGCTCCTGAGACACCGGTTCTCGCATTCTGAGGGGTACATCCCGGAGCCAGAGGCACAATAGGATTCGTGATGCCATCGGCTACTCCGTAGTAGATGCTTCCTACCGCACCAGAATAATCGATGATGCTGTATGGCTGGCCGCTTTGAAGGATAGTAATTCCACTGATGGCCCAACCATCGGTGATTTTGCCGGCTATCGTGGTCTTCGGAAAGAAGGTGGGCAACTGATAGAGATATGTAAAGTTGATCACGTGAGTGCGATCGAAGTCTGACGAAGCGTAACCGTCGCGAAGGTTGAGTGGATTGTTGCCGTTATAGAAAAGACCCATCCCGCTCTGCTCGTCGAGCGCATGAGAATAGGTATAGGAGACTCCAATCTGGAAGCCGTGAGTCAGGCGCTGCTCAACGTGGACCTGGAGGGCGTTGTAAGAAGAGATGCCCGATGCCTTATAGGTTTCTGATTCGGCGGAATATCCCAGATACGGGACGCGAAGGTCGATGTTGCCGCCCTCGTAGGTAGCTAAATACGGATTGCCGTTGGGCAGGTTGGCCGGTGCACAGTTGTAGAAGCAGAAGGAATTCCCCTCTTCCTGCACCGCATAGCCATAGGTATAGACTTGGCCGTTGATCGGCTTGGAGGCAGAGGCGATACCCGCCTGGTTGAAAGGAACGGGTATGACCTGATGGCGGCCGAGATTGCCGACATATCCAACCTCGATGGCCAGGTTATTGCGAGGCTGCCATTGAATATCGAAGGTGTAGTTGATGGTGTAAGGCAGCTTGTTGTCCTGGGCGTAATTGGCGAAGGAAAACATCTGCGCGCCGTTCTCGATCTGAGCGGGTGTTGGGAGGTACTTGGTGATATCGGAGGCTTTGCCGGTGGGCTGGTTAGGAGTCGAGGTACCAAATGGAGTGGATAGGCTGAAGGGACCTTCGCACGCAGAGGCTACTGTAGGTTGCGGATCGTCAGCATTGCACTGGACAGCGTTGACGAAAGGCGGAGCCTGGACCACACCGAAGGGGCCGCCGGTGACTTCGCCGGCAGCGTATCCAGGCGAGAGATAGGTGAAGAGCTCGCCGCGGTCATAGTAGATTCCCGTGCCGGCGCGAACCACGACTTTACTGTCGAACATCTTCGGCTGCCACGCGGCACCGATTCGCGGACCAAAGCCCCATTGGCGGCCGGTCAGAGTGGTTTTGCTTGCTCCTGGCGTGGCCTCTCTGTTGTTACTGGCGATGACGAAGCCGTTATTCGGATAGCAGTCCTGTGAGGATTCGTCACCATTGGTGAGGCAAGCGGTGTTGAACTGGTATTCAGAGGGATCGAAGTTGAAGATGTTGCCGTTCTTCTCGGTGAGGCCACCGTTCCAATCGTAGCGAATGCCAACAGTAAGCGAGAGGTTCGGCTTAACCTGAAACTTATCCTGAAAGAACGAGCCGACCTGGTTGGCGCGATAGTAGCGGTTGGCATTGCCAACGAGGAAGGTCGTGGTGGTGAAGTCATTGTTCTGATAAGAGATGTTGCCTTCAAGAAAGTTGGCGAAGTCCGCCGTCGAAATCATGCCCTTGTTGGTGCGCTGGTTGCGGATGTTGAGCTGGGTGTAGGAGTAATTGCCACCAAAGGCGAATGTATGTTTTCCGATGGTCCAGGTAGCATTTGCCGATGGCATAAGCCGGTTCTGGAAGAGGCCGGTAAACGGCCCTTGAGTGAAAGCCCCTGGCCCAACGTTGAGAGCCGCATCGTAAAGCCCGTCCGGGTTCTGACCGTTGGCGTTACCGTTCCCGAGGACGTCGACGATGCTGATGCCAGGGAAGTAAGTGGATCCAAAGGTGCTGATTCCAGCCTGGTCAGGACTAAAGGGCTGATCGTTGACGCTGTATGCCTTCTGACGTACAAAACCGATCGTCTGGACAACCGACAGGTTGGGCTTGAGGAGGGTCGTGTTGTTGATGGAGAAGACTTGGCTGCCGGCGTCGAGATGCTGAGTGAAGCCGGGAACGTTGGAGAAGGCGTAGGGCGCGGTGAGAGGATCGTGCTGATAGTAGTACTTGAGCGCGACAGTGTTCTTTGAATTGGCAATCCAGTCCAGGTCTGCGACCGCTTGATCGGCATGGAAGTAGGCTGTGCCGGGAATGGAGGCGTTGAACGGGACATTCTGGGTCGGAGTGTTGCCGGAGGCGGAAGGGATCATGTACTGCCCATTGGGCATCTTGTAATTGAGAAGAAAGAGAGCCACGGGGCTGACGGCGCTGGGCTGGATCGCATCCTCGCCGGTGAGGCCGAAGTTCTGGTTGGCAAGTGCTGCAAGTGTACCCGCGCTGCGGTCGTCACTGAGGCCGGGAGGAACAGTAAGACGCGAGATGCCGATCTCCTGGTCGGATACATGGACGTGCTGGTAGGAGATGAAGCCGAAGAGCTTGTCCTTAATGATTGGCCCGCCAAGAGTAAAGCCGGCGGTGTAGCGATGGAGCTGCGGGACCTTCTCGCTCTCCGGGATGCTGTCGTCCTGCTTGAAGAAGAATGGCGCGGCGTTGAGCCAGTCTGTGCCCCGACGGAAATATCCGCTACCGTGATAACTGTTGGTGCCAGACGAAGTACTGAGGTCGATGTGCGCGCCTGAGGTTGAGCCTTGTTGCGCGTCGTACATCGAAGCGTTGACGCGAACCTCCTGGATAGTCTCGGGAGCAGGGGTGGGGAGAGCCTGTCCGATAGCGAGGTAGACCGAAGCGCTGCTCTGTTGTGTTCCGCCAGCGCCAATGTTGCCTACACCGGTGTTGTTGACGATGCGCGCAGAGGCGACCTGGCTGGTACTTTTACCGTTGAAGAGGTTGCTGCTGTCGACGCCGTTGAGCTGGAATGAGTTGCTGGTATCGCGCTGACCGTTGGCCCATATGGGCTGATTGCCAAGTCCGGAGTTGGCGCCTGTTCCCCCAGGTAGTTCTGCGCTGACACCAGGCGAGAGAATCGCCAACCCAGTGAAACTTCCCGTCGGCAGCGGAGCCGATTCGATCTGCGCCCTGTCCAGAACATATCCGTTCGTTGTATCGACAGCGTTCATCAGAGGATTCGCCTCGACTGTTACAGCCTCTGTTACAGAACCGACAGCCATCTGCGCTGGCAGCGTCACCGTACGATCTGCCTGAACCAAAATTCCCGGGAAGCGTGCCGTAGAGAAGCCCGCACGCGTAAACGTCACCGTATACGTCCCGATGGGCAAGTTCGGGAAGGCATAGCTGCCGGCAGAGTTCGACTGCACGGTTCGGGTCAGGTGCGTTTCGTCCTCCACCACCTTGACAGCTACATCCGGCAGGATGCTGCCAGAAGCATCCGTCACCGTCCCGACAATTCCGCCAAGCGTCTGCTGAGCACTAGCCGTTTGCGTCAGTAACAGGGCTTGAAGAACAACGAAACAAAGAGTTATAGCAACTTTGCCTTTGGAATACACCACAGCGTCACCTCGCAGAGATGGTTGAGGCTATCCAGCTTTAATGCAAAAAACGACTAGGCAGACAGCAGAGAGCCGTCTATAGATGTGGCTTTTAAAGAAACTCAGTGCCGAAACTTCGTCTTCAGCAAAGTTAATGTTGCAGCCCGATCAATTTTTGTCGTCAATAGACCAGAGCATAGACGAAACCACAATGATGTCAATTGGAAAATTTGTCAGCTAAGTGGATAACAATGTGGAAACCTTGCCCCGACTCGCTGAATTGCGCGCCAGTAGGAGGCGCTGGGCGGATCTTCGCGTCTTTGCGTTGCTTGACCTCATCCCGCAAGAAACGAAAACCCCGGAAGAACTCCTGGCCGTACTATTCGGTAGAGCTATGCTGGAATCCATGTCGACCTCTAACTTCGTAGCCGCCCTGGATTACTCCGTCATGCTTCAGGCCGCGCTCGCCGAAGCCCGTGCTGGCCTATCCGAAGGTGGAATCCCGATCGGTGCCGCAATCTTTAATCGCCAGGGCGAACTCATCAGCTCCGGACACAACCGACGCGTACAGCAGAATGATCCTTCCATCCACGGCGAGACGGACGCTTTCCGCCGCGCTGGCCGTCAGACTTCCTACTGCGATCTCATCATGGTTACTACACTCGCCCCTTGTTGGTACTGTAGCGGGCTGGTACGTCAGTTCGGATTCAGTATGGTGGTCATCGGCGAGTCGCAAAATTTTTCCGGCGGTATAGATTGGCTCCGCTCCATCGGCGTTGAGGTCATCGATCTCGCCTCACCCGAATGCATCACCTTACTCGCCGATTACATCCTTAAGAATCCCGGTGTATGGAACGAAGACATTGGCGAGGCAGCGCCGGAAGCCTCTTAAGACGATCCGAGTTCCGTCGAGCGCCGTCGCGAGACCACATACCACGCCATTCCGCCCGCCAGATACGTTACATAGACATACGGAAGATAGCGGTATGGCGCGGGTGGTACTGGGAAAACCGTTCCCACCATAGCCAACGCGGTAGCCACGGTCGCGCTTACGGAAAGCAAGAGTCCTCCTGCCCGAAGACGTCCTCGTCGTCGCAGATGCACAGGTAGCGCCACAGCGACCAAAGCATAGGCAGTCAGAAACCCATACACCGCCAACGTTCCCATCCATCCGTAGATATCGGCCCCACTCGATCCCCGCTCAGCCAGAACCACGACCGGAAGAAACGCCAACACACCAGCCAGCACACTCGCCGCCCCCGGTGTCTCTTTCTCGGCATGCGTCTTTGCGAACCTGCCATGAGCCAAACCATTGTGTGCCATCAACATCAACACACGTGCCGCCGCAATCACACAGGCCAACGTACCGGCGAACATACTTACTAGCACTCCCGCATCGATCACTGGCCCGGCAACGCTCACGCCCGCCTTCTCTGACAAAAAGCGCATGGGAGCCGTGCTCTCACCCAATCCCGGGCTCGCTCCATGGAAGCTCAATACCTCCCCATAGGCGCAAGCGATAAAGAACACACCAGCCAGCACCGCGCTCTGCAACACCGCACGAGGGATGGTCTTCAGCGGTTCCTTAGCCTCAGCTCCCAGCGTAGTCGCGCTCTCAAACCCCACAAAACTGAACAGTGCCAGCATCACACCGAGTCTTATCCCCACCGGCGTCGCCCCGCGCAGCCTCAGTTGTGCCTCATCGATATGCAGTCCATGCTTCCAAATCAGGCTCCCGACCACCACGGTGATGAGGCACACTGAAATCGCCTCAATCCAGAGCATCGTCTGTGTCGATATCTTCACATCCCGCCACGCGATCCAGACTGCCCCACCAGCGCACACTGCTGCAAGCAGCCCTGGCGAAACATGTGGCCCGAGCCCACCCAGAAAGACATATGCATAACTAACGAAGCCGCCGATCACTGAGGATGCAGTCATCACATAAGCGAAGAAGAGCGCCCAGGCAGCCACTGCAGCAAACGCCGGAGGAAGCGTCGACCGCGTGTACACATACAAAGACCCAGGCGAAGCCGAATCACGCGCAAAGGCTGCAATGCACAATGCCATCAGTGCAATCCCAGCCATCGCAAGCGCGTACGCCAGCCACGTCCCCGTACCTGCAAGTGCAAACACAAGAGGAATCGTCAGTGTGGGCGATGTGCTCGGTGCCATGGTCGAGACCGACTGCGCCAACGTCTCGAGCGGCGACAGTACATTCTTCCGCAACCCGTAGGAAGCCGTGACGACTGCGGCCCTCTCGTTGACAACAACTTCAGAAGAATCCATTCGATCGTCCTCAACCGACATGTGTTTAAGCACATGATCACGACGCCAGAGCACCTAAACGAAATGTCTTTTGAAAATTCACAACCGGCAGCATCGTTTTGCCGACGATACACGTTCGCGCTTATTTCGTTAGTCGATACCGAAACGATGTTGCATCTTCTCAAGGGATATATCTTTGGTTTCCGGGTAGTATTTCAAAATCCGGTTTGAAGCTATCAATACAACTGCAAATGCTGCCATTCTCGGAACACCATCAGGTCCACCATGCCTCAACCGGTGGCTCCTGCAGGAGAACCTTATTGAGGAAGTCGATAGCCGAAGACAGTCCTTCGTCGATAGAAGCAAGTGCATCTTCATGTTCGATGCTCATCACGTAGTCGTATCCGGACAAGCGGAGCGATGAGACGATCGTCTTCCACGCCAGCGCATCATGCCCCCATCCGACACTGCGAAAGTTCCACGAACGCTGGCGCATGTGTTGATAACCCGTTGTATCAAGTACACCATTCTTTGCGATCTGTGATGCACTCAGGAGGACATCCTTTGCATGTACATGGAAGATAGCGTCTCCTAACTCAGAGATAACCTGCGGAATATCCATGCCTTGCCACCAGAGGTGGCTCGGATCGAGATTAATCCCAAGCGACGGTCCAGCCACGCTTCGCAGCCGAAGCAACGTCTGCGTGTTATAGACACAGAATCCGGGGTGGGCTTCTAGAGCGACTTTAACCCCACACGATGTCGCAAAGGCCGTGGCTTCGCTCCAGTAAGGAAAGAGCCGTTGCTCCCATTGCCATGCAAGCGATTCAGCGTACTCCGGTGGCCATGCGGCGGTGATCCAGTTTGGCGTAGAGTCCTTCGGTGAGCCACCAGGGCATCCTGAGAAGGTGATAACAACCGGAACCTTCAAGAGTTCAGCTAATTTCACGGTTCTTCGGAATGTTGCATCGTCGCGCGTAGCGATGGATTCCTGCGGATGGATAGGGTTTCCGTGACAAGAAAGAGCACTTATGGACAGTCCCGCATCGTTCAGCTTTTCGAGGTACTCTCGAGCGAGGTCTCGATTTGCGAGCAGACCGTCGACATCGATGTGCGAGGCTCCTGGCCACCCTCCCGTCCCGATCTCCAGCATTCTGATCTGCGGATAACGCTTGAGTTCAACCAGCATCGCATCAAGCGAAAGCTTGCCGAAGACGGGAGTAAAAAGGCCAAGCTGCATCGAAGTACCTCGTTACTATAGTAGCGATTCACTCTGTAGCGAAACTTCTTCAGAGCCTTGAAGCATTGTGTTCTCGTCAGCCTGCTTGTCTGAAAAGGTGAGCAGAAACAGAATGAGGACCAGAGCAGAAGCAGTCGCGGAAAAGATCCAGATCGCCTTCCAGTCGTAAGTCATGTCTCCTCGAGGGACAGAGAGAGCATAATGGCTTACGACTGCACCTGACAGCCACGAGCCCACGAACATTCCAAGTCCGTAGGTTATGAACGTGATTAGTCCCTGTGCCGAGGCCCGCAGGCTCAAGGGCGCTTTGCGATCGATGTAGATCTGGCCGGTGACGAAGAAGAAGTCGTAGCAGATTCCGTGAAGAAGAATTCCGGCCCACAGCATCCACATCTTTTCATCCACATTCCCGTACGCGAAGAAAAGATATCGCGCGACCCATGCGAGCATGCCCGCTGCCAGCATATATTTGACACCGAGTCGGCGAAAGAACCATGGAATAAGAAGCATGCAAAGAAGCTCTGAGATCTGGCCGCCCGTCATCTTGCCAGCGGCGTTGTGTACACCTGCTTGATTCAGAAAGAGATTGGTAAATGCGTAATAGAACTGCAACGGTATGCAGATAAGAAACGATGCGAGAGCGAAGATCAACATAGATCGCTCGCGCAGCAGGTTCACGGCCTCTCGCGGAAAGATGCTGTCGAGAGAGAGCTTCGCAGTCCGAGCGAGTGGTGGTGTATCCGGCAGTGTAAGACAGTAGATTCCCATCAGCAGGGAAGCGGCCGAAGCCAGTTGCATCGGAACGGCGGTTGCCTCAAGTCGCAAGGTGCCAACGAGTAGACCAGCAAGAATCCAGCCGCCGCTTCCTAAAACTCGGATCGAACCAAACTGCTCTTCCGGGCTTCGCATATGACGAAATGCAAGTGAGTTTGTAAGAGCAAGCGTTGGCATAAAACACAGGCAATACAGCAGCACGATTAAATAAAACGGCAGGAACTGTGTCTGCAGAGATGCGACGAACAGCAGCAGAGCGCCAGCAATGTGAAGCATCGCCAAAACCCGCTGTGTTTTGAAGAGCCGGTCGGCAACCAGGCCCACAAAGAAAGGTGCGATGATAGCGCCAATCGCGGTGGTTCCCGCCGCAAGACCGATCTGCTGGCCTGAGAAGCGCAGAGACGTGGCCAACCATGTGCCCAGAGTCACGTACCATGCTCCCCAGATAAAGTACTGGAGAAGCATCATGACGCTGAGTCGAAGGCGCAGTGTGAAGGTCATCCTGTGAATCCCGGCCAGATCAGGCTCATGTCAATCTCTCTTTGTTCACTCATTAAAGTCCTCGATAAAACAGTTAAGGAAGCGCGAAGGCGACATAGGCCGCACCCTGTGGGCCTTTTCTATCACGCGCTCCACTCGCGGCAATCACTATATATTGCTTTCCATCGACCATATATGTCGCTGGGGTTGCATTGCCAGCATAGGGTAGTTCAGCCTCCCAAAGAAGGTGCCCCAACTTGCTGTCGAAGGCGCGAATTTTTCTATCAAAGATAGTGCTTGCGATAATGACGAGGCCACCTGCGGTCACCACCGGCCCACCATAATTTTCTGATCCCGTGTTCTTCATTCCTTTCGCAGCGAGTTCCGGATATTCTCCCAGCGGTACCTTCCAGAGGTACTTGCCCGTATTGAGATCGATTGCGTTGAGGGTACCCCAGGGAGGGATGATCGCGGGGTATCCATCGGGATCAAGAAACTTCCGGTATCCAGTAAACAGGTACTTCGCCGCGACAGATGGTTCGCCGCTCGATTCCGCTTCACGCTTCGAGGAAGCATCGGCCTGATTCGTAATCGGCATCGCACTATCACCGAGGAAGCGAAGAATAGCGGATGAGTCTGCATCCGTCAGCTTTTTGAACGCCGGCATTCTGCCTTTACCGCTGTGAATGTTATCTAGAATCGTCTTGTCATCCAGCCTGGATCGGACTCCGACAAGCGCCGGATAATTTGATGGGGCACCAAGAAGATCGTCACCGTGGCAGATGGCACAGTTTTTCTGATAGAGCTTTGCTCCCGCGACCTCAGATGGATTTCCTGCCGGGATGGGCCGCACTGTCGTTGACCCTTGCGCGGCCGCCGAAGAGCGCGTGCCGCCGACACTCTCAACGCCTTCAGAGTCACGGCCGGTCTTCAGATAATCAAGAAGCGCTTCGAGGCGAGTATCCGTAACGTTGGGGAAGGAAGGCATGCGTCCTTTTCCGTTATGAATAACATCGATGATCGCTGCCTCCGTAAAACGCTTGTTGATATCGATAAGCGTGGGAAACGCGGGAGGCGAACCTCTCCTATCTGCACTGTGACAGAGCGCGCACTGGCTCTGGTAGATAGTCGACCCCACTCCGCCCGGTTTATTTGCGGTCAGCCCACCAGTCCACGCGATATCGTTCGCGTTGATATAGATGACTCCAGTACGAGGATCGACTGCCGGCCCGCCCCATTCTGCTCCTCCGTCGAATCCAGGAAAAACAACCGTCTGCTTGTCTACGCTGAATGGAACGAACTGTCCTTCGCTGCGGAAGGTCTTAAACTCCTTCTCTGCCCATGCATGGGCTTCGGGCGTCCGGTTGGTCAGCATGTCTGCAGTCAGCAGTTGTCTGGCGTAGGGGTCAGGAAGCAAAGGCACAGGCTGCGTAGGAGAGGTCTGTTCGCCGGGAACATTGGAAGCAGGAAAACTGCGCTCTTCAACCGGGAAAAGTGGCTTTCCAGTCGTTCGATCGAAGACATAAAGGAAGCCTTGTTTCGTGGGCTGTGCGATAGCATCGATCGATTTGCCATCGACGTGAACCGTCAGCAACGCAGGCGGCGAAGGAAAGTCTCGGTCCCAGATGTCATGATGCACACCCTGAAAGTGCCAGAGTTTCTTCCCTGTGTTTGCGTCCAGCGCGAGCAATGTATTCGCATAGAGATTGTTACCGATGCGGTCATATCCGTAAAAATCATTTACGGCTGAGCCAGTTGGAACATAGACGATCCCGCGCTTCTCATCGAGAGACATCCCTGTCCAATTGTTGGCCGCTCCCGTAACCTTCCACGCGTCTTTGGGCCACGTCTCATACCCCTCCTCGCCAGGAAGAGGAATCGTATGAAAGCTCCACCGAAGAGCACCTGTATGCACATCAAAGGCACGAATATCACCACGCAGCGCGGGCTCTGCTTCCGGGGCTCTGAAACCGACAATGATCATGTCCTTATAGATCACACCCGGCGTTGTCAGAGCTGCGAACTCTTTGGTGTAGTCTCCTGTCGTCAGACCCTTGCGAAGGTCGATCTTACCGTTATCTCCAAACGTCGGAATCAACTTCCCGGTCGCCGGATCGAGCGCGTAGAGATTCGTCAAAGCTCCCGCAAACAGGATGCTGCTCTTTCCATCCGTCCAATAGCTCAGCCCACGCGTTGGTTGGTATCCTGGCGTTCCGGGATCAAAGGTCCACACTACCTTGCCCGACGCGGCATCCAGCGCGACGACTTTTTGTGAAGGTGTATACGCAAAGAGCGTACGCCCGATAATCAGCGGGTTCGTCTGCAAGCCGCCTTCTTCGTGCGTGTCAAAGATCCAGGCGACCTTCAACTTTGCGACGTTGGCCCTGTTGATCTGCGTCAGGGGTGAATAATGACTTCCCGTCTGCTGTCCGTTATACGCTGTCCAACCGCTTGAAGTTTTACTTCCATGGTCCTCTGCTGCGTATGCCAGCCTGAAATATTGGAACGGAGCAAAATAAGTTGCGGCGGCTACGGTCGCGACCAAAACCATTGTCGTGAGGCGAGTTTTAGCAGAATGAAACATCTTCACTTCGATCCCGGTCTTCCATGTATGTGTTCAACGATCAACCAACATACTTAATCAACTGCATGAAGCCATAGTCCATGTGGAGCTGCTGGTGACAATGAATCAGGGTATCGCCGGGATTGTCTGCCGTGAAGTCAACCGCGACCGTATCAAGAGCCATCACGTTGATGACATCCTTCATCAGGCCGCTCATGGAGCGATCGCCAACCTTCGTAACTTCAAATGTGTGACGGTGGAGATGCATGGGATGCTGATCTCCGCTGGCGTTGCGAAAGAGCAGTCGATATCTCTTGCCCTGCCGAACCTGGAGAGGTTTGATGTCGGGCCAAGACTCGCCATTGATAGTCCAGGTATCGAAACGTGAACCGTTGAGCGCGCCTGCGTCCCTGAAAGTGAGCGTGAAAGTTTCGTCAGGTTCAGCCACCGGCTTGTTGTTTGCGAACTGCGAATAATCCCATTCCACAGATGGAGGATCTTTCCACACTGGCTTGCCGGAGCTGCCAGCATATTCGATGACTACACCCAACCCCATCCTGCGGCTCTCTTCCAGCGTCGATCCCAGAACCCAGACACCCGGGTTATTCATCTCAACAATTGCATCGACGCGTTCCGCGACAGCCAGAGACAGTACTTCGACGGACTTTGGATTTGGAACAGGATTTCCGTCCATCGCAATGATTCGAAAACTATGGCCCGGCAGAGCGAGAACGGTGTTCTCCGTCGCACTCGCATTCAAAAGACGAAGCAGCACACGCTGACCTTTTTTGACCCGGATAGGTTCGCCGAATCCCAGCATGTGTCCGTTGATAGTCGCGTACTGGTAGCCAACGTCTGAGCCGGACGTCTGCGGCATATTCTCTGACTGGCCTCTCATCTTCTCGACCATCGGCACGTAGGAAGGTCCCCAGTGATGAATCGCCAGATTGATCTCCTGATCGTAGCGGGCAGGATTCTCCCTTCCCTCAACAAGAAGAAATCCGAATTGTCCCGTATAGGTTGAGAGCGACAGCTCACCCATCGCCATCGCATGGGTGTGGTACCAACGAGTGCCGGCTGGTCTCGGGGCAAAGTGATATCGAAGTGTCTTTCCAACACGAATCAGGGGAGATCCTTCTTCCACCGCACCATCGTTGATTACATCGTTGGCCAGCCCGTGCCAGTGCACAATGTCATCGTGCTCCGAGGCGTTGGTGACATCAATTGTCACCGGCACACCTTCTTTCAGACGCAGCAACGGGCCGGGCACTTGCCCGTTGTAGGCGACAGTCTTTATCTGCACGCCGTTACCGATATCGATTGTGCAAGGCTCAATTCGGAGACTGTGGTCTGGACGACTTATAGCGGAGGCAAAGCCAGCAGCCTTCACGTGTGGGGTCAGGGCTGCAAGCCCCATACCCGCAAGAAATGATCGACGATCAATAACCACTATGCGACATCCATTAATTCAAAATTGAAACACAAATAAATATATGGCTACGGATCAATCCCTGGAAATTCTTCTTTCCAGAAAGACGCTCACCGGATCGAAGTGAGGCATATCAGGTATCATCGCTTCACCCCTCCAGTGGAGAACATTTTGACAAGATTCACCTCTGCCTCCAGGACCGCGCAGCCGACCTCCTGCCTTACCGCTCTGCTCCTCACCGCATCGCTCGTTACCGCACCGCTTCTTGGCCAGCAGCCCAACCTCGAACCCACTCGAGCTCCCCATGCCATGGTCGTCAGCATCCACCACGACGCCTCCGACGCCGGCCTGGCGATCCTGAAACAAGGTGGCAACGCAGTCGACGCTGCCGTAGCCGTAGGCTTCGCCTTGGCCGTCGTCTATCCTGTCGCCGGAAACATCGGCGGCGGAGGCTTCATGCTCATCCGCGATAAGCACGGCCCCCACGGATACAAGACCCACTTCCTCGACTACCGCGAGAAGGCCCCAGCCGCCGCCACCCGCGACATGTACCTCGACGCAAAGGGCAACGTCGTCCCCGGAATGTCTCTCGTCGGCTACAAGGCCAGCGGAGTCCCCGGCACCGTGGCTGGCCTCACCTACGCACAGAAGCACTTCGGCAAACTCACCCTCGCCCAGGACATGGCTCCTGCCATCAAGCTCGCCTCCGAAGGCTACGCCCTATCCGTCGAAGAAGCCCGCATCCTCCAAAGCAAAAAACTCACCGGCTTCCCAGCCTCCGCCCGCATCTTCCAGCGCAACGGAGACTTCTACAAAGAAGGCGAAGTCTTCAAACAGCCCGAACTAGCCGCAACCTTAACCCGCATCTCACAAAACCCCGACGACTTCTACAAAGGCGCAATGGCGAAACAGATCGCCGACTTCGAGCAGTCCGGCGGAGGCCTCATCACCGCATCCGACCTCGCCGCCTACGAGGTCAAGGACCGCAAACCCATCAAAGGCAAGTACCACGGCTACGATCTCATCACCGCGCCGCCACCATCCTCGGGCGGCATCATCCTCGTCGAGATCCTCAACATCCTCTCCACCTACGACCTGCCCAAGCTCGGCCCCGACCGCAGCGCCGCCCAGGTCCACATCATCACCGAAGCCTTCCGCCGCGCCTACATGGACCGCAGCGACTACCTCGGCGACCCCGACTTCAATACTCTCCCCCTCAAGCAAATGGCGAACACAAAGTACGCCGCCGCCTGGCGCAGCTCCATCGACCCCACCAAGCCCACGCCATCCGCCTCGCTCGTCCGCCCCGCAAGCTTCATGCCTCCGCCCCCGCAAGCTGCTCCAGTCAAAGAGTCCACCCAGACCACGCACTTCTCCATCGTCGACGCCGACGGCAATGCCGTCTCCAGCACCTACACGCTCAACGGAAACTTCGGCTCCGGTGTAACCATCGAAGGTCTCGGCTTCCTCCTCAACGACGAGATGGACGACTTCACCTCCAAGGTCGGCGTACCCAACATGTACGGCCTCATCCAGAGCTCGGCCAACGCCATAGGCCCAGGCAAGCGCCCACTCTCCGCCATGACCCCAACCATCATCACCACGCCCGCGCACTGGTATAAACCCGGCAAGCTAGCCTTCGTCATGGGAACCCCCGGCGGCGCCACCATCATCACCACGGTAGCCAACGACATCATCAGCACCATCGACAACGGTCTCAACATCCAGCAGGCCGCAGACGCCCCACGCTTCCATCATCAATATCTTCCCGACCGCATCGACATGGAGAAGAAGTTCCCAGTCCCAGCCGCCGAAGAACTGAAGGCCATGGGCTACACCATCAATCGCCTCGCCGTAGCCGACGAGAAAAACCCCGGCGTCTGGGGCGACAGCGAACTCATCGCCGTCGATCCCAAGACCGGCGAACTCCTCGGCGGCCACGACTCCCGAAAAAGCTTCGGCAAAGCGTGCGGCTATTAGTCCTCACAAAGAAAACCGGTACGTTGCCCATTGATGCAGTCTGATCTCATGAGTGGGCATTCACGCCACGCACGAACCGCATTTTTCTCCCATTTCCAAGTGCCGAGAGAACCGCATCTAACGATGCAGCACAATGAATCCTCCACGAATAGGTACTGCCGGCTGGTCCATTCCTTCGCAAAATCGCGCAGCCTTCTCAAGCATCGGTACTCACCTCGAACGCTACTCACGCGTCTTCAACTGTGTTGAAATCAACTCGTCCTTCTACCGCTCCCATCGTCTCTCGACATGGGAAAAATGGTCCAAGTCGGTCCCTGAAAACTTTCGCTTTGCCGTCAAAGCCCCAAAGACAATCACCCACGAAGCAAAGTTCGACTGCTCGATCGAGCAGCTGCAAACTTTTCTTCAGGAAGCAATCACCCTCGGCCAAAATCTAGGTCCGATCCTCTTTCAACTGCCGCCCAGCTTCTCCTTCAACGAATCGCACGCAAAGATATTTCTCACCATGCTTCGCGACCTATACTCAGCATCCATCGTTCTCGAACCTCGCCACCCAAGCTGGTTCACGGCCTCAGTCGATGATCTCTTAGATGATTTCAAAATCACTCGTGTAGCCGCAGATCCCGCGATCACACCCGAAGCCTCTGAACCCGGTGGCGATAACAACCTAATCTACTACCGTCTTCATGGCTCACCACGCACCTACTACTCCGCCTATGGAGAAGCCCGGCTCGCCAACCTCGCTGCTTCGATCCGCAAATACACGAATGCCGAAATCTGGTGCATCTTCGACAACACAGCCTCGGGAGCCGCAATCGAAGACGCAAGAATTTTTAATCAACTCCTTCTGGTTCCATCCGCAGAATAGAATCAACGGATGCCGCAACACATCGGTATCGTTGCCTGCTCGGCCGAAGGTGCTGCCCTATGTTATCGAACCATCTGCATAGAAGGCGCACAACTTCTAGGCCCGCACGACCACCCCGAAGTCTCCATGCACACGCACTCGCTCGCCGAGTACATGAAGTTCATCTATCGCGACGACTGGAATGGAGTCGCAGAGCTCATGCTCTCTTCCGCAAACAAGCTCGCAAAGATCGGCGCAGATTTTCTCATCTGCCCAGACAACACCATCCACCAGGCACTCTCGTACCTCGAATCGCGCTCACCGCTACCTTGGCTGCACATCGCCGAGGTAGTAGGCGCCCACGCAGTCGAACGGAAATTTCAACATATCGGAATCACAGGAACTCGCTGGCTCGTGGAAAGCAATATCTATCCCGAAAAACTCACATCTCGCGGCCTCGAATATCTACGCCCGAACGATACCGAACGTGAAGAGATCAACCGCATCATCATGGAAGAACTCGTCTACGGAATCTTCAAGCCAGAAGCCGTCTCAACCTTCCAACAGATCATCCAACGCATGAAAGATCAAGGTTGCGATGCCGTTGTACTCGGCTGCACTGAGATCCCGCTCATCATGAACGATGCGAACTCACCTTTGCCCACGCTCGATTCGACCCGCCTGCTCGCACGGGCAGCGCTACATCGAGCAGTAAACAACAGATAACTAGCGCGCCAATGCCTCCGCAATCGCCTTCTCAGCCAGCGGCGCCATCACCGCATAGCCCTTCGCCGTCGGATGCACTCCATCCGACGCCAAGTCCGGATCCAGTCCGCCCTGCGCATTCGCCATCGGCGTGTAGTAATCCAGATACACCAGCCCCTCCCGCGCCGCCAATGCCTTTAGCCGTGTATTCAACGCGCGAATCTGTTCCGCTGGCTGCACCTCAGGCTTCCACGGATAATGCGACGCTGGCAGTATCGACGAGATCACCATCCTGATCCCATTCGCCTTCGCAATCGCCACCATCGATTCAAAGTTGTCCTCGACCATCTCCGGCGTCGAAGGTCCTGTATTTCCCGCGACGTCATTCGTCCCCGCGAGAATCACCACCACGGCGGGTTTCAGATGCACCACATCCTGCTGAAACCGCACCAGCATCTGCGGAGTAGTCTGGCCGCTGATCCCACGCCCAACGTAGTTCTTCCCCGGAAAAAACTCGCTCGGCGTCCGCGCCCACGCGTCCGTAATCGAGTCTCCGTAAAACACAACTCGCTTCTCATCCGCAGCAGGTGCAGGCAACGCTGCATTGGCCGCTCTATACCGCCCTAGTTGCGCCCAATCATCCAGCTTCGCCTGCATCGTGGCGACCTGCTTTGCCAAATCGACCCGCGGAGCCGGAGCCGGAACCATCGCCGTGTTCTGTGTCCACCCAGCCACACTCACCGTAGCTACGAACCCCACTGCAACAGCACGCATCAGAACCTTCATTCCACACTTCTCCCAATTGATTATTTTGTGCCACTCAAAGCTTTATCGATAGCGGCCTGCGCCAGCGGAGCCATTACCTCGTATCCCTTTACACTTGCATGTACACCATCAACGGTGTACTCCGCCTTCATCCCGCCCTCTTCATTCACCAGTGCCGAGTAGTAATTCAGATAAGTAAATCCACGTAGTGAACAATATCCCTGGAGCCACGCATCCAGTGCTCGAATCTTCTCTGCTGGATGTAAACCCTTCCGCCACGGAAAATCTGTCGACGGCGTAATCGACGCGAACACTACTTTGATTCCATTAGCCCGCGCCATGTCTGCCATCGACTGCCAGTTGTTCTCCGTCATCTCCGGTGTCATCGCCCCCGTATTCCCGGCAATGTCATTGGTCCCCGCCAGAATCACTACTACCTTGGGCCGCAGGTTGACTACATCCTGCCGAAACCGCACCACCATCTGTGCCGTCGTCTGCCCGCTGATGCCGCGGTTCACATAGGACTTGTCCGGAAAAAACGAGCTGCCATTGCGCCCCCAGAACTCCGTCATCGAGGCCCCATAAAACACCACGCGGTCCTCACCCGGAACTGCAGCCGCTAGCGCCTTATTCGCATCGTGGTAATACCCCAGCTGAGCCCAATCGTCGAGCTTCGCCCGCATCGCGGCAATCTGCTTGTTCGTATCAACAACCGGCGCAGCAACAGGAGAAACCACATTCTGAGCCCGCACCGTCACAACAGAAACTCCCGCAAGCAAAACTGCCCACATTACAACCTTCATCTCGCCTCCAGGCATCCTCTCATTCGCGTTCCGATTCTAGCCCACTCGCTCGCGAACCTCCGCTGCAACCACCCCGCATCTCTCTCTGCTGTACCCTTAATAGTGATGCGACCCGGCCTATCGACCCACGTCTTCCTTCAGCAGCGCCTGCACCCTGGCCTGCTCGACGCCCTTCACCACAGCGGAGCCAAAACCATCGAGCTCTTCGCCGCCCGCCACCACTTCGACTACACCGACCGCGCCGCTGTCCGCGACATCGCCGCCTGGTTCCGCGCCAACGAAGTCGCCGCCACCCTTCACCAACCTATCTACACCAGCGACCGCTCCGACGCTCAGTGGTCCCGCCACGTAGCACCCAATCTCGACCTCATCGACCCCGAAAAGTCCCACCGCATCGACGCCATGGACGAGGTCAAGCGCGCCCTCGAATCCGCCGAGCAGCTCCCCATCCAATCCATCGTCCTCCACCTCGGCCACAAGGACGACTTCTGGAACACCCGCGCCCTTGAGAACTCCCTCACCGCCATCGAGCACCTCAAAGCCTTCGCCCATCCCCTCGGTGTCCGCATCCTCCTCGAAAACCTCCAAAACGAGATCACCACTCCCGAGCACCTCCTCGAGATCGTCCGTGTAGGCCACTTCGACAACGTAGGCATCTGCCTCGACCTCGGCCACGCCCACCTCGCCGCGCCCGAGAAGAACGTAGGCATCGACACTGCCTTCGAACTTCTCAAGCCCCGCATCGCCGAGCTTCACCTCCACGACAACCACAGCGCCAAGGACGACCACCTCTGGCCCGGCGCAGGCAACATCGACTGGACCAACGTAGCCCGCCACATCGCGACATTGCCTTCCAACATTCCAGGCGTCCTCGAAATCGCCCACGACCTCAACGAAACCGCCGGCTCCGCCGCCATCAAAGCCACCGCCGCCTTCGACCAACAACTCCGCCTCACAGAACAACTCGAAGCCTGATCGAATCTCGCTGACGAGAGCAATAACGAACAACCCTCAGCGAATACGGCAGTGCACACCGCCGTATTCGCCCGTCTCCTCAAATCGTCGAGCCGCGGCATCATCCGGGTTATACCGCAGCGCCAATCGCACCAGCTCTCCCGCTCCCGAGCCGTCATCCTTCGCGCAACGCAGCGCCGCCAGACTCAGTACCGCAACTGTCTGCCCCGGATTGTGCTCTACCACCTGCTTCAACAGAGCCTCTGCATCGGCCACATCACCGCTCTGCGCGTACAACACAGCGAGGTTCGTCGACGCGACGACATCATGCGGATCCATAGCCAGCGCCTTCTTGTACTCCGTCTCCGCCTTCGCTCTATCCCCACCAATCTGGGCCATATATCCGAGCGCCTCATAAACAGCAGCATCCGCATGTCCCAAAAGTTCTACCCTCTCCAGCAAACTCTTCGCCCGCACATAGGAGGGCCTATCGCCCCTCTCCGCAAACTGCGCATACGCTAGCCCCCGCTCACGATCCCCCGCCTCCGCCCCACCCACGGCCACAAGCTCCACAGCATCCGTAAACCGTGCAACGCGATCCGGCGCCTTCGCCAACGGCCGCGCCTCAATGTCATGATCCGTCAGCTGCTCATGCGATATATCCGACGTATCTCTCCGAGGCATGTGGCACGCCACGCAATCCGGCTGCTCTGCATGATGGGCGGATACGTTGAACGCCGGCGCCGTATGGCATTGCAGACACCGCGCTCGAAAGTAAGCCACCCGCTCCACAGCCGAAGGAGAGCTATGCGGATCATGACAAGTCGTGCAAGTCATCCTTGCCCCCACCGCACGCCGGCAAGCGCTTCGCAGCAGCGCCTCATACTGGCTCGTCGCCCGCAGCGCCGACTTCGCCGAGCTCGCGTTCACAAAATACACCGCACTCTCGAACAGATCCTGCCCCGGCTCAAAGCTCCTCACCACACGCCCCGCCCTCTGGATCATCACATCTCCCTCCAGATGACACTGCAGACACACGCTATCCTGTCGCTCCGGCGCTAGTGTCTTCAGCCGAAGCATCGCGTCTTTCCGCCAGACGCAACATGAGCATCCGCATCTCCATGACACGCCACACACCCCGTTCCGCCCTGTCGGAACGGCGCGCCAGCCCACCCGTTCTGCGTAAACGGCAGCGGCTCCGCCACACCTGTCGCATGACAATGCAAACAGTTCGGCTCAACCGGCAACGCCAGTGGCGCCCTTTCCGCCGTCTCATACGCTGGAGCCATCTCATACCGCGACCTCGCGCCATACCAGTTCACCGGAGCCTCATACCACAGCTCTCCACCCTCCACCGGCCTCGCAAACAGATACGTCCGTCCCTGCTTCCCCGATCCGATGTAGTACACCAGCCGCTCCTCGCCCCGCAGCGCACCTTCCGCCCGAGAGCCTGCGCGCTCATACCGCAGCCACGCCTCTCCATCCTTGCCATCCACCCGGTAGTTCACCCCCGAGCGCTTATGCGCGAAGCTCCCGCGGATCAGCCCATCCCTCGCCCACCCACTCCCGCGAGCCATCGTCGTCTTCTGCCAGCTGGCGTATATCTCTGCGTGACACCCGGCGCACCTGCGATCCGGATCATCCTCTCCCACCCCCGCGATCACTCGCGACGAGTGGCCCATCCACCCAAACATCCCCGCCGCAGCAGCCCCCACAACCAAGACCGAATAAAACCCACCCCGCCACGAGCCTGCACCAAAGCAGCGCAGGAAGTATCGTGTCCGATCCTCAATCCACTTCACAGGTATCCGCACGGCGCCTACTCCTTGTGCGCTACTGCCCGCTACTGCCAGATATACGGCGCATTCATCATAGAGTCTCCGCCCAGCCATCCGTATGGATGGCTTCACCCCAGCCACAGCTTTTACAGATGCAATCCGGTAATCTAGAGGCAGGTAAAACCGCAAATGTCCGAAACCACCAGCACCGCCCCCCTCGCCACAATCGCCTCCCTTTCAGCGCACGAAGGCCAGACCGTCACCCTCCGCGGCTGGCTCTACAACCTCCGCGCCTCGGGCAAGCTCCTCTTCCCGATATTCCGCGACGGCACCGGCACCATCCAGGGCATCGTCCCCAAAGCCGCTGTCCCCGAAGAGGTCTTCAACACCCTCAAAGAGCTCTCCCTCGAATCGAGCCTCACCGTCACCGGCAAAGTCCGCGCCGACGCGAGGGCCCCATCCGGCTACGAGCTCGACGTCGAAGACGTCACCATCATCCAGAAGGTCCCCGAAGACACACCCTTCCCCATCCAGCTCAAAGAAGCCGGCGTCGACTTCCTCATGGAGCACCGCCACCTCTGGCTCCGCACCCCGCGCCAGTCGGCCATCCTGCGCGTCCGCGCCACCATCATGCGCGCCGCGTCCGAGTTCTTCGACACCAACGGCTTCATCCGCACCGACCCACCCATCCTCACCCCCAACGCCTGCGAAGGCACATCCGAGCTCTTCGAGATGGACTACTTCGACGACGACAAGGCCTACCTCACCCAATCCGGCCAGCTCTACATCGAAGCGACAGCCCTCGCCCTCGGCAAGGTCTACAGCTTCGGCCCCACCTTCCGCGCCGAAAAATCCAAGACCCGCCGCCACCTCACCGAGTTCTGGATGATCGAGCCCGAAGTAGCCTTCCTCGAACTCGACGGCCTCATGGACCTCGCCGAAGCCTTCATCACCCACATCGTCACCCGCGTCCTCGAGTCCCACCGCGCCGACCTCAAAGTCATCGGCAAAGACATCACCAAGCTCGAAGCCATCATCGCCCCCACCCCGCCCACGACTTCAACCGTCGCCGCAGAAAACCAATCCGTCATCCTTGCCCCTGCGCCAGCCGCGACGTTAACCGTGGCTACAGAAAACCAATCCGTCATCCTGAGTGAAGCGCAAAGCGCGCAGTCGAAGGACCCCGAAGCCGTCAGCCCAGCCAATACCCCTCAAACCCTTTCAGCCACAAAAGATTCCAACTCAGCCACAGAAAGTGATGCCGTCATCCTGAGCGAAGCGCAAAGCGCGCAGTCGAAGGACCCCGAAGCTGTCAGCCCAGCCAACACCTCTCAAACCCTTTCAGCCACAAAAGATTCCAACTCAACCACAGAAAATGATGCCGTCATTCTGAGCGAAGCGCAAAGCGCGCAGTCGAAGAACCCGGAAGCCGTCAGCCCAGCCAATACCACTCAAACCCTTTCAGCCACAAAAGATTCCAACTCAGCCACAGAAAGTGATGCCGTCATCCTGAGCGAAGGCGGCACAGCCGCCGAGTCGAAGGACCCCGAGGGTGCCAGCCCTACCGATACCGCTCCAAACCTTCCAGCCACAAAAAACCGCTTCCCCCGCCTAAGCTACGACGCCGCCCACGCCATGCTCGAGCAGGCCTACGCCGAAGGCAAACTAGAAAACCCCCACAAATACGGCGACGACTTCGGCTCCCCCGACGAAACCTACATCAGCTCACAATTCTCGAAGCCGGTCATGATCCACCGCTACCCTGCGGCCTTCAAAGCCTTCTACATGCAACCCGACCCGCACGATCCCTCCAAGGCTCTCTGCGTAGACGTCCTCGCCCCCGAGGGCTACGGCGAAATCATCGGCGGCTCCCAGCGCATCGACAGCTACGACCTCCTCAAGTCCCGCATCGAAGAGCACGACCTCCCGCTAGCCGCCTTCCAGTGGTACCTCGACCTGCGCAAATACGGCAGCGTCCCCCACTCCGGCTTCGGCATGGGCATCGAGCGAGCCGTAGCCTGGATCTGCGGCCTGGACCACGTCCGCGAAACCATCCCCTTCGCCAGAACTCTTAACAGGATTTATCCGTAGTGAATGTAAGTCACACAGCAGTATCAATTCACACGGACAGACTCACAAAATTATTAGGAACCTATACATAAAGACGATGCCCTGGATCGAGCCAGACAATGAAGAAGGTGTCGTCTACAAGAAATCCAGACACTCTCCAAGGCCCATTAGACCCCACCTGAAATTGCCAACTCTCTTCGAAGACGAGTTGTTCAGTATCCAGGTGAGAGAAACCCAATTGCTCGGTTGTTTCCGAAAAATCTATTACGTGCCTTCGCTGCTGATGGTTTTGATCAAGAAATGCATCTACTGCCATCTGCGAATATTCATGAATTTCCCTAATGAGTGCTTCCCAGAACTCGCAGGTACAAGCATTCAGAGAGAACTTGTCATTATGTAAATCCAGATACTTGAAGGAAAACTTAAGAGTGTTTACATTTGGTTCGAAAACGGGCGTAGGAATACGCCTGGCTTTTTTGTTAGCCATTGGCAAGCTTGGTATAAAACACTTTCATAGTCTCATTTGTAATGACGGCGCTACAGGCAGCATCGGGTGCCAGCCCGTTTCGAGCAATCACCCAAGGTTCTTCTTGATGAGTTAGCCTTTCCAACTGTGTTGCCCCAAACTTTCCATATGTATCGAGTACGGAGTTTAGGTGGTCTACTAACGATCGCTCATCTACCGGCGTAACTGGTGAATCAATTGTGTTCCAGCGAAATTCCTTGAAGCGGCGAAATACTCGGGGAACAACAGGACCGTGCACCCAAGCTTCAAAAGCGTCATTGAATAAAGGCTCTCCGGTAAAGACCAACTGCCAAGCCTGGGCATAATAGAGAAGCTTTTGTAATTTGAGGTTAGAAATGTCAATGTTTCGATGGCGTGCGAGATGGAGGAGCGTATCTGCGACCTGATCAACGGTATATTTGCTCATTGCTCTTCTCCGTTCTATGGTCGAAACTCTAGCTTATTGGATGTAACTTTGTGGGAAAAAAGCGCAATACTGTCCACGAACCATTACTTTATCATTACCAATAAGCGAAGTAAAGGCGAAAATAAGAGGACAAGTTTCGATCAGTAAAACTACGCCTGTAATGGTAGTGCACCACTCAAACCTTGTAAGGCACCCTCACCCGCATCCCACTCGAAAAATCCTTCACATTCCGTGTCACCAGCTTCCGGCCCGCCACCTCAGCCGTCGCCAGGATAATCGCATCCGGCATCTTGAGCCTCTTCTCTCTGCGAATCACAGCCGCCCGGTCCGCCACCGCAGTCGAAATCGGCAAACACTCTCCGCCCGCGAAACCCTCCGCGCCCGGCTCAAAATATTCAGCCGTTCCAACTCCCCCTCTGGCAAATCAACCAGCATACGCATTGGCCAGCACCCATCAAATGATATACATCGATGATATCATCCAAGCAAATAACCTCTCAGCAGACACCGAATCGGGTGCCCCATTCATCGCGCCTTTGTTTCACGCGATGAGTGGGCATTCGCGCCACGCGCGAACCGCTTTCCTACGCATCAGCTACAGTACTTCTGCCGTCCACCAGAAAACCTGTCAAGCCCCAAACCAACGAATCCCCGCGCCAACACTAAACAATCGCATTGCAAAAGAGTTTCACCCAACCCGATATAATAGATACAGAGACAAAAGAAAGCCCCGGCCACAAACCGGGGCTTTTCCCATTAACCTATTCAACCAGGAGACCCAAGCGTCCACTCAGCCACCGAAGTACGAACCTAAGTCAAATAAATAGAATACTTTGCGCAATTAAGATGGGGGAGGGGGTACCCTAGGCAATGTTCCAACTCAACATGACAAACCGCCCAAAAGAGCGTCTCATAGTATTGGAGTCCTAACCGACTGTAATCCCGAAAAGAACGATGGCATCATAGAAACGACATCTACACGAGCCTGCACCACTGGAGCGAAAGCCATGGAAATGAACGACTACCGCATGAACGCCGTACCCCACCACCATCGACGTCCCCCGCGAGGGCACCGCCCCTCTCCTCGCCAAGGTACTCGGCATTACCTCGCTCGGCTTCTTCATCACCGCCATCGGAGTCGCCACCGCACCCGCCTGGGGAACCCTCCCCGGCCTCATCGTCGTCTTCGGACTCGTCTTCGCCATCTCCCGCGCCCGCAAGGCTAACCCCGCCCTTGCCCTCGGACTCTTCCTCACCCTCACCTACTTCATGGGTTGGCAGATCGGCCCGCTCATCCAGCACTACATCCGAAACTTCGGTCCCGGCATCGTCTTCAACGCCGCCGCCACCACCGGAGCCGGCATGGCCGTCATGGGCTGCATCGCCTATCTCTTCAACATCAACTACCGCCGCATCGCCGGCATCGGCTTTGCCGCGCTGCTCCTCCTCATCATCGCCGGCGTCGCCAGCATGTTCTTCCACTTCCTCTCACCGGACACCTTCTCCTGGCTCACCCTCGGCATCTTCTCCCTGCTCACCATAGGCGACTTCGCCCGCATCCGCGCCGGCGGAGACGGTCAATCAGCCGTCTCCCTCGCCCTCTCCATTTATCTCGACGCCATCAATATCTTCCTCGCCGTCCTCCAGCTAATGGGTGGTCGCCGCAGAAACTAATCAGTGATCAATCGACGCACGTTTCTAAAGCAAGGCGCAGGAGCGCTGATCGCGGCCAGGACCGTCTCCGCTCTCGCTCCAATCGAATCAGCACCGGAGTTCAAAACCTCCAACGCCCGCTGGCAGGCCGCTTACGACAGGGCCTTAACCGTCCTCGCCGCCAACGTGCAGCAGATGCCGCGATACAACAAGCCCGTACTCATCGAAGGCTCGGTCTATCAAGGCATCTGGATGGAGTGCGGCCCCCACGAATCCCTCGTCTACCGCAAGTTCCGCCCCGACGTAACCCGCAACAGCCACATGACGTTCTTCGAGCTTCAGCGCCCAGACGGTCAGTTTCCAGCAAACAACAAGGTGCAGGGAACAGGCTTCGGACAGATCCAGATGGTAGTGCCGATCGCCGCAACAGCATGGGAGTTCGCACAGGCTACCCGCGACGAAGAGTTTCTCCACACCGCCTACAAAGCCTGCTCCAATTGGGACAACTGGCTCATGCGCTACCGAAACACCCGCGCAACTGGCCTCGTCGAGGGCTTCTGCACCTACGACACCGGAACCGACAACAGCCCCCGCTGGGCCGGCCTTCCAAACCAGTGCCCCGAAGCGGACGCAAAGCGCTGCCCCCCAATTCCAACCCTACCCCGCCTCTGCCCCGACCTCTCCGCCACAACTTACGGCGCGCGAGTAGCACTCGCAGCCATGGCCAAAGCACTGGGCAAGATCGCTGAGTCCGACCAGTGGACCGAAAGCGCACACAAGATTCGCAGCCTGATCCTCTCCCGCCTCTACGTACCCGAAGAAGCCGCCTTCTACGACCTCGACGCGCAGAACCACTTCGTCAAGGTCCGATCCGAAATCATCACCCGCGTCTGCGCCGAACACGTCCCAGATCAAGCGCTCTTCGACCACCTATGGACCCTCCAGATCCATAACCCAAAGGCATTCTGGCCCACCTTTCCGCTGCCATCCGTCGCAATCGACGACCCCACCTTCGTCCGCCCGATCCCGCGCAACTCATGGGGCGGTGCATCGCAAGCCCTCACAGCTCTGCGGGCAGCTCGCTGGTTCGATCACTACAACCGTTCCGCGGAGTTCGCCGTCATGATGGATCGCTGGTGCGAAGCCATCCAGCGCGACATGACCTTCCGGCAACAAGTCGACCCTCTCACCGGTGTCTTCACCAAGGAAGATGCGCCGAACTATTCGCCATGCGCGCTGGTAATGGTGGATTACACATGGAGACTCGCTGGAGTATGCGAAACCCCCGATGCCCTGCATTGGAACGTTCGCCCCAGCCATCCCGCCGCAGAGTCAGCACGCTTTCGCATGCGGACCGACGCAGGACAAGACGCCGAGATGCGCTACGCCTCACATGGCGTTAGTCTTTCGCTTGGAGGGAAGCCTCTCTGCCGTATCGAGTCCGGCACCGTCAGGCTCGTCACAAACAAGACTGGCGTGCCGCAGTCAATTCTCGGCATCAGCGAACAACCGCAACGAGTCACGCTCCGCCTATCAGACCGCAGGCCGCAGGAAATCTCATTGCAGCCAAACCAGCGAATCGCACTCTAGCATCCTTCAGCTCTCTACCTGTGGATACGCCTGGCCACATATCTCAGGAAGCCGATGCCCGTCAAAAAGAGGGCATACGTGCCGGGTTCAGGAACGACTCCGCCGCCAACGCCCCCTGCCTCCACGCCGACGTTATCGAGGCCGATGTACGCGCCTCCTGCCGTCGATAGCCCAACAAGGTTGAGTGTCGTCGTCGTCGATGTCGCCATAAAATTAAACGTCTCAGTGTCCCACACAGCCGGGTTCGGCGTGCCCGACCCCGAAGTAAACGTGGCGGACGTTCCCGCTGCCGACGCTGTTACTTTCACCGGCCCTCCGAAGGCTCCCGAGTTACCGCCGTAGCCCAGGTCGAAGGTTGCAACATAGTTCGCACCCGGTGTTGTGGCAAAGGTCTGCGACACGCCGCCATACGTCCCCGAATCCGCGTAGTTGGTCAGATCGAGAAAGAAGGAACCGTTCGATGCCGAGATGCCGTATGGATTGCCGTTCTGGATCCATGCCGTCGGCACGCCGTTAATCGTCGTCCAGCCTGGGATTGCCGACGAACCAGAGGCCAGTTGATCTACATGATTTGCGTCACCAACGAACGTGTTATTCGTGTTTTCGAAACTTCCGTTGGTGATCAGGTCGGCTCGAGTCTCTACTGCCGCAAGCGCAAACAGGAGTGTAAGTAGAGTTACAGTTCTGTGCATGATCGCTCCTCATAGTTCTTCCAAATACTGAGGGCCCATGACCTTATGCTCTAGGGGGAAGGTGTGTAGGGTTGCAACCCTAACATAAAGACCGAACCACCTTCAAGCCGTAGCTCAATGTTTATCAGCGTGACCATATTAAATGTATGTAACTAAATCCGGTCCAAAGTCCCCCGATCCATCTCCCCACCAAAGTACTTCTCCAGAGCCTCCCCAAACACACCATCCCTTTGAGAACCCTCCATGGAAGCCTTGGCAAACAACGTCAGGCTCGAGTGAAACTTCAGATCATCCGGATACCCAAAGATATCCTTTACAGACCGACCCTCCACGCCCACCACGATCCCGGCACATTCCCGTAACCTCTGGCCCAGCACCGGATGCTCTAGATAAGCGCGGGCCTCATCCAGCTCAGAGATTGCAAATCTCACTGCCATCGGGCTGCTCCCGAGCCCCCGAATCTGTGGAAACACGAACCACATCCAGTGGCTCCGTTTCCTTCCCGCTCGCAACTCCGCGCAAGCCTGCTCATATACGCCTTCCTGGGCATCCACAAATCGCTTCAACTCATATGAATCAGTCATCCACGTCTCCGAACCATGGGATGCAGCGAGCGAAAAATCCACCGAGCGCTAAGGCGTCACTGCGGCCCGTTGAGTCAGCAGATACGTAGCCCGCTCGTTCGGCGCAGAGCCTTCCTCACCAGCTACCTTCTTCAGCGGCGTCCCTTCGTAGCGTTGGTACGAGTACGCATTCGCCCCCGTTCCGACTGCAACAAATTCGACAGATTTCGCATTAGCCGGAATATTTCCGCCGAACCACCGCGGATCTTCTTGCTGGCCCCATGTCACTACCGACACCACGGAACCCGACGGATACTTCGCTTCAGAGTTCGTCCGCGCATAGTGCACAGCAACGTCATTGCCAAACATGGTAGACATCGTCGAACCCTGCTTATCGACCCACGAAGTAATCACCTTGCCCTGCATCGGATTCGAGGGCAGTTCGCCAACGAGTGCCGCACCGTTGTTCAGAGTAGTCGTTACCCGGGGGTTCTCTTGCGTACAACCCACCAGCAAAACCAATCCCACAAAAGCAATTTTCATCATCGTTACTCACCTTCAATTCATCTGATCGGCATCGTGTAAACGTAATCGTTTTTACTAACCGGAGTATGGCAACTCACACACTCATTGGTGAACGCCGCATCTTTCCCATAAGGCTTCAGGTCAGTTCCGCGCCATCGTCCCCAACCCCAACCCGCAGTATCCGCATACTTCTTGCCATCACGAATCATGAACTCAACCTGGTAGAAAGCCCCCGTGTGAACCACTCCCTTACCATCCGGCTGCTGCAACCAGGCCACCTTGGCAAACGCAGTCCCATCCGGCCACGGATTGATGTGCCCTTCAGCAATCGCCTTCACCGCGACATCATTCCCCAGGATCACCCGCATCGTATGGTTGTCATACCGCTCCGTGCTGCTGATCGCCTTCCAGTTCTTGTAGTCCGGTAAAAATGCAACTCCGTTAGGTTCAGGTTGCACATTCAGTGTTTCCTCACTCGACTTCACCCACTTGCCATATTGCTCATCCGCCGCACTCGCATCCGCAACCGGAACCATAGCGGCACTCGGTGGAACCAGATAATTCCGTAGCACGGCCAGTTGCTCCGGAGTAACCGCAGCATTCGGGTGCACCCGCAAATACGAAGGCAAAGGCATCGCGCCCATTTGAATCTGATTCACCGCTTCAAACAAAAATCCCTTCTGCTGAGCAGCTGGAAGCTTGCCGATCTCTGAAAAGTTGAGATGCCTCCGTGCCTCTCTCACATCGCGGGTCACGATCCAGAATGCAGGCACGACCTTATCGAACCACGGTAGCCTCGTCTCGTTGGAGTGACAGCTATAGCAGGAGTTCCGCAGAATTTCCTTCACTTCCGGAGGAGCCTGCAACTCTGCCGTCACTGGAGGATTGGGCAATGCAGGGCGAATCAACTGAATCCCAACGAACCCAAGACACAAGATCGCCCCGATCCAGCCAACAACTCGAAGGCGAGAGCGCGATGCAAGAGCCATGCTTATCCCCTCATCTACAGAGTGACGGCGTCCAACCTTAAGTGGAAGTAATCAGTCATTGGATTCGCAGCGAAAATTTACTTTTCGCTGCTTGGCGGCACGAGCCCCTTCAAGCGCAAATACAGTGCAAGCGTTGCATACTGTTCATTGTCATGAGACACCGTTCCCCACATCAGCCCGATGCGCGAACGCTTTGCCTGACCTGCCGGAAGCATCTCCGATAGATTCGCATCGGTCAACGCCGCAAAAGCCTTGTCGCACTCCGCATACGAAGCCTTCAGAGCCGCTACGATCACAGCCTTATCTGCGGTCTCTGGCGGCACCTTCGCCAGTGCATCCGCTGGAGTGCCATTCGCCGCACCGCAGCTGTGTAACTGCGCTTCGCTGATATGGTTGACGACCCGGGCAAACGTCCGAATATCCGGTGTCGGCTTAAACTGAAAGCTCTCCGCAGGCATCTCGTCCGCCGCCTTCAGGATGTTTACCTTCAGCCGCGCAAAGCTGCCTTGTACCTCAGCCGCCGGTCCAGTTGGTTGCGCCGCCGCCGGAGCCTGTCCAAACGCCACGCCCGACAACATCAATCCCGCCACTGCATACATCAAACACGTCCGCTGCATCTTCTCTCCTCGCACATCCCCTCCAGCCTATCTGGCTCCCGCCTCCATCACAAGTTCAATGCTGCGTCTCACTAGTCGAATTTACGGCCCAGTAATTCCGTCTTGCAGAAACCAGCAACTCAGGATGATGAGTAAGCCGAACCTTGATCGTATGCAGTCCCGGCTCCGTCGACGTCGGATAGAAGCTGAGAATGTAGCTATTACGAATGTGATTGCTCATGACATCCAAAGCAGCATCCAACCCCCCTCGACTCGCAAAGCCGCTGGTCTCCCCGCCCGACAGATTCGCCACCTCCGCCGACAGGTTCTTCCGCATCTCGCTGATCGCCAGATTCAGAGGCATGTTGAGATCGAAATAAGCATAGTACTGTCCGTCCCCGACCGTGATGGGCTTATTTGAATGCGGAGGGTCCTTGAAAGCCTGTTTGATCGCAGTCTTCTCCGCGGAGAAGGTTAAGCTATAGATCGCAGTATTCGTCTCCCCCAACTCACGAACGATGTCCTTCAGCTTCGCCTTGCTTCCGTTGTCATGTTCCTGGCTGATCAGCAGTATCGCCCGTCGATTCCCCTGCGGCTGCTTCCTCAACAGATCGAGCCCGAACGCAATACTATCTAAAATCGCCGCGCCGCTATCGCCCTGATCAGGATGATCGATCGCATCGTTCCATTCCGAAACATCGGAGGTAAAAGGAGACGCAGCCTCCGGCTCGCTATCGAAGTTCACAATCGAAGCCACATTCGGAGCCTTGCCGAGAATCGCCGCAATCATGGAATCCAGATGAACGTAGTTTTCGAACTGCCCTCGCGCAATCCCACCAGTCTGCATCAACACCACCAGCGACAGCGGCCGGCTCGACTCTTCCTCCAGAGTCACTTTCTGCGGAACACCATTGTCCGTAAGGACGAAGTCATCAGCCTTCAGTGAAAACACAGGCTCTTTCCCGGAAGTCTGCACCAGCGTAGGAACAACGACCAGCGTAGTCGTTGTGTGAAGCGTCGTCTGAGCAGGCCCGCTGACCGTGAGCGTTGCCAAAACAAGAACGCCGGACTTGAAGACGGCCAAATTCATGGGTTCTCCAGATTAGACGAAGTAGAACAAGCATCAGACGCCAAAGCCCGATCCGGCCCGATGAACTATCCTATATAAGACAAACTCGGCGAAAGTCAGAAACAAGCCTCACACGAAGGAAACAGCAAAACCATGCCTCTCAACTGCGGAATCGTTGGCCTGCCCAACGTCGGAAAGTCCACGATCTTCAACGCCCTCACCTCGGCCAAGGCCCAGGCGGCGAACTACCCCTTCTGCACCATCGACCCCAACACCGGCGTCGTTACCGTGCCCGATGAGCGCCTTAGCAAAATCTCCGCTCTCATCAAGCCCAAATCTCTCGTCCCCACCTCCATGGAGTTCATCGACATCGCCGGCCTTGTCGAAGGCGCCAGCAAAGGCGAAGGCCTCGGCAACCAGTTTCTAGGGCACATCCGCGCCACCGACGCCATCTGCCACGTCGTCCGCTGCTTCGACGATCCCGAGGTTGTCCACGTCGCCGGAGGCGTCAACCCGCTTCATGATATGGACATCATCAACACCGAGCTTCTCCTAGCCGACCTCGACACCGTAGAAAAGCGCAACACAAAAGTCGAGCGCTCTGCCAAAGCCGGCAGCGACCCCAAAGCCAAGGCAGAGCACGCCATGCTGCAGAAGTTGCTAGCCGTACTCAACGCTGGCAAGCCCGCCCGCACCGCCGACCTCACCGACGACGAGCGCATCCTCTCGCGCGAGCTCTTCCTCATCACCGCCAAGCCCCAACTCTACGTCGCCAACGTCGACGACGCTGCACTTATAGAAGGCAACGCCTACACCGCCGCTGTAGAGAAGCGCGCCGAAGAAGAAGGCGCCCAGGTCGTTCGCATCTGCGGAGCCATGGAAGCAGAGATCGCCCAGCTCGAACCCGCCGAGCGCGACGAATTCCTGAAAGACATGGGTCTATCCGAGCCCGGCCTCAACCGCCTCATCCACTCCGCCTATCGCCTGCTCGACCTCATCACCTACTTCACCGCTGGCGTGCAGGAAGTCCGTGCCTGGACCATCAAGCGCGGCACAAAGGCTCCCGGAGCCGCTGGCGTCATTCACTCTGACTTCGAGCGCGGCTTCATCAAAGCCGACTGCTACGCCTCCGACGATCTCTTCAAGTACGGCAGCGAGCAAGCCGTAAAGGAAGCAGGCCTCCTCCGCTCCGAAGGCAAAGAATATGTAGTCAAGGATGGCGACATCCTCTTCTTCAAATTCAACGTCTAGTTCCCAAATCAAATCCCCTACGAATGCCCCATGTTCAGCGCTGTCCTTCGCGCAGAGTGGGGCATTCTTGTTTCGCAACCGGTTTGCCCCTTCTTCAGGACATAAGCCTTCCATGCCAGAGAATTCTTTTTCTTCCGATTCCGTTTCTCATGCGAATACATGAGTAATCGCTAAAAGATTTTGCTGGAAGGTCATACCTGAAGGGGCTCGAAGTCAATGTCTGCCAAAAGCATGTTCGTGATGTCTTGCCGTTTTTCCCTAAAGCTTTTTATCTTTGCATCCTGCCTTCTCGTGCCAATGCTGGATTCCAGCGCCGCAGCCCAGCAGCCTGCTGTAACTTTGGCCCCCGTCATCACGAAGGTGGCAGGTTATGGGGGCTTAGGCTATAACGGGGACGGCGGTCCTGCAGTCTCCGCATTGATGGACCAGCCAAGCAAGGTCGCGCTCGATGCTGCTGGAAATCTTTATATAGCTGACCAGTTCAATCAGGTCATACGGAAGGTGGATGTCAGCGGTCTCATTACGACAGTAGCTGGCAACGGTACGATCGGATACTCAGGAGATGGCGGTCTAGCCACGGCAGCGCAATTGAACTATCCCTCCGACATCGTGGTGGACGCAATGGGAAACCTCTTCATCGCGGACTTTCACAACAGTGTTATCAGAAAAGTAGATACGAACGGCGTCATTTCAACAGTTGCAGGCAACGGATCGGCGGGATACCAGGGCGATGGCGGCGCCGCTCTTTCGGCAGAGTTGAACTATCCCTCTTCTCTTGTATTGGATGCGGCAGGAGATCTGTATATCGGCGATCTCGGCAACTTCGTTGTGCGGAAGGTAGATACCAACGGAGTGATCACGACCGTGGTAGGAACCTCAGCGCATCTCTACAACTTCTATGGTTTAGCACTGGATGCTGCGGGAAACCTGTATATCGCGGACACAGTGAATTGCCGCATCATGAAGAGGAATGCCACGACAGGCGTCGTTACGCAGATCGCAAGTGCAGGAAACGCCGGCGATACCCAGCCCGGATATAGCGGCGACAGCGGTCCGGCAACGGCGGCTCATCTGAATTATCCATACGGTATAGCCCTGGATGCTGCGGGAAACCTGTATATCGCCGACTGGAATAACGATGCTATTCGCAAGATCGATACGAGCGGAATCATTACCACTGTCGTAGGGAATGGCGGGGCGGGGGACAATGGAGACGGAGGCCCTCCGGCGTCTGCCATTCTGAATGGCCCACAAGGAGTAACATTCGATCCCGCGGGAAATATGTATATCGCCGACACGAACAATGGTGTCGTTCGCAAGGTGGGGCCAACGACCGGTCTTGCGTTGCCGCCGACGAGGATGTCGCCGATTACGGTCTCACAGCAAAAGGTCATGCTGCAGTTCAACCAGGCGTTGACCATCAGCAGCATCACAACGCCGAATGCTCTGGGCGGCGCGCCTGAATACACCATCGGAACGCTGCAGGGATGCAATGCAGATGGAACAACACAGCAGGCAGCAGGAACAACCTGCACAATCCCAATCACCTTCTCTCCAAAGTATCCCGGCTTTCGTTCCGCTCCGTTACAGATAAAAACCAGCGTTGGAAATTTCTCATTCCCTTTGACCGGAACAGGTTTGGCGTCGCAAGTCGCTATCACGCCCGGCACCATAACAACATTCGCAGGCAACGGCACAGCAGGAGACACCGGCGATGGCGGCTCAGCGACAGCGGCCGAAATGAATGGCCCTTCCGGTACGGCTGTCGATGCCGCAGGCAATCTTTACATCGCCGACGCTGCTTTCCCCAGCATCCGAAAAGTAGACGCGACCACCGGAACGATAACAACAGTGGCAGGAAATGGTGTCGCTGGGTACGCCGGGGACGGCAGCGTAGCAACCGCTGTATCGATCAGAGGTCCAAGGGATGTTGCGATCGATGCTGCAGGCAATCTGTACTTCGCGGAGCTGGATACATCCAGCATCCGGAAGGTGGACGCAGCAACCGGCATACTTACAACCTACGCCGGTATCAATCAAAGACCCGGATACACCGGCGACGGTGGACCGGCGACTTCTGCAAAGATCACTTCTCCCACCAGCATCGCGTTGGACCGGGCAGGAAATCTCTACATTCCCGATTCCACAAACAACGTAGTCCGCAGGGTAGATGCGGCAACCGGCATCATCACCACCGTCGCTGGAAACGGTACAAGAGGTTATTACGGAGACAACGGTCCAGCGACGTCAGCAAATCTTGCTGGCCCACTCGATGTTGCAGTTGATGCCTCCGGTAACCTTTACATCGCAGACACCTACAACTTCGTCATCCGCAAAGTCGATACCCACGGCATCATCACTACCGTTGCAGGCACGGCCGGGGTAGCTGGAAATCACAATAACAACGGTCCGGCATTTGGCATGGCGTTCAATTACCCAAATGGCCTAGATGTCGATGCGGCTGGAAATGTCTACATTGCCGATAGCGGCACGACCAACATCCTCAAGCTCGATACAAACCAGATGATCACCATCATGGCGGGCAGCGGAGTTGGCGGATACAGCGGCGACGGCGGTCCAGCAACAAGCGCAAAATGGGCAGGCAGCGTTGCATTCACGAATGGCATATCAGTCGATGCGGCCGGAAACCTCTTCATCCCGGACTACAACAACAGAGTTGTACGCAAGGTAACGGCCACCGGAGCGCTCACGTTCGCCAGCACCAACACAGGCAGCACAAGCGCATCGCAGAGCCTCAACATCTCCAACACCGGCAACACGGTACTTACATTCGCGAGCATCACGGCCAGTTCAAACTTCACAGTCGATAGCGGAAGCCCTTGCCTCTCCGCAGCAACGCTCAATCCTGGCCAAACCTGCGTAGTCAACGTAGAGTTCTCTCCTCAGACTGCCGGTCCACTCACCGGAACCTTAACCATCACCGACGACGCTCTATACCTCACTGGAATCACGGCCAGTACGCAACTGGTGCAACTGTCCGGTACAGCAACCGGCGCATCTTTGAATCCGACCGCCACCGTTTTGAGCGGTCCAACGACGCTGACTGCCGATCAAAGCGCCAGCTACACCGTCAAAGTGACCAGTTCAGCCAGTGGCACACCCACAGGCACAGTCACCTTCAAGGACGGCACCACAACACTCACAACTGTCGCGCTCGACGCATCAGCCAGCGCTACCTACACCACAAGCCAATTGTCCGCAGGAACCCACACCATCACCGCCTCATACAGTGGAGACTCAGCCTTCGCCGTCTCTCAATCCGCTTCATTGTCCGTCACTGTAACCGCGATCTCCCACCACCGTTGCCATAACAGGCACAACGTATCTCACTGCTGGTGAGACCGCTTCAATCTTCGCGACAGCCTCCTACACTGTCGCCACCGCCACACCTGCCACGCCCACCGGTACGTTCACCTTCAAGGAAGGCACAACAAACCTCGCCACAATCGCGCTCGATCAATCAGGCAAAGCATCTTACATAACCAGCTCGCTCTCCGTCGGTACACATAACATCGTGGCCTATTACAGCGGTGACGCCATCTTTACGGCTTCTCAATCCGCAGTCTTGCCGGTCATCGTAGCCACCAGTGCAAGTACCATTACGCTGACCGGTTCTTCGACACTTACAACAGGACAGAGCGGAGCCTTCACCGCCGCAGTAAAGAGTTCAAGCGGCGGCGGGACACCCACTGGCAACGTCACGTTCAAAGATGGCACTACAATCCTCACGACAGTTTCGTTGGACGGATCGGCCAGCGCTACCTACATCACTACGTCGCTCTCCGTTGGAACGCATTCGATAACCGCGGTCTATAGCGGCGACATCAACTTTGGCGGTTCCCAATCAACGGCACTATCCGTCGCTGTAACGGCACCATCTCCAGACTTCACCATCACAGCCAACCCAGCTGCATTGGCGTTGAAGCAAGGACAGACTGGCCAGACAACCTTCACCCTCACTCCGACCAACGGCTTCACCGGAACAATAGCCCTCACCTGCACCGGTCTGCCAACAGGATCGACCTGCACATTCAATCCCGCCAGCCTTACGGCAGACGGAACCAACAAAGTAGTCACGTCTGTCCTGAGCATCACAACCACTGGCACAAACACAGGCACAATAACATCCAGCATCCGGCACGAATCCTCATCCGATCCAATCCCCGCCGGTCTCTTCTTCCTGCCTTCCACGCTTCTCGCAGCGCTTCTATGCGTCCAGAGAAGGAAGCTCTCCTCCAAAGCAATTCGACTCCTGGTTCTGCTGATCCTTGCAGGAGGAGCACTAACCATCGCCGGATGCGCCGGCAGTTCCTCGTCGCAGACGCCACCCACAACACCAAACCAACCGACACCCACACCAACAGGGAACTATCAGCTCTCAGTCGTTGCCGCTGCATCCGGAAGCGCGGGCACATCACACACCGCTGCTTTCACACTAACCATCACTCAATAAACCACAAGCTGGGTATTCTCAATATCGAGAGTACCCAGCTGAAGAATCGGCACAAATCTCAAAAGACCATCCGAAACTTGATGCTTGCAATAGCCTCGACATTCACTGTGGGGTTGAACGATGGATTGAATACTATCTGTAACCCAGGCGTCACCGTCAGGTTAGGAGCCACTTGCAACCGCCAGTAAGTCTCGTAGCCAAATTGGTTGCGGCCCGGCGATGGAGAGGATGTCTTTGATGGGCTGCGACCACATGAAGCCGAATGCAGCCTCGCCCATGGCTTTCAGTGGATTGGGATAGCTATCCCAGCTGTTGCGACGTGCTGCGCCAGAGTGGGCCGAAATACCTCCACCCTTTGCCGCGTTGTAGATCTCGAAGAATTAGTCCCATAAAATTCAATTGTTTACAAGAAAAACTTCCAAATTGCTCAGCAAAATCGCGTGTCAAGTCCCAAAACCATCTAACTCATTCCCTACCAATAGCATCCGCATTGCGTGAGAGTTATTCCCAATTCGCTATAATTAAATTAGAGATCAGAAAAAGTCCCAGCCAAAAAAGCTGGGACTTTTTCTCGTTAGTCCTGTAACTCATTTAGAAAGACGAATTTACCGCTAAACCTTTTAGAATGACGATTTTACAAAAACAATGATCTGCAAACAATTGATTGCAAATAACTTACGAGGATAATACCGGGGGGGGGGTGGCATCTTAGACCTGAAGGCTAAGCGCAGAGACAAACGCCTGCAGCTCTTCATAGCGAGCGACAGTGTTACGCGCATATTCTCCGCAATGCGGATCTTCCAGCAGCTCCGGCGGCGCTAGAGTTGCGGCATACTCAGGCGGAAAAGTCGTCTTTTTCACGACCGCGTCGGCCATCGCGTCCAGATGCTCTGCCAGTTTCCGGCGCAGCTCTGTCAGCCGCGGCTCGCCTGCGAAGCCGATATCCGTCTCGCTGTGGAGAACCGCAAGCTGGTTCCAGAACAACGCTCCGGCAGTGATACCCGCACGAAGAATCATCTGGCCGGAGTGAATATGCGCCTCGATGTCCTGTCCGAACTCATACTCGACCGCTTCGTTGAGCGTTCGAAGGTTGGCGATGTTCTTACCGACACCGTCGCGCAGTATGTCCATCTCTCGAAGAAGTTCGATATGGTTCTTCGTCGTCTCGACACTCTCAAAAAGATTAGCTCCACTTCTGAGAAGACTCGCGAGCGTCTGGCGCATAACGGTAACCGTTCGCACAGGCCACATCTGATCGAAGACGAACGCCATAACGACAAGCGCGAACAAGATACCAATAAAACGATCCCGCGCAGGAGCTAGCCGCGTCGGCGCACTGAAGCCTTCAAACGCAACAATGTAAAACGAAAATGCAATCTGCAGACCAACATAGTTGAACTTCGGCCCAGCCGCACACCACGCAGAGATAAACGCAATAAAAGAAATAAGAACGACCAAAGACGTAATCGAATCCATATGCGGAAACAGAAACGCTGTCGCACCTATCGCCAGAATGAGACCACCTATCACCGATCCGAACAGACGAAAGATGAGTCGCTGCTTCGTCGCTCCGCTGCTGCTCAACCCGGAAACCATCACAGTGATGACCGAGGTTGAAATCCCAGGCCAATCAACCGCGTGATAAACGATGTAGCAAAGCGTAGCACACAAGCTGATCTTGAGGCCGAATGCAAGTGTGCTTCTCTCCTCAAGGGCGCCATGAATGAAGAACGGCACCTTCTTCGAAGGCAGCATAACCAGTTCTTTCTTCTTTACGACGCCAGGCTCGAGAGGCATCGTCAACAGAGCGTGTATCGATCCTTCCACACGATCCAGCAGACTTGGAGTTGTGCCCGCATGAAGTTCCGTCTGTTTTTCCGTAACCGCGACAGACTCAGAGATCAATTCGCCACATTGCGTGGCGATGTGACCGCAACGTTCCCTGAGAGCAGGATCATCCACGTTCTGATACTGCAATCCAAATGCGGCGGAGACATCCATCAGTTGCGCGAGCATCGTAATGCGCACACGCAATCCGATGGGAAGCTTGCCTGTCTCAAGATTGCGGTCGACCATCTTGTTATAGAGCTGCATCATTCCGCTCTGACCGGCGACAGCCAGACGCGAAACCCGAGACGCTGCCTCAGCACGTTGCTCCGGCGGAGCTCCTTCGGCGTACACCCGAAACATTGTTTCGAGAGCACGATAGCGGATCTGTCGTTGCTCATCCAGTTTCTTCGCGGGACTACTATCACCAAAAAGATACTCAACACCAACCGCGCACGCGAGAGCAACCGAAAATGTGCCCAGAAGCAACAGAGAGTTTTTGACATTAGTATCCGCTGGAACATGGTGTTCCCATAGCTCGATGATGGTGCAATAGATCAAACCCCATGTCACGCCAAGCGCAGGATAGTTCGTCCCTGCCACGACAACTCCGGCCAGAAAGGTAACGACTGCCACACTGAGAACACGGGCCATCGGATCGTTATCAGTGACAATGACAACCGCCAGCTCCACAACAATCGCAGCCACAACTGTCATGAAGGAGTAGATACTGGAGCGCAGAGAAACCGACGGACTATCTCTGCCAATAAGAAAGATGAAGTAAAGACCGACTGCGATGAACGGCATCTGCAGGACCAGCAGCAGTATCAACGCAAGAACCGAAGAAAGCACAATCCGCAGCGTGCTGCTAAGACGCCCAGGCGTCGGTTGCAGATCTTGCCACAACTTTTGTGTCCACGATTGCTTCATAGGCAAAGCGTTAGCCGCCATGAGACTATCTCACGACCGTCACGGCTGTAGCGCCAATGCGGAATAACTGTGGATCAGGATCTTGAACGCGAATACGGACAGGAAATCTTGTCGAGAGGTGGACCCAGTTGAGCGTGCGCTCAATCTGAGGCAAGCCGGCAACTACTCTTCCATCCTCGGGAAAGACCCCATAACCGATGCTCTCAACAACGCCATTGAATCTCCGGTCGGGATGCCCCATCAGATAGACATCAACATGCGTCCCGATCCCGATATTCTTTAGCTTGGATTCCCGAAAATTTGCAATGACATACCAGGTACGAGTGTCGATGAGCGTAAAGATTGGGCTGCCGGCACGAGCATAGGCTCCCACGGAGATATTCATATTGGTCACATAAGCATCGAACGGCGCGACCACGCGAGTCCGTTCGAGATCGAGTCGCGCACTATCGACTCTGGCTGCTCTGGCTGGCCGCTGCGACATCAGCGTATCAAGAGTGTCGATAGTATGAATCGCCTGGCCCAATCTGGCTTGTGATTCCGAGGCTAGTGCATCGGCCTGCTGTTGTCGGAGGACCGATTGTGTCTGTTGCGCACGTGCTTGAACCAACGCGGCTTGTGCTGCGTCATAATTGCCCTGAGCGACCCGAACCGCGGTATTGGCCTGATCAACCTGTTCCACGGTCACATATTGTTTTTGGAGCAACGGTTCGATGCGGTGAAGATTGTTTGTAGCGAGTGTGAGTTGCGCCTCCGCAGCAGCAAGCGCAGCTTCGGCGCGTGCAATGGACGCCTTCGCTACATCCACGTCACTGCCTGCGGTCCTGATACCAGTCTCGGAGTGCCGAACGCCAGCTGCCGCCGCATCGGCCGCGCTCCGTTGCGCCGCAATCCTGCGCTTTGCATCGATGATTTGCTGCTCCAATGCATCCTGATCGGCGAGTGCTTGCTGCAGGGCATATTGAAAAGGCCGCGGGTCGATTACGAACAATAGATCTCCATGTTTTACGAATGCATTGTCCCTCACCGGCAGCTGAACTAGGCGTCCGCTAACCTCTGGCGCGATCTCAATGAGATTCGCACGAACACTGGCGTCATCAGTCCGAGGGTTGCGGTCAGTCGCGAAAACAACAAGTAGCAAAGCCAAGATGGCGGCGACGACGGTACCGATGCCAATCCACCGGCCAAGTCGTTTGCGAGGAAGATGTTCAGTCTCTATATCCATGCGCCTTCTCCTATCGAAAGAAAATCAGCCACAGCACGCAGGTGAAAAGAACGACAACACTTGGATAGAAGAGCGCAACTGGTCCCACCTCGGACTCCAGTTGATAACGAACCAACAAGTACCGCACGACAAAAGTAAGAACGATGGCAAGCGTCAGACAGATCATCCAAACCGGAAAAAAAGAGCCAATGATATCGATGGAAGGTGCACGGTCACATCCCATGTTTAGAAGACAGAACATCGGGACGATAACCATCTTCTTTCTTGTGCGATTCATTATTTGGGACCATCCTGTGTTTGCGTTTTCGTTGCGGGAGGTAAACTGCGCAACAGATTTCCAGTTACGAACTCGAGATTGACCGCTTCCAAAAGTAGTTGAGAACGAGCAGAGACGCCGGAGAGCCGGGCCTGCGCCAACTGCTTTTCTGCGGTGACGACATCAATCAGGTTTTTAACGCCATACTTGTAGGCCTCCAGTGAGGCCGAATACGAAGTATTCGCTGAGTCGAGCAGGGCTACCGCAGCCTGTTGCTTTCTCAGTGCAGTGCGAAAAGCAATATAGGCTGTCCACACTTCGCGAGTGGCCTGATCGTGTTTCTCAGTCATCTCATCCTGCGCTTCACGCTTTTTCGACTCAGCGATGGCCAACTGATTCTTGCGAGCGCCTCCATCGAAGATGCGCCATTGCACTTCGAGCGATGCAGACCAGGTGGCCTGGCTTGCGGCACCGAGTTGGCCATAGTCTGCTGTCGGCCAAATCGACGTCTGAGCGGCCGAACCGGATAGGACGATCTTTGGTCGGTACTCTGCCCTGGCTGCACGTACTGCATCATCGGCTGCGCGAATTATCGCAGCTTGGGCCATCAAGTCAGGGCGGTCGGCGAGGGCACGGTCGATCAGAGCATCTATAGATAACGCGAGCGAGTCAGGCAGCGGTGCGTTTTTTTGAGCATCGATCGCAATATTAGGTGAGGGCTCTACGCCGATGACTTCAGCCAATGCGACCCGTGCTATTTTTTCGTCGCCATCCGCGGATTCAAGATCGAATACCGCTTGCGATGTCTCCGCTCGAGCATTTAGTACATCTGGAAGAGTGGCACGTCCATTGCTTAGCTGGTGTTCCGCCGCATCTTGCGTTGTCTGTGCGGTTTTTAAGGTTTCTTGTGCGGCCTGCAGACGTTCCTGAGCGGTGAGAAGTTTGTAATATCCGCTGGCGACGCGAAAGGCGACTTCCTGATTTGCCTGGATGAAGTTGGCGCCGGCAGCGAGCTTCTGAGCTGTAGCGGCGTCGACCTTGGCCTCTCGTTTTCCAAAGTCGAAGAGAAGATATTCGAGTGTGACCTCGGGTTCAACCGTCGGCACTTCGACCATAACGTATCCGCGGGGTGCGAGCGGCTTTGGAAAGGGATTGATTAGCCTTTCGTCCGCAAATACTGCCGCAGCTGCCAAGACCGGAAAGTAAGCACTCTTCTCGATGTTGAGCTGATCGGCCCTTTGTTTGGCTCGCTCCCAAACGATGCGGGTTCGAGGATTGTTGTGCTCGGCGATATCTATCAACTCGGCTAATGTGTAAGAGCGGTTCGGATCGATCGTAGCAATCTTCTCGAGGGGGATGGAATGGGCAACACAATCGGCGGCGGCACGCGGAGTGGAGACCAGTCCTGCACACTGCGCCAAGCCTATTTCTTTTGGTCCGGCAGCCACAAAGAAAAGCAAAAGCACCAGACTGAAGTGAGGCCTCAAATTAAAGTGCATCGTGCCCCCCGAAATCAGAATGGCCAAGTTTATCAGTCTATTTTGAAAGTAGACGCGTCAATATGATTGAAAGTGCATCGCCTACTTAATACGGCTTACCCGGCATGTCTCGGTAAGCCTCACCAAATTTGTTTTTATGATTAGTCCGGACGCTATCTGCGGCTTTCATTTGGATGACGCCCAAATTTGTTGTTGTAGTCGATATCTGGATCTCGTGGGGAAAATCTTCGGGCTTGAGTGGTTTTGCGCGCTCACTCCAAACATTCAGACGGTATGTCCCAGGCGGTACATCACGAATCACTATAGTTCCGCTAGGTCCTGACACTCCGTAGAAGGGAGTGCTGAGTGCCAGGACAACCGCGCCCATCTCAGGATGAATATTGCAGAAAATATAAGAAGGACCTTCTCGATCAAATCTCACTGACCGGGTACTTCCTGATTCATATAAGCCCAAGTCGAAACGCTTTCCGTTAAACAACGAAAATACATTATGAAAAAAAGGATCGGCATTAGGGAATTCAACATTAGTCCCTGTCGGCACGATCAGCAGATGCGGAATAAACTGCTTATTCTTCTGCATAAGACGGTACGGTGGATGTTCAGAAGACTGCTGGCCTGGGTCCTAGTGCTTGCAACGGTGATAGCCATATCACAACATCCGCACCTGCCGAAGATTTGCCTTTCGATGGATCGCTGGAAGATTTTGCCGGGTATACCGCGATTGTTGCGGACACATCCACTCCCTGCGCCAGGGCAGCCAGGATCGGACAGAAGGCGTACCATCCAAAGATCATCAGGTAAATTACGCAGCGCTGCATGGCACCTCTAGTTCCTAGAATTGATAGCCTACGGAAAAAGTAAATATATCGGCCGTACTTCGCGCTCCGTAGATGGGCCAAGTCCATATTCTGCGATATTCCGGAGAAAAAATAAGATAGGTCTTAGGCCTGTAAATTAGATTGCCTACGACCATTCGATTTCGTGCTCGCAACTGGGTCGCAGTTGCCGTGTAGGGAAGCACTAACGCATGGAAGTCACTCGCAAAACCATTATCCAATCCAATCGATGCGTTTCCTTCAACCAGCTGTCCGAATCTTGCCTTGAACTGTGTCCAGCCCCCAATGTCGTTGACCCCACGAATTACAGGCGCACCTGAGATGGGATCCATCCCGTACAGGACATCTTTGTAGGCTCCAACTCCAAGGCCGCCAAGGGACCTTCCGCGATATCCTTCACCGCTCAGTTCGAAACGATGACTAATAGGAATTCTCATGTCTGTTGTGAAAGCCCAGGAATCGTTGGACCCACTGTACGAGTATTCTCCAATTGTGACGTTCGAATATTTCTGCCGGCCATAATAACCGCCCACACCAATCTGCAAAGCGTGCTCTCCGTTGGGAGTACCGTAGGAGACTCGCCCTTCGTATGCTGGTTGATTCGTTTGCTCTCGAGGGCTTGAGGTGCGAAAGCCGCCGGTCATGTTGTAGCCCGCAGTTGGAGGATCCCACAGTCCAAACTCAAGTTGGAAACGTCGCGCACTGGAACTTATGAATTGATGCGCTACTCGCAACTGGGGAGCCCAGGTCCATATGTTGCCTGCCCAGGCCATTCCGGGTTCGGCAACCGTGGCATAGGATGTCGGTGACAACGGCGATATAAGAGGAGCAGCAAGGCTGACTTGGACTAAGTTGCGGTCCCAGTCAAAATTGATACTCGCTGTTCTCATGCGAACGATGCCGGATGAAGTGCCGTAATTACTGAAAGGGATTCCTCCGAAGAAATCCAGGCTTACATTCGCAGAGGTTTTTGCGCCTGCGATTTTGGGCCCGAATCCCTCTATGCCAAGAATTGTCTGACGCAGACTCGCCCCAGCGCCTCCGTTGCTTAAGCCAGCAGCCTGTGGAACTGCAATCGAAGGCAGGTCGAAGTTATCGACCGAGCCTCTGTTTATGAAAGAGTTGAAGAGGATCAGCCCGGTAAGTCGCAACGGATATTTTGAACTACTTTCCACCTTGGTTTGATCGTGGAGCTTTACCTGAGCTTCAAGCGTCTCCACTCGCTCTTGTAAATCATCAACTCCCGTAACTGCTGGAGGATCAGGCTCGCTGGAAGAAGCAGAGAGTTCCGGGTTGGAATTATTGAGCTGTTTCCTGACCTGAACAAGCTCTTCCTGGAGTTGTTGAATCTGGCGTTGAGACTGTTCGAGTTGCTGCTCGGTTACGGTTAGAGCGGTAGAGATTGTCTGTAGCTTCTGTTTCAGTTCCCCAATACCTCGATCCTCTCTTGATGATGATTCGCGAGGGGTTTGGCCGCTCTCTTGCGATTGCAGTGGGGGATTCGAAAATACAACAAGAAGGCAAACAAAAAATTTCCAGGTAAGATCTCTCATCTTCCACCTCATCCGTATGTCGGAGTCTTAGTGCGCTCAGTCCGTTTCTCGGCTGCAGCACCTAGCATCTGCAGCGCAGCTTTCGGCAGAGTGATCGTGAAGACCGTGTGCCGTTCTAGGTTGGTATCAAGTGTAATGTTCCCACCATGCTCATGGGCGATCTGCTGTGCCAATGTAAGTCCAAGACCCACGCCGCTTTCCCGTCCCTCGCTCACGAAAGGTAAGAAGATCGTCTGGCGGATGGCTTCGGGCACGCCGAGACCATTGTCTGCGATCTTAATGTAGATAGCTGTTTCATCGTCGAGAAGGCTAAGGGTAGTCGTTGCAGGACCGTAGCCACGCCTTGCAGCCTGACATCCATTCAATAGGAGGTTATAGACTGCCCGGCCCAATTTTCTTGCGTCGATCCATGCCATGAATGGAACGAGTCCATGCAAGATGATTTTGACATCGCGTGAACCCGGATGTGCCCGGACCATATTGGCAGCGTTCTCGACTACGGCATCGATCGATTGGTATTCCGGATGGAGTGCGCGACCTGTCTGCGTAAAAAGAAGAAGTGAATCAAGAAGGTCGGTCATACCCTGAACCGCAGTTCGGACCTCCAGCAGCAGGTCTTCGCGTTCAGATTGGGGAATTGTTCCATCGCTCATAAACTCCGCGTTGGCGTACATTGCGGAGAGATAGTGTCGCAGGTCGTGCGATATAGAACTGGCCATCCTGCCGATGGTCGCGAGCCGCTCAGAATCGATCAGCTCGGACTGTGTGCGCCGAAGCTCGATCCGCATCCGATCGAAGGCGCGGCTCAGCTCTCTGATTTCTTCCACGCCGTCTTCGCTTAGTTTGTAATCAAAATTTCCCCGTGCGAGAGCTCGCGTTCCCTCTACCAACACCTCAAGGGGACGAGTAAGTGTTCGTGAAATAGAGATAAACAGAATCGTACCAATCGCTAAAGTAAGAAGCCCCAATGTCAAAACCCAACGATTGACCTGTTGTATCAGTTGGCTCGCCTGTTCAAACGATTTCAGGACAAAGAGTTTAGGTTCTGCGGCGGCTTCATTTTTAGTATTTGCAGTTGAAAGATCTGCCGATGCCGTCAAATAATCTTCGCCGTCGAGTCGAACAGTACGATTTCCCTCAAGGGATTCCCAGAGCCTATTGACTTTGGCCTGATGTTGCAACTCAGGCTTGAGGGTACTGGCGATCACATTTCCATCAGCAACGAAAGCGACTTCTGCTGCCGCGGCCTCGCTGACTTCTCGAGCAACCTGTTCGTCGATAGCATATCCAACGGCGACATAACCTAACTGGGTGCCGGTATCACCGAACAATAGCGGTTTCGTTGAAACCTCATAAAGGCGGCCATCGAGTGCGAGCAAGATGGGTTCCTCTGGTCTTCGAAGAGATTGCTCGAGCCCTTGTTCCACCCGGCTACGGGTCAGGGCCGGTCCATGATTGTAAACCGCTATTAATTTACCGGTTGAATCCAACAGAGCAAAGAAATCGCTTCCACCAACCTGCCAGAACTCCCTTCCTCCGTCCTCGATAGTGCGTGTGTCGGGTGCAGTCATCAATGCCTTCAGGCTGGGCAAATCAGCTAGAAGAGCGGATTCCCGAGATAATAATTCTCTTCTTTGGCGTTGTAGATTCTGGTAAGTCTTAACTGAGTGTTGAAGATCGGATGCCAGGTTGGCTTTGACCTGCTGTTGCACGATTGTGCGAATCACCAATAGGCTAACGAGGCTGCAGCCGAATGACAGAGCAAACAGAGGAATAAGCAACGTCGTCCTCATTCGCAGTTTGTCCATCAGCTACGCCTCTCTCTCACAAGTAGCGCGCTCAGCTTCCGCGTACAAACTTATAACCGATACCATGCATTGTGCGGAAATAAACTGGACGAGCAGGATCAGTTTCCAGCTTTTGTCGAAGTTTCATTACATGATTATCGACTGTCCGGGTCGTGGGATAAGAGGTGTAGTGCCAGACATCATTTAGCAGCTCTTCACGTGTAATGACACGATCTGGATTTTCGACAAAGTATTGCAACAGTTTGATCTCGTGCGCTGTGAGGAGTACCGGTTCCCCATCCCTGAAGACTTCCATACCAGTGAAATCTGCGCAGATATTGCCGAAAGAGATGCGATTGGTATTAGCGGATCTTTGTGTTCTGCGTATCGCAGCCTGTACACGGGCCATCAACTCGCGCGGACTGAATGGTTTTGTCACATAGTCGTCCGCGCCTATCTCAAGCAATAGCACTTTGTCAGCCACATCCGTTACAGCGCTTAGTACAACGACTGGCATACTTGCTGACCATCTTTTAATACCTTTGCAAACCTCCAGCCCGGACATGGTGGGAAGCATCAGATCCAGAACCACGCCGGCCGGTTTCAGGCTTTTGCAGCTTGCCAGGCCCTGTTCTCCATCAGCGGCTAGGTGGACTTCGTAGCCCTCATTCGTGAACTGCCGATGCAGAGCCTTTTGTATTCTCGGGTCATCTTCTATTACCAGAATTGAGCTCACAGGCGGAGTCCTTCCGTTGGGGCACATCGCCGCATTCGGTGCAGTTTTTGTTATATACCGCGTTCATCGAATTCGCCAGAAACGTTGGACGTGAAACTGCTGAGTGACATCAAATGACAAGGCAATGACAATTTAGAGACATCTACCTACCCGTTTGCAAAGGAATGACAAGAACATGTCTGAAGTTTGTCGTTCCTGCTACCGATAAGAAAATCGCCAGATAAGGCCGCGCAGGATGGCAGTCAAATTTACATAACTGTAAGATGTGCTACGCATCGCCAGATAGCCGAGATACTGAAAGTAAGGGTGCAGTTTGCTTGGTAGCCTGGGTCGTCTGTTTTGCATATCCATTCCTGGGGTGGTAATGGATGAAATACTAGTCGGAATAAAAAATCGTTTGCACAGCGCTCGTTTCGCCGCCCATGATTCAAGGAGACTCATGTGAAGCCAAAACGAATCCTTGTTTTGATGAAACATAACCTCAAACGCTGATCCGGCAAATCGTTGCAGCCATTGTCGTTGGCTGGGTGAGATGTTCGCGATTTCTTCCTGGACCTGTTGATGGAGATCACAATTGAACCAGGCACGAGCGTAATAGAAGGCAATGGCTTCCAACGATCGCAGAGATGCATCATGTGTTTCACTCCAGATCCTCCAGAAGACATCGTCGTTTGCGTGGGCGTGAAGAAAAAAAGCTAACTCGTGGACGTGATGGATCACCCAGTCCCGTCGCAATATATTGCGAAGGATATGCAATGTCAGATAGCCGAGTTGGTCCACATCACTGAGGCACGGAAAGGACATGTCTTCAAGTCGACGGCTGGCACGTCGCTCCCAAAAGCTATCAATGCCTGGTACAGAGAAAAGAGAAATAGCTTCGTTCCAAAGGCAAAAGTGTGGTTCGATCGAAAGCGGCATCTTGGGGTCGTAATGATTTCCACTCCATTTCCAGTCACCCAGTCGAATCATGGTTGAATCATGATCCGTACCTTTGTACGAGATTCCTTTAGCGGGCCTGTAGCCGATTGCCTCTAGAGCGACTTTCGCAGCTCCGACCTGCGCCGGACAATATAAGTCGAGATCGGATTGAAAGCGAAATTTGGGAAGTTCGACGTAGTTTGGGCACTGAGTGAAGCCTTTAATAACTATGTATTCCACTCCCCTCGCAGAAAGCGCCTCGGCAACTTCCTTGTAAGTGGCTTTTATCAGTTGGAAACGTTGTGCGTTGTCAGCCACATTCATGCCGAGGCGTTCGATAACCCATTGCGGAAGAGTATCTGCGGAGAGTTTTGCAAGAGGCAACGCTAAGTGCGCCAAGTCGCAGAAGGCAAGTAGATCGGACCACTTCTGATCAGACAGCTCTCTCAGTAGTGCAGCATTTGGTTCGCGCAGCTGAAGGGCGGAGATGAGCGCGGTCACCTCCGTTGGAATTTGAAGAGAGAAATTACCATCGCCGATGTGCTTTGAGTTCATAATCTTCTAATGCCCGGCAAGCGCCAAAGTTTGGAGCCGCTCTACAGCCCAATTCAGGCTGGTGTACCGTAATTCGAATATGTCGACATCCACCAGATGATGAATGGCGGCTTCCTGAGCCTGGTGGTACGCGTGGTTCTTCAGCGGAGCTTGGTTGAACCAAGACAGGGCTCTTTCCTTGCGAAAGGGAATGAGTCCCGGAACTTCTACCTCGCGACGATTTAAAAAGATGATGGACTTGATGGTTGCGGAGGGGGCCGTGATTAGCTCCGGCAGCTCAGCCGTCGGAATTTCGATGGATGGTTTGCCTGCAGCCCGAGAAGTTATGGGACGCCCTTGTAATTCGGGAAAGAGCCGGACACTCGAATCTCGAAGCCGAACCTGATGACAGTTGCCAACTACCATACGGTCCTCTCGATCGAAGGGAAGATAGCTCGCATCGTCACTGACGAAGGTCCAGCCGGCGCGGGCTCCCGCAAAGGCAAGAGTGGATTTTCCGGCTCCGGAGTCGCCGCAGAGCAGCATGCCGTACCCAACTGGAGCGACACAGGCGGCGTGTAGCGCGATAACACGGAGACCAGAGATCATGGAGAGAGCTGCCGCTTCGAGGATATGGTACCTAAGATAAAGAGGAGTCTCGGACGTCTGTCGTGTAATCCAGCCGAATGAAAAGCCCGCATTGAGATCTGAGATGACGAAGTTATGGGCGTCAGCGATGTTTGATAAAAGGTTTCCTTGAGAACGACAGACCGGCACTGGTGGTTCATTGGACGAATCGGTAGCATTATCGGCTACTCCAAGTCGAAGAATCAGCGGAGGATAAGAGAATTTGGGTTGAAATAAACCCCAGCTTTGCTCAGCTGCCGAAAGGACCGCAGGCGAGTTCGTGTGGATCTCGAGGGCAAAACCCAAAGGAAAGTAGAGGGCCCGTAAGGGTAACTTAGCCATCAAACGCACTGGTTCGGATCGCAAAAGCTCTGCCCTCTCCCTGACCCTAACCAACTCTGTCTCCATGCTATTGTTCATATTCTTCCCCTGGAGTATGTGTCGGGCAGCGTTACCCTGCAGCCATAAGAAGCAAGATGTAATCGAGTCGTATTGCGTCATTCCTTAACGTGAATGGTAAAGACCATTGATCCATGACCACTGCCACAGAATTTGCCGCATTGCCCGTGAAAATCTCCAATAGTGTCGGGTGTGACAGTGATCTCTGTCGCGTGGGATTTGACCATCGGAGCGTTGATCTTCAAAGCGGGGACAACAAGACTATGAGGAACATCATCGGAAATCAGTCGTAGCTTCACCTTTTCTCCCTTTTTCAAATCGATTTCAGCAGGGGTGAATGAATATCGATGCGCATGAATTTCTATGGTCTTGACCGATTCCTGTGCTACGCCTGCTATCTGGGCGACAAGGGCAAATAGCAATAACGCCGTCAGGACTCGTCTTCGTAGCTTCATTTGTATCCTCCATTTGTCGCAATTCGTTTGACGCTGGTGTCTGCCATCCATCCTAGGGTGCTAAATATTTCAGAAGGAGTTTTTCATCCTGACGAGATAGCCGCGCTCGGACGCGCATATGCATTACCACTGTTCCTGTAATCCGAGGAGACAGGGTCATGGGTGGCATGTGACAGCGACCACAGTTCGCTTTAAAGATCTCTTCGCCATTAGGTTGAGTCATCGTGCGGCCTTGAGAAACCGAGTCTTGTTGTTCGAGGGTGGGTAAGGCTGGGCCTTAAGTACGACGGTACTAAATACAAATACGAGAAGCACGCAGACGAAGAAAGAGAGTGAAGTGTATTTCATCTTGTCCTCCCTGGCCAAAGTGGAAATAAGAAGCGGTAAGTAAAACCGACATTCCAGATATTTGCATTTCTTTGAGAACTGAAAGTTCTTCCATAACTCGATATGAATCGCAGATCGTCACGGAAGTAGTAGTTGAGTCCTATATCAAACCGATTTGTGTCGACACTAGGGAGGCTGTTGCCACCTCCATTAGTCGGAAAGAACTGTTGCATTCGACCAACGACCTGTGTGCGTTGGAAGATAGATGGGATCGGAAGTTGTCGGAAGAGATAAGCAGACTCGATCCAATATCCCCGGCCGTTGTAGCTATAGTCGCCTTCAGCCTTTATATCCAAGGGAACTGAAGATGGTTGCCAGGAGACGTACGTCGCCACGCTGTTAATCTGGTGACCTTGAAGAAGGCGTTGATAGGATGTTCCGACCTCAATACGGGCGCGAGGGAGATATAGGCTTGCATCGCCACCCGCGGCGCGTCCGGACTGGAGCTCATTGATATTGCAGAGCGCCGAAAAATATGCGGTGTACTGCACAGAGTAGGAAGCCTTCTGTGCAACAACTCCGCGCGCCATGAAGCCATCTCCTGACCCGCTCGTCCTGGTCCCAAGGGGCGCAGTGATGGGAGGGTCCTGCAGATTTCTGATCCATAGCGGACCAAGTCGGTCACTGAAGAGGCCGAAGGGAAGCAGATATCTACCAGCCGTGGCAATGATATGTGTGCTTGCCAGCCAATTAACCTGCGCATAGTCAACCGACTTGAACACCTTTCCCGTGAAGGGTCCGCTGGTTAGATCCCTTCTCTCAAAAAACCCCGTGAACGACGTACGAGATTCAAGCAATACATGCGAGCCAAATGGTACGAGAAGCACAGGGTTAATTTGAGGTGTGAGTGTGGTCACGCCTCCATTAATGGTGTGGATGTAGCCCAGACCACCAGAGATTGCAGGTATATATTGAGCATGATTTTCACTGGACTGTATGTCCTGCGCAGTGAGACGGCCTGACAGGACTGCGAAGAGCAGCACGATGACCGACACATAAGCGGCATTATTTAATTCATCTCGTAGCCCCACAATCCTCATGCCTACCTCGAACGGTGAATTGCTGAGTACCCCAAATACGAAATCGAGTATAGGAAGATTGAAATTGCGATTTGTCAGTGCCGTGTCATCGATTTGTCAAAGTCCACACAGAACATGTCTTCGGCGAAAATTCTGGAGACGCTCGTGTACGACATAGGGAAGAAAAGTCCTTTATCGAAAGCCTGTCAGGCTCGCGAACTAACAAATAGATAACAACGATTTGACAATTTCCTGACACCTCGGACGGGTAAACGAATCAGACTGAAAGGCACAGGAAGGGGTACAACAACCTGCCGATGCCAAAATCTACTTCGTCCTCAAGAAAGGTAGTCTTCTTCTTCCCGTCTTTTGCGAGTTCAGAAGCGACAGCTCCGCTCGGGATATTGGCAGTCGCGACCCCGCTGATTCGCGCTGGCTACCAGGTCGTTCTTATCGATTCCACCATTACAGTCGACTACAAGAAGCGTGTTCTCGAAGAAGTACGTGACGCTGTATGTCTTGGAATCTCTCTTGTGACCGGCCCCATGATTCGAGAGACGGTCGAAATCGCACGAGCCGTCAAGGAATGGAATTCGGAGTTCCCCATAATTCTAGGCGGCTGGCATCCCTCTCTACTTCCTGAGCAGACACTGCAAGCCACCTGCGTCGACTATGTTGTGCGTGGTCAGGGAGAGGATGCGCTACTGGAACTCGTTCAGCACATCGACAATAAGTCCGCCCCTGATTTTGTCGCGGGCATAGGGTTCAAACGTGGGGGCAAACTCATAATGACGCCGGAGCGCGCTCTTAAGCCATTGGTAGAAATGCCACCGAAGGCCTACCAGATCGCCGATTTCGACGCGTACGAGCGCGGTTGCGGTAGACGATGGGCAATGTATACGTCCAGTCTCGCTTGCCCGTTCAACTGTTCCTATTGCACGAACGGAGGCGTCTATGGGCGCAAATGGAACGCTCTACCTGCCGAACAGTTCGTCGAAGAAACCGTCGACCTGACGCGGCGTTATCGCCTCGAGATGCTTTGGGTCGTAGATGATAACTTTCTTGTCGACCTGGACCGCGCCCGGGATATTGCCGAGGGATTAGTGCGTGTGGGTTCGCAGTTTCAATGGAGCATACAGGCAACAACCAATCTGGTTTCACGGCTTTCGCGTGAAGATCTTAAGCTGCTCCGGCGCGCAGGCCTGCACCAGGTTTGTCAGGGCGTTGACTCAGGATCACCGAAGATTCTGCAATTGATGAATAAGACATTTCAGGACTTTGACCAGATCTATGAGAGTGCGGCAAGATGCATCTCTGCCGACATACGGCCATCCTTCAACATCATCTTTGCCTTTCCTGGAGAAGGCCCAAAAGAGCGGCGAGAGACTGTCAATTTCATGATGGACGTGTGCAGGCGATTTCCCGGGGCTGAGTTCTGGACTAACATCTTCACGCCATATCCAGGCTCTCCGATCATGAGGCAGGCGAAGGAGATAGGCATTGAGGTACCGGATTCGCTTGAAGGATGGGCAGACTTCTTTCCTCGTTATACGAAGCTACCGTGGCTCCGCGGCGAAGACCACAAGCGACTTCAGACCATGAGGGACTATCTCCGTATCGCCTTCGACAGGATTCACATAGCAGCCGACACACGAGATCCGATCACGCGTATTGTGCAGAAATCCATCTCCCTCCCTGCCCGTTGGCGCCTTGATCATGATGTTTACAAATATCCAGTTGAGATATGGCTGAATAACAAACTTAAAAACAGGCTGACAGCACAAAAGCCGGCGGTAGATGCCAAGAGATTGTCCAATACACCGACGGAGGCAGCATGTTGACGCGGGGCAAGGTTATTCTCTTCTATCCGCCGTATGACGGTCCGCCACTTGGAGCACCGCTCTCACTTTTATCGCTGGCAGGAACCTTGCGCGAGGCAGCTTTTGAAGTGGTACTGATCGATGCTGCTATCGAGCCGCAATATCTGGAGCGAATTAGAGAGGAATGTAAAACGGCGCTGTGCATCGGCATCTCTGTACTTACAGGCCCCATGATACGAGGAGCAATCGAGGCCGCAACTTTCGTAAAAAGCCACGCTCCAGATGTGTCTGTGATCTTTGGGGGTTGGCATCCCACGCTCGCGCCCGAGTCGACTCTGCGAGAGCCATACGTTGACATTGTCGTTCGGGGACAAGGCGAGATAACAATCGTTGAACTCGCGAATGCTCTCGCGGAGAGAAAGCCTCTTGATCTCATTGCAGGGCTCTCATGGAAGAAACAGGGTCGCCTAATTGAAAACTTCGAACGCCGAATCCAACCCGTGGACACCTTTGCCCCGCCTGCGTTCGATTTGATAGATTTTGACGCCTACGAACGCGCCACTGGAAGACGTGAATTGGCATACGCAACTAGTGTCGGTTGTCCTTATGCCTGCAACTACTGCACAGATATGGTCGTTTATAAGCGAAGATTCAATGCGTATACAGCCGAACACGTTGTTGAGGAACTAACTGATCTCGTACGGCGATACCGCATTCAACATGTTGCCCTCCTCGACTCCAATTTCCCGGTTGATCTGCGTCGAGCCATTGCGATTGCAAAGGGCATCTGCGAATCAAATGTCAGTTTCAGTTGGACTTTTCAGGCCTCGACGGACTTCATCTGTCGTATGAGTCAGGAGGAGGTTCAGCTCCTCGCCGACAGTGGGGTCTCCTACATGGGCTTCGGAACGGAATCCACGTCGGCAGCGGTGCTCAAAATGATGAACAAACGTCATCAGCGCGTCGACGAGATGTACGAGACCGCTCGCAAGGCCAATCTGGCTGGAATCAGTATCAATTTCAACCTCATTCTCGGCTATCCCGGCGAGACCGAAGCTGACAGGCTCATCACCTTTCGAACAATGAGCGACATCGGTCGCCAGTTTCCTAATGTTCGCTTCTCACCGAACATCTTTACTCCATACCCTGGTATTCCAATCTGGCCCCAGCTTCGGGAGCTTGGAGTGCCTGAACCACAGACATTGGAAGAATGGATGGAGATGCCTCTTGGTGCCAATTTCCTGCCATGGTTACGAGGTCGTGAGCTTGCACGTCTCGATCGCATGGTCTCTTATTTTTTGCTCCTCAATCAAGTGCGACGAAACTCTAAGTTATCGCTCGTACAGCGAGTCATTGGATTCATGATACAAACGCCAATTCGTTGGCGACTGCGTTTCAGTCTCTTCACTTTTCCTTGGGAGCTGTGGCTTTCTCAACTCTCTGAGCACCTGATTAGACGCCGATCTCTTGTCACCGGCCACGAACTTCCCACGGAGACCGCCAATGTCTGTTGACTCATTCAATCTTGGAAGGGCCATATGACAGATGTCCTGCTAACGCACTCCTATCATCTTCCGAACGACGCGAAGCAAATGAGGAAGATGCAGCCATACCCGCCATTGGGAACGTTGTATGCAGCCACCGCCCTACGTGTTGCAGGAATTTCGGTCGCCGTCTTCGATTCGACCTTTGCTGCCCCGATCGCTGGATTCGTAGAAATGCTCCAAAAGCGCCAACCGAAGATCGTTGTCATATACGAAGACGACTTCAACTTTGTTACCAAGATGTGTCTATCGCATATGCGAGAGTTAGCAAATCAATTGTCAAGGATGGCTCACTCCAAGGGAATTACAGTTATCGCGCATGGGTCAGATGCTACGGACCATCCCGAAGAATACCTAATCCACGGCGTCGACTACATCCTTAACGGAGAAGCTGAGCAAACGCTGACTGAACTCTGTGCTTCATTGCTGCGTTCGCAGCAGCCCACTACAATCGACGGACTGGTTCACTATACCGCGCCAGGAAAAACGCTGCGTCATGCGGCACGCTTTCCAAAAAACCCTTCCTGGATCGATCTACCGCGTATCGCACGCGAAATTATCGACATGGAGCCATACCGGCAAGCCTGGACTGAAAAGCATGGCTACTTCTCTACCAATGTCGTCTCAAGCCGCGGTTGTCCATATCGCTGCAACTGGTGCGCGAAGCCTATCTCTGGTGATAAGTTCCATATCCGTTCACCTGAGGATGTCGCTGCCGAAATCCACGAACTCAGAGATGTATACGGAGTTGAGCATGTTTGGTTTGGAGACGACGTATTTGCTCTAAACCGTCACTGGGTAGAAGCATTTGCAGATGCTGTTGAGTCTCACGGTAAAGTCGTTCCTTTCAAGATCCAATCTCGTGCTGACCTGATGTCTGAGGCGACAGTATCAGCTCTGAAACGAGCAGGCTGTGTCGAAATATGGATGGGTGTTGAATCCGGATCGCAAAAAATTCTGGATGCTATGGATAAGGGGCTTAGATTGTCAGCGATCTATGCAGCCAGAGAAAGACTCTCGAGAGCCTCTATCAGGGCGTGCTACTTCCTGCAATTTGGTTATCCCGGTGAAGGTTGGTCAGAGATTTGCGACACTGTACGACTAGTCCGCGAGACGCGCCCAGACGATATTGGAGTTTCGCTTTCGTATCCACTTCCTGGAACGGTCTTTTTCAATCGCGTACAGGCACAACTGGGCAATAAACGAAACTGGTCTGATAGCGACGACCTCTGCACAATCTTTACTGCGACGTATACCGACCAGTTTTATCATGCCCTTCGAGATGCCCTGCACGCCGAAGTTTCCGAATGGCATGCCCCGGTAAATTCTCCTCGCACCTCCGAATCGCTTTGGAGTCGCGTCATTGAGATGGAACCGGTGAGCCTGAACCCCAACGTACTCTCAATACCACCGCAATCTCTTTCGAAAACCTCGACGACAGCTTTCATGCCGCTCGAAGCGCTTGTGAGAACAGGAGGTGTCTAATGCCAGAGCTTCTTCTGACCCACGGCTACTTCTTGTATGAAGATCCCAAAGAGCTTCAGATTATGAAGCCATATGCCCCTTTGGGTGTTCTCTATATCTGTTCGCATCTGCAAAAACAGGGCTTCGATGTCGAGGTCTTCGATACAACATTTTCTACTCGCGAACTTCTGTTCCAACACCTGCGAACCGAGACGCCGTCAGTACTCGGCATTTACGCAAATCTCATGACCCGCAGCAATGTGGTCGAAATTATGAAGGTAGCTCGTGAAGCGGGTTGGCGAATCGTGGTAGGTGGACCTGAGCCGGGAGCGTACGCACAGGAATACCTCGATTCAGGTGCTGAGTTCGTGGTCTTTGGTGAAGGTGAAGAGACGATGCAGGAATTGCTGACGGCTTTCCGCGCCAACACTGACATCAACGAAACAGGGTGGCACACTAAGGTTGCAGGCGTAGCCTATGTCGATGACGCAGGGAAATTTCATCAGAATCCGCCTCGCATGCAGATCGTTGACCTTGATGCACAACCGTGGCCGGCGCGACATGCGATCGATCTGCATCGTTATGTCGAAACCTGGAGAACTCATCACAAACAAGGTTCGGTCAACTTCATTACCGCGCGAGGCTGTCCCTATAAATGCCGCTGGTGCAGCCATCAGGTATATGGCCAGACACACCGGCGTCGCGATCCGCTAAAAGTAGTAGACGAGGTGGAGTGGCTGGTTATGGAATACGAGCCCGATATTGTGTGGGTATCGGATGACGTATTCACAATCAACCACGAGTGGATTCGAAGATACGCTGCCGAAATGCGTAATCGAGGACTCCACATTCCATTCGAATGCATCTCACGCGCTGATCGCCTCAATGAAGAGATGCTCGATTTGCTTGCGGAACTCGGCTGTTTTCGCATTTGGATCGGCTCGGAAAGCGGATCGCAGCGATTACTTGATTCCATGGACCGAGGCGTCAAGATCGAGCAGGTTCAACGCGCTATAGAGATGAGTAGAGCGCGAAATATCCAGAGCGGGATGTTCCTGATGTGGGGTTACGAAGGAGAAGAGTTGGAAGATATCGAGGCTACGATTCGCCACGTAAGCACATCGAAACCAGATATCTTTTTCACCACGGTCTCTTACCCGATTAAGGGAACCCCCTATTATCAGCAAATCCAAAATAAGTTAGTGCAACTCAAACCTTGGGGACAGAGCTCAGATCGCGATATCAAAATCACAGGGAGGCACTCACGAGCCTACTACGCTCACGCAGATAAACTTCTTCGTGATGAGGTCCAACGTTCGCGTCTTATCGAATCAGAGGTGCCCGATCCTGTTCTGCTGGATCAGCTTAATGCAAGCATCCGCGCTTCCCGCAACGGCCTCATCAACACTGGCGCCGAGTTGGAGGCATGAATATGAACACAACGACTCTCCCTCTTTTGTCTCAAGGTGCCGCAAATGCGGGAGCCGTCTTTGATCAAATCGCTATGGAATACGACCAATTGTTTACGGATTCCCTTATCGGTCGTGCTCAACGTGATGCAGTGTGGAAGGTACTGACAGCCACATTCAAACCCAAAGACAATATCCTTGAGCTCAATTGCGGAACGGGTGAAGATGCGATCTTCTTAGGTAGTAGAGGAGTCTCTTTATTTGCATGTGATGCTTCGAAGCAGATGATAGCCATCGCCGAACAACGTCTTTGCGACTCGCCAGCAGTGCCCGTGGTCTTTTGTCATTTGCCTACGGAACGAATTAGAGAGCTCAATCCAGAAACGATGTTCGATGGAGCCTTTTCGAACTTCTCCGGATTGAACTGTATCGAAGATCTCGGCGCGGTGGCGACATCTCTTACTGATTTAGTAAAAGAGGGTGGACATCTACTCTTCTGTTTCTCTAACAGATTCTGTTTGATCGAGATTGTGTACTATCTCCTGCGCAGGCAATGGCGAAAGGCTCTGCGACGCTGGAGCGGTCACACTGTCGCAACGTTAGGGGATATGCAACTGCCGGTCTACTATCCCAGCCTGCGCCAAATCCGCCAGTCTTTCGCTCCACACTTCACTCTTCGTTCTTGTATAGGGGTCGGAGTCGCTGTTCCACCATCTTATTGTGAAAGTTGGGCTCTCCGACACCGCGACGTATTTCGCGCGCTTTGCGGCTTCGAAAAAGTTCTCTCGCCGTTTCCTGTTCTTCGTCTTACAGGAGACCACATCCTTCTTTGTTTCAAGAAGGTATCCAAATGATCGCCGCGCAAATGACGACAAAGGGTGCTCTCAGAGAGGGACCCGTAGAGCATTCAATCTCGCTTTTATGTTGGCAGTGTGGCCAATCATTGGGGTCGATCACAGCCTTGCCCGTTAATGGACATGGTGTCTGGGTCTGCAAGAAATGTCGCGCCGAAACATTATGCGATAGCGGCATATGGATATCGATCGCACCTCAACGGGTCGACCACTACAAACGTTTCATCGCTGACTACGAATTCATTCGTTCGGCAGAAGGCCGAGGTAGTGTCGATGCCGACTACTACCTGGCATTGCCATACAAAGATCTCTCCGGCAATAACACCGACCAATGGAAGATTCGCGCATACACCTTCCGTTATATGGAGCAACACATAATTAAGCCGTTAGCGTCCTTAAGAAATCGACCGTTGCGTATCCTTGATCTTGGTGCCGGCAATGGGTGGATGAGCTACAGGCTCGCACTTGTGGGGCATTTCTCCATAGCTATAGATATCTTAACTAATGACTATGACGGTCTTGGCGCAGCCAAGCATTTTGATCGGCGGGTGCGACCTCTCTTTCCCCGTGTTCAGGCTGAACTAGATCATCTGCCATTCGCTTCCTCTACATTCGATCTAGTAATCTTCAACGCTTCCTTCCATTACTCCGAAGACTACGATCAAACTTTGGACGAAGCACTTCGTTGTACTCACCCAGAAGGCTTCGTTGTTATCGCAGACACTCCTTGGTATGCCGACGACAAAAGCGGAAAAAAGATGGTGGAAGAGAAGCACAACCACTTCGCTGCGAAATATGGATTTGCGTCAAACTCTATCGCCAGCTGTGAGTACCTTACGCCCGATCGTCTTGCCGAACTACAAGGCAATCTGGGTGTGAAATGGACGATCTACAAGCCGTTCTACGGACTCCACTGGGCTCTCCGGCCACTACGTGCGAAACTTCGCAACCGCCGGCCACCCTCGCGTTTCTACATCTACACAGCGCAGATGGCAAAATGATCATCCTCTACCACCCACGTGCAACCAAGCCTCGCAATAGGCGTCTGCCGCTCGCTGTCTTATCGCTTGCAGCCGTGCTCGAAGGAAAAGAGGAGTACGAGATCGTCGATGGAAATCTCGAAGATGACCCCACGGACGTCATCCTGCAATTGATAGATCGACACGAAGTCGAGTTGCTTGGTATCTCGGCGATGCCAGGACCCCAGATGGTCGCAGCGATGGAGACCTCACGCGAGATTCGTCGTCTTCGCCCACATGTGCCCATCTGTTGGGGAGGATATTTTCCTTCTATATATCCTGACGCCTCACTCAATGCTCGTTATGTTGACTACATTGTTCGAGGCCAGGGAGAAGACACTTTGCTGGAACTCATTGATGCACTTAGAGGTAATCGCAGCCTCGACACGGTGAAAGGGCTGTCCTACAAAGACATGTTTGGCTTGCACAAGGCCAACGAAGAACGACCTATGAAAAGCCCCGATGAGTTTCCGTGGTCTCCATTTCATCGCCTCCCGGTGGAAAAGTATCTACGGCCTTCTTTCTTTGGTAAACGGACTGCGGTTCACCATGCGAGCATTGGTTGCCCATTCAATTGCAGTTTTTGCGGCGTTCATGCGGCATACGGCAATAAAGAAAAAATGGAATCACCGGCACGTACTGTTGAAATTCTGACTCATCTAGTTGAGCACTATGGCGCAGACTCGGTTCAGTTCTACGACATGAACTTTTTCCTTCGAGAAGATCATGCCCGTGAGCTATGCGACAGAATGGCGCATCTAAATCTCCGCTGGTGGTGCGAAGCTCGCGTCGACATCATGTCTCGATACAGTGACGAAACCTTTGCGTCGATCAAGCGAGCCGGTTGCGCGATGATCTTCTTCGGCGCCGAATCAGGATCCGACTGGGTTCTCGAAGAGATGCAAAAAGGCATCACCACGCAACAAACACTTGCAATAGCTCGGCGCATGCGTCAATTCGGCATCATTCCGGAATTCTCCTTTGTAGTTGGCAATCCCATTGATCCTGACCGCGATACGAAGGAAACCCTGCGGTTCATCCGTCAGATAAAGCGCATCAATCCTGATTCCGAGATCATCATTCAGCACTACACTCCCACACCGCAGCCTCACGCCGCAGGCGGAGAGATGTACGGCAAGATAGATTCACAGATTACGTTCCCGGACACGCCTGCCGGCTGGGCAGAAAAACAATGGTTGAACTTCACCTTGCGGATCGATACGAACGCGCCTTGGCTTAAGCGTAAGACCAAGAAACTCATCGACAACTTCGAGATCGTTGTGGGTTCCCGCTGGCCAACGGTACAGGATATACGTGCTCCACAATGGAGTCGTGTGCTTCTGAAAATACTGAGTGCCTGGCGTTACACCTTGCATATCTATAGCTTTCCTTTTGAGCTACAGGTGGCAAACCAGTTCATCGCTCTGCGCAAGCCCAAGCGAGAGAGTTTATGAGTCAGCAGACCAATGCAGCTGTAATCGATGCATCCAAAGCAAACAGCTCTGTCTTCGATCTTTGGGCGCAAGTGTACGATTCACAGTTGAATCCCCTTTCGATGCTTGAAGAACGCGAGACTTCATCGCTACTTCCGACGCTGGAGGAGCCTTGATGTCCTTGACCTTGGGTGCGGAACGGGACGTTGGCTTCGTAGACTTGAGAGCTGCGGAGCAGCATCTCTCGACTGGAATCGATAGCTCATCTGCTATGCTCCGGTGTGCTCGACAGAAGATCGCTGATGCCACACTGCTTTACCAAAACCTCTCCTCAGATCTTTCAATCGATAACTCTTCAAAAGACCTCATCCTATCCTCGTTTGTACTTAGCTATCTCGACGATCTGCAAATATTCGCACTGGAATGTGCCCGAATCGTGCGACCAGGCGGATGCCTGCTAATCTCGGATATGCATCCTGCAACAGCAGCCAAACGTGACTGGAAGCGCAGCTTCCATATTGATGGTGTGAAAATTGAAATACCAGCTACGGTCACGAAGTTCTGCAGGAAATCATCTCAGTCTTCAGTGACCAAGGGTTTGATGTTCAAACTCTGATTGAGCCAACATTCGATCTGCCGGAACGAACTATCTTCGAATCCGCAGGCAAGCTGACCGACTACGAAGAACTCGTTGGAGTTCCTCCAATCTACATACTCAAGTTACGGAGGCGGCTGTCGAATCACTTTCCGTCTCTATCTACGAAAGTCAATTCATTACAGTTGACGGGCGCACCCATCGCTCTTGGGACTGATGCCTGGCTGGAGGGTGTTCTCAGAATCGACAGACGGACGCATCGCATCCATCAAAAAGAACAATGACCCGTCAAGTCCAACCCTCAATCTTTCCGATTACGTTATTCTCCCGGGTCTGATCAATGCGCATGATCATCTTGAGTTTGGCCTGTTCCCGAATTTAGGACGTAGTGCAGAGGTCGCTCCCTATCAAAATTCGTTGGAGTGGGCTCATGAAATTCATCGCACTCACTCCGCCACCATTGAACAATACCAACGTATTCCGAAGACGCTTCATCTATGGTGGGGAGCTATACGAAACCTCTTATGTGGGGTGACAACAGTTTGCCACCACAACCCACTGCACCCGGACTTTGAGCTATCGGAATTTCCCGTACATGTAGTCGCTCGGTTTGGCTGGGCGCACTCACTCAATTTCGAGCCTGATATTCACGATAAGTTTCGCAATACGCCTCTCGAACTCCCATTTATCATTCATGCGGCCGAAGGTATCGATGATGCAAGCTTCGAGGAAATCTTTCAGCTTGACCATATGCATTTGCTTGATGAGCGCACTGTTGTAGTTCATGGACTCTCTCTGAATTCAAAGGGAATCGCGCTTCTCAATCAGCGCGGTGCTGCACTGATCGCTTGTCCGACCTCTAACCTATTTCTATTCTCCCAAACCCTTTCTCACAATCAGTTCACCTCTATTCAACGGATTGCACTTGGCAGCGACTCGCCTCTTACAGCAATGGGTGATCTGCTCGATGAAATTCGTTATGTGCGCTCTGAAGTAGGGCTGGATGCTAACACAATTTACAAAATGGTCACTTCAAACCCAGCAGAGATGCTTCGTCTCGAATATGGTGCGGGACAGATAACAGAATCAGGTGTAGCCAACATGATTGCTGTTCGTCAGAGCCGAAACGATACTCCTGCTTCTGCTCTCTCAGAGTTGACCTGCAACGAAATAGAGTTGGTTGTTCGCTCAGGCCAAGTCGAGATGGCTTCTCCGGCTATATATGAGCGACTGCCGCAAGACTGTCGAAAAGATATGCAGCTTCTAGAAGTGGCAGATAACAGCCGTTGGTTTCGCGCTCCGCTAAGAACGCTCGTCGGGGAAGCCGAAAGTATTTTGGGGCGAGGAAATTTGCGGGTAGCGGGAAGGCAGGTGCGCTATGCCGGTTCTATATAACATCCAACCTGCACCCTCCGCTGATCTTGAGCGATCGCGCATTTCGAAGCTTCCCATCCTGCTGCTCGGTATACACAGCCAGTGCAACTGTCGTTGCGTCATGTGCGATATCTGGAAAAATAAAAACGGACTCGCGCTCCACTCCTCCGATCTCGATCGCCACCGCGAATCCATCCAGACACTCGGCGTAAAGCAAGTGGTCCTCACCGGCGGTGAGCCGCTTATGAACCGTGAACTGGATGCGATTTGTCAGTTCTTCCGAGATCTGGGAGTTCGAATTACTCTTCTGACGACCGGTCGTCTACTATTCCAAAAGGCTCAAACTGTCGCCGCCCACATCGATGATGTCATCATCTCGATCGACGGTCCCCCAGATATCCACGATCAAATTCGTCGCGTCCCAGGCCTCTTAGCCTCGGTTCAAAAAGGCATCAATACGGTTCGCAGCTATCGCCCCGGTATGCCCATTTATTGCCGAACCACGGTACAGAAATTGAACCATGCTTGTCTGCGATCTACGGTTCAAGCAGCCAAAGCTTTGCAACTCGACAGCATTTCGTTTCTTCCTGCCGATATCTATTCAGAAGCCTTCAACCGCCGAGAGGATTGGACCGAAGAACGCCGAAACGAAATTGCACTTACTCATAGTGAGCTACGTGTGCTCGAAGATGAAATCGAAAGCCTGATTGCAATTTACCAAGAGGACATACGTACAGGTTTCATTGTGGAGAGTAGTGCCAAATTGCGACGCATCGCGGATCGCTTCCGCGAATACCTTTATAGCCTTCCGCCCAAATCACCACGCTGCAATGCTCCCTGGGTCTCTGCCGTTGTGGATATAGATGGCAGCGTACGACCGTGCTTCTTTCATGCTGCCGTCAGCAATTTAAGTCAACTCACTTTGCAGCAAGCCATTAATAGTGAAGCCGCGCTCAACTTTCGAAGCACTCTCGATGTTGCAAATAACGCTACCTGCCAGCGGTGTGTCTGTTCTTTGAACTATCGACAGTAGTTCTAGTTCACGGAGAAAGCATTTGATAATCACGTCTGAATGCGCAGAGCAGCGATTATTGCAAAATCCAACAGGACCTCGAGCCGATCACAATCCCAAGATTCGCCAATGGGTCCGCATCGTCGAGTGGATACTGCTGGCACTCCTGGTCGCCTATCTTGGTGCGCGTACTCTACCTCGCGCATGGCGCACGCTGAACACCGATTTCCCAAACTACTATCTGACGGCACAGTTAGCGCGCGAGCATTATGACACCTCCCGCATCTATGAATGGATTTGGATACAACGCCAGAAAGATCACCGCGACATAGATCAGAGGATTGTGGGCATGGTGCCGATCACACCGTTCTCCACTCTTGTCGTTTGGCCACTCACGTCGATGCCCGTTCTGTCGGCCAAGCACTATTGGCTGATCTTGAATCTTGGTCTGCTCTTTGCAACCGTAGGCATTCTGGGAGCGTTAACGCATCTTCCGTGGCGACGTGTCGCTCTGATAGCAGCCTTGAGCGTCCCACTCCAGGTAAATTTCTTGCTGGGGCAGTACTACGTCCTTTTGTTATTTCTGCTGACGCTCTCGTGCTGGTTGTACGTTCGTCAGCAGCAATTTCTCGCCGGAGTTCTCATAGGATTTGCATCAGGTCTAAAGATCTTCCCAATCCTCTACCTGGTCTATTTCATCCGAAAAAAAGATCTGAAGGCCTTCATCGGCACCGTCGTAGGTGGCATAAGCACTGCAGTTGTATCTTTCGTTGTATTCGGCTGGCAACTGAATCGCACTTATCTGACCCAGGTATTACCCGCAGCGCTCCGCGGCGAAGGACTCGATCCATATAATCTGAGCGCTGCATCTCTCTCATCGCTCTTACATCGATTGTTCCTCTACGAACCACAGTTAAATCCGCATCCTGCAGTGAATGCTCCGTGGTTATTTGCCACCCTTCATCCTTTGTTGCAGATGGCGATAATAGCACCGGCGTTGCTGCTTGCAGTACCAAAGGAGCATTCTCTGAGGCGGGCCTGTCTTGAATGGGCTGCGATTCTACTGGTTACGCTCGCCATCTCCACATCGTCGGCATCCTATCTTTTTACTCTCCTTATCTTGCCTGTGTGCTTGATCTGGAGTGCACTTGAGCAACAGGGAAGTCGCATCCGGGTTGCAGTTCTACTATCTCTTTACTTTGCAGCAGGAATTCTGGGAGGTTCAAATCACGGCGGAGCAGGTTGGAACGCGCTATTAAAGGTGCCACGACTTTACGTGCTAATTCTGCTCTGTGTGTTTACCTATGTGCTTTTAGTACAGCAACAACCCCGCGAAAGTCTGAAGCTCAATCTTCCCTGGACAGTCACGCTCGGCGCCGCAATGGCATTGAGCATCGCGGTCAATCTTCGCCATCAGCAGGGCCTTTACGCCGACTATCAATGGCGAATCTTTACGCCAAAGGATGTATACATGGCAGCCAAGCCGGTCGCTGCTACGGATGACACAATCCTGTTTATCGCCTTTATGCTCGACGGTTATCATTCCGCTGTCGACCGTCTCAACACTATCCAGTTCAGCAGTCCTGGCCATGACGACTATCTGGCAGTGACATCAACCGGCAAGGAACATTGGGTGGAACAAGCCGGCAACGCGTCCACGGTCATGCCTATAAATAGGGATAACGACGCCATTCGAGAGGCTGAATCGCCAGTGATGTCTGCCGACGGTCGATGGCTTGCGTTTCTCCGCGAAGATCGCGGTCGCGCACGAATCTGGTTGCATGCTTTGTATCAGCAGAATAACGCCGACAGGCCATTGACTCCCACCGATCTGAATGTGTTCGAGATGGCTTTTCTACCGGGAGGGTCGCTCGTTTTTTCGGCTGCTTCGGAAGGGAAGCCGTCGCGACTATTCAGTACGGATCAATCTGGAAACATTCGATCCCTTGGCATCGACGAGGCTAGGTATCCTTCCGGGTCTCCAGATGGCCACTGGCTGGCTTACAGCCAACTCAACAGCGGCAACTGGAACCTTTGGCTTCGCAGCCTGGACACTGGCAATGAGCGCAGGCTAACCCATGCGGCCTGCAATAATATAGAACCCACATGGACTGCGGATTCGCAGACCTTGATCTACGCCAGCGACTGTGGACGAGCTCTCTGGTTTACAGCTCTCTGCCGGCACCGCATCTCCCATAATGAAGCACCGAATATTCGAAAATCCACCTCACCGTATTAGCTAGCAAGAGCTTCGAAAACGCTGAATCTAAAGATGCTGCGTGGTGGACAACCTCTTTTTAAAAAACGGGCTCCCATTCGTCACACAATTCGAAATAACCCTTGACATACCTGATCCATCCTTTCTATAGTTCTTCCGACTTCGACAGGAGTCTGTTTACGCCGGTCAAAGACAAACGTTTGTCTTTGACCGGGAAGCAAATTAAGTTCAAAAGCCGGACTGGCCATATTGCCGCTCTGGTTATTGAACATTTTTTTCGCTGAATTAAGACAAACGTTTGTCTTGCGTTTTCAATTGGTTTCACGATCTGACGCCGGTATTAGAAGGCTATGCCATTTGCAGTATTTAGGAGGCAATATGAGCTTTAGCAGCAGACTAAGATTGAGTTGGCTAGCGATAGCGTTAGCCGTTGTAGTGTGGATGGGCCTTACGGAACCCGGGTCCGCTCAGAGCATGAATGCCGGCGATATCCGTGGCGTTGTCACTGATGTGAGCGGGGCCATACTCCCTGACGTCACCGTAACGGTTGTTAACAAAAATACCGGCGTCACCAAGGTCCTAACCACAAACCAGGATGGCTTATTCGATACAGCTTCCATCGTCACGGGAACCTACGAAATCACATTTTCTAAGCCAGGTTTTCAGACACTGATTCGGTCTTCCATTACCGTTAATGTCGAAAACATAACGGTGAATGCTCAATTGACGGTTGGTGCGGTGACGGAACAGGTCATCGTAAATACTGACGTTCCTCTACTCTCAACTGAGAATGCTGAGCAATCCACTACCCTTGAAGCTAGGCAATTGTCGCAGCTGCCTCAGGTCGGACAAGACTGGCAGAATTTCGTTATTTTGTTGCCCGGAGCCTCTGGCGCTCCCATGGCTGGAGGTTCACAGGGAGCAAACGACCCTGGTCAGGTAGCTTCAATAAATGGAAATCTACCGTACAGCACGGTTCTAGCCGACGGCGCCTCAGTTACGCTGCCTTCGAGTGCAAACGCCGACGTACTGGTTCTGGATACGATTCAGGAAGTCAAAGTCGGCACGTCTGCCTTCTCTGCGCAGTATGGAGTTGGCGGCCTCATGTTCAATCAGATCAGCAAAGGCGGTACGGATAGATTCCACGGCGATGCGTACGAGTTCTTTCAGAATGACGCGCTCAACGCGGCAAACTACGCCTTCGCACAGCAAACCAGATCCGTTGCGATCTCTCGTCTTCGTTACAACAATTTTGGGTTTTCGATTGGGGGGCCCATCCTCAAGAGAAAGCTCTTCTTCTTCTTCAATTATGACAAGACGGTCAATCCTGGGGCGTCTACACCACAAACAACAACGGTCCCTACTGATGCCATGCGAGCTGGAGACTTCACTGGCCAGCCAACGCTCTATGACCCCGCTACTACAACGGTTGTTAACGGTGTTGTGCATCGTACGTCTTTCGCTGATGAATACGGCAACGGGAACAAGATTCCCATCAACAGATTCGATCCTTTAGCGGCCAACCTTCTGCCATTCTATCCGGCTCCCAACACACCGGGAACAGTAGCGAGCAATAACATTATTCAAAACAATTTTGTCTATAACGTCCCGAATGCGAACCCGTTCACTAAATTCTTTGGCCGTGCGGACTATGACATTAGGGGAAATAACCGGCTGACAATGACCGTTCAGCAGAGCGACAATCCTGCGTTCAACAATGGACAGGGCATCTGTCCCATTAACTGCCAGTCTGGAGATGTCAGCCGATATAACGCGCAGATCACCGATGTGTGGACAATCAGCCCAAATGTAATTAACGAACTTCGGCTTGGCTACACGAACCAGCTGAACTTCTTTGTTCCATCGTCGCTCGACAAAGGATTCCCAGCAAAGCTCGGCTGGCAATACGCCAAAGCGGACATCTTCCCAACTATCAATATCGACGGCTACTATCAGCTAACGTCGAATATCAATGCGGTTTACAAAGAGCATGTCTACGATCCTTCCGATGTAGTTACATTGGTTCGCGGTAAGCATATTCTCCATTTCGGAGGAGAGTTCCTGTTCTTCCGCGATAACTCCACGGCTTGGGGAAATGTTAACGGTGGCACGATGGGCTTCACCGGTGTCTACACCGCTTCAACACAGGGTGATAGTACTACTGGTCTTCCCTACGCCGACTTTCTCTTGGGACAAATGAACAATTGGAGCGCGCAGGTCACACCGGAATATGGTGGTCGTATGCGGCTCCCGCAGGTGTTCGTTCAGGATGATTACAAGCTGACACCGAATCTCACGTTGAATCTTGGTTTGCGTTATCAGATCCAGTCCGGTTGGGGCGAGGTCAAGGGCAATATGGCGAGCTTCGATCCCACCGTGCAGAATCCGGCGTCGGGCACTCTCGGTGCCATGTGGTTTGGCAATACCAAAGCAAATGGACGCGACAGGCTTCAATCAGCCGTATACACCACTGTTCTGCCTCGCGTCGGCTTTGCATGGCTGATGCGTCCGGACGCTACACTGCGAGGTGGATTCGGTCTCTACGCCTACAACTGGAGCCTGGATACCTATGCTCCTGGTATGGGACAAGCTTTCGGCTCGAGAGGTAACGTCACCGATAACACAAAGATTGCACCTGTCGCACTTTTAGGTGGCGACGGATCGAATCTGCCATTCATCCCTGCCAGTACCGATCCGGCAGCATTCAATGGCACAAACGTAAACTACAACCAATATCACACCCCTGTAGGCGGCAGCTATCAGTGGAACCTCAGCTTACAAGAGCAGATCAACCCGAATCTGGTAGTGGAAATGACCTATATAGGCAATCATGGTCACGATCTGCCGTTCATAGTTGATATCAACCAGGTTCCGGAAAGCAGATTGGCTGAGGCAGCCGCAACCAATAACACAAGCGGTTTGCGGCCATATCCGCAGTTCGGGAACATCTTCGGAAGTACGAACAATGCCCTCTCGAACTACAATTCGCTGCAGGCCAGCGCTAGATTGCGTGCGACTCATGGATTGAGTTTTGATTTCAACTATGCCTGGTCGCACTTCCTTAGCGAGTTCGAATCATCAGGGTGGGGCAGCCGCGCCGGAGCGAAAAACTATCAGCGTTCCTTCGATCCTTCTGCTAACTACGCCAATTCAAACTTCGATGTAAGAAACGCTCTAAAGGGAAGTGCCATCTATCAACTTCCGTTTGGAAAAGGTAGAGCATTCGTAAATAACAACACGCTGCTCGATGCAATCATCGGCGGTTGGCAGACTAGCGGTACGCTTGTCGTTCAGAGTGGTCAGCCGTTTACCGTAACAATGCAAACAGATAACTCGTTCTCGGGAGCTCAAAACTCACAGTGGTTTCCCAATGTGGTTGGAAATCCACATCTCGCTAGTCGCGGGCCGTACCATGGGACGAACCAGTGGTTCAATGAGGCTGCGTTTGCCGTACCCACACCTGGAACCTTTGGCAATTCAGGACGAAACACTCTGAATGGCCCCGGGCTCTCACAGATAAACTTCTCCCTTGGCAAGACATTTTCTATCTGGGAGTCAGTAAAGTTCCAGATTCGTGCCGACGCAAACAACATCATCAACCACCCAAGCTTCAATTTGCCAGTCTCAGGAGGTACAGAGCAGAGCTCCGCTCAGCTTGTTGTGAATAAAGACGGCTCGATTGCAACCGGAACCTCAACTATCAGAAGCCTCACTGTTGACGGTCGCACCATGCAGCTCAGTGGCCGTATCTCCTTCTAACCAATAACCATGATGGGATGGCAGTATCTTCGCCATCCCATCCTTATTTAAGATACGATCCATACCAGGATCGGACGGTCTCTGCAATGCGGTTGTTTCCTTTTCTTCTGTTATTAGGCATGGGTGGAACTGCTGCAAACGCAGCGCAATCTGGAGTCGGCTCTGCGGTCCAACAAGTTCAGCAGCACGAACAACGAGCCCACCAGCTTCTCAACGAAAAACAACCCGAGCTCGCAGCAAAAGAATTTGCCGCTGTGTTAGCGGTCGATCCGCACAACCTCGATGCACAAGCAAACCTCGGTGTCCTGCTCTACTTTCAAAAAAACTACGCAGAGGCTGAGCCGCATCTCCGCGACGCCATCGACCAAAAACCTGACCTGACAAAAATTCGCGCTCTGCTTGGCATGTGCGAACGTCGCCTTGGTAAGACAGACGCCGCGCGCGCTGATCTGCAGGCCGTCGTCGACCAATTGCAGGAACCCAACATTCGCTTGGAAGCAGGGCTCGAACTCATCGAAATCTACACCGCTTCTCAGGAACTTGAAAAGGCTGCGGCGGTCGTTGCGATCTTAAAACAGGGAGCGCCCACCGATCCCAGAATCCTCTATGCAGCCTACCGTATCTATACCGATTTAGCAGGTGAAGCAATGTTGGATCTTTCGGTTGCAGCGCCAACATCAGGACAGATGTATCAGGTAATGGCGCACGAGCTGGTCCGCCAACGAGAGCTCAATGGCGCAATAACAAATTTCCGAAAAGCACTAGCCGCAAATCCGAATCTTCCGGGAATTCACTTTGAACTCGCAGAGGCCCTCCACTCTTCCGCAGATCTCAAACAGCGAGCCGAGGCCGAGCAGGAATACAAACTCGCCATCGCCTCCAACAGTCTCGATGAAAAAGCAGTCTCCAGACTTGGCGATCTTTATGCCGATAAAGGCGACCTAGACCAGGCTGCCACGTATTACAAGCAGGCATTGAAACTGCAGCCTAACGATGCAGATGCCGCCCTCGGACTTGCCCGCGTCTATACAGAAAAAAACGATCCCGCCTCAGCTCTACCATTACTAGAGCAGGTAACGACAGCCGATCCCACCAATGTACTGGCTCATTATCGCCTGAGCGCAGTCTACCGAAAGCTCAACCGTCCCGAAGATGCCAAACGCGAACTTGATGCCTATCAAAAATACAAAGCCATCAAGGAAAAGCTGAGGCTGATTTACAAAGAGCTGCGTCTCGAGACTCCGCAGAACGAAGAGGACAAATAGGAATGGAGGCAGCAGCAAACCGCTCACAGCGTCGATACATCGAGCATCTGCCATCCTTCGTCACATCCTGTGCTATCGCGAGCGTTCTGTTTACAATTACAAACGCTCTCGCGGCACAGACGAAGCCCGTCGCCACTACGCATCCGCCTGCGCTGACCGATATCACGGCCTCCACCGGAATACATTTCGAGCATCTTGCAAGCCCTGAGCAAAAATACATCGTCGAGTCGATGAGCGGGGGAGTTGCCCTCCTCGACTACGACGGTGACGGATGGCTCGACATCTACTTCACCAACTCACCAAGCGTGTCAATGGCGCTGGCAGGCAAGAAAGCCAAAAGCGCCCTTTACCGCAACAATCACGATGGCACCTTCACCGACGTTACCGATAAGGCCGGTGTCGGTTATCCCTGTTGGGCTATGGGCGCTGCCGTGGGCGACTACAACAACGATGGCCGACCCGACCTTGTCGTTAGCTGCTTCGGTGGAGTAGTGCTTTACCGCAACAATGGTGACGGTACCTTCACCGACGTCACCAAAGCAGCCGGACTCGACAAGGACACAGGCTGGGCGACTGGCGTGACCTTTGGAGATTATGACGGCGACGGCAATTCCGATCTCTTCGTTCCGCACTACGTCGACTTCGACATGCACGATCTTCCGTTATTCGGTTCACGCAAAACCTGTCAGTATCACGATGTCCCCGTGCAATGCGGTCCCCGCGGCCTCAAAGGTTACCCGGACACGCTTTACCACAACAACGGCGACGGTACATTTACCGAAGTAGCAAAGCAGGCCGGAGTCGACGATGAGAAGCGTTACTTCGGCCTTGGTGCTGTGTGGTCAGACTTTGACAACGACGGCAAGCTCGATCTCTTCGTCGCCAACGACGGCGAGCCGAACTACCTCTATCGCAACGAGGGCAACGGCCAATTCAAAGAGATCGCTCTCGATGCTGGTGTGGCTGTCAGCGAAGATGGCGTCGAGCAGGCAAACATGGGGGTAGCCCTCGGCGATTACTTGAACAACGGCCGCATGAGCATCGCCATCACGCACTTCAGCGACGAATACGCAACAATCTATCGCAATGACGGAGCGATGAGCTTCTCCGACGTCTCTCATTCCGCCGGCATCGCACGCTCAACGGTTCCTTTCGTTGGTTGGGGCAATGCCTTTCTCGATCTCGACAATTCAGGCTGGCTCGATCTGATTCTGGTCAACGGCCACGTCTATCCTCAGGTCGATAACGCGAAACTCGGCACTGCTTACAAAGAGCCCAAGCTTGTATTCCAAAACCAGCGAGATGGCACCTTCAAAGATGTAAGTGCCCAGACAGGCTCGGCGATCGCAGTTCCACAAGTAAGCCGAGGACTCGCCGTGGGAGATCTCTTCAATCGTGGCAGGCTCAACATCGTCGTCGAGAATCTAACTGGTGCACCCCTGATCCTCGAAGCACAGAGCAATCCTGCGCATCACTGGGTAAGCTTTGACCTTGAAGGCACTCCGACAAATCGCCTCGCGCTCAACGCACGCGTCCGTGTGACAACCGGAAAGCTGCAACAGTTAGGCGAGGTGCGAAGCGGTGGCAGTTATCTTTCGCAAAGCGATCTGCGCCTTCACTTCGGGCTCGCCGACGCATCGCACATCGATAAAGTTGAAGTCATCTGGCCAAATGGGACCACCCAGACCTTCGAGAACGTTGCCGTCGACCGCTTCTACCACCTGATACAGGGCGGCACCCTGTCGCCCGGCAGGGAATCGCAGCACGCGGTTCACTAACTTCTACGGCTTCGTCCAGCTCTCATGCGTCGCTTCGGCGACGGGTCAGAAGCAGGAGCGGTTGACTCGCGAACAATTAGCTCCGGCTCAACATGGACAAGATTCGGAGTACTCTTGCCCGCCAGTTTTTTCAGCAGCATCTCAGCGGCTGTACTACCCATCCTCTGCAATGGCTGCCGAACCGTCGTTAGGCTGGGAACCTGATACGCCGCAGACTGGATATCGTCGAATCCAAGAACCGAGACATCAGTCGGCACGCGCAGACCACCCTCGTGTAACGCTCGTATACTGCCCATCGCCGAAACATCGTTGAAGCAGAGCACCGCGGTAAAGTGGCGCCCGCTTTGGATCAACCTGCGAATCCCCGGATAGCTGATCTCCGGCGAATGCGAGTCTTTCTCTAGATGCACGGTCAACTCGTCACTTATTTCAAGATCGAGCTCTCGAGCAGTCTCCACCGTTGAAGCCCAGCGGATATCCGAGTCGGAACTGAATGGCTGACCCTTCATAAACGCGATCGTGCGATGACCGAGTTCATACAGATGATGGAGAGCAACCTTCGCGGCAAGCTGATGATCGAGAATTACGTTCGTTACGCCAGGCAGTTCCGTATGACCGGCCACGAGCACGGTAGGTAGCGGAAGAGGTCCATCCAGATGCGTATCAATTGCCAGGATGCCATCGACACCTCGAGACCGCAGAAGATCGGGATACGCTGAAATCAGATCTTGTTTGTGCCGGTGATGAACCGTGAAATAGAAATAGCCTTCGCGCATTAAAAGGTCGCCGACGCCGCTCAGCACTTGAGAGTGATATCCCTCACCAAGCTCCGGCAGCAGCACGCCAATCGTCTGCATGCGCTTTCCCTGCAGGGTGCGTGCGATCATGCTTGGCCGGTAGTTGAACTTCGCGGCAGCAGCCTTCACCCGGTCGCGCGTAGCGCTTGGAATCGAACGCCCAGGCGAGTCGTTCAAGACATAAGAGATCGTTGACGGACTTAAATTCAGGTACGCCGCCAACATCTTGAGGCTGGTGGGACGCGTTTCGTGCGGGTGAGTCGCAGCCGATTTTTTCATGGGTGACGTCAGTGAATCCTAAGCCAATGGGAAACAATTCTTAACAAAGAATAACAATACGCCAAGGCCTCAAACGGAGAACCCGAACGTCGGAATAACGTTCGCTAATCGACTATATAGACAAGAAACAAACGTTTGTCTAAACTTATTGCCGCTATCGAACTTAGCTGGATCACCCCATTGGAATTAGATGGAAAAGCTTTTCTGCTTAGTCGATACTTTTCCTGGGAATACCTATATGGAGATCTTGATGTCATTTCGTTATACCGGGCGCGCCTTGGTTCGTCAGCTGTTTGTGGTCAGCCTTGCTATTGCTTTATCAGGCCCCTCCTCTCCGGCGCAGGCCCCGCAGAATGCCGCTGAAGCGCGCTTCGTAAACGATCTGCTTCAAAAGATGACTCTCGATGAAAAGCTGGGCCAAATGAGCCAAATCCCGCTCAACCAGCCGGAGAGCGTTACCCCCGACGAACGAATTCTCAAGGGACAGGTAGGCTCCTTCCTCTTCATCACCGACCCCAAAGAGATCAACCGTCTCCAGCATCTGGCCGTCGAGAAGGGAAGACTCCACATCCCCCTCATCTTCGGCTACGACGTCATCCATGGCTTCCGCACCATCTACCCCGTACCTCTCGCGCTTGCCGCCTCATGGGATCCCGCACAGGCCGAGGAAGCCCAGCGAATGGCCGCAAAGGAAGCCAGCGCCGTAGGAATCAACTGGACCTTCGCCCCCATGGTCGACATAGCCCGCGATCCCCGCTGGGGACGCATCATGGAGGGCGCCGGTGAAGACCCTTATCTCGGCTCGCAGATGGCAGCCGCCCAGGTGCGCGGCTTTCAGGGCGACAAGCTCGGTTCACCCGAGCACATCCTCGCATGCGTAAAGCACTTTGCCGGATACGGCGCAGCCGTCGGCGGACGCGATTATGACTCATCCAGCATCTCCGACGAAGAGCTATGGAACATCTACCTCCCTCCCTTCGAGGCAGCCATTCGCGCAGGCTCTGGTTCGCTGATGTCCGCCTATATGGACCTCAACGGCGTGCCTGCCACAGGCAATCGTTTCCTCCTCCACGATGTGTTGCGTGAGAAGTGGAAGTTCGATGGCTTCGTCGTCAGCGACTGGGAGTCCGTAAAAAGCCTTACCACCCATGGCTTCGCCTCCGGCCCAAAAGATGCAGCTGTTCGTGCCGTCAATGCTGGCGTCGACATGGAGATGACCAGCCACGTCTTCCGCGACAATCTAGCCGAAGCAGTAAAGCAGGGCCTCGTACAGCAATCCACAATCGACGAGGCCGTCCGCCGCATCCTCACCGCGAAGTATCGTCTCGGCCTCTTCACCAACCCCTACGTCGCCCCCTCCCGCGCCGAGACCGATCTCGTCACATCCGAGCAGCGTCAGGCGGCTAGAAAAGCCGCCGAGCGAACCGCCGTCCTCCTTCGCAACGAAGGCAACGTGCTCCCCCTGAGCAAGTCCCTCACATCGATCGCAGTCATCGGCCCGCTGGCCGACTCCAAGCCCGACATCACCGGCTCCTGGAGCATCGCCACCCACCCCGCAGATGCCGTCACCGTGCTCGAGGGAATCCGTAATCGCTTCCCATCGGGCACGACGATCAACTGGACCAAGGGTGTAGAGATCGAGCGCGTCCAACCCTCCATCTTCGACTCGCAATACCCTAGCCCCAAGCCCGTACTCAAGACCGACGCCGAACGTGAAGCCGAGTTCAACCACGCCATCGATCTCATCAAGCAATCCGAGGTAGCCGTACTTGTCCTGGGCGAAGCTCAAACCATGAGCGGCGAGCGCGCCTCACGCTCCACCCTCACACTTCCCGGCCGTCAGCAGCAGTTGCTCGAAGCCGCAGTCGCCACCGGAAAACCCATCGTCCTTGTTCTTATCAACGGTCGCCCCCTCAATATCACCTGGGCCTCCGAACACGTCCCCGCCATCCTCGACGCCTGGTACCCCGGCACCGAAGGCGGTAACGCCGTCGCAGACCTCCTCTTCGGCGATGCGAACCCCGGCGGCAAGCTTCCCATCAGCTGGCCCCGCAGCGTCGGCCAGGTCCCCATCTTCTACGCGCGCAATCTCACCCAAATCCCCGATGCCCTCGACACCCGCTATTGGGACGGCTCCAGCGCGCCGCTCTATCCCTTCGGCTACGGCCTCAGCTACACCACCTTCACAATGGACAACCTCAAAACGGAGGCGTCCTCAGTCAAGTCCGGTTCTAAACTCGCAGTCTCCATCGATCTGCAAAACACCGGCTCCGTCACTGGCGATCAGGTCGTTCAGCTCTACACGCATCAACGGTCCGGCAGCGCATCCCGACCAGAGCGCGAACTTAAAGCCTTCCGCACGGGTAACCCTCAAGCCCGGCGAAAAACAAACCGTGACCCTCGCGCTCGACACCCACGACCTGGGCTTCTGGAGCCCACAGACTCACCAATGGTCCATCGAGCCCGGCCCCTTCGATCTATGGGTTGGCGCCGACTCCTCAGCCACACAACACGCAACGTTCACCATCTTACCGTAAAGAAAAATCACACCGACGAACCTGCACCAGAGGGATCACTCATGTCGCTCCGCAGTCTATTAAGCCTTGCCGCCCTGTCATTGTCTCTTCTTCCGTCCAACCTCTCCGCCCAGTTCGCTCACACTAAACAAAAGGAGATCGTAGACAGAAACGGCAAACCACTCCTGCTGCGTGCAACCAATCTAGGCAATTGGTTCGTCCCCGAAGGCTACATGTGGATGTTCGAAGGTGGTCCGCAATCAGCCCGCGAGATCGAAGGCCTCGTAACCGAACTCCTTGGCCCTGACAAGGCAGCAGACTTCTGGCATCAATACCGCGAAAACTACATCACCCGCAAAGACATCCATCTACTCAGTCAGGCTGGCTTCAACTCCATCCGCATCCCCATCCACTACAAGTTCTTTGAAACCGACAACTCCGAAGGCTTCACCCTGCTCGATCGCGTCATCCAATGGAGCCACGAAGAAGGCCTCTACGTCGTCATCGACATGCACGCCGCTCCCGGCGGCCAAACCGGCGCAAACATCGACGACAGCAGCGGCTACCCCTGGCTCTACGACAGCCCTCAGGAGCAAGCCCATCTCATCGCGATCTGGCAACGCATCGCGCGTCATTACAAAGACAACCCCACCGTCCTCGGATACGACCTCCTCAACGAACCAATCCCCCACTTCCCACGCCTCGCCTCACTAAACTCGAAACTCGAGCCGCTCTACAAAAAGCTCGCTGCGGCCATTCGTCAGGTCGATAACCATCACATCTTCTTCCTCGGCGGAGCCCAATGGGACGGCAACTTCACCGTCTTCGGCCCTCCCTTCGACAACAACACCGCCTACACCTTCCACAAGTATTGGTCTAAGACCGACGAGCCCGTAATCCAGCAGTACCTCGACTTCCGCGACAAATATAACGTTCCCATCTGGCTCGGCGAGTCCGGCGAAAACACCGACGAGTGGATCGCGCAGTTCGTAGCCCTGATGGAAAAGCACAACATAGGCTGGGCCTTCTGGCCCTACAAAAAAATGGGCAAGACCTCCGCAGTCGTCACCATCACCCCACCCGAAGGCTGGGATCAGATCGTAGCCTTCGCCAAACTTCCGCGCGGCACAGGACAAGTTGAAGAACGCCTCAAGGCAAGGCCCGAGCAGGAGGTCATCAACAAAGCCTTCGCCGGTCTCCTCCAAAACATTCAACTGCAAAACGCTACGGTAAACCCCGGCTATTTGAAGGCCCTCGGCCTCAAACCCGTCTCAGTCCCGCAATAACCGGAACAGCATAGCCACTCAGGAGCCCCAATGAACTCGAAGATCATGAACTCCCTAGCACTCCTTGCACTAGCATTGGTTCCTCTGCCGTCCTTTGCACAAAAAGAAGCCTCCATCTGGCTCACGAACCCCGACCGCTCAGCTCTCTTCCAATTGCAATCCCCTCCCACGCCATTTACGAGCTCTCCCGCAAAAGACCCCATCATCGACGTCGATGACACAAAGACCTTCCAGACCATGGACGGATTCGGCTTCGCGGTCACCGGAGGCAGCGCGCAACTCCTCATGCGCATGGATCCCGCAAAGCGCGCAGCAATCCTGCACGAGCTCTACGCCGACGACGGCAACAACATCGGTACCAGCTACATCCGCGTCAGCGTCGGCTCCTCCGACATGAACGACCATGTCTACTCCTACGACGACCTGCCCAAAGGCGATACCGATCCCACCCTTGCGAAGTTCAGCCTCGATCCCGACCGCGCCGAAGTCATCCCCGTCCTAAAAGAAATCCTCGCGATCAACCCCAAGATCAAGATCCTCGCCTCCCCCTGGTCCGCTCCTCTTTGGATGAAGACCACCGGTGAAGCAAGAGGCGGCGTACTGAAGCCCGAATACTTCCCCGCCTACGCCAACTATTTCGTGAAATACATCCAGGGCATGCAAGCCGCAGGCATTTCCATAGACGCCCTCACCATCCAGAACGAGCCGCTCAACGAAAAGAACACACCCAGCATGCTCATGCTCGAAACCGAGCAGCACGACTTCATCAAGAACAATCTCGGTCCTGCCTTCAAAAAAGCCGGTATCAAAACCAAAATCGTCCTCTACGATCACAACCTCGACCACCCGCTCTATCCGCTCTCCATCTTGAGAGATCCCGAGGCCGCCAAGTACATCGACGGCACCGGCTTCCATCTCTACGGCGGAACAGTCGATGCGATGACCCAGGTCCACAACGAATTCCCGAACAAGAATCTCTACTTCACCGAGCAAGCCGTAATCGAGCGCACTGGCAGCTCTGAACTCAATATCAGCAAGCCCGTAGCCCGAGTCATCATCGGCGTCTCCCGCAACTGGAGCAAGAACATCCTTCTCTGGAACCTCGCCGCCGACCCGCAAAAAGGTCCGCACACCAATGACGGCGGATGCAGCGAATGCGTAGGTGCAATCACCATCGACGGCAACAACGTAACCCGTGAAGCTCGCCTTCTACACCCTCGCCCACGCATCGAAGTTCGTTCGTCCCGGTTCCGTCCGCATCGGCTCCAACGACCTCGAACAGCTCCCCAACGTAGCCTTCAAAACCCCCAAGGGCGAGAAGGTACTCATCGTGTCGAACATCAGCGACGCTCCTCAAACCTTCAGCGTCCGCGATCACGGAAAGTCCTTCACAACGTCACTCAATGCAGGCTCAGTAGCAACCTACGTCTGGTAATCACGAAAACAAGGGGCAAGCATGAAGTCGAAGTGGTCGATAAAAATAGCAGCAGCTATCCTTGCAACATTCTGCGCAGCACCTTTATGGGCCGCCTCGTTCTACACACTTCGCCCCGAAGACTCCAAGGCAATCTACCTCTCGAAATCTGACTCAGGCCTTCACGGCGATGGCATCGGCGACGACACCGACGCCATCCAGAACGCCATCAACAAAGCTCAGGAAACCACCGTACAGGGAATCGTCTTCCTCCCTGAAGGCCGCTACCGCATCAGTAAAACCCTCATCGTATGGCCAGGAATCCGCGTCATCGGATACGGCCAAAACCGCCCCGTCATCGTCCTCGGCAAAGACACCCCCGGCTACCAACAGGGAATCGGCTACATGGTCCTCTTCGCCGGCGGCCGCCCCGGAGCCAACCGCCCACCCGGCGCCCGTGTACGCCCCGGTCTCGAGCAGGGAATCGTCCCACCAACCCCCAACATCCCCGACGCCAATCCCGGAACCTTCTACTCCGCGATGAGCAACATCGACCTCGAAATTCAGGACGGCAACCCCGCCGCAATCGGCATCCGTTTCCACGTCGCGCAGCACTGCTATCTAGCCCATATGGACTTCCACATAGGCTCCGGCCTCGCCGGCCTGCACGACGTCGGCAACGAAGCCGAAGACCTCCACTTCTACGGCGGCCAGTACGGCATCATGACGCGCAAGCCCTCACCCGGCTGGCAATTCACCCTCCTCGACTCCACCTTCGAAGGCCAGTCGCAAGCCGCAATCAAAGAGCACGAAGCCGGCCTCACCATCATCCGCACCCACATCAAAAACGTCCCCGCCGTCATCTCCATCGATCCCGGCTACGCCGACGAGCTCTGGGTCAAAGACTCCCGCTTCGAGGACATCTCCGGCCCCGCCCTCACCATCAGCAACGAGAACAACGCCCGCACCGAGATCAATCTCGAAAACATCGTCTGCCGTCACGTCCCCATCTTCGCCACCTTCCGCGAGAGCGGTAAAAAGCTAGCCGGTGCTGGAGATATCTACCTCGTCAAAACCTTCACCCACGGCCTCACCTTTGCTGAAGCAGGCGACACTCCCACCATCAACACCACCTTCGAAAAGACCGTACTCACCAGTCTCCCCGATTTGGTTCGTTCTGACATCCCTGCTCTCCCACCACAAGACACATGGGTCAACCTCCAAACCCTCGGAGCCAAAGGCGACGGCACCACCGACGACACAGACGCCATCAGAAAAGCGATCGCAGAGCACCGCACCATCTACATCCCGTCAGGCCGATATATCGTAACCGATACAATTACATTAAGGCCCGACACCGTGTTAATCGGCCTAAATCCCACCACCACGCAATTCGACATCCCCGACTCAACACCTGCATTTCAAGGCCCCGGCTCCCCCAAGCCTCTTCTCGAAACCCCCAAGGGCGGCACCAACATCGTCACCGGCATCGGCCTCTACACCAACGGCATCAACACCCGCGCCGTCGGAGCCAAGTGGATGGCCGGCAAAGACTCCATGATGAACGACGTCCGCTTCCTCGGCGGCCACGGCACCAACTACCCCGGCGTCTCCTTCGCAACCATCTACAACAACACCCACACCGCCGACACCGACATCAATCGCCGCTGGGACAGCCAATACCCCAGCCTCTGGATCACCGACGGTGGTGGCGGAACCTTCGCCAACATCTGGACACCAAGCAGCTTCGCCCAGGCCGGCCTCTACATCTCCAACACCGCAACCGACGGTCGCATCTACGAGCTCTCCAGCGAGCACCACGTCCGCAACGAGGTAAAACTCAAGAACGCCTCCAACTGGCAGATCTACGCCCTCCAGACCGAAGAAGAACGCGGCGAAGGCCCCTTTGCTCTTCCTCTTTCAATCGACGATTCCAGCAACATCACCGTAGCCAACTACCACAGCTATCGCGTCGTCAGCAGCTATCAGCCATTCCTCAACGCCATCGAAGTATCGAACTCCAACAACATCCGCCTACGCAACATCCATGTCTACGGCGACAACAAAGTCTCCTTCGACAACGCCGTCGTCATCAACCCATCAGATCCCACGCTAGTCCGCAATCGTGAGTTCGCCTCCCTCACCATCAACAACACACCCATCGCCGCACAACGCCATCGCCCTTCCACCGTTCTCGCTCCCGGAGCAAAAGTCGAAAAACTACACGACGGCTTCTACAACATCTCAGGCGCAGCCGTAGACAAAGACGGCCAACTCTACTTCGTCGATCCCCACTGGCAACGCATCTATCGCTGGAACCCCGAAACCCGCCAGCTCACCATCGTCCGCGACAGCCCGCTCTCTCCCACGCAACTCGCATTCGACAAATCCGGCAATCTCATCGTCGTCTCCTACGACGGCAACGGCACCATCTACTCCTTTGCGCCCAACTCCCCCGACGAAGACATCACCCTCCTCAAGCCGCAACCCACTGCGCCAAGACCATCCATGACCGCCGTCCTTCCCGTCAATCACTGGCGCAACGAGCACGACTTCCTCGAAGCCGTCCCCGTACAAAAGCCCTATCAATACGTATCGACAGACGGCTCAACCTTCATCCCCGCCGGCGAAGACTTCGTCTCCGGAACCCTCTACTACGGCACCAAGATGGCTGACCTTCTACGCGCCTTCGGTCTCGCCCACGCAACTCCAGGCAAACCCTTCTACGTCAGCGACGAATCCGAACAGAAGACCTACTCCGTCTCCATAGCATCCGACGGAACTCTCATCAACCCCAAACTCTTCGCCGAGCAGGGCGGCGAAAGCGTCACACAGGATGCCGATGGCAACGTCTACATCGCAGCCGGACAGATCTACGTCTACAACCCCTCAGGCAAACTCATCGACACCATCGAAGTCCCAGATCGTCCCATCGACATCGTCTTCGGCGGCAAAAATGGCAAGACCCTCTTCATCCTCGCTCGCAACTCGCTCTACTCCGTAGAGACGCGCTAAACGCAAGCGAAGCCATGAAACACTGACAACATAGACGCAAATCAAGCGAGAGGCTCGGGCCTGTACGAACCTCTCGATGGAGAGATGTACTGTGGCTCAGTGGACCCATCTTCCGAAGCATCTGCACGCAATCGTCGCCGCGACACCCGGATCCGTCCTGCTGCAAACCTCCCGCTTCGACGCCTCCAACCACTACAGCTATCTCTTCCTCAATCCCGTCACAACCGCCATCGCATCCAAGCTCGATGAAATTCCCAACCTCTTCCAACAAATCGAGCAAGCACTCGCGAACGGCCTCTACGTAGCAGGCTATCTAAGCTACGAATGCGGCTATCACTTCGAGCGCTTCAACGACATAAATCTCTCACCGCAGCCTCTCCCTCTCGCATGGTTCGGAATATACAACCAACCCTTCATCTACGATCACGCAGAAGCCCGCTTCACCGGCGCAGAACCACCTATCACCACCAACGTCCCTCTCGAAGAAACCCTCACGCGCTTCACCGACAACGCTACCCTCACCATCTCCGAAGACGAGTACTGCAAGCGCATAGAAAAAATCAAAGAGTACATCCGGGCCGGTGACACCTACCAAGTCAACTTCACCGACTCCGTCTCCATGCAAACCACCGCATCCCCCGCATCGGCCTTCGCCATGCTGTCGGAGTCGCAGCCCGTCTCCTACAGCGCTTTCATCAACACCGCCGGCCACCACATCCTCTCGCTCTCGCCCGAGCTCTTCTTTCGCATCGAATCCGGCCGCATCACCACACGCCCCATGAAGGGCACCATGCCCCGCGGCCTCGACCTCGCGGAAGACGCACATCAATCCATCAACCTCCAAAACGATCCCAAAAACCGCAGCGAACACATCATGATCGTCGATCTCCTCCGCAACGATCTAGGCCGCATCTGTACCATGGGCAGCGTCCACGCCGACGACCTCTTCTCCGTCGAACGCTACGAAACCCTCCTGCAGATGACCTCCGCCATCTCAGGTACCCTGCGCCCCCACCTCAGCTACTACGACATCTTCAAAGCCATCTTCCCCAGCGGCTCCATCACTGGTGCCCCCAAGATCCGCACCATGCAACTCATTCGCGAACTCGAACGCGCCCCTCGCGGCATCTACACCGGAGCCATCGGCTTCATCTCTCCCAACAACTCCGCAGTATTCAACGTAGCCATCCGCACCCTGGTCCTCAAAGACGGCATCGCCCAAATGGGCGTAGGCGGCGGCATCGTCGCAGACTCCACTCCAGCCGAAGAGTACCGCGAGTGTCTCTTGAAAGCCGGTTTCCTTACCCGCAGCCGTCAAACCTTCCAACTCATCGAGACGATGCTATGCCAACACGGTCAAATTCGCTTTTTCAACATGCACCTCGATCGCCTCGAATCCTCCGCAACCTACTTCGACTTCCCATTCGACCGCACCAGCATCAAGTCCCAAATAACCGCAACAACAAATCAGCTACCGCCAGAAGAAAGCCACCGCATCAGACTCCTCCTCGACTCCTCCGGCAACATAACCCTCACCCCCGAAAAACTCTCACCACAATCAGAAGCCACAAAAATTACAGTCAGACTATCCCCAACCCCCACGAACTCAACCGACGTCTTCCTACGCCACAAGACAACTCATCGCGAGCAATACAACAGCGACTACGCGCAAGCCCGCGCCGACGGATTCGACGAAGTCATCTACATCAACGAGCGCGACGAAGTAACCGAAGGAGCCATCAGCAACATCTTCATCCAGCAAGACAACAAGCTACTAACCCCACCCTAACCTCAGGTGTCCTACCCGGAATCTACCGCCGCCACCTACTCGAGACCAACCCCACAGCAGAGGAACGCATCCTCACCATCCACGATCTCGAAACCGCCGAGGCCATATTCATCTGCAACTCTGTCCGCGGCATGCGAAGAGTCACAAACCTATCCCTCGCATCTAGATAGTCTTCCGATATCCATCCATCACCAGTTTGCAGACCAGCCCCGATTGGAAGATGATGGATGACGCTGAAATAGCCGCAGGGAGCTTTATTTCTATGAAATCCGAGACCGGTATCCTCAACAAACTTCTCACCAACGTCATCGGCGCCAATCGTACCGCCCGCCTGTTCCAGGTCCTCGTCATTCATCCAACCATCGCCGAAGACCAAAGATCCCAGGTCTCCCGCGCCGTCGCTCGCGCAAGCCCTCAACATGCTTCTCTTCGAAGACCTCGCCGAGCGCGTCCCCGCCGCCAAAACCTACATCGATCGCTGCCTCTCCAACAACAAAACCGTCATGCACGATCACGGCGCCGTCCGCACCGTAGCCCTTGAAGGCATGGGTGCACTCCCCGCTGGCCAGGAGGCGATCACCCGCATCCTCCGCCCTCTCGGCTACGCCCTCAACGGCGTCTACCCGCTCGAGCGCCTCCGCATGACCGGCCGCTCCCACGCCCAGGTCGACTACCCCGAAGACATCGCTCAATTCTTCATCAGCGAGCTCCACCCCGAGCGCTTCTCCCCCGAGTTCCAGCAAGCCGTCCAACGCATCACATCGACCTCCACCGACCCCGTAACCCCCGAAGCCCAATCGCTCCTAAACAAGCTCGAAGCCGACAACTCTCTAAGCCTCGACGAAGCCACCAAACTCCTCCCCACCCTCGTCTCCGTCTTCGCCCGCCAGCACACAGAGCCCACCCTCGCCGACTACGAAATCCTCCTCGCCGAATCCGCCGAGATGGCCTGGATCTCCACCGAAGGCAACGCCTTCAACCACGCCACCGATCGCGTCGCCGACGTCGACCAACTCGCCGCCGACCTGAAAGCTCTCGGCGTCTCAATGAAAGACGCCGTCGAAACCTCACAATCCCGCCGCGTCCGTCAAACCGCCACCCGCGCCGCGATGGTCCAGCGCACATTTCGCACGCCTGATGGCACCATCCAGAAAGAGGTCCCTGGCTCCTTCTACGAGTTCATCACGCGCCTTCCGAACCCCGAACAGAACAACGCGCTCGACCTCAGCTTCGACAGCTCCAACGCACAAGCCATCTTTAAGATGACAGCCAACGCCAAGTCCTGAAAAGATGCAGCATAAATAAAATAGCCGTATCCTCACGGGAGAGCCATGTCCACATCGCCCTTCGTCCTTCTGCCAAGCTCTCACTCCCGCTACAACGAAACCTTCCCCGCCGCATCCGAGCTCGAGTCCCAGCTCCGCGCGAAAATCCGAGGCGAAGTCCGTTTCGACGAAGGCTCTCGCGCCCTCTACGCCACCGACGCCTCCAACTACCGCCACATCCCCATCGGCCTCGTCATTCCACGCGACGAGCAGGACGTCATCGCCACCGTAGAAATCTGCCGCAACCTCAACGCTCCCATCCTCTCTCGCGGAGCCGGCACCTCCCTCGCCGGCCAATGCACCAACGCCGCCGTCATCCTCGACTTCTCGAAGTACATGAACAAGATGGGCCACGTCGATCCCGTCGCCCGCACCGTCCACGTCCAGCCCGGCATCGTCCTCGACCGCGTCCGCGAAGCCGCCGAAAAATTCGCCCTCACCTACGCTCCCGACCCCGCCACCCACAGCCGATGCACCATCGGCGGCATGATCGGCAACAACTCCTGCGGCATCCACGCCCTCATGGGCGGCAAAACCGTCGACAACATCCGCTCCCTCGACATCCTCCTCTACGACGGTACCCGCATGACCGTCGGCCCCACCAACGAGACCGAGCTGGCCTTCCACATCGCCGCCGGAGGCCGCACCGGCCAAATCTACGCCGAACTCAAGCGCCTCCGCGATGCCTACGCCGATCAGGTCCGCGCCAAATTCCCCAACATCCCCCGCCGCGTCTCCGGTTTCAACCTCGACGAGCTCCTCCCCGAAAACAACTTCAACGTAGCCCGAGCCCTCGTCGGCAGCGAAGGCACCTGCGCCATCATCCTCGGCGCCACGCTCAACCTCGTCCAAAGCCCACAGTTCCGCACCCTCGTGGGAGTCGGCTTCGAAGACGTCTTCATCGCCGCCGACCACGTCCCCCTCATCCTCACCCACAAACCCATCGGCCTCGAAGGCATGGACGGTCTCCTCCTCGACGCCCTCCGCCGCAAACAAAAATCTCTGGCCGATCTCCCTCTTCTCCCCGAAGGCCGAGGCTTCCTCCTCGTAGAATTCGGCGGAGCCACCCAGGCCGAATCCGACGAGCGCGCCGCTGCCCTCGCCCTCGAATTGCAATCCATCACCCACGCCCGCATCTACACCAAACCCGAGGCCGCGCGCGTCTGGGCCATCCGCGAATCCGGCCTCGGAGCCACAGCCTTCATCCCCGGCATCGGCACCGGCTGGGAGGGCTGGGAAGACGCCGCCGTCGAGCCCTCCAAGCTCGGCTCCTACCTCCGCCAGATCGTCGCCCTCATGCACGAGTACGGCTACCACAGCCCCATGTACGGCCACTTCGGCCAGGGCTGCGTCCACATGCGCATCAGCTTCGATCTCGAAACCGGCCCCGGCATCCTCGCCTTCCGCGAGTTCATGGACCGCGCCGCCGACATCGCCCTAGCCCACGGCGGCTCCCTCTCCGGCGAACACGGCGACGGCCAGGCCCGCGGCCCGCTCCTCCCCAAGATGTTCGGCCCCGAACTCATGCAGGCCTTCCGCGACTTCAAGCGCCTCTGGGACCCCACCAATCACCTCAACCCCAACAAGATGATCGACGGCCACGAGATCCACGAAGACCTCCGCCTCGGCCACGACTACGCCCCCTGGCAGCCTAAAACCCACTTCGCCTTCCCCGACGACGGAGGCTCCCTCGCCTCCGCCACTCTCCGCTGCGTAGGCGTCGGAGCCTGCCGCAAACAGGACGCCGGAACCATGTGCCCCAGCTTCATGGCCACCGGCGAAGAGCTCCACTCCACCCGCGGCCGCGCCCACATGCTATGGGAGCTCATGCAGGGCGAAGTCCTCCCCAACCAATGGAAGAACGAGGACGTCAAAAAATCACTCGACCTCTGCCTCTCCTGCAAAGCCTGCAAATCCGAGTGCCCCGTCTCCGTCGACATGGCCACCTACAAGGCCGAGTTCCTCGCCCACCACTACGAAGGCGGCCACCGCCCACTCTCGCACTACGCCTTCGGCCGCATCGACCTCTGGGCCCACATCGCCTCTTTCACTCCCGGCCTCGTCAACACCATTAACAACGCCCCCATCATCGGTCCCTTCATCAAATCCCTCCTCCACATCCACCCCAAACGCACCCTCCCACGCTTCAGCAAACCCTTCACCCGCCGACCACGCCTCGCCCAGCCTACCGCCTCATCCCACGTCTTCCTCTGGGCCGACACCTTCAACAACTACTTCCACCCCTCCACCATGCAAGCCGCCCATCAGGTCCTGACCGGTGCCGGCTTCAATGTCTCCCTCCCCAACGAACATCTCTGCTGCGGACGCCCCCTCTACGACTTCGGCATGCTCGACACCGCAAAGCAATACCTCCTCAAGATCCTCCACTCCCTCCAGCCCCAAATCGAAGCAGGCACTCCCATCGTCGTCCTCGAACCCAGCTGCGCCTCCGTCTTCCGCGACGAGCTAACCAACCTCCTCCCCCACGATCCCCGCGCCGCCAAGCTCAGCAAACAGACCTACCTCCTAAGCGAGTTCCTCGTAAAGTACGCCCCCACCTACCAACCCCCAAAACTCACCGGCAAAATCATCGTCCACGGCCACTGCCACCACCGAGCCACCATGAACATGACCGACGAGATGACGATCCTCCGCCAAACCGGCGCCGAAGTAAAACTCCTCGACTCAGGCTGCTGCGGCATGGCCGGCCCCTTCGGCTTCGAAAAGGACAAATACGAAGTCTCCCAAAAACTAGGCGAACGAGTCCTCCTACCCGCCGTCCGCCTGCATCCCGAAGCCACCATCATCGCCGACGGCTTCAGCTGCTGCGAACAAATCACCCAGAACACCACCACCCGCCCCCGCCACCTCGCCGAAGTCCTCGCCCAAACCGCCGACAGTTGATTTCGAATAGAGAGTTCAGGACTCTGTTAAATCAAAGGTCGTCATTCTGAGCGCAGCGAAGAATCCCTGTATTTTCTTCGAAGCGCCACAAAAGCCGGGTGCCCCATCTTCGCGACGGTCTTATCGTCGCTAAGGTGGGCGTTCGCGCAACGCGCGAACCGTTCTCCGTGGGCGAAGTTACAAACGCATCTGCAGTTGGCTTCCCACCTAACCCACCAAAATTCCCCGCTCCCTCAAAACCCCAACCAAATCCTGATGCGCCAAATAAAACACAATCCTCAACCCATCACTCGAACGAAACAAAATAAACGTCGACCGCAACCCAACCTCCTCCCCCGTCTCAAACTCCATCATCCAATCTGTCTCCACCAAAACGTACCAATCCCCAAGCGGCCTCTCCTCCAAAGAAACCAGCCTCGTCCGGTGCCTCCCAGCCCCTTCCAACATCTTTCTCTTCATCGCAACCGCCTTCGACAAAGCCGCTGCCGGAACCATCCGTCCACCTTCCGAATCCGCCGCCATAAAAATCTCAGCAAACTGCCGCGATGCCTCCTCTCCTACGTCATCCCCGTTCGCATACCCCTCATACTCCTTGAAAAGCTCTTCCACATCCCTGCTGATCCGTTTCATTCGATCCCTCCACTACCGCGAATTGAGAAAAAAGGTACTTTAGTATTATATCAAATTCAGCCTGATTTGTCAACATAAAGCACCTGTAATCAGCAACTTGAAAGTTATCCCTTCAATTTTCCCAGCAAAATCACTTGTCAAGCCCAAAACCACTCAACTCCAACAAAACAAACAAGATCAATTTGCAAAGGAGTTATCTCCAATCCGCTACAATTAAAACTAGAGAACAAAAAAGTCCCGGAAACCCGGGACTTTTCCCATTAAACCCGTAACCCCAATCAGGAGACGAATTTAGCTATAACCCATTTAGAATGACGATTTTGCAAAACTAAAATCGAATAAACCACTGAAAATAAATGATTTAGGGAAAGACAACAGGGGGGGGGGGTACCTCACAGGAGAAGTTTGCCACCAACCCACCACACCAACTACGCTAACCACGAGAAAACCTATGACCCTCAAGCACGAAGTCGAAATCATCCTCACCAAGCTAGGCGTGCCCACCACCGCCTACACCGGAGGCACCCTCACCTCCCACAGCCCCATCACCGGCGAGGTCATAGCCCAACTCCCCACTACCCCGGACCCCCAGAAATCCATCGCCCAGGCCCACGAAGCCTTCCTCCAGTGGCGCACCGTCCCCGCGCCCAAACGCGGCGAGCTAGTCCGCCTCCTCGGCGAAGAACTCCGAGCCAACCTCGAATCCCTCGGCCGCCTCGTCACCATCGAAGCCGGCAAAATCCTCTCCGAAGGCCTCGGCGAAGTCCAGGAGATGATCGACATCTGCACACTCGCCGCTGGCCTTTCCCGACAGATCGCAGGCCTCACCATCCCATCCGAGCGCGCCCAGCACCGCATGATGGAAACCTGGCACCCACTCGGCGTAGTAGGCGTCATCTCCGCCTTCAACTTCCCCGTAGCAGTCTGGAGCTGGAACGCCGCACTAGCCCTCGTCTGTGGCAACTCCGTAGTCTGGAAGCCCAGCGAAAAAACGCCCCTGACCGCACTAGCCACCCAAGCCATCTTCGAGCGAGCCGCAGCCAAATTCGGAAACGCCCCTGCAGGCCTCGCCACCCTCCTCATCGGAGACGCAACCGTAGGCCAGCAACTCGTCGATTCACCCTTAGTCCCACTAGTCTCCGCCACCGGTTCCACCGCAATGGGCCGCGCCGTAGGCCCACGCCTCGCCGCCCGCTTCGCCCGAGCCATCCTCGAGCTCGGAGGCAACAACGCCGCCATCGTCGCCCCCACCGCCGACCTCGACCTCACCCTCCGCGCCATAGCCTTCTCCGCCATGGGAACCGCAGGCCAGCGCTGCACCAGCCTCCGCCGCCTCATCGTCCACGACTCCATCTACGACCAGCTCATCCCCCAGCTCAAAAAGGTCTACAGCTCCGTAGTAGTAGGCGACCCCCGCGAATCGAGCACCCTCGTTGGCCCACTCATCGACGAGCGCAGCTTCCACGCCATGCACCAGGCCCTCGCCGAAGCTCGCTGCGCCCCCGCCATCGTCACTGGCGGCGAACGCGTCGCCCAGACCGACCACCCCGAAGCCTTCTACGTTCGCCCCGCGCTAGTCGAGCTCCCCCAGCAAACCGACATCGTCAAGCACGAAACCTTCGCCCCCATCCTCTACGTCCTCCGCTACCGTGACATCGAAGAAGCCATCGCCCTCCACAACGACGTCCCGCAAGGCCTCTCATCCAGCATCTTCACCATGAACCTCCGCGAAGCCGAGCGCTTCCTCTCAGCCACCGGCTCCGACTGCGGCATAGCCAACGTCAACATCGGAACTTCTGGTGCCGAAATAGGCGGAGCCTTCGGCGGCGAAAAAGAAACCGGCGGAGGCCGCGAATCCGGCTCCGACGCCTGGAAGCAATACATGCGCCGAGCCACCAACACCATCAACTACGGCACCGACCTCCCTCTCGCGCAAGGAGTAACCTTCGACATAACTTAACTAGTTTTTAGGTCGTCATTCTGAGCGAAGCGAAGAATCCCTGTATTTGTCTTTCCAAGGGGAGCGAAGCGACCCGAGTAACTCTATAAGACTCACTTCGCCGCCGCAGTCGGCGGAGGATTCCCACCCAACCTCAAATTCACAATCTTCTGCAACATATCAAACCAGAAAGGAGCACCCTGCGAAATAGCCAGCGCAGTCAAAGCAATCCCAACCAGCTTCCACAACAACCACTCCGAAACCCCACCCACAACCCGCCGAGGATCACCCAGCGGCACATCCACCGGCGTCCTCACCCGAATCGATCCAGCAAGATTCGGCCAGCAAACGCCCTGCAGATCAGTCGTACTCGAAACCCGGCACCACCCCAGCGGAATCGTAGTCATCTGCTGCCGTACCCTGTTCAGCCGATAGAAAGAATCCTTAGGCTCTTCCGTACTCGGAGCGTTTTTCACATAATCCGTCGCTGCCTCATTGATCGCCGCGCGCAGCGTCGGATCGTTCCAAAACGCATTTCCCAAAGCAATCGAATCTGCATTGAAAGCGAGGCAAATCACAATCCCGATAATCCAAAGCGTCACATGCGACTTGCGCTTGTACCAACCCGAAACGCGATCCATCGAGTCGTTATACCAATCCTCGAGCTTCGCCTTCTGCTCTTCAAACGTAGTCGAACCCCGCAATATCGTCCGCAGCAGCGACTCCGTCTTGGCCAGCGAATCCGTCGTCGCCAGCGCCGCAGCCGGACCCGTAAGGTCCATCTTCTTCTCCTGCGCCAGATGAAGAACAGCCATCGCGAGCGTTGCTGAAGGAATATACGAGGGCTTCTTCGTCAGATTGCCAATCGTATTCGGACTGCAAAGTCCTTCGAGCAACGGAGTTTTGTAAAGCTCTTCCTTGAACGCCTCGCTTAGGAACAATCCCGCAAGACCCTTCTCCAACGTCTTCGCCCGCCACCGCAAAGCATTCGCCACAATCTCCTGAATCGCGGAGCAAGCCGCGCTGAACATCAGAAACAGAAAGACCATGCTGACAGCGAAACTAACAATGGTAGTAAACACGCCGCACCTCTACAGAAGAAGTGCGACCACTCTAAGCCAAATCACCCAACGCAAACCACAAAAAAGCGGCTGCTCCGAATACAACTCGGAACAGCCGCTTCTTACAACCACTCAAACTACTCGCGGAACGAGCCCTTCCGTCCCGCCAGCTTTCCATCCATATCAGCCAGCACATAAGCCACAACAGACAACATCGCCGTATTCTTCTTGAACGAATCCGGATCAACCTTGTCCAGCGTATCGGCTTCCGTGTGATGCCAGTCGAAGTAGTGTTCACCAACCGTCCGCGGACTAAGCGACGGAACGCCATCGGCAACGATCGGCCCAATGTCCGATCCACCGCCGCCCGGCGAAACCGTATCCGCGCCAATCGAACCCAGCAGGGAAGCGATATCCTTCAGGTAAACGAACGACTGCTTCTCTTCAGGCGAAAGCGAGCTCTCATCGAACCCGCCCGACGCTGCAGGAGCCGCAGCAGCACCCGGAGCCGGAGGCGCTGGCCTCCGAGGACCGCCGAATCCGCCATATCCAATCCCCAACGGCTTCTCCGCGCCGCCATCCATCTCAATCGCGGCAACCTGATCGCCGATCTTATCGCCAACCCACTCGCGATAAGCCCGCCCGCCAGCGCCGCCATTCTCTTCATTCACCCAGAACACAATCCGGATCGTCCGCTTCGGCTTCAGCCCCAGCTTGTGGATCAGCGATACCGCCTCAAACGTAGCCATAATGCCCGATCCATCATCCTGCGCGCCCTGTCCCACATCCCACGAGTCGATGTGACCACCCAGAACCACAACCTGCTCCGGATGTTCGCTCCCCACAATCTCACCGATCACATTGCCAGCCTTCACATCCTGCTCCATATGCGCATCCATCTGCAGATGCACCGTGACAGGACCTTCCTTCGCCAGCCGCTCAATCAGCAGCGCATCCTCAACCGAGATCGCCGCAGATGGAACCTTCGGCTGCTTCTCGTCATACCGCAGCGTCCCCGTATGCGGAATCTGCATCGCCAACCCAGTAGCCGACCGCACCAAAACCGCAGCTGCACCCTTGGCCGCAGCCCGCGAAGGCCCGCCAGTCCGATACATCGAGCCCACGCCATATCCATGCCAACCCGGATTGAACACCACTATCTTGCCCTTCACCTCCGCGTCAGGCAGCGCATCCAACTCCGTGAAGTCATGCACGAACACCACAGGAGCTGTAATCCCTTCCTTAGGCGTCCCCACACTCATACCGAGCCCCAGCATATGCAGCGGCTTCGTGATCGTCCCCGCCTCACCCCTGTACTGAATCGTCGCCGACTCATTACCCCGCACCCAATGTGGAACCATCACAGGCTGCACCGTAACATTCTGCAGCCCAGCCTTCCGCATCAACTCCGCGCCCCACTCTACAGCCGTATTGAGCTGCGGGCTTCCGCTTACACGCTTCCCAATGTGATCCGTCAGATAAGCCAGATCCGCATATCCCTCGTCGTCCGCCATAGCCGCCTGCAGAATCCTGTCCGCATCGGTCTTATACTTCGCCGCCAACGGCCCCGCAACCGCAGGCATCCCCGCTCGTTCCGTCCCCGGAGCACCCATCTGTGCAAACACCGGCTGCGTTGCCAGCAAGGCAGCCCCAGTCAAAAAAGCAGCAACACGCTTCATTCAAAATCTCCTGTCGTTCACGTGAAAACATCGGTCGAAAACAACACAGGCCGAGAACGTTTCGTTCTCAGCCTGTGCCCGTTAGTTAAGCATGCAGGTAATTAGAAAATAATCTTACCCGCAAACTGTACGTTGAAAGGTTCGCCCGAGCCGATACCTGGGGCGCCTGCGTTGTCGCCTGTCGTGGTTGTTGACCGTCCAAACGAGCTGGACGTAAACGAGCCGCTTGGATTGGCCAGATTCGAGACGGTTGAAGATATTGAACATCTCCGCACGAAGCTGAAGATTAACACCCTCATGCAGCAGGGTGTTCTTCACCAGAGAAGCATCCACCGTTCCAAAGCCTGGGCCGCGGCCTTCGTTCCGATGCATGCCGCTGAAGGTTCCCTTTGCAGGCAGAACGTAGGCGGAAGGTGCGAACCACTGTACATATGCGCCAGCGGTTGGAGAGCTACGAACCAGTGAGTGTGAAGTTGTGTACGGATTTGCTACCTTGACGGCGCGATCCTGGAACTCGCCTACACCGCTGTTGTTGGTGCTCGTTTTGATGTTGATTGGCTTGCCTGTAAAGAACGTCGCAAACACGTTCCCTTGCCAGCCGCTTGTCAGAGGCTTCCAGTGTTCAGTGAACTTCGGCACCTCATACACAGCATAAGCGTTGAAGGTGTGCCGAGTGTCAAAGTCCGCGTTTCCATACTCTGCGCCCAGATCAAGTGAGTTCTGTGGAGCAAATCCGCGCGTACCGGAGACGTTATCGAGACTGTGACCATAGGTATAAGCTGCCTGAGCCGTCAGTCCATGAAAGCTGCTCGTACGAATCATCGCTTGCAACGAATGGAAGTTCGAGGCAGCCTTCGACTCATACTGGTTGATCGCAGCGAAGGATGGGAACTTCGCGAAATAAGGACGGGTACTTTGTTGCGTAGACCCAGTACTGTTCGGAGCCGCTTGATTGATATCGACGAGGTTGAACAGGCGACGCCCCAGGGCGCCGACATAGCCTACCTGAACGATCGAGTTGCGACCCAGTTGATACTGCGTATTCAGATTGAAATTATGAACATAGGCATTTCTAAAGCCCGGGTCGACAGTGGAGACGCCAAAGGTGGCCGCCGCACCCGTGCTGGGCAGTGGATTGACGTCAGTCACAATCTGGAACGCAGAAGACTTCGAAACTGTAAGGACCGGGCTCGGTCCGGTTCTGTTTGCCTGGATACCCACAGATGCTCCATTGCCTGGACGGTTATCAAAGAAACCATTCAGGTTTGGCAGATCGTAGTAAATACCATAGGTTCCACGAACCACCAGTTTGTTCGACGCCTGCGCAGAGAAACCGAAACGGGGAGCAACGTTTGTATAACTCCGTGGATAGATCGTATTGATGTCCTGACCGACGATCGCAAAGCCGGTCGTTGAATTTGGATCGAAGTTAGACAACGTTCCATTTGTTGAATAGACCGGACCCGAATAGTCCCAGCGCAGGCCGTAGTTGAATGTCAGTGTTGGTAACAGCTGATATTGATCCTGACCAAAAATACTCCACTGGTTCATATAGAGGTCGCGCTGCAGCGTGCCATACACGATGGTGCCAGATGTCGCATAGCCGGCAAGGAAATCTGCCAGTGCGCGCGTTGTTCCATCGCCTTCTGTAGCATAGTTGTTGGTTGGGTTAATCGCCGTATACGCGGTGCCGTCAAAGTTGAATGATCCTCGAACATTGCGCTGATACAGCAGGTTCATGTAGTTCCGGCGGAACTCGCCGCCGCCGCGGAACTGGTGCTTTCCGCGGACCAGCGTTGCCGTGTCGTTGACCATGCCTGTGTAGTCCTGACGTCCAAGTGGCGGCGTCACACCAACCTGATCGAAACTTGTGATCGTCATTGTTGGTGCGCCAAAGAGCATGGGATTGGTTACCTCGGTATTCAAGCCCAGCGCAGGAATGTTCTGGTCGTGAACATTGTCATTGAACGTCTGGCCAAAGTAGTTCACCGCAGCCAGCAACTGGTTAGACAGATGGTCCGTTGCAGCCCAGTTATGCGTAAGCGCGTAGTTATGAACGTGATTGGGAGCAAGCTGGTAGTACTCCCATATGTTGACGCCGGCATTTCCCAGCTGACGACCCGTTCCGATGAATGCACGCGCCGAAAGCGTCTGCCGCGACGTTAGATTCCAATCAAGCTTGCCAACGGTGTTATCGCTGTATCCGGTCTGTGGACGAGAATCGAAGTAGTTATTCAACGTCGCTCCACCTGTAGGCGCATTCCCTTGCGGCCATAGCGTGAGCAGATTCAAAGAAGTCGGGCTTACTGGAATGTTGTGATTGGTCAAAAGCTGCGTTGCCTGCGCGACCCACGCTGCTGTCGGTTCGGTCGCCGCGGATTGTGCTCCAATGATGTACTTCTGACGTTCGTAGTTCACAAACATGAAGAGCTTATCGTGCACGAGAGGGCCGCCCAGCGATCCGCCGAACTGATTGTTGCGAATCTTTGGCTTGCGTGCAGACGTCGGCAACATGGAGCTCTTTGAAGCAAAAAATTCATTGCGGTTGAAATAGTAAGCACTTCCATGAAAGTGATTCGTTCCGCTCTTGACCACCATGTTAATCAAGCCACCGCCATTGCGGCCAACCTCAGCATTCGCCTGCGACTGCACGGAAAACTGGTCGATCGCGTCGATAGGAAGCGTGACACCTGCAATACCGGAGACACCGCCCTGGTTGGCTCCCACCGAGTTGTGAAAGAGATCGTTGTTATCGGCACCGTCAATCTGCCAGTTATTTTGGTTTGTACGCGCACCGTTCATTGATCCTGCACCATTAAAGCCAGGCGTAATCTTTAGGAGCTGCGTAAAGTCACGGCCGTTCAATGGAATATTTGCGACTGCTTTTTCGTTCACAACCGCATTGTTGGTCGAAGACACCGTATCGAGCGCCACTGCCGCGGCATTTACCTCAACCTGCTCGCTGGATGCAGCGACTGACACCGTGATATCCAGCGAATATACCTGGCCGGGTCTCACCGCAATCTTGTCAATTTTTGTCTGCTGAAAACCCATTGCGATTACCGTAATGCTGTAATTGCCCAGCGGAAGATCCTGGAAGCTATACACTCCCGAACTCGTTGAGACGGTCTCGCGCGTATATCCGGTATCGGTACCGAGCAGCGAAATCTTTGCATTCGGAACGACTGCTCCGGTCGAATCCTGTACTGACCCCGCGATACCGCCGCGGAAAGTCTGCGCCGATACCAACTGCGTCATCGCTAACGTCAGTACCAGTAGATAGAGATGGAGGTGCCTCGAAAATGACTTCATGGTAGTGCTCTCCTGATAATCGTTACTGTTAAACAAATAGAGGTAGGTCTACGTTTGAGTCGGAAGGGAAAACGCCTCATTCTGGAGAAGCTGAAAAGCTCTCCAGATGCAGATGAGCGAAAACTCAAAACTACAATTAGATAAAAATGTGGTGTTTCTTCAAACAATAAAGAGATGAGTAGGTTTACGCAAGATTAAAAATGCCAAACTTTTGTATTTTTTTCTTTCCAACGATCCTGCGTAAGAAATACCCATTCAATAGAGAATTTCTCGACTTCAACATCCATAACTTCAATCCATTGGAGGAATTTTGAAATAGCCAACGGTAGCGGTAACGGAGATTTCAGAGAATCCTAAAGAATCGGAGTAGTCTGGATCGCTACTTTCACCGTTGGCACGCTACACAACACCCGACAAAGTGCTAGGTCCTGGTAGGCCAAACAGTAAAAAGTAACTCGCATGGATACATTTGAATATCTTTGTTTCGCCTTCAGGATGTCAAGTTACCCAACGCGACTTGATCCTCAAGCACAAGCCAGTATTGCCCGCCCAAGCACACCCGTCACCTGATCCTGCGCGCTCATCGCCACCGGCCGCGTCACCGCGTTCAATCCTCGCAGATGATCCGCAAAGTCCCACGCCATATCCCGCGCCTTACACACATTCCAGAACGCCAGCAGCCGCCCGACCTTTCCCGTGTCCTGCGCCAGTTGCCCCAGCACATCCGTCGCCAGCATCTGCAACTCTGCAGGCATCACCTTCTCAAGCAGACCATTCACCGCCTCATAGTCCACATGCTGCGGGCTGCTGTAATTCGGAACCACATTCATCTGCTTGTCAGTCTCGAGCAGCGCCAGCGCAAGATCATGATTGATATGCGCATTCATCCCCGCCAGCGCAAACTGTATCCGGTCGATCCCCCCGCGAAACCGCGCTTCCATCAAGGCATCCCACGCATTCGGACTATCAGCCGAGCCACTTAGAAATGCCGCCACGGCCTTGAAATAAAAATCTGCAAACACAACATCCAGCTTCACCAGCCACGCCGTGTCTTTCCACCCACCCGCCGGAGGATTCAGGTCCACCTCCTGCGTCACCTTCATGTAAAGTCGGTTGAACCACTTCAAACCATCGCTATCGACGAGCGTCTGGTCGATCTGCTGCATCACAGTCAAGACATTCTCTATGGTCGAAGGCGCAGCCCCACTCACAATCGCATACAAAGCCTGATCCGACGTCGCAACGCTCAAGAGCATGTCCTCCACTTATTCGCGGAAGTATACGCTAAGCCAGTTTCTGTTCCTCGAGCGTCAACGCCAGCTCTTCCCACTCAGCCAGCACCTCCGCCCGCTTGCTCCGAAGTTGCTCCAACTCCGCCGCAATCCGCTGCGACTCCTCCGCCGAGCTAAACACCCCCAGCCTTTCTTCCGCGGCCGCGATGGCACTCTCCAGCCGAGGAATCTCCTCCTCGGTAAACCGAAGCCGATCTTCCAGTTGTTTCAGCTTGATAGGATTCAGCCTCTTCACCGACGCCTGAGGAGCCTCAACAGCAACGGGCGTCTCAACAATCGCCGGAGCAGGAGCAGCTAACGTCAGCTCGTTCGTAAGCGAAGTAGCAACCTTCTCAGGCCCACCCTGCTTACGCCACAAATAGTCTTCGTAATTACCCGGATAGATATGCATCCGCCGGTCTTCTACCTCGAACACGCGCGTAGCCAGCCCATCGATAAAGTAGCGATCGTGCGACACAAACAGCACCGTCCCGGTAAAGTTTGCAATCGCATCCAGCAGAACATCCTTCGCCCGCAGATCGAGATGGTTCGTAGGTTCATCGAGCAGCAGCATATTCGCTGGCGAAACCAGCATCTTCGCCATCGCATACCGATTGCGCTCACCGCCCGAAAGCACTCCCAGCGTCTTGAACACATCATCGCCCGAGAACATAAAGCATCCCAGTAGACTCCGCAACTCCACCTGCGATACCTTCGGTGCAATTCCGCTGATGTCATCGAGCATCTTCGCATTCGGATCCAACACCTTGTACTGGTCCTGAGCAAAGTAGTCAGCCAGAACGTTATGCCCCAGCTTCACGTTTCCGCTCGTCGGTGGCTCCAGTCCAGCGAGAATACGAATCAGCGTCGATTTACCCGCCCCATTCGCACCCACCAACGCTATACGATCACCGCGATCAATCGTAAAGTTCAGATCCTCAAGAACCCGCTTCTCTCCATAGTGCTTCGTAAGATTCGAAACCTCCATCACCGTACGTCCGCTCGCAGGAGGCTGCGGAATCGAGAAGTGAATCGTAGCCTCATCCTCCGGCACCTCGATCCGCTCGATCTTCTCCAGCTCCTTGATCCGCGACTGCACCTGCTTCGCCTTCGTCGCCTGATACCGGAACCTGTTGATGAACGCCTCAAGCGCCTCGATGCGATCACGCTGATTCTTGTACGCCGACATCAACTGCGTCCGCCGTTCTTCCTTTTGCGTCACGTACTTCTCATAGTTGCCGTGGTACGTCTGCATCCGCTTGTTCCATATCTCCACGGTCTTGTTCACGGTCACATCAAGAAAGTACCGGTCGTGCGAGATCAGAATGAACGCATTCGGATAGTCATGCAGATAGTTCTCCAGCCAGTTCCGCGACTCGAGATCAAGATGGTTCGTCGGCTCATCGAGCAGCAACAGCGAAGGCTTCTGCAACAGCAGTTTCGCCAGCGCAATCCTCATCTGCCACCCACCCGAAAACTCCTCCGTCCGTCGTTCCCAGTCTTCTTTGCGAGAAGCCAAGCCCGCCCAGCACCGCACCCACCTGCGAGTCCAGCGTATAGATGTCATGCACATGAAGCTGGTCCGCAATATCGGAGTAGCGTTCCGCCGCCGCGGCATACTCGCGCGACTTCGGATCGGCCTCCGACAGCGTCGTCGTCAGCTCAATCGACTCTGCCTCAAGCGCATGCAGATGATCGAACACCGACAAGCATTCAGCAAACACGGTCTTGCCCCGCAGCGCCAATCCATCCTGAGGCAGATACCCCAGGGTCATCCCCTTCACACGCGAGAGCGTGCCATAGTCCAGCGACTCCACCCCCGCAAGAATCTTCAGCAGGGTAGATTTACCAGTGCCATTGCCGCCGACGAGACCAGTGCGTTCGTCCGGCGTTATCAGCCAATTGGCTTCTTCAAAAAGTAGTTTTTGGCCGAACCGTTTGCCGGCAGATGAAAGTTGGAGCATTCCCTCTATTTTCGCATCGCCGAAGCGATTGAGCGCACAAGCCCGCCTCCTTCACGCATGCCGTTGTTTTATGGGGAAAGCGTTTTGGGTAGGCGCAGGACTCTGGTCCTGCTGAACCCCAGGGCCAGGACTTCAGCCCTGCGCAAACGGATGCAAACGCAGGGGCTTTAAAATGTGAAGTTTCAATAGGTTGTTGTCCATTCGTCGAGAACTCGGGAGCTTTCCTCTACGTCCTCAGCCGCCGCCAACAGCATCTTCAACCTTGGACTCGTAGTACAACTGGCACCGCCTCATGCTAGCCCTCAACCAAAATCCATTTCATCAGCCGTTTTAGCCTCGATTTCAACAACCTCTTGAGACACCACAGCTCAACACCTCTAAAGCCTGACAGAAAAACAGCTCCAGCCGCTGAGATAATCTTTCGTTCAAAACCATCTCAGCAGCTGTTCTTATCCGTTCTTATCCGCACAATCCGCGGTCGCCGCTTTATCCCTTCGCCGCCAGCTGTCGCAGAACATACTGCAGGATTCCGCCATTCTGGTAGTACAGAATCTCCTGAGGCGTATCGATCCGCACGCTCACGCAGAACTCCGTCGTCTTGCCCGTATCCGACTCAGCAAACACCGCCAGCTCCTTACCATTGGCAAATTTGCTATCCAGCATCGCCTTCAACTCACCCGGAGCCTCCCCAATCCGATAAACCTCCTCGCCCGAAAGATGCAGCGACTCAGCATTCTGCCCCGGCAAAAACTGCAGCGGCAGAATCCCCATCCCCACAAGGTTCGACCGGTGAATGCGCTCATAGCTCTCCGCAATCACAAACCGAATCCCCAACAACCGCGGCCCCTTCGCAGCCCAGTCCCTCGACGACCCCGACCCATACTCCTTGCCCGCGATAATCGCCAACGGCGTCCCGCGCTCCGCATACGCAACCGAAGCGTCGTAAATCGACATCGGCATACCCTCCGGCAGCAACCGAGTCACACCGCCCTCAGTCCCTGGAGCCAGCTTGTTCCGCAGCCGAACATTCGCAAACGTTCCGCGCACCATCACCTCATGATTTCCGCGCCGCGACCCATAGCTATTGAAGTCCGCCGGCTTCACCCCATGGTCCGTGAGGTACTTGCCCGCAGGCCCATTCAGCTTGATCGACCCCGCCGGCGAAATATGGTCCGTCGTCACCGAATCGCCCAGCACCGCCAGCACTCGCGCCCCATGGATATCCTCCACCGGAGCGGGCGCCGCAGCCATCCCATCAAAGTAAGGCGCCTTCCGGATATAAGTCGAGTCCGCCTCCCACCCATACGTTTCGCCCGCAGGAAACTTCAGGTTCTGCCAGTTCTGGTCGCCCTTCGTCACCGTGCTGTACTCATGTCGGAACATCTCCGAATCAATCGAACTCGCAACAGTCTCAGCGACCTCCTTCTGCGTCGGCCAGATATCCCGCAGAAACACCGGCTGCCCATCCTTGCCCTTGCCCAGCGGCTCCGTATCAAAGTTGTGTTCGATATGGCCCGCCAGCGCATAAGCCACCACCAGCGGAGGACTCATCAGATAATTCGCCCGCACCTCCGGCGAAATCCTACCTTCAAAGTTCCTATTCCCCGACAGCACCGAAACCGCCACCAGATCCATGGTCTTCAATCGACTTCGAAACATCCGTAGGCAGCGGTCCCGAGTTGCCGATACAAGTCGTGCACCCATACCCCACCGTCTGGAACCGCAGCTCATCCAGATAAGGCATCAGCCCCGACTTCACGTAGTAATCCGTCACGACGCGCGACCCCGGCGCAAGCGAAGTCTTCACCCACGGCGGCGTCCTCAATCCCTTCTCCACCGCCTTCTTCGCCAGCAATCCCGCCGCAATCATCACATAAGGATTCGAAGTATTCGTGCACGAAGTAATCGCCGCTATCACAATCGACCCATGATGCAGGTACCGATCAGGATCAACACCAAACCGGCTCCGAATCGAAACCGCCGGAGCCTCCAGCGTCGCCACGCCACCCTCTTCAGCCACCGCAACCGTAGACGTCTCGACCACCGGCGCAGGCGACCCAGCCTTACTCGCGATATCTCCCGTGGCGGAAGCATGCCCACCCTCACCCTCCCAACGCACCAGCTGCCGAACCGTCTGCGCGCCTGCATTCGGCCCCAGCAGCGCAGGCAGTTGTTCCTTGAAGCTCGTCACCCGCCTTCGACAGCAGCACCCGATCCTGCGGCCGCTTCGGCCCCGCCACACTCGGCTCCACCGTCGCCAGATCCAGCGAGATCGTAGCCGAGTACTCCGCCTCCGCCGCATCCTGCCGTATGGAACATCCCCTGCTCGCGGTAGTAAGCCTCCACCAGAGCGATCTGCTCCTCCGGTCCGCCCCGTCAGCCGCAGATACCGCAGCGTCTCCGCATCCACCGGGAAGATCCCGCAGGTAGCCCCATACTCCGGAGCCATATTCGCAATTGTCGCGCGATCGGCCAGCGGCAACTCGGCAATCCCCGGCCCATAAAACTCGACAAACTTCCCAACCACACCCAGCTTCCGCAGAGCCTCCGTCACGGTAAGCACCAGATCCGTAGCCGTAGTGCCTTCCTTCAACTTGCCCGTCAGCTTGAACCCAACCACCTGCGGCACCAGCATGCTCACCGGCTGTCCAAGCATCGCAGCCTCGGCCTCAATCCCACCGACGCCCCAGCCCAGCACACCCAACCCATTAATCATCGTCGTATGCGAGTCGGTCCCCACCAGCGTATCCGGATACGCAACGACATCTCCCGTCCGCATCCGGCTCAGTCGTAAACACCACCCGCGCCAGATACTCCAGGTTCACCTGATGGCAGATCCCCATCCCCGGCGGCACCGCCGAAAAATTATTGAACGCCGTCTGCCCCCACTTCAAAAACGCATACCGCTCGCGGTTCCGCTGAAACTCCAGTGCCGCATTCAGGTCATACGCCCGCGTCGTCCCAAACTCATCCACCTGCACCGAGTGGTCGATCACCAGCTCCGCCGGCTGCAGCGGATTGATCCTCTCCGGATTGCCCCCCAGCGCCTTCATCGCATCGCGCATCGCCGCCAGATCGACAACCGCAGGCACGCCGGTAAAGTCCTGCATCAGCACCCGCGCCGGCATATACGCAATCTCGCGCGACGGCTCCGCCTTCGGATCCCAGTTCGCCAGAAACTTAATATCGTCCGCCGTCACCGTCCGCCCGTCTTCATGACGCAGCAGATTCTCCAGCAGAATCCGCAGCGAGAAGGGAAGTCGCGTAAGATTCACGCCACCATCAGCCACAGCCTGCAGACGAAAGATATTCACGGTCTTCGAACCGGACTTCAAAGTTGATTTGCTTTTGAACGAATCAGGATGAGCACTCTTGGGGGTCGACATTTTCTTCTCCAAAGCGCTTATTTCAGCGCGAAGTAAGGGCCGTGGGCACTTGATGCAACCACAGGCGGCAACGGGTGAAGCCTATCAAATTTTCAGGGAAGGGGTATGGTGTCAGCGACCGCGGTCCGGGCGACCGTGGCGAAAGCGCTTCGTAGTTGGAAGACAGCCTGCCATCGAAATTATTTTACGTCCGTTCCGGTCTGCGGTACAGACGATGCCTAAAAAGTCGTCAACGTTGCCACTGAAAGAGCCACAAATCTGGTAATAATCAGTCATCTTTCCCCTCTCCCTCCCTCCGGATCAACCCGCAAAACGCATCTCACCTAAGATATTCGGGTTAATCCCGAAAGAGGACAAAGCGTCATGACTGCAATACTTCTTCCCAGGCCCTGCAAGAGATACGTTTTAATCTTTGCAATAGGAATCGCATCCCTCGCCGGAATCGCATCCTTCACCGGATGCCACAAGGCTCCCGATGCCGACATCGCAGCCAACGACTCCGGCCCCGATCCCGCCGACGCCAACATGGCCCCCGTCAGCGGTACCCAGCAACAGGCCGCAACCCCCGCACAGCAAGCCGCTCCAGCCCGCGTCCTTCCCGCGCGTCAGGAAAACGAGAGCCAGCAGCGAGCCGAAGAGTACGCGCAAACCGGAACCCAGGCCGGAGCCCCCACCGAGCCGCAACAACCTCAGGCCTCCAACCCAAACGACACCTACGACCAGAACTACGAGGACCAGGTCGACGCCGGCCAGCAGGCGCTTGAGGCCAACGAGCCCCCGCCTCCCCTCCCCACCTACCAGCAGCCAGAAGCCCCCGCTCCAAACTACATCTGGACGCCCGGCTACTGGAGCTACGCCCCCGTCGGCTACTACTGGGTTCCCGGTGCCTGGGTTCTCGCCCCCTATCCCGGCGCGCTCTGGACCCCCGGCTACTGGGCCTTCTACGACAATCGCTACCGCTTCCACCGCGGCTTCTGGGGACTGCACATCGGCTTCTACGGCGGTATTGATTACGGCTTCGGCTACACCGGCTCCGGTTATCACGGAGGCTACTGGAACGGCAACAACTTCTACTACAACCGCGCCGTCAACCGCGTGAACGAGACACGCATCACCAACGTCTACAACCGCACCGTCGTCGTCAACAACAACTACAACCGTATCTCCTACAACGGAGGCCGCGGTGGCATCCCCGTCCGCCCACAGCCCGCAGAACTCGCAGCCATGCACGGCCCCCGGACCCCACCAATGTCCGCCCAGATCCAGAACCAGCGACAGGCGGCCGAAAACCGCCAGCAGTTCTACAGCCAGAACAAGGGACGTCCCACCATCGTCGCCTCACCTCGCCCCTTACCCGCCGACCACAGCGTCCACCCCATAACCCGTCCCATGCCGGTCAACCTGCCGCGCCCGAGCCAACCCGACAAACCGCAGTCCCGAGCAGATCACCCGGACCACCATCAGATCCAACCAGCACATCCGCAAATCCAGCCCGTCCGTCCAGCGCAGCCGCAGGTGCAAGCGGTGCATCCTGCGCAGCCTACGACTCGTCCCGGCGAGCCTCAAATCAGGTCCGCCAATCCCACCCCGCCTCAGCAGCCTCGCCTTGCCGAGCGCCAGCAGCAGGAGGTGAGACCCACGACGCAAACACAGCCTCAGATAAGACCTGCGCCCGAACCCCAAACGAGAGCAGTTCCCGAGAATCAATCCAGACCTGTCCCGCACGTTCAACCGAGAACCGTCCAGCCTCCACCCCAGCAGATGGAGAGGTCGCAACCGATGGAACGGCCAACTCCGCAAATGCAGCCAAAACCGACCCAACCCCAGATGCAAAGATCTCAGCCAGCCGAACGGCCCGCTCCCCATGCCGCGGAGTTCCGGTCGCAACCCCATTCTCAACAGCGGCCCGCGCCGGAGGCAAAGACTCCTCACGGAGAGGATCATCACCACTAAACCAGCTGCCCATCTAAGCCGGGTGCCCCATCCTTCGCGACTTTTGCGAAGGGTGGGTTATCCTGCTTCCCAACTCACCCAGAGACTGGGTGGCCCATCTTGAGGACGCTCACCGTGCTAAGATTCGGCTACATACCAATCCGCAACTATCCAAGAATCAATCATTTACAAAATAAATTCCCAAATTCCTCAGCAAAATCCCTTGTCAAGTCCAAAAACAACCTAACTCATTATCTCTCAACAACATAAGCATTGTGCAGGAGTTATCTCCAGCCCACTATAATTGAACTAGAGATAAAAAAAGCCCCGGCCAAAACCGGGGCTTCACCTTTAAATCCATAAACCATTTAGAAAGACGAATTTAGCCGTAAGCCATTTAGAATGACGATTTTGCGAGAGGATAAAACAGCAACGTATTGATTACAAGCAACTTACCAAGCATACCCCCCAGGGGGGGGTACGCAGAGGCCGCACAAGCCGATTCATTCGCTCTACGGAAGCAGGTTAAAGGAAGAATCCCCAGCCGAAGCCGGGGATTCCACGTTTAGCCCACACCAGAAAGGGTGGTTATCCATTTAGAAGGTGGTGCTGACCGTCAACCGGAAGGTCTTACGCGGTTCCCGGAGAACATAGTTTGCGCCATAAAGCTGGTTTGCTTCCAGATAGGTAAACTGCCCCGCACCAGAGTCTGGGAAGAAGCCTCGGAACGTCGCTGCGTCGGTTGCAAGCTTCTGCGGAATCGACTCGTAGAGACGAAGCGGGTTATAGGCGTAATACAACCGGAAGGGAGCGTTTACGATCGGCAGGATCACCTGCAACTCCGCACCGTTCGACATACGCGGCACAAAGTTCGTTCCCGGAACCGTAATCAACCGCCCTGGGAAGGCAATCGACGTCCCTCCGAAGCAGGCTCCGTTGACGAACTGAGGGCATCCATACAGTGGGCTGGAGATCGCAGCTTGGCCCGCCACGCTCTGGCGCAGCTGTTGCGGTTGCGCGTCGAACGTCATTCCGAAGTCCGTGAAGAACGCGAACGTCACCTGGCTAATGATCGGGATGCGATACTCCAGATTCGTCGTAAAGCTGGTGTCTCCGCCAACCGAAGCCAACCGGTAGATCGGCAGTGGGATCTGTACATTTCCCAACGCGGGATTTGTCGGATCGCGCGGCACAGTCGTTCCGTCCGGATTCGTCAGGTTGAACATCACCTTATTCGGAATGAACGTATACGGACTGGCCGATCGCACATCGAATCCGCGAAGATCCGATTCGCCGCCGCTATAGATACGGTTCGTCGGCGGAGCAACCTGGCCGCCGAAGCCCGAGATATGCGCGAACTGCACGCGGTAACCCAGAACATTGTGGCCTTCGCGGTTTACCCTCAGACCCTTCATCGGGAAGAACTGACGGTAGCTCAGCTGCGGCGAGTAGTACTTCACATTGCCGCCCGCTCCCGCAACCTGCACCGCGATGTTGAAGTCCTTGCCCGCGTGAGGACCGACCGCGCGATCGAGACTGGAGAACGTGAAGCTCGGCGTGATCACCGACGTGATGATGCCGTCCAGCTGGTTCTGTCCCTGCACGCCCGAACGGAACGCCAGCGACTGGAACACATTGCGCGTATTGTCGTTGAACGTCGTCACAGACGACCGCGACAGCGAGTACGAAGCGCCGACCCGGCTCACACCCGTATGCGCGAACAAATGGCGCAGCGGCTTGCTTACAGAAAGCGTCAGTCCAGTCGTCGCCGTGTTGTAGTTCGTCAGCAGCGATTGCTGCGCATTCGTCAGGTTCTCGCTCTGATTGCCGCCTGAGATCGCATAACTCTTCGACGGGTTGTAGTCGTACTTCTGCGTAAACACCTGCACGCCGAGCGAAATCGGCTTGTTGCGGAAGTACGGCTGCGTGAACCCGAAGCTCAGTCTGCGCGACAGGTCGCCGATATTCGCCTCGACCGAAAGCGTCTCGCCCAGGCCCAGGAAGTTGTTCGTCTCGTAGTTCAGACCGATGAACGTGCCCGACAGACCGCTGATGCCGCCGTTCAGGCCGATGGAGTTCTTGCCCTTCTCCTTCAGCTTCAACAGCAGATCAACCGTTCCATCGTCCGGGTTCTGACGGCTCTCAGAGTCCTGATCGGCCTTCAGCGTCTCGAAGTAGTTCAACTGATTCAAACGCAGGATCGAAAGCTCCCAGAGCCTGTTGTTATAGATCTGGCCTTCTTCGAGCAACAGCTCGCGCCGAATCACCTTATCGCGAGTAATCGTATTGCCCGTAAATTCGATGCGCGCGACATAGAACGGCTTGCCCTCATCGATGTCGATATCGAGATAGATCAGCTTCTTCGCCTCGTCTACGCGAGGTGTCGGCGTTCCGACGAAGTTGATAAACCCGCCCTCGCCATAGGCCTTGCGAAGTTGTTCGAGGCCCTTGCTGAACATCGTGGCGTTGAAGAACTCGCCATCTCTCTGGGCGAACTGCGCGCGCAACGCCTTCGTGTTCGGAAATGCCTTGTTGCCAGTGAACGTGATACCGCCGAGCCTGTACCGCTCGCCTTCTTCCACCGGCATCAGAATGTCGATCCGCTTGCCCCGCGAAGGTCGCAGCGTGAACGGATTGATGCCGCCCGCGTCGCGCACATGCGTCGTCGGTTCGCTCGTCAGCGCCTTGAAGTATCCGCGATCGCGATAAGCCTGACGAACGCGCTCGGTATCTTCGTCCAGCTTGGTCGCGTCGAAGGTCCGCGCAAACAAGTTCTCGAAGATGATGGAGCGCGGTATTCCAATCGGCCTCAGATTCTTCATCGAGGCACGCAGCGTCCGGTCGCTGACATTGTGATTGCCATCGAAGGCAATCTTGCCCACCTTCACCGTTGGGCCTTCCTTCACCGTGAAGGTAATCGCCACCGCGGCCGGAGGAATCGTCTTGACCTCGGTCTTGATCGTGGCGAACTGGTGTCCGTGAGCGGCCAGCAGTTCCTTCAGCACAACCTCTGCCCGCTTGATCTTCGTCGGGTCATATTGGCTCTCGACCGACAGACCCACCTTCGCCTTCTTGAAGGCCTCGAGGATGTCCGACTGCGAAATCGCACTAATGCCCTTGTAGTTGATCTCGCGGATGGTCGGCTTCTCTTTCACATAGACGACCAGCTGCACGCACTTCGGGCTGTCTACCCGCTCAATGCGCACGTCGTCGAAGTAACCCGTGTTCCACAGCGAGTTGAAGTCCCTCTCGACCACCTGCGGATCGTAGAGATCGCCCTCGTGCGAGAACAGACGCGCCAGAACCGACTCCTTCGGGATGCGGCGATTGCCGATCACCTGCGGCTGGCAAAGCGTCTGGGCTGCACCGGCTACGGGACTTGGGGCCGCCTGCGCAAACAGGGAAGGAACTGCTCCAGCAGCAAGGACAGCAATCAACGCAGCATAAGCGATGCGGGAGCGGCTGGAGCGCGTGCACACAGGCTTGGTCTTTCTCTTTAGGGAGCTTCCGCTCTCTCGATTCACGGTAAAGATACGCACACCCTCACTGCTCTAAAAATCACGCCCCGCCGATTCCTGTAGGGGGAGTTTCGATTATATGGGAGCGTGCCCGCCGTTAGCGAGTTCTGCCGAGGGTTCCGGCCCGGCCAGACACGGCCAAACCATCGAATCATGCCCGATTTACGCAGAAAAACGCCCATCCATTAGTGATTCTTACATCCCCGCTCTGTCCGCAATCACCCGGGCAAATACTGCGCTATCCACATTCCCGCCGCCAAGCACCGTCCCGACGCGCCCTCCAGCCGGACGGTCTTTCAGCAAAGCCGCCAGCCCAAGCGCCCCTGCTCCTTCGGCCACATTATGAGTATCGGCAAAATAAACTCGCATTGCCTCCTCCACCTCATCGTCATCGACCTCGATGATCCGTTCCACCCCCGCACGAATCACCGCGAGCGCCTCCTCAACAGGTTTCCGGCAAGCCACGCCATCCGCGATCCTCGTCGACACCGCGTGTTCCACCACCCGCCCCGCCGACAACGAAAGCGCCGTAGCCGGAGCCAGCGTCGAGGTCACTCCCACGATCTTCGTCTTGAGCCCCAGCGCATTCCGTACGGCAATCATTCCACTAACGCCCGACCCCAACCCGATCGGCACATACACCGTATCCATCGCCGGACAAGCCGACAGCATCTCCAGCGCAAGGGTTGCCACTCCTGTCACCAGCAGCCTGTGATAACTCGGAACCCAGTGCCATCCATTCTCCCGCTCAAGGTGCACGGCATGTTCCAGCGCAGCCTGAAAGTCCTCACCATGCTCCACCAGCTCCGCGCCCAGCGCACGCATCGCCCGGTTCTTCTCCACGCTGTTGCCTTGTGGAACAACAATTACCGCGCGCAGCCCGCACCGAGCCGCAGCCAGCGCAATAGACTGCCCATGATTTCCCCGAGTGGCCGACACCACCGTCGTCACCTCTGGCCGTTCCCGCCTGAGCCAATCCATATAGACCAACCCACCGCGAATCTTGAACGCTCCCACCGGCGAATGATTCTCATGCTTCACCCAAACCTCAGCCCCGGCTCGCTCATTCAACAGCGGCCACGAGTATTGAGGCATAGCCGGCATCGTCCTATACACCAACTCCGCCGCCTTCTTGATCTCTTCCAGCTCCGGCAAACCCTCTACCATGCACACTCCTTCATTACTCTGGAAAATCTCTTCTCCTCGAATCCTTCAAGAGAAGCTGCTAATCAACGATTGTGACTAAGTCTTCCGCACTTCAACCAGCGTTGAATAAAAAGTGGCTCCGCCGCCAATATCCGTAAGCCGCTCGCTCGTCAGCGCATTCACATTACTGCCTCGCACTGCCAGCTTGTTCCAATCCAGCCGCGCCGAAACCACACCTGCGCCAACATGCCCATTCACATGCGCCCGAAGCGTGATTCTCCCGCGACCATTGAACACTTCCACCTCATCGCCTTCCACGATTCCCCGTGGCAAAGCATCGGTCGCATGCATCTCCAGTATCCCAGCGGTCCTCGTCTCCATCCGTTGATGCCCCGGCAGATTCGCGAACGTCGAGTTCATATAGTTGTCCGCCTTCCTCGGCAGAAACTCGAGCGGATACTTCCCTGCATCCGCGCCGCCCCGAGACTCCACCGGAGCAACGAACACCGGCACAGGCGTCAGCTCGCCCTTGCCGCTGGCCGTCCTGAACCACTCCGCCGTCGAAAACGGCAGTGTCACTCCATCCTCATTCACCGGCAACTGCAGCGGAACATGCCCCTCGCGCTCCAACCGCTCCCGTGTGATTCCTGCAAACCAGGGATTCTCCGTCTTCAGTGCCTGATCGATCAGTTCGTCCTCGCGATCATCAAAGCAGGCCTCATCGAATCCCATCCGCCGCGCCAGTTCGCCAAACAGCGTGACATTGTTCCGGGCCTCGCCCAGCGGCTCAATCGCTCTCTGCGAAACCTGCGCGAACAGATGCCCATATGCTCCCTGAACATCCTTCGTCTCAAGAAACGTCGCCGCAGGCAGCAGCACATCCGCATAGTCCGCCGTGTCCGTAAAGAACTGCTCATGGACGACCACGAACAAATCCTCCCGCGCCATCCCGCGCAGCACATCGTTCTGGTTCGGAGCCACAGCCGCCGGATTTGAGTTGTAAACAAACAGCGCTTTCACGGGAGGCCCGCCCACGCCAGCATCGTCCCGCGTCAACGCCCGCCCCAACTGGCTCATATTCACTACGCGCGCCGCTCGTCCCAGCGGACTCGCCTTCATCAACTCCGGCATCTCCAGCGCATCCGCATCAAACGGAAACGATCCTGAAGTAGAAAGCTGCAAGCCCACCGCCTTTGGACCGCCAGGAACCCGTCAACAGCGGCAGCATGCACACTGCTCGCGTCGCTGTTCCGCCATTATCGCTCCGCTGAATTCCATAGTTCAGCCGAATCGCAGCCGGCTTGCGACCATTACGTCCAGCTCGCGCATACTCTCGAGCCAGCCGCACAATCGTCTCAGCCGCTATGCCCGTCGCGCGCTCCACATTCTCCGGCGAGTACTCCTCCTTCAATGCATGCGCCTTCAACTCCGCAAACCCAATCGTGCAGCGGTCGATATACTCGCGGTCTTCCAAACCCTCACGCAGAATCACATGCATCAGCCCAAGCGCCAGTGCCGCATCGGTTCCTGGATTGATCACCAGATGCTCATCCGCCAGCGCCGCCGTCCGCGTCTTATACGGATCGATCACCACCAGCCGTGCACCATCTCGCCGCGCCTCTTCAATAAACGGCCACAGATGAACGTTGTTGCCGTGGATGTTCGCGCCCCACGCAATAATCAGTCCGGCATGGGCGAAGTCCTGCGGAGTTGTCCCCAGCTTTACGCCATACACGCTCTTCAGCGCAGTACCGCCAGCCGTCGCGCAGATCGTTCTATCCAGTTGCGACGCACCCAGCCGGTGAAAGAATCGTCGATCCATCGACCCATACCCCAACTGGCCGATCGTCCCTGCATAGCTGTAGGGCAGTACGCTCTCCGGCCCAAACTCTGCCGCAATCCTCTTCAGCCGCGCAGCAATCTCATCCAACGCCTCATCCCACGTGATGCGCTCAAACGCCTCCGCCTCGCGTCCCTGCGGCAGCTGCCCCTTAGGCACACCCCCCCTTCGCCGCATTGGATAGAGCAATCTATCCGGCGAATAAACCCGGTCCAGATACTTCGCCACCTTGCCGCACAAAAATCCACGCGTCACCGGATGCGAAGGATCGCCCTGCACCTTCACTGCGCGTCCGCTCAGCTCATCCACTGTCACCAGAACGCCGCACGAGTCCGGGCAATCATGCGAACAGACCGCATGCACAACTCGCGTATGTGCGGAAACACTGGAGTTCAAGCCCATACATAGATTCTAGTCCACCGCACCGTATTTCCTGCGCGAATGTGACGGACTGCACCGTAGTGTTAGTGAGCCGCAATCCGTTGATCGCAATCCTTGCGACGACAATAAGCTTTCCTGAAGCCTGTCCCAACATCAGACGCATCGGCTACATTAGCTACATCGTCTGTATTCCTCCGAGGTGACACCCGTGCCACTCCGCTTCCGCCTCTACGCCACAGCCCTCATTCTCGCCATCACTCTCTCCGCACACGCGCAGGACGATCAGCTCAAGACCGCCTCTAGGCAAGAGCTCGATATCATCAAGGTCCTCGTGGCCCAGGAGGACGCATGGAATAAAGGCGATCTCCCGGGCTTCATCCAGGGCTATAAAAACTCCCCGGACACCATCTTCGTCACCCACCAGGTCTTCCGTGGCGTCGACGGCATGCTCGACGAGTATCGCCACAACTACCCCAACAAAGCGGCCATGGGCAGCCTCGGCTTCTCCGAGCTCGAGGTCCATCCTCTCGACGAAAGATTCGCCGTAGTTATCGGCAAATACCATCTCGACCGCAGCAAGAAAGACGGTGGCAACGCCGACGGCATCTTCTCCCTCGTCTTCGAAAAAACCGACCAGGGCTGGAAGATCATCGTCGACCACACTACCTAACAGGCAGGCTCAGTTCGTCAATCAAGGCCTGAAATCGTCCAAAGGCTAACTTCGGCACATACCGTGCGTCGGTGATGCCGAAGTAGCGGAAGAGATTATCTTCCGCATCTGACAGACTGACGTCGCGAAGACTGAACAGTGTGTATCGTTCGATGTTGAGACGCGCTCGCAGAGAGTACACAGTGCGAACGACAGTTTCCAACACGTCTGCCTGGCGTTCGGCAGAGCGAGTCAGTCCCGTCGGCCAGCCGTGTTCTGTAATGTGAATAGCAACGGAATCTGAAATATTGGCCTCAGGCAGCCAGATATTGCGCATCGCTTCCAAAATGCCCGTGACCGACGACGCTACATCTCCAGCCTGTCCATCCGGAGCCGCGGGTCGAAAGACGTCAGGAAAGAAATCCAATCCAACGAAGTTCAAAGCCTCGACAAACTCCGGCGTTGCGAGCACCTTGAGTTGGCTCCAGAATGCGGCGGCAGGACCAAACGTCGGCGTCGCATTAAATCCGACTTTCACCTATCTCGGCTCCCAACTCCCGCAACATTTGTTTCGCAACGATAACACCTTCGACCAGTGCATTCAGCACCTCAGGATACGATCCGTCAATGACATCAGGCCCATCCTTGAAATTCGGCTCCTCCGTGATCTGTAAGGAGTACAAATAGTCGTGATGCAGTTCAATTCGATTGCGAATAAATGCAAGATAGCCTTCAATGTCTGCTGAAGCAGAACGAAATTGAAGTACAAGGTCCAAAGGACGTGCTCCGGCTCGGGCATATTGCTTAAAAATCGGCGGGAGCTGTTGCCATCTTCTCAAGAGGACTACCCGCATCCTGAAAGCTGTCATACACGCGAACAATCAGCCGAGCCGAAGAACCCTGCAGGCGGTCAAGGCAATCAACAATTGCTTCTCGATCGTCAGCAAGACCGGTAAGAAGACCTGTATCGCCGCCAGCCGCGCCTCCTGGATAAATACCAAAATCAAACGGAACAATAGACGACGTCATCAATCCTCTCTCTCTCTCTCTCTCTCTCTCTCTCTCTCTCTCTCTCTCTCTCTCTCTGCGTACACTGTACTCATAAAGCGTATGTCGTACTCTAATGAAAGGGAAGAAGATGGTCAAGAGCTCAAACAAAGAAAACCTCCACCACGCGCTTATATGGCAACGTATGGAAGAAAGAAGAAAAGACCGCAAGCTGAACTATCTCAGCATTACCAATGCGGCCATGGAGTTAGCAGATCAAGCCGGTCTCGAGGGCCTATCGATGCGGAGTCTGGCTGAGAGGCTCGGAGCCGGCACAATGACCCTCTATCGGTATGTCGCGGACCGCGACGATCTTCTAGATTTAATCCTGGACCATGCCTTTAGCGAGATAAAAATTCCAGCACGAGCAACAAAGGACTGGCGCAAGGATGTCACCTCCGTCGCGATCGCAACCCGCGCCACGATGCTTCGCCATCCATGGTTAGCCACGTTGTTGATCCAACGCCCAACACTTGGCCCGAACTACCTCCGCTGGTTCGAATTTGTCTTGTCCTCCACCGCCTCCATTGGAAGAAATCTGGACGTCCAGCTTGATATGGTTGGCGTAATCTGGGCGTTTATCTTCGGATCGGTAACCTATGAAGTAGGTGAGATGGAGAATAATCGGCGTCACCAACTGACTGAAGAGAAAAAGCGAACGATAGCAGAGCCTTATCTGCGCAGCCTTCTTGCGACAGGACAGTTCCCACAGCTCGCCAAAGTGCTCGCTTCACCTCGACATGCAAACCCTCTTAAAGCTTTTCGTTTCGGCCTCAAATCTGTTCTCGACGGCTTAATACAAAACGTATGAAATATCGTCTTATACCGACCCCGAACTTTGCGAACAGGAATTAATTTCCTCGTCGACACGACCTTATAACTTGGAAGTATGATTGTCGTTGCGAGAAGCCATGCCGCTGACTAACCGCGATGCGCCAACCCGTCCCACCGACGTCTGGCCTGCTCTGCCCCAGGCCGCATGGAGCGATACCTGCGCCACCCTGCAACTCTGGATGCAGATCGTCGGCAAGATACGGCTCGCGCTCATGCCCGCAATCAACCATTCGTGGAACGTAACCCTCTACCCAACCGTGCACGGCCTCACGACCGCACCCATGCCGCACGGCTTGCGAATGCTCCAGATCGACTTCGACTTCATCGAACACCTTCTCATACTGCAGACCAGCGATGGCGGTCGCCACACCCTGCTCCTCCAACCCATGTCCGTCGCTGCGTTCTACCAGGCCGTCATGACCGCGCTCAATCAGCTCAACACACCAGTGCGCATCTGGCACATGCCTGTCGAGATCGCAGACCCGATCCCCTTCGAGCAGGACCACACTCACCAGGCCTACGACCCCGTATATGCAAACCGCTTCTGGCGCATCCTCCTTCAAACCACAAGAGTCTTCACCATCTTTCGCGCTCGTTTCACCGGCAAGGTCAGCCCCATCCACCTCTACTGGGGAGCCCTCGATCTCGCCTGCACTCGTTTCTCCGGCCGTCCCGCACCGGAACATCCCAGCATGCCGGGACTCCCCGATCGCGTAACCCGCGACGCCTATTCACACGAGGTCAGCAGCTGCGGCTTCTGGCCCGGAGCGCCTGGCATCGAGCCATTCTTCTACAGCTACGCCTACCCGGAACCGCCCGGTTACGCGCAGAGCACCATTGCACCATCTCAGGCCCGCTTCGACTCCACAATGAGCGAGTTCGTCCTGCCCTACGAAGCAATGCGCCAATCCGCAGACCCCGACGACACGCTGCTTCAGTTTCTGCAGAGCACCTATGAAGCTGCTGCGAATTGTGCCCACTGGGACAGAGCCGCTCTCGAAGCCCCGGCAAAACCGAACAATCGCTGACGCTTCAAACAGAGACCCCCAACAGCGAATACAAAGGCCGCGGCGCTCGAAATCAGAGTCGGCGCAACTGTACCATGATGTAGAAACATCGATTGAGGAGAACAATGAACAGCACCGGTCAAAACATCTCTCGCCGCAGCTTCCTTGGCACTACCGCAGCAACCGCAGCAGCAGCTTATCTCACCCCACGTGCTCTCTTCGCCCAGGCCGCAGCGCAACCGCCAGCCATGGTCGTCCAGGCTCGCGCAGACGCGGCCAAAGCAAAGATCACGACCCAGAAGCTCCGCGGCAACGTCAGCGTCCTCATCGGCTCCGGAGGCAACATTGCCGTTCTCCCCGGCGCGCAGGGCAAGCTCCTCGTCGACACCGGCATCTCCACCGCGCGCCCCCAGATCACCGACGCTCTCACCGCTATCAGCGCCGACCCCATCGAGCACCTCATCAACACCCACTGGCACTACGACCACACCGACGGCAACCCCTGGATCCACTCCGTCGGAGCCACCATCATCGCCCACGAGAAGACGCGCTTCCGCCTCAGCAATCCGCAGACCATCGTCCTCTTCAACGCCACCTTCCCACCTCTCCCTGCCGACGCCCTGCCCACCCTCATCTTCACCGACGAGCATCTCCTCACCACCAACGGCGAAACCCTCCACCTCCAGCACTACGATCCCGCCCACACCGACACCGACATCTCCGTCCACTTCACGGAAGCCGATGTTCTTCACACCGGCGATACGTGGTTCAACGGCGCCTATCCCTTCATCGACTACTCCACCGGCGGCCACATCGACGGCATGATCCGCGCCACCAAGCGCAACCTCGCCACCGGAACCAACTCCACCATCGTCATCCCCGGCCACGGTCCGGTCGGCAACAAAACGCAGCTCTCCGACTCCTACGACATGCTCACCGCGATCCGCGAAAAGATCGCCACCCTCAAGCAACAGGGCAAATCCGCCGATGAAGCCGTAGCCGCCAAACCTACCGCTCAGTTCGACGCCAAATGGGCCAAAGGTTTTGTCACCCCGGACATGTTCGTCAAGCTCGTCTACCAGGGCGTCTAAACTTATCCTTCAAACAGAAAATGGTCGAGCGCAATGCTCGACCATTTTTTCACCACCAACCTAAATAGAATCCGAGCAGTACTCAGATCGTCATAACTTCTTTTTCCTTAGCCTTGAACAGCTCCTCTACCCGCTTGATCTCGGCATCGGTCAACTGTTGAACCTCTTCGTTCGCCCGCTTCTCGTCATCGGCGGAGATCAGCTTGTCCTTGGCCGCCTTCTTGATCTGATCATTCCCATCGCGCCGAATATTCCGGATCGCAGTCTTGTGGTCTTCCATCGTCTTGTTCAGCTGCTTCACCACATCCTTGCGCCGCTCCTCGGTCATCGGAGGCACAGGCACCCGAATCACCTTGCCATCGGTCATCGGATTCAGCCCCGTCCCCGAAGTCCGAATCGCCTTCTCAATCGCCGAAACCATCCCCGCGTCATAAGGCTGCACCAGGATCAGCGTCGGCTCAGGCGTGCTCACCTGACCCATCTGCGCGACGGGAGTATCCGTGCCGTAGTAATCCACCTTCACATGGTCGAGCATATGGACATTCGCCCGCCCCGTCCGCGCACTCAGCAGATGCGCTCTGAAGTCCTCCACCGACTTCTCCATCCGAGTCTTCAGCTCCTGGTGGGTACCCTTCAACGCCTCAATATTTGCCATCGCTGATGCCATAAAAAACCATCCTCACTGCGCGGATGCGCCAACGCAAATTCTACTGGAAATCGAGCCCGCCCCGTACTTGGCCCTGCTTTTTTGCGAATCACCGCCGTCCCTGCGAGCTACGATTCCGTCGTCATCCTGAACGCAGTGAAGGATCCCTGTATTTCGTCGTTGCTTGTTTTGCATCTCTGCTCAAGACTTCGCTCTGAAGTTGACAGCTTCCAGCCAACCCTAAAACAAGCTCAGCTTCCGAGGCATCTCAATCCCCAGATGCTCATACGCCAACCGCGTAGCCACCCGTCCACGCGGAGTCCGATCGAGAAATCCAATCTGAATCAGGAACGGCTCATACACCTCTTCCAGAGCATCCTGCTCCTCGGCCAGCGCCGCAGCCAGTGTATTCAAACCCACCGGCCCACCATCGTACTTCTCGATAATCGTCCGCAGCAGCCGCCGGTCCAACTCATCAAAGCCATGCGCATCCACTTCGAGCAGCGCCAGAGCCGCATTCGCCGTCGGCCGATCGATCACGCCCTGCGCCCGCACTTGCGCATAGTCGCGTACGCGACGCAGCAGTCGATTCGCAATTCTCGGCGTTCCCCGCGACCGCATCGCAATCTCCGCCGCACCATCGCGATCGATCGGCACGCCGAGCACCTCTGCCGACCGCTCCACCACAAACCGCAGCTCATCGTCGGTATAAAACTCCAGCCGCAGCAGAATCCCAAACCGGCTCCGCAGCGGCGACGAGAGCAATCCCGGACGCGTCGTAGCCGCCACAAAAGTAAACGGCCTAATCTCCATCACATGCGTCCGCGCCGCCGGCCCCTGCCCAATAATGATGTCGAGCTTATAGTCCTCCAGCGCCGTATAAAGCTTCTCTTCCAGCACCGGCTGCAACCGATGAATCTCATCCAGAAACAAAACCTGCTTCTCTCGCAGATTCGTCAAAATCGCCGTCAGATCCCCCTGAATCTGCAGCGCCGGCCCGCTCGTCTGCTGATACCCCACACCCAGCTCATTCGCAATGATCGTCGCCAGCGTAGTCTTCCCCAACCCCGGAGGCCCAAACAGCAGCACATGGTCGAGCGCCTCCCCACGAGACTTCGCCGCCTCCAGCGCAATCGCCAACTGCTCCTTGGCCTTCTCCTGCCCGATGAACTCCGGCCAGCCGAGTAGGCCGCAGCTTCAGCTCAAACGCCGCGTCGTCATCCACGCGCCCAGCCGAAACCAGCCGCTCTGCGTCAGCACTCGCACCACGGTTCAAATCAATCTTCGTCTTGTTCTTTGGGAAGTCCACTGTTGGCGATGGTAAGGCGAAACTCCACGCGAAGCAACCACCCTAAGGCCGCAGCTCCAGCAACACCGTTCCATGCGCCGGAAGCTCCACCGAAACTCCGGTCTGCGTCCCTTCGTTCTCCTTCACCCAAAGATCACGCACCTTATACTTCTCCCCCAGTCCATACTTCGCAAACGAAGACTCCACCTTCGCCGTAGTCTCGCCAAGATTGAACAAAGCCAGATATCGCACATCCCGATGAACCTGTTGAAGACTTAGCCGTCCACGCCACCACATCTCCATCCTGCCCCACCTGATGGTTCTCCACCGAATGTTGATTCACTCCAATCACCTCGGCATTCGTCACCAGCGCGGTAGTCAACGTATCCAGCCTCGTCAAATTCGCCCCGAGAAACAAAGGCGACCGCGAGATCGACCACAGCGTCACCATCGTCTGCTGCTCCTCATGCGTCAGCCTTGTATCGCGATCCTTTCCATCGCCCGGCACCGGTCCCAGATGTCCCAGCGGCAACATATCCGCATCGGGCCAGTTCCCCGGCTTCACATACTTCGACCAGCTCGCAATCACCGGAAACTGCGCCTTCAAACTCTGCGACCACTCCTTACCCTTCTCCCACCTGTCCCATACATCATCCGAGATCCTCCACAACTGCGCATTCTCCCCAACCAGCGCGGCATTTTCCAGAGCCGTCGGCCCCGGCGAAAGGCTCAACACAATCTCCCGACCCGTCTTCACAATCGCCCGATGAATCATCTGAATCTCCGCGCCCTTGAAAGGATGCGAAGCGATACAGTCCACCTTCAGATAGTCCACGCCCCATCCCGCATACTGCTTCATCAGCGCGTCATACCAGGCCTGTCCTGCTGCATTGTCCTTCACGCCAAAGTTATCCGGATTCCACGGACACACATCCGCCGTATCCGCCGCCTCACTTGCATGAAACGTACTCCCCGGAATCCTCATATCCGCCGCGACGGTCTTCTTCGGAATCCCCCGAATAATATGGATCCCAAACTTCAAGCCCTTCGCATGAATCGCATCACTCAGCGGCTTAAACCCAGCGTCACTCCTTGCCGAAGGAAATCTATTCAAAGCCGGAGCATACTGCCCCTGCGCATTCACCGTATACACCAGCGTCTCCGGCTTGGTCGCGCTCTCAGGATTCTCGAGATACCATCCCTCATCGACCACCACATACTGCCACCCAAAGGCCTTCAGCTTCGCGGCCACCACATCCGCATTCGCGCGAAACTGAGCCTCCGTAACCGTCAGCCCATACGAGTCCCAGCTATTCCATCCCATCGGCGGCATCGGAGCCAGCACCTTCTCCTGCGCACTTGCCACCGAAACCAAACCCACCGCAACTACAGCCACAGCAATCCGCTTCATCCACATGCGGACAACCATATCAAAAGCCTCAAAGTTCTCGCTGCATCAACGTCACATCCTGCCACGCATCCAGCTTGAACCCCACCCCGCGAAGCACACCCACATCCACAAATCCCATCGCCTTGTGCATCGCCACCGACGCCGGATTCTCTCCGCCGATCACTGCAATCATCTGACGACAGCCCGCAACTCTGCACCGCTCCATCAACTCTTTCAGCAATCCACGCCCCACCCCACGCCCGGCATATTCACCCCCCACATACACCGAGTCCTCCACTGTAAATCTGTAAGCCTCCCGCGCACGAAACGGCGAAGCATACGCATACCCCGCCACCATCCCATCCACCTCCGCGACAAGGTAAGGAAGCCCACCCTCCATCACAGAGCGCATTCGCCCACCTAGCTCACCGGCACTCGGCGGTTCCATCTCAAACGTAGCCGCGCTCGTCAGCACGTACGACCCATAGATCGCAGCAATCGCCGGAACATCCGCCACCCCGGCCGTTCGAATCAGAAGGGACATGCCGTCACACTATTGCGTACGCAGCCGCGCCCTCTTCTCAGCCTCTTTCTCCTCAATCGGCCGCAGCATCGCCGCCGCCAGGCTGCGCTCCACCCGTCGCGTGCCATGATGCATCGGCGCCGAATGTTGCAACGTCACAATCACCGCGGTCGCCGGAACCTCTCCCGCGCACAGATAGCTATGGGTCGTATTCGCGTCGAAGTACACAGCATCACCCGGCTCCAGCCGATGCGTAATCTCTCCATGCCGCACATCCAGGCTTCCCGTCAGCAGATACAGAAACTCGCAACCCACATGCTGATGAGCCCGCGGAACCCGTCCGGTCCTCACCGGCAAGAACTCCGCGAAATAAGGATCCAGCTGCCGGTCCGGCACAAGATATCCCAGGCTTTCGAAGAAGTACGAAGGGTCATCGACGCCCGTCTGCGGCATCCTCACGCGATCTTTCCTGCGATGCATACGGAACAGCGTCTGCGGCGTCGGCTCGAAGAAATAGCTCAGGTCCTTCGAGAACACCATTGCGATTCGCGCCAGGTTCCGCAGCGTAGGCACCACGCGCCCCGTCTCCAGTTGCGACAGAAAGCTAGCCGACAGACCCGTGTGTCTCCCCAGTTCTACCAGCCCCATCGACTTCTTCAGACGCAGATACTTGATGCGCTCCCCAATATGCTTCTCCGCAATAAATTCCTCGACGACTCCGCCATCTACTTGCACATCGCGGGTTTCGTGGGCCGTTTCTTCCATCATCGACTGCGACGCCATCGGAAGAATCTTTGCATCGATTGGAGTTAACTCGTTTGCGATAGTAGTTTTGGCCATAAGAGTGTGTTCGTCCTATAGAAAGATGTTCCAATTCCATCAAGTGGATGTATGCATCTGCCAAGTTTTTGGGGAATACTCCCGGCATCCCCCTCCATCACTCAGCTCGCAAGGCCCAAAATGCTAGGCTGGAAACCAATGAAGTTTCCGCAAAATCAACGGCATGCCCATCAACTCAGCCAGTACACCAGATGGTTCAGCGCAGGCCTCTCAGTACTTCTTTTCCTGACCAGCGGTTGCGCCAGCCCCGGCAATCCCCGCCCGCCCTCACTCAATCTTCCCGAACTCGTCACCGACCTCACCGCCCAGCGCATCGGCGACCAGGTCGAGCTCCACTGGACCACCCCAGCCCGCACAACCGACGGCATCGACATCAAAGGCAGCATCACCGCCGAGATCTGCCGCCAGACCAGCTTCACCTCATCGCCCGCCACCTCCTGCGCTCCCGTTCAGCACATCGCCGTAAAACCGGGCGTCAGCCACACCACCGACACGCTCCCCCCATCCCTGACCCTCGACCCCGCAACCCTGATCGCCTACCGTATCCAGATCTTCAACGCCGCCGGACGCTCCACCGCCCTCTCTTCCCCAGCCTTCACCGCCGCCGGAGCCGCGCCACCCCCCATCCAGCAGCTGCACGCCACCGCAACCAGAGACGGCGCCATCATCGAGTGGCAGCGCCAATCCACAACCGCGCTCGTCGAACTTGACCGCACCCTTACCAGCCCACCCAAGGCCCCCGCCCCATCGCCCGCAAAGCCCAAATCTCCCCTCCAGCTAGCCCCTCCCAACCCCACCGAGGTCCACCTCAAGACTCCCGCCGATCAGCCCGACGCTGGCGGAACCACCGACCCCTCCGTCCATAAGGGCGACACCTACACCTACACTGCCCAGCGCGTCCGCGCTGTCACCCTCAACGGCCACAACCTCGAGCTCCGCAGTCCCATATCTTCCCCCATCACCCTCCACCTCACGGACACCTTCCCACCGCAGCCGCCCAGTGGCCTTGTCGCCGTCCCCGCAGGCACCGGCGCCGCCATCGACCTCTCCTGGGAGCCCGGCACCGAAACCGACCTCGCCGGTTATCACGTCTACCGCCAGGAGCTCACCGCCTCCAATCAACCCATCGGCACCTTCCAGCGTCTCACCCGAACCCCCGTCACCGGCCCTGCCTTCCATGACGACACTGCCATCGCCGGCCATCACTACGCCTACCGCGTCACCGCAATCGACGCCACCGGAAACGAGAGCCCGCCCAGCGCCCCTGTACTGGAGACCGCACCACAGCCCTAGAGGCTGTTATGACTTAGAAACGGAGCAGCCATGCGTTACTGCAAATTCCTCTCCTTCGAGCGCGGCATCCCCGTCCCCCGCTACGCCCTCGTCGAGCAACGCGACGACGAAACCCTCTGGGCCATCTCCCCCATGGACGCTCCCGAAGAAGACCTCGCCGCCCATCTCGCCGCCCAAACCCTCCCCACCGCTGACTTCCAACCCAAGCCCCTCTCCGACCTACACCTCCTCGCGCCCGTCACTCCCTCCAAGATCATCTGCATCGGTCGCAACTACCGCGACCACGCCGCCGAACTCGGCAACGAAGTCCCCAAAGAGCCCCTTCTCTTCTTCAAGCCGCCATCGTCCCTCCTAGCCCCCGGCGGCGTCATCCGCATGCCCGTCCTTTCCAAACGAGTCGACTATGAGGGCGAGCTCGCCATCGTCATAGGCCGCCGTTGCCGCAACATCCACCCCACCGAAGACATCCGCCCCTACATTCGCGGCTACGTCATCGTCAACGACGTCACCGCCCGCGACATTCAAAAATCCGACGGCCAATGGACACGCGGCAAAGGCTTCGACACCTTCTGCCCCGCAGGCCCCATTGTCTCCGATGAGATCGACCCCGCCACCGGCTCCCCCGTCACCCTCACCACGCGCCTCAACGGCGAGATCAAGCAGCAAGCGACTACCGCAGACCTCATCTTCCCCATCCCCCACCTGCTCCGCTACATCACCGCCGCCATGACCCTCGAACCCGGCGACATCATCCCCACCGGAACCCCTGCCGGAGTAGGTCCCGTCCAACCCGGCGACCGCATCCAAATAGAAATCGACGGCCTGAGCACCCTCGAAAACCTCTTCGCCCCAGAGGTCTGAGGGTCAAGCCAACCAAATCAATCACTTTCTTTTATCCGTTTTTATCAATCTGATCACCGTTACGCCTCTCAAATCCGCGCTCATCCACGAAGATCCGCGGTCGCATCGATCGGTTTGATCGGTGGAATCGCGCAAATTCACCTGAACGCAACCCCCGGGAGCTTGCTAAAATCTAACTTAAGACAGAGAAGGAGCATTCTATGGCATCGTTACTCGAACAGCTTCGTGGCATGACCACCGTCGTCTCCGACACCGGCGACATTAACGCGATCCAGCAATACAAGCCGCAGGACGCGACCACCAATCCGTCGCTCATCGCCGCCGCTGCGGGCATGCCCGCCTACCAGTCCATCGTCGACGACGTCCTCAAGCAGGCCCGCGAGTCCTCCGGCCCCAACGCCTCCGATCACGACGTGGCCGCCGCAGCCTTCAAGTCCCTCGCCGTAGCCTTCGGCCGCAAGATCCTCGAGATCGTCCCCGGCCGCGTCTCCACCGAGGTCGACGCCCGCCTCTCCTTCGACACCGAAAAGTCCATCGAGACCGCCCGCGACATCATCGCCCAGTACGAAGCCGCCGGCATCTCCCGCGAGCGCGTCCTCATTAAGCTCGCCTCCACCTGGGAGGGCATCAAGGCCGCTGAGATCCTCGAGAAGGAAGGCATCCACTGCAACATGACCCTCCTCTTCGGTCTCCACCAGGCCGTAGCCTGCGCCGAAGCCAAGGTCACCCTCATCTCGCCCTTCGTCGGACGCATCCTCGACTGGTACAAGAAGGACACCGGCAAGGACTACACCGGAGCCGAAGATCCCGGCGTCCAGTCCGTCACCACGATTTACAACTACTACAAGCACTTCGGCTACAAGACCGTCGTCATGGGAGCCAGCTTCCGTAACACCGGCGAGATCATCGAGCTGGCCGGCTGCGATCTCCTCACCATCGCACCCAAGCTCCTCCACGAGTTGCAGACCACCGAAGGCACCCTCGAGCGCAAGCTCGACGCCGCCAAGGCCAAGGACCTCAAGATCGAAAAGATCCCCATGGACAAGGCCACCTTCGACAAGATGCACGCCGAAGACCGCATGGCGAACGACAAGCTGCAGGAAGGCATCGACGGCTTCTCGAAGGCCCTCGTAGACCTCGAAAAGGCCCTCGAAAAGCGCCTCGCCGAGATCAGCGAACCCGCTGCTACCCGTTAATCAATTCTCAATCACCCACAAGGACCGCGCCCAGAGCGCGGTCTTTCTTTTGCCCCACTGAATTTCTCAGCCCTTGAGCTATCATCCAAAAAAGTAAAAGACCCACCCGGAGCACCTCCCCTTGCATCGCTTTCTTTCCTTCTGCCTCCTCATCCTTATCGCCGCTACCCTCCCCGCCGAAACCTTCCGCAACCCCTATCGCATCCCCACCACAAGCGACCCCAGCAGCGTCATCGTCGCCGACCTCAACGGCGACGGCCTCCCTGACATCGTCTATGGCGACACCCCTTTCCCTGCCGGCAGCCTCCACATCCTCCTCGCGCAGCCTGGCGGAGGCTACGCTCCGGCTCCCACCATCGCGCTTCCCGCCTTTGTTGGCACCGGTTGCCGTGCCCTCGACACCAACCGCGACGGCAAGCAGGACCTCGTCTGCCCGTACAGTAATACCTTCTCCGGTTCGCTCGTCACCTTCCTCGGCAATGGCGACGGCACCTTCGCCGCCCCACTGTTTACATCCTTGCCTACCTCGGGTGGCAATTACTTCGACCCTGAAATCTACCTTCCATCGGACCTCAACTCAGACGGCGTCCTCGATCTTATGGTCATTGACGCCCTTAACCAGCAGGTTTACGTCATGTTGGGCGATGGAAACGGCAGCTATACGTTCGCCTCAAAGATCAGCTCCTCGGTCCCTGCCGTGGTGCTCGATGTTAATGGTGATGGCAAACCGGACCTCGTCTTCAATGAGGGCCCCTATGTCATGCTCGGCAACGGCGATGGAACATTTGCCCCCTACAAGTCCTACTCCCAGACCTTCGACTACAACAACGTCTGTACCTATGCCGACATGGATGGCGACGGTCACGTCGATGCCGTCTGCGGCTACGTCGAAACAATAACCGGCGATATCGACGGTGCCACCCACCTCATCATCCTTCACGGCAACGCCGATGGCTCCTTCAACCCCACTCCCATCTCCGACAAGGTCTTCGGAAACCACGACACCGAATACGACGGCTTGGGCTCTTTTCAATCTCCGCTTCTGGTATCGGATCTGAATCACGATGGCATCCCTGACATCATTGCCTACTCCGCAGATGGATACACCGTTCTGCTCGGCCAGCCAAACCTCAACTTCAGCGATCCAAAACACTATGTTGCAGCAACCGGCAACATAGGCGGCACCATAATTCAGCAGCAGATCGTCGATATCAACAATGACGCTCAGCTCGATATCGTCACTGCAGGAACCAACGGCGTCTACATCTGCTACGGCAAGCCCGACGGCACCTTCGACACCGCGCCCGCCTACGAGGTCGCCCAGGTTCTCGGCCACGCCACCTTCGCCGACTTCAACGGCGATGGCATCCCCGATATAGCAGCAACCGGCGACACAACCATCGAGGTCAGCCTCGGCAACGGCGACGGCACCTTCGCCCCGTATAAACCCTTAGCAAACGCAAACATCAACTTCAGTACGCCGCTCTCTGTTGGGAATGCCTACATCCTTCACGGCGACTTCAACGGCGATGGCAAGCAGGACTTGTTAGCCATCGGTTCATCGTCCATCTACCAGTACGACTCCTACCTCTACTTCGGCCATGGCGATGGAACCTTTGATCCGCTGATCCAGGTACCAAACTCATCGACCATCTATCCCGGCTTTTACAGCGGAAAAATCGCCGACCTTAACGGCGACGGACGCGACGATGTCTTAACCAGCGATACAAACAGCACACTGGCCGGCGCCTACGCAAATATCTACGTCGGTCTCTCCAACGGTGATGGCACCTTTCGCCCCGTAACCACCAGAATGCCGTCCGAGCTTATGCAGCAGAATGATGCCTTCAATGCAGCGAATAGCTCTCCGGCATTGGCCGATTTCAATCACGACGGCAAACTTGATGCAGCCTTCGGCGCACTCGCAAATGCTTACGTCCTCAACGGTCATGGCGACGGTAGCTTCGACTCGACCGGAACTGTCTTGCCCATACCATCCATCGCTGGAACTACCAGCGTAGGCACTTTGGCAGTAGTGGCGGGAGACTTCGACGGAGATGGCAATCAGGACTTAGCTGTCCTGTACAGAACTTCTGAAGTTATGTCGCAGTACCCAAACAACCGGGCTGTCTTTGTCTATTACGGCAACGGTGACAGCACCTTCTCAGCTCCTGTCATCGCTGGTCTCTTCAGCCACTCCTACCAGATGATCACCGCCAGCGACCTGAACGGCGATGGCCGCGCCGACCTCATCCTGCGCGGAGACAACTCACCTTACGAGCGACCGGCGTTCGCCATTGTTCACTCCATGCCCGGCCGCTCTTTCGGCTCAGAGATTAACTACCTCGTTGGCAACGGATTCGCCGATCTCGCAGCCCTCGACGTCAATCGCGACGGCCGCCCCGATATTCTCGTCACCAACGGCGTCGGCTCGGCCTATAACGTCACCGCTACCGCTAATGCAGTCAGCGTTCTGCTCAATCTAGATGACGTTCCTGTCGTCTCCGGCACCCTCACGTCAAACCCCAACCCCTCCACGGCCGGCCAGCCCTTCACTCTCACCGCCACTCTCGCACCGCCTCCGCCATCCACCGCTGCGCTCGCTGGCGTCATTCAGTTCTCCATCGACGGCATCGACGCAGGCTCAGCCAGCCTCTCCTCCAACGCAGCCACCATCACCGCACCCTCCACACTCTCTATTGGAACCCACACTGTCACGGCCATATGGTCCGGCAACACGACCTACCCCGCCGTCACCTTGACCACAATTCACACCGTAAAAGGCCTTCCCGTAACTATCGATCTCTCCTCCAGCCTCAACCCTGCCGCCGTAGGCCAGGAAGTCATCATCAGGACATCTGTGTCCGCCCAGTCCCCACTGCCCTCATCTCCCGTTCCCACAGGCACCATCACCGTATCGGACAACGGCGTCGTCTTCGGAATCGCCACTCAGGTCTCCAACACACTCCCTGCCAGCTTCGGCGACGGAAGGGAATTCACCACCTCCGGCAAGCACACCGTACTCGCCTCCTACTCCGGTGACTCCGTCTACGAACCTGCGACCGCCACCCTCATCGAGACCGTCATTCCGGTCGCATCCTCCACAACGCTGCAAAGCTCCGTCAATCCATCCATCTACGGCCAATCCGTAACCTTCACTGCCACCGTCACTGTCGCATCCGACTTCCCCGTCAAGGGACTCTTCGACGCATCGACCATCACCTTCTCAGGCCTTCCCGGTGGCCCCTTCACCGTTCCAGTCACGCAGTCCAGCATCACCACCACCAATCCCCCACCATACATCGTCAATGGCACTGTTCCTTTAGCCATCACCACAGGAATCGCGACCTTCACCACCAGCACGCTCCCTGCGGGTTCCTACCCCCTCACAGCGTCCTTCTCCGGCAACGCGAGCACGACCGGCAGCACCGCAACCCTCACTCAGACCGTCCGGCCCGCCCTAACCGCCACCACCTTAACCGCCAACCCCAATCCCGCTTACGTAACCCAAACCGTCACTCTCGCCGCCGCCGTCAACTCGCCCATCGCCACGCCCACCGGCACCATCCAGTTCTTCGACGGAGCGACTCCACTCACCACAGTCACACTCACCGCCGGCAGCGCCACCTTCGCCACCGCGCTTCTCACACCCGGCGACCACTCCATCACCACGCAATACAGCGGCGATGCCAACAACCTCCCATCCACCTCATCTCCCATCATCGAAACCATACTTCCCTCCGACTTCACCCTCTCCATCGACCCATCCTCGCTCACCCTCATCACCGGCCACCACACCACCCTCACCCTCACTGCCACCAGCGTCGGCGCCTTCGCCGACACGATCCACCTCACCATCGGCTCACTCCCCCAGTGGACCAACGTCGCCTTCACCCCCTTCGATCTCACGCTCACCGCCGGAGGCAAAGCCACCACCCGCGTCTACGTCGACACCGACGCAGTCATCGGCTACATCAGCCAAACCCAACCCAGGCGCAATCCATTCTCAACCGCCATAGCCGCTACCCTGGCCCTCCTCCTTCTTCCTTTCACGAACCGCCGAGCCCGTCGCCTCCCAATCCTCATCGCACTCGCCATCACCGCGACCCTCCTCATCGGAGCCACGGGCTGCAGCGGCATGTACCCGGGCTCGACCGCACCCGGCACCTACACTCTCCAGATCACAGCCACCGGCAAGCAAACCCCCATCACCCACACCCTCAATCTCCCACTCACCGTAACCAAATAACCGCCCAAAACCTCTCTCCTTGACAATCTAGGAAGCCAGCGCTACCTTCCTCCTAGACGACCAAGGAGAGAGCTCGCATGCCCAAACAAGTCGACCTCATGCAGGGAACCCTCGACCTGCTCATCCTCAAAGCCGTCTCCCTCGGCAAGCTCCACGGCTACGGCGTCCTCCTCCGCATCCAGCAGATGAGCACCGACCAGCTCATCGTGCAGCAAGGCTCCCTCTACCCCGCGCTCTACCGCCTCGAGCACGAGGGCTCCATCGCCAGCGAGTGGGGCGAGAGCGACAACAACCGCCGCGCCAAGTACTACACCCTCACCCCCGCGGGCCGAAAAAAGCTCACCGCCGAGCAGCAAAAGTGGAACCGCATGGCCGGCATCATCGGCAACCATCCTCGAGCTAACCCCAGCCGACATAGCCGAGGCCCAATCATGAGCGCCCACTGGTCCCGCCTAAAATCCTGGCTCCGCTCCATCACGCATCGCAACCGCGTCGAAGCCCAGATGGAAGACGAGATCCTCTTCCACCTCGAAGCCCGCGCCGCCGACCTCACCCAACAAGGCCTCTCCCCTCGCGAAGCCATGCGCCGCGCCCGCATCGAGTTCGGCGCCATTCCCACCCACAAAGACGCCATGCGCCACTCCCTCAATCTCCACTGGTGGGACGACCTCTGGGCCGACCTCCACTACGCCGCCCGCTCCCTGCGCAAGAGTCCCGGCTTCACCGCCATCGCCGTCATCTCGCTCGCCCTCGGCATCGGTGCCAACACCATCATCTTCACCCTTGCCAAAGGTGTCCTCCTCGACCGCCTCGCCGTCTCCCAGCCCAACCAACTCCGTCTCTTCGCCATCATCAGAGACAATCACAGCCCTCTCCACAGATTCTGGGGCGACTTTTACCGAACTTCCGATGGTCGCTCACTAACCCACTCCTTCTCGTACCCCGTCTATCAGCTCATGCGTCAGCAGAACCTCGCCAAACCTGTGCTCGAAGACCTCTTCGCCTTTAAGGATCTCGGAGCCCAGCGCCTCACCGCTACCATCGATGGTCACGCCGACGTTGTCACCGGCGAACTCATCTCCGGAAACTTCTACCAGCAACTCGGCGTTCAACCCGCTCTCGGCCGCGCCATCCAGCCATCCGACGACGACGCACCCGGTTCCGGCCCCGTCGCCGTCATCAGCGACGGTCTCTGGACCCGCCTCTTCAGTCGCTCACCCTCGGTCATCGGCAAGACCATCCAGCTCAACCTCATCCCTATCACCATCATTGGCGTCAACCCACCCGGCTTCACCGGAGCCGCCAGTGTCCAGCTCTCGCCAGATGTCTTCCTCCCCCTCAGCATGCAACCCACCCTTATACCTCCGCATAGAGTCTCGCTCCTTCACGATCCCGCTCAGTGGTGGATGACAATCATGGGACGCGCTCGCCCCGGTATCTCCGACGAAGCCCTCCGCGCCGCCCTCGCCGTCTGGCTCGACCAGGACATCCGCGCCACCGTTCCCGTGCAAAAGGACGCGAGCATGCCCTCCTTCGTCATCGAGCCCGGCAGCCAGGGCTTAGCCGAAGCCAACCATGACTACGCCAAACCCATCTACGTCCTCTCCGTACTCACTGGCTTCGTCCTTCTGCTTGCCTGCGCCAATCTCGCCAACCTTCTGCTGGCCCGCTCCGCCGCCCGTCAACGCGAGATGTCCGTTCGCCTCGCCCTCGGAGCCAGCCGCTCCCGCGTCCTCCGTCAGGTCCTCACCGAGAGCCTCCTCCTCTCTTCACTCGGCGGCCTCGCAGGCCTCGCCCTCGGCTACCTCGGCCGCAACGTCATCCCGCATCTCATGTCTTCCGCCTGGCAACCCGCGCCAATCAGCTCCCGCTTCGACCTCCGCGTCTTTGCATTCACAGCCGCTATCTCGATCCTCACGGGCATCCTCTTCGGCCTCGCCCCCGCATGGCAGGCCACTCGCGCCGACGTCAACACCTCCCTCAAGGACGCCGCCCCTTCTGCCACCCGCCGTCGCAAAGGTCTCGCCGGCAAATCCATCGTCGTCTTCCAGATCGCGCTCTCCATCCTGCTCGTCGTCGGAGCCGGCCTCTTCGCCCGCACGTTGATAAACCTCAACACCACCAACCTCGGCTTCGACCCTCATAACCTCCTGCTCTTCTCCATTCAGGCGCCGCTAGCCCGTTATCCCGCGCCTCAGGACGTCGCCCTCCACCAACGCATCGAAGACCGCCTCGCACAAGTCCCCGGCGTCCAGTCCATCACACTCATCGAGAATCCCCTGCTCGCCCACAACATCTCCGACGCATCCTTTCAGCCCACCGGCCAGCCCAAGCCTACTGGCAACAACCAGTTTCGCGACGTGAACGGCGTCGGCCAGAGCTTCTTCCAGACCTTTCGCATACCCATCCTCTCCGGACGAGCCTTCGGCCCCACCGACACCGCCACCTCCCCTCTCGTCGCCGTCATCAACCAGAGCCTCGCCCACAGCGCCTACCCGGACACGAATCCCGTCGGCAAAACCTTCACCAGCGAGTTACACCAAGGTGACCCCGAAGCCATCTATCAGATCATCGGCGTCTCCGCCGACGCCAAATACGATGAGCTGCAGGGTGATCCGCCGCCCACCTTCTACACCCTCTACCGCCAGTCCCAATATGAGCAGTTCATCACCTACGCGGTAAAAACCCAACTCTCCCCCGCCGCCATCCTTCCCGCACTCCGCAACGCCGTCCAGTCCATCGACAAGGACCTCCCACTCCGCGACATCCGCACCCAGACCGAACAGATCGAAGCCGGCATCTCGCAGCAGCGTCTCTTCGCGACCCTCACCGCCGCCTTCGGCTTCCTCGCACTCACTCTCGCTTGCGTCGGCATCTACGGCATCATGGCCTACACCGTCTCGCAGCGCACCAACGAGATCGGCATCCGCCTTGCCCTCGGAGCCCACCGCCAACAAGTCTGCGCGATGGTCCTCCGCCAGGCCACCCGCCTAGCCATCCTCGGAGTCATCATTGGTGTAGCCACCTCGCTGGCCCTCAGCCGCCTAATCAAATCCATGCTCTACGGCCTCAAACCCACCGACCCCATCAGCATCCTCGGAGCCGCCACCCTCCTCCTAACTGTAGCTCTAATCGCCAGCTGGATCCCCGCCCTCCGCGCCTCCCGCGTAGAGCCCATGGAAGCTCTCCGCCACGAATAATCGCGACCCTGACCCGACCTTCGTCGTTGCTGTTGCGTCCGCTTTCCTGGTTTGTCATCCCGGAGTGGATCTGCTGTTGCTCCTAAGCTAGACCGGAGCTTCCAGCCCGCGTCTAAAACCCGCCGAAAGTTACGGTGTCGCAGCGCCCGCTTGCACTTTTGCCACCAGCAATTCACCATCACGATGTAGCGTTTGCCACGCAAAAAACCACGTTCTGCCCACCGTTTTTTACAAAAAACCCTGCAAAAACGCCACTCCGCCACGCAGAAAAAATTCTACAAAATATACCGCGAAAGATCCTGATCCTTCACAATCGAAGCCACCTGCTGCTTCACGTACTCCGGATCGACCACAATCACCTTCTCCACGCCCGTAGCCGTCTGCCGCTCAATCACCGGCAGCGGCGGCTGAGGAGCCACAGGTTCGCCCGTAAGTGACGCAGATGCATGGACTTCCGCCACAACTCCCTCTTCCGTCACCTCCGCACGGGGACTCTTGAATAAATCCGGAGCCTGAAAACTGATCTCATCCAGAACCCGTTCCAGAATCGTATGCAACCGCCGAGCCCCAATGTTTTCAGTAGTTTCGTTCACCTTGAACGCAAACTGAGCCATCTCCTGGATCGCGCCCTTCGTAAACTCCAGCTTCAACCCCTCTGTTTCCAACAGCGCCACCGACTGCTTCACCAGCGAGGACTTCGGCTCCGTCAAAATCCTCACAAAGTCATTCACTGTAAGTGATTGCAGCTCAACACGTATCGGGAACCTACCCTGCAACTCCGGGATCAAATCGCTGGGCTTCGAGACATGAAAAGCCCCCGCCGCAATGAACAAAATATGGTCGGTAGAAACCATCCCATACTTGGTGCTAACCGTAGTCCCTTCAACAATTGGCAGAATATCCCGCTGCACGCCCTCCCGCGAAACATCCGGCCCATGCCCACCCTCACGCCCGGCAATCTTGTCGATTTCATCAAGGAAAACCATCCCCGAATCCTCAACCCGCTCCACCGCCAGCCGCGTAACCTGATCCATATCAATCAATCGGCTCTCTTCCTCCGACACCAGGTACTCGAAAGCCTCTGAAACCTTCATCTTCCGCTTCTTCGTCCGCTGGCCAAACAACCCGGGCAACATATCCTTCAGATTGATGTCCATCTCTTCCGTGCCCTGGTTCGTAATCACCTCAAAACTAGGCTGATTGCGGTCGCGCACATCCAGCTCCACCATCCGCTCATCCAGCTTGCCCTCACGGAACTGCTGCCGCAGCTTCTCCCGCGTCCTCTGCTCGCGATCTCCCGGCTTCTCTTCCTCACTATCCACAGCGGCAGGCAGCTGAATCACATTGCTCCCCGGCTCATGTGTCGCCGCCGCAGCCGTAGCTGCCGCAGGCGTAGGCGGCAGCAATAGATCAACCAGCCGGTCCTCAGCCGCAAGTTCAGCCTTATCTTCAACTTCCTCCATCTTCTCTTCGCGAACCATGTCGATCGCAATCTCCACCAGATCGCGCACAATCGACTCGACATCCCGCCCTACATACCCGACCTCGGTAAACTTCGAAGCCTCCACCTTCAGAAACGGGGAGTTCGTCAGCTTCGCCAGCCGCCGTGCAATCTCCGTTTTACCCACGCCCGTCGGCCCGATCATGATGATGTTCTTCGGCATGATCTCGTCCGCCAACTCAGGCGAAAGCTTCTGCCGACGCATCCGGTTCCGTAGCGCAATCGCCACAGCCCGCTTGGCCGCCTGCTGGCCCACCACATACTTATCCAACTCCGCCACAATCTCTCGCGGAGTCATTTCATCCAGTGCCAGAGCCTGATCGTCAGCGGTTCCCGGTAAAAAAATTGCCATAGTGCGGTACTCCCTAAATTCAAAAAAAGCGTTATTACGGAACCAGAGTAGTGTACGGAACCCCTTATTTACTGGTTCACAGGCTCTGCTTTCAGCTCTTCAATCGTCATCTGGTCATTCGTATAGATACAAATCTGTCCGGCAATCTTTAGACTCTTCACCGCTATATCCCGCGCACTCAGATCTGTATTTTCGAGCAGTGCCCGAGCACTCGCCAAGGCATAACTCCCGCCGCTGCCAATCGTCGCAATGCCCTCATCCGGATCGATCACATCGCCCGTCCCGCTCAGCAGAAACGTCTGTTTCGCGTCGGTCACGATCAGCAGAGCCTCAAGCTGCCGCAGCATCTTGTCCGTGCGCCAGTCCTTGGCCAATTCCACCGCCGCACGCCCCAGATTTCCGGCATACTGCTCCAGCTTCGTCTCAAACCGCGCAAACAGACTGAACGCATCCGCCGTCGATCCGGCAAACCCCGCCAACACCTTATCGTTGTAGAGTTTACGGATCTTCTTGGCTGACCCCTTCATCACGGTCGCGCCCAGAGACACCTGACCATCGGCCGCCATCACGACGGAGTCCCCCCGCCGCACACAGATCACGGTAGTCGAGCGAATCCTTCGCCCTTCACCCAGATCCAGCGGATGACCGACAGTTGGCAGCTTCGTGGAGGCAGACTTCGAACGAACAGACGGCTTGGCAGAAGAGGAACGACGAGACATTGGCACTCCTCAGTATATCGCCAATCCCCCGTTGCCTCCGCACTTCAATCTACCGGCACGCGGCATTCCCCGCACGCGGCATCGCCAGAAACGTAATGCTCACCGGCGCGAGGCTGACACTCCCAGCTTTGGTCAACTTCCCTTTTATCTGGGGAAGAGCATCGTTATCCCCTAGCGCCAGTTGGCGTCCGTTCAAATCCACCTTATTGTCCAAAAGGTCATTAGCCGTCAGCGTATACCGCTCCGATTTCACCGGAACATCAAGCTCCCGAGAAGCAGTGCGGTCAGCATTGATGGCCAACAGCGCCACCCCTCCCGGTTGCCCCCGCAGACAGTGCGCGTAAAGATACAGGTTCGGCGAAGGCGAGGCGCCCGCATCCAGCACCGTCGTCCCCATCATCCTCCGCCACAGCAGTGCGGCCCAGTAATTCGGTCGCGGAGTCAGCGTACTCTCATCAATCAGTGCATAGTCGCTGGCAGCAAGCGTGTTGTGCAACACCACCTGCACCCCATGTTTCGCCAGAGTTCCTAACTGGTTCAGATACCGGAAGCTATCGATGAAATCAGCAGCCCACGGATTACCCCCGCAAGCCGTCTCCCCCGTCTCTGTCAGCCACATCGGCTTGCCCGGTTCGAATCGGTCACGAAGCTTCTCGTAAAAAGCTTCGTCCCTGTTGGTGAGCGATAGCCAATCCTCCGACAATGCCTTATCGGATGTTGTTTGCAGGGGGGCACCAGGCCGCCCACACCGCTTCGAAACCCCTCCATAAAAGTGGTACGAAAACGCATCCACCTCCGACCCCGGCTGGTTCAACATATCTTCCGTTTTGACCGTAGACTGCCCGGTAGACGGCCACATCTCCCCAACCGATCCCGGCCCCAGAATCACCATCTCCGGAGCGTTCGCCCTGGCAAACGCATGAAACGCACGATAATCACGTCCATACGCCGCTCCATCGTAGCCCTTAGGCGCGCCGCCAATCGCTGCGAATGTCGGTTCGTTGAAGAATTCCGCCGCGGCGATTTTGCCACCCACACTCTTGGTGTACGCAAGAAATTTAGCCGCCTCATCCGGAGTCCACACACCCTCAGCGTTACGGACGCCTCCGCTCACAGCAAACGAAGTAACGATCTTCGCATCCACCGCACGCGAAAAATCAATCACGCCTTTCCATTCTTTTCTCGTCAATACACTTCCGAAACCTGCTGGTGGAGTAGCCGGCGCCGCCTCATCCGAATCCTGAAAGTATGTCGAGTTCGCCCACGTTCCACTTACCCGCACATAAGAAGGTGCCAGCGCACCCGCCAGCTTCCGCAACCTTGCGTTCGAAAGATCAATAGGTGACCTATAGCGGTACAACGACGGATCAGTCCCGGCAGGCACCGAAAGTTTGGCAGCAGATGGCTCCGCCATAGCCGTCGCGCTCTGCTTATATGGAGCCCAGAACCTGCCCACCCGTCACTTCAACCATCTCGATATTGAACGACTGAAAGCGCTCGTCAATCGTCCCCACTCGCGGCATCGTTGCTGGTGTTATCGCGGCCGGTGAAGCCCCAAAGAGATTCGGTGTAATAGCCAAACCGCTGAACACTACCAAGGCCGAAAATAAGCCGCCTTCGAAACAACTCCTGCTCATTCGCCCACCACACATATTTAGTTTGAACTGCGACGGAATTCTACACGCCCCGCGCAACAGCTTGGTACCTTTTAAAAATTCGACAGGAATTCTGCTTTCAGAACGCTTAGCTCAGCGATGCCGTATCCGCAGGCTCTGCCAGCTCCCATCCGTAGTCCACCCACCATCCACCGCCAATGCTTGCCCATTGATGAAACCACTCTTCGCCGGATCAGCCAGAAACAAAATCGCCTGCGCAATGTCATCTGGCATGGCAAACCGCCCCATCGGATTCACTCCAATAATGTCATCGTCTGTATAGCCGCCACCCGCCTGGTCTGCGACATCCATCTCCGTCTTCACCCAACCCGGACACACGGCATTACACCGAACCCCGCGCCCACCCCACTCCGCCGCCAGCGTTCGCGTCAACCCAATCAATCCATGCTTCGATGCGTTATAAGCCGTCCGATCGCCAATCCCCACCAGCCCGGCAATCGAAGCCACATTCACAATGCTGCCCTCACCCTGTTCCAACATCAACGCGCCAAATCCCTTCGACAGAACAAACGGCGCAACCAGATTCACCTCCAACACCCGCCGAAACGCATTTGCCTCCACCTTCTCCGCAGGAGAAATAAAACTAATCCCAGCGTTATTCACCAGAACGTCAGCCCGTTTCCACCGTCGCCAAACTGTCTCCACCGCGCCCGCCACCACAGTCTCATCGCAGATATCGCCAGCCAATTCCTCCGCTTCAACACCACATCCGCGAACCACCGCCATCGTAGCCGAGCAGCTCTGAACATCCATCAATGCAAGCGAATACCCAGCCTTGGCAAGCGTCTCCGCTGTCCTGCGTCCAATCCCTTGCGCCGCCCCTGTAACAATCGCAACTCGCATACGTTCAATCTAATCCAGAACAGATGTTCTCTTGCAGATACCTGCATTCACCATCCCACAGCCGCCGATAGACTATTCTGTTGGGCAACTGCCGTGTTCTCGTCCATCGCATACCATCTGTCGCTGCCCCTGAGGTCTCCGCGAGGAATAGCCGCCATTGCGGTGAGCGCAGCCGCAGCAGCAGTCACAGCCGGTTATCTCCTTACCCGCAAAAAGCCCACCCCGGAAGAGATCGAGCGCAGCCGCCGCGACCTGCTCGCCACCATGGGCCGCATCACCGACGGAACCATCACCGACGCGCCTTTTGCCCCTGACGACCCCACCCACACCCCACGCCTGCTCATCTACGACTACCGCATCGCCGGCGTCACCTACGAGTGCGCCCAGGACGTAACCACCCTCGCCGATCACGTCCGCGACATCCGCACCGATCTGCCCATCCAGGTCCGTTACGACCTCCATAATCCCGCCAACAGTATCGTCGTCTCCGAATTCTGGAGCGGCCTCCGCCTCGCCGCGCACCACGAACCCGAAGCCCCCCACGACCACGGATGATCACGGCCCAACACGGATAAAAACAGAGCGATAAATCCAACCGCCACCCGCAGTCTCTCCCGTTTCCCAAAAACCAGAATCCTCACGTTTTTAGATCCGCGCCTGTCCGCGCTCATCCGTGGTCGCACCGCATTGAACCCCGCCCCGGGCGGGACTACACTCAAATCATGCACATGGTCGCCACGCCGAACCGCAAGATGCAGCGGGTTCTGCAGTTCTCCATGGCGTTGACCTTCGCCTACGTCATCGCCACTTTCATCTTCGGCCTCCGCGCCCACTCCCTGGCCCTCATCTCCGAAGCCGGCCACAACCTCAGCGACCTCTTCGCAATCCTCCTCTCCTTCGTCGCGGTCTACTTCCAGGCGCGCCCCGCAACCGAGCAAAAAACCTTCGGCTATCAGCGCGCGGGTGTCCTCGCGGCCTTCATCAACGCCGCCACCCTCGTCGTCCTCTCTGCTTGGATCGCCTTCGAAGCCGTCCACCGCCTCGCCATCCCCGTCGCCGTCCAGCCCAGGCTGATGATGTACGTCGCCGCCGCCGGCGTTCTGATGAACGGCACCGTAGCCACTCTCCTCTGGCGTTTCTCCGGCGACGTCAACATACGCAGCGTCTTCCTCCACATGCTCGGCGACACTCTCTCCACCGCCGCAGTCATTATCGGTGGCGCGGCAATCCTCTTCACCGGCATGACATGGATCGACCCTGTCCTCTCCATCATCATCGCCGCCATGATCCTCTGGAGCTCCATCGGCATCATCCGCGAGACCCTCAACATCCTCCTCGAGGGCACACCGCGCAACATGAAGCTCGCCGCGGTCCGCGATTCGATGCAATCTGTCTCGGGCGTCCTCAACGTTCACGATCTCCACATCTGGAGCCTCGGCTCAAACTCTCACGCTCTCGCAAGCCACGTCACCATCGCCGAGATGCCCATGTCCGAGTGCAGCGCCATCCTCGACAGCATCAACTGCGCCCTCCGCGACCGTTTCAAGATCACCCATACCACCATCCAGTTCGAGACCACCGGTTGCGAGACCACCCACGGTTGCAGCGCCCCACCCGAACTCGAAGCCGTAGGCGCCCACGACCATCATCACCATCATGGTCACAGCCATTCACACTAGAGCTGCAAATTCATAAATCACAGGCGCGCCCACCCCTCACAAACTTTCCATTTGGGGTGGGCGAATCCTTAGTGACTAACTGCATGCGTCGTTTGTCTCTTGCTGCTGCCACCAAACGAATAAACCAGGCTGACCGCCGGCGCATTCGTCACTGTAAACAGCTTGTCGAGGCTCATTTTGAAATCTGGGTTTTTGTAAAATTGCCCGCGATACTCAGCGCGAACTCCAAAATGCTCTGACAATCTGTAGTTGAATCCCACTCCAAAAAGCAGCGCTGGACGGAATTGCGCGGAAGCCGGCGAGGGATCCTGGGTAGGCAAAAACGACAGAATCGCGGCACCTGTTTGAAAGTAAGTACTGAACCGTTTCGTCCGAGGACCTTGCACAACAGACGCTGCGCTCAGCTCGTACATATTGGTTCCGATCGACGTATGCGATACCGAGCTCTCTGAATATTGTGGCGTCGTTGAAGTGTAAGTGTAGCCATCCGAATAGTTCTCTGCGAATCTGCTATACCCGACGTTTACGTTGTATCCCAACCACCGATTGAACTGCTGATGAAACGTCCCCAGCACTCCAGCAGACGCAGAAGTCCCCTGTGTAGCCTGGAAAAATGACTCCCCATTGACAGTGGGCGTAGAGATCGTTTCGCTTGAGGTTGGAGTCCGTGCGGGAGTGAGTTGCCCGAAGATACCTACTGAAATGTCCGTTGTAGGCACGAAGCGCGTTTTTGGATGAGTTGCTGTTGCGGCTGGTTGAGGATCTGAGGTCTGCGCCGCTGCGGGCTTTATTCCTGCTGTAGTCAGTAGGCAGATTGTGAGGGTTAAAACTCGAAAAGGCAGAAAACGGGAATGATCGTTTTGCAACAACAACAAAGGCGAATCTCCTCAAATTTCGAATATCGCGCCTCTGTCCTCCGAAAGCGGGTACAGCTCTGCAGCACGCTTGCTTAGGAACGCACTTCTTTATGATTCCGTAATTATATTTCTATCAATCACTTACAGGCGTTAACCACAAGGGAACAAACGCAGCAATGCGGCCTGAATCAGGCCGCATTTGTAGTGAATCTAACCTCAAAAAAAGCTAAGAAGATTACACCAACGTCGCATCCAGCGTTATCTCAGCCGCCTTCAGCACCCGCGAAACCGGGCATCCAATCTCAGCGTTATGCGCCAACTCATCGAACTTCGCCTTATCCAGATTCGGCACCTTAGCCTTCATCGTCAGATGAATCTTCGTAATCGTCGGAGCAGCTCCATGCAGATCGAGCGTCAACTTCGCCGTCGTCTCAATCGAGTCCGCCGTTAAGCCCGCCTCAGTCAACTGAGCGCTGAACGCCATCGTGAAGCAGCCCGCATGCGCCGCCGCAATCAGCTCTTCAGGATTCGTCCCCACACCATCGGCAAATCGCGAGTTGAAGCCATACTGCGTCTCTTTCAACGTTCCGCTCTGAGTCGAAATCGTCCCTTTGCCCTCTTTCAGGCTGCCGTGCCACACTGCGCTAGCGCTACGATCCATCGTCGTTCTCCTTCGTTGAATAGTCTGCTTTGCAAACCGTACACCATTCGATGCGCCCTTATCGCCAACGGTGGTTGAAAAACTCGCAAACTGCGCTACGCTATCCAAATGCAGGACCCATCCCCCAAAACCGCCGTCGAAGCCACACCCGCCCAGTGCCCCCTGGCCACCGACGAGCATCACTCCGTCTTCTGCCCCACCTGCTCCTCCCGCCTCGAAGATAGTCGCTGCAAACTAGTCTGCCGGACTTGCGGCTACTTCCTAAGCTGCGCCGACTTCTACTAAATCATGCTTGGCAATTGCTTTCGCCTGAGGCCGTTGCAGTTGCCTGTCTTTTTATTTGTCATCCCGTAGGGATCTGCGGTTGCATTTGCCGTTGCGTTTTGCTTGTCATTCTGAGCGCAGCGAAGAACACCCGTACTTCACAAAAGCGAGCGAAGCGACCAGAGTGCCTCTACCAGCTAAATCCCTCTATCCCAACCCTTACCCATCCACTACAATTCCGCACATCGCACAAGGCCTGAACTTACTCTCGGCAGTCAGAAAGGCGCCATGCATCCCGTCCGTCACAACCCCATCGCCATCCTTCTCGCAACACTCCTCTACTTCGTCCTCGGAGCCTTCTGGTTCACCGCCTTCAAACAAGCATGGCTCAATGGCATCGGCCGCACCATGCAACAACTCATGGAAACGGGACGCAGCCCCTTCTTCATCTACGCCATCGCCCTGGTCGCGACCTTCGTCCTTGCCCTCTTTCTCTCATGGCTCATTCAAACTACCGGCAATCAAACAGTCATCCGCGGAATCTTCATCTCTGTCTTAACCTGGGTCGGCGTAGTCCTCCCAACGTGGTCAACTGAGTACGCCTTCGAAGCCCGTGGCCTCCGCATCCTCGTCATCAATACCGGCTACATCCTCACCGGCATGATCATCATGGGAGCCATCCTCGGCGGCTGGAAGAAGAAGGGAGTGGTCTAGGGAGTTCTCATGGGTATGTCGGACCCAATGCCATCCCTTGCTAAAATTCCTCCATGTCCGCAGACCTGATCGAACACGTGCTCCATCACGACTGGCCAGAGGTAGACGCCGAGGTGTGTGACTGCAAGTTTGTCCGCGCCACGCGCGGCAGCGGCGCCACCGTCGGCCAAGCCGCCTATTACGCGGTAGGCTTCACGTATCAGGTCAACGGGACCACCTACCAGGGCGTTCTTAACTCTCCCGTCAAGGTACGGCCCCACGACAAATTCTCCCTCCGCTACAACCCGGAGCACCCAGAGGCGAATAACTCTCTCGCATCCGAATGCGAGAGAGGCTGGTTTAAGTACTACACCTACATCTTCGCCGCTCTGCTCATCGGATTCGTGGTATTCGACGTCGTTCGAAGTCTCTTCTTCCGCCACTGAGCGAACATACGGCCGCTACTCCAGCCTTCCCGGCCACAATCACAGTGTTCCGCCGCCTGAACTTGCTCGAAATCGTAGACGAGCGGGTTACACGATATTCGTGGTCATCGGCGTAGCCGTGATTCGCGCTCGCGCCAACGAGCAGTCTACGGGAGCCCACGTTTCAGATCAGGTGAATGGTCGCCAGATAATCCTTGAGGCCGGTGCAGATAATCTGCACGCCAATACACAGCAGGATGAAGGCCGAAAGTCGTAAAACGACCGTAGTTCCGGAAGCCCCAAGTAGCCGCTCTGCGGCGTTGGCATAGCGATAGCAGATGTAAATAATGATGCAGACCACCGCTATACCAACAAATGATGCAATCAGAACTCTGGGCGAAAGAAACGACGATGCGTGCAGTTCCGCAGGCAGATGCGCGCCAAGCGTAATCGCCACCGAAATGGAACCGGGGCCAACCGTCAGTGGCATGGTGTAGGGATAAAAAGCGTGATCGAGAATGCTGGCATCCTGCGCGCCGCTCGAGCGAGTGCTATTCGAGTCCCGCGCCAGCAGTGACCATCCTGTTATAGCCACGACAAGTCCTCCGCCGATCTGGACGGCGTAGATGGAGATGCCGAAAAAGGTCAGAATTTTGACTCCCCACAGCAGCGAGCCGATCAACAGAAAGAAACAGTAGATCGCGATCTTTCGTGCAAGCGCACGATGCACTGACGGTTCGAGTCCGCTGAAGACATTCAGGAGAACCGCAGCGGCAGCAAGAGGATTGACGACAGGGAAAAGCGCTGCAACCACGAGAATCGTGGCCTCGACAATGGTCGATGCATCGTGCTGAAGATCAATCACCGGCCAAGACCTTCTCGTTTATTTTGCAAGGCAACAAAGCTCGCACAGCCGTGACGGCGCTGATACATAATCAAGCACCTAGCGGCCACCGGCAAGTCCCGCCAATATCTCCGCCGTCGAACGTACCCGCGCCACCCGCCGCAACACCTTCTCCACTGAAAACTGATGAAGATCAGCGCCCATGCTCGCGCAAGCATCCTCCGCAATCACAACACTATAGTTATGCTGCCACGCATCCCGAGCCGTAGAGTCAACCCCGATGTGCGTCGCCACCCCACCCAGCACAATCGTCTTGATCCCGCGTCTGCGAAGCTGAAGATCCAGCTCTGTCCCATAGAAAGCGCTCCACTGCCGCTTCGTGATCACCACATCCGTCGGCAGCGCATCGATCTCCGGCACAAACTCCGACCACTCCGCAGGCATTCCTCCCGGCGGCATCGGAGAAGGCTCGTCTACCTCCTGATTCGGCCTGTCCGCATAGTCCTTCGCAAACGCAACCTTCACCAAAACCACCACCCCACCCGCCGCTTTCAGACCCTTACCAAGCGCGGCAGAGTTCTCCACAACCTTCGCCGCGCTGTAAGGAGCCACCGGTCTGCCCAGTATCCCCTTCTGCAAATCAATCAGCACCAGTGCGGTTGTTCCGGGATCCAACGTTATCGACATATCTACCTTCCACTCGCCTTTCGCGCCGCCTCAAACTCGTCGCCTGGATTCCACTCAATTCTCTTGGGAGCCGTCAACGCCTCCCATCCCAACTCCATACCAAACCGGTCGAGCTTCGCATTCCCTCTAAAGTCCCAGTCCTCGCGATAGTTGTCGCTGAAGTTGTGATAGTCGTTCGCAACAAAGTGCTCCATCTTCGCCTGTCCCCAGGCCAGATCATGCCCTTCAAACAGCTCGCCCGGATCAACTGAAAACGCCGGAATCCCAACACGCGACAAACTAAAGTGATCCGAGCGATAGAACGTCCCCGCCTCAGGCCGTGGGTCCGGCACAATCTCCAACCCAAACCGCTTCGCCGTATCCTGCACCACAGGATAGAAGCTCATCCGCTGCGCCCCATTCACATTCACCTGCTGCGGCACGCCGATCGGCAGAATCATGTCGTAGTTGATACCCAGCGTAATCTGCCCCGCCGGAATCGGAGGATGCTGCCCCAGATACTCACTCCCCAGCAACCCTTGCTCCTCCGCCGTCACCGCCGCAAAGATCACCGAGTGCGGCGGCTTCGCACTCATCGACGTCCACGCCCGCGCCATCTCGATCAACATCCCGCAGCCCGTAGCATTGTCCGCCGCGCCGTTGTAGATGTTGTCCCCCGGCATCCCCGGCACGAACCCCAGATGATCGAAGTGCGCCGTATAAAGCACCGCCTGATCCGGCCCCTTCATCGTCCCCGGCAAAATCCCCACCACATTCGGCGATTGGAACGGCCGCACCACACTCTCCACGCGAGCCTTCAAACGTATCGGCAACTCCACGGCTTTGAACCCACGCTTACCCGCCGCCGTCATCTCCGTATCGGCATCTTTGCCCACAGCCGAAAACAACTGCTTCGCCACATCCAGTTGAATCCAGCTAGCCGCCTGCAACTGCGGATTCGTATCATCCTTCAGATACGTCTTCTCACCCGTATTTGAGTTTCGAACTACATCCCAGCCATAGCTCGCCAGATCGGTACGGTGAATAATCAGTGCTCCAATCGCACCCATCCGCGCCGCCTGCTCAAACTTGTACGTCCACCGCCCGTAGTACGTCAGCGCCTTCCCGCCAAAAAACTTCGGATCATCCGAAGGAGGATCGCCCACAATGCAGAGCACCACCTTGCCCTTCACATCCACGCCCGCGTAATCATCCCACCCAAACTCCGGGGCCGTAATTCCAAACCCTACAAACACAATCGGCGCATCAATATCGACCACCGGCGTCAGCGTCCGGTTGCTCACCGTAAAGTCATCCCCATACTTCAGATCAATCGAGAACAGACCGATCGACATCTGGCCCTCAGGCCTCTTCGGCACCAGCGACATCGTCGTCTTCTCAGGAATCGCCTTCATCCCCACAAAATTCACCTGCTGCAGATAAGTCCCGTTATCCCCCGCAGGCTTCAACCCATACAACGCAAACTGCGTCGCAATATACTTCGCCGCCAGCTCGCTTCCGCGCAGCCCCGGCCCACGCCCTTCCAGCAAGTCATCCGCGAGAAACCGTACATGCGCCCGAATCTTCTCGCCATCAATCGAGTCATCCGCCGCCTTCACAGCCGGAGGAACCGCCTGCGCCCACAGCCCAAACGACACAGACATCAACGAAGCCACAGCAGCCGCAGCGAAAAAATTCTTACGCAATTCAATTCTCCTCAACACGATCCACAACTCATCCAGTCTAGACCCGCAAAGGCGTAACAGTGATCAAAAGGATAAAGGCGGATAAGAACAAAACAAATCCGATAGAAACGAACGAACTCTGCTGAACCAAATCGCCCTTCACTCGAAGTCACGCCCTTTTATCAGTTTTGTATCCTTTTGATCACCGTTACGCCTTTGTCGTAGCTCAGGGCTGAAACACCAACCGCACGCCCTCTTCCTTCGCCGCCCACAACGCCCCCACATCCTTCAATGCCACGGTCTTCACCTCATTCACAAACGGCGTCTCCGCAGCCTCCTTGAACATCTCGCCAATCGCCGCAAAGATCTCCGTCATCGAAGCACTCCCGAACCCACTCCCCAGCAACTCCACGCCGCGAGCTCCGCAGCGTAGCTCCCGCCAGCGAGATCGTCGGCCCCGCGCTGTTCCCCACCTGCACAAACCGAATCCGCGGAGCCGCATGCGACAACCCCTTCTGCGCAATCGCCGCCAGCACAGCCTCCGCCGGAGCACCCCACAGATAATCCAGCACCACATCCACACCATCACCCACAATCTCTTTCCGAAACGCACGCCACCAGTTCATCGCGCCCCAGCTCCAGCGAGATCGTCTCATCCGCACCTAGCGCCTTCAACTTCTCCAGCGCCTCCGGATTTCGCCCCGCAGCCACCACTCTCCGCGCACCCATCCGCTTCGCAATCTGCACTGCAAGCCGTCCCGCCGATCCCGTCGCTCCAAGAATCAGCACGCTCTCTCCCGCCGCAAACTTCGCCCGCGTCGTCAACGCCGCCCACGACGACATCCCCGGATTCGCCAGCCCCGCCGCCGCCTCATCCGGCAAGCCATCCGGCAGTCCCACACACATCGCCGCTCCCGTAACGGTCTGCTCTGCAAACGTTCCAAACGGAGGACGCACAACCCCAAAGTAAACACGCCGCCCATCCTCCAACCGACCCACGCCATCCACACCCGGCACAAACGGAAACACCCCTGTACTCCCATAGTGCGTCCCATTCGCCAGCGACTTCACAATCGGATGCAGCCCCGCAGCCGTCACCGTCACCAACAGTTCTCGCTCACCAGCAATCGGATCTTCAAACGTCGTATAGCTCGGCGGAACATCATAAGAGCGAACAACAGCAGCATTCATTGAAGTGTCTCCCTATAAATTTTTAAGAACCTGTTGTGTTGCTAAGCCATCATCCGTTCGCCTTACGTCGTCACCCTATTCGTTTTCCGTCTTCATCCATTCTTGAATAGGTCGTCATCCTGACCCTCGAGCAAAGCGAAGGGGAAGGATCCCTGTATTTCGTCGTTGCCTGTTTTCCATCCGCCAACCATAACCAATAATGCCAGTGATAGTCTGACAGATAGATGAACCTGAGGATTGCAGCGATTCGCTCCGGCTCCGATCCGGTGCGCAAATTAATTGGACGCTCTTTTCACCGCGTCCTCGAAAACCAGCTCATCTGCCCCAGGTGCGACGCCACCTACAACCTCATGGTCGACTACGACCAATCCAACGACCGCTGGTTCGCCGAAGACTCTCGCCCCCTCATCAAGCTCCTCGCCAAAGCCATCTTCATGGGACACAGCACCGACCACCGCGTCACCCACTTCGAAACCGAAGGCGTCATCGTCGAAAGCCTCGCCCACCCCATCGCCCCACACACCCAAACCCCACACTAAAAGGTTCTCGTCTTTGTCTTTGGGGTCGGAGTGCAGGGCTTCAGCAAGCAATAGACGGGCTTTAGCTCTGAAGTTTCAATAGGCCGTTATCCATTCGGTCGAGGACCGGGAGTTGCGTTGCGAACAAGAAGCAACACAGGAGACCGGGCTCAGCAGTTTGGCCTGAGCCGACCCACGTGCAGCTGCATTTCCGTTTGGATTCATTCCGTCCTCAAACAGGAAAGAGAGTAGATTCCACTCTTACTGATGCCGAACGCTCGGTGTATGTGTCCGAGCCTTCGGCGTACGGTCATGAACCAATTGCGTATGCATATGTGGCGCGCTCGTAACTGGCCGTGCATGCGCCAAAGCAGGAGCCAACGCCAAAAACATCGCGATTGAAAGTTTCAGCTTCATAAAAAACCCTTCCACAGCACTTCGCATCTATAGGACGCACAGCGCCGCATGTCGGATTCAAAATTGGGGTCCACTCCTACAACGGAAAGCCAACTTCTGCCATCCCCCAAGATGGTCAGCCATAGTCTCCAACCGAACAGCTTTCCTGTCACTGGAAATTCCTCTCCCAGCAACTGAATCGTTACTGCTGCACTAGTTACGGCTGTGGCTGTTCCATCCCCAACTCTTTCACCAGAAAGGAGTATTGGTCCACCGCCAGATCCACCCGCTTGCTCAGCGGCATCCCGCCCCCATGTCCTGCTCGCGTCTCAATACGGATCAGTACCGGCTTTGGTCCCGCCTGCGCCGCCTGCATAGCTGCAGCAAACTTAAAGCTGTGCGCCGGAAACACCCTGTCATCATGGTCCGCAGTCGTAATCAGAGTCGGCGGATACGCCACTCCCGTCTTTACGTTCTGCAGCGGCGAATACTTGTAGATCGCCGCAAACTCCGCCGCATTCTCCGAAGGCGCACCATAGTCCGACTTCCACGCCCATCCAATCGTGAACTTATCGAACCGCAGCATATCCATCACGCCCACCGCTGCCAATGCAGCGCCAAACAAATCAGGCCGCTGAATCTCCGTAGCCCCCACCAGCAGCCCGCCATTGCTTCCACCCGAGATCGCCAGCTTCGGCGTGCTCGTGTACTTATTCGCAATCAGCCACTCCGCCGCCGCAATAAAGTCATCGAATACATTCTGTTTCTTAAGCTTCGTCCCAGCCTCATGCCACGCCTCGCCATACTCGCCACCGCCACGCAGACTCGGCTGCGCATACACGCCGCCCATCTCCATCCAAAGCACATGCGAAGCCGAAAACTCAGGCATCAACGAGATATTAAATCCACCATACCCATACAACAGCGTCGGATTCGTTCCATCCAGCTTCAGCCCTTTCTTATAGCTCAGGAACATCGGCACCCGCGTGCCATCCTTGCTCGTATAAAAGACCTGCTTCGTCTCATAAAGCGTCGGATCGAACTTCAACTTAGGCTGCCGATATACGTTCGTCTTTCGCGTCTTCATATCCAGCCGGTAGATCGTTCCCGGCGTAGTGAAGTTACTGAACTGAAAGAAAGTCTCATCCTCCAGCCGCTTACCGTCAAAGCCCTCAGCAGTCCCAATCGCCGGCAGCGCAAGCTTATCGATCAGCTTGCCGTCACGCGCATAAAGCTCCACCATGCTCTGCGCATCCGCCAGATAATTTGCAATCAGCGTGTCATGCACCATCGACACCGAATCCAGATTGTTCTTGCTCTCCGGAATCACAGTCTTCCAGTTCGCCCGTTCAGGATGGTTCAAGTCAACCGAAACAACCTTGCCATTCGGAGCATCGAGTGTCGTCTTCATCCATAACGTCGTACCGTCGTTATCGATCGGCGCATACAAAGCATCCGCCACCGTCGCCAGCTTAATCACCGGAGCATCCGGATGCTCCAGGTCCTTCACCGACAGCTCATTGTTCGGGCTCGATCCCTTCGTCTGATACAGCAGCAGGTATCGCCCATCATCCGTCACCTGCGCGCCGACGTTCATCTCCTTATCGTCAGGCCGGTCGAAGACAAGCTTGTCCTCACTCTGCTTCGTCCCCAGCTTATGAAAGAAGACCTTGTGATAGTAGTTCGCAGCCTTCATCGCCTCGGCCTTCGGAGCGTCGTAGCCCTCATAGAAGAACCCGCTGCCATCCTTCAGCCACGAAGCCCCACTGAACTTCGACCACTCAATCAAATCCGGCAGATCCTTGCCCGTCGCCACATCCCGAACATGCCACTTCACCCAATCGCTTCCCGCATCGGCAATCGAGTAAGCCGCCAGCTTCCCGTCATCGGTGATACTCAATCCACTGATCGCCACCGTTCCATCGGCCGACATCGTATTCGGGTCCAGCAGCACCTTCGGCTCGCCCGTCAGCCCCTCCTGCCAGTACATGACATTCTGGTTCTGCAGCCCCGTATTGTGCGAGTAGAAGTACCGCGTCCCCCGCCGCACCGGAACCGTATACCGCTCAAAGTTCGTCAGCTCCATCAGCCGCGCATGCATCTTCTCCCGCCCCGGCGTCTTCGCCAGATAGCTCTGTGTCAGCTCATTTTCAGCATCCACCCAGCTCTTCACATCAGCCGAGTCGACATTCTCCATCCACCGGTAAGGATCGCTCACCTTCGTCCCAAAGTAGTCATCCACCTGCTCAACGGTCTTGGCCTTCGGATACGCAGGCGTAGCAGCGGCCTTATCAGCGGCGGCAGCCATGGTCACATCGGCAGAGATCAAAGCAGCGGCAAGTATCGGTTTCATAAATCGCATCTCAGGTCCCCGGTGGACGGGTTCTCTCGTCGCTTCGAGAATATCGCAGAATCTCGCGTCTCTATCTTGCGAAAGTTCCCGAAGAAGTCTATAACGGTGTCCTCTCCCAGAGGGCCCCAAATCTGAAATATGAAGGAGTTCCTGCCATGGCCACCGCCAAAAAGAGTTCCCCTGTCCTCTCAACCCGCAAGATCCAAGGATACGGTTGGGTTCCCGACCTTCCCGATCAACGCGACTTCCTCTATGCGGCACCCGCCCCGTTTCAGGCCAAAACGCCACCCAGCGTTGACCTGAGCAAGAAATGTCCGCCTCCCTACGATCAAGGCCAACTCGGCAGCTGCACCGCCAACGCAATCGCCGGAGCCATCGAATTCGATCAGAAAAAAGCTAACCTGACCGAGTTCACTCCGTCCCGCCTCTTCATCTATTACAACGAGCGCTCCATGGAAGGCACGATCAACTCCGACGCTGGCGCCCAGATTCGCGACGGCATCAAGAGCGTCGCCACGCTAGGCGCCCCCCCCGAAACCGACTGGGCCTACAACATCGCCAAATTTACCCAGAAGCCCCCAGACAAGGCCTACACCGACGCCAAGCAGCATCTCGTCGTTCTCTACCAGCGCCTCATCCAGGATCTCAACACATTCAAAGGATGTCTCGCCTCCGGTTTTCCCTTCGTCTTCGGCTTCACCTGTTATGAGTCCTTCGAGAGTCAGGCCGTAGCGACCACCGGAATTCTCCCCATGCCCGAGTCTGGTGAAAAAGTCGTAGGCGGCCACGCAGTCCTCTGCGTCGGCTACGACGACAAATCCCGAACCTTCCTCATCCGCAACTCATGGGGCAAGAGCTGGGGGCTCAAGGGCTACTTCAGGATGCCTTACGCCTACCTCACCAACCGGAGCCTGGCTTCGGACCTCTGGACCATTCGCAGCGTCCAGTAAACATCAACCACCCTTCACCACCGCGACCGGGAACGACACCGTCTTCCCGGTCGCACTCTTCTCCCAGGCCCGCGCCGACTCAAACCGCAACTCGCACCTTCCCTCCGCCTTCGCCGCAAACACCCACACTCGCTCCCCGCCCGCACCCGGCTGGCCCGAACCCGCCTTCGCCTCATCATCCTCTACGCCAAGAATCCCCGAGCAATCCCCACCCACCTGCCACCGATACCCGGTAGTCCTGTTCTCCGGCAGCGTAATCCGAACCCTCTGCCCAACCGCCATCGACACAGGCCGACCCGCCCCCGCTTCATTCAGCTCAATCATCACCGCACCTCGCGAGCATCCCCGCACCGCAAGCATCACCGCCAGGAGAACCACTCCGCCAGCTCTCATCCAACCTCTCCGGCCATCAGTTGCGGAGAATCATATCTCTTCTAGACAGCGGTCAGTACCTTGCGCATGAAGATCGTAGCCTGCGGATTATCGTTATAAGGCGCACACGGCTCATACTGCCGCTTCTTATAAAGGTTGATCGCGACAGTAAGATCGTCCTTGCTATCGAGATAAATCTCCTTCAGCCCAAGCGCCCGCCCATAATCTTCCATCGCATCCAGCAATGCTTCAGCAATACCTCGTCCGCGAAACTCTGAACGCACATACAGACGCTTACATTCCCCCGCGGAACCCTTAGCAGGCAGTGGCCGAAGAACAACGCACCCCGCGGGCATCTCCTCCACATAAGCGATCCACAAACCGGCCCCCTCATCCCGCAGAAAGCCTTCAACATCCGCAAGCGTGTCTCTTTTGACGACATCCACAGCCTCGTAATACTCCGCCAGCAGTTCTAAAGCCTCCAGACGTTGATCCACCGATGCGCGAACTATCCTCATCGTCTTAAGTGTATCCCCGCAAGATTCGTCGATCCAGCGTCGGCACGGTGCAATTTCACAAACTCAAATCTAAAAACAGCCAAACTTATGTCATCCTGACCAAAGTGATGCCTCTACCCAAGCTCCGTCTCTTCCTGCCTCTCCTCCTCGCCACCACCGCCCTCGCGCAAGACTCCCAAGCCAATCAGGACTTCACCCTCCGCACCCAGTCCAACGTAGTCCTCATCCCCACCACCGTCCAAACCAAACACGGCGAAATCCTCTACGGCCTGAAACCCAACCAGTTCGTAGTCGAAGACAACGGCGTCCCGCAAACCATCCACCTCGACGAGGACACCGACTCCCTCGGTCTCTCCCTCGCCGTCGTCATCCAGTGCAGCCGTTCCGCCGCCGTCGAGTTCGCCAAGCTCCGCGGCCTCGCCACCATGGTCGATGCCGTGGCCGGCGACGCTCCCCGCGAGGTCGCCGTCATCACCTACGGCGCCACCCCCACCCTCCTCGGCGACTTCTCCGCCGACCCCGGCGCCATGGTCACCGCCCTCTCCCAACTCGACACATGCGACGACTCCGCCGCCGCCACCCTCGACGCCGTCTCCTTCGCCGCCAACCTCCTTGAGGCCCGCAAAAACCACTACCGCCACGCCATCCTTCTCGTCAGCGAAACCCGCGACCATGGCAGCGAGATCAAGGCCGCAAAGGTCATCGCCCAGCTAGGCCGCACCAACACCGTAGTCGACTCCGTAGCCTTCGGCCCCGGCAAAACCGAGATCCTCAACGACCTCCACTACGGCGGAGGCAGCGGCCCCATCGGCCTCTTAGTCATGGCAGTCAACGCCCTCAAGAAAAACGCCGCCCACGAGCTGGCAGCACTCTCCGGCGGCGAGTACGTCAACTTCACCACGCAAAAGGGCTTTGACAACGGCCTCCACCAGCTCTCCAACCACATCCACAACTACTACCTGCTCAGCTTCCAACCACACGCGGAAGCAAACGGCGCCCCCACCCCCGGCATGCACTCCCTCCGCGTCAAAATCCCCGACTACCCCGACGCCAACATCCGCTTCCGCGAAAGCTACTTCAGCGGCTCCCTGGACACCGTCCCACCCGAAGCCCAATAGAACAAACGGATCTGCAAGTGGATGATTGCAAGTGTTGGATGCCGACTTAAACGAGTCGACATCCAATCACCAGAATCAAAAAATCAATAATGTTATTGCACAATAAGGGTCAGATTGGTCGAGCTCTGTGTCTTCGTGATCGTGTCTGTTGCTGTCACCACCACGGTATAACTCTTCGCAGTCGGACTCGGAGAAGCACTACTGCCACTGCAACCGCTCAGCGCACCCAACGATATAACTGCTACGGTCAGTGTCCCGAATAGAAACGGTATCCGCCGCAATCGTTTCCGTGCCGACTTCATTCCTGCCAAAGGCAGCAACAGTAACCCAAGCTCCAGCGGGGCCACAGGAATTCCCTGCGATGGCTTCTCATTGCGAGCCGACTGACTGCTGGTCTGAATCGCCAGCGTGACCGATGTCGCACCACTACCAGCTGCAAGAGTCGCAGGCGAGAATGTCGCAGTCGCTCCTGCAGGCAGACCGGTCGCGCTAAAAGTAATCGCATTGGGGAAGGTCGTTCCGGAGCCGGGGGTCAGGGTTAAGGTATAGTTCGCTGTGCCGCCTGCCGTTGTTGTAGCACTGGATCCGGAACTCGAGGCGAGGGTAAAAGTCTCGGCGGCTACCGTGAAGCTGACAGTCGCCGTTGCCGGAGCATAGTTCCCGCTGGCTGCCTGACTGGCATTCAGTACCACCGTGCCAACTCCGGTCAGCGTAACAGTCGAGCCCGTAATGCTTGCCGGGCCGCTGGCAACCGTATAGGTAACCGCTCCGCTCGAAGCCGAAGTCGCACTCACAGTAAAAGGCGCATTGCCGTACGTCTGCGCCGGAATCGTCGCAAAACTCAGTGTCACTGGCGTTGGCGCAACGGAGAAGCTGGTAGTCGTCGCTCCAGCAGCGTAGTTTCCGGCAGCTACCTGACTTGCGCTCAGCACCACCGTACCTATTCCGGTCAGCGTAACTGTCGAGCCCGTAATGCTTGCCGGACCGCTGACAACCATATAGGTAACCGCACCGCTCGAAGCCGAAGTTGCGCTTACGGCAAAGGGTGCATTGCCATAGGTCTGCGCCGGGATCGCCGCAAAGCTTAGCGTCGGCACCTCAAGCGCCATACCGCTCAGTGCGATACTCTGCACCGCATAGTTCGGTGCCGCTGCATTTAGGCTCGTATCCGTTACCGCCAGTGCTCCACTGATGTTGCCTCCGGTAGTCGGCGCAAAGCTTATCGGCAACCCACAGGAGACGCCCGGTGCCAGCGTTCCAGCGGTCGACGTCGACCCTACAAGCGGGCATGCCGTCGAGCCAGTGCTATTCAGACTGAAATTCGCTGAGATACTCGGATTATTCCCTGAGGCTGGAATTGGAAAGCTCAACGGAGCATTGCCGATATTCAATACAGTCACCGTCTGTGCGTCGCTCGTTGAGCCGGAATTCGTTGTCGCAAAGTTTAGGCTTGGCGGGTCGACGAGGTCGACCTTCAATACGCTGTTACCCTCTGCACTCGATGCAAAGACATCTCCATTTCCGTCTGCCGCAACTCCTGTAATGTTGGTTAGACTGGCGACGCTGCTTTGGATGTAGGAGCTTCCCGAGACCGTCAGCTTAACAAGCTGACGGTCTCGAGTATCGGCAACATAAAGGTTGCCCATCCCGTCGACAGTCAATCCAAGTGTGTTCAGGCCGCTGGCAATCGTGCTCTGTGTGTAGTTGCCGTTGGAGAGCGTCTCCTTGAACAGTTGACTACCGCTTTGGCCTAAGTAAATATTCCCAGCTCCGTCTACTGCGATTCCATTTGGATAAACTCCAGCAGAGATCACACTTTGGACATAGCCAGTTGAGGTTAGAGTCTCCTTCAGCAGGCCGGATAAAAGACTTCCAATGTAGACATTCCCACTCCCGTCTACAGCCACTGATTCCACAGTGCCCAAACCAGTGAATGCAGCGGTCTGTACGTAGCCTCCTCCGCTCGCGGGTGTCTCCTTCAACACCTGCATCGCATCTTGATCGGCGATAAAGACATTTCCAGCCCCATCCACCGCCACCCCCACTGGGTAAGCCAATCCAGTAGCTACCGTGCTCTGTATGTAGCCACTCCCTGTCCACGTCTCCTTCACGACAGCGTTTTGGGGACTGTTGGCACTCACGGCCTCTGCAATGTAAAGATTGCCGGCCGCGTCCTCCGCAATAGCATAGGGACTCACCACATTGCTAAGCGACAAAGTGCTTTGGGTACTCGGCTGAAAGTTCACCTGTGCCCCTAATCCCGTGCCACGAAAATAGCTGGTGGCAATCACATTCCCTGAACCCGAGTTCAACACCGCCGCGCCTGATCTCAGGCCGGGCACCCTCGGCGAAAAGGTCACATTAATCATGCAGGTTGCACCGGCGCTGTACGCAGTAGCGCTGCAGTTTCCTGTATTAGTATTCGCAAAATCCAAACCGCTCGCGCCCTGTGTCAGCACGGCAGGCGTGCCCAGAGTGCCTGCGCTGTCGAAGGTAAAAAACAATGTGGCCTGCGAACTAAGGCTTCCAACACTGACGGGCCCGAAATCTATCGTCGATGTGACGGCTAACTCCTTCAACACGCTCGTACTATTGATAACGTTCTGTGCAATATAAACGTTGTCGTTCGCATCCACTGCAATTCCCAGGGCGTTTACCAGCACGCTGGTGGGAACGATGCTCTGGCTGTAAGCGCCATTCGAAGGAGTCTCTTTCAATGCCCGCCTGTTCCCTGGATCAGTGATAAAGACATTCCCGCTTCCATCTACCGCGATCCCCCAGGGAAAAGCAAGTCCGTTTGAAGCCACCTCGCTCTGCGTGTAGCTTCCACCCGACAGCGTCTCCTTCAAAACTCGATTATTGGCTGTGTCGGCCACATAAACATTGCCACTTCCATCGACTGCAACTCCTTGGGGAGAAGCCATGCCGCTGCCGATGATGCTCTCGGTATAAGTGCCACCCGACAGCGTCTCCTTCAACACCTGGTTATTGGCCGCATCGGCGATATAGATGTTATTGCTCAAGTCCACAGCCAGGCCCATAAAACCGATAGTTGCGCTGGTTAGCACCACGCTCTGGGTATAGGTGTTACCCGACAAGGTCTCTTTCAACAAACGGCCGGTCCTGCTATCAGCGAAGTAGACATTCCCGGACGCATCCACAGCAATTCCCGAGACCTGAGTGAAGCCGGACGCGATTGTGCTTTCCGTATAGACACTACCCGACAGTGTCTCCTTCACTACTCGGCCATTTTCGGAATCGACAATATAGAGGTTGCCGCTCCCATCAACCGCAATTCCGTCCGGCTGATTCATGCTGCTTGTTGGAACGATGACCTCGGCTCCGCTGAAGTGAGCCGTCTGCGCATGTGCAATAGCGCATACCAATGGAGCGGCCAGGACGGTGCCAAGTGCAACCTTGATACCCAACTTGCACGGATCACAAAATACAGAAAGAGAGCGAGTGGAACGAGAACTTAGGAACCCAGTGAATTTGATCAACAGAAACTCCGAGGCCGAAATAAAGTTGACGGAAGAAACGGAACGGGATCACGCCTGGATCACTATGCGCGACGAGAACCCGCGAACAACGAGCCTTCTTCTAAGTTAGGAACTTCAACACCCTAGCATGGACATTTTCGACGGGCAATCCGAAAAGCACCTTGGCCGCAGTCGTTAGTGCATACCAAGGCGCATTGTCCGGCAGGTTGCAGGTACGACATGCACACCAAAAAAGGAGACCCGGCCAAAGCCGGGTCTCCTTCCTTTACAACGCATCAGGTCTAATGGCCATGATGGTAGTCGTGATGGTCGCCATGGTCCTCATGGTCCCAATGACCCTCATGCATGTGCCAGCCATCGCTGTAGTGGTCATAATGCGGATGGCTCCAGTAAGCCCCGGCATACGGAGGCCGCCGCCACACTCCCGGAATCCAGACATAATGCCCGTGATCGGGTCCCCAGTACCCATCAACCCAAACATAGCCCGCTCCTGGTATCGGGGGCCGAGCCTCATAGCGGATCGGTGGGGGAGGAGTGCCGATCGTAACTGAAATCTGCCCAAACGCTGGGATCGCAATCGCTGAAGCCAGAATGCCGCCGTACAACCATTTTGCTTTCATAGGTTTAGTCTCCATTTTTGTACTACCCATAGTTCGATGCCGATCCCTCCGCGACGGCTGTTTTCAAATACCCACAATTTCTCCGCGCAACCCTGTGGATAAATAAAGTTGGAATCCGTGCAAAATTTTCAGCACCTGAAAACCTGTCATCCAGTGCCCACGTTATCCATCCGTTTCACCACAAACTGACCACAAAAACACCACGTTCTGGCACCCGTTTTTCGCAAAAACCCCAGCAAAAACGCTACTCCACCACGCGCAAAAAAAGTGCCGCAAAAGCACAAAGCTCTCGCGGCATTTTTCTTCAGTTACGCTCGCCTTACTTAGCCATAAACTTCCCAAGAAACTCCTGTGCCATCCCGCCAATCGAACTCTGCTCCGCAGCCTGACCATTCGGAGCAAAGTGCTGAATCAGCATCGGAAGCACAGTCGCCAGCGCAGTCTGCACCACCTGCGGCGAAACACCCGCATGTTCAGCGGTCTTTTCAATCAACCCAGTCGAACCGAGCCCTTGCTGCACCTGTTCCGGCGTAGCAGTCGCGGCACCTCCAGTACTCCAGGCACCAACATGATCGCCCATTCCATTCGCCTTCAAACTATCCAGCACGCCCTGAATGCCCTCAGGATGCTTCGTGAGTGCCTCAATAAAGCCACCGGCAACCTTAGCCTGATCGCCCTGGGCTGCGTCACCTGCCTGACCAGCCAATGCCTGAATCGTATCGAGAATTCCCATACGTTTGCACCTCGCCCCGATAATATGCCCGTTTTTCGCACCATGTCGCGCACAACCCAGATATTTTTCACCTCTTCATCCCGCAAAACTCATCACAATTTGTGGGCATTGAAAAGGCGATAAACTTAGCGCAATATGAGCGATCAAGCGAAAACCGCAATTGCAACCAAGGATGCTCCAGCCGCCATCGGCCCCTACTCACAGGCCATTCGATCTGGAGATATGCTCTTTGCTTCCGGCCAGATAGGCCTCGATCCTGCCACCGGCCAGTTAGTCCCAGGCGGCATCTCCGAGCAGACCAAACGTGTCTTTGAAAACATCGAAGCGGTGCTGGCAGAGGCTGGCCTCGACATAACACACGTCGTCAAAACCACGGTTTACCTGAAGTCCATGAGCGATTTTGCTGTCGTAAACGACATATATGCCAGCTTCCTTGCACCAGCAGGCGTAGTACCTCCGGCGCGGTCTACTGTGGCAGTAGCGGGCCTCCCTAAGGACGCATTAGTAGAGATCGAAGTGATCGCAAAGACCCCAGCAGTAGCGTAGACGCAGCGAAAGCAACGCTGGAGCATCTTATAAACAGGAGACTTAAGCGATGGCAGAGACAGCGAAAACAGAGAAGATTCACAAGACAGAAGCAGAATGGCGCGAGTTGCTGACCCCGGAGCAATTCCACGTCATGCGTGAGAAGGGGACAGAAAGAGCCTTTACCGGCGCACTGCTAAACAACCATGAAGACGGGGTCTACCACTGCGCCGCTTGCGATGCACCGTTGTTTACATCCGACAAAAAGTTCGAATCAGGAAGCGGCTGGCCAAGCTTCTGGCTTCCGGTTTCAGCGGATGCCATCGAGGCGCACGAAGACAACGCGCACGGAATGCAGCGTATTGAAGTGACTTGTGCGAAGTGTGGCGCTCATCTTGGCCACGTATTTCCAGACGGCCCAAAGCCCACTGGGATGAGGTACTGCATCAATAGCGCGTCTTTGGGATTCGACAAACAATAAGCAACACAAAAACAGGAAAAGCCCCAGCCATCAACATCATAGCTGGGGCGACCTGCTTAAGATAGGTGAAAGCTTAGCCTTTAACGACTTTGCCGGTCTTGATGCAGCTGGTGCAAACGCGCATGCGCTTGCTTGCGCCGTTGACCTGGGCCTTTACGGGCTGCAGGTTGACGTTCCAGCGACGCCGGGTGGTGTTGTGGGCGTGCGAAATGTTGTTGCCGAACTGCGGCCCCTTGCCGCAAAGATCACATTTTTGTGCCATGACGAAATACTCCAATCTCGAATCGCAGAAACTTCCCGGAAATCAAGCTTGAGGATAAAGAAATCTCAAACGGGGCCGTGGAAGTGGTAGGCACGAGCGGATTCGAACCGCTGACCTCTACCGTGTCAAGGTAGCGCTCTAACCAACTGAGCTACGCGCCTGGGTGCGTCACTACAGTGTAAACGGAATCGGCAGCTTAGGGCAACTATGCTCCCGGCATGAGTTACGATTGACTGAACCTATACGTGCCATTTCTGAGCCAATTTCGCGCTGCACCCAATCTGCTGACGTTGATGCGGTTGTTCATTATCCCATTTCTGGTCATCGAGATCCTCGATGGACACTATAAAATGGCATTTGCCCTGTTTATATTGGCCGGGATTAGCGATGCGTTGGATGGGCTGTTAGCGAGATGGTTGAGCCAGCGGACGACTTTGGGGCAATATCTCGATCCCATTGCTGACAAGTTGCTACTAAGTACTTTGTTTGTCGTATTTACACATGTGGGGTTAGTGCCCAGGTATGTCACGGTCCTGGTTTTCAGCCGAGATCTAGGGATTTTGTTGATTTCTACGTTACTCTTTGCCACGGGTGCATTAAGAGACTTTCGGCCTAGTCTGTTTGGCAAACTAAATACTCTGACCCAGATAGTCACTTTGATTGCAGTGCTTTGCGGGAAGGTTTTTGCAGCACCCTGGATCGGGGTCGTGCGAGATGGACTGATAAGCGCGATTGCGGTGCTGGCGCCATTGTCCGCAGCGCAATATGCCTGGATTGTCTTTCGTCGGATCAATGGGCCAGGCCAACAGAATGGGTCGCAGCAGACGGTCTAATCTTCAGGAGGGGAATCAGTAGTTGCTTCTTCTTCCTCTAGTGCCATATCGCTAAATTCAACGGAATCAAATACTTCTCCGCATTGCTGGCATTCGACGAACTCGATGTCGTCCTCGCGGGCGACCACTTTGACGATAGGGTGTTTGCAGTGGGCGGTCATGGATGGGGAGTGTGAATGGTATGGATTCTGCCCGTCTTGAATCGCCTTGTCAACAGCGTTCTGTCCGCAATTTGGTGACGCGAATTTGTGGTCAAGTGATGGCAAAAAGCGTGTTAAAGCTGGGTTGCGTGCGCACCGTTCTGGAAGTACACTAACTAGGACTGGAATTGTCGGCGTTCTAGCCGTTTTTTCAGGGAGTGAGATCTGAGATGCTTCGTCTGACCAAAAAAGCGGACTACGGTCTGATGGCGCTGAAGTATCTGGCCGAGCAGACCGGCGGCGCACATAGTGCCAAGGATATTGCTGAGGCGTACCATATCCCACCCCAGTTGCTGGCGAAGATACTCCAGACGCTGGCGAAGGGTGGGTTGCTAATCTCCCATGCAGGTACGAACGGTGGATACGCGCTATCGCGACCAGCTTCGGAGATTTCAGCGTTTGAAGTGATCCGGACGATTGATGGGCCGCTGTTCATTACAAGCTGCATCACGATTCACGGAGCTTGCGACTTGACGAGCACTTGCACCATCAAAGAACCATTGCGCAAAGTGAACGACAGCATCAAAGATCTGTTAAGTGGGATTCATATATCGGATCTGGTCGAAGCGTCGGATATAGAACAAACGGGAACGGGCGCACCGGTTGGTGGTGGGCTTGTAAGTATTGCGCTGTAAAGCTTCTGAAGCGTAGATGATTCAAAGACAACAAAAACGGTAAGACAACAGATTTTAAGTTTGGAGCGGGACACGATATGAGCAACAACGGGAACGGAATCATTGTCACGGAGTCTTCGACGCCTTTGCCTGAGGGAGTACACCTTCCGATTTACATGGATAACCATGCGACGACACCGCTGGATCCGCGAGTGCTTGAGGCGATGCTGCCTTACTTCGGAGCCAAGTTCGGCAATGCGGCGAGCCGCAACCATTCCTTCGGCTGGGAAGCAGAACAGGCCGTCGATAAAGCGCGTGAGCAGATTGCGAAGTTGATCGGCGCAACCTCGAAGGAGATCATTTTCACGAGCGGTGCGACGGAGTCGAACAATCTTGCGTTGAAGGGTATTGCCGAGATGTACCGTGAGCGCGGCAACCACATCATTACGCAAGTGACCGAGCACAAGGCTGTTCTGGATACGTGCAAGCGGTTGGAGAAGCAGGGATTCCGCGTGACCTATCTGCCGGTGCAGGCAGATGGACTGATCGACATCGAAGACCTGAAGCGTGCGATGGACGACAAGACGATCCTCGTTTCGATTATGTTCGCGAATAACGAGATTGGCGTGATTCAGCCGATCGCGGAGATTGGAAAGCTGTGTCATGAGAAGGGCATCATCTTCCACACCGATGCGGTTCAGGCTGTGGGTAAGATTCCGGTTGATGTGCAGTCGATGAATATCGACGTGCTGTCGCTTTCCGGACACAAGATCTATGGGCCAAAGGGCGTAGGCGCGTTGTATGTCCGCCGGCGCAATCCTCGTGTACAGATCTCGGCGCAGATCGATGGCGGCGGTCACGAGCGCGGTATGCGTTCGGGCACGTTGAACGTTCCGGGCATCGTTGGTCTAGGCAAAGCCTGCGAGATCTGCGGTGAGGAGATGGAGGCAGAAGCCAAGCGCGAAACTGAACTTCGGGACTACCTCCGGACGAAGTTTGAGAAGGCGTTGGATTATGTCCACGTGAACGGCAACATGGAGCACCATCTGCCTGGCAACCTGAACATGAGCTTTGTTTACGTCGAGGGTGAGAGCCTGTTGATGGGAATCAATGATATTGCGGTCTCTTCGGGTTCGGCCTGCACCTCCGCGACGCTTGAGCCTTCGTATGTGTTGAAAGCGCTGGGGCTAGGCGATGATGTGGCCCACAGTTCGATTCGATTTGGCCTTGGCCGTTTCAATACAAAGGCCGAAGTGGACTATGTTTCGGATAAATTGATCGACGTGGTTTCGAAGCTGCGAGAACTGTCTCCCTTGTACGAGATGGTCAAGGAAGGCATCGACCTTTCGAAGATCGAGTGGGCGGCGCACTAAAACGTAATCGGATGAGCGAGGTTTCTGCGAATGATGGCAAATGCAGCTGGCTCGTTCGTTGTTATTCGCCTTGATTCTGGACTACTAAACCAAATCTCGGCGCACCCATCCGCGCCGGAGTATCATCTAAGTAGACGAGGAAATACAACATGGCTTACAGCGATAAGGTAATCGATCATTACAACAATCCCCGGAATGTTGGACAGATGGACAAGGCATCGGACGAAGTTGGGACTGGGCTGGTTGGCGCACCAGAGTGCGGCGATGTTATGCGCTTGCAGATCAAGGTGAATCCCGAGACCCAGGTAATTGAAGATGCCAAGTTCAAGACCTTCGGTTGTGGATCAGCCATTGCCTCTTCCTCCCTCGCAACAGAGTGGGTGAAGGGCAAGACGGTTGCTGAGGCTCTGGAGATCAAGAACACGGACATCGTGAAAGAGCTCGCGCTGCCGCCGGTGAAGATTCACTGTTCGGTACTGGCTGAGGATGCAATCCACGCGGCGATTAGCGATTGGAAGAAGAAGAATAACGTTGGCGAGACCGCGAACGCTATGGCTGGCGCGGCTCACTAAGATCGGTGCGGGGATTAGCTCCTGGGAAAGCAGACCCCAGCGCTAAGGCCCCGCATTTTTCATGATCTTTGCATTGGTAACGGCAGGACGTATTGAATTATGGCAATGGTGACCTTACAAACCGCGGCGGAGATTGAAGCTCAGAAGAGCCAGACGCCCTCTGCAGGCCAGGCTAAGGATCCATTGGCTGGGATGAATGTTCTGACGGCCGAGGGGCAGGAGCCGGGACAGAAGGGCATACAGATCACCGAGAAGGCCCTGAAGCGCATTCGCGTTGCTATGGCGAAGGAAGGTGTTTCGCCGGAGCAGGGCGGATTGAGGGTTGGGATTCAGGGTGGTGGATGTTCGGGGCTTAGTTACAACATCCGGTTTGATACACAGCCTCGCGAGCGTGATCGTGTTTATTCGTTCGGTGCGGGATTAGCGACTGTGGGCGATCCTACGAATGGTGCGCCGATTCGAATCTTCGTCGATCCGAAGAGCTTCATCTATTTGCATGGCATGGTGCTGGACTTTGAAGAGACGCTGATGCGGCAGGGGTTCAACTTCATCAATCCGAATTCGACCAAGAGCTGTGGGTGTGGCTCGAGTTTCACTGCATAGGTTTTATTTCTGAGTGACGGGGACCGCTGCTACAACGGTGTCCGCTACCTTCAAGTGATAGATCTGTTCCATCTGGTTCTTATAGACATCCATCGGCGGTAGCAGAGCCCGGGCTCTTCTTTGATCAAGATTGGCAGGATCTTCCACGGCATACATCGCTATCTCGCCGTTGATTGATCTAAACTGCGAACCGTAACGCTGTAGCTTCCCTTCCGCAATCAATTCTTTGTCGATGACCATAGCCAAGGGGCCCAGATCGATTTTGTCGGCGGCCGCTAGTGCCTGAAGCTGAGGCAGGAGTTCACGCTGCCATGCGTGATCCGCAGTATGCGTGAGGATGAGCGTCGCGGAGTTTGAAGCATCGATACCTACAAGCGCTATGGTGGGCCAGCCCCGTTCCTTGACGATCTGTTTCAACTCAAGAGTCAGGTGGGCATCTGTTGCAGGAAGCTTCTGAATCATTTCCCTTGTCATTGGGGACGTGTGTTTACCATGGGTGAATCCGCGCGCGGCCTGATCTTCTTCCCCCATCTTGCGTAGTTGATCACGAAGGACCGTGTCCGTTCCGGGACCATTTGCCCGAATCAATTCTTCATGACGCTGATTGGCCGCGATTTCCCACGCTGGAATCGTTTTCGTTTCGACATTCGGATTTTGGGATGCGTTTGTAGTGCCGTTTTGCGCCACCATCAGGGGAGATAGCGCGATAAGAGCGATAAGCAGGGAGAACACATCTCGAAACATGCCGTATTCTATCGTGCCGCTGAAGTGCGGACGCCTCCGCCACCGGATTTTGTTGGCACGGATAAGCCTGTATTTTGGTCGCATATAACAAGCAGATCGCTTCTCTTGAGTGTGATTGCGAATGTCAAAACGCACGGTCCTTTTTAGCCGCCTAGAATAGAAGCTGATGAACTATTTTGAGTTTTTCACCCTGCCCCGAAAGTTGACGCTGGATGTTGTGGCGTTGGAGAAGCAGTTCTACGCGATGAGCCGGAAGCTACACCCGGACCGGTTTGCGTCCAAGACGGTCGCTGAACAGGAGGCGGCGCTGGCGCAGTCGTCGTTGCTGAATGATGCCTACCGTACCCTCAAGGATCCGATTCTGCGGACGCAGTATCTGCTGAAGCTGGAGGGGGTGGAGTTGGAGGAGCAGTCGAAGGCTGCTACCGATGCGGCGCGGGCTACGGGGGTGGAGAAGAAGCAGGTTGTGCCTCCAGAGTTGCTGGAGGAAGTGTTTGAGCTGAACATGCAGCTGCAGGAGATGCGTGCGGCGAAGAAGATGGGCGAGGATGAGCCGGAGCTTCGGCGCGATCTGATGACGGCGAAGGATGCTTTCGACGCAAAGATGGTGGAGACTCAGGCGGAGTTGGAAGGGCTTTGGATGGCCTGGGACTCTGCGGTGGACGCGGGTGATGAGAGCGCGAAAGTCAGGGCTAGGGACGCGATGGTGGCGTTGCTGAACAAGCGGAGCTATCTGCGGAACCTCGTTCGGGACGTGAATGAGGCCCTGGAGTAGCGGTGTTCAGATGGTGGATGCGACGATTTTTTCGATCTGCAGCGTGTGGTTAATGTCGTGGCCAGCCATGGTTTCGACGATGGTCCAGAAGGTCATGGTTCCGCGTTCGGGGTGGGTGGTGGGGTGATGGCGGTCCTCCTCGGAGATGGTGGTGAGGAGACGCAGGTTCCAGTTGCGGGCGGCCTCGTAGAGGGCCAGGGCGGAGTCGAAGTTGTAGGCGGCGTAGCGATCGGCCCAGCGCTCCTGATCGAAGGGCTGGACGATGGAGTGCTCTTCGCTGAGGGTCTGGCGGAGGCGGAAGCAAAAAACAGTCTCGCAGTCGGCGAGGTGAGCGACGATCTCGCGGATGCTCCATTTACCTGGCGCGGGCGAACGGTCGATCTGCGCTGGCGTGAGAGCGGCCGTAAGAGCGCGCAGGTGGTCGATGGTCGTCGTCAGGACAGGGATCGGCTCCTTGCCGCCGAGGAATTTTGCGTACGGATTTACGTCCATGCAGGAACGGTATCACGGAGAGTAGGGGGCGGCGCTAGGGGGTTGGCTGGTCTGGCTGCTCCCAGGGATCGTAGGTACCGATGTTCCAGATGTGGCCTTCCAGGTCGCTGCAGGTGAAGGCGCGGCCGCCGTAGTCCATGTCTTTGATGTCGAGGAGCATGGTTGCTCCCGCGGCCTTTGCGGTGGCGTAGGTGGCGTCGGCGTCAGAGACGATGAGATATGAGGTCTGGGTCTCGCGATGACCGATCTCGTCGGGCTGGGCCATGTGTTTGCTGGAGGTGGTGCCGTTGTCGACGGAGCCGAGCATAATCATGCCCTTGCCGAAGGTGAGCTGGGCGTGGGCGACGGTGTTGTCCGGGCCCATGTAGACGGCCTGCTTCTCGAAGCCGAAGGCGCGGGTGAGCCAGTCGATGGCGGCGACGGCGTCGCGGTAACGGAGGGCTGGAATGACGGCTTTGGCTTGGTTTTTCATGGTGACATCGTGCTCCATTGAACGCGGGTTGGTCTTGGAAAAAACGGAAGAGATGGAGGTTTATCTATCCGCGAGTACGGCTACCCTCCCCCTTGTTTCAGGGGTATTTTGCGGGTAAGTCATTTTGAATCAATGGGGTACAGAGTGGATATGTCCGTAAAATATTCATTCTAAATAGGTTGCCTGCAAAATATTCTTTCTAAAGGATTTATGGGCTAAATAAAGAAAGCCCCGGAGTTTTCCGGAGCTTTCTTCATTCTCTACTTCAATTGTAGCGGATTGCACATAACTCCCACGCAATGCGGATCTTGTTTTGAATCATTGTGTTAGATGGTTGTGGGGCTTGACAGGTTTTTCGAAGTGAGGCGGTGGTCAGAATGGCAAGAAGAAGTAACGACAAGATACAGGGATTCTTCCCATTCGACTTCGCTCAGAGTCAGGATGACGAGTCGTCGGGAGAGACAGAGATTACTGAGAGTTTTGGTGTGGGTGTATGCTTGTGGCCTCGTTCAGACATGAGCGTCTCCGCTGGGTGCGGGGATGTGGGCCATTTCCTTATAGAGCCATCTTGAAAGGAAAAGGCGGCCTGTGTAGACGACCGCTCGGGCTTACCGATGAAACCCTCTCGCAATTTAAGTTGTTGTGTCGTGGCTGCGTTCGCGCTGCTGAGTTTTCGTTCAACAATGCAGGCGCAGAGCTATCCGAGCTATGTGGTGGATGCGCAGCTTCCGATTGCATCGAGTGATGGGTTTAATGATCCACATGGATTGGCAACGGCTCCGGGTGGGACTGTGTATGTTGCGGACTCGGGTAATCACCGCTTGCTGAAGTTTTCATCTGAGTGGAACGCAGACGACGGTGAGCTTTGGAGCGTTTGGGCCTGCGGCGACAGACGATGAGCGGGCTTGCGACCGATGCTGTGGGCGACCTGTTTGTGGCGGATACGGCGACGAATCGGCTGATCAAACTACCAGCGGGCGGCGGACATGCGGTAGTGATCCTGGGTGCTCCGCTAATGGATCGACCGACTGCGGTGGCGTCGGATGCGGCGGGAGACGTGGCGGTTGTGAACTCGGGGAATGCGACGGTTGTTGTAAGGCGGTATGGACCTGCGTCTGTCTTCAATACCGGGAGTACGGGGCTGGTGGCTCCAACGGCTGTGGCATTCGATAACAAGGGGTTGGTGTATGTGGCCGATGCTGGCAATGGAACGACGCCGGGAGCGGTGTATAAATTTCCCAGTGCGGGTGGGACGGGGACAGCGGTGGCGTTGACTGGATATGCGTTGAAGAATGTGACCGGGTTGGTGTTGGACGATCAGAAGAATTTGTTTGTTCTCGATGCGGGGAGTGAGCAACTGATCGAAGTTCCTGCCAGTGGTGCTGCACCTTACTGATTCCGCAATCGAACTTCAAATCACCGAGTGGGTTGGCTCTGGATAATCTGGGCAATATCTATGTGTCGGATAGTGGGGCCGCTTCGAATACGGTAACGAAGTTTGCGTATAACAACGCTGCGAACTTTGGTTCGGTGCAGGTGGGTGCTGTTTCGAAGGCGATCACGTTCAACTATGAGTTCTATGAACGGACGATTGTTGAGGCGACGAGGGGCTTTGGCGGAGGGGTTTTGCATGCTGACTATCACACCGCTGCGGGGGGAACGTGCGGGCTGGTGACGTACTATCCGAAGACGAGCTCGACTGGGTTGACGCTGCCGGCTTCATGCGTGGCGAAGTTCTACTTTCAGCCGTTGTATGTGGGCGGAAGGCCGGGTGCGGTACAGTTGCTGACCTCGAATGGGAATGTGAATCAGCTAGTGAACGGCATCGGGCTGGGCGGACAACTGGGTCTTCTGAATGCCGCGATCACGAAGCTGGTGGCGTCAAATGTCATATATGCGGCAGTCAATTCGGCCGATACTGAGATTTACTTTTCCACTGCGGCGGGGACCTATAGGATGCCCGTCGGAGGGGGTACGCCCACCCTAGTTACAACGCAAACGGGAATCTCACTTGCCTTGGATGGTCTTGGCGATCTCTTCCTTTTCAATCCGCCGACGATAACCAAGATCCCTGCCGACGGCAGTGCATCTACCGTGATGAATATCCCTGGATTGGACAATCCGCAGGCGATGGTGATGGACGCAAATGACGTCATCTACATTACCAATCTTACCGATCCCGGCAACCCGCAGGGATTTGTTCTCAGGGTGAGTCGAACCGGCGTCGTGAGCAAGCTACCGGGCTACTGGGTATCGCCATCTGCGATGACAACAGATGGCGAGGGAAACATCTATGTCCTGGATGGCGACGCGCTTCATACGTACAAAATTCAGGTAGAGGCAGGTCTGTATTATCAGTTCGATACCGGCCTGCAAATGGATGGCTCGGGTGGAGCGTTTCCTTCGAACCTGACGGTGGACGCGTCCGGTACGCTTTACTGGTGGAACGGCGTTGGCGCGAATCTAGAGTATGATCCGCGGGCTGCGCTGCAATATGCAGATCTCTTTCCGCTTTATACCATTACCGGAATTCCGGACAATTATGGACTTTTACCGTTTGAACCGTCCGGCGAGATGATTAGCTCGCCCAGTGGCAAGATGTATGTCGTATATAACGGGGCGTTATTCCTGATCGACCGAACATTGGGCAGTATTCCGCGACCGTATTTTGTTCCAGGTATAGTTACAGATGTCTTCGCCCCGACGGGTAACCCGCAGGATGCCCTTGTCTTTAATATCGGCAATCAGAATGTGACCTTCACCGACGCAACGCGAGTATTTACGGAGAGTGGCAACGGAGTGGGGTCGTTCACTTTTAGTGCTTCTCTTTTCTCCCTTATTACTGACATGCAGGAATGCCAGCCGGGCGTGGTGATTATTCCGGGTAATGCCTGTTCGTTTGGGGTGAGCAACGGGGCGGGGCAAAGCCCTCCTGTGACGGGGCCTACGGTTACGGATACCCTGCATTTGCTGACGAACGCGGTGAATAACAATGCGGTGTCGTTCAAGCTTAGCGGGGTTGCGAATCCGGTTCCGTAGTGCGTGATGTTGGGAGGCTGCGCGGTGTATGCTTGCGGCTTCGTTTCAGAGTGAGCGTCTCCGCGGGGTGCGGGATGTGGGCTATTCCTTGTAGGGCATTTCAGAAAAAAGGAAAAGGCGGCCCCGCAGAGCGGACCGCTCGGTCTTATCGATGAAACCCTCTCGCAATTTAAGTTGTTGTGTCGTGGCAGCCTTCGCGCTGCTGAGCCTTGGTATCGCGGAAGCGCAAACGTATCCGAGCTATGTGGTGGATGCGCAGGTTCCGATTGCATCGAGTGATGGATTTAATAGTCCGCGGGGACTGGCTACGGCTCCGGGCGGGACGGTGTATGTTACGGACTCGGGTAATCACCGCTTGCTGAAGTTTGCCCTGGACGGTACCCAGACGACGGTGAACTTTGGAGCGTTTGGGCCTGCGGCACAGACGATGAGCGGACTTGCGACCGATGCTGTGGGCGATTTGTTTGTGGCGGATACGGCGACTAATAGGCTTATCAAATTGCCGGCGGGCGGCGGACATGCGGTGGTGATCCTGGGCGCTCCGTTCATGGATCGACCGACTGCGGTGGCGTCGAATGCGGCGGGGGATGTGGCGGTGGTGAACTCGGGGAATGCGACGGTTGTTGTGAGGCGGTATGGGCCAGCGTCCGTCTTCAATACCGGGGATACGGTGCTGGTGGCTCCAACGGCCGTGGCATTCGATAACAAGGGGTTGGTGTATGTGGCCGATGCTGGCAATGGTACGACGCCGGGAGCGGTATATAAATTTCCCAGTGCGGGCGGGACGGGTGCGGCAATAGCGTTGACTGGGTATGCGTTGAAGAATGTGACCGGGCTGGTGTTTGACGGTCAGAGTAATTTGTTTGTTCTGGATGCGGGGAGTGAGCAACTGATCGAGGTATCCGCCAGTGGTGCAACGCCGTATCTGATTCCGCAATCGAACTTCAAATCGCCGAGCGGGTTGGCTCTGGATAATCTGGGGAATATTTACGTGTCGGATAGTGGAGCTTCATCGAATACAGTGACGAAGCTGGTTTATAACAACGCTGCGAACTTCGGTTCGGTGCAGGTGGGTGCGGTATCGAAGGCGATCACGTTCAACTATGAGTTTTATGAGCGGACGATTGTTGAGGCTACCCGTGGCATCGGCGGAGGAGTCTGGAATGCGGACTATCACACAGCTCCGGAAAGTAACTGCGGGCTGGTGGCCTACTATCCAAAGACGAGTTCGACTGGGTTGACGCTGCCGGCCACATGTAAGGAGAACTTCTATTTTCAGCCTTTGTATGTGGGTGGGCGGCCGGGTGCGGTGCAGTTGCAGACCTCGAACGGGAATGTGAATCAGTTAACGATTGGGACGGGGCTGGGAGCGCAGCTTGCGCTGATGAATGCGGCGATCATCCCGAAGTTTGGGTCAATCGATACGCCGGCTCCTTTTGCGGTGAATGCGGCTGACACGCATATCTATTTTTGTGCGGCGGGAGGCACCTATAAAGTGCCGATTGGAGGGAGTACACCGACCCTGGTTACGCCACTGAAGGGCATTTCACTTGCTTTGAATGGTGTAGGCGATCTGTTTCTTTTCAATCCGCCTACGATAACCAAAATCCCTGCTGATGGGAGTGCCTCTACAGTAATAAACATTCCTGGATTGAAGAAGCCGCAGGGGATGGCGATGGATTCCAATGGTACCTTCTACATTGTTGATTTGGGGTCTGAAGAGTTCTCGGGATTCGTTTTGCGAGTTAGTGCTACCGGAGTCGTGAGTAATGTGGTGCCGCAGCTGTATGGTACGTGGCGTTATCCTTCCTTGGTAACAGCAAGTGAGCAAGGCGACATTTATATTGCGGATATGTCGCAGCTGACTGTATTGAAGCTGGTGGAATGGACGGGTGATTTCGCGCAGGTTCCAGTTGGACCTGTGCTCGACGAGGATGTGTTCGTGACCACTTCGCCGCGAAATCTGGCTGTGGACGCCTCCAATACGCTCTACTTCTGGGATACCACCTACAACGGTTACAATTATGACGGGATGGCGTATTCTTCCCCGAGCGGACTTGGTAGCGGCACGAACGAAGAATCCATACTTCCGCTTTATACGATTCCGCCGATTATTGACGGCGCCGGAGGGTACCACTCGGTTCCGTTCTATTCGGCCTTCGGGAATCAGACACTAGCTACATCGGCGAACGGCAAGATGTATGTTGTCAACGGGACCGGTCCCGGGGTTTTTCTGGTTGATCGGACGCAGGGCCGCATTCCGGAGCAGGCTTTTAATCCTTACTATATCAACACTACTGGCGGCGGCCCGACTCAGGCTTTCTTTCTTTATAACGTCGGTAATCAGAATGCGACCTTTACCGACCCGACGCGGGTGTTTACGGAGAGCGGCAATGGAGTTGGGTCGTTCACCTTCACTGTTACTCCTCCGTATCGCAATTCTTATACTGGCGCGCCGGTTTGCACGCCTGGAGCCGTGATCGCGCCTGGAGATTATTGCGCTATGTTTGTGACGCACGTGAACGGGAAGGGAGCTGTGGTTTCGGATACGCTGCACTTCCTGACGAATGCGGTGAATAACAATTTGGTGTCGTTCAAGATTAGCGGGTTTGCGAATCCGACTCCGTAGGGGCAGATGTTGAGAGGCTAGTAGGTGTATGCTTGTGGCCTCGTTCAGACATGAGCGTCTCCGCTGGGTGCGGGATGTGGGCCATTCCTTGTAGAGCTATTTCAATAAAGGAAAAGGCGGCCCGTGGAGTGGACCGCTCGGTCTTATCGATGAAACCCTATCGCAATTTAAGTTGTTGTGTCGTGGCAGCGTTCGTGCTGCTGAGCTTTGGTATCACCGTCCAGGCACAAACGTATCCGAGCTACGTGGTGGATGCGCAACTTCCGATTGCGTCGAGTGATGGGTTTGAATAGTCCGCAGGGACTGGCTACGGCTCCGGGCGGGACGGTGTATGTTGCGGACTCGGGTAATCATCGCCTGCTGAAGTTTGCCCTGGACGGTACGCAGACGACGGTGAGCTTTGGGGCGTTTGGGCCTGCGGCCGAATACGATGAGCGGGCTTGCGACCGATGCAGTGGGCGACCTGTTTGTGGCGGACACGGCGACTAATCGGTTGATCAAATTGCCGGCGGGTGGCGGACATGCGGTGGTGATCATGGGCGCTCCGCTAATGGATCGACCGACTGCAGTGGCGTCGGATGCGGCGGGAGACGTGGCGGTTGTGAATTCGGGGAATGCGACGGTTGTTGTAAGGCGTTATGGACCTGCGTCCGTCTTCAATACCGGAAGTACGGTGCTGTTGGCTCCGACGGCTGTGGCCTTCGATAACAAGGGATTGGTTTATGTGGCCGATGCGGGGAATGGAACGACGCCGGGTGCGGTGTACAAATTTCCCGGCGCAGGTGGGACGGGGACAGCGGTGGCGTTGACTGGGTATGCGTTGAAGAATGTGACCGGGTTGGTGTTGGACGATCAGAAGAATTTGTTTGTTCTGGATGCGGGGAGTGAGCAACTGATCGAGGTTCCTGCCAGTGGAGCTGCGCCGTATCTGATTCCGCAATCGAACTTCAAATCGCCGAGCGGGTTGGCTCTGGATAATCTGGGGAATATCTATGTGTCGGATAGTGGGGCCTCTTCGAATACGGTGACGAAGTTTGCGTATAACAACGCGGCGAACTTTGGTTCGGTGCAGGTGGGTGCTGCTTCGAAGACGATTACGTTCAACTATGAGTTTTATGAGCGGACGGTTGTTGAGGCGATACAGGGTGTAGGTGCGCTTGGGGAGTATCGCAGGGCTGCGACTACTTGCGGTTTGATTACGTATTATCCGTCGACGAGTTCGACGGGATTGACGCTGCCGGCTTCGTGCACGACGAAGTTCTATTTTCAGCCGGTGTATGCGGGTGGCCGACCGGGTGCAGTGCAGTTGCAGACCTCGAATGGGAATGTGAATCAGTTGACGATTGGGACGGGACTGGGAGCGCAGCTTGCGCTGATGAATGCGGCGATCATTCCGAAGTTTGGGTCAATCAATATAACGGGGCCTTTTGCGGTGAATTCGGCTGACACGGAGATCTACTTTTGCGCGGCGGGAGGTACTTATAAAGTGCCGATCGGAGGGATTACACCGACTCTGGTTACGCCGCTGAAGGGCATTTCGATTGCTTTGAATGGAGCAGGCGATCTGTTTCTTTTCAATCCGCCGACGATAACGAAGATTCCTGCTGATGGGAGTGCTTCCACTGAGATCAAGGTTCCGGGGTTGATCAGTCCCCAGGAGATGGTGATGGATTCCAACGGCGCCTTCTACATCGGCGATTTTGGTCCTCTTCCGGGCGCAGATGAATTCCACCAAGCGTTCGTTTTGCGGGTAAGTCCGACTGGGGTTGCAAGCAGATTAAATCTTTCGGTCTTTCCTACTTTGATGACGGCAAATGAACAAGGCGATATTTATGTTGAGGATTTCGACGGAAAAATTTTATACGAGGTGGCAGCATGGACGGGCGATTTCACCTCGTTTGATGTAGGCCCTTATATGGGCGGATTGTTGGGTGCTAACCCGGAAAATTTCGCGGTTGATGCTTCGAATACGATCTACTTCTGGGACACTTTCATCGAGTCGAATATTGATGGGATGGCGTATACCTCACCGAGCGGACAATTTGGCCCCTACACTGGTAGCAACGAGGCGAATGAATCGCAGCTTCCTCTTTATACGATTCCGCCGCTTCCTTCCCTCGTGGAAAGCTACACATGGGTTCCGTTCTATTCGGCCTTCGGAAATCAGACTATGGCCAGCTCGGCGAACGGCAAGATCTATGTCGTGAACGGTCAAGGCAATGGGGTCTTTCTGGTTGATCGGACACAGGGGCGGATTCCGGAGCAGGCCTTCAATGCAAATACGCCGCCATATCTAGGTGGGTCGACGCAAGGTTTCTTTCTTTATAACGTTGGCAATCAGAACGCGACATTTACAGACCCGACGCGGATGTTTACGGAGAGTGGCAATGGTGTTGGTTCGTTCACTTTTACTATTCCGCCTCAGCCACCTCCTGGTGGCGTACAGGTTTGCATGCCTGGAGCGGTGATCGCGCCTGGAGATTATTGCGCGATGTATGTGACGCACGTGAACGGGAAGGGAGCTGTGGTTTCGGACACGCTGCACTTCCTGACGAATGCGGTGAATAACAATCTGGTGTCGTTCAAGATCAGCGGGTTTGCGAATGCTGCTCCTTAGGGATTGACGTTAAAAAGGGCACCAGCAAGAACGGAGGCGAAATACAGGGATCCTGCGACTCGGCGCTGTGCGCCTTCGCTCAGGATGACGACGTTGGGATCAAATGTGCATGGGACTAGTTGCTGAAGCCCACGATCTGGCGAACGAAGTGGGGAGCGACAGCTTCCTGAAGCATGAAGGCGGCTACGTCAGCGCGGGAGACCGTGAAGCCGCCTTTGGGGAGATGGCCGGAGACGATACGGGCCCGGCCGGTGGGAGATGTGTCGATCAGTCGCGGTGGACGGACGATGGTCCAGGCTAGATCGGGTTGGGCCAGGGCTACGTCGCAGTCATGATGGTCTGCGCAGACGTTGCGGAAGAGTGTGTTGGACATAACCTTGATGGGGAGGCCTCCGTCGCTGAAGAGAAGCGCTGAAGAGACGTGGATGAAACGGTCGACGGTGGCTGAGCGGAGAGCTTCGACCAGGGTGCGTCCGAAGTCGCGGCGCTGATGGGTGCGGCGCAGGGTGGTTGGGCCGAAGGCGGAGAGGACAGCGTCGCTGCCTCGAATGGCAGAGGCCATTTGCTGCGCGTTGAAGAGATCGCCTCCGAGAACGCGGAGGCGCGAGCCGTTGCGGGTGATCTTTTCGGGGGCGCGAGCGAAGGCTGTGACTTCGTGACCCTGTTCGAGGGCCATGGCGAGAAGAAGGCGCCCGATACCGCCGGTGGCTCCGAGGATTGTGAGTTGCATGTACGTCCTCCTATTCAATATATGAACATATATCAAATATAAAACTATACTGTCAATGTGACGGAACGATCGAAGAAGACGAAGAAAGCGGCGGGAGCCAGCGGCAGAAAGCTGTTGGAGAAGAGGGTGTATGAATCGCCCGCCCGGCAGCGGCAGGCCGATGAGACACGGCGAAGGATTGCGGAGGCTGCTCGAAAACTGCTGGAGGAGATTGGTTATGCGGGGATGACGATTCCTGCTGTGGCTAAAGCGGCGGGAGTGGCGGTGCCTACCGTGTATGCGATCTTCGGATCGAAGAAAGGGATTGTGTCGGAGCTGCTGGATGCGGCTCGGTTTGGCGAGGCGTATCACGCGCTGATTGAGCAGGTGATGAAGTCGACTGATCCGATGGATCGGCTTGCGTTTGCGCCGCGATTTGCGCGACAGATTTATGAGTCGGAGACTTCGGTGGAGAATTTGCTGCGGGGAGCGGGGATGCTGGCTCCGGAGCTGGCTGCGGTAGAGGCGGAGCGGGATTGTGCGCGGTATGAAGCTCAGGGGATGCTGATCGATGGATTGCAACGAGCGAAGGCGTTGCGGGCGGGACTAAATCGAGAGGCGGCTCGTGATGTTCTGTGGGCGCTGACGAGCCGGGAGATGTACAGGATGCTGGTGAGGGAGCGCGGGTGGAGCGGAGATCAGTACGAGGATTGGCTGCGGGGGGCGATTCGGCGGGAGCTGACGGGAAGGTAAGGCGTCAGTCGAGGGGGATGTGGTTGCTCCAGCGGCGTTGCGTCGCGGAGTAGTGGGTGGGGCTTAGGCCGGAGAAGGCGTGGAAGTCGTTGGCGAAGTGGGACTGGTCGTAGTAGCCGCAGGCGAGGGCTAGCTCGGCCCAGCGGATGTCTGCGCCGTGGTGCATCTGCTGGACGGCGCACTGGAAGCGCTGGATGCGGCAGTAGAGCTTGGGGGAGACGCCTACCTGCTCGCGGAAGAGTTGCGAGAGGCGGCGGGGGCTTAGGCCGAGGTGGCGGGTGAGCTCGGCGATGGTGGTGGTGGCTGGGGAGTGGTTGAGGCGGGTCAGGGCGTCGGTGATGATGGGGGATCGCTGCTGGATTTTGTTTTGGGAGAGGCGGCGGAGGAGAGCCGACTCGAGGGTGGCGAATTTTTGCGATGGGGTTGGGGCTTCGCGGAGATCGCTGCGGAGGTCTTCGGAGGTGCGGCCCCAGATGTCTTCGATGGAGGTCTCGCAGTTGGTGAAGAGCTGGGTGTTGGAGGGGAAGAAGGGCAGCGTGCCGCCGGGGTGGAAGGAGATGCCGATGAGCTCGGTGAGGTCGATGGTGTCGATCTGCTGGTAGCGGGTGTAGAGGCCGAGGAAGATGCCGGCGGGGGTGTGCTGGAGGGGGTCGGTAGGGTGGTTGGCGTCGGTGAGGTAGTCGCGGGCGAGTGAGATGACGACCTGAGCGTGGGCGCTGGGGAGGACGCGCTCGTGGCGGTGGGTGGCGTGGGGGTCGCGGGCGTACCAGAGGGTCTTGATGAAGGGTGCGAGGGCGGGATGAGGGCTGCGCTCGAGATAGAGCATGCATCGGCCTCGTGGGGAAAAGCTTGGTCTAAGTTCTCAGATGCGAGTTAGTGAAATTTGGTGAATCGATCCGTCTCGATAAGGGTCCTCCGAAGCAAAGAGTCCGTAAACTCGACTTCGCAGGAAGTCGGTGTGAAAGGCTAATGGCTTGGCGAGACGTTTGGCGATCCTAGCCTTGCATTGGATGATGCCCTGATCTCGTCTCGGTAGACTAGAAAGATTATTGCTCCGAGTGGTATCGATGTGTAAACCATCCACGGCGCATATCCAAGAGCATGAGCCCCGCTTGGTGGTAATTGAACAGCGAGCGGCATCACGTACAGCTGCCCCGTCGTCCAATTGACAGATAATTTGCCTATACCAAAAAGAATAAACGCTAACCAAAGCCATTTTCTCTTGTCGAGTTTCGTCTTGATACACAACACAAGCGCGTAGAGAGTGAGTAGAGGAGTCGCGATGGCAAGCAAGAGAACGGCATATTGCGATAGGCCTTTGTTCATTAGATTGAATCCATTCTGACTTTCGACAGACTCTGGAATAGACTTTGCATGAACTCCCGTGATGGTTACAACACCTTCTACTTTCTGTGTTGTGACTTCTGCGAGCAGCCACTCGTTAGAGAATTCATATTCCAAAGTGATGCTGGTGTTCGTCGCCCCACCGGCTTTGCGAAAGAAGTTAATGGCTACAGGCTTCACAGACGTTGGCTCCTCTGCGGGATCAGGGAAGATTGCTGCTAAACCAGCTAGTGCGTCGCGTAGATCTGGCCCAGCGATGGTTGGATCGGCAATTTGCTCTACGGTCTCGTAATCCTTGTGCCGAATTGCATCCATGTAGCGTTCCGCAAGCATCGCATCCTGCGACGGAATCATCTTTTTCATCATGCTGGTGCGATCACACCCAACGAGAGCGCACAACAAAATTAAGGCGAGCCCCTGAATGAAGCGGTCAACCTGGGCCATTAGTGGCCGAATAGCGGGCACAAGCGGGGACGCTCTTAGAGTACGACTCTGATCTTTCATTACAGCAGGCTACATCAGTGAAACGGGGGATGAGCATCCCACAAATAGGGTTTCTGGTAAGTCAGGATTTCTGAGATCTGAAACTGACCGCTACCGGATCGTGGTGTCTGGTTGTTCAGAAGTGATGCGGTTATAGGACAATAGAAGATGGACCTAATGAGGATTTATTGATGGCGGATGAGCGGGTTGTAGGGATTGATTTGGGAACGACGAATTCTCTGGTGGCGTTTATGCAGGGGGATTCGCCGGTGGTGATTCCGGGTGAGGATGGGGAGCGGCTGGTGCCTTCGGTGGTGGCTTGGACCGATGATGGCGTCGCTGTGGGGAATGCTGCGCGTGGGACGTTGATGGCCGATTCGGCTAGCGCGGTTTATTCGGCTAAGAGATTGATGGGGCGTGACATCGCCGATGTGCAGGAGGAGTTGAAGCTGTTTCCGTTCAAGCTGGCGGAGGGGTTGCAGCCGGGTGAGGTGTTGAAGGTCAGTGTGGGTGGGTTGTTGCTGACGCCGCCGGAGATCTCGGCTTATGTGCTGATGCAGTTGAAGAAGAATGCGGAGCGGTTTTTTGGCGGGCCGGTGACGAAGGCTGTGATTACGGTTCCGGCTTACTTCAACGATGCTCAACGGCAGGCTACGAAGGATGCGGGACGGATTGCCGGGCTGGAGGTTCTGCGGCTGGTGAATGAGCCTACGGCGGCGGCGCTGGCTTATGGGCTGCAGAAGAACAAAGATGGGTTGATTGCGGTGTATGACTTTGGAGGCGGGACGTTCGATATCTCGATTCTGAAGCTGCATGAAGGGATCTTTGAGGTGATCGCTACGGGTGGGGATACGCACCTGGGCGGCGACGATATCGACAATCTGCTGATTGCGATTGCGCTGGATGATATTGCGGGCGATCTGGGTGAGGATGTTCGCGGGAACGGCGAGGCGGTGCAGGCGGTTCGCAAGGCTGTGATTGAGGCGAAGATTCTGCTTTCGACGGCGGATGCAGCGACGCTGGATGTGGTGCTGCCGAGCGGGAAGAAGTATCTGCGGGAGATTACTCTGGCGCAGTTTGAGGAGTTGACTGCGGGAGTGATTGCGCGGACGGCTGGGCCTTGCAAGCAGGCTCTGAAGGATGCGGGGCTGGAGACTGCGGCGATTGATGAGGTGGTGCTGGTTGGTGGATCGACGCGGATTCCGGCGGTTCGGCGGCTGGTGGATGAGTTGTTTGGATTGAGTGCGCGAGGGAAGAAGCCGCATACGGAGTTGAATCCGGATGAGGTAGTGGCGCTGGGTGCGGCGGTGCAGGCGCAGATTCTTGCGGGTGGATCGGCGGCTACGGAGGATTTGCTGCTGCTGGATGTGACTCCGCTGTCGCTTGGGATTGAGGCGCTGGGTGGCGTGGTGGCGAAGATTATTCAGCGGAACTCGACGATTCCGGCGAGTGCGACGGAACACTTTACGACGGGTGTGGATGGGCAGACGAATGTCGCGATCCATGTCGTGCAGGGTGAGCGGGAGCTGGCGAAGGACTGCCGCTCGCTGGCGCGGTTTGATCTGAAGGGAATACCTCCGATGGTGGCAGGACTGCCGCGCATCGAGGTGAAGTTTCTGATCGATGCGAACGGGATTCTGCATGTGAGTGCGCGCGAGCAGAGGAGCGGGAAAGAGGCCGAGGTAGAGGTGAAGCCGACGTATGGGCTTACCGATGAGCAGGTGGAGACGATGATTCTGGACTCGTTCGATTATGCCGAGGCCGATATTCATGAGCGGCAGGTGATTGAGGCGAAGAACGAGGCAGAGACGATTCTGACGGCAGTGGAGAAGGGCAAGAGCCATGCCGCGTGGCAGATGCTTTCGAGCAAGGAGATTGAAAAGATTGAGGAGAAGATCGATTTTCTGAAGGCGGCTATACCGGGTGGCGATTACAAAGTGATCCGACGGGGAATCGAAGAGTTGGATCAGGCGACGCGGCGGTTTGCGGAACTGATGATGGATAGCACGCTCGCTGGTGCGATGACGGGCAAGACGATGGCCTCAGCAGGTGAGAGCATAGGAGAGGGGCCTACGGCGCCGCATCCATTTGCGAAGGCGCAGGTGTTGAGTTCGACGCCGGAGACGGATGTTGAGGCGGAGAAGATTGAAGAGTCAGTAAAGGATGAGGCTACGGCCGGAGAGTCAACGGAAGATTGAGATTATGAGTGAGATGAAAAGTACTGAAGTGGATTTGTCGAAGCCTGCGGGCGAGGGAATGGTTCGAGTAACGTTTGAGCCCCAGGGGAAGACAGTAGAGTTTCCATTTGATTCGCTGCCTTATGAGGGGCATGGCGAGCCGATGTCGTTTCTGGATGTGGCAGAGAATTTCGATATCTTTCTCGACCACGCTTGTGGTGGGGTTTGTGCCTGCACTACCTGTCATATATGGGTGAAAGAAGGCGCGCCGGGGATTAGCGAGGCCGAGGATAAAGAACTGGACCGGATGGAGACGGCGGCGGATATTCAGTTGAATTCGCGGCTGGGGTGCCAGGCGGTGATTGAAAAGCCAGGGACGTATGTGGTGGAGATTCCGAAGTGGAACCGAAACTATGTGCAGGAAGGTAAGCCTGCACATGGGCCCGGGGCTTAGAGATTTAGCTGACGTCCTCGTCGTCTTTGCAGAGTATTGCTTATTTGAAGGTGACTATGAGTTAGCGATACCGATAGAAGCGCACTCTGTAGATTTTGCCTTGGGCTAGATCAGTGGCATAAAGCCTCAGGGCTTGGCCCTGGGAGTTTTCGTCGCCATTGAGACGTCTCCTCGGCATCCAGGTTCCGTTCTCAAAGAACATTTCGTCGATGCTCTCAATGCCAACGATGGGGGGACCGGGTTTGTCGGTGGAGAAGGTGATCTGCGCATCGCCGCTGCCGGTGACGAGGAATTCGTTCGGGCCGGTTTGAATGAACATTGCGGCGAGGCGAGTTGCCGCGCCTGCGCGAGTCATGTTGGCGGTGTAGTCGCCGATGGAGAGCCTTGCGGAGCGTTGTGCATCGCCTTCGATGAGTGCGGCAGTGATGCCTCCTGTTTGCTGTTTCTCCAGGATCGTGGGTGCCAGTCTGGAAAGCTGGGTATACACGTCGCTTATGGCGGAGTTGTCTGGATGGTCTGCGGGATTGGTTATGCCTACCAGATCGAGCGGAGCGTTGCCTTGATCGTCGATGCCGAATGGAGAGAATCCGATGGCCGATAGATGACCGAAGGCGTAGAGTGCGTTGGCTGCGCCGGCTGAGCCGCCTTGCGCCTCCGGGATGAAGAGTGCGTCGTCAGGGCGTGTGTATCGGCTAGCCCACAGCGCAAATTCGTTGAAGTAGATATCGGGAGAGAAGAAGTCGAGAGACGGTGCGCCTGCACGCCACACGTCTATCGAATGAGGAAGGGGGCCACCGCTGTTGTACTGTCCGGGTTCGTAATTGGGGCGAATCAAGGCAGCGTTCGCGAACATGGGGAGGGGGTATTCGGCTTTGCCTGCTGCCGCTACGTGCTCGATGTATGTTGCATAGTGCCAGGCCATGAAGAGGTCATCTGTCAGAGAAGTTTTGCCGAATACTTCCTGCCATGTTCCGGAGGTCTTTCCGCCTGCGTCCTCCCAGGCTGCACGAAGGTCAGGATTCAATGACGTTCGGTTCTTCTGGAGGAAATTTGTGAGGGCTGGCGGTACTGCTGCTGCGAAAGCGGCGTTTGCGACAGGTGAGTGATCGCGTGATTGAGGGATGACTCCAACTTCGTTTTCGACCTGCACCATGAGGACGGTGTGGGTATCTCCATCTGCTTCTCGGAGGTGGCGCATCAGTTTTGCGAAGGCGCGTGCGTCTGCATCTCGAACGGTGGTGCTGAAGGGAGATAGTCGCTCTGTGCCTCGACCGTCGGTGGTCTGGACGCGAGGGAAACGATCGGTGTCGGTCTTGACCCATGCGGGCACGTAGCTGGAGTATGTGTTCTTCCATGCGCCAAACCAGAGGATTATGAGTCTGAGGTTGTTTTCGCGGGCTCCTTTGAGGAGACCATCGACAGATGTGAAATCAAATTTTCCTTCTTCTGGTTCAATCGTCTCCCATGCGACAGGCAACAGCACCGTATTCATGTGGTTTGCTGCGAGCCGCGGCCAAACGGGTTTCATGTACTCGATGCTGGAGGAGCTGGAGTTATGGAGTTCGCCGCCAAGAACCAGAAAAGGCTTGCCATCGACGATGAGTTGGGTCGCTGCGCCACGCTTTTCGAGATGCGGCAGGGCTGCTTGTGTGTCATGGGTTTGGCCGACGGCCTGGCCTGCAAAGGCGCTTGAGACTAGAAGGGTGAGTACACCGAAGATGTTCAACTTTTGATTCCGATCCTGAGGATGCGCTGTCGACGTATTCGCCACCTCTCTATTCAACAGGCTGAATACGGCCTAAGCAAGCAGATCTATTTGATTCCGACGATGCCGTATTTGGTGTCGAGGAAGTGCTGGAGGTCAGTGGGCAGGGTGACGGAAAGTTCTTGCCAGGTTAGTAGCTTGAGGCGGGCGGCGAAGGTGGGGCGGTGGACGGCCGTGAGGATGGAGTACCAGGTCTCGATGAGGTCTTGGCGGCGGGAGTCGCAGAAGACGCAGAAGGATGCGTCGGAGGCGTAGGCGGCGAGAACGTTGCGGATAAGTTGGTAGCCGTCGATGAGGATGCGTGAGGGTTTGGGTGTGGGGTTTGATGGTGCGGGTGGTGGAAGGTCTTCGACTTGCGAGAAGTCTTCTACGGGTGGGTGGGATGCGGGGGAGTAGATGAGTTTGCGGGGTAGGCGGTCGGGGTCGAAGACGGTTTCCAGATCGCGGTAACGCTCGATGAGACTGGGTTTGGCGGTTTGGAAGCTGGTCTCGGTTAGCTTGGCTTCGACGAAAAGATTGTTGAGTTGGAGGTCGATCTCGGTGCGGTCTTTGAGGCCGCTGCGGAGAGGGACGCCGGGGCGGATGCCGAAGATGGGGTGGGTGTTGGGTTCTACTCCGAGAAGGCGTGGCTACGGCGGGGGCGAGGGTTTCGCCGTTGAAGACCTGCGGGTGGCAGAAGATGTTCATCAGGAGGGCGTCGGAGCTGTTGGCGCAGTCGAGTTCCATCCAACGCCAATCGGCGCGGGCGCGGGAGCGGCGATGGGCGGTGTGGACTTTGGTGAGGCGGCGTTGCCATTCCGGGTTGGCGCAGATGGCGGCATAGCTGGCGGGGTGGAAGTTGCCGTGGCGGGATTGGTCGTCGCGGCCGAAGATGATGCTGGGCTCGCGGCCGGTGGTTTGTTCGTGCAGGAAGTGGCTGGTGGTCGCCAGGTGCTGGGCGCGGGCGTTGAGGTCGCGTCGGAGGAGTGAGGCCGACCATGGGTTTTGGTTCATAACGATTGCGCCGCTTCTTGTAGTCTTTTAGAGCAACGGTTGTTCCGTTGAGACTAGTTTAGTGAGGAGAAGGTATGGCGCGTGAGATCGATTGGACGGACTCGGAAGAGATTGGGATTTTGCTGCAGGAGAAGTATCCGGAGATTGAGCCTTACTCCGTGCGGTTTACCGACCTGCATAAGTATGTGACGGCGCTGCCGGGGTTTGTGGGTGATCCGGCGAAGTCGAATGAGGGGCTTCTGGAGGCGATTCAGACGGCTTGGAATGAAGAGTATGAGGACGCGAAGTAGGGCCCGAGGACGGGTGCCTGAAAAGGCTGATCGCGATAGATGAAGAGAAGGCCCTGCGCTCCGATCTAAAGACAAACTCTTTAGCAGCTGACTATGCTCAGGCGGGTTTTGTTGCCTTGAGGACCATGCTCTTCCATACGTAGGGGATGCGGCCGGAGCCGGCGAATTCAATGTTGGTGAAGCCGGTTTCCTTCAAGACCTCTTCGATGGTTTTACGGGACCAGAATTTGATGTGGCCGTGGTCCCAGAGGACGGTGAAGTGCTGGTCCATCTTGCCGGTTGCGGCTAGCAGAAGGTTCTTGAGGTAGCCGTGGTAGGGGGTGGTGAGGACGATGGTGCCGCCGGGTTTGAGCAGGGCGAAGCAGTTGCGGAGGAAGCCACGAGGGTCGTAGACGTGCTCGATGACCTCGGTGGAGATGACGACGTCTACGGGGCCGACTGTATCGAGGAACTCGGCATAGAGAGACTGGCCATCGGCGAGGAAGAAGTTGATGTTGGGGTGGGTTTTGCGGGCGAGCTCGATGCCGGTGGGGGAGAGGTCGGAGCCGTGGAGCTGCCAGTCTCCTGTCCTGAAAGAGGGAGATGAAGGAGCCGTTGCCGCAGCCGGCGTCCATGACGATGGAGCCTGAGGGGACGTTCGTGAGGAAGCTGGAGACGGATGGATAGAGGTGCTGATGGCTGACTTCAGGACTGGCTGCATTGTACTGGTACGAGATTCCACCCATATTGTTTGATAGTTACACGGCGAAAAAACTTTGCCAATGTCACGAAAGGTGCACAGGTCTTAGGTCAAGCGGCGGGTGATTTGACGGAGAAGATTTGAACCGGTGAGTTGCAGGGTAGCTACAGCCAGAGCCGCCCAGACGATGCCGCCCAGTGCGAGGGAGATAATGTCGCCGACGTAGGTCTGTCGTTGGGGGATGAGATGAAGGATAAAGACTGTTCCAACGAAACTGATGATGCCTGCTGCGGCGGCGCGGAGGATCTCGGCGCGATCGAGGCCGCCTGAAGGGCCGAAGAGCGGAACCAGTTTGCGGCGATGGAGCAGCGTGGCCAGGGTGACGGTGTGGAGGACGATGGCCAGGTCGGAGGCCCAGGCGAGGCCGATGACGTTGAAGTGCTGATGGAGCGACCAGTAGATAGGGATGGTGATGAGCGTGACGATGGTTCCGGCGAGCATGGGGATGAAGGTTTCGCCGGCGGCGTAGAAGGCTCGGGCGTAGATGGCCTGCGCGGTCCACAGTGCGAGAGAGATGGCGAAGATGGCGAAGTAGCTGGCCGTGGAGGTGGCATCGGCGGCGTGGAAGGAGCCGCGGCGGAAGACGATGTCGACCGCGGGGCGGGCGAGGGCGATCATCGCAGCCGAGCCGAGGAACGAGAAGGCGATGAGCCGGGAGACGGAGCGGTTGACCGCCGAACGGAAGGCGTCGAACTGGTTGCGTCCGTAGAGCGAGGCGAAGAAGGGTAGGGACGCTGCGCCGGCGGCCTGTCCGATGATAGCCATGGGGGCGGTGAAGAGACGCTTGGCGTAGGTGAGGCGGGAGATGTCTCCGCTGCCGTGCTTGGCGAAGTAGCCGAGGATCTGGCTGTCGAGCGTGATGACGGTGACTCCCAGCATGAGTGGGAGAGAGAGGCGAATCCACTCGCGGAGGCCGGGGTGTTTGAGATCGAGGATGGGCTGGTAGCGCATGCCTGCGCGGTAGGCACCGTAGGCGTTGAGCAGAAAGGCTCCGAGATAAGCTCCGACGAGGGCTCCGACGCCGAGGGAGGCGATGCCCATGCGGCTGGCGAGGAGCGCTCCGCCGGTGATGATGCAGAGGTTATAGATGAGCGGAGTAAGAGCCTGGAAGGTGAACTGTTTTCGGACGAGAAGGACGGCGGTGAGGACGCCGCCGGCGAAGAAGAAGAGCTGGCCCGGAAGGAGGATGCGGGTGATGTGCGTGGAGAGAATGCCTTCGGGCGAATCGGGATCGAAGTAGAGGCGGATGTAGTAGCGGGTGAAGATCTCGGCGAAGATGATGGCGGTGCCGAGGACGAGCACCATGGTATTGAGGATGATGGAGAGGGCGCGTTCGCCTTCGGCTTCGTCGTTGTTGGCGCGGTAGCGTTCGAGGATGGTGACGAAGGTGATGGAGGCCGCTCCGCCGACGAGCAGATAGTTGATGAGCTCGGGGAGGTAGAAGGCTACGTTGTAGGCATCGGTACTGTGGCCTGCGCCGAATTTGTAGGCGATGAACTGATCGCGGATGAGGCCGATGACGCGCGAGAGAAGCGCGGACAAGCGTGAGAAGCAGGGTCGCGGATGCCGCAGTGTGGCGGTGCGATGGGTGCAGGAAGTCGAGGAGGTTGCGGCGTGGCTTGATGGACTCGGGAGCAGCGGGGGCTTCCAAAGGCTCAAGGATCGGATTGGGTTCGTCGTTTGCGGTCACAGGGGTGGCTGATTTGATTTTATCGGTTGGGCTTATGCTGATGAGGTGGCTGGGGTGGTTCATTGCTGAGGAGAGGGATTGGAGAACTTTCGGCTTAGGGTGTTTCGGGCGGTGGCAGAGGAGATGAGCTTTCGCAAGGCAGCGGAGGTACTGCATCTGAGCCAGCCGGCGGTGAGCCAGCAGATTCGGGCGCTGGAGGAGGAGGCTGGGGCACGGTTGTTCGATCGGGCTGGAGGCGAAGGGCATGGGACGCAGATTTCGCTGACCGAGGCCGGGCGGGTTTTGCTGGGGTATGCGACGAAGGCCGCGGAGACGATGGCCGAGGCGCAGCGGGCGTTGGCGGCTTTGAACGATGAGGTCGTGGGGGAGTTGAGGCTGGGGGCTTCGACGACGGTGGCGCAGTATGTTCTGCCACGAATCCTGGGTGCGTTTTTGAAGCAGTATCCGCATGTGCATCTGTCGCTGGTGAGCGGGAATACGGAGAGGATTGTGGAGGCGGTGGCAGAGGCACGTGTGGCGCTGGGGATTATCGAAGGGCCAGCGATGCGGCGGGATGTGAAGACGGAACGGATGGTTCGCGATGAGATGGTGCTGATTGTGAGCCCGAATCATGCGTGGGCGAAGGCTGGGGTGATTGAGCCGGAAGAGCTGGCGGGAGTTCCATTGCTGCTGCGGGAGCGCGGGTCTGGTTCGCGGCGGGTGGTGGAGCGGGCTTTGAAAGCGGCTGGTTTGCCGCTGCGGTCGTTGAAGGTGGCGGTGGAACTGGACTCGACCGAAGCGATTATCTCAGGCGTGGAGGCGGAGCTTGGGGTGGGGTTTGTTTCGCGATGGGCGATCGGGAAGGTGATGCGGCTGGGAACAGTTCGGGTAGTGGCCGTGGATGGGGTGGAGATCTTGCGGGATTTCAGTTTTGTGAGACAGGCGGGGACGGAGGTTACAGGAGCGGCTGCTGCGTTTCAGCGGTTTGCGACGGCTTCGGTTGGCTGAGGTGCCCGGGTCGCTTCGCTCAGGCAAGAACAAGAAGAACTTCAACCGCAGAACAAAAGGACAAACAAAAGGACAGGCAACAGCACGCATCTGCAACAGCACGGAGAAGCAGCGGTAACAGCGAATGGGGCCGATAAGTATTGCTTATAGGTAATTCGAAAGTACGTCTCGACTTGGGGTTTGCTTGCGCTCATGCTTAAGAGCGTTATGGTAAAGAACCTTTTCTTTGTCGGGATTATTGTTTCGGCTAGTGGCTTGATTGGACCTCCTTTCGCGCTGGCGGCGGGATTGGTGTTCGGATTGATGGTGGTGCATCCGTTTCATGGGGAGAGTCGAAAGCTCTCAAAGTTCCTGCTGCAGGCCGCGGTGGTTTGCCTGGGGTTTGGGATGAATCTGCGGGAGGTGGTTCATGCGGGGCGGTCGGGGTTTGTCTATACGGCGATCAGCATAACGTTTGCTCTGGGATTGGGCGTACTGCTGGGCAAATTGCTGCAGGTGGGTAAGACGCAGTCGCTGCTGATCAGCGTGGGAACGGCGATCTGCGGGGGCAGCGCGATTGCTGCGATGGGGCCGGTGCTGGAGGCGAATGAAGAGGAGATGGCAGTGTCGCTGGGCACTGTGTTTGTGCTGAACTCGATTGCGCTGCTGCTTGTTTCCGTTTATCGGATGGTCGCTGCATCTGTCGCAGACGCAGTTTGGGTTGTGGGCGGCGTTGGCGATTCATGATACGAGTTCAGTTGTAGGCGCGGGAGCGAAGTATGGGGCGACGGCGCTGGCGGTGGGGACTACGGTGAAGCTGGCGCGGGCACTGTGGATTGTGCCGCTGACGGTTGCGACTGCGATGTTGAAGAAGAGCAAGGCGAAGGTGCAGTGGCCCTGGTTTATTTTGTACTTCTGCGTGGCGGCAGTGCTGGCCAGTTATGTTCCGAAGTATCGTGCCGGGGACGGTGGGGATCTTCGCGGCGCTGAATAAGCTGGGCAGATCCGGATTGACGGTGGTCCTGTTTTTAATAGGGACGGGGATTACGCGGAATACGCTGCGACAGGTTGGCGCGCGACCTCTGATTCAGGGTGTGGCGTTGTGGGGTGTTGTAGCGAGTCTGTCGCTTTGGGCGATCCACGTGGGCTGGATCGCGCTGTAACTAGGCGTCGGGTGGAGCGTCAAAGAGGCGCGGGGGAACGCGCCGCGGCGCGCCTGTTGGGCGTGGAGCGCGAATCGTGTGGACAGCAGCGCGAGGTACGGCGGGTTTTGAAAGCAGGGCGTGGAGGTCGCGAAGCTCTTTCTGTAGCTTCCGCAGTTGCTGGGCGTTAGCAATGGGGGCCGCGCCGTTTTCAATGGCGAGGGGAAGCTGCGGTTCTTTCTGGCGGAGTTCGCCTTTGATGACCTGGCGTGCACCAGGGATGGTGTAGCCCTCATCGTAGAGGAGCGACTTGATGTGGAGGGCAGTCTCTACGTCACGGCGGCGATAGAGACGCTGGCCGGTGCCGCCTTTGTGGGGCTTGAGCTGAGGGAACTCGCTCTCCCAGAAGCGGAGGACGTAGGCGGGAACGTCGCAGAGCTTTGAGACTTCACCGATGCGGAAGTAGAGCTTGTCCGGGATATCGGACCCGGATGTGGGGTGGGATCTGCGGATTGGCTGATGCTGTGCCATGCCAAGTCTCCGAAGCTGGCCTACCGATCTGGCCTGTCGTCAGTATAGGACACGGTGGGCGAAGCACTATGGATTTTTTGAATGGAACTTGAGGGTTCGAAGTGGCGTATCGTCGTCTGGAGAGAAAAAAGGAGCACGGGAATGCAGGCGAAGCAGGCGGTTGCGGTAGTGGTGGCTCTGGGCGCGATGATGATGACCGGTTGCCGTGTCGACTCGAACAAAGAAGGTGATAGCGATAACGTCAAGATCGCGACGCCGTTTGGCAGGATGCAGGTGAAGACAAATGATGCCGCTGTGCAAAGCGGGCTTGGGCTGCCGATCTATCCCGGTGCGGAGCCCGTAAGAAAGAAAGACAAGGACAGTGGATCGGCGGATGTGAATCTCAGCTTTGGGAGCTTCCAGTTACGCGTGAAGGCGGCGAGCTATCGCTCGGCGGACAGTCCGGACAAGCTGACTGCGTTCTACCGTCAGGCGCTCGGCCGATATGGGGATGTGATTGAGTGCTCGCACGACGCGCCGGTGGGCGAGCCGACACGAACGTCCGAAGGGCTTACGTGCGACAACGATAAAGATAAGCACGTCAATGTGAATGAGGATCTTTCCGGCAAGATGGAGCTGAAGGCAGGGTCGAAACAGCATCAGCATATTGTTTCGATTGATCCGGAGGGGAGCGGTACCAAGTTTGGGCTGGTCGCACTGGACCTGCCGGGGCATCTGTCGGCTGACGGAGACAGCGAGTAGCGATCGGACCGCCGCTTGCCCGGTTTGATGCAGTGGGGTAGCTTCATAAGATATGCATAAGTATTGTCACCGATGTGGCGGTGAGCTTTCTGCCGGTGACGGCGAGGTGTCCTTTTGCGCGCATTGCGGCGCGCCGCAGATATACCTGATCGATTACGAAGAGACTCCCGCGACCGGAGATGACGCGACGAGTGGTGTGCTTCCGCCGCCGCGTCCACGCGAGGTGGAGTGGAAGACGGCGATTCGCTGCGCTGCGCTGGTGGCCTTGGTTGCAGCAGTGTTGTCTGCCGCGGCGACGCGAGTTCCTATGCTGTCTCCCGTTAGCTCGCTGTGGATCATCAGCGGGTCGCTGATTACGGTGGGGCTGTATCAGTGGCGGCGGCCGGCGGCGTGGATGGATGCGGGAATCGGCGCGCGTATCGGAATGGTGGCGGGGATTGCGCTGGTGGCGTTCCTGGCGATAGCCATGGCTGTTGCGGGGCTGGTAGCGCGCTATGGGCTGCATGCGATGGCGGGGTTCGATGCGCAGTTGACAGAGCAGCTTCATACGCAGATCGAGAAGGCAGCGGCTGCTAATCCGGAGCCTGCCGAGGTGACGAGGTATCTGTACTCACCGGAGTTTCGCTCTGGCATGATGTTGGCGGGGTTTGCGATGTTGGCGGGAATTGTGCTGGTGCTCTCGACTGTAGGCGGAGCGGTGGGCGGTTTGTTGCGGACACGGCGGGCTTCGGCCTGAGGCTGATTGCGGTTTTGGGCCTTCGGTGCAGGTAAAGACAAGAGCCGGATATACTTAAATGGGGAACTCGCTGGGTGCGATTGCAGCGTAGATTCCCGCTCCATGACTGTCTCAATCAAACAATTCGCCGATGTGCAGCCGGAAACGGAGCGTGGACTCACGCTACGAATTATCCCGGTCGTGGCATTTTCGTTTGTTCTCTACTTTAGTGTTGGGATTCCGCTGGCAATTCTGCCCTCGTATGTGCATCTGCGGTTGGGCGTCAGCACTTTCCTGGCGGGATTGCTGATCAGCCTGCAGTACATTGCTACGTTTGCGAGCAGGCCCCGAGCGGGCCATATGGCAGACACCCTGGGGCCGAAGCGAACGGTGATGTATGGGCTGGCGGCCTGCGCTGTAAGCGGTGGGTTTGTTGCTGTGGCCTGGTTGCTGCAACACTCGCTGTGGCTTTGCCTGACGAGCCTGGTATTGAGCCGGTTTACGCTTGGCATCGGTGAGAGTATGGCAGGGACGGGCTCGATTATGTGGGGCATCGGGCGCGTGGGCGAAGAAGAGACGGCACGAGTGATCTCATGGAACGGCGTGGCGACGTATACCGGGCTGGCGGTTGGCGCTCCCATGGGCGCGCTGCTGGAGCCTCGTTGGGGGTTGGGCGCGGTGGGGTTGCTGGTTCTGGTGATGGCGTTAGCCAGCCTGTTCTTTGCGTCGCGTCTGGCGGCCACGGTTGCTCATGTTGGTGAAAGGATTCCGCTTAAGAAGATTCTGCTGGGGGTTTCGCCGTACGGACTGACGCTGGCGCTTGGTGGGATGGGATTTGGCGTAATTGGGACCTTCATTACGCTTTACTTTGCGCATCAAAGCTGGGGCGGAGCGGCGTTGTCCCTGACGATTTATGGTGTGTTCTTCATCTGCGTGCGACTGATGTTCTCCGGGTTGATCAATCGCTATGGAGGATTTGCGGTTGCGATTGGTTCGTTTGCCGTGGAAGCCATAGGGCTGTTCGTGCTGGGCAGTGCAGGCACGCAATATCATGCGTATGTTGGTGCGGCGCTGACGGGGTCTGGGTTTTCGCTGATCTTTCCGTCGCTAGGGATTGAGGCTGGGCGAGAGTTTCCCATCTCGAGCCGCGGAACAGTGTTGGGCATCTACTCGGCGTTTGTCGACTTGTCACTGTTTTTGATTGGCCCGATTGCAGGTGCGGTCATTGGCGGGTTCGGCTATCCGGCGGTGTTCTACGGGGCGGCGTTTGCCGTGGTGTTAGCGCTTGTGGGAACCGTGGGCCTGACCATGCGTAAGCGAGCCGACAGCATGATTGCATGACCGTCGCTGAGATGGCAGGGCGCAGGTGCTGATATCATCGATGCCGAGCGGATATGAGCGAGACTAACGAAAACACGGAAACGCGGAAGCCAAAGTTGAGAGAGAAGGGGCGGTTGATGTCTGCCTCGGAGATTGAGCGGACGCTGGTGCGCCTGGCCCATGAGATTGTCGAAAAGAACGACGGTAGCGCCAATCTGGGGCTGGTCGGCATCAAACGGCGAGGTGTTCCGCTGGCGCAGCGGCTCGGTGGAATGATCGAGAAGATTGAGAAGCATCCCGTGGACACTGGGGTGCTGGATATCAGCTTCTACCGCGATGATCTGTCGACCGATGGACCTCGGCCAACAGTGACGCCGGGAGCGATCGGGTTTGATGTGACGGACCGGGACATCGTGCTGATGGACGATGTGCTGTATACGGGCAGGACGATACGCGCCGCCCTGGATGCGCTGTTCGACCACGGGCGGCCCAAGAGTGTGCAACTGCTGGTGCTGATTGATCGCGGGCACAGGGAGCTGCCGATTGAGGCTACGTTTGTGGGGCGCAATATTCCGACGTCGAGCCGCGAGATTATCGAAGTGAAGCTGAACGAGGTGGACGGGCAGGAACAGGTGCTGCTGGTCGAGCTGGTGGACTGAGCATGGCTCGGAGCTCGAAGTACGCTGCTGGATGCTTGCTGAGCGTAAAGGATTTGTCAGTTGCGGACGTCTCGGCTGTGCTGGGACTTACGTCTCGGCTGGAAGCGATGCCCAGGGCCGAACGCGCCGAGACGCTGGCGGGGCGGCGGATCGCGCTGCTGTTCTATGAGTCCAGCACGCGGACACGAACATCATTCGAGCTGGCGGCGAAGTCGCTGGGCGCTACTACGACGCTGGTAAGCGATAAGAGCTCTTCCATTGAGAAGGGCGAGAGTTTGAAAGATACTGGGCTGACGCTGCGAGCACTGGGAGCGGAGTGCATTATTCTGCGGCATCCCGCTTCAGGCGCGCCATTTTTGCTGGCTCGCGAAACTGGCCTTCCGGTGCTGAATGCGGGCGATGGGATGCATGAGCATCCGTCACAGGCGCTGCTGGATCTGCGGACGATTTTGACGCGGCTCGGACTTGATGCTTCGCGTGTCGACGCAGATTCGCTGCGTGGCGTTACGGTGGTGATCACCGGAGACATTCTGCATAGCCGTGTGGCACGGTCGAATGCGATGTTGCTGCCTCGACTGGGCGCGAAGGTGTTGCTATGCGGTCCGGAGAAGCTGCTGCCTGAGGATGCGCTTGGACTGAGTGAAGGCGTGGAGATTGTGCGGGACTTCGATGCTGCTTTGCAGAGATCTCAAGTAGCGATGATGCTGCGGATTCAGAAGGAGCGGCTGGCTGGGCTTGAGCTGGATCTTGGCGATTACATCGTGCGGTATCAGTTGAACGGAGAACGGCTGGCGGCGCGTGCGCCTGAGGCGCTGGTGATGCATCCCGGGCCGATGATTCGCGGGCTTGGAGATCGCTGGAGATGTGGCGGACGGGCCGAACTCCGCGATTGAAGAGCAGGTGTCGAATGGGCTGGCTGTGCGGTCGGCATTGCTGGTGAGGGCTATGGGTCTGGGTGGATTCGAGAGTGTAACTGTATGAGTGACGTATTGATTTTGAATGGCCGGGTAATCGATCCTGCAAGCGGGGTGGATGAGGCTCGTGATGTGTTGTTGCGGGATGGACGGGTGGCTGCGGTGGAGTCTCCCGGCGTACTGAAGGGCCTTGCGGTTGCAGAGACGATTGATGCGACAGGGATGATCGTGGCTCCAGGGTTGGTGGATGTGCATGTGCATCTGCGGGAGCCGGGGCAGACTTATAAAGAGACGATTGCTACGGGCACTGCGGCTGCGGCTGCGGGTGGGTTTACGACCGTGGTGGCGATGCCGAATACAGTTCCTGTGAACGACTCGGTTGCGGGGCTGGAGTGGATGCTGGACGCGGCGCGTGGGTCGCTAGTGAAACTATTTGCGATGCCCGCTGCGACTGTAGGGAGCATGGGCGGAGAACTGACGGACTTCGATGCGCTGTGCAAGGCAGGCGCTGTGGGTTTTACGGACGACGGAAAGCCGGTGCTCGAAGATCATGTGATGCGTGCGGCGCTGGTGGCTGCTGCGCGGGCGGGAGTTCCGGTGAGTCAGCATGCGGAGGACACGCGGCTGACTGGTGGGTGCAGCATGAATGCGGGGCCGGTGGCGTTTCGGCTCGGATTGCGTGGGATGACGGTAGAAGCAGAGGCCCGGATTGTGGAACGGGACATTCGTCTGCTGCGAGAGATCGAGAAGGCTGAGGGTTTGAGGCCGCATCTGCATGTCCAGCATGTTTCGACAGCGCGGGCGATGGAGGCGATTCGGCAGGCGAAGCGCGAGGGACTGCATGTGACGTGCGAGGTTGCGCCGCATCACTTTACGTTGACGGACGAGGCGATTGGGGATTACGACACGCGAGCGAAGATGAACCCTCCGCTGCGTGCTGAAGCGGACCGTGCAGCGATGGTTGCGGCGCTTGTGGATGGGACGGTGGATTGCATTGCGACCGATCACGCTCCACATGCGGCGTATGAGAAGGAGCAGGAGTTTGAGCGGGCCCCGAATGGGATTACTGGGTTGGAGACGGCGCTTGGGTTAGCGCTGCGGGTGCTGCACAAGGGGCAAGGGATGTCGCTTGCTCGTGTGGTGCAGTTGATGAGCGCGACTCCGGCCGGGATTGTGAAGCTGAATGCACGCGGAGCTTTGCGGGTGGGGCAGCTTTGCGGATGTGGTGGTGTTTGATGCCGCTGCGGAGTGGAGTTTTGATGTGGCGAAGACGCGGTCGAAGTCGCGGAATAGCCCGTTCGATGGGGCTGCAATGTTGGGGCGGGTGATGGCTACGGTTTGTGAGGGGCGGATTGTTTACCAGGGTGAAGCTCGATGACATCCGGAGGACGGATAAGTCTTGCTCGCGCCGAACGATGATAAGTAAGCGCAAGGCGCTCGCTGATATTCGACGACTATGGAGTTCATTGGCTAAATGTGTTTGATGCAGAACAGGCCGACCGTCGATTTCTGCTACAGCGTTGGACTCTGGCATACCCATAATCATCCAGAAGTGACTTATTGTTGGCCTCAACGGCGATCTGCGTCGGACGCGTTCTGAACGACATCAATCGCGATATTCGGGAGAGGAGGATCGTTTCACAGCACGGCTTAGTTCGTTGAGACTGTTCTCGCTGGATTTCGATGTTATCTTCGAAGGCTTTTCCGCATAGCGCAATTCCGCGACTCATCTTGGATGGGCATCGATGGTTTTATGGCGGAGATGATTTCCCTGCAGTTCAGATGCTGTGGCCGACAACTTCGGGGATTCTACCCTTGGGATACGCAGGCCAGCGAAGACCTTCAAGAATAGGCAGCCTGTACTTTTCGACAACTCCGCTGAGCAAGTTTTCTGAATTGATTTTCGAGGCGATTTGACGGAACAAAGCCACTGCGGTTTCGTATATTGGCAGATGCGAATTTCGCGATGGTTTTGTTTCGTAATTTTGCTGATGTTTGTGCGGGCGGGTTTTGCAACGCCTTCATTTGAGGCGGGGCAGAGTTTGCGCGTGTTTCATCCTGCTCATGCACGCAATTGGCGAGGGGCGAAGACTGAGGCTCTGATCACTACTATCTGGTATCCGGTGAGTGCGGATAAGGGCGTTGTAGAGAAGCCGTTCTCGATTGGTGAGCCGGGGCATCCTTTGTTTGAGGCGGGAAGCTCGGTTGCCGATGGGCCGATTGCCAGCGTTCCGGCGAAATTTCCGGTGGTGATGCTCTCGCATGGCACGGGAGGGTCGGCGATACAGCTGGCGTGGCTAGGCACTGTGCTCGCGCGGCATGGGTATATCGCGGTTGCGGTGAATCATCCGGGAAACAATGCGCTCGAGCCTTATACGGCTGAGGGCTTCATTCTGTGGTGGGAGCGGGCGACGGATATCAGCGATGCACTGGATGCTTTGCTGGCCGACCCTACGTTTGGACCGCGTGTGGATTCGGCGCACATTGGAGCGGCTGGGTTCTCGATTGGTGGTTATACCGTGCTGGAGTTGGCGGGAGCGAGGACAACGCAGGAGGATTTTCTGGCGTTGTGCGAGAAGGATCCGAAGCCGACAGCCTGCAATGTGCCCGAGATGAAGAACATGGGTAGCGGCGATCAGATGCTGGCGAAGGTTCGTGCCAGCAGTGCGGAGTCGATGGCGCGCAGCGGTGCGAGTTATCGTGATCCTCGAATCCGTGCGGTGTTCGCGATCGCTCCAGCCGTGGGCGATGCGTTTCGTGATGACGGATTCCGTGAGGTCAAAATTCCGGTTGCGATGGTAGTGGGGCAGAGCGATCCGATTGCACCGGCTGCGACGAACGCGAGCAAGTTTCACCGGCTGCTGCCAGCATCACAGTTGACGATATTGCCTGGCGGAGTGGCTCACTATACGTTTCTCGATACGTGCGGCGCTGCTGGCAAAACAACGCTGCCGGTGTATTGCACGGACGCGGCAGGGGTAGATCGCGACCAGGTTCATGCAAAGGTCGCAGCCATGGTCGTCGCTTTCTTCGACAAAAATCTGCGCTGAATTACTTTGTGTGAAAGATCGCGTGGTTAATGTCGGGCCAGAACTCTTTAAATGTGAAGTTTGCGCCATCGATGATGCAGCTGGTGAGCCACCTCTGGCCGACTTTGGTCCATGTGCGGTACTTGGTGGGGTAGTAGAGCGAGGCGATACCGGCGGCTGAGCCTGAGCCCATGATCTCCGAAAAGTTGAACATCTTGTCGCCATTGTCCTGCCGAGTGACAAGGACGCGGGTGGCTGCGTAGAAGGCACGCTTGCCAGCACCGCCATGACCCAGCGTGTAGAAGCGTGGATCCTGATGAAAGATGACGGGATAGACACCGCTGACCATAAAGTTTTCGTTCGCGGTGTCGGCAAGGGTGTGCCAGTAGTAGCGGCCATAGCCGACGGCTCCATGGCCGAACTCCGGGTAAGAGTTGCCGCTCAAGGCAAAACCGGCCTGAATACCAGCGATGAGGAAAGAGGAGTAATCGAAGCTGTTGCGCGCTGCCAGATGGAATTTTTCTTTCGCGGGCAGCGGAGGCAACTTGGTGTTTGCGGACACGGCGCTGAAGTTAGGCATGATGCCAAGGATTCGCTTGGTCTGCTGAGGACCAGTGGCATCAGGAGTAGCGGGCGTCTGCGCGGCTGGAGTTGCCTGACCGGATTGCGATGTGGACTGGATCAGCGCGCCGGGCGAGTCAGGAAGAGTGGAGTCAAGGCTGGAAGAACTGGTGGCGATCAGTTGCTGCGCGGCAAGAGAAGCATCAAGACAGATAGCCAGAGATACTGCGGCGACACATGTCAGGGTTGATCTCAGATAGTGTCGAAGTTCAAAGGGCATAAAGTGTAAGACGCCTTTTTTCTGAATTAGACGCGCACGCAGCGGTTTATTGTGAACTGCTGCGGTTTGGCGGCAATTTAATGCAGCGAGTGAGCGTAGTCGTCGCTTAGGCGCCGAGAATTTTCATCTTACGTGCAACCCTGGCTAGGATTTCGAGAGCCTGGTCGATCTGTTGACGAGTGTGCTCGCTGGTCATGATGGTGCGAATGCGTGCTTTGCCCTCGGGGACGGTGGGAAAGGCGATGCCGGTGGCCATAAGGCCGGCGTCGAAGAGAGCTTTGCTGAACTCCATTGTCTGGCGGCCATCCCCGATGATGATGGGCGTGATCGGGGTTTCGCTCTTGGGTGTGGTTTTGCCGCCAACGTCGAAACCGGCGTCGGCGAGCTGTTGCTTGAAGTATGTGGTGTTGGACCAGAGGCGCTCGATGCGTTCGGGCTCGGACTCGAGTAGGTCGAATGCTGCGATGCACGTGGCTGCGACTGAAGGCGGATGCGAGGTCGAGAAGAGAAATGGCCGGGCGCGATGGTAAAGATAGTCGATGAGATCGCGCGATCCGCAGACGTAGCCGCCGAGCGCTCCGATGGCTTTGGACAGCGTGCCCACCTGCACATCGACACGCTGCGTGCAGTGGAAGTGATCGACGCTGCCGCGGCCATTGCGGCCGAGAACGCCGGAGGCATGGGCATCGTCGACCATCATGATGGCGCCGTATTTATCCGCGAGGTCGCACAACTTATCGACCGGGACCAATATCGCCGTCCATCGAAAACACACCGTCAGTAATAAGAAGCTTTCGTCCAGGCTCATTCTGCACTTCTTTTAGCAGCTCTTCGGCATGAGCTACATCCTTGTGGCGGAAGACCTTGATCTTGGCGCGTGAGAGCCGTGCGCCATCGATGATGCTCGCGTGGTTCAGCTCATCGGAGAGAATAAAATCCTCTTTGCCGAGGATGCTCGAAACCGTCCCTGCGTTTGCGGTAAACCCCGACTGGAAGACGACGCACGCCTCAACGCCTTTGAAAGCTGCAATCTTTTCTTCGAGCTCCATGTGGATGCGCATGGTGCCGGCGATAGTGCGGACGGCTCCTGAGCCTACGCCGTATTTCTCTGTGGCGGCGATGGCGGCTTCGCGAAGTTTGGGGTGGTCGCAGAGGCCGAGGTAGTTGTTGCTCGCAAGGTTGATGACCTGTTTGCCGTCGTAGGTGCAGACCGGGCCTTGCTCGTCATCGAGCACGCGCAGCTTGAAGAAGGTTCCGCGCTGCCTGAGGTCGTCGAGTTGGGCGGTAAGATGGGCAAGCTGAGGACGAGTGCTGGAAGCGGTGGCCATAGAGATAATCGTAAACCTTTTGCTGGTGGACAGTATTGTGCCGCAAAGGACGCATCTTATGAAGTTGCAATGCGCTGATACAGCGCTGGCTCGAAAGTCATAGACACAAAGAAAGAATGGGGCTCGAACGATGATTAGCCGAAAAAATTGGATAAAGTTTGCAGGAATGTTTTTTGCGCTCGTAGTTTTGGTCGGTTGCCAATCGAAACAGGATGCCGCGATTGAACAGGCGAAGAAGCAGGCAGCGGCTACGGGACAAGCGCAGCAGGTTGTCTCGGTAGACAAGAGTGGTAATACGACCACGACCACAGTTCAACCACCGGCACCTGGTCAAACGGCTCAGGCGGTGACGACTACAGTAACCCCAGCGGCGAGCACGCCGGCAAACACTCCTGCCGTAGTCCCCGCGGATCAACCTGCGATTGCGGGACAGCCTGCGGTTGCGGATCAATCTCCTGCGCCGGCGCCTGGTGGAAATCCGGTGATTCAGCCAGCGGATGTAAAGGTTCCCGCCGGAACTTCGCTTGCGATCAGGATCAATCAGCACATCAGCGTAAAGACGAGCCACGCAGGAGATCACTTCGATGGTGAGTTCGTTGAGCCGGTGGTGGGCGATAACGACCGCGTGGTCATTCCGAAGGGAACTCCGGTTGGTGGTGTCGTTGCTGCTTCACACAGGCGCGGACACTTCAAAGGCGCGTCGATTCTGGAGCTGCGGCTCACTTCACTGACGCTGAATGGCACGCGATATCCTCTGTCGACGAGTGATTTGACGCAGACGAAGAAGGGCAAGGGCAAGCGGTCGGCTGCGTTTATCGGCGGCGGCACGGGACTTGGAATGCTGATTGGCGGTGTGGCGACCGGTGGCACTGGCTTGTTGATTGGCGGCCTCGCCGGTGCCGGCGCTGGAACGGCGCTGGGTGGACTTACAGGGAATAGGGATATTGAGATTCCGGCTGAGTCTATTGTGAAGTTCAAACTGGCGAATACGCTGACGCTTCAGCAGTAAAAGAGCACTACGATGCGGCGGACTGGCTGGCGCTGAGGTGGCGCGCCACCAGTTCGCACGCCTGATGAATTATCGCTTCATCGTCGCCGCAACCTTGGAGCCAGTGCATCTGAGGTTCGCGCCGAAACCACGTTAGCTGGCGTTTCGCATAGTTGCGATGGCCTTGCTGAGCCTGCGCGACCGCTTGCTCGCGGGTGAGTTCGTCTCGGAGTACAGCGGAGGCTTCGGCGTAGCCCAGCGACGTGAGGGGACGGCAATCGCGGCCGTAACGCTCGATGAGGCGCTCGGTCTCTTCGATAAGGCCGCGGTCGAACATGGCAGCGGCGCGCTGGTTGATGCGTTCGTAGAGTAGTGGGCGGGGTGGGCTAAGGCCGATGCGGACAATGTTGTAGCCGGTTAGCTTGTCGCGGCCTTTTTCCCACTGTTGCGTGAGGGGTTGTCTGGCTACGAGGGAGACCTCGATGGCGCGGATAACTTTCGGGACGTCGTTGATGTGGATGGCTGCAGCGGCTGCGGCGTCGAGGCGGGTGAGGATGCGATGCAGGTGCGCCGGACCGCGCTCGGCTGCTCGTTGTCGCAGGCGGTCGCGCAGTTCAGGTTGTCGCGGCGGCGCAGGGAATAACCCATCGATGAGTGCCCGCAGATAAAGCCCAGTGCCTCCAGCGACGATAGGCAAGCGACCGCGCTCAACGATCCCTCTGATAGCTTCACGGGCGAGTCGGCTGTAATCGCCCGCAGTGCAAGATTCATCGGGCCACACAATGTCGATCATGTGGTGCTGTATCAGTGCGCGTTCTTCCCGCGAGGGCTTGGCGGTCCCTATCTCCATCTCGCGATAGACGGCTACTGAGTCGCAGCTCACGATCTCGCCGTTGAACTGCTCGGCAAGGTGAATGGCGAGGGAGGTCTTTCCGCTGGCGGTTGGGCCTGCGAGGACGATGAGAGGCTTGTCACCGGTGTCTGGAGCGTGGTGCTTCACCATAGGCGCCACCAGCCGCGAGTGAAGACGTTGTGCAGACCTGCACGGAGAAGGCTGAACGCGAGGACGGACAGAGCGAGCAGGAGAAGTCCGCGGGTATGGCGGCGGCGCTCCTGTCGCTTAGCTGCATCGTGAGGCGGCATAGCCTACTCGGAGGTCTTGTTGACGAGGTAATGGATGCGGAGCTCTAGATTGGGACCGTGGAACTCCTTGGGCAGCGGGGGAAACTGGCCTACGCCGGTGATGGAGCCCCAGGCGGCGCGGTCGAGAGCCTGATCCTGTGTCGAGCCGTCGAGATGCATGGCTCCTATGCGGCCGTCAGGAAGGATGGTGAAGCGAATCTGGGTGACGCCCTGCTTGTTGAGGGGAGGGCGAGCCTCTTCGGGGATAAGGGGGAGCCAGGTGAGGTATATCTCGCGAATGATTTTTTTGAGGTAAGGATCGAAGTCGACGCCCATGGTGTCGGAGAGGACGTCAACGCCGGTTTTTTCGCCGTTATGCGCGACCGGGATATTAGCGCCGTAGTCGCCGCCCTGACCGCGATTCTGGGCGGCTTGTTGGGCGGCCTGACGAATAGCTTCGCCTGCGGTCTGGGACTGGCTGCCGAAGTTGGGACGGGTAGGAGCTGGTTTAGGTGCTTCCAACATGGCCTGCTGTGGAGGATGCTGTGGTAGCGGCTCAGGGGCGGGAGGCTGCTGCTGTGCCTGTTGGGGAGCTTGTTGAGCGGGAGCCTGTTGCGGCGGCTGTGGTGTGGGAGGTGCTGTGGCGGCATCAGGGGGGCCAGCCTTGCGCATGGCCTGAAGCTGCTCGAGTGTCTTCTTGTCGAGAGTGGGCTTTATGGCTTGCTGAGCGCGGTCTTTATCACTGATGACGTTGGTTGGCTTGTGGGGAAGCTGCTTGCTCACGTCCTTCGGCATGTCGAGGTAGGTGAGCTGCTTGTCACGTTCCTTGAGAACGTCCGCCGGATTGATGAGGCGGGGCTGGTGGAAGATGACCTGCGGGCCATAGAGCACGAACCAGCCGATGGCCAGCCAGATGATGACCGAGATGTAGACCGACTCGCGAAAACGAGCCTTTGCACGCTCGTCGTCAAGTGCGTCGAGGAGGTGAATGAGCTCATGCTCTTCGAGGTCGCCATAGCGATTGGTGCGCACCCTGGTGGGCGGGGTACTGGGCGGCGGCGCGGGGTTCGGGGGAGTTTCGAGAGAGGGCATGAGTTATGTTGTTGTGACGGGTGCGGAACGCCAAAGTTGCGCTTGCAACTGAGAAACCGCCCGAGACCGCACGACTGGCTGCGCCCCGGTTTACGTAGTCCATATCATTTTCTCATCTTTAGGGGCAAATACGGTAAAGGATTGGCGGGGCGGTGGCCTTTGAACGACTTACACTGTATGGGTGAACAGGAGCTTTTCAGTCGATACACCGGCCGTCGTGCTGACAATCAGTGACCGCTGTTTTGAGGGAAGGCAGGTCGATCTCTCAGGTCCGGCCGTGGTGCGGCTGTTACAGGCGGCTGGGATGGATGCCGTGACGGCGGAAGTTCTGCCGGATGAGCTTGATCTGATTGTGGCCGCGCTGAGGCGGTATGCCCAGAAAGTGCCGCTGATCGTGACAACAGGCGGTACAGGGCTTGCCCCACGCGACGTAACCCCAGATGCGACGCGGATTGTCTGCGAGCGCCTGATCGATGGACTGGCCGAGCGGATGCGCGCAGACGGGCTTCTGCAGACCCCCTTCGCTCCATTAAGCCGAGCAGTATGCGGGACAGTTGGGGAGACACTCATCGTGAATCTGCCGGGTAGTCCGGCGGGAGCGGAGAGATCTCTGGGAGCTATCCTTCCCGTGCTGCCCCATGCGCTGGATCTTCTGGCGGGCCGCACCTCCCACCACAGGATGTAAAGCCGGATTCGATCAAACGGGAACCGTGGCGGAAAGGTAAACTGGAGGGTAGTGAAACTTCATCCGATGAACTGGTTGCATAATGCCAGCGTCTGGACCATGGCGGCGTTGAAACCGCTTGGTTGCTGGGGGCTGGGAGGGCTGTCGTTTGTTGACGCCGGGTTGTTTCCGATCCCGCCGACGATGGACCTGATAGTGATTGGGTACGTAATGCAGCAGCCGTCGAAGCTCCTGCTGTACTGTTTTGCGGCGGCGGTCGGCTCGGCGCTCGGTAGCCTCATCCCCTATTACATTGGCCGCGCCGGTGGCGAGCTTTTCCTGCTCAAGCGGATCAACCGCGAACGCTACGAGAAGATGCGCGACAAGTTTCAAAATCAGGAGTTTCTGGTCATTGCGATCCCCGCTGTGATACCGCCCCCCTTTCCGCTCAAGCTGTTCGAATTTGCGGCGGGCGTCTTTGAAATGAAGCCCCTATGGTTCTTTCTGGCCATCTTTTCGGGTAAATTCGTACGGTTTCTGGCGTGGTCGATCATCTCGATCCTCTACGGCCCGACAATCATGCACACCATTATGCTGGCCTTGCATCAGCATCTCGGCTATGTCATGGGCGGAGTCGGGATTCTGATCGTGATCGTCGCAGTCTACATGCTCCGAAAGCTGTTCGACCGGCGCAAGGGAACGCAGTTTCCTGCGGAAGAGGATGGCCGCTAGGATCCGGGTGGTGGCAGGAACCGGAAAAAGGGGTCGCGAATCTCGCGGCCCCTTTCTGCGCTCTCAAAAAATAGTTGAGCAATCTGCAAAATTTTCAGTGCTCAAAAACGTGCGTTTTTCTAACCACGTTTACCAGCCAATTCACCACACCTGAACCACCAAAAAACCATCTCTTGCACTCGTTTTTTTCAAAAATCCCCTGAAAAAACGAGAAATCCGAGCTGCTGCACCACGCCAGAAAAATCACGAAAAAAGTTACGCGGCGCGGTGATTGTTCTGAGCTCCACGGAGGCTCTCCGCGATGTTGGCGGCGAGGACTGGCAGGCCGAAGAGAGCGCCGGCGGTGATGGCGGTGGACATGACGTCGTTGGCATAGAAGGGGATAGCCGCTACGAAGCAGGCTGCGAGGCCGGCGCCAGTGTGGGGGTAGAGCCCAGCGCCCATCCAGACGACGAAGTTGCTGATAATAAAGAAAGATGTAGAAGACGCAAGCACCGCTCCCCCAACTCGCAACATGGAGGGCTCTGCCGCTCAGCATCTGGTGACCAAGCAGGCAGATAGCCGCATACCAAGCCCAGGTGACGACGTAAGCACTGATATGAAAGGGGTAACCGTACGCGAAGACGGTGAGGTAGTAGTCGGTCGCCATGAGGGCGAGGGTGGCGATGATGGCCTGCCAACGGCTGCGTCGTGCTCCGAAAAAGAGCAGGCCTCCCCCGACGGCAGTGAAGCCTACGCTGGTGGTGGCGAAGAAGTGGGGAAGGATGCGGCTCAGAACGGCGAAGAGAAGTACGAGATAAGCAGCCATGGGAGACCTCAGAATTTGCAAAGACCGTGCTTTACGATTGTCTGGCTTTGTGGCGGTGGGGTCAAGGTTTACAGAGGGTGAGTTTCGACCACGGATTTTGCGGATCAGCGCGGATTAGAAGCTATGCGGACAATGGGCTGATTTGCCGGGGATACGACGGGAACGGCATACTCCGGGGTTAAGCCCGGAGCAGAAACGACAACAACAAGGCGAACGCTGGTGGGTTGGACTGTATTCACCCTTCGCGCGATAAAAACCACGCGAAAGGATGACGACGTGAAAACTTAGCTTTCGGCGATTTGGGATCGTTGATAACATTACGAAACTAAAAGCAATAAAACGATGTATTTTGTCAGGTGAAGGATAAAAGACAATGTGTGCAAGTTCCGAAGGAAGTAAGGCTGTCCAAGATGACAAGTTTGTTGCTCTGGTGAATGCTACGGCGAAGGTTGAACTGCCGCTTGGCGATTTTCAGCCGCGCTCGTCGCTGCGGACGCCGGTGCATGTTGTGGAGCGCCCTCGTTTTCCGGTGATCGATTATCACAATCATCTCGATTCGACCAATCCTGCCGAGGTGCTGACTGTGATGGATGAGACGGGTGTGGAGAGGATCGTGAATATCACGATGCAGGTCGGTCAGACCGCGCTCGATATTATGGATCGCTTTCATGCGGCGGCTCCTGGACGGTTTCATTCCATCGGGTGGATGGATTGGAGTGGTGTCGAGCGTAAAGATTTTGCCCAGGTGACAATTGAACGGCTGAAGAGGATGAGGGAGCATGGCGCCGTGGGGATCAAGTTCTGGAAGGACCTGGGGCTTACGCTGAAAGATGCGGATGGGTCGCTGCTACGGATTGATGATGAGCGATTCGCGCCGATCTTCGAGGCCTGCGGAGAGATGAATTTTCCGGTGATGTTTCACACGGCCGATCCGAGTGCGTTCTTCGACCCTATTGATGAGCACAATGAACGCTATGAGGAGTTGGCCGCTCACCCGGATTGGGGTTTCCAGAATGCCGGCGTGTCAAAGCACGATCTGCTGGAGCAGCGGAATTCCGTTATCGCGCGTCATCCCGGAACGACGTTTGTCGGAGCGCATTGCGCCGAGAGTGGGGAGGACCTGGCTTATCTGGCGGAGCAGATGGATAGATTGCCTAACCTTCATATCGATATCAGTGCGCGAACGCCTGAGTTGGGCCGGCAGCCGTATACCTCTCGTGCCTTCATCCTGAAGTATGCGGACCGAATTATTTTCGGAACCGATCTTCTGCCTGAGGTGGAGATGTATCGGCTCTACTATCGATTCCTGGAGACTGCGGATGAGTACTTTGATTATCCCTCGCATGCTTCGAGGCAAGGACGGTGGAGCATTTATGGAATGTTTCTGCCGGACGATGTGCTGGAGAAGATTTACAGGTTGAATGCGTTGAAGTTGCTGCCGGACGCGGGGTCTTCTTTTTCTTTATAGAGGCTGGTCTTGGAATGATTTAAGAACAGGCAAAGGCAAGAACAAAGACGAAATATAGGGATCCTTCCCTATTCGACTTCGCTCAGGGTCAGGATGACGACTTCAAAAGCAGTAGTGTTCAGGATGACGATGTAGAACGTATTTTGGGATGACAATGGAGACAAACGGCATGAGCGGCTATCTCAGGGGAAAGCAGTCGAGGTCGTTCGCAAAGGTCAGGGGGCCTGAATATCGTTTCCTGATCTCGGATTGAGTCTGATCTTCCTTTCCCAGGGTCCGTAGCATGCGATGAGATAAGACCAGGTGCTTAACGTTGGCGTCTGCCGCGATTTGTCCGATCACGGATGGAGGCATGTGCAGGCGCCTCTCAACTCCTACGGCTCCTTCGGGCACAGCGTTGTGCGCGATGAACAGATCAGCGTTCTTCGCTAATCGGATGAGACCCTCTCCCTCGCCGTTGGTGTCTCCGCTAAATACGATCACCTTGCCGCCGATCTCTATACGCCAGGCTAATGCCGGGACTGGCCCGTGAATAACGTGCGCTGCAGAGGTGGAGAGATCGCCGCTGTGAAATACGGCTACGGGTGTTGAGCTTGCGACCACGTTATGTGGCTGCATCTTGTAGCTGCCTTCTTCCGTGGGTACGAGCAGCTCGCTGAGATACCGATATGCGCCGTGCTTGTCTCCGAAGAGATCGGAGACAAACTCTGTCGTTGAGGGCATGAAATCATTTCCTGGCGGGCCATAGATCGGCAGGGGACGATTGCGATCTTCAAACCAGGACGACTTGATAAGCGCGGCGAAGTCTCCGCTGTGATCGACATGGAAGTGAGTGAATAAGATCACGTCCAGTTGAGACATTTGTGCTCCGCTCTCTCCAAACCGGAGAGCACTTCCTCCGCCTGCATCGATGAGTGCCCGTGCTTGCCCGTTCTCCCACACGAGATAGCTGCTGGAGGCGCGCTTATCTTGCAGTTCCGGGCCTCCGGAGCCGAGGACCTGGACTGCGATACCCTGCGCTCCGCAGGATTGTGCGGCAGCCGATGGTAAAGACACGCAAGTGAGCAGGAAGCTAACCAGCGTAAGGAAGCGCGCAGAGTTTGGAAAGGTTCGAGAGGTATGTTGGAGGCTCATCGTATTTCCTCCTAGCGGGATTCGATTGTGATTAGCGCTGGATGTGGCCGTTCATCTCCATGTGGTCGACGCGGCGGTCGTCGTTGATGAAGACGGTGCCGGAGAGGGGTGGGTTGTTGCGGTCGCTGAAGATGGTGGTGTTGTACATGAAGCGGAGGTCACGGAAGGTGACAGCGGTGAGGTTGTCGGTGGTGATGCCGGTGTCGGTGACGAGGGGATGGGGGGACCAGTCGAGATAGATGCGGCCTAGCCAGCTGCGTTTGGCGACGAGGGTGGCGAGGGTGGTGGGGGGCTTGTAAAAGGTATCGGCCTGGGTGTTGGTGGTGAGGGTATTGCTGAGAGTGTCGGCGGTGCCGAGCTGATACGTGAGGGGTGTTTCGGCAATGGTTTGCCAGCGGAATGGGTTGAGAGGGTGAGGGTTGGCGTCTACGCGGAGGACGGTGGCGTTGTTGTAGTCGGCGGATTGGGCCAGCTGGAGGGCTTTCTGGCGCTCAACGAAGCGGAGACCCCAGAGGGCGACGATGGCGGTGAGGGCAGCGATGGCCCAGCCTCGTCCACGGAAGGGCTGGCGGCGGGCGCCTACTTCGCTGCCGATGAGGCCGAAGAGAGCGGGGGCGATGAGGGCGCCGATGAGGAGGAAGGTGATGACGGGTTCGACGATGAAGACGATGGAGGCGGAGTACCAGCGGGGGTTGAAGGGGAAGAAGGGGCGGATGCCGTAGTTGTTGGTGTAGTCGAGAAGGATGTGGCTGAGGAGGGCGATGAGAGTGAAGACGTAGAGGAGGGGCCAGTGGATAGGGGCGGCGTTACGTGCCTTCCAACTATGGGTATCGCGAGATTTCTGACGGCTGAGGTTCCAACGGTGGAAGAGCCAGAAGGCGGCTGTGATTACGGCGGCTTCGAAGGGGATGCCGAGGAAGGTGTGGGTGAAGCCGCGGTGGTGCTCGAATGCGGCGACGGGGCCCTTGATGGCCCAGAGGACATCGATGTCTGGGAAGGCGGCTCCGATGGTCATGGCGGCGGTGGCGTAGGCGGCTTTGCGGTTGAAGCCGGTGCGGGAGAGGACGGCTCCGGTCAAGACGTGAGTTATCGGGTCCATTGGGTTCCAGCATACTGATTCCGCGCGGTTTGGTGTTGAGGGTTTTATTGGGGCGGAGTAGATTTATTGGCAGGTGCAGTGGGCTATGGGAGGTCGTCATGCGTGGTGTCTCCGGGTTGCTGGTTCTGGCGATGGCGAGTGGTGTGGTTTGGGCGCAGGGAAATGCTCACAGCGAGATCACTGTGCTGGTGGGACCTCCGGATAGTGCGGGATGCCCGGTGGGATTTTCTGCGGAGCGGCGGTCGACTACGGAGGTTCGGTATGCGAAGGATGGCAAGGAACTTCGTGGGCAGGGGTTGGAACTGAAGTTCGACTCGCGGATGGAGCCGAGGAAGATATTGAAGGCAAATGTTACGGTGCGTGGGGTGACTGGCGCGGCTCGGGTGATGCCGGCGGGGATTGGCAGCGCCGATGATGTGGCGGAGATCTTTCAGTTGGGAGTTGCGGCAGGTGAGGATAGTCTGCGGCACTCGAGTATATGGACAGAACGGGTGGCCACGGTGCGGTGGGTGGATCTGACGGAGGTTTCGTATGCGGATGGCTCGGTGTGGCACGCTTCGCAAGGGGAGCGGTGCAGGGTTGAGCCGAGTAAATTTCTGCTGGTCGCTGGGGCTAAATAACAGGTGGCTTCAGTAGCGCGTGGGTGACGCAGACCATTGCAATGGTGAGGAACAGGATTCGCCAGCGGTGGAGAGTGTCCCATCTTTTGTGTTCGCTGCGCCATTGCGTGGATAAGGCGGCGATGCGGTTGTTGATGGGGACTAGTGTTGTGACTGTGTAGAGGATGACCGCGATCCAGATGATGATTGCCGTTAGGAGCGGAGTCAGGGCTGGCTGGTGGCGGCGGAGAGTGGCTTCGATGATGAGAAGGACGAGGGAGAGAGCGTACCAAATGGGCATGGCTTTGCCGAGGTAGCGAGCGAAGAGACTGAGGGCTTTGGCCTGGGCTTGGTCGTCGAGCTGCCAGATGACGGGATTGATAAAGAGGGAGACAGTGAGTTCAGTGCCGACCATGAGGCCGATGCAGAGGATGGTGATGATGTCGAGGAGGTGCATGTTTGTTAGCTCCTTGTTGATGCTGATGATTTTGAGTGGCATCAGATGGAGAGGGATTCAGGAAGTAGGCTGACTAATTTGTCAGCTTGAGTATGGAGGGGTGATGGCCGTTTCGAAGAAAGAGATTTCGCCTTGCCCGATTGATGCGATGCTGTCGGTGATTGATGGACGGTGGAAGGGTACGATACTGTGGCGGCTGATGGATGGGCCGATGCGGACGAGTGAGCTGCGAAGAAGTATTCCGGGAATTACGGAGCGGATGTTGATTCGGCATCTGCAGGAGTTGGTGAGGGATGGGATTGTTGTGAGGGAGGAAGATGGAGTGCCGGTGTGTGTGAGGTACTCGATCTCGGAGTATGGGATGACGATGGTGCCGGTGCTGGAGGTGATTTGTGCTTGGGGGCGGCGGCATCTGGAGCGGTTGGCTTATGCTGGATAGATGACGGGGCTTCCTTGTAGTGAATCGGAGATTGATGCGTTTCTAGAGGCGTTTGAAGGGTGCACGCTGCCGAAGGAGCGGTGGACGCATGGGGCGCATCTGCTGACCGGGGCTTGCTATGTGCATCGGTTTGGACGCGATGCGGCGCTCGAGCGGATGCGGGTTTGTGTGCGGCGGTATAACGAGTCTGTGGGTGGGAAGAATACGGAGACGAGTGGGTATCACGAGACGATTACGGTGATGTGGATTCGTCTGCTGGACGGGTATACGGCGTGAGGTGGGGGCGATGGAGCGGGCGGAGTTTGCGCGGTTGGCGGTGGAGCGGTTTGTGGGGGCGAAGGATGTCTTTAAGCGGTATTACGATTTTGATGTGGTGGGGTCGGTAGAGGCTCGGCGGGAGTGGGTGGCGCCGAATTTGATGGAGTTGGATTGAGGGATTTTCTTTGTCGCACCCAGACGGTGGGAAAGACGGCGAAGGCAAGGGCCCAAACGCAGAATCCCCAAAGTATCCAATTTCCATCTCCATCTTCACCTCGTTCCGATGCAGAAAGTCCAAAGCGAAGACCCAGGAACAAGCACGAAAAATAGAAGGGACAGAGCGGAGCCCGTTAGAAGTGTTACCCAGTGAAGATGTCTCCTCCCTAGCAGTGAGTCGATACCCCGTCCTCACGAACCACCATGCGGGAAGACAGAAAATACGGGAAAACAAGAGCGCGCCAGCTATCCAGAACAAATCCGGCAGGAACCCACGACGCCGACCACTGGTCGGAAGCGACATGAGTACCTCCATAATTATCCCCGGAAGATTGAGAGCGGTGATGACGTGAGAATGTCGACTCGCTCCTGTGGAAAGAGCGAATCCCAAAAATTGGTGGCGAGGAATAAATGATCTGTAGGTTGCAGATGTGGATGAGAAAGCCTGTGGGTCCGGCCATGCTCTGGAGCTGAAAAAAGACCAATGTCGCCGGGACGAGAACGAAGACCAACCAGATGATGAGCTCAGTTAACGGCAGAAGGTAAGAGAAGGGCAGGCGCGCAAGTTTCACTTTGTCAGCCTAACGTGTTGCCACCGTGAATGGATACGTAAATTACAGTCGATGGCTCTCTATAATTCTGGCTATGTTGTCTGCACTTACACCGGACCAACAGATAGAGGCGCTGCGCGATGAGTTGCAGCGCCATGAGCATCTTTACTACGTGATGGATGCGCCTGAGATTACCGATGCGCAGTATGACGCGCTGATGAACAAGCTGAAGAAGCTGGAGGCGGATCATCCGGAGTTGGTGACTGCAGACTCGCCTACGCAGCGTGTGGGAGGGAAGCCTAAGGAAGGGTTTGCCAAGGTGGCGCATTCGCGGCAGATGCTGTCGCTCGATAATGCCTATAACGAAGAGGAGTTGCGGGCCTGGGATCAGCGTGTGCGGGCGGGTCTGCCGGCTTCGGAGACGGTGCGGTATGTGTGTGAGCTGAAGCTGGATGGGCTTTCGATGGCTCTGCATTATGGGGCGGGGGCTGGTGGGTCGGCGCATCTGGAGCGTGGGTTGACGCGGGGGGATGGGTCGATTGGTGAGGATGTCACGACGAATGTGCGGACGATTCGGTCGGTGCCGTTGAGTGTTTCGGCGGCGAAGCTGAAGGCGGCAGGGCTGCCGCAGAAGTTTGAGGTGCGGGGTGAGGTGGTGCTTCCGCAGGCGGCGTTTGTGAAGATGAATGAGGAACGTGTGGCTGCGGGGATGGCAGCGGCAGCGAATCCGAGGAATGCGGCGGCGGGGACGATTCGGACGCTGGAGCCGAATATTGTGGCGCAGCGGCGGCTGGATTTTTATGCGTACTTTTTGCTGCAGGATGGTGAGACGCTGCTGCCGATGCATTCGGGAACACTGGACGCGCTGCGGACGGCTGGGTTTCGTGTGAATGCTCATGCGAAGACGGTGAAGGATATCGATGGGGTCGTGAAGTTTATTGCTGAAGCGGAGCCGCTGCGGGACTCGCTCGGGTATGAGATCGACGGCGTTGTGGTGAAGGTGGATGCTGCGGCGCAGCAGCGGCGGCTGGGGTTTACGGGTAAGGCTCCGCGGTGGGCGATTGCTTATAAGTTTGCGGCGCGGGCGGGTGTGACGAGGTTGGAGGATGTGCTGTTTCAGGTGGGACGGACGGGGAAGGTAACGCCGGTGGCGGCGCTGGCTCCGGTGTTTATTGGTGGGACTACGGTGACTCGGGCCACGCTGCATAACGCCGATGAGATTGGTCGGCTTGGGGTGAAGATCGGGGATTATGTTTCGGTGGAGCGCGGTGGGGATGTGATTCCGAAGATTGTGGAGGTGGTGGAGGACAAGGATCATCCGCGAGGGATGAAGGAGATTGTGTTTCCGGAGAAGTGTCCTGTGTGCGGGAGCGATTTGAAGAAGGTGGAGGGTGAGGTTGATTGGAGGTGCGTGAATAACTCCTGTCCAGCGCGGGTGAGGGAGGAGCTGTTGCACTGGTCTGCGCGGGGGGTGATGAATATCGATGGGCTGGGAGACGCGATGGTGGCGCAGCTGCTTGGACAGAGTGCGGAACTGGGTGGTGGAGCGGCAGAAGCTGTGACGGAGGAGGGTGCGCCGATTGAGATTCGCAAGCCGCTTATTCATACGATTGGCGATCTGTACCGGCTGGATCGTGAGAAGTTGTTGGGGCTGGAGCGTGTGGGAGAGAAGACGGCGGATGCGCTGCTGGCTCAGATTGAGAGGTCGAAGAGTGCGGGGTTGGCGCGGGTTCTGTTGGGGTTGGGGATACGGTTTGTGGGCGAGCGCACGGCGCAGTTGCTGGCGGAGCATTTTGGGTCGATGAGTGAGTTGATGAAGGCTTCGGCGGAGCAACTGGAGGCGGTGAACGAGGTGGGGCCGAAGGTGGCGCAGGCGATTGTGGAGTTCTTTGCGGTGGAGAAGAATCTGCAGTTGGTGCGTGATCTGGAGTCGCTGGGGCTGGTGATGACGGCGGAGAGGCGTGTTGTGGGTACGGCGTTGGCGGGGCTGACGTTTGTGCTGACGGGAACGTTGCCGACGCTGACGCGGGATGAGGCGAAGCTAAGGATTGAGGCTGCGGGGGGGAAGGTGTCGGGGTCGGTGTCGAAGAAGACCGATTATGTGGTGGCAGGGGAAGAGGCGGGCTCGAAGCTGGATAAGGCGAATTCGCTGGGGGTGAAGGTGGTGGATGAGGCTGGATTATTGGGGTTACTGGCGGGCGGGTAAACGTATAGACTCGAGGCGATGGCATGGCTTCCGGGAACTCGCGTTGGGTCGTATGAGATTGTTGGTGCGCTTGGCGATGGCGGAATGGGTGCGGTATTTCGTGTTCGCCATCTGATCTCGGAGCGCATGGAGGCGATGAAGGTTTTGCTGGCGGCGTCTTCTGCGAACCAGGAGATGCTGGATCGGTTTACGCGTGAGATTCGGGTGCTCGCGACGCTGAACCATCCGAATATTGCGGCACTGCATACGGCGTTTCATCACGATGGGCAGTTGGTGATGGTGATGGAGTGCGTGGAGGGGATGGATCTGCGGCGCACGATGGAGAAGGGGATTACGCTGGGCCAGGCGGTGGCGTATACGCGGCAGGTGTTAGCGGCGCTGGAGTATGCGCACTCAAGCGGAGTGATCCATCGGGATATCAAGCCTTCGAACATTATGGTGACGCCGGACGGGCGGGTGAAGGTGCTTGATTTTGGGCTGGCGCTGGGCGTTCCTGATGCGCGGTTGACGACGACCGGGGCGCTGGTGGGCTCGATGCATTACATTGCGCCGGAGCTGGTATCTGGCGGGGTGCATGATGCGCGCTCCGATCTGTATGCGTTGGGAGTGACGCTGTACGAGATGGTTACGGGCAGGCTGCCGATTGAAGGTACCAATTATGCGCAGGTGATTGGCGGGCTTTTGAGACATGATCCGGTGTCGCCTAGTCAGGTGAATCGGATGATTCCTGCGGAGCTATCGTCGGTGGTGATGAAGGCGCTGGCGAAGGAGAGGCAGGAAAGATGGCAGACGTCCAGCGAATTTCTGAAGGCGCTGGATGCGTTGCAGCTCGGTCAGGCTGCGCAGGTTCATGTTCGAACGACGGGATCTTCGGCTCCGACGCAGACGGGAACGGCTGAGGGTGCGGTTGGGCCGGGGTCGAAGTATGAGCCGGAACAGTTGAGCGAGATTACGCTGAAACTGGCCCATTATGTGGGGCCGATTGCGAGTGTGCTGGTGAAGCGGGCTTCGAGTAGTACGAATAATCTGCAGGCGCTGGTGGAGCAGGTGGCGCGGGAGATTGAGCCGGCGGATGCGCGGCAGAAGTTTCTGACATCGGTTGGGCGACAGCTTCGGAAGAGTGGCGTGTCGTAGCTAGTCGAGCATGCGCAGGGCTTTTACGACTGTGACGACGAGGCGGTTGAAGGATGCGGTGAGTTGGGCCATCTCGTCGTTGCCGCGGACTGGGATTTCGGGTTGATCGAGTTGGCCGAGGCTTACACGGTCGGCGATGAGGGAGAGCTTGCGCATAGGCAAAATGATGAGGAAGTAGAGGACGAGATCGACAGCGATCAGGATTGTGGCGAAGGTTGCGACGAGGGACCACATGAGGGTCCTGAAGGCTCGGCTGGCGATCTGGACGGGGACTGCCATTGGCACAGAGACGATCTGCGCGCCGATGACTTCGTTGAGCTTCCATCCGAAGCCGTTGGTTGGGCCGTATTTGTCGACCATGACTTTTGGTGCGGCGGAGGGAACGGAGTGGCACTCGAGGCAGCTTGCGGTGGCAACGATGGGATGAGCGAGGTAGAGCGAGCGGCCGGTAGGGGTCTCTCGCTCGTTGACTAGTTCTTTCAGGTCCGGTTTGTTCCGGAAAGCTTCGATGATGTCGGCTTCCCAGTCGACGGCGCGGTCCTGAAGGTTGGTGGGGTTAAGTGTTGCCTCTTTGTACATGTACTCGGGGAATTTCTGGCGCAGGCGGGCGAAGGTGACGGTGGCTCCATAGGCGGGAACGATTTGGGGGAGAAAGTCGTGTTGCATGGCAGGGGCCGTGATGAGGAGAGGCTTGAGCTCCTGGGTGGTGTAGTCGCGAGTGGAGCTTGCGCTCTGCATCATGAGTTCGGCCTGTTGGACGATCTGGGCGCGTGCGTTGTCGACGAGGAAGGAGTGAGCGACCCAGGAGACGATGGCGAGACCGATAGCAACGAGGGCGATGACGATGAGATTGAATTTAAGAAGCAGTTTCAAGATGACCCCTACATATGGAAGAAAGATCAGGTGGTTCTATCGATGACGAGGAGGGTGCGGTCGTCGAGCGGCGCTGTGCCTTCGCAGAAACGGTGGAGTGAGGTGAAGATGGCCTGGATTGGGTCGGCGGCGCCGAGGTCGCGCTGGAGTTCGGTTGCGCCGAATTCGAGGCCGTTACAGTTTTCGGATTCGGTGATGCCGTCGCTGAGAAGGACGAGCCTGGAGCCAGGTGGCATGTTGGCGGAAACGTGGTGGAAGGTGGCGTTGGGCAGGAGGCCTACAGGGACGTCGCCGTCGAGAATTGGCTCGATTTTTCCGTCTTCGTGGACGAGGAAGGGCTGGACGTGGCCGCCGTTGACTACGGTTATAGCACCGTCTGGCTTGTAATGGATTGCTACGACGGTGACGTACTTGCGGCCGGAGACGCGGGAGATGAGGAAAGAGTTGACGGAATTGAGCGTGTCGACGAGGGAGGTACCGCTTTTGATCTGGGCGTACATCATGCCCTGGATGATGGAGGCGAGCAGGGCTGCGGACATTCCTTTGCCGGAGACGTCTGCCACGATGGCGACGAAGCCGTTGTCTTCTTCCATGGGGATGACGTCGTAGAAATCGCCGCCGACCTCGGTACATGGAACGGAGCGGGCCATCAGCCTGGCGTAGGGGAAGGTGGGCAGATCGCGGGCCATGATGCTTTGCTGGATGTTAGAGGCGATCTCCATCTCGTTGCGAAGGAGATCGGCGGCACGCTCGGCCTGCACCATGCGGGCGTTTTCGAGGAGGTTGGCGGCTTCTGTCGCGATGAGATGAAGGATGTCGCGGCCGACGCGGTTGAGGGTGCTGTTGCGGAGACGGCTATCGAGATAGAGGAGGCCGAGGAGGCGATCGGAGTTGCGGCCGCGCAGAGGGATCGCGATGACGCTGCGGAGCTCGTGGGCGACAACGCTTTCGCGTGCGATGGGCAGCCCGTCGCCGCTGACGTCGCCGATGATGTACTCCTGGCCGGAGGTGGCGGCGTCGCGCAGGATGGAATGGGAGATTTTGGAGTCGTCTGCGAGGGGGAGACCTTCATTGTTCAGGCCGGATTCGAGGCGAAGATTGGAGGCGTTGTCGCCGAGGAAGACGAAGCCACGTTCAGCGCCGGTGAGACGGAGTGTGTACTCGATCATGGTGCTAAGGACGTCGTTGAGGACGCGAGTGTTGTTGAAGCTTTGCGCGGCCTGGAGGAAGAGGGAGAGTTTTTCGAGTTCGGAACCTGGAGATTCGCTGGAGATGCGGTTGAGCAGGAGCGGGTGGAGGGATGGTCCTGAGTGGCGAGGAAGAGGAGGACGACGCCGGAGGTTCCGAGCTGGATACGGTCGCCGGAGTGGAGACGGGAGGTTTCCTTGCGTATGCCGTTGATGAGAGTGCCGTGGCGGCTGCCCTGATCTTCGATGAAGAAGCCTTCGTCGTCTTCGCGGATGATGGCGTGCTGGCGCGAAACCTGAGAATTGGACGAGGCAGAGATCGCGGTCGGCCTGACGACCGATGGTAAAGGGAAGCGGATCGACGGGGACGGTACCGGGACTGGTCTCCGTCGTGAATTACGAGGTGCGCCGGATACTTTGTGCTCTCCATAGATGTTCACACAGACCGAACGGGCAGATTGTCAGTTCAAAGGTACAAAGACTTCAAGAAGGAACCGGGTGAAGTCTAACATTTTGTGGCGGAAACCTTTATACAGTTTGACGTGGATGGTTTGGCACCCCATGCGGCCACTTTGAAATTCTTTCCTAACTTTATGTTGTGTCGATACTTGCGGGCGGGCATGGGAAAGAGACGTGAGAGGCAGGTTGTGTGTGTGATAGCATCCGTGTCTCCTTTGGAAGCCTCTTTTTGGACACGGTGAACGGAGGCGGTTAAAGGCTTAACGCGTCGGATGATGACGCGAAAATCAGCAGGCCGCTGCCTACATGAGGAATGCGGGTGGCAGACCGATTCGACCAGCTATGACGAGCTGGGAGACAACGCCACTGCTCTGTCTCTGCATGTGTACCGTTTGGAATACTTCCAGGACAAATGAGTTTGATGGAACGACGATGGGAGGGTGCTATCGATGAGAGCTTATATGGGAAGCGAGATTCGGAACGTAGCTGTTGTTGGCCACGCGCATTGCGGAAAGACGACCCTGGTTGCGTCTTTGCTTCATGCTGCGAAGATGACGCCGGCGCGAGGGCGCGTGGAAGATGGGTCGGCCGTGACGGCCTATGACGAAGAAGACATTGCGCGGCGGACGACGATGGCGAACGCAGTGGCGTTTGCGGAGTGGAACGGGGTGAAGATCAATCTGCTGGACACGCCGGGCTTCCATATGTTTTTACATGAGTCGCGGGCGGCGATGCTGCCGGTGGAAGCCGCCGCTGGTGGTGGTGAATGCGCGCGAAGGGTCGGAGACGGTGACGGACAGGGTGTGGCGGTATGCGGCGGAGGTGAATCTGCCGCGTGTCATTGCGATCAATCAGGTGGATCATCCCAAGGCCGACAGCAGGATTGGCCGGCAACAGATGATCGAGGCGATGCAGGAGAGATGGGGCAGGCAGGTGGTTCCTGTGCAGCTGCCGATTGTGGACCAGCATGGGTTTCATGGAGTGGTGGACCTGGTGACAATGCAAGCGTTTCTCTATAAGCCGGATGGCGATGGACATGGGGAGATCGGGAAGATTCCGGAGCAGTTTGCCAGCGACGCGAAGGCCGCGCATGAGGCGCTGGTGGAACTGGTGGCCGAGGGTAAGGATGAATTGATGGAGGAGTTCTTCAATGTGGGGACGATTCCGGAACAGCATCTGACAACGGCTCTCCATGAGGCGATTCGCGAGGACCGGATATTTCCAGTGCTATATGTGAGCGGCTTGACGAATGTGGGTACGGACCATCTGCTGGATTTTTTGAAGGTGTATGCGCCTTCTCCGGTGGAGCGAGAGCCTGTAGCTGTGAGGGGATTTCAGCGCACGGGGCATGGGCACGCGAACGGCGAAGCTCGTGCTTCTGATCTGGAGGCGCATGAAGAGATTGTGATGCGGAAGGTGGACGATAAGGAGCCACTGGCGCTGTATGTGTATAAGACGATGACGGATCCGTTTGCGGGGAAGATCTCCTTCTTCAAGGTACTGAGCGGCGTGGTGAAGAACGATATGACGGTGCAGAACTTTACGCATCAGGAGGCGGAGCGGCTGGCGCACCTTTCGATCATGCAAGGAAGAAAGGCAGTGGAAGTGCAGGAGCTTCACGCAGGGGACCTGGGTGCAGTGGCCAAAGCTGCGAACGACTTTGACGCGGGACACACTGGGCGACCGGGCGCATGAGATATTTCTGGAGCCGGTGCCGATGCCGGAGCCGGCGATGACTTATGCGATTGAGCCGAAGACGCGGGCGGATGAAGACAAGCTCGGGCCGGCGCTGCATCGATTGATGGAAGAAGACCAGATGGTGCGGTTCTTCCGTGATCCGCAGACGAATGAGTTTTTGGTGGCGGGGGCAGGCCAGCCGCATATTGAGGCGATCGTTTCGAAGCTGAAACGGCGCTATCACACGGAGGTGACGTTGAAGGCGCCGAAGGTTCCTTATCGCGAGACGATTCGCGGAAGAGCTGAGGCGCAGGGCAGACATAAGAAGCAGACGGGCGGACATGGGCAGTTTGGCGACTGCAAGATTCGCATGGAGCCGTTGCCCAGGGGTAGTGGTGTTGTATTTGAGAATGACATATTCGGCGGAGCAATACCGCGGCAGTATGTGCCCGCAGTGGAGAAGGGGATTCATGAGTCGGCTGCGCGTGGATTTCTGGCGGGGTATCCGGTAGTGGACATCAAGGTGACGGTGTTCGATGGAAGCTACCACGATGTCGATTCGAGCGAGATGTCGTTCAAGATGGCGGCGCATCTGGCGTTTCGCAAGTGCATGGAACAGGCGAAGCCGGCGCTGCTGGAGCCGGTGATGAAGGTGGAGATCGATTCGCCGGACGAGTGCGCCGGGGCATTGATGGCGGACCTGAATGGGAGGCGCGGGCGCGTGCAGGGGATGGAGAGCACGGGCGCGGGAACGACTGTTCGGGCCGAAGTGCCGATGGCCGAGATGCTGAGCTATGGGACGACGCTGACGTCGATTACGCAGGGCCGGGGCAGCTTCCGGATGGAGATGGACCACTATGACGTGGTGCCGCCAGGGCTTTCTGAGAAGATACTGGCAACGGCGAAGAAGCCTCTGCACGATGAGGCGGAGGAGTAGCCCTTCTGCATTGATCGCGAAACGAAGAATTAACACAGATCTTACGGGTGATACCGATTAAAAGCCGATAAGTGTCTAAACGTGCTTATGGCATGACGCGTTTTGGATCGGGTGGGCTACGTTCGATGACCTTAAGCTGATTTTTTGGGGCTGCTGGCTATTCTTCGGGGATCGATGCTTCGCGGCTCAATTCGGAGGGCTACGGAGAACAGTATCCTTGGGCGATAACTCGACAAGGAGGGCCGCGCGCAAAATCGCCGCATTGCGATGCGAGTTACGGAGAAATAAGGGTCTGCTAATCGGCGTAATAGGCTGTGCAGATTACAACGCTGACCTTGTGTATCTCGTTGAGATTAGTGGTTACAGAAAGAGGATGATTCGTGCAATCATTTGACTTGTCTATGCTGTAGGTAATTCCAGTTTTGATCTTACGAGTTGAATGATGTCACGAAGTACAGCCGTTCTGATTCCTGCGCGGAATCCTGCGGAGGATCTTTGCCCTTTTGTCACCGAGCTTTTCAGCGCTGGCTTTGCTGTCGTTGTTGTGGTGGACGATGGCAGTAGTTTGTCGTGCCGGGGCGTATTCGATTCGCTGGCTGGGGCGGGCGCTCATGTGCTTCGCCATGCAGTGAATCTTGGCAAGGGCAGGGCGCTGAAGACTGGATTTAATTTTGTGCTTGATTGCTTCCCTCAATTATTGGGGGCGGTGACGGCAGATGCGGATGGACAGCATCGGGTGGAGGATGTTGTGCGGGTTGCAGATGCGCTGGAGGCTTCGCCGCGCAGGACGGTGCTTGGATGTCGTCAGTTTGTTGGCACAGTGCCCGTGCGCAGCCGCTTTGGCAATACGGTGACCCGGTGGGTGTTCCGCTTTGTTACAGGGAAGAAGGTGTCCGATACACAGACAGGGTTGCGCGGGTTTCCGATGGGATTGCTCTCTGATCTGATGGGCCTGCCGGGGGAGCGCTATGAGTATGAGATGACCGTTCTTGGTCATCTTTGCCGTAACGGAAACACGTTGGTAGAGGTGCCGATCGCTACGGTCTATCTCGATGGCAACCAGTCTTCGCACTTCGATCCGATCCGCGATTCGATGCGGATCTACTTTGTGCTGCTGCGGTTTTATGCTTCTTCGCTGGTGGCTGCAGGGATTGATTTTGTGGGGTTCAGCGTGACGTTTGCTTTGACGCACGATGTGCTGACGAGCTTTGTTGTTGGGCGGCTGAGCTCGCTGGCGAACTTTCTGCTGAACAAACGATATGTATTTCACTCCGATACGCCAATCGGAGGATCGTTGGGTCGCTACTATCTGTTGGCGGTTGCGATGGCGGTCGTTTCTTATGGTTCGATTCGCGGATTGACCGGGTACTTTGGGTGGAACGTGTTTGCGGCGAAGGTGGTGGTGGAGACACTGCTGTCGTTTGCGAGCTTTGCGGTTCAGCGCACATTTGTGTTTCCAATGAGGGACGAGGACTAGTGAGTTTTGGCGGCTAGCGATTTCTGTGAGAGCGCCCAGGCGAGATTGTTTTTTGCTAGTTGGAAGTCGGTCTTGAGGCGAAGGGCTTGCTGATCGTTTTGGATGGCCAGGTCCCACTGTGCTAGAGCAGCGTAGGCTGCCCCGAGGTTATTGTAGGCGAGCTCGGAGGTGGGGTTGAATTGAAGTGCGTGATGGGCGGCATCGATGGAAGCCTGGTAGTTCTTGCTCTGGTATTGGCTGAGGGAGACGTTGAGCCAGTAATCGCTACTTTGCGTGGCGTCGATGGGGGAGTTGTTGGGTAAGGCTTGCGTGGCGGGAGGATTGCCGAGGGAGAAGTAGGCCTTGGAGAGGAGGGTGCGGGATTCGATGCGTGAGGGATTGAGTTGCGCAGCTGACTCCAGTTGCGCGATCGCCTGGGCCGTGCGTCCCGTCTGGAATAGCCAACGACCGTAATAGAAATGCGTTTGATCGTCGTTGGGAGCGAGACTGATGGCCCGGAGGAAATGCCGCTCCGCTTCGGGAGCGTTGTTCATGGCTCCGTTGACGATGCCAAGATTGATCTCGAGCGTGGCGTAGTTGGGCGTGTAGATGAGAGCCCGCTGGAAGTAGTCGAGTGCTACAGGATAATTGCCCTGTTCCATTTGTGTGAGGCCGTAGTTCATGAGGCCGCGACCATTGTGTGGGCTTTTTTGTACGTCGTCGAGCCAGAGAGTTTCTTCCGTGCGCCAGACCTGATTTCTCTGGTGGGTTCCGTAGGCGCTGGCGGTGAGGAGAAGCAATATGAGTACGGCTGCGGTGCGGTGGACTATGGTGGGGTTTGCTTTGCTGGCGAGGTGTTCGACGAGAAGCGTTGCGGCCCAGGTTGCGCTTAGGACGAGGCCAACGAATGGCAGATACATGCGGTGGTCGTTTTCGACTTCGGAGAGGCGATAGACGGAGGTGGGGATCGACGTGATGAGGAACCAGAGGAGGCCGAAGGCGATGGGCTTGAGTGAGCGGCGGCGCGAGGTGATGAAGGCGGCGAGCAACAGTGCGGTTATGAAGAGGAAGCCGAAGAGGGCTTCGAGATTGAACGACGGGAAGGGTTGGAGGTCAGTGTCGACATTGAGGTGGACGGGCAGAAAGAAAGAGCCAAAGTAGCGCAGCAAGACGAAGGGCTGTGTGACGACGTAGGAAAAGGCGGAGACGGTGGATGGAGCGAAGGTCTTGGGGGTCATTGCAGATTGCAGGACCATGAGGACGACGCACACTGCGATGGACGGCGCTGTTTGGAGCAGGGGTTTCAACCAGCGACGTTTGTGTTTCCGGCTCGAAGAGTATGAGGTAGAGGTAGACGAGAAGCGGGAAGACGAGCGCGGGAGGCTTGCTAAGAAGAGCGAAGGCGAACGGTAGAAGATAGAGTCCGGTGATGCGAAGGCGTGGAAGGCGGGCGAAGATAGCGAGGGCAAGGATGACGCCGAAGGTGCTGAAGATGTCTCCGCGCTGGATGATGTAGTTGACCGTCTCGGCGATGGCGGGATGGAGTCCGTACCAGGCTACTGCGATGGCTGAGATAAGGGTGTTGTTCCTGTCTGGATTTACTGCGTTGAGGATGGTGGTGAAGAGGAGTTGCATCGCAGCCAGTTGCAGCAGGAAGAGGACGAAGGTGGAGAGATGAAACCAGAAGGGGTTATAGCCGTGTCCGAGTGCGTAGTCGATGGCCAGCGAAGTTGAGACGAAGGGCCGGTAGGTGCGGTTGGTGGGCAGGACGCTGAAGGTGGTGGCGTCGGTAAAAAAACGGGGGAGGTTGCGGAGTTCGCGGATGGCAGGGTTGTCGACTACGGTGTGGAAATCGTCGAAGTGGAAGCCATTATGGAAGGAATTCGCATATGTAACCGATACGGTCACCATTATTGCGAAGAGAAGAAGACGTTGGGTGGTTCTCAATCAGTTAATCCCCTGCTGGTTTAATTCCAGTGTATCGTCGAAAGATATTGTTTCGTTCCTAAAGCTGCTCAGCGTTCATAGACACCCGTGCTATGAATCGTGGCGCACGTGCGTAGCTGCTACCACGAAAGTTGTACGTTGGTCATGATGGGTGGTCAATATACTCGGTTTTTGTTGAGATCTGTTTCAGATTAGCTATACGTGTGTTTTTTGAACGTTGCCTGGTTCTGTTTGAGGGAGAGTGTTTTGAAGAAATTCGGAGCTGTTCGACTGGCCATTTGGCTTAGTGTTGTGCTTTGCGCTCGTGGGATGTATGCCGCTGATATGCCGCTGACGAGCGATGCGCATGTGAATTCTGCTCATGCCTCGACCAACTATGGTTCGCTGTCGAACCTCTATGTAGGCAATGGGAATACGGCGTTTCTGCAGTTTGACCTTTCTGCACTGCCTACGGGGACACTCTCGACACAGATTAGCCGGGCGACGTTGACGGTCTTTGTGAATCGAGTGAATGCTGCGGGCACTGTATCGGTTTCGCCAGTGACGAGCGCGTGGGGTGAGTACAGCGTGACGTCGGCAAACGCTCCCACGACGGGAGCCGCAGTGGGCACGTTTGGAGCTTTGTTTCCGGGGCAGTTCGTGGCGGTGGATGTGACAGCCCTAGTTCAAGCGTGGGTTGCGAATTCTGCGACCAATAATGGGTTAGCGTTGACGTCTAGTGCGGCGAATCTTCTGTTGGATAGCAAAGAGAATGATGAGACGGGCCATGTGGCCCGGCTGGATGTGACGCTGGTATCGCAGGGAGCGACAGGTGCTACGGGAGCCACCGGGGCGCCGGGAGTTCAAGGTGCGGTAGGACCTGCCGGAGCGACTGGTGCGCCTGGGATACAAGGTGTAGCTGGTCCGATCGGAGCCACCGGCGCACAAGGAATACAAGGTGTGGTTGGTTTGACTGGGGCCACCGGCGCACAGGGAATACAAGGCATAGCTGGTCCAACCGGTGCCACTGGAGCACAAGGTCTTCAAGGAATGACCGGAGCGACTGGCGCACAGGGGATACAAGGAATACAGGGAATTGCTGGACCTACTGGGGCAACGGGTGCGATGGAGCAACGGGGCGATAGGAGCAACAGGCGCAACAGGCGCTCCCGGTGCCACTGGCGCTCAAGGTCTCAAAGGCGTGACTGGTTCGACCGGTGCCACTGGCGCGCAGGGAATACAGGGTATAACTGGACCGACGGGCGTGACCGGTGTAACTGGGGCACAGGGGGTAAAAGGCTCGACGGGTTCGACTGGGGCAACCGGAGCCACTGGGTTGACCGGCGCAACAGGTGCCACTGGTGCAAAGGGGTCGACTGGGGCTACTGGACCGCAAGGAGCTACTGGCGTAACGGGTGCGGTCGGTGCAACGGGTGCGAAGGGTGCGACTGGTGCAACCGGAGTCGGCGCAACCGGACCTGCAGGTGCAACTGGGGCCACAGGAGCGGCTGGCACGGGTGCGCTGACTGTAAAGGACGCGAACGGCAACGTACTGGGAACGCTTGTTGCCCCTCCGTATTCGACACAAGTGACGATCTACAAATCTGGATATTTCATATCTCTAAACATCGACGGAACATTTCAACCGTCGCAAATCTGGTGGTCGAGTGCATCCGGTTGCAGTGGGACGCCCTACTTGAACGACGGTACCGGAAGCAACGGTGGAGCTCTTACGTATTACCACACCCTCGTCTACTCAGGAGAGACAAATTCGCTCTACGTAACTGGGGGAACTGCCACAAAGAATATTGTGACGTCAGTGTCTGCGGGATCGAGTAATCACAGCATCGAGAATTCAGGTTACGGAGACGGAGAGACGGTATGTAGCACTGGCTATACAGGCGGTTATGCAGGATGGTCCTTAGCTACGTTTGACGCGCATACTACGCTGGGCTGGACTCTTCAGAACAACTGCAGCGCACTGAAGGATGGCGTAAAAGTAAATGACCGCATCTGCGTTGCAGGGCCGTTGCAACTGCCATAACGAAACAACACCGAGATAGTGAGAGAAGCGACGATGAAAACTATACCGATGTTGTGTTCGCTGGCTTGGCTGAGAGCTGCTTTTGCCGGAATGGCTGTGATAGTTACGGCAGGGCTGATGGCGCAGAGCGGGTATGCGCAGACATCGGCTCAGAGCGGCGCACTTGCGAAGCTGGGGAAGGTTCGTCCGCAGTTGACGCCGCAGAGCGGTATTCAGGCGACGACGGCTCCTCTGACATTGCCTGCAGGGATTGCCTTCGATGCTGCGGGGAATCTTTATATCGCCGACCTTAACGACAACATTATTCGGAAGGTTGATGTTGCCGGGATCATTACCACGGTCGCTGGAAACGGCGAGCAGGGCTTCTCGGGAGATGGTGGAGCGGCGACGGATGCGCAGTTAGACTCGCCTGCTGGTGTTGCTATCGATAAGTACGGCAATCTCTTTATTGCTGACACGCATAATCAGCGCATCCGTGAGGTAGCTGGCGGAAACATTACGACGATTGCAGGAACAGGAGTTGCCGGTTTTTCAGGCGATGGTAGTGCAGCGGCTTCGGCGATGCTGAATCAGCCTACTGCGCTGGCTGTGGGGCCGGATGGCAACCTGTATGTGGCGGACACCGATAATCACCGTATTCGCAAGATCAGCTTTGGCTCCAGCGGAGCGATGATCAGGACGGTCGCAGGGGATGGCGAGCAGTTCTTCTCTGGAGATGGCTCGGCTGCGACGTTGGCGGGACTCGATTCGCCTAATGGAGTTGCGGTCGATGGGGCAGGGAATATCTATATCGGCGATACACATAACCAGCGTGTGCGCGTCGTCGATACGACGGGAGTGATTTCGACTCTTGCCGGTAATGGCAACAAGACGTTTGCGGGTGATGGAGCTGCGGCGACGAATGCTTCGTTGGCAGGGCCGCGTGGATTGAGTGTCGATACGCTTGGCAATATCTATGTTGCAGACAGCGATAACAACCGCATTCGTCTCATTGCCAAGACAGGAACTATTACGACGCTTGCCGGGAGCGGATCGCAGGGATTCACAGGCGATGGCGGGCCAGCAGTGAATGCGACGCTGGACACCCCGCGCGCTACTGCGGTGGCTGCGACGGGAGTGGTCGCGCTGTCGGATACGAACAATCAGCGCGTTCGCGAGGTGAGTGCGGACGGCAACATTAATACAATTGCTGGCCTGAATCCGACTGCGGGAGGCGCGAGTGTTGGCGAAAGCCTCCTGCTTAGTGGTGCTTCGACCATTGCGTACGGTAGCGGCTCGCTGACAATGACGTTCTCCAACAATGGGCAGACCGCGACGGGGAATATCACCTTGGTTGATATCACGGGCGGCGGAGCGGTGTCAGTTGGTTCTGCCGCGTTGGCTGCTAATACGGCAACAGTGACCGTGGGAGCGTTGTCGGCTGGGTTGCACCGAATCGTCGCGAACTATAGTGGGGACGCGAACAATCCGAGTATTGCCAGCGGTGTTTTTTTGCTGACTGTGACTCCGCTGCCGCTTACTGCCAGCGCTACGGGTATCGCGCAACAGTATGGGCAAGCGATCCCGTCGATTACAGGAACGCTGAGTGGAGTGCTGCCTCAGGATGCGAGCAATGTGACCGCTGTCTTCAGCACGACAGCGACGAATACGTCTCCGGTCGGGCAGTATCCGATTACGGTGTCACTGACCGGGACGGCTGCGGGAAACTATACGGTTGCTCTTGCGGCCGGTTCGGGTGACTTGGCGATAGGACAGGCAGCGAGCACGATTTCCCTGGCCTCGTCGAACGGGACGCCTTATCTCGGTGCTCCGGTGACGGTGACGGCGCAAGTCGGATCGACAACGATCGGTATGCCGACTGGCAGTGTGGTCTTCTACGATGGCACGACCGTGTTGGGTACAGCTACCGTCGATTCGACAGGTTCTGTATCTTATTCGACCAATGCCTTTGCGGCGGGTGCTCACAGCATTACCGCTGTCTATTCGGGTGACACGAACTTCAGCAATGTGACGTCGGCTGTGACGGTGGTGACGGTTGGCGCTATGCCGGACTTTACGATTGCTTCTGCCGGAGCTACATCGCAGATCGCAAATCCTGGACAGAGCGCAACCTATAACTTCACTGTGCAGTCGTTGGGTGCGGCTTTTACGTCGCCGGTTACGTTGACAGCTTCGGGACTTCCTGCAGGCGCTACCGCAACCTTTGCGCCTGCGACGATCACTCCAGGCAGCAGTGCGACAACGTTCAGCCTATCGATTCAGGCTCCAACGTTGAAGACCGCAAACGAAGCGCCGTCGTCTTCGCGCAATCCTCTGCTTGCTGTTAGTAGCGCGGTGTTGCTGTTGCCGCTGATGGGTAACAAGCGTCTTCGCATGCGATTTGGTCGCATGCCGCGAACGCTCTTCAGTGTTCTTCTACTACTCCTTTCAGGAGCTTTGCTGATGGGACTGACGGGCTGCGGTACGGGCGGTTTCTTCCCGCAGAATCCGCAGAGCTACAACATTACTGTTACTGCGACGGCTACAAGCGTCGCAGGTACCACGCTGCAACACGCGACTACGGTCACGCTGATCGTCCAATAGGACCGCAGAGGAGCAATTTCGCACGCATGAGAATTTCCGGATTTTTGATGTTGGCGTTGTTCGCAGCTACTTCGACAACGGTCATGGCACAGGCAGTTCCAGCGGGGCCTGATCTTGGACCGACGGTCTCGAGTCTGAGTCCCATTGCAGTTTCGTTTAGCTACACGGCAATGATCAGCAACTCGCCTCCCGGGAGTTGCGGTTGCTTTCTGCTGAATGGCGGGAGCAGCGAAGGGGTGTTTCATGTTTGGCGAAACGTTGCGGCGGTAGCACAGGTAGCCGGAAATAATACGGGGCGCGTTCCGAACTCAATTCAGGGTTTGAGCCTGATGACGTTCATGGGCGGACCGCGCTACTCCTTTCTCCCAATGCATCGGGTGACAGTTTATGGGCAGTTTCTTGCCGGTGACGTTCATGGATTCTATAGTTATTTCCCTGGTAGCGGCGGGACCTCGACAGGCGGTGCAAACTCGTTGGCTATTGCTCCTGGCGGTGGCGTAGAGATCGGACTTCGAGGCTGGATCTCTTTGAAGGCGGTCGAAGGGGAGTACCTGATGACGCGGCTTCCGAACTCGGAGGATACGTCCCAGCATAATCTCCGTATCAGCAGCGGTGTTGTGTTCCGCTTTTCGACGGTTCGGTTGTTCCGGTAAGGTCTGTAACCCCCCCCGGGTATGCTCCCGTAAGTTATTTTGATTGTTGAAGATAGTTTGTTTTGTCTTCGCAAATTCGTCATAATAAATAGGTTAGGGGTAAATTCGTCTTTCTAAAAGGGTTACGGGTTTAATGGCAAAAGCCCCGGGAATTCCGGGGCTTTTGCTGATTTCTATATTCAGTATACCTGGTGAACGTAAACTCCTTTGCAATGGCGATCTATTTTGTTTTGTTATGTTTAGCTGGTTATTGGACTTGACAAGCTGTTTTGCTGGGGAATTTCTGAAATTATTTTGTAAGTTGTTGATTATAAATTAGTTGATTGGATGTCCCGGGCTGCATCGGATGATGTAGCCAGCCAAGATGAATCGCGTTGTGTCTTCGGAAAGGCTGGGTAGGGAAAGAGGCAGATTCAGGGCTAAAGAGGTGCTGAAACGTCACATCCTGACAGGTGAAGAGAAGCCCCTGTATCGGTAGCTGTTTTTTCGCAGGGCTGAAGCCCTGCGCTCCCACCAAGAACAAAAGCCGGCCTTGTCAGGACACTCTAATGCCCTGGTGGTTTTCGAGGCATTTTCGCAGGCTGAAGCCTGCGCTCCCACCGAAGGACATCAGGCCTTTTCGGGACGCTTTAAATCCTCTGTGGTTTTCGAGGCATTTTGGCAGGCTAATGACGAGCGAAAAAGCAACTGCAAGGGCAAAGGCTGGCGAGGAAGAGGGCTACATTCCCACCCATCGCGATGAGACTGCGATGGATGGGGCACCCGTGCGGTATTGGTCAGGCCAAGGAGAACTGGCAACAGCAAAGGCAAGAACAGAAGTGGGTCCGCTCGGGCATGACAAACAAACCGCAACGGCAACCGCAACGAAACTGCAATGGCAACCGCAACGAAACTGCAATGGCGACCGTAACGGTAACTGCAAGGGCAACTGCAACTGCAAAAAGGAAAAGCGAGGGCTAAAGCCCAGGTCTATTGGAATGACAAACAAAGAACTGGCAATGACTAGTACTGCGTGCAGGCATAGCCATTAGTGCTGCATGCTCGCACAGTCATTGATGCTCGTCCAGGCATAGCCATTGGTGCTTCGGGCAGGCATGGCGATCTATCGAGAGGAGAGATTTCGGAGAGGAACTATTACGCGGTTATTATGTGGAATGAAAAAGGCGGAGGCCGCATACATCTGCGGCCTCCGCCTTTTCTGTTGGTTAGGACAGCTTAGAAGAGAATCTTCAGTCCGAACTGCATCTGCCGTGGTGGGTAGGCAGCGGAGATCGTTCCGAAGCTGCTGCTTGTTGTTGTTGCATTGAGGTTAGAGTAGTTGGTGCGGTTCAGGATGTTGAACATGTCCCACTGGAACCTTCCTTGCACACGTTTTTCGGCGAAGAAGGTCTTTGCGAGGGTTGCATCAATCTGCTGCAGTCCGGGGCCTTCCACCGGAGAGACACCCGAGGTGCCGAAGCGGCCGGGAGGTGGGGCGGTGAATGCAGTTTTGTTGATGAAGTTGTTAGCGTTGCGGCCGCTTTGAACCAGATAGGGTCCGCCGAGGAAGTCTGCGCGACGATTGCCGGTTGAGGTGCTGCTGATGATGGTGTAGTAAGGACCGCTCTGAGCACGGCCAACACCGCTCAGCTGCCAGCCACCAAGCGTCCCTCTGACGAGGGCGTTCTGGTTCTTGAGTTCAGCGATCTGCCAGACAGCCGTTGCTACGAAGGCGTGCTTGCGATCGATGCTCAAAGAGCCATAGTTGTAGGCCAGGCTCTGCCAGTTCTCAAAGGTGTTATTGGTGCTGGATGAATCGCCCAAATTCTTGGCATAGGTGTAGCCAGCGGTGAAGGTGAGTCTGCCGGCACGTTTGGACAGGTAGAGTTGCAATGCGTTGTAGTTCGTGTTGGAGTCGCTGAGCCACATATTGATGGCGCTATAGCCCTTGTACGGATTGAAGTAGTTGGTGCTGTACTTGGGATTGGCTGCAACGGAAGCGAGGTCAGGGAAGTTGATATTTGGTTGACGTACCAAGTGGCGGCCAACGTTTCCTACATAGCTTGTTTCGAGCAACATATCGAAAGGCAGTTGACGCTGGATACCAAGACTGTACTGCTGAACGTATGGGTTGATCAGGCCAGGATTAACTGCGCTGATATTGCCCTGAAGCGCGCCGGTTACCGGGGTTCCGGTGCCGAGACTCGCAAGGTTGCCATTGTCGAACTCTGTATTGGTGAGGAACGGTGCAACGTTGACAGAGCTGAATATGAGATTGCCTTCGGGACGGAAGTAGAAGATTCCATAGCCACCGCGAATGGAGGTTTTGTCATTCGCAGCGTAGGCAAATCCGAACCTCGGACCAAAGGCTCCGTTCATGTTGTAGAGACCACGAGGTGCGCCAGCCGGGATGAGCGGGAAGAGCGCAGTGTTGATGTTCGGCACTCTAGCAATCTGATCTGACGGAACGCCGCTACCTGCACGAACCAGACCGTTGAAGGGGTTGCCAGAGTTGGGAACGAGCGTTCCGTTGGTGTTGAGCGATACAGGGTGTCCGGCAGCGTACACCTGCGGATCGAAGTTCGCCATGTTGTTGCCCTGGGTATACATCGACTGGATGTACTGGAAGCGTATGCCGTACTCGATGCTTAGGTTGCGGAATACTCTCCAGTTGTCCTGAGCGAAGGCTTCCGGCTGAGTGAAGCGGAAGTGGCCAGTCGGATCGGCGCTAGCTTCCGAGTAGCTGGCGAAGTTGCCGATCAGAGCATCTGCCAGAGCATTGCCCGTGGTTGTAGCAGCGTTGCTGCCATTGAAGTTGACATTTCCGGTGTAGTAAGGACGACCGTTCTGATCGACGCGATCGCGGATGACGATGACGCCAGCCTTGATGAGGTGGTTGCCCTTGATGATGGAGACCGAATCACCGACCTCGATATCAGTCGTCGGCGACTTGAGTGCGAAGTTGGGGCCCTGGAATGGAGCAAAGCCGGTGATCGTCGCTTTGGGAATGCCGTCGGGATAGGATCCGCCGCCTGGAAAGAGACGGTTGTACTGGAAGCCGTAGGTGGAACGCTCCCAGTTGACTCCGTAAGGAGGAATGCGCTGGGCGGCGTAGCTGAAGTTTGCCTGGGCCTGATTGATGATGGAGGGTGTGATGTTCCAGGTGTGAGCGAGAAGGAAGCTCTGTCCGGGACGGTTACGCTGTGTGGGCGTGGTGGGCAGAACGCCGCTGTCGGAGAAGGTTCCGTAGGGATCAATCAGGGTGTTGTGATCGCTGATCCAGCGGCCATAGAGGAAGTGCTTGTCATTGATGTGATAGTCGAGACGAACGAAATCCTGCCGGAAGTTGAGCGGGTTTGATGGTGCAAGAGTGAGGTTATTCGCAGTTGCAGTATCGCTGTAGCTAAGACCCAAAGCTGCCATCGTCTTATAGACATTAGCAATAGCCTGGCCGTCTGCAGTGATTAAGGAGCTGATGTCGTTGTTTGGAATTGGGATCTTGGTGGTAGTGGCGGTGCCAGGAACATAGAGCGTAGTAGAACCGAATTGGCCAGCGAGCTGGGCGGAGTCTGGAACGGTAAAGCGCGTGGGAGCTGCCTGCTGACGCAGACGTCTCCACTCTTCACCAACAAAAAAGAACAGCTTGTTGCGGAAGATAGGACCGCCGACGTTGTAACCGAAGTCGTTATAGATGAGCTGGGTCTTCTTTGCTGCAAAGTAGTTGCGAGCATCCAGGTAGTTGTTGCGCATGTAGTAGAAGGCGCCGCCGTGGAAGCCGTTCGTACCGCTCTTGGTTACGATATTGAAGGCCGGTCCAGAGGTGCGGCCGTACTCTGCGGAAAAGTTCGAGGTTGCAATCTTAACTTCCTGAATGAAGTCGGGGCTGACGTTGTTCATCAAACTCGAGTTGCTACCGGCTACCTGGTTGTAGGCTCCGTCAACGGTGAGGTTAGAGGAGTCGGCCCGGTTTCCATTGATGGACTGGGTGTTGGACGCGAGGCTGGTCGTGATGGCGAAGTTATCCGGATTGGTGGTGATGGCACCGGGGATCAGCGTCATCAGCTGTACGTAATTACGCCCGTTGAGGGGAAGGTTCGCGACCTGCGCCGGATCGATTACGTGTGCGAGCTCGCCGCTGGTGGTGTTGAGGGTTTCGCCTAAAACGGCTGAGACGCTTACTGTATCGGTTGCGCCGCCCACCGGAAGTTGGAAGTCCGCCGTAATGTGAGCATCGGCCGTGATCGCAAGACCCGTGCGTTGCTCTCCGCGGAAGCCCGGCGCTGTTACCTGCAGGGTGTAGTTGCCAATAGGCAGGCTGGTAAGGATATAGTAGCCATTGCCATCTGCAACGGCTGTGCGGACGACCTTAGTGTCAACGTTCGTTATGGAGACGTTCGCGCCACTGACTGCTGCGCCGGTTGGGTCGCTGACATTTCCTGCAATTTGACCGAAGGACGTCTGTGCGTGAAGCGTGATGTTTGAGCATGCCAAGGCCAGTGGCAGCAAGACCAGGAATAGTCGTCTTATAGTGTTTTTCATTTGCTCGGTATCCTGTGTGATCTGTTGCGGTTTAGTGCTGCGCCTGTTGTGCTTTTTTGAGTGCACGCACATGCGCTGCAGTGTCAATCTCGAATCAGGTTGTAAGAGTGATAATCTTTACCGCTGCCAAGTAAGCCATACGCGAATCACGCCTGTCAAGAGATAAGCCTAAGCGACAACAAAATAGAAATGGGGGGTTATAGATCGGACTGACGCGGAGATTTGCTTATGTGACTTTTGGTAGAAATGCCGTGTCGAGGGGGTGTATTTTCTTTGGTACCTGATTTAAATGCGATCGCGGCGAGCTTTGACGCAATTGCATCATTTTCCGGATTCAACGGCGTGGGTAAATACTACGAAGTCTCTGCCTCCGTATAGCCGATAGCTTTGGGGCGTATGGTCAGAGAGGATCTGCAGTGGAGTTGGTCTGGTGAGCGCGTCGTCGCGATGGGAATCGGCCAAGAAGAGGTCGTGGCCACCTATATCCATGACAACAAACTTGTTGTTGGTGATGAATCCGACGCCGTAGGCTCCGGGCGGGAGGCGGTTTCCGCCGATGGTGAGGGGAACTTCGGTAATCAGATAGGCCTGGTATCGCTCCTGAATGCCTGAGGAATAGCCGCCCGTGTCGACTTTGGTTGCGAACATTACGGGGCCTCCGCTGAAGCGGACCCCGGCGGAGTTGCGCTTTTGTATGGTGGCGGATTGGCCCTGGAAGTAGACGGTGGCGGGAATCAGGGAGTCGAGGTCTGCTGGGTGGAGGATGGTCTCTGTGGAGGTCGAGGCAGAGTTGGGGGTCGGTGTCTGGGCAAATATGGGTGAGCCTGTGGTGCCGATCGATGTGAGCAGGAGAAGAGCGGACAGGCAGAACCGGTATATTTGCATGGCCGGATTATAGATGCTTCGGTTTTGGCTTTGCATCGTATTGGGAGTTATGGCTCGTATACTCAGTAAGCGTTGTGTGAATCAGGTTGGTGGAAAGGAAAGTGCATGCATCAGGATGTTTCTCCTTTGCGGAGAGTAGTTCTTCGCTCGCTGCGCTCGCGTGGTTTAGTCGTTATGTTGGGGCTGCTGCTTTCGGGAACGATTTATGGGCGTTCGGCTGTGGGTGATAAGACGGTGCTGATGCCTGTTCCTGCTTCGGTTCAGATGGGGCAGGGAGCGTTTCCTCTAACGGCGCATCTTCGTGTGACTTATGGGCAGTTCCATGATGCTCGATTGGAGGGTGGAGTCGAGCGTATGTTGCGGCGGCTGGAGTATGTTTCGGGTCAGTCGCAATCAGGGCCGAAGGCTGATGGCGCGGGTGAGTTGGTGGTGGATGTGAAGGGCGCTGGCGCAGTGGTGCAGACGCTGGATGAGGATGAGTCGTATTCGCTCGATGTGTCGACTGCGCAGGTGAAGTTGAGTGCGGCTACGGTTGTTGGTGCGTTGCATGGGATGGAGACGCTGCTGCAGTTGATCGAGTGTGAGAGCGGCGCTTGTCATCTGCCTGAGGTGAAGATTGAGGATTCGCCGCGGTTTCGCTGGCGAGGATTGATGATCGATGTGAGTCGTCACTTTGAGCCTGTGAGCATGATTGAGCGCACGCTGGATGGAATGGCTGTTGTGAAGCTCAATGTGTTTCATTGGCATTTGAGCGACGATCAAGGGTTTCGGGCGGAGAGCAAAAAGTTTCCGAAGCTGACTGGCATGGGTTCGGGCGGTCAGTTTTATACGCAGGAGCAGATGCGTGAAGTTGTTGCTTATGCCCGGGCGCGTGGGATTCGTGTGGTGCCGGAGTTCGATATGCCGGGACACTCGACGAGTTGGTTGATTGGATATCCGGAGTACAGCAGCTCGGCGGCTCCTACGCAGTTGTATGCGTCCTTCGGTATTCATGATGAGTCGCTCGATCCTACTGAGGAGAAGACTTATAAGTTCCTCGATGCGTTGATTGAGGAGATGGGACAGATCTTTCCGGATGCCTACTTCCATATCGGCGGCGATGAGAATACAGGTAAGGCATGGCGCGAGAATCCTAAGATTGCAGCGTTTATGAAGGCCAGGGGCATGAAGGATACGGATGCGCTGCAGGCTTACTTCAATCAACGGCTGCTTCCGATTTTGACCAAGCATGGGAAGCACATGATTGGATGGGATGAGGTGTTGACGCCGGGGTTGCCGAAGGATGTGATCGTGCAGTCGTGGCGCGGTGGCGATTCGCTGGCGAAGGGTGCGCGTCAGGGTTATACGGGCATTCTGTCTGCTCCTTATTATCTGGATGCAATGAAGACAGCGGAGGAACACTATCTGGCTGATCCGATTCCAGCGGATCTTTCGCTGACCGAGGAGGAGAAGGCTCGCATCCTCGGTGGCGAAGTATGTATGTGGTCCGAACAATTGAACGAGCGGACGATTGATTCGCGCATCTGGCCGCGAACGGCAGCGGTTGCGGAGCGGTTCTGGTCGGCGGCTTCTGTGCGCGATGTGGCCGATATGTACCGGCGACTCTGGCCGACTTCGCTGGAACTGGAGTCGGTCGGGGTGAATCATATCTCCGGTCCGCAGCGCGCTCTGCGGAGTTTGGCGGCTTCGCAGAATCCAGTTGCGTTGGCTACGTTTGCTTCGGTGCTGGAGCCGGTGAGCTTCAGCGATCGCTATGATGCGCAGCATACGGACGCTACAACTCCGCTGAGCGGTCTGGTGGATGCTGTGGTGCCTGATCCTCCTTCGCGCTTTGAGATTCGTACACAGGTGGATGCCGTGGTGAGCGGCGGGCCTGCGGCGGAGGAGAGCCGACGTGCTTTGGCGCAGCGGTTCCAGTCGTGGCAGGATGCTATTCCGGCGCTTACTGAACTGGTGGCGCGGTCTCCGCGGATGCCTGACGCGCAGGTTCGGGTGACGCAGCTGGAGCAGCTTGCCAAGGCTGGGACGGGGGCGCTTGGATATCTGCAGTCGGGGCAAAAGCCTCCTGCGGGTTGGAGCGATCAGCAGTTGCAGCTCATCAAGGATGCGGGGAAGAATGTCGCGCTGGTGCGGTTTACGTTTTTGCCCTCCTTGCAGAAGCTGGTTGAGAGTACCGCGAAGTAGGGTACCCCCCAGGGGTGTCCCTGCTAAGTTGCTTTGATTCTTTTAGATAGGTAATTGCGAGTTTGCAAAATTGTCTATCTAAAGGGGTTACGGGTAAAATCGTCTTTCTAAACGAGTTATGGGTTTAAATGAGAATCCCCGGCGCTGTGCCGGGGATTCCTTTTTTTGATTCTTGTTTAATTGTATCGGATTGAGTGAAACTCTTTTGCATTTGGATGTGGTTTATTTTGTTTGAGTTAGGTGGTATTGGGGCTTGACATGGTTTTTGCTGGGGTTTTTGAGGGTGGTTGCGGTAAGTTGTTGTTTTTAATCGATTTATGGTGGGATGCATATCCTGGAGAGAAGACCCGGGCTGAAGCCCCTTGTTGGTTCGGGGTTTTCGCAGGGCTGAAGCCCTGCGCTCCCACCCAAAAAGCGACGGCAAAAGCAGGTTCCCCCTTCGGGGATGACGAGTGAAAAACGACAACAGCAACGGCAACGGCAAGAGCTGGCTAGGAAGAGGATTACATTCCCACCCATCGCGATGAGACCGCGATGAATGGGGCACCCCGTGCTGTGTTGGTCAGGGTGAGGAGAACAGGCAATGGCAAAGACAGAAGCAGATCCCTACGGGATGACAAAAGAAGAGCAACAGCAAAAGCAACTACAACAGCAAAAAATACAGGGATTCTTTCCCATTCGGCTTCGCTCAGGGTCAGAATGACGACCAAAACAACTTCCGTTTCGATGGTTAGTTTTCGTCGGTGTTGTCGCCCTCTTCGATGATGGAGGAGGTGCCCAGGACGTCGAAGGTGATGGGGTCGCCACCGGTGGGCTGGAGAGTGACGCGGGTGGGTAGGCGGTCCCATTTTGCTGGTTGGCAGACGGGAATGAAGTGGTTCGGTTGGGGCCATTTGTCGATTTGTTTTTGCACCACGGCGCGGTGGGCGCCTAGCTGGGCGACGATGGCGAAGAGTCCTCCCTTGGCAGTGTTTGCGGTGCCGCAGTAGGCGGCGTAGTCGCGGAACCAGACGGCGTTGGAGACTATGGGGTCGAAGTCGGGGAGGTGTAGCGCGGTGATGTGGCCGGTGATGCGGTCGACGGTGATCCAGGGGCCGGGCTGCCAGAGCCAGTGCTGCGAGGTTTCTGAGGGGAGTGAGTCGTTGATGTGGAGGGCGCGGCGGATGGCGAAGGTGCGGTCGGTGATGTCGTGGACCTCGCCGGTGGTCCACTCTTTCTGGCGAGCGTCGACGAAGAGAGGACGGACTTTGAGGGTGGAGGTCTCGTCGGATTTGGTGTCGGGTGTGGCGTCGGGTTGAGTGTAGGGGACTTTGCGGATGGGGCCGAGGGTGACGGTGTGGACCTTGGGGGTGGCGCTGTAGAGATATGGGGTGGCTAAGAGAAAGAGGGCAAGGAGACGGCTTGGGTTCAAGATGAGACTCGCTGGGGAGGATTCTGTGTGGCTATGGTATCGGAGGGATGAGGCGTTCAGGGCGTGGGCTGTTGGCACTTTTGGGGAGTGGAATAAAAGGGATTACGTGCGGTAGAAATTGCAGAGAGGAAGGAAAGGTCTTCCGGGGGTATACGAAAAGGCACAAAGCTGTGGAATAGATTGTGAATCGTGCGTTGTACGCAGGGAATTGCAGCGTAGTATCGTGGAAAGAATGCGTGCTGCCGACGTGGTGGCGCGTGCGAGCAGCCCGCAGCGGCGATATCTGCAGTGAAGAGACGAAAGGAAATTAACGAATATGTGGAAACCGAATCAGCCCGGAAGCAATAGCCCCTCAACTCCTGAACCGGTACGCCCGACCCCGCCGGCGAGCTTTGAGGCCAGCCCGACTCGGTCAGCGACGGTCGGCAGTTCGACCGCGGCTGCGGTGCCGACGGGCGAACAGGCGACGATTGGCAAGTCTCTGATCGTGAAAGGCGAACTGACAGGCTCTGAGTCGCTGTACATCGACGGCAAGGTAGAAGGTGCGATCAACCTGCCCGGCAACCGTGTAACCGTAGGCCGGAATGGTCAGGTTGCAGCGAACATTGTGGCGCGTGAGATTGTGGTGCTTGGCAAGGTACGCGGTAATTGCCAGGCTAGCGATCGTGTGGACATTCGCAGCGAAGGTTCGCTGACGGGTGACGTGATTGCAGCGCGCATCTCGATTGAAGACGGCGCGTTCTTCAAGGGCGGCATTGATATTCGCAAGCCCGGCGGAACGGACCTGAAGGGCGGTACTGCTACGCCTGTCAGTGAGCCGGTTGCGGTTGAGGTGTAAGTCGATTTATTGAAGCGTACGCAGGAGGGCCTCGGCGGGATGCCGGGGCCTTCTGCGTTTTGGTGGGTTTGACGGCTTAGATCGATGCGAAGGATTGGGAGCCGATGAAGATAAAGGCATACCTCAGGGGCTAAAGCCCCTTATTGTCTGGGCTTTTAATGCCTGGGCTAAAGCCCAGGCCTACCTCAGAGACAAAAGCAAAGACAGCGATGCGCTGGGCTAAAGCCCAGGCCTACCTCAGAAGCAAAAACAAAGACAGCGATGCGCTGTGCTAAGCCGATGCTGTCTCAGAAGCAAAAGCTGAAAGAAACAGATCCCTGCGGGATGACAAAAAGGAGGGCGGAACAGCTTAGAGATTTCGGGTGATGGTGAAGATGAGGGTGATGCAGAGGATTGTGTAGATGGTGATGCGGGATGGTTGGGGCCAGTGAATGGGTTTGCCGCTTAGGTAGCTGCGGTAGATTTGGATGGCGTAAGCGGCGGCGATGGGGAGCATCAGGGTTGTGAGGGCGTTGAGGTGGAGGGCTTCGCGAAGATGGCCGCGAAGCAATGCGGCGATTGCGCGGGTGGTGCCGCAGCCGGGGCATAGCAGATGAAATGAGCTGTAGATGGGGCATCGTGGATAGAAGCTGTATCGGGCCGGTGGGAAGAGCAGCAGGATGGCTGCTACCAGGCCGATGAGGATTAAGGGTGCGGCCGCGCGCGAGATGTAGGCCGCGCGGCTTTGGAGAGAGGAGATCATCGGATGGCGTTCTGGTAGCGCAGGGCCTGCTTCATATCGTTAATTTGATTGAGCTTGTATTGGAAGTAGATGCCTCCGAAGAAGAAGGTCATGACGCCGCTGAGGCGGATTCCGAGTGGCTCGGGGCCGTTGAAGTGGTGCTCGATGTCGTCGCGGAGGGTGAAGCGGGCGATGAGGCGCATTACCCAGCTGGCGATGCCAATGAGGCTGCCGAAGACACTTTGGTGGGGATGATGATGATGGCCGAGCGCGATGAGGACGCCGTATGAGCCACCGAAGTTAATGAAGATCAGGACGGTCGCGATGACGTAGTACATGAGCGCTTTGCTGGCGGGTTGGACGCGCTTGGCCCAGGTGGCGATGACGAAGTTCCAGGCGACGATGAAGAAGCCGCAGGTGAAGAAGCCGAGGAGGAGTGCGATGACCCAGTTGAGATTTGGGGGATCGGGATAGATGGCTCCGGTGGGCTGTGAGTAGGCAGGGACTGCGGGTGGGATGGGGGTCTGGGTTCCGAGGATCTGGGAGACGGGAAGCCAGTTGGGCATCTCGTCGCTCTTGGCCATGTCTGTGAGGAGGACGTTGCCGGAGGCGACGTAGCGCTGGAGGTCTTCGAGGGTGTAGGGGCCGTAGGTCTGGCCGTTGCGTGAGACGGTGTAAGGCATTCTCGGTCCTCTGGAGGCTGATGTGTCTATGTGCGTCAGTGTAGACGATGAGAACACGGACACATCAGCGCAACTAGAGAATTTTACCGTCGGCGCTGGGGAGGCGGGTGTCGGGTGCGGCGCGGCTTAGGAGGATGCGGAGGTCGGTTACGTGATTGAGGTTGAATGCAGGTTGGCCTGTGGGGGCGGTGACGGCGATGAAGTCGGCGCGGGTGACGCCTTCGAGGAAGAAGGAGGGGCGGGGGTCGGGCGCGATGGATGCGACTTCGACGTGACTTAGTTCGAGGTTCGAAATGTGGCGAAGGAAGAAGCCCTGCGATGGCATGGGGCCGAACATGCCGGGGTCGGGGTACTTGTCTTCGTTTTCGGGTGGGCGGATGGCGAGGGAGTCTGCGGAGCTGCCGCCTTTGTGCTGCTGGTAGATGTTGGAGAGCTTGACGTCCTGGATGGCGTAGCCGGGGATGCCGCTGATGATGGAGCAGAGGCGGGATTCGGCGTTGTGGCTGACGATGTTGTTGACGAGGATGCGGCGGAGGGTGCCGACCTTTGTGCTCTCTTTGGGGCCGCGTAGGCGAGAGCCGAGGCGGAAGAAGAGCGGTGCGGTGCGGATGTCGCGCATGGTGATGTTGGAGATGGTGATGTCTTCGCAGAGGGCGCCGTCTTCGCTCTCGAGGGCGAGACCGTCGCAGCCGTCGAAGACGCAGTTGGAGATGGTGATGTTTTTGAAGCCGCCGTTGGATTCGGTGCCGCACTTGATGCGGCCGGTGCGGGGGACGTGGGCGTCGGGGGCGAAGAGCTTGAAGGTGCCGTCGAGGAGGGTGCCGAGTTCGTAGGCGCCGGTGACGTAGCAGTTGGAGATGGTGACGTTCTCGGTGGCGCGGGCGTAGCCGAGGGCGAAGCTGCTCTTGGGGCAGATGGCGTCGTCCCAGGGGGAGTTGACGGTGCAGTTGGAGACGCGGACGTTGCGGCAGCAGTCGATGTCCATGCCGTCGCGGTCGGTGTCGATTTTGAGGTTGTCGATGGTGAGGTTGTCGACGCCGGTGAGCAGGAGGCCGAAGTGGCCGCCTTTGAGAATGGAGAAGTCGCGGAGGATGACGTTGCGGCAGTTTTTGAGCGCGATGGCCTTGTTGCCGACGCCGGGCTGCTCGGCTTTGTAGATGGGGTAGGCGCCGCGGGCTGCGCGTTCGGCACCGAAGCTTAGGCCTTTGCCGTAGATGAGGCCGGGGCCGGTGATGCTGAGGTCGTTGATGTTTTCGCCCCAGAGGAGCGAGTTGTGCCAGTGGTTGTGGCCGTAGTCCTGGTAGGCCTCCCATGGGTTGTTGGGTTCGGCTGCGTCGTAGGTGCCGCCGTTGTAGCCGGTGGATTGGCCGGGGAGCGGGGAGTCTGCGGCGAGGATGGTGGCGCCTTGCGAGAGGTAGAGGTCGACGTGGCTCTTGAGATGGATGGAGAAGCAGAGCCATGTGCCGGCGGGGAAGAGGACTGTGCCACCGCCTGCGGCTGCAGCGGCTTCGATGGCTTTGTTGATGGCGGGGGTGTCGACGGTTTTGCCGTCGCCGACTGCGCCGAAGGTACGGATGTCGAAGATGTTTGGGGTGGGATTGGATGTTTGTGCGGAAGCGTACGTGGTGGGGACTGCTGTGGCGGCTACGGCGGCCAGGCCCAGGCCACCTCTCTTCAATAGTTCGCGACGGGCGGAGTTGAAGGAATCCATAGGGAAGCCATGCTAGCAGAGCATGGCTTAGAGGAAAAATAGTTTCTGGTTTGAAAGAGACTCAAAAAACTGAAGACCGACCGCGGATTTGCGCGGAAGAGAACAGATTTAAAAACAAGAGCAAGAACGAAATACAGGGATCCTTCCCCATTCGACTTCGCTCAGGGTCAGGATGACGCCTTGTCATTTTCAAGGACATCTTATGAACAGAATTTTAATGTGATGTCGGTAGTGGTGCGGTTTGGTCGAGGTCCAGATTGAGCTCGAGGACGTTGACGCGGGGTTCGCCGAGGAAGCCTAGTTGACGGCCCTCGGTGTGGCGGGCGATGAGTTGGTGGACGGTGGTGTCAGAGAGGTTGCGCTCGCGGGCTATGCGGGCGGCCTGGAAGTCGGCGGCGGCGGGTGTGATGTGGGGATCGAGGCCGGAGGCGGATGCGGTGACGAGGTCGATGGGGATGTCGGTGTTGGGGTGGTCTTGTTGCAGGGCGGTGACGTCGGCGGCCACGCGGTCGATTAATTTCTTGTTGGTTGGGGCGTAGTTGGAGCCGCTGGAGTTTGCGGCGTCGTAGCCTGTGCCTGCGGCGGAGGGGCGCGAGTGGAAGTACGCTGCGCCAGTGAAGGGCTGGCCGATGATGCGTGAGCCGATGAGCTGGCCGTTTTGGTGGATGAGCTGGCCGTTGGCTTTGTCTTTGAAGATGACTTGTGCGATGGCTGTGACGACGAAGGGATAGATGAGACCGAAGACGATCGTCGTGACGATGGTGTAAAGAGCGGCGGTGATGATGTTGCGACGCATGTGTGTTCCTTAGGCCAAGTGGATGGCTGTGATGATGATGTCGATGAGCTTGATGCCGAGGAATGGGACGATGATGCCGCCGATGCCGTAGAGGATCAGGTTGCGGCGGAGGAGTGCTTCGGCGGACATGGCTTTGTAGCCTACGCCTCGGAGTGCAAGCGGGATGAGGCCGATGATGATGAGTGCGTTGAAGATGACCGCAGAGAGGATCGCGGACTGCGGCGTCTTGAGATGCATGATGTTGAGTGCTGCGAGTACGGGGAAGGTTGCGGCGAACATGGCCGGGATGATGGCGAAGTACTTGGCCACGTCGTTGGCGATGGAGAAGGTGGTGAGCGCGCCGCGAGTCATGAGGAGCTGCTTGCCTATCTCGACGATCTCGATGAGCTTGGTTGGGTTGCTAGTCGAGGTCGACCATGTTGCCTGCTTCTTTTGCGGCTTGTGTGCCGGTGTTCATGGCAACGCCTACGTCGGCCTGGGCGAGCGCGGGGGCGTCGTTGGTACCGTCGCCGGTCATGGCTACGAGCTTGCCTTCTGACTGCTCGCGTTTGATTAGATCCATTTTGTCTTTGGGTTTGGCTTCGGCGAGGAAGTCGTCGACGCCGGCTTCGCGTGCGATGGCGGCGGCGGTGAGGGGGTTGTCGCCGGTGATCATGATGGTCTTGATGCCCATGGAGCGGAGTTGTGCAAAGCGCTCCTTCATGCCGCCTTTGACGATGTCCTTGAGGTGGATGACGCCGAGGGCTTTGCGGTTCTCTGCGACGACAAGTGGTGTGCCTCCGCTGCGTGCGACCATTTCGACGGCGGTGCGGACTTCGTCGGGAAGGGTGCCGCCGTTTTCGGTGAGGAACTTTGGCGATGGCGTCGGTTGAGCCTTTGCGGATGATGCGGCCGTCGAGATTGACGCCAGACATGCGCGTGACTGCGGAGAAGGGAACGAACTCGGCGTTGAGCTCGTGGAGCTCGCGACCGCGGAGGCCGTAGATCTCTTTGGCAAGGACTACGATGCTGCGGCCTTCGGGGGTTTCGTCGGGGAGAGATGAGAGTTGGGCGGCGTCGGCGAGTTGGTCTTTGGTGACGCCGGGTGCGGGGATGAACTCAGAGGCCTGGCGGTTGCCGAGGGTAATGGTGCCGGTCTTGTCGAGCAGGAGAGTGTTGACGTCACCTGCGGCTTCAACGGCGCGCCCTGACATGGCAAGGACGTTGTGTTGGACGAGGCGATCCATGCCTGCGATGCCGATGGCGGAGAGCAGACCGCCGATGGTTGTGGGGATGAGGCAGACGAGGAGTGAGATCAGGACGAAGACCGTTTGTGGAGCCGAGGAGTAGATGGCGATTGGCTGGAGAGTGACTACGGCCAAGAGAAAGATGATGGTGAGGCCAGCGAGAAGGATGTTGAGTGCGATCTCGTTGGGGGTCTTCTGACGCTCGGCGCCTTCGACGAGAGCGATCATGCGGTCGAGGAAGGTTTCGCCGGGGTTGGAGGTGATGCGGACTTTGATCTCGTCGGAGAGAACGCGGGTTCCTCCAGTGACGGCGGAGCGATCGCCGCCTGCTTCGCGAATGACGGGGGCGGACTCGCCGGTGATAGCGGACTCGTCGACAGAGGCTACGCCCTCGATGACTTCGCCGTCGCCGGGGATCATGTGGCCGGCGATGACGATGCAGATGTCTCCGGCGCGGAGGTGGGAGCTGGGGATGTTTTCGGTGGTGCCGTCGAGACGGAGACGGACGGCGGTGGTTTCGGATTTGGCGCGGCGGAGTGCGTCGGCCTGGGCTTTGCCGCGCCCTTCGGCCATGGCTTCGGCGAAGTTGGCGAAGAGGACGGTGAACCAAAGCCAGAGGGTGATCTGCAAGTCGAAGCGTACGGAGTCGTGGTGCGCGGCGATGTTGCGGAAGAGATAGATGGTGGTGATGAGGCTGCCGATCTCGACGACGAACATGACGGGATTTTTCATCATGGTGCGCGGGTTGAGTTTAGCCAGCGCGTCGACGAGGGCGCGGCGGACTATCTTTGTGTCCCAGAGAGAGCGTTTGCGGGTGTTTGCCATGTGAGGTTTCTCTTTTTTCTTTCTGGCTTAGAAGGTTTTGCCGGCTTGCATGAGGAGGTGCTCGAGGATAGGACCGAGCGAGAGCGCGGGGAAGAAGGTGAGTGCGCCGACGATGAGGATGACTCCGATGAGCAGCACGGTGAAGAGTGGTGTGTGCACGGGGAAGGTTCCGGGTGATGGCGGCACGAGCTTTTTCTTTGCGAGATTGCCGGCTACGGCGAGCATGGGAACGATCATCATGAATCGGCCGACGAGCATGGCTGTGGCCATCGACAGGTTGTACCAGTGGGTGTTCGCACTGATGCCTGCGAAGGCAGAGCCGTTGTTGCCGGTGGCAGAGGTGTAGGCGTAGAGGATTTGCGAGAGGCCGTGCGGTCCGGGATTCGTAATGCCGGGGAGGCCGAGGCTGGGCGTGAGAAGCGAGATAGCGGAGAAGCCGAGGATCGAGAGCGGGAAGATGAGGACGTAGAGCATGGCCATCTTGACGTCGAAGGATTCGATCTTTTTGCCGAGGTACTCTGGCGTGCGGCCGACCATGAGGCCCGCGATGAAGACGGCGAGGATGACGAAGATGAGCATGCCGTAAAGGCCAGCGCCAACGCCGCCGAAGATGACTTCGCCGAGCATGATGTTGACCATAGGAACGAGGCCGCCGAGGGGCATGAAGGAGTCGTGCATGGAGTTGACGGCGCCGCAGCTTGCGTCGGTGGTGACGGTGGCGAAGAGCGCGGAGTCAGCGATGCCGAAGCGAACCTCCTTGCCTTCCATGTTGCCGCCGGGCTGGAGCGGCGATGCGTGCTGGTCTATATGCATCCCGGAAGCATGGAGGAGGGGGTTGGGTTGCGACTCAGCGTAGTAGGCGACGAAGACGCCAACGAAGAAGAGCGCGGCCATGGCGGCGAAGACGGCCCAGCCGTGCTTGGGGGCGCGGGTCATGCGACCGAGGGTGACGGTGAGGGCGGCGGGGATGAGGAAGATGGAGAATATCTCGAGGAAGTTCGAGAATGGTGTCGGGTTTTCAAAGGGATGAGCGCTGTTGGTGTTGAAGAAGCCGCCGCCGTTGGTGCCGAGCATCTTGATGGCTTCCTGTGAGGCCACGGGGCCTTGTGCGATGCTCTGGGTGGTGATGGATTGAGTGGTTGATTTGCCATCTGTGCCTGTAGTGGTTACAGATTGTGACTGTACAAGCTTTGCCTGATCGTAAGGGCGGAAGTTTTGCACGACACCTTGCGAGACCAGCAGCAGTGCGTAGATGAGGCAGGTGGGTAAGAGGACCCAGAGTGATGCGCGGGTGGTGTCGACCCAGAAGTTGCCGAGAGTCTTCGATTCTTTGCGGGAGATGCCACGGATGAGAGCGACGGCGAGTGCCATGCCTACGGCTGCGGAGAAGAAGTTGTGGTAGGCGAGGGTGAGCATCTGGGTGAGATAGCTCATCGTTGTTTCAGGTACGTAGGACTGCCAGTTGGTGTTGGTGGTGAAAGAGGCCGCGGTGTTGAGGGCAAGGTCGGGGGCGACGGCAGCGAGATGCTGAGGATTGAGAGGCAGGAGGCCTTGCAGGCGCTCGATGGCGTAGGTGGCGACCATGGTGATGAGGCTGAAGAGCAGCATCACAATGGCATACTCGGTCCAGGCCATCTCGTGGGTCTCGTCGATGCCGGTGAGGCGATAGATGAGGCGCTCGATGGGGCGGAAGATGCGGTCGGCGAAGGTGCGTTCGCGCTCGAAGACGCGGGCCATGTAGATGCCGAGAGGTTTCGCGCAGACAAGGATGAGCGCGAAGAAGAAACAGATTTGAAACCAGCCGTTGGCGGTCATTGTTGCGGTCTTTCCTTTTTAGAAGATGGCTAAAAATTTTCCGGGCGAAGGAGCGCGTAGACGAGATAGACGAGAAGCGCGACGGTGACGAGGCCGAGCAGAAAGGTCTCAAGCATTATTTGCTCTCCTTTGTGCCAAGCCGGTTACAACCGGCGACGTAGGCGATGGCCAGCAGGAAGAAGGCCGCGCTTGCTGTAATGCATCCGATGTCCCACATGGGTGTGCTCTCCTTCGTTAGAACTGATGGGTGGTCTTGTTTAGAGGGGATGTAAATAGTGGCGATGAAGAGGTAAGCGGCATGAGCGATCAGCGCCGTCTCCTTTGCGAACTGGCGCTGATCTCTATGGGATGCTTTTGGGCGTAAAGTATGGGTGCGAAAGTCGTAAAGAATTCGTAAAGGTGCTAGAGCTCTATGCTTCCGCTGGGGTAGAAGCGGTATCCGATCCAGGGTTCGGTGACGATGTAGCGGGGTTCTTCGGAGGTTTCGATCTTCTTGCGGAGCTGACCGATGTGTACGCGGAGGTATTCAGGTTGATCAGCGTTAGTGCCCCATACGGCATGCAGGAGGGCGCGATGGGTGAGGACTTGTCCGGCGTGTTCGGCGAGAACGACGAGAAGGTCGAACTGCTTGGGGGTGAGGTGAGTTTCCTGGCCGCGAACGAGGACTTTGTGCTGGGGAACGTCGATGACGAAGTCGCCCATGGAGATGATTTGCTGGGGCTCGGGAGTGGTCGCGTTGCGGCGGCGGAGTTGGGAGCGGACGCGGGCTTGCAGCTCCTGGATGCTGAAGGGCTTGGTGACATAGTCGTCTGCGCCGGCGTCAAGGGCGGCTACTTTGACGGCCTCCTGATCGCGAACGGAGAGGACGATGATGGGCGTGGTGCTGGTGGAGCGGATCTGGTGGCAGAGCTCGATGCCGCTCATCTCGTGCATGGAGAGGTCGGTGATGACGACGTCGGGGTTCCACTCGCGGAAGGCGATGAGGCCGTCGAGGCCGTTGAGCGAGGTTCGGACGGAGTAGCCCTGGGTGGAGAGAGCGGTCTTGAGGACGCGGATGATCTGGGGCTCGTCGTCGACGATGAGGATCTTCGCGGGCGGATCGTTAGGCTTCATTCACGCTCCGAGTGCTGGGTGACGATGTGGACGTCGACGTTGGGGGCTTCGCGGAGGAAGTGCTGGATCGCCCAATAATACAGGTACTTCCGAAGGCCGGTGACGGCGGTGCGTCCGAAGACGATGTGGGTGATGCGCTTCTCGCGTACGAACTGGGCGGCGGCGTGGGCGATGTTCTTTCCTTTGATGACGAAGACTTCTGCACCGAGGTTGCGGGCGAACTGGATGTTCGCGGCGAGGGTGCTCTGGTCTTCTTCGATGCTCTCGCGCTCGGTTTCAATATGTAACACAAAGAGTTCGCCGCCTACGCCTTCGGCAACGCGGGCGCCGCGGGCGATGAGCATCTGCGAAGCGCTGTTGGAGCTGATGCACACGGCGATGCGCTCGCGTACGGCCCAGTTGGCCTGGATGCGCTTGGAGTCCATGTAGGCGGTGAGGGTGCGGTCGACGGCCTTGGTGACGTGCTGGAGGGCGAGCTCGCGGAGGGCGATGAGGTTGCCGCGGCGGAAGAAGTTGGCGAGGGCTTTTTCTGCGCGGTTGACGCCGTAGATATCGCCGCGGCGCATGCGGGTCTGGAGGGCCTCAGGGGTGAGGTCGGCCATGACGATCTCGTCTGCGCGCTTGAGGAACCAGTCGGGGACGGTCTCGCGGATGGTGATGCCGGTGACGCTTTGCACGGTGGGGGCGACGCTTTCGATGTGCTGGACGTTCATGGTGGCGAGCACGTCGATGTTGGCGGCGAGGATGTCGAGGACGTCTTCGTAGCGTTTGCGGTGCTTGCTGCCTTCGATGTTGGTGTGGGCGAGCTCGTCGATGAGGACGATCTGCGGGCGGCGCAGGAGGATGGCGTCGAGGTCCATCTCTTCGAAGGCGACGCCTTTGTATTCGATGCGGCGGCGGGGGATTTGTTCGAGTTGAGCGGCGAGCTCTGCGGTGCGGGGGCGGCCGTGGGTTTCGACTACGCCGATGACGATGTCCTCGCCGCGCTGGTGACGGCGGATTGCTTCGCTGAGCATGTTGTAGGTTTTGCCTACTCCGGGGGCGTAGCCGAGGAAGAGCTTGAAGGTGCCGCGTGTTTTTTCAGGGGCGACTTTTTCGAGCCACTCTTCGGGGCTTTTGAGTGCGGGCATGGATGGGTCGCGCGTAGCCATAGGGATAAGATATGTGAGTGCGACGATCGGCTTCGCGAAGTGCAATCCGCTATGCAATATCGACTGGCACTGTCGCTGTCATTGTAGCGGTGTACTTCCGGTGGGTGCACGCCAATGAGATGACGGTGGCGCTGACGCTGATCATCGCCATTCTGATTGTGGCGGCGAACTGGGGGCTGCGGCACTCGATTTACCTGTCGATTCTTTCTTCGGCGGCGTTCAATTTTTTCTTTCTGCCGCCAGTGCTAACGTTCACGATTCGCGATGGGCGCAACTGGGTGGCACTGTTGGCGTTTCTTGTAACGGGAATTGTGGCGAGCCAGTTGGCGGAGAGAGCGCGGCGCGAGGCGAAGATCTCGCGGCGACGGCAGCGCGAGGCAGAGCGGCTGTATGAGTTCAGCCAGCAGATGCTGGTGAAAGGTGACGTGATTGACCTTCTGAATGTGCTGCCGCATATGATTGCAGCGACGTTTAATCTTGCGGGGGCGGCGGTTTATCTGCGGGAGAGGGATAGGGTTTATCGGTCGAGCCCGGACTACATGGATGTGACGGCGGCTGAGCTTCGCGATGCGGCGTTCTCGCGGGACCATCGCAGCGATGAAGCACGAGGGGTGACGCTGGTGCCGATTTTGCTGGGGACGCGGCCTATTGGCGCGGTGGGAATTACGGGTTCGGGGACTTCGCCTGAGGCGCTTGATGCTGTGTGCGGGCTGGCGGCGATTGCGATTGAACGGGCGGGTGCGGTGGAGACGCTGGCGCGGGTGGAGGCTTCGCGAGAGAGTGAGCGTTTGAGAAATGCGCTGCTTGGATTCAGTGGCGCATGAGTTGAGGACGCCGCTTGACCTCGATTACGGCGGCGATTACGAGTCTGCGTAACGATCCGCTGGATGGAGAACAGCGTGGGGAGATGATGGAGGTGATCGAAGAGGAGGCGGCGCGGCTGAACCGGCTTGTGGGGCAGGCGATGGAGATGGCTGATCTTGATGCGCACGATATCAAGCTTGATCTGCGGCCGCATCCGATTCGCGAGGCTGTGGATGCGGCGCTGGAGGCAGTGCAGGTAAAGAATCATCCTGTCGAGATACGGTTGCCGGAGACGCTGCCGATGGTGGAGATGGATCTGGAACGGATTGCGAAGGTGTTGCAGCACCTGATCGAGAATGCGGCGAAGTATTCGGCGGAGGGTAGTCCTATCTTTATCAGCGCAGAGGTGGCTCGGGGCGAGCTGGTTACCAGCGTGGCGGATCGGGGCGCGGGCGTGGACGATTTTGAACGGATGATGATCTTCGACAAGTTCTATCGGGGGCAGGGGCAGCGGTATCGTGTGCAGGGGACGGGCATGGGGCTGGCGATTGCGAAGGCGATTGTGGAGGCGCATGGGGGGGCGATTGATGTCACGAGCCAGCCGGGGCAGGGGTCGGTGTTTTCGTTTCGTTTGCCACTGCAGGCGGATAGCGGCCGGTAGCCGATTAGGCAGACTTGCGGCTTTTGGTAGATAATTCGCGGCATGGTCAGACCTTGTTTCCTTGTGATCGACCGGGAGTTTCCGGGCAGCATCTCGACACGCAAGCTGGTGATCGAGACGGCCAAGTTCAACGTGCTTACTGCTTATAGCGGCAAAGAGGCGATGGAGCTCTTCAGGCGCTTTCCTGCTGTCGACGGTATCGTGTTGGATGGAGGCATCGATGATGTCTCGGCGGAAGAGTTGACGGAAGAACTGAAGGCTATCCAGCCAAAGATTCCGGTGATTGTTATTGCTGCTCCTGGATTCGACGGGTGTCCAAGAGCTGACTTTCATCTGGAGTCGTTCAATCCCGCAAAGCTGCTGGAGATACTTCGAGGGTTGAAGCCGAAGGAGTCTGCCAGAATCGAGAAGCATGATGAGGATTTGAGCGCGGAGAATTTAAGCTGATCCAGAATTGGCTATCGTTCGTGGTCTCACCATTCGAGATGAATAACTACAAGGAAAGAAATGAAAGTAGTTGCCGCAGTTGTTATGCTTGCCGTCTTGTGCTTGGCGCAGAGAGGTTCGCGTTGAGTCAAACATGATGATGCAGCGAAGGGCATCTTCGCCTCGGTTGCAACATTTCATAATCCGCTGAAGCCGAGTGGACCAGATCCATGGGTGATTGAGAAGGATGGATTTTTCTACTACATGAACAGCACCGGATCGAACCTGACGATCTGGAAGACGAAGAACATCGCAGACCTGGAGAACGCGGAGAAGAAGGTTGTGTGGACACCTCCTGCGACTGGGCCTTATTCGAAGGAATTATGGGCACCGGAGCTGCATTTTCTTGATGGGAAGTGGTACATCTACTTTGCAGCGGATGAGGGCCACAACGAAAATCACCGCATTTACGTAGTGGAAAATGCCTCGCGTGATCCTCTGGAGGGAGAGTGGACCTTCAAGGGCAAACTTGCGGATGCTTCCGATAAATGGGCCATCGATGCGACGGTGTTTGAGGCTGGGGGGAAGACCTTCGCTGTGTGGTCGGGGTGGGAGGGCGATAGTAATGGCGTTCAGGGACTCTATATTGCGCGGATGAAGAATCCGTGGACGATTGAAGGGCCGCGTGTGCGGTTGTCGGTGCCGGACCATCCGTGGGAGAAGGTGGGGGACTTCGATTCAAAGGGGAAGGTGCTGGCGTTGCCGCACGTGGACGTGAACGAGGGACCTGAGATTCTTCAACACGAAGGCAAGGTGTTTCTTATTTATTCGGCGAGTGGATGCTGGACGGATTACTACTCGCTTGGAATGCTGGAGGCATCTAAGTCGAGCGATCTGATGAATCCGCTTCATCGTGGAGGAAGTCGGATCGGCCGGTGTTCTGGCAGAATCCCGAGGGATCGGCTTTTGGGACGGGGCATAATACTTTCTTCAAGTCGCTGGATGGTAAGCAGGACTGGATTATGTACCACGCGAATCCGCAGCCGAATCAGGGCTGTGGCGATCATCGTTCTCCGCGCATGCAGCCGTTTACGTGGAAGCCGGATGGGACGCCGGATTTTGGGCGGCCTATTCCGTTGGATCAGGCTATTCCTGTGCCTTCGGGGTCGAGGTAGGGTTCTCTCAGAACCTGTTTAGTTTGGATTTCAAACAGCAAGAGCCAAAAACAAGCAACAGCAAGAACAAAAACAAATACAGGGATCCTTCGCTGCGCTCAGGATGACGACGGAAGGCTATAGGACGACGGAAGGCAATAGATGGTTCCGAGGCTTTTAACAGGTTCTTAGACTTTGGTGTCCAGCGGCTTTTTTGCGAAGTAGTAAAGCGAGAAGGCCAGCAGGGCGAACATTAGGACGCTCACCCAGTCGTGGTGGAGCGGGTTGTGTTCGCTGAAGCGTGGGAGTGAGCTGTCGGTTGCGGCCTCGTAGAGTCTGACTGAGACGCCGAGCAGGCCGACGATGCCGCCGGCGGCGATGAGGCCAGAGGCGTAAAGGGAGCCGGGGGAGACTTCGGATTCAACCTCAGGGCTGCGCAGGGTGATGTTGTTGGGCAGGCCGGTTGCGGGGTTGAGATGCTCGGGGTCGGTGGGATCGAAGTTGGGGTGTTGGGCGAGCCACGCTTCGCGGTCGCGGTGCCAGAGCTCGAGTGAGGCTTGATGCTCTAGTTCGGAATCGCGTTCGTATTGCTTTGCGAGTGCGCGGTCGACCATCCAGCGCATGACTCCGCCGACGAAGATTGCGAGCGTGGTGCCGATGGAGAGATAGGCTCCTACTGCGAGAGTGAGGGAGCGGATGCCTAGCAGCTCAACCATGATGACGAGGGCTACGCCGAGGAGGACTAGTGACCAGGGGAGCTTGCGGCTGAGGATGCCGTTGATGACAGTGGCCATGAGACGGCCTTGTGGTGCAGCGGCCTTTTCGCTACCGATGCCTTGCACCCATTGGACCTCGATTTGGCCGGTAGCGGGGTTGTAGAGGTATTTGCCGTCGGCGAGGGTGGTGGAACCGATGGCGTTGAGGAGGATGAGCTGGCGGGTGTTGTTGAGCTCGGTGTGTGTGGTGGAAGAGGTGGCAGGATTGGTGAGGGAGATGCGGTCGCGGGTGAAATTGCCACTGTTCTGGACGCCGTCGGGAAGCTGGTTCAGCGAGAAGACGATGGGGTGTTGGAGTAGCTGGAAGCTCTCGAGGCCTTTGTTCATGGCATTGAGGGTGGTGCCGATGGAGAAGACCGAGATGATGACGCCGATCATGATGGCGAGTTGCTGCTTCCAAGGAGTGGCTCCGATGAGATAGCCGGTCTTGAGATCTTGCGCGGTGTCACCGGCGTTGGAGGCGGCGATGCAGACGATGCCTCCGATGGTGATGGCGAGGGCTCCGAAGGCGGGGGCGGTCCAACCTTTAACGAGGAAGATGGCGGCGGTGGCCATGAGGGTGGCGATGGTCATGCCGGAGACGGGCGAAGCTGAGGAACCGACGATGCCTACGATGCGGGCGGAGACGGTGACGAAGAGGAATCCGAAGAGGACTACGAGGAAGGCGGCGGAGAGGTTGGCGAGAGCGCCAACCTGAGCTCCGGGGACGGGTTTGAACTGGAGGAAGAACCAAAGGAGGATGACGAGGAGAACTGACCCGCCGATGACTACCGACCAGGGGAGATCGTGTTCGGTGCGTGGAGTGGTGGAGGATTCGGTGGCGATTGAAGCGCCCTTTTTCTTGCCGATGGATTTGATGCCTTCGGAGAGTGCGGCGAGGATGGTGGGGGCGGTGCGGAGGAGGGTGATGAGACCGCTACAGGCTACGGCTCCAGCACCCATGGGGCGGACGTAGGTGGACCAGAGCTGTGAGGGGCTCATGTCGTGGATGGGGACGGTGCCGGGGTATAAAGGGGTGGCGAGGCGCGAGCCGAAGAAGTAGATGGCGGGCATGAGGACCATCCAGGAGAAGACTCCGCCGGCGAGCATGACGGCGGCGACGCGCATGCCGATGATGTAGCCGACGCCGAGGTATTCGGCGGTGACGTCGGCGCGGATGGCTCCCCCTTTGAGGAGGTGCTGGTCGCCGAGGTCGGGGGAGAAGTTGGGGGTTCCGGGGAAGAGGCCGAAGAGGTTCTCGTTCTGGAAGAGAGTGTAGAGACTGCCTAGACCGAGGCCGAGGAAGACGCGGGAGGCGAAGGAGCCGCCGCGTTCGCCAGCCAGGAGGACGTCGGCGCAGGCGGTGCCCTCAGGATAGGTCAAGGTGCCGTGCTCTTCGACGATTAGTTGGCGGCGGAGGGGGATCATGAAGAGGACGCCGAGCCATCCGCCGAAGAGGGCCAGGGCGAAGATGCGGGTGGATTCTAGATCGAAGCCGAGGAAGATGAGCGCGGGGAGGGTGAAGATGACTCCGGAGGCGATGGACTGGCCGGCGTTTCCGGTGGTCTGGACGATGTTGTTTTCGAGGATGCTGGCGCGGCCGAAGGCCCGGAGGATGGAGATGGAGAGGACGGAGATGGGGATGCTGGCGGCAACGGTAAGCCCTGCGCGAAGACCGACATAGACAGTGACGGCACCGAAGAGGATGCCGAAGAACGCTCCGAGAATGAGGGCGCGGGCGGTGAACTCGGGGCGTGATTCGGTCGCTGGCACAAAGGGCTGGAAGCTGGTGGGTGCTGCCATAGGGGTATCTCCGCTACTGAAAAAATGTGGCTTGTGGCTGCGAAGGAGTGTAACAGTGGGAGTTAGGAGAAGCACGATGCATCTGATTTGGTGCACAATTGTTGACGGCGACCTGTGGAAAAGGCTTATACTGCGGGCAACGGCACGGAATTTTCCCTGTTGCCGAGTGAGGTGAGTCTTCAGCCAATGCATGGATGACAATGTGCTCGGAGATGCCACCGGGGCTCCGCCTGGTGGTCCCCCCGGAGGGGTGGTGGAATGGCGCGCTGTTTCGCGCGTCTTACGAAGTCCGGGCAGGGTGGCGCGAGCGGTTGTAGATGATCTGGTAACTACCTTTTTTCCAGCGGATTGCAAAGCCTGTGGGGGCCCTTTGCTGCGAGCTGGCCTGATTCCAATTTGTGATGAATGTGTTGGCAGGGTTGAACTCCAGTCGGCGACTTTGTGCGCGCGCTGTGGGGAGATGCTCGACATGGAAGGGGTTCGTTATGCGGGGCAGTTTCCGGCGGAGGGATTGCTTTGTTCGCCCTGCCGGATGGTTGAGCCGGATTTTGAAAAGGCTGTGGCCTATGGGGTTTATGAGGATGAGCTGCGGGAGATGGTGCACCTGCTGAAGTATGAGGGGATGCGTGGGGTGGCTCGGCCTTTGGGTAGGATGCTGGCTCGAGCGATAGAGACGTTGAAGGATGAGGCGGCTTCGGAGTTGGTTGTGGTTGCTGTGCCGCTGTTTCCTGCGAAGGAGCGGCAGCGGGGCTTCAACCAGGCGGTGTTGTTGGCGGATGCGGCGCTTAGGGAATTGAAGAGGAGTGCGCCGGAGTGGAGGCTGCGGACTTCGCACGATGTGATTCGGAGAGTGAAGGATACGCAGAGCCAGTTTGAGTTGACGCCGAGTGGACGACGGAGAAATTTGAAGGGCGCGTTTGCAGTGAGTGAGAGTGCGGATTTGATTGGGCGCGAGGTTTTGCTGGTCGATGACATCTATACGACCGGGGCCACGGCTCGGGCGTGTGCGGCGGTGTTGCGGCAGGCTGGAGTGAAGAAGGTCTGGGTTGCTACGGTATCGCGGGCGCAAAGAGAGATGGTTGCGATGTGGGATTCGGATTCGTGACGAAGGATTGATTGAGACGAACGAGCTTGGCGGAGTGCGAAGACAAATTGGAACCGGAGGTCTTAGAGATGCAATCGGGGAAGATGCGGAAGCAAGGGCTGAGTGGAAAACGACACACGGGGCACGCCAGCGGACATAATGCCGGGCGTGCGCTGTCTGAAGTGGATGTTCGGGTAGGAGTGTTTCGCCAGCCGGCGATGCAGACTCCCGTTCTGGTGTCTGAATGCGTCGTATGAGCCGATCAATATTTGCGGGGCGAGGCGTGCACTGGTGTTAGTGCTGAAGGGAGTGGCGCGGACCGAGGAAGAGCAGGGCGCGACGTTGCATGCGGCGCGGATGCAGATTGCGATGCCGAGCGTGATCCGGTTGCTGGAGTATCGCAGGATTCCGCATCAGACGCGGGCGCTCTCACGGAAGAACATTCTGCTGCGCGACCGCAACTGCTGCCAGTACTGCAGCGTTGTGCTGACGGCTGGGGAGTTGACGCTGGACCATGTCGTTCCACGGTCTCGCGGTGGGCTGTCGACGTGGGAGAACCTTGTGGCCTGTTGCCATAACTGCAACCGGCGCAAGGGCAATCAGATGCTTCATGAGTTGACGGAGATGCGGTTGCTGCGCGAGCCGAGGCCGTTTTCGCTGCATACGTCGCGGCACATTATGCGGATGATCGGGAGTGCGGATGCGGCGTGGCGGAAGTATCTCTACTTTGAGGGTGAGCCTGCGGCTTGAGACCGCTGCTACTGCTGTTGGGAGCCCAGATGACGATCTTTCCGAAGGTGGCCTGAGGGGTGTAGTGGGTGTGGATGTAGTCGTCGAGCGCGGTGACGCCGGTTGAGAATCGGCTACCGTTCGGTTCCATGATGTTGTCCAAGGTGGAGTTGAGGACGATGAACTTTGGAGAATATTCCTGCATGGAGGCGATGATCTGGTTCTGAATGGGGAGCGTGTTCTGCACGCCTGGATCGAACTCCTGCCATTTCGTGATCGCTGGCCGGCCAGAGACGAAGTAGAAGCGAATATCGTTGGCGAAGATCTTGTCGTGGCGCCCGGCGCCGACAAAGATTCTGTCTTGCGGCGAGGTGCGTTGTTCGACGTACTCGACTGCGGCGGTCGAGACTGGATCGAGGATGAGGCAGCGTGCGCGCTCAATGCCAACGGGTGGATGGCAGGTGTTGTAGAACGAGGTCGTGCGAGCGGGATGAAGAAGATCCATTGCGTTCGTATAAGTGAAAACAAAAAAACCCAGAACGATAGGAGCACTGGACATAAGGAAGATGAGAGTGCAGGCGGCCACCATGATGGAATAGGCCCGATCCAGTTGCGGGATGCGGCTCAGAAGGACGGCAAGCAGGATGATTCCTACGACGACGCATTGCACCATCTGCATCGCGCTCACACGTATCAGGCCTTTGATGAAGAAGAGTGAGCAAAGAAGAGTGAGCAGGCCGAAGATCTGGCGTTGACGTATATCGCTAAAGAGCTCGGACGGCGTTTTACGTGAAAGAAAGAGGATGATCGCCGAAGCGATGCTGACCAGTACCGGGAAGAAGACGATCGTTTCCTGAAGATCGAATCGATTGCTCCAGCGAAAAGGATGACGGAACAGTTGCGGGATGACGGCGAAATCGAAGGGCAGGCTCCGCATCCTAGGATAGACCTTTGCCGGGAGGTAGAACAGGTCGAAGAAGATGTCGTTGTGCGGTATCGTCCAGAAGAGCAGAAGGGCAATCGGGACGACGATGATGACGATGCCGGAGATGTAGAAGAGTGTGGGCCGCAGGAGAGCGGAGATCTTGCGTGATGAGCTGCTCCACGCCAGGATGATGAGCTGGGTGACGCAGAGGTAGAAGCCGAAGTCGTGGCGAAAGCAGACGGTGGCGCCGACGAGGACTCCAGAAGTGAAGAGCGGGGCGATCTTTGAAGGGTCGTTGAGATAGCGGGAGAAGAACAGACAACTAACGAGAGAGAGGAGCAGCGCAGGATAGGCGGAGTAGTTGTACGCTGCGTTATCGATGCAGGTAAGCCAGAGCAGGACAGCGACGAACGCCAATACTGCATACCGGCGGCTGGCAAGACGGGTGACGAGTGCGAAGCTGGCACAGGCGATCCCAGCTTTGATGAGGGCATCGTAGACGCGGCCAGCGAGCGCGCTGACGCCGAAGAACTTGAACCAGAGGGCGAGCAGGTAGAACTGGGCAGGGCCGTAGAGGGTCAGGAAGTCACGATAGGGTCTCCCCCCGTGCAGGACGCTGTCCGCCCCGTAGAGGGCAAGGCACTCGTCGTAGAGGAGCAGCGTACGCCTTGATGCGATGAGCTGAGCGATAAGTGCGACCACGAATAGTAGGAGCAGGAGCCAGGATGGAGAGACGCGGCCAAAGGTGCGGGCTACGAGTGTGTTTTCCTGTTCGACAGCAGAAGCGGTCATAATGGCTGCTCCTTTGTGGCTATGATATGGCTCGCGCCATGGAACGGCCTAGCCGGACGCTCTCTGCGACCCCGCGGTCTTCTGGGTAGTAGAAGCAGGTGTCGGCGATCTGCAGGCCTTCGATTGGGGTTTGGACTGGAGGAATCTTCGCAGCGAAACCTGGCTCGCAGATGGGTTGGCCATGCTTGAGACGAGCAACTTTAGTGGCGACGACATCGTCCCGGGTTAGATCGGGGTTGAGCAACTGGAGGCATCCGAAGGCCTCTTCAAGAAGGCAGTCGTCGCCCCAGCTGAATTTTTTGTTGGTGATGGGCATGTAGTAGGGAACGTAGACGATGTTGTTGGACATGCCTTTGCGAAGGTTGGAGAGTTCGATCACTCCTGGAATCGTTAGATCAGGAACGGAGACGTTGACCCAGAAGTGAGGCGTGACCGGGCGCTTCAACTTGAAGATGACGCAGATGACGCCGATGTTGTGGATGGCGCGATAGCGGTCCTTCCAATCTTCGGGGAGATCCGGGATCATCGCAGGGACATAGGGAGTTGGAGTGGTTGAGATGACGAAGTCGGCGCCGAAGTGTCCTGAGGGAGTATCGGCACCGGTTACGTGGTTGTCTTCTGTCGTGACGGAGAGCACGGGCGAAGAGAGATGGACACGGCCACCGTGGGATTCGATGGCCTGTATGAGCGCGTCCACGAGGGTCTTGGAGCCGCCTTCGATGTAGCCCAGCTCTTCCTGCATGATGCTCTTGCGGGAGCGGCCGATGCGGTGGATGCGCGTCCATATCCAGGCGGCCGAGATGTTGTCGGTGTATTCGTAAAATTTGAATTCGAACAGAGGTTTCCAAAACTGCTGATAACCGTCTTCTCCGCACCAGCGGGTGATCCAGTCCTTGGCGGATTCGGTCTCGAGGGCGTCCCATTTGTTGCGCCGGACCGAGATGAAGGCTAGAAGACCGTATCGCAGTTTTGAGATGAGGCTAACGCCGGGAAGCTTGAGCAGGGCAATGGGCTGTCCCCATGGGTTGAGCTTGCCATTTTTGTAGAAGCCCATGGTTGTTGGCTCCCAACGCATCAGATGAGCAATGCCAAGATCGTGCATGAGGTCGAAGGTTGGATAATCAGTGCGGCAGACGAAGTGATAGAAGCGCTCGATGGAGTCGCCGTCGAAGTCGAAGTGGCCGGCCATGCCTCCGGGCTCGGGTGCGGCTTCGACGAGATCTACTTGATGTCCATCTTTGACAGCCTGGTATGCGGCTGCCAGACCCATAACTCCCGCTCCAATAACTAGTACTCGCGCCATAGAATGAAGATCCTCGGACACCTCTCTGAAGGGTGGCGAACGCTATTTCAATGAGTGTGAGTAGACTGTGTTAGAAGTTAGAAGGTTTGCTGATGCGTTGAAGGTTGTGATGCAGGAGAAAGCTAGCGGGTTTTCTCTGAATTTGGAGAGATACTGCGGATATTTCCAGTAAATGGAGGATTTGCATGAGGGTTCAAGGCAGAGGGCAATATAAGGGTTTCGTCTTTGTTGTATCCATGTCGATTGTTGCGATGCTGGTGCTTGCGTGCCGATTGAAGAAGGCGGAATCCGATCCCGTAGCAGCAGCAGGGCAGCCAGCTCGGAGTGGCCGGAATACGTTGACGTCCGGCCCGCAGATTGCGGGATGTCCGGTCTTTCCTGCCGATAACGTGTGGAACACGCCTGTCTCATCGGCTGCAAAAGATGCACATTCGGATGCCTATGTCGAGAAGATAGGAAGGGGCAGACCATTGCATCCGGGTTTTGGAGAAGACCCATCTAATGGAATTCCGGTGACCATCATCCGACCTGGGCTCAAATATAAGAAGGTCAAGTTTCTGTATTCGGATGAGAGCGATTTGGGATCTTATCCGATACCGGATGATGTGCTGATCGAGGGTGGGCCGAACTCGCCGCCGGATAGTGATCGCCACGTCGTGATTGTCGATGAAGTGCGTTGTCTGCTGATGGAGTTAGGGAATGTACAGCGGCAACCGGATGGGAACTGGAATGCGGGCGCCGGTATCAAGATGGACCTTACCAGCAGTGCGCTGCGTCCGGAGGGAAAGACGTCGACGGATGCGGCGGGACTACCGATTTTGCCCGGGCTGTTGCGTTATGAAGATATTGAATCAGGCGAGCTGAAGCATGCGATTCGCTTTACGGTTCCGAAGTCGCAGCATGCATACGTCTGGCCCGCGCGTCATCTTGCCTCGAACATACAAGACACATCGTATCCTCCGATGGGTCAGAGGTTCCGTCTGAAGGAGGATGTGGACATTTCGGGATATTCGAAGACGAACCAGATCATCCTGAAAGGCTTGAAGAAGTATGGAATGATCGTGGCGGACAATGGTGGTCCATGGTTCATGATTGGCGTTCCGGATAAGCGTTGGAACGATGACGATCTGCATAAACTAACAATGATCAAGGGGTCGGACTTCGAGGCCGTTGATATTGGAGACTGGCAGATGCTCGCAGACTCGGCCCGTGTGGATCCAACGGCTGTGAAGTAGAACGAGTCGGGAAGCGTTGATCACCCGCTTGGCGTTTCTTCGCGGAGTCGTGCGGGTGTGATATTTTCAGCGGCAAGGAGAGACGCGAATGTCTTATAGCGAGAGTTACCAGTGTGATGTATGCGGCGACAAGAAGGGTGTGGGCGGGGACTGGTGGCTCGCCTGGGTCGATTGCTTTCAGGGAGAGAATCCTGGAGAGGACCAGCCGCTAATCAAGCTGACACGCTGGCAGATAAAGCATGCGCACTCTGCTGGAGTGAAACATTTGTGCGGAGCGCGTTGCGCTGGAACGCTGATGGATCGGTGGATGTCGGAGCAGTATGCCGATCCTGATGCGCATTGCCAGACTGCTTAAAGAGAAGCCCCTTTACGACGAGAGTAAAGGGGCTTTCTGCTGAGCTATTTCGTAGCGGCGACTTTTTTTGCGTGCGGAATGCGGGTAACTCCGCCGTCGGGCATGACGATGTATTTGTCGCCGGTTGCTTCTTCGATGTACGAGTTTTTACTGCCCGCGACGAGAGTGACCTCACGTGGATCGGTCTGGCCGGGGGCAGTGAGGACGAAGTGCTTGCCATCGCCTTCATCCTGAACGGGGGATTTGGGAGATGCCGGCGCGGGTGTGGCTACGGGAGCTGCCGCAGCTGCTGCGACGGCTGCAGGCGCAGGGGTTGAGCCGCCAACGATCTGGCCAGTCTGGCGGAAGTGGACGTACTCCGGACCCTTGATGCCGTTGACGCACTGCTGGTATGCATCGACGCCTACGGTCTGGCTGGTTGCGGTTGTGCTGGCTACTGCCTGGCTGTTGCGTTCGGTGCGCTGGGTGGCTCCAGTGGCTGCTGCGGTCTGAGCTCCATTATTGTTACCGCCCCACCATCCCCAATTATTCTTGCGAGAGACTGCGCTGGTAGCAATACCGGTGGCTCCGGTAACTGCGCCCTGCGCCATCTTGTCCTTGTCCTGGCCGTGTTCGCGATCGTGCAGAGTTTTTTGCTCGTCGCTGAGCTGACCGGATGCCTGCTGACGACACTGAGTAAGTTGGTCCTGGGTGATGGGCATCATGTCCATCGTGATTCCGTCCGCGGGTGCAGCGGCCTGCTGCGGCGCCTGCGCGAGAGCTGAACCCAGGACTAATCCAGTGACACATGTTGTGCTGAGAATAAATTTGACGATCATGTCCCCTCCTGAACTGAACTTTCGTTCCCGACAAGCACAAATGCGGGGGCCTAAAGATCAGAAGAAACGGGAACACGGACATCCTACCCCCACGCCGGGCGGCAGACAAGGCTATCTCTGGTAATCGATTCGAAGGCAAACGCGGAGAGAAGCCTTGCCGCTAGGGCTTTTTGGGGGGTGGCGGAGTGGACTGGGGCTGGGTGGTGTCCTTGTTGTTGGTGATGTCTTCGCCGTTGTAGATGACACGGGCGGTGGCGTGGAACTGCTTGTAATCCGTGTACTTTACGACGTTGCGGATGTGAACGTCCTGTGAAAGAGAGCCGTTGGCCGCGGCAAAGTGCAGGTTGCCCTCGGCCTTGGTGTAGGTGGGGAACCAGTATTTGCCGTCGACCTGCTCGTAGTAGGTGGTGAAGGGCGGCTGAAGGTCTTCGTGGCCTCGGCGGGTATCCTGTGGGACGGTTTTGCCGTTGATGAGGACGATCTGGAGGTCCTGCTGGTCGACCCAGACTTTGCCCTGGAAGTAGTGTTTGCCCTTTTCGAGGGTCTTGGGGCCGGCGGAGAAGACGTAGGTATCGAGCTCATCGACTCGTTGCTTGCCGAGGTAGGTGACGTCGTATTTGGGGAGGTCTTCGGTGGTGAGGATGAAGGGAAGGCGGTGCTCGATTTCGTCGAAGTCGGTGGGGGTCATGATGACCCGTTCGAGGGTGTTCTGGGGGGCGAAGACGACGTGCTCTTCGCGCTTTCCGTCCTTGTTGAAGGTGATGTCGGTGACCTGCTGGTACTCGCCGTCGACGCGATTGGTGTCCTCATCGAGGGTGTCAACTTTGACGGTCTGGCGGAAGGTGTAGTTCTCGCGAGCTTGCTTGAAGATGGATTCGCGGGCGCCGAATTTCTCAATGACCTGCTCGGGCGTCATGCCGGTGGGGGGAGCCGGGTCCAGGGGGCCGAAGCCTGCGGGGTCCTGTGCAGCGGCGGCGTCTGGAATTGCGACAGCGGTGACGGCGTGGGCCGGTCGGGCCGATATCGGGAGAAGAGAAAGTGCGAGAAGGCCGGCGGTGATCGGTTTCATTGGGAAATGACTCCAAAGGGAAGGCTCGCGATGAGGCACGGCAACCCCTACTAAGAGTAGACGCTAAAAGCGGAGGTTAAGTCATGTTGGTCGGGTTAGGAGAGGGGTGGAGGCTGGCGGAGCGGCACTGGGTATGTGTGCCGGTGACGTTGGGCCTTGGGATCGCGGTGTGGTTGCAGCGGCTTAGGGGGCAGGTGCAGGCCGAGGAGAGGCGGCGCGATCGGAGGATTCGTGAGGAGGTAGAGGCATACGCGCGGCTGGACGCTCGCCTGTCGCCTGAGGGGGACGTGAGCGCCCTTAGCAGGGGTGTTTGCGAGGTTGTGGTGGAGAAGAGTCCTTTTCGCAGAGCGGCGATGTTGGCGCGGGATGCTGAAGGCCGGCTGTATGTGGCTGGTAGCGCCGGCATGGACGACGCTACAGAGGCGGCGCTGCATCAGTGGGGCGAGCGTGTTCTGGAGGAAGAGCGCAAGGGTGGAGACGGCGCGAAGAGAGGCGATGGTGGTGTTGGCGTGCCGGTGGGGATGAAAAGCTTTGCCGTGGTGTTGGGTGCGAGCCAGAGAAACGCCGGATGTGGGACGGGTGATTGTGTTTCCGTTGCGGCATACGTGCGGGCGCATGGTGGGAGCGCTGGCAGTGGGTGCGGACACGATGATGAGTCTGCAGCGGCGAGTGGTGTTTGAGGCGGTGGGGCCGCTGGAGGCGCTGGCCGTGAAGCTGGGGCGGTCGATGGAAAATGCTGCGCTGGCGGAGAGATTGTTGCGGACGGAGAAGCTGGCGGGGCTGGGGCTTTTGGCGGGAGGGGTGGCTCATGCGTTGAATAATCCGTTGACTGCGGTGCTGGGGTTTGCGGAGTTGATTGCGGAGACGACGGAAGAGCCGCGGGTTCAAGAGGATGCGGCGACGATTGTCCACGAGGCTCTGCGGATGCGGGAGACTGTGGAGCGGTTGTTGAATTTCTGGAGGCCTTCGGTGCAGCGGGAGGAGCAGGTGGAGCTGCCGCCGCTGCTGTGGGAGCTGGCGCGGGCTTGTGAGAAGAAGCTGGAGGAGCGCGGGGTTCGGCTGGTGATGCAGGTGGGGGAAGATGTGCCTGCGGTGCAAGGGAACGGAGACCGGTTGCGGCAGGTGATGGAGCATCTGCTGAATAATGCGGCACAGGCGATTGCTGCTTCGACCAGTAAAGACAAGGGTTTGGAGGCTGCGATTCGGGTTTCTGTGGGGCATGATGATCGCGGGGTGCAGGTGATTGTGAGCGATACGGGGCCGGGGTTTCGTGAGCCGGGGAGGGCATTCGATCCGTTCTATACGACGCGGGAGCCGGGGGAGGGGACGGGGCTGGGGCTGAGTATCTGCTATGGGATTGTGCGGGAGCATGGGGGGGAGATCAGTGCGTTTAACCTGCATCCGCATGGGGCGGCGGTCGTGGTGGAGCTGCCTTTTGGGGAGAAAAAAATCAGCGAGTTTGAGGCTGTGGTGCGAGAGGTGGCTTGAGGGTGTATGTGATTGGTGATAGGCGGGTTGCGCTGCAAGTTTTGTGGTGCAGGATGTGGTGAAATGCGTGGAAAGTGTGGTTTTGGTGCTGGTTTTTGTGCGGTAGATTTTTGTGGTTTGAGAGGAAATTTGAGGCGCCTCAGAAAAAATGCGGGGGTTCTTCGCTGCGCTCAGAATGACAACGACAATTCAGTTCGCTCAGCCTGACAAATCAGAATGACAAAGAGAGGGTGACGATCAGAATGACAAAGAGAGGGTGACGAGGGTTAGACTGTCGCGATGAGATTGATCGCGGGCTTGTTGGTTGGGTTTGTTTTGGGTGGGTCTGCTTTGGGACAAAAGCCAGCTGCTTCGTCGGGGAAGCGGCCGATGACGTTTGAGGACCTGCAGCGGATGAGGCGGGTGAGCGATCCGCAGGTGTCGCCGAGTGGGAAGTGGGTGATGTTCTCGGTAGTGGATGTGGATCTGGCGGCGAATACGAAGACGTCGCATCTATGGGTAGTGCCGATGGGAGGGGGAGAGGAGGGAAGAGGGAAGAGGGAAGAGGGAAGAGGGGGTGGAAGACAGGGTGTTGTCGGGGATGGTGGGGGCGCTGGGGGTGGGGAGCGGCAGATTACTTTCTGGAAGGATGGGGAGTCGGGTGGGAGGTTTTCGCCGGATGGGAAGAAGGTTTTGTTTGTTTCGGCGGATGGGGCGGCGGGCGGGGCTTCGCAGATCTTTCTGGCGGATTGGGATGAGGCGGGGGGGAAGATTGGGACGCCACAGCAGTTGACGCATGTGAGCACGGAGGCGGATGGGGCGATATGGTCGCCGGATTCGCAGAGGATTTTGTTTGTGTCGCGGGTGTATCCCGAATGCAGCACCGTGGACACGTGGCTGCATGAAGACGAGTGCAACAAGCGGAGGGACGATGAGGCGGCGAAGAGTCCGGTGAAGGCAATGGTCTTCGACTATCTGCTGTATCGGCACTGGGATCACTATGTGGGGCCGAAGCGGAGTCATGTGCTGGTGGTTTCGGCTACGGATGGAAATGCGGTGCGGGATTTGACGCCGGGGCAGAATGTTACGGATGCAGAGGTGCCAACGTTTTCACTAGGTGGGCCGTTGGGGTATGCGTGGGCTCCGGACTCGAAGGAGATTGCATATGTAACTAATCTTGATCTTGTTCCTGCGGCCAGCACAAATAACGATATTTACACGCTGCGGCTTGATGAACCGGGGGCAACGCCAGTGAAGATCTCGACTAGTCCGGGGAGCGATGATGGGCCGGCTTATTCGCCGGATGGGAAGTGGATTGCTTTTCGGTCGCAGGCTCGGGCGGGGTATGAGAGTGATCGGTTTCGGTTGATGTTGTTTGATGGAGCGAGTCGCGAGTCAGCAGGGAGCGAGTCAGCGATACGAGAGTTGTTGCCTAAGTTTGATCGATGGGTGGATGAGTTTGTATGGGCGCAGATGGGTCGACCATTTATTTTACAAGTGGGAATGAAGGCGAGGAGAAGATTTTTTACATCAACAGCATGCCGGTCACCGCTTTTGAAGCCATGTCAAGGAAATGGTGAGTACAGCGATCTAACCGTGAGGAGCGATGTGAGGTGGCCAGGTTTTTGCATAACTCGCTTCGAAGATGAAACTGTGGACATGCCGACATGACCATCGATCAGACCTGCAGCTATCGGATGTCTCGTCACGCGAAATGAAGACGCCTGCATATGCATCCGCTGGAGCGGAAGGAGAGAACGCTGCTCACGAGTCGATTGTGGTTCAAATGAATAAGGCGATCCTTTCCAGCATTGAACTGCCAAAGATGGAGTCGTTTTGGTTTGAGGGGGCGGCGGGCACGAGGGTGCAGGGTTTCATCATTCGGCCGCCGAATTTTGATCCTTCGAAACGGTATCCGGTGAAGTTTTTGATTCATGGGGGGCCGCAGGGGGCCTGGGGGGATGCGTGGAGTTATCGGTGGAATCCTGAGTTGATGGCGGCTAGCGGGTATGTGGTGGTGATGGTGAATCCGCGTGGGTCGACGGGATATGGGCAGGCGTTTATCGATGGCGTGAATGGGGATTGGGGTGGGAAGGCCTATGTCGATCTGATGAAGGGGTTGGATGCGGCGGAGGCTCAGTATCCGTTCATCGACAGGATGCGGGAGTGTGCGCTGGGTGGGAGCTATGGCGGGTTCATGGCGAACTGGATTCTGACGCATACGAACCGGTTTGCCTGCATTGTGTCGCACGATGGAATGTTCAATCCGCAGAGTGCGTATGGGACGACGGATGAGCTTTGGTTTAACGAGTGGGAGTTCAGGCCTCCGACTGGCACTGGAACAAGGACGAGGGGGATAGCGGCGACGAATGGGCCGGCACAGCCGTGGAACTACTCGGATGGGCCGGTGGATGCCGATCCTTTCAGGAAGTGGTCGCCGATGCTGTCGATCAAGAATGCGAAGACGCCTACGCTGGTGATTCATTCGCAGAAGGACTATCGGTTGGATGTGAGTGAGGGGTTGCAGTTGTTTACGGCGCTGCAGCGGCTGGGTGTGCCGTCGCGGATGCTTTATTTTCCGGATGAAGGGCATTGGGTTTTGAAGCCGCAGAACTCGAAGCTTTGGTATGACGAGGTGGGAGCGTGGTGCGATCGATGGACTAAGGCGGGCGGCGGTTTTGTGAACAGGGCTTATGCGCCGGTGCAGGTTCCGAGTGCGGCGAAGGTGTCGGAAGTTCCTGCAGGGAAGGTGAAGACGCAGGAGCAAGGGGCGGTGAATACGAAGGTTCCTGTGGTGCCGAAGGCAGTGACGGCGCTGCCGCAGGTGGCTGCGAAGAATGGGCCGCCTCCGGCTGCTGCGAAGAGTGCAGCTACGGTGCAGCAGCCGCTGCAGGCTGGGACGAGTGGTGGGCCGTTTTCGATTACGATCCGCGCACCGGAAGATGAGGTGCAGGTTGGGTCGGATGTGAGGGTGACGATTACGCTGAAGAATCTTTCGACGAAACAGGTGTTGATTGCGCGGCATACGGGCATGGACAGTCCGGAGTTTTCTTACAGGATTGTGGTGAGGGATGCGGCGGGTCGTGAGGTGGAAGAGTCGGCTTATGCTCGCGGGATAAGGAGCGAAAGCGCACAGGCGGCGGGTAGGAGCGTGGTGGATTATGTGCAGCCGGGTGGGATTGAGGTGCAGACGGCGCATGTTGGGAAGCTGGTGAATTTGAGAAGGCCGGGGCGGTATACGGTGCAGGTTTCGCGGAAGGATCCGGCTAGTGGTGTGACGGTGAAGTCGAATGAGATTACGCTGAGTGTTGTTCCTTGAGTGTTCGGAAGCACTCGGGTCGCTTCGCTCCCCTCGTGAAATGCGGGGGTTCTTCCCCTTCGGCTTCGCTCAGGGTCAGAATGACAAGCAAAGGCAAAGGCAAAGGCAAAGGCAAAGACAACGGCAACGGCAACGGCAAGAGCTGGCTAGGAAGAGGATTACATTCCCACTCATCGCGATGAGACCGCGATGAATGGGGCACCCCGGCTGGATTGGTCAGGATGGGAGAACAGGCAACGGCAAAAGCAAATACAGGGATCCTTCACTGCGTTCAGGATGATGACGTAATACGGATGACTACGTAATACGGGTGACGATGTATGGAGAAGGGGCTGTATGGTTCAGGATGACGACGTAGAACAATGGCTATAGGGAGAAGTGGATGGCGTTTGTTAGGGCTAAGAAACGGGAGCCGGTGGGTGAGGCTGGGTTGTTTGAGTATGCGGTGGGGGCGCTGTCGCGAAGGATGCGGACGGAGCGGGATCTGCGGCGGTTGATGAAGGCTCGTGCGGAAGAGGGTGAGGCGGGGGCAAGGGCGATGGATGCGGTGGTGGCTCGGTTGAAGGAGTTGAAGTATCTGAGCGATACGCGGTTTGCCGAGGACTACACGCGGGTTCGGAAGGAGCATGAGAAGTTTGGGCGGCGGAGGGTGCAGCAGGATCTGGCGCAGAAGGGTGTGGAGAAGGAGTTGATCGCTTCGACGCTGGAGACGGCGTATGAGGATGTCGATGAGGTGGCGCTGGCTCGGCAGTATGTTGCGCGGAAGAGGATGAAGCAGCCGAGCGGGGAGAATAAGCAGAAGGAGACCGTGAGGGCGATGAATCGGTTGATGCGGGCGGGGTTTAGTTCGCGGGCGATTTTTAAGGTGTTGCGGGAGTGGGATGTTGAGGTGGAAGAGGTGGATTTGGAGGATGGGGTGGAGGAGTGCCGGAAGTAGGACCGCGCTTTTGGGGTCGTGAAGGCAACCGCAAAAAGCAGATCCCCTGCGGGATGACAAAGCAAGAGAACGGCAAGTGCAACAACAGGAACAGCAACCGCCTGTTAGAGGGTGATGATTCAGCTGGCGACGTGGCTCTAAATTGCTCGGATGGCGCGGGCGGGCAGGGAAAAGAGTGCGGCGATGAGGTCGAATGTGCCGCCCACGACGAGGCCTACGAGGCGGAAGGGCAGAAGGATGAGCCAGATGAGGGGATAGAGGAAGAGTGCGGCCAGGGCTACGGGCCAGCAGATGACGAGAAGAAGGCAGAAGAGCAGGAGCTTGAGCATGGTTCCTCCTTTTGTAGAAACGTAACATGGGGCGGAAAAGTTCCGGCGGGTGGATGATGGCGGGGATGCGAGAGGCCGGGTTGCAGCGCGTGGTGGCGGTGGATTGGTCGGGCAGGGTGGATGTGGCGGGGCAGCGGAGGCATATCTGGGCTGGGGTTTGGACGGCTTCTTCGGTCGCGGGTGGGGGATTTTCGTTGGAGGCTGGGCGGACTCGCGAGGAGTTGGTGGAGTGGCTGGTGGAGATGGCGCAGGCAGACTCCGCGGATGGTGGTGGGGTTCGATTTTTCGTTCAGCTATCCGGCGTGGTTTCTTGAGGAGCTTGGGATTGCGTCGGCGCCGGAGTTCTGGCGTGTAGTGGCGGATGGACAGGGCGAGCGGTGGCTGCATCGTGAGTGCGAGGATGGACGGTTCTGGGGAAAGCTGCCGAAGACGAGAAGCCTGCGGAGTTTTGCGGGGAGCACTGCTCACAGAATGCTGCGCCGCGTGGAGACGTCGCTGAAGGTGCGGGCCTTGATCGCCGACCCGATGCAGGCGGCGAAGGTGGCTGGGATTGCTCCGAAGTCGGTGTTTCAGATTGGCGGCGCTGGTGCGGTGGGGACGGCTTCGCTGCGGGGAATACCTTACTTGTTGAAGCTGCGGGAGGCGGGGTTTGCGGTGTGGCCGTTTGATGCGCCTGAGCTGGAGAACTCGCCGATGGTGGTGGAGATCTATACGCGGCTGATGACGGGGCCGGTGAATAAGAGCTCGGAGGGAGCGCGGACGGAGTACCTGGCGAAGAAGCGGAAGGAGAGCGCGCTGTATGCGGGACTTTCGCGGGGTGTGCTGGCGAAGGCGAAGGGGTCGGAGGATGCATTCGATGCGCTGGTGAGTGCGCTGGTGATGGGGGAGCATCGTGGGGAGTTTGCCGGGTTGCGGGCTACGAAGGATGAGGTGCTGCGGTTGGAGGGGATTACTTGGCGGCCTGGGGTGATGGGATGAGTTTGTGCGCGGGCCTCGTGAGGATTGATTGGATGTGCGGGGGTTGGCTGAGTAAATCGGGCTGCGCTGATAAACTTAATGCTTATGATCAATCGTTCGGGCAGCCAGATTCGGGAAGATTTTCTGCGGTTTTTTGAGGGCAAGGCGTCACCCGTGACTCACAAGGGGCATCGGCGGGTGCACTCTTCTTCGTTGGTGCCGGCGAACGATCCTACGCTGCTGTTTACCAATGCGGGGATGAATCAGTTTAAGGATGTTTTTCTGGGCGCGGAGAAGCGGGATTACTCGCGGGCGGCGAGCTCGCAGAAGTGCGTGCGGGCGGGTGGGAAGCATAACGATCTGGAGAACGTCGGGTTTACGCGGCGGCACCATACCTTCTTCGAGATGCTGGGGAACTTCAGCTTTGGCGACTACTTCAAGAAGGACGCGATTGCTTATGCGTGGGAGCTGCTGACTTCGAAGGAGTGGTTTGGGATTGATCCTTCGCGGCTGTATTGCACGATCTTTGAGGGCGATGAGGCGGTGCCGCGGGATGCGGAGGCTTATCAGTTGTGGCTTGATGTTGGGGTTCCGGCGGAGCGGATATTCGAGCTGGGGGCGAAGGATAACTTCTGGCAGATGGGGGATACGGGGCCTTGTGGGCCTTGCTCGGAGATTTATTACGACCTTGGGGTGGAGGCGAGTGAGTTTGGGAAGGACCTGCCGTTTGGCGAGGATGAGCAGCGGTATGTCGAGATCTGGAATCTGGTGTTCATGCAGTTTGATCGGGCGGTGACGCCGGGTGGGCCGGTGCTGACTCCGCTGCCGAAGCCTTCGATCGATACGGGCATGGGGCTGGAGCGGATTGCTTGTGTGCTGCAGGGTGTGCTGAGCAACTTTGAGACGGATCTGTTTACTCCTCTGATTAAGAGAGCGGAGGAGTTGACGGGGCATAAGGTGGAGGCGGATCACGAGATCGATGATCGGTCGCGGGCTTCGCTGCGGATTATTGCGGATCATGCGAGGGCGGCTACGTTTTTGATTTCGGATGGAGTGCATCCGGCGAATGAAGGGCGCGGGTATGTGCTGCGGAAGATTCTGCGGCGCGGGATTCGGCATGGACGGCTGCTGGGGCAGGAGAAGCCGTTTATGCATGAGATGGTGTTTGCGGTTCGGGATGAGATGGGTGTGGCTTATCCGGAGTTGAAGGAGTCGGCGGAGAGAGTGGCGAAGGTGGTGCTGGCGGAAGAGGAGCAGTTTGCTCGCACGCTGGAGCTGGGGCTGAAGCAGATGAATGAAGAGACGCTACGCTCGGGTGCGCTGGCGTTCCGGTTGTATGAGACGTTTGGGATGCCGCTGGACTTTATGGTCGATGCGGCGCGTGATGCAGGCATTGCGTTCGATATGGATGGGTTCGAGCGGGCGAAGGAAGAGGAGCAGGCGCGGGCTCGGGCTAGTTGGAAGGGTGGGTCGCAGAAGTCGGCGGCTCCGGTTTATCGGGAGTTGGCGAAGACGGAGTTTGAAGGGTACTCGGCGCTGCGGGTGGATGGTGCGCGGGTGTTGGCGCTGGTGAAGGATGGCGTTGGTGTGCCGGAGTTGAAGGGTGGGGAGCTGGGTGAGGTTGTGCTGGATGCTACGAGCTTCTATGCGGACTCGGGTGGGCAGGTTGGAGATCAGGGGTGGTTGTATTCGGAGGATCACAACTCGGTTGTCGCTGAGGTGAGTGGAGCGACTAAGCCGGTGCAGGGTGTGTTTGCGCATAAGGTGAGGGCGAATCAGACGATTGCTGTGGGCGATACCGTCGATACGGTTGTCGATGCGGGGAATCGGCGGGCTACGGAACGGAATCATACGGGGACGCATCTGTTGCATGCGGCTTTGCGCGAGGTTCTGGGTAAGCATGTGAAGCAGGCGGGATCGCTGGTGGATGCTTCGCGGCTGCGGTTTGATTTCTCGCACTTTACGGGTGTCGCGGAAGAAGAGTTGCAGGAGATTGAGGACATTGTGAACCGGCAGGTGCTGGAGAATACGCCGGTGCAGACGATGGTGGATGTGCCGATTGATGTGGCGGTGAATGAGCTGGGCGCGATGGCTCTGTTTGGCGAGAAGTATGGCGAGCGCGTGCGCGTGGTGAAGATAGGGGACTTCTCGACGGAGCTTTGCGGTGGAACGCATACGGGAGCTACGGGCGAGATTGGTTTGATCAAGCTGGTTGGTGAGGGGTCGGTTTCGAGCGGCGTTCGACGTGTTGAGGCTGTGAGTGGAACGGGCGCGTTGAGTGAGTTCCGGCGTGGGTTCGATGTGGCTCGTGTGGTAGGGACGCTGGTGGGTTCTTCTGAGGGTGTGACGCCTGCGGAGGCTTTGCGGCATAAGATCGCGGCGCAGGAAGAAGAGATGAAGAAGCTGCGGCGGGAGCTGGATCAGGTTCGGATGAAGGCCGCTTCTTCTTCGGTGGCTGATGCTGCTTCTACTGCCGTTGAGGTTAAGGGTGTGAAGGTGCTGGCTCAGCGGGTGGATGGGATTGAGAAGGCGCAGATGCGGGAGCTGGTGGATCAGCTTCGCGGAAAGCTGGGCTCGGGTGTGGTTGTGCTTGGAGCTGCGGTGGATGGGAAGGTTTCGCTGATTGTGGGTGTGACGAAGGACCTTACTTCGCGGGTACAGGCGGGGAAGGTTGTTGGGACGCTTGCCGGGTTGGTTGGAGGTAAAGGCGGTGGGCGGCCTGATCTGGCGGAGGCTGGTGGGAGTGATGTTGGGGCGCTCGATGGGGCGCTCGCAAAGGCTACTTCGGTTGTGGAGGGGTTGTTGGGGTGATGTTGTAGCACCCGGATGTTTCTGGTTAGACCGATACCAAAAACAGACAACAGCAACGGCAATGATTCAGTCGTTGCGCCCTGCGGGCTTCACTCCGGCCTTCGGCAGAGTGGTGGCCGCTTCGCGGCGGCGATTAGACGCGGGGCTGAAGCCCCGCTCTACCTCAGAGGCAACAGCAGATCCTTCGACAACGTAACTCGTAGTGTGCGAGTTGCTTCGCTCAGGATGACCCTTCTTTGGGGGCGAAGAACGAAGCAAAACAAAATAGAAGCAGATCCCTAGGGGATACAACAACAAAGGCAAGTGCAAGAACAACAGCAAGAGCTGGCTGGGTGAGGTTCTACATTCCCACTCATGTCGCGGTGAGACTGCGACATGAATGGGGCACCCCTTCGTTTGTGGCTGGATAGAGGATGGTAGAACGAGCAACTGCAGAAGCAGATATCTACAGGATGACAAGCAAGAAAGGCAACAGCAATGAATAAGTCGTTGCGCCCTGCGGGCTTTCACTTCCTTCGGCAGAGTGGTGACCGCTTTTGCGGCGGCCGATTAGACGCGGGGCTGAAGCCCCGCTCTACCTCAGAGGCAACGGCAAAAGGCAAAAACAAGGTAACGAACAGGGGCAAAAGCAACAACAACTACAAAAGCAAAATGCGGGGGTTCTTCGCTTCGCTCAGAATGACAAGCAAAGCTGATCGGCAATGTTTGACAAACATTGCTGATGTAACCTCACGGCCGATTTAAGTCGCTGCGACTTTGGTGGGGGTATCGGGGGGAGTACCGGGGGAGTTTTCACAACCAGGAGGTGGGTGGCGGCTCTTAAACTGAGAAGGTGATGGCTGTGTGCAAAACAATGCGGGGACGTTGGGTGTGGTGTGCCGTTTGCGCGGCAGGGCTGAGTTGTTGGTTTGTGGCAGGGGCTTCGACGGCAAAGACGAAGAGTGCTTCGAGGCAGAGGCGTGTTGTGGAGTTGTCTCCCTGGGAGGCTGCGACGCAGGGGCGGGATGCGCTGGAGGCTATGCCGGAGGGGTCGCGTACTAAGGCTGACTATACGAAGGCCATGGATGGGTATCGAGCTATCTATCACGATGATCCGCAGAGTAAATATGCTGCTGCGGCGGTGAATGCTGTTGCGGAACTGCTCGCGGAGCAGGGGCGGGGGTTGCAGGATGCCAAGAGTTTGAAGGCTGCGGTGGGGCAGTATGAGTTTTTGCGGACGCAGTATCCGGGGAGCTCGCTGCGAGTGGGCGCACTGCTGGCGGAGGCGCAGATCTGTGAGAACGATCTGCATGATGCGGCGATGGCGAAGGAGAAGTATGCGCTGCTGCTGAAGAAGTATCCGCGAAGTACGCAGGCGGAAGAGGCTCGGGCGGGGCTGGATTCTTTGGAGCAGGGAAGAGGGAAGAGGGAAGAGGGAAGAGGGAAGACTGAGACAGCTGCTTTAGTTGATAGTCCGGAGCCAGCTCGGGTGGGTGATGCTTCTTCAATTCCTGGTGAGGGTAAAGGGCAAGGGGTGAGTTCGTTTGCTCCTATGCCGGTGACTCGTGGGGTTGGGGCGTCGGCTGGTTCGAGTTCTGCGCTGGTGCCTTCGAAGGTTGATCCGGTGAATGATGCGGATGCGCGGCGGGGGACGGCTGCTCCGGTGGATGAGGCTTTGGATGGAGCGGAGCAGGGTGCCGCGACGGGGCTGACGCATGTGGCGAAGACGTCGGGTGTGAAGCGTAAGGGTGGGCTGGCGCAGGTGACGGGGATTCGACACTGGTCGACGCCGAACTATACGCGGGTGGCGATTGATCTGGGTGACGATGTGACGTATGAGGCGGCGCGGGTGCCGAATCCGGATCGGATTTATTTTGATCTGCATGGAACTCGGCTGGCGCAGGAGCTGGTGGGGAAGAGTTTTGCGGTTACCGATGATGGGTTTTTGAAGAAGATTCGGGCGGCGCAGTTTTCGAATGATATGACGCGGGTCGTGCTGGATGTGAATGATGTGACGGAGTATTCGGCGTTTTTGTTGCCGAATCCTTATCGATTGATTATCGATATTCATGGTGGGCCTCCGCTGCCGGTTGCTAAGGATCAGGTGGCGGGACAGGATGAGGTTCCGGCTCCGCGAACGGCTCCTGTGACGAAGACGACGGCGGGGAAGCCGGTTCCGAATACGGTGGCGACGAAGAGTGCGAGTACGACGACTGATGTTGCGGCTTTGAGTGATCAGCCGGGCAAGGTAGAGGCGACGAGCGTGCCGACCTCGCGGCCGATTGCGGCAGTGGTGCCAGGTGCAGGGAGTAGGGAAGAGGGAGTAGGGAGTAGAGAACAGAGCGGCGCTGACAGTGCTACGGTTTCGGGTGGGAAGAGATCGAAGAAGGGGAAGACGGCGGTTGATCGGGCGGTTCCGGCTCGGGCGGCAGTGCCTACGGCTGATGGGCAGACTTCGCTGGTGCGGGCTCTGGGGCTGAAGATTGGCAGGATCGTGATCGACGCGGGGCATGGTGGGCATGACTCGGGTACGCTGGGCGTTGACGGTTTGGAAGAGAAGGATGTGGTGCTGGATGTGGCGCTACGGCTGGGTAAGATTTTGCATGACCGATTAGGGGCGGAGATTATTTATACGCGGTCGGACGACACGTTTATTCCGCTGGAGACGCGGACCGCGATTGCGAATAAGGCGCAGGCGGATCTGTTTTTGAGTATCCATGCGAACTCTTCGAGTGATGCGTCGGCGCGCGGGGTGGAGACGTATTATCTGAACTTTACGTCGTCGCCGGATGCGTTGGAGACTGCGGCTCGTGAGAATGCTGTTTCGGATCAGTCGATTAATCAGTTGAGCGATCTGGTGAAGAAGATTGCGTTGAAGGAGAAGATTGACGAGTCGCGGGAGTTTGCCAGCGATGTGGAGGCTGGTCTTTATAGCGGATTGCAGAAGGGCAATGCGGGGTTGAAGAATCGGGGCGTGAAGAAGGCTCCGTTTGTGGTGTTGATTGGGGCGAATATGCCTTCGGTGTTGGCGGAGATCTCTTTTGTTACCAATCCGAAGGATGCGGGGCAGTTGCGTCAGCCGGAGTACAGGCAGAGGGTAGCGGAGAGTCTTTACAAGGGTGTGGCGAGGTATGCGGGTGGTTTGAGTGGGACGAGGCCTCCGACGGAGAGGGCAAGCAGCAGGTAGGGACTGGGCTTACTTTCTCGTGCTGGTGTAGTCTGACCGAAGTATGGGTTTTTCGGTTCGGTTTCGGATAGGGTTGCGGGCGCTGCTGGGCGTGGCGCTGCTGGGGGCTTCGGCTCTTTCGCTGTATGCGCAGACTACGCTGGTGGAACCGGCTGCACCGCTGCTGCCGGCGAAGTTCGGTCCGTGGGAGATGGCGGGAGTCGCGCAAGGGTTCGACGAGTTTCAGCCAGATGCGGCGATTGCCGCTGTTTTGAAAGAGAGTGGACTGATACGCGCTAGCCAGCAGACCTTTGCTCAACCGAATAGCGCGGAGACTCTGAAGCTTGAGGCGTTTCAGTTTGTCGATGCGACTGGGGCGTTTAGTGCGTTTACCTTTTTGCGTGGGCCGGCGATGAAGGATCTGCCGGCGGATAAGCGGATTGGCAAAGGGACGGCTACGACGGGTGGCGGAGAGTATCTGGTTCTGAGTGGAACGACGGTGGTGAGGGCGACGGCAAGCAAGGCTCGGCCTGCGATTGTAGACGAGCTGCGGGAGATGGCGGTAACGCTTCCGAAGGTGGGAGGGCCAAAGGGTCTGTCTCCGCTGCTGCCGACGTATCTGCCGGAGAAGGGCTTGCAGACGGACTCGGTGAGATATGCGTTGGGGCCGATTGGCTTCCAGGCGATGGGTGGGGTGGTGCCGGGGGAGATTGTCGGGTTCGATAAGGCCGCCGAGGCAGTGATGGCGAAGTACGCGGGTAAGGGGATGCTGACCCTGCTGCTGTATCCGACGCCGCAGATTGCCGGCGAGCACGGCCGGGCGATTGAGGCGGAGATGAATCGTCAGGGCTCGGCCGCTGGGACGGTGAAGATGCGGCGTGAAGGTCCGTTGGTGCTGCTGACGACCGGCGCGTGGGGCGCAGCCGAGGCGAAGGCGATGGTCGAAGGCATCCATCTGAGGAATGAGCTGACCTGGAACAAGCAAATGCCACTGGAGTTTCATGCCGAGGTTCAGAAGACCTATAGTCTGCTTGCGAGCATTGCGATCTTCTGCGGAGTGGGAGCGCTGGCGGCGGTGATCCTGGGACTGTTTCTCGGCGGAGGCAGGGCGGCGATCCGAGTGTTGCAGGGCAAGCCAGCGGCCAGCGAGCCGGAGTTTCTACGGATTGATCTGAGCGGGCAGGCGGCGAGGATTCATTCCGAGGGGACGGTCAATGGGCCGCAAGGCTGAACCGGGGCGGATTTTGTGCACAGAGGATGGTGCATGGGAAAGGCTAAGCGTCTGATTTGATAGCGGTTTGTAAGCAGGGGGGCACGTCAAAAGCGAATATATGGCGAACATATTGATGCTGTTGTCGTAGAAGTAACTCCTGTAACTAATTCCTAAATAATGACTTATGAGAGGCAAGTTTTAGCCTTGACACGTCATTTTGCCAAACTTAGTATTTCGCCAGAAAGTTCTGATGGCTTTGCCTCCGTTGGAACTATTCTCCCTAAAGAAGAGGCCGCCCTGTTGCCGGGCGGCCTCTTCGCGTTTGCGGTGGGTTACCAAAGTGGGTGGCGAAGGCCGAAAAAACGGCGCTTGAGGTTAGAGTACCTTTGCGCGAAGACCGATAGAGAGGGTGTCGGGAGTGCGTTAGCGCTCGCCGCGTGGAGGCGTTCGTAATGGTTGGGATTTTGGTGATTATAGGATTTGTCGTGTTGCTGGTGGCGCCGTGTCTTGTTGCGGCCAGTATCGATCTGGATGAGGAAGACGCGAACTAGAGTGACACTGTTATAGCGGATGGGGGAGGTGCAGTTCGTGCGGTGTCAGGGGGAAGAATGTTATTTCGAGGGGAGATTTTGCGCGATGCGGCTGCACCCGCTAGAATAGCTTTATACGCCGATGTAGCTCAGCTGGTAGAGCAACTGATTCGTAATCAGTAGGTCAGCGGTTCAAATCCGCTCATCGGCTCCATTCCTTTTCAATAGCTTAGAGTAGTCTAAGCCGCATAAAGAGCTTTAGACCAACTGATTCCTAATCATCATGACTTCGGAATAACTCTCCTCTTTTGAAAAAGATGCCGTTTATTTTAGGGCATTCCAAACTCCCACAAATGTTCCCACAATCATGGTTCGAGCCGCAGTGGGCTATCCCCTAGGTTTTCCTTCGGGTCTTGAGATCCGGATATCACCCAGACAGTGTTACGACAAAATCTATCGCCTTACGTTCGCGCGGAGGCCTATGAGGCGTGTGGATTGGTCCTTCGGGTGCGGTTACTTAGGGTAAGGGACGTGGCCGACTTCCGTCGTGACTCCTGCTGCTTTCTGGTGAAGGGAAGCAGCAAGTAAAGAGCATCAACCTTTTCGGCCTTCAGCCTCTGCAACCCATCCGCGACGCAACGCCTCAGACGGAACGCTGGATAGGTAGGGCTTGATGTCGAGGATGGGTGTTCCATCGAGCATGTCGATCCCTCGAACGTGCAGCAATCCGTTCTCACGGCGAAGCAATTCGACGACGGTAAGGCCGATCGGGTTTGGACGGCGCGGCGATCGAGTGGCGAACACACCGTGCGGCCGATCGTCAAAAGGCGGCGTGCCGAGCAAATCGAAGCCGTTAGAGCGGTGGAAGGCCCAGATCAAAATGAGATGAGAGAAGCCCTCAATGTCGGTGAGCCCGAGTTCGAATTCAGGCAAGATGCGGAGGGCGCCTTCTGCTTCGTGCTTCGTACCAAGGCCCTTCGGGATCGCGGCTGTATCTTTGTAGGGACTGTCCACAAATCCAATCGCCTGCGGCGTAAACATTTGACCCCTGTGCCTCCGCTTCCAATCCTAAGCGCACGCAGTTCGAATGTACGTCTGCGGCATCCGTTGTGCACGCTATTAGTCTCGTGTCTTGGCCTGACGTACCATCTCGACGAGCACCGCACGAGTGTCCTGCGGGGTAGCGACCTCGTGGAGGAAGTTGATGCGAGCACCCTTAACCCCATTCGTCGTCTTCAACCTGAGTGAAAAGCCCAAGCGATCGACCGAAGTCATCGTTGCCTCGGTCGCTTCGATCCCTGCATGCGACCCGGCCAGCAGGATCATCGCATCGACATGGTCAGCGTTCATGTGCGCGAGAATGCCAGGTGCGGCCTCGGCTAACGGGTCCGGGGCTGCGTGTTCGTAGTCCCGAGCCTCGACCCATCCCATCACGCCAAAGCCACCGACGTAGTAGAGATCGATGGGCTGGAGCCGGAAGAAGCTGAAATCGGAAAAGTCGACCCAGTAGCGGCTATTCTCGTGGCGAGCGAGGTATCTCTCCCGAGCGTCAGCCACATCGTTCTCAGGTACAGGTTCGGCATTGCCGATCAGGGTTGCTCGGGCGGCTCCAAGCGCATCACCGTCGGCTCCTGCTTGTCCGACGAAGAGGCTGCATCGGGAGTCGGCCTTCAGATTCTGGGTGTGCATGGCCATATTGCTGATGAGGAAGATGGGCCGCCCCAAAGAATCGAGCGCGAAGGGCATCAGCGAACCGAAGGGATAGCCTGCATGCTTGCGGGAAATGGTCGACAGGGTGGCAACCGAGGCTAGTGACATGAGGGTACGGATGCGCTCAGCGTGGCTAGGTTCCGGCAGTTGCGGCATCGCTGGCCCGGTGAACGCGTGCTGGCGGGTTGCAGAGTTCGGTCGACGACATAGGCTTCCTCTCTTCTCCTATGGTAGCGGTTATTCCAACCCATCACGCGCTCTGTCACTCATTGGTGGAGACAGCGGGCAGCTGGGCTAGGCAGAAGCAGGGGGGATTAAAAAGGGTCGCCGGCGCAAATCGTGAATTTGGGAACGAGTCTTTAAGAACATCGAAGGGACGCTTCAGGGCGCTATCTCCTAGGAAGCGACCTTAATGACCAGTCCCTCCGAACCTTGCAGCTCGACAAAGTTGTCGACCCGCTCTGTGTCACGACGCGAATCGGTACCAGCGAGGATGATGCCGGTTTCCGTAGCCACCTGAATGGGACTGTGACCCAGATTGAGAAATATCACTACGCGTTCGGTCTCTGCGGTTCGTTCGAAGCTTAATAGATCGCCTAAAGTTGTTACGGAGCTCAACTGACCACCTACCAGCATCGGGTGCGCGCGCCTAAGAGCGATCAACCTGCGATACAGGTTAAAGATCGATGTTCCATCCGCTTCCTCAACTTCAACATTCACTATTCGATGATCGGCCACGAGAGGTAGCCATGGGCGACCGCGCGTGAAACCGGCCCTCTCAGAACAGTCCCATGTCATGGGAGTTCGTTCCGGATCTCGTCCCATTCCAATCCCAGGCTGTCTCTTTTCGGCGGGATCCTGCACATCTTCCGGCTTCATCGACGCATTGGTCATGCCGATCTCTTCGCCGTAGTAGATAGTCAACGTTCCGGGAAGAGTGAGCAACAGCATAGCTGCTATCGCGGCTTGTGAGAGGCCGACTCTGGTCGCAATGCGCGCATTGTCATGATTCCCTAGTACCCAATTTGGCCATGCTCCCTGCGGCAACGTTGTCATATATTCGGAGATAACTTGGGCGACGGCTTGTGCGTTCCATGGACACTGGAGCAGCAGGAAGTTGAACGGCAGATTTGCGCCGTTCAAACTCTGTCCGTAGTAAGTCATCAGGTCCTTTATGGGAAGGTATATCTCTCCTATCAGGACGCGTCCGGGATAGCTGTCAATCAAGGCCCGCATCTCTGCCACAACCTCGTGCACTTCCGGACGATTGGAGTTGTATACCGGTAGCAAGCTATTGCCAGAAGATTGAGCCGGGCTAAAGTTAGGATTCGGTGGATTGTCGCGATATTGATCGTCCTTGATTATCAGCCACATGACATCGACGCGAAATCCGTCTACACCCTTGTCCAGCCAGAACCGCAATGCATCGTACATTGCCATCCGAACAGCGGGATTGCGCCAGTTCAGATCCGGTTGCTCCTTTAAAAAAGAGTGATAGTAATACTGGTTCGTCTGCTTATCCCATTCCCAACCCGAACCACCGAAGTTGCTCATCCAATTGTTCGACTCATCTCGCCACAGATACCAATCACGTTTGGAATTCTCACTCGAAGATCGACTTTCCAAAAACCAAGGATGCTGATCGGAGGAATGGTTGGGAACGAAATCGAGAATCAACTTTAGATCTCGACGGTGAGCTTCTTTGAGGAGGCGATCGAAGTCCTGCATGGTTCCGAAGATTGGATCGACGCCGCAATAATCAGCGACGTCATATCCGAAATCGGCCATAGGAGATCGATACATTGGTGCCACCCAAATAGCGTCGACACCGAGTTTCACGAGATAGTCGAGTCGCTGGATAATGCCATCCAAGTCTCCTATGCCGTCTCCGTTGCTGTCCTGAAACGAGCGAGGATAAACCTCGTATATCACTGCGGATTGCCACCAAGCGAGATCGTGCATCTAACTTCGCTCCGGGAAGAATTTCGAACTGAAAGATTGACCCGCATGATCAATGACCTTTGGTACAAGAACGCAGTCATCTATTGCCTCTCAGTCGCAACTTATATGGATGCAAATGGAGACGGCATTGGAGACTTTCAAGGATTGATGCGCCGCCTGGATTACCTGCAGGGAATGGGTGTCACCGCGATTTGGCTAATGCCGTTTCAACCGTCTCCAGGTAAGGATGACGGCTACGATGTCGCAGACTACTACGGCGTCGACCCTCGCTACGGTACCCTTGGCGATTTCGTCGAGTTCACTCATGGCTGCAAACAGCGCGGACTGCGTGTGATGATCGACCTGGTGGTCAACCACACCTCCAATGAACATCCGTGGTTCCAGGCTGCACGTCGCGATCCACAATCCAAATATCGCGACTGGTATGTGTGGTCAAAGAAGAAACCGAAGAATGCAGCCTCAGGAGTAGTGTTTCCCGGGGTACAGAAGTCGACATGGGACTACGACCAAGTTGCCAAGGCCTATTACTTCCATCGTTTTTACGATTTTCAACCGGATCTCAATACATCCAATCCTGAAGTTCAAGCTGAGATTCTCAAGATCATGGGCTTCTGGTTGCAACTTGGAGTCTCCGGCTTTCGCATGGACGCTGTTCCATTTGTCATTTCGCAGAAGGGCGCAAATGTCGCCAAACCTGAAGAGCAATACGATATGTTGCGCACCTTCAGCCAGTTCCTAACTTGGAGAGAAGGAGAAGCAATCATCCTGGCCGAAGCGAACGTGCTTCCAGGTACCGACATGAAATACTTCGGCTCCGCTGGTGAGCGCTTGCAGATGATGTTCAACTTCGAAGTGAACCAGCATCTCTTTTATGCCCTCGCCACCAGTGATTCTCGACCACTCGTCAAGGCAATGCGGTTGACGAAATCGAGACCCGCTACGGCGCAGTGGGGGCAATTTCTCAGAAATCATGATGAACTCGACCTGGGACGTTTAGAAGTCAAGCAGAGAAAGACCGTCTTTAGTAAATTTGGTCCCGATCCGGACATGCAGCTGTACCAACGCGGTATCCGACGTCGACTCGCTCCGATGCTGCAAGGTGATCGTCGCCGGCTTGAACTCGCCTACAGTTTGATGATGACATTACCGGGTACACCCGTGATTCGTTATGGCGACGAGATTGGGATGGGGGACAATCTCGCTCTGCCCGAACGAAACTGTGCCCGAACGCCCATGCAATGGTCAACAGAACCGCAGGCCGGCTTCACGAAAAGTGATCATCCGGTGCTGCCTGTTATCAGCGATGGTCCGTATGGTTTTCAACATGTCAACGTCGCAGATCAGCGCCGGGATCCGAACTCACTTCTCAACTGGATGGAACGCATTATCCGCATGCGCAAAGAAGTTCCTGAGATTGGCTGGGGCGACTTTTCTTTCATCTCGGCAGGCACTCCAGAGGTCCTTGGTAATGCAGTACACCTGGCGCAATAACTCCGTGCTATGTGTACACAACCTTAGCGGCGAGCCACGAGAGATTCGATTCTCGATTCAAGCCGAAGAAAAGTCAATGCATACTGGCCAATCTTTTATCCAACGATCACAGTCAACCTGATCCGGGTGGCCGGCACTCCATGCTGCTTGAACCGTACGGCTATCGCTGGTTTAGGGTTTGTGGCTTGGACTACCTGCTCAAACGATCAGACATTTGAGGCGCAATCTTTCGCCAGACGCATCTCGAGTTAAGTGCCCGTAACCTGGTTCGAT
>CAWHRG010000003.1:0-532551 GCA_963831665.1 uncultured Acidobacteriaceae bacterium | reverse complement strand
CTCAAATCCGGGGCAGGCTGAATTGAACAGAAGCCGCGGAGTCTCGATGGAGTAGCCAGAGATGATAACCGCCTTGGCGCGCTGGAAGTGAGAGACGCCTTCGCGATCGTAATAATGAACGCCGGTGACACGGCCTTCCGTGCCGAGTTCCACGCGCGAGGCCATGGAATGATCGCGAATCTCAGCCCCGCTCTCGAGCGCATCTGGAACGTGTGTGATGAGCGTGCTGGCCTTGGCGCCGACCTTGCAGCCCTGGATGCAGAAGCCGCGATAGATGCAGTGCGGGCGATCACCATGCGAGCCGGACAGGATGGCGACCGGGCCGCCGATGGAGACGGGAATATTGAGCGCGGTGCAGCCCTTGATGAGCGCGTTGCCCACACCGCCCATCGGATGCGGACCATAGGCGTAGCCGTGTGGGTGACCCCAAGGATAATAGGCCGGGCCGGCGACAGGCATCTCGAGCTCAAGCTGCTCGTAGTACGGTCGGATGATCTCGTAGTCGATATGGCCAGTCGGCGCCCACGCCGTCGCGCGTGTAGACCTCGAAGTCCGAAGGATGAAGGCGCGGCGTGAAGGCAGCCCAGTGGACGGAGCCTCCGCCGACGCCCTTGCCGCAGTTGTTTGCGCCCAGTGCAAGCGGATCAGAGCACCACCCGTCACGCGTGGATCTTCCCAGTAGAGCTTGTGGGAGCCGGCCTCATCGCTGACCCAATCGCGTTCGGTATCCCAGAAGGGGCCAGCCTCGAGAGCGACGACGTTGAAGCCTGCGCGTGCGAGCCGCTGCAGCAGCACGCCTCCGGCAGAGCCGCAGCCGACGATGAGATAATCGACCTCTTCGCCTTCGCTGAAGCGTCGCATCGGAAGATGGATCTTCTGCAGCGGGCCGAGCATGTGCGTGCCGCCCCTTGCAGGGTTCTCAAATGGCCCAAGGAGTGGCTTCTTTCACATAACCTCCACTGCACGTGGCCGTTCTGGTCGGATTCGAGATGGAGATGATGCGTCGCCTCAGTGACATCGGAGACGGCATAACCCGGCAGCCCACTCGTAGCGCTGCTCTTCGACTTCCCACGGCTCTGGCTCGCCGCGCTCGAGCCGTGTGTAAGCGCGTGGATACGCAGGGCCGCCGAAGCCGATCTCATCCCATGCCCAGGGATGTGAGTAGTAGCTTTCGAGCGCATCCTGCATGAGCATTTGCCAGAAGCGGCCGATCGATATTCGTTTCCAGATTTCAGCGGCGGCCTGAGGCTTTTTATCGTGGATTGCTTTGAGGACAAGGTCTTGCTGGTGGTGGGGAAGAAGAACGAATTCGCCGCCGTAGCGCTTCTTGGCCTCCTCATTGATGGCCTGCTCTCCGAGGCGATAGGCTTCGCGATCATGCGGCATATCCTCGTAGCGGTAGCCGATGGTTTTGTTGCGGTAGAGCCGATCATCGATAGGCTCCACGATGGTGATCCGCCGGTCTGGCGTGCGATCGTGCTGCGGTATGAGGTGGTCGAAGATGTCGCGCCAGAAATTTGCCTGGTCAGCGGTGAAGTAGCGAATCGAAGGTGGCTGCTCGACCCGCATAACGATCAGGTTGCGCGTAGCCTCGTCCCAGAAGCCCTTCTGTGCCATGGTGCTGAAGCCGGGATAGTAGCCGGGCTGCGGTGTCGGTTGCAGGGGCTCGCCGGTTGAGGCATCGCGAGGAAGCAACGCGGTATCGGGAGTCTGATTTGGATTCATAATGCCTCCATCACGATCTTCTCCGTCGCAGCAGGCTCGCGAGCAGACCGAGCATGCCGGCTGCGCCGAATAGCAGTGGTGCAAAGATCGGTGGTCCGTACATGATGTTGTAGAGCAGACGTTTGCTGCCTCCTGGGCGGCGCAGGACACCGCGCGCGTGATAGAAGAAGCCGACAGCGGCGTCCGCGCCGGCCACCACGGAGACGACCGGCAGCACTGTCGTTGCCAGCCGCGGCTTCTTTACCGAAGTGAATGCAACGCCGGCCAGTACGGGAGCGATAACGATCGGTGTCCACTGCACCCAGTAGCGAAAATTATTCTTGTAGTGCGAGTAGTAGGCCTCAAACCCGCAGAGCAGAGCGCTGATACCGGTGACCACGGCCACCTGGCGCTGGAACTTGCCCTCGCGTATGTCCTGCTCGGTGGAGATGAGATCGCGTCCCTCGCGTGGAGGCAAGAGGCTCGCCAGCCAACCTCGTTTGTTATCCGCTTCTCCGCGATCGAGCGCGTCGCCCTCTTCACGCTGCAAGAAGGATGCAATCAAGCCAAGATAGGCGCTGGTGCCGAACAACAGCGGCGCGAAGATCGGCGGTCCCATAATCATGTTGGTCATCGGCAGACGCCAACCTCCGGGTTTGCGATCGATTCCGCGAATGTGGAAGCAAAAGCCGACGACGGCATCGACCAGTGTGATCGAGGCAGCCACCCGCAGCAGCCTGCGCGCGGCGCGGCGGCTGAAAAAGCCCGCGACCCCAGCGATTGCCAGCACGCCGCTGAGAATGACCGGCGTGTACATGACGCGGCGGCTGTAGCTGCCGCGATAGTGTTCGTACGCAACCTCCAGACCGCTGATGACGCTGGTCGCAGCGGTGAGTAGCGAGAGGCTGCGCTGAAAGCGCCCCTCTCGGATGAGATTGGCGAGAGTCTCCGCGTCCTGCATCGGAATGCATCATCGATAAGTCGGACCTTCGCCAGTCTCCATGCGGCTAAACGACCTCGCGAATCTGATCTTCCAAATCGTCTTGATGATCTTCATCGCGTCCTTCTGCCCGCGAACGAGTGCCTTGGCGAACTTGTAGCGCTTGCTCACTGGTGGCCTTTCCGGGCATGGGAGGCTCATTGGGATCGACGACAGCCTGCACGACCGTCGGCCCATCATGGCATGAGCGCTTCGCGCAGCACGCGTTCAGCATCTTCGGGCCGCTCGATGGTGAAGCCGCGTCGCGCCGCAGGCTTCAGCGACCTTTGCGAAGTCGATGGGCTCAAGCTCGACGCCGAACTCCGGATTGCCTTCAAGGATCATCTGCTCCCACTTGATCTGACCGAGCACATTGTTCTTGATGACGATGACGGTAACTCGCAGCTTGTACTTCACCAGCGTGGCGATCTCGCCCATCAGCATGGTGAGGCCGCCATCGCCGACGACGCAGACAACCTGTCGGCCCGGATAGGCGACCGCCGCGCCGATGCTGTAGGGCAGACCGTTGGCCATGGTTGCAAGCGATCCGGAGAGCGAAAACTGCATGGTGCCGCGGATGTCGACGTAGCGCGCCGTCCAGGTCGCGATCGTGCCGCTGTCCGAAGAGACGATGGCGTCATCCTGCAGCAGCTTGTTGAGCGTGTGCGTGACGACCTGCGGCTTCATCGGCATATCCTTGCGCGTGCCGCGCTCTTCCATCAGCTCGAACCACTGCTTCATGCGTTCCTGCGACTTCTTCAGGAACTTGTTGCTCTTCCTTCTTCAGCAATGGCAGCAGTGTCCGAAGAATGGTCTTTGCGTCGCCGACCAGCGCGGCGTCTACCTGATGACGCAGACCGATGCGAGTAGGGTCGATCTCGATTTGCACGCAATTGGCTTGTCCCGGCTTGGGGAGAAACTCCATGTAAGGAAAGCTTGTGCCGATCAGGATGAGTGTGTCGCACTCCTCCATCGCATCCACGGAAGGTGCCGTTCCCAGCAGGCCGAGACCTCCGGTAGTGTAGGGGCTGCGGTCGGGAAGGACCGCCTTGCCGAGCAGTGCTTTGACGACGGGGCCCCCCACTGTTTCAGCAAGCTGCGCAACTTCTTCGTTCGCCGCCAAGGCGCCCCGGCCCACCATGATCGTGACCTTGGAACCTTCATTGATGATCGAGGCGGCTTTGCGGAAGAAGCGTATCTGCGGGTTTGGCTGTCGAAGGTGCGGCCCAATCACCGCTATGGCCTTTCACATTGCCGTTGTCGCGCATCTTGTCGCTAACAGGCCACTCCTGAATGTCCTTGGGGATGCAGATGTGGGCTACACCGCGCCGCCCGTATGCCGTGCGCACCGCCATATCAACGACGTTGACCGCATGGGCCGGCCCCATGATGCGCTGATTGAACACCGAAACATCCATGTACAGCTTGTCGAGATCGACATCCTGCTGATAGTCCATACCGATCAGGTCGTGGAAGGTATGGCCCGTAATGGCGAGCACCGGATGCTGGTCGCACTTGGCGTCATAGAGGCCGTTGAGCAGATGAATGCCTCCCGGCCCCGACGTCGCGCAACAAACGCCGAGCTTCCCGGTAAATTTCGCGTATCCCACGGCAGCAAAGGCAGCGGCCTCCTCGTGACGCACCTGGACGAAGCGCAGCTTGTCCTTATGCGTGCGCAGCGCTTCAAAGAAGCCGTCGACACCGTCTCCCGGAAAGCCGAAGATCGTATCCACTCCCCATTCCATCAGTCGTTCCACAATTAGGTCTGAAACCTGCTTCGCCATCGTGTTCTCCTCATCCGGTTGGAGCGTTGGAATCAAGCTCGGGTTGCTATTGTCGAACGGCCGCATGGTGCGGTCTTTACGTCTTGAACTTCTCTACATCTTTCTGCTTCAACTCAAGCCCCATTCCTGGGCGCGACAAATCGGGTGCCATGCAGCCGTTGACCGGTTCACAGAAGCCGTCGAAAAATATCCGCTCGATGCGGGCATGATCGTGGAAGAACTCCATATGAACCGCACGCGGAACCGCGCAGCATACATGCAGATGCATGGAGGGACCGCAGTGGGACGAAAGCGGAGTATTGCGCGACCAGCAGAGAGAAGCGACGTCCAGAAACCCACTGATACCCCCACACCGGGTGCAGTCAGCCTGCAACACGGTGACAGCTTCCGCATTCAGCATGTTTTGGAAGTAGAAGGAGTTATATCCGTATTCACCGGCAGCGATGTCCATCCCGAACGGTGCGCGCTCCCTCACCTGACGGAGACCCACAAGATTATCGGAGCTCACCGGCTCTTCGAGCCAACGCACACCGTCCTTGGAGAACCGGTGCGCGAGCTCGATAGCCTGCGTCACCGTGTAGGCGCCGTTGGCGTCGACAAAAAGATGGCAATCCTTGCCAACGGCTGTGCGGGCGGTATGGACGCGGCCCTGGTCTTTGTCAGGGTGCGTTCCAATTTTCATCTTCACACTGGCGAAGCCCTGTGCCGCCCAACTGCCTAGTTGCGTACTGAGTTGCTCATCGGAGTAGCTTGTGAATCCGCCGCTTCCGTAGACGGGAATAGTAGACCGCACCTGGCCGAGAAGACTGACCAGCGGCAGCCCGGCGAGCCTCGCACGAAGGTCCCAGAGCGCGTTGTCCATTGCGGAAACAGCCATCATCGAGATGCCGGTTTCGCCCAGATTGCGAATGTCGCGGAGCATCTTCTGAAGCGTCTCCGGATGCCGGAGCGCATCGCTGTTGACGACTACTTCCTTCAATAATTTTTCGGCCACAGCGGCGGTGCCCGCATCGGCATAGGAGTAACCGAGCGCGTTGACCTCACCGCTCTGTAGTTCCACGAGGACCATCGATGTGCTCTTCCACGCGAACGTTCCGTCGGCCTCAGGCGCATCGGTAGGCACCGTGTAGAGGCTTACTGAGCCGCCCGTGATTTTGCACCCGTGCATATAAGGCCTCTTAGAAGTCAGTGAGAACGTTCGCACCGGAACCTGTGCAGGCAACAACGTCGCAGTGCCGCATACCGCCTACTCCTTCGATGTAGATTGCGGGTTCGATGTTGAAGGTCATGCCCGCTTCGAGAACATCAGGCGAGGCAGGATGTATCCGCGGAAGAGCGTTGGGGTCGGCCGCGGCAAAACCGACGCCGTGGCCGGTGGAATGCTTAAAAGCTTCTCCAAAGCCGTGTCGCGTAAGAACGCTACGAGCCGCTGCGTCCACGTCTCTTGCTTCAATGCCTGGCACGACTGCGTTCAGCGCGGCAGTTCTTGCCTCGGCGATCGCTGCGGCCATCTGCTTCTGTCGATCGCCAGGAGGACCGACCACATACGTGCGGCTGATGTCCGTCCAGTAGCCGTCGCCGGTAGTGTTGGCGTGGATCATCACGACATCACCCTTTTGCATAACTCGTCTGCGAGTCTGTGCGAAGGCGCCGGCGGCCTTGGTGGAATTCGGGCCGGACATGCAGAAGAAGCGGCCATGCCCGCGCTCGAAGCCATCGTTGGCGACTCGCGCGAAGGCAGACTCAATATCTGCTGCGACCTCATCCTCTCGACGCCCTGGCGCAATGGCTGCTTCCGCAGCAGTGAATCCAGACTTAGCCAGGCTGGCTGCCTGGCGGATCAACTCAATCTCGGCAGAAGTCTTGACAGCTCTTAGTCGACGGAGAAGTTCGTCCGCAGCCACAACCTTGACCCCGCGAAATGCCTCCTCCACGAGAGGGACTGCGGTTTGGCGAAAACGGTGGGTCGATGGATATGGATTTGCCTGGCTACCATCCTGCAATTCAGTACCAATCTTTTCTTCGCCGAGTCTTAGGAACCAGGACAAGGACAGCAGGGGCACAACAAGCGCTTCGGCGGGGGTGCGAAGAGAATCCAGCGTCGCAGGCTTGTAAGAGATAAGTTCGGCCTCCGTCGTCGTGTTCGCGAGATCAACCTCATCTTCCGGAAGAATCACCGCGACGTGTCCATCTCGCTTGAAGATCGCCACGCTCGAACCCATAACCGGCCAATAACCACTCAAAAGCAGCACGTTTTCTGGTGAGAAACAAATCAAAGCGGATAGGCTGGTCGATTCCAATGCCTCGCGAATGATTTGGTTTCGTTCTGGATCTTTAGCCATACCGCTCCCGGCTTCATCCCGCAGCGCATCGAACGGCCGAGAAACACCGTGCCTTGACTTTGTTCGATGCAAATCGGAGGTTATAAGTGGGCTTCCACCCCTTGGAAGAGAGAAACCGCCAAATCCGAACCCTTCATGCATCCAATCAAAAAGAAGACGGAGCGCAATGCGTACAACAGTTGAAGAGCACGATTCGACTCAACCCGAAAAGCCGGTGCCCGCACCCGGAAGGCCGGGAGCGAAACCGCGCTGGAGTTCCGGCGCGAAGACTGCCGTTGGCACCTCGGTCGCGAATAACAGTCGCATCTGGTTCACGATCAGCAGCGGAACACTAAACGAGATTTACCATCCGGACATCGACAAGGCGAACACGAGGTCTATCCGGTTTCTAATCACTGACGGTGAGACGTTCTTCTCGGATGAGAAGGTAGATGCGATGCATGAGGTCAATGCTTTAGGAGACGGCGTGCCCGGGTACGTCATCCGCAGCATCTGCCGCGAAGGAAAATACCGCATCACCAAAGAGATTATCTGTGATCCAGTAAGGGATTGCCTTCTGGTAAATGTACGATTCGAGTCAACGTCACCATTGCATCTCTATTTGCTCGTCGATCCGCAAATTGCCGACCAGGGATCTGAAAACGATGCATGGATAGGTGCGTACAAAGACATTCCCATGCTCTTTGCAGCGCACCGCGACACCTCCATGGCGGCAGTATGTTCCGTGCCGTATGTGCAAACGACTTGCGGTTTTGTCGGCAAGAGCGATGGATTTAGCGATTTGAAGAAGCACCGCCGTCTGACCAGGCGATACAACACCGCGACGAAAGGAAACGTCACGCTCCTGGCGGAAGTGGATTGGCGGGCGTCGAGCGGTAACTTTATTCTCTCCATTGCTTTCGGCGAGCAGCCCGCGGAAGCTGCGCAGCAAGCCCGAGCGGGCATACTGCAGAGGTTCGAGGAGGTACGCGCGACTTTCGTCGACCAATGGAAGAAGGAGCAGCAACGCTATCTCGACATTGCAGGGTCGGAGGGGCAGGCCGGCAATCTCTATCGAGTGAGCACGGCGATGCTACAGACCCACGAGTCCAAGCGCTTTCCAGGCGGATTCGTCGCAAGCCTTTCGATTCCGTGGGGCTTTGCCAAAGGCGATAAGGACATCGGTGGCTACCATGTGCTTTGGCCGCGCGATCTTGCCGAAACTGCGATGGGTAAGCTTGCGTGCGGTGATGAACAAGCGGCATACCGCGCGCTGTTCTATTTGGCCTGCACACAGGAGAAGGCCGGCAATTGGTGCCAGAATATGTGGCTTGACGGCACAGTCCATTGGGGCGCGGAACAAATGGACGGCATCGCCCTGCCTATTCTTCTGGCAGACAAACTGCGACGCGAGTACAAGCTCGGCAGCTTCGATCCATGGCCTATGGTCCGCGCTGCGGCTTTGTTTCTCGTGAAGAATGGGCCAGGAACACAGCAGGGGCGATGGGAGGCGGTCGCAGGGTTCTCCGTGTTTACGATGGCCTGCGAGGTAGCAGCCTTGCTGGCAGTCGCGGACTTTGCGGATTTGGCGAGCGAACCGGATACCGCAGAATTTTTGCGCGCTACGGCTGACGCCTGGAACGATGCCATTGACGACTACACCTACGTGGAAGGCACTGATCTCTCGAAGGAGCATGGGGTAGACGGCTATTACATGCGGATTGCGCCGCTGTCTGCCATCGAGGACCGGTCACCAAAGCGATTGCGCATTAAACTGCCCAATCACATGTTCGGTAATAGGTCCCGGAAGGCGGTGGACGTCGTCAGCCCGGACGCGTTGGCGTTGGTGCGCTTTGGGCTTCGCGCTGCGGAGGATCCGCGAATTGTTCAGACGATTCGGCTGCTTGACACAACATTGCGCAAAGAGATGAAGACCGGTCCGGGGTGGCTGCGATCAACGCACGATGGCTATGGTGAGCATGCCGACGGTGCGCCGTTCGATGGCCGCGGCATCGGCCGCTGCTGGCCGTTGTTAGCCGGTGAGCGAGGACATTATGAAATCGCTTCCGGCAACACACACGAGGCCGAGCGACTGCTGCAGACAATGGCCGCCCAAAGCAGCGAATGTGGCATGATTCCCGAACAGGTTTGGGACGCCGAAGACTTGCCGGAACACCAACTATTCAACGGTAGGCCCACAGGTTCCGGTATGCCGCTGGTATGGGCGCACGCCGAATATATCAAGCTAATGCGCTCAATCGGTGAGGGGAAAGTGTGGGATATGCCGCCGCAACCGGTGCAACGCTATCAGATCGAGCGACGAAGATCGCCCCTTCAGATTTGGACCGAGCGTGAACCGCGCGAATGGGTAACTGCGGGCAAACAACTGCGCGTCGATCTGTGCGCCGTCGCCGAGATACGCTGGGCAGTCGATTCAGAGAAGTTATCCGAACCGGTTTCCACCAGGCCGGTCGCAGTGGACCTTCACACTGCAGTCCTGCCGTTGCCGCAGGATCATCCATGGAAGAAGTTGCATATCAGCATTCAGCAGGGCGGAAATATTAAAAAGTTGACGCTTCGTTCGCGGTAGCTGGGCGAATCAGCTTCCGAGTGTGGATAACTCCGTCGCTATAATCTTTCGTCCGGCTACGACCATGAATACTGTGGAGATCGCCGTCGCTGTACACCAGGAGCAAAGCTTGCGGAAGTTCGCTATCTGACGCACCGTGTTGACGCCTGCGGCAGCTCCGTCCGCGACCAGTTTCGCAGCGAGCAGCTTGCGTGCGAGAGGGTGATCACGTGCCAACAGTACGAGTCCGAGGGTCGCACTATAGCTGGAGATTCCCAGCAGGCTATCGGGTATTCCCATTGGACGCGCCAGCGGTGAACCGGTGATCTCATCAGATGCAAAGACACTTCCCAGCGGGTCGGGCAAATGGTCGATCAGCCCCAACTGCCTGGCCGCCACGGGAGCCAGCGTCAGTAACGCCGCCGAGGTCGCGATGACCAGCGCAGGACCAAAATCGGACTTGTTGCCTGAGACAACTCCCGCTGTTGTCATCGCCGCCGTCCGGCGAAGAGCGACCCGCTAAGGCCGATCAGCGCGAATGCGCCGAGAGCAAACCATCCACGATGGAGGGAGACGAACACTTCGGCACTCGTGCGTTTTGACCGGTCGTCGAACTTGCCGCGAGCGCTATGCACCCCCGGTACATAGTCGTAGAGATTGTTCGGGGCGTCAGGGTCGCGCGGCTCGCCGGCGATCTGCTGCGATTTGTACCCGGTCTTACCAAGATACCTGTCCAGCAGTCCCGGAACGATCCTCTGGGCAATGATCGCTTTGATGGTTGGACTTCCCACCCAGTACTCGCGCCGTGGATTCTTCGCCAGGCCGGCTTCGACTACTACTTCGGCAGAGATTTCCGGCTCGAAAATGGGTGGCACAGGCTGCGTATTGTCGGGCATTCGATTCTTGACCCAGTTGAATTGCGTGGTGTTCATGGCAGGCATGTGGATGGCAGTAATCTTCACGTTGCTCTTGTCGTGGTACAGCTCGCAGCGCAGTGAATCTGTAAAGCCGTTGATCGCGTGTTTGCAGGCGCAATATGCGGATTGCAGAGGAATCGAACGATAGGCGAGAGCCGATCCTATTTGGATGATCGTGCCGCGGTCTCGCGCCAACATCCTGCGTAGCGCGGAAAGGGTGCCATGCACGAACCCAAGGTAAAGAACCTCTGTGACGCGCCGGTAGTCCGATGCCTCCATTTCCTTCACCGGCGAGAAGACGCTGACCATCGCATTGTTCACCCATATATCGATCGGGCCGAACTCTTGCTCTACCTGCACGGCAGCGCGCTCCACGGCGTCGGCGTCCGCCACGTCAGTCGGAATGAAAATCGCCTGCCCGCCCAACGCTTCGCACTCCCGTTTGGCAGCGGCCAGTGCTTCCGGGTTGCGAGCCAGCAGTCCTACTTTTGCACCGCGTTTTGCATATCCGTGAGCGATGGCCCGGCCAAGGCCGGCAGAGGCTCCCGTGACGACAACGACGAGTTGAGCTTTCATTTTGCTCGATTCCAGAGAGAGTGGACCACATCTCTTGGATGCGGCGGATCCGAGCAGCTCAGTGCTTATTAACGACAAAATGGGACTTCATGCGGGGGCTGGTGATTGGCGGTGGCGTAACCGGCAAATTCCTCAAGGACCTATTGGATGATATATCCACCTCGAAAGTTGGACTGCTACGACTTGAACGCGGGCAAGAGTTTCGTAACAGTCTCGAACAGGCCCGCTGTGGAGGGTGGCGGAAGACGTGCGAGCGGCTGCAGACAGGCGAGGAGTGAAACTCCTCCCTATCCTTGTGAGATTTGGCCATTTATGATGTTCCTTCTTACCATTTGCTGCATTTATCTGCCTTGAGGAGCTGTATATGGCTGACAGAAAGATCTCGCATGAGGCCAGTGCATCAGCGACGGGATACCTCTATCAGTGCCGAATCGCTCTCCTTTATGGACTTCGTGCCATCCCGACTAATCCAGACCTCAGTATTTCGGTCGAGAAATTCGATGATGTCGCGTTCGAGTCCAGCGGAACTCCCAGTCAGCTAATTCAGACCAAGCATCACCTTGGAACCCCACGCAACTTAAGCGATGCGAGCTCGGATCTTTGGAATACCCTTCTGATCTGGGTGAAAGCGGTGCTAGCCGATGTTGAGACTCCATTTCGAACAAATTTCATCTTATTAACCACTAGCCTTGCACCAGAAAATTCGGCAGGATCTTACTTACGCGCGAACGGTCGCGACGAGGAGCAAGCAGATTCTCTGCTGCGGAAGACAGCGACCACGTCCAAAAGTAAGGCCAATGTTGACGCTTATGCGGCATACAATTCGCTCCCTAAAGAAAGTCGAATAAATCTCCTCAAGGCAATTACTGTGCTTGATAGCTCGCCAGGTATCGTCGATGTAGCGGAGGAGATTGTACAAGCGCTCCATTTTGCGGCTCCGACAGAGCAGCTCGCTCATCTTGCAGAACGCCTGGAAGGTTGGTGGTTTGGGATAATCATCAAGGCGCTTTCTAACAAGGCGGTTGAATCGATCCCTGTGATGGCGATCGACCAACGAATCGATGACCTGCGTGAGGAGTTCAAGCGTTCGGCATTGCCGGTCGATCTGAAGACCACGAATCCGCCCCAAGAGGTGATCGCGGAACTGGACAAACGGCCATTTGTTCGCCAGCTTCGTCATGTCAATGTTGGGGGCAAGCGGATCGAGTATGCGATACGTGATTTTTACCGTGCGTCCGAACAGCGTTCCCGTTGGTTGCGTCAGGATCTTTTGGTCGATGGCGAACTGGCCAAGTACGAGCAAGAATTGACCGAAGCTTGGGAGCCTCGCTTCGCATCGATGTTGGATAAATTGCCAACCCCTTGTTCGGCGGAGGAGAAAGCCGCAAACGGCCAAGAGTTGTTTCGTTGGGTAGAGCAGGAAGCCAGCTTTCCGCTACGCACCGTGAGCGAACGTTTCTTGACACACGGGAGCTATCACATGCTATCGAATCGCTATGCTCTTGGCTGGCATCCAGAATTTGCCAGTCTTGTAGAAGAGCTTGAGGAAACTGAGGAGAAGGGAAAGTGAGATTTTGGGCTGAAAGAGTAGTCGAAGAGAAGAACCTCTTCAATCCAGCGTTTGGCGCCATGTTGGTCGCCGAAACAATTAATGACTTCCAGAAGAAGACGAACAAACCGCTTCCCTTTGCCGTCGCCTTTCTTATCCTTCCGATTGTGCTTCATGAGGCAACGCAATCTGCTCTTCCCAAGTCTACTTTGACCGCGTTGTTGCCTTGGGTCCAGGAAAACCGTGAACATTTAGTTGGATTTGCTGATCGGGTTCAGAATCTGCGCGACATCACACGGGAAGCCATTTTGTTCGGGCTTCAAAACGATATTCTGGCTATGAATGAGATGGGTGAGATTACGCTAGGTGCAAGCAGGAAGAGCGTTACGCAACTGAGGACGCCTCTTTTCACCGACGAGGTTCAAACTTGTGTAGAACGTTCAAGCTTCATCGGGCGCTGGTTTGCTGCTCAAGATCAAGCAGGCCCCGGAAGTCTTCCCCACCGGCATCAGCGAAGTCGACGTGGTTTTGGGTGGTGGCCTTCCGCGTGGGAGTATCACCGAAGTCGCCGGCGCGGCATCGACGGGCAAGACATCTTTCGGACTCACCGCCATCGCCGCCATCACTCAATCTGGGGCTGCCTGTGCCTGGGTCGATGTAAGTGACGCACTCTCGCCGGAATCCGCAGCCGCGGCGAACATTGTTTTGAAACGGCTGCTATGGCTCCGCATGTCGGCAGAGCGCAAACAGAAGGTCACAGACAAACCGTGGTCGCGGCTGGAGCAGGCACTGAAAGCAACTGATTTATTGCTTCAGGCCGGAGGCTTCGCCGCGATCGTGCTTGATATGAGCGATGTGCTCCCACAACACACGATGCGCATTCCGCTGGCGACGTGGTATCGCTTTCGTCTCGCAGCCGAGCAGGCCCGCACGGCTCTTATCTTTCTCAGTCAATCGCCATGCGCCAGCAGTTGCGCGGCACTCTCTCTGCGTAGTGAGGCGGCCAATGTTCGTCCCTTCAGTACCAGCGGTGAAACCGCTCTCTTCGAGGGACAGCAATACACTCTGGTGCGCGAGCGCAATCGCAATGAAGGCTCTCCTTTCCTTTCTAAGAAACCACCGGCGCGGGCCGAATGGCGTGCTGAAACTCTCTGGTCGAGGGTGCGGTAATGTACGCCGTTCTTCATCCCCCGAACTTCGCTGCGCAGGTCGCAGCGCAACAGCGCCCGGAGCTGCGGAAGCGACCGTTTGCGCTTGATCGACGGTGAGCCACCGACAGAGATCGTCTTTGCGGCGAACAAAGCGGCGCGTGTGTTGGGTGTTGAAGTCGGCATGACTCGCCTGCAAGGGGAATCGTTCCCGGAGGTCGTCGCTGTCTCCCGCGTACCCGGAGAGGAAGTCTCCGCGCAGACGATTCTTCACACCATCGCGTGCATGTTTTCGCCACGTATCGAGTATGTGGAGACACACCCCGGCACCTATGTTCTCGACATACAGGGCATGAACTACTCTGTTCGGGGACGCCACACAGCTCGCCAGCAAATTGCGGCAGCGCGTCATGGCGGCTGGCTTCCTCGCAAACGTAGCGGTCTCACAGAACTTTGATGCTGCCGTGTGTCTTGCACTCGGCAGAACTGGCGTCTCAGTAGTGCCACCTGGCGATGAGGCGAATGCGATGCGGGATCTTCCGTCTGCGTGTGCTGGACCTAGCGCCGGAGCATGAGGAGACATTTCAGTCGTGGGGTATTCGCACCTGCGGAGAGTTGGCCGCACTCTCCGAGACCGATCTGATTGCACGGATCGGGCAAGCGGGAAAGAGATTGCATTCGCTCGCTCGCGGTACATGGCCGCACCTGATGTTCCCGATAGAACCGAGCTTCGAGGAGAGCCTGGTTGAACGCATGGAACTGGACTTTCCCGTAGAGATGCTGGAACCTCTGCTGTTCCTGCTCGCGCGCATGACGGATGCGCTGCTGGAGCGAGTGAAGTCGAAGGCACGTGCCATTGCCTCTGCTTCGGGTCGTGCTGCGTCTCGACGGCGGCGAGCAGACATGAGCGCATCATCCGGCCTGCTCTACCATTGCATGACAAGCCGACGCTGCTCAAGCTCTTGCAACTGGATTTAGAGACACATCCTCCAAGCGCCGCGATTGTCAGCTTGGAACTGCACGCACAGTCTGCCGCGCCATACCGCGCGCAGCATGGTCTGTTTCTGCCGCAGGCACCGGAACCGGGAGTCTTGGAGGTGATGCTTGCGCGTCTGCGGAAGCTCCTCGGTGAGGAACGGGTCGGTTCGATCGAGCTGAAAGACGATCATCGACCGAACGCCTTCCGCATGATTCCGTATCGCACCTCCGCCACCCGCGAAGAGCGAAAAGCCACCACTCTCGGTGCCAACCGCTCTGCGTGTCTGCCGTCCACCGCAAGCCGTCGGTGTTGACGCTCGTTGGCAACGCGCCGGCGCGAGTCTTTTGGGACGGACAGCGGTATGCCGTCCGCGAGATTGCGGGGCCGTGGCGCGTGAGCGGACAGTGGTGGTCGGAGGCCAACTGGTGCCGCGAAGAGTGGGATGTCCGGCTGACAGCGGAGAGCGTAGAGCGTGTGTGCCGCATCGCCTTCGATCCACGCTCCCGCTGCTGGTATTTGCAGGGGACGTATGACTGAGTACGTCGAACTGCACGCTCGCTCCGCCTTCAGCTTTCTGGAGGGCGCATCGCTGCCCGAATTCGTTGATGCAGCAAGCCGCCGAACTGGAGATGCCAGCGATGGCGCTGCTCGACCGCAACGGTGTCTATGGTGCGCCGCGCTTTCACATGGAAGGACAGAGGCGAGGTGTACGGGCGCACATCGGAGCAGAGGTCGCGGTGAGCGATCTGGGACAGCGATTGCGGCCTGCGAACGTATCTGCCCCATCAGCATCCGATTGAACCTGTGCGGCTGCCGCTGCTGGTGGAGTCACGCACTGGCTATCAGAATCTCTGCCGCCTTACTACCCATTTCAAACTACGCGAGAGTACGAAGGCCGAAGGCTCGGCGCTTACCAGTGATCTTCGAGAAATACGGCAAGGATCTGGTCTGCCTGACAGGTGGCAGTGAAGGGCCGCTGGCTGCTGCACTGACAGGCGGAGGCTATGACGCTGCACAGCAGACCGTCGAGCAATTGGTGAACATCTTTGGTCCCGCGTAATGTCTACGTCGAGTTACAGCGCCACTTCGACCGCGAAGAAGAGCATCGCAACCGGGCGGCCATCCGTATCGCACGGTCGCTGAACCTGCCTCTGCTGGCTACGGGTGGAGTGAACTACGCGACAGAGTATGAGTTTTCGCCATTAGCTGTCAATTGGGTTGCAATTGAAGTCCTAAACAACTTCCAACTGACCTGTTTCGTCACGCCAGCCCGCCGTCGTTCGGTTGGTTGTAAGCAGAGGTAGCACGATGCTGTTCCAGCGCCATGATCAACTCTTCATGAAGAGGAAGGTTACGACGAGAGGCCCTCGTCTTCAGATCTCCCACATACTTCTTCACAACGCCTCGACCGGATTCGAAGTGTAAGCGAAGCGAAGTCGACATCCATCACTTGAGGCCACGAGGTTCCGAGAACCTCACCCGGGTGCAAGCGAACAGGAACATGAGGGTCCTGAACTGACTGGAAGTTCGTCCAGAATCGAACGGATTTCCTGAATTGTCAGGACTTCAGGAGTTTTCTTCCGCTTCTCGCTTTGCCTAACACCAGCGCCACGACTTGGGGCGGTGATCGGGTTAGCTTCGATAAATTCCTAACGGATGGCATGGTTGAAAAGCGTAGTCATAAGGTTGCGGATCTTCACTTTCGTGCCAGCCGTCCGGTCAATCGACCGTAGCCAGGATTCCACTTCAGCAGTTTTGACGTCAGAGAGCCTGTAGCTACCCCAACGTGGAGAAATCCAAGTCTTTAAGTAGCCGCGATAAACATCGCAGGTGTAGGGCGTTTTGTTGACTCTTTCCTCCGAAGCTCCTTGGCATCGTAGTGGATTATGAGTTGTGCCATCGTTTTCTGTCGATCCTGCTGGTGTTTCTTGCGATTGATTCCGAGACCGAGGCCTTTGACCCGTTTCGGTTGAGAGCCGGTATTGCAGAAGATACACCGTCGAGAGAGATCAGGGGCCGCGCCGCACCGCAGCGGTGATTTCACGCTACAACCGTGGTCGGAACTCTACGCCAACAACAGGAAACTTGTCACGCACCGGTTTCCGAGTAGGCAATTCCATCTCCGGCAAAGGTCGAGATAACCTCGGGTTCCCAATGAGTCAACATACTCGCTCCACATCAAAAGGCCAGAATGGAAATCTAGTGGGTCAATTGGATATTCTTACGACGCGTAGGCAACAAGTAATATAAGGCAATCAAATTTCTTTGGGAACGAGATAAAGGACACTTTCGCGAATGATTCAAACACAACACCTCAGGCCTCGTAGTTGGTGATGAGGCGCTATTCCAAAATACTGGCGGTGGTACCCGCAGCCTGGTTTTTATTTTCGATCGGAATCCTGGCACAGAATGCTGCACTATCTCTTTGGCAGGGAGTGCTCCGCGACGCCACGGGTGCGCCGATCCAGGGAGCCGGAGTCCGCCTTAAAGGGAAAAGTGGAACCTTCAATACAACCACGGGCGCAGATGGACAATTTCGGATCGAACTCATTCCAGCCGGAGAATATCGACTTTCAATCGATGCAAACCACGACAAGATTCAATATGCTACCCCCATCAATGTAGCGGGTACTTCTCCGGCAGTTGTCATTACGCTTTCGGCTCAGAAAAGTCTCTCTGTAACTTCGGTGACTGACCAGCGTGCGTCCACTGGTGGCGAGGCGCTATCGAGCCAGACCGTGAGCGTGCTTCCACTCAACAAGCGCGACTTCAGCCAACTATTGTTGTTGGCTGCCGGTACCATGACCGATGCAAACGGCGCGACGAACTTCACGCAACAATTTGCCATCAATGGCCAACGTGGAGTTGAGGCCGTATTTGCAATGGACGGAGCGGACATCAGCGATCCCGAGATGGGCGGCTCGACGTTCTCTAACTTCAATGTGGACGCGGTCGAGGAGATTCGGTCGAGTTCTGGCTGGATGCCCGCCGAGATCGGTCGAGGTGCAGCGGGTTTTACCAATATCATCACCCGGTCAGGGAGCAGCGGATTTCATGGATCGGTCTTCTCGTTCGTAAGAAACTCCGCGTTTGACGCACGCAACTACTTTGACCATGCGACTGCTGAGCATCCCGAACGAATTCCGCCCTTTCGCCGTAACGAGTTTGGATTTACCAATGGCGGTCCTATTGTGATTCCCCACGTATACGACGGCCGGGGGAAGACATTTTACTTCGGACAATATCAGGGCTTCCGGCAGGTGCTTGGCACCACCCAAGTCTTTCCTGTTCCCACCGCAGAAGAGCGGCAGGGAATAGACACGACGGCCTATCCAGGCGATACGCTGACGGTGCCTGTAGATCCCGGGATAGCCAAAGTGCTGGCGCGATATCCGCTGCCGAATCTCCCAACGGGTTCTTATGGAGTGCATACCTATGCGACCTCGTCCAAAGTGGTAACCGATGCGGACCAGTTCTCAATCCGTCTGGACCACGACTTCTCCGACAAGAATCATTTTCTAGCGCGGTTCAATTTCAATAATCTAACTGGCCCGACTACGAATCCTGACCAGACTGCTATCGATCCCTCGTTTGGAGTTCAGTACATAGACCGACAGAGAAATCTGGTGTTCAACTTTACCCGCACGATATCGCCCAATGTGTCTATGGCGTCCTCCATAAGTGTTACCCGGAGCACACCTTCCTTCCCAACACCGAATCGAACAGATCCTGCTTTGAAGTTTAGCGACGGGTCATTTGAAGCATTCAATTCCGCTGCAGGATCGGTGATGACGGCGTTTGGAAACTTGTTTCAGGCGCAACAGAATTTCACTGTAGCAACGGGACCTCACACATTGAAGTTTGGTGGGGAAGTTCGCTTCAACAGGGATACTACCTACTTTGGCACTAGCCCAAACGGAGAATATGACTTCGGTGGCGGAACGTCCTATGCGAGAACCGATATTCCATCACTTAGCGGAACTCACGACATTCATGTCGGCGATCCACTGCCCGATACGTTGACAGGGTTGCTCTCGGGAAGCCCTTTTGTCTATACGGTTGCGGTTGCGCCCAGCTATTTCTCCAATGGAGAACACATTGGGCCAGCGGCGATCAATCGCAACGCCGGAGCTATCTATGCGCAGGATAGCTGGAAATTGAGTTCTCGTTTTGTCCTCGACTATGGCCTCCGCTGGGAGATTTATACGCCGATCACGGAGCGCGCAAAACGAACGTCAGGCTTCTTGAATACAGGCAACATTCAGGAATACGTGGTCAACCCGCAGCCTGGGTATAAGCTCAACCTCGATGGCTGGGGACCCCGGGTACAGCTGACGTGGCGCGCGTCACAGCTCTTGCAGTTTCATGTGGGAGGTGCGGTTACCGTCATTCCGCCGAACATCTGGCAGGACAACTTTCTTACCGGCTCTACGCCTTTTGCTGTCTATCCCAGACTGGTGGCGGCCAAGGGAGCTCCGGTTCCGTTTGGATTTCAGATCACGCCCGCGCAGTTGCCGCGCGCATACACACCGGCTGGCGTAGATATCTTCGCGAGCGGCAATACAACGGATGTGGCGCCCAATACGGTGATGGATATTGATCGCTATCAGAACGACGTTGCAGCCCTTACGCCGAGCCACGCGGTGAGCCCTCTCGGCCTTAGTGGAATTGATCGGTCCTTCGGAAACGGTACCCTCTATACCTGGACAGCTGGCTTGGAGAGAGCCTTCGGAACTCTGACGGCTGATGTGAACTATGTCGGAACCGCGGGAGTAAAGCTGCCGCGGACAAGTTTTCCGAATGCTTATCCCGGTGCAGGTCCTGAGTTTGCCCGTCATACGCGGTTTGATTCTTCGGGTGTACCTATTGGCGGCTTTGGTCTGGAGAGTGTCATCACTGCCTCTTCGCATTCCACCTATCACGCGCTCCAAACCTCGCTCTCCGGAAACGTTGGCCGTCGTGGGCCTAGCCTCTCGGCCAGCTACACATGGGGAAAATCAATTGATGACACAAGCTCGGTAAGTGGCGGCCTGGGAGCAACTGGTGCGGTGGCGCAGGCCTATCCGCAGGATCCCTTCAATACTCATCCTGAAAAGGGTCCATCCACCTTCGATGTTGGGCATGCATTCACATTGAGCGCCGTACAGGACCTTCATCTCGAAGACTGGGCTGCTCTTGATAGTGTCTCTTCGAAGGTGACAGGGGGATGGCAGATCATGGGCATCTCGACAATCACCAGTGGCTTGCCTTTTACCGTCTACTCCGGAGTCCAACAGACAGGCGCTGGTTCCAACGGGGCTGATCGCCCGGATCAGATAGGGAAGCCCCACCTCTCTACGGCGAGAAAGATACGGGAAGATTACTTCGGAATGGGCGCGAACAACACTTCTTACTTTTCGATTCCAATCAATCTGCCCGACGGCACGGGGCCGAATAAGGGCCGCTTTGGCAGCCTCGGCAGAGACACATTTCGTGGGCCAGCTTTCTACAACTATGACTTCGCCTTCATCAAGGACACGCCGTTCGGCAAGCGATCGGGCGGAGGCGATCTCGTTAGCCTGCAATTTCGTGCGGAGTTCTTCAACCTGTTCAACATCGTGACGATGGGGCTCCCCGCGAACACGCTTGAAGGGGCGGGGTTTGGAGTAATCAGCAAAACCGCAGGGAACTCACGTCAAATTCAATTTTCCTTGAAGCTTATTTACTGACGCATTCACATTTTCGGTGCCTCGTTTGAAGCCTGTGCTATCTCCGATCCGGCTAATAGAAAAGCCCCAATACCCTTCGCATCGTTGGCAATCGTCTTCTCACCGACGTAGTAATCAAATGTCCCCGAACGATAGGGAGTCCCACCCAGCCCGCCTACTTTCACCGTCCCATTTAATACCATCAAGCCGTCCGGCCCAGTCGAAACAAACGCCTTCTGGATCCCCTCCCACCCGAGTCGTGCGTTGGCCTTATAGCTCTGCGGCAGATATCCCATCCGAGCGCCCTTTGCAAGAGCATAGACAAACATAGAGCTAGCCGAAGCCTCCGTATAATTCCCGGGCCTCCCGCCCTTATCCATCACCTGCCACCACAGGCCAGTCTTTTTGTCTTGATACGTCACTATCGCTGCGGCAGTGCGCTGCAACGCTGTTACCAATGCCGCCCGCTGCGGGTGGTGAGCAGGCATCCAGTCCAACACATCTACGAGTGCCATCGCATACCAGCCCATCGCCCGCGCCCATACCTCCGGCGAAAGGCCCGTCGCCGCATCCGCCCACTTCATCCGCTTCGACTCATCCCACCCATGCCGCAGCAAACCCGTCTTCGGATCGCGCATCTTTGCATCCATCAACAGCAATTGCTTCGCAATGTCGTCGAAGTCTGCCGGTTCGTGAAACGTAGCCGCATAAGCCGCCCGAAAAGGCTCCGCCATATAAGCCCCATCGAGCCACATCTGATTTGGATAGATCTGCTTATGCCAGTACCCCCCGCTTGCGGTTCGAGGCTGCGTAGCAAGCTGATCGTGCACGAACTTCGCCGCCTTGGCATACTTCGGCTGTCGCGTTACTCGATACACCTCCAACACCGCTCGCGCCATCTCGATGTCGTCCAAGCTATGGGCGTCCGACTTGTATCCCCTAATCATTCCATCTTCGGTTACATATTTATCCACTGCATCCTTGATGTACTTGAAGTCCGCGTTATTAGCGGTGGCATGCCATTGAGCCACCATCCCATCCAGCAGCACGCCCTCCTCGTACGCCCACTCTCCCGGCTTGTTCTCGGTTGTTATCACGCCTGCAGGCCACTCCCGGATCACCGACTCCGCCATCTTTGCTGAGGCCACATCCCGCCCCGACGCCGAGGCCTGCGCCACCGCACACCCCAAGACCACCAAAGCCGCAAGCAACCTCATCCAACCCTCACGAAGAACAGATAAAAAAGTCCACACCAGCATATCGTCATCATCCGGCGACGCGCGAATCTGCGGTTGAAGAATCAAACGATGAAAGTTATCTACTGGATGAAATATTTCTTGACGCTGGTTTTATGCGACCTGTACAAGTCGCTAATGAAATCTCATTCAGCAAATCGGCTTTCTAATTTCCTTGCTGCGGCTTTGCTGTTCTTCCCATTGAGTGCCGCTGTTGCAGAACGCGTGTGTGACGTCCGGCAACATGGTGCAAAGGGCGATGGCGTTACCAAGGACACCCGCGCTATCCAGGCCGCGATAGACGAGTGTGCTCATTCGGGAGGTGGCACAGTTCGTCTGAGTGGCGGCACCTTTCTTAGCGCGCCGATTGTGCTGGGGAGTCATATCACGCTTGAGCTTGCGGCTGGGACTGTTCTGCTCGGCTCTCCCGACCACGCCGACTATCCGGCGAAGACGGAGTTTCGCAGTCCTGGTCTGCAGTCACTTGTGAGTGCGACAAACGCTGAAGATGTTGCAATTACGGGCAGCGGTGTCATAGACGGCAATGGAGAGAGTTGGTGGATCGAAGCTCGTCGCTTCAAGGATTCTGGCATTCTGGGCTCCGAGCACAGTCGGCCGAGGCTAGTCGTGTTTGACCACTGTCACCATGTTCGCGTGGAGGGCGTTACGCTGCAGAACTCTCCGATGTGGCAGCTGGTTCCGTATAACTCCGATGACGTCGTTATCCGGAACATTCGTGTGCTTGCGCCAGCGACGTCGCCTAACACTGATGCGGTCAATCCATTCTCGAGTAGCAATGTAGTGATTGATCATCTGTTTGCGGATGTTGGAGATGACAACATCGCGATCAAGTCCGGTGCTATCAATTCGCCCGGTGGTGATCTGCCGAGTAAAAATATACGGATTACCAACGTTGACTTTCGACATGGACATGGACTGTCTATCGGAAGTGAGATTGCTGGTGGTGTGCAAAACGTCTCTGTAGAACACGCCCATTTCAGTGGTACCGACAATGGCATTCGCATCAAGGCAAATCGCGACCGCGGCAACGATGTCAGCGGCATTCATTTCGACGATATTCAGATGGAAGAGGTTAAGACAGCGTTGATCATTAGCGCATACTATCCAGGCGTTTTGCCATCGGAAGATTTGGCTCCGGCGGCTGTCACTCGGTTGACTCCACACTTTCACGATATTGTTATTGAAAACATGACCGCGACTGCCACCAAGACTGCAGGTGTTATTGCCGGTTTACCAGAAGCGCCGATTCAGGGACTAACGCTGCGCAATGTCTCTATTCATGCTCCGACTGGCGTCACGATTGGCTATGCAACCGTTACTGCTGAACACTTCGATGTTCACGTTCCTAATGGGCAAGCCATTACAAAGCTTCCAGGTGCGTCTCTCCAGATTAGGTGACGAGCGAGTAAATGCGACAGTTTTCACTGATCTTATTCTTCGCTACTCTGTGCCATGCACAGGACGTTCATGTGCATGTTTCACCGTCGAATGATCCATCGAGTAATAGCGTTACAGAGTTCGTTACTATTCAGCGCGCGATGGATCATGCTCCGCAACCTAGTGCGTCTGGCCGTTTGTATGTACATATTGCTCCGGGAACCTATTCAGAGCGTGTCATCGTTACGGCAAATCGTCCGCGCACAACATTTCTGGGCGATTCGTCTGATCCGTCCCGTGTCGTCATTACCGCGGCACAGAATGCGAAGAGCGCTGGAGGAACTTTCTTTTCAGAAACGGTTGACGTGGAAGCGCCAGAGTTCAATGCCGACGGCATAACCTTTGCTAACACCGCAGGCGCGACCGGACAGGCTGTCGCCATTGCTGTGCGTTCTGACAAGGCCATCTTCAAGCATTGCCGCTTCCTTGGTTATCAGGACACTCTTTTTGCGGACTTCGGACGGCAGTATTACACGGAGAGCTACATCACCGGCGGCGTGGATTTCATCTTTGGAAATGCAGCCGCTGTCTTCGATCACGTAACGATTCATGAGCAGATTCCTGGGTATCTCACTGCGCAATCGCGTACGGGTCCACAGCAGGCCACTGGATACGTTATTACGAATTCCACTGTGACAAGCGATGAGCTTCAGGGAAGACATTTCTATCTTGGCAGACCGTGGAGGGAATTTTCGAGAGTCGTTGTGATGAACACAATGCTTCCTGCAGAGCTTAGTCCACAGGGGTGGTCGCCATGGACGAAGGATGATATTCCGGCGCATACGTTCTATGCGGAGTACGGCAATAGGGGGCCCGGTTCATCGGTCGTTGACCGCGTGCCCTGGTCACACCAACTGTCGAAACAGGAGGCACGGCAATTTCTTCCGAGAGAGTTTCTCGGTGGGCCGGATCATTGGAATCCTGTGGCAGAGGCCGCGAAACTTCCCTAAGAAACGATGTCTGCTGCTATGTATGCCCGTAATGTCCCCTCGTTGCTGTCGAATGTAGTGTGCCACCCCCCCCCGTATATGTTTTTGTAAGTTGCTTGTAATCAGTTACTTACTGTATTTCGTCATTGCAAAATCGTCATTCTAAAAGGGTTACGGGTAAAATCGTCTTTCTAAAGGGTTTAGTGCCAAATAGAAAACCTCGGCTTCTCAGCCGAGGTTTTTTTCCTTCTATTTCAATAGTAATGGATTGGGAGAAACTCCTACGCAATTAGGATGTCTTTTATTTTGTTTTGGTTACGTGGTTTTTGGGCTTGACATGGGAATTTGCTGATGTTTTTGGCGAATAATTTTGTAAGCAATTGATTTTGGATTAGTTGTTGGTGAAAACAGGCAACGGCAAAGGCGAAATACAGGGATCCCATTCGACTTCGCTCAGGGCAGGCTTCTCTACTGCAGAGGCAAAAGCGGAGCTTCCGGTCGAGATGACGTTTTGTGTGAGGTTGGAAAAAGACATCCCCAAGGCTGGCCTTGGGGATGTCTTTGGGGTAGAGGGTTAGAACTCGATGCGTCCGCTGAGCTGAGCGGAGCGGCGAGTATTGGCTTGGGTTCCCGAGACCTGACCAAAGCTGGAGTTGCCAAACACGGCGCTCGCTACGGTGAACTGGGTGTGGTTGGTGACGTTGTAAAGATCGGCCTGAAGACTCAGCCTGGAGCGCTCCCCTAGATGAAGTGCAAAGTTGCGACGAAGGCTGATGTCGAGGTTGTAGTTGCCCGGACCATAGATGTTGTACGGAGCTGTGCGCGCCGTGTTGCCGAAGATGAAGTTAGGGGTAGCCACGAATGCACTGGAATTTATGAAAAGGGGAGCGCCCGTTGTTGAGTTGAAATTAGTACGGGTGACTCCGTTGCCCCAGCTGCCGTTAATGCGAGCTGGGCCAGCGAAGGTAGGATTATAAGTCGGCATGCAGGCGCCCGCCGGCGATGAGAAGGCGGTCTGTGCGGGATTGGTTCCGCAACTTGATGACGTGATGGGTAGAGGAGAGCCAGAGAAGGCCTGGTAGATCGTAGAGAACTTGAATCCTCCGAAGACTGAGCGCTGCCAGCCACTGTCGAGCAGGGTTCTGCCAAAGGGAAGATCCCAGACGCCGGTGACGACAACGTGATGTGGCTGGTTGCTGGTGGATACGGACCGCTCAATGGAATCGGCCTTATGGAAATTTCCATCTCCGGAGAACGCGGCGGGAATATCGTAACCGGAGCGGAAGGTGCCGCCATCGTCGATCGAGCGTGACCATGTGTAGCTGGCCATGAAGGTCAGTCCATGTGAGGCACGCATATTCAGAGTAGTCTGCAGCGCGTTATAGTTCGAGTTCGATACGCTACCAAACTGGTCGGATACGCCGGAGAAGGGAAATGGTTTAAGAGCTACGCTAAGTTGTTGGCTCGTGGTGAAGTTTGCCGGGCAAGTGAGGCCGTTGGCCGCACAGGCCGATGTACCGGCCGAGGTCAGAGCCGATCCAAGGGACAGATATTTCGGATCAAGCTGGTTGGCCCAGAAGCCACGAGCGTTGCTTCCATCGGCGGGAAGGAAGTGTCCCTGCGATCCTACATAGGTAATGTTCGATGTCAGGGCGTTGGTCCACTGATGCTGGAAGCCGAAGGTCCAGTTGATGTATTCCGGAGCCCGGCCTCCAAGATACGGGTCATAGTAACTGGCGGTAGAGGGTGTGCCAGTATAACCCTTGGTCGTGGTGTAACCCGTTCCAAAGGCTGGTCCCGAGTCGCGTCCTGTGGCGGCAGTGAAGGCCGGAAACTCGCCGGTGTCCCCGGTGAAGGGCATCGTCGATAGCAGCTGGCCGTTGGCTGCGAAGCTTGGACTGGCGGAGAAGCCAAGAGTGTTGCCGGCCAATCCTGCAGTAGAACCACCGCCACCGACAGCGTTGCCGTGTGTAAACATGATGCCGTAGCTTGCGCGGATAACTGTCCGTGGATCGACCGAATAGGCAAGTCCGATGCGGGGCCCGAAGTTCTTGAAGTAGTTGTTGACCGGAGTGCGGCAGTTGCAGGTATTCGCTCCAGTGCCTGTGTACTGCAGTGCGCCGTTTGTGCCGGTGATGGGATTGGCAAGATTGGGGTTGAAGAAGCTCATGTTGTCGTGTGCTTCGAGAAGGCTAGGGAAGTAGTCCCAGCGGAGACCGAGATCCAGAGTCAGTTTTTCGGTTACCTTCCAGTTGTCCTGAACATAGGGAGAGATGGCGCGGAAGCGCGAGTTATATTGCTGCACGAGGTTCTGAGTGAGACTACCCTTGTCATTCTGTCCAATGAGGAAGCTGGCGTAGGCCAGGCCGGTGTTGGTGGTAGCTGCGTAGGTGGGGCTGGAGGGCTTGGGCGATGCGTTTAGAGCTGCCGTCTCCGTTACAGCACTCGCGATGGTTAGTGGGCTTGAGCCTCCCGTGTCCGGAGTGACGTTGTACTGCAGCCAGGCAATTTGACCGCCGAAGGTAAAGGAATGCTTGCCTACGTTCCACTGCACGTTGTCGAGCAACGTGTAGTTTTCCGCAAGGGTAATATTGGCAACCTGGCCACCCCAGTTTGTAGGCGCGTTGGTGCCGGCGAAGGTGACGATCGGGAAAGCTCCTGCAGCTTGTCCGGCCGGTAGCCCAGTTATACCCTGGGTCGTCGCGGCATAGGCTGGTACCTGGTTGGACTGGAATGTAGGTCCGTTATAGCGGGCGTATCCCCACTTGAACTGATTGATGATATGCGGCGAGAAGATGTGGGTCTCCTCAATGACGCCTACTGCTGTCTTTGGTGCGAAGATCTGGCCGTAGTTGTAAGGAACTGGGCCGACGTTGCGCCCTGCGGTCGTCTGGCCGGTAGGGTTGGAACTCGCCTGGCGACCGATGGCTGCCACCAGTGTCAATGTGTCTCTTGAGGTGAAGGCGTAATCGATACGGTTGGTCGTGGACCAGTTCGTGAGACCGGTCGCATTAGGAGAGTTGAAGTTGTTCTGAGGCGCTGAGCCGATACCTGCAGGGAGATAGCTCTGGAGATTGAGGGCGATCTGCGAGAATTCGTTCTGCGGAATTACGTCTATCGGGGCGCCCGTTGCCGTTGGCGATCCGGCAGGACCGATGGCGCCCGATGGTCCGTAGCCATAGCGGTATCGGCAGGGTCCGTTATTGCTGTGCATTGTGCAATCCGGCTGCGTGGAAGGATCGTAGATGCCAAGAGTTGTGTTGCTGGAGCTGCCCGTTTTGGTTAGAGCCTGGAAGTTACCCTTCTGTTCGTCCGGTGTCGGGAAGGTGAGGGTCGTAGGAGTTTGGCTCGAATAGCGGAAACCGTTGTAGTTGCCGAAGAAGAAGAGCTTGTCTTTCCACGAGCCAAAGGGAACCAGCGGGCCGCTGATATAAATGCCGAACTCGTTGCTGTGCTCGATAGGCTTGCTGACAACGTGGGTCACCGGATTGGGGTTCGCGCCGAAGAATCCCCATGTGTCGAGGGCGGTATTGCGGAAGAAGTGGTACACCCCGCCGTGATACTTGATACCGCCTTGCTTGATGCTGTAGTTCTGAATGCCCTGGCCTTCGTAGATGGCAGAGTATCCGCTGGTCTGCACCTGGAACTGATCGACTGCATCGACCGAGATTGCGGTCCAGACGTAGCGCGGGTCGCCATTGCCTCCGGCGCGGACGAACGGAATACCGTCGATATATACCGCAGAGACGGCGCCTTTGCTGCCCGATCCGTTGACGATTCCGGTGTTGGTGGTGGGGTTGCCGGTGGTGTTGTTGCCTTGAACGCCAGGCATCAGGAACGCGAAGTCGGTGGCGCGGCGTTGGTCTGCCTGGCCATAAGCGCCCATCTGGATGGGAAGCGCGGAGTACATGTCGTTCTCCATGGTCGCTCCCAGGGTCGCGTTGCTGGTTTCGAGCGCAGGTGGAGCGGCGGAGACAGTAACCGTCTGCGATTCGGCGCCGACTCTCAAACTGATATTCACGTTTGCGACTTCGAGCGCGTTGACGTGGATATTTTGCTGGGTTGTCGTCGAAAGGCCGGGGGCCGAAACGGTAAGCGTGTAAATGTCCGGGTCGAGCGCAGACACGGAGAAGTCGCCGGTCGCCGAGCTCGTGGTTGCGAACTTGAGGCCGCGGCTGGTTGATGTTGCGACGACCGAGGCGTTGGGAACGACTGCTCCGGATTGGTCAGTTACCGTGCCTCTGATTTCGCCTTTACCGGCGAGCTGGGCGTTGGCGGGTGAACCGTACACCAGGAATGCAGTGAGTAAAACCAGCAGACTTGGAATGAAATGGCGAATCAAATGGCGAAGACCAGTTCTTTCGCCTTTGCTGGAACGGAACATGGTGGGTCGATCGCTATGGGGCATCATCTGTAACCTCTCTAGGGTGCTGCGGTTCTATGCGCACTTATCGGCGCTTTTATGGTGGATAAGGTCAGACCACTTAGTTGCGATCGCAAGATTCTGCTTTTATGACGACGTCTGTCAAGCATTGATTAATATTTTTTTTATATTGTGTTTCGACGGCAATACGTGCTATTCGCTGGGAGATTTACCTGATCGGAGGGCTTCCGCCACGACGGCGGGCAGATATTGAGCACTATGTTAGGGTGATCTGTGCTGCTTTTGAGGTCAGACCAATGATAGGGCGACAGATGCAAATTCGAGTCGGAGTGGTCTTTTGGATTGGTAGCGCGTGGCTTATGGCCAAAGCGCAGGATACGCGGCAGGTTGAGGAGCCGAAGATTCCGGCGGCTTGCGTGCAATTACAGGCGAAGCTCAAGGCTGTGGAGGACAAGGTTGCGCCGGCTGACGAGTCGAAACTGGATACGGAGAGGATCCAGAAGGCCTTAGATGGATGTGGTTCGGGGAAGGCGGTGGAGTTGAAGATGGCTGGAGGCAATAATGCTTTTTTGACTGGGCCGCTGGAGATGAGGACGGGGGTGACGCTACTGGTTGATAAGGGCGTGACGCTGTTCGGGTCGCGGGATGCCGCGTTATACGAAGTGACGGGCGAAGGGGTTACGCCTGGATTGTGCGGGACGATTGCGGCAAGCGGCCCGCCTACGGTGTTTCCGGCTTCGCAGCGTCCGGCTCCGGTGCGCGGGGGGTGCAAGCCGCTGATCGCGGTTATCAATGCGAAGAATGTCGGGATCATGGGGGACGGCGTGATCGACGGACGGGGCTACGCGAAGATCATGGGTAAGGACTATAGCTGGTGGGAGATGGCGCGGAAGGCCGAGCCGAAGAATGAGCGGTACTTTACGACTCGGATGATTGTCGCCAGCCATGCGGATGGGTTGGTGCTATACCGGATTACGCTGCATAACTCGACGAACTTCCATGTGAGCGTGAATCAGACGAACGGGTTTACAGCGTGGGGAGTGCATTTGCTGACGCCTACGACACGCGGCATGGATGCGAGGAATACGGACGGGATCGATCCGGGAAGTTCAACGAATGTGACGATTGCGCATAGCTGGATCGACAACGGCGACGACAATATTGCGATCAAGACGGGTGTGTCGCATATGAGTGTGTTGGACAATCACTTTTTTAGCGGGCACGGGATGTCGATTGGGAGCGAGACGTTTACGGGGCAGAGTTTTCTGCTGGTGGATGGGTTGACATTGGACCACACGACCAGTGGTATCCGGATCAAGAGCAACGTGACACGTGGAGGGCCGGTGCACGATCTTGTCTACCAGAACATCTGCATGCGCGGAGTGAAGAACCCGATTGCGATCAGCCCGTACTACACGAACCAGACGACGGAGCCTTATGAGGATCCGAAGTATACGGGTGACCGGATCCCGGACTACAAGGCGATTACGATTCGCAATCTAACCAGCACGACTCCTGGCGATGTGCTGATTGCGGGTTTGAACGACGAACATCGGACTGAGATAGCGCTGGATAACGTGCACATCTCCGACATTACGAAGACGCAGGTTCATGGTCACTTTGCAACGGTGACGCTGGGACCGGGTGGGACCAACATCGACTTCAGCGGTACGGATATCACGGTTGTTCCGGCAAAGAATGGAAAGGTCGCCGCCGCGTATAGCTGCGATGCGAAGTTTGTGCCGATGCAGTAGGCTGGCTCTCTGGGAGAGTGTCAGTGGAAATCAGCGGCAGTAGCGAATGAAGGAGCCCTTGCACATGCATCATCAGCACCTCGTCTTCCGCATAAGCCGCGCGATCGCTCAATCCGTCGCTGCTCTTTTCATCGCATTCTTCATCCTGATCACGCCCGTTGAAGGCCAACCTCCGACTCCACCCCTCGCGGGCATCGCCCACGTGGCCATTCGCGTCAACGATCTCGCCATCGCCCGCGACTTTTACGCCAAACTAGGCTTTCAGGAGGCCTTCAACCTCGCTAAAGACGGCGTCGTCCGCGAGTCCTTCATCAAGATCAACGACCACCAGTTTATCGAGCTCTATCCCACAACCGCCCAGGACCCAAAGGCAGGTTTTCTCCATCTCTGCTTCGAAGGCGACGACCTCAACGCCATCCACGACGACTACGTCCGCCGCGGCTTATCTCCCACGGCGGTCCGCAAAGCCGGTGCAGGCAATCTCCTCTTCACCATGGTTGGTCCGGAGCGTCAGAACATTGAGTACACCCAATACATGCCCGGTTCCCTCCACTTCAACGACCGGGGCAAGCATCTCGGCGAAGATCGCATCGCTGACCGCTTGGTATCCGTCTCCCTCGCCATGCAGGACACCACTGCCGCTCACGACTTCTACATCAACAAATTAGCCTTCAAGCCCATCGCCCTCGATCCTATGTTTCTTTACCTGCCTGGAGACTCCGGACAGAGGGTCGAGATCGCCCCCGCCACCCTTGGCGCGCGAGCGCGCATCATCCTCAACACCAGGAGCCTCAGCAAGGCCACCCAACTCCTCCACAAACAGCAGATTACCTGGACAAAAGTGGAGGGCGATCTCGCCGTCACTGACCCCGAAGGCAACATCATCCTCATTGAAGCCCGCTGATAAGTACAGCCGGTGACGGTATAGCATAGCGAGTATCGGAGGGGATTATGGCCAGTCCTGTGTGGTCCGCGGGTCATTCGACGGTATTGCCGAAGGAGCGTGTCGCTGCGGTCGGAGCCGTTCCCTGGTACGTGTGGTGGGGCGCGTTGGCGGTTACCTCGTCTTCGATCGGCGGGGCGTGGGATGTTTCCTGGCACCGGTCGATTGGGCGCGATACGTTCTGGACGCCGGCGCATATGGCGATCTATGCGTGCGGGGTGATCGCCGCGGTGATCTGCGGATATTTGATCTTTGCTACGACGTTTGGCCGGTCGGCGGAGATGAAGGCGGCGTCGGTAAGCGTGCTGGGATTCCGTGCGCCGCTGGGGGCATTTATTGCGGCCTGGGGCGGCATCGCGATGCTGACTTCGGCCCCGTTCGATAACTGGTGGCACGCAGCGTATGGGCTGGATGTGAAGATTGTGAGTCCTCCCCATACGCTGCTGATCTTAGGGATCCGCGGCGTTGCGGTGGGTGTGCAGTTTTTGATTCTTGCCGCAATGAATCGGGCGGCAGTTGACGAAGCACAAACGGGAGAGCGGAGCTTCAAGGCCTTACAGCGGTTGTTTTTGTATGTGGGCGGCTTGATGGTAAGCGGGCAGATGTTCTTCCTGATGGAATACACATGGGATGTCAAGCTGCACTCGGTGAGCGCGTACATTGCGATGGCGATCGGGCTTCCGTTGCTGCTGGCTTTGCTTTCGCAGGCCTCGCGGTTCCGGTGGGCTGCAACATCTACGGCTGCGGTGTATACGATCTTTGTTATCTCAGAGATATTGATTCTGCCTCTGTTTCCTGCGCAGCCGAAGCTGGGGCCTGTGTTTTTTCCAGTCACGCATCTGGTTCCGGCGAAGTTTCCCATCCTGATCCTCGCGCCGGCATTTGCGTTGGACATTCTCTGGCAGCGGACGCGGACATGGAAGTCGTGGAAGATTGCGCTGGCCTCGGGCTTTCTCTTTATCGCGGTGCTTACGGTAGTTGAATGGCCCTTTGCTACATTTCTTCTATCGAAGGCTTCGGAGAACAGGTTCTTTGGAACGATCTATTTCGATTACAACTCGCGGCCGGATGGGCTCGACCGGCTAAGAGAGTTCTTCCTTCCTAGTCATGGTTTTGAGATTTATTTTGGTCTGCTGCGCGCTGCGGTATATGCGTCGATCGGGACGTGGATTGGATTGCTCTTTGGTCGGTGGATGCGGAGCGTCCAGCGATGAGGATGCGGTCTTTCTCAGTGCGCGCGGTGCTGTTGCTGGTTGTTGCGTTTTTGGTTCCGCACGCAGCATGGGGGCATGTGGGGAGCAAGGATGTGTTTGAACAGGTGGATGCGGGACCGTACAGGCTTTATGTGACGGTTCGGACGCCTGTAGTCATTCCAGGAGTGGCAGCGATCGAGGTGCGGTCGAGTGGGGCCGCCGTCGATGGCATCCGCATTACGCCGCTGCCAATGACAGGAGAGGCCTCGAAACATCCGCCTACATCAGACGCTATGGTGCGGTCTGCGAGCGATCCTGCGTTCTTCACGGGAAATCTGTGGATGATGGCTGCGGGGTCATGGGAGGTGCGGTTCGAGGTCTCGGGCGCGGGCGGAGCGCAGGTGATATCAGTTCCGGTTCCGGCAGTGGCGCTGAGCACGTTGAAGATGCAGCGCGGGCTTGGCATCACGCTCGGAGTTCTGGGGCTTTTCCTGATAATCAGCATGGCAGGCATTGTGGCTGCCGCAGTGCGCGAAGCTCGGTTGCAGCCGGGCGCAGCCCCTTCGCCTGAGAGGCGGCGACGTGCGGTCTTTGCTACTGCGGGGAGCCTTGTGCTCATGGGGCTGATGGTATGGGGTGGTGCGAAGTGGTGGAATGTCGAGGCGGCAAGCTACTCGGCGGATATTTATCGGCCACTTGGCGTAGAGCCGGTGCTGACAGGGAATCAACTTGATCTGAAGATAACGGCGTATGAGCCGACAGATGATCTGCGGAAGAGACGCTGGCGTTTGAATGATGACTTTCTACCCGATCACGGACACCTGATGCACCTCTATGCGATACGGCAGCCGGAGATGGATGCGGTCTTTCATCTGCATCCGGTGTTGGCCAGCGCGGGAGATTTTCGTGTCGCGCTGCCTGCTGTGATGCCAGCGGGAGAGTACAGGCTCTATGGCGACGTTGTCCATGCGAATGGATTTCCGGAGACACTGCTCGCTACCATAACGGTACCCGAGGGTATGTCCGGCAGCCCGCTGGGGACCGACGATGCTGCCGGGTCGCCACAGCCGTTGAGCAAAGGAATGTTGGGTAGTTCGTATACGCTGCCGGACGGATATGCGATGGTCTGGGATCGGCCTGAGACGCTGACAGCGAATACTGCCTATGCGTTTCGCTTCCGCCTGCTGGATGCTGCGGGCAAGCCTGCGGCGGATATGCAGCCTTATCTGGGTATGGCGGGTCACGCGGCCTTTGTGAAGACAGACGGCACCGTATTTGCGCACACCCATCCTGAGGGCTCGGCGGCCATGGCCGCGGTCATGCTTGCAAATGGCGACGGAGGCAACGGCGTTGCTGATGGGCCGATGAACATGTCAGGAGACATGCCGATGCACGCGGAACCGATCTCCAATACGGTCGAGTTTCCCTATGGATTTCCTTCACCGGGACGCTATCGAATCTTCGTGCAGATGAAGCATGGGGCGACGGTGGAGACAGGCGCGTTTGATGTGATGGTTCAGTAGAAGACCATGCGCAATGTCCCGGCGCTTATATAGTTTTACAGACGAAAAATGTTTGCAGCAGTTCGCGATGGCTTTTGAGATACCGCTGCAGAGCTGCCGTATTTTATTGCAGCTACTTGTTAAAAATGCCAAACAATCATTGCGGGGAGACGGCCGCAAAAAATGCGGCGGTAGGACTCAATATGCCTACCAGACGAGATATTAAATGTTTATTGTAATAAATCTTTGGTTCGGATATATGTAGTCAAGATCTTCCTTCTCTGGACAAAACGAGCGGATATTTCCAGTCACGCGGGGAGTGGTACGCGAGGTGACTGTGCTTTAAACCATGAACAGATGACCGGCACGCATTCAAGGGAATTTCGATAGTGAAAGGAACGATGAAGACGCAGATAGATCGAGCGCAAAGAAGTCATGGCATCAGACGAATCGATCTGGCCTATGTGGAGCTTGCTTCCAGTGAGGTCGCGCGCGATATCAATCGAGACGTGATTCTGGAACTCATCCGTACAAAGCAGCCTATTGCGCGTGCAGATCTGTCGCGAAGTTCTGGATTGCAGCCAAGCACGGTCTCCTCGATCGTCGAGCAGCTTTTAGAGGAGAAGTGGATTGTCGAAGGTGCTGCAGCACGGCGGCCGCGCGGTCGCAGACCTACTTTGCTCTCGTTGAATGGCGAGATGGTGATTATCGTTGCTGACATACGTCCTGATCAGGCGATCATTGCCGTTGTCGATCTGAACGGACGGTTCCTCTCTCGTGAGGCGTTGCCGCTACTCGCGGACCCCGAGCGCGGCGTAAGCAACATAATAGATTGCATGGAGAGGATGCGGTCCAGATATCCGGAGAAATCGTTCGAGGGGATTGGTCTCAGCCTTCCCGGTCGTGTCGATCCCGTTTCGCAGCGGCTCATCCTGGCGCCGAATCTGAAATGGTCGGACTACGACATCAAGAGGGCGATTGAGAAACGCATCCCTCTTCAGGTAGAGATGGACAACGCCGCGAATGCGTGTCTCCTTTCAGAGCTTTGGTTTGGCACGATGGATGGCATTCGCAATGCCGTTCTCGTAACGATCTCTGAAGGTGTCGGCGCGGCGATCTTGTCGAACGGGCAGTTGGTGACTGGCAAGTCTGGGCTGGCGGGTGAGTTCGGGCATGTGCCCCTCAACCCGGGCGGGCCGCGGTGCAGTTGCGGCCGTAACGGGTGTTGGGAGATGTATGCGTCTTCTCGTGCAGCCCTTCGGTTTTATGCAGAGCTTGCTCCCAAGGCGCCCGCGATAACCATTCGAGAGCTGTTGAATCGGGCAGAGGATGGAGATCGCGAAGCAAACGAGGCGTTGAGCCGGCAGGCGATGTTTTTGGGGCAAGGACTCAGGCTGATTACAACCGCACTATCCCCGGAGCTGATTTTGCTAACCGGAGATCTGACCATTTCGTGGTCGAAGTTCGGGTCCATCGTAGAGGCGGAGTTGAACGGCCAGATGCTGGCTGGAACGCCTCCACGTTTGATGGTCACGACAGACGCGGAGCTTGCGAGGCTTAGGGGCGCGGCAGTCCTGGTTCTACAGCGTCACTCCGGATACCACCGTGCGACACAGTCCTCAGCAGAGGAGCAGCGGATTCGCAAGCCGAAAGAGCGTCTGAAGAAAGAAGCCTTAATGGCAACACGCTGAAAGGGCAGGGAAGTGCGGCGAAACAAAAGCAGGCAACCCGAACGGTGCTGCCTGCTTTGTTGTCCAGAAACATCTCAGTGCGTGACCATTTGTCCGTGGAAGCTCTCCGGTGGTCCGAGATAGCTAGAGCGAAGAGGTCCGTGGCTAAGGAAGATCCGCTCCAGCACAACACCGGGATCTACCACCCATATCTTCAAGGTGTGATATCCGGGAGTGAGGTTGGATAGCGGCACCGATACCTTTTTGACACCGTCGCTCACCGCGGTTTCCCAATCCCTTTCTGTATTGTGGGCCAGTGCGTCGACGATGGTACGCGGACCGTTGTCGACCGATACCGCAAAGCGCAGACCACGTCCGGGGACGAAGTTCAGCGTAGGCGCGAGCACCGCCTGCATCTCGACTTTACCCGCATCATAGAGATAGAAACGGTAGTCCAGCTCGGCCGTCGAATTCGTATTGCTGAGGGCCGTCACCGGAAATACCGTCATTGCTGAATGTGTCTCTCCATATCCCGGCAGTTCTTCCCAATGAGCCGCGCGATCCGCCGCACGGTGCGTGGTGTCCACTGCGTTGATCGCTACATAGCCTTCGCTTTCAACAAAGCCCTGTGCATTGTCCCGCGTTACGTCCGGCAAACGGAGACTCTCCAAGGGCACGCTGATCGGCCTAAGGTCTTGCTGCAGTACCGTCACAGTCCCTTTTGCGCGATCGGACGGAGCTGCGCTCCAATCCACATGCACTTTGATTACTTTGTCCCTATCGACAACGCCAGCGCTCTGATCAACGATGATCCACGGGTCGCTCGTAGTCACTCGGTAGTCCACCGGCGCTTTGCCGCGATTGAACAGCGTCAGGCTATGCACCTGTTGCGCGACCGAGTCGAAGGTGCCGAGCGAGGGGCGGCCAACGAGACCATTCTCTGTAGCAACGCCAATCGACGCCTTCTCCGCTACCTGTACTTCGGTCACCGCAGGCATGGCATTGAGCGGTGGCTCGTTCCAGAACGTATATCCAATGTGCGTTTGGTCCATCATGTGGTTCCATCTACCGTCCAACAGCCGATGGTTGTACTCGTCTGTCAGCTCGGCGTCTTTGGCAAACAACGCTTTCGTCTCCGCTGCATAGTCATTCGCGCTTGCGCGTCCCTGCCGCGCATAGAGAGCGTTGCGGCCAGCCGCGATATACATCTCGTTTACCGTCGCCGAGGCATCCACCGGATACTGCACCAGTTCGAAGAACGAGGCACGTTCTTCTTTTGGCAGCTTCTCGGCTAACTCGTCCACTCGCGCCACAAGCGAACGCCACGCAGCATCGACGCGGTCTGCCTCTTCATAATTTGTCAGACTGAACGTAGTCGGCTCCAACTGTTCCGGCTTTCGGCGAGCGTTGAAACGCGTGTATTCGTCGAGTGCATCTGCGATCTCCGCGGCGTGATCTTCGCCGAACTCGCGTGCGGCCCAGAGCCGGGTAAACTCTGCCAGATTGTCCTTCCCCCATCGTTGCGGCGAGTGCGCCATGCTGAGAAAAAATTCGATAGGAAACTCCATCGGCTTCAGGTCGCCGACATTCACCACCCACACCCGGTCTGCGCCATATTTCAGTGCAAGGTTCATTTGCTCCCAGACCTTGGTGATCGAATAGGTATTCAACCACTTATACGAGCGAGGCCCTCCAACATAGTCGAAGTGATAGTAGATTCCAGCGCCTCCCGAACGCTTGCGTTCTTGCGAAGTCGGCAGTCTGCGGATGTTGCCCCAGTTATCGTCGCACCACAGCAGCGTTACATCATCGGGCACGCGCATGCCCTTCTCGTAGTATTCCTGCACCTCTTTGTAGAGCGCCCATATCTTTGGCTCCGAGCTGATAGTCGGAGTCATATTCGCCTGCAGAATAGCGCGCTGGTCAGCAACGATCTTTTCGAGCAGAGCGATGTTGGAGCCTTCCGTCATTGGCATGTCGCCGTCACCGCGCATGCCCAGCGTAATGGTGCTTTCGTAGTTCTTATTACGTTCAATACCTTTTCGCCAGAAATCGTCGAGCACGTTCGCATTGGTAGAGTAGTCCCAAGGCCCTGTGCCATGGCGCTTCCACTCCTGCTGCGCCCGCAACATAGGCTCGTGATGGCTGGTGCCCATAACAATGCCATATTCATCTGCCAGTCTCGGGTTTTCCGGGTCATCCTCGTTGAAGGCACTATTCCACATGGCTGGCCACAGGTAGTTCGCCTTAAGACGCAGCAGAAGTTCGAACACGTGCACGTAGAACTTGCTGTTATATCCGCCAAACTTTTCGTTCACCCACCCCGTCAAAGCAGGCGCTTCATCGTTGAGAAAGATGCCGCGATATTTCACGGCTGGTTCTGCGAGCACATGCCTTCCCGGCTCAACGAACAGAGCATCCCGATGCGGCACACGGACATCGGCCCACCAGTACCATGGCGATACGCCGATCTGTTCCGAAAGATCGTAGATCCCGAAAATCGTGCCGCGCTTGTCGCTGCCCGCAATCACCAGCGCCCGGCGCACACCGGCCATCGGATGGTCGACGACTGTCGTGACAGCCGACTCCCACTTACCTGCCACTCCACTCACATCCAGCTTATGCTGCCGAATAAGCTCGTCAATCATCGGGCTTCTGCCGATGGTGCCGATCAGCACCGCATCCGTCTCGTTCAACTGCGGACTACCCTTCACCACGGAAGGTTGCACATCGGTTACACGCTTTGTGTCGTCGCTCAGATCGCCGACGGCACGAATCACACCAGGCCAGTCATCCGGACTAACAAAGAAGGGAAGTGCGGTCCGGTTCTGCACTAGACAGAGACTCCCGGGATCGGGAGTGATTGTGACATAACTTGGTCCGCCCAGGGCATGTGCTCCCACGGCGGTCAGGCAACAAGCCAGGATACTTGCAATGCGTACAAGCTTTTTAGTGCTTAGCAACACAAAGATTTCCTCACTGCAGGGAGCAGATGGTTATTCATATTTGGGTATGAGTCAATGAGCGAGAAGGCGTTGGCGCCTGGAAGTCTTTAATTACATCTTCATGGCATCAGGACCTAAACCCTCTACTCACCATGATAAAGCTTGCCCAGACTTTCGCGGCTCATCCCGGTTGGACTCCACAGGCCAGCTTCGCCGCCAAGACTAAATCGTCCGATTCGACTGTCCATTATCCACCAGCTACCGGCTAGGACTATACTTGGCACGCTCTCGAATATTTCTGGTATGTCGTGGAGGCGAACATGACGACCACCTCAGGATCCATCGCAGCTTTGCTGGCCATTGCACTCTCGGTGGCTGCTTCGCAAGCACAGGAAATCTCCAATCCAACTCAAGCCGTGGACAAGACCGAAGCTCCCGATGCTACGCTCTCGCAGCCTGCCCCCCGGCCAGCGGTGTTTCTGAGGTGCGCATCGTGCGTCTGAGTCAGGTGAACGGCCAGGTGCAGTTGGATCGCAAGACGGACCGGGGATTCGAAGCGGCGTTCGCCAATCTTCCAATTGTTCAAAATCAGCGATTGCAGACGCACGATGGTTTAGCCGAGGTGGAGTTCGAGGACAACGCCACGTTGCGAATTACTCCCAATTCTCTGATTGAATTTCCCGTTCTTCAGCGCAGCCCCACCGGCGCCACGATCACCGGCGTGAAGCTTCTGAGCGGGACCCTCTATGTAAGCCTGGCGAAGACCAAAGGGAACGAGTTCACGGTAACTGTCGGCGATAACAAGATCGCCTTGACGCCCTCCAGCCACATTCGCATCGACATCGGCACTCCCGACTCGAAGCTCGCCGTATTCAATGGCAGCGTACAGGTAGTGAACGAGTCGGGCACAACGACCGTCGGCAAAAAGAAGGCCCTCACCTTCGACGCATCGACTCAAGCTCCCCCTGTCATCGCCAGCAACGGCGAACCCGGACCCTTTGACGACTGGGATAAAACCTCGACGGACTACCACAATCTCCGTTCAGTCCCCGCGGCGTATGGAGGCGGAGGGGGTTCAAGTCTCTACGGTATCAACGACCTGAACTACTACGGCAGCTTTGCCAACGTCGGAGGCTGTGGCTCGATGTGGCGGCCCTATCTGGCTAGTGCCGGATGGGATCCCTTCAGCAACGGCATCTGGGCCTGGTATCCCGGCGCGGGCTACTCCTGGGTTTCGCCCTACCCATGGGGTTGGGCCCCATTTCACTCCGGCAGCTGGGCCTACTGTTCGGGCGCAGGTTGGGGATGGCGTCCAGGCGGCCAGTGGATAGGTTTGCAGAACCATCCAGCGACTTTTAATACTGCCAATGGCGTGAACTATCCCAGACCGCCCCACGCCCCGGTCGCCGGTGCTTCCACGCTCGTCGTCGTCAATGCCAAGCCGCTTGTCGCCTCCCGGCTCACCTCGCCTGACACCTTTGTCTTCCATAAAGACTCCGCCGGTCTGGGAGTGCCTCGCGAATCCTTAGGGAAGTTGAACAAGATCTCGGCCGGAGTGTCGCAACATGGCACCGTATCCACTCCTGTATATGTAGCGAACCCGGCAGCGTCGAATATGCGCGCGAACAATCCTTCGGGAGCTCCCCCCAATGTGGCGGGTCAAAGTAGGTCCGCCAGCGCACCGACGCGCGCTGCTCAGACCTCAGCATCACCCGGGTCTATGTCGAGCGCATCTCGCGCCCCATCAAACCAGCCATCAGCAGGCGGCTGGTCAGGTGGCTCCCGCGCGTCTTTGCCGGGGTCGGGGCCTTCATCCGCTCCGCGCTCTGCAGGAGCACCCGCAGCCACTGCTGGAGCCGCTCACCACTAATTCGAGCCTTCCTCACCCAGAAATTAGAACCCCTGCTCACTACCGCGCCTACTCAAGACTGCTATGAACTTACCCTCCACCGGCCGTCTTCAACGGCTTACGGTATCGGTGCGGCTGAGTTGCCACTGGAGATATTTGCCAGCTGGTCTTATGATTTCTTCCGGTTGAATCAGCACATCGTGGCAGAATAACTTGAAGTCTTTGTCTTTAAACCGCGAAAAGTATCCATCGAATTTACGGCGATATTTAGCAAAGACGGTTTTTACCACGCAATTACCTGATACTCAAAAAGTTGATTCAGCATGCAGGCAGCTTCTTCGTATACTGAGGTCATCGTGCAGCCATCGGCAACAGGTCCGTCTCCATGTGACGCATCGATCATTATTGTGTCTTTCAACACCCGCGAACTTCTGCGCGAATGCCTGGAATCCGTTATTCGTGAGTCGGCAAACCTGGCAGTTGAGATATTGGTAGTCGACAACAATTCATCCGACGGCTCGCCGCGGATGGTGGAAGAAGAATTTCCCCAGGTCCGATTACTACGAAGCGAGACCAACCTCGGGTTCGGATCTGCCAATAACCTCGCGTTGGCGCACGCACGAGGACGATACATCGTACTTCTCAATTCCGACGCTTTTTTCCAGCCATCTGCTCTCGAAGTAGCCATCCGGCATATGGACGAAACGCCGGACTGCGGCCTCGCCGGCGGCCGGCTTATTGGAAGAGACGGCTCCTGGCAGCCATCCGCGCGATCTTTTCATACCCTCACCCGCGACTTGATTGTATTGACCGGATTGGCTACCAAATTTCCCAGGTCCAGGTTCTTTGGCCAATTTGATCGAACCTGGGCCGACCAGGGCCAAGCTGCGCCGGTTGACTGGGTGCCGGCTGCTTTCTCAATCATCCGCCCGGCAGCGATCGAAAAAATCGGATTTTTCGACCCCGCGTTCTTTCTCTATTACGAAGAGGTTGACCTGTGCTATCGGATCAAGCAGGCCGGTTATACCATCTGGTATTGGCCCGATGTTGTCGTCGTTCACATCGGCGGCCAATCCTCCCGTCAGCTTAGGAATCAGAAGATTTCCTCCCGGTCGGCCCAGGTCGATATGTGGAGAATGCGCAGCACACTCCTCTATTACCGCAAATACCATGGTCCGCAGGCGTCGCTTGTGAAATGGCTGGAGATAGTCTTGTATCGAATAACGGTGGCCAGAAACCGCTTCAGCCGAACCCCCCTGCGAAGGGAGCGCGCCCGGCATCATCTCACTCTGATTGCGCTTATGAAACAGGCCTGGAAAGATACCAGTGGGGGGCGCGTCTCACCACCGAGACCGTGGTAGTTATGCCCAATCACTTCGTCAAATCGCTGCTCTCTGCGCCTCTGCGGGCGTTGCTGCGGAGTACCGCAAAAATACGCGAATCCTTGGTGCGGCTGTACTCCCATGCTTCTCTTGCTGCGCAGCTTAGGAGCACTCTTCCTGTATCTGTAGTCGTCCTTGGCCGTATACGGGTCGATGGCACGGGTTCTATTCAGTTCGGAAACGACACCCTTCTCTGCCCGGATCTGCATCTGGAGACTCAGGATGCGGCAACCATCACACTCGGCGACGGTGTTGTGATTTCACGGGGTGTTCATCTGGTTGCCATGGCTGGAATAACCATCGGCAGCGGTTCCATGATCGGGGAATACAGTAGCATCCGGGATGCGAATCATCGCCGCGAAGATGGCATTTCCATCCGAGATGCGGGCTACCTTGCGAGCCCAATTGTGCTGGGAAAAGAAGTTTGGATTGGGCGGGGCGTTACCGTTCTTGGAGGCGTCACCATCGGTGATGGAGCGACTGTAGGAGCGAATGCCGTTGTCACGCGCGACGTGCCCCCGGGTGCGACGGTGGCGGGAGTTCCCGCAAAGCCAATTAGTGTCCGGGCCTCACTCCGCTAAAGCACGGCGTCGTCTATTCAATCGCTGATGGCTGGCCAACTAGTGCCGAACTGCAAAGCCGTGACGATTCATCCTACGGCTGAGCAGGCGCGACAACCTCACCAATCCCGGCCACTATGAGGTATGCGTCCGCAGTCGCCCTCTGTCAGGTAGCAACGCAGCAGTCCACTCACCACGGCCAGCGCCGCCCCACCAATCATCAAACCTATGCCCGCGGTAATCGTTCCAACAAAATACGGCACAAGGAAGATGATGACGCCGGTGTACATCAAAATTATCAGCACCACACGTAACACGCTCTTTGTCACGGTCGGTCTCCTTGCGGCCTTCTTGCAGAAGATATTACGCCACACTGGCTGCTTCTTCACTCCAAAAATCTCCAGTCCTGTAAAACTCGCGCGCGCTCTGCTATCGTGAGGCGGTGAAGCGCCTTCTCCCCATCATCACGCTCCTTGCTCTTGCGCCTGCCCTTTTCGCCCAGTCTCCCGAACCACCCAGCCTCTCCGCCAACGTCACCCGCCAGGTCGCGAAGGTCCACGCTGCCAACAAGTTTTCACGTCTCCCCTACTACCAGCCCACCTGGACTTCGCTCTCCCGCTATCAGGCTCCCGACTGGTTCCGCGACGCCAAATTCGGCATCTTCATCCACTGGGGCATCTACTCCGTCCCCGCCTTCGCCAACGAGTGGTACTCCCGCAACATGTACGTCCCGGGTGACCCCGCCTTCCAGCATCACGTTGCCACCTACGGTCCGCAATCCAAATTCGGCTACAAAGACTTCATCCCCATGTTCCACGCCGAGCACTTCAACCCCAGCGGATGGGTCAGCCTCTTCGCCCACGCCGGCGCCAAATACATCGTTCCCGTAGCCGAGCATAGCGACGGCTTCCCCATGTACGACTCCGACATGACCACCTGGGACGCCGCCCGCCTCGGCCCACACCGCGACATCGTCGGCGAGCTCGAAGAAGCCGCCCGCGCCCGCGGTCTTCACTTCGGCGTGTCCTCCCATCGCGCCGAACACTGGTGGTGGTACGGCCTCGGCCGCACCTTCCCCTCCGACGTCCAGGACCCCGCCAACGCCGGCCTCTACGGCCCAGCGATGCCCATGCGTCTCCCCAACCCTGACGGCACCACCGAGACCTCCTACCCCGATCCCGAACACCTGGAGCGCTGGCTTCCGCCCTCGCAGGCCTACATCGACGACTGGCTGGCCCGCTCCACCGAGCTCGTCGACAAGTACCACCCCGACTTCTTCTACTTCGACTGGTGGATCGGCCAGCCCACCTTCCAGCCCGCGCTCCAGCAGTTCGCAGCCTACTACTACAACACCTACGCCCGCCGAAACGGCAACCACCGCAACAGCAAAAATCTCAATCCAGTCCTCACATACAAAGAGGAGGACATGCCCGCCAACGTGGCCACCCTGGACATCGAGCGCGGCAAACTCGACACCGTCCGCCTGCTTCCCTGGCAGACCGACACGTCTATCTCCATTCACTCCTGGGGCTACGTCGAAAACGATGAGTACCGCACCGCAAAATCCCTCATCCACCAACTCATCGACACCGTCAGCAAAAACGGCAATCTCCTCCTCAACGTGGGTCCCAAAGCCGACGGCAACATCCCCGACCAGGCCCGCACCGTTCTCCTTCAAATCGGCGACTGGATGCGAGTCAACGGCGAATCCATCTACAACACCCGCCCCTTCAGCGTCTTCGGCGAAGGCCCCACCAAGGCCCCCAGCAACTCCACCGAAAAGGACCACGACATCCAGAGCTACACCGCCGACGACATCCGTTACACCATCGCGACACCTGTTTCAGGCCAACCCACCACCCTCTACGCCACCGCTCTCGGCTGGCCCGCGGACGGCAAGCTAATCCTTAAAACCCTCTACACCGCCAACCCTTACCTAACCGCCCCCATCTGCTCCGTCAATCTCCTGGGTTCTCCACAACCGCTCACCTACGAGCAACACCCATACGGTCTCGTCATCATCCTGCCGCCCACCGCACCCAACGACATCGCCTATGCCTTCCGCATCCGCACCTGCTCACCACCCGCCGCCGCAAACCCATCGACCCCGCCAAAACCACACCGCAAAAAGAAACACAGAGTCCATAACGACGACGATGACGATACCTTCTGTTGCAACCACATAGGCTAGAGATCGGTCAGAGTCTTGTCATTATTTTTGTTGTCGGTTGGTTAAACTTAGCAAATTACCTCAGAGGGCTTGACAATACCTTATGGCTCGCAACCGCCGCGAACGAAGAGAAGCAAAATTCCGCAAACCTGAAGTACCAAAAAACGATCTTTTGCTCAAGTCCAAGGTCCTGCCTTACAGGATCAAACGCATCAAGCAGGCCTACCTAAATTTCCGTTTATCTTACCACTACCGGACTTTTGTCTGCTCTCGGCTTCTTCCTCAATCAAGCACTATCTCTTGGGGGCGTCGTCAATGTGACAGCCATGTGGATCGGCTTGGCCGTTTTTTGCGGAGCGGGCATATCACTTTCATCGCTATTGATTGGCCGACATGCGCGGCGTAAATACAAACCGATAATGGCTACTTGTGTGTTTGCTCTCTGGATTGTCGGAGTAGTGCTATTGGGAGAATGGGCTAGACCTTTGACGATCTCAGATCTGCCCACCGAATTTACTCACGCCTTAGTTTATAGAACTAACGTTCGCATCGATCCTCCATACGAAGAAAAAGCCGTGATAGCCGGAATTCCTTGGCGGAAGGGTAGCTATATCGCCTCTGTTTACCTGACTTCTAAGCAGAAAGTTTCTAATGTAGATTTGAAATTTGAATTTGATAGCAATTTCATTCATGCAGAGCAGATAACGCGAGCCCCTGGTTCAACGTTGGAACCGAAAAGCAGGGGAGGTGGAATGAATTTCGAAGCGGGTAGTTTGGATAAAAACGGGAACGTTATCAGCAGGTATGCCGCCACTCCTGAGGAAGATGCTCAGATGACGTTCGTATCCTGCAACATATATTCATCTACCACCATTTAGCAATGTTTCCAGACTTACCAGTGACGGTAGCCTTCGTTGGTGGTAATGGATATCAGCTGGGAAATTTTACATATTTGAGTTCCGGCCGGAACAAAAGCTCCACAAAAGCTCAGGGTGACTGGGCATTACGACATCGAGTATAAGGGACACTCTTTTACGTTTCCTACGAACTCTGATTTAGATCTAGCGCAGCCTAGTCCAAAATAAAATGGGGAAAGCCTGTGTATGAAGAAGTGTTCGTGCCTCCTCTGCTACGAGTGTTGGGCTTTAGTCCGAATAAGAAGGCAGTCAAGCTTGAGGCGGGTTTCTGAAAGCGGACTTAGCCGCTTCTGTTGTCAGAAACGAACGTCATCTCGACCGAAGGCGTCGTTTTTTGCCGCCGCAGTGGAGAGATCACTGTATTTCGCGTTTGCCGTTGCCATTGTTTTGCGCATACCGGCCAAACCATCCCTTGGAAAAATCTTGTCAAGCCCTAACCTCACTAACTCAAGCAAAATCAGTAAGATCCATTTGCAAAACAGTTTTGCTCATTTTGCTATACTTAAACAAAGATCAAGAAAAGGCTCCGGAACTCCGGGGCCTTTTCTTTTGCCTTATAAACCCTTTAGAAAGACGAATTTAGCCGTAACCCATTTAGAATGACGAATTTGAAAGGAAGGTAACCATGTTATGTCGCTGAATACAAATGGCTTAGCCCGCTAAATAGGGGGAGGGGGTGGCTGTGATCGGTACGGGGTACACCATTTAAACAGAGAAGCGAGGCATCGCCTCGCTTCTCTGAGCTTTGAACCAACGATTTTCGTTACTGAACGTGCAACGTAGCTGTCAGCGGAGTCTCCTGCGACGAAGCACCAGCCAACACCTTGTAGTCGCCCGGCAGAAGCTGCCATGCGTTGTTATCCGTGTTGAAAACCGAAAGATAAAGCGGATCGAGCTTCAAAGTAACTTCTTTCGACTCACCGGGAGCCAGCTTCACGCGCTGCCACGCGACCATGCGCTTGTAGTCTTCCTTCGCCGTAGCCGGAAGAGCAACATAAACCTGCGCGATCTCAGTGCCAGCTCGCGATCCGGTATTGCGAACGGTGAAGCGGACGGTCTTCTGCGCATCATCGACGGTCAGCCCCGAGTAGTCGTAAGTGGTATACGAGAGACCGTAGCCGAAGGGAAACAACGGTTGCTTATGTGTCGATTCGAACCACTTGTAGCCTACGCGAGCACCTTCGGTGTACTTCAGGTCGAAAGGACCGACCTTGCGATTATGTTCGGCGTCGACCTCTCCAGCACCGGCCAGTCCAGGAACCTCTGGGTGCGGCAGATCGGCGTCGGTCTTGGCGAAGGTAACAGGAAGCTTGCCGCTCGGATTGACGTCGCCGAACAGGATATTGGCCAGCGCCTGCGCGCCGCCGATTCCCGGATACCATGTCTCGACGATGCCCTTGACCTTATCGGCCCAGGGCATGCTCACAGGGCCGCCGGTTTCGAGCACGACAATGGTATTTGGATTCGCTGCCGCAACCGCTTCCACCAGCGCATCCTGATGGTTAGGCAGCGATAGGGTGGCTGCATCATGTCCTTCGCTCATCCACTGGTTGACGAAGACAATCGCGATGTCAGAGCTCTTGGCGAGCTTCACTGCTTCCGCCTTGTCCTCTCCGCTCGCGTACTGAACGTTCGCCTGAGGCGACTTCGCCCGGATGAACTTCAATGGCGAGGAAGGGAAGTAGACCGGCTTGCCCCAGATGGAGCCGCCCGGCCGATGAGTGACAGCATCGCCGCCCGGCGCATCCACCTGGGCCGATCCGCCGCCCGAGAGCACGCCCACGTCGGCATGAGAACCGATGAGAGCAATGGAAGCATTTGAAGTAGCCTTCAAAGGCAGAACATGGTCAGCATTCTTGAGCAGAACAATGCTCTCCTCAGCGATGTGCTGCGCATCTTCAAGCCCGCGGAACGGATCGACAACGGTCCGGACCGGAGGATCGTCAACCACACCCGCCGCGAACATGCTGCGCAGAATGCGGCGAACCATATCATCGACGCGAGCCTGCGGAACCTGGCCATCTTCAACGGCCTTCTTCAGCGGTGCGCCAAAGTAGTTCGCATCGCCAGGCATCTCCTGGTCGAGCCCTGCCAAAGCAGCCTTGACGGTGCTGTGAGTTGCCTCCCAGTCGGAGAGAACCCAGCCTTTGAACTTGAGGTCCTTCTTCAAAACCTGGTTGAGAAGGTAGTCATTCTCGCAGGCCCAGCTTCCCTCGTAGAGGTTGTACGAACACATCACACCTGAAGGATCGGAGATTCCAATGGCGATCTCGAAAGCCAGCATATCGGACTCGCGCAATGCCTTGTGGTCGAGCAACACGTTGACGACGTTTCGGCCAGTCTCCTGGTCGTTGAGCGCATAGTGCTTGATGTCGCTCATCACATGCTCAGACTTCACGCCGTTCATCAGGAATCCGGTCATCGTCCCGGCCAGAACCGGATCTTCGCCCGCATACTCGAAGTTGCGCCCATTACGAGGCTCGCGAGTAATATCGACTCCGCCGCCGATGGACATGTTGAAGCCCTGAGCACGAAGCTCACGGCCGATCACATCGCCATAGAGGAACGCCGAATCAGTATCCCAGCTCGCCGCCGCACCAAGCGTCGAAGGCAGCAGCGTAGCGTATCGGCTCTGGTAAGCCGCCATACGGACTCCAACAGCCGAGTCCGCCAGATTGATATCCGGAATGCCAAGCCGATCGATCCCAGGCATAAAGCCCGCACCGAAGTTAGACCGAGCCGGCAAAGGAGCACCGGGCCGCAGAACGCCCCAACCAGCTCCATGGACCATCTGGATCTTCTCATCAAGTGTCATCTGGCCCAGAACCAGATTGGCTCGCTCATCGGGGGAAAGAGCCTTATTCATCCAAGGCATCTTGGAGATGTCGGATTTTGTCTGAGCGTGTGCTGCACTGGGTCCAAACGAAACGAGCGCCAGCGCAACAAAAAAGGAAGAGAGGGCGAAACCATGAGGCCGCTTGCTACGAAACATTAAAGCTCCTTCGGATCCGAACACAATATTCGGCTTTGCTTTGGCTGCATCTGCCCAAGCATTGTTTAGATCGCTTGAAAGTCTAACTGAACTAAAACGCTATAGTGAAGGGAAATCGTACGAATTACTTGGCGAATAACTGTCCAATATCAGCAAATGCCTTGAACTCAAGAGCATTGCCTGCAGGATCCTGGAAGAACATCGTAGCCTGTTCGCCGACCTCGCCCTTGAATCGGACATAAGGCTCAATGATGAACGAAATTCCAGCACTGCGCAGGCGAGCCGCAAGCGCCTCCCAGGTTTCCATAGGCAACACCACGCCAAAGTGCGGAACCGGCACGTCGTGCCCGTCGACAGGATTGTGATGCGCGGAAACGCCGGAGGAAGGTTTGAGGTGCGCGACGATCTGATGGCCGAAGAGATCGAAGTCGATCCATTGTGCGGAACTGCGACCTTCGGGGCAGCCGAGCGTCGTTCCGTAGAAGGAACGAGCAGCGTCAAGGTCATCGACAGGAAAGGCAATATGGAAAGGAGTAAGCGGCTGACTGCTCATTGCTCACCATCATACGATGCAACGACTGAGGGAGATGGATTGCGTCGGAGGGAGCGATCTCGGCTTATTTCGGCGTTTCCGCAGGCAGATGGACAACGAAGTCCGTGCCACCGGGTTGAGATGTGAAGTGAATAGCCCCGCCATACTGCTCAACGATGCGATGGACGATTCCAAGCCCAAGTCCCGTGCCGACACCAACGGGCTTGGTGGTGTAGAAGGGATCGAAGATGTGCGTCTGAATATCGAGAGGGATGCCGCCGCCGTTATCGCTGATACGGACGCATAGGCTGGTTCGTGATTGATCTTGGCCGGAGATCGTTTTCTCTGCCCATGTACTGATTCCTATACGACCATGTTGAGGAACGGCGTCTATGGCATTGTCTAGCAAGTTGGTCCATATCTGATTGAGTCCAGAGCAATCAGAATGCAGAAGCGGGAGGTCGGCAGCAAAGTCCTTTTCGACTACTATCTCCTTTTCACGCAGCTTGTGGGCGAGGATGACGAGAGTTGCGTGAATACTATTGTTTATGTCGACGGTTTGCTTTTGCCCCTTGCCTTCATATGCATACGATTTAACGGCATGGACAAGATCGGATACTCGGCCGATACTCTCTTCGATGGTGCCAACTAATTGCATGCTGGAGACAAGAGCATCGAGCCAATTGAGAGCATCCGAAAAACTTGGTCCTGGAAACTGACTGCGAGCGCATTCGAGTTCATGCGCATTCAGTCCAACCGATACTAGAGTAGGAGCCATCTTCCAGGCATTGTCGATTTTTGCAGCTTCCATCCATTCGGCCAGCTTCTCTTCTGCATCGCTCTGTTCGAGCGAGTTCATCAAGATAGGCTGCTTGACGGAGAGTGCGTGTTCCTGCAGGTCGAACATGCACTGCTTCTGTTCTTCAGTGAGCGTCGTACGGCTGAATTTTGCAGTCAGCTCGTGCATTCGCAATAAGTTTTCTCTGAGCTGTGAGGCGGCGCGACGAGCGGCTGCGCCTGGGTTGTTCAACTCATGCATCAGACCTGCGGCCAGAGTGCCAAGTGAGGCCATTTTCTCCTGTTGGATGGTAATGCTCTGTAGCTTTTGGAATCGCAATGCCATATTCCCCAGGATGGCTTTGCGAACGTCGGGGCAACTCGTCATCAGGTGCCAGAATTGCTCCTCGTCGAACTGAACCAGGTGGCATGGCACGGTTGCCTGTAGGCTTGCGATGTTGGGAATATTTGACAGTAGAGGCAGTTCGCCAAAGGCGTTTCCGCTGGGAATCGTGGCTATCGTTACTTCGTGATTGTCCGGAAGGGTCTGAAAAAGTCTCAGTTCGCCTTCAAGCAGGATCCAGAAAAAATGAGCTACGTCACCTTGACGAGCGAGGATATCGTCTGTTTCGAGATGTATATCCTGCACTCCGCTTAGGCAGAGAATCTCTTCATCTTTCAACGACGACAAAATCGGAACCGTGCGCAACTGTGCGAAGAGGGTCTCGTTCATGGGTTCGGTGTTCTTGGTCTGGATATCTTGCGATTGTTGGCTCATCACGGTTCCGGAGGATCTGCCTTTCAAAGTGTGGCAAGGTATTGATGCACAAACTGGATTGCAATAGAGCCCTCGCCAACGGCGGAGGCACAGCGTTTTACAGAGTTATAGCGAACGTCTCCAGCGACGAAGACACCTGGAGCGCTGGTTTCAAGCAAATAGGGTTCGCGGTCGAGACTCCACGATCCTGGAGCCTTCGCCTTCAGATCGGGACCCGCAAGCACAAAACCTTTACTATCACAGACTATCTGCTTTGGCAGCCAATCTGTTTTGGGTGCAGCACCGATAAAGATGAACAATGAACTTGCCGGTCGTGTCTCTTTGCCTTGTGGAGTATTGAGAGTCAAGCTCTCCAGATGACCATTTCCCGACAGTTCGCGGATCTCAGTGCAGGTCTCTACGACGATGTTTGGAGTCGACTCAATCTGATCGATCAGATATTTCGACATGCTTTTTTGCAGCGAGTCACCACGCACCAACATGTGGACTTTCGCAGCGTACCTGGAGAAGTGCATGGCTGCCTGACCTGCGGAGTTGGCGCCGCCAACGACGTACACGGTTTCGCCCGCGCAGGAGATGGCTTCAGTAAGTGCAGCGCCGTAGTAGACACCCGCTCCGCTCAGCCGGTCGGCTCCGGGGACATCGAGTTTGCAGTAGGAAACCCCCGTGGCGATGAGGCAAACGTGGCAGGTTATCTCGCTGCCATCCTTCATCTCCGCGATCAAATATTGGTTCTCTGATCGTAAAGATGTGACTTGTTGCATTAGGAACTCAGCACCGAGTCTGCTGGCCTGCAGATAAGCCCGCTTAGCCAGTTCCTCACCGCTGAGGCCGGAAGGGAAACCGAGGTAGTTTTCAATCTTTGAACTGGAGCCAGCCTGTCCACCGGGAGCGTTTGGCTCGACTATCAACGTTCGCAGGCCCTCGGAGGCGCCGTAGACACCCGCGGCCAGACCGGCTGGACCTGCGCCCACCACCACCACGTCGTAGAACTTCTGCTGAGCCTGCGTGGAAAGACCTACTTTTCCAGCCAGATCGATCGAAGTAGGTTGTACCAGCGCCGTACCGTCGCCGAACAGGACCACTGGCAGTTTTGCATCGTCGAGGCCCTTTTCCTTCAGCAATGCACGAGCTTCCGGATTGTCTTCGGCGTTCAGCCATTGATAGGGAATCCGGTTGCGCGAAAGGAATTCTCTCACCTCGTGGTCTACCGCTGACCACCGAACTCCTACGATCCTAATTCCTTCAAAAGGAGGCTTGTAGCCCTGCTTCCAGGCCTCAAGCAGATCGTCCAGGACGGGGTAAAGCTTCTCCTCGGGCGGATCCCACGGTTTATTAAGGTAATAGTGAATTTTGGCGGAATTGATGGCACGGATTGCGGCCTCAGTGTCGGCGTAGGCCGTCAACAGGACTCGCTTGGCATCCGGATAGATGGTGAGAGCCTGCTGGAGAAAGTCCACCCCGGTCATCCCCGGCATGCGCTGGTCAGAGAGAAAGAGAGCAACGATATCATTGCGCTCCTTCAACTGTTGACAAATGTCGAGTGCGGCCGCACCCGATGCGGCGCGTACGATGCGGTAGTCCTGGCCGTAGTTGCGGCGCAGATCCTGAACCACAGCTTCCAGTACGCTGATATCGTCGTCGATTGCAAGCAGAATAGGCTTCGGCATACCCTAGTTATACTTCGCGAACGTCATTTAGGCACATCCCTATATGATTCGATTGTGCCCGAGGGTCAGAGGGTTCACAAAACATATCTATTGATTACTAAGGCTCTTTCGCGGAAGTACTTATTGTCCGAATTGCAGACAGGGCTGGCGGCTCACAACCATCTGCCGATGAGGAAAGTGGCGGGGCGATAGATCCCGCGGCAGGAGACAAGATAACTATGAATCGAATCATTCTTGCGGATAACCAGGCAATCTTCCGGGCTGGTGCTGCACGCGTACTTGCACTAGAAGACGACATGCGCATTGTTGCTCAATGTGAAGATATGGCGAAACTATCGACCGCAATCGACGGTTTTCGAGGTTCGATTATTCTTCTCTCTTCCAGTCTTTGTCATGAATTACCGGCTCTACTCCGTAAAACGCGGGCGGTTGGAAGCCTTGTCATTCTGGTCGCTGAAAACTCTGAGCAGATCGCCGACGAGATTGCTTCGCAACTGAATGGCATAGTCTGTCGTAATGTGGCCGGACCGGATTTGGTGGATTGTGTTCGGCGGGTTGCCCGCGGGGAGCGCTGGGTACAACGGGCGAATGTGACCATGATGCAGGCTGCCGACAGCGTGGGCGCGAATGTTCGAGACCGGTTGACGCCGAAGGAGATGCAGATTGTGGCGTTGATCGTTCAAGGCTGCAAAAACAAAGAGATTGCGATCCAGCTTGCCACAAAGGAGCAGGTGATCAAGAACTATCTTCGTAGCATTTACGACAAGACCGGGGTTTCAGATCGGCTTGAACTCGCGCTGTTCACTATCCATCATCGTGTACTGGCAGAGGCGGCGGCCAAGGCTGGGAATTTGATCCAGATGAAGACGGCATAGAACAGGGCATCCGCTATTGGATGCCCTGTTCTATTGACTACATTCCCATGAGATCGGATTGCTTCTCGGCGGGGATGCCAGCATGCCCAACCCTCTCGGCGATGCTCTTGGCTTGGGTGAAGAGCAATAGGTAGTCGGGCCCTCCGGCTTTGGAGTCTGTTCCGCTCATATTGAAGCCGCCGAATGGATGCGCCCCGACCATCGCACCAGTGCATTTGCGGTTCAGATAGAGATTGCCGACATGAAACTCCTCGCGTGCACGGTTGAGCTTCTCGGGCGAACTGGAATAGATGGCTCCGGTAAGGCCATATTCGGTGTTGTTGGCGATGGCAAGAGCCTCGTCGAAGGTACTGGATTTGATGACTGCGAGTACTGGTCCGAAGATCTCTTCGAGCGCGATGCGTGCCGTTGGAGCAACGTCTGCAATGACGGTCGGGGCGACGTAGTACCCACCTTCCGGTGTCTCGATCGCATGGCCGCCATTGAGCACTGTGCCTTCGTTCTTCCCGATCTCGATATAACCAAGTACTTTGCGGTAAGATCGCTCGCTAATGACGGGACCGGTATAGAAGTTTTGTGTGGGATCGCCAGTGGCAATCTTTGCCACTCGATCTTGTAGGCGGTCGCAGAAGACGTCGTAGATGCTGGCATCCACGATTGCTCTGGAGCAGGCCGAGCACTTCTGTCCGTTGAAACCGAACGCGCTTGCAACCACTCCCTCGATGGCTGCATCCAGATCGCAGTCGGCGTCGACGATGATTGAATCTTTTCCGCCCATCTCAAGGATCGTGCGCTTGATGAAGATTTGGTCGGGACGGGTTTTGGCTGCGCTTTCATGAATCTCCAGACCGACAGCTTTGGAGCCCGTAAATGCGATGAAACGCGTCTGCGGATGCGCGACAATTGCGCTGCCGAATCCAGGGCCCTCTCCGACGCAGAGGTTGACTACACCATCGGGCAGGCCAGCTTCTTCGAGCAGGCTCATGAATTTGGCCGCAATTGTGGGGGCATCGACGGATGGTTTCAGAATTACCGTGTTACCGCAGACGATGGCCGCGGCAGTCATTCCGGCCATAATGGCAAAGGGGAAATTCCAAGGCGGGATGACCGCGCCAACGCCAAGCGGGATATACCGAAGCTGATTGCGCTCGCCGGGAAACTGGATTGGTGTGGTCACTTCGTCCAGCCGTAACGCTTCGCGTCCATAGAACTCTAGAAAATCGATGGTCTCGCCTACGTCGGCATCAGCCTCGGCCCAGTTCTTGCCTACCTCGTAGGTAAGCCAGGCGCAGAACTCGAACTTATGCTCGCGGATCAGATCCGCAGCGCGGAACAACAACGCAGCGCGCTCCTCAACGGAAGTGCGACTCCATGTAAGGAAAGCCGCTTGGGCTGCCTGCATTGCCTGCTCAGCGTGCTGCGCTTCTGCTTTCTGGTGAATGCCGATTATTTGCGAGGGGCGTGCTGGATTGATAGAGACGATCTTTTCGGCTGTCTGCAGCCGCCTGCCGCCGATCACGAGATCGTATTCCTGGCCGAGGTTGGTATTTACTTCGCTGAGCGCAGCAAGCATGGCTCGCTTATTCTCTGTGGTTGTGAAATCAACGAATTCCTCATTGGCAAAAGGAGTCTGCGCGGTGCGTACGGGAATGGTCGGAAGAGGATTTGCAATAGCCATAACTCGTCGATTCTAACGCGAACCGATGGCTCTCGTCGCTGCTCGCGGGTGTTTGGTCCTACTTGCCTATTGACCTATTGATCGGATGTGATCGACTAGCCGTCTATAGTTAGCTTTTCGGTGGCCTCTGACATCTTTGCCGTACGGTCAAGCTTATCCCAATTGAAAGGCTTGCCGTCGATTGCCCGCTTCACGGTTTTGAGCAGAACGACGGAGAAAAGCTGTCTGTAGGTAAATCGCTGAATCCAGATGTGAACCAGCAACCAAGCGTCGCCTTTGCTGGCCGGGTGTTTCCGCTCCAACGCGAAGGCAAGTGCAGAGGCAGCGAAGTCGATAAGCAGAAAGGCGAGAAAGAAACTAAGCAGTTTATGGAAACTGTCCGCCGACGCAGTCTCCGGATGAAAATGCTTGTCGATGAAGTAGCCCATAACTCCTGCGAAGAAAAACAAATCGATGAGGGGCGATACCAGCGGCAAGAGTATCTGGAAGATCAGAATATTGGGCAGTGCGAAAAATCCCATAGCCCTGTGTTTCGAGAATGCACCCCGATGTTTGAAGATCGCTTGCAGGATGCCGAAAGACCAGCGGAAACGCTGCCGCATCAAACCGTCAGCGGTCACGGGAGCTTCGGTAAATGCCAGCGCTTGATCTTCGTAAATAACGGAGTAACCCTGCTCCAGCAGGCTCATGGTGAGGTCGGCATCCTCGGCCACCGTATTGGGATGGTATCCGTCACCCGCCCTTACAGGTGCTGTGCGCCAGGCTCCGATGGCCCCTGGAACCACGACGACGACGTCGAATAGATCGAGGGCACGACGCTCGAAGTTCTGACTCGTGATGTATTCGAGCGCCTGCCAGCGGGTCCACAGGTTGACTCGATTGCCGACCTTGGCATTGCCCGCTACGGCCCCGATCTTTGGATTCGCAAAGTGGGGAACCAGCCGCGCAATTGCATCGTGGGCAATGACGGTGTCGGCGTCGATGCCAACGTAAATCTCTTCTTCAAAGCGCTGTAGAGCAAAGTTCAAAGCTTCCGCCTTGCCTGCATTAGGTTTGGTCAGCACGGTCAGCCTACCGGAGGCGATATCTGCCGGATATGCCTCACGGGCGACGTCGTAGGTCCTGTCTTTGGAGCCATCGTCGATCACAATGATGCGGATGTTTTTGTAGGTCGACATCATCACTGACCGGATAGTCCGAACAATAACCTTCTCCTCGTTGTATGCAGGAATCAGAACGGCGACCCGAGGCGCATACTCTGGCGCCGCATGGTTCTTTCTTGTACGCAGGCGGTCGATGACGGCGCAAATTCCTATGATGATGAGACGACCGCTCATCAGAACATCACCAATAAAGAAGACACCCACAACGAAGTGATTGAAGAAACTTATGAAGAAGAAGGCGAGAGAGTCTGCTCTGGCCTGCCACCTTTGCTGTGGCGTCAACGGCGGCATGACCTGATCCCGCGTCTTGCCCATCAGTTGGGACACTGGAACAATTTGGTATCCGCGGGCGCGTAGAGCTTCAATCAGTACCGGGAGCGCGGCAACGGTCGCTGAGCGGTCGCCGCCGCCATCGTGCAGAAGGATGACGGAGCCTTTATTCCACGGGTGCGTCTCCATGTCGGAGATCTGTTTGAAGACGCTGGCTGTGATCTCTTCGGGAGATTTGCGCGGATGCTCGTCCCAGTCGTTTGTGTCGATCTTGTTTCCAATGATCACGTAGCCCAGACCTTGAACGTGGTCTACGGGAGCAGCCTGATCGTTGGTGTCTGGCTCCTGATCGATTGAGTAAGGCGGCCTGAAGTAAAGGGGCTGCACACCGAGTTTGGAGGCGAACAGCCGCTCGGTGAGATTCAATTGCAGATCGACCTGGGTACCCGACACTTCGCTTATGTCAGGATGAGTGAAGGTGTGATTCCCGATCTCATGGCCTTCGCGATAGACCCGCTGCATCAAACCCACATTATTCTGGGCGGTCTCTCCGATCATGAAGAATGTGCCGCGCACACCATACCGTTTCAGAATATCGAGGATACGAGGAGTCCACTCTGGATCTGGCCCGTCATCGAAGCTGAGAGCTACCTGTTTCGGGTGGTAGCCATACTGGGTGACGGTGTAGGAGAGAGGGTAGGAACTCATCGATTCCTGCGTGACCATGCGGTAGTCGACCGGAACGGAATCATCGTCGTCCATGGTGACGACTCGCTCGCCCGACTGTGGCTTGCGTGTTACACGCAGGATATCTCCCTGACCCTCGGTGTCCACGTCATATCCGGGCTCAACCTTGGCGAGATCCTTCGTTGGATCCGAGCGCATCGGCGAATCCCATATCTTCCACAGGGAATTGTCTTCAGAGCCGAGCCGCCATAGTGCATAAGTCTGAATACCTAATGCTCGGGCCGCTCTCATCTCATTCAGCACAGTGACGGCATCAAGAAACCACACTTGATGCCGAACATGAGCGTCTTCGTCGTCGTAGGCGAAGTGTACATTTAGAGAGTCGTCGTCCAGGTCTATCTGAGATTCAGAGTCGGCCGCAGCCTGCCAGGCGTCCTGAGTCGACAGGTTTTGCGTGTTTAGTATCTTCTCGACTGCGGGTCGTTTATGGCCTTTTTTGACAGGCGCCGGCAAAGCGGTGGTCCAGTCATAGCCATAGCTGCCTATCGAGCAGATAATTTTGTCTTTTGGAACGACTTTGAGAACATTTTTCAGATTGTCGATGAACCAGTCCTGTGACGCGATGGGCCCAGGACCACTTTCGGTCTGATGCTCGTCATAGTTCATCAGGAGCAGACCATCGGAGTGGTCCGCAATGTACTGTAGGTCGTAATCGTCATCCCCAACGGGCGTGTTTACATACAGGCGCAGATTACGCGGATGAAAATCGTTGTAAAGTGCCGCGATCAGAGCTTTGTAGCCAGGCTGCGCGGCTGTAGGAATCTCCTCGAAATCCAACGAAATCCCGCGATAGGAGGGGTTGGCCGCTAGAAACGTGTCGATCTGTTTTACAAAATTGCCACGAGCCGTTTCGCTTGAGAGAAACTCTCCAACCTGCGGCATAAACGAACCCGAGACCGGATCAGAAATGTTATTGACGAGTGGAAAAATTTCCGTATCGACATGGTTCACGGCGATGGTGCGGGCGACCTTGTCAGCGATGTCAACGCCATGCACTCCTGCCTTATCAATAACCGCGAAGGGACGACTGTCGCTCGTATACGAGATCAGGCTGCCATCAGGTGTAACGACATGCAGCCATTCTGGAAAGAGCAGGTCAATTTGCTTGATATGCTGCTTTAGCGAGGAGTAACTGGCCGCATCCCAGTCGACGTAGTATGCCGCCCGCAGGCCTTCGCCGGAGTTCAGCGGAACGTCTGATGGTTTCAAATCTGTCTTGCGATGGGCCGACCGATGCAGCTTTTGCGCTAGCTTTTGATTGGGCTGGTTTGCTAACGTATGGAAATTGCGCTTCTGGGTTTCGAGCAAAAGTTCCGGAAGCGGCTTCATCCGAAGCAAGCCAACAAGGAATACAGTGACGAGCACAAATCCAAAGAGAGCCAGGACGTCTAGGATTCGGCGCAGTCGCTTCCATCGCTTGCGTTGCGGGTCGTAAAAAATTTGTCTGTTCATCAAAAAACTAGCGACCGTGCGCAGGTGCGACTTATTCTATGATATCTGGCGGACTCGCCTTAGTCAACGCGCGAGAAGAGGGATGGCATAGCCCGCAGTATGATGCAATTACATGACCAACAAACGACGGCAGATGGAACTGTGCGCGGCATTGGCACTAGCGCTTGGGCTCGCCCTGCGTATCTGGTTCATTTCTCATGTTGCTCGGATTGCCGGTGACACTCTAATTTATGGCGATATTGCGAAAAATTGGCTGGAACACGGTGTTTACGGCTTTTCTCAGTCCGCCGCCGGACCCGCTCCGACCCTGATCCGACTGCCCGGATATCCTCTTTTCCTTGCACTCAGTTTTCGGCTCTTCGGTATCGAGCACTACACCGCCGTGATGTACGCCCAGGTAGCCATCGATCTGCTGACTTGTCTGCTTGTGGCTGCTCTTGCAGGCCGGCTATTTGGGCGTCGAGCGGGACTGGTGGCTCTTTGGCTTGCGGTGCTATGTCCCTTTACCGCGAGCTATGTCTCTGCGCCGCTCACCGAGACGCTAAGCCTTACCTGTATCGCACTTACTTTCTATAGCCTTGAGCGCTGGCAGGCAGCAGGATTAGGTATCAACACTTGGCTATGGGTAACTTCTGCTGCAATGGCTTATGCGATTCTGCTGAGGCCGGAACAGGGTTTGATGGCGGCCGCAGTGCTTCCTGCAATGCTCTGGACGATTCTGCGATCTCAATCTCATCAATCCTGGACGCGATCCTCCATTGTTCGGTCGCTCAGGCCTGTGGTTCTCGCGGCGGTGTGCGTCGTTTTGCCGTTAGCGCCTTGGACACTACGGAATTGGCGTACATTCCATGTGTTTCAGCCGCTTGCGCCTCGCTATGCGACTGATCCTGGAGAGACTGTCCCGCTAGGTTTTCAACGTTGGTTTCGAACGTGGGCTATCGACTTCGCTTCAACCGAGGATGTGTATTGGAACTATAACGGCGCTTCCATCGATATCGCTGATCTTCCCTCGCGCGCTTTTGACTCGAACGATCAGTACAGTCGCACTGAAGCCCTTTTACACGAATACAACGAGACCGATAACGCCACGCCCAGCCTGGACCAGCGCTTTGACTCTCTCGCGCAGGAGCGCATTCATGCCGATCCGCTTCGCTATTACGTGGCTTTGCCGATAGCTCGATTGTTGAACATGGCTTTCCGTCCGCGAACTGAGATGTTCCCGATCGAACTAGAGTGGTGGAAGTGGCATGAACACCCGAAACAGACAGCGTTTGCTACCGCTTATGCGGGTCTCAACCTGGCCTATTTTGTGTTGGCAGGCATAGGACTTTGGCGCTGGCACCGGTATGGATGGAGACCAAGTCCCTTGCTGGCGTGGTCGATGATCGGTTTCGTCGTTCTTCGGTGCGCTCTATTGCTAACGCTTGATAACTCTGAGCCGCGCTACACCCTCGAACTATATCCGGTAATACTTGTGTGGTCCGCGGCTGTATTTGCTTGTTTCAAGCACAGTGCGAATTCAATCACTTCGTAAGTAGCGGAGTTACGAAAGGCAGCACATTACCAGCTACTACTTTGTTGCCGCTGGCTGTGGCGTGAGTGCGATCAGGTTGCATCATTCCATCAACGCCAAAGACGCCCTTCAGGAGAAACGGCAGCATAGGTACGTGATATTTCTGCGCTAATAGTGAATACGTGGTATTGAATTGCTTGATGTAGTCGGGACCGTAGTCGGGCGGAAGAGTAATTCCCGCCAGCACGATTTTGGTTCCACTCGATTTGAGCGACTGTAATATCTTATCGAGATTGGCGCGAGTGTCTTCGATGCGTAGTCCGCGGAGGCCATCATTGCCGCCAAACTCCACGATAACGACGGATGGTTTCATCGCTATGATGCTGTTCACTCGCTCAAGGCCATCTTTGGTTGTGTTTCCGCTGATTCCTGCATTCACAACGCGATATTTATAGCCGTGCGAATCGAGTTCTGCTTGCAGGTAGTCGGGATAAGTTTGTCCTGCTTCGGTGCCATAGCCAGCGGTGAGACTGTCTCCGAAACAGACCACCAGAGGGCGTTTATCCTGAGAGTTGTTTACGGGCTCGATTGTTGCGGGAGCGGTGGCACTCGAAGCGTCTGTTTTCGGAAGATCGCTTGTCCGTGAGTCGATGGTCGAGGATTCCTTTGAGGCGCGGTCTGTTTTGCACCCGTTCAGGTTTAGGACCGTAGCCGCTACTATAAGAACAACTCCAAATCGCCGCATCTTTACGAATCTACCAAAGTCCAATCAAGTAATTAGACGAGGGCCCGCAGGTGAATGAAGCCGTAACCAGCACTTTTCCCATGATTGCCGTCGAAGGTCTACGTAAATCGATCCGTAATGGAACGCGCACGGTCGATATTCTGAAGGGTCTCGACTTTACGGTGCCCAAGGGGCAGTTCGCGGCCATTATGGGTTCGTCGGGCTCGGGGAAGTCGACGCTGCTGGGGTTACTTGCAGGTCTTGATACTCCGAGTGATGGAAACGTGCTTCTAAATGGGACTGCGATCTCTTATCTGCCTGAGGACAGGCTTGCTCAGGTACGAGGCAAGACGATTGGATTCGTCTTCCAAAGTTATCAGTTGATTCCGACATTGACTGCGCTGGAGAATGTTCTGTTGCCTTATGAATTGAACTCTGATTCGTCGGACTCTGATGCGGGAATGACTCGCGCTCGAGAGTTGCTTACGAATGTTGGCCTGGCCGATCGGCTTGACCATTATCCGGTCCAGCTTTCGGGTGGTGAGCAGCAGCGTGTGGCGCTGGCTCGGGCCTTTATTCTGCGTCCGCCGATCGTGCTTGCGGATGAGCCTACGGGAAATCTGGATTCGACGAATGGGGCTCATGTTCTGGAACTGCTGTTGAACCTCAATCGTCGGGAGGGCACTACGCTCGTGTTGGTGACGCACGATCCGGTTCTGGCTAGCTATGCGAATCGGCGGATCGTTCTGCGGGATGGGCTGATCATCTCGGATGAGGTCAATCCTAGTCCCGCTGCGGATCCGCAACAGACTGTTACCGTGGCGCGGTAGGAGGAAACGCGATGGCTTCTTTGACCTACCGTTCCGCTGCCAAGATTGCTGCTCGCGAGATGCATTCCTCGCGAGGGAAGTTCTTCTTCGTCATCCTTTCCGTCGCTATTGGTGTAGCGGCGTTGACTGGTGTTCGTGGTTTTTCCTCCTCGTTTCGGGCTACGCTGCTCAATCGGGCTCGCAGCATTATGGCGGCAGACCTTTCGGCCCGGATGTTCATGCAGCCGACTCCACAGCAGCAGAAGGGGCTGGAGGCTATCGAGCGGGAAGGCGTTGAGGTAACTCCTGTTACGGAGCTGCTCTCAATGGCTTCGGCGGCTAAGACGCTTGATCCGCTTCTGGTCTCGCTCAAGGCGGTTGATCCGGCGATGTATCCGTTCTACGGCGATGTGGAACTGGCGCCGAAGGTGCCTCTGAGGTCTGTCCTAACGGCAGATTCAGTGGCTGTTGCTGATGATCTGCTGGTTCGGCTGCATCTTGTGGTTGGCGATCAGATCAAGATCGGCAATCGGCTGTTTCGGATTACTGCAGTTGTTGTCAACGAGCCTGATCGTCTTTCGGGGAACTTTGCCGCTGGGCCTCGCGTGCTGATCTCGCGTGAGGGACTTGAGGAGAGCGGGTTGCTTGCTCCTGGAAGTCATGCTGGGCAGCGGTTTCTGTTCAAGGTTCCTAAGCCTGCTAACGGTGCTCCTATCTCTGACAGTGCTGTTGCGGATCTGAAGGCGCGGTTGGAGAAGCTGCTTCCTGAGTCGCAGGTGATCGACTACCGCGAGACGAATCCAGCGCTGACGCAAGGGCTTGATCGGGCGACGAGTTTGCTGTCGCTGATGAGCCTGGTTGCGCTGGTGCTGGGCGCGGTTGGTGTGGCGATGGCGATGCGTGCTCATCTGCAGCAGCGGCTGGATACGATCGCTATCATGAAGTCGCTTGGTGCTCGGTCGGGGCAGATCATCAAGATCTATCTGCTGCAGACGTTGCTGCTGGGGCTGCTTGGTGGTGTGCTTGGTGTGGCGTTTGGGGTTGGCGTTCAGCTTGCTTTTCCTTACTTCCTTTCCAAGTTCGTCAACTTCGATACGGCGATTCATATACAGGTTCGGACTGTTCTAACAGGGCTGGGAGTTGGGGTTCTTACAACGTTGCTGTTTACGCTTCCTCCTTTGCTCGATATACGGAATATTCGTCCTATTCTCATCTTGCGGCGAGCTGTTGAGGATAGTGAGGACCCGTTTGTTACTGCTATCTTCCGTAAGCTACGGAAGAATGTGATGCAGATTGTTGCTGCTGCGTTGATACTTGCCGGGCTTGCGGCTATTGCAACTACGCTTTCGGACTCGGCTACGGTTGGCAAGGTGTTTTCGCTTGGATTGGTTGGCGTGCTGGCGGTGTTGCTGGCTGCTTCTGCTGCGGTGCTGGCGGCGCTTCGGTGGTTCCTGAATCGTACTCGGCTGCATTTGCCTTCGGCGGTTCGTCATGGTTTGGCTAATCTGTATCGTCCGGGAAATCCTTCGGCTGCGTTGCTGGCTGCCCTGGGAATGGGTGTGATGCAGATTATGTCGGTCTACCTGGTGCAGCAGGCTGTTGTGACGGAATTGCATATATCAAGTGCGCCTAATCTGCCGAATGTGTTCCTGATCGACATCACGAACGATGAGATCGATGGAATGCGCGCTCTGCTGAAGTCGCAGAAGAGCGTTACGGCGGAACCAGAGATGTTGCCAGTGGTTTCGTCGAGGATCATCGAGCTGGATGGCGTTCCGGCGAATAAGGCGAAGCTTAAGAACTTCCCGAAGCGGATGTTGCAGTCGATTAATTTGACGTGGGCCGGGGTCGCTCCTCCTGGGACTACGGTGGTTTCGGGGAAGTGGTGGGCTGCGGATGAGACGCGGCCGGTGGTGGCCATCAATGAGCGGCAAGCGGATCGGCTGGGCGTGAAGGTTGGCTCGCGCGTTATGTTTGCTGCTCAGGATACCCAGATCGTCGCTACGGTGGCGGCGCTGATCAAGGCTGACGGACAGCACGCTTTCTCGCGTGCTGAGTTTGTGTTGCCTCCGCGTGTGCTGGCCGGGCTTCCGGTGGTCTGGTACGGCGGTGTTCATGTCGATCCGAACCGGGTTGGGGAGTTGCAGCGTGCTCTGTATGCGGCATATCCGACGGTTACGGTGATTAATGTTGCGCAGGCGCTTGAGACTGTTCGTTCGGTCGTCCTTCAGATCACTTACGTGATTCAGTTTCTTGCGGCGTTTTCGATCTTTGCCGGTGTCATCATTCTGGCGAGCAGCATTGCCGGGACCCGTTACCGGCGGATTCGGGAGGTGGTGGTTTTGAAGACGCTGGGAGCTACTCGTGCTCGAATAGCTACCGTGTTTTCGATTGAGTTTGCAGTGCTTGGACTGGTGGCGGGCGTGGTCGGGATTGGCTTTGCCAACCTGATTGCACGCATCCTGCTTGTCCGGCTCAACGCAACCTACCGGTTTCATCTGACGTGGAACCTTGCTGCACTGTTAGGAACGGCTGCCCTTACCGTGATTACGGGTTGGGTGGCGAGCCATCGCATTCTAGGACAGAAGCCACTGGAAGTTCTGCGGGAGGAATGAGGTACCCCCCCCCCGGGGGATAGAAGTGTAAGTCTTTTATATTCAATGACATGCGTATTTTATCTTTTTGTAAAATCGTCATTCTAAAAGGCTTATGGGTAAATTCGTCTTTCTAAAGGGCTTATTGCGGGTTAAACGCCAACAGCCCGGGGTTTCCGGGCTGTTTTTTCTGATTCTTTAACTAGTTTAGCAGAGTGAGAGAAACTCTTTTGCAAATGGATCGTATTGATTGTGAATGGCTTAACGGGGATTGGGGCTTGACACGTAAAAATTGCCCACTTTTCGCGAATTTATTTTTCGGATAGAGGAGTAATCTTGTGCGAGTTGTAGGATGTAACTGGTTACAAAATAAGATGCTGAGCAGGTGCGGTCGATGAGGTTGGATGAGGCAGAGGTTCTGCGTGCGCATCAGCAGCGGTTTGGAGGAGGTGGCGAAATCTTTGCCGCTCCGGCGCGCGTGAACCTGATAGGCGAACACACGGACTATACGGGTGGGCTGGTGATGCCCATGGCGATAGGGTTCAGTACGGTGGGGGTTGTTAGCCCGCGAGGGGATGGGCGGGCAGTTTTTTATTCAGAGAACTATGGGGAAGAGGCTTCGTTTGAGATTTCGTCGCTGAAGCGGGAGCCGAGGGGAAACTGGAGCGATTATCCGGCTGGAGTGTTGTGGAGCTTGATGCAGGAAGGCATCGAGATTGGTGGATTCAACATGAACCTGAAGGGGGATGTGCCTTTGGGGGCTGGCCTGAGTTCTTCGGCTTCGATTGAAGTGGCGACTGCGATGGCACTGCTGAGTCATGCAAAGACTGAATTGCCACTTGAAAAGATTGCGACGGTTTGCCGGCGGGCGGAGAACGAATATGTGGGTGCGCAGACGGGAATTATGGACCAGTTTGTGGTGGCTGGTGGTGTAAAACATCGCGCCATGATGCTGGATTGCCGCTCGCTGGGGTTTGAACTGCTGCCGCTCCCGGACGAGATACGAGTGGTGATCTGTAACTCGATGGTGAAGCATGAGCACTCTGAGGGAGAGTATGGGGACCGTCGCGGCGAAGTAGAGGCTGGGCAAGCGGTACTGCAGAAGGAACGTCAAGGGAGTTGAGTTGTTGCGCGATGCGACGCTCGAAGACCTGGAGGCTTGCAGAGAGAAGATGCCTGCGGCTAGCTTTGCTCGTTGCAAGCACATCATCACCGAGAATGCGCGAGTGCTGAAGGCTCGCGAGGCTTTGCTCGAGGGCGATATGGAGCGGTTCGGGCGGCTGATGGTGGAGGCTCACGCGAGTATGCGGGATGATTTTGCGGCGAGTTGTGAGGAAGTTGATGCACTGGTGGAGATTGCCATGCGGCAGGCGGGGTGCTTCGGCGCTCGGATTACAGGCGGTGGATTTGGCGGGTGCACGGTGAATGTGGTGAGGGTGGAGAATGCCGAGGCGTTTGTCGCGGCGGTGCGCGAGGAGTATCGAAAGTCTATCGGGATTGTGGCGGAGTGCTTTGTGTGTGAGCCCTCGGATGGGGCGCTGGCTTTGTTGGCGAAGGTCGGTGTGTAGTGAATCCACTGGCTCAGCAGAATCCTCATCGACGATTTAATCCACTGAAGCGAGAGTGGGTGCTCGTTTCGCCGAACCGGACGCAGCGGCCCTGGCAGGGACAGACGGAGAAGACTGCCGCTCCGGCTGCGCTGACTTACGATCCTGAGTGCTATTTGTGTCCGGGTAATGCGCGAGCAGGGGGAGCGCGGACGGATAAGTATGAGAATACCTATGTGTTTGAGAATGACTATGCGGCTTTGAAGCCGGATGCTCCGCGGTTTTCGAGCGATGAAGAGGGCAAGGGAATCCTGGTGGCGGAGGGGGAGAGCGGGATCTGCAGGGTGATCTGCTTTTCGCCGAGACATGATCTGACGCTGGCGAAGATGTCGGTTGGGGAGATTCGCCGAGTGGTGGATGTGTGGGCTGCACAGTGTGTAGAGCTTGGCGTGAGAGAGGACATCGGCTATGTGCAGGTGTTCGAGAATCGTGGGGCCATGATGGGTGCGAGCAATCCGCACCCGCATGGGCAGATATGGGCGAGCCGGTCGGTTCCGAATGAGGTGGCTGCGGAGCAGGTTGGGCAGGCGGAGTATCTGAAAGAGCATGAGTGCTGTTTGCTTTGCGCGTACCGTGAGATGGAGGTTGCGCTGGGGCAGCGCGTGGTGGCGAAGAATGACAGCTTCGTTACGGTGGTTCCTTTCTGGGCGGTGTGGCCGTTTGAGGTGATGATTCTTCCGATGCGGCATATCGCGGATCTGGAGTCGATGACGGATGCGGAGAGAGATGATTTTGCCGCGATGTTGCAGGAGGTGACGAAGACCTACGACAAGGTGTTCGATACGCCGTTTCCTTATTCGATGGGGCTGCATCCGAAGCCTTCGGATGGGGAGGAACATCCGGAGTGGCACTTTCATGTGCACTTTTATCCACCGCTGTTGCGGTCGGCCACGATTCGGAAGTTTATGGTTGGGTTTGAACTGCTGGGTGGACCGCAGCGCGATATTACGCCTGAGACAGCAGCGGAGACTCTGCGAGCAGCGGCTTTGCGTAGTCGCTAGGCGGGATTGGGTGCATTGCCGTCGACTGTTACGGTGGCTTCGGAGAGGCGACGGAGAAGCCTTCGTCGCCGAGCCAGGGGCGGCCAGCTGTAGAGGAAGATGTTGGATGGGTGCCAGATTGCAACCCAACCGAAGATGACGAGGCTCTCCTGAAGGATTTGGGAGAACGGACCTTCCTGCAGTCTGATGCCAATGAGCCAGGCGAGCACGAGACAGATAGAGAGGACGATGAGAGCGACAAGCAGGGCTAGGCGGCCTGTCTTGAATAGCTCGCGCATCTCCCTAGACATGGCGTCGCTTTTGATATGGAAGTAGCCTTTGATCGCGTCGGAGATGTCGGATGCGGAGGTCTGAGAAAACTCGTCCCATGGCAGATGGATGACGATTTCGATTGGGGAGGACTTGGGGAGCTCCTGCGCCCAGGCGACGATGTATTGTTCCGCCTCGCTATCGAGGTCGCTTTGCCGGAAGGGCGAGGGGTCAAGTGTATGAAACAACTGCGCTACCTTGCTCAGCTTTAGCTCGATCCGTCCTGTTGGTGCGGTCGGCGATGTCTCTTTCATGGCAGTTCCATCCTATGCGGGAATAAGATTTTACGATTTGGGCTTGACATATTCCTATATAAGAATATATGTTCTTGTGCATGGCACGAGCAGCAACAACGACGGACGTATTCAACGCAATCGCAGAGCCCCGGCGGCGTGAGGTGATTGCGGCTCTGTCGGATGGTGGGGAGTATTCGGTGGGTGAGGTGGTGGTGCGTTTGAAGATGCCGCAGCCTGCGGTGTCGAAGCATTTGGGAGTGCTGCGCAAGGTTGGGGTTGTGTCGGTGATCAAGCGGGGGCAGCACCGGATGTATCGGCTGAACGCGGCGGAGTTGAAGCCCATACATGATTGGGTGAAGGTGTTTGAGCGTTATTGGACGCATCAGTTGAACCAGATCAAGGTGCGGGCAGAGAAGAAGGCGCTGGAACGGATGGTTTCTGGGGACGACAAATCTTGATAAAGCAGGAGGAGGATTTCGATGAACGTTGTTGAGCAGGGAATTCATACGCTTGAGGTTTTGAAGGACGAGGAGATTGCGGCTCCGATTGAGATCGTGTTCGAGACGATTCTGGAACAGATGGGGCCGTATAACGAGGCACCGGGGACGGGGCCGATGCCCATGGTTCTAGAGGCGTGGCCGGGAGGGCGATGGTACCGGGACCTTGGGAAGGATGCGGGACATTTCTGGGGGCATGTGCAGGCGATCAAGCCGCCGACGCTGCTGGAGATTTGTGGACCACTGTTTATGTCGCTGCCGGCGACCTCGAATGTGCAGTACCGGTTGACGGAGGAGCGCGGTGTGACTCGGGTGCGGTTTGTGCATCGGGCGATGGGATGGATCGCGGAGGAGCATCGCGATGGCGCGAATGTGAATGCGGGTTGGGGAAATTTGTTGATGCGGATTCGTGAGGGTGCGGAACGGAGAAGTGGTAAGAGCTGAGATCTCGATGCAGGGCCGGAGGGTTGGCGTCGAAGGAGATGAAGACAAATGAAATGGACCGGGGCGGTACTGATCTTTGTTATGAGTTTCGCAGCGTCTGTTTTGGCCCGTGGGGCAAAGTACTCTGCGATAGGCGACTACATGATGACACCGGACGCAGAGATTGCACTGGCCAAGAGCGCGGCGCCGGAGAATATCTCGGGGCATGCGACGGTGAAGGTGCTGGCGGCGACGGGCTATAAGGTAGCCGTTGAAGGAAACAACGGTTTTGTCTGCGTTGTTTTACGGGGCTGGAGTGCTCCAACGTTTACGCCTACGAAGAATAGGGAGCTTGTGTACGACTCGAAGCTGAGGGCGCCGATTTGTTTTGATCCGGTTGCGAGCAGGACGGTTTTGCCATACCAGGAGCTGCGTACGAAGCTTGGGATGGAGGGGAAGGATCCGGATGCGATTGCGAGTCGTGTAGCGACTGCTTATTCGACGGGCGAGTTGCCGAAGATGGAGGGGGTGTCGTTCGCGTATATGTGGTCGGCTGATTCGGATCTTGGGCCTGGGGTGGGAGCTTGGCATCCGCACATGATGGTCTACGCGCCGTACTACACGAACGCGATGCTTGGTAACGGCGAATGTAGCGAAATGGTGCCGTGCGTGAGCGATGATGCGGGCACGCCGTTCACCGTTGTTGTTATTCCGATGCATGGGATAACGGCGATCAAGGCAAAGAATGTTGCGTTGCAGAAGTAGTGAGGGACAGAGGTTCAAAAACAAGAGGAGGAACAATGAGCACAAGCGTAGTCAACGTGGGTCATAAGGTCGTGTCGAATGCGGAGTGGCTGGAGGCAAGGAAGGGTCTTCTGGCGAAAGAGAAGGAGTTCACGCGGATGCGCGATGCGCTGAATCGGCAGCGGCTTGAGTTGCCGTGGGAGCGGGTCGAGAAGAATTATGTGTTCGATGGGCCGAGGGGGAAGGAGACGCTGGCGAATTTGTTTGGCGATAAGAGCCAGTTGCTGATCTATCACTTTATGTTTGGGCCGGGATGGGAGCAGGGCTGTCAGAGCTGCTCGCTGATTGCCGATGGGATCGATGGGAACCTGGCGCATCTGGCGGCGCGTGAAGTAGCAATGGCAGTGGTTTCGCGGGCAACGTACCCGGAGATTGAGGCCTTCAAGAAGCGGATGGGATGGGGGTTCAAGTGGGTGTCGTCGAATGCGAATGACTTCAACTGGGACTACCATGTTTCGTTCTCGAAAGAAGAGGCGGAGAAAGGAACGATGTTCTACAACTATGCGATTTCGCCGTTCCCGAGTGAGGAAGGGCCGGGTTTGAGCGCGTTCTACAAGGATGAGAGTGGAGAGATTTTTCACACGTACTCGACCTTTGCGCGTGGCGGTGAGATGTTGCTGAATGTCTATAGCTATCTGGATATGGCGCCGAAGGGACGGAACGAAGAAGGACTTTCGTACCCGATGGCGTGGGTTCGGCATCACGATAAGTATGAGGGCGCGCAGGCGAAAGGTGCTTGCGGCTGCGAGGGAGAATAGCTGTGAGAGCGCATGAGTGCTGTCATGCTGATGGAGCGCGGACTGTTGGAGGTGGTCCGCGCTTGCGCTCTGCGAAGGCGGCGGGGTGGGTGCTGCCGAGTGCGGTGATGGTGTTGATGCCGAAGTGTCCGGCTTGCGTAGTGGCTTATGTTGCGATTGTTACGGGTGCTGGGATTTCGGTTTCGATGGCGGCGCACTTGCGGTTGTTGGCTTTGGTACTTTGTGTGGTGGTGCTGGTTTGGATGGCAGCTAAGCCTTTGTTGAGGGTGGTTCGGGCAAGATAGTGTCTGATGAATGGATTTCCATCGTCGGGCGCATGCAGGCGGAAACGAAGACATACGTCAGGGGCTGAAGCACCATTTCTCCTCTTGTTTTAATGCCTGGGCTGAAGCCCAGGCCTACCCCAGAGACACAAACAACGACAACGCGATTCGTCAGACATTGCCTAAACCGCAAGTCCTTCGACTCCGCAACGGATGACACTTTGTTTGAATCCACCAAACTATTTAGTTGGTGGAGATGGTGGGGTTGCCGGGTTGATTGGCTTTGAGGTAGTTGCCGTAGCCGACGACGATGGTGGAGCTGATGAGAAGGAAGAGACCTGTGGCTACGAGGATTTTGGTGCGGCGGCTGGTTCCGCGCCACTCTTTGAGGGCGAGGCCCCAAAGGGTGGCGAAGAGGATGATGCTGGCCATGTGGAGGGTCCAGCTGGAGAAGTCGTACTTGCCCATCTTGGTCTGGCCCATGGAGTAGAAGAAGAACTGGAAGTACCAGATGACTCCTGCTAGCGAGGCGAGAATGTAGTTGGAGATGAGGGTGCGCGGGGAGAGACGGTCGTATGTGGAGGGGTCGAGTGGGTCGAAGTCGACGAGGGTGTGGCCGGAGGCGTGGGTGGCGCGCATGGGATTGTTGCCGGGTTCACCTGCGAATTGGCGGATGGATTTGTTTTTGAAGATAAGGATTGCTGACCAGATGAAGTTGGTTAGAAAGCCTCCCCAGAGGACGATGATGAGGATGGGGAGGTTTTGCCAGAGGTCGAGACGATGGTTGGCGAGTAGTTCGCGCTTGGCGATGGCTCCGATGGGAGCGCCGGCTTTGAGACCGAAGGCGAAGAAGGAGCTCATAATGCCGGCGAAGATGGCTACAGCGAGGCCTTTGCCGAAGTTGTAATCGGTTTCGCCGGCCTCGGCTTTTTCCTCGGGGGTGACTTCACGTTCCTTGGAGAGACCGGCGGCTCCATTGATGGCTACCGCGATGAGGCAGATGGCGACGCCCAAGAGGATGACCTGGCCGGAGGTCTCGTGAAAGATGACGTGGATGGAGCCGTCGTAGATGGGTGGGATGAGGGTTCCGAAGGCGGTGCAGAGGCCGAGGGCGATGGCATAGCCGAGGGCGAGACCGAGGTATCGGATGGCGAGGCCGAAGGTGATGCCGCCGACGCCCCAGAGGACTCCCCAGAGAAATGCGTAGTGGATGCTGGAGGCGGGGGCTTCGCGAAGGATGCTGACGACGTGGGGGACGAAGATGAAGGCGAGGACGAGTGGGGCGATGATCCATGCGGCGAAGCCCTGGATGAGCCAGTAAATCTCCCATGACCAGCGCCGGATGCCACGGAAGGGGATGAAGTTGGTGGCGGAGGCGAATCCGCCGATCCAGTGATAGATGACGCCGAGAAACGGATTTGGTCCCACGTGGCCTCACTGCGTTCGGTGATAATGATTCTTCAGTGCGAGCTATCGTACCTGAGTGGAGTTGTGTTGAGGAATGGGATTGATTTCTCTGGAGGGTGATCTGCGAGTTTCGTTGTTTATTACCTGCTATAACGACACGCTGTTTCCTGAGACGGGTAAGGCCGTGGTGCGGGTGCTGGAGCGGCTAGGGCATACGGTAGAGTTTCCTGCAGGGCAGACGTGCTGTGGGCAGATGCATTGGAATACGGGGTATCAGGCTGAGGCTATGCCTTTGCTGCGGAGGTTTGTCGAGCAGTTCAAAGGGGCGGAGGCTGTTGTGGTGCCTTCGTCGTCGTGTGTGGCGATGATGCGGGATCACTATCCGAAGATGGCTTTGTCGCTTGCGGATAATGCGCTGATTGCTGAGGTGGATTCGTTGTTGTCCAGGGTTTTTGAGTTCTCGGAGTTTTTGACGAAGCGGTTGGGGTTGGAGGATGTGGGGGCTTACTATCCGCATCGGGTGACGTATCACGCCAGTTGTCATGGATTGCGGAATCTTGGGTTGGGGGATGGGCCACAACGTTTGTTGAAGGCGGTTCGTGGGATTGAGTTGGTGGAGATTGAAGGGCTGGAACAGTGCTGCGGGTTTGGTGGGACGTTTGCCGTGAAGAATGCAGATGTTTCGAGTGCGATGCTGGAGGAGAAGATTGCGGCTGTGATGAAGACCGGGGCGGAGGCTTGTACGGCTTGCGATAACAGCTGTTTGATGCATATTCAGGGGGCTTTGCATCGACAGCGGACTGGGGTGAAGACGGTGCATCTGGCGGAGATTTTGGCGGGGGATGAAGGGGTGGAAGTGTGAGGGAGAACAGGCAAAGGCAACCGCAGGCCCTTCGACTCGCGCATTCGCGCTTCGCTCAGGATGACAAGTCTTTTGCGCATCTGAAGGAGAACAGGCAACACCAAAAGCAAAGCCGAAATGCGAGGGTTCTTCGCTGCGCTCAGAATCACACGGTTTATCGACCTAGCAGAGCTGTGGGGTCGGAAATATGAGTGGGTTTGCGCTTGATCCGAAGACTGCGCCCGCGTTTCCGATTGCGGCGCGGGTTGCTATGCAAGATGGGCAGTTGAGGAAGAATGTTCGTCATGCTACGGAGGTGATTCAGGCTAAGCGGGCGCGAGTTGTTGCCGAGATGCCGGATTGGCAGGAGTTGCGTGAGGCGGGCAGGCAGATTCGCCAGCACACGATGATGCATTTGGATTTTTATCTGGAGGAGTTTGAACAGAATTGCACGCGGGCTGGTGGGGTGGTGCATTGGGCTCGGGATGCGGCGGAGGCTCGGCAGATTGTAACGGCGCTGGTGAAAGAGAGTGGCTCGGATGAAGTCATCAAGGTGAAGTCGATGACTACCGAGGAAATTCAGCTTAATCAGGCGTTGGAGGAGGCTGGGATTCGTGCGTATGAGACGGACCTGGCGGAGCTGATTATTCAGCTTGGACATGACAGGCCTTCGCATATTGTGGTTCCGGCGCTGCATAAGAATCGGCATGAGATTCGGGAGATTTTTCGGCGGGAGATGAATCTGCCGGAGATTGGAGATCGGCCGGAGGATTTGGCGGATGCGGCGAGGATGTTTTTGCGGGAGAAGTTTCTGCGGGTGAAGACGGGAGTGAGTGGGGCGAACTTTCTGATTGCGGAGACGGGTGGAGTCTGCATTGTGGAGAGTGAGGGCAATGGGCGGATGTGCCTGACGCTGCCAGAGACTCTGATTACGATTGCTGGAATTGATAAGGTTCTGCCGCGGTATCAGGACCTGGAAGTAATGCTGCAGTTGCTGCCTCGATCGGCTACCGGTGAACGGATGAATCCTTACAACTCCATATGGACTGGGGTGAGTGAAGGGGATGGACCGCGAACGTTTCATGTGGTGTTGATGGACAATGCGCGGACCGAGGTACTGGCGGATGCGGAGGCTCGGCAGACGCTGAATTGCATTCGGTGTGCGGCTTGTCAGAATGCTTGTCCGGTGTATCGGCAGACGGGTGGGCATGCGTATGGGAGTGTGTACGCCGGGCCGATTGGAGCGATTCTTACGCCGCAGTTGCAGGAGATGAAGCATGCGCAGTCGCTGCCTTATGCTTCGTCGCTGTGTGGGGCTTGCTATGAGGTTTGTCCCGTGAAGATCAATATTCCTGAGGTGCTGATTCATCTGCGAAACAAGGTGGTGAAGCGGAATGGTGCTTTGAATGTTGAAGCTGTGGCGATGAAAGCGATGGGGATGATCTTCAGGAGTGAGCGGAGGTTTAGAGCGGCACAGCGGTTGGGGAGGATGGCGGAGACTCCGCTGGCACGGAAAGATGAGCGTGGAGTTGGGTGGATTGGGTGGTTGCCGGGAATGCTGGGGGGATGGACGCAGGCGCGGGATTTGCGGGAGATGCCAAAGGAGACGTTTCGAGAGTGGTGGGAGAGGAGAGGGCGTGATGGGAACTGATGTTGTGGACACTTCTTCTGCGCGAGCGGAGGTTTTGCGGCGGATTCGGGTAGCGAAGAGGGGGACTTCTGATGGCGATGCTGCTCATGGTGAGTGGAAGGCTTTGACGCGTGAGTATCGACGAAACGCTTCGCGGGGACGTGAGGCGGTGATTGAGTTGCTGGAGGATAGGCTGCGGGACTATGACGCGCATGTGGCGAGAGTGACACGAGATGATGTGGCGGCGCAGGTAGCTTCGATGCTGGAGGCAAGGGGGAAGCGACGGATGGTGGTTCCGGCGGGGATTGCGATGGAGTGGCTGCCGCGAGGATTCGAATTTGTTACGGATGAGGGAATGACGGCTGCTGAGTTGAATGAAGTAGATGGGGTGATGACGGGTTCGACTGTGGCGATTGCGGAGACGGGGACGGTGGTGCTGCAGAATGTGACCTGGGCAGGGAAGGCGCGCGGCTACGCTTGGTGCCGGATTATCACCTGTGTGTGGTGCGGGTGGAGGATGTGGTGGAGACAGTGGCGGAGGCGATGGAGCGGCTGGCGGCTACGGCATCGCTGACGACTACGTTTTTTTCAGGGCCTTCGGCTACAGCGGATATCGAGATGACACGGATCAAGGGAGTGCATGGGCCGCGGTTTCTGGATGTAATTGTGGTGGAATAGGTGGCTGATTTTCTTTGACAACTCCTGCGAGGATGGTGCAGTCTTTGATGGTTTCAATAGAGAGCATATTTCTTTAGTAAAAGAATCTCGTACTGTGAGGTCTTTGACGATGGCATCGAGCGGCACAGATGTTGGGAAAGTGTGGAGGGCCCTGGACGGTTTTCGGATTGAGCTGCCGTCGTGGGGGTTTGCCAATACGGGGACGCGGTTTGGGAAGTTTGTGCAGGGTGGTGCGGCGACGACGATTGAAGAGAAATTCTCAGATGCATCGCAGGTGAATGCGCTGACGGGTGCGAGCCCAACGATTTCGCTGCACTTGCTTTGGGATATGCCGGGAGGGATGAAGGATGTTTCGGCGATTCAGGAGTTGCAGGCGAGGCATGGTGTGCGGGTTGGGTCGGTCAATCCGAATCTGTTTCAGGATCAGAAGTACAAGTATGGGTCGATTGCGAATCCGAGCGCGGAGGTGCGTGAGATTGCGCTGGCGCATTTGCTGGACTCGGTTGAGATTGGACGTGAGCTGGGAGCGAAGGATCTGTCGTTGTGGATTGCTGATGGATCGAACTATCCAGGGACGCAGAGTATGCGGCGACGGATTGGATGGATGGAGGAGGCGTTGGGTGCGGCTTATGCCGCGATGGGACCGGACCAGAGAATGCTGATTGAATACAAGCCGTTCGAGCCTGCCTTCTACCATACGGACATTGCGGACTGGGGGATGGCTGTGGAACTGGCTCGCAGGCTTGGGCCGAAGGCCAAAGTGCTGGTGGATACTGGACATCATGCTCTGGGGACGAATATTGAGCAGATCGTGGCGTGGCTGCTGCACCTGGACATGCTCGGTGGCTTTCACTTCAACGATCGCAAGTATGCGGATGACGATCTGACGTTAGGTTCGATTGATCCATATCAGGTGTTTCGCATCTTTCATGAGATTGTGAGTGCGACGGAGAGTGAACGTGCGGAGATCGCGTTCATGATCGACCAGAGCCATAATTTGAAAGGCAAGATGGAAGCGATGGTGCAGACGGCGGTGACGGCGCAGGAGTTGTATGCGAAGGCAGCGCTGGTCGATCACGTGAAACTGGCTGAGTTGCAGGATGCTTGTAAGTTGGTTGAAGCAGAGGAGTGTTTTCGTGACGCGTTCTGGCAGGATGTGAGACCGATTGTGCGGGAATGGCGTGTGGCCAAAGGGCTGCCTGCTGATCCGCTGAAGGCTTTGGGTGAGAGCGGTTATGTGGAAAGGATTACACGGGAGCGGGGGAGCAGGAACGCAGCGAGCGTTTCGAGTTATGCGTGATTGAAAGGTGCGGCTTTCTATTCGATTAGCGAAGCAACTTCACACTCAACGCATAATGGAGCAGATGAGTGGAGAGGGTTTTTCTGAAGGAGCCTATGGCGGGACGAAAGACGACGAAGAGGCTGTATCTGATTCCGGTGTTGTCGAAGGCGCTGGATATTCTCGAGCTGCTACAGGCGACGAACCAACCGATGACGCTTGAGGCGATTCATAGACAGACACGGATATCGAAGACGACCGTGTACCGTGTGCTGAAGACGTTTGTGCATCGAGGGTATTTGTCGCAGGGTCCGGATGGGCTTTATCGGCAGGTGACGCGTCCGAAGAAGATGCGGTTTGGATTTGCTGGGCAAAGCGCAGATATGCCGTTTTCCGAAGAGGTGACGAAGAGCCTGATGGATGCGGCGTCGTCGGTCGGAGTGGACCTGATGGTTTTGGACAACCACTACGATGCGGAGACAGCGTTGAAAAATGCGGAGGAGTTTATCCGGAGCAAAGTTGACCTGGTGATCGAGTTTCAAGTAGAGCAGGAGGTGGCACCGATGATCGGGGACAAGATTGCTGCGGCGAAGATTCCTTTGATCGCGATTGATATTCCGCATCCTCATGCGACGTACTTTGGCGTGGACAATTATCGGGTGGGAATTGAAGCGGGGAAGACGCTGGCAGCCTATGCGACGGCGAACTGGGGCGGCAGGGTAGATTGGGTGATTGGGCTGGATCTGGTGGAAGCGGGGCAGCTGGTGCAAAGCAGGATTACAGGCGCGTTTGAGGGAGTTCGGGGTGGCGTTCCGGATTTACCGGTAGAGTCGTTTGTTCGGATCGATGGGCGGGGAATGCGGGAGAAGAGCAAGAAGCTGATCGCGGATTTTCTGCAACGTCATCCGAAGGACAAACATATTTTGATTGCTGCGGCTACGGACTCAAGTGCGTTGGGCGCTGTGGATGCGGTGAGGGAGAACAAGCGCGACAGGCATGTGGCGATTGTGGGCCAGGACTGCATTGCGGAGGCGATGGCGGAGATGAAAAAGACCAGGTCGTCATTGATTGGGTCAGTCTCGCATGAGGCAAGCTCTTATGGGCCGAACCTGATGCACCTGGGGCTTTCGCTGTTGCGAGGAGAGAAGGTGGCTCCCTACAACTATGTCACCCACAAGATGATTACGCGCGAATCGTTGCGTCAGGCGTGATTGCGGCCGCACGATGATCGTACGACCAGTTCTATTTTCAGAAGGGTGCGGTCTCCGGGATTTGGCAACTTGGCGGCCGGCGTTTTTAATCTTTTGAAGAGGACCTCGGCGGCAATTGTTCCGAGTAGTTAACGGGTTGGCGGATGACCGTGAGTGAAGGGACCAGCATGTCTGCCAAGTCAAGATCATCAAAGCCGATTATGGCGACGTCTCGGGGAACTTCTACTCCGAGTTTGCGCAGGGAGCGAATGAGTCCACGGCTGACCAGGTTATTGCCGCAAAAGAATGCGGTCGGCGGTCGTTTTTCTTTGAGGAGCCGGGAGATCTCTTCGAATAGTAGCTGCTCCGATGAGCAATTGAGAGAGGCCTGCGGAAGGAGCTTTGCCTGCGAAAGGGCACGTTTGTATCCGCTCAGTCTCGTCTGGATCGAGTAGAGCTTTCTGGAGTCGCCAAGGAAGTGGATTCGTTCATGGTTATGGTGGTGAATCAGATGCTCGGTGGCGCGGCGAGCTCCCGCGTAGTTTTCGACGAGTACGCTCGGTACTCGCGGTATAAGCATAGGGCGGTCGAAGGATACGATGGGAGTGTGTTGAAAGAGCGGATCGGAGAATCTCGAACCTGTTCTGGCCGGGCAGATCAGAAGGCCTTCAACGTGTTTCTGCAGCATCCACTTGGCTTCGGACAACTCCGTGTCTACGTTGTCATTGCTGGCTGTCAGGATCATCGAGTAACCGTGTTCTTGAGCGATCATGAGAATCGGCCTGATTTTTCGTTAGTTCTATTTGAGGAAGGATCGAAGCCGTGGCCGCTGCAGACACAAGGACAGGCTGGCTATCGTGCGCCGCAGGATTCATCGACCTGGCCTAAGAGCCGTGCGCCGTTCTCAGCTCCCACGATACTCAAACGTCCGCCGGTGGGAGCTTCGCTGACGGAGACAGGTCCGGGAGAGTGGACGTTTGAGGATGGATGGAATCTTCTTGAGGCTCCCAAGGTAGATGTGGACGGAGCGCGATTGTCTTCGGCAGAATATCGCGCAGCGGGTTGGATGCGAGCCACTGTTCCCGGTACAGTGCTGACGACGATGGTTGACGATGGGATCTATCCGGATCCTGACTTTGGACTGAACAATCTGGCGATTCCGGAGTCGCTCAACAAGCAGGATTACTGGTACGGAATGAGTTTACTTCGCCAGCCTCTTTGCAAGCTACGGCAGGTGGAGAGGCTCGCCATATAGAGCTTACTTTTCAGGGCATCAACTATAGAGGCACAGTATGGCTCAACGGAACTCTGCTTGGCGAGATCAAAGAGCGTTCAACCGCGGCACATTCGATGTGACCTCTGTGCTGAAAGCGGGGAAGAATGTTCTTGCAGTTTGCGTTTCGCCTCCACCGCATCCGGGTATTCCGCATGAGCAATCGATATTAGGCGGCCCGGGAGAAAATGGCGGGGCCATGGTGCTTGATGGACCGACCTTTATGGCAACGGAAGGGTGGGACTGGATTCCTGCGATTCGTGACCGCAATAGTGGGATCTGGCAGCCAGTCACTCTAAAAGTGACAAGAAGTTTGAAGCTTGGAGATGCGCAGGTTGTTACCTCATTTCCGGATCATGACACATCGCACGCTTCTATTGAAATTGATATACCTGTCACAAATTTTTCGAACAAGTCTCTTGAGGCGAGCATCGATGCATCGATTGAGCAGATTGGTGTTCACAAGAGCGTGACAGTGCAGCCTGGCGAGAGCATTGTGAAACTCATACCTGCGGAGTTCGCTCAGCTGAATCTGCAGCATCCGCGGTTGTGGTGGCCTAATGGCTATGGCAACCCTGAGCTCTATCATTTGAAACTGGCGCTTAAAGACAAGACGAGTACATCCGATGTGAAGGATGTTCGCTTTGGAGTTCGGGAGATTAGCTACGAACTTAGTTTGCTTGACAGGACTGGGCACCTGCGCCGGGTGGAGTTTACGCCCACGGCTGCGCGTGGTGGGGTGGGCCCAGTTGTAGACGTCAGCCATCAAGGAATGCGTGAGATTCCGTCAGCAGATGCTGTGGCGCTAAATCTTCCAGAAGAGGAACGCGAGCGGTATCGCTCTCATGTTGCTTCGCTTGTAGCCGGGACAGAGAATTCGCCGGCGCTTCAAACTCTTTCTGATACAGGGCCTGCGCCTTACCTCGTCATCAGAGTGAACGGAGTTCGCATTGCGACGCGTGGAGGCAACTGGGGTATGGACGATGCGCGTAAGCGGGTCGCTCGGGCGAGGCTTGAGCCATACTTCCGGTTGAATCGCGATGCGAATCTGAATATCATTCGCAACTGGGTTGGGCAGAGTACCGAAGAGGTCTTTTACGATCTGGCTGACGAGTACGGAATGCTTGTCTGGAATGACTTCTGGATGTCGACGCAGAACTACAACATTGAGGCCGAAGATCCTGCGCTGTTCCTTGCGAACGCGAGCGACACGATCAAACATTTTCGGAATCATCCTTCAATTCTGTTGTGGTGCGGGCGAAATGAGGGGGTTCCTCAGCCGATCATCAATCGGGGTCTTGATGAGCTGGTACGTACGCTTGATGGTACACGGTACTATTCTCCCAGTTCTAATCAGGTAAATCTGCAGGATAGTGGACCTTATAGTTACAAGAATCCGGCGCTGTATTTTTCTGTGCTCAATCGCGGCTTCTCAGTTGAAACGGGGACGCCCTCGATGTCTACGCTCGAATCATTCCAAAGCACGATCGCGAAGGAAGATCAGTGGCCCATTGGAGATGCCTGGGCCTACCATGACTGGCATCAGAGTGGTAACGGAGATGTCGCGCCGTTTATGGCTGAGATTCAATCGGAGTTTGGTGCGCCACCGGACTTGAGGACTTTGAGCGTAAGGCGCAGATGCTGAACTACGTGAGTCATCGCGCTATCTTTGAAGGGATGAACGCGCATCTTTGGACGCCAAACAGTGGGCGCATGTTGTGGATGACGCAGCCAGCATGGCCCAGCACGATGTGGCAGATTCTGAATTCCGACTACGATACGCAGGCATCGTTTTACGGGACGAAGAAGGCTTGCGAGCCGGTGCATGTGCAGCTCAATCTGGCCACGTACGCGGTGGATGTAATCAACACTACAGCGACGGTACTGCCGGGGCTTACGGTGAGTGCGAAGGTGTACTCGCTCGCAAATGTGTTGCTGTTTCAGGGTAAGGAGCAGAAGGATGCGGCGGCTGACTCTGCGACCGGGAGCCTTAAGCTTGATCTTGCTCCATTCCTCGCGAAGGGAATGGTTATTGTGAAGCTGGAGTTGGTCGATGCTTCAGGCAAGACGGTTTCGCAGAATCTTTACTGGCTGGGAGCTAAGCCATCTTCGTATCGCGAGTTGACGCGACTTGCTGCGACGCAGTTGAAGATGTCGGCAAGTGCGAAGGCTGCCGACGGAAACGTGAAGATCGAGGTTGAATTGACGAATTCGGGGACTGTGGTGAGTCTGGAGAATAAGCTCACGTTGATTTCGTCGAGGAATAACGAACGGATTCTGCCAGCGTACTACTCCGATAACTATATCTCGCTACTTCCTGGAGAGACTCGCAGCATCGAAGTGGAATATCCAGCCTCAGCCACGAAGGAAGGCGCCGAGATTCGTCTTCGTGGATGGAATACCGTGCCGCAGACTATGTCCGTCAAATAACGGTAGACCCTTACATATTGCGGACCACGTCGAGAAGCGCTCGCCATGGTTCTTCTTTTATGCGATGAGGAATATATTTCGTATTAGAAATAGTTGTCGTATTGAGCTTGTGTGTGGAATGATGGGCGGGGTTTGAGGTTCTGAGAGATGACAATGAAGAGTGAGCTCCGTTTTTTGGAGGACCGTTGGAATGATGAGGTTGCGTCGAAGCTGGATGAGCCGGAGCTTTTGAGATATCGGTCGAATCTGTTGGGGTCCGATCTGCGGATTACTAACTTTGGCGGCGGGAATACGAGTTCGAAGCTGGAGCAGGTTGATCCGCTGGATGGACGGGTGAAGCAGGTTCTTTGGGTGAAGGGCAGTGGGGGAGATCTGGGCAGCATCAAGCGATCCGGATTTGCGACGCTGTATATGGAAAAACTACTGGCGCTGGAAAAGGTGTATCGCGGCGTCGATCTTGAAGACGAGATAGTGGAGATGTATCCGCTGTGTACGTTTGGAAATAATCCAGTGGCGGCTTCGATCGATACGCCGCTGCATGGTTTTCTGCCGTTTCCGCATGTGGATCATCTTCATCCGGATTGGGGAATTGCGTTGGCGGCTTCGGCTAACGGGAAGATCAAGATGGAGGAGTTTAACAGAGAGTTTGGGCACAAACTCGCTTGGCTGCCGTGGCAGAGGCCAGGGTTTGAGTTGGGGATGATGCTGAAGCGGGTTGTGCAGGAGACGCCCGGGTGCGATGGCGTCGTGCTCGGTGGGCATGGTTTGTTTACGTGGGGAAACACGCAGCGTGAGTGCTATCTCAACACGATTACGATTATCGATCAGCTTGGGCAGTTTATTGAACGGCATGGTGCGGGGTATAAGGTTTTTGCCGGCGGGAAGGTGAAGGCACGGGAGGATCGTGGGGAGATTGCGACTGCGATTCTGCCCTATCTGCGTGGCGCCGTGTCGCGGAAGCAGCGATGGATTGGGAGTTATACGGATTCGCCCGAGGTGTTGGAGTTTGTGAACTCGGAGAGTGCGGAGAAGTTGGCGCACCTCGGGACTAGCTGCCCTGATCACTTTATCCGGACGAAGATTCGGCCGATGTTTCTTAAGTGGAATCCGGCGGATGATCCGGCTGAGTTGAAGGAGCTGATCGAGACGGCGCTGGAGACGTATCGCGCGGAGTATGCGGAGTACTACGGGAAACATGCGGTGAAGGACTCGCCAGCGGCGCGAGATGCGAGTCCGACTGTTGTGCTGGTTCCGGGTGTCGGAATGTTCAGCTTTGGAAAGAACAAGACGGAGTCGCGGGTTACGGGCGAGTTCTACATTAATGCAATTGGTGTGATGCGCGGTGCAGGTAGGTTGGGTGCGGGTGTTGACTGTAGGGAGATTCCGCAGGCTGGACAGGCGGCTTCGGCGGAGCAATTTTCTGTTTATGAGAACTATGTTGCGCTGCCGCCGAGCGAGGCGTTTCGGATTGAGTATTGGAGGCTGGAGGAGGCGAAGATTCGCAGGCAGCCACCGGAGAAGGAGCTTAGCCGGAAGATTGCTCTGGTGGTTGGTGGTGGCAGTGGGATCGGCCGAGAGGTGGCGTTGCTTGCGGCTGAGCGTGGAGCACATGTGATGATTGCAGACCGCGATGTTGCAGGAGCAGAGAAAGTTGCGGATGAGACACGTGCGATTGCTGGGAAAGAAACAGTTCGTTGGACGAGCATTGATATACGCGACCGTGCGGCGATCAAGGCCGCATTAGAGAGTACGATCCGTGAGTTTGGTGGGATCGATATTTTGATTAATACGGCGGCGTTGTTTCCTTCTTCGCCGGATGGGGCGATCAGCGATGCGCAGTGGGCGCTGACGCTGGAAGTAAATGTTACGGCGAATTATCTGCTGGCGGATGAGGCGGCACGGATTTTCAAGAAGCAGGGGATTGATGGCAGTGTTGTGTTAACGAGCTCGGCGAATGCGGTTGTAGCGAAGCGTGGCAGTGAAGCCTATGACGTGAGCAAGGCTGCGTTGAGCCATCTGGTGCGGGAGCTGGCTGTATCGCTGGCACCGAAGGTGCGGGTGAATGGGATCAGTCCAGCTACGGTGGTGAAGGGATCGACGATGTTTCCGCGGGACCGTGTGATTGCTTCACTGAAGAAGTATGGACTGCCGTTTGAAGAGAGCGATACGGATGATGATCTGCGGAATGTGCTGGCGCAGTTCTATGCAGCGCGGACGCTGACGCATCAGCCGATTGATCCGAAGGATTGTGCGCAGGCGATTTTGTTTTTGGCAGGGCCGTTGGCTCGGTGTACGACTGGGCATCTGATTCCGGTGGACGGCGGGTTGACTGAGGCTTATCTGCGATGATGCCGTTGCCTTCGGATAGGCGAGCATTGGTCGCGGTCGATCTTGGCGCCGAGAGTTGCAGGGTTTCGCTGCTGCGGTGGGTAAAAGGGAAAGCTGCGATTAAGTTGATGCATCGTTTTGCGAATGCTCCGCGTGTGGTGGATGGTGGGTTGCGATGGGACCTTGCGATGATCGAAGCGGGCCTTGACGATGGGTTGCGGCGTTGCGCGGCGATTGCGGTGGAGGGGATTCGGTCGATTGCTGTGGATGGGTGGGCGGTGGATTATGTTCGTGTGGATGAGGCGGGGAAGGCGCTTGCCGATCCGTTTTGTTATCGAGATGAGAGGACGGTAGAGGCGGAGAGATTGCTGCATGAACGGATTGATTCCGGAAGGCTGCGTGAGCTGACGGGAGTTCAGTTGCTGCGGATCAATACGCTGTATCAGCTTTATGCGGAAATACTGAAGGGTATTCCGCAAGAGCGATGGTTGAATTTGCCGGAGTATGTTTTGTCGCGGCTGGGGGGAGCGCGTATTGCTGAATATACGAACGCCACGCATACGCAGATGGTTGATCTGCATAGACGGGAGTGGAGTAGGGAGATTTTTAATGCCGCTCAGCTTGATGTTGCATGCGCGGCAGAGATGGTGCCTCCGGGATCGCTTGTTGGACGATTGTCGGGATCTCTGTCGGAGTTGGTGGAGTTTCGCGATACGGTCCTCATTGCTCCGGCTTGTCACGATACCGCTTCGGCAATTGCGGGTATACATGAGACCGGCGACGATTGGGCTTATATCAGTTCGGGGACTTGGTCGCTGGTGGGTGCGTTGTTGGAGCAGCCGCGAAATGAGCCGGCGACGGCGTCGGAGAACTTTACGAATCTTGGGGCTGTTGGTGGGCGGATTTGCTTTCACAAGAACGTGAATGGGATGTGGCTGATTCGGCAGTGCATTGATGCGTGGGCCGAGGCTGGACGTGCCTGGACTGTTCCGGAGCTAGTGGCTGCGGCGGAGGTTATTGAGAAGCCAAATGAGTTGATCGATGTGGATGATGCGGATCTTTTGCTGGCAGGACGTATGCCGCAACGGATCAATGCGCTGAGGCTTCGTAAGGGGCTTCAGCCATTGGATGAGGGAACGGAGAATGCTCCCGCGTTTGCGAACCTGATCTTTCATAGTTTGGCGGCGAGATATGCGGAGGTGCTGGATCGTGTAGCGTTTCATACGGGGAAGAAGTTGAAGCGGGTCGTGGTTGTTGGTGGTGGAAGCCGAAATAAATTTCTGAATCGGCTGACGGAGGAGGCCACCGGAGCTTGAGGTTGTTCCGGGCGCGGCGGAGAGCTCAACGGTGGGGAACTTCGCGGTACAGATGGCGGTGCTGGAAGGAAATCGCGATGTCGCGACGGGTACGTGTGCAGTAGATGTGTCGCGTTGGGCTGCAGTGTTGGTTGAGGCGATGGAAGGGAATTAGTCGAGCGCCGCGCTGCGTGATAGGCTTTCCATTGCATGTCTGCTCACTCGTTCGATCTCTCTGCTGCGGCGTTCACCGAGATGGTGCGCCAGGGGTTTCATCCAGATCTTCCAAAAGGTAGTGAGGAGCAGGTAGAGCGGATTCGCGACGCTAAGCCGGTGATCCCCGGCGGGGATGTGCGTGATCTGCGCGGGCTGCTGTGGTCGTCGATTGATAACGATACTTCGCGCGATCTCGACCAGGTAGAGTTCGCGGAGCGTGTGGACGGCGGCATACGGGTGCTGGTGGGAGTGGCGGATGTGTCAGGTTCGGTGGCGAAGAACACTCCGTTGGACAGGCATGCTGCGGATCAGACGAAGACGGTGTATACGGCGACGCGGAATTTTCCGATGTTGCCGAATGAACTTTCGACGGATATGACGTCGCTGAACGAAGGGGAAGATCGCGCGGCAGTGGTGTCGGAGTTTGTGGTTGATCCGAAGGGATGTATGGGCCAGCAGAATATCTATCGGGCTGTAGTGCACAATCGTGCGAAGCTGGCTTACAGCAAGGTTGGACCGTGGCTTGAAGGAAAGGCCGAGCCTGACGAAAAGGTCACGGCGTCGCAGGAGTTGCAGGCTCAGTTGCGGCTTCAGGATGAAGCGGCGAGGGCGATTCGGGAAGAGAGGGTGGCGCAGGGAGCGCTGGAGTTCAACCGGATTGAAGCCGATCCGGTGGTGATCGATGGACAGGTGCGAGCGATCAAGACGGCGCAACATAATCGGGCTACGGACCTGATTGAAGACTTTATGATTGGGGCGAATGAGACGATGGCGGAGCTGCTGCGTGCGGCGGGCCGGTCGAGCATTCGTCGCGTGGTGCGATCGCCGGAGCGATGGGACAGGATTGTGGCGTTGGTGGGACGATATGGGACGGAGCTTCCAGCAGAGCCCGATTCTGCGGCGTTGAATGCGTTTCTTCGAAAGGAACGAGCGGCGGATGCGGTTCACTATCCCGATTTGTCGCTGTCGATTATCAAGCTGATGGGGCCGGGGGAGTATGTGCTGTCGAAGGGGAGCGATAAGGAGCCGCTGGGACACTTTGGTTTGGCTGCGCGGGACTACACGCACTCGACGGCGCCTAACCGGAGATTTGCTGATCTAGTGACACAGAGACTGGTGAAGGCGATGCTGGATGATGCGCCTCCTCCTTATACCGATGCGGAGCTGGCTGCGATTGCGATGCAGTGCAATCTGAAGGAACATGCCGGACATAAGGTGGAGCGCGCTATGCGGAAGCGGGTGGCGGCTGTCGCTATGGCTAATAGCATCGGGAAGAGTTTTCGCGGAGTGGTTACGGGTGCGAGCGAGAAGGGTGTGTATGTGCGGGTCTTTGATCCCCCGGTGGAGGGCAGGGTTGTCAAAGGCGAGCATGGGCTGGATGTGGGAGATACGGTGACTGTGACGCTGCTGCACACCGATCCTCAGCATGCCTTTATTGATTTCGGACATGCATGATTGATGGACGATTTTCCCGCTGAACTCATTTGCTGGAAGCAGGTGTTGGAGGTGCGGGTAGCGGTGCCAGATTTTTGACGGAGGCAACGGGTAGCTCGAGGGCGCCGACGCGGTTTCCGTTTAGGTCGTGAATGCCGACGCGGAGATAGTACTGGCCTTTGATAGGGACGCTGATCTCTTGATGGTAGGGGAGGCCGTGCCGAAGAAGTCCGGCGTAGGTTGCGGATGAAAGATTGGCATGGGCGCTGTTGTCTGCGAAGTTGATGAGATTGCCATCCTGGTCATAAATGTAGGCGAGGAAGCGGACGTCGAGGTGGTAGATACCATCCGGAGTTTGGGTGATGGCGGCCCGGGAGTCCGCTGCGTAGTCGATGTCGTAGCGGCGGTAAGGGCCTTGAACTTTGAGATTAGGGTTGAGGACATTGCCCTCTGCGGGCTTATCTTCTGCCGTCGCGCTGGCGGGTAGGACGCGGACCTTCAGGATGATCTGGGTGGGGTCGGGACCTCCACGCATCATGGCGGCGTGCATGGGGTCGACAGGTTTTGTTGCAGGGGTGGTCGTTGTGGCGCCGTAGTGTTTCGTTGGACCTTCAGGATCGTCGGCGTAGTAGCCGCGGCGGTAGGAGAGTGTGTATCCCTGCTGCTGGAGATTGACCTGGATCTTGCGGAAGCTGCCGTTCCACTTGGTGTTTTTTGGGGAGTAGGCGAGGGTGTAGTAGTTTGAGCCAGCGTTGATAGCGCTGGCTACGGCCTGACTGAGACCGTTGGTGTTGATGAAGGCTTTGCCGCCAGTCTGTTGGGCCATTTGGAGCATGGTGGCGTGTTCTGCTGCGGTCTGCTGGAAGAATTTGGTGTCGTCTTTGCCGAAGGTGGAGGGATTGCGGCCATACTGGCTGCCGGATTTGGCGGCGCTGAAAGAAGGGGAGACCATGAGGCCGCGAGCGTCTACTGGATAGACCGCCACCTGGTTGAGAGTAAGGAGATTGGTCGTTTCGCGAAACTCATCTTCGAAACCAGCTGCAGCGGCGAAGGGATCCTGGAGATCGCCATCAGGCAGGATGTTGATGGGGAAGGAGCCGGAGAACCAGATGAGATTTTTGCGGCCGGGAATGCCGGTGAGATAACGTGCGAGCTGATTGAGCGCGTCCAGGGTGTAGCGGGCGCGGAGCTGGAATTGGAATGACTGCTGCTCGGCATCGAACTGCTTGAGGTTGGCGAGGATGTCTGCGATGTCGGGAGCGTTGCCAAAGCTGGTGACTGTATCGGAGAGGGGTTCGAGGCCGTTGCCACCGCCTAAGGGGTCATCCAGGAGTGGGGAGACTTGGAGGTTCTTCTGGTTGATTGCGGCCTTGAGGAGTTCGGGGTTGGAGGTGAAGCCTTGCAGGAGATTGAGGTGGGTGGTGAGACCGAAGATGGCGATGCGTGCGCCGGGTTTAGCGGTCTTGAGATATTGCTTTAGCTGGTCATGGACGAATGATTGATCTTGAATTGGCGTGTTGAGGGTATCGAGCAGGAGGATGTTGACGGCGCTGTTGGGTGGGGTGGGGGTCCAGTTGGTGAAGATGCCGGGGGGCATTGGGGGTATGGGTTGGGGTCTGGTGTCGGAGAGAGCGGTGTGCTCCTCGAAGGCCTTGATCTGCTGGGGGTCTTTGTTCTCGAGAAGGGTGAAGTCGGTGGCCTTGAGATTGTGGATGGGGTTTTGGTGCGAGTCAGTGACGACTACGTCTACGATGACGAGTTGGGTGTGGGCTTTTAGGGTGGGGATGGGTTGAGGAGTGGGGGTTTGGGCGGGGGCTGCGAGGCACAGGGCAAGTGGGAGCAAGAGGAAGCGCGGCATTTGTTCTCCGGGTGCGTGCTTATTGCAACACAGGAGGCTGGAGGATGTCGCGGGAAATGCGATGCCCATCTTCGCAGAGATAACAAACTGCTGAAGATGGGCGGTTGATTTTGTGATGGCTTAGGCGGTGGTTAGTTCTGGCTTGGCGGATGTGGCCATTTGCTGGATGGACTCGGTGTAAGGGGCGCGGAGTACGCCGTGCTCGGTGATGATGGCGGTGATGTACTTGGCGGGCGTGACGTCGAAGGCGGGGTTCTGGATTGCGGCGCCGTTGGGTGTCATCTGCTTGCCGTTGGAGTGGGTGACTTCGGTGGCGGCGCGCTGTTCGATGGGGATTTCATCGCCGTGGGGGGTGGCGAGGTCGATGGTCGAGAGGGGCGCGGCTACGTAGAAGGGGATGCCGTGTTCCTTGGCGAGGACGGCGACGGTGTAGGTGCCGATCTTGTTGGCGGTGTCGCCGTTGGCGGCGATGCGGTCGGCACCTACGATGACGGCCTGGATACGGCCCTGACGCATGAGGGCGCCGGCCATGTTGTCGCAGAGGACGGTGGTGGGGATGTTGTCGTGGAGGAGCTCCCAGGCGGTGAGGCGGGCGCCTTGCAGATAGGGACGGGTCTCGTCGGCGAAGACGTCGATCTTGTGGCCGCGCTCGACGGCGGCGCGGATGACGCCGAGGGCGGTGCCGTAGCCGCAGGTGGCGAGGGCTCCGGCGTTGCAGTGGGTGAGGACGGTGCCTTGCTGCGGAAGGAGGGCTGCGCCGTGGGCTCCCATGGCCTTGCAGGCGGCGATGTCTTCGTCGTACATGCGGCGGGCTTTGGCTACTACTGCGGCTTTGATCTCGGGGATTGGGGTGTTCTTGGCGGCGAGGTCGTTGTAGACGTTGCGGATTTCGTCGATGGCCCAGAAGAGGTTGACTGCGGTGGGGCGAGTCTCGGCGAGGGTCTTGCAGATGACTTCGACTTCGGCGGTGAGGGCTTCGATGGTCGTGGCGGTGCTGCGGTCGATGCCGATGGCTACGCCCATGGCTCCGGAGACTCCGATGGCCGGGGCTCCGCGGACGATCATGTCGCGGATGACGGTGGCGACTTGCTTGTAGTCGGTGGCGAGGACGTAGGTCTCCTCGAGGGGGAGCTTGGTTTGGTCGAGGAAGTTAACGCCGGTGGGGAGCCATTCTAGGGTGGGAATCATGTCTCTCCTAGTTTACTGTTCCTTGAGCTTAGGAGCGAGTGTGCCGTGATCGACGATGTCGATCGACAACGTGCGAGCAAAGTCTTGAACGTCGCTAAGCTTCACACTCCACTCAGAGATTCGATTGCCATCTTCGTTAACCGTTACTCGATCCTTTATGATGGACAGCATATTATCCAGCGAGAACGGCTGCGGTAGATGGTCATAGAACAGCAGATGGTTTTGGATATAGACGACGTTTTCAATCCTGTACATTGGCCACCACACAAGATGGGTCGCAAACTCCGGACTGACATATTCAACAATCAAAGCTGACTTAGGGCCTTCGAGCAGAGTTTCGATGGCTTTTCGCCAGTGAGCTTCGTAATCAAGTTTGCTCCATTGAAACAGGCTCGCGTGAATGGACTCCCTGTAGTCTCCGAGAACCAATTCCCCAACGGCCATCGGCGTTTGTTCGTCATAGAACACTGGCTCATCAAGAAAAGATATTGAAAATGACATCGTAGTTACCTCTTCAGCGCGATGTGGGCGGCGCGGACGTCGGTGGCGGTGAAGACGGAGAGGAAGGGGACGCCGGGGACGGTGGCTTCGATGTGGGCTCGGCCGCCTTGTTCGCGGTCGACGAGGCAGAGGACTCCGGCTACGTTCATGCCGGCCTGGCGGGTGGCCTGGATGGCTTCGATGGTGGAGCCGCCGGTGGTGCAGACGTCGTCGACGATGACTACGTTGGCGCCGGGTTTGAGGAAGCCTTCGATGCGGCGGCCTGTGCCGTGGGTCTTTTCGGCTTTGCGGACGAGGAAGCCCTGGATGAGGGTGGGGGCTGGGCCGGGGTCTTCGGCTTCGAGTTCGAGGGCGCTGGAGAGTTCGATGATCTCGTTGTGGTCGGCGAGGGCCCAGGCGCTGGCGCTGGCGGTGTTGGAGACGAGGGGGTCGGCTCCCATGGTGAGGCCGCCTACGGCTTCGGCGTTTGGGATGTGCTGCTGGATGAGGTCGTAGAGGACGAGGCCGGAGAGGCGGCCGCCTTCGGCGTGGAGGGTGGTGATGCGGCAGTCGATGTAGTAGTCGGACTTCTGGCCGCTGGCGAGGGTGAAGTCGCCTAGCTTGAAGGAGAGGGTGGCGATGAGGTCGAGGAGGGCGGTGCGGTTGTCAGTTGGCATGGTCTCTCCGATTGTAGAAGGGTAAGCCCCCTCCCTGGTGTCATTTTTGTGCAAAGTATTCATTGCAGGTGGTTTAGGTTCGTACTTCCGGTGGTCGCGGTGCGGCAAAGTATCTGGAATCAAGGGGGTGCTGTTTGTAAAGTATTCATTCTATTGCGTTTAGGTTCTCAGGTTAAATGGAAACGCCCCGATTTCTGATCGGGGCGCTTGGATTGGACTGCTATTTCCATTATATGGGTATGGTGATAACTCTTATGCAATTGGTATCTCTTTTTGTTTCAGTTGTTTATGTGGATTATGGGCTTGACAGGTGATTTTGCTGGGGTTTTGGGGGGTAATTTTTTGGATTGGTAAGTTTTTCGTTGGTTGGAGAAAAGCGGATCGCGCTTCGCGCGATGGCCCACTCATGCGATGAGACCGCATGAATGGGGCACCCGGCACTAGTGCCGTGTCAGGCGGTTTCTCCGGGGAGGGTGCGGCGGCGGGGGACGCTTTTGCCGATTTCGACGAAGGTCTCGATGCGGATGAGACGGCGGTCGATGCCAGAGACGTCGTCGGCGAGGCGGTGGACTTTTTCGTCGAGGCGCTTGATGTTCTCGGTGGCCAGGAGGATCTGCTTGGCGGCGCTCATGAAGTTGTCGGCGAGGCTCATGGCTATTCCGTTATTGCCTGGGGATTGAGTTGGAGGTGGAGTTCGTCGAGTCGCTTGCAGGTGTTGTTGAGCGAGCGGTTTGCGCCTTCGAGAGCGTCCATGAGCATGACGAGGGTCGATTCCATCATCTTCTCTTCTTCTTCTTTGCGGATACGGGCTTCGAGGGACTTGTAGGTATCGAGAGAGCGACGGATGATTTCGCCGGAGGAGACCTTCTCTTTTGCGGCCAGCTTTTCGAGTTTTTTGCGGTCGCTATCGCGGAGCAGGACTACGGTACGGCTGTTTGCGCGCTCGGATTTTGCCGGGGTGGCCATGTGCTTAGAGTAGCACATGTGCATAGTATGTGCATCATTAGTGGAGGCCGAGGTGGGCTTGCATGCCTTCGAGGGTTTGACCCTTTGTTTCGGGGTAGATGAAGAGGACGGTGAAGAACTGGACTGCCATCATGACGGCGAAGAAGGCGAAGGGGAGGGCCTTGGAGTAGACGGCGATGAAGGGGAAGAGATTGGCGATGATGCCGTTGGCTATCCAGTGGGAGGATGAGCCGAGGCTTTGGCCCTTGGAACGGACGTTGGTGGGGAAGACTTCGGAGAGATAGACCCAGATGACGGCTCCCTGCGAGATGGCGAAGGAGACGATGAAGCCTACGAGAAGGGCGAGGAGGAGGTGGAGGTGCTCGCCGGTGTAGAAGACCCAGGCGACGCCGAGCAGGGAGATGCCGCAGCCGACGGCTCCGATGAGCAGGAGGGGTTTGCGGCCTATCTTGTCGATGATGGAGATGCCGAGGAGGGTGGCGAGGAGGTTCGCCAGACCGATGACGACGGCCTGTTCGGCGCTGGAGACGGAGTTGAAGCCGGCGTAGGAAAAGATGTCGTTGAGGTAGTAGAGGATGGCGTTGATGCCGGAGAGCTGGTTGAAGAAACCGATTGAGACGGCGAGAAAGATGAGTTTGCTGTAACGGCGTTGGAAGAGGGAGTGCTGGGTGAGGCCGCCTTCGGCGCGGATGGATTCGGCGATGGCATCGACTTCGGCACGGGAGTCAGGTGAGCCGAGTTCGGCGAGGATGCGGTAGGCCTCGTCGATGCGATTCTGACTGACGAGCCAGCGGGAGGAGTGGGGGACGGTGAAGAGGAGAGCGAGGAAGAGGACGGCGGGGAGGACACCGACGCCTAGTTGGAGACGCCACTCGATGGCTCCCGTGTGGAGTGAGGCGATGATGGCGTTGGAGAGATAGGCGAGGAGGATGCCGATGACGATGTTGATTTGGAATAGGCCGACGAGACGGCCGCGCCACTTGGCGGGGGCGAGTTCCGCGATGTAGACGGGGCCGAGGACGGAGGAGCCTCCGATGCCGAGGCCTCCGAGGAAGCGGAAGAAGAGGAAGCTGGTCCAAGGGCCGGCGAGAGCGCAGCCGAGGGCGGAGATGACGTAGAGGACGGCCATGACGCGGAGGGCGGCGCGGCTGCCAATGCGCTGGCCGAGTGGGCCGGAGAAGATGGCTCCGATGACGGTGCCGTAGAGGGCGATGGCTACGGTGAAGCCTTTTTGGCCTTCGGTGAGGGCGTAGTGGATCTGGAGGGAGTGGGTGACTCCAGCGATGACCGCAGTGTCGAAGCCGAAGAGCAGGCCGCCGAGGGCTCCGGTGAGGGCGCTTTTGACGAGGAGGAAGATGGATTTGTTGGTGAGATTCATTCAGGTTCCCTGGTTTCGTTTTGGCCGAAGTGAACAGGGTATCTACCGTACTAGGGTTGGGTGGGGTTTGGATAGCGGTGAATGTGGGGACTTGGGTTGTGTTGCTCCCTTGGAGGGTCGATGTTCTGCTCTCAGTCAGAAATCACTAATCAAAGACAACAGCAAGAACAACAGCAAATGCAAATGCGGTGGTTCTTCGCTTTGCTCAGAATGACAAGCAACTGCAACTGCAACTGCAACTGCAACTGCAAAGGCAAAGGCAAAGGCAACTGCAAAGACAAATACAGGGATTCTTCGCTTCGCTCAGAATGACGACTATAGAGGGTAGTGGGATGACGACCGTGGAGAGTAATGGATGACTATGGAAAGGAATACGCCTATGGAGAATGTGTTTGTGGCAGCTACAACCAACGGGCGTTAGCGGGCCATACGTTCGAGGTGGCGGTAGCCTCCGGTGGCGATGAAGAGGGTGAGGAAGACGGAGAAGTTGTAGCTGGCGTGGACCAGGATGGAGCTGGCTACGGATTGGGTTCGGATGCGGACTACGGTGAGGATGAGCGAGACGCAGAAGAGGACGAAGAGGGCGGCCCAGGCGTGGGCTAGCTGCTCGGCGTGGAGGAGTGCGAAGAGGATGCTGGAGAGGATCGCCGAGAAGACGAGGGCAGGGGTGGTGAGGTTGGTGGTGATCTTCCAGCGCTCGTGGGCGGCGGGGGTGCGGGGGAGCGAGAGCCAGTCGTAGGCGATGGCGAAGGCGGGCAGGAGGAAGCCGCGGAAGCAGATTTCCTCGAACATGGGAGCCAGGAGGGTTCCAAAGGCTGTGACGAGCCAGATGTCGGAGGGGGTACGGAAGAAGTCGTCCATGGGGATGGACTTGGGAACGGGGATGAGCGAGGAGATGGCCTGGACGATGAAGCCGACGACGAGGCCGAGGGGGATGAGCTTGAGGAGGTTGCGGCGGGCGGCGGCGAAGTTCCAGTGGATGCCGTCGGTGAAGGGGCGCGACCAGAGGAGAGGGAAGACGAACCAGGAGGTGATGAGGGTGATGACGTAGGTGAGGGCCATGGCCAGTACGAGGAGCTTGGGCTGCATGGCGGTGGTGAGGATCTTTTGTGCGTCGTGCGCAGGGTGGGCGAGTCCGATGAGGGAGGCTTGCGAGGCCAGTAGGATGAGGCCGCTGAAGGAGATGAAGAGGAGAGCGTGGCCGATGTGGGGGATGCGGGCGGGGACGCCTGGTCCGGCAGCGTATGACGGCGGCGGGGCGACGATGACGATGGCTTCGCCGGTGGGCTGCTCGGGGTTAAGCGAGGGCGAGGTGTCGGCGAGGGGCGGCTGAGTCTGCGCGGAACTGCGGGGGTCGGCTGGGAGCGGAGGTGTGAGGGGCGTGCTCATGGTGGTTGAATCTGCTATTTGGTCTTTCTGGTCTTCTTTGTTGCGGACTTTTTGGCTGCGGACTTTTTGGGTTTGGCGGCTTTTTCCGTTGCGGACAGTTTAGATGGACGGCCGGTGGGAACGCCGGTTTTCTTTTCGGGAGCGACGAATTTTGATTTTGGCTTTTTGGCGGCGTCGGCTGCCGCCACGATTGACGCGGGTTGTGGGCCGGCGTGGCTGGTTCCGTTGCGGTTGATGAGGGTTGCGGGATCGTAGTGGCGGGCAAGGAAGGCTGCGGTGTGGGAGCCTTGTACGGTGGCGACCTGCTCGGGTGTGCCGTGGGCGATGATGCGGCCGCCGCCCTCGCCGCCTTCGGGGCCGAGGTCGAGGATGTAGTCGGCGTTGCGGATGATGTCGAGATTGTGCTCGATGATGATGATGGTGTTGCCGAGGTCAGTGAGGCGGTGGAGGACCTCGAGGAGCTTGCGGACGTCGTCGAAGTGGAGGCCGGTGGTGGGCTCGTCGAGGAGATAGAGGGTGCGGCCGGTTTGGCGCTTGGAGAGCTCGCGGGCGAGCTTCATGCGCTGGGCTTCGCCGCCGGAGAGGGTGGTGGCGGACTGGCCGAGGTGGATGTAGCCGAGGCCTACGTCGACGAGGGTCTGGAGCTTGACGTTGACGGCGGGGATGTCCTTGAGGATGGGGACGGCGTCTTCGATGGGGAGATCGAGGAGGTCGGCGATGCTGTAGCCGTTGAACTTGACGGAGAGGGTCTCCTGATTGTAACGGCGTCCGTTACATACTTCGCAGAGGACGTAGACGTCGGGGAGGAAGTTCATCTCGATGCGGCGCTGGCCTTCGCCCTGGCAGGCTTCGCAGCGTCCGCCCTGGACGTTGAAGGAGAAGCGGCCGGGTTTGTAGCCGCGCTCGCGTGATTCGGGGAGCATGGCGAAGAGGTCGCGGATGGCGGTGAATACGCCGGTGTAGGTCGCGGGATTGCTGCGTGGGCTGCGGCCGATGGGGGACTGGTCGATCTGGATGACTTTGTCGAGCTGGTCGATGCCGATGACGCGGCCGTGCTGGCCGGGCTCTTCGCGGGAGCCGTAGAGCTCTTTGGCGAGGGAGCGGTACAGGATGTCGTTGACTAGGGTGGATTTTCCGCTGCCGCTGACGCCGGTGATGACGGTCATGACGCCGAGGGGAAAGTGGGCGGTGACGTTCTGGAGGTTGTGGGAGTGGGCGTCTTCTACGGTTATCCAGTTGCCGGTGAGGGCGCGCGGGTTGGCGCGGGCTACGATTTCGATTTTGCCGGCGAGGTATTGGCCGGTGAGGGAGGCGGGGTTGTCCATCACTTGCTGCGGGGTGCCGTCGGCGATGAGGTGACCGCCGTTTTTTCCGGCGCCGGGGCCGAGGTCGAGGACGTAGTCGGCTTTGCGGATAGTGTCTTCGTCGTGCTCGACGACGAGGACGGTGTTGCCGAGGTCGCGGAGGCTTTCGAGGGCGTTAATGAGGCGCTGGTTATCGCGCTGGTGGAGTCCGATGGAGGGCTCGTCGAGGACGTAGAGGACGCCGCGGAGGCGGGAGCCGATTTGAGTGGCCAGACGGATGCGCTGGCCTTCGCCGCCAGAGAGGGTTGCGGCGGAGCGGTCGAGCGAGAGATAGCCGAGGCCGACGGCGTTGAGGAATTCGAGGCGTTCGATGACTTCGCGCTGGAGGCGGTCGGCGATGATGCGGTCGCGTCCGGTGAAGAGCATGTTGCGGGCGGAGGTGAGGGCGCGTTCGAGCGAGAGGGCGGTGAAGTCGGCTATGGACGCGCCGTTTACGGTTACGGCGAGGGATTCGGGGCGGAGGCGGCGGCCTTTGCAGCGGGGGCAGATGGTCGCGGACATGTACTGCATCATGTACTCGCGGTAGCCCTCGGATTTGGTTTCTTCGAGGTTGGAGCGTAGGTAGCTGAAGATGCCGTGGAAACCAGTGCGTCCGGCCTCGTTGCGCGGGGGGCCGTAGAGAAAGAGATTCTGCTGCTCGGGGGTGAGGTCTTCGAACGGCTGTTTGATGTTGATCTTGTATTTTTCGGCGGCGAGCTTGATGAGGCGCAGGAGGTAGGCGGAGGCGGAGCCGGGGCCCATGGCGCCGTCGAGAAGGGGCTTGGACCAGTCGGCGATGGTTTTGGCGGGGTCGAAGTCGTAGATGCTGCCGAGGCCGTGGCACTCGGGGCAGGCGCCGTAGTTGGAGTTGAAGGAGAAGCTGCGAGGCTCGAGGCGGGGGACGTTGATGCCGCAGTCGGGACATGCCATGGAGCTGCTGTAGAGGGTTTCGTCCATGCCGTGAATGGCTATGAGGACGAGGCCGTTGGCCATTTGGAGGGCCTTGGCTACAGAGGTTTCGAGACGACGGGTATCGTACTTGGGGGCGACAGCCGTAAGGCCGGGGTTGGCATTGTCGGAAGGGACGGGCTTGAGGATGATGCGGTCGACTACGGCTTCGATGGTGTGGTTCTTGCGCTTTTCGAGGCGCATGCCCTCGGTGATCTCGGTCATCTCGCCGTCGATACGGGCGCGGAAGCCTTGCTGGTCGAGGGATTCGAGCTCTTCGCGGAACTCACCTTTGCGGCCTCGGACGATGGGGGCGTAGACGGTGATGCGTTCGCCGGGCGCTAAGGCGACGATACGTTCGACGATCTGGTCGGCGGTTTGGCGGGAGATGAGGTGGCCGCAGTTGGGGCAGTGGGGCTGGCCTACGCTGGCGTAGAGGAGGCGGAGGTAGTCGTAGATCTCGGTGATGGTGCCGACTGTGGAGCGGGGGCTGCGGCTGGTGGTTTTTTGCTCGATGGAGATGGCGGGAGAGAGGCCGTCGATGGCGTCTACGTCGGGACGCTCCATCTGGTCGAGGAACTGGCGTGCGTAGGCGGAGAGGGTTTCGACGTAGCGGCGCTGGCCTTCGGCGTAGATGGTGTCGAAGGCGAGGGAGGACTTGCCGGAGCCGGAGAGACCGGTGACCACGGTGAGGGTGTTGCGCGGGATGCTGACGTTGACGTTGCGCAGGTTGTGCTGACGCGCTCCGCGGACGGTAATGTGAGTGATGCCCATGTGAGGTCCCAGGCGATGTTCGGCCAAGTCTCTAGAATACGGCATTTTGGTGGGGGAATGTAGAGAGGCACAGTTGGCGGAGGGCAACCCCAAAGTGGGAAAGATGTATCCGAAGGTGCAATAGGGATTTACTTTCGGGTCATTGTAATTGCGGCGCGATTTGTAACAATATGTACGGTGGAAATTGTGGTTATTGGCCTAATGAGGGCTGGTAGCGGAAGAAAAGGCAGGAGTGGTTGTGAATTCGTCGATTGTGTTGATCTCTGCGGTGTTTGCGTCGTTGGCGGCTGGCGTGCTGTTGGCTTATGGGATCTGCATGGCGATGTTTGGCATCTTCCGTATTCACGCACGACAGGTGGCGGAGAGATCGGCGCAAAGCGTGGTGGCGCGGGCCGTCGAAGGCTAGATTTAGAGCCTGGTGTTGGTTTAAATCTCTAAAGATAAAGATATTTTGCTGTTATTAGTGCGGCTGGGACTGCTGCTGGCGCAGGCGTTGTAGTTCGTCGTAGATCTGCTGGGGCGTCTTGATGCCATTAGGCGATGATGTCTGTACCGTGCCATCGCCGGGCTGGGCCTGGGCTGGAGGGTCGCTCGTCTGGCCGGAGTTGTCAGCGGAGGGTGGGGCGGGTATTGGGCGCGGCGCATAGGGGGATGGCGGCATGTGGCGAATGGGCCGTGCGACGGGATTAGGAGGAGGTTCGTCAGAGGACTCGTTAGCTTCGTCAAAGCTTTGTGCGTTGGGGTTGGGCGGAGTGGGGCCACCCTGACGAGGAGTCAGGATTAGCTCTGTTGGAGCAGCGCCATTGCTTTGAACGAGAAGCATGTTACTGCCGGTGCCGTTGAGAAGGGTGGCGAGTACCTGTGAAGGGGATGCCGGGCCATAGTCACCGAAGACGCGCTCGTCGGCGACACCGCCAGTGATTTTTATTCCGGTGAGGTGCGAGATGTCATGGAGGATCTGGTTAAGGCTGGAGTTGCCGGCCGCTACGGTGATCTCGTCGCCTGTGTAAGTGACCTTTGCGCGTTGCGGCGGGTTTTGCGCCGGGGTGAGAGGAGCAGATGGTGGCGTTGCCGTGGGGGCGATTGCAGGAAGCGGGGACGACGCGGGTTTCGATGACGCCTGGGGCTGGGCGTGCGATAGAGCGGCGCTCGAAAGAATGGTGGCCGCGATGAGCCGGACTGGTGTAAGGCGCTGCATCTAAGGAGTAGGACGAACCGCGTCGATGGAAGGTAATCGGTGCGGTGTCGTTCTGAGGATCAGTCTACCGCGTTGTGGGCCGGTTTGGTTGCGAGGTTTGGTTCGCGGTTGGAAACGGCGGGTTGTACTAGACTGACAGTGGCTTGCGGGAGTAACTCGTATGCACGGGATGAGTTGTGAATTCATGGTGAAGAGAAGACTGGTTGCGTTGCTCGCGATGGGGATACTGGCGCAGGGAGTGGTGCGGGCGGAGACATGCGTTACGCAGTCGGCGATGACGGCTACGGAGCGGGATGCGCTGGCTACTACGGCACGAAATCTGGCTGCGAAGGTGCAGGCTGGTGATGCGAGCGCTCTGCGTGCGGCGACTGTGCCCGAGTACGCGAAGGATTTTGGCGGGATTGGGAATGTAGTAGCGAGCACCGCTCCGAAGCTGAAGGGCGGCACGCTGACGGTGGAGCAGGTGTATGTGCTGGATGCCTCGCAGTTGAAGCGAGCGGCGGATGGGTCTACTCCGGATGCACAGTTTTTTTGCTCGTTGAACCACTCGATAGCTGAGGCGGATTTTTTAATTCCGGGATTGCTTCCGGGGCGATATGGATTTGCGATCGTGGATGTTACGGGTGTGCCTGCGCCGTGGCGACTCTCGTTTTTGCTGCGACAGGATCCAGGTGGGTGGGCGATGGCCGGCTTTTATCCGAAGCCGCTGACGGCTGCGGGCCACGATGGATTATGGTATTGGACGCAGGCACGGACGATGGCCGCGCGGAAGGAGCATTGGAATGCGTGGCTCTACTATCAGCAGGCAGAGAGCCTGTTGCGGCCTACGGAGTTTATCCAGAGCACGCACCTGGAAAAGCTGCATACGGAGGAGGCTGCGACCACGCCTACGCCAGTCTCCGATGGTGTAGGGCCGGATAATCCGCTGGTTGTGAAGGGCGCGGACGGAACAGAGTATCGATTTACAGGGTTGGGAGTGGACGATTCGCTGGGCAAGGAAAAAGTGGATATATTGGCGCACCTTAAAGTCGATCAGATTGGCGATCCGGCGGCTGCGCGGAAGCGGAATTCGGATGCGATGGTTGCACTGCTGGCGGCTTATCCGGAGATGCGGAAGCCATTTCATGGTGTGTGGATGTTTGCGGAAGAGGCAGGGAAGAATCCGTTTGCGACCGAGCAGCCGATGGACGAGATACGGTAACTATTGGATTTCACAGGAATTTGCTTACTGTTGTGTGGCGGAATGCTATCTTGAAAGTCGTTTCGGCGTGACGGAAATGACTGCGGAACCGCGTCGACCCTCCCAGGTTTGAGCGGCATCTTATCGATTTGATTTGGAAGAAAGAGACTGATGGCAGAGATCAAGACGTTGAGTCAGGCAATCATGGAACGACGTGCTACCCCGAGCTTTGACGGGAAGCCGATTCCATCTGCGGATCTGAAGCAGATTCTTGATGCAGGGCTTCATGCACCGAGCGGATATAACATGCAGCCGTGGCGTTTTATTGTGGTGCAGTCGGCTGAGCAGAAGAAACGGTTGCGCGCGGCCAGTTACAACCAGGGCAAGGTAGAGGAAGCGTCGGCCGTAATTGTGGCCTGTGGCGATGCGGACGGGTGGAGGAAAGATCTTGACCTGATGCTGCAACACGGACGGCATGGCGGGATGCCGGAGAGCTATGCAGCGCAGGCCCAGAGCAGCGTTCCAAATTATCTTTCGAGCTTCAGCAGTGGACAGATGCAGGCGTGGCTCAACAAGCAGGTGATGCTGGCGTTTACGCATATGCTGCTGATGGCCGAGGTGATGGGGTATGACACGGCTCCGATGGAGGGGTTTGAGCAAGAGAAGGTGCATGAGGTTCTGCGCCTGCCGCTGAGCTATTGGGTGGTGGCGTTGCTGGCGATTGGACACTTGAAGGGATCAGAAAAGTTTAATGGCGGACGCTTCGAGCTGGCGCATACGGTGTTCGGCGAAGAGTTCGGCAAGCCGTTGAAGTGAGCATGGTGAGGGAGTATCCGTCAGCGCCGTTGGTTGGGGTTGCGGGTGTTGTGGTGCGGGGTGGGGATGTACTTCTGATCCGACGGGGACGCGAGCCTATGCTTGGAGCGTGGTCGCTGCCCGGAGGCTTGCTCGAGGTGGGTGAGACTACCACGGAAGGCGTCGTACGCGAGGTTTTTGAAGAGACCGGGGTGCGAGTGCGGCCAGTGGAGATTGTTGCGACGCTGGATAGGATTGTTCGTGATGAGGATGGCCGGGTGCGATACCACTATGTGCTGGTGGAGTGGCTTTGTGTTCCTGTGGAGGGTTCGGAGGGGGAGCCGGAGCATGGGGACGATGCGACGGCGGCGATATGGGTGGAACGAGGTGAGATTTATTCGGAAACCTATGGCCTCGTGGAGCCTACACTGAGCGTGATTGAAAAAGCAGCGAAGCTTGCGGAGACGATAACGAGATGAAGATTGCGTTGCGGGTGCTGGCAGGTTTTCTGATTCTGGCGATGATTGTTTGGCCAGTGATGTTTCTCAAACCATTGTGGGTGGCGGACCAAGAGGTTCGACTGAAGCTGTGGCGAGAGGGCGTGGAGAGCAAGTACGTCGAAGTGGGCGGATATAAGATGCACTACCTGGAGGCCCGTCCGGCGAAGGGGACGGCGGGGACGCCTCTGCTGTTGGTGCATGGGCTTGGTGCGCGGGCCGAGGACTGGTCGGCGATGATTCCGGCGCTGGCGGCAAAGGGATTTCATGTTTACGCGCCGGACTTGTTGGGATATGGGCGGTCGGAGCGGCCTGATGTCAGCTACTCGATTGCCATGGAAGAGGCGTCTGTAGCGGAGTTTATGAAGGCGGTCGGTTTGACACGCGCTGATGTCGGCGGGTGGTCGATGGGTGGATGGATTGCGATGAAGATGGCGCTGGATCACCCTGAGTTGGTGGATCGGCTGGTGGTGTATGACAGTGCGGGGATTTATTTTCCGCCGGCGTTCGGGCCGGATCTGTTTGTACCGGCTGATGCTGCCGGAGTGCAGCGGTTGGTAACGATTCTTTCGCCGCATCCCCATCAGGTGCCAGATTTTGTGACGAAGGCATTGTTGCGCAAGTTCGCCGAGACTGGGTGGGTGATCAACCGCAGCATGGCGGCAATGACGAATGGGAAGGATTTGCTGGACTTTCGTCTACACGGGGTGCAACAGCCGACTCTGATTGTGTGGGGATCGAAGGATGATCTTATTCCATTAGGAGTCGGAAGGAAGCTGCATGAGCTGATTCCCGGATCGACGCTCAACATTATTGAAGGTTGCGGACATCTCGCTCCGTTGGAGTGCTCGAAGCCTGTGGTGGAAGGGACGGTGGATTTTTTGCGGGCGGAACCGGCGATGCAGGGTGGGGAGAGGATGTTTCCGGAGCAGTGACGGCGGTAAGGATTCGACTGCGGATTTTCGCGGATGTGTGCGGATTTCTAACGACGATTTAGTCGGGTTGCCATTGGTAGGCGTTGGGTTGGGGGAGCCCGACGTGGGCCAGGACTCGGTTGACGAATTGGCGGGCCATGTCGGTGGTGTTCTGGGGGTGGTTGTAGAGGGTGGGTATTACGGGGAAGATGGTGGCGCCGGCGTCGGAGGCGAGTTGCATGTTGCGAAGGTGGATGCGGTTGAGGGGCGTCTCGCGGACGCAGAGGATGAGTGGGCGACGTTCTTTGAGGCATACGTCGGCGGCGCGTTGGATGAGGTTGGAGGCGAGGCCGTTGGCTATGGCGGCGAGGGTTCCCATGGAGCAGGGAAGGATGATCATCGCGTCCGTTGGGTAGCTGCCGCTGGCGATGTTGGCTCCGATGTCGGTGTCGGTGAGTTGCTGAAGTTTGGTGCAGGGGGCGTCGAGGAGCTTTTCGGCGAGATTGTTGCGGCCGCTTAGATGCAACTCTTCGGCAAAGACACGTAAGGAGTTTTCAGACGCGACAAAGTTTATTTTTGTGACGCGGGCGTCGTTTGCCAAGGCGCGAAGCATCTCAGAAGCATAGATGGATCCGCTGGCCCCGGTTGCTGCCAAAGTAATGTTGCGGGCTTCGCTCACAGAAATGATTATCGCTGATCTGACGTGATGCGCGACTTTCAGCACGATCCTGTTTTTAAATAATAGCTATCGATCTTCAGGGAGAAGACTTTGGAAAGTGCGCGTACAACTAAAGGGCCCTGCAGGAAATTTGCGTTTCAATTTGTGGTGATCGTCCTAGTTTTGCTGTGTGCAATACCGAGTGCACGCGCATCCGTTGCGCTGCTGATGGAAGAACCGTACGGAGATTTCGGTGCGTTCAATCCGACGGGTCATGCGGCAGTGTATCTGAATCACGTTTGCGCTGAGACGCCTACTCAACTGCGGATGTGCAGGAATGGCGAATATGGCGTGGTGATCAGCCGGTATCACAAGATGAACGGATATGACTGGATCGCGATGCCGCTGATTCCTTATTTGTATGCAGTGAACTCGGTTGATGACGTGCCGTTGACTGTGGATAAGGCGAAGGTGGCGGAGCTAAGGGATGTTTATCGCAGGGAGTATCTGACAGCGCTTGCTCCGGATACGCCGACGGGCGAGATGCCTAAGGGAGAGTGGACGCAGTTGGTGGGGTCGTCGTATGACCGGACGATCCATGGGTTCGAGATAGAGAGTACGACAGAGCAGGATGAGCGCTTTATAGCGTATGTGAACGATAAGAAAAATGTCGGGCACTTCAATTTGTTCTTTCATAACTGCGCGGATTTTTCGCGAGTAGTGCTGGACATGTATTTTCCGCATGCGATTCATCGCAATTTTATTGCGGATGCGGGGCTGATGACGCCGAAACAAGTGGCTCGCTCACTGGTGAAGTATGGGAAGAATCATCCTGAGGTGAAGATGTCGGCGTTCGTGATTCCGCAGGTGCCGGGAAGTGTATCGCGGAGTCATGGGGTGGATGGCATTGCTGAGTCACTGGTGAAGAGCAAGAAGTACATCATTCCACTGGTAGTGCTGAACCCGGAGGTGACGGGTGGGATTGTGGTGGCGTACCTGGTGGATGGAAGGCTGAAGATGCCCAAGGAAGCAAGGGTGTTTGCTGTGAATGATGCCGAGGTTACGGATGCGCCAATTGTTCCGGGTGTGTCCGATGGAGAACGAACCGCCTTGTCTCCCGCGAATGTTACGCCAACAAATTAGACCTTTGCGGTTTTGGCGCGTAACGCGTAGGCGATGAGGGTTTGGCCGTGGAGATTGTGGGCGGCGTTGAAGGCTTCGTTGCTGGCTTCTTCCTGCGCGGGGATGGTGGGGTCGAGCTCGCAGGCTTCGATCTCTTCGGTGGTGGCGTGGATGAAGCAGAGCTCGCAGGTGGCGAGGTTGTTCTCTTCGGTGCGCATGGGTGGGCCGAAGGTTCGGCAGAGGATGGGGCGGTGCTCGTAGAGATCGCAGGTGCCGGTGGTGGGGTCGAGGACGGGGCAAGGCTCGTCGTTGGCGAACTCTTCGAAGAGGATGGCGGCTTCGTGGTCTTCGTTTAGGATGCCGGTGGTTAGGTCGCCGGGGAACCAGGGGTCGAGGCGGGTTAGGGAGTCTTTGACGCGGGTGTGGATGCGTGCGGCTTTTGCTGGGTCGGTTTGTTCCAGGGTGACGAGGCCTTCGCGGAGGCGGGCTGCGTCTTCGTGGGCGATAGGGAAGACTCCGATGCAGCATTGGGAACAGCCGGGGTGGCAGACGAGGTGAGGGCCGCCGCGGCGGTAGGCGTCGGCTACGGCGGAATCTACGATTTGGATGAGATGATCATTCATCGTGATGAGCGTTGTTCGCAAAGCTTTCGACAAAATCGCGAGCTACGACGCGGATCGCCTCCCAGCGCGGGTCGAGAAGGATTGTCTGCGGATCGAGCGATTGAGGAGTGTCAGGGAGAAATCGATTTAGGCTTTCAAAGAGCTTCTGTCCTGACCGCCTTTGCGAATCGGAGAGACTGAAGTCGCAGTCAGTCAGGAATAACTCGAATAGTGAGTCATCGAAGAGTACACAGATGACTTCGTCTGGCGTTTCCCATGCCTCACGATCTGAATGCAGCCAAGTCTTCTGCTGGTGATCGGCATCGCTTATCATGATCGCGGCTTCGATGACGTTTGTGCGCCAGCGATCGATAGGAAGTGTAGGGTAATGCTGATCGTATTCGGCCTGCGATCGTATAACGCTCATGGGCAATAATGGCTTTCTTGCGTGCATTTCCCCCGTGAAAGGAAGCCATACCTCAGGGGCTGAAGCCCAAATTTATTATCGCTATTAGGTGTCCGGGCTAAAGCCCGGACCTACCTCAGAAGCAACGACAAATACAAAGGCAAAAGCGAAATACACGGACCCTTCCCCTTCGCTACGCTCAAGGGTCAGGATGACGGCGCAAAACAAACAACTTCAAGACGAGAGCTGCGGCGGTACAACTCAAAATACTACAGCGGACCCTATGCTCCCAAGACGCGGGAGAAGATGGCGTCTACGTTGGCTAGCTGGCGGTTGTAGTCGAAGGCGCGGGCTAGTTTTTCGGGGGAGAGGCGGGCGGTGATCTCGGGGACTTTGGCTATCTCTTCGCGGAAGATGAGGTCGTTCTTCCAGGAGTTCATGGCGTGGCCCTGTACGAGGCGGTAGGCGTCTTCGCGGGACATGCCGGATTCGGCGAGGTCGAGGAGGAGTTGACCGGAGAAGATGAGGCCGCCGGTGGACTCGAGGTTCTTCAACATGCGCGCGGGATAGACGAGGAGCTTTTCGATGAGGTTCGTCGTCTTGGCGAGCAGGTAGTCGGTGAGGATGGTGGAGTCGGGGAGGATGACGCGCTCGGCGGAGGAGTGCGAGATGTCACGCTCGTGCCAGAGGGCTATGTTTTCGAAGGCTGTTTGGGCGTTGGCTCGGATGACGCGGGCGAGGCCGGAGATTTGTTCCGATGTGATGGGGTTGCGCTTGTGGGGCATTGCGCTTGAGCCCTTTTGTTTTTCGGAGAAGAACTCTTCGGCTTCGCGGACCTCGGTGCGCTGGAGGTGGCGGACTTCGGTGGCGATCTTGTCGAGCGTGCTGGCGAGGACGGCGAGGGTGGCGACGTAGGCGGCGTGGCGGTCGCGCTGGACTACTTGCGTTGCGACTTCTACGGGGCGCAGGCCTAGCTCGGCGCAGATGGCCTCTTCGTGCTCGGGCTTGAGGTGGCCGAAGGTGCCGACGGCTCCGGAGAGTTTGCCTACGCGGAGGTCTTCGGCGGCGGCGTCGAAGCGGGTGAGGTTGCGCTGGATCTCGGAGTACCAGAGGAGGAGCTTGAGGCCGAAGGTGGAGGGTTCGGCGTGGATGCCGTGGGTGCGGCCGATGATGGGCGTGTGCTTGAACTCGATGGCGCGCTTTTTGAGGACGTCGGCGAGGGCGATGATGCCGGTGCGGATGATGGCAGAGGCTTCCTTGAGTTGGAGGGCCTGGGCGGTGTCAACGACGTCGGTGGAGGTGAGGCCGTAGTGAAGCCAGCGGGAGTCTTCGGGGGAGTTGATGTGCTCGGCGACGGTGGTGGTGAAGGCGATGACGTCATGACGGACTTCGGCTTCGATCTCGTTGATGCGAGCTACAGTGAAAGCGGACTTGTCGCGGATGGCGTCGGCGGCGGACTGGGGGACGAGGCCGAATTTGGCGAGGGCCTGGGAGGCGGCGACCTCGACGGTGAGCCAGCAGCGGTACTTGTTTTCGTCGGACCAGATGCGGCCCATAGCGGGGCGTGTGTAGCGGGGGATCAAGGTGAGGCTCTCCAGGCGTTGCGGGAAATTGGTGTCTGATTTAATTTTACTTTGTTGTGGGTGAAGGCGTTGCCGTTGCTCCATCTCGAAGAGAGTTAGGCGGGATAATGTCGTTATACGATATAATCGTGTCACGACATATTATGGTTATCGCGAAGAAGCAACGATCCGCATGGGTAATGCCTGAGAAACTGGTGGAGTTGGCTGAATTTCGATATCGACTACGAGATTTCCTAAGCTTCAGCGAGGCTGCTACGGAGACGGTGGGGATTTCGGCCCAGCAATATCAGTTGTTGCAGGCGATTGCGGCGGTGCCGGAGGGGCAGGAGCGGTCGATCTCGCATGTGGCGGAACGGATGCTGCTGCGACACAACAGTGCGGTGGAACTGGTGGATCGAGCCCAGCGGTTGGGACTGGTACGGAGGGTGACGGATGAGAGCGATCACCGGCGGTCTTTGCTGGAGATAACAGAACGAGGACAGCAGTTGCTCTCAGTATTGGTGGAAGAGCATCTGAAAGAGATAGAGGCGAAGGGGCCTGAGATCAGCCGGGCGTTGCAGCGACTGATAAGTGCGCGGCCTCGTGGTGTGAAACGAATTGGAGAACGATGAGTAGTACAACTGACAAACTTCGGGATTATTCGGTAGACGCCAGGGTTATTTATGTGAGTACGCTGGCGGCGGTGTTGGGGGCTGTGAGCAGTGTGTTGGCGTGGGCACTGTTGGAGTTGATCGCGCTGGCTACGAACGCCTTCTATTTTCATCGATTTTCGTTTGTGGAGATTGAGCCAGCAGGTCACCATATGGGATGGTGGGCAGCTTTTATGCCGGTGTTGGGTGGATTAATCGTAGGACTGATTGCGCGGTATGGTTCGCCGAAGGTGCGCGGGCATGGTATGCCTGAGGCGGTCGAGGTGATTGTCTTCAACGGAGGTAAGGTACAGCCGCGAGTGGCGATTCTGAAGCCGATTGCGACGGCGATCTCGATTGGGTCGGGTGGACCGTTTGGGGCTGAGGGCCCGGTGATCATGACGGGCGGCGCAGTGGGGTCGGTGCTGGGGCAATTACTGCCGGTGACAGACGCGGAGCGGACGGTGCTGATGGTTTCGGGCGCGGCGGCGGGTATGGCGGCGGCGTTTAGTTGCCCTATGTCTGCGACGCTGCTGGCTGTGGAGTTGTTGCTGTTTGAGTGGCGGCCACGAAGCCTGGTGCCGGTGGCGATTGCGTGTGTGACTGCCGGAGCGGTGCGGAGACTACTGCTAGGGCCGGGGCCGATTTTTCCGATGCAGCCTACGACGGTGCCGATGCATCATGCGGCGATGCTGGGTGCACTTGTTATAGGGATGATTGCAGCGCTTTTGGCGACGGGGCTGAGTAACGCGCTCCATTTCTTTGAGCGAGAGTTTGGGAGGCTGCCGATCCACTGGATGTGGTGGCCGGCGCTGGGTGGGATTGTTGTTGGTCTGGGTGGGTTGGTATTTCCGCAATCGCTGGGCGTCGGATATGGCGTGATTCGTCAACTTGTGAACGGCCAACTTACATGGAAGCTGATCGCCGGGGTTCTGGTGGTGAAGACCATTATCTGGGTTGTGGCACTGGGGTCGGAAACGGCGGGCGGAATTCTTGCTCCGCTGTTGATGATAGGCGGGGCGATGGGAGTTGCGATTGGGCATTGGATGACTCCGATTTCGCCTGGGGCATGGGCTGTCGTGGGGATGACATCGCTGATTGCGGCTTCGTTGGGCGCGCCCTTGACGGCAGCGATGCTTGCGGTGGAGTTGACGCATAATGGCGGATTGATGCTGCCGGTTCTGCTGGCTTGTGTTGTGGCATATGCGATTGGGGTGCTGTTGCAGCCACGGTCGATGCTAACAGGAGGATTGAGCAGAAAGGGATTGCATCTTAGCCGGGAGTACGGAGTCGACCCGCTGGAGACGGTGATGGTGGGAGACGTGATGCATACGAGTGTTTTTGCACTGCCCTGGGAGACAACAAAACAGGCTGCTGTGGACTGGCTGACGAAGATGAATGAGCGAGGTGGCGAAGCGTGGTCGCATTGGCAGCGGTTGTTTCCGCTGGTTGATGAGGAAGGGAATTTGCGAGGAGTGCTGTCGCGCGGCAATATGATTGCGGCAGCAGATGCAGGCGATGCAGCGGAGCGGCTTTTGAAGTATGGAACGACGGCACCGGCTGTCGTTGGGCCTCGAGATACATTGCGTTATGCGGCAGAGAAGATGGCAAAGTCGAAGCTGCGATCGTTTCCGGTGGTGAGTTCGTCTGGGAAGCTGGTAGGCATCCTGAACATCGAAGACCTGCTGGAGGCTCGCGGCAAAGCAAGTCTGCGAAATAGCGAGCGGCACCGGGTGCTGCGGCTCCGCTGGCCATTCGGACGGTCTGAGCGCGATGAGCCACGGATCGATGAGTTGGTTGATAAGGCGTTTGATTCGGCAAACCGCGAACAGAGGGTGCCGGAGAAGGCAGGCAAGGACGAGCGGCACTAGCGTGCGGGAAGTTTGACGTTATGACTTGGCTACGCCGAAGAGCTCGGCCATTTCGTCGTGGAGGAAGCCTTGGCCAGGGCGGTAGGGTTGGACCCATTTGCCGTCCATGACAAACTGCGGGATGGCGCGCTTGCCGACATTGGCGAGCACCAAGTCAGCGGCGCCCGGGGTGGTTTCGATGTCGACTTCCTGGAAGGGGATGTTGTGCGAGTTGAGGAAGCGCTTCGCTTCGCGGCAGTCGCGGCACCAGGATGCTGAGTAGAGAGTCAGTTCCATAGAGATATTTTATCGTTACTGCTCGTGATAGTTGCGTATGAGGCCACCGTCGATGAAGTAGGTTGATCCGGTGACGTAGCTTGCCTCGTCGGAGGCGAGGAAGGCAGCGAGACCGGCGACCTCCTCGGGGGTTCCCATGCGGTCGAGAGGGATATTTCGGAGTAAGGCGTCTAGTTTTTGCTTGTTCGCCAGTAGCGACGCGTTGATCGGTGTGTCGATGGCGCCGGGGGCGATGTTATTGACGGTGATGCCGAGGGGGCCGAGTTCGACGGCGAGGTTGCGCATGAGCATGCGCATGGCTCCCTTGGAGGCGCAATAGGTGGAGAAGTGGGGGAAGACCATGTCCTCGTGGACGGAGCTGATGTTGATGATTCGGCCGGGTTGTTTGGTGTCGCGAAGCCGGCGGACGAAGGCCTGGGTGACGAAGAACGCGCCCTTGAGATTGACGTTGAGGACGGCGTCGTAGTCGGCCTCGGTGACGTCCCAGAAGTTGGCGCCTTTCTCGATGCCGGCGTTGTTGACGAGGATGTCGCAACGGCCTAGCTGTTGGTAGGTCTGATCGATGAGGTTCTGGGTGTCAGCGAGTTTGGAGACGTCGGCCTGGACGGTGATGGCTTTGCCTCCGTCGGCTTCGATCTGCGACTTCGTAGCGTTGACTCCGTCGGGGCTGCCGAGATAGTTGACCACGACGGTGGCGCCTTCGCTCGCGAGACGGATGGCTATGGATTGGCCAATACCGGAACCGGAACCGGTGATGATGGCTACTTTGTCTGCAAGACGACCTGACATTGCCTGCTCCAGAAAGGATCGATTATTTAGTGCTGGTTTTCCTGGGGGTTTTCTTTGCAGCTTTTTTTGCGGTCTTTGGTGCTTCCTTTGTTGCTGGCTTTTTTGTTGTCTTCGGCTTAGCGGCCTTTTGTTTGGCAATGATATCGGAAAGCAGGGACTTTGCCTTTTTGAGCTCGTGCTTGCGTTCTTCAGAAAGATTTTTGCCCGCGCGGTTGATATAGAAGTTGAGCATCCGCATGCCTGATGCGGGACCTTTGGGGGAGACCTTTTTTGAAGCAAGTGCTTTGGCTATCGCCGAGGCGTTTTTGTTGAAGAGACCTTCATCCGGATGAGTCGAGTCGGTATCAACCTTCGCTGACCACTTCTTCTTCGTCGCCATTTCCAAATTCCTCGTTCGTTGGATGCAAACCGAGAGGCTTCTTTCCACGGCGTGCCAGGAAAAAATTGCTAAGCATGAGTCCGCACTCTTCGGCGAGGAGGCCGTGGGCGACTTCGACTTTGTGGTTGAGTTGCGGGTGGTTCATAACGCTGAGGACGCTGCCGCAGGCTCCTGCTTTTGGGTCATCGGCGGCGTAGACGAGGCGGGCGATACGGGCGTGGAGGATGGCTCCGGCGCACATGGCGCAGGGTTCGAGTGTGACGTAGAGGGTGCAGCCGGTGAGGCGGTAGTTTGAGAGCGAGAGGCCAGCCTGACGGAGGGCTACGATCTCGGCGTGGGCTGTGGGGTCGCTGTCGCGGAGGACGCGGTTCTGGCCACGGCCGATGATCTCATTGTTGTAGACGACGATTGCACCTACGGGAACTTCGCCTGCCAGCTCGGCGGTGCGGGCTTCGGCGATGGCGGCACGCAGGTAGTCTTCGTCGGTAAGGGACATGGTGTGAAGTTTAGCTCCGCTGGTTAGTAGAGGTGTTGGCCGCCTTCGGATTCGAGGGATTCGATGAAGGCTTGCATGGTTGTTAATTTGGGAGCCGCGAGGGGTTTGGATGCTTCGAGCTGGAGTTTGGCGGGGAGGGTTTCGAGTTGTTTTTTGAGGGCGTGGAGGGCGTCGGTGAAGGTGTGGAAGCGGGTGTCGCTGCCTAGCTTGGCGAGGGTGCGGGTGATGCCGATGGCTCCGAGTTGCTCGAGGATGTCGGCGTCGCGGGCGATTTTTGCTTCGAGGGTGATGGGGGTGTCGTGGGGTTGGTGGGTGCGGATGACTTCGAGGACAGCGGGGATCTTTTCGGTGGGGAAGCCGGCTTCTTCGAGGATAGCAGGGGCTTTTTCGGTGATGTAGGCTACGTGGTTCCAGGTCTTGAGGGCGTCTTCGTCTTCGGGGCGGTGGCCGATGAAGACGCCGAGATCGTGGAGCCAGACTGCGGCGAAGACTACGTCGTCGTCGTAGGTGAGGTCTTGGCCGATTTGTTTGGTTAAGGCGTAAAGCCGGGGTTGGTGGCCGAATTTGTGCTGTGGGTTGGCTTGGTTGGCGATGTAGGTTTCGAGGAACGGGGCGGTAGTCGCTCACGCGGGCTCCTGCTGGGTCATGCAGTGAAGGGTGCCGAGGCCCCAGACCAGGTCTACGGCGTGGATGCCTATGACGTCGCGGGTGGGGAAGCATTTGGCGATGATGTTGAGGGCGTGGCGGTCGTTGCAGTCGTTGAAGGTGGGGACGAGGACGAGGTCGTTGGCGATGTAGAAGTTGGCGTAGCTGGCGGGCAGGCGCTGGCTCTCGAAGACTACAGGCGAGGGCATGGGAAGTTCGATGATGTTGAAGGGCTGTTTCTTCAGGTTGCGGGCGGCGCGGAGGCGGTCGAGGTTTTCGGCGAGGGGAAGATGGTTCTCGTCACGAGTGTTGGGCTCGACGGCGGTGAGGATGGTGTTTTCGTCGACAAAGCGGGTGATGTCGTCGACGTGGCCGTGGGTGTCGTCGCCGGCGCAGCCTTTGTGGAGCCAGATGGTTTGGTCGATGCCGAGGTAGTCGTGGAAGGCCTTCTCGAGTGCTCTTTGCGTGGAGGTTTCGTCGCCCAGACCTGGGTTGCGCTGCTGGATCTCGGAGAGGAGACACTCCTCGGTGGTGATGAGGATGCCTGCGCCGTTGGTGTCGATGCTGCCGCCTTCGAGGACGAGGCGGTGGGGTTTGCCTTTCGGATCTCCCACGGGAGGAGGGACCTCGGGCTTGAACTGGGGTATGTCGTAGTGCCGGGCGACGTGCTGGGGGATCTGGTCGTCGCGGTGCCAGTTGTCGTACTTGGCCCAGGCGTTGAACTTCCAGTTGGTAATCGCCAGGTCGCCCTTTGGGTTTTTTACGAAGATGGGGCCGGAGTCGCGGAGCCAGACTCGGTCGGTGACCCATTGGTGGAAGTGAAGGCGGGCTAGATTGGCGCCGGCGCGGCGGAACATGGATGTGGCGCGGGTTTCGGCGGCGAGATCGTTGACGAGGATGTGGACATCCTCAACTTTGGAGAGATGGCGGACGATCTCTGAATAAACCCAAGGGATGGGTTGGAACTTGCCGGGCCAGTCTTCGGCGTTGTGCGGCCACGCGATCCAGGTGGCGGCGTGGGGGGCCCACTCGGCGGGCATGCGGTAGTTCTGTTCGCGGGGTGTAGTCATTTGATGGCTCTTCTCTCCTTGGAACTTCCGCGACACGGCTGGGTCTGGGTCTGGGTTATGTTAGCGGCTGCTGGACCACCCCCTGGGTGAAAAGCAGGCAAAGTATTCAAAATAAAAGCTTTAAGCTCGTACTTGTTTTTGCAAAGTATTGATTGTAAATGGTTTAAGAGGGTGCTTGTTTCAGAGGCGAATTGGACTTGTTATAGCAGGCCATTTTTTCGATCCTGTTTTAAGTATAGCTGGTGGAACATAACTCTTTTGCAAACGGAAGTACTGGATTGGCGCGGGTTTTGTGGGTTAAGGACTTGACAGGCTTTTTAAGCTCGGATTCACTTCTCATCTTTCGAAAAGCGAGCTGGACGGGCTCTATTCTTTCCCCTGCTGTCGTAGAGGGCAGCGTTATGAATGGGGCACCCGGCTGTTCTGGCAATGGTCTTGAAGCTGAATGTCATTTAAGACAGGTTTGCGACCGGATATGAATAAATATTATTTGCGCGGGGATATTTCTATGCCACAGCAAACTCGACTGTCTAAAGGCTTTCTGCTGATCACCAGCTTGACGCTGGTTTGCGCGTATAACGCGGCTGGACAGGCTCCGCTGCCATCGTGGAACGATACAGCACCAAAGAAGGCGATCATCGCGTTTGTGGAGAGGGTGACGAAGGAGGGATCCCCAGATTTTGTGCCGGTTCCGGAGCGTATTGCAACGTTCGACAACGACGGTACGCTGTGGGCGGAGAAGCCTCTGCCGTTTCAGCTGGTTTTCACCATGGATCGGGTGAGGGCGATGGCGCCGCAGCATCCCGAGTGGAAGACGACGGAGCCGTTTGCGTCGGTGCTGAAGGGGAACATGAAGGGCGTAGAGGCTTCGGGGGAGAAGGGGATTTTGGAGATGGTGGCGGTGACCCACTCGGGAATGACGACGGAGGAGTTTGCGAAGACGGTGAAAGACTGGATCGCGACGGCGAAGGACCCAAGGACGGGCAGGCTGTATACGGAGATGGTGTATCAGCCGATGCTGGAGCTGCTGGATTACCTGCGGGCGAATGGGTTCAAGCCATTTATCGTCTCGGGCGGCGGAGTGGAGTTTATGCGGGCGTGGGCGGAAAAAGTGTATGGAATTCCGCCGGAGCAAGTAGTGGGAAGTGCGGGAAGACTGAAGTTCGAGATGCGGGACGGTAAGCCAGTGCTGGTAAAGCTTCCGACGCTGGATTATATCGACGATAAGGACGGCAAGCCGGTGGGAATACAGAGCCGGATTGGGCGGCGGCCGATTGCGTCGTTCGGGAACTCGGACGGCGACCTGCAGATGCTGGAGTGGACGATGGCCGGGAACGGTGCACGATTTGCGCTGTATGTGCACCATGACGATGCGGCGCGGGAGTTTGCGTATGACAGAACGGATAAACTCGCGGCCTTGAATAAGGGATGGGATGAGGCGATTGCGAAAGGGTGGACGGTGGTGAGCATGAAGGATGATTGGAAGGTGATCTTTCCGCAGGCGAAGTAACGAATCAAGGATGGAGAATCTGTTGGGCGGCTCGGTGGCCGGACCGGATCGCGGCGTGAACCGTGCCCCAGTGGCCGGTGGTGTCGGTGTGTTCTCCGGCGAAGTAGAGCGTGTTGGAGGCGGGAAGGGTCATCTTGGAGCAGGCGTCGATGGCTCCGGCTGGGACGTAGCTGTAGGCGCCGTAGGTGAGGGCGTCGCGTTGCCAGTCGTGGGCGTGGCAACCGATGAGTTGGCTGCGGAGGTAGGCTTCGTCGAGTGAGAAGATGCGGGCGAGTTCGGTGCAGGCGGCTTCGCCGAGTTGACTCGGGGTAAAGTTGCTGAAGGCTTCGGAGCGTGGGCCTCCGACCCATCCTGTGAGGGTGTTGCTTTCTTCGGGGTGCGGTGTCCACCAGACGGGTGGCATGGAGCTGAAGGAGAAGAGGAAGCTGAGATCGTTGAGGGTAGTGGGTTGGAGCTGCGACCAGAAGCGCTCGCGGAAGAGGAGGGTGAAGCGGCGGGCATGGCCCATGCGGAGGCGGTCGGCCTCGTGGAGTGCGTCGGGTGTGGGAACGAAGGCGACTGATTTTTGCTGGAGGACGCCGAGCGGAAGGGTGATGATGGCCTGAGTGGACTCAAAATGGGCGGGTTGGCCTTTGGTGTTGGCTTCGATGCGAACGTGGCCGCGGCTCCAGTCGATGCGCTCGACGAGGGCTTCTAGGAGGATGTGGCCGCCTGCCTGAGTGACCTTCTGGGCGAGGAACTGTGGGAGACGGTCGTAGCCGGCGCGGATGCGAAAGATGCGATAGCCTTCAATGGATTCTTCTGCTGCTTGTTGGAGGGCGAGAGCGGTGAGGCCGATGATGCGGTGGTCGGCGGCGTTGAAGCCTTCGACGTAGCCGATGGCGGTTTGGCGCTGGTGATCGGGGAGCGAGTGCTGGGCTAGATAGTCGGCGAAGGTTAGATCGGGCTTGGTCCAGCTTTCGAGTTTTTCGAGGGCTTCGTTGGCCTCTTGATTTTCGTCGCGAGTTTGAAGCTGATCGTCTTCGAAGGCGAGGTGGGTGCCGTCGAGCTCGTAGGTTTCGAGTCCGGCTTCTTCGATGAGGCTCCAGAGCTCGGGTGATTTGCCGTGGACGAACTCGGCTCCGAACTCGATGATTTCATTGCCCTCGCGGAGGGTGTGGATGCGGCCTCCGACGCGGTTGGCTGCTTCGAGGAGGGTGACGCGGCGGCCTGCTTCGGCGAGGGTGCGGGCGGCGGTAAGACCGGCCATGCCTGCTCCGATGACGAGGATGTCGGGTTTGGTGGGCATTTTGGCTTGGATGCGGTTTCGGGGGTTGATCAATGTAAAGGATGATGCAGGTTTTGTTTGATGCAGATAGTATGGGTGCGTTGTTACTTTAACTCTTCCGTAACGAAGGCTGCTTTTTAACTATGGCAATTACTGTTGGTGCACCATCCAGCTCTCTTCATTCAGGTACTCAGAAGACGGATTACCGGGCCATGAGCATTGCGACGATGCTCTTTTTCATGTGGGGCTTTCTCACATGTCTGAATGACATTCTGATCCCGCACCTGAAGGCCATCTTTGATCTGAATTACGCGCAGGCGATGCTGGTGCAGTTCTGTTTCTTCTCGTCGTACTTCATCTTCGCGATGCCCTCGGGCAAGCTGGTGGAGTGGCGCGGGTTACAAGGGGACGATGGTAATTGGGCTGCTGGTGATGGCGGCGGGTGCGTTCCTGTTTCTGCCAGCTTCGACGGCTGCTTCATTTGGGCTATTCCTTTCGGCGCTGGTTATTTTGGCGGCAGGCATTACGAGTCTGCAGGTGGCAGCGAATCCATATGTGGCGCACCTGGGGCCACCGGAGACTTCGGCGGCTCGGCTGAACCTGTCGCAGGCGTTCAACTCGTTCGGGACGTTTGTGGCTCCGTTCTTCGGTGGCGCGCTGATTCTGGGGACGACCGGGGTTACGGCGGAGAAGATGAGGTCGTTTTCGGCGGAGGCGCTGCAGCAGTACCGGATGCAGCAGGCATCGTCGGTGCGGCTGCCCTATCTTGGGATCGGCTTGACGCTCGTGCTGCTGGCGATTTCGTTTGCCGTGCTGAAGATGCCGACAATGGACTTCACGCGCGACATTCGTCCGGGTGAGTTGGATGAGACGGTGACGCATGACAGCATATGGCGGCATCCGGTGCTGCTGGCTGGAGCGCTGGGAATCTTTGTGTATGTGGGCGCGGAGGTTTCGATCGGGAGCTTCCTGGTGAACTACTTTGGGCTGCCGGATATTGCGGCGTTTCCGGAGAGGACTGCGGCGAAGTATGTTTCGCTCTATTGGGGCGGCGCGATGGTGGGGCGGTTTATCGGCTCGTACCTGCTGACGAAGTTCCGGACGAGCACGGTGCTGGGGACGGCGGCTGTGGTGGCTTGTGGGCTGGTGGTTACGTCGATCATCACGCATGGGCACACGGCGATGTGGGCGATTCTGGCGGTTGGGCTGTTCAACTCGGTCATGTTCCCAAGCATCTTTACCGTTGGGTTGTCGGGATTGGGACCGCTGACGAGCAAGGGATCGAGCTTGATGGTTGCGGCGATTGTGGGTGGAGCGCTGATTCCGCTGGCTGAGGGACATCTGGCCGATGCGATTGGCGTGCAGCACGCTTTTATGATTCCGGCGGTCTGCTACATCTACATTGCGTTGTTTGGGTATCTGGGTGGAAGACGGGCTGAGCGGGAGGTTGGGATCGCGGCTTAGAAGGACAGTTGTCAGTTGTTAGTTGTCGGTATCGCGAAACCCCATCCCTCACTGTTCACAGGGGAGGATGGGGTTTCTGGTTATTTGGCTAGTTCGTTCTTGGCGATGGCGCCGCCCTTCATGACGAAGGGGACGTGCTCGAGGACTTCGACGCGCTGGAGTGGGTCTTCCGTGAGGGCGATTAGGTCGGCGTAGTGTCCGGGTGAGAGGACGCCTACGTCGGAGGCGCGGCCGATGAGGTCGGCGGCGTTGACGGTGGCGGCCTGGATGGCCTGCGGCGGGTGTCATGCCGTACATGACCATGTAGTGGAACTGCTTGGCGTTGTCGCCGTGGGGGTAGACTCCGGCGTCGGTGCCGAAGGCCATCTTTACGCCGGCCTGGAAGGCTTTGCGGAAGTTCTCGCGCTGGAGTTTGCCTACGCCGCGCTCCTTGGTGGTCATCTCTTCGGGGATGCCGAAATCTTTGGCCTTGCCGAGGATGTAGTCGTCGTCGTAGATGTCCATGACGAAGTAGGTGCCGTGGGCCTTGGCGAGGCGGATGCCTTCGTCGTCGACGAGGGAGGCGTGTTCGATGGAGTCGATGCCGGCGTTGATGGCGTCCTTGATGGACTGGGCGCCGTGGGCGTGGGCGGCGATCTTGCGGCCGGTGGAGTGGGCGGTGTCGGCTGCCATCTTGAGTTCTTCGTAGGTGTACTGCTCGGCTCCGGGCTGGTCGCCTTTGCTGAGGACGCCGCCGGAGGCGAGGATCTTGATGACGTCGACGCCGTATTTGACCTGGGCGCGGATGGTGTGGCGGATCTCTTCGGGGCCGTCGGCGATGGAGAAGTCACGCTCTTCGGGGAACATGGTGACGCGGGTCTGCGGGCGAGTAGTTGTTGAGGTCGCCGTGGCCGCCGGTGATGGAGAGCGGTGGGCCGGAGGCGACGATGCGTGGGCCGGGGAAGAGGCCTTCGTCGATGGCGTTGCGGAGGTCGACGGCCATGAAGGGGAGCGAGCCTACGTCGCGGACGCTGGTGAAGCCTGCGTTGAGGGTGCGTTGGGCGTTGACGACGCTGGCGTAGGCGGCTGAGAAGGGAGTTTCCTTGAATGAGTTGATGGGGTCGTATTTGTCGGCGCGGGCTCCGAGGTGGGTGTGGCAGTCGATGAGTCCGGGGAGGACGTAGTCGTTGCTGAGGTCGACTACTTTGGCGCCGGAGGGGATGGCGAAAGTGCCGGATTCGATGGACTTGATGCGGTCACCGTCGAGGACGAGAGTGACGTTCTGGCGGTAGGTGCCGGATTCGCTGTCGAAGAGGTGGCCCGCTTTGACGTAGGTGGTCTCGGCGGCGGGTGGGGTTTGGGCGGGGGAGGTTTGGTGGAGGGCTATTGAGAGTGTGAGTGTAGGCAATATAGCGCCTAGACCGGCGATTTTCCGCATCGGGTGCCTCTTGGATTTGAATTTAGGTAAGTGTAGCGGATTTGTCAGGGAGTAGATGGTTTGGGATTGGATCGATGCGGGTTTGGATAGCTGATGTGGATGTGCGGATAGGCTTCGTATTGCGCTTTCGCGCAATGGCCCACATCTCAAAATCGAGATGTGGGGCACCCGGCGACGTTGCATTCTGACTCCTTGAAGGGACCGTCAGATTGTAATGGGTGGGTGAGTTTGTGAAGCGGTTTGTTGAGCGGCTTACATCCCACCCTTAGCGATGAGACTGCTAAGGATGGGGCACCCGAGCGGTATTGGTTGATGAGGAAAGCGGTTCGCGCTTTGCGCGAATGCCCACTCATGCGATGCATGAATGGGGCACCCGGCATAACAGAGCTTCCGCAGTCACCGTGATAGTTGGAGCTGGCTCTTTAGCTTCGTAGTCAACCCGGGATCAGTGTTGCCAGCACTCTAAATCCGAGATCACTCACGCCACGACCGTTGGCCTGCCAATTGCAACTTGATTGCTTCGCTGAATTCCCCATGCTGGTGTCTTGCCGAAATGCTACGGCCCGGTAACGCGGGAGCTTCATTGCGGATGCAACGAATGTGATTGCCAGTGCCTGTGGGGGAGTCGCCAGAGGACTTGCTGCATGCAGGGGTAGCTGCACAATGCACCGCGCATTTCTTGCACTTTGCGAAGCGATTTGCGCCGGCATTTAGCTCCTGACCTTTCCTGACGCAAGGAACATCAAGTACAAAACTTTGCTTTCCGGCATCACCCTGCCAGAATCGATTTCGAACTAAGGCGATCGTGTTTCGTTCGAATCGGAACCTTAGCTGGCACCAGCGAGTCCGATAGCAGAAATTGCCGACGAGCAAGTGCGTGCTGCGAAGTATTTCGACATCGAGGACAAAGTGCTTTGATAAGCATTTGCCGCAATAAGTGCTAAAGCTCCGACTATCATCACGTGACACTCGGTGAGCTATGGAGCGCAACTTCGTGAGAGTTTGCGAAACAAAGGTCTTCTCTATTCCAGTAGTGCATACCTCGGGCTGGCTCTCGACTGAGCTTCCTAATAGCCTCGTAATCGTCCCACTCTCGCTAGTCGCAGATCGCCATTCAGAAAGCGTCGAATCGAACTTGCAACTTGGATTCCCGTCGTCTCGCTAGTCCAAAAAGCGTTTGGCGATACCTTCGTAGGCGTCGATGCGGCGGTCGCGTAGGAAGGGCCAGTGCTGGCGGGTTACTTCGATTAGTTTGGAGTCGAGGTCGGCGTAGAGGATCTCTTCTTTGTCGTGGCTGGCCAGGGCGATGATGCGGCCGAAGGGGTCGGCTATGAAGCTGCCGCCCCAGAACTCGATGCCGGAGCTGGGGGTGTGGTCGCCGGGGCCGCGGAGTTCGACCGTGGCGGGGTTGCCGTCGGCGGCGGGGGCTTTGAATTTGACGTCGCCGTGCTCGTGGCCTACGCGGTTGACGGCGCAGACGAAGACTCCGTTGGCGATGGCGTGGGCGCGCTGGGCGGTCTGCCAGGCTTCGTATTGGGCTGTGCCAAACTCTTCCTTCTCGGAGGGGTGCCAGCCGATGGCGGTGGGGAAGAAGAGGACTTCGGCGCCCTTGAGCGAGGTGAGGCGGGCGCCTTCGGGGTACCACTGGTCCCAGCAGACGAGGGTGCCGATGGGGCCGGAGGTGGTGCGGGTGGCTTTGAAGCCGAGGTCGCCGGGGGTGAAGTAGAACTTCTCGTAGTAGAGAGGGTCGTCGGGGATGTGCATCTTGCGGTAGAGGTCGGCGATGCGGCCGTCCTTTTCGATGGTGACGGCGGTGTTGTGGTAGAGGCCGGGGGCGCGGCGCTCGAAGAGGCTGGCGACGAGGACGACGCCGGTCTTCGCGGCAGACGCGGGTGAGGACGTCGGTGGAGGGACCGGGGATGGGCTCGGCGAGGTCGAAGAGGGCGTGGTCTTCGCGCTGGCAGAAGTATTGGGCGCGGAAGAGCTCGGGGAGGCAGACGAGGGTGGCCCCCTGGCGAGCGGCTTCGTAGACGCGCTCGGCGGCTTTGTCGAGGTTGATGCGGGTGTCCGGATCGCAGGACATCTGGATGAGGGCGACGCGTTTTGTCGTTGTATTAGCCATGGCAGTCCTTCCTATCTTATAGGCCGGTGGACGGATATGCCTTACGGAAAGGTTGAATTTAGGGCTGATTCCTTATGACGGTATGGCTTAATAGGCAGATGGGCGAGATGGAGTTCCGAAGGCTCAATGAGAGTGACGCGGCGGCATACTGGAATTTGAGGTATGAGGCTCTGGAGAGGGAACCGCTGGCGTTTGGGAAGTCCGCCGAGGAGCATCGTGCTACGACTGTAGAGGAGTGGGCGGCCCGTTTTCGGGAGTATCCGGAAGATAGCTTTACGCTGGGCGGTTTTGACGACGGCGTACTTGTTGGAATTGCGACGTTTATACGTGAGCAAGGTTTGAAGGAGCGGCATAAAGGGCACATCTACGGGGTGTATGTGAGTGCTGCTTATCGTCAGAGGGGATGTGGACGGGCGATGATCGCGGCGATCGTGAGCAAGGTAAAGGAGGATGTGACGCTGGAGCAGATTCTGCTCGCAGTTGGGACGTGTCAGAAGGCCGCGGTTCGCATGTACCGCGACTCCGGATTTGAAGTGTATGGCACGGAGCCCAGAGCTCTGAAGGTAGGTTCGAGGTATGTCGACGAGCACCATATGATCCTGAGGATTCGCTAATCCTCCGAGGGAAGATTCCGAGTGCCCGGCCTTGAATCTCCTTTTTTCCGGATGAATTTTCTGTTACGTTTGAATGTAGAGCCGTCTGGCGCAGCGTCCGATGGGCCCTCTTCAACTCACCTGAAAACATCTAGTCCCAGCAGTTTGCGGTAGCCGTGTATTTCATTGCAGAAGGAGCAATACGTTGAGCGAATTTCGTGATTTTCTGGAACTCCCGTACGCAGAGCTGGAAGACCTGAACCTGCAGGCCAAAGAGCAGCGCAAGAAGCGCGTGCCCGCCGATGTGATTCAGGAAGAGCGCCTGAAGTATCTGACCGACGAACGCCGGATCAAGGCCGTTACCGTTTTGTTCAGCGATCTTGAAGGCCGCCTCCATATGCTCGACTACGACAAGAAGTTCCTGGTCAAGAGCTATGACAACCTGACGTTCGATGGATCGTCCATTCGCGGCTTTACGGCGCAGCGTGAGAGCGACCTGCGGCTCGGAATTGACTGGAGCGCGTTTTACTGGGCGCCGGCGGATGTGTTCGGGGCGGGTAAGGTGCTGGTGTTCGGTGAGGTGATCGACAAGAACGGCACGACTTACTCGGGCGATATCCGCGGCGTGCTGAAGCAGTTCTCGCAGGAGCTGTTCGACAAGCAGGGCTATACGCTGAATGCGGCGAATGAGATTGAAGGCTTCCTGTTTGAGGGCATTGATGCAGAGCGCCGGTTCCATGAGACCGGGTCGTTCGAATATGTCAATAAGGGTGGCTACTATCACTCGCTGCCTGGCGACCCGCTGCGTGAGTTCATCGACACCACGGCAGAGGTTCAGCGCGCGATGGGTTTTGAGAACGAGAAGGACCACCCTGAGGTTGCGCCTTCGCAGTTCGAGATCAACTATACGTATGGCGAAGTTGTGGCCGCGGCTGATCAGATTCAGCTGTACAAGCTGATTTGCCGCCAGGTTGCGACGCAGATGGGCATGACGGCGAGCTTTCTGCCGAAGCCTGTGACGGGCGTGAACGGCAGCGGTATGCATACCAACGTCTCGATTACCAAGGGTGGGAAGAACCTGTTCTGGGATCCCAAGGGCGAGGAGAAGATCTCGAAGCTGGCTTGGCAGTTTACGGACCGCATCCTGACGCACGGCAACGATCTTTGCCTGTTGCTGAATGCCAGCGTGAATGCCTATCGTCGTCTGGATCCGCACTTCGAGGCTCCAAACCAGATCAAGGCTTCGGCTGTGGATCGCGGCTCGATGATCCGTATTCCGATTGGCAACGAGAAGTCTTCGCGCGTCGAGGTTCGTTCGGTTGGCCCGGATGCGAATCCTTACCTGGTGTTGTACTCGATCTTCAAGACGGGTCTGCAGGGCGACACCGCGAGGATCAAGAACCTGCGTCAGGCAGAGCGCTATCTGCCGGATAACGTCTACACCGCCATCGATAACTTCCGTGGGGCAGAGTGGACGACGACTATGCTGGGTGCGGATGTGAAGGCTCGCTATGCGGACCTGAAGCAGGCTTCGGCGGATCGCTGCCCGCGCCTGCTGGGCACGATCGTCAAGGCGGCAGAGGTGCAGTTCCACCACGATGTTTATAACCAGCTGCTGTGGAATATTTTCTAAGCGCTGTAACAGGAAAACAAAAGCCCCGGTAAATGCCGGGGCTTTTTTGTTTTGCTCGTTGACAAATGTTCGATAAGCGCACTTGATGTGCGACTTTGGTTGCCACTGGTTATTTGTGGATGGTAGCCTTCGACTTCTAAATCCTCGCGGTTGGAGCCTACATCCTATGCAGTCGAGCTATAACGGAATTCCTGTCCCAGCGAACGGTCAACCCATTGAGTATGCCAACGGCAGCTACACGGTGCCGGATCACCCGATTGTTCCGTTCATTGAAGGGGACGGCACTGGGCGGGATATTTGGAAGGCTTCACAACGGGTATTTGATGCGGCTGTAGAGAAGGCTTATGGGGGCAAGCGTTCGGTTGCGTGGTACGAGGTGCTGGCGGGGGAGAAGAGTTATCGCAAGACTCAGAACTGGCTGCCAGATGACACGGTGAAGGCTACGGTGGACTTTCGCGTGTCGATCAAAGGGCCTCTGACCACGCCGGTTGGCGGTGGCATTCGGTCGCTGAATGTGGCGCTGCGGCAGTTGATGGATTTGTACCAGTGCGTGCGGCCGGTGAAGTATTACTCGGGCGTACCTAGTCCTGTGAAACATCCGGAGAAGCTGGATGTGGTGATCTTCCGTGAGAATACGGAGGATATCTATGCCGGGATTGAGTTTCGTGAGGGTACGGCTGAGGCGGCGAAGTTCATCTCGTTTGTGAATGATGAGATGCTGAAGGGCGGGAAGAAGAAGATTCGGCTGGACTCGGGTGTGGGGGTGAAGCCGATTTCGATTACGGGATCGAAGCGGCTGGTGCGGGCGGCGATTCAGTATGCGCTGGATAATAAGCGCAAGACGGTGACGCTGGTGCACAAGGGGAATATTCAGAAGTTCACCGAAGGTGCGTTTCGTGAGTGGGGTTACGAGGTTGCCACGGAGGAGTTTCGTGAGCACACAGTGACGGAGCGGGAGAGCTGGATTCTGGGGAATGTGGAGAGCAATCCTGGGATTTCGGTGGAGGAGAATGCGGCGCTAATTGAGCCGGGAATCGAGTTTGCGCCGAAGGAGTTTGGAGAAGGTGTGATTGCCGAGGTCAAAGCTGTGCTGGCGGCGATTGGGAGTTCGCATGGAGGAGGGAAGTGGAAGGAGAAGATTCTGGTGAACGACCGGATTGCTGATTCGATCTTTCAGCAGATTATTATTCGGCCTTCGGATTACAGCGTTCTGGCCACAACGAATTTGAATGGGGACTACATTTCCGATGCTGCGGCTGCGCAGGTTGGCGGATTGGGGATTGCTCCTGGTGCGAATATCGGCGATGGATATGCGGTGTTCGAGGCGACACATGGCACGGCGCCGAAGTATGCGGATAAGGATGTGATTAATCCGGGGTCGGTGATTCTTTCGGGGGTTATGTTGTTCGATTTTCTGGGCTGGACGGAGGCTGCGCGGCTGATTGAGTCATCGATGGAGAAGACGATTCAGCAGAAGTATGTGACGTATGACTTCGAGCGGCAGATGCAGGGCGCGACCAAGGCGAAGACGAGCGAGTTCGCTACCCGTATGATTGAGAATATGGGGTAGCCTGATACTGAAGTCTAATTGCACATTTGGACACTGCGCGCTGTGTTGAAAGATATGAGTGAACTAGATCGAAGAACAGAGAGCTGTAAAATTATCAATCTTCTGGCAAGAGGAATTCATCCTCTCGACGGTTCTGTTTTAGGTGCCGAGGGCTGTTGGAATCATCCTATTGTGATCAGAGCTCTTCTGTTCGCCGCAGACTATCTAGAGGGGGATACGTTCTTTACCAATCCTTCCGCGAAAAAACCTCTGAGTATTTCTCGCGCCGGAAAAGCATGGACACCAGATGAGGATAACGAGTTGCGCATCGGCTTTAGTCAAGGGGATACTTTACAAGTTCTTGCGGAGTGCCACCATCGATCCGAGGGTGCCATTATCGCAAGGTTGGTTCATCTTGGCTTAGCAAAAGATCGCAACGAAGTGCGAGAGATTTTTGCGCAACGCCGGGTCAAATGCAAGGCCGCAAAAACAATTGAAGTAGACCATGGAGGAGTATGAGGAAGAAGGTAACGATTGTTGGTTCAGGCAACGTTGGAGCGACGGCAGCGCACTGGATTGCGGCGAAGGAATTAGCCGATGTTGTGCTGCTTGATGTTGTCGAGGGCGTGCCTCAGGGTAAGGGACTGGATCTGCTGGAGGCGATGCCGATTGAGAAGCGTGACTGCAGCATTATTGGGACTAATGATTATGCGGATACGGCGAACTCGGATGTTGTCGTGATTACGGCGGGTATTGCGCGGAAGCCGGGTATGAGCCGCGATGATTTGCTGAATACGAACTTCAAGATCATGAGCGATGTTGTGACGAAGGTGGTCGCGGCTTCGCCGGAGACGATCATCATTGTGGTGTCGAATCCGCTGGATGCTATGGCACAGACGGCGTTCAAACAGGCTGGATTGCCGCGTGAGCGTGTGATTGGGATGGCCGGTGTGCTGGATTCGGCGCGGTTCCGGACGTTTATTGCGCAGGAGCTGAATGTGTCGGTGGAGAACGTTACGGCGTTTGTGCTGGGCGGGCATGGCGATACGATGGTTCCACTGTCTCGCTACTCAACTGTAGCTGGGATTCCGATTACGGAACTGATTGCGCCCGATCGTCTGAAGGAACTGGAGACGCGTACGGCCAATGGTGGCGCGGAGATTGTGAAGTATCTGAAGACGGGATCGGCTTACTATGCTCCTTCGGCTGCTGCGGTGGAGATGGTGGAGGCGATTCTGAAGGACAAGAAGAAGATTCTGCCTTGCGCTGCTTATCTGCAGGGTGAGTATGGGATTTCGGGGCTGTATGTGGGGGTTCCTTGCAAGCTTGGGGCGAAGGGGCTGGAGCAGATTATTGAGATCAAGCTGACGCCGGATGAGCAGGCTGCGCTGCAGAAGAGTGCGGATTCGGTGAAGGAACTTTGCAGCGTGATCGGTGTGGCTTAGAATAAAGCCGACCGCGGATTTCGCGGATAAAAACGGATAGAGGCAATAAGAGAGGCCCGTTCTGATGAGCGGGCCTCTCTTGTTTGAAGGAAATTTGGATGGTCTGAGTGCCCGGGCTGAAGCCCGGGCCTACCTCAGAAACAAATGCAAAATAGAAATCAACTGATATTAGGCTACGCGTTCGATGGTGACGGACTCGAGGACTACCGGGGTTTTGGGGCGGTCCATGCCGTCTCGGTTGACTTTGGAGATCTTTTCGACGATGTCATAGCCCTCGACGACTTCACCGAAGATGGTGTGCTTTCCGGTGAGCCAGCTGGTGTCGGCTACGGTGATGAAGAACTGGCTGCCGTTGGTGTTAGGGCCGGCATTGGCCATGGCTAGCTTGCCCTTCTGCTGGAAGCCGTGGCGGGAGCCGCGGGTTTCGTCGGCGAATTTGTAGCCGGGGCCGCCCATACCGGTGCCCTCGGGGTCGCCGCCCTGGATCATGAACTGCGGAATAACGCGGTGGAAAATGGTTCCGTCGTAGAGCTTTGCGCCCTTCTTGCTGCGGCTGTTCCACTCCTTGGTGCCTTCGGCGAGGCCAATGAAGTTGGCTACAGTCTCGGGCGCGTCCTTCTCGAAGAGTTCGCAGACGATGGAGCCTTCAGAGGTCTTGAAGGTTGCGTAGGTTCCAGGGTTCTTTGCCATTTTGTTTTCTCCTTACGGGTTGTGCCGCTGTTGGCAGCAGTGAAGCATCCTTCGCTGAATGTGCGAAGAGGGGAAGGTTTATTTCGTTGGCGTTGTGGGTGCCTTTGCTGGCTGGAGAGCTGGCTCCGGGGGCATCGGCTGGCCCTCGCGAACGATTGTGATGCGATTGATGACGACGGGAGTGAGAGGTTTGTCCTGACTGTTGCGTTCGACGCGTGCGATGGAGGCTACCAGCAGAACGCTATGGGCGTCGCATTGGCCGAAGATGGTGTGTTTGCCGTTGAGTTGAGGGACGGCGTCTTCGGTGATGAAGAACTGCGAACCATTTGTACCGCCGCCCGAGGGGCCGGGGCCGGCGTTGGCCATGGCGAGGCGGCCGGGGGCGTCAAAAGTGAGCGATGGATCGATCTCATCTTGAAAGAAGTAGCCGGGGTCGCCGGTTCCGTCGCCGACGCGGTCTCCGCCCTGAATCATGAAGCCAGGAATGACGCGGTGAAAGGTGGTTCCGTTGTAATAGGACTGGTGGTGGACTTTCTCGAGAGTTTTGTTGTCAGTCCAGTCTTTTGTTCCTTCGGCGAGGCCTATGAAGTTGGCTGTTGCCATGGGGGCCTGCTTTTCGTAGAGCTTACAGGTAAGGCGGCCCATCGTAGTGTCGATGACTGCCGTGGGGCCTGTGGGGACGACTGGGGCCTGGGCCTGACTTGTAGTGCTTGGTGCGTCGGGTAATGCATCTGCCGGTGAGGGTGTTGGGGACGACGATTGTCCAAACGCGGGAATGCCGAAAGCTAGTATGAGTGCGAGATAGCGAAGCGTCATGCGATGGGTGGCTCCATAGAACAGGCTATCGTAGACGCGCAGTTGGAGCAATGTGGCCTGAGTCACATGAGGCGTTTCATAAGGCTTCTAACAAGTTCAAGCGATCCTCCGTAGACGACGTGAGCTGCCCAATGTTGAAGGTGATCGGTCGCTGGTGTTTCGGCAGGCGAAGGCGCGAGTTGAAATGCAGGAACAGCCACCTCGTCGGCGCTCAGGAAGAGCAACGTGCCGAAGGCGGTTCCGGCGCCTGTAGTGACTTCGGGTATAAGTTCAGCGGAGACGCAATAGACGATGCCCATCAGTGTGCCGAAGGCGAAGTGAACCGCCTGTCCGGCGGCCTTCTTGTCTTCTTTGGAAAGCTTTGTACCTGCGGCTTCGGCAATTTTGCGAGCGACGATTTCGGTTGATCCTTCCTGTTGAGCGGCCTCCTGTTCTTTCTGAACCTGCTCGTGGGCGATTTCCCAAGTGGATTCGCCTTGAGCAAGCTTAGCCTGTTTTTCAACGGCCTTTTGAGTGGCGGAAGTCAGCTTGAGAAATTGATCCATGATGAGTGTGGCTGCTATTCCGGCGGTGATTCCTGTAACAACTCCTCTGACGACAGAGGGCTCATTTCTGTTCATAGGTACCTCAATAGTTCGCATCAGAAATTTTGATGCAGTTTTCTAGTGAAGTGTGTGACGCGAGGTCGCGTCTGAGCGTCGAATGGGCTGGAGGAATAACCGATGGCGAAGTATGCGCTTTATGTGTCGTTGAAGGCGAAACCAGGGAAAGAGAAGGATGTTGAGGCGTTTTCTGAAACAGGGCGCGGAGATGGCCAAGAGCGAACTCCAGACGGTGAGTTGGTATGGTCTGCATGAAGATGAGGGGCGATACAGCGTCTTTGACACCTTCAACGACGAAGCAGGGAGGGATGCTCATCTAAATGGCGAGATTGCCAAGGCTCTGATGGCGAAGGCAAGCGAGTTGTTCGCGGAGGCGCCGCAGATTCACAAGATTAATATCCTGGCGGACAAATAACCGTTATTTGGATGTGTCTGCTGCGGCCTGAACGTCGCGGAAGACGCGAAGAAGATTGCCGCCGAGGAGCTTCTTCATGTCTTCGGCGGTGTAGCCTCGTGCCATGAGGGCGATGGTGATTTTAGGCAGGTCGGCGGCGGAGTCGATGCCTTCAGGCGGAACGGGGATGCCGTCGAAGTCGGTACCAATGCCTACGTGATCGATGCCCGCCACCTTAATGACATGGTCGAAGTGATCGATGAGTGAGTTGAAGGGAGCGCGGCCGATTCTTGCGGCGAACTCGCGATCGATTTTGTCGGAGGCGGTGAAGGGGACGGGAAGGCCTTTGGAGTGGTACTCGGCTTCGAGGGCGTTCTGGGCTTTGTTCCGTTCGGCGCTGGAGGCGTTCCAGGCTTGGCGCCAGTTCTCGTCGATGAAGGCAGGGAAGAAGTTGACCATGACGACGCCATTATTTTTCGCGACGGCTTGAAGCATCTCATCGGTCATGTTGCGCGGTGCTTGTGTGAGGGCGCGAGCGGAGGAGTGCGAGGCGATGATGGGCGTACGTGTGGTTGCGATGACATCCCAGAAGGTCTTGTCGGAGACATGTGAGATGTCGACCATCATCCCGAGGCGATTCATCTCTTGAACGACTTGTTTGCCGAAGGGTGTAAGACCATTGTGGTGGGTTACGGAGGGGTCGTCGATATCGCCGGAGGAGTCGGCCCAGTCGTTGGTGTTGGACCAGGTGAGGGTCATGTAGCGGACGCCAAGACGGTAGTAGTCGCGAAGGAGGTCGAGCGAGTTCTCGATGGAGTGTCCGCCTTCGATGCCCATGAGGACGGCGAACTTTCCGCTTTTGTGCGCGGCGATGATGTCGTTGGAGGAGAGGCAGAGTTGGAGCTTGTCGGGCGCTTTGCGAACTTGTTCGAGTGTGCCGTCGATGAGGGAGAGGGTGCGGTGGGCAGATTGATTCGCTGGATATTGGCCGGGGTCGACCCAGATGGAGAAGAACTGCGCGCCGAGATTGCCTTTGCGTGCGCTGTCGTAGTTGAGCATGCCGCCGTTGAGCGGGTCGGTGAAGTTCCAGTTTTCATCGACGAAGCGTTGGGGAGTGTCGGCGTGGGTGTCGATGACGATGGCTTTGGCGTGGACTTTTGCAGCGTCGGTCATTTGCTTTCCTGTGGGCTTTTTTACGGTGTAGGTCTGGGCGGATATTGGCATTGCAATGAGCATCAGTCCGGCAACAAGGAGCGTGGAGGCGCAGAAGAGGGCGCTTCCTGTTTTGATTGTGCACACCGCTATTTGGCGCATGGGAATAGTCAGATTGTAGCAAGCCGTTCTGAACGAATCTCTGCTAACGTTGCTTCATGTTTTTATGCAGAAGATTTGTTTCCATTGCGCTGGCTGTGAGCGCGGTTACGGGTTGTTCGGCGCAAAGTTTGAAGACGACGCCGGTTGTGGTGCGAGTTGATGCAGGGCATCCTACGGGTCCATACCAGCCGCGTTGGAACTACTTCGGCGCCGATGAACCGAATTACAGTTATGCGCCGAACGGGCAACAACTTCTTCGCGAACTGTCGCACTTGAGTCCGGCACCAGTTTATGTTCGGCTGCATAATTTGCTCACTAGCGGCGATGGCAGTAGTTCGTTGAAGTGGGGCTCGACGAATGCCTATAACGAGGATGCGACGGGCAAGCCGGTTTACAACTGGGAGATTACCGATCGCATCTTTGATGCGCTGCACCGGAACGGCGTTCGACCTTTGGTGGAGGTGGGATTTATGCCGGAGGCGCTGTCGACTCATCCTCAGCCGTATCGCCATCGCTTTCCGGATGGCCAGGTGTTTACGGGATGGAGCTATCCGCCGAACGACTATGCGAAGTGGGCTGCGCTGGTCACGGCCTGGACCACACATCTGCGCGAGAGGTACGGCGATGCGGAGGTGAATACGTGGCTCTGGGAGGTGTGGAATGAGCCAGATATCGACTACTGGCATGGGACTCCGCAGGAGTATGACAGGCTTTATGATGTGACGGCCGCGGCGATCCAGAAGATCTTGCCGAACGCGAAGATTGGTGGGCCGGAGGCTACGGGGATTACTCCTGGGCGGTCAGAGGATTTTCTGCGGCAGTTCCTGGAGCATTGTGCTCATGGGACAAATGCTGCCACGGGGCGAACAGGTGCGCCGCTGGCGTTTATAAGTTTTCATCCAAAGGGGTCGCCAAAGAGTGTGGATGGACATGTTCGCATGGATGTTGGACATCAGTTGCGTGCGATGGATTTGGGGATGCGTGTTGTTGCGTCGTACCCGGAGTGGAGGGATACGCCGATCATTCTGGGTGAGAGTGATCCAGAGGGATGCGCGGCATGCAAAGGGCCACAGAATGGGTATCGAAATGGACCGCTGTATGGTGTGAGCGTGGCAGAGGCCATGGCCAGGGCGGATGAGCTTGCGCGACGCGATGGAGTGAAGCTTCAGGGAGCTGTGACGTGGGCCTTTGAGTTTGAGGATCAGCCTGTCTTTGCGGGCTTCCGAGAGTTGGCAACAGGGGGGAAGGTTGATGGGGTGTCATACCTTGTCGATAAGCCGGTGCTGAACGTCTTTCGAATGCTAGGGATGCTCGGTGGGCAGATGCTGCCGGTTACAAGCTCCGGTGCTCGTTCTGTTGATGAGGTTTTGCAAGAGAGCGTTCGAGAGGTGCCCGATGTGAATGCAATTGCTACCCGGGGCGAACGGCGTATTGATGTGATGTTGTGGAACTATCACGATGATGATGTGGCTTCGCCCGCGGCTGAGATTGCGCTGGCAATTGATGGAGTGCCGGCAGACAAGGTACATGTGCAGCGGTTCCTTATGGATGGGCAGCACAGCAATTCGTATAGCGCGTGGCAGCGGATGGGTAGTCCCGAACAGCCTACAGCGAAGCAATTTATGGAGTTACAGAGGGCGGGACAGCTTGAGACTGTCGATGCCTCTGACCTGGCGACACAGGATGGGCATGCTGGACTTGATCTGAAGCTCGAGCGACAAGGCGTTATGCTTGTTCGGCTTAGCTGGTGAAGACCAGAACTGAGCAACCTCAGGTCTCGTCTAAGCCATCTGTCTATGCAGAGGTGAACTATGGCACAGGGTCTGAATTCGACGAAAACTGGAGCACGTCCTTCGCATGAAGCGATTGAGCAGGATGCTCCGGCGACTGAAGTAGGGAAGAGCGAGCGGGAAAAGTTGGATCATGTCGGGATGGAGAGTGCGAAGCGCGCGTCGAACCGCATTCACTCGAATGAAGAAACCACTCCTGGGAACTCGATCTTTTCGAAATAGTTTTTCTAAAACAGAGATGGAAATCGAGTATTACTAGATCTCGATCATCTACTCCTCCCAAAAAACACCAAAAGCAAAAAGGCCGTCTTCCATTTCAGGAGACGGCCTTTTGATGGTTGATAAAAATGGTTAGGCGGTGACGGGCACCTGGTCCAAAATCGTAGCCCAGTTTTTACCCTTGCGGTTGGCGTGGGCGTTCCTGTGGAAGCCGTAGCCGGCGATGAGCGGGAACGCCATGGTGGCTTCGGCGTAGACCATCTGCTCGTAAGTGAGGTCGACCTTGCCCCAGCTGCTGGCTTCCTTGAGAGTCGAGCCGGACAGGGCGCCGTCGCGGGCGTCTGCCACGGTGATCTGGATGGCGTACTTGTGCATGGGGGCGTCGATGCCGAGGATCTCAGCCGAGACGACGATGTCCTGCGCGAAGTTCTTGGGAGTTCCGCCGCCGAGCATGAGAAGGCCGGTGGAGGGGTTGGCGATCTTGAGCTGAGTGAGTTCGTAGAAGTCCTTGGCAGAGTCGATGGAGACCATCGGTTTGCCCTGACGAGCGTGCTGGTGGGCGACGAAGCCGAAGCCTGCGGAGCAGTCAGAGAAGGCGGGAACAAAGATGGGGACGTTCTTCTCGTAGGCGGCGAGGATGACGGAGTCAACGCCACCGGCCTGCGGGGTCTTGCCTTCGCGCTGGAGGTAGGCACCCATCTCGCGGATGAACTCGCGTGAGCTGTAGGGGCGGGGCTCGAGGGAGTTGGTGATCTGGTGAGTGACTTCGTCGCAGATGCGGAGCTCGTCCTCGTCGATGAAGGTGTCATAGATTCGATCGATGGCGAGTTCGCGGAGGAGGGCGTCGTGCTCGCCGTACTTGTACTGGTCGTCGGCGATGTAGTGCTTGAAGCCGAGGGCTTCGAAGAAGTCCTGGTCGACGATGTTGGCACCGGTGGAGACGATGCCGTCGACCATGTTGTTGCGGATGAGGTCGATGATGATCTGCTTGAGGCCGGCGGAGATCATGGAGCCGGCGATGCAGAGGATAACGCCGCACTCGGTGTCACGGAGCATCATGTCGTAGATGCTGGCAGCGCGGTAGGTGTCGCGGGAGCTATAGGCCATGTGCTGCATGGCATCGACTAGGGCGACAACATTGTGCTGCTTGATGTCGAGGTGCTGGATGGGGCGGTCGAGGAGTTCTTTTTTTGTAGGCATGGCTTCTATAGGATACCGTGTTTTGCACTGGACTGACGCGGGTTTTGTGTGAATTTTGCTAAAGAATTTCGGGTCGGCAGGGCCGACTTTCAAGCAGCGCCCATGCATCTGGCGATGATGAGGGTGATGTCGTCGTGCTGCTCGGCTGAGCTAAACCTTTGTATCTGTTCAACGACGGAGTTGAGGAGTTGTTGGGCAGGTAGATCTGCGTTTTGCCGGAGAGCCTCGATAAGCAATTCTTCGCCGAACTCTTCGCCGGTTTCGTTGAAGGACTCGGTTACGCCGTCGGTGTAAAGAGCGAGTATGTCGCCTGCTGAGAGTTGGCACTCGACGATGGGTGAGTGCCAGTCTTCAAAGAGTCCGAGGACCGTACCTGTCGAATGTAACAGTTCGACTGTGCCATTCTGCCGCAGCAGAATGGCCGAAAGATGCCCACAGTTTACGTATCGCAGTAGCTGCGAGGTGTCGTCATAGTCGGCAAAGAAGACCGTGGCGTAGGAGCTCTCGGTGGTGTTCGCGTAAAAGAGGCGGTTCACGGATTGTAAGAAGATCTGTGGCTGTTCGCGGGCGAGGGCGAACTGACTTCGCAGGTTGGCCTGAAGGTTCGCCATTAGGAGCGCGGCGGCGATGCCTTTTCCGGAGATATCGCCGATCAGGAGACCAAGGCGTTGCTGACCGAGGGGGAGGAAGTCGTAGTAGTCGCCGCCGACGTGGCGAGCCTGAATGCAGACGCCAGCGTATTCGAGCGTTGCGAGGGAAGGGAGGGTCTGGGGGAAGAGGCGGGCCTGAACCTGCTTAGCGATTTCGAGTTCCTGGGCTGCCCGTCGTTCGGACTCGACGCGATCGGAGGCTTTTTGGCGTTGCTTCTCCAAGTCGCGGGTAAACTGATCGGATCCGACGAGTTCGAATGTATTGCCGTCGATGTCCTGGAAGGCCGCCAGGGTCACTCCGAAGATGGTCTGCTGGGGTGGATGCTGGAAGTGGACGCCACGGCTACACCAGAGATCATAGGTACTGTTGATGTCTTCGGAGATAAAGCCTACCTGGGTTGCGCGACCAATGAGCCGGGCTTTCTCAGTGCCGGGACGGGGTGCGACGAGAGCAAGGAGGGCGGAGCCATCAGGAGGAGCGATGGCGACCCAGCGACCGTCGACAGTGTAGGCGACGTCGGCGACGACAGTGAAACCTAGTTGCTCGATGTAGAACTTGAGGCTTTTTTCGTGATCACGGACGTAGACGGTGGAGTTGAAGAGGCGCAGGTAGGGACATTCGGGACAGCCGCGTTCTGTTATCGAATCTGCGGAGGCATGCGGCTCGGAGGCATGCTGGATGGCTCGGGATTCTGGTTTCAAGGATTCAGGCTTCAAGCGATCTCCCTGGGAGGTTACGTCGCGTTGTCCATGATGACTCGTCTGTTGATTCGATGTACAGAGGATTGGGAAGACTCGATTTACGCCGGATTTGACTCGAAGAAGTTGCTTTCGGTGGATTAGCGGGGAGAGACTGATTGACATGAATGTGAATTTTGCCGAGAGGGCCCACAACCATAACTGGAAACTCGACCCGATTGTGCGGTCGCTGCTGGATACGGACTTTTACAAGCTATTGATGCTGCAGTTTATCTGGAAGAACTTTCCGCGGGTGCATGTCAGCTCGGAGACGACTAACCGAACGGTGTCGGTGCGGCTGGCGGACCATGTGCCAGTGTCGGCGCTGGTGGAGCAGATGGAACATGTGCGAGGACTGCGGTTTCGGAAGAGCGAGCTGATCTGGCTGGCGGGTAATACGTTCTATGGGACGCGGAGCATCTTCGAGCCCGGATTCCTGGATTGGCTGGAGCATGACTTCAGATTGTCGGAGTATGAGGTCGCGGAGAGGGACGGGCAGTTGGTCCTTCGCTTTTATGGGCTGTGGACCGAGGTAACGATGTGGGAGGTCTATGGGTTGGCGCTCGTCAGCGAGATGAAGACCCGAGCGGCTCTGGCGCGGTTGAGTGAACTGGAGCTGGATGTCTTGTATGCGAGAGCGAAGACGAAGCTTTGGGACAAGATTGAAAAGCTACGCAAGGAGCCCGGGATCAGCATCTCGGAGTTTGGGACGCGGCGGCGGCATAGCTTTTTGTGGCAGGAGTATGTTGTCGAAGCGCTGCGGGCCGCGCTGGGTAAGGGCCTCTCGGGTACTTCGAATACGTATCTGGCGTATAAGCACGACCTGGAGGCGATGGGTACAAATGCTCATGAGTTGCCGATGGCCCTTGCCGCGTTGACGGATGATGATGAGGCGCTCCATGCGTCGCAATATCGCGTGCTGGAGCTTTGGCAGAAAAGCTATGGCGGCGAGCTGCTGATTATGCTGCCGGATACGTTTGGGACGACACAGTTTTTGGCCGGTGCTTCGGACTGGGTGGCAGATTGGACCGGGCAGAGATGCGACTCGAAGGACCCGTTTGTTGCAGGGGATGAGTACATTCAGTGGCTCGAAGGACGTGGAAGAGATGCGAGGAAGAAACGGCTGATTGCATCGGATGGCCTCGATGTTGATGACATCTTGCGGCTGCATGAGTATTTCAGCGGGAGAATACGTTTCAGCGCTGGATGGGGGACGTTGCTGACGAATGATTTTCGTGGATGCCATCCGCGTGGAGAGAGCGATCTGGATCCGATCAGCCTGGTGTGCAAGCTGATGACGGTGGAGGGACGTCCAGCGGTGAAGCTTAGTGACAATGTGCGGAAGGCGACCGGGCCGGAGAACGAGATTGCGCGCTACAGGCGGGTGTTTGGAAGTATTGCGGTGGAAGGTGCGATGGTTGTGGTGTGATCGAGGTGAAACATTCCGTCGATATACTGAATTTATGACGAAGATCGGCGGTATGGTGCGTTTTGTAGTGGCAGCAGCAATGGTGCCTGTGATGATGGTGCAGCCCTCGTTGGCGTGGGGAACTGATGGTCATAAGATGATCAACCGGTTGGCGGCGGCGAATCTGCCGAAGGATGTTCCGGCGTTTCTGCGGAACGGAAATGCTCTGGATACGATGGAATATCTCGGGCCGGAGCCGGACCGGTGGCGGAATAAGGCGGAAGAAGATTTGGTTGCGGCGCAGGCTCCGGAACACTTTATCGATTTGGAGTGGGCGGACCTGGTGGGGCCGCTGCCGAGAAAACGGTATGACTTTATTCGTGCGCTTGCGAAGGCTCAGGCAGAGCATCCCGATCTGCCGTTGACTCCGGAGAAGGTGGGATTGCAGCCGTATGTGACGGAAGAGGTTTATGAGCGGCTGAAGGTGGGGATGCGTGAGTACCGGAAGCTGCTGGCTGCGGGGGAAGATACGAAGCCGGCTGAGACGGCGATACTCTATTACGCTGGATGGCTGGGACACTATGTAGCTGATGGATCGCAGCCGCTGCACGTTACTGTTCAGTACAACGGCTGGACCGGGCCAAACCCGAAGGCATTTACGGTAGAGCATAAGATTCACTCGCAGTTCGAGTCGGTGTTTGTGAGTGCGAATATCAAGCCATCGGATGTGGCTCCGTTAGTGGCTGCGACTCAGCCTAAGGTGCTGGCGGATGAGTGGACCGACTATCTGGATTATCTGCGGCATACGGGCACTCTGATAGAGAAGACCTATCAGATTGAGAAGGCTGGCGGCTTCACTGGTGCAGGAACGCCGGAGGGCAAGGCGTTTACCGAAGAGCGTTTGGCTGCAGGAGCGATTCAACTGCGCGACATGATTTATACGGCATGGATCAGGAGCGCCGATCCTGTGCAGGAGTTCCATGGGAACTAGCTTTGCTTGCGGGTGAGATCTTCTTTAAAAACGATACGGCGAGATTTAGGTCTCGCCGTTATCTTTTGACTGAATCGTTCAGGTGCTGGAGATGATGGGGTATTGATGGCGCTCGACGCGGAGAAGTAATTTTCGAAGCAGGGGAGTGAGTGCAAGAGCGATGAGTGGGGCCGTGATGACGGCGATGCAAGCCCAGACGATAAAGGCGTGCCACTCCCAGTGCCAGAGTTGACGTGTGAGTCCAATAGGGTTGGTGCGCGCCGAATCGAGAAGCGCTGTGGGCGAGAGCGGTATAGGTTCGGTGCGGAATATAAAGCTGCCGAGTCGCATGAGTGGGATTACGAGGAGGAGTTCGAGCGGGTAGACGATGTGGTTTCCGATTTGCGAGGCTGCCACGTTGAGACGGAACAGAAAGGCCACTGCAAGGCAAAGAATGGTTGTGCTGCCGAGGATGGGGTTGACGCCGATGAGGAGGCCGACAGCGATGCTCCAGGCGAGTTTCTCTGGTGTCGCTCCGAGGCGGAGGAGTGCGAAGATGGGCAGGGCGACGCGCCGGTAGAGCCAGTTGTGATGGATGGGCTCGGAAACTGGTTCGATACCTGTGGGGATGGCTTCGTTCTGATTCACTATTGACAGGATAGACTGCCGGGAAGGGTTGTTGAAATACGCGGTTTGATTGGAAGACGAGGGCTGATCTGGTGAGTTTCTTGAGGGCGATGGCGCGAAGCATCCAGTTGGTTGGTTATTTCGTTCAGTATGGGACGGAGTTGATGGTGAAGCAGCCAGCGACGCGAGAGGCAAGGGCGGACTGGCTGCACCGGTTTTGTGCTGCCGCGTTGAAGGGCCTGGAAATTGAGGTCGATGTGGTGGGCAGATTTCCTGAGCGCGGGGCGGTGATTTCGAACCATTTAAGCTATGTCGATATTGTGATTTTTGCTGCTGTGCATCCTTGTGTTTTTGTCTCGAAGGCAGAGATTGCATCGGTGCCTGTGCTCGGTTGGATGACCACGATGTCGGGAACGGTTTATGTCGCGCGTGGGCATGGTGGGTCTGCAATGAGGGCGCGTAAAGGGATGCAGGCCGCGGTCGATGCGGGTTTGCCTGTTGTGTTTTTTCCTGAGGGAACGACGAGCAACGGCAATGGATTGCTGAAGTTCCATAGCGGACTGCTTGCGCAGGTGATGGAGAGTGGTGCGCCAATTACGGCGGCACATATTCAGTACTCTCTCACGAAAGAGAATGGAGCGGATGTGAGTGTGGCGAATGACGTCTGCTGGTGGGGCGATGCCAAGATGCTGCCGCATATCTTTAAGCTTCTTGGGTTGCGAGGGATGCGGGCGGAGGTACGATTCGCGGAACAGCCGATTGAATTTTCGGAGAATGTTACGCACCGAAAACAGGCGGCGATTGAGGCTCGAGCCGCGGTTGCTTCGCTGGGCGATGTTCGGGAACACAGAGTACTTACGGCGTAACGAACTTGAGCTCGGTTGGGGGGACTCAAGAGTTGCACCATTTGTGATTCAACAAATGTTCACTTGCCGTGAACATGCTGTAACAAAAGACAACGCAGACTGACATCGAAAAGCAAACATTCCTGGACGTAACAAGGAGAGTCGATGCCTACCCTATCTGCGTCATCGCCCGCTGTACTTCTGCCGAATCGATCGTTAGCGCCGCAACTGCCGTCCAAGCGAGACATCAGGCTGGAGGCGGGAGCGTACGTGGCTCGCCTGGCATTGACGGAACAGGAACGGGCTGCGGCATACCGGCTACGTTTTCTGGTCTTCAACATGGAGATGAATGAGGGGTTGGAGTCGGCCTATGTAGATGGGTATGACAAGGATCACTTCGACGATGTGTGCGATCACCTGATTGTGGAGGAACGCGCGACGGGCGAGATTGTGGGGACGTATCGGTTGCAGATGGGCGATGTCGCGGGGGAATATTTTGGTTATTACAGTGAACAGGAGTTTTGCTTCGCTCCGTATGAAGCGATGCGCAGTCAGGTAGTGGAGTTGGGGCGGGCTTGTATTCATCGGACTCATCGGTCGCCAGAGGTGCTGCATTTGCTGTGGCGGGGAATTGCGCGGTATGCGCTGGTGAATGGCGGGCGGTACATGATGGGATGCTGCTCGCTGACGTCGCAGGATCCGGCGATGGGCCATGCTGTGTATGAGTCGTTGAAGAACTGCATGGTGGAGCCAGAGCTGCGGACGGTAGCTACGCCAGCGTTTGCGTTACCCGTGCTTAAAGGAAAGATGTCCGAAGAACGGGCTCCGAAACTGTTGCGTGCTTACCTGACCATTGGGGCGAAGATATGTAGCGAGCCGGCGATTGATAGGGAGTTCAAGACGATTGATTTTCTGACACTGTTGGATTTGCATACACTGCATCCGCGAGTGGCGGCAAGATTTCTTGAGGGCTACTAAGTGAGATTTTTGCAGTCGCTGTTCAAGCTGGTTTGGGTTGTGATTCTGTTGCTGTCTGCTGTGGTGGATTGGTGGGTGCGGCGGCCTCGGGTGGGGGTGGAGGGGGCTGTGTGGATTCATGGGTGGTGCCGGCGGCTTGTGCGGGTGATTGGGGTTGAGGTGAGGGTAGTGGGGGAACTGCCGGCTTTGGGGGCGGTGGTTTCGAACCATCTGAGCTATCTGGATATCGTGCTGTACTCGGCTGTGAGGCCGTTTGTGATGGTGGCTAAGTCAGAGGTGCGTGGGTGGCCTCTATTCGGGTGGCTGACCTCGCGGGCGGGAACGGTGTATGTGACGCGGGGCGGTGGGCCGTCGACGTATCCGAGTGTGAATGCGGCCATGGCGGAGGCTTATGGGAGTGGGCTGCCGGTGTTGTTCTTTCCGGAGGGAACTACGACCGATGGTTCTGAGGTGTTGCCGTTTCGGCGGGGGCTGTTTCACTCGGTGCTGAATGAGAGGGTTCCGCTGCGGGTGGCGGCTTTGCGGTATTCGATGGAGGATGTGGGTGGATCGGTTGAGGAGGATGTCTGCTGGTGGGGTGATGCGTTGCTGGCACCGCATCTTTGGCGGTTGCTGGGGCTGAAGAGGATCAAAGCGGAGATTTGTTTTGGTGGTGAGGTGAGGGAGCGGTGGGATCGGTTTGTTTTGTCGGAGGGGGCACGGGGGTCGGTGATGGAGATGTATGCGGGATTCAGGCGTGGAGGTGGCGCGTGAGGCCGAGTTGGTGGAGGCGCTGTAGGACCTGCTCGATGGACCAGTCGAGGGCGTCTGTGCCTTCTACGGTGATGGAAGCGTGGGTGGCGGAGGGGATGACGTAGAGGTCGGCCATGGGTTTGGCGGTGGCTTCGAACTGGGCGCGGACGCTCTCTTCGGTGCGGCCGCGCTCGCGCATGTCGCGGTAGATGCGGCGGTTGAGGCAGATCTGGTTAGGAGCGTTGACGTAGATGCTGAAGTCGTAGAGGTTGCGGAGTGATTCGTAGTGGAGGGCGAGAATGCCTTCGACGATGAGGACTTGCGTGGGGATGATGGTTTCGGTGTGGTTTGGGATGCGGGTGTGGGTGCTGAAGTCGTAGATGGGGCGCTCGATGGGGCGGCCTTCGGCGAGGGCGTGGACGTGTTCGGCGAGGAGGGTGTGCTCGAGGGAGTCGGGGTGGTCGAAGTTTTGCAGGGCGCGGTCGGCGGGAGGCAGGTGGCTTAGGCAGCGGTAGTAGAAGTCGAGGGGAAGGAGGGTGGCGTTGAGCTGGGCGGTGAGCTCGCGGGCGAGGGTGGTTTTGCCGGAGCCGGAGCAGCCTGCGATGCCGAGGATGAGCGGGCGTTGCGGGAGAAGGAGTTGCTGGGCGGGTTGGTCTTGCATGAGCGGCTGCTTTCTTTCGGTTTTGGTTGAACAAAGCGGATCGCGCTTCGCGCGATGGCCCACTCATGTCGCGATAAGACCGCGCCATGAATGGGGCACCCAATTTTCGTTACGTGATGGTTGTGAGTTGGGGGATGAGGGCGGTTAGGAGGCAGGTGAACTGGCCTTCGATGCGGCGGCCGATTTCCATGACTTCTTCATGGTTGATGGGTTCGTCGAGGACTCCGGCGGCCATGTTGGTGACGACGGAGAGGCCTAGGACTTCGATGCCCATGTGGCGGGCGATGATGACCTCGTGGACGGTGGACATGCCTACGAGGTCGGCGCCGAGGGTGCGGAAGGCGCGGATTTCGGCGGGGGTCTCGTAGCTGGGGCCGAGGACTGCGAGGTAGACGCCTTCGTTGAGGGTCCAGCTCTGTTTGGCGGCTTCGGCGATGGCTAGTTTGCGCAGGGCGGGGGAGTAGGCGGTGGACATGTCGAAGAAGCGCTGTCCAGTGCCGGGGAGAAGGCCGAAGCGGGGCTCGTTGGGGCCCAGGGCGGCGTTGGTTCCGGTGAGGTTGATGTGGTCGGAGATGGCTACGATGGCTCCCTGGCCGTAGCGTGTGTTGATGCCGCCGGCGGCGTTGGTGACGATGAGCTGTCGGACGCCGAGAAGGCCGAGGACGCGGGTGGGGAAGGTGACCTGGGCCATTGCGTAGCCCTCGTAGGCGTGGACGCGGCCCTGCATGACGGCTATGGGGACACCGGCGATGGTGCCGAGGACCAGCTTTCCGGAGTGGCCTTCGACTGTGGATTGAGGGAAGTGGGGGATCTCGGCGTAGGGGATGGTGGTGGCGTTCTCTACCTGTGAGGCGAAGTTGCCGAGGCCGGAGCCGAGGATGATGGCTAGCTTTGGGCTGGATGTTTGTCTTGCTGCGGATGTGGTCCGCGGCGGACTGGGCCTGTGTGTAGAGGTCGATCATTCTGTCGTCCTGCGCTCCTGTGCTTTGAGGAGGTACCCCCTCCCCCGATCTTAAGTGTGCAAAGTATTCAAAGTAGATAGTTTAGGCTCGTACTTCCACGTCGCGATGCGTTGGCCGGAGGATGTTCCGGGATGACCAGCATCAGCTTGTGTAGGAAAAAGCCTCTATTAATAGTTTAGCGAGTTGGGTGGGGTAATTATGCAGGATTGCGGGGATTATTTTGAGCTTGAATCCGCTGGATTGGCGCGGGTTTTGAAGGTAAAAGCACCGAGTTTTGCACCGCTCGGGGGCTTGACAGGAATTTGGGAGAGAATGAATTTCGGTCGTTTTCTTGCTTTCTAAAAACAGCGTTCAGAGCGAGGCGTCGATCAACCAATAGAACAAACAACAACGAAATACAGGGATCCTTCACTGCGTTCAGGATGACGACGTAGGAGGTAACAGGATTACGGCATAAGCCACACGAGATGACGACGTATCAAGTGATGTGGAGCAAGCTTAGGCTCTTCCTGCGAACTCCCGGTTTTCTGTCGATACTTTGACCTTTTCGCCTTCTTTGATGAAGAGGGGTACACGGATCTCTAGTCCGGTCTCTAATTTGGCGACTTTGGTTACACTGCCGCTCGACGAATCACCTTTTACGCCTGGCTCCGTCTCGGCGACGTCCATCTCAACGAATATCGGAAGCTGTAAGCCGATCGGATTGCCGTTGTACTTGTGTAACTGGATCAAGAGGCCTTCGATGAGGAAATCCAACGCACTTCCGGTCATTTCATCGGTCAGGGTTAGGGTTTCGAAGCTCTCCTGATCCAGGAAGTGATGGCCGTCGCCGTCACTATAGAGATAGGTTGCCGGAACCAGTTCGAGATCAGGCTCCTTGAATCTGTCGCTTGCCTTGAAGGTCTTTTCAAAGACGGCGCTGGTGAGAAGATTGCGCATCTTCAGACGCACAAGGGTCTGGCCGCCGCGAGCGGTGGGTGAATTTACCTCTGCTTCCATGCAGTAGAACGGAGTGTTTTCAAACTCAAACAGGGTTTTGCGCTTGACGTTGATTGCTTCAATTAATGCGGCCATAAACTCCTCAAAAACAGGTCAGCAACGAAATCGAAATGCAAAAAACTGACCCTTATACGAGTATATGGGGAGATTGATCGGATAAAGAATTAGAGCTGTGTTCATTCGTTATCAGGGTTTTCGCTGTGGGCTGCTACAGCTTGCGCTGTCTTTTGCTGCCGGGTTTCCATCCAATCGCGCAAGATAACGACTGCCGCAACCTGGTCGATTACATGCTTACGATTTTGTTTATCGTGTCCGGCTTCGTCGAGGATCTCGTGCGCAGCAACCGAGCTGAGGCGTTCGTCCCAGAGTTGTACTGGCAGCCCGGAGCGTTTGTGTAATTCTTCAGCGAACTCCTGAACCTTAGCCGCCCATGGGCTGACATCGCCTGACATATGGAGCGGATTTCCGACGACGATTTCCGCTACATCGTGTTTGCGAATCAGACGGAGGAGGCTGCGTAAATCTTCGCCACGGCTTTTACGCCAAAGTGTCAACAGCGGTTGGGCTGTATAGCCGAGAGGATCTGTGAGCGCAACGCCTACGCGCACCTTGCCTACATCCAACGCCATTACTCGTCCCGTTGCCATATGCTTAGTTTATGCTTCACCGCGGTTTTGAGTTGGCTCAAAACTGCGAAGCTATTCTGTGCGCAAGGCCGTTACCGGATCGATGGAGGCGGCCCTTTGTGCCGGGATGATGCTGGCGACGAGGGCGCAGATTCCGAGCGCAAGGATGGATTCAGCGAGGACGAATGGGTCCCAGCCTTTGACCTGGTAGAGCTGAGCGGCGATTAAGCGGGAGCATCCGATTGAGATCGGGATGCCGATCAGGAGGCCTATGAGGATTTGCAGGAAGGCTCCGCGCAGAACCAGTCGAATGACGTTGATTCGGTTTGCGCCTAGAGCCATGCGGACGCCGATCTCGCTGGTTCGACGCTCAACTGTATAGGCGGTTACGCCATAGAGGCCGACGGCGGATAGAACTAAAGCGAGGATGCCGAAGAGTCCGGTCATCTGGGCGACGGTGCGCTGCTGCTCCAGCCGGTTTACAACCTGGTCCTGCATGGGGTGGATTCCGAGGACGGTCAGATCCGGATCTACTTCAGAGACGACGCGGCGGATCTCAGGCTCAAGTCCGCTCATGGTGCCGCGCAGTTGCAATACGACGCTTTCGATGAGATGAGTGCGGTCGTCGATCATCTGCATCATGGGGGTGCTGTAGTGCACGTGCTGCGCGAGAGGTACGAAGAACAGGGGCGGTCTCCAGTGACCGCTGGGGTCGGTGTAGTTCGCCTCACGGACGATGCCGACGATCTGAAAGGTGTGGCTGTATTGGGGCTCGTTTAGACCGAAGTATGAACCGATAGGCTCTTCACCTTTCTTGAAGAATCGGCGCACGAAGGCTTCGTCGACGACGGCGACGTTTTGTGTTGTAGCAGTGTCCTGTTCGGTGATGCTGCGGCCGCGCAGAATTTGCTGGCCCATGGTTTCGAGATATCCAGGGCTGACGTGGTCCCAGGAAGAGCCGCGGTCTTCACTTACATTGGGGACGCCCTGGCCTTCGCGGATGATCATTTCTCCCCAGTTATCTGTGAAGGGGGAGTAGAGAGCAAGAGCGGCGCGCTGCACGCCGGGAAGGCGGGATAAGCGTTCCTGCAGCTCCCGATAGATAGCATCGAGCTTCTCTGGAGAGTAACTGGAAAAGGGTGCATTTACGCCGATATTGATGCGATGGTCTGTTTCGAAGCCGAAGTTCTGGCGCTCCATCTTCTGCAGGCTGCGTGTTAACAGTCCTGCTCCTGCGAGCAGAACGATGGAGAGTGTCGCTTGTACGACGACCAGAGCTTTCTGAGGAAACGACGATTTGTCGCGAGTGCTGCGACTGGCTCCGCGCAACGCTTCGGCGGGGTTCGTGTGCGAGGCAAGCCATGCAGGTGCGGTGCCGAAGAGGATTCCGGTTAGAAGCGATAGGCCAAAGGCGAAGGCGAGGATGGGCAGCGAGGGTGTGGCGTCGATGGGGACGTGTGCGCTGTGAAAGGCCATCGCGACGATGAGTTTGACACCAAGATAAGCGATGGCCATGCCCGCCAGACCGCCGAGAAGCGAGAGGACGATGCTTTCGGTAAGGGATTGGCGGATGAGGCGTCGTCTGGAGGCTCCAAGGGCGAGACGCAGGGAGGTTTGCATGCGTCGCGCTGTTCCTCGCGCCATAAGCAGATTTGCGATGTTGGCGCAGGCGATCAGCAAGACCAGGCAACAGACGACGAGAAGAATTCGCAGGCTGTCTTTATATCCTTCCTTCATTGCTCCGACGCCGGCACCGGCGGGGATGACCTTGATGGTTTGCTTTGGTGCGAGGGCCTTAATCTGCGGCAGATAGGCTTTCAATTCGTCAGCCACGAAGTCTGTTACGAGCCATTGACGCAGGATTCCTGTGAAGCGTGCGGAGAGTCCGTCTGTTGTGGCACCGGGTCGCAGACGCCCGATCACGCGGACCCATGCATTTGTTTGTTTCATGAGGATGGTGTTTTTGCCCATGAGCATGGGCTCCTGCTGTATGGGCATCCAGAGTTGCGGCGGATCGCTACGCAGGGTTTCGCCATAGAAGCCGGGAGGGGCAATGCCTACGATCGTAAAAGGCGAGCCGTTGACTATGAAGCTTGTGCCGATGACTTTGGGGTCTGCGCCATACTCCTGTTGCCACGCGCGATAGCTGAGCATGGCAGCGGGCGGAGCGGAGGGCTTGTCGTCGGCGGGAGTCAAGGTTCTACCTGCGAAAGCCTGGATGCCAAAGGTCGCGAAGTAGTTTCCGGTGACGAATTCGCCGTGAAGGGGCTTGGTTTGATGATCGGTCTCGCCGCGCCGAACGCTGTATTCCCAATTTCCTGCTTGAAAGGCAGCCAGATGTTCGAACTCGGGAGCAGCATCTTTGAATCGCTGGTAAAGCGGGTAGGAATACATGCCCCAGTTGGTCTGGGGAGCGCCTTCGATACAGCAATCGTTGCCTTCACCGATGCGGTAGAGGCTTGATGGATCGGCCACCGGCAGCGACTTGAGCATGACGGAGTGGATGAGGGAGAAGATGGCCGTCGTTGCGCCGATGCCAAGGGCCAGCGTGAGCATGGCGGTGAGGGTGAAGACAGGCGATAGCCGCATCTGTCTCAGGGCGTATGCGATGTCCTGGCGGAGAGTTTGCATAGGTGCCTCTGGCGAGAGATACGGCTATGTGGGGGCGGATGTTCCCGGAATTCTGAGTATCTAGTTTTTGGGGCCGTCCTCCTGGGGGACTTCCTGGCCTTCGCCGGGGAAGGGCCATTTGCGCTCGATGGGTTGTAGGGCTTCGCGGGTGGCTTTGGGGACGTTGTTGATCTTGAGGTTTTCGAGGAAGTGGGCGCCTAGTTTGCCTGCGGTGGCTAGGTCGATGTCGCCGTCGTGGTCGAGGTCTTCGGCGATGATTTGCGTGCCGATGCTGGCGGTGCCGTTCATGGAGATGGGGATGCGAGTAAAGGTGGCGGTTTTGCGGTTGATCTTGTAGGCGTAGATGACGATGGGGTCGTAGGAGCCCGGGTCGCCGCCGGAGTGGCCGCGGTAGCGTTTGCCGGTGATGAGCTCGGGCTGGCCGTCGCCGTCGATGTCGGCTAGCTTGAGGGCGTGGGATTGGGAGAAGGACTCGTCGATGGTGTGGCGGGTGAATTTATGGTCGGCGGTTTGTTCGAGCCAGTAGAGGCCGTAGCTGTGGCCCTGGCCGTAGATGATGTCGGTGCGGCCGTCGTTGTTGACGTCGTAGGCGAGGATGGGGAAGCCGGCATCGCCGAGATGCCAGTCGGGGTGCCACTGCCACTTGTCGTTATTGGCGTCGATGTTCTGGAACCAGCCGTAGGGGGTTAGGATATCGGGTTTGCCGTCGCCGTTGACATCGCCGACGCCGATGCCGTGGCCGTCCTCGTCTTTGCCGCCGACGTGATGGACGCGGGGCTGGGCGCCGGAGAAGTCGACCCAGAGGATGCCGGAGTGGTTGTAGTGGGCGAGGGCGATGTCGGGCTTGCCGTCGCCGTTGATGTCAGCCATGACGCCGCCCTCAGTGTCGTAGCTATCGGTGATGAAGTGGCGCTGCCACATGGCGGTAGCGGAGGTGGCTTTGCCGGGGTTCTCGTACCACCAGAGGCCGTTGGAGATCCAGCCGGTGGTGACGACGTCGGGATTGCCGTCGTGATTGACGTCGACGGTCCATTCGCCGCAGTCGGAGACGAACTCGTTGTGGGTGCCTACGGTGCGGTATTGGTGCTGCTTCCACTCGCCGCCCTGGGCGCCGGGGTTCTGGTACCAGTAGGCTCCGCTGAGGATGTCAAGGAAGCCGTCGTTATTCATGTCGAGGGTGGTGATGCCTTCGGCGTGATCGTTGCCCAGGCGGTGGGCAATGAAGGTGGGCTGCATGATGCCTTCGGGACCGGGGCCGGGTGTTGGCTTGCGGAATTCGGTGGCGTGGGCGGGGTCCTGGGCTGGGGCGAAGGTGGCGAGGCAGAGGAGGAGGAGGGCGGGGATGATAGGGCGCATTGGGGCCTCATTTGTTTAGAACAGAATTACAGCTTCGAGCAAACCGCAGGTCCTTCGACTGCGCCTCTCGCGATAAGACCGCGAGAGGCTTCGCTCAGGATGACACATCATTAAAAGTCGCAATAACTGCTATCAAACTACCTTCATGGCGTTGGGATCCCACTTGATGACGCTGCCGTGTTCCATGCTTAGATTGCTGAGCAGGGCGGCTCCGGCGGCGCGGAAGCCGAAGGTGGCGTCTTCGACGACGGGTTTGCGGGAGCGGACGGAGGCGAAGAAGTTGTAGAAGTGATCGTAGCTGTCGCTGTAGCCTTTGGGGGCGACGAACTTCTGGACTCCGAGGTAAGGTGGGCCGGAGGGTGGTGGGTCGAGGGGGAATTTTTTGCGGTACTGCTCGAGGTAGAGCCGCTGCATCTCGGCGGTGAAGGTGCTGACGGTATAGCCGGGCTCTTTCTCGAGCGGGGTGCGGTTGACGGTGACGGAGTTGCCGGCGATCTCCATGGTGCCTTCGGAGCCGGTGAAGAGGAAGCCCTCGCTTTCTTCGCCGCCGTTGACGAAGTTGACGCGGAGGCTGAGGTTGAAGCCTTCGGGATAGTCGAAGAGTGCGAGCAGGACGTCGGGGGCGTCGCGGCCGTCTTTCCAGAAACGCAGGCCGCCGGTGGCCATCGCGTGGGTGGGGCCGGTCGATCCGGTGATGAAGTGAGTGCCGCTGAAGAGATGGACGAAGAGGTCGCCGGCTACTCCACTGCCGTAGGCTTTCCATTTGCGCCATTGGAAGAAATGTTCGGCGTTCCAAGGGATCTTGGGGGCGGTGCCGAGGAAACGCGGCCAGTCGCAGGTTTCGGTGCTGGCGTCGAGGGGGATGGAGTAGTTCCATGCGCCGATGGAGGAGTTGCGGTCCCAATGGGCGGAGATCATGTTGAGTTTGCCGATGGCTCCGGCGGCGAGGAGCTCTTTGGCCTTGGCGTAGATGATGGAGCTGACGCGCTGGCTGCCGACCTGGAGGATTTTGTTCGTGGAGCGGGCGGCGGCGATGATCTCGGGGCCGTCGGCGTAGACGTGGATCATGGGCTTTTCGAGGTAGACGTCTTTGCCGGCGTGCATGGCATCGACGGCGGCCTGTTTGTGCCAGTGGTCGGGTGTGGCGATGATGACGGCGTCGATGTCTTTGCGGGCGAGGATCTCTTTGTAGTCGCGGGTGGTGAAGAGGTCGTTGCCCCAGAGCTCTTTGGTGCGGGCGAGGCGGCCGTCGTAACAGTCGGCTACGGCTACGAGCTTGACGCCGGGAACGCGGAGGGCAGTGGCGGTGTCGCCCTGGCCCTGGATTCCGGCGCCGATGAGGGCGAACTGGATGTGATCGTTGGCCGCTGTCTGGGCGGCTGCGAAGGGTTGAAGTCGTGTGGCTGCGGCTGCGAGGGCGGTGGTCTTGAGGAAGGTGCGGCGATTCAGGGGTGCGATTGTGCGATCTGAAATCGTTTCAATTTTCATGCCCGCCATATTACGTGTTCAGCGTGAGTGGCGGCTAGAGGAACGGTGAACTGGTGGTCAACGGATGAGCATGGAGACGATGCTGGCGGACATGAGGTTGGCCATGGTTCCGGCTAACATGGCGCGGAGGCCGAGGCGGGCGAGGTCGTTGCGGCGGTTGGGGACGAGGGCTCCGATGCCGCCGATCTGGATGCCGATGGAGCTGAGGTTGGCGAAGCCGCAGAGGGCGAAGGTGGTGATGGTGAAGCTGCGGGGGGAGAGAAGGTGTTGCTGCGCTCCGAGGTTGGTGTAGGCGACCAGCTCGTTGAGGACGGTGCGTGTTCCCAGGAGGTTGCCGACGAGACGGGACTCGTGCCACGGGATACCGATGAGCCACGCTACAGGAGCGAAGAAGAAGCCGAGGATGGCGTTGAGGCTGGTGGGGAAGGGAATGTTGTGGGGAGCGAGGAAGTTGTGGACTCCACCCAGGATGCCGTTGGCGAGGCTGACGAGGGCGAGGAAGCTGATGAGCATGATGGCGACGTTGAAGGCTAACGAGCCGCCGTCGATGGTGCCGCGCGCGATGGCGCCGATGAAGTTTTCTTCCTTATGCTCTTCGCTGGGGGGCATCTTGACGATGCCGGCGGTGGCGGGGACTTCGGTTTCGGGGACGAGCATTTTGGAGATGAGGATGGTGCCGGGAGCGGTCATGATGACGGCGGCCAGGAGATCGGAGGCGTGGATGCCGTAGGCGATGTAAGCGGCCATGATGCCGCCGGAGACGTGGGCCATGCCGGAGGTCATGATGGTCATGAGCTCGGAGTAGGTGGCGTCGGCGAGGAAGGGCCGAATGGTGAGAGGGGCTTCGGTCTGGCCCATGAAGATGCTGGCGGCGACGTTGGTGGACTCTGCTCCGGAGATGCCCATGGTCTTCTGCATGATCCAGGCGAAGGCGCGGATGACGAGCTGCATGAAGCCGATGTGATAGAGGACGGCGAAGAAGGCCGAGATGAAGATGATGGTGGGGAGAACTTTGAAGGCGAAGACGGCCACGGGAGTGTTGTCGCCTAGCGGGCCGAAGACCATGGAGGAGCCGGCGATGGAGTTGGCGAGGAGCTTATTGATGCCGTTGCCGGCGGCTGTGAAGATGCGCTGTCCTACAGTGGATTTGAGGACGATGAGGGCGAAGACGAGTTGAAGTCCGAGGCCCCACGCTACTGTGCGCCACTTGATGGCGCGGCGGTTGGTGGAGAAGGCGTAGGCGAGCGAAAGAAAGGTGATGAGTCCGAGAAGACCGGTGAAACGTGCCAAAGGGTTGCGCTCCGACGCTTGTTACAGCGGTGTGAAGTATGGCTTGAGTGTAACGGTTCGGGTGGGATGAGTCCTAACGGATTTGAGAGGAGGGGCTGAATTTTGTAGAGAAACCGGATTAATCCACGCGTGAGACAATGACCGGACGCGTGGTCGTCATCGCGACGATGAACCTGACAAATAAGGAGAACCAAGTCATGAGCTTTATCAAGACGAAGGATGGCGTTGAGATCTACTACAAGGATTGGGGAACCGGACAGCCTATTGTGTTCAGCCATGGCTGGCCGCTGTCGGCCGATGATTGGGACAATCAAATGCTGTTCTTCCTGCAGCACGGCTATCGTGTAATCGCGCATGACCGCCGTGGCCATGGACGCTCGAGCCAGGTCGCCGATGGCCACGATATGGACCATTACGCCGATGACCTGGCCGCTCTTACGGCTCATCTCGACCTGAAAGACGCCATCCATGTTGGCCACTCGACCGGCGGCGGTGAGGTAACGCGTTATCTGGGTCGACATGGCGAAAGCCGAGTGTCGAAGGCAGCGCTGATCAGCGCGGTGCCACCACTGATGGTGAAGACGGCGGCCAACCCCGTCGGCCTGCCCAAGGAAATATTTGATGATCTGCAGGCGCAGCTCGCCGCCAATCGTTCGCAGTTTTATCGCGACCTGCCCGTCGGACCTTTCTATGGGTACAACCGGCCCGGCGCTAAGTCCTCGGAGGCCGTCATCCAAAATTGGTGGCGTCAAGGCATGATGGGTGGCGCCAAGGCGCATTATGACGGCATTGTGGCGTTTTCGCAGACCGATTTCACGGAAGACCTGAAGAAGATCACCATTCCGGTGCTGGTGATGCATAGCGAAGATGATCAGATCGTTCCCTATGTTGCTGCAGGGCCACAGTCGGCGAAGTTGTTGAAGAACGGAACCCTGATCACGTACAAGGACTTCCCGCATGGCATGCCGACAACGCAAGCCGAGACAATCAATGCCGACCTGTTGAAGTTCCTCAAGTCATAGTCTTCAAATACGAGAGAGGCGCTGGCCGAATTATTCGACCAGCGTTTCTTTTTTGTGGGCTGGGTTGCCGATGACAGTGATGCCGGAGGGGATATCGTGAGTGACTATGCTGCCGGCTCCGATGATGGCGTCGTCGCCGATGGTGATGCCGGGTAGGATGATGGAGCCTCCACCGATCCAGACGTTGCGGCCGATGCGAACTGGCTTGCCGCACTCGAGGTTGGCGCGGCGGACTTCGGGGTCACGGGGATGGTCGGCGGCGTAGATCTGGACGGCGGGGCCGATCTGGGTACGGTCGCCGATCTCGATGGTGTTGACGTCGAGGAGGACGCAGTTGAAGTTGAGGAAGACGCCGGATCCGAGGTGGATGTTGTAGCCGTAGTCGCAGAAGAACGGCGGGCGTATGGTGGAGTGCTCGCCGCAGGAGGCGAGGATTTCGCGGAGGAGTGGTTGGTGCGTTGCGGGATGATGCGGCGTGGAGTTGTATTTGTGCAGGAGCGCGGCTGTGTGGAGGCGTTCAGAGATGAGAGTGGGGTCTTCGGCGTTGTAGATTTCGCCGGCTAGCATCTTTTGTTTTTCGGATCTTTCGATGGGCTGCTCTAGCTGGGAAGACATTGTGCCTCCTGCTTGTAATTGATTCCTTGCGTTCATTCTAGAGATTCATTTTTCGCGAAGGAATAGTAGTTCTGATAGTTCCAGATTTGATTGAGGAGCCTATAATCCTCCGCAGAAATTGGAATGATACCGGTGAGGGCCAGCACCGTAAGACTGGAGTGAAGATATGACCAAAACGGCAAAACTTCTACTGCTTGCAGCAAAAGGCGTACTGGTTGTGGTTCTGATATCGATCGCGACTTGTGTGGGTTTTGCGAGAGAGAAATACGAGACTATTGAAGCCCAGGCATTCGGCACCGGCACACAGATGGGCCAGAACATCGGAATTAGGGTCACGATTTACGAGTTTTCGCCGCCGGAGGACCGGCAGGCTCTGGTAGAGGCATTTACAAAAGGCCAGAATCAGGGATTAGTGAATGCTCTGACCAAGATGCCCGCGGTAGGTCGAATAGCAATTACTGGAACTCTCGGTTATGACCTCAGCTTCATTAAGATGATCCCGACTCCGACTGGACGGAAGATCCGCTTTGTCACCAACCGCCAGATCAGGTTTGGCGAAGCATGGGCCGATACCCAATCACAGGCTTACAACCTGACGGCGGGAGAGTTCGACCTGAACGATAAGGACAAGGGCAAGAGTACGGGCATTTTGTATCCGGCAGCTCAGCTGATCATCGACAAAGAGGGACAGCTCCAAATCGAACTGCGTCAGAATGCGTGGAGACTTAGCGGGATTCTTGATTGGCCTGGAAGTAAAGGTGAGAACTAGTTCTGCGATTGAGTTCACGCGAAGGTGAATGGGTCTCCGTTTGGCGGTAGGCTTCCAGGAGTACGGGCCGTTTTGACAAATCAATCTCGTGAGGCACGCTTTGATTAATCAAGGATGTTTCGCAATGCGGTGCGCTGTGTTCGCGCTCCCCCTCGTTGTGGCTGCATCTGTCACGGCGCAATCGAAGAGCAAGTACGCTTGCAAGGAAGCACACCCGGAGCAGCTTTGCACAGCAAGCAATACATGTGGATCTGCTACTGAGCCTTGTACTGTGGATGTGAAACGAACTGGCAGTTCGGCTGCCTCTACACCGAGTATTCCGGGAGCGAAGAGTGGTTCGCTGTTCTGCCTGAAGCCGGGGACCCAAGTGATCTGGAAGAGTTCGGAGAAGAACACCGGCTTCGTTGTTGATGTCGGACCGATAGCCGCTTTTGAACCGGATGGGGCGATCATTGGCGGGTCGGCCAAGGATGTTACGGTCGTGGCAAAGACACCTGGGTGTTACAAGTATTCCGCTGGGGCTTGCAAGTCAGGGGCGATCTACGGGATGTGTGAGACAACTTATGGAGAGTTGATCATCACCGGTCATTGAAAGTCCGCGCTAGATGGTGACGACCTCGCGGATGAGGGGTTGGGCTTGGGGCGGGGTGGTGGCGATGCTGAGGGTTTCGAGGAGCATGGCTTCCGGTTCGTCGAGGAGGGTAGGGTCGTCGCTGAAGAGGGTGACTAGGGGTTGGCCTTTGGTGATGCGGTCGCCTAGTTTGGCGTGCATTTCGATGCCGGCGTGAGCGCTGACGGGATCGCCGGGCTTGGCTCGGCCTGCTCCGAGGCGTTGGACGGCCCAGCCTACTTGTTTGCAGTCCATGGAGGCCAGGTAGCCGTCTTGTGTGGCGTTGATGGTTCGGATTGCGGTGGGTTTGTGGTAGTCGGCAGGGTTGGCTTCGCCTTCGAAGACGGAGATGTCTCCTCCCTGGGCCTGGACGATTTCGAGGAAGGCCTCGAAGGCCGCTCCACAGCTGAGGATTTCGTCTGAGTGTGCTGCGCCTTCTTCGGGAGTGTCGGCGTGGCCAGCGAGGTAGAGCATCCAGCCGGAGAGTGTGTTTGTGAGTAGGATGAGATCGGCGGAGAGAGGGTGACGATCCTGCTTCATGATGTCGATGCACTCCCATACTTCGACCCAGTTGCCGGAGAAACGGCCGAGAGGCTCGTCCATGCTGGTGAGGAGGGCGACGGTTGTGGTGCCGGAGGCTTCGCCGGTTTGCACCATGAGCTCGGCGAGGAATTTGGATTTTTCGTAAGTGGGCATGAAGGCGCCGGAGCCTACTTTGACGTCGAGAACCAAGGCGTTGAGCGACTCGGCGAGCTTCTTGCTCATGATGCTGGCGGTGATGAGGAAGGGGGATTCGACTGTGCCGGTGTGGTCGCGGAGGGCGTAGAGAATGCGGTCGGCGGGAACGATGCGTGGGGTTTGGCCGATGAGCGCGGCACCGCATTGTTTGAGCGTGTCGAGGAGTTGCGTGAGTGAGAGTTGGGTGTTGAAGCCGGGGATGGTCTCGAGCTTGTCGAGTGTGCCTCCGGTATGGCCGAGCGAGCGGCCTGAGATCATGGGGATGCAGATGCCGGGGATTCCGTCGGGTGTGGGCGCGGCGAGGCCCGCGGCGGCGAGGATAGGGGCGATGAGGAGAGAGGTCTTGTCGCCGACGCCTCCAGTGGAGTGCTTGTCGATGGTGAAGGTGTGGAGTGGGGTGGCGTCGAAGGTTTCGCCGGAGAAGCGCATCGCTGCGGTGAGGGCTGCGAGCTCATGTTGATTGAGGCCGCGCTGGAAGACGGCCATGAGGAAGCTGGCGATTTGGGCGTCGGTGACGAGTTGGTTGTCGGGGGTGCGGTCGACGATAGCTCGGATGAAGGATTGGATCTCGGCGTCGGTGAGGGTGAGACCGTCACGCTTATGGAGGATGACGTCGATGGGATGAATGGGCTGGGTCATTTGCTTAGCAGGAAGGCCGCGGGGAGGAGGTCGGACATGGTGGCTTGGGCGGTGGTGCCGTTTTCGGAGGGGAAGAAGATGACGGTGTCAGGGGTGCTGAACTCGTGGATGGTCTGGCGGCAGGCTCCGCAGGGTTGGCTGGCAGTGTTGTTGAGATTGACGATGGCGATGGCTCGGATGCGGATTGCGGGACCGTGGAGGCTGACGGCGGCGGCGATAGCGGACTGCTCGGCGCAGGTGGTGAGGCGGTAGGACGCGTTTTCTACGTTGCAGCCGGTGACGATGGCTCCATTGTCGAGGAGGATGGCGGCTCCGACGCGGAAGTTGCTGTAAGGGGCGTAGGCATTGTTCGCGACGGTGATGGCTTGTTGTTGCAGGTCGGCGATTTGTGTCGGCGTCAGGTCGCTGCGATGGTTTTTGGACGACATGAATTTGAGGCTATCGGGTGCGTGGAGGGATAGCAAGTGAGGGAGGCTAATGCTTATCTGGATGCGCCCGATAAGAGGTGTGTGGACGACCTGACTAAAGAATTTATTGCAGAGAGCCAGGAAGGGCTGGACCGGATGGAGCGGTGCCTGACTGAGCTTGAGACGCGGCCCGGAGATAGTGCGCAGCTGGTGGGAGAGATCTTCCGCTCGGTACACACGATCAAAGGGACGACGGGGTTTCTTGGATTCGAGCGGCTGGAGAAACTGGCTCATGCCGGAGAGCATCTGCTGGGCTCTCTACGTGAAGGAAAGCTGGCCGTCACGTCGGAGTTGATCAGCGGATTGCTGCGCCTGATGGATGGGTTGCGATCGATTTTGACCCTGATTGAAGCGACGGGCAGCGAGGGGACTCGGGTTGGCGATGAGGACTCTGCGTTGATTGCGGAGCTTGCAGAGTTGAATGTGGAAGGGCCTGTTGTTGCTGTCGCTATTGGTTCTGCTGCGATTGCGATGAGTTCGCAGCCTGTTGTCCCTGCCATGATGGCGGCTGGTGTAGCGGCGTTGAGCGATAAGACGCTGCGCATTGATGTTGAAGTGCTGAACCGGATGATGAATCTGGTGGGTGAACTGGTGCTGACTCGCAACCAGATGTTGCAGAGTGGTGTGGAGGCGACGAATTTTCCTGAGCTGGCAAGGCGGTTGGATAGTGTTACGGCTGACCTGCGTGAGACCGTGATGCAGGCTCGAATGCAGCCGGTGGGAAATTTGTTTGGCAAGTTCCCGAGGATGGTGCGCGACCTGGCCCAGACGTGCGGGCGTGAGGTGAGGATTGAGTTTTCAGGGCAGGAGACGGGGCTGGATAAGAGCCTGCTGGAAGCGATCAAAGACCCTTTGACGCATGCTGTGAGGAATGCGGTGGATCATGGGATTGAAGCGCCTAATGTTCGGGTGATGGCTGGGAAGCCATCGGAGGGATGCCTCAAGCTTCGGGCATTTCATCAGAGTGGTTCGGTCGTGATTGAGCTTGCGGATGATGGCGCGGGCATCGCGATAGAGCGCGTGCTGGCGAAGGCGATTGAACGCGGACTGGTTACGCAGGAGCAGGCCGCGGACATGACGGAGAGAGAGGCGTTGCAGCTTATCTTTCTACCGGGATTCTCGACGGCTGCTGCGGTGACGACGGTTTCGGGCCGCGGCGTTGGAATGGATGTGGTTCGCGCCAACGTGGAGAAGGTCGGCGGTAGCGTTGAGCTGGAATCGAAGGTTGGGGTTGGGACCACACTGCGGCTGCGCGTGCCGCTGACGCTGGCGATTGTTCCGGCGCTAGTGGTTCGCAGCGGAGGGCAGAGCTTTGCGTTGCCGCAGAGTGCGCTGGTGGAGCTGGTGTATGTGCCGAAGCGCGATGAGGAGAAAGCAGTAGAACGCATGGGTGCGGCGGAGTTGTATCGGCTGCGGGAGCGTCTGTTGCCTGTGGTTTGGCTGGATCGGTTGCTTGGCCTGGAGACGCGCAATGACGAGGACCGGCATGGGTTTTATATGGCTGTTCTGGAGGCGGAGGGTTGTAGATATGGGCTGGTCGTCGATGACTTGCTGGCTCCGGAGGAGATTGTAGTGAAGCCGCTGTCGGCGGTGCTGAAAGAGATTGGGCTGTTCTCCGGAGCAACGGTGTTGGGCAGTGGGATGCTGGCGTTGATTCTTGATATTGGAGCGACTGCAGTGCGGGCCGGTGTGAAACCTGTGGAGGAAGAGGTCGAAGAGGTTGAGGTGTTGGATGGAAATGCGGAAGGGGTCGAGATATCGCTGCTGGTGTTTGAAGCTCGTGCACGAGAACGGACGGCGCTACCGTTGGATGCGGTAGAGCGAATTGAGAGCGTGCCGCTGACGCAGATTGAGTATGCCGGTGGGCGGCCTCTGCTGCAGTATCGTGGTGAACTGCTGCCGCTGCGGGATGATGGCCGCGTGTTGGCAGAACTCGAAGCAGCGCAGGACCGTGGTGAAGAGGTCTCGGCAACGGTGCTGATCTGTGGCGGCTCGGGTAAGGGAGAGATGCAACGCACAGGTATGGTAGTGCGGCGTGTACTCGATGTGTCTGGCGGGACACTGCTGGAAAAGGACGCGGCTTCAGGTGAGATGGAGTTGGCACTGGTGAAGGAAAAGCTGACGATGGTCCATCGCGAGTTTAGCGTGAAGGCTGCGCCAGCGTGGAAGGAGGTCGCGTGAAGATTCAAGAGCGGGATGCGGTGAGCGAGATTTTGAATGAAGACGATGCTGTGTCATTGTGCTCGATGTTTGCAGGGAGTGAGAGCTTCGGGATCGATACCAGAAAGATCCGAGAGGTGCTGGGCAATCGCGATCTGCAGCGGGTACCGATGGCGCCGGCGTTCATAGGGGGTGTGGTGCCGTATCGTGGTGAGGTGCTCACGACGGTCGACTTTCGCGCCCTGCTGGGAATGGGCGAATATGCCGAGGCGAGTTGCGTGCTGGTGTTGGAAGATGAGGATGGCGAGGAGCGGTTTGGCCTGGTGGTGGATGCGGTGGGTGGCGTGGTTACGGTAAACCGCAACATGCTTGAGGCGAATCCGTGCACGCTGGAGTCGAGGGGAAAATGGCTTTTCGATGGTGCGTACAAGATGCAGACGGGATTGATGGTGCAGCTGGATCCGCAGAAGCTACGGCCATCGCGGCTGGCTGAAGCGGGGTTGTTCAAGGACAGGGTGAATGGAGAGTAGATATGAGAGCGTTGATCGTCGACGATTCGAGTTTTATCCGAGAGTATCTGCGGCATCTGTTGGGACGAATGGGTATTGTGTGCGCTGAGGCTGTTGATGGTAGCGATGCTTTATCCGTGTTGTCGGCCGAGCAGGCGTTCGACCTGATGCTTCTAGACGTGAATATGCCGGTGATGGATGGCCTGGCGTGTGTGAAGGCGCTGCGAGAGGCGCGGTTGAATCCGGAGATGAAGGTGATGATGGTAACGACGGAGGCAGATAACTCGTTTATCACAATGGCGCTGGATAATGGTGCCGACGAGTTTTTGATGAAGCCGTTTACGCCTGAGAGTCTGCGCGAAAAGATGATCTTGCTCGGATTTGCCGCTGCGGCCTAAGGCCTAACCGGAGAAGCAAAAAGGACAGAGGTTATGAGAGCTTTGATGGGACGGTCACTCCGCGTTCTTGCGGCGGATGATTCTGCGGTCATGCGCGGCATCATGCGGAATCTTTTTGCGGCACATGCTGAGGACCGATTGAGTGAGCTGCCACGGATGGAGTTGTGTGGCGTTGCTCGCGATGGCGTGGAATGCCTTCAGGCGGTGAACGAGTTGCGGCCCGATGTACTGGTGCTGGACTTGGAGATGCCTCGTTTGAATGGACTAGATGTGCTGGAGCGGCTGGGACGCGTGAGTCCCGGGCTGCCGGTGGTTATGTGTAGTTCGCATACGGAGCATGGTGCGAGATCGACGTTGGAGGCACTGGCTCGTGGGGCTTCGGACTATGTGATGAAGCCCAGTGCGCAGCGTAATTTTGCGGAGGCGCTGCAGTCGCTTTCGATGCAGTTATTGCCGAAGATTGCGGCTCTGGCGAAAGGTGGCACGAGAAGAGGGCAAGAGGCCGGTGAGCAGGCCGGAAAAAGCTTTCGTCCATCTTCTTTGGACGGACGAAGCAGATCGAACGCGCCGGTTGAGGTGATCGTGATTGGATTGTCGACGGGTGGACCGTCGGCGTTGGAGCATCTGCTGCCAAAACTTCCGAAAGATTTTGCTGTTCCGATTCTGATTGTGCAGCATATGCCGAAGCTATTTACTGGTGCGCTGGCTGAGAGGCTGGATAGTTGCTGCGCGCTACGTGTCGAGGAGGCTTATGACGGCGCGGTGATTCAGCCTGGGATGGTCTGGCTGGCTCCCGGTGACGCGCACATGGAGGTGACTTCGCGATTGGCTGTGCTGGGCGAGATGGATGGAACCGAAGGCGTACGGCGGAGTATGGTGCGATTGCATCAGCGTGAGCCGCTGAATCATTGCAGGCCATCGGTGGACTATCTGTTTCATTCGGCTGCGCGTGTACACGGAGCAGGGGCGCTTGCACTGATGATGACGGGAATGGGATCGGATGGATTGGAAGGCGCGCGGGCGATTCATCAGCGGGGTGGCGTGGTGCTGGCACAGGATGAGGCGACCTCTGCGGTGTGGGGCATGCCGGGACGAGTCTCCGAAGCTGGTATTGCCAGCGCAACGCTGCCGCTGTGGGCGTTGGCCGGCGAACTGGAGCAGAGAGTGAGCGCGGGCCGGGCAGCGAGGACAGAGCCGGGACTGCATGCGTCTGACGTGTTGAGTGTGCGGCGGGAGGTAATGCATGGCTTGTACTGATTCGGACTACGCCTATCTGCGGGAGCTTGTGCTGGCGCAATCTGCAAACTTGATCGATCCATCGCGAAACGCGTTGTTCGATACGCGGCTGACGCCGATTGCCCGGATGGCTGGGGCGTCGAACCTGGAAGACTTCGTCAACATACTGAAGGCGGACAGGCCGGTGCATCTGCATCGTGCTGTTGCTGAGGCGATGACGATTAACGAGACGAGTTTTTTTCGAGACCTGAAGCCGTTTGAGATGTTGCAGGAGGTGATTCTTCCTCGACTGATCGAACAGCGGGCGGCGGGTAGCGACGACTCCGGGTATGGAGCGCGGCGAGTTCGACCGGGCAGGAGGCTTATAGTCTCGCGATGCTGGTCGCAGAGCATTTTCCGTTGCTTGCTGGATGGGATGTGAAGATTATTGGGACGGATATATCACGACAGGTGATTGACTATGCGCGGCGAGGAAGGTATCGCCGGCTTGAAGTGAATCGTGGATTGCCCGCGCGGATGCTCCTGAAGTATCTGCATCGCGAGGGAGAAGAGTGGGAAGTGTCTCCAGCGATTCGTTCGATGTGTGAGTTTCACTATGCGAATTTGTGCGAACCGTTGCCCAGGCTGCCTGTGTTCGACCTTGTGCTGTTGAGAAATGTGCTGCTCTATTTTCCGCAGGAAGATCGCAGGAGCCTATTTCAGGATGTTTACCGCCATATGGCGCCAGAAGGGTATCTGTTGTTGGGAAACGCGGAGCAGGCGGAGGACTCCACGGATCGTTTCGAGGTGGAGTTTGCTTTGAACTCGTATTTTTATCGTCCTGTCCAAATGGGGTGAGCGGGGAAGAAGTGTTGGGGCGTGAGCGGGCTGAGGTGCATCTTATCGTTGTACGGCAGGCTATGCTGCTGAGAGTCCGTCACGATGCCCAGGGTTACAGAGAGACCGAAAAAAGCTGTCGTTGCGAAGAGCAAGTTTGCCGCGATCGAGGATAATTTCAAAGGCGCGGGCGAGGCTGCGCTGGCGCTGTTTCATCCGATAACGGCGCGGTGGTTTCGTGCGGTGTTTGATGGTCCTACGGCTCCGCAGGTGGAGGGGTGGCCAGCGATTGCGCGTGGGGAGTCGACGCTGATTCTGGCGCCGACGGGTACGGGTAAGACACTTACGGCGTTTCTGTGGTGCATTGATAAGTTGATGATGCGAATGGCGCCCCAGGCAGGGCGTGGGTGCAGGGTGGTGTATGTGTCTCCGCTGAAGGCGCTCGCGGTGGATGTGGAGCGGAACTTGCGATCACCGCTGGTGGGAATTGCGAATATGGCGCAGCGTGAAGGGCTCACGGTGCAAATGCCTGAGATCAGTGTGCGGACGGGAGATACTCCCCAGAAGGAGAGAGCGAGGTTCAGGAAGCATCCTGCGGATATTTTGATTACGACTCCGGAGAGCTTGTATTTGTTGCTGACCTCGGAGGCGGGTGAGGGGCTGCGAAGTGTAGAGACAGTGATCATCGACGAGATTCATGCGTTGGTGCCGACTAAGCGTGGGGCGCATATGGCGCTGTCGCTGGAGAGGCTGGAGGCACTGACTGGCAGGCGGGTGCAGCGGATCGGGCTGTCGGCTACACAGCGGCCGCTGGAGGAGGTGGCAAGATTTTTGGGTGGGGCGGAAGGACAGGAAGTAGGAGGAGGGAATGACGATGGGAGTTTGGCTGCGGTTGTGGATGATGAATCGGGTGATGGAGGGGTGGGGATTCGGTTTCGTCCGGTGACGGTGGTGAATGCGGGGGCGCGGAAGACGCTGGAGCTGCGGGTGGAGGTTCCAGTGGAGGACATGGCTCGGCTTGGGCAGATTGAAGAGCAGCCTAGTGGGCCAGCTTCGCAGGGGCCAAAGCGGACTTCGATTTGGCAGTCGATCTATCCGCGGTTGCTGGAGATTATTCGCGAGCGGACTTCTACGTTGATCTTTGTGAATGCACGGCGCGTGGCGGAGAGGCTGGCCGGTGCGCTGAATGAGCTTGCCGGATGAGCCGCTGGCCAGGGCGCATCATGGATCGTTGGCGGCTACGCAGCGGACTGAGATAGAGGAGTTGCTGAAGGCTGGGCAGATCAAGGCTTTGGTGGCTACTTCCTCGCTGGAGTTGGGGATCGATATGGGGGCGATTGATCTGGTGATTCAGATTGAGGCTCCGCCTAGCGTGGCCAGCGGGATGCAGCGGATTGGAAGGGCAGGGCATCAGGTGGGGTCGCCCTCGAATGGAATTATTTTTCCGAAGTACAGGGCGGATCTGGTTGCCTGTGCTGCGGTGACGCGGGCGATGCATGAGGGGCATGTAGAGTCAACGCGGTTTCTGCGGAATCCGCTGGATGTGTTGGCGCAGCAGATGGTGGCGGTGATTGCACATCCTCCGTTGAGTGTTCAGGACGCTGAGAGAAGGAGCAAGCGTGGGAGTGAGGAAGAGGAGAGTCCGGGTATTAGTTATGCGGCTTTGTTTGCGCTGGTAAGGAGTGCTGGGCCGTTTGCTGGATTGGGCCGGGCGGCGTTCGATGGAGTGCTGGATATGCTGGCGGGGCGGTATCCGTCGGATGAGTTTGCGGATCTGCGGCCACGGATTACATGGGATAGGACGAGGAACTGGATTACGCCACGGGCGGGGGTGAAGCGGATTGCGATTTTGAATGGAGGGACGATTCCGGATCGCGGGACGTATGGGGTTTTTCTGGCTGGGGAGAGATCAAAGCCGGTGCGGGTGGGTGAGTTGGATGAGGAGATGGTGTTCGAGAGCAGGACGGGGGAGACGTTTCTGCTGGGGGCTTCGGCTTGGAGAATTGAGGAGATTACGCATGACCGTGTGCTGGTGTCGCCTGCGCCGGGTGAGGCGGGGAAGATGCCTTTTTGGCATGGGGATGGGGCGGGGAGGCCGCTGGAGTTTGGGCGCAGGATTGGCGCGCTGGTGCGGGAGTTGCGCGAAGTGCCGCGGAATGTGGCAGTTGCGAGGCTGACGCAGGAGCATGATTTGGATCCGTTGGCGGCGGAGAATGTGTTGCGGTATCTGGCGGATCAGGAGCTGGCCACGGTGGTGGTGCCGGATGATCAAAACATTGTGATTGAACGAGTTAGGGATGAGTTGGGGGATTGGCGGGTTTGCGTTCTGACGCCTTTTGGTAGCAGGATCCATGCGCCGTGGGCGATGGCGGTGACCGCAAAAGTGCGTGCAGCGGGTGGACAAGATGTGGAGACAATGTGGAGTGAAGATGGTTTTGTGCTGCGCTTTCCGGAGACGGATGAGGCTCCTTCGGTAGAGCCGATTCTGCTGGAGGCGGGTGAGGCGGCGGAGTTGGTGCTGCGGCAGCTTGGGTCCACGGCTTTGTTTGCGGCGAAGTTCAGGGAGAGTGCGGCGCGGGCTTTGCTGTTGCCGAGACGGAGGGCGGATGGGAGGACTCCGCTGTGGCAGCAGAGGAAGCGGGCTTATGACCTGTTGAGTGTGGCTAGCCGGTATCCTTCGTTTCCGATTTTGCTGGAGGCTTACAGGGAGTGTCTGCGGGACGTGTTCGATATGCCTGCGCTGATGGAGACGTTGCGGAATATTGGGAACAGGTCGTTGCGGGTGCATACGGTGGACTCGCGGACGCCTAGTCCGTTTGCTTCGGCGCTGCTGTTCAGTTATGTGGCGAACTACATCTATGACGGGGATGCTCCACTGGCAGAGAGGCGGGCGCAGGCGCTTTCGATCGATCAGGATCAGTTGCGGGAGTTGATGGGTGATGCCGATCTACGGGAGCTGCTGGATGTTGGGGCGATTGAGGAGACCGAGGAACAGTTGCAGGGATCTGGTCTCTGAGTACAAGGTCAGGACGATGGATGGGGTGCATGACCTGCTGTTGCGGATTGGGGATTTGACGCGGGAGGAGTTGCGGGTGCGTTGTGCTTTGGACGAGGTGGCGGAGAGCGTGGCTCGGCTGATGAAGGCGCGGCGGGTGTTGGAGGTGGGGATTGCGGGGGAGAAGAGGCTGATTGCGGTGGAGGATGCGGCTCGATATCGGGATGCGTTGGGTGTTCCGCTGCCTCCGGGGCTGCCGACTGCTTTTTTGGAGGTGGCGCCGGACGCGATGGTGGATCTGCTGCGGCGGTTTGCGCGGACGCATGGACCGTTTACTACGTTGGAGGCGGCGGGGCGGTTTGGGCTTTCGGCTGAGATTGTGGAGGCGGTGCTGCAGCGGCTGGTGCAGATGGGGAGGGTGGTGGAGGGTGGTTTTCGGCCGGGTGGGGTTCATCGTGAATGGTGCGATGAAGAGGTGCTGCGGACGATTCGAAGGAAGTCGCTGGCGCGATTGCGGAAGGAGGTTGAGCCGGTTGAGCAGAGGACGCTGGCTCGGCTGTTTACGCGTTGGCAGGGTGTGGTGCAGCCGCGGCGCGGGCTGGATGCGCTGCTGGATGTGATTGAGAATTTGCAGGGTGCTCCGATACCGGCTTCGATTCTGGAGACGGAGATTTTGCCGGCTCGGCTGGTTGGGTATAAGGCCAGTGATCTTGGATTTGCTGATTGCGGCGGGTGAGGTGGTGTGGGTTGGGTTTGAGCCGCTGGGCGAGCGGGATGGACGGATTGGGCTTTATCTGGCGGAGAAGCTCTCGCAGTTGTGGCCTGTAGAGCAGGGAAGAGGGAAGAAGGAAGAGGGAAGAGAGAACGGGCTCGGGACGTTGGGTGAGAGGGAGAGTCAGATTGTTGAGTATCTCCGGGTGCGGGGGGCTTCGTTCTTTCAGGATTTGCATGATGGGGTGGGCGGTGGGTATCCGGGGGAGACGCTGGATGCTTTGTGGGGGTTGGTTTGGAAGGGGATGGTGACGAATGATGGTGTGGCTGCGTTGCGGGCTTACTGTGAGCGGTCTTCGGGGACTAGCAGACCGGCGCGGAAGGTGCATAAACAGGGTGGGACGGCGAGTTTTCGGTCGCGCAGGACGACTCCGCCGACGGGGCAGGGACGGTGGGCTTTGCAGGCGGCGGCGTTTGATGCGGGACGGTCGGTGACGGAGTGGAGTCATGCGATGGCACAGCAGTTGTTGACTCGGTATGGCGTGGTGTTTCGTGAGACGGCGCATGCGGAGAATCTGCCGGGTGGGTTTTCGGCTGTCTACGATGTGCTGAAGGCGATGGAGGAGAGTGGGCGGATTCGTCGGGGGTATTTTGCAGCGGATCTTGGGGCTACGCAGTTTGCTATGCCTGCGGCGGTGGATCTGTTGCGGTCGTTGAGGATTTCAGAGGGAGATAAGTCGGAGATGCTGCAGTTGGCGGCTACCGATCCGGCGAATCCTTATGGGGCGTTGTTGCGGTGGCCTGCGGCTCCGGATGCGGGGTCGTCGTTGACGCGGAGTGTGGGGGCGCGGGTGATTCTTTGCAATGGGGCGTTGGTGGCTTATCTGCGGCGGGGAAATCCGAATGTGCAGGTGTTTCTGCCGGAGGAGGAGCCGCAGCGGTCGCAGGTGGCCCGGAGCCTGGCGGAGTTTTTTGTAGGGAGGGTGCAGGTTGAGCGCGGAGACGGAGATACTGAGCGAGCCGGAATGCTGATCGCGACGGTGAATGGAATCAGCGTAGCGGAGCATCCGATGGCGCGATTCTTACTGGATGCGGGATTTGCGGCAGGCGCGATGGGGTTCAATGTGCGGCGGGAGTTGTCCTCTTTGTCGAGGTATCGGGCAGATATGCAGGCTAATGCTTAGATCCTTGTGAGTTCTTAATCTTCGCGGGGAGATGAGGATAGACGCGTCGTCAGACTGAGCAAACCTCGCGGTCTCAAACGGCATCTAAGCTTACGGTTTTTCTCCTAAGGAGGATTTATGCAAAAGAGAATTTTGCTTGTAGTTGTGGCTGTTGCCTGCCTCTTTGTCGGATCGCAAAAGTGCGTAGGTCAGGAAGTGGTGCATGCTTTGACCGGAACGGTTTCAGAGACGAACCCAAAGCTACATACGATCACCGTAAAGACAGATGATGGTTCTCTCAATGTATTCAAATACGGCGGGGCGAAGCCTGGCCAATACCAGCTTTGACAAAGGGGTCGAGGCGCAGACGACGCCGGCGGACCAGTTCAAGAAGATCGGTTCGCATGTGGTTCTCTATTACTTTGGACTGGGCGACATGCAGACGGCAGTAGCTGTGAGAGACCTGGGTACGGCTTCGGTGCACAAAAGTGCTGGAACTGTGACGGAGTTTGATCGCCATCATCATTTACTAACGCTCAAGAATGATGCTGGCCAGACGACAGAGATATCCCTCAATGAGCAGACAGCCGTTGAGACTGCAGAGGGAGTTATCGACGGATCTAAATACGAGGCGAATAGGGGAGACCGAGTGAGAGTCACCTGGGCTGCCCCAAACGGCCAAGACACGGCGCTCTTTGTTTATGCGGATTGAATGAACGTAGCAACGCGACCATCTATTTGAAGGGCTGCGGCAGTCCGTGCAATGGAATTGAGCGGCGGCGGTGGTATGCCTGAGGGAGACACGATTTATCGGACGGCGCGGGCTTTGCAGCGGGCGATTGGTGGCAAGGTGGTGACGGGGTTTGAGACTGAGTTGGCGAAGCTGGCTCGGGTGAATGATGATTCGCCGCTGGTGGGGCGGGTAGTGGAAAAGGTGGAGTCGCGAGGGAAGTGGCTGCTGATTTATTTCAGCGGCGATTTGATTCTTGTGACGCATATGTTGATGAGTGGGAGCTGGCATCTCTATCGGGTGGGGGAGAGGTGGCGGATGCCGAGGCGGGCGATGCGGGTGGTGATTCGCGTGGGGGCTGAATCTTCTTGTCCGATGCAATCAGGCCTGGGCGAAGAACGGTCGTTTGCTTCCGCAAACGATATCCCACCCTCCGCGTTTTTGAGAAGGGTTGGGTACCCGATAGATGTGGGATGGGAGGCAGTGGCTTTCAATGTGCCGATTGCGGAGTTTTACACTGCTCGGTCGTTAGAGCGGAGTTCGCAGGTGCCTAAGCTGGGGCCGGATATCTTGTCGGAGGAGTTTACGGTTGAAGGTGGGGTAGCTCGGCTTGCTGCTTATGGACAGGGAGACATCCTGATGCGGAGATTGGGGTGGTGTTGCTGAATCAGCGGGTGATGGCTGGATTGGGGAATGTCTATAAGAGCGAGGTGGCGTTTGCGGCGGGGGTGAATCCGTTTCGGGCGATGCGGACGATTACGGAGCGCGAGATGGAGAGGATGGTGGATTTTGCGCAGCGGTATATGAAGGCCAATGTCGTAGACGGGAAGGGTGAGGGGATTGTGACTTATGCGGGGAATCGAAGGACGACTCGTGCGATGGATCGGGAGGAGAGGCTTTGGGTGTATCGACGGGAAGGACGGGAGTGTCGTAGGTGTGGTGCGACGGTGATGATGCGGAAGCAGGGGGTGCAGGTGCGGTCTACGTATTGGTGTCCGGAGTGCCAGCCTTGGGTGGCTTAGGAAGATGTACGGTGGTGGCGCGGGGGGAGTGAAGCAGCTGTGTACTGCGGAAGTTTACTGTGGAGGTGGTGTGGCGGTTTGTGGCTGTTTGTCTTTGTCGTTGCCGCCGCCGAAGATTTTCTGGAAGATGTTTTTCTTCTTAATCGGGGCAGGTTGTGTGGGCTCGCTGGGAGTGCCATCTGGTGGCGTATTGGGAGATGTCGCGGGGGGCGTTGCAGATGGCGTGTTGGACTGGGATGTGGGGTGGCCGCCTATGCCGAAGAGCTTCTGGATGAAGTTCTGGGGGCTCTCGGACATCTGGCTGCAGGTGTTGACCGGGACGGTGCCGTCGAGGAATGCTGCGTTGAAGGCGTTGCCGGAGCAGGTGGAGTCGGCCAGGAGGTTGGTGGCTTTGTCGATGCGAGCGATGGTGACGCCTTCGGACGGCGAGAAGGATTTGACGTCGGAGTACTGGGGGAGCTTGATGGCGCGGTTCATGAACTCAGCCCAGATGGGGGCGGCGGCGTCGGAGCCCTGGAGCGGACGTGTCAGGCCACGCGAGATATCTGTGTAGTCGTCATTTCCTACCCACACGACGCAGAGCAGGTTCGAGGAGTAGCCGGCGAACCAGACATCGTGGGAGGTTCCGGTCTTGCCGGCTGCGGGTGCGGTGAAGCCATGCCGGCGAGCTGCGGCGCCGGTGCCGAAAGTCATGACGTTTTCGAGCAGGGACTGGGTAAGGAAGGCGACGCGTGGGTCGAGGACCTGCTTGGCTTCGGGGGCGTAGTCGGCGACGATGTCGCCGTTGGCGTTGCGGACGCTGGCGAGCATCCACGGCTTGAGGTGGACACCGCCGTTGGCGAAGACGGTGTAGGCGCCGGCCATGTCGATGGGTGTGGCGTTGTAGGTGCCGATGGCGACGGATGGGGTGGCGCGGGCGTTGACGATGCCGGCGGTGCGGGCGAGGGCGGCTACGTTCTCAAAGCCGACCATCTGGGCCAGATTGATGGTTGCAATGTTGAGCGAGTGCGCTATGGCCTGGACTGCGGTGACCATGCCGGGATACTCACCCTTCTCAAAGTTGCCAGGGCTGTATGTCTGGCGTCCGTTGTCAAAGGTGAATGTGGTGGGGTCGTCGTTCAGGGATGTGAGGGCGGTGAAGACACCGTTCCCGTCGAGGTCGGTGCCGTTGAGCGAGGTGTTGTAGGCGGCGGCATAGACGAAGGGTTTAAAGATGGACCCTGTGGGCCGCTCGGCGACCGCGTGGTTGAGCTGGGAGACGCCGTAGTTGCGGCCTCCGACGAGAGCGAGGACCTGGCCGGTGTGAGGATTGAGGGCGACGAGGGAGACTTGTGGGTAGTTGATGGGGGCGGTGCTCTTGCCGTGCAGTTTGCGGATCATCTCGTCGACATTTTTCATGCCGATCTCGACGGCTTCGGAGGCGGCGCGCTGGAGTTCTGGATCGAGCGAGGTGTAGATGCGGAGGCTCTGATGCGCGAGGCCCTGGTCGCCGATGCGCTGGACGAGCTGATCGTGGACGAGATCGACGAAGTAGGGGGCTTCGCTGGCGTCGACGTTGGGTGGGGCGAGGCGGAGGGGCTCGGCCTTGGCGCGGCTGGCCTCGGCGGCGGTGATGGCACCGGTCTCGACCATGGAGTCGAGGACGATGTTGCGGCGCTCCATTGCGCGCTCGGGGTGCTTATAGGGGGAGAAGTAGTTGGGGCGCTGGATCATGCCAGCGAGGAGGGCGGACTCGGCGAGATTGAGTTGGCGGAGATCTTTGCCGAAGTAGGTCTGGGCGGCCTCGCCGAAGCCGTTGATGGCGAAGCTGCCGCGCTGGCCGAGGTTGATCTGGTTGGCGTACATCTCGAAGATCTGCTTCTTGTTGAAGCGGGCTTCGAGCTGGAAGCTGATGATGATCTCGCGGAGTTTGCGGGTGACACGCTTTTCTGGCGAGAGGAAGAAGCCGCGGGCCAGTTGCTGAGTGAGGGTAGATCCGCCACAAGACATATGACGGGCGAGAACGTCCATCACGGCGCACTTGGCGGTGCGGAGATAGTTGATGCCGCCGTGGTTGAAGAAGTCACGGTCCTCGATGGCGATGACGGCCTGGACGAGGTGCGGTGGGATTTCGTCGAAAGAGACTAGGCGGCGCTTGGTGCGGTTCTTGTCTTCGGAGAGCGCGGTGATGAGCTGGGGCTCGAGCTCGTAGGCGCTGAGTGCTGCGCCGTTTTCAGCGGCGATGCTTTTGACGACTCCGTCGGAGGTGGAGATGGTAGCGCCGTCGGTGGCGTGGAAGCTCTGCGGGCCGGGCTTGATGAAGATGTTGTCGCCGTTGAGCTGGAAGGTGCCGAGTTCGGGGTTGCCGTTGTAGCCGGCCTGACGGAGGTCAGCGGCTATGAGGGAGGCGGAGAGCTTTTGGCCCGGGCGTACTTCGCGAGGCGCGGCATAGATCTGCGAGACGCTGGCGAAGATGGGGCCGGCGGCGAGGCGGTCGTCCACGACTCGCTGGTAATGGAAGTAGAAGTAGCCAAAGACGGCAGCAAAGATAAGGACTCCCGCGAGACACACGACGAGTGCTCCGCGAAGGAGACGGTTGCGGAGGTCGTGAGACTTGGTTGTGCCGCGGGTACTGCCGTATTTGAGCTTGACTGGCAAAAAGGACTCTTTCGTTTTGACGGTTAGATGGCTGCTGCGGGAAGCTGCGTTTGCACCGCGGATGTTATCTGATTGGCTACGGTGGACGCTATCTGATTTATGTCGACGTCCTGGTTGAGTTTTTGCAGGCGGTCGACAAATTCAACCTTACCTTCAGCTACTCCGCGTCCAATGTTGATTCTATAGGGGATGCCTGTAAGGTCGGCGTCCTTGAACTTGACGCCAGCGCGCTCGTCGCGGTCGTCCAAGAGGACGTCGAGACCGGCGGCGGTGAGGTCGGCGGCTACTTTTTCACCTGCGGCGAGGAGAGCTGCATCGCCAATGTTGGTAATGGTGACGACTACCTGGAAGGGCGCGATGGAGGGGTGGAGAGCGTAGGCGGAGCCGTCGTTGGCCGCGGCGGAGGACTCGATGGCGGCGGTGAGGATGCGCTCGATGCCGATGCCGTAGCAGCCCATGATGGGGGTGGTCTCCTTGCCGTCGCGGTTGAGGACCGTGGAGCCCATGGACTTGGTATATCGGTAACCAAGCTTGAAGATGTGGCCGATCTCGACTGCCTTGCCGAGGCGCAGGGGCTGCCCGCCGATGGGGTCGAGCTCGCCTTCGTTGATGCTGCGAACGTCCGCGATGATGGTGGGTTTGAAGTCGCGCGTTGGGGTGACGTTGCGGAGGTGGTACTCCTCTTTGTTGGCTCCGGCGATGAGGTTCGTGCGACCTTCGAGGGCCTTGTCGAGGATGACGAGGGTGCCGGGTTTCTTTGGATGAGGCGCGGCTTCGATGCCGATGGGGCCGAGGTAACCTGCAGGGGCATTGAAGGTGGCCTGGAGTTCCTCGGGCGTCATGGGGCGGAGTTCACCACCGGCGATGAGGAGGAGCTTGGCCTCATTGAGGGAGTGGTCGCCGCGGAGAAAGACGACTACAGGGCGGAGCTTGCCGAGCTTTGCGTGGTCGGCTTCCGGTAGCTCGACCATGTAGGCCATGGTCTTGATCTGGTGCTGAGGCTGTGTGTTGAGGAACGCGCCGACTTCTTCTATGGTGCGCTGTCCGGGGGTGTGGACGAGTTCGGGATTTCCGTCACCGGTGGGGGCAAGGTCTTCGACAGGCGCGAGGCGGCTGGTGGCCTTCTCGAGGTTGGCGGCGTAGCCTGCGGCGCTGCTGGCGATGAGGTCTTCGCCGGCATCGGTGTAGACCATGAACTCCTGCGAGGCGGAGCCGCCCATGGCTCCAGAGTCGGCCTCGACGGCGACGAATTCGAGACCACAGCGGGTGAAGATGTTGCGGTAGGCCTGGTCATGTTTCTGGTAGGAGAGATCGAGGCCAGCGTCATCGATATCGAAGGAGTAGGAGTCCTTCATGATGAACTGGCGGACGCGGAGGAGACCGGCTTTGGGGCGGGGCTCGTCGCGGAACTTGGTCTGGATCTGGTACCAGATCTGGGGGAGCTGCTTGTAGCTGCGGAGTTCGTTGCGCGCGATGGAGGTCATGACCTCTTCGTGGGTCATGGCGAGGCAGAGCTCGGCGCCCTTGCGGTCCTTCAGGCGGAACATGTTGTCGCCCATGACGGACCAGCGGCCGGACTCTTCCCAGATTTCGCGCGGGTTGAGCGCGGGGAGGAGGAACTCCTGGCCAATCTTGTCCATCTCTTCGCGAACGATGGCGACGATCTTGTTGATGGAGCGGTTGCCGAGGAGGAGGTAGCTGTAGATGCCTGCGCCCAGCTGACGGATGTAACCGGCTCGGAGGAGGAGCTTGTGGCTGGCGACTTCGGCGTCTGCGGGGGCTTCACGAAGGGTGGGGATGAAGAGTTGCGACCAGCGATGCATTGAGTTTGTAGGACCTTCCGGCTCTTCGAGCGAGGGCTTTTTGGTTATCTGTTTATTCTAACTTCCCGGTGGGGCTGTGGATGGGAGAGAGGTTAGATGGAGAAGGTACCCCCTCCCCCATACTTTATGTCCTAAAGTATTCAAAAGATATTGGATAGGTCTGGACTCCAGTCTAATTTTTTAGTCGCTTTCTAATAGATGACTTTCGTGTAAGGGGGATGGTCCTGGGAGGCATTAGGTCAAGTTTTTCTGACTGTTTTATTCAGTCACTTTCGGGTTGTCGTTTCGGAGGAATGGCGATCCTACCTTGCTTCTCGTCAACGGACCAAATCTAGACGGTCTGAACGAGCGTAGGTAAATACGAGCCGTCCCGATGATGAAATGCAGGGTACTTTGATATATCTACTGTGATGCACCTCTTCGCTCTATTCCCAGCTTTGGTACTGCAAGGTCCAGTGGTTTTTGGGGTACTGGCGATGAAGCATGAGGAAAAGTCGATGCTCGGTCTCCGTGGAGGTTTTATCCCCACAGGCATTACGGATCACGCGGAACGCCTGGCCGAGTAGTTCAGGTGCCCGTGGGTCATTGGGATGAGCGTGCTGCCATTCGAGAGCCTCGGCTGGAAAATAGTCAGAGGCCTTCGGGATGGATCGGAGTGCAGCGATCTCTTTAGCCGCTTCCGCACGATCTGCCACGGTGAGAAATGCCGGGTCAGGTACGTCAGGATGGGTGAGTGATGTAAATCCCCAACCTGTGTCGTCGTTATACTGCTCGCGCCAACTGCCCTGTCCACGTTGCGTCGGCGGAATGGTGAAGCACCACCAGTTATCGCGGTAGTAGCTGTAGGTCGCAAATCCATCGAAGCGGTAATTGCCCTCGCGAACGTTAGGTTCGGTAGACGCGAAGCGCATCAGGGCGAAGAGGGCTGAGGCTTTTCGGTCTTCTGGGGACTTGGCGCGGTTGTAGTCGGAGAGAACTGGCTCCCATTTGTCGTTGCAACGATTAAGGACGGGCGCAAGACGCGTAGCAATGTCGCGCCGATCGAGCAGGACCGCGCGGGTCCAGGCAGCTTGAGCAACCTGGAAACGCACATTGGGCGGGAGGATAGGACTTTCGGCAGCCTCGGTGAGTAGTCGTAGCGGAAGTCGAGTGTTGAGTACCGTGGCGACATCCGGTGCGAAGAGCGGAGTGTCGGCATCACGCAGAGGGGGGCCGCAGGGTTGAGGCGTGCTCTTGTTATCGAATGCATCTTCTTCGCTGAATAGTCGCTTCCGCAGCGGGTTTTCGCGCGGCTTGCCCAAGCCAGGTCTTGAGATCGGGGGCAGAGCGTGCATTGAGCGCCGCGAACAGGTTGTAGGTGGAGGCAGTCTCTTTTGCCGAGATCTGCGAAAGAACGGTAAGCAATTCGCTACGCGCGGGAGCACCGCTTGGCAAGAGGCGAAGCCGGTGATACATCACGGCCGGATATGCTGGATCGGCTGGCGGAACATTTGCCGCCGCCTGAAGCAGGTCGGGAGTAACAGAATCGCTGGGTTTGGCAAATGTCAGCGCGGCCAGAAGCCATGGACTGGTACGCGAGGTATTCCAGTGCAGGAGGGTCGTGGATTTATCGCCGGTGCGAAAGGCTTTGATCCATGTGAGCATATCGGCGGCACGCTGTTCGGCTTCATTGCGTGGCGACGAAACGGACGCGTTAGGGCGATGAACGAGAGCGCTGTCATTCACGCCAACGTCATTGCTGAGCAAGTAGCTGAGATCAAGCACATCCTGATAAAAATTGGGGTCTGGTTTGGGTGCTGTAAGGCGCGTGGCCAGCGTTCGAACCTGAAGTTCGGGCTCAAGCCGAGCATTCACTCGATCGAGCATCGCGTCGATGGCGTGGGCGAGTGGCTGCATCCGGGGCTCGCGACGCATTGCCAGCAGTTCGTCGCGGGCGGCGGAGAGTTGCCCGAGATAATTAGTCAAGCGTTGGTCTGGAGGAGGCACGTTACCTGGGTCAGTTCCCAGAGGTGGGTAATATTCTTCTAGTTCCACAGCACGCGTGACCATTATCCGACCGACCAGATAGCGGGACAGCATGCTCCAAGGAGAATGAGGGTCTGCAGCTATTGCAGTGAAGGCACTCAGGGCCTCGTCATAGTTGCCCTGATACAACTGGGCGGCGGCTTGCTGATAGGCGCGATCGTAACGCAGCCATTGAGAGGCTGACCCAGATAATGCGGCAAGGCTCACCTTGGTCTTATCGCAGTTGTGAAAAACGGCGTCCTGACCGCGGACCCACTCCACGAGATCTGCAGAGTGACCGCCGTAGGTGGCGGCGCGAGCCCGAAGCGTGCGAGTCGCATTGGAGAAGGCATCATCCAGACAGTTCTCGAAATAAGAATCGAACTGCCAGGCGTTGTCTGTGCCAAATGGATTTTGCGGGACGAACCCGTCGACTGGACCGAATCCTTTTCGGGCATCGATCCACTCGAGGAAGCCTTCGTGTTGCAACTGCGGCTTCTGCTGATCTGTATCCCAGTTTGAGTTGAAACGATTGTTGGCCTTCACGGCGGCGCTTTGCTCCTCCGACGAAAGCGGCAGACCGTTGAGGTATCGATAGATTATGACGAGGTGGCGTGTGCGGTAGCCGGTCTGGGGTACGCCAAGCCGGCCACGCGCGAAGGCATCGTAGGAAGCATCGGGACCGTGCTCTTTTACGAACACGGCCTCTGGCCAGTCAGGGCCGCAAGGGTGTGCGGGAAACTCGACGAGCACAAAGAAGATAACCCAAAGCAAAGGGTGGATACGCCGCGTGTTCACAGTCAGGGGCCTTGAGTGGAAGTAACCAGTGGATTCTGAAGCTGTTCATAACGTCCGGCGTTGATGAGTGCAAGGTCTTCCGAGCGCCAGGAACCTACACGGAAAACATAGACTCGCTGGCGTGCGTCGAGCTGCGGCCAGCGTTCGTCCGTGGCTACACCGGCAGAGCCTGTGCAGAGTGGTTCCTCGATGTGAGAGAAACTGCGCGGCTCACCTGCGCGCAGGGCAGTCGGGCCTCCCATGCGGAAGAACATCGGTACGGCTTCGTCGAAAGGCAGACCGTGAAGCCAGCTATCAGGTCCGCACCAGCTGGTGAGTGCGGTAATAGAAAGGGCAATCTCGAGCGGAAGCTGCCGGTGGAGGTCGCGAAGTAGTGCAGCGTAAAAGGGACGTTCGGAGGCGCGGGCATCGAAGTCTACCTGCAAAGCGCGAATATTAGGCTCCTTTACTGCTTCTGCAATTTGTGCGGCAATGGCCGGAATATCTGCCTCGCGCCAGCGAAATGCCGGAGTCGTCTCAATGCGGACAACGGGCATAAGAAAGACGTTTTTCGGAAGCAGCAGACTTTGGTGGCGCGAGCGCACTTCCTTGTTGGAACCGAGCAAAAGCTCGCGCGAAAGGTAGGCAACTCCGACCCGGGTGACATCAAGTCCCCGAAGGTCTTCGGGAGTTTCCCAAGCCCACAACATCAAACTGGGCTCGTCGCCCATGTGTGGCGCGGGTGTGCATACCTGATTGTGCGGGCGCACGCGGAAGTATGCGGCAAGAGCGATCAGGGCGAGGAGTCCCACAGTGAGCCATGGAATGGGTCGACGCATGGTAGTGGTGTGTGTACAAGTGTAGCGCGTTGCGACTTCGGCATCGAAGCAATACTCGCAATAAGAGTTTACTTTCTCGAGTTGAGAGACTGGTCAGATGAGTTCGAGGGTCCAGAGGTCGTGCAGGTGGAGGACGCCTTCGGCGTGGCCATTGGGAGAGGTGACGATGAGGGAGGTGATCTTCTTCTCTTCCATGAGGGCCAGGGCGGCGGAGGCGAAGGCTTTGCTGTCGATAGTGATTGGGTGGGGGTTCATGATTTCGCTGGCGGTGCGCTCGAGGGCGTGAGGGCCGTCGCGCTCGAGTAGGCGGCGAAGGTCTCCGTCACTGATCATGCCGAGGAGATGGCCGGCGTTTGTCCCTTCGGCGGAGAGGACGGTGGTCATGCCTAGTTTCTTGCGGGACATCTCGTAGATGACTTGCGGCATTGGGGTGGTGGGGGAGACCTGGGGGAGAGCTTCGCCGGAGTGCATGAGGTCGTGGACGCGGGCGAGGCGCTTGCCGAGGCGGCCTCCGGGGTGGAGTTCGGCGAAGTCTTCGGCCTTCCAGCCTCGTCGTCGGCTTACCTCGAGGGCGAGGGCGTCGCCGAGGGCGAGCATGACGGTGGTGGAGGCGGTGGGAGCGAGGTTGAGAGGGCAGGCTTCGGTGTCTACGCTGGTGTCGAGGACGATATCGCTGGCTTGCGCGAGGGTGGAAGTAGGGCAGCCGCAGAAGGCGATGACCTTGTCTGCGAGGCGCTTGAGGATGGGTAGGAGATAGAGGATCTCTTCGGTCTCGCCGCTGTAGGAGAGCGCGAGGACGGTGTCGCCGCGGGAGAGCATGCCGAGATCGCCGTGGATGGCATCGGCGGGGTGGAGGTAGTGAGCTGGAGTTCCGGTGGACCGGAGGGTGGCGGCGATCTTGCGGGCGATGAGACCGCTCTTGCCGATGCCAGTGACGATGACGCGGTTCTGCGTCATCGCGGAGCGCAGGACTAGATTGACGGCCTGAGTGAAGGAGGCAAGCATCGGGCCGTCGAGACGCTGCGCGAGGTCGTTGAGGGCGGCGGCTTCGATGCGTATGAAGTCGGAGGGGAGGAGAGGGTCTACCGGAATGGGGGTGTTGTCGGACATGAGTGCTCGGCCATGTCGATGCTAGCAGAGAGGTTCGGCCTTCTGGAGCGGTTGGAGTGGGTTTGCGGCTAAACTGGAGATGCGTAGCGTTTGCGCGGAAGGATGTCTGCCGTGAAGCGAAGTGTGTTGGTTCTTGGTGTGATGGTGGTTGGGATCTCGCTGATGTTGTGGGCAGGTTGGCATAACCTGCGGGAGCGGCGGCTGGCGATGCAGCGGGCTCAGGAGAGCCGTATCGTGCTGGTTCCGGAGAAGTCTGCTGGGACAGAGGCAGGCGCGGCTGCGGCTGGATCGGATACGTCTCCGATTGAGGGGTATCACCTGCGAGGGAAGGCGGCGCCGGGGTTTGTGCTGACCAATCTGGATGGGAAGAAGGTCTCGCTGGCTGACTACAAGGGAAGACCTGTGCTGGTGAACTTCTGGGCGACTTGGTGCGGTCCTTGCAAGGTGGAGATGCCTTGGTTCGAGGAGTTCCGGGAGCAGTATGCTTCGCAGGGGTTTGAGATCCTTGGGCTGGCCGACGATGCGGATGCTGGCAAGGAAGCGATTGGCAAGGTGGCGAAGAAGGCTGGCGTGAGTTATCCGATCCTGCTGACGGATGGGAAGGTTCAGACTGCTTATGGTGGGCTGGATGTTCTGCCGATGTCGTTCTATGTGGACCGGAATGGCGTTGTGGTTGAGGAGACCGCGGGCTTGGGATCGAAGGACGAGATTGAGGCGCACATCAAGAAGACGATTGCTTCGGGAGCGTCTGCGGCTGGCGCGAAGACTGCGGTTGCTTCGACTGGAGGGCAGTGATGCGCTCTGGTTGGATGCTTGCGGGATTGATGGCTGGAGCTTTGGGGATGCAGGTTGGGAGCTTCGATGCTCCGGCGAAGCCTAAAGGTCATGTGAGTTATGTGGCCGAGCAGCAGAATGTTCCGGCGGGCGAAGTCTGAGCGTTGTGGAGCTGCGGTTCAAGGTGGATGAAGGGTTCCATGTGAACTCGCATACGCCGAAGTCGGAGCTGCTGATTCCTACTGCTGTGACGATGAAGGTTGCCGATGGTGTGAAGGCTGGAGCGGCGGTTTATCCGGCGGGAACGAGTTATAGCTTCAGCTTCGATCCTTCGGAGAAGCTGGATGTTTATACGGGCGAGTTCGTGGTGAAGCTTCCTGTGGTGGCTTCGGCTGGAATGCATACGATCGATGGATCGCTGCGATATCAGGCTTGCGACAATGCGGCTTGTTATCCGCCGAAGAGCTTGCCGGTTCAGGTGATGGTTACGGCGAAGTGATCCGTTTGGGTGATGCCGATTAAGGAACAGCGCGGAGTTTCCTGTTGTTGATTTCTTTCTGGCGATTTCCGTGATGGCATGATGGATTGAGACGATTGGTTTGGGGGCAAAGCAGGACGCGATGGAAGAGTTTAGAAGGCTGACACGACTGCCGGCGTATGTGTTCAACATTACAAGCGAGCTGAAGGCTGCGGCCCGCAAGCGTGGTGAAGACATTATCGACTTCGGGATGGGAAATCCCGATGGTGCGACTCCGAAGGCGATTGTCGACAAGTTGATTGAGGCGGCACAGAAGACGGTGACGCATCGCTACTCGCTTTCGCGCGGAATTCCGCGGCTGCGCAGGGCGATCTGCAACTGGTACAAGAAGCGGTATGACGTCGATCTCGATCCGGAGACCGAGGCGATTGTGACGATCGGCTCGAAGGAAGGCATCGCGCATCTCTGCCTTGCTGTGCTCGATGATGCGGATACGGTGGCGGTGCCGAATCCAAGTTATCCGATTCATATCTTCGGGCCGGTGATTGCGGGTTCGAAGGTGCAGAGCATTCCGGTTGAGGCTTCGGAGTCGCTGCTGGAGCGACTGGAGTATGAGCTGCCGCGGATGGAGCCGCGACCGAAGCTGCTGATCTTGAACTTTCCAGCGAATCCTACGACGCAGTGTGTCGACCTCGCTTTCTTTGAGCGGATTGTGGCTCTTTGCAAGGAGCTTGGGATCTATATCGTCCACGATCTGGCTTATGCCGATATCGTGTTCGACGGCTATCGTGCGCCCAGCATCCTGGAAGTTCCGGGTGCGAAGGATATTGCGGTTGAGTTCTTTACCCTGTCGAAGAGCTACAACATGCCGGGTTGGCGCGTGGGCTTCATGGTGGGGAACAAGAAGCTGGTTTCGGCGCTGGGACGGATCAAAAGCTACTTCGACTATGGGACGTTTACGCCGATCCAGGTGGCTTCGATTGCGGCGCTGGAAGGACCGCAGGATTGCGTTGCTGAGATCGTTGAGAACTACAAGTGCCGGCGCGATGTGCTGGTGCCGGGGTTGAATAAGCTGGGCTGGCCGGTTGAGCTGCCGAAGGCCACGATGTTTGCCTGGGCGCGGATTCCGGAGCAGTATCGTTCGCTGGGTTCGATTGAGTTTTCAAAGAAGCTGCTGGCTGAGGCCAAGGTTGCCGTGAGTCCCGGTGTTGGGTTTGGGGAACATGGCGATGGGCATGTCCGGTTTTCGTTGATCGAGAACGAGGAGCGGACTCGACAGGCTCTGCGCGGGATCAAACAGATGTTTCGGAATGGGTGATCTGGCCCTCACCAGTGGCTAAAGCTGAGGGTCGAAATGAAGGAGAACCCAGGGCCAAAGCACTTCGTGACCCACTGATTTTTCGCAGGGCTAAAGCCCTGCGCTGCCACCGAAAGACAACAGCAAGAGCAACGACGAAATACAGGGATCCTTCCCCATTCGACTTCGCTCAGGGTCAGGATGACGACGTCAAAGGTGGTCGCATACCCCCCCCCGGGGGGGGGTATGCGGTAAACCTTTTATAATCATATACTTGTCTAAATTTATTCATGTAAATTCGTCATAATAAATGGGTTACCGGTAAATTCTTCTTTCTAAAGGGTTTATGGCAGGAGAAAGGCCCCGGTTTTGATGACCGGGGCCTTTCTTACTGTCTAATTCAATTATAGCTAGTTGAGTAAAACTCCCACGCAACGGCGATCCATTTTGGTTGCAATGGTTTAGGCCAAAACGGGGCTTGACAAGGTGTTCTGTGGAAAACTTGTGGATTGTTTTTGGGACTGTTCTACGGGGGCGCCGATGGCTGGGTCGGTCATACTGTCGTCTCCGGTTTCGACGTGTCCGGCGAAGCGCCGCTGGAAGCTGGTGTCGGAGCTGACCTGGATGATGAAGTCGTACCAGCCGTGGGATTGCTTGAGATGCCAGTGTTTCGAAAGATTCTCACCGGCTTTGAGTGTGTGGGTGGTTTTGTCGGTGGTGTAGGCGTCTAAGATGGTGATCTGGCAGGCGGGGCCGCGGTTGATGATCTCGAGGGTGATGCCGGAGCGGACGGCGTCGTAGAGGGTGGATATGTCGAGGTTGGCTTTTTCGCTGCTTGCGGTGCTGCCAAGGAAGGAACGGAAGAAGCCGTTGGGGCCGTAGACGGAGAGGTCGTAGGCGTTCTGGCTCGCGGCGAGCTTCCAGAGGTCGGAGAACTCGGCGCCGGGCTCGACGGTGTAGGTCCATGGGCCGGTTTGGGTGTTGCCGGAGCGGACGTGATAGACCGCGGTGGCTTTGCCGATGTTGGCAAAGTCGATGCGGATGGAGTGGTCAAGGAAGTCGGGCTGGGCCTCTACCTGAAGGACGTAGGGAACGGCGCGGGCGGGGCGGATGCCGGGCTCCTGTGTGGGGACGGCCTGATCGGTGGGTGGGGTGGGGACGTAGTCGGGATGACGCTGGTTGTCGGGTGGAATGTAGGCTACGGTGCTGGGTAGCGGAACGGTGGCGTCGTTGGGTGAGGTGAAGTTGAAGGCGGAGGTGAGGTCGCCGGTGACGGCTCGGCGCCACTTGGTGATGTTGGGTTCTTTGACGCCGAAGCGCTTTTCGATGAACTGGATGAGCGAGGTGTGGTCGAAGACCTCGGAGTTGACCCAGCCACCCTTGCTCCACGGGGAGATGACGACCATGGGAACGCGCTGGCCGAGGCCGTAGGGACCGGCGGGGTACTCGGAGTTGCCGTCGAAGATTTCGTTGGCGATGGAGACGGTGGATTTGCCCTGGGCGCGGGTCTGTGGCGGAACAGGCGGGGGCATGTGATCGAAGAAGCCGTCGTTCTCGTCGTACATGAGGAAGAAGGCGGTCTTGCTCCAGACTTCGGGGTTGGCGGTGAGGATGTCGAGGACCTGCGAGACGTACCATGCGCCGTAGTTTGCGGGCCAGTTGGGATGTTCGGTGTAGGACTCGGGGGCGACCAGCCAGGAGACTTGCGGGAGTTTTCCAGAGCTAACGTCTTGCTTGAAGATATCGAAAAGAGTACCTGATTTCAGGATATTGGTGCCTGTGCGTGCTTTTTCGGCGAGAGGGGAGCCTTGCGGGGCGTTCTGGTACTGGTGGAAGTAGAGGAGTGAGTTGTCGCCGTAGTTGCCGATGTAGGGATTGTCGCCGGTCCATCCCCAGAAGCCGCTGGCGTCGAGACCTTCGCCGATGTCCTGATAGATCTTCCAGGAGACGCCGGCTTTTTGGAGGAGTTCGGGGTAGGTGGACCAGTCGTAGCCGGCTTCGGCGTTGTCGATGACGGGGCCGCCGTTTTTGCCGTCGTTGCCGACCCATCCGGTCCACATGTGGTAGCGGTTGGGGTCGGTGGGTCCGAGGAGGGAGCAGTGGTAGGCGTCGCAGACGGTGAAGGCGTCGGCGAGGGCGTAGTGGTAAGGGATATCGCTGCGGGTGAGGTGGGCCATGGTGGTGGTGCCTTTTTGCGGGACCCACTGATCGTTGTTGCCGTCGTTCCATGCGGCGTGGGTGGTGGTCCAGTCGTGGGCGAGGTCCTGGAGGAACTGGAGGCCGAGGTTGGGCGCGCCGGGGTGGAAGGGAAGGACGTAGTTGTTGCCGCCGTTGGGCTGATACCAGACGGGGTTGCCGGAGGGAAGGGTGACGGCGCGGGGGTCGCCGAAGCCGCGGACGCCGCGGAGGGTGCCGAAGTAATGATCGAAGGAGCGGTTCTCCTGCATCATGAAGACGATGTGCTCGACGTCTTCGATGGTGCCGGTACGGTTGTTGGCGGGAATGGAGAGCGCGCGGGCGATGCTGGCGGGGAAGGTTGCGGTTAGAGCGGAGGCGCTGAGAAGTTGCAGGAATGTGCGACGGTCTGTGGACACGGGGAGGAACCTCGCTGAGAGATGTGTGGTGCTCAGCGAGAATGTAGGCCGCGTTTGTTGCGGGAAGGTGACGGGAGGGTGACGGCGGCGTGACGGCTTGGAGAATTTATTTCGAAGGGATAGGGGTGCCCTGGTGGAAGGTGATCTGCCACGCGCCGTTGCGGTTGATCCAGATGGAGCTTCGTCGGGCCTGATGGGTGATTTGGCCGGATGAGTCGTAGCGCGTGGTGCGGTAGGTGACGAGTATGACCTCGGGTGCGAGGGTGCGGATGGCGAAGTCGCTGAGACGCGCTGTTTGATGTGGTGGCTCGTTGCGGAGTTCTTCGAGGATGGTGGCTTTGTCGAAGATGCGGCCGGAGCTGCCGAATTCGAGGAAGTCGTCGGCGAGGAGGGTGGAGACTAGCTCGGAGTTTCTTCTGACGGCGGGGTTGAGGAGGGATTCTTCGAGGGCTTTGAGGTGGTCGGCGATTTGCATGCTGTTGGTTGGCTAAACATAGTCGAAGAGGGTCATGAAACCGAAGTCCATGTGGATTTGCTGGTGGCAGTGGAAGAGGGTGAGGCCGGGGTTGTTGGCGACGAAATCGATCTCGGCTTCTTGATAGCCGCCGACCATGACGACATCTTTGATGACGCCGGAGGTGGGCTGGCCGGCGATCTTTGTGAGTTCGAAGCTGTGGCGGTGAAGGTGGATGGGGTGGATGTCGTCGCTGGCGTTGCGCATGCGGATGCGGTAGCGCTTGCCTTGATGGAGATGAAAGGATGGCGTGGCCATCATCTGATGTGTGGGATAGGCTATGCCATTGATGGTCCATTGATTGAAGCCATCGAGTGCGGCGTTTTGTTTTTCGAAGAGCATGTCGAAGGTTTCGTCGGGTTGCGCGGAGGATGGGTTGGGATTGCCGAAGTGGGCGTAGTTCCACTTGAAGGGATGGGGTGGGAGCCATTGGGGCTTGCCTTTGTAGCCTGCGTACTCGACTACGATGCCCATGCCGTGGTGGCGGTCGTCGTCGGCGAGGTCGCCCATGATCCAGATGCCGGGGTGGTTCATCTGGACGATGGCGGAGATGCGCTCGGCGGTGCCTAGCCAGAGGCCTGGTGTGTGGACGGGGCGGGGGAGGGGGTTGCCGTCCAGGGCGAGGATGGTGAAGGTGTGGCCAGGGAGGGCGAGGCTGCGGATCTCTCCGGCGCTGCCGTTGAGGATGTGGAAGAGGACGCGCTCGTCGGTTTGACGCGGATGGGTTCGCCGTGGCCGAGCATGCGGCCGTTGATGGTGAAGGCGTCGTAGCCTACTTCGTAGCCGTGTGGTGTGCCTTTGGCGAGCGAGGCGTTCATTTTGGTTTCGCCGGATTGTTTGAGTGCGGGGACGGTTTGGGATGGAGAGAGGAAGTCCATTGCCATGTCGCCGCCGCGGCTTAGAGTGGGCTGGAATTCTTTGAGGGTGAGGAAGACTTCGCGGTCGTAGTCGCCGGGGTTGTGGGCGGGTTCGATGTAGACGGGACCGACGAGGCCGCTGTATTGGCCGGCTGCGAGGTCGGCTCCGGCGCGGACGTGTGTGTGGTAGAAGCGGAAGCCGGAGGGGCCGGGGATGAAGGAGATTCTTCGGCTGCCGTGGGGTGGGATGAAGGGTGTGCCTTCTTCGGCGGCTCCGTCGGTGTCGGTGGGGAGGAATTGTCCGTGCCAGTGGAGTTGCTCGGGGATGTCGGTTTCGTTGTGGATGTCGACGGTGACGCGCTGGCCTTGTTTAAGGCGCAGGAGTGGGCCGGGGAATTGGCCGTTGTAGGTGGTGGTGGAGATGATGCGGTTGGGGGCGAGCTCGATGGGCGTGGCGGCGATGGTGAGGGTGTAGTCGGCGGGGGTGTCGGCCTGGTTGAGGATGCGGGAGAGTGGGGAGACGCACGCGATGGTTCCGGCTGAGCGTAGGAAATTGCGGCGGGAGAGGTTCGTGGTGGGCATGATGCTCCTGCTTAGGAGATTGCCTTTTGGATGTGCATGAAAACTATATCGAATATATGTGGATGGGTCTGTCGAATTTGAGTAAAGCTGGGGGTGAGGTTAAGATTGCACTCAAAGTTTGGATGGGGGAGTGTGAGAGATGTGTCGGAATATCAAAACACTTTTCAACTTTGATCCGCCGGTCTCTGAGGATGAGATTCGTGCTGCTTCGCTGCAGTTTGTGAGGAAGATCAGCGGGTTTAATAAGCCGTCGAAGGCGAATGAAGAGGCTTTTCTGGCGGCGGTGGATGAGGTGGCTCAGGTTTCGGCGAGGCTTTTGTATTCGCTGGAGACGACTGCGCCTCCGAAGGATAGGGAGGAAGAGGCTGCGAAGGCTAAGGCTCGTGGGGTGAATAGGTTTCGGGGTGATGGGCGGGACCCGGCTGTGGTGTGAATTGCTTTGCGAAGAGCCTTTTCGAGGCGGCCTCGTGGCACAGTTGAAGAAAGAGCATGGGGGCTAAGGCTCTTGTTTTTTCAGGGGTTTCCGCAGCTGAAACCTCTGCGCTCCACCCAAAAGCAATGGCAATGGCTTTTCCGCAGCATGTGGCAGCATGTGAAGTTGTGCCCTCAAGCAAGACGAATCCCGCTTTGCGCGATTGCCCACTCATGTCGCGATGAGACGCGCCATGAATGGGCAATCGGCTGGTGCATCGTCACTTCTTGGTGTTGGTCAGTTTCTTTTGAGCGTCGAGGAAGCGGCGGACGCGGTCGAGGGAGCGGGCTTTGCCGAAGACTACCATGCTCTCGAGGAGCGGTGGGGACATGGTGCTGCCGGTGATGATGGCTCGGAGAAGCATGAAGTTTTCTTTGACGGACCAGGATTTTTCTTCGCCTAGTTTTTTGAGTGCGGGCTCGAGGGCTTCGTGGGTCCAGTCGGTGGCTTCGAGGGTGGCTAGTTGATCGGTGGCGAAGGCTAATGTTTCTTCGAGGGTGCGCTTTTTGGGGAGGAAGACCTCTTGTGTCGGGAGGACGTCGTCGCGGAAGAAGAAGGTGGTCAGGTCGCCGAATTGGCCGAGGGTTTCGATGCGGGTTTGGATGAGTGGGGCGATGTGGCGGAGGTAGTCGTCGGAGAGGACGGTGTTGCGAAGCTCGGCGTAGAACTGCTCGGGGGTGAGCTTGCGGAGGTATTCGCCGTTGAGCCACTTGAGCTTGGTGAGGTCGAAGACGGGGCCGCCGAGGCGGATGTTGGTGAAGACGAAGTGCTCGACCATTTCGCGAGGGTGAATTGCTCGGTGCCGTTGTTGATGTCGGCGGGCATGCCGCCGCCCATGAGGCCGAGGAAGTTGATGATGGCTTCGGGGAGGAAGCCGGCCTGTTGGTAGTAGATGAGGGAGACGGGATTTTTGCGCTTGGAGATCTTTGACTTGTCGAGATTGCGCAGGAGCGGCATGTGCCAGAAGCGCGGCTGCTGCCAGCCGAAGGCTTTGTAGAGGAGGACGTGCTTGGGGGTCGAGGAGATCCACTCTTCGGCGCGGATGACGTCGGTGATCTGCATGAGGTGATCGTCGACGACGTTGGCGAGGTGGTAGGTGGGGAAGCCGTCGGACTTCATGAGGACCTGATCGTCGACGTTGTTGTGGTCGAAGGTGATGTGGTCGCGGAGTTCGTCGCGGAAGGTGGTTTCGCCGGCAGGAATTTTTAGGCGGATGACGAAGGATTTGCCAGCGGCAATGTTCGCGTCGATCTGCTCGGGCGTCAGGGTGCGGCAGGTGCCGGGGTAGCGGGGCGGGAGCTTGGCGGCGATCTGCTGCTTGCGGACGGCCTCGAGCTCTTCTGGCGTGCAGAAGCAGCGGTAGGCGGTGCCGTTGGCGAGGAGGATGTCGGCGTGCTCGCGGTAGATTTCGGTGCGCTCGGACTGGCGGTAGGGGCCGTAGGGGCCGCCGACGTCGGGGCCTTCGTCCCAGGTGAGGCCGAGCCAGCGGAGGGAGTCGAAGATCATCTGCTCGGAGGTGGGGACGAAGCGGGTGCGGTCGGTGTCCTCGATGCGGAGGACGAATTTGCCGTCGCGCTGGCGGGCGTAGATGTAGTTGAGCAGGCCGATGTAGGCGGTGCCGACGTGGGGGTCGCCGGTGGGGGAGGGGGCGATGCGGACGCGGATGGGGGCTTCTGTGCTGGTGCTAGTCATCATGGTGGCCAAACTTCGATGCTAGCAGAATTGGGGTGGGCTTATGAGGGTAGGGCCGGGGAGAAACGATCGTTGTGAGGGGATCTGAGGAGAACGGATCGCGCTTCGCGCGATTGCCCACTCATGTCGCGATAAGACCGCGCCATGAATGGGGCACCCGGTTTTATTGGTTAGCGGGGCATCATGCGGAAGAAGAGGGCTTGTTTGGCGATGGGCTCGGTCTTGTCGGCCAGCTCGGTCATCTGGTGGTCGTTGAGTGGCGTGAACTGGCGGGCGAGGTCGACGCACTCTTGTACCTGTTCTACGGTGTCGCAGCCGATGACGGCTGTGCTGATGGGGAGCGAGAGGGTGTAGAAGAAGGTCTCGTGTTTGGTGAGGGTGCCCGGCGTGGTGGCGATGGCTCCGGTGCCTTCCCAGGATTTTTTCTGGACTTCGACGGGGGGCGGGGTCCAACTGGAGAGGATGCGGCCTCGGGCCATGACCTTCATGCCGATGATGCCCATCTGTTTTTCGACGGCCATGGGGAGGAGTTCTTTGGCGAAGCTGTAGTGGAACCTGTCGGCGGCGTTGAGACCCATGAGGACGGTGTCGAAGGGGAAGCGGCGGATGCCTTCCATGAGGGCTTCGGGGCGGAAGCGGCCGGTGATGCCGAGATTGCGGACCATCTTTTGTTCGCGGGCTTGCTGGAAGGCTTCGATGGCTCCGCCTTTGGCGAAGATCTGGTCGATGTCTTCCTGGATGCCTACGTCGTGGAGTTGCCAGGTGTCGATGTGGTCGGTGTTGAGGAGCTTGAGGGAGACTTCGAGATTTTTTAGCGCGGCGTCGCGGGTGCGCTCCTTGGTTTTGCTGGCGATGAAGACCTGGTCGCGGTAACCTTTGAGGGCTCTGCCGAGGTATTGCTCGCTCCAGCGCTCGGGGCCGCCGTAGATGGCGGAGGTGTCGTAGTAGTTGACGCCTAGCTCGAGGGCTTTTTCGATGATGGGAATGGCGACGGCGTCGTTGTGGGGCTTCTCGAGTGCTCCCTGACCGCCAAGGCCGAAGATGCCTGCGCGGAAGCCGGTTTTGCCGAGGTTGCGGGTGGGCATCATCTGCTGGACGGCCTGGGCTGAGGCGCGATAGGCCTGTGGCGTGGTTGGTTCGGCTTGAGCGGTAGAGGGGAGTGTGGCTTGAACTAAGCCGGCAGCGACGGAGACTCCGCCTGCTTTGAGGAAGTTGCGGCGGCCTTGATTTTGAGCAGTGCTGGATTCGCGCGGGGTCTTCATAGAGTGATAGAGGTCACCTGTGTGATGGCGTGATGGTATCGTTGCCGATACAGGATTGGCAATGCTCCATGATCGTTTACTGCGCGGCTAGCGGTTGGAAGTTGGCGCTTGTTGTTGTTACCTGGAGTTGTTTGGCGGTGGCGTTGAGATCGGTCTTCTGGACGTAGTGGGTGCCGTCGGGAAGGCTGGCAAATTGGACGGCGAGGGTGACGGCGTCCTTTGGATCATCCATGTAGGTTTTTACGTTGATGGTGCTGATCTTTTTGGCTGCGGTGTCGAAGGAGAGAGTCATCTGGTCGCCAGGAAGAGCGTAGTCGTTGAATACGATGTTTGCTGTGCCTGAGCCTTTGTTGAGGGAGGCTTTGCCGGATTGAAAGGCTTGCTGCATACGTTGCGGATCAGGTGGGACATATAGGGCGAGTAGGGTCTTTATCTGCTGTCCATACTCCTGGGCTTCTTCCTTCTTCTTCTCGATAACTTTTTCTTTGAGTCGGCCGCCGCGACCTCCTGCCTGCTGCTGTTGTTGTTGCGGAGGCGCTGCGTCGATGGGTGTCTTCTGCACTTTGCCGTCGGGACCGTATCGGGCGAGCGATTGCTTTGGAGGCTTGGCGTTACCTTTGAGCGTGAGCTGTGTCGTCTCCGTCCATTGATATTGGTGGAGTTTCTGCTGGTTCGCTGCGGTTGATTGCTTTATCTCTGCCAGTCGTTGTTGCAACTCTGGGTTGGCAGGGGCTTGGGCAATTGCCGGAGCGATCATCGCCAACGCTGCTGTGACGATGAAAAGAGCGCGGAGCTTAGAAGTGGGGACGAAGAGGTGTGTGCAGACAGATTGCCCTTTGTGCATGGTCGCTCCGATTTGAAGAATCGTAGGATTGCGGGGCCGAGGCGAATATCCGTTGGTCGAGGAAAAGCCGATCCGCTGAGTGTGGATCGGCCCTATAGATTGACCACACTATGGTCGGGTCTGCTGGGCAGGATGTCAAGCTGCGGTGATGGAAGAAGGCTACGGGTTTTCGCCGTAGATGCTTACGGTGAAGTAATGATCGTTGAAGCAGTAGCTTCTGGTGAGGCGAAAAGCCGAGGTTCGCTTGTGGACTTCGTATTGGGTACCGGTGACTACGGTGGGGACGGAGAGAAGGCAGGCGGCGTGGAGTGAGGGGATCTTGGACTTCCAGGCGCCGGCGAGCATGTTGGTGATTTCGCCGAGGCCATCGAGCACGGTTTCGTCGACGACGGTGACTTCCATGCCGGCCATGCAGGCGGTCATCTGCATGGCTGCCCCGGCGCTGACAAGGACGGTGTAGGCTCCGCTGAGCGCTCCGGCGAGGCCGATGACAGCGGTGAGGGTTCGGGACTCGTGGTCGGGTGCGTGTGGATCGGACGCGACGCTGACGGGTACGCCGAGCATCAGGCCGAGAACCTCTTCAACGCTTTGATCGAGGATGGTTGTATCGGTGACGGCGGAGAGAAATGCGGCTTGCTTGGGTTCGTCTATCAGTTGCACCATTTGGTTCGGTCTCTTATCCCAGACGCCAGTGGGTTAGTGCCACAACTCGTCTGTATGGTATCGCCGTGCTCGTTGTCTTGAAGGCCTTATCGGCGGGTGGCGGGGATGGATGAGAGGAATATTTTATAGAGCTAGAGCTGTAGACGTACCTTGAGCTTTGTGAGTACCGCGGCGATGGCAAGAACGAGCGCTGTGAAGACAACAGAGCGCATAACTCCGTGCCAACCGGCGTTGAGGTGTGTGGCAAAGAATGTGATGCCGGTTAGAGGGATGAGGAAGTAATAGAAGTCGGGGATCAGGTAGGTCAGCAAAGTATTCGATCCGGCAGGGCGGACGAAGGTGGCCCATGCTGTTTGTTTCTTCACGTCACAGATCCAATAGAGGAGGGTGAAGAAAAGGACTGCTGCTCCGATGCTGTAGAGATCCCAGGTTGGTGTGGCTCTAATTTTGGATATGCCCAACGGTGTGAGCAGGCGACCTGCGATGAGTGCGGAGATCGCGAATGCCAAGCCGATGAGGATCTTTTGACGGAGCGTCTGCCAGCGATGAGCTCCGAGAAAGATGACCGAGGCGACGACGCCGGCCATGACGATGCAAGCGGATGACCCGTTGTGAAATGGCCAGACGTAGAGCGGGAGATGGGCGACGAGGGCGTTGTTTCCGGCGGAGCAGACGGAGTTAAACGCTAGTAGAGCAACGAACCATGCGAGAGGCGCCCATAGCCAACGGCGTGTAGGGATATATAGGACGGCTACGGCGAAGTAGGTGTAGCCGATGATGCCGAGTATTTCGGCGTAAGAGCCATCGATCCAGGCGACGTGTCCGTCGTGTGTTGTGCGGCGAAAGATTGCGAACATCGCCACCGTCAACACGAGGCCGAGGATGCGGAGCCAGCGGTGAATTTTTGTAGCGCGCTCGGATCCTTTGTAGACGCTGAGAAAGAGGGATGCGCCTGCGAGTGCGAGAAGGGCCCAGAGATTGGGGCTGATATGCATGAGAGTCGGGTCGCCTAGTTCGGCGTTGGCGAGGATGAGACCGAGAACGACGAGGCTTGCCGAGCGGATGATGATGTGGAGCCAGAGCGCAGGTATGGAGGGATTTTTCTTGAGGCGCTGCTGGATGGCGAGCGGTATCGACAGACCGACGATGAAGAGGAAGAAGGGAAAGACCATGTCGACGTAGGTCATAATGTCGACGTTGGCTTTTGCGTGATGGGTCCACCAAGGTAGGCCATGGACGCTGTCGAGGTCGTTGACGAAGATCATGACAACCATGGTGAGGCCGCGGAAGATGTCAATGGAGGCCAGACGCGTGGTCGTGGACTGTCCTGTTATGCCGATAGAGGGCGTAGGTGCGGCTGTCGTCATTTTTGTTTCTGCCTCGTGCGCTTGAGTTTTTGTACAGTTCGCGGGCGATGAATGTCCAGTAGAGATTTGGTGTGGAGCTGTGTTGAAAATCTCTTTCGGTCCGATGTGTGGCGACATGATGAGGTCGACCTTTTGTATTGCGCCGTTCGTTTAGGGTCGTTGGGTGGGGGTGGGTCATCTAATTGGTATGAGTGAAGGGAAGAGTGGGTTGCGACTTTCTGTTTTGGACCAATCGCCGGTGCCGGAAGGAAGTACGCCGGCTGAGGCTTTGCAAAACTCGATTGCGCTGGCGCGGCGGGTGGATGAGCTTGGGTATACACGGTTCTGGATGTCGGAACACCATGCGATGGATACGCTGGCGTGTACTGCTCCGGAGATTATGCTGGCTCGGATTGGGACGGAGACGAAGCGGATACGAATTGGGTCGGGTGGGATTATGCTGCCGCACTATACGTCGCTAAAGGTGGCGGAGGTGTTTCGTACGCTTTATGCGCTTTATCCCGGGCGGGTTGATCTTGGGATTGGGCGGGCTCCTGGTGGTGGCCCGATGGAGGCTCTGGCGCTAAGGCGGAGCAGGAAGACTCCGATGGAGGATGACTTTCCGGAGCAGGTGAGTGAGTTACTGGCTTTTCTGGAGAGAGGATTTCCGGAGGGGCATCCGTTTGGAAGGATCAGGGTTTCGCCGGAGATGCCAAGCGGGCCGGATGTGTGGATGCTGGGGTCGAGCATGTGGAGCTCGGCTGCGGCTGTGGAGTTTGGGCTGCCTTATTCGTTTGCCCACTTTTTCTCGCCAGTGAAGACGCGGGATGCGATTGAGGCTTATATGCGGAATTTCCGAAGCGGGATTCGGAGAGAGAGGCCTGAGGCAACGGTTGCGGTGGGGGTAATTTGCGCAGAGACGCAGGAGGAAGCGGAGTATCTGAGCGCGAGCGTGAAGCTGTTGCAGCGGCGGATTCGGCTGGGGGATCGGCGTCCTGTGAGTTCGCCTGAAAATGCTTTGCGGGAGTTGCAGTTGCTGGGGGATATGCCGATGGAGGAGGGGGAGTGGCCACGGTATTTTGTGGGAACTCCTGCGAAGGTGCGAGGGGAATTAGAGGGAATGGCTGTGGAGTTGGGGATTGGGGAGTTGGTGGTGAATACGATTGTCTGGGAGCACTCGAAGAGGGTGCGGAGTTATGAGTTATTGGCGGAGGTATTTCGACTCGAGTCGGTTTGAATTGAGCTGAAACCGTCGCTGCATTTTGCGGCGAGGCATTCGGAAGCACAAAAGCGAAAGGGCGATATCCCTTTCGAGACGTCGCCCTCAGCCTGTCCGATTTTTCGAAGGTCTGGTTCGGCGCCAGACCACAACATCGTCATCCCGGAATCCCAGGGGTTCTGCGAGTGTGAACCCGCTTTGCCCTTGCTCTCCCGTCATCACTCCGTTGCGAGAGCTTTCTTGTCCTATCGGTCCGCCTTCAGTTTCCTGAGTGCTTCGTGAGTTCCGTTGCCGGTTCTCTTGATAGGCCTTGTCTACTCTCTCCTTCTGGAAGATCTCTCTTCCGTTGAGGAGAATAGTACTCGCTATTTTTCGGAATGCAACTACCTCAAAACACATTATTTATGTGGAAATAATGGTATTTTTTGTGGAAATACGGTGCAAGTAATTGTGTCGCAGAACTTGTAGTGAGTACGAGGGCGGAGAACGTGAGAACCTGCGAAGAATGGATGCGAAATTTCTGTTTTATTGCTCGCCCATCTTGATCCTCAGTTGTGCGAGAGCCTGACGGTAGTCCAGATCGGCCTGGAATATCTCTACCTCTACCTTTGCCCGCGATATTGCCAGCTCTGGGTCATCCTCTGCATAGCCGACTCTTTGCGCCAGAATTGCAGAGGATAAGTGGTGTGCGAGTTCGCTCAGCTTTCGTGATTGCTCCATCTCGAAATAGCTGTTTTTTACGCTCGCGGCAACTTTGGCTCTAGTCAGTTCCAAAGCAGTCTCTGCCATGCCAAGCTGGGCACTGCGCTCTCGAATCGTGTGTTCCCGTTTACCAAAATCGAACAGGTTGTATGAGCCCATGACGCCGATATAGGTAAAATCCCTGGGAAGAAGCGGGGCCGCGTTGTTGTTGTAGACGTAGCCACCAAGTACGGCAACATCGGGAACATAGTCCAGTTTCGATAACCTGGAAGCCGCTCGTGCCTTTACGACTGTCTGCTCTGCCTCTACCACTTCAGGATTCGCCGCCATCGCCTTCTCAGTGGCCTCTTTTAGCGATATCTCTTCCACCTGCGTGAAGGGAGGTATCAGATCTAACTCTGTGTCTGAGGGATAGCCCAGAAGGAGATTGAGGGAGAGGGTCAACTCCTTAGCCTTGGTATCGGCGATTATCAGTTCTTTCGCTGAGACCATTCCATCCTCGTCGCCACCTGGCAGGCCCGCGGGTACTGCTGCTGTGCTTGCCAGAAGATGCTTATTACGAAAGCGGTCTGCGTTGGCCCGTGCGATTGCGAGTTGCCGCTGGGCAACGAGCAATCCGTAGTATGCCTTCTCTACATTGCTTGCGGTTTCAACGGGCATGCCTGCCTTGGCCATTGCTATTCGCTCATCCGCGCGGGCGATGTTCACGACCTCGCGGAGTTTGAACAGAGGCGTGACGGGCTGCGCTGCCGTTACGGCAACCAGGGTCAGGTCTTTGCCGAGTAGCGGCAACTGCGCCGTGGCTGTTCCACCTGCTATGGGGCGGTTGACGGTGAGCTCTTCGCCCATGAACTTGTTGAAGTGAAAGTTTGCGAGTGAGGAGCTTATCTTTGGGAAGTAGTCCGATTGCGCGCCAAGCCTATGCTGCCGTGCCGCTTCTACCTGAAGCTGAGCGAGATGTGCCATGGGATTGGCTGCGGTTGCAGCCTGCTGCTTCGCCTCTTCTAAAGTAATGCGACGCGGACCAGTTTGTTCATTAGTAGGTCGCGAATACAGGGCAGTGTCAATGGTCCTAGTGTTGTCGGGTTGTGCAAGATGCACGCTGTCGATTTCGGAGATCTGTGTGTGAGACGTTGGCTTCTGCACGCTGGGACTGATTGGTGTTTGGACGAAGGGTGTTGCCGAGGTGGTCGGAAGACTCTGTGCTTCCATGACTGTGCAGAGTACAAAACCACTCAGGATGACAATGGAGGCACGCAACCATTCGTCTGGAATGATCGCCACTTTGTTCCCAGATAGGGCCATGATGCTTCTCCTCGTTCCAACTGCTTTCTATGCCTGAGCAGACCTGACTCTTTTCAATCCAGCCACGAAGGGACGAAAATACAGACGGAGGCTCGAGATCCGCCACGACTCGCTCGATGCTGCTGCAATGTAGGTTCTGACTCCACAAAATCCGGCCAATCGGGAGAGGCATTTGCCTCTGGTTAGGTTTTCAATTTTGCGTTCGTCATGGATTTTGTGCTCTTGAGGAACGATTGGAATCAAACAAATCGGGACCGGCAACTGGCAAATTTGCTAGTGTTCTTCCGGATGCACAAAAGCGAAAGGGCGATATCTCTTTCGAGACGGTCGCCCTTTGCTTGTCCGATTGTCGAAGATCTGGTTCGGCGACCAGATCACAACATTGTCATCCGGGAATCCCCGGAGTGTGCGAGCGTGAACCCGTGCACCCTGGCTCTTCCGTTATTACGTCCGTTGTAAGAGTTTTCTCGTCCTATCCGTCGGCATTCAGTTTCCTGAGCGCTTCCGCGAGTTCCGCTGCCGGTTCTCTTGATAGGCCTTGTCTAACTCTCCTCCTGGAAGATCGCTCTTCCGTTGAAGAGAATAGTACGCGCTACTTATCGGAATGCAACTACCTAAAAACACAATATTTATGTGGAAATGGCGGTATTTATTGTGGAAATGCTGTACCGAAAAGATAGCTTCTTAATGGCCGGCAGCTTCTTCGGGGAAGAGGCGGATGTCGTCTACGCCGCGGTAGCGCTCGGCGAAGTCCATTCCGTATCCGATGACGAACTGGTTGGGGATCTTGAAGGCTACGTAATCGGCTTCGATGGGGACGAGGCGGCGCTCGGGCTTGTCGAGGCAGGTGGCGATCTTGAGCGAGGCGGGCTTGTGCTGGAGCATCAGGCCGCGGAGATAGCTGAGGGTGAGGCCGGTGTCGAGGATGTCCTCGACGATGATGACGTGCTTGCCCTCGATGGGGTTGTCGATGTCCTTGATGAGCTTGACGGCTCCGGAGGAGACACGGGCGCGGCCGTAGCTGGAGACTGCGACGAAGTCGAAGGTGTTATCGACGCCGATGGCGCGGGCGAGGTCAGCCAGGAAGATGGCTGCGCCTTTGAGGACGCCGATGAGGACGATGGACTGACCTGCGTAGTCGGCGGTGATCTGGGCGCCGATTGCTTTAGTGCGTTCGGCGATCTGCTCCCGGGTGAAGAGGACAGGCATGGTTTCGGCGGGTGGGAACGTGGGGGTGCTATTGGACATAGAGGTTAAAGGGTAGCGCGAATGCGGGGTGCAGGCAAAGCTTGGCTATACTTAAGTTAGCGAGGATTATGTTTCCCTATATCAATATTGGGCCGGTACACCTGGGCACGTTCGGGCTGTTTCTATGGTTGGCTGCGGTAGCGGCGACGATTGTTCTGCATAAGAATTTTGTGCGCAATCGGGTGGATGTCGATGCATTGAGCGTGGTTGCGTTTGTAGTGATCGCGGGCGTTATTGGTGCCAAGGCGTGGCATGAGCTGCAAAATTTAGCGGAGCTGCGGGCTTCGATGCGGCAGATTATGGCGTCCGGGTGGGGACATCCCTTCGAGATATTGGTTGGATTTCTGCACTGGTTTCAGGCGGGATTCGCTTGGTTTGGCGGACTATTGGCCGGGATTGCGACGCTGATGTGGCAGGGTAGAGCCGCGAAGCAGAGTGATGGCACGTCTGTGGGAGCAGTGCGGATGCTGGATCTGGCAGCACCGGCTGCGGCTATTGGGTATGGCGTGGGGCGGATTGGATGCCTGACTTCGGGCGATGGGGACTACGGGATTCCGACGAATTTGCCGTGGGGTGTGCATATGTCTCCCGATGCACTGGTGCCGACGACTGCACGGGTGCATCCTACGCCGCTGTATGAACTGCTGTTTTCACTGGCCCTGGGATGGCTGCTTTGGCGGCTGGGGCGGAAGGTTCGGTCGACGGGTTGGATGACGGGGCTTTATCTGGCGCTGAGTGGAGTGGGCAGGTTTCTGGTGGAGTTTTTACGGATCAATCCGAAGCTCTACCTGGGAATGAGCAATGCTCAGGTGGCGGCGCTGGGGTCGGTGGTTGTGGGCGTAGTGGTGATGATGGTGGCTGGACGGCGGAATGCCGCTATCCAGCCGGTGGTTGAGGTTAGCTCGTAGACGTCAGTTAGACATTTCTTCGCGGATGGGTGGTTGCGGAGCAGCAAAGAAGACTGTCGAGATGATGCCGCCTATGATCGCTCCGAGGATGGGAGCGACCCAGAAGAGCCATAACTGACTTAGCGCCCAGCCGTGGACGAAGAGTGCTGGTCCGGTGCTACGGGCGGGGTTGACCGAAGTGTTGGTGACCGGGATGCTGATCAGGTGGATGAGGGTGAGGCAGAGGCCGATGGCGATAGGGGCGAAGCCTTTGGGGGCCCGCTCGTCGGTGGAGCCGAGAATGACGAGAAGGAAGAAGCAGGTGAGGACAACTTCGGCCACGAAGCAGGCGAGCAAGGAGTAGCCGCCGGGGGAGTGGTCGCCGTAGCCGTTGGAGGCGAAGCCGCCGTCGAGCGAGAAGCCGGCCTTGCCGCTGGCGATGATGTAGAGGACGCCTGAGGCAACGATGGCTCCGGCTACCTGGGCGACGATGTAGGGGATGAGTTCGGAGGCAGGGAAGCGTTTGCCTACGACGAGGCCGACGGAGACTGCCGGGTTGAGATGGCAGCCGGAGATGTGGCCGATGGCGAAGGCCATCGTCAGAAGGGTCAGACCAAAGGCCAGTGAAACGCCGACGAAGCCAATTCCGAGACCAGGGAACGCAGCGGCGAGGACTGCGCTTCCACAACCACCGAAGACAAGCCAGAAGGTTCCGAAGAATTCGGCCAAGGCACGTTTGGACAGCGGCATAAACCACCTCATTCTTTCCGTTTAGAGATTTATGAGTTCGATTGTGCGTGGGCCCGGGTTCAGCGTAGCCCGGCGCGAAAGCTGTGAAGCTCCGGACGCGAGGATATTAACACGGAAAGGGAAACTTGTGACCTTTTACTGATCAGTGAAAGGCAGACTGGATGATCGGTGCCGAAGAAAAGACGCCCGATCGGAACCGTTCACCGAAAGCAGGTGAGTCTATATCTGCTCAAACTCAAATCGGTATAGTTGGCCCTGCTTTACTTCGAAGGAAAAGGTTTGAGGATCGATACCAGGCGTAGGCTGTGGTGCGGAAGTGTTCGAGACGTGGCTGAGTTTTCGGCCCTTGGGAAGACGAAACATATGTCGCCCAGATTGCAGTGCAAGTACCTGGGCTGACACAGCTCCGCCCTTTTTCCAGGCGATGCTGACCTCGAGTCCGCCACGAGCGCAGAGACCTTCTACTGAACCCTCCTGCCACGCGGTGGGGATCGCCGGCAACAGGGCGATCTCGTTTTCGTGGCTCTGGAGCAGCATTTCCGCGATGCCCGCTGTGGTTCCGAAGTTCCCATCAATCTGGAAGATGCTTCCTTCTTTGGCTGGGTGGGTGTCGAGGAGATTTACGCCGGTGCTGTGTTCGATCAACATCTTCAGCGAATCCCATGCCATGTCTCCGTCCAGCAGGCGGGCCCATAGAGCGATGGCCCAGGCGCGGCTCCAACCGGTATATGCGCCGCCGTTAGCTAGCCGCCGTTCAAGCGACTTTCTGGCTGCTGCCCATAGCTCGGGCCTGTTGCGCGACGTGATCTCCCCGCCCGGATATACAGGATAAAGATGAGACATATGTCGTTGACCGGGCTGATTCTCGTCGAAGTCCTCATACCACTCCTGCAGTTGGCCATGTTTGCCTATCTGATAGGGTGGCAGTCGCTTCATCGTCGCTTGCAGCGTTGCTGCGAAATCATGATCAACATCGAGGTCGGCCGCCGCAGATGCCAAATTACTAAATAGCTCACGGATGAGTGCGATGTCCATCGTGCAGCCCGCACTGGTGTTGGCAGGTTTTCCGTTCGGTGCGAAAAAGCTGTTTTCGGTTGAGAACGAAGGGCATGTCGTCAACTGTCCCTTGTTGTCTTCAACCAGCCAGCTCAAACAGAACCCGGCTGCACCCTTCATCACGGGGTATGCCGTCTCCCGTAGATATCTCTTGTCTCCAGTAAAGCGATAGTGTTCCCACAGGTGCTGGCATAACCAGGGTCCGCTCATACTGAAGTTTGCCCACGTTGGGTCAGCGAAGGGAGCTCCCATTCCCACGGGCGCGGATTGACGCCAGAGATCAATGTTGTGGTGCGAAACCCATCCATTCGCACCGTAGTTGACCTTTGCCGTGATCGCGCCATTTTTGCTGAGATCCGTCACCATATCGAATAGCGGCGTGTGGCACTCGGAGAGATTGGTCGTTTGTGCATGCCAGTAGTTCATCTGCACGTTGATGTTTGAGGTCCAGTTTGAGCTCCACGGTGGGCGAAGCTCAGAGTTCCATATCCCCTGCAGGTTTGCGGGCTGGCTTCCTGGCCTCGAACTTGTGATGAGCAGGTAACGTCCAAAATTGAAGTACAGCGCCAACAAGGACGGATCGGGATTGCTCGCCATTTCCGAGACCCGCTTGTCTGTTTGTAGAGGATGCGAATTCTTTTCGTTGCCAAGGTCTAGCCTTACACGTCGAAAGAGCTTTTGATGATCGGCAACGTTGGCAGAGTAAAGCCGATCATAAGGAACCTTCCGCGCGGACGATACCTGGTTCGCGGCAGAGGCCAGGACTTCTGGCAAAGGCCGGTCTGGTGCTACTGCATAGGTTTTAAAGCCTGTTGCCATTCCAACCAAAAGTACCGCGGAGCTTGCACCCTTTATCGACAAGCTTCCATCCGGCTCTCGCGTGATCTTTCCGTCCGCAGTGCTTACATTGAGCACTGCGGCGAAGTGCATTCCTTCGCCTAAGACTTCGCTGTACTGGATCGGCTTATTGGCAAGACGATCTAACGATGCCTGGGCTGCGGCATCTTCGGCGCTCATGGTCGGCTTTTCTTTTGGGACAGTCGTACCTGCCGCAACGCCAGGAGTTGGTATCGATGGAGGAACCCAGCCCTGCTGTGGTTTTCCGGACGCGAACAAATAATTAGGAGCCGATTCTTTTGGCGCCTTGCCTGTCAGATGAATTTCATTCGTACCCGACGCCTCGAGCTTTGACTTCAACTGGCTGGCCAGTTTCACATTGCAGTTGAGTTCACCCGGCTCGCTGGATGAAAGTTTTACTACCACGACCTGGTTCGGTTTCGAAACGAAGACCTCGCGGGTAAAGGTCGTGCCGCCGATCTCGTAGGTGACCGTCGATGTAGCGCTATCGAGATTCAGTTCACGCCTATATTTGCCTACTGAAACTGGATGCGCGAAGTCGATTAGGAGATCGCCGAGCGGCTGATAAGCCTGGTTGAACGGACCTTGCATCCTTCGGCACTCGTGGTCGGCCGCCTGGTAATCCTGTTGTTCGAGAACAAGCTTTCTCACTACAGGCAAGTGGTTCTTCGCATCAGGATTGTTCCAATCTCTCGGGCTTCCAGACCAGAGGGTGTCCTCATTGAGCGCGATGCGTTCCTGCTGTACTGTGCCAAACACCATCGCGCCAATTCTGCCATTGCCGACCGGCAGTGCGGCTGCCCATTCCGGGGCAGGCTGCTCAAACCAGATCAATACATCCCGGGCTTCAGTCTTCAGTTGCTGGCGATGAGTAGGTGTGAGTCTCAGCCAGCGCGCTGCGTTTCATTTGTGTGGATGCCAATGCTGAGCTGAAGAGGGTGATGAAGCGCCGTCGCGTTGTTTCGAAGTCCATGCTTACTCCGGGTTCAGGAATGGTGAGATGTGTCGTGACAATCTTTGAAGAGACTCTAGCTCGACAAGTGCAGAGCGTATCGGCTATTTGTCGCTGAATGCTAAAGTAATCGATTTACTTATACGTTACGAATCTCACATCAACCCCATCTATTTGGGGGGGGCAAGGCCACAATTGGAAATCGTGTTACGTTTCTCTTGACAAAACCATAACCGTACGGTTATGGTTTTTTGCGTGAAGCCGGCCAATGCTAATCACGTTTTCCGTGCTCTTGCCGACCCAGCTTGCAGGGCGGTATTCGAGCCCTGGTCCGCTTGCAGCGCAATGAATTATCGGCCATTCAAAACGTAACAACACAGAGAAGAAAGGATCCACCATGCAAATCAAACTAACTAGCGTCTTTGTGGACGACCAAGACAAGGCCCTGAAGTTCTACACCGAAGCTCTGGGCTTCGTGAAGAAAATGGAATTCACGGCGGGGAACTACAAATGGCTCACAGTGGTCTCGCCCGACGAACCAGAAGGCGTGCAACTGGTTCTAGAGCCCAACGCCAACCCGGCCGCGAAGACGTATCAACAAGAGATTTTTCGGCAAGGAATACCGGCGGCTAACTTCTTTGTTGGAGACGTCCAAAAGGAATACGACAGGCTAAAGCAACACGGCGTGACGTTCACTAAGGAGCCGACGAAGACTACGGGATCGACCATCGCAGTGCTTGACGATACGTGCGGAAATCTCATTCAGATAACACATCTGGATTGGTAACACGACACGGCCATGACTTAGGGGAGGCTCAGCATGCGAGCTGTAGCGGACGATATTTTCAGGGCTCTCGCCGATCCGACGCGCAGGGCCATCTTCGAGGAGTTAACCCGTCAGGGCGAACAGACCGTCCACGCATTGACTCGCTATGCGGGCGTATCTCAGCCTGCTGTCTCGAAGCACCTGACGGTGCTGAAGAGGGCGAAGCTGGTACGGCATCGCCGCGAGGGACGTGAAACTCACTATCGCGCACGGCCAGATGCGCTGGCGCCGATGGTGGACTGGCTGCGTGACTACGGTGCATTCTGGCGCGACCGGTTTGACCGACTTGAAGCACTTTTGGAAAGGATGGAACCATGAGTCAAGAATCAGCGACCAATGCAGCAGAGAGTACACGTACCCTTGTCATCGAGAGGGTATTCCCACATCCACCAGAGAAGCTGTGGCGAGCGCTCACGGAGAGCACGCTCCTTGCGCAGTGGATGATGAACAACGACTTCGAACCGGTGTCCGGGCACAAGTTCCAATTCCGGGCCGATCCTGTGCCGAACTGGAATGGTGTTGTCGACTGCGAGGTGTTGGTCGTCGACCCGTTGCGACGCCTGTCCTATAACTGGGGCGTTGGGGGAGGCGAAAGCGGGCTTCAATGGGTAGTGCTCTGGACGTTGACTCCAGCGAAGGGCGGCACTCACGTTCGCATGGAGCAGTCCGGCTTCGGTCCCGATCAGCAGGCAGCTTATCAGGGTGCAAAGTACGGCTGGCAGAAATTCTTCGGCGGTCTGGAGCAGGTGCTCGGGGGGTTGGGATGACCACGAAAGCAAAATCCATTGCTTATTGGACAACGACCATACTCGTAGCGCTTCCTATCGGAACTGGCGGTGTGGGGCAGATGGCACAATTTAGAGCCAACCCCCATGGGACAGTGCCTGTCCTTGGCTATCCGCTGTATTTTTTTGCCATCCTGGGGGTTTGGAAGGTGCTTGGAGCCATCGCCATCCTTGTGCCGCGTTTTCCGCGGCTCAAGGAATGGGCGTATGCCGGCATCTTCTTTGACCTGACAGGCGCGGCCGCATCCTGCGCTGCGGTCGGCGGTTATGGCGTCTACGCCTTTCACGTCATCGCCCCGCTCATCATTGCTGGTTTTACTGTGGCATCGTGGGCGCTGCGACCGCAAAGCCGTGTCATCGGTGTTCTCTTTCCTGCGACAAGCGGCGGGCCGGTATAAACACTAGAGCGAGTGAACATTGACTAAGGGGGAGACGGAGGAATTAGTAGACGTGCAACTCGCACCTCGATATCGAAACATCTGGCTCGTGGGCGAGGCCCTGTTGTGCCAGCGTTTTCTCGAACTCGGCCTGGTAGACGAAATCAAGTTGATGCTTGCGCCTGTCCTATTGGGTGAAGGACTCCGGCTGTTCGGCGATTCCCTGACGGAGGAGAGGTGGAATTTGAAGAACGTCGTGGCTTACAAGAACGGTTTTGTTGAGCTATCCTACTCCGCCCCTATCGCGTGAAAGCTTTGCGAAGACCGAAACCCCGGCGAGCGAGCAGCAAGCGTACCAACAAACTTCAATCGCGGTGGGGGAGCGTCGTACCTTCTTCTGGCGCCGCCTACAGGCAGTGCCGGCTGTTTATGTCGTGAAGTGGGTAATGTCCTAATTTGACGGGATGGGATGATACATTTCTGAATCATGCGGAAATACCTGCCGTTGATCGCGTTGGCTGTCATCTTCGCCGCAATCCTTGGTGTGTCTTGCTATACAGACCCAAGTAACCAAACCAAGCAAGCGGACGCTAGCGGCAGTAAGCCAATATGGCGCAAACTCATTGCATGGCCGGAAGGTGTCACGGCGTTAGCGGTAATATGCACTCTTCTGGTTGTCGCATGGCAGTCCGTTGAGACTCGCGCGGCAGCAATAGCTACCGAAGAAAGCGTGAAATCCGGGAAATATAGCGCCAAAAAGCAGTTGAGGGCATATGTTTGTGTCAATTCGGCGTTTCTGAAATTCCCCAACCCAGCCCTTCCTCGAGCAACGGTAGTAGTCAAGAATTGTGGTCAGACTCCAGCCTACGAAGTTAAGGGATGGTGTGGCTGCGTCTGGGACATGTACCCGTCTACCAAGATAATGGAACCCTCCGATGAGACGTTCAGTTCTCCAGTCTCCGTTCTTGGGCCGGATATACCTGTTTCTTGGGGTACTACCCCTAGTGGCCCACTTCCCCAAGAACTCTTGCCGGTTGCAGGGAGCATAAAATGCACCCTTTATGTAACCGGGGAAATTACATACCAAGACGCATTTGGCGACCGACACTACACGCGATATCGGCTGCTATACGGTGGGCCCAATCATAGATCACAAGTTATTACTGAAAGCGACGGTACTGAGAGTTGGACTATGGCTCCCGACACTGAGGGCAATGAGGCAGATTAACTAAATCAGGACACTACCGTTGCGAGGTTGCAGGTTACGCTAAGCGCAGCGAAAATAGGTGCGAGAGTATGGATCCATACATGAAAAAAAACATCCCGGCAGAATCTGCCTCTGCATTGATCGACGCGAGAATCAACGAACTTGGCGACTGGCGCGGGAAGATGCTCGCGAAAGTCCGAGCAATCATCCACAAGGCAGACCCTGAGATCGTCGAAGAGTGGAAGTTTATGGGGACTCCCGTCTTCTCCCGCGGCGGCATCGTCTGCACGGGAGAGACGTATAAGAATGTTGTCAAGATGACATTTGCCAAGGGAGCTTCGTTGGAGGACCCTTCGGGTCTGTTCAACTCCAGCCTCGACGCCAATGTCCGACGCGCCATCGACATCCACGAAGGCGACAAGATCGATGAGGCGTCCTTGAAGAATCTCATCCGCGCTGCGGTGGCGCTCAATCTCGATCTCAAGTCTATGAGCAAGGCCAAGAGCAAGACAAAGCCCCCACGGAGCAAGCAGGCCGACTAGCTTCATATTTAAGTTTAAGGCTGCCTCGAAAATTGGCCGTAGATGACGTAGCAACTTCCTGGCAACAGCAATAAGCGCCTATAAACAAAGGTCGTATCGTGGCGTCTACACGTCAGGGAAGAGACTGGACTATGATGCAACGAGAACCTTGATGTGAGGTTACGGTGCCATCTCGGCGATATCCACGATGAGGCAGTACGAGACACACCTGATCGCGCAATCTTGATGGCTAAAGCACGATTTCGATAACTCTGAATTGGCGTGGCCGATGTAATTTCCCCGATCGACCGCGTGAGGAATGAGGGCCGATGCAGTCGAGTGGGTCGATGCGTGCGCAGATTGGAACGCTTATTGTTGCGACGAGCGTCATCCAGCTCGCCAACGGTTTCTTCGGCACTTTCATCTCTTTGCGGGTCGCGACTGAGGATTTCGGTGCGACTCTATCTGGCCTCGTTCTCAGCAGCTATTTTGCCGGCTTCACGCTAGGAGCATTACGGTGTGGACGAATCATCGAGCGTGTGGGACATATCCGTGCCTACGCCGCTTTCGCTGGAATGGTGGTTGCGGCGACAGCGGCGATGCCGCTCCACATAGGCCCGTTATCCTGGTTCGTTCTGCGCGCCGTCGTGGGATTCGGCTGCGTTGGGGTCTTTGTCACAACGGAGAGTTGGCTCAACGCCAAGGCCCAGCCGTCAGAGCGCGGACGTGTCTTCGCGACCTACATGGTGGGCACTTTCATAGCGCTCGCCGTTGGCCAGCTTTTGATCGGATGGGTAGCGATGGAGGGTGCGGGACCATTCAATGCGATCGTAGCCTTGTTTGCCATAGCACTGATCATGGTAAGCACGACCCGTGCAGAGGCACCTCGACAGATTCCGACCCCGAAGCTGCATTATGGCGAGCTTGCGCGTGCAGCGCCCGTTGCCGTCGTTGGCTGCGCGGTGAACGGGCTCATCACGAGTGCCTTCTATGCGCTCGTTCCAGCATGGATGCAGGATAAGGGCATTGAACGCGGGAACATTGCGCTATTCATGCTTTGCGCCGTGTTGGGTGGCCTCGCGTTTCAGGTTCCAGTTGGCCGGCTCTCGGACCGCTTCGATAGGCGCATCGTGCTGTCTGCCCTAGGCATCGGCTTTGCAGGCGTTGCCATTGTTTTGGTTAAGCTGCCGCGCCCGTCGTCGCTTGTTCTACCGGCTGCTGCTTTACTTGGCGGCTTCATGTCGACCTTTTATCCGGTCTGTGTCGCCAACGCACACGATCGCATGCCGGCCGATCGGGTTGTAGCGGTGAGCGGCCAACTGATCCTGATAAGCGGGATCGGCTCGGTGGTGGGTCCGCTCATAGGCACAAACATCATGGCGCGTTCCGGTATCGACGGCCTGTTCTACTTTATGACCGGCTCTGCACTCCTCCTGACCCTGGTGGCCGTAGGCTTCAGTTTGATTAAAGCGTCGCCGCTCCATCTGCGAAGGTCTTTCGAGATTCTGGCGCCGCAGGCAGCGCCTCTTTCACATGACTCGCTCGGTCCCTGCGATGACCTTCCAGAAGACCGATTGGAGCCACCACCGAAGGGCACTGATGCGAATGGTGGCACATGGCACCGAAGTATTCGAACGATGCGATTTGCGATGGAATGCTGGCGCTGTACATGCTTTGCTTGGATGCCAGAATTCATGGTAGGATTCGTTCTCTGGCGCAGAGCTTTGTGAGTAAGTCAGTGCGTCAGACGAGCGTTCAACGGCTGCTGATTTCTGCACGATGAAATGCCGCGGGCCCCCTCAAAAAATCGGAAAGTGACTCCGGGGAAACTGGATATTCCGCCGAGTCATTCAAATGACCAAAAAAATACAGCCGTTTTTTTTATTCAGTGAATCGCCCTAATTTGGCTCGTTCACTGAAGCAATAACTGCCATCAGACTCCTCCTCGGGCCACGTTTTGCAGGTAATAAACGGAGGCTTACATGTCTTTAGGGAAGGCGCACCTGGGTTTGCCGGTCGCTTTGTCGATAGTGTGTCTCGTCGTTGGGTGTTCATCCGGTCATTCGACTGCTACAGAAGAGGCTCGCCCAGTCAAGACAATGGTCGTGGCAGCCGGCGATAGACCAACTGTGCGCTCCTTCCCCGGAAGGGTTGAGGCGTCGAAGATGGTCGATCTTGCATTCCAGGTGCCTGGTGTGCTCGTTCGACTGCCCATCAGAGAAGGTGAGAGAGCCTCCAAAGGCGCAGTGATTGCCCAACTTCGTCAGGATGAATTTGAGGCCAGGTTACAGAGCATGCAAGGCCAACTCGATCAGGCACGCGCGCAGTTGGGTGCCGCCGATTCGAGACTCACGAACGCCAAAACAGAATCGGAACGCTACGGACGACTCGTCGACTCCAGTGCAGTCTCACGCTCTGACTTCGATGCCGCTCAAACAACTTATCTAGCTGCCCAGGAAGGCTACAACGCTCAGCAAGCGGCAGTCCGCTCATTGGAGGGCCGCATGGCTGAAGCGAAGCTCCAGTTAGGAGACAGCATACTGCGCGCCCCGTACGATGGCGTCGTTGCACAACGACTCGTCGATGAGGGACAGAACATTACGCCGAACAGTCCGGTGGTCAGATTCCAGAACGTCAACGATATCGACATCGTTGTAGACGTGCCGGAGGCGTTCATAGCCGACGACATTCGTTCGTCTGCCATTCAGCAGAGTGTTGCAGAGCTTAGCGTCGCACCAGGACGGCAGTTTCCCGTACACGTCAAAGAGGTCGCGCAGATAGCGGACCCCAGGACTCAGATCTTCGCTGTCCGCTTTGCTCTGAAGGCTCCGCCTGGTATTACGGCTCTTCCCGGTATGACGGCGAACGTTACTATCACGACTCGAGGAGCGAGAGGCCCGAGCAATCGCCTTCTCGTGCCGATCGCTGCCGTTGCCAAGCAGGATACAGGGGAACAAGTGGTGTGGGTACTTGGGTCAGATCAGACAGTTCACCGGAAGCCGGTGAAGATGGGCGCCCCGACCGAAAACCAGATTGAAATCATGAGTGGACTTCAACCTGGCGATCGCATCGTGGTTGCAGGAGCGCCATTCCTGCGCGAAGGGATGAAGGTTCGCGACCTGGGTGACGCGCTTGGAGGCGGCCAATAATGAACCCAGGCGTCTACTCAATCAAATACAACAGGATTGTCTTTGCATTGACGTTTATCTTCGTGATTGGCGGGATATATGCGTATCAAAATCTCGGACGCCTTGAGGATCCGGAGTTCACGATCAAACAAGCTTTGATCGTCACGCTTTATCCGGGTGCCAGCCCCGAAGAAGTAGCCAGGGAAGTCACCAACCCAATCGAAAGCGCCTGTCAGCAGATGGGCCAGGTTGATCGTGTCGAATCGGAGTCCACGCGCGGACGGTCGTTGGTCAGGATCCACATCAAAGATCAATATCACAAGGACAGGATCCAGCAGGTTTGGGACGAACTTCGTCGCAAGGTCAACGACGCCCAACCCAGACTCCCGCCTTCGGTGCGCGGCACATCGATGGTTGTCGATGATTTCGGTGATGTTTACAGCGTCTTCATGGCCATCACCGGCAAAGGATTCTCGCAGCCCGAGCTTCGCCGCTACGTGGATGCCGTCCGCCGCGAACTGCAGTTGGTGCCTGGCGTCGCTAAAGTTGATCTCTTCAGCGAGCAGCAGGAGGCTGTCTTCCTCGAAATGTCGCGGCCGCGGCTGGCGAGGCTCGGCATTAATGAAAACCAGATCTACGCCCAGCTTCAGGCGAAAAATGTCGTCGCGGACGGTGGACGCGTGCGCATTGGGGCTCAACATGTCCCGATCGATCCGACGGGTGGTTTCCGCTCGGCCGATGACATGCTCGATCTGGTGATCGGATCGGATAGCTCGGGCCACCAACTCCAGCTTAGAGATGTCGCGACGATCGAGCGTGGCTATGAAGATCCGCCGCGCCGCCTGTTACGGTACGACAGCCAGCCAGCCATCGGCATAGGTATTTCCACGGTGCCAGGCGGAAACGTCGTGGCAATGGGCAAGGAAGTCCTGCAAAAACTCGAGGAGATTAAACACAACCAACCGGTCGGAATCGAGTTTCACGACATCAACTTCCAGCCCACGGCGGTCACCGAAGCCACGAGAGCCTTCACCTTCAATCTGGTTAAGGCGGTGACGATTGTCATCGTGGTGCTTCTGTTTGCGATGGGCCGCAAGGCCGGGCTCATGATGGGCTTCGTCCTGTTTATTACGATCATCGGGACGTTTCTGGTGATGAAATTAAAGGGGGGCCTCCAGTTGGAGCGTATCTCTCTTGGCGCTCTCATCATCGCGCTGTGCATGCTCACCGACAATGCGATCGTCATCACCGAAGGGCTCAAGATTGGAATCGAAGCGGGCAAGGACAAGCTCGAAGTGATTCGCGATGTGATAGCGCACAACCAGTGGCCGTTGTTCGGAGCGACAGGTATCGCAATTCTGGCTTTTGCGGCCATCGGACTATCGCAGGATTCAGCTGGGGAGTTACTCAGTTCACTGTTCTGGGTCATATGTATCTCCTTGTCACTGAGCTGGGTGACAGCGATCACTGTCACTCCGTTGCTGGCGTACCTGTTTTTTAAGCCGAGCCCCGATGGTCATTCTGAAGAGCAGGCATACGATGGCCGGTTTTTTCAAACATATCTTCGCCTTCTAAGGACGGCACTCCGATTTCGGTTTATGGTGTTGGCCGCCACGCTCCTGATCTTCGTCGCGGCTTTGTACGGCTTCACTAAAGTCGATCAAAGCTTCTTCCCGCCAGCGACCCGGCCGCAGTTCTTGGTGGATAGCTTCCTAACGTCCGGCACACATATCCGCGTAACGGAGCAGTATGCCAACGAAGTCGAGCGGTACCTTCTGGCTCAACCCGGCGTGACACACGTGACATCATTCGTCGGCGGCGGCGCTCTGCGCTTTCTGCTGGTGTACTCCGCAGAACAACCAAACACAGCTTATGTTCAGTTCCTGGTCGAAGTCGACGACTGGAGAAAGATCGACCAGTTGATTCCAAAAATCCAGAAATATCTGGAGGATCATTATCCAAACGCCAATACGAATAGCAGGAAATTTCAACTAGGTCCTGGCAGTAACGGACGCGTCCAGGTACGGTTCAGCGGTCCTGACCCTGCTACACTGCGCGCTCTTGCCGGCCAGGCTCAAGCCATCATCGAAGAAAGTGGCAAGTCCGTGGGCTTGCGCACTGACTGGCGCCAGCCTGAAAAAGTAGTGCGTCCCAAAGTGCTCGAACTCCAGGCGCACCGCAACGGTCTCACTCGCGTTGATGTGGCTCAGGCTTTAGAATCCGGTTTCGAGGGGCGCACAGTCGGCTTCTTCCGGCAAGCAAGCGGCACTGGCACAGGGATATTCCCGCAGGAGACAAGGATTCTTCCGATCATTGCTCGTCCCCCTCTGGCTGAGCGAAGCGATGTCGATCAGATCAACAATATGCAAATCTGGAGCCCTGTCGCGGGGAGGATGATCCCCATGAGCCAGGTCGTCTCCGGCACCGAGGTCGTTTGGGAAGATCCGATCATAATGCGTCGCGATCGCATACCAACCCTTACCGTGCTTGCCGATGGGCGTGGTGTTCTGCCCAGCGTTTTGCTGAACTCCGTGCGGGGAAAAATAGAGCAGATCAAGCTTCCTCTCGGATATAAGCGCGAGTGGGGCGGCGAGTACGAGGATTCCAATAACGCCCGGGCATCTCTCGCCGAACCACTCCCGGCGGCGATGCTTGGCATGGTGTTTATCGTGGTGTGCTTATTTAATTCCATGCGTGCCACTGCGGTGATCTGCCTGGCCGTACCATTGGCGATCATCGGCGCGGTGGCGGGACTGCTATTAACGAACAATCCGTTCGGCTTCATGGCTCTACTAGGGTTGCTCTCTCTTGGTGGCGAACAGGTTAAGAATTCAGTCGTCTTACTCGAGGAGATTTTTCTTCAGATTCATATGGGGAAGCAGCCCTATGAAGCGATCCTGCAGGCAGGCGTAAGTCGGTTGCGGCCTGTGCTTCTGGTAGTCGTGACGACGGTGCTTGGAATGATTCCGCTCCTCACGGACCCGTTTTTCTCAAATATGGCGGCAGTCATTATGTTCGGGCTAGCCTTTGCCGCAGTGCTGACCATGATCGTCGTACCGGTGCTTTACGCCATTTTCTTCCGGGTCCCCATTCCCGATCCCGAGTTAGCCGAGAATCAGTGACCAGTCGTGAAGTGTAGCGGAAATGTTCTGAACCAAGAGTGGGCTGCAATGAAGGAAGGGTCTATGAACTTATCATCGACGCGGAAGTTCTCCCTGTGGCCGAGCGTTAGGTCTGTTAGCTCGACATTAGGCACGGGCCTTTCTCGGTCGCATAAGATTGGCCGTGCAACATACGCTGCATTTCCAGCGTTGCTATTTCTATCGAGCTGCGCGGTAGGTCCCAACTACAAGCGGCCGAACGTAGCGGCCCCACCGGTCTTCCGGGGGGCTTCCGATACTGCTCAGCAAGCAAGCTTTGCAGACCTGCCGTGGTGGGATATCTTCCACGATGAGACCCTGACAACACTTATCAAGACGGCGCTGGCCAACAATTACGATCTGGCGGCCGCTGTTGCCCGCGTCGAACAGGCAAACCAGGTTGCCGCCCTGGCCCGGTCGCAATATTTCCCCACCCTTGGCTATGCGATCTATCCGAGCTACGGCCACAATCAGTTCATCTACAGTCCTATCTCCCCTCCTAGTGGAGCTCAAGGGTTCCTGATGGCTATAGCCCGCGCATCATGGGAACCCGATCTCTGGGGCCGTATCCGCCGCACAAATGAGGGTGCTCGAGCCCAGCTTCTCGCGACCGAGGAGGTCCACCGTGGAGTCATGCTGACGCTGGTCAGCAATGTCTCCCAGGCCTACTTCGAACTCCTTGGACTCCGGCTTCAACTCGACATCGCAACCGAGTCTAAGCAGTCGTTCACGACCACCCTCACACTCGTGACACAGCGTGTTCATGAAGGTCTTGGTAATGAGGTCCAGACCTCACGCGCCGCAAGCGATCTGGCCAGCGCCTCCAGCAGCATACCCGAGCTCGAACGGCAAATTGCGCTCAAGGAAAACCAGCTCAGTCTATTGATGGGTAAAAACCCCGGCCCGATCGACACAAAGCCAAAATTCCTTGGCGAAGTCCCACCCGAAGTTCCTGCAGGATTGCCTTCCACCCTGCTTGAGCGTCGCCCCGATATACTCGCAGCCGAGGCAGCGATGAAGAGTGCAAACGCCCAGATCGGCGTAGCCCAGGCTGCTTATTTTCCATCCATTGGCCTCTCGACATTCTTCGGTAAATTAAGCACGCCGCTCGAGCGGCTCAGCTCCGGCCAGACGAATGCCTGGAGCCTCGCCATGAGTATCTCAGGCCCCATCTTTACCGCTGGCGCCACTACGGCTCAGAAACGACAGGCAATCGCTTCCTGGGAACAAACGAAGGACCAATACAACCAGACAGCGTTGAGCGCTTTTCGCGATGTCTCCGACGCCCTCATTACACGCGAGAAACTCGATGCCATCCGCGCCGAGCAGGCTAAGGTTGTGCAATCGAATGAAGACGCAGTCAGGCTTGTGTCGATGCGTTTCACGAATGGGACTGTTGGCGGTCTCGATGTTCTCGAGTCCAAACAGCGGCTCTATTCAGCTCAGCTTGCTCTTAGCCAGACAGAGATCAATCGGCGCCTCATCATTATTCAGCTCTATAAGGCGTTGGGCGGAGGCTGGAACCTAACCGATGCACAGTGGATGGCAGCCAACTCATCCCCGGCTACGCAGAATCCTCCCCCGGCTAATAAACCATAGCGTGGGTGGTTCACTATATCGACCAAAACAAATGTCCCGTGCCGTGTATACGGCAAGGGACATTTGCTTGCTCTTGACTAGTAGTCGACTGCGTCCCGGATGATCGGGCAGGTCATGCAGTGACCGCCGCCGCGTCCACGGCCAAGTTCAGCACCGACGATCGTAATTACCTCGATGCCTTCCTTACGCAGCAGAGTGTTTGTGTATACATTGCGATCGTAAGCGTAGACTACGCCCGGTGATGCGCACACGAGATTGGCGCCGCTATCCCACTGTGTGCGTTCCCGCTGATATGCGTTGCCACCGGTTTCGACCACACGCAGCTTTTTCAGCCCCAAGGCTCCAGCAACTACCTCAACAAACGTCCCCTTATCCTTGGTCAGCTCAACACCGCCAGACTTGCTGCTGGGACGGTAGGAGAAAGCCTCGATACCGTTCACAATGTCCGGATACAGCAAAACACAGTCACGGTCGGCGAACGTAAACACTGTATCCAAATGCATCGCCGCTCGCAGTTTCGGCATCGCAGCTACGATGACGCGCTCAGCCGCACCGTTCGCGAATAATGCTGCTGCGACCTGACTGATTGCCTGACGCGAAGTGCGCTCACTCATGCCGATCAGAACGTTGCCCTTGCCGATCGGCATTACGTCGCCACCTTCGAACGTTGCCATCCCATGGTCTTTGGTTGGATCGCCCCACCAGACTTTTACCTTACCGGCGAAATCGGGATGGAACTTATAGATCGCAGTGGTCAGAATCGGTTCTTCATGACGCGCCGGCCAATACAGTGAATTGAGTGTAACGCCACCGTAGATCCAACAACTTGTGTCCCGCGTATAGAGAGTGTTTGGCAACGGCGGCAGCAAATACTCGGTGACGCCAGCTGCGTCCTTGACCAGTTTCAACATTTCGCCGCCGTGCGTCTCCGGAAAATCTTCAGTCGACAGACCACCCAGCAGTGTTTCGGCAAGCTTGCGAGAATCCAGCCCTTCGAGGTAGCTTCGAATTTCGTCGACCAGTCCCAGCCCCACCTGATCTGGAATGACCTGATTGTCGAGAATCCACTTTTTCCCTTCGGGGACCGCAACCGTCTCGGCCAGCAGGTTGTGCATCTCCACTACGTCAACACCACGGTCGCGCATCTTGTTGATGAAGTCGAAGTGGTCGCGTTTGGCGTTATCAACCCACAGCACGTCATCAAAGAGCAGATCGTCGCAGTTGGAGGGGGTCAATCGGGTATGGGCCAAACCAGGTGCGCAGACCATCACCTTATGAAGTTTGCCTACCTCCGAGTGGACGCCGAACTTTGCTCCATTCGTGTTCGTCATGATGTACTCCTCATTAAATTTGAATCATGCCACTTATGAGTCCGTAGACACCGACCAGGGCACCAATGATTGCAAGGGCGAAGATGACCATGTCCCCGGTCTTGAAGACCGCGGCGTTTTGTTCACGTCTCGCCCAGATATAGAGCACCGTTCCGGGTGCATAAAGAATTGCCGAGAGCAAAATAAACTTCGTCCCACCGGCATAGATCATAAAAGCTGTATAAACTACTGCGACTAAAGCAATGATCAAATCACGCTGGCGCCCTTCTGGTTGCGTATCATAGGTTTCGCCGCGCTTCGATATTTTGAATCCGTAAGCCGCCACAAACAGATAGGGAATAAGTGACATCGCACTGGTTAGATTCAGCATCAGCGCGAATGCGTCTCGTGACCAGTAGGTGCTGATAACGATAAGCTGGACGACGATATTTGTCATCCAAAGGGCCGCTGCAGGAACACGGTTCGCGTTCTCGGTAGCAAAGACCTTGGGCATGTCTTTGTTCTTTGCCGCAGCAAAAAGAACTTCGGCGCATATCAGCGACCACGCAAGGTAAGCGCCAAGCACCGAAACCAGTAGTCCGAGGCTGACAAAAACCGCACCCCAATGTCCGACTACGGCCTCTAGTACGGCCGCCATCGACGGTTGCCGCATGCCGGCAACATCTGCCCGATGTAAAACAGCGTAAGGGGTTAGGGTTACGAGCACCATCAAACATGTGACACCGATGAAGCCTATGATGGTGGCCGCGCCTACATCGGAACGTTTCTTCGCGTAACGCGAGTACACGCTAGCGCCCTCAATTCCGATAAAGACGAATACTGTAACTAGCATCGTGGCTTTGACCTGTTGGAAGATGTTTCCCTCCAGGCCTCCGCCATAGAAGTTGCCGCGGAACATGTCCATCTTAAATGCGAAGATCATGATCAAGATGAACACCAGGATCGGGATGACCTTCGCGATCGTCACGATAGTGTTGAGGGCCGCAGCTTGCTGCACGCCCTTCAGAATCATGAAATGGAAGCACCATATCCCAATCGAGGCCACGAGGATCGCCACAACTGTATTGCCGTCACCAAAGATCGGGAAGAATGCGCCAAGCGTCGCCTTGATCAGCACCCAGTACGACACGTTGCCGATGCAACTACCGATCCAGTAACCGAAGGCAGAGAGGAAGCCGGGATAGTCGCCGAAGCCGGCTTTGGCATACGCGAATACGCCAGCATCCAGATCGGGTTTGCGCTCGGCGAGCGACTGGAAAACCCGGGCCAGCATGTACATGCCGGTACCAGCGATAAGCCATGCGATGACGGCACCAAATGGTCCGGTAGCGCCCGCGAATGTGCGAGGGAGAGAGAAGATGCCCGCTCCAACCATTCCGCCTACCACCATTGCAGTTAGTTGCGTCAGAGACATCTTTTGCTCTGCTGAAGCCATTCCGTTCCTCCTGTTTATGACAAGGGGCCTGGGTTCGCAAGCATAGCAGAAAATGAGATTAGAGACCAAATCACTTGATTGAAGCGGTTATTGCTACTTTTGACCGATTAGCTTGGAGTTTCTGTATGCTCGGGCATCTTGTGTCGAGGGATACTCATAAATAAAAATACTGTGCACCTATACTTCCGTGTTTTTAGAAACTGTATTTGGTTGTTTTGCCCACAGAACGACTACCGAACGAGCTCCTGTTCGATAAGTGGGATTGAGAATCACGGGGGCAGCCTCCCACGCAACGATGTCTTGCGGTGAATCCAGGTAGGTGTCGACCCATCGATGCCAGAAATTTTCATTGCTGTTTTCCAAGGGCGGAATCTCAAAGTCGAGTGAGCCCCAATAGGCATTGAAGATGAAATAGACAAGCAGATTTTCGCTTGGGACCTGGACGCTCAGGGCGATGCTGTGGGAAGAAATATTCCAGTCCGGCTGATTGAGCTTTACGCCGTGCCAACCCTTTATCCCAGCGTTGAGCAACTGTGCCAAAGACATCCGCTGTTGCTCCGGGGCGACATCTCGCATCAGCCGTCTATGGATGACTAATTGAACAAACCGGTACACATCCGAGTGCTTTTTGAGAAGGTCCCAATCTAACCATGTGCTTTCGTCGTCGTGACAATATGCATTGTTATTGCCATGTTGCGTACGCCTGACTTCGTCGCCCATCGTTATCATAGGCAGTCCAAGTGACATCAATGCGGTGATCAAGAAGTTTTTCACCTGGCGATTTCTTAGTTTTTCGATCTCGGTCTCAGCACTTGGGCCCTCGGTGCCGTAATTCGAACTGCGATTGTCATCTGCACCGTCACGGTTGTTATCGTTATTCGCCTCGTTATGCTTTTGGTTGTAGGTGACCAGGTCGTTGAGCGTAAATCCGTCGTGACAGGTTATGAAGTTTACGCTCTGTTCTGCTTCGCGTGTTTTATGCCCATATATTTCAATGCTGCCAAGAACCCGATCAGCGAAGCCGCGTACGTAGCCCTCGTCGCCGCGAAAGAAACTTCTTACATCATCGCGAAAACGGCCGTTCCACTCTTTCCAGCTATCTCCGACAAAAGTGCCCACCTGATATAGTCCAGCGGCATCCCATGCTTCGGCAATTATCTTTGTTCCGGCAAGCGATGGGTCCGACTCAATATCCCAAAGTAACGGAGGGTTAGACATCGTATTGCCGCTGGAATCGCGAGTAAGAATGGAGGCCAGATCAAACCGGAATCCGTCAACGTGCATCATTTCAACCCAGTAACGAAGGCTGTCTATGATCATGCGGCGCACGATGGGGTGGTTTGCGTTTAGCGTGTTACCAGTTCCGCTATAGTTGGCATACTCTGAGAGGTCTTCTTTGAGAATGTAGTAAGCACTGTTGTCGATTCCACGAAAACATAACGTCGGGCCGTCGCGATCTCCTTCGGTTGTGTGATTGAAGACGACGTCGAGGATAACTTCAATTCCTGCCCGGTGCAGTGCCTTAACCATGTCACGAAACTCATCGACCGGGCCTGTAGGATCCTGCCGTGAGCTGTATGCCCGGTGCGGTGCGAAGAACGACACTGGTTGATAGCCCCAATAGTTGACTACACCGGCCGGGCAATCCTGGGCATCGAATTGGAAGACAGGCAATAGTTCAACCGCGGTAATGCCTAGTTCTTGAAGATAGGGGATCTTTTCGACAAGACCTAGATACGTTCCACACGTTTTCTCATCAACGCCAGAATTGGGGTGACGCGTGAACCCTCGTACGTGCATCTCGTAGACGATAGTCCGGGCAGATGGCCGTCGAAGCGGCGTATCGTCCTCCCAGTCATACGCTGCTGGATCCACCACAACACTTTTCATCGCGGCTGCAATATTGGGTCCACGTCCACGAGCGGTCGCTCGATTGTATGCTTTGGGAACCATCACAGCGCGCGCGTAGGGATCGAGCAGAAGCTTCTCGGGGTCGAAACGCATACCAATGGAGGGATCGTACGGCCCATGGAATCGATATCCATATAGTTGCCCGGCGCGGATGTTGGGCACAAACACATGCCAATAGTGATAAGTACGATTGGTGACCGGATCGATCCTAATCACATTTGCAGGCTCTTCATCACCCTCCTGATTGAATAGGAGAAGTTCAACAGTCGTTGTCTTGCGGGAGAATACGCTGAAATTTACCCCGTCAGGTGCAACTGTGGCACCTAAGGGAGCAGGTCTTCCTATGCTCGCAACATTCGAAAGAGTTTCCGTGGTGCCACGTAATGGCGTATTTGGATGCATGATCACTCGATTGCGTATCAAAGGCAGCTACTTCTCCCATCGTTGGAGATTCTTGTGTATATCAGTCCGCTGTGACCGATCCGATGGAACATTCGATCTTAAAGTTATCCCCGTAATACAGATAGAACGACAATAAGGCTCGTATTAATAGAACGTTTCGGCAACCTCCATATGGACATGGTTGTTCGTTCCGATTCATCGAAATATGCCTTCAATCGTGATTTGCAAGACCTCCAAGATCATGTGGAAACAAATGGACAAATGTAAGTTTGTCCGCCAAGGGCCGCCTGTATCGCCAGAATCAGGTGAGCTTTCATGTGGGACTTGAGAACATATCCCAATGCGCCCTCTGCCATGCATGCCTCGATGAACTGTTGTTCTGAGTGGACTGTGAGGAACACAATTTTGGCTGACGGGGTGGACTCACGCAGTTGATGGGCGGCATCGATTCCACTGAAAACTGGCAGGGTGATATCAGCCACAATTACGTCCGGGCAAAGACGAAGTGCCTCCGATACTAACGTTGGGCCATCCGTTGCGTTTCCTACAATGTCAAATTGAGCTTTCAGGAGCGCATTTGTGGCTTTGAGTACGGCAGGATGGTCATCGGCCAGTAATATCCGTGGACGCATCAAAGTTTCCCTCAGGTCAGGGTAAAAAGACATCACTTTCGTCGTGACACAGACGAAGGGTGTTTCATTCCCTCGTAATTATTCCTAAAGCAATGTGTGGCTTTCCGCCACTGGGGAAATCCCCAGGGATGGGACATGAGAGATTTGGAAACTGTCAAATATTCATCTTGCAGCCGTGAGAACAGTAAGTGGTTCCGGATCGACTACGATCAAACCACGCTTCACCCCAAACAAAACCAGATCGGCGTTGCTCTTGATATTGAACGCATCCATGATATGGTGCTTGTGGAATTCCACGGTTTTTTCGCTCAAGCTGAGGATCGCAGCGATTTCTTTTATTGGCCGGCCTTCAGCGAACAACTGCACAACATCGCGCTGTCTTTTGGTCAAGTCTTTTGAAAACTGGCGAGCCCTGGCCTTCGCGGCCACCCAATCTTCTGCTCTCAACTTAGGTGTCACGTATGACCTGCCATTCCCAATCTGCTCGATCGCCTTAAGTAGCTCCAGTCCACCTGAGTGTTTTAGAACAAAAGCAACGGGTCCGAGTTCAAGTGCGGCGGCGGCCAGATTCGGGTCGTCGTGCATTGTCAGAAACACGAACTTCACATTCGGAGTTTGTTCCCTAATTCTTCGGGCCGCATCCAGTCCATTCAGGAACGGCATCGAGACATCGGCGACAATCAGATCTGGTCTGAGCCTGATGGATTCTTCCAACATGGCCCGGCCATCGGCTACCACGCCGATGACACTGAACATTTTTTCCAGGTAGACACACAAAGCCTCAGCGAAGATCGCGTGGTCATCAGCGATGAGGATGCGGGCGCGAGACGCTCTCGTGTGGAAAGTTTCCATTTAGGCACCCCATTTCGTTTCTTAGAAGCGGGTCCCGGACAGGAAGGGAGATTTGAGAGGTTCGCTTGCAAATAATCCGAAAAGCTCCTCGGACAAATTAAATCGAACGTGAGGGAGTGTAAGCATTGATGGAGGTCACGCTTCCTGATCCCTCGTCCAGAAAGTTACGATACCACAAGTTGAATTTCGCGGGCTTTTGGTTTCGTGTCGTGACGCCGTTATCTGTTTCTAATTTGAGATCATCGTATCGGCAGTTGTGTTTTCGGTTGGAGAGGGACGACAGCTTCGATTCTCGTCCCTTTCCCGGGTTTCGAATGAATCTCGAATCGCCCGCCTAACAGGTATGCACGTTCCTCCATGCTGCGGACGCCCAGGCCTTCTTTTCCCCCTAGATCATGCAGATCGAATCCGATGCCTTCGTCGGACACAGATACATGTAGTTTGTCACCGCCCTTACGCAGTCGTACTTGTGCCTTAACTGCACCACTGTGTTTCTTCAAATTGCGAAGTCCTTCCTGAACGATGCGGAATAAACACAAAGCCACATCAGGATGAACGGAACGAGGGACATCCTCGGTGAGGAGATCAACTTCAACGCTCTGTTGAACAGCAAACTCCTTACATAAGGCCGTGATGCCTGGAACAAGTCCCAATCTTTCTAGCGTGGAGGAATGCAGTCGATGCGAAAGCGTATGGAGATCAGCGCCAATTTCACTGGCAGAATTCAGGACATTGTGTACTTGCTGAATAGCCTCATCTGGGGAGGTGCTTATTGTCTCTTCCGCAGTCTCCAATTCCAGCGCCATTAGTGCCAGACGCTGGCTAAAATCGTCATGGATTTCGGATGCCAGACGACTGCGTTCTGTTTCCTGTGCTGTAATTAACATGCCACTGAGCGTCATTTGCCGGCCTTTCGCCCTCTTCAACCGAATGTACAAACCAAGGGCGCTTAGGCAGAGCAAGAAGACCAACAGCGCTACCCATATTCGATTGGTGCGCTGCCACAAAGTCGGCGCACGAAATAGTACCTCGCTGCCTGGCGGCAGATCTATTTCTTTGAATCCCCAGCGTCTCAACGCGCGCCAATCAAACTTATAGGCATTTACGCCTTGCACTATCGGGATATCCTTCGTCCGTTCTCCATTGAGAATTCTTACAGCAATCGTGCCAACGATTTTGCCTTCTTTGGCGAAGCTATGCAGATACCCCCCTACCTGCCCTTGACCTAAGTCCACGTCCGATGGACCGAAAACCGGTGCGTTCGCAGCATCGACAATCATCGGACCCGCCTGAGATGCACCGACATAACGTATGCCTCTTGCATCCTTTCCGAGGTGAGTGTAAAGAACGATCGTGTGATCCGGCAGGTGCTTCAAACGTTCGAGCAGAGTGGGCATATCGAGATCGGTGAGATAGGTAAAGTCCAGTCTTGCTTCGTAGCCATGCAGACGCTCTCGAAAAATTGCTTCCAGGTGTTCGTCAAAGTTCGAAATCCCCCCGACGACAACGACATGCCTGCTGCCAGGTTGGAGCCGCAAGGCAACATCCAGAGTCTTCCCTGGCTCAAAGTTTGTCCAGCAACCAGTGAAGTGAGAATCAAGAGTGGGGTTGTCCGCTTGCTGATAGCTGGTGCCGCCAAAGACAATCGGAATGCCTGCGAAAAATTTCTCGTGAGCGTCAACTATGAATCTAAGAGGGGAAGGTCCGAGAGCAATGATTAGATCCGGTCGACGGCTTTGATATTTGCGTATGTACGACTCACGAAATTGCTGTTGTTCCGCTGGGTCGTCGAAAAGCGTTGTCTCGAGATACTCGGGATATAGCTCGATTTGGTAGCGTGAATTGTCGAGCACAGCACGCATCTCGCGATCCAAGAGCGCAACGGCTGGAGAAGAAAGCCCCAACTCATAGAAAACAACAACCCGCCGGACTTGCTTGAGTTCAAGACCTCTTCCAGGTTGAAACAGAAGACAGGACATCAAGAAGAGAATGCCCAAACTTCTCTGGCGCGTCGACTCATTTCGTGGAGCAATGCGTCCGAAAGTATTTCCGGCAGTTCGACGGTTCTTCGGTGCTGGCGATTCCGCTCGCCATTGATGGAAAAGGACTAACATCTCCGCCCGCCTTATCCGACTCGATTGAACTCGTCATCGGGATTCTATCTCTTAGGCCCAGTAAGGACAATCGTACAGCCTTAGGGATTTCCCTAATTGTTTTCCCCAGCCATACGCATAAGAGTATGAGTGGCTGACCAAACCGCGTAGTACTTGCATGCAGTCCAGTGAGCAGGAGTCCTTATGAGATCAAATGTTCGGATGAATCGGATAACAATCGGGATCACCACTCTATTGCTATTTCCTCCTTCGATTGTTTGGACCGCACCTGCTCGAGCGCAATCTCAGGACAGGAAGCAAGAGATACAGGAACTAAAGGACAAGCTCCAGCAATTGGATCAAACGATGGGGGAGGTCAAGGCGAGGATCAGTGCGCTGGAGGAGAGCAGCCCGTCGGCGGCCCAGCAGACGATCCCGACTGCTCCTCCCACCGTGACGACAACCATCGTCGCTAGGTCACCAGAAGAACAAGAGCCTGTCGGGGAAAAGACTTTCGAGATTTACGGACACACGCAGCTCGACTCCGGTTACAACTTTCAACAAATCGACCCAAACTGGTTTGATGTCATGCGACCGACGAAGCTGCCAGCTTATAAGAACGAATTTGGGCCGGATGGGAATGTCTTTTTCAGCGTTCGTCAGACGAGATTTGGTACTAAGACCTCCAACCCCACGTCACTTGGAGAGCTGAAGACGTGGTTCGAATTTGAGCTTTTTGGCACAGGTGTTGATCAGGGTCAAACGACATTCCGCTTGCGTCAGGCATATGGTGAGCTTGGCAAATTCGGCGCAGGTCAGACCTGGAGTCCATTCATGGACATCGATGTCTTCCCTAACTCACTCGAGTATTGGGGACCGAGCGGAATGGTTTTCTTTCGTAACATCCAATTCCGGTGGATGCCGATCAAAGGGGATAGCCGCGTGATCATCGCAGCAGAGCGGCCGGGAGCCAGCGCCGATGGCGGCGTATATTCCGACCGTATCGAACTGCAAAATGTCAAACCACAATTTACCCTGCCGGATTTATCGATTCAAGGCCGCCTTGCTCGGCACTGGGGATACATCCAAGGGGCGACTATCTTCCGAAAGATCAGCTGGGCTGATCTGAATCCAACGCCGACAACGAATATTGGTCGTTCAGTCCTCGGGTGGGGAATTAATGCGAGCTCAAATCTCAAAGTGGGAGAGAAGAGCACCGCGAGAATGCAGGTTATATACGGCAGAGGTGTAGAAAACTACATGAATGATGCGCCGGCGGATATTGCAATCCGGACCTCCTCTAATACCACCGCTCCGATAAAGGGCGTGCCCCTGCCGGTATTAGGCGTTGTCTCATTCCTGGACCACAACTGGAATAAGAAATTCAGCACAGCAGCTGGCTACTCCCTCGTAAATATCTGGAATACCAACGGACAGCTCCCTGCTGACTTCCACCAAGGTCATTATGCGCTCACCAACCTGCTGTACTACCCCGTCAAAAACGTCATGGTAGGTGGAGAGTTCCAGTTTGGCCGTCGCGTTAATTTCAGTGACGGCTTCAACACGAATGACTACAAGGTGCAGGTTTCGTTCAAGTACAACTTCTCAAAAATGCTCACCTACTAACACGCAGATATGGGTAAGCCGAGTGATCTGATCCCGCCGGATCTAGAGCGAATTTAGGAGAATCAAGATGAAGACGAAGCGAATGCCAGCAGCACTCCTTGTTATTGTGGCCGTAATCACAACAGTCATCTCTCCAGTTCATCTCTCCGCTCAAAAAGGCGGATCAAGTCCAGTTGCACCCCGACGTGAGCTCGTAGCTACGGTTATTCAGGAGGCTTACGACAAATTCAAGAACGACACCAATGGGAAAAACGCCGACTACATTCCCTATCTCGCGCAGGTGGATTCCAAGCTATTCGGCATTGCAATCGTCACCACCGACAACCAGGTCCTGACCAAGGGAGACGTTACCTATTCCTTCTCCATCCAATCGATCTCCAAAGTCTATACACAGGCGCTTGCCATGGAATCTCTGGGGCCGGACGGCGTCTTTGAAAAAATCGGCTCCGAGCCTACTGGGCGCCCCTTTAACTCTCCTCTAGCGGTCGTGGATATGAAGACCCACACCGGCAACCCCTATGTCAACGCAGGTGCCATTGCCACCACCAGCCTGATTACCGGCAAGGATGCGGATGAGAAGTGGAACAAGATCTTGAACTTCTACAGTCGAGCTGCTGGAGAAAAGTTATCCCTGATTGATGAAGTCTACAAATCCGAAGCGGCCACTAACACCGGCAACAAAGCTCTTTCTTGGCTGTTGGCCAAATATGACCGGATCTATGCCGACCCGTTTGAATCGGTAGACATCTACACCAAGCAGTGCTCAGTGGGCGTAAACGCGACTCAACTTGCCCGGATGGGTGCAACTCTTGCAAACAACGGGATCAACCCTACCACAGGCGAGCAGGTGATCAAGGCCGAAGATGTTCCCTACATTCTCAGCACAATGGCAATGGCCGGTCTCTACGACGGTTCGGGCGGTTGGGCCTGGCATGTGGGGCTCCCCGCGAAAAGCGGCGTTGGCGGCGGGATCGTAGCGATTGTCCCTGGGAAAGGTGCAATTGCTGTCTTTGCACCTCCACTGGATGAAGCTGGAAACAGTGTTAAGGCGCAAGAAGTGATCGAGTACGTGACTCGCAGGCTGAACTACAACCTCTTTTCACCATTGTCAGTCGGCTGGAAATAAGTACTGCCTGATCCACCGAATTGGAAGTAGAAACACGCGAACGGTTGCTTCACAACGTTCCTTGGTTTTTCGCGCGAGTCCAATCGCAAAGATGACCTCAACCTCAAGACCTTTCGCAGATGTCTGGAGAGCGAATCATGAAGCGTCTTAAGTGGATCGCGACATTACGGTCCGCCTCCGTATCACTTGCGATAGCTTTGTTTGCGATCACATCTTCTTCCACCTTTGCGCACGGACAAGCCGCCGTTGATTCCGTGGAACCCGTGGGATCCGACACGAAGAGCAATCTTCCAACGACTGATGAAGTGCTGAAAAGAGTAGATTCGTTGGTTCAACAAAACGAGCAGCTTGAAAAACAAAATCACGAGTTGATAAATGTGATCTCGGCCATGCGACGAGCGTTGGCCGAGCAGTCTCATAGTTCGGAGGCGGATGCGAAAGAAATCCCTCCAGACGAAAGCGGCACTTCTCCGAATCGAATCTCACCAATGACCGCAGCAATGGTTGAATCGATTAATTCTATTTCGAGCTCTTCAGCGAGCGCAGGAATGGAGACGACCAATGCCGCCGCTGGCCAAGAGGAGAGGAAAAGGTGGGCCACTTACACTCCCAATTTCGGCTATAAGATCGCTAATACAGAGTATGGTGACGTAAATCTCAGCATCTATTCCTACGCGCGCTATCTGAACCAGCGAGCCCTGGCAGCCAACCTTCACGAATGCATTCGGCAACACCATAAACCTTCAACAGCGCCAGGACTTCCAACTGCAGAAGGTGCAGATAAAGTTCTTGGGTTGGGTGATGGATCCAAAGCTCCGCTATTTTCTTTACGCATGGACTTCAAACGCTTCGCAGGGCCTGGGTGCCCAGGTGGTACTCGCCGGGAATTTGAGCTACACCTTCAACGACCATGTCACCATAACGGCAGGAATCATGTCGCTGCCCGGCACACGGAGCGTCGAAGGCAACTTTCCGTTCTGGCTGGGAGTGGATAGCCGTCTGATCGCCGATGAGTACATGCGCCCGTCGTACACCTCGGGGGTCAGAGGTAGCGGCACTCTGAGAAAGGGGCTGACCTATATGACGATGATCGGCAATAACCTCAGTACCCTTGGAGTGAGCGCAGCCCAACTGCCGAATTATTTCAAAACGAATTCTACTGTGCTCGTCTGGATGCCGACGACGGGTGAATTCGGTCAGGGTTTCGGCGACTTTGAAAATCACCAAAAAGTGGCTACCCGGTTGGCTGGTCATTTCACCTATAGCAAAGAGAACAAGCAGAGCCAACCGAATGACGACGAGTTCGAGAACACCCAACTCCGGCTCTCTGACGGCAGCATAATCTTCACGCCCAATCTCTTCGGGCCGGGGATCGTGATCAATGACGCGGTTTACAAAATGGCATCGATCGATTGGGGTGTTAAGTATCACGGCTATGCGCTAGAGGGAGAGTATTACAAGCATGTCTTGACCAACTTTCAAGGCACCAACACATCAGGCTTGCGACCAAATCATGACTACGGCTACCAGCTTCAGGCCTCAGCGATGGTAATACCCAAGACGCTCCAATTGTATGCAGGTGGATCGGAAGTGATTGGCGATTATGGGCGGCCATGGGATGTCCGTGGGGGTGTCAATTATTTCCCTTACAAGAACAGAGTTGTACGATGGAACACCGAGTTTCTCTACACGTACAGATCCCCAGTCGGCTACCCGTCGGTTCCCTTCGCGCTCGGTGGCACTGGACTAATTTTCCACACAAATCTCGAACTGGCGTTTTAGAGGAAAGGTCGTCTGAAATTGAAGGCAATTTGTGAGAACACGTCGATGAAAAAGAAATTCTGGATTCCGATCGCGCGGAGTGGTTCACCTTGCTTTAAGCCTGGGCGTGTCATTGCTGTTGTCTTGCACTTTTTCGGTGGCACAACAACCCAGTTCTTCAGACAAGTTTGAACTGAATGACAGCCACTTTCACCTCACTAACTACATCCAGGAAGGCACCGACATCCATGAATTCTTGAAGATCATGGGCAACAAGGTTGGACGCGTGGCGTTGTTCGGAATTCCCTTGCAGCAGGAATGGTCACACCAGAATTCCGGCGACTTTGCTCCGACCTATTACCTGCAGACAGACGCACCCCTCTACTACTACTCCTTCACCGACGCTCACATTGCGATGGCATACCGCTCGCTGTCCAAAGAAGATCGGGCACGCTTCGATCCTATGATCACAGGCTTCAATCCTGCCGACATGTATGCTGCGGATCATATTCGCCGAGTACTGCAGACCTTCCCGGGAGTCTTCTCGGGAATTGGCGAGTTTACAATTCACAAAGAATTCGTGTCGTCTAAAGTTGCAGGCGAGACCGCCAGTCTGCTCAATCCGGCCCTTGACCGACTTCTCGATTTTGCAGGGACAGTCGGACTCGTGGCGTTGATACACAACGATATGGATGTGCCGTTCGCAAAGGAAGGCTCTCCGCCAGCCTACCTGAACCAGATGAAATCCGTTCTCAAGAGGCATCCAAACACAACGATCATCTGGGCCCATACGGGCATGGGCCGGGTCGTTCGACCGGTTAAGAACCATGCTGCCCAACTGGCAGAAATCCTATCCGATCCGCAGTTCAGTCATGTGTACTTTGATATTTCGTGGAACGAGGTCGCCAAGTACCTTGTAGCCACTCCGGAGTCGACTCGTATTACTGCAGACCTCATCAATCGTTACCCCGACCGTTTCCTGTTCGGTACGGACGAGGTGGCACCTCAAAATCAGGAACAGTATTTGAGGGTCTATTACCAATATCAGCCGTTGTGGAAACTTCTAGACGAGAACACACGCGAGAAAGTGCTCAAGGGGAACTATGAGCGTATATTCGATGGGGCCCGGCACAAAGTAAGGGCGTGGGAAGCTGCCCAGGGCTTCACTCCCCCGGAGAGCCCCTAATGATGGACGCAAGGTCTAGACAAGAATGCTCACCGTGTCCAGATATCAGGAGCAGTTTAGGGAGCCTACCAAAATGCAACCTTATTGCAAGCTCGATGAACATCCCAAGCAGGATGCGAAAAGGTGACGGCTATGGCTGCTAAACGCAATTTAGCCAACGTGATTGTCCATGCCATTCGAGAGTTCACAGCGCTTCTTTGTGTTGTGGTGCTCGTGCCCGGAAACGCAGTAGCAGTACAAACGCAGCAACCTGCCGCTTCAACAGAACAACCTGCAGCGAAGCTACCGCCGGAACAATTGGATTCGTTAGTGGCGCCGATCGCTCTCTATCCTGATCCATTACTCAGCCAGACACTTGTGGCGTCTACCTACCCCTTGGAAGTGATTCAGCTAAAACAGTGGCTGGATCAGCACAAAAATCTCAAAGACACAGCACTCGTTGATGCGGTGAAGAAGCAGGACTGGGACCCGAGCATACAGGCCATGGCTCCGCTGCCTGAGGTAGTCAAGCAACTGGCGGACAACATCAAGTGGACCGCGGACCTGGGGAATGCATTTCTTGCGCAACAAAACGATGTTATGGATGCGGTGCAGCGCATGCGCAAGAAGGCAAATGACGCAGGGAATCTGAAGTCTTCGGAACAGCAGAAGGTGGAAACCCAGGTTGTCGAGAACAAACAGGTGATCGTGATTGAGCAGGCAAATCCGCAAGTTATTTACGTGCCAAGCTATAACCCGACGGTAGTCTACGGACCGCCTGTCTATCCTTACCCCCCGCTATACTATCCGCCCGTAGGATATTACGCCGCTGGCATGGCGATTTCGTTCGGGATAGGTATAGCTATGGGCGCTGCTTGGGGCGGTGGCTGGGGTTACGGTTGCGGATGGGGTGGCAATAATAACGTCTATATCAATCACAACAACAACAACTTCAACGGCGGCAACAGGAACAATATCAACGGCGGCAACAGGAACAACATCGGCAATGGCAACCGTGGCAACGGCAATCGCCCATCCACTCTACCTTCCCAAGGCGGCGGCCGCAGTAACTGGCAACACAACCCGCAGCACCGTGGCGGCGCCCCTTACTCTGACAGAGCCACCGCGGATAGGTTCGGTGGCACTACACGTGGCGATTCCGTAGCAAATCGGCAGGTAAATGCACGTCAGAACATTGGTGCGCAACCTCGACAGCAGCCTTCGGGAGGTCGCGACATGTCTGGCCGTGGCGCAGGCCCGAGTGCTGGCACTAGGGATATGAGTCGAGGAGGAGGAGACCGCGTCGGCAATCGACAAGTATCGCAGGGCCCAAGTGCGACGAATCGCAGCGCGTTTGGAGGCGCTTCTAGCGGTATGAGCGGAAATCACGCTCGCGCAAGTAGCTCACGTGGCGCGTCCAGTATGGGATCCCGTGGTGGAGGCGGTCGTTCTGGCGGTGGACGAAGAAGATAAATGTACGAGGAAAAACATGACATCCAGACTACTTCGCTTGAAAATTCCGACTACTCTTATCGCCCTTGTGTTGGTCCCTTGGTTGTGTCGCGTGCATGTAACGGCCAATGCACAGGCGCAAACGGTACCTAAACCGACGGTGCAAGGTCCGAAGGCGTTCGCAACTCCTCAACAAGCAGCAGAAGAACTGATCAACGCCGCTGCAGTCTTCGATGTGCCGCAATTGATAGCGATATTTGGTCCGAACGGCGAAGATCTCGTCTCGTCTGCCGATCCAGTCGCAGACAAGAATTATGCCGTTGCATTTGCGGAAAGGGCTAAAGCCAGTCATACCGTGAAGATGGATCCGTCGAAGCCAAATCTAGCGACCATCATTATCGGTCAGGAGCAGTGGCCGCTCCCAGTTCCATTGGTTAAGAAGAACGGAAAATGGTATTTCGATGCCAAGTCAGGCCGGCGGGAAATACTGTTTCGACGAATCGGAGCAAATGAACTCAATGCTATCCAGGTTTGTCGTGGCTTTGTAGAAGCACAGAAAGAATACGCGTCACAAATTCATGACGATTCCGGCATCAACCAGTATGCTCAGAAAATTATCAGCAGTCCCGGGAAACAAGACGGTTTGTACTGGCAGAACACAGACGGCTCACCCGCTGGTCCGATCGGTGAGGCAGTGGCCAAAGCATTGGCCGAAGGCTATTCCATCGGCAACCCTGGATTCCACGGCTACTACTTCAAGATATTGAAGGGGCAAGGTCCAGCTGCGCCCCTGGGACGATTGGACTATGTGATCGAGGGAGTGATGATTGGCGGATTTGCGCTGGTGGCCGTCCCTTCCGAATATCGCGTGACCGGAGTAAAGACCTTCATCGTGAACAATGACGGGATTGTTTACCAGAAAGACCTGGGGCCCAATTCGCTCGACATTGTCAAGACTATGGAGGTCTACAACCCGGACACAAGTTGGCATCGTACATATGACGAATGGCCGCAGGATATTGCCTCGGCTAACCCATGACTAAGTTGTGCTTTACATATTCTTTTCCTCAGGAATTACGAACTAGCTTCGGACGCATTAGACAAACCGGAAAGCACATGATCCGAAGTTTTGAATCACGATTGAGAATGGAGAACGTTATGTCCCACTTCGGCCGGCTTAGAGTCCCATTCGTTGTAGTTCTCCTGCTCATAGGTTTTACATTGTTGAGTACAACGGTCGCTGCGCAGATCAAGGTGGAGGGTTTGATCCAGGCACGAAATGGCGACACTATGATCATGCAAACTTCGGATTCTCCGAAACTTGTCGTCCTATTGACTGATAGTACCGACGTAGGCCAGGTGCAGGGAGTGCTCAAGGCCCGCAAAAAGGAAATGTCAATGGCTGCTCTCATTCCGGGCCTGGCTGTGAAGGTTGAAGGTGCCTATAACGATAAAAACGAGCTGGTAGCCCAATCGGTTAGGTTTAAGGGTAATGACCTGGAACGCGCTCAAGCCATTGACGCCGGTATGCATGAAACTAAGGCACAAGTTCAGCAGAGCAAAGAGGAGTTGGAAAAGCAACAAGCACAGTTGACCGAACAGCAGGCTAAGATCGCCGCGAATAAAGCGGCCATCGACGAGGCCGTCGCACGCTTCGGCCAACTCGACGATTACTACATCTTCGACGAGACAACGGTTTACTTCGGGAACGGTAAGGTCAATGTTGATCCCAAATACACCTCGCAGCTTCTAACACTGACCGAGAAGGCCAAGAGCATCGAAGGCTACATGATCGAGGTGAGAGGATATGCATCCGCCACTGGTAGTGCCGCCATGAACCAGAAGCTTAGCGAAGATCGAGCCAACAATGTGACTAACATCCTGCTTCAGCAGGGGCACGTTCCCCTCACGAGAATGCTGGCGCCGGGCGCGATGGGAGAAAGCGAGCAAGTCGGCAACGAAAACACTACAGAAAGGGAAGCGGAGAATCGTCGCGTCGTGGTGCGTGTTCTGCAAAACAAAGCCATCGCCGGTGCTTCGGTCGCGAAATGATCAAGGGCAAAGATGACCTGACCAATCATCGTATTATGCATTTGCTGCTTGTCTTAAGGCTACCGCGTGAGCCTACGTTCTTGTGCACACTTGGTGCAATCGATCATAACTAACGTTCATGAAATCCATAGCTCGCAATCGGAGGTTTGAAATGACGAAACGATTTTCGTTCTTGATAGTCTGTCTGTTTTTGGTTGTAGGCAGTTATTCAGCCCTCGGTCAAGACGTTCGATACAACTTTGACAAGCAGGCAAACTTCTCAACATTCAAAACATATAAATGGGTCCCGATGAAAGACGCGGCAAAAGTCGACGACCTTGTTGATAAGCAGATTAAGGAGGCGGTCGATGCACAGCTGTCTCAGAAGGGCTTGACTAAGGTTGATGGGGATAAAGCTGATCTTTATATCGGTTACCAGCCTGCCATCGGAACAGAGAAACAATTTACCTCGTTCGACAGTGGCTGGGGTTATGGACCGGGTTGGGGCCGCGGTGGTTGGTACGGTGCCGGGGGAGGTGGAATGACTACTGGTCAAACATCGACAATTTATACCGGACAGTTAGCCGTGGATATGTATGATGCGACGAACCACGATCTGGTTTGGCGGGGGGTGGTGAGTAAGACACTTGATCCGAAAGCCAAACCAGAGAAACGTCAGAAGAACCTCACAAAGGCACTTACGAAACTATTTAAGAACTATCCCCCGAAGACGTCGTAACGTAAGTATATGGCTGACACGCCAATCTTTATAGAGGAACCCACAGGCCGTTTTCCGTGTGTTCCTCCTTTTATTGCGAGATCGATACTCATATTCCAGTGCAAGCACCTTCGCGAGTGGACTTTCAGAACTGTAAGTGAATCCGGCTCTGGAAAAACTGCGTATTGCCTTTGAGGTTGAATCGATCAAGGTGTCCATAGCCATAGGCCATCTCTAACCGCACATTTTCGGAAAGATATCAGTTGACCATTCGGTGTGAATCTCCCGAACGTGCCGCTATGCACGTTGTGGCTGTCGAGATAGTGTTCGTCTCGGTCAGAGAATGGGTCAGTGTATCCAGTCGCTCATATCGACCACCGCAGATCATCTGCTTCAAGAAATGATTGCGTTCAATAGAAGAGAGAAGATGATGGCCGAAACCGTAGTCACGAGGCCAGGCAACATGAAACTGTGATTAAACAAATATTTCCCGATCTTGGTCGTTCCCGTTTGATCGAAAGAGACGGCAGCGAGCAATGTCCCATAAGTTGGAAGGAAGAAAACACTGTTGGCAGCTGGGTAAAATGCAATCAAGTGAGCGGGCTGCAAACCAAGCGCCAAGCCAACCGGCATCAATATGGTTACCGTTGCAGCTGCACTAAAAAGCAACGTGGACAAGAGGAACAGGCCCGCGGCAAAAGCCCAGGGGTAGTGCTCGATCAAACCCGCAATGCCACTGACAATGAACGTGCGGTTGCCCTCAAAGAACGAAGATCCCAGCCACGACACACCAAGGATCGATATCATCGCAACGATCCCGCTCTTCATGATGCTCCCTTTCAAAGTTGCTTCGGGGGATGCTTTGAAAATGATCATGATGAGTCCTGCAATAGCTATCATCACGATCATGATCGCCATCCCCATACTCACCTGATCGGAATCTGCCACCCCATTTTCAATGGTCTGATAAACAGGTCGAAGATTTGGAAACATTCCGATCAGTACGACCAAGCCAATCCCCATCAGAAAGAGGATTGTCGATCCGCGGGCATTGAATAAGTCGCCCGCTTTCAAAGTTGGCAACGGTTGGGGAGGTTTTAGCTCGCCAGTGGCGAGGCGATGTTGATATTCGAGATCTTCATCCAGGTTTTTGCCACGCCAGGCCACAGACAAGGCACCCACGAGGACGGCCAGAAAAGTTGAAGGAATGGTGACTGCAAGCAACCGCGGTAAAGATATTTCTCGCGAAGCAAGAACACCAATCATCGCTACCGTGGCAGCCGAGATGGGAGAAGCGATCACACCCTGAAAGCCCGCAATGACGCTGATGGAAATTGGACGCTCCGGTCGAATACCCGCCTTTCGAGAAACCTCCGCTATCACCGGGAGAAGAGCGTAAATGACATGCGTAGTCCCTGATAGGAAGACGAGCAGATAGGTAACTGCGGGAGCGACGAAGGTAATATACCGCGGGTTCTTTCGCATTATCTTATCGCCGATGCCGACAAGATAATCGAGACCTCCAGCCGCTTGCATGGCCGCCAACGCGGTGATCACCGCAATGATCATCCCAATCACAATTTGCGGGGGGCCGCCGGGCGGCAAGCGAATGAGAAACACGTAAATGACTAATCCGATTCCCGCCACAGTACCTAGCGCGATTCCACCCAGGCGAGCTCCGATGAGAATGCACGCGAGAAGAATGCATAGTTCAACCCACACCATGATCGTTCACCTTTCGGCTTTCGCCACAATCGATGTGCTAGCAGGTTCAGTAGGTCCCGAACAATGTTTGGATCTCTTCCGTTGTACGCGGCTTGAGCAATGCGAACATCAGCAGAATTCGCGACTTCTGGGGGTTGAGTTCATCGGAAGCAACAAAGCCGAGCTCATCATCATTCACTTCTACGTTGCGTCCAACGAGCCCTGTGGCCACCCGGCTGGAGCGAACAATGACGACTCCCTTCTTTGCCGCTCTCGCGGCCGCTTCCACCGAGACCTTGTTCATGTTGCCGTTGCCAACGCCGGCGATGACGATTCCCTTGGCGCCGTTGTTCACGCTGGCATCGATCAGGTCAGGGGACATGTCGGCGCAAGCAAAGACAACATCCACCCGCGGCAACTTGGTCACATTTGAAATGTCGAATTCGCTCGTCGTCGTGTTCTTCCATACAGGAACGTTGTAGAAATCACTCTTTCCGTATGCAACCACCCCAACCAATCCACGTAGCGGCGACATGAACGTCTGGACGTCTGTAGTGCTCGTCTTCGTCAGAGAATGGGCGCCGTGTATCCAGTCGTTCATGACGACCATCACTCCACGGCCCTTGGCACGCGGATCGCCAGCCACCGCCACGGCATTGTAGAGGTTCAACGGGCCGTCGGCGCTGACAGCCGTGGACGGTCGCATTGATCCCACTAGGACTACTGGTTTGTCACTCTTCACTACTAGATTGAGGAAGAATGCCGTCTCTTCCATGGTGTCGGTGCCATGCGTCACGACGATGCCGTCAACATCTGGTGTCGGCAGCAACGCATTGATGCGTTTAGCGACAGTCAGCATGATGTCGAACGACATGTCCTGAGATCCGACGTTGGCCACTTGCTCCCCCTTGATATTGGCCAGGTCCTTGATTCCCGGAACAGCGTTCAGCATGGCATCGATCGTAACCGCGCCAGAGGTGTAGGCGGACTGAGTACCGGTAGCGGCGGCACCGGCGATCGTGCCTCCTGTGGCTAGAATCACGATGTTGGGTTTCTTTCCTTGGGCAATAGCATCCTGATAGCCACCAACAAAGAGGAAGACGATAAACAGGGTGCAAATTCTGTACGACTGCTTCATAATCAACTCCCTTCGAAGTCTGCACGTAGCGCAGCGATCATTAGCCAACCACTACTTTGGCTGGTACTTCGACTTGTCCAGCCCAGTCAGCTTGGCGGGATCGAGCAGTTCCTGGATCTGTTGTTCCGTAAGAATGTGCTTCTCGCGAATGATCTCGAGTATCCCTTTGCCGCTCGAGTACGCTTCCTGCGCCAACTCAGTCGCCTTCTCGTAGCCCAGGATAGGATTGAGCGCGGTGACGATGCCGACGGTCGTCTCCATGTAGTGAGCCAGCACCTTCTCATTGACCGTTATGCCGTCTATGCACTTGGTCCGCAAAAGGTTCGACGTGTTGTAGAGAAGATGTTGCGATTCCATCACCGCCACGCCTTCCAGCGGTTCGTACGCGTTGAGTTGAAGCTGTCCGCTGTGAGCTGCCAGCGTGACGGCATAGTCATTGCCCATCACCCGGAAAGCAACGAGGTTCATCACCTCGGGAACCACCGGGTTCACCTTCCCCGGCATGATGGAGGAGCCCGGCTGCAACGCCGGCAGGTTGATCTCTGCCAACCCCGCCCGCGGCCCTGACGTCAGCAGGATCAGGTCGCCCGAGATCTTCGAAAGGAGGATGGCAAGACTTTTGAGAGCCGAGGAATAGACCACAAACCCCTCTTGATCCCACGTGGCCGCGAGCATGTCAGTGGCAGGTACGAAGGGCTTGCCGGTGAGCTTTGACAGATGCTCCGCGAACTTCTCGGCATACCCCTTCGGAACATTGATGCCGGTGCCGATCGCAGTGGCACCCATGTTTTCGGCGTACAAATATTTTTCCGCGTCTCGCAACAACTGAATCTCGCTGTCCAGCGCTGCCGCGAAGGCGTAGAACTCCTGCCCAACGGTCATGGGCACGGCATCCTGCAGTTCAGTCCGTCCCATTTTGACGATATCGATATACGCTGCACCTTTCGCCCGGAACGACGCCGAAAGCTTCTCAAGCTCTTCGATCAACTTGCCGTTACGGAGTACGAACGCGACCTTGATCGCAGTCGGATAGGAATCGTTGGTCGACTGCGACATATTCAGATCATCATGAGGGTCGAGGAACTGATATTCACCCTTCTGATGGCCGGATAGCTCCAGGCCGACGTTGGCGAGCACCTCGTTGGCATTCATATTCGTAGAGGTACCGGCGCCACCCTGATACCAATCGACCTGAAATTGATCGTGATACTTGCCGGCAAGGACCGCTTGAGAAGCCTTCTCGATGGCGGCCAGCCTCTCCGGCTTCATAGCGCCCACGTCGGTGTTGGCTTGAGCAGCCGCCAGCTTCACGAGTGCCCACGCTTCAATGAACCCGGGATAGTGATTGATCGGGACACCCGAGAGCTGGAAATTCTCCAGCGCCCGCGCGGTCTGCACGCCATAGTAAGCGTCAGCCGGAATTTCTTTTTCACCCAATAGATCTTTTTCGACTCGCGGTTTGCCCGTGGATGCGCCTGAGCAGGCTTCTGAGCCCACGCCAGATCGGCAGCGGGAACTGCAACCAGCATTAGTCCAATGATCAGCAACAAGGGAGAGAATATGATCGTGCGATTCATTGATTGCCTCCGAATAGGACACCCGTAGCTGTCTCACTTTCGGCTGTCCTGGGATTGCGCTCAAGCGGACCGGATCCAAATGGCGGAAGGGGCGAATGCAATAGACTGGTGGAATTGAAATTCTTCCAAATGATCCGAAGATTCATCTCAAAGGCTCCCGTCTACCAGAACCTGTTTACAAATCCTGCTGAACTTCAGGGGAGGGCTGCTACTGCCACTCAGTTTCACGCCGCACTACTGGGAAGACAATGAGGGAAACCCCCAAGTGCAGAGATTTGTTTACCCTTCCAGTTGGCTCGCTGGTGGTCAGAAGACGAACCCACACGGCGTCTTTGGGGGGAAATCTAAGAGGTAAAGAGCAGGGAAACGCGATTCCGCGCTGCGAACTCGTAGAACAACTCCCCACTGTTTCGGCCATGCTCTTTTTGGCACGCGAGGTCGAACGAGCTCTACGGCTCCAGCCAAGTCATTGATTGTTTTGTAGTTGAGTGGTGGCCCGGGCAGGAGTCCAACCTGCGACCTTCGCGTTAGGAGGTGCGGTTGAGGGAGTTCTAGTGTCTGCATCGTTATGCGCCTATGTACGTCTAGAACCCCTGTAAACATTGAGCATTTCGAGATTCACTTACGAATCAAACGGCGCATAGCGTTGCAGGTAAATACGCAGTCATGTGACCCAAATGTGACCCAGTGATGATATTGTGACCCATATGGCGAAGACCAAGGCAGCGAAAACGGCGGTTGAAGGGGTGTACCAGCGAGAGGGAAGTGACAGTTGGTATGCACGGTACTGGCAGGATGGTAAGAAGGTCAGGAAGTCTTTCGGCAGTGACAGGGATGCCGCTATTGCCTATCTGGAGAAGGCCAGATTGCTAAAGCGCACGGGGGAGGGCGTGGTGCCTACTACGGCCAAGAGAGCCGTCCTGACGTTTAAAGAGATGAAGGCAAGTGCGGCAGGGGTAACGCTGGGGGAACTCTGTGATGGACTCCTGAAGCACATCCAAGCCAACCCTGTGGAGTACCGCGACCAGCACAATCCACCTCAGCGTATCGGCCTAATCAAGCAAGCATTTGGAGACAGACCAGCAAGCTTCATCAAGCCCTACGAGATTGCTGACTGGTTGGCTGGCCTTGATGTTGCCCCCGCTACTCGGAATCGCTACAAGGCGGTGTTCAGCGCCGATTTTCAAGTACGGCAAAGAGCGAGACAAAGTGCAGGTGAATCCGGCGCGAGATGTGAAGCAAGCCAGAGTCAACAATGGGGTTATTCGGTTCCTCTCAGAGGCAGAGGGAACCCGTTTGCGTAAGGTTCTTCAGGCTGATGTGGACGCGGCAAAGAAAGCCAACAGACCTCAATACCAGCACAGGATGCAGCATAGGATTTTTGAGCTAGATGTTTCCCTGGGTACGGGAATGCGTAAAGGCGAACAGTATTCGTTGACGTGGCCAGACGTTCACTTTGACCGGAAGGAGATCATTGCACGCGATACCAAGAATGGGACAGATCGAAGGGTAATCATGATTGATGACGTTGCTAAGTCCCTCAAGGCTCTCAAGGCTCTGCCCCTCTATCGCAAGCGCAGGGAAGCCGACAGCCAAACAATTCTGCTCCTGATTCCGTGTTCTCAGTTGGCGATAACAAGAAATGGTGGGAGTCTGCATTGCGCAGGGCAAAGATCAAAAGCTATCGCTGGCATGATAATCGGCACACATTTTGCAGCCGACTAGCTCAGAACGGGGCCAGCCTCAAGGTCATTCAGGAAGCCGCAGGCCACAAAACAATTGCAATGTCAGCGAGGTACGCCCACCTGGACCAGAGCACTATTCGGCAGGCTATGTCTGTCCTCAATCGGAAGAAATAAATTATTTTCAACTATTTTTATACTCTATGAGGGTTTTTAGATCACTTTTCCCGTCTTTTACTACAGGGAGGGAATATTGCAAAGAACTGTCCCTGAACGCAGGGAGACGAATTATTTTCAACTATTTTGTAACCCTTAGGGGGTTTTTAGGTCACTTTTCTTATCTTTTACTATAGAGGGAATTTCACTCATATAAGTTCAGCTTCCCCCGCCTAGCCGAATCGGGGTTTGCCTCAATGGTCATTGGACGACCAAATGAAGATATTTTGGGTTTTCCACAGATATTTTCAACCTGACCATACCTTTTACCTAAAATATCCCACCTATTAGTGTAGGGGATATTTTCACCTGCACCCAAACGCAGTCCGAAGCGTGACCATGCAAATTATTTTGCCTGTCACCAGAGGATTTGGGTCCCTTTTCTTATCTTTTACTGTAGGAAGGAAAATAAATTCAGGCTGATGTCGGGATTTACCCTCTGAATCTTATCTTTTACTACAGGAGGGGAAATGCACCTGAACGCAGCACTCTGAACAATCTTGCAAATATTTTTAGGCTGATGTCACCTTTTACCCCTGATTTTCCTACTATGACTCTATAGAGATAAAACAACTCGCTCCACCAGTGGCCACCGTCGAGGTGGCCTTTTGTATTTAACCCACCATAACTCTTATCACTTTTGATAACAGTTTATTTGTCACCCACTTCAAAGGAATCCAATGCCAATGCTTTTTGACATCTCTGCCGCTGCCTCTACCGATAACCGTGAAGTATCCAAACTCCTGTACTCCCGCAAGGATGCAGCCTTCGCCCTAAGCATCTCCATCCGCTCACTCGATTACATCATTGCTGCCAAGGAACTCAAGTTCAGGAAGATCGGTAAGAAAATCCTGGTGCCGGCCGCAGAGCTTGCACGTTATGCGCGAATGGACCATGCCAACCTGACCCAGCACGATAACGACTAAACCAAAGTTCCAACGCAGTATCCAGAACCCACAACCCCCTACATGGGGGATTTTTTATTTAACCAAGAAAGAGATTCACAATGAGTAACGCAATTATTGAAGCAATCGAAGTAACCGAAACAATTGAAGTAACGGAAGCCGTAGCAAGCCCTACAACGAAAATCAGGATGTCAGAGTCCACCGAACCCACAGCAACGCCGCCTGCCTTAACTGGTGACGAATTTGAGCAGGTTGTAACCACAAAGATAGTCCGCAAACGAATTGGTTCCCTAGATCCAGCCAAAGCAACATGGGGATGGTTCGCACCACACTTCGGATGCCCCAGTGGTAAGCATCTGGTGCTGCGGAATGGTCAGACGGTTCTGGTCGCGGCCGACTTCATTCGGAATACAGACACGGTAATCAATGTTGTCAGGGTTCCAACTGTTCTCAGGCATCGGCAGAGTGAAGCCCAAATCAACCAAGCTAACAAGCTGTTTTTGGAAGGCGAGTTTGAGGCAGAGCGATATCTGGACCAACTGGCGCACTTCCTTTCTACCTGGACGGCTGGAGATCAGAACGTCCCTCTGGCATTTCTTCAGACGGTCAGGGAACGACTGGTAGAAGGCTACTGCCCCCGTAACCGCTTCGCGAGGAAGTTGAGGAACGACTTCTTTGATTACTGCGAAGCTGTCTATCCTGGTCTGCTGGTAGCAACTGAGGAAGACCGCAGCTACGAAGCCCTGAAGAAGAAGCAAACAGAAGGGATGCTTGCGAGGGCGTATCAATTGTTCCTGGATGGAGATCCAGTTGGAGAGATCAGTTTCTATCTGGGAGTCAGAAACTTCTGTTTGCCCAAGATTGGCTACAACATCAAAGGGTTCCCAGAAATCTATACGGATGCTGACGACTGGGCTCAGGATGTTGTTGAGGGTGTATGGAAGGGACTAGCTGGCTATCGCGGTGGCGTGGAAGGCATCGTTGGTTGGGTGAGCAGTATTGTCAGGCGCAAAGAGTCGGACGCATTCAATGAGGCTCTGAAGTCTCGCAACAAGTTCATCCCAATCATTCTGGACGGCACGGATGCTGAGGGAGAGATCACCAGAGACGAGAACCCGCTGTTGATAAGCGAGTACATGAATGGGCAACGCACTGTGTACCCTAGAAAGCTGCCTGACTGGATTCAGGGAACGGACCTGTTGATATGCAAGCTTATCCGCGAGGATCTCACCTATAAGCAGATTGGGCGGGAACTAGGCATAGGCGAGAGTGTAGTCAAACAGCGCATTGCCCGTATGAAGAAGCGGATTCAGGATGAGAAGGCGGCAGAGGCTAGGTTGACGGCAGAGGCTGCGGCAAAGGCTGAAGAGCAGAGGCAGTTTGAATTGGGCAGTCACATACTTAGGCTGTTGTGGTTGAAAGATGTCGTGCAGGGAATAGAGAGGGCGGGAATCTAAATGAGCAGCTAACTATTCTGTGATGTTTCTCTATACCTATAGACTTAATCTTCCTAAAAACGTTCTGCCCATTCTGTGAATTTTTATTGATTCATCTGGGCGAGGTTCCGATAGGAACCGAGGGAGCAACCGTTAGGTTGCGATCATTTCCATGAATTTACTGGTGAGCAGTAAGAAACAGAAACGGAAAAAGTAAATACTAGAGTAAGAACTATATATTCTTTCTCTTTTATTCTCTTTCCGTTTCCTATTCTCCCTGCTCACCAGTGTTCCGACAGAAACAGAACTGTACCAAGGAAACAACCCGCCGCGAATCCCCACGAAAAAACATAAAGTAAAAACCTGAAAGGTACCAAATAGTCATGTCTAACGCATTTGAAACATTAACCCTGTCCCAACTCCTAGAATCCTCAAAGGATCAGCCAATCAAATACCTAGTAGATAGCTTGCTCCCAGTAGGAAGTCTCAACATGATTGCCGGCAAGCCCAAGAGCGGAAAGTCTACCCTTGTTCGCCAGCTTGCAAGTTGCGTAGCCAAAGGGACAGACTTCCTTGGACGCTCCACCATCAAAGGCGAAGTGCTCTACTTTGCATCTGAAGAAATAGGCGCTCACCTGTCAGAACACTTTCAACTGCTGGATATCAATGAAGGTATTCATGTCGTTCTTCGCCGTCCTGGTGTTGGGTTTGTATCGCGACTGGCAGCAACTTTGAAGCAGATGCCAGAAGTAAAGCTTGTAATCATTGACCCGTTGGTAAATTTCCTGCCTAACGTCGATATGGACAACTATGGGCAGATTGCACCAGCATTGGCAGACCTGGTAGAGGTGGCAGAGAAGAGGGGTGTTGTCCTTCTGGCAATCCACCATTTGAAAAAGCGCGCTACTGAAGAGGCAGGAGATGCGATTCTGGGATCTAGTGCAATCATTGCCGCAATGTGTACCAGTATCTTTCTGACTGGCGAGATGGGCGACACAAGGAAGATCCGCACCTCACAGCGTTATGGTTCAAGGCTGGATTACACAGAGCTTGAATTTGATGAGAGCAGTAAGGCATTTTCTATTGGGCAGACAGTGAAGTGTCAGCAGGAAAAGCGTGCGGCTAACACAAAAGAAACCTACCGCAGCAACATCCTTGCACATATCAGCGGCAATCCTGGCATTGGGCAGGCTGCTCTCCTAACCTTAGTTGGTGGCAACACAAGGGGAGTCTTGGCCGCTGTGGGTGAGCTTGTTGAGCAAGGGAAGATTCGCCGTGATGGTGAAGGTGGGAAGAGCTCGCCGTTCGCCTTCCACGCTATCCCTGAATCTGATGAATGGGCAGCTTGAAAAATAAATATCTCCAAATGTAACTTTTTTTCTATTTTCAAGGACGTATATATCAGAGGGATACAACACTGGGTTTCATAGCCAACGGCCGCTCATCCGTTGGTGACCTTTCCTCAGTGTTTATCCCTTGGGCAGCACAGTCTTTGGGTTCGTTCCCCTGGTTCGCTGTGTTGTTCGGGCTTAGGCAGCCCAACCTTAATGGGTGCAGTGACGCACCTTCACATTCCTACCGCTTAGATGCGGTGTCCTGCCAAGCGGCACAAAAAGGGACAGTCTCTTGGATGAGGCGGGATTGTGTTGAGTGCTCCTGCATCCATCCTTTTTATCAATCATTGACATTCAGATTTTCCAAGATTGCTGCGGTTCCCCTCCTGTTATCGCAGCAGTAAAGGGCAGTTGATGCTTGGCCGTGCCCTCTTCACGGTCCTTAGCTCCTGCCCTATTTCTCTATAAGGATCACCCAATGCACAACCATTACGAAGCATCTGCACTCGGTCTGGAATTGCTCATCTTGAACTATCTGGACCGATACGACAAGAAGCGATATTGGATTCGCCTGAGGAATGAACACGTACAGAACAAGTTGGGAGTATCCCCACAACATTTGCAGAGTCTCCAAGAGGAACTGCATTCAGGTGATTGTCTCAGCGTGGAAATAGGCCCAACGAGATCCAGCTACACCCTGAAGGAATATGCATGAAACACCCTACCCACCCATTACCAGATGGGCTCGTCCATCATTGCCAGCACTGCTCCCTGGTGGTTCCGGCCGACGCGCCAAACCCCTCTGAGGCAGAACTGATTGATTGCGACAGCATCAAGCGAGGCAAACTCAGTTGGTTTGATCCAAATGCAACCCCACACAAACAGCGAGTGATGGCAGTGGCAACCCATGCCTGCATTCATCACCTGGCACTGAAGGCTGGTCACCCTGAGTGCACCGAATACCACAGGAGACAGAATGGCCTTTCCACTACGCAGAGTCAGTGACCCTGCAAATGAACCGATCTTGCTTACAGACATGAAGACTTATCTTCGCGTTGACTTCACAGATGATGACGACCTGATAACAGCCCTAATCTCTGCCGCCAGAGAAAGAGCAGAAGACCTCACTGGTCGCTGTTTGATATCCCAACAGTGGGAGTTCGCGTTTGATGAGTTCCCCAGATATGGTTGCTGGTCGCATCTCCACCACAGGCACGGCCGCCACGGTTCAATGTTTGCCAACGATGAGACAGCAATCATTTTGCCGCGTGGACCAGTGATCAGTATTGACAGCATCACCTATAAAGACCAGACAGGCACGGTTCAGACCTTGGACCCAAGTGCTTACAACGCAGACCTTCTCTCTCAGCCTGCACGCATCACGCCGACTTATGGAACAGCTTGGCCAACTGCCCTGCACGATACCAACAGCGTGAACATCTTGTTTACCTGTGGATACGAGAATGTGCCCAACAGCATCCTGCACGCTATCAAGTTGATTGTGGGTGCCTATTACGAGAACAGGGCAGAAGTCACACAGGGAGGCGGGAATTTCAACCTTATGCCCACACCACTAAGTGCGGAGTCTCTGCTGTCTACCTATCAACTCTTTCACCTTGGATATCCCAAAGCATGAGCATGGTCCTAATTGATTCAAAAAACAACACAGCATATTTGATTGCACACAGCGATACTCATGGAACCTTCCGCAGTCTGATTGATATTGAAGACGCTGAGAAGGTGGCAGTACGGACATGGAGTGTCTGGAAGGGCAAGAGTCAGAATCAGGTTTACTTCCGAACTAATGTCACCCAATCAAACGGAAAGCAGAAAACTCTCCCGCTGCATCGTTTCATCACTAATGCACCCGCTGACGCATTAGTGGATCATAAAAACCCTGACGACACCTTGGACAATAGGCGTTCCAATCTTCGGCTTGCTACTCGTTCAGAGAACAAACAGAACAGCCGCAGTCATCGTGGAAGTAGATCACGATTCAAAGGCGTCTCGTGGTGCAACGATAGGAGCAAGTGGCGAACGCACATCAGAGTCAACGGCAAGCTCAAATCCTTCGGTCGCTACCACTCTGAGACAGAGGCAGCTAAAGCTTATGACGTTGCTGCTCGTGAACTCTTTGGCGAGTTTGCTTATCTAAATTTCCCCCTACAGGTGGCAGCATGAATCCTGGCCTATTGTCCAAACGCATCCAGATCCAATCCCAATCGACAACCCCTGATGAACTTGGCCAACCTCTGACCTCATGGGAGACGGTATACACAGCATGGGCAGCAATCAACTTCAAAGATGGAAAACAGCAGTATTCGGCTGGCGAGTTTGTCAGTAAAAACACTCTGGACATTCTGGTGAGATGGACAAGCTCGTTCACATTCCAGCCCAATCAGCGAGTCATATACACCGATCCCACAGGCACTCACACATTCAACATTGAGAGCATCAGCAATCCAGACCAGTCAAACAAGACTGTGACCCTGAGTGTGTATGAACTGGACGGTACAGCATGATTGAACAATCATTGTTCTCTGTCCTGTCCTCAGCACTGCCTGGTGCTCGAATCTATCCGCTGACATTACCACTTGAACCCATACTGCCGGCACTGACATACAGCGTGATTGGCGCAACTGCATCACCCACACTGAACACATCTGGACTCACACGGTATCGAGTGGAGATCAGTTGCTATGGGCAGACGTACTTTGATGCAGCCACACTCCGCAGCCAACTGAAGGCAGCATTGAACGGTTATCAAGATCACAATATGACGGTCAACTGGACCAGCAACACTGATTACTTCCTGCATGAAGCTTTGCAGTATCGCTGCTGTGCAGAGTTCCACATTCTCTCAGTTCTCTAACAACATCTTGCACACTGTGCAACCAACAACAGCCCACCAATCGGTGGGTATTTCTATTTAAGGACAAACATCATGGCTTACGCAGGTAGCAAGGCACAGGCAGGTAAAGGCAGTTCTCTTTCAATCGGTGGCATTACAGGAGCAGTAGGAACGGAAACCTTTGTTCTCATAGGCGAAATCAAAACCTCTGGCATTTCTGGTGCACAGTGGGGTTCGGAAGATGTTTCCAACTTTCAGAGCGGCAACGATCAGGAATTTATCACCACGACTCGCAACAACGGAACTATTGACATCAGTGGTAACCGCATCTCTTCGGATGCTGGACAGGTTGCCGTTGAGACTGCATTCAGCAATGGCCTCAAGTACGATTTCAAACTCGTTCTGCCCATCAACACTCAGGCAGGACAAACCAGCGTTGGCGACACCTACACGTTCAGTGCACTGGTTGAGTCTCGTGACATCAGCATCGACACGACAAAGGCTATCGGCTGGTCGGTGAAGCTCAAGGTGTCAGGCCCCGTCACCCTCGTCACTGGCAGCTAAGAATTAAACATTAAATCACCGTATTACCATGCATCACCCAAAGGACAAACTATGATGCTAGCCATTTTCTGTGCAGCCCTGTGGTTCACCCCATTTTCAGTATTCGCAGTTCTAACACGCAAAGGATCTAAATAAACCGTGAAGCTTTTCGCAGTAACACTCGCCAAGTCTAAAGATGAAATCGTAACCTTCCGACGCCTCATAGCGTTTGATGCACACTCCGCAATCGGACTTGCCTGCAAGATGGCTAATCGCAAGTTCGATACCCACGATTGGACCGCCAAACATTTCCTGTCTATGGAACTCTTGGGTGATTTGCTTATCGCCAATCCACCCACTGTAGGCAATAGCGAGGTAGTGGTAGATGGCTGATGGAATAAAGGTCATAGGGCTCAACGAACTGATGAACAGTTTCAACAAGCTGAAGACTCAGACTGCGGAAAAGGTTGTCAGGAAGAGTCTCCGGAAGGGCGGCCGAGTGATGCAGGACGCTCTGACCGAGGCAACACCAGTCAGACCTGATTTGCCATCTGGAACAGCACTGCCCCCTGGTGCAATGGCATCCGACATTCAACTTAGCGTGACTAAAACCAGCGAAGGTATCGTGGCGACCATTGGCCCTGGGAAGCATACTGCACCTTACGCGATCATGGTGGAATATGGCCATCGTCAGGTTAAGGGTGGTTATTCCAAGCTAATCAAGAGTGGCAGGAACGCAGGCAAGACACGTGGACCTGGTAAAGAGAGCAAATTCATTCCTGCCCATGCTTGGGTGCGCCCTGTTTTTGAATCTCAATCCGATGCAATCAGTGCAGTCATTGTTGACTCGCTGACTGAAGGTATCGTTCAGGCCGTCGCAAATCCAGACAACATTTCAGAAGAGTAGGTAGATCATGCCACCAGCGGGTAAGGTAGCAATCCAATTTGAAGTCAATGCCAGTAATTTTAGTTCTGGCGTAGACAAAATGAATAAGCAGTTGAAGCAGTTCCAAGGTGCAGCCGCAGACGCCAGCCACAGCACGGTCAATGCCTTTCAAGCGACTAGCTGGCGCAATCAGACTGTTGGAAAATCCTCTTGGGAACCAGCTACGCAGTTTGGAACGTCTCGCCAGCCAATCCAAGATTCTTAGCAGTGTGTTCCAAGCTGCATTCCCACTGGTCGGTGCTGTTGCCGCTGTCTCTATGTTGAGCAGATTAGGAACAGAGATTGCTGAGGCAGTAAAAAAGGTGCAGGAGATGCCCAAAGCTGTGACGGCTGGGTTCAATAGCCTGCACCTGGCCGCCGCATCCTCTGCTGACTCTCTCCGTCTGACTAACGATGAACTCAGCAACTCTATTGCAAAACTGCAAGGTAAAGGTCAGAACAATCTTGCCATCCAGTTGGATGAAGCAAGAATCAAAGCTGATGACTTGGCTAAGAGTCTTGAGCAGGATGCACAGAAGGTTGCACAACTTCTCTCTGCGAACAAGCTGGCATCATGGTCCACACTGTTGGGTAAAGCTGGTACAGGTTCTGTCTCTGGCAGCGTCACCAGTTTCAACAATGACCTGACCTCATTGGGTGGACAGTATGCCGACGCTACACGGTCAGGTAATACAGGTTTAGCTGCCGACCTGAAGAAGCAGATTGCTGACAAACAGAGTGCAGCCCTGGAATGGTCAAGGCAACAGCAGTATTTCCGCCAGCATCCTGATTTAGTCACCAATGACATGAACATGCAGGACATGGCTGGAGATCAATCTGGCAACCTTGCAATCCTCAAAGGGTTCAGTGGAACAATCCGCGACTCTCAGGATCTGCAATCACAGAAGGATGCAAACGGAAAGCTAGTAGCACAGGACAAAGCTGCTCAGGCTGCTCACACGGCCGCAGAAAAGGCTGCTGAGGCTAGACGTAAAGAAGCTGAGGAAATGGCAAAGGGCTGGGCAACTAGCCTTGAACTAGCCAAACAAGCTGATACGTTGGCGCGAGACATGGCCAGCTTCGCATCTCAGTCCAATCTGGAATTCTTCAAGACTGCTGGTGTCTCTGCTGATGACAACGCCCAATTGACTGCCGCTGGTAAGGCTACGAATGATTGGATAACCAGTCTTCGTGCAGGCTTTGATGCTGTGAACGCTAACAAGACTGCGATTAGCGAGAACTCAATCCAGATGGCTGTTGCCACTGGCCAGATGACTCGCCAAGATGCTGCCCTGGCACTGGCTGCTCTGAACACTGACACATACACTGCATCTCTGGCAAAGCTACAGGCACTCCGCGAGTCAATCAACAACAACTCTCATCTGAGCGACCAAGAGAAGCAAGCACAGCTTAATAACAATTCGACTGCTCAAGGTAATCTGGCAGCCACTTATCAGATGCAACAGGCTGCCTATCAGCAGACTGCAAACCCTGCATCCTCTAGTGCAATCGTTGGATTCAAACAGGCTTTGAACGACTACACCGAAGCTGCCAAAGACAATGCAGCAATGATGCGAAACATCGTGGACAACACACTGCGTAGCCTCAACGACCAGCTAGTAAACGGAATGACTGGTAAAGGGTTCGATGGTAAAGCATTCGGTGCAGGTGTGTTTACTGACATCAGCAAGACATTCCTTCAGAAGGCAGAAGGTAGTCTGTTTGGTGCATTCGGTATCAAAAATCCAAATGCACAGCTAGGAACGCAATCGAACCCAATGATTGTGCAATTCGCTACTGGTGGAGTTGGTTCAGGTAGCAGCACCAGCAGCAGTGGTGGACTCGGCAGCATATTCAGTCAGCTATTCGGAAAGAGCAAAGGATCTACTTCCGGTGCGAGTTCCATCTTTGGTGACTTAGGTGGTGGTGATGCCACAGGATCAGGTATCAATCCACTGTCCAATGCACAGCAGAAGTCATTCCTGTTTGATCAACTCATGCCACGATTCCAGAATGGTTTGTCATTCGGTGGTGGTGGTGATAGCGACTCAGGTGGTGGACTGTTTAGTGACCTGTTCGGTGGTGGTGATGACAACGGCAGCTTTATGTCCTCACTCAAAGATGTTGTTCCATTCATGGCCACAGGTGGACCCATCAACGGACCTGCTGTAGTTGGTGAGCAAGGACCAGAGTTGTTTGTGCCTAATACATCTGGTCACATTGTGCCTAACCACAAGCTCAAGTCTTCTAGTTCCGGTGCTGGTGGTGACGGTGGAGTTCATTTCCACGAGGGTGCAATTGATGCTCGTGGTGCAAACGATCCTGCTCAGGTTGCTGCTCAAGTACACAGAGCAATTATGCAGGCTGCTCCAAGCATCATGGCTGGTGCTGTGCAGATGGGTAAAAGCCAACAGCAGCGTAGACCATCCTCGGCTAGATAACGAAACAACTACGACCTATCAGCACTCGCATAGGGAACAACTAAATCCTGTAAGTGCTGGTAGGTCAACAGATGGGATGGGGTCACCGAAAGACCCTCTCGACGTGGCCATAGACAGCCCACTCGGCAAACTTTTATATCCACACATCAAAATGTTGTGGTGTTGGAAGCTAACCATACTACATATTGTGGTTTCTAGCCTATAGGTTGCGTGGGAATCACTCAGGGAATCCTTTAGAGATTCAACCTGGGTTTAGATGCACCTAACCACCCTTATCCAGCTAGTTAGACGCCATAAAACCAAAGAAAGAACACCAATATATGAAATTACTATCGCTTGGGCTTTCACCGCCCGAGAACAAAGAAACACGCAGTAACCCGTCCACACCTCTGGCTGGTGCATGGCAGCATCTGTTCTCTGATGGACATGGAACAGAGGCAGGAGAGTCAGTCAATCCTCATTCAGCGATGCAATTGGCCGCCGTCAATGCCTGTGTGTCGCTGATTAGTTCCAGCATTGCATCCTTGCCGCTGAAGCTGTACGAGAGGCAGGGAGCAAGCAAGGTTGAACTGCTGGGTCATCCTGTTCACGATCTCTTAGCCTTCCAGCCTTCAATCGAATCAACGCCTGCTGTGTTGTGGACAGAATTCCTTGTCAGTGTGCTGTTGCATGGTAATGGATTTCTTGAGGTCACTCGCAACGCCTCTGGTGTAGCGAACGGCCTCTGGTTCCTGAATCCAAACTATGTCAGGGTGTATCGGAATCCTAAAGGCGACATCCTCTATGACGTTTCAGAAGGTGGACAGAAGAGAACTCTTCCTGCCTCCAGTGTGATCCATGTTCCTGCTCATCCAAGCGGTGATGGTGTCACAGGCGTAAGTGTTATCAGGAATGCGGCAAACGTATTGGGTGAGTCTCTTGCACTCGATAAGTTTGGCCAGAGGTTCTTCAGGAATTACGCCACCCCCAATGTTGTGCTGAAAACGGTAGGCAAAATAAAGCCTGAAGACAAAGGCAAGATGCGTTCCGACTTTGAAGCACTCCAGTCTGCGGGGAATCAGCATCGTGTTGCGATTCTGGATCAGGATATGTCGATTGAGAAAATCAGCATTGACCCTGAATCAGCATCTTGGATCAAATCCAAAGCCTTCAACCGTGAACAGATTGCTGGCATGTTCCATATCAGCACGCAGCTTCTGTCCTCTGAGGCTCGTGTGTCTGGTGAGGTTTACAGTTCGCAGATGTTGGCCTTCCTTGAGCTTGCCCTGAAGCCTTGGATGCACAAGATCCATCAGGAACTGCTGAGGAAGCTATTCCCTGGTCAGATGTCGAAGTTCATCATCTCGCATGACTGGCACTCGCTGTTGAAGTCTGACCCTAAGAGCATGATTCAGTCCATCTCTGTGGCCAGACAAGCAGGCGTGTACAAGACGGATGAACTCAGAGAACTCATGGGACTCAATCCTGTAGGTGGTGCGGTGGGTGAGTTGATTCTTGCTCCTGTGAACACGGCCGACATTGAGAAGCTAGTTGGTGCTGGACCTCCTGCAACCAACGACAAGATTGCACCTGTAGGCAACGCCGACAACAACGAAGGACAACAGAATGATGAATGAAAAAGAACTCAGACATCTCCCAGCCCTAGAGCTACAGAATCTCTAGAGCCTGCCGCAGATGGGTTAAGAGAACACTCACAGGGACAGCGATTGCATTTGGTGTGAGATCGGTTGACCTTGGTGGGTTTCAGGAGATTGTCTCTCCTGCCGCCGTGACTGACACACTACGCAGCAACAGCAATATTTTCCTGCTCAACAATCACAACACCTCACAGCCCATTGCAAGCACTCGTGCAGGCAACCTCAAGCTCACAACTGATTCCAGAGGCGTGCACTTCTCAGCAGACGTAGACACACGAATCAGTTATGCAAGTGACCTTGCACTGTCTGTAGAGGCAGGAGTGACGGCAGGATGTTCGTTTGGTTTCCGCACGCTGAAGGATAGCTGGAAGGATGACCAAGGAACAGCGATTCGCACGCTGGATCAGATTGAACTCTTGGAACTCACAGTGACCAGCAACCCTGCATATTTGCAAACTCAGGTTGATGTCCGTTCCTGCCCTCAAGAGCTTCGCAGTCTGCTGAGTGGCAACAAGGAAACAGGCATTGATGAGGAACTTTGGCGCATGAGAATGCAGGTTCAGATAGCCAAGACTTCGCTAATAAATCCGTTGAATCATTTTTAATTGAGCGGTTTTTGATAGCTTTTGTCACTTTTGACAAAAGCACTTTTACCTATTTCTTTCTAAGTTACGCACCACCCGTCCAGGCTTTCAACCCAGTCAGCGTGTGCCATTCCCCACCTACTAAGAATTCATTGCCCATGACCCATGCCTATAAGCGTGTGAAGTCTTGCGCCCAAACACAGAAAAGGAATTAGAAAATTATGTCTCAGAACTTGATTGAACTCCGCAACAGCAAGACCAAGCTGCTCCTTGATGCACAGAAGATCCTGACCAAACAGGGTGTATCCGCTGAGGAACGCACCAGTGCACAGAAGATGATAGCTGATGTTGACATCATTGAGCAGAGCATTGCTCTTGAGGAACGCATTGCTAAGGACACGGCAGAGCGTGCAGAACAGGAACAGCGTGCAGCCCGTCCTCCGCGTGGTCAGGTTGGCGTCAGCAACGATGAGAAGGTAGAAGCTGAGAAGCGTGCACTGCGTGACTACATTGTTCACGGAAAGATGACTGAACAGCGTGACCTTGGTGTTGGCGCTGTTGCAGGCAGCATCACTGGTGGTTCGCAGTTGGTTGCTCCTGCCTTCAGTCCCATCCTGACTCAGGCACAGCTTGCATATGGTGGTGTTGTAAACATCGTCAACCAGCGTCAGACCGATACCGGTGCTTCGATGAAGATTAGCTTCGTCAATGACACTGGAAACGGCCTCACGACCTGGGGTGAAGATACGGCAGCGAGTGAAGCAGATCCAGTTGCTCTCTACTGCTACCAGCAACACGGACAAGTACACCACTGGTGTCATTCTCGTGACGCTTGAGGAACTTGAGGACAGCTATTTTGACCTCGATGGGTTCATCAAGGATGCGTTCGGCCAGCGGTTGTATCGTGGACTCGCTAAGAACATCTCGCAGGGCTCTGGCAACTTCGCCAGCTACATCAGCGGTGCGACGTCTGGTGCAACCTCTGCTGCTCCGACTGCGGTGACATATCTGGATCTACTGGCCCTCTACAATAGCATCGACCCAAGTTACCTGCCTAACAGCACCTGGACTATGAACTCTACAACTCGTGGCGTTCTTCTGGGTCTGTTGGACGGCGCTGGCCGCCCCCTGTTCCAGCCTGCTCTGTCGGCTCCTAATGGTGTGGATGCTCTCGGCACGCTGCTTGGCCGCCCTGTGGTTCTGGATCAGTTCGCACCCAACATTGCTGCAACGAACAAGGCCATTGCGCTCGGTGACTTCAAGGCTGGTTACACTCTGCGTAATGTTGGTTCGTTCCAGATTGCACGCGATCCCTACACCTACCTGGCATCGAAGGGTGCGGTTGCGTTCATTGGATACGGCAGGGGAGGCTCGTTTGCTACGGATGCAGGAACTCATCCTATCAAAACGCTGACGCAGCACGCGTAGAGCATAGCGGCAACTGCATAGAACCTGATGCAGGAAATAACACGCCCACCAGCCTTCCAACAATGAGGCTGGTGGGCTTTCTTTATTTGGAGAACATCTTGAGTTCAGTTGTAATTAATCGGTAAGCCACAGGCGAAGCGTACCTGTTTGTGGACAGTCCTGCACATGGTAAGTTCCACAGCAGAATAGATGTTGAGGACGCCGAGAAGGTAGCTGAGCATATTTGGACTGTGCAAATGGCCAGTAACAATAGAGTTTATTTTAGAACTCGCTCCCCTAAACCTGACGGTACACAGGGGGTGCTTGGCATTCACAGATTCATCATGAATGCACCTGATGATCTGATGGTGGACCACATTAACCCAAACCATACCTTGGACAACAGGCGGTCCAATCTTCGGCTGGCTACCCGTCAACAGAATGCATGGAATTCTCGATCCCAGAGTGGTGGGAGTAAATACAAGGGAGTTCATTGGTGCAAAAGAGAAAACAAGTGGGTGGCTAGGATCATGATTAACGGGAAAGAAGAAACTCGTGGGTTACTTCCATTTGAGACAGATGCTGCCCATGCATACGATGCAGCAGCCAGAGAACACTTCGGAGAGTTTGCTCTGTTGAATTTCCCTATAGCCTTAGCAGCGTAACCACACAAGTTTAGAAAAAACGCCCCACTTCATTCCTCTGCATACCCTGCATTGGTTTGGAGTGGGGCTATTTTTTTTTTGCTGTACAGACGTGTTCATTTTGCTGCATTGTGGAAATCTAATTGTTTCGTCTTGAGCTTCCCATACTGCTCACTGCTGAGATCCAGATAGCACGCCCCTATGCCCCAACACCTCAACCCCTCTTCAAACTTTCCCCATTCCTCAAGGGCAACAATCAGCACGCTTCAGGATCTCGCGCACCTGGTCTATACGGCTGTAGTTGTACATCCTGCCCACAGGTGTCTTGAGGTCTGCCTCTAGGTACTGGACAGCCCAACTGTCTTTGTAGTGGTGAGCGTGGATGTAGACGCGGTGGGGTAGAGGCTGCATGTGCCAAATCTATCGCGTCTTTGGGTGGATTTGTGAAGACTTACACAAGTGCATTAGGGGTATCTAACTAGTGACCCAAATGTGACCCACTAGCGATTCAACTCTTTTGCCATTCTTGTAAGTCGTTGATTCTGTGGTGGCCCGGGCAGGAGTCCAACCTGCGACCTTCGCGTTAGGAGTGCGCTGCTCTATGCAACTGAGCTACCGGGCCATCAACGCTAGTGTATCGCGATGGCTGGAGACATCCCGATGATAAACTTGAGGATGGAGAGTTTATGCCTGAGATACAGCGTCGTCGTGCGGTAACCGTCAACATTGGAGGCGTTCGGGTTGGGTCCGACGCGCCCGTTGTCGTCCAGTCGATGACGAACACAGATACAGCCGACGTCGAAGGCACCATCCAACAGGTCGCCGCTCTCGCTCGTGCAGGCTCGGAGATGGTCCGCGTAACCGTCAACAACGACGAGGCAGCCAAAGCCGTTCCTGCCATCGTCGACGGTCTGGCGAAAAAAGGCTGGAATACTCCGATCATCGGTGACTTCCACTACAACGGCCACCTGCTCCTGAAGAAGTATCCCGAAACGGCCCGAGCGCTGGCCAAGTACAGAATCAATCCCGGCAATGTCTCAATCGGGCGCAAAGATGACGACAACTTCCGCACCATGGTCGAGGTCGCCGTCGAGCACCAGAAACCCGTCCGCATCGGCGTCAACTGGGGCTCGCTCGATCAGGCGCTCCTCACCAAGATGATGGACGAGAACTCGAAGTCCGCCGATCCTTTGCCCGCCCGCGATGTGATGATGGAAGCGATGGTTGTCTCGGCTCTCGACAACGCCGCCGCCGCCGAACGTTACGGCCTTCGCCGCGACCAGATCGTTCTCAGTGCAAAGGTCTCAGGAGTCCGCGACCTCATCGATGTTTATAAAGAACTTGCGCAGCGCTGCGACTACGCGTTGCATCTCGGCCTCACAGAAGCTGGCATGGGCATGAAGGGAATCGTGGCCTCCGCTGCCGGTCTGGCTCCACTGCTCTTATACGGCATCGGCGACACCATTCGTGTCAGCCTCACCCCAACGCCGGGTGGCGATCGCAGCGAAGAAGTTCGTTGCGGCCAACAGATCCTACAGTCCCTCGGCATCCGGAGCTTCATGCCTCAAGTAACAAGCTGCCCCGGTTGTGGCCGTACAACATCGACCTACTTCCAGGAACTCGCCGAGCGGATTCAGGGCTATCTCGTCGAACAGATGCCGGAGTGGAAGAAGCAATACGCTGGCGTCGAGGAGCTGAAGCTCGCAGTAATGGGCTGCATCGTCAACGGCCCCGGCGAGTCGAAGCATGCAAACATCGGCATCTCTCTCCCAGGAACCTTTGAAGAGCCAAAAGCCCCCGTCTATGTTGACGGCAAGCTGTTCACCACGCTGAAAGGCGACAGGATTGTTGAGGAGTTTCAGGTAATCCTCGACGAATACGTCGAAAAGCGTTACGGACGGCAACTGGTAGAGGTTTAGCGCGTCACAGCTTAGCCAGGAATGAAACAGGCGAGTCACTCGCCTGCTAATCAAACTGCTCCGTCATAATTTGGAACGATCCTCGATAAGTATCTGAAAAGAGCAAAGGCCTCTCCGTCGAGGCCGCAGGAGAGTTCGACGCCTATACAAAGACCACGAGAAGCGTTGGCAAACCGTCGTAGCAAAGATCTCGGAGCTGCTGACGGTAAGCTTTCAGCTGTCGCAAATGGTAGACTGTTTTGCCATGCCACAAGGCGCCCCAACCCTACTGACCGAGAAGCTGGAAGCCGTTGCGATCGACATTGAGTCCATCGAGCGTCTGATAGTCTCGGAGCCGCCGGATACCTCGGACCAGCTACTCGCGCTGCGCACGATACAGGAGCTATATCGGCGCCTTGCCGACGACCTCCGCGTCGCCATCTCCCTCTTCGAGTAGACATCGACTCGCTCACGACTGCGAGGGCGTTCCATTGCACCTTAGCTGCATGTAACTCGACATATCGCAGGGAAGCGCGGATCGCTCAAAACCCTGTATTCATTGGCGTCCTCGATGGGATTCGAACCCATCTTATCGCCGTGAAAGTGCTTGGGGCGACGGTAACTTATTGAAACGGAGCCCGCCGATGGCTTCCAAAGTACCTCGTTAGTACCCCTGACACCACTTATTGGACGTCAAATGGATGCAAGATTGTGGCGCTCCGGAATTCGTGCAGCACGCTGCTGCACAATTGCCGGACCACGGACACCTTCCACCGGAAGTCTTAGTGTTGTCCGAGCAGACAGGGATGCTCGAAGCCGTTCTCGCCGACCAGGGCTGCGACGGTGCTGCCCTGGTTGCCCACATAGAGGCCACGAGTGCAAAGGCCGTGATCCCGTCCAGGCGAAACCGAACTGTGCTCGACCTTATGACCTCGGCCTGTACAAGCCGCGCAACTATATCGAACGCTGCTTCAACCGACTCAAACAGCTCCGCCGCTTCGCCACGCGCTACTGCAAATCGTCAACCGCCTTCCGATCCTTCGTCAGCCTAGCCTGCTCTTGGCTCCATCTTGAGCTATATGTCGATTCAGCCTAGTACAAGGGCCGCACTACGAATGACTCTTCAAAGTACCGACCTCCGCCTCTGTTTGCTTCGAGGAACGTGTCCGTTCTTTGATCTGTCCCATGTTTCTGCAAAGTCTTCGCGTTCCTTATCCATCCGTGGAGGCTAAATGGCACGCCAGCTTCTTGGGTCGGAGATTAGCGAAATTGCGAGGTTCGCTCTGGCTCCGAGGATTTCATGCCTTCATGGGTGGGTAGTCGTCAGCCATCGCTAACGATAGTCATGCGCTCTACAACTTCTCGGTGATTCCGGTTCACTGAAGAGTGCCCGTATGTTTGGCTTGTACGAATTTCTCTCTCATTGGATTTCGAGAGAAGGTCTGATCGCACTGGCAAAGTCTTTCTGGTTTCCCGTTTTGAAGGTGGTTGTTTTGATCGTTTTGAAATATTCGAGGAGAAAATGTCTAATCCCCTGAAGCATTCCCGATCGTTGATCCTCAGTGAGCTAGATGGACACTTCGTCCGGAAGGAATTCATTCGGCCCGTATCATGGGCAGCCGCCTTATGCCTGGTTTTTCTATCTCTTATCGCGAGAGCACAATCTCCGACCAGTACACTGCTGAGCGCCACGCCTTCTGGCACTGTCAGTGGCTCTATCGTTACGATGACGGCAAATGTATCTTCCTCGGGACAGCCTGTGACGGGTGGTACGGTCACGTTTCGCGATACGTTTTCCGGAGCAGCCCAGGATCTTGGCACCATACAAGTTCAATCGGCAAATGGGGTTGCAGGGACAGCTATCCTGGCAACAGAGGTTGGAGGCGTAGGTCCTCATTCGATTGTTGCCATCTATAACGCTCCTAAGGCATACAGCGCCAGCACTTCAGCTCCGGTAGCGCTTACCTTTAGCTCGCCCTACTCTTCAGCTACCGCAGTCGCGATAACTGGAAACGGAACTCCGGGAAGCTACACGCTGACGGGTACCCTTTCGGGGTTTGGACCGATGCAGCCGTCCGGAGCATTAACCTTCACCGATACGACCACTAACACCACCATTGGGACAGTCCCTTTGGATTCGACAACAGCTGTCCAGGGGTTCACTCCGCCGGCGCTGTATCAGATCCCTACTTCGGTGCCGTGGACTACGAGCTCGATGGGAACTCCAGCAAGTGGCGATTTTAATGGAGATGGGCGTCCAGATTTTGCCATAGCGACTTCATTAGGCCCGGTCGTCATTATGTTGGGACATGGTGATGGCACATTTCAACAGGGTACCAGCCTTTCGGCTACGACACCGTTTGGCGTTGTTGTAGGGGACTTCAACGGTGACGGCAAACAGGACCTGGCTGTAGCGAACAAAGGGACAAACAGCTCGATCGCAATCTATCTCGGGAATGGCGACGGTACATTTCAGGCAGGAGCGGTTTATCCTGCGGCTTCAGGATCGAACTATCAGATTCTTGCCATGGCCGATTTTGATGGTGACGGCAATCAGGATCTCGTTGTTTCCGACAGTGCCCACGATCAGGTAGCGGTGCTGCTTGGTGTCGGTGATGGCACTTTTCTTCCAGCGGGTCTATTCAGCACCGGCCACATTCCATGGAATATCGCAATTGGAGATGTAAATAGCGACGGAAATCCGGACATTGTTGTTGCAGATGATGGTGATAGCAGCATCACTCTTCTATTAGGTAATGGTGACGGCACCTTCCAGAAGGGAGTTTTCCCGACTGGTGGCGCAACTTCTAGTGGTTCCGTGGCTCTGGCCGATTTCAACGGAGATGGCAAACTGGATATTGCCGTTACTGAGCAACCGGCAAATACCGTATTTATTCTGCTCGGAAACGGTGACGGAACATTTGGAGCCGAAACGGCCTATCCCATGAATACGGGCCCTTACTATCTAACGATTGGAGATTTCAATCAGGACGGCAAGAAGGACATCATTACGGCGAATGCTGATGGCGTTAACGGCACCGTTGGAGTTCTACTTGGGAATGGCGATGGAACGTTTCAGTCGGCAAAAACCTATCCTGCCGCCGGAGCTACGATCTATGCCACAGTCCAGGATTTCAATGGTGATAATCAGGTGGATGTTGTCGCTGTAACGTCCCAGGGCCTGGAAGTCTTTCTGGCGGGAAATGCGCAAAGCGCGCAGTTTTCACCCTTTATTGTCAATAACTGCGATACTCAATCTATTGTTGCTACTTATAGCGGCGACACGAACTACGCTACTAGCATTTCTCCAGTTGCTAGCGTATCTCAGAGCGGTCTTGCCACTTCCATCAGCGTCGCTCAGACACCGCAAAACGCTGTTTACGGTCAACCTGTAACTCTTACGGCGACGCTAACGCCCTATGCTAATGGCTCATTCTCGTCAGATGGGACGAACATCACATTCTTCGATGGATCTGCATCGCTTGGCATGAGTCAGCTAAGCAGTGGAGTGGCAAGTCTTCCCATTACACCGTCCACGGGTCCACATAGCTTCACCGCAGTCTATGGCGGTGCTTGCGCCCTTACCGGTAGTACCAGTCTCGCCGATGTCGCGACCGTTGGTAAGGCAACACCGACGATCACCTGGGCAAACCCTGGGCCGATCGTCTATGGTGCAACTCTTTCGTCGGCTCAACTCAACGCCACCGCTTCTGTTCCCGGCACCTCTAGTTCTCTTCCGGGAACCCTTATTTACAGCCCGGCTCTTGGTGCTACGCTACCTGCCGGAACTGACACTTTGAGCGTAAGTTTTACCCCGAACGACTCGGTCAACTACGCCACGACAACCAGCACCGTGCCGATCACTGTTTCGCCAGCCGTACTTACCGTCACAGCTCAGGATGCGACGAGACCTTATGGAGCGGCGGACCCGACGTTTAGCGGAAAAATTACCGGTGCACTTAATAGCGATACGTTCAGCGAAAGTTTTATCAGCAGTGCCACGGCTACCTCGGTGCCCGGCACATATGCGATTGTCCCCAGCGCAACCGGGCCGAATCTGGCCGATTATACGCAGTCGGTAACGAATGGAACTCTAACCATTACCCAGGCAGCTTCTACTTCGTCGATCATATCTAGTGCAACGGCTATTTCCCCGGGGCAAAATGTGACTTTTACGGCGCATGTCGTCTCAGCTACCAGTGGTACGCCTACAGGCACTGTTAGCTTCTCGAACAATGGCAGCCTGCTCGGAACGGCGACACTGACCAACGGTACGGCAATGTACTCAACTACTACATTGGCGCTCGGAAATAATGTAATTACCGCCAATTACATAGGTGACGGCAATTTCACCCCGAGCGCAGCAGATTCGGTCTCGGTCAATGTTGCATTGAACGTTCTTACCATTACCGCAGACGATTCCGTAAAGATCTATGGGGCAGCCAATCCGGTATTCACCGGTAAAATCACCGGCGCTCAGAATGGCGATACGTTCACTGAAAGTTTCAGTACTGCTGCAACGCTGACTTCGGCGCCAGGCACATATGCCATCGTTCCAAGCGCGACTGGGACTGATCTGGCTCAATATACACAATCGGTGGAAAACGGAACTCTGACTATAGCCAAGGCGTCCGTTGTCTCATCCATCGCCTTGAGTGCAACGACGATTACGCAGGGACAGAATGTGGATCTTACTGCTAATGTCGCCTCTGCAACCAGTGGCACGCCTACTGGAACAGTCAGCTTCTTCAATAATGGCAGCCTGTTGGGAACGGTCACTCTGACGAATGGTAAGGCGACGTACTCGACTACAACCCTACCGGTTGGAAACAACGTGATCACCTTTACCTATGGTGGCGATGCAAATTTCACCGCAAATACGGCAGCTTCGTCTACTGGGACTAATACGGTGATTGTCTCCGCGCCTGCCCCGCTAGACTTTTCTTTCCAGATGACCACACCGTCCAGCGGGCTTTCAGGCAATTATGGTGGCTCTGTACCTATTACGCTCCATGTTGCACCGACGGCCGGCCAGTTCCCAGGAACTGTCCAGTTTGCGGTCACAGGAACACCCGCTGTTTCGGCAACCTACACGTTCTCTCCCGCAACACTAGCGGTTGGTAGCGGGGCGGCAGACGTGACCATGACTATTCAGTTCCAGGCTCTTACGAGCCAGAATCATGTACCCATGAAGTCCCACGGCTTAGCATCTATCGCGTTCGGATTGCTCTTTCTACCCTGGCTCTCTTTGCAGGGAATCCGAAGATCCGGAAGACAACTGGGCAAGTCCCTTAGTATGTCGGCTCTATTCCTCGTGGTCCTTGGAGCCGCCATGACCATTACCGGATGCGGTTCCAGTACTCCAGCTTCGGTCGCCCCGGTGAATAATCCGGTAAGCGACGCGATCGTAGTAACCGCGACCAGCGGTAGCGTTCAGCACTCCGTTACCGTCAACCTCAGTGTTCAGAAGGCACAATAAGTTGGTCAACTGGACTTTACCTTTTGTCTTATCTCGTGGCTCTCAGAGTTTTCCCTGGGCGCCACGAGAGCATCTTCGAGAAGAAATCGTTGGACTGAGTTAATCAACCTTGGCACTGCGCGTTCATTCTGAGCTTGTCGCGAAGCGTGATGGGTTATAAAAGGACGACCACAACAACTGCTGCAATCGGTTTAGATTTTTCGCAAGCATGGAATACCACTATAGCGTCCACATTCGTTCAGGCGTCTCTTGTCTCTATGTTTATATGGAGTAAATCCCGTTCGGTTGATTGATCGATAGGGAGAGCTAGCCTTCAAAAAAGAAATAAATCTAAGGAAGTTCGATGTCTTCAATCCAAGAAAGGAGGGTACAGGCTCAACGGTACGAAGCCTCTGTCCCCCAGAGCACGGAAGAACTCAAGCTCAGTGACATGTGGCGTTTTCTTCTCCGACGTCGTTGGTGGATCATTGGGTTTTCTTTACTTGGATTGCTCGGTGGTTTCTTGGTCACAATCCGAGCAGCCCGGATGTACACAGCGACCACGACTGTAGAGTTAAATAAAGACGCTTCGTCTGGATTAGGAATTCAGGATTTGTCGGGTTTGGCCTCTCAGGGGGGTGTGGGTCAGGAATTTATGACCGATATGTTGACCCATCAGGCCGTGCTGCTCAACGATAATACTGCTCTTTCGGTTATCAATCATTTGGGCCTGATGCAGACTCATCCTTATCTCGATATGCCAACCGGAAAAATGCATGCAGACTTTGTTCGGGAGTCCACCCTTCCGTTGGACCTAGCTCCGCTTACGCGAGATAGAGCCCTTGGTATCTTTCGCAGTGGCCTTCGAGTTGTCGTCGTCAAGAATACACGTCTATTGACTGTGTCCTATACGGATACTGATCCTCAAAGAGCTAGTCGAATCGCCAACGCAGTCGTCGAGGCGTATCTGACAAATCATACCGAAGCACGATACACCGCGACGTCCAAGGCTTCAACCTGGCTAACAAATCAGCTCGAAGATTTGAAGAGACGTGTTGAAGAGAGTCACAAAAAAGCCAGCGCTTTTGAGCAAAGTGCCGGCCTTGTGGGCATTGCGCCGCCAGCGAGTACTAAAGGCGGCGTGCCTGCTCAGGATTCAACGAATACCGCCTATCAGAGGCTGACCGCAATGAATGCCGAGTTGAGCCATGCGGAGGTAGAACGGATCGCAAAGGAAGCTGTCTACCATTTGACCGAAACCGGTGATCCTGATGTTGTGCTGGGTGTGGGCGAAACCAGTCTGGCTACGGGATTAGGAGAAAGCAGCTCGATTGGTGCCGACAACAAGAACATCCAGCTCTTGCAAAAATTGAGGGAACAGGAAGCTTCTTTGAAAGTTCGGATGGCGGCCGAAAAAGTTCGGTATGGAACAAACAACCCCGCTATGCAGGAGATTCGCAACCAAATTGATTCACTAGAAGTTCAGATACATGGAGAATTGCAGCGAATCAATAAAGAGGCAAAAATAGACCTTGAACTCGCCAGGGCAAACGAAGAAGCCATCCGTAAGAGTGTTGATAGCCAGCAGCGCGGAGTCGCTGCCTTAGGTAATAGTCTCGCGGCACTTACGTTCCTTCAGCAGGAGGAGAACACTAGTCGAGGTCTTTACCAGGATCTTTATACGCGCCTGGAAGAGGCCAATATTGCCGCGGGGGTGAAATCATCCGATATTGTTATCGTTGATCCTGCTCGGGCTCCTGGCAAGCACTCTTCACCTGTACTTAGGATGAACCTCGCTGGGGGTCTTCTGTTAGGTTCCCTGGTCGGACTGCTCTTCGCCGGCGTCGTGCATATGCGAGACACATCTCTTACGGTGCTCGAGGACTTCGAGAACGTCTGGGAGTTTCCGCTGTTAGGTATCATACGGCGTTTCGATGTACCGGGTCGGTCGAAATATCTCTACGGTCGGCCAAGCTCGGAGATCCAAAAGAGAACCCCGTCGCAAGAGACTGCCTGGCTCCTGACTGCACCAAAATCTGAGATAGCAGAGTCCTATCGAAACATTCGAACTTCGATCCTGTTGTCGAGCATCGATCCAGTACCACGGGTCATTCTTTTTACTAGTCCTCTAAGCGGTGACGGCAAATCCACGACAGCTTATAACGTCGCGATTGCATTCGCGGTCCAAAACAAACGCGTTCTCCTGCTGGATGCAGATATGAGGCGACCGACAATCGGAAGAAAATCAGGCTGCAATGGAAAAAGAGGTCTGAGTGACATACTGGCTAACGATGTCTCGTTCGACGAGGTTGTGCAGCAGCACCCTAACCTTCCCAGTCTTTATGTTCTTACTTCAGGGGCCATCCCGCCGATGCCGGCTGAGCTGCTTGCATCCGAGCATTTTGTACGGCTGATCGAGCGAATGCGAGAGCAGTTCGATTACATCTTGATTGATGGACCGCCTGTACTGCTTGTTACCGACCCTCTTCTCCTGGCTTCCTCGGTAGATGGAATAGTCCTGGTCGTGCGGGCCGGCGTAACGACGAGACCTGTTATGAAGCGTCTGCGGGTTGCGCTGCAAAAGCCGAATGTGAAGGCCCTTGGTTACGTGCTCAACGGTCTGCGCGATGATTCTGAAGGATACGGATACAGTTATGGAGCTGACTCAAAGAATGCGTACTTTACGGACAGCACACAGATGGAAGGTGATGATGGCAGCCATCCGGCATAAATATGTTTACTGTCTTCTGATTGCGCAAGCTGCAAGCATCTTGACCATTGGCTCGGCATGTACGGCGCAACAGGTCTCACCTACGATCAGCTCTAATCTTGAACAGACCACTGCGACTACTTCGACTCGCCGTTCATTGAGCCCGAGTTCGGGCCCGGTTGCTCTACCGAATGATTTTACCAAGCTGCGGCTTGACACAGGTTATTCGGTGGAGTTGGAAGTCTTTGGAGCACCTGAAATGAACAGCTCGCTTCGAGTAGATGACGAGGGGAATCTGTTCGTCCCACTAGTTGGTAAAGTCCACGTTGCCGGCGACACACTTCGCCAGGCTGAAAAAGCGATCGCCGACGAATTAGTCGCTAAGGAGATGATCAACTCTCCTAGCGTCGAGCTGAGGATTAGCGCCTATACGGCTAGCACGGTGACCGTCTCCGGAGAAGTGCAAAGTCCTGGAAAGCTCCAACTACTTGCGCCTAGTCCTCTGCTGGCCGTACTTGCCGATGCAGGCGGCGAGACAACTGCGGCGGGAGGTCACGTAGAGATCCACCACGCTCGCGCGGGAGAATCCGAACAGGTAATTCAGGTGGCCTATGCGCCTGGGAAAAGCTCCGCAGACGCCGAAAAGGCCCTTGTCTCGCCAGGTGATACCGTGTACGTCCCACGCGCAGGCGTCATCTATGTTCTGGGCGCGGTTAATAGACCCGGCGGCTACCTGATGGTGAACGGGGGCACGCTCGATCTCCCTCAGGCAGTTGCTTTGGCGATGGGTATTTCTCCGGTTGGATCATCGAAGTCGATTGTCGTGGTAAGAAAGCGCGACGGACGAATTGACGAATATCATCTGCAGCTTGATGAGATGCAACGCGGAAAGCTCGAGACATTTGCGCTTATAGATGGAGACATGGTTTATATCCCCACCAACAAAGTCAAATCGATGCTCATTAACTCGTCGTCAGTTTTAAGTGCGGCAGCCTCCGCAGCAATTGTTTCCACTGTTAAATAGAGGGGACTGAAATGAAGCGAATTTTGCACGTCATGGCGAGTCTGGAACGGTCTGGCATGGAGATGATGCTCATAAGCAGTGCCAAACAGTGGCGCCGTTTCGGATACTCCTGCGATGTGTTGGCGACCGCCCGAGAGGCAGGTCCGATCGCAGATCAGATGAGTAAGGTCGGATACGAAGTTCTACACATCCCCTTTCGCTCGCGCACACGATATCTGCCAAACCGAAGGCTGATTCCGGATTTCTTTCGGCTTTGCAAGAGTAGGCGGTATGACGTAGTCCATATTCACACAGAAGCAGCCACGCCTATTTTCGCTATATTGGCAAAACTCGCAGGAGTAAAAAATGTTGTCTTCTCAGTGCATAACACATTTCGGTTCGATGGAATCTTGCGGACGCGGAAGCGGCTGGAACGGCAATTTATCCGAGCGCTCGGTGGCCGTTATGGCATGGTGAGTGACGCAGTAGCGGATTGCGAACTCGAGCGATTCCAAAATTCGGGGGTTAGGCTGTGGAATTGGCTTGATACGGAATATTTCAGACCACCGGATATTAACGAGCGGCAGTCGGCGCGGCATAGTTTAGGGTGCGATGACAGTCAATTCGTCCTCGTCTCGGTTGCGAACTGCAATACCGCCAAAAACCACTCCGCGTTGCTTCATGCCCTCCAGCGGATGAAGCAGATTGTTTCTCCACTCTATTTCCATGTTGGACGAGAGCACACGGCAAGACCGGAACTGGTTTTGGCGGAGCAGCTTGGCCTCAAAAATGAAGTTCGTTTTATGGGATCGCAGCCAGACCCCCGAGTATTCTTTTGGGCCGCCGATGCTTTTGTCATGCCCTCCCTGCATGAAGGACTTGCGATCTCTCCTCTGGAGGCCATCGCCTCTGGCTGTCCTGCCATTCTGACAGAGGTGAGTGGCTTGAAAGAGATCGCGACCGAAACGAAATGGGCCATCACCGTGGCCCCGAATGAGGAGTCGGTTGCCGCTGGTCTTTGTCACATGGCCACAATTCCGTCTGATATCAGGCTTTGTCGAGCACTGGAAGATAGTGCGCGCATTCGAAAGCGCTTTTCTGTACAAGACGGCATGCGGGTGATGATAGAAAATCTGTACGCTGCGCCTTCTTCCAAGGGGAATCCATCGATACATACGGTTAGCCAGGAAGCTTTGTGAAGATAGCGATGTGTGCGCCCGCGGACCTACACTGCCTTGCTCGCTTCTGCGGGCGAGAGACTGAGGGAGTTCCTCCTGGTCTTGGAAGCACAGCCACGACACCCTTGATCGTCGAGTTGCTGCGTCGAGGACATGAGGTCACCCTATTCACCTTGAGCAACGGCCTTGCGAGAGAGGTGACACACAATTGGGGCGCATTGCGGATTTTTACAGGAGCCGCTCGAGAGTACGGAGCTTCACGCAATTTTTATCGGCCAGAGATCGCCTATCTTTGTCGTGTTATCGCACAGGAGCGGCCATCGTTTGTCCACGCACATTGGACGTACGAGTTTGCGCTCGGTGCGCTGGCGACAGGGATTCCAACGGTGACAACCATACATGATCTGCCATGGAACGTATTGCGCTATTTTCGCGACCGGAGCCGAGTTATCCGACTGTTAATGGCTTATTCCGTTGCCATGCGCTGTCAGCGGTATACCGCTGTATCAGAAGACGCTGCAATTCATTTTCGACGCTATATAAAGCCGAGAGCCGAGATATCAGTTATCCCGAACTTCCTAAGCGACAGCATCTTTGAGATTGGCCACTCTGCAGTGACATCCCCTAGGCCGCTGACTTTTGGGACCATCCTTCAGGGATGGTCGAAGAGAAAGAATGCGACTGCTGCGCTTAAGGCATTTGAGGCTGTCACGCGTACTGAATCTGGAGCACGGCTGATCATGATTGGAAGTGGCTATGAAAAGGACGGACCTGCCCATCGCTGGGCTCGTCGTCATAACCTCGATGCGGGTGTGACGTTTGTAGGTATGCTCCCTTACGAACAAATGCTTCAGACGGTGCTTGACGATGTGGATGTGATTATTCATCCGTCGCTGGACGAGGCTTTCTCGATGACGGTGTTGGAGAGTATGGCTCTCGCAAAGCCTGTTATAGCCGGCAATGACACACCTGGAATTCGAGACGCACTCCGAGGCGGCGACGCAGGTGTTTTGACGGACGTACGTGATAGCAGGTCTATCGCTCACGCCATGATCAGCTTGATGACTGACGCTTCATATCGTCAGCATGTGGCGCAGAGCGGACATCAGCACGTTGCATCCACGTATCGCAAGGATTTTATCGTTCCGAGGTACGAGGCAGTTTACAGGAGTATGCCTCACCAATGAATTTGCCTACTCAAGTTGATTGGGTGATTACGGATGTATCCCACAGAGCTGCTTACGGCAGGCCGCTATGGTTTTAGTGTGCCTGGGTGAACAACCATGGATTTGAAGCCCAAAATGCGAATCGCTGTTCTGATGACCTGCTTCAATCGGAAAAGGATGACCCTCGAAACGTTGAACTCCCTTTTCAATCAGAAACAAATTGAGGATTTGGACATGACTGTTTACTTGGTCGATGATGGGAGTCGCGACGGAACCAGTCAGGCAGTTGCATTGCGCTTTCCGCAGGTTTGCCTTTTGCAGGGAGACGGTTCTCTGTTCTGGAATGGCGGAATGCGCAAGGCCTTTGCAATGGCGCTCGCCACTGGCTTCGATGGCTACCTATGGTTCAATGACGATACCCTACTCGAAGAAGATGCGCTTCATCGTCTTGTCGTATGCGTAACAGATATTAGAGACTCGTACGGATCCGCGATCGTGGTCGGAAGCATCCGCGATCCCCGCACAGGGGAGTGGACCTACGGTGGAGTCAAAAAAAAGGGATCATGGTTTCGCTTGGATTTTATAGCCCAGTTGCCAGATAATAGCCGGTCAATTCGCTGCGACACGATGAATGGCAACTTCACGCTTATCACGGCTGGAGTTGCGGCCCGACTAGGAAATCTCGATCACGCCTTCCAGCATCAGTTGGGCGATTTTGATTACGGTCTCCGCGCTACTAAGGCGGGAATTCCAATCTTCATAGCACCCGGGTATTTCGGATATTGCTCCGACAATCCATCATCCGGTACATGGAGGGATCCCGAATTGCCTTTTAGAAAACGGTGGAAACACCTTATGTCTCCTAAAGGCGCACCTCCGAAGGAGTGGTTCCTTTACACAAGTAGACATTTCGGATGGCGTTGGCCAATTTATTCGGTATCACCGTATGTGAAATCCTTGTTCTGCAGGTAAGCGAGATCAATGAATCACATGGATCGAAGTCGACGAGTACAAGTAGGGCCAGTAAATTGATGGTGAACTTTTTAGGGAAGGGAAGGGAATACTTTGTCGAAGTTTCACGACAGCAAGTCACGATGAAGATTCGAAAGCTCAACACCCGTGGAGCAGACGGAAGGATTGAAAAGTAGAGCAACCGCAGGTCACATATCTGCATAAGAGTAAGAAATGGTTTGCCGACGTACATTCATCAAATCACAGCATGTATGGGATCTTACGGCTTGATCGTAGGTCAAAGGTCGACGTTAGAAAAAGGGGATATTTGGTGTTTTTGACATCTTTGGTTGCGCTCCTCGGGATTTTGTTTTTCTCGACCTTTGTGTTCTATGCCTCTCGCAACGTCCTGTTCGGTTTGTATTGTCTTTTGGCGACGAGCGCTTTTGGGTTTGCATTTGGATCGCAGCAGGCGGTAGTTGGAAGTCTGCATTTAGATCCGTCCGATGTAGTAAATATCGCCCTGATCACCGCAGGTCTCATACGTTTCTCTAGAACTATCGGCAGCCCTGGACTATTCCGAATTCTTGGCCTTGGTTTCCTTACTATCTTCGCATTCAACTTAGCAAAGGGGATGTTCTCCTTTGGGATTGTTTCGGCCAGCAATGAAGGGCGAAGCTATGTTGGCGAACTGCTGTCCCTGCTTTATTTTGCGACGATACCAACCGATGCAGTTACTATCAAGAAATTCACTAGAGCTTATCTGGTATTTGGCCTTATTCTCGTTGGCACCGCTATTCTCCACTACCTCGGGTTGAATGTCGGTTCATCCTACGACGAGCTATCTATAGGATCGGGAGACGCTGAAAAAAACCGTGCGCTACCCTCTGCCGCGGCGGAGGTCATTGCTCTGTGTTTTCTAATAAGCATTGGGTGGATAACTCATAGACGAAGCTCACGCTTCTTCCGGTATTTACCTGCTGTTTTCGGAGGAATGGTGGTTGTCCTGCAGCATCGCACGGTATGGGTTGTGCTTATAATCTGTGTGACATCGCTTTCTTTTGTCGATCGCACGATGTTGAGGCGGCTAATTCCCGTAGCTGTATTGACAAGTTTTTTGGCGCTTTTCCTGGCTTTGTGGATCTACGGAACAGATTCAACTGCGTCAGATCAATTCGAAGACAGCGGTACAAATCTCGGGACTTGGGGATGGAGGGTCGACACCTGGAATAGTCTCGTCTTCGACGAGGATCAGACCTTTCTTTCGGTCCTTGTGGGCAAACCCGTCGGTACCCCGATTCTCCATTATGATGCTGGGCAAGGGATTTACGAACAACTGCCACCCCATAGCGAATATGTATTGCTGTATCTTCGCGTCGGAATCATCGGACTTATTTTATTTCTTATCTTTTTGGTGCGACCCATTTTTCTACTACGCACAGAGCAGATCAGGCGGCCTGATTCGCTATTTCCTTCTCCATCTACTTGGTGCGTAGTTGTCATCGCGGTCATCGTCTATGGTGTCACGTACGGCTTTGACCCGAGCGCAGTCTCACTTGTTGGAGTTGCAACTGCACTTCTGCTCCCTCAGGAATACAGTTGTGCCACTTCAACATTTGGCGAACTACAATCGCCCGCCTGACACAGGCCTAACTTACTAAGTGCGCCTGAGAACTGTTGGCTTGGCGTAAGGATTTGACGCGTTGCCTGAATCGTGCCAACGGACCCTCGACAAGAAAATACATCACATAAGCGTAGACGAAGGTAAGCATTAGTGCGATAAAAACCGCGAAGGTATGTGATCTGACTCGCGGGAGTATGGCAAACAAAAAGCCAGAATGGACGAGATACATCGTATAAGAAAGCGAGCCGATAAGCCGGATGGCTCTCCCATTCAGCCATCGGAACCAGTCCGCTGCACGGTGAATTGCCAAAATGAAAATAGGTATCAACGCCAAGCCCTGAAGTGAATAGTGTAGCGTGACGCGATAATTATTGTTGCGAATGCAGAAGCTTAGAAGCAGGAGTAAAACGCCAAGTACTGACCATATCTTCGATGGATAAACCCAACGGTCCAAAACGGGGTTAGCGCTGAGGGCAAGGATGCATCCGAACAAGATGCTATCCATGCGAGCATCGCTCGCGTAGAGAAGATATTTATGTGGAACGCCAGAATAAAAAAATACCAATAGTAGTCGCCAGATAAGGAAGATCAGGCACAGTCCACTTAGGACCCAGGATTGATTTTTGTACGACAGACCGAGCCTATTCATTAATAGAAATAGAAATGGAAACAGGCAGTAAAAGTGCTCCTCAACAGCTAGAGACCAGAGTGGACCGAGGCCGAAATTCCGGATGTCATGAAAGGTGATCCAATAATTGGTAACAAAGGTCGATGCGGCAAAGAACGAGCCGGAGTCTACACGAGTGTTCAAAGCATGAGTAATGACGAGGACAAAGATAAAGCCAGTCGTCAAATAAAGAGGAGGTAAAATTCGCAAAGACCGTCGAATATAAAAATTGCGGAGCGAAATGGATCCGGATAGTTCGTGCTCCCGTCGCATAAGCGTGGTGATCAAAAAGCCGCTCAAAAAGAAGAATGTCGTGACACCGAACATTCCGAGGGGAGCTTCCCATGCATGAGCAGCAAACACAAGACAGAAGGCTAATGCGCGAATTCCATCCAGCGATGGTATATAGAATCGTTCAGGTGTTGCTCCCGGAGCAGTGTCAAGCCTGAGATTCCCATTGGATGAGGAAATGGATTCGATTACGGGCCCAGTATACGATTCGATCACGGGGCTCAGTATACATTGACTTGTGCGATGTGCTTCTCTATCTTTTATTGCCAGTGACTGAGGGGGCTCGCACCTCCTTCACTGACAGGATGAAGTGTCGATCTGGGGCTCAGGGAAAACTGATTCTAGTGCTTCACAGAGCGAAGAGAAGACTGATCTGTCATAAGCACTAGCCTGGCGCTATTCGGGTTCTGTTCATTACCTCTGGGTAAATACTCGAACGCAGCTGCTTATTAAACGCAACAAAACGGCCGTTATACCGGCTATGCGCGCTTCCTTATATTACAAAGCCATGATTTTTTTATTGGTCATGATCGTTTTTGCAACGACTATCGGGTGCGGCAGTGGTCTTGTGGAATCGATATCAAGCAAGTCCAGCCCACTATCAGCCGCCCTACAGCTTGCGCCTTCTGCTGCTGTCGTACAACAGGGTGCGCGCGTTCATTTTGAGGCTTCGGCCGATGGAATGGTCACGGATTCTTATTGCACATGGATTTCGGCGAACGTCGAATTGTTGGTGTCTGAGGGAAGCGGAACTTATCTCGGCAAAAGCCCGGGATCAACTATGATTTCGGCGACCTGTCACGGTCAGACGGCATCTGCGATGGTTTCGGTTACATCACCAGCCAATCCGATGGCCATTCAGATCACTACCGGCGGGACCTACACTGGCAACTGGAGTAGCATCAACCCCAATGTTGCGGCCGTTACTGTCCTAACTGACCAACCGGTACTGATCGAAGACTCTACGGTCAGTGGAAGGGGAGATTTGATTTCGATTTTTGGCAGTTCACAAGCCGGAGCAAATGTGACCGTAAAAAATGTAACCGGCGTGGCCCAAGATCCTGGAATGGCGGGATTGAGACGTGGTCTATTTGTAAGCGGAGAGCATGTATCAACACTAACGGTGACCCAATGCACAATGCATGGTGTCAGCTTTGGAGTATACATCGTCGCTTCATTAGTCAATGCGCTAGCCATCAGCAAAAACCTTGCTTATGACATGGAAGATCGTTTAAGCGATGGCAACGGGGGGTTAGAACAAGAAAACCGTGCTAACGGTCATTTTATTTTGCTGAATGGAGCCATAGCACCCAATGGTGCGGAGATTTCTTGGAATCAGGTGATCAATACGGTAAATAAGGCCTCGGTAGAAGATCTCCTGAATTTCTATAACAGCCACGGCGCTGAAGATAAAGTCATCTATGTCCATGACAACTTCTTGCAGGGCGCGTTCGGCGCCGGCGAGACGCATGCCTTTACCGGAGGTGGGATTCAGATGGATGGCGATTCTAATGATCCGGCACAAGCCACCGGCTTCATTGAAGTGAGCAACAACGCAATTGTACAAACGGCAGGCTACGGTATTTCAATAGGAGCGGGGCACGATATTTCAGTGCGTTTCAACCGCATTGTCTCCTGCGGAAAAGACTCCAATGGTAACTGGCTGGCCGGGCAAAACGGTAGTGCCCTCGGTATGTGGAATTACTACAACACCAACCAGTATTACAACAATATGATCTCAGGCAATTCGGGGGGAATTATTGTCCAGGATCCAGACGGACAACCGATAAACTCTGATTACTATATTCCGAGTGTTTCGGTAGCTCTTAACCATGTGGTTACTGATAATTTGATGGACCATCCTTGCTGGGTAAACGGAACTCTGAGTCAAGCGGCAGAAGCTAACGAGCGTACATTATGGGAGCAGCGGGTGAAGGATTCGGGCATCGTGCTGGGCGATCAGCATTAGTAGAAGATTAAATTTAATGGCCAACCCGTTCGCCTTGAATAACCTGCACGACGTACTGGCAGGCACTCTCCCACATAAGAGTTATAGCGTTCGCATAATTAAGGCTCTACTAATATTAGTACCCGCCGAACGGCCTCTGAAGGCTCAGCTAACTGATATGACGTCACCTGAATTCTCAATTGTTGTGCCTCTCTATAACAAGGCGTCTGAGATTCGCCGCTGTCTCTGTTCTGTATTGGGTCAGACTTACACGAAGTTCGAGCTTATCGTGATCGATGATGGATCCACGGATGGCGGAGATGCTGTAGTCCGTTCTATTCAAGACTTGAGATTGAAACTCCTCCAGCAGGAGAATCAGGGACTTGCGGAAACAAGGAACAACGGCGTTCGCGCCTCAGGATCGCAAATCGTCGCTTTTTTGGACGCCGATGACGAATGGCTTCCCAATCACTTGGAAGAAATGGCCCGACTTGCGCGATTGCATCCACAGGCCGGGGTCTTTTCGACCGGTTTCTGGCTCGATCGTGGACGAGGCTGGCGTAGGCGTGTTCAGTTGGCAAAGAGCCATCTGAAACCGGGTACGTCCTTGGTAGCGGACTACTTCTCCATTCCCGACGGAAAAATACTGCCTTCGGCAACGGCGGTGAGGAAAGATGCTCTGTCGGCTGCCGGCGGTTACAGGACTATGTTCGGGGAGGACGTAGATCTTCTACTTCGAATGGCTGCAATGTTTCCAGTAGCGTACACACCGCGGGCTACAGCGATCTGGCATCTCGACGCAAAAAACCGCATGTGCGTTGAGAAGGTTGCGGACGTCAAGCTGCATCAACCAGCTAGTTTGCTTCCAAGCCTTCACACCATCGAGAGTCAGAATCGAATTCCTATTGAAACAAGGTATAGGGCGAGAGACTACGTGGCAGCAAGAGAGCGAAAGGCAATTCTCGACACACTGCTGCATGGGCACCGTGAGCATGCAGTCGGGCTCTACGGTCGATGGCAGAAGGATTACGGGCAGCAGTCAGTCTTATCGGCAATTCTCTTGAAATTTCCATGTTTGATACTTAAGGTATTTGGGAGATGCCTAGAGTACTTTCGTCGTGTAAAAAGTATTACGAAGTATGTGACCGAGCAAGCTGAAAGCAGGAGGGTTTTCGGCTCAGGCTGGTGAGTTACCTCTGAGCGTTCCGTACACCACGTCCGAGATCGATTGGAAGACGTGCCCACTCTCAAATGAAGATCGATAACGCTCCGCTGCTGCATGCGCCATCCTCATCCTCATCGCGTTGTTTTCCATGAGTTGGATTAATATCGATGCACTCGCACCGACGTCTGTAAGCGGCCAGAACCGGCCTTCGATTCCGTCATCAAATATCTCCGGAATTCCCCCTACGGCGGGTGCCAATATTGGCACGCCCGCAGCCAGAGATTCAATCAGGGCAATGGGAAGGTTTTCTATTAGGGCACTATGAACCAGTAGTTTGTGCGCGGAAATAAGAGATCCGGCATTCTGTTGACGGCCTAAAAAAAATGTCTGAGCGGCTACCCCGAGACTCCGTGCCAAGGCCTCGAGCTTTTCGCCATCTTCACCGCTTCCCACCAGCGTGAGGGTGTACACTCGGCCACGTCGTCTGGCCTCTGCAAGGACTCTAAGCAGAAACTCGTGATTCTTTCTAGGTTCCAGTGAACCGATTGTAATCAGATCTCGGTAGGCAACAGATGGAGTGGAGTCAGGTGTTCGCGCTGTGTTTGGGATTACTTCGAACCCGTTCGAGATGCCCGTGTGCCGCATCAGTTGGTCACGCATAAACGTAGAGAAGACTATGACCTTATCTACAGATTGAAGAGTTGCTTTCTCCTGAGAAAGGATACGGTGATAAAATTGGGTTCCTCGTCGCAGATTACCACGGTTGGCCATCTCTTCGGCCTGTGAGACGTTGTAATGTACAGCAAGAACTACTCGATGGGATGGTAGGCGTCGAATTGAAACCGCTGCTCGGGCAGTGATCGGGTCTTGAGCATACACGCACCAGGCGGGCAATCCGTTCAGACGCCGCTGCAACTCCGCCTTAGTTGCATAAAACGTCAAAGAGCGCATTCCGGAATAAGCAGACTGTTTGTGTATATGAATTAAGCGGGTGAGAACCCCATTGGCGACTCGAAGACGACCATAGGGAATTCTGGCTTCATCGGGTCCGACGAACTCAACCGGGCGATCCCTCTGGCGGAGATAGTCAATAAAGTTGTTGAAGTGCGTCTGAACCCCTGTTTCCCCTCTGGATCCCATCTCGGAGGTTATGATCAAGGGGGGGTACCTTGGTTCGAAATTTGGATTGCTCATCTTCGTATGCTCTTCTGTCTCTCTACGAGACGAAACCCTGCAACCTCATAGGAAGAAGTGTAACGAGCTGAGGGGAGCGGGAAAAGATAGGGCGCAGCAGAACCTTCGAGAATGCCGCAAAGCACACCAATATGAACAGTGCGGAACCCCCTCCGACCAGAGCCAGCCTCTGTGCGTCGTGAAGCGGCGGCAAAAGTAACTCGATAGACCTGGCAATAATTGCAGCAGCCACAGCCAAAGCCAGACCGGGACATATGGTCGCCATAAGGTCACTCCAGCGGCCCTCAATTTCACGATTCGCAGCTCGTGTCAGTAGAACAAAGCGAAGCAGATAGATGGCAAGTACTACCCAACTGAGCACAAGGACAGACCTTCGAACTGCGAAAATGTAGGAGAGTCCTGCGGCAGCTACGGTAATAAGTTGCATGTATAACTCGCGCTGCGGTTTGCCACGAGCTGCAAGTAATGGGCCAGACAATGCCATAACAGCATTGATCGGAATGGCTATAGCAAGGGGTTGAAACAGTCCAATGGCTCCGGCCCATTGCTTTCCGTACAGTCCCAAAATCACCACATCGGGAACGGCGGCCATCGCCGCGAACATGGGTGCAAGGACAAGGAAGACAAACCCCACCGCCGATGCATAGATCTTGCACAGCTTACGTTTGTCTGTCTGAATGCGCGAGAGAGAAGGTAGCAATATCTGTAGAAGGCTGGAAATAAATCCTTCCGCAGGAATCGCGGCTAAAGAAAATGCGCGGCTATAAAGTCCAAGAGGGACGGGGCCCCCAACACGGCCTACAACGGCGTTGTCGAGATTACTGATCCCCCAGTTACAGATGTTCGCACCGAGTATTCTAAAGCCAAAGGTGAGAAGACTTAGATAACGAAAATTTAGCAAAGGGATTAATGAGTGCCGAACAACTGCATAGGCAAGAACACTATAGATAAATGCCTGGAGGAGTTGAGCCAGAACCAAGCTCCAAATGCCCGCGCCCAGAAAAGCAAGCGGTACTCCAAGCCCGAGATAAGAGATCAGATACGAGATAATTGAAATACCCTGAACTCTGCGGGCGTCTTGGCTCCGATTCAGCAACGCGACCGCTGTCGTACCAAAGCCTTGGAAAACGAAGAGGAGCGAGAAAAGGCGCAATATTCGTGTCACTCCTTGCTCGTGAAAAAATCTCGCCCATCCGGGGGCCGAGAATGTAAGCAATAGTGCCATCAAAGCGCCCACCAACATCTGGCAAGTAAAGCAGAAACGAACGTCCTCCTCCTTGACTTCTTCTTTCTGGATTAACGCCGACGCTACGCCGACGTTCGAAAGGAGATTGCCAAAGCTAAAAACCATCATTGCGACCGCCAACTCGCCAAAAGGTTTCGGTCCAAGCAAGCGGGTCATCAAAATATTGATGCCAAACCCAAGGAGCATCCGGGTGAAAACACCGATATAGCTCCAGCGCAAAGCTCGCCCGGTTGTTTGGGTGAGACTCACTTGAACAGTAGACATCGCTCATTAGTACCAAACTTGGATGGGTTATGCAGTTACACGATCGGGTGATAACAGCTCGACATGATAGACGGTAAACTCGGCGCAGTTGATTACCGTGTTCGTGTTATGAGGACGTCTACTGAACGGTAAGGGAACGGTGCATATGCCGCGAAGCTTCGCTCCTCGCCAAGAGTTTGAGGAATTTGATTCGTTACACAGTATTGCAGCGGGCAAAATGTCGCGTGCTTGCCCAGAAGCAGGAAAGGCAATAATCGCAGTATTACGGCGGTAGACATAAAAGGCATCTATGGCAAAAAGCGACGCAAGGGTGGCCCTCCTCACGAATTTTCTACCTATTTATAGGGTGCCGTTATTGGAAAGTCTCGCGGAACACGTTCGACAGCTTAGGGTCTTCCTCTCCGTCAGAATGGAAAGGAATCGCGACTGGCCAGTCTTCTGGGGCCTGCTTGATGTCGTCGTACATCGATCGATCACAATTGAACGAAACTTTCGAAATGCTCACGGCTATACAGATCAGACTTTTACTCACATTCCATATGACGCGCTACTTCTGCTTTGGAGCTATCGACCAGATGTCATCGTCAGCAGCGAACTAGGAGTTCGTTCCATCATTGCCCGTCTTTATAAGTTACTTCTTCCCGGCACCAGGCTGATCCTTTGGGCCACGCTGTCAGAGCGCACCGAGGAATCGCGCGGTTTCATACGAGAGAATTTGAGACGTTGGCTTCTCCGACGCGTCGATGCTGTCTACGTCAACGGTGCGAGCGGATCTCGATATGTCCGCTCGTTGGGATACAGTGGTCTCATCTCAATCATTCCTTATGTGGCAGACAATTCCGCGTTTCTCGATCCTGGCATCCGACGGCGAGATGATACTCTGCACCTCTTGTACACTGGACAGCTTATTGAAAGGAAAGGCCTGAATCCTTTTCTACAGCAGCTGTCACGCTGGTGCAGTGCTCATCAGGAAAGGTCCGTTCTCCTCTCAGTCGTGGGAAGCGGTGAACAGCTTGATCAGCTCAGGCGGATTGAACTTCCGCCAAACCTCAAGATCGATTTCAAAGGAAGCATGGGATTTAAGGAATTGCCTTCGCAGTATCATGGAGCCGATCTCTACGTATATCCGACTCTCGCGGACGAATGGGGACTAGTGGTCAACGAAGCAATGATAGCCGGTCTTCCTGTATTGGGTAGTCGTTTTAGCCAAGCTGTTGAAGAACTGGTTGTCGATGGCGTCAACGGGTGGATCTTCGATCCGACCGACGAACAGGACACCTACAATGCGATCGGACGAGCTCTACAGGCGAATACCGATACCCTCGAGGCTATGAGCGATCGTGCCATCGGTACTGTCGCAGCTCTCACCCAAAGTGCCATGGCTAAGCGTATGAACGAAACTATTCTGCAGGTCTTGGGCGCTGAGCCTGCCTAAAAGCTCTTCAGCCTCGTCGACGCGGAGTTGCCTTATGTTTCATTTTTAGTCATTACGCTCGCATGTCCAAGACGGCAAACATCCATATTCCAAAATGCTTGCCGTCGGGCTCTTTGCGATGAGCCGGCGCCGCAGCTGCGTTAGTAGTCCTCTGGGAAAGGTTCCTGTGGCGCGCGTGGCGTATCCACGAAACTCGGTCTCCCATGCCGACCCCGGCTCGATTTCTCTGGCAAGAGTTGCATTTCGGTCCGTAGGGGAGCCCTTGCGTCGCTGCTGCTCTTCCATGCCCCAGAGGCTATATAAGCCGCCATTTTCCGCGAGTTGCGGCTCATACCAGAGGTAAGGACCGCCGGAGAGAAAGCTTGCGGCCAAGCTATAAGAAGAGATGGAGCAGATCCGCAGATCGGCTTGCGCCATCAGCACAAGGTCACTGCACTCTGTCAGGCCTGACTGCCGAAGCTGTTGTGGATTGAAGCGCTGGACGGCTTCGTCGAATTCAGGTCCACCGCGGTCAGTAAAAAAGTGAAACTGAACTGAGTTGCCGAACTCATCCACCAATGCTTGGCAAGCGTTCAAATACCACTCTTTTGGAATAAAGACATTGAACCGACCACGCGCGTTCTCTCCCTCTTTCAGCTTCGCGAAATCACCGCCGAACCGCATATGGACAGCAATGAATAGCTTGCGACGATCAAACGTCGACGCAATTCTATATATGTTACTGATAGTATCGCGACTATTTAAAAGCTTCGCCCACAGGAACGGCCGGGCGTTATGAATGCAAGCATAGCTGCCATACATGCCATCGACGGTCACTATGAAATGTTTTTTCGAGAATAGTCCTTGGCTGTTCGCCCACTTTTCTATGGCGGTCCCGAAATCGATCTCGCCGCTATTAGCGTAGTCACGTTCTGTGAAATTGTAGCGAGACAAATGCGCAAGGGCATCTTCCAGAAGAAAGTCTAGCCTGCTAGTCCTAAAGTTTCGATGGTATCTCCGCCTGTTTATGCCCCACGACGGCCCGACCAGCGTAGCATTCAGGACCTCACTTGCGATCATGCCCTTTGCCCATGGAAGCATCTCGTTGCCTAAGCCCTCACCTCTTCTTCCGAGCCGGCGCGCAACTACATATCTCATCCCGTTTGTTGCTCCATGAGTTTCAGCAATCGATTAGATTGTGGCGAGAATATCATGGCAATCTCTCGAGCAACGAGTAGTCCCTCATAAGTTGCAGAGCGTACCCCATTAGCGTTACCGATCACGCCCCGAGTGGGTTATGGCCGCTTGCGTTCTTTACATGCTCTTATGGAGCCAAGGGTAGGAGGCAAAATTCGCGTGCAGACGTTCCGAATATTGGATACGCCTATCGGTGTGATCACAATGCCTGAGGCAATTCGTACAGTGGCTCAATGGATTGACGACGGGGGCCGCTGCCGGCTTGTTACATTTGCGAATGTTCATATGGTCGTTGAGGCGCGACTTAAGCCCGACTTCGGCGATATCCTCCGGCAGACAGACTTGAATTGCCCCGATGGCAATCCACTTTCATGGATCGGTAAGGTTCTATTAGGCGACCGAATTTCGCAAGTAGCTGGTCCGGACTTTATGTCTCTGTTTTGTGAGCAGACTGTAAGCGAAGGCTATCGCCATTTTCTTTATGGTGGTGGAGAGGGTATTGCGGAAAAGACCGCGAAACAACTGATGTCCCGTTACCCCGGCATTCAGATTGCAGGGGAGTATACCCCACCCTTCATGGAACTGAGCCAGCAGGAAGATCAACAGGTGTGCGCGCAGATTAATGCAAGCGGCGCGGACATCGTTTGGGTGTGTCTCGGCTGCCCTAAGCAGGAGAAATGGATTCTTGAACATAGAGACCGATTGAATGCGAAAGTAATCCTTGCCGTTGGGCAAGCTTTCGATATCTTGGCTGGAACCAGGACACGCGCACCCAAGCTATTTCGGAATTTGGGATTAGAGTGGGCATATCGGCTCATTCAAGAACCGGGACGCCTTTGGAAGCGATACCTTATTACGAACGCACTCTTTATCATATGGGCGGTCGTGAGCTTTCTTCGAGGCGGAATAGGAATACGCCGGGCCGAGGGTCAACCCTCCTAGAGGGCGGCTTTTGAAATTATTTACCGCATCCCCCGGCCATCATGCCGTTATCGGACTATCCAGTCCTGGGTTTGTCTCAGCTTTGGGAACCAAGTGAGCTGCACTGAGACGGCTGTGTCATTTTGCTGTCCTAGGCGATAGATCGGCGCCTTCCATCGCTCGTATTGCACCGAGCCATCAATCTGGACATCACGCCCAAGTCGTTTCACTGCGCTAATAGAAAACGAATTCTGAGTAACGCCTCCTGCTATAAAGTCATTGGGCGTTTTTTTTGTACGGTATTGCAACTGAAACCATTCATTGCCTGATATGTGGTAGGTCAGCCATGCTTGTCCGCCCTTTGCTTCACGGCCCATCCAGTCGCCCATGATGAGTCCCTTGTTGGTATATCCCTGCAGTTGTATCCCCTCCCAGTAAGTAAACTTACCTTGAGTGCTCCGCGATACTGGCTGGTCCGTGGTAGCACCCTCTACTCTCAGATCCAGTTTCGGGAACGCAGGAAACCGTGATAAATAAATGCCGGGACGGAAGGCAGCGCGACGTGGCGCGCTGATGGGCGTCACATCGTCATGCGTAAGGGAATCCACGTATAGCGTCAAATATCGCCGCGCATACGGCAGCCTCCATGAAAAGTTGAAGTCGCTGAAGCGAGCCCCAGGGTCGTCTCGCGAGACTTTTTCCTGTGAGGTCGTATCGTTGATATCGAAAAATCCTTTGAGAAAAGTGTGCATGGTGACCGGCTCATGACCCTCACCACCCCAGATAATGGTTCGTTCAAATCCAAATTCAAAGTTACTCGTCGGACGGAAAGCAAACATCTCTGCATGGACCCAAGGACTATTGGGACTTGTGTGCCCCTTGAGGCTTCCTACAAAGAAGTCATAACGCATCGGTCCCAATAGCTTTGAAACCAAATAGATGTTTAAGGGTTCAACGCGATTAATTCGGAAGGAATAGATATTTTCTGCATTATTGCTCCATGCAAGCGACCCGCCTGCGGCTGGACCAAGCCACGCATCCGATTTTCCTCCTGAGATTTCATGCCCCAATAGATGAACCGACAAGACGGCTTCCTGAAGTTGAAAGGTATTCTCTGCAGCAATCGGACCCTCTGGAATGGTTGTCTGTGCTATGTAGGGCACAGCGTAGGGAATGACCATATCCCCCATCCAAAGTTGTTCGGCTAATTGAGGGGAGTACCCTTGGGCCGCGGGTGAGTGCTGATATTCACCGCGTACGTAGAGCGAAAATCGCCCTGCCTCGTTCAGCGTCGAGAATCCCGTCACATTGTTGAAGCCTTCCTGATAAGGTCTTCCGTAATCATTCACAATCGTCTGCCCAAGATGATAGCTGTCACGAAGAGGTAGCCCAGCAATTCCCAGCACACGTGTGTAAAAGCTCTGAAATCCATAGACGGTGCCCCTGCTCATCCCCTCCGCACGCGTTTCGATAGAAAGCTCTCTTTCGAGGTTGGCAAGTATCTCTCTCGCCTCGTCTGGCCCTTGCACGATATTGTCGTGTGACGCCTTCAGCGCATGAACTACACTCAGTCGAGTCCACGGCCTTGCGCTCAAAAAGATAGTGTCTACATACCCGAGTGAATAGAGGCGCGACATCGCTGGGTAGACCCAGCTGTCATTGGGTATATACGCAGAGCCCGAGGAGCTCTCATCGATGTGAGAGTTAGTTGAAGATTCAGACTTCACCATCTTACGGTCGGTGGTCTTATTTGATGGTTCTTCGAGCCGAGCTTGATCGGAAAAAGTCGTTCCTATCTGGGTAGTTTGACATCTAGCAGTTGTGATCAAAAGACTGCCTAGACACGGCAAGATATACAAGAACCGCTTACTCACGCCTACCTCGCGTTGCAGTCTAGCAGCCAACCTGCGTCCGAACCGGAAATCACGTTTTACCCGATGAGTATTCCTGATTCCGATATCTCCATTCCGGTTTAGATAATTTTGTCACCATTATGGCGATGTGCTATCTCGTTACCAATACAACTTTAGGCTGATTCCCGAACACGGACGGCGACAGCATTATGAAGATGAAGTAACTGATGATTTGCTCTCGTGCCACGTTCTCTCGTGACTTTCACGTACGAAGCTTACAGTCCATGCACTTTGCTACACAGGAGATCACTCGTTTTGAAGAGAGCTCTGATCACAGGAGTCACCGGCCAAGATGGAGCCTATCTGGCCGAATTTCTCCTCGCCAAAGGCTACGAGGTTCACGGTATCAAGCGTCGTTCCTCATTGTTTAATACCCACCGCATCGACCACATCTACGAAGATCCACACAATCCCAACCCGCATTTCATCCTTCACTACGGCGACCTCACAGATTCTTCTTCCATCATCCATATAGTTCAGAAGGTCCAGCCCGACGAGATCTATAATCTGGGTGCGCAGTCCCACGTCCAGGTCTCATTTGAACAACCTGAGTACACGGCTGATGCAGACGCCATCGGACCACTGCGACTGCTTGAAGCCATCCGGATCTTAGGCCTCGAAAAGAAAACGAAGTTCTATCAGGCCTCAACCAGTGAGCTATACGGTCTCGTCCAGGAAATTCCTCAACGGGAGACCACGCCCTTCTATCCGCGTTCACCGTATGCCGTGGCCAAGCTCTACGCCTTTTGGATATGTGTCAACTATCGCGAAGCCTACGGCATGTACGCATGCAACGGCATCCTTTTCAACCATGAGTCGCCCTTGCGCGGGGAGACATTCGTCACCCGCAAGATCACCCGCGGTCTTGCACGCGTAAAAATGGGTCTTCAGGAGACACTCTTCCTCGGCAACCTTGACGCCGAGCGTGATTGGGGTCACGCCCGCGACTATGTCGAGATGCAATGGCTCATGCTCCAGCAGGACAAGCCTCAGGACTACGTGATCTCTACCGGTCGGCAGTACAGCGTGCGCGAGTTCGTCCGGCGATGTGCGCAGCACCTCGATCTGGACCTTACATGGCAGGGATGCGGTGTCGAGGAGAAGGCTCTCGACCGCAATGGTAAGGTCATCGTTGCAGTCGACCCACGCTATTTCCGGCCCGCTGAGGTCGAAACCTTACTCGGAGATTCAACCAAAGCATGGCGCGAGCTCGGTTGGAGCCCACGTACGAGCTTCGATCAACTCATCCACGAGATGGTCGAAGCAGATCTAAAGGCCGCCCAGCGTGATGCTCTCGTCCGGCAGCACGGCTTTGAAGCTTACAACGTCCGCGAGACCTGATGGAATGCCAACACCATGATTGAAGCCATCGTGAGATCGCCGCACTCCAGCGGGACCTTAGTCGCGCAATTAACTTACCGACAACTCAAAGGTGTAGTGCAGGATGGCCGAAGTTGCAGCGATGAATTGCGAAGGCACTATATGACCCATAAATATTTCGTACGAATAAATCGCAAAAACAAGCTCTTTGCACACTTTCATTCTTGTCTCATTTAGTTCTATTTCTTGTCACAAATGATTTCGCACTTATTGCTATTGGAGGTTGAGTGGTACGCCAAATTTTAGCGTTGTTGATACTCTCGCTTTCCGCAGATATTGCGCTTAATGCCCAAGCCAGTCCGACAGCCACTCGAGCCGGTTTTATTCAAGTAGGAGCAGGACTAAGCGCTTTTCAGCCTGACTATAACCCTGGGACGATCAAGGGTTACAGTATCTACGGAACCTTTGATTTCACATCCCATATAGGGCTTGCGGGTGATATCCATATCGTCAATGTTATTACCCCTGGCGATATCGCCGAAAGCTCTTATCTAATTGGTCCTCGCTTTGTCATGACGCGAGGGAGACTCCATCCCTACGGGAAAGCCGTCGCTGGCATCGGTGTGTTTACCTTTCAGCCTGTTTACGTCTCATCAAGTTCATCATCTTCCTCGCACAAGATGTATGCCCTCGGGGGAGGGCTTGATGTCAGCGTAAAACGCCATTGGAACATTAGAGCCTTCGACTTTGAGTATCAGAGATGGCCAGGGTTTGGTGACAATGGTATTACCCCGTTTGGCATAACTTTCGGGGCAGCTTACGTTTTCTAGTGGTCAGCCTTACAAGGTTTCGCCATCTTCCAGCGATTCAAAGAAATGGGACTTACGTCTTCAGAGTATGAATTGCAGAATCATCGCCGGAGCATAGACAAATGACCTTTTCCAAACTAGCAGCCATACGGTCGCTCGCTTTCGTCAGCGCGCTAGGTTTTTCCGCCTCCACTTTATTAGGCTTTCCGCTGATCTCCAAAAAAAAGGTTGATCAAAATATTCTTCCTTCGCGAAAGCTGACCCCGAGCCAGAATCAGCTGATAGACAAGGCTATCGGGCGCGAAAAAGAGGTTGTTAAGACGGTAAAGGAGCGCGCCCCTTTGGTTGAGACCTACATCCAAAATATGCGGCCCGATCAACTGCTCGGCCAGGTTCCCGCGTCGGATCAGCACTTCTTAGGTCGCGTCGAGTTCGGAAAAATCATAGGTGCCGAGAGCTATGCGGTTAACAAAGCTACCTCACTGGGAACCGGTGCGAATGGCAAACTTGGATTCTTGCACCCCTCTGCTGCTTTCATCGCAGGCCTGGGAAACAGCCTACACCTGAACTTCACCGAAGGTGGTTTCGTGCAGATGCTGTTGATGGACTCGAATGATTTCGATCGCCAGCACTACACCTTTGGGTTCGTCCGCAACGAGTTTCTCGGAACAATACCCACAGCAGTCTTCACCGTCAAACCCGCGAAAGGTGAACGTTCAAAGGGACGCTTCCTAGGCTACATCTGGGTCGAAACTCGCGGCGGAAACGTCATCCGGTTCAATGGTACATTCGCTGGTTCGGAGAAAGATGTTCGAGAGTTCTACGACTTCGACAGTTGGCGCACCAATGTGCAACCCAACCTCTGGCTCCCAACTTCTTTCTACTTGGAGGAGAACGATCAGAAGAGTGCAACGCGAACGCTGAAATTCAAGGCCATCAATCACATCTGGGGCTATGTTTTGAAGGTGCCGCAGAAGCCGACGGAAAGCACCTCACTCGATGTAGTTGGCGCCACCGATGTTAGTAACGAGGCTCCGGACGTCATACCCCTTGGCGCGCAGCGCGCGTGGGTACAACAGGCAGAGGACAACGTTGTCGAGCGACTCTTTCAGGCTGGTCTGCTTGACGCGCCAAGTGAGTTTGACAAGACGCTTGAGGCATTAGCAGCCAACATTCTCGCCTACAACAACGTTACGCTTTCGCGACCAATTCGCTGCCGTACGCTTCTCACCGAACCACTGGAGTCGATCGCGGTTGGCAATACAATTATCCTGTCGAAGAGCCTGATTGACACGACTGGCGTTCTCAGCCAGGACGGCGCTCAGCAGTTGGGCAACCTGAATGCACTGCTTGCCTTTCAGATCGCGCACATCATCTTGGGCCACCGTCTTGATACTTCGTTTGCCTTCAATGACCGACTAATCTTTTCCAACACCTCAGTCTTCAACCGGATTCCCATGCACCATACCGACGCGGACAACGCCGCTGCGGCCAAGAAGGCTATCGAGTTGCTCAGCGCCAAGGAACTCGAGGGCGGACAGCAGTACTTCGGGCTTTATCTGCAGCAGCTACAGCAACGAGTCAAATCACTGAAAGCTCTCAACGAGCCGGTGATCGGCGACGGCCTGGTGAAGAGTGATGTAGACCAAACCTTTTGGCTGGCAGCCATTATGGCCAAGAGTCCCAAGCTCGACATGAACGATCTAAAGCAGGCGGCGGCGATGCCCTTGTCGAGCTTCCTACGCCGCGATCCTTGGACAGACCAGGTAATCACGCTGCACGCCGCGTATGAGCCCTTCCTATCGCCGGCTGACAAGATGCCATTCGAGGTTGAGCCAGTCCATATCAAGCTAAGCTATGATCTTCGAACGGAGGGGCCGTCGGCGCAGTCAGCCAACGGTGCGTCTGTTCCAGCCGACACCTTGTCAGTCGCTCACCCATAAAGAGATTCCACTGTTAAAAGTAGGAGTACGAATCGTATGAATATCTCTAATAACTTCAGTTTTACCAAATCTAAGATTTATGTCGCGGGCCACCGCGGCCTCGCTGGTTCGGCGATTGTCCGGCGGTTGCAGAGGGACGGATGCCAGTCGATAATTACCATGACGAGAGGTGAACTTGATCTGCGGGATCAAGGAGCCGTCAATACATTCTTCAGAGATGTTCGACCGGACTACGTTTTTCTCGCTGCCGCAAAAGTTGGCGGTATTCTCGCGAATAATATTTATCCTGCAGATTTCATTCAGGAGAATCTCGCGATACAGCAAAACACTATCGGAGCTGCATGGAGATCAGGAGTAAAACGCCTTTTATTTCTTGGATCCAGCTGCATCTATCCTCGAAACTGCCCGCAGCCAATGCGGGAAGAGTACATGCTTACTGGCCGTCTGGAGGCCACGAACCGCCCTTACGCAGTCGCGAAAATTGCAGGGATTGAAACCTGCTGGGCTCTGAATCGGCAGTACGGAACGCAGTACATTTCGGCGATGCCAACAAACCTCTACGGCCCCAACGATAATTACGATCTATCCACATCGCATGTGTTGCCCGCGTTGTTGCGCAAGATGCATGAAGCAAAAATATCCGGGGCTTCCAAGGTTTCCATCTGGGGAACGGGATCGGTGCGACGAGAGTTTCTTCACAGTGATGACATGGCTGATGCGTGTGTCTATCTGATGAACCTGCCAGATGAAAAATATGAGTCGATTGTTCGATCAGACTTACAGCCGCCTCTAGTAAACGTGGGCTGCGGAACAGACGTCACCGTTCGAGAACTTGCAGAACTAATTCGTGAAGTGGTCGGATTTCAAGGCCAACTGGCTTTCGACCATTCAAAACCGGATGGAACGCCACGTAAACTTCTCGATGTTTCGCGCATGTTTCAGTTAGGCTGGGGGGCGCGCATCTCCCTTCGGGAAGGCTTAAAGGCCCTGTATGCCGATTACTGCAAGTTGTCGCTTCCAACGAGCGGAAGCTTGGCTGAACAGGGCATCTATGGCGCGGATTCCGGCACCGGGGAGCGGCAACAACAGCAGCAAATTGAACCACATCATTCACCGTACAGCCAGCCAATTTTATGAAAAGCTCAGTGCCTAACTTCAAATCCATGCGGCATTAGAGTGGCGATGCTCATAAACTGAATCTGTGCCTCCGACCCCTTCCCCCACAAAAGTATTAGCCAGAAACCGCCTCATCCTGATCTGCCTTTGGTTTGTCTTCTACGCGAGCTTTGCCCTCTTCACGCCGGCGCTGCTCGACGACGCAGATTCAGTCCACGCCGAAGTAGCCCGCGAGATGCTCCTTCGCCACGATTGGACCACGCTTTACGCCAACGGCATCCGCTACCTCGAGAAAGCCCCCATCCTCTACTGGAGCATGGCTGCGAGCATGAAGCTCTTTGGTGCCCACACCTTCGCAGCGCGCCTTCCCCTCGCTTTCACCGTCCTGGCCCTCGCACTCGCCATGGATAGCTTTGCGCGTCGCGCCTTCCGTTGCACCGACGCGGGACTCTACGCTTCCGTCATCCTGCTCTCCAGCTTCGGCATTTTCGTCTTCACCCGCATCACCATTCCCGATGTGATGGTCTGTCTTTGGCTCACACTCGCCCTTTTCTGCTATTGGCTAATGGACTCTCAAACCGAACCTAACCGGCTGCTCTGCTACGCCTTCGCTACCTGCTGCGCCCTCAACGTCCTCACCAAAGGACTTATTGGCATCGTCTTTCCTATCGCGATCGTCATTTCACACCTGCTTCTCACACGAGGCTCACGCGCGACCCTCCAACGCCTTCGCCAATTCCATCCCATCACCAGCTTCCTCATCTTCCTCGCCATCGCCGCGCCTTGGCACATCCTCATCGGCCTCGCCAACCCAACCCAAGGCCATCCAGGAAGCCTGAGCTTCACTCACGGCCACTGGACAGTTCCAGAACCGAACCAGGGCAACGTCCACGGTTGGTTCTGGTTCTACTTCGTCAACGAGCATCTTCTCCGCTATCTCAACCTCCGCGTCCCGCGCGACTACGACACTGTTCCACTCGCCCTGTTCTGGGGTCTCCTACTGGTCTGGCTCATGCCTTGGTCAGCCTTCCTCCTGAACGCTCTCGGCCAAATCCCATGGCGCGCCGCTATCACCCGTCTGCGCCGATATGACCAAACGGTACCCCTCACGCCAATCCAAAGCACGCTCCTGCTCCTTGGTATCTGGGCTGCCGTCCCCATGCTTTTCTTCAGCCTCTCGACGCGTCAGGAGTACTACGTCCTTCCCTCTCTACCTGCGCTCATACTCCTAATCGCCGCATGGCTTACAAGAGAAGCAGCAGAAGCCCGCGTCAAACCCGGCTCGCTAGTCGCCGCTGGCCGGCGCATTTCTGTCGTCATTCTTGTCCTGGGCTTAATCGCCGCGTTTACTGCAGCCTTTTTCATCCTTCACACGCAATTGCCAGGTCCCAACACCGATCTCTCCACCCTTCTCAAGCAAAACCCAGGAGACTATGCTCTCTCCTTCGGCCATTTCCTCGACCTCAACGTTCAGGCTATGGGAGCATTCCGCACTCCGCTTCTTATCACCGCCATCGCCCTCTCGATTGGAACCTTCGCTAACTGGTACCTTCGTCGCATTCATAGGCCCCGCGCCGCAAACCTCTTCCTCGCGGCCGCTACCTTCGGCTTCCTTGTCGCCACGCATCTCGGCCTGCAGATTTTTTCCCCAGTCCTCACCTCAAAGGCGCTAGCGGACGCCATTGCCATCGAACTCAAGCCAGACGACGTCATCGTCATTCACGGCGAGTACGAATCCGCCAGCACCCTTGGCTTCTACCTCCGCCGCAACGATTTGCACATTCTCGAAGGCCGCAGTTCCAATCTCTGGTACGGTTCATTCTTTGCCGATGCACCGCCCATCTTTGAAGATGCCGGCTCCCTCAGCGTGAAGTGGGCAGGTCCGCAACGCGTTTTCCTATGGACTGAACCCGAACACGTCCCGCTCCTTCCCGGCAAGACCTACCTCATCGCACAAAGCGGCGGCAAGGAGATCCTCAGTAATCAACCCAGTCTTTATTAGTTCTCCCGCGCTGGTGTAATATTCCCGTCTTTCAGTTGAAACAATGCTCCTCGCCACACCACAGTGTTTCCCGCAAAGCTCCAAATCCAGATCAGCAACCCAAAGAAATCTCGCACCGGCAGCAGCCATAGATCACGCAACACCTGTCCATCCTGCAAAATGCCAACTCCCACCGAAAGCGCCACCGCCACTCGGGCAAACAGCACCACACTAAGCAGAGTAAAGCTCCATAACTCAAACCCGCTTGCCACGCACGTTAATACTGCCCAAGGCAGGGCATAGGTAATCCCTACACCGATATATCCCATCTTGCGCGAGTCCCGCGTCGACCTGGCCCAGCGCAGTTGGTGCTCCCAGAAACCGCGCAATCCATATGCGGGCACTGTCGTTTCCACAACTTCGCTGCATAATTCCACCGTATAACCCGCGGCGGCAATCCGCGCTCCCATTTCGAAGTCGTCTGCCAGGCACTCGAGCAGTGGTTCCAATCCGCCGGCGGATTCAAGTGCCTTCCTGCTCATCGCAAGAGTCGACCCCAACCCAAACCGAATCCCGCCTTCCAACTTCCGCGCAGTCAACACACCGGGCAGAAAGTCCGTCGAGATGCCCAGTGCCTCTAGCCTCGACCACAATGTCCTCCCGCAGCTGCTCTCTGCCGTTCGACCGATATAGGGTGCGGTTACCATCCCCACGCGAGCATCCGAAAAGCACGCCATCACCCGCGTCAGATACCGTGAAGAGACATGAATATCGCTGTCATTGATCAGCACATGACTGAACTGGGCTTCACGCATCATCTGCACTAGGTTACTCACCTTGCCGCTCGTTCCCAACTGGTCGCGGCACTCAACGAGTCGTATCGTTCGCTCTGGAAACTCCTCTTGTAGCCGTTCGATCTCCGCCACCGCCGGATCGTGCAGACTGTTCACTCCAAACACAATCTCAAAATTTCCAGCGTAAGTCTGTTTGCAGTGGCTTACCAAACCTGCATACATACTCTGATCCAGACCCTTCACCGGCTTTAGGATCGACACATCCGGCGCAAACCCCTCATCCCTGCCATGCCGCCGCCAGAAGTGATTGAAGTCGCGTGCTCCCCACAGTGCTAGCAACAAATATGCTAACCCCGCCAGTGTCAGCAGGACAGTAATCGACTCAATCGCAATTGCCATGAGGTAGTTTAGCGTAAGCTGGCTCCCTTAAATTCGTAACGCAACCTCTAGTGATCTAGCCTAACCAGGCAAGTACTACGCCCCAACGGTCACTTTCGATGTCGCCACATCAACTGGTGTGAAGAAATCTTTTAATCGCAGAATTGGCCTTTCGAACAGATACCAGGAAGCTGTTGCAATCAGGATCGTAATCGCTAAGCGAACCTCTTATCCCATCTCGCTCCGATATGTGACGGTCATTGCAACGGCCCGAGACGCCAGGCACATGAGCGTTTTCCTCCACTCCAGACTCCTATCGCCGAGTCTATAAATCCTCGGGGTCCATCGGTTTTAGCGTCTCTTGGTTGCAGCTAAACGTAAGCAACTCTTCTTACACCAAATGCGCACAACCCGGGATAATCACTCTTCACAGCTGACCATTCGGCTCAGATGTAATCCTCCCATTTGTCTGGCTGGAATCAATACATAGTTGGTGTTACGTCTTCCAACCTGATGGGCCCGGAGTTTCTGGTCCAAGGCAGGGTTAGTCTCAGGCCCGCGATGGGCTTGCCTAAAACTGAGCCAAATGGAGGGTTAGTATCGCGAAAGGAGAATGGTACCGGTAAAAACGCCATAAAGCGTGCGGTGTGGAAGGCTGGCGAGGTTAATGCTTCTCGCCTCCTCGCAAGGGTCCCTTGCAGGCGGGACACGCTGCAATCGTTGCCACGCCACATTTGTGGCACCACATCTATTGTGATTTCTCCAATTCGGCCCAATTGCTTATGATGTGACCATTCAAGCAGGCTCGCTGAGTAGTATGTGTATTGGAGAAATCTACTCTGTAATTTGACATGTCATCCGAACCCCCCAGAGCGGCTTACTTCGGCGAGTCAATCGACCCAACGCTGTAAACTGTAAACCCATGGACATCTACCTCGTACGATTTACGCTTTTCACTAAACCCCAGGGGGTCACACTGGCCTATTCCCGAGTCCTCCCATTTTCTTCTACGGGCTACTCCGACCGAGGCCCCCTTACCGCTGGTTTCAAATCGACTACTGAATTGGTCGCCAAACTGGAAGAAGTCGGATTGCCGGTTAAAATTGCTGCATGCAATGAACATCCGACTGAAAACTATAGTGTCACTGAAGAACAACTCGCGCAGCTCGGCTTTACAGGAAAGCCTTACTGATCGATGTCGTAACTCTATCGCACTATCCGAACGACCCATTATGAGAAGTCGCCATCGTGCTCGCACACTAAGGGGAGCTACTTCGGCTTGTGCCTGAGTCCCCATTTCTTGATGTGAGGGGCTATTTCTGCATAGATTGTCGCAAAATACTCGGCTCCGCACCCATATAAAACATCGCGTGCTTCGGGAAACCGTTCCGAACCAATATCAGCAGTAAAAAGAGACCACGCGGTCGGGTGGACGAACTTTGAACAGACCTTGTTCATAGTTTCGTAGTGGTCCAACAATCCAACCTGCTTGGCCAAGTCTCTTACGGGTCGAAACGTAGTACGAGCAATACCCTCGTCTCTCATCTGCTTGGCGTATTTCTCGATTACTGGATCCAAGGCACTCGTCGTGAGTTCTGGGTTTAGGTATAGCTCTAATCTCTTGAGAGAGTTGCCGATCTGTAATCCGTCGATCAGACGATCTGCCGCGAACTCGTCTGCGTTCGCTTTAGAGGAAAGCGCAAACTTCGTGAAGACTGCGATTTCTAGGAGGTTCCGACAGGACCATGCCATCAGGGTCTGCTCATCGTCGTCGAATGCCTTCCGTAGCGTGACGTAATTGGTCTTCGTCGCATCGCTTAGAGCGGAGACGATGTGATAAAAACGGCCAGCTTCCTCATCGATCGGGTGAAGGGAACAAGTGAAAGCGTCGAACTCTCGGAAGGCGTCATCGGTCTTTTTCAATACCTCAGGTTCGATGCCCATTTTGCCTCGATGCAATAACAGACCACGATACACAGCCTTGACCGATTTTCTACTTCATACTCCTACGAACGGAGGAGTCCCTTGCGCCAAAACCGCTCCATCGATTCTGGGGGGCGGGGGCTACGGCTCACGTTCGAAGTTGCCGTGACTGTTACGAGCTATGACAATGCCTCGCGCTGCGCTTATTCGACATGTAACTCGACATGTTATGAACAGGGAAGCGCACATCGCTCAAAACCCTGTATTTATTGGCGTCCCCGATGGGATTCGAACCCATGTTATCGCCGTGAAAGGGCGGTGTCCTGGGCCGGGCTAGACGACGGGGACGATATGGAACGGTGGACACACCCGGGTGTTGCACCAGTTTCAACGCTAACAATATAGCTATCACGTGTCAAAAATCTGGCGGGTTTACAGCATTCCGGCATACTTGTAAAACGCTATGCTTGCAAACGTTCGCCGATACAAGTATCTCGATGTCCTCACCACGGCCTTCGTGGTTATCCTGCTCGTCTCGAATCTCATCGCCCAGAAGGTCTGCCAAATCGGCCCCTTCGCCGTCAGCGGCGCCATCCTTCTTTTCCCCATCACCTACATCTTCGGCGATATCTTCACCGAGATCTACGGCTTCGCAGCCTCCCGTCGAGCGATCTGGCTGGGCTTCTTCGGCACCATCCTGCTCTACCTCATGGGTGCAATCATCATCGCGCTCCCTGCCGCTCCGGGGTGGCACAATCAGGAAGCCTTCGCCATCGTCTTCGGTTTCATTCCGCGCATTCTCGCTGCCAGTCTCATCGCATTCTGGGCCGGCGAATTCGCCAACTCATACACCATGGCTCGCCTCAAGCTTCTCACCAACGGCCGCAAGCTCTGGACCCGCACCATCGGTTCAACCATCGTCGGACAGGCCGTCGACACGACTCTCGTTATCGTCCTCACCTTCATCGGCGTAGTCCCCTTGCGAACGCTGGGCAATATGATCGTTACCTCCTATGTGCTCAAAGTAGCCTACGAGGTCCTTGCAACACCCTTAACCTATCTCGTCATTAACTGGCTCAAAAAAGCCGAGGGTGCTGACGCCTTCGACCGCCACGAGAACTTCAATCCCTTTTCGTTCGCCGAAAAAAATACGTTGGACACATAAATCCATAGGCTCTGAGCGCACCGTTACTGGTCCCGTCTCATATCCTTGTTTCTAAAAGTTTTTTTTGCGAACCCTTCCCGACTTCGACGACATCTAAACCTGAAACCCTGTAATGTGTGCATTTAGAATGGTTTTGCCAATTTTTTGCACTGAAACCCTTGCTGTCGATATGTCGTGGGGGTGCCTGGGTTAGTTGTTCGAGTCACCGACTTGAGGAGAAAGCCCTGTGTCCCAGATTTTGAGTATTCGCCGCGTTTTACCTGTCATTGTTTGCGCGGTTGCCGCTGTTCTCGTTACTGGCTGTAAGTCCGCCCCGCCAGCTGCCGCTGCAGCAGGCCCAATGCCGGTGCAAGTCTCCTCCGTAACCCTCTCACCGGTGGCCACGTCGGATACCTACGTCTCCACAATTAAAAGTCGTCGCTCCGCCACCATGCAGCCGCAGATCGAAGGCAACATCGTCAAAATGCTTGTAAGGTCCGGCGACATCGTCAAAGCAGGCCAGCTTCTTATGCTGATCGATCCCCTTAAGCAGACCGCTACGGTTCAGTCGCAGCAGAGCACTCAAGCTCAGAAAAAGGCCCTGTACGATTACAACAAGATTGAAGTCGACCGCCAGCGCAGACTCTTTGAAGCCGGTGTGGTCTCTCGCGACGCATACGACCAGGCCACCCAGGCTTATCAGAACTCGAAGGCCGACTACGAAGCCAATGCAGCTCTCACCGTCACACAAAAGGAACAGCTCGCCTACTATCAAATCCGCGCTCCATTCGCAGGTATGGTCGGCGACGTTCCTGTCAACCTTGGCGATTACGTCTCTTCCACCACAGTGCTCACTACCGTCGATGAGATCACTGATCTCGAGGCTTACATCTACATCCCCACAGAACGTGTCGGACAGGTTCGCATGGGTCTCCCTGTAGATATCCTCGACTCGGACGGTAACGTCCTGGTCAAATCCTCAATCAGGTTCCTCTCACCGCAGGTCGATAACGGCCTGCAGAGCATCCTTGCCAAGGCTGATATTCCACATAACGGGCCGAAGTTTCGCACGCAACAACTGGTAAAGGCGCGCGTCACATGGAGCACTGCGCCTGCTCCCGTCGTTCCTGTCCTTGCCGTCACCCGCATTGGCGGTCAAACCTTCGTCTACGTCGCGGCTCAGCAGGGAGATGGTTACGTTGCCCATCAGGTCCCCGTTACGCTCGGCGAAACCGTAGGCAACACCTACCCCGTTCGTGGCGGACTGAACCCAGGCGACAAAGTAATCCTGTCCGGCCTCCAGTTCCTTCACGATGGTGCCCCAGTCAAGCCCTTGGGCTAAAGCGTTCCGCAGGTCTCGTGGCGTTATCTTCGCGCCACGTCACTTGCTCTATATCCCGGGCTAGTCGCCCGCTAAAGTAAGCACCGGTCAAGAGGTATTCCTTGGTAGACTTTTTCATTCGCCGTCCGATCTTTGCTACGGTCTGCGCTCTTCTCATTGTTCTTGCCGGCGCGGTCGTTATCCCTTCGCTGCCCATCTCGCTCTATCCGCAGCTCGCACCGCCGCAGGTTATCGTCACCAGCAACTACGTCGGCGCCAACTCGAAGGACGTCGAGGCGGCAGTGACCACCATCCTCGAGCAGTCCATCAACGGCGTCGAGGGCATGCGGTACATGAGCTCCACCAGCTCTAACGACGGCACATCTGCGATCACCGTCACCTTCCAGACCGGCTACGATCTCAACATCGCCGCCGTCGACGTGCAAAACCGTGTCGCCTCTGTGCAGGGCCGTCTCCCCGCCGTAGTCAACAACACCGGCATCACCATCACCAAGGCGAACAGCAACTTCGTCCTCGCCGCCGGATTCATCTCGCCCGACCACTCGCTCTCGCCCGCCTTCATCTCCAACTATCTCGACGTCTATGTCGCCGACGCGCTCAAACGCGTTCCCGGCGTGGGTGCCGTCGTCATCTTTGGCGAGCGCAAATACGCGATGCGCCTCTGGCTCGATCCCAATCGCCTCGCCGCCCGCGGCCTCACGGCTCTCGACGTAACCAACGCCCTTGCTGAGCAGAACGTCGAAGTCGCTGCCGGCCAGCTCGGTCAGCCTCCCTCCGATCCGAAACAGAACTTCCAGATGGTCGTCCGCGTCGTAGGCCGTCTCAATGATCCCAGGCAGTTTGAAAACATCATCCTCAAAAACAGCACCAACGCCAACGGAATCGTTCTGCTCAAAGACGTAGGCCGTGCAGAAGTCGGTGCCGAAACCTACGCAACCTCCCTTCAAATTCTCCGGCGGAGACGCCGTCGGTGTCGGTGTCCAGCAGCTCTCCAACGCCAACGCCCTCGACGTCGACAGACGTTGCCGCGCCGTACTTCAGGAACTCGAAAAATCCTTCCCCCCCGGCATGAAGTACATCATCGCCGTCGACACCACCACCGTCATCGGCGAATCCGTCAATGAAGTCGTGACGACCATCGGCGAAGCCATCGTCATCGTCATCATCGTCATCTTCCTCTTCCTGCAGGACTGGCGCGCCACCATCATTCCCGCCATTACGATTCCCGTCTCGCTCATAGGCACCTTCGCCTTCATTAAGATCTTCGGCTTCTCCATCAACTCCCTCACGCTCTTCGGCATCACACTCGCCACCGGCCTCGTCGTCGACGACGCTATCGTCGTCATCGAAAACGTACAGCGCCACCTCTCCGGTCGCGCAGCCCTCCCCGAGCGTTCCGAGCTAACCGAACCAGATCCCTACGCACCCGACGTCCTCGAGCACTCCGAGACCGCAAAAGTAGGCATGGAGATCACCTCCTCCGATCCCCACAAAGCCACCAGCATCGCCATGGCCGAGGTCACCAGCGCTGTCATCGCGACCTCGCTCGTCCTCATCTCCGTCTTCATTCCCGTCAGCTTCTTCCCCGGTACCACAGGCATCCTCTACAAACAGTTCTCGCTCACCATCGCCTTCTCCATCGCGATCTCCGCCTTCAACGCGCTCACGCTCTCCCCTGCTCTGGCCGCCATCCTGCTGCGGCCAGAACAGGAGTTCAAAGGCATCCTCGGCAGAATTCTTCATCCAGTCGAGCTCCTCATCCAGTGGGTCATCCGCATCTACGCTCGCGCGGTCACCTTCGTCGTCCGCATCCGTTACGCCATGCTCATTCTCTTCGTTGGCGCACTCGCAGCCACGGCGTACATGTACAACCGCGTCCCCACCGCCTTCATCCCGCAGGAAGACCAGTCCTACTTCCTCATCATCGTTCAGACGCCCCCCGGAGCATCCCTCACCTACACCTCCGAGTTCGCCGACCGCGTCTCCGATCTCGTCCGCAAAAACGACGGCGTCTTCGGAACATTCTCCGTCATGGGCTTTTCGCTCGCTGGCGGCAGTTCGCCCAACTCCGGTCTCATCTTCGCCCCGCTCAAGCCCATCAACGAGCGCACAAAAATGGGCCCCAATTTCACCGCACGCGCCATCGTTGCCGACGTCGGCCCCAAGCTCTTCGGCGTCCCCGGAGGCATCGCCTTCGCCGCCGAGCCTCCCGCCGTCGCAGGCATCGGCACCGTCGGTGGCTTCCAGTTCATCCTGCAGGACGGCGGCCGCAACACCTTCGACGACATCGATCGCGTAGCCCACACCATCGTCGGGCAAGCTCGCGCAGGACATGAGCTCACCGGCATGAACACCACCTTCACCTCCAACGACCCACAGCTTCTCGTCACCATCGACCGCGAGAAGGCCAAAACCATCGGCGTCCCTTTCAGCCAGATCACCGCTGCCTTGGGCACCTTCATGGGCTCCAGCTACGTCAACGACTTCGACTTCAATAACCGTTCCTACCGCGTCTACGTTCAGGCCGACCAGCAGTTCCGCCGCAACTCAGGCGACCTGCGCCAGTACTACGTCCGATCCAATACCGGCCAGATGATCCCCATCGACAACGTGGCCTCGGTCCAGGAAACCTCCGGCCCCCAGGTCATCAATCACTACAACCTCTTCCGTTCCGCCGAAATCGACGGCTCGCCCGCACCCGGCCTCAGCTCAGGTCAGGGTCTTGAAGCCATGCAGCGCCTCTTTGAAAAGAACAAGCTTCAGGGCATGACCTTCTCCTGGACCGGCCTCGCTCTTGAAGAAGTAGAGTCCGCCGGCAAAGCCATCATCATCTTCGGCCTCGGCCTGCTCGTCGTTTATCTCACCCTCTCGGCCCAGTACGAGTCCTTCGCCCTCCCCTTCATCATTCTTCTCGCTGTTCCTATGGCGATCCTCGGCGCGCTCCTTCTCGTAACCGCCCGCGGCCTCGTCAACGACGTCTACGTCCAAATCGGCCTCGTCATGCTCATTGGTCTCTCCGCCAAAAACTCGATCCTCATCGTCGAGTTTGCAGAGCAACTCCGTGAGCAGGGCAAATCCGTCATCGACGCCGCCATCGAAGCCGCCGAACTCCGTCTCCGCCCCATCCTGATGACATCCATCGCCTTCATCCTCGGCGTTACTCCGCTCTACTTCGCAACCGGTGCTGGAGCCTACGGTCGTCACTCCGTCGGCACTGCAATCATCGGAGGCATGGTGCTCTCTACCTTCCTCAACCTCTTCTTCATCCCGGTCCTCTACGTCCTTCTCAAAACATTCCTGGCCCGGTTCTCGAAGAAGCCAGCTCAACCTTCAACCCAGCCAGCCCACTAATCACAAAGCCTGCCGTTGCAGTTGTCTTTTCTAACCAACCCAAAAAGAACGGGTGCCCCATCCTTCGCGTAGTTTCATCACGCGAAGGGTGGGAATGAACACACTCAACCCGCCACCACTTGCCTTTCTTGTTTTCATCCCGCAGGGATCTGCCGTTGCCTTTGCAGTTGTTCGTTTCACGTCGTCATTCTGAGCGAAGCGAAGAACCCCTGTATTTGTCTTTCAAAAGGGAGCGAAGCGACCCCAGTGCCTTTCCGACCCGAACACATCCATTTGTCCCCATCAACCACCCGGCTTTATCATGCCCCATGGCCAGGCAATCAAAGCTCCCCCACGAAAGCTGGTTGCCCGCCGCCAACGAACCCACCACTGACTTCCCTCTAACCCACCTCCCCTACGGTGTATTCTTACTCGACGGCCAGCCCCATCTCTGCACCGCCATCGGAACCCACCTGCTCGACCTCCACGCCTGCGCCGAAGCCGGCCTCCTGCCACCCAGCCTCACCACCGTCTGCCAGGCCCCTGTCCTCAATCCACTCATGGCTCTCGGCCCCCGCTCCTGGTCGCTCCTCCGTAAATCCCTCACCGAACTCCTCCACGCCAACGCCGAACCCTCTCACCGCCAGGCCGCCGAATCCGCCCTCCACTCCATCGCCGGCGCGACCCTCATCAAGCCCGCCCACATCCCCAACTACACCGACTTCTACACCTCCATCCATCACGCCACTCGCGTCGGCCGTCTCTTCCGTCCTGACAATCCGCTCCTGCCCAACTACAAACACATCCCCATCGGCTACCACGGACGAGCCTCCTCCATCCTCCCCAGCGGCATACCCATCCAACGTCCTCACGGTCAGTCCCGCCCACCCAGCCACGAGCTCGACCCCGTCTTCGGCCCCACCACCGCTCTCGACTACGAGCTCGAACTAGCCTTCTACATCGGCCAGCCCAATCCTCTCGGAACTCCCATCCCCATCGCTAACGCGGCGCAGCACATCTTCGGCGTAGGCCTTCTCAACGACTGGTCCGCCCGCGACATCCAATCATGGGAATACCAGCCCCTCGGTCCCTTCCTCGCCAAAAGCTTCGCCACTACCGTCTCTCCGTGGATCACCCCCATAACAGCGCTCGAACCCTTCCGTGCTCCAGTAGCCTCCCGCCGTCACGCCGACCCAAAGCCCCTCCCGTACCTTCACAACACGGCAGACCAGACCCATGGAAATCTTGATGTAAAACTCGAAGTATTTCTGATAACAGAAACTATGAGAGCAAATAATCTCGAACCATTCTCTCTAAGCCAAAGCAACTCCCGCGACCTTTATTGGACTCCATCCCAACTCGTCGCTCACCACACAAGCAACGGCTGCAACCTCCAAACTGGAGACATCCTCGCCACCGGAACGATCTCCGGTCCTGCCGAAACCGCCGCCGGTTGCCTTCTTGAACTCACCAGTAATGGAGCCAATCCCATCAAACTCCCCACCGGCGAAACCCGCACCTTCCTCTACGACGGAGACGAAATCATCCTCCGAGGCACCTGCGAACTCCCCAACCACCCACGCATAGGTCTGGGCGAGTGCCGCGCCGCAATTCTCCCAGCCCGTCCGTAGAACTTTTTACCCCCACCGTTGCCGTTTGCTATTGTGTCTGTTTTTACCGTCGTCATTCTGAGCGCAGCGAAGAATCCCTGTATTTCGCTTTTTGCCTTTATTCTTCCGCCTAAGAATCTCCAATTCTTGACACCGCGACATGCCATAAAAATCAATCAGTTACAAAATAATCCTCCAAAATCCCCAGCAAATTCGCATGTCAAGCCCAAAAAACCATAACCGCAACAAAACAAACAACATTCATTTGCAAAGGAGTTATTCTCACTCCGCTATAATGGAACTAGAGATAAAGAAAAGCCCCGGATTTCCGGGGCTTTTCTCATTAATCACCTAACCCTTTTAGAAAGACGAATTTACCCGTAACCCATTTAGAATGACGATTTTGCAAATGACCAATTCGGTTAATCCATTGAATATAAATGACTTATTCGTAGATCGGGGGGAGGGGGGACTCGGGATAAGGACAAAGAAGGGGCCTAGCCAATCTTTCCACCATCGGCATATCCTTTCACCTGCATCACACTCACCGGAGATCTCCCCATGGCCACAACCGCAGCCAACCCGACGCAGCCCACACACACCACCGACTTCCTTCCCCTCAAAGGCACCGACCACGTCGAGTTCTACGTCGGCAACGCCCGCCAGGCAGCTTATTTCTACCGAGCCGCCTTCGGCATGTCGCTAGTCGCCTACGCGGGTCCGGAGACTGGCCATCGTGACCGCGCCTCGTACGTCCTCCAACAGGGCAAAGTCCGCTTCGTCCTTACGACCGCTCTGCGCCCTGACTCCGACATCGCCCGCCACGTCCACACCCACGGCGACGGCGTCCACGCCATAGCGCTCTGGGTCGACGATGCCCGCCAGGCGTGGATCGAGACCACCAGCCGCGGTGCCCGCAGCATTCAGGAGCCGACAGAACACACCGACCACAATGGCCGCGTCACCACCTCCAGCATCGCCGCCTACGGTGACACGGTCCACACCTTCGTCGATCGCACTCACTACACCGGCGCTTTCTTCCCCGGCTATCGAGCCGTTGAACACGACAACATCGCCCGCCCCGTTGGTCTCCTCCACATCGACCACATGGTCGGCAACGTAGGCTGGCACGCCATGAACGAGTGGGTCGACTTCTACGCCCGCGTCATGGGCTTCTCGCTCTACCAGCACTTCGACGACAAAGACATCTCCACCGAATACTCCGCCCTCATGTCCAAGGTCATGGCCAACGGCAACGGCTTCGTCAAATTCCCCATCAACGAGCCCGCCGAAGGCCGCCGCAAGTCCCAGATCGAGGAATACCTCGACTTCTACGGTGGCCCCGGCGTGCAGCACATGGCCCTCGCCACCAACGACATCGTCGATACCGTCTCAAAGATGAAGCAACAGGGAGTAGACTTCCTCACCGTCCCCCACTCCTACTACACCGAACTGCAAAATCGAGTAGGCAAAATCGACGAACCCATCGACCAGCTCGAACATCTCGGCATCCTCGTAGACCGCGACGACGAGGGCTACATGCTCCAGATCTTCACCCGCCCCGTAGAAGACCGCCCCACCGTCTTCTACGAGATCATCCAGCGCAAGGGAAGCCGCAGCTTCGGCAAAGGAAACTTCAAAGCCCTCTTCGAAGCCATCGAACGAGAGCAGGAAGCGAGAGGCAATCTGTAACCATTGCTGATGCATTTTTATGCATCGGACATGCATAATCATTAGTGTTGACGCGGGTTTTGTAGTCCTGCATGCTCATCATGAGAGACACTCATGAGCACGCAACCCATCGAACTCGCCGTAGTTGTTCCACCCATTGCATCCACGCGGCCCACATACCTCATGTGCCCGCCAAAGCTCTACGACGTCAACTACGTCATTAACCCTTGGATGGCTGGAAACATTCACGCCTCCTCGCGCGAGCGCGCGTCACAGCAGTGGCAGAATCTGTACGAAGCAATGACCGAGATCGCCGGAGTCGAACTAGTCGAGCCGCAACCCGGCTCGCCCGACATGGTCTTCACCGCCAACGCCGGACTCGAGCGCAACGGAATCGTAGCGATCAGTAGCTTCTTCCACCCCGAACGTCAGGACGAAGAGCAGCACTTCCGCCGCTGGTTCCAGAACGCCGGCTACACGATCTTTGACATCTCGCGCAGCATCCCCTTCGAAGGCGAAGGCGACGCTCTCTTCTCCGCCGACGGCACCCGCCTCTGGGCCGGTTACGGCCCTCGCACCACCGCCACCAGCCATCATCTTCTTCAGAAAATCTGGAACGTCGAGGTCGTCTCCCTTCACCTCATCGATCCACGTTTCTACCACCTCGACACCTGCTTCGCACCACTGGCAAACGGCCACATCATGTACTACCCCGAAGCCTTCGACGCCGCCTCCAACGCCGCCATCGAGGCCTTCTACCCAGCATCCAAACGCATCATCGTCTCCGAATCCGACGCCGTCCACTTCGCCTGCAACGCAATCAACATCGAAGACACCATCATCCTCAACAAGATCAGCAGGGAACTGACAGAACAGCTGCAATCCAAAGGACTCCGCGTAATCCAGATCGACCTGAGCGAATTCCTCAAAGCCGGAGGCGCAGCAAAATGTCTAGTGATGCACCTCGGCCCACCGCCTCAACCAGATCTATAGAAGCTCATACTTGTTCTGCAACCACCCGCTGCTTCACTGAAGCCATCTTCTTCCAAGGATCTTTCTTCAATCGATCGCGCCACTCCGCAAACTCTGACACTCGAAACACGGGCCTCTCCGCCACCTTCAGTTCGTTCCAATTAAGCGGCATCGACACCGGCGCACCAACACGAGCGCGAGGTGAATATGGAGCAACCGAAGTCGCCCCTCGTTCATTCCGCAGATAATCCAGATATATCTTTCCCACCCTTGCCGACTTCGTCATCTTCGTCAGATAAAGCGCCGGGTTGGCCTTCTCGATTGCAGTAACAAATCTACGAGAAAACTCCTTAATCTCTGGCCATTCCATCTCTGGCTCGATCGGCGCAACAACATGCAATCCCTTTCCGCCCGTAGTCTTCAGGAAGCTCTCCAAACCAATCTTCTTCAGCCGAGACCGCACCTCCGACGCCGCCTCTGCCAGAACCTCCCAGGCTAACGACTCATCCGGATCGAGATCGAAGATCAAACGATCAGCCCGCTCCAGATCCTCGTTCCTCGATCCCCACGGATGAACCTCCAGCACTCCAATCTGAGCCAGCCCGGCCAAAGCCTCAGCGGAGTTCAGCGTAATGTAAGGTTCAACCTTCCCCTTCTTGTCCGCGATATCAACACTCCCAATTCCGGGAGGAAGCATATGGTTCACATGCTTCTGAAAGAAGCACGGACTTCCTGATCCCTCTGGACAGCGAACTAGGCTCACAGGCCGATCTGCAACGTGCGGAAGCATCCATTCCGCCACCGCCCAGTAATAATCCGCGAGCATCTGCTTGGTCATTCCCGACTCCGCATCAAGCACCTTCTCTGGATGCGTCAACCGTACAGGAGCACGCTCCATCTCATCCTTCGCAACCGCCTTCACCGCCGGAAGATGTGTTTCTACCTTGTGCGAAACTTCAACTGCCCTCCGAGCTTTCTTCGGTGTCGGTGCTGTTGAAGCATCTTCGCGCACAACTTCCTTCGCAGCCTTGTCTTCCCGCATCCCCAGAAACGCAGCCTGCCGTACCAGATCATCCGCTGTCCACGTAGCAAATCGAACCTGCACGACAAGTTCAGGCTTCACCCACAGCGCACCGCGCTTTGCATCCACAGGCACGCGACCAAACGAACTCACCTTCTGTTCCAACGCCTCCAGTCTGCCGCGAAGCATCTTATGCGTCTTCTGCGTAAAGCCTGTTCCCGTCCTCCCCGCATAAACCAGCTCGTTGCCCTTGTAGTACCCCAGTAGCAAAGCACCCACTCCACGTATTCCATTCGAAGGCAGCGTATACCCTCCCACCACAAACTCCTGTTCATGCAGACACTTCATCTTCAACCAATCTCCGCCTCGTCCGGGCGAATACTTCGCAGTCGCTCTCTTAGAGACGATCCCTTCCGCATGAAACTCGCAGGCTTTATGAAACATCACCTCGCCATTGGTCTCCAGATGTTCACTCACTCGAAGAACATCATCATCTGCACCTTGCAGCACGTCCCCCAGCAGCGCCTTTCTCTCCTTCAGCGGCAAACCACGCACATTCCTTCCATCGATATGAAGCAGATCGAAGCAGAAAAAGGTCAGCACATTCTTAGCGCCTTCCTGAAATGAAGCTTGCAAGTCCGCAAAGTTAGTCGTCCCATTTGCAGCCAGCACGACAACCTCGCCATCCAGCGTCACCGTATCTACGGCAAGCTTCGCGACCTCATTCGCTACCGCCCGTACGCGTTGAGTCCAATCCAGTCCAGTCCGCGTCAGCATCTGCACCCCGGAGCCATCTTTCCGCGCCTGCATCCTGTAACCATCCAGCTTCAACTCATGCAACCACCCTGCCTCCGATGGAGGTTTTGCCGCAAGCAGCGCCAACTGTGGTGTCACAAACTCTGGTTGTCTCTCACGGGGCAGCGCACGCAACATCGCATCGAAGGACACTGAAGGTCGCGCCTTCGGCATCTTCGCCGTCGTCTGTTTTTGAAGAGCGCCGTTTTTACTCTCTTGCCGAAACCAAGCTCTTCCACCCTTCGACGTGTCTTTGGAGTTCCATACATGGTCTTCGCTTCCAGCGATCTCTTCGATCGTCCGCCCCGTGACAACCGAGTTTGGTTCCTCCTCGGTTACCGGCGGATCACCTTGCTTTCGTTCGAAGGCATCATGCTCTTTGATCAGCAGCCAGTTCGGTTTGCGCTCGTTAGCGGCCTTTCCTTTCATCCGAATCAGGGCCCACTTTCCCTTCATCTTCGTGCCATGCATGACGAACTTCAGACTCCCATCCCGCAGCCCCGCATCCACGTCGTTATGGCCTGACTGTGGCTCCCACGTCCCCTGGTCCCACAGCATCACAGTGCCGCCGCCATATTGTCCAGCAGGGATGATGCCCTCAAACCCCCCATATTCCATCGGATGATCTTCCACCTGCACAGCGAGCCGCTTATCGCCAGTGAAGTAGCTAGGCCCTTTAGCACAAGCCCAGCTCTTTAGAACGCCATTCCAGCCCAGGCGAAAGTCATAATGCAGATGCGAAGCCGCATGCTTCTGTATGCAGAAAGGGAGTCCACCACTCTTCTCCGACTTGCGTGAAGCCTTCCCACTAGGCTCCGCAGTGATATGGAAGTCCCGCATCGAACGATATCGAGCAAGTTGTTCATCAATGGCATTCGCCGCGGAATTCTCCTCCGTGCCAACACGCTTCTTCACAACTCGCTTTTTAGCCGTCGTCTTTTTGGCCCCCGCCATCGAAAACCCCTGTCTCTAGGCCGACTTCCGCTTTCCCGTAGCCGCCTTCACCAGAGAGATACCTTTCTTCCCCTCACCTTTGACAGATGCCGCAGGCTTCTTCTTTCCAGTCGCAGGAGGAGCCGGGGTTTCTCCCACGCTCTTCCTTAGCGCATCCATCAGGTTCACTACGTTGCCCCGTTTGGGAGCCGCCACTTCATCCTTCGGTACCGGAGCATTATGAATCTTGGCCTCTACCAGCTCCCTCACCGCCGCTTCGTAGCCATCCTTGAACTTGCTCGGATCGAACTTCGCCGCCTTCTTCTTGATCAGCGTCTCCGCCAACTCCAGCGAATCCTCATTCACCTCAACCTTCTTGATGTCCTTGAAGTACTCCGCCGGATCGCGCAGCTCTTCTTGATACCGCATCGTGTAGGCCATCATTCCGCCCAGCTTGTCGTCCGTATCCGCGGTGATAGCGATCACATGCTCCCGTCCGCCAAAAGCAATCTGCCCCAGTGCCGCTTTCTTCGTCTTCTGCAGAGCCTTACGCACCACGGCAAACGCCTCCGCCTGCACATCATCCTCAGGGACCACAAAATAGGGCTTCTCCAGATACTCCGGATCAAGCTCATCCAATCCTACAAACTGCGATATCTGAACCGTGTGCTTCGAAGGCACCCGCAGCTGTTCCAGTTCCTTCGGCTCGATCATTACGTACTCGCCTTTGCGGTACTCATAACCCTTCACGATCTCATCCTTCTCAACCGGATCGGCCGCCTCGCCCGGAGCCTCTTCCAGTGCACTCGCCAGAACCTTCTGGTGTCGCACCCGCTCACCCGTCTTCCGGCTCATCTGATGAAACCGAATTTCGCTCTTCGCTTCCGTTGCGACAAACAGTTTCACTCCAAACGACACAAGCGATATCTGAATCTGTCCAGACCAATAAGGACGTGCCAAGGCAATACCTCGCTGAGACGGAGACTTCCGCTGGAATTTGGATTCTTCTCTACTGAAGCAGGATGCCCCAAAATAAGCAGAACTTTCTAGTAGCAAACAAGCCAATAACCGCAACGGCACTAGCGATTTCTATCGAAGCTTCTCAGGCAAACCGAAGAAACGCCCGTCCCATCTTCGAAAACTGCACCTCAACGTTCGATCCGGACGCCGCCTGCGTCACCCCTGTCCAGCTTCCGGTCGTAATCCAATCGCCCTTCCTCAGACCTTCCGTCCGCGCCGCGCCTTCGTTCGCAAGGAAGGGAAGCAATCGCAGCAGATCCCCTGAGGTATTCGAGCCCTTATTCTCTACGCGCACTGCACCGTCCACCGTCAGCAGCACACTCTCCTGCGAGAAATCAATGTTCTGCCAATCAGGAACAGCCTCGCCATAGATAAAACCTCCATGCAACGCCATATCGGCCACTGTCGTCAGCTTCGACGCCTTCGCCGGATCAACCAGGGCCGTCTCCAATATCTCAATCGCCGGATGGCAACTGGCAATCGCCGCAATCACTTCATCTCGCGTGTAAGGAGTCTCACGCGGCGGCAAATCCTTGCCCATCAAAAATGCGACCTCACCTTCCAGTCCTCGGTAGCGGTGTGTCATTCCGCGCATCTCGCACCCGCTGCACGACATCCATGCCGCTGGCATCGGTGCGAACGCCGGCGTTGCATCCGATGTCGGAGCCCCAACCTTCCATCCGCCTATCGCTTCATACGCCCACGACATGCGGTCCTGTACGAAGTACGCCTCTTCCATGGTCGTAGGTCTGTGATCCACTGGAAGATCCATGATGGGCTTGCATGTTCTCCGAGCGTCGAGCAACATATCCGCCGCATCCATCAGCTGTCGTTCCTGCGCCCCGGTAATCATGCAGAACAGTTTGCACCAACCCTCCCCGTTCTGTCTCGCCCCACCCGCTACGTTTCCTCGCAAATCCAACCATCGTCTTGAGGCGTAACCTATATAAGAGTCACGACGTCTCATAAACAGTCGGGACTCGTGAAGAGAAGGGAACCGCCACATGCTCCTACGCAAGTCCAATCGCTTCGACGCTGACATTCGTTCGTCGGACATCACAACGCAGGAAGCCTTCGAAACTCAGCAGAAAACCCGCCGCCGCTTCCTCGCCGGAGCCGCCGCAGTCGGAGTAGGGGCCATCGCTGCAACCCGTCTCCCCGGTCTCTTCCATCCAGAGGCCACCGTGCTGGCCGCTGACCAGCTAGCATCCAATCCCAGCAAATACACCACGACCGAGCCCCAAACCCCCTTCAACAAAGCCACCAACTACAACAACTTCTACGAGTTCGGTATTGATAAGTCCGACCCCGCCAAAAACGCCCACACCCTTCGCACGCGCCCTTGGACCGTTCAGATCACCGGCATGGTCAAAAAGCCTCAGACCGTCGACATCGACAGCATCTTGAAGTACCGCCCCATCGAGAGCCGCGTCTACCGCCACCGCTGCGTCGAGGCCTGGTCCATGGTCATCCCCTGGGAGGGCTACTCCCTCTCGGAGTTCATCAACTTCTGCCAGCCTTTGCCCAGCGCCAAATACGTCCAGTTCGTCTCACTCGTCGACCGCAGGCAGATGCCCGATCTTCCTGGCGGCTTCGACTGGCCCTACTCCGAAGGCCTTCGTCTCGACGAGGCCATGAATCCCCTCGCTCTACTCACCTTCGGCTGCTACGGTCAGACGCTTCCCAACCAGAACGGCGCGCCAATCCGCGTCGTAATGCCTTGGAAGTACGGCTTCAAAAACGCGAAGTCCATCGTCAAATTCCACTTCACCGACAAACAGCCCCACACCACCTGGAACGATCAAAACTCACGCGAGTATGGCTTCTACTCCAACGTCAACCCATCCGTCGATCATCCGCGCTGGTCGCAAGCCCACGAGCGCCGCATCGACAGTTCCATCCTTCCCAAAACCATTCCCACTCAAATGTTCAATGGTTACGCCGATCAGGTCGCCAGCCTCTACAACGGCATGGATCTAAAAAAGTACTACTAAACTAACCGTAACCATCCATGCCGAAACGAGCCATCGTCGCCCTCAAAGTTCTCGCGCACATTCTCTGTCTCCTTCCATTCGTCTCACTCGTGCGCTTCTACACCTCAGGCGCACTCGCCCTCAATCCCGACCCCGTCAACTACATCACCCACTTCACCGGAGACTGGGCCGTCTACATGTTGCTGGCCTGTCTGGCCGTTACGCCTCTGCGCCGCCTCTCGCCCAACATAGCCTTCCTCATCCGCTTCCGCCGCCTCATCGGCCTGTACGCCTTCTTCTATGCCTCCCTCCATCTGGCGACCTACATCTTCCTCTTCTCCGGCTACGACCTTCCTATGGTCCTCACTTCCATCCGCGCAGGCCACCTTGGCTCGATTGTCGAAGAGTGGAAGGTCGTATGGCCGCGCATCCTCGACGATCTGCTCAAACGCCGCTTCATCCAGGTAGGCCTCTTCGCATGGGTCATTCTGCTTGCTCTTGCCGTTACATCACCGGCGTTCATCATGCGGGCGATGGGAGGCAAAAACTGGCAACGTCTTCATCGCCTCATCTATGTCGCTGCTATTGCCGCCGTTATCCACTACTGGTGGCTGGTTAAGACCGGCGTCCGCACTCCATGGAAAGACACAGCTGTCCTCACCATTCTGTTGCTGGCTCGCATCGCATATACGGCAATGAAGCGCCTGCGTAAACCAACAACAGTGCGCACTCCTCTATCGACTCAATAGCCTCTACGCCTTCAGTTCCACATGCGTCGCCTTCATCTGAGCTCGTATCACCAACTCAGTGGCCAACAACGCCTGCGTCTGGTCCTGCGCCGTATGCGTCCGATTCACTACATCCGACACGAACTGCGGCCCAAACGGAAGCTCAAGATTATTACAATCAATAAACCGCGCCTCATTCTTGTCCACAATAAACAGGTTATTGCCCGCCTTCGACCTCGTGATATCCACGTACTTGCGAACCTCGATATAGCCATTCGTCCCTAGGATGAACAGCCGACCATCGCCCCAGGTTCCCACACCATCGGGCGTAAACCAATCCAGCCGCACGTAGCCAAATCCGCGGTCACCTCGCAGCATCATGTCGCCGAAGTCCTGAAATTTCGGTTTGCTCTTGTGATTCACATTAGCCACCTGCGACGCCACCACCTCAGCCGAGGTCGATCCCGTGTAATACAGAAATTGGTCCACCTGGTGCGATCCGATATCCGCCAGAATCCCCCCATACTTTACCGGTTCCCAGAACCAATCCGGCCTTCCACCGGCACCGCCCGCATACGGGTCTATGCCATGTTGCACAATCTGATGCGGAGCGATGTTGATCGTCTGGATCACGCGTCCAATCGCCCCTGCCTTCACAAGATCTCCAGCCTTCACAGCCGCCTTCACCTCAAAGCGTTCGCTGTAACAGAATCCCATAAATCCGCTTCGTCTCAGCAATGGTCTTGCGAATCTGCTCAACCTGCTCCAGCGTTGTTGCTCCTGGCTTATCGCTCAAATAATCCTTGCCGCGCTTCATCACCCGAACGCCCAGCTCTGCCCGCTCATTCGGAATCGTCGAACTGAGCACCAACTGGATGGAGGGATCATTCAGAATCTCGTCTTCTGAACTCACCATCTTCACGTCAGGGAACTTCTTGGCAAACGCCGCCTTCTTGTCCGGTTCAGCTCCATAGGCTGAAACCAACACGCCGCCACCGCGCTGGATCGCCCCTACCATCCCATAGATGTGGTCATGGCTCATCCCGCAAACTGCAAACTTGATCGAATACTTAGGTTTGACCGTCGCCCCCTGTTCCGGCTCGGCGACCTCGTGAACAACATACGCCGCGTCGATATCCAGCCCAAATGCGGGCAACCCAGCCATCAAACCTGCAGAACCCAGCATGCCGCTGGCCGCTCCCTTCAAAAAAGCGCGCCGCGCGACCATATCCTGACCCATTTTTTCATCTCCCAGTTGAGGACTTGATTCTTAGTCCAAACAAAATACGTGGTCGAACCAATCATTGGCAAATCAAACGAGCTAGCTTACGGAAACAGCCTGCTCTTCACCCACCCACCATACCCACGCACAAACAAGAACCGATCATGCAAGCGATTCTCCCCGTTGATCCAGAACTCTATCCGTTCTGGCAGCAATACATAGCCCTTCCACCGCTCCGGCCGCGGAATCTCTCCTTCGTGCCGCGCCCCATACTCCCTCACCATCTCTTCCAAAACCTCGCGACTCTCCAACTTCAGGCTCTGCCGCGAAACCGCTGCCCCTAACTGGCTACCACGCGAACGGCTATGAAAGTAAGCATCCGCTTCCGCAGAGGGAAGCTCTGTCACTGGCCCCTCCACCCGCACCTGTCGCTGCAGGCTCTTCCAGTGAAAACACATCGCCGCTTTCGGATTCGCCGCTAGTTCCAAGCCCTTCCGGCTCTCCGAGTTCGTATAGAAGGCAAACCCACGCTCATCCAGCCCCTTCAGCAGTACCATGCGCACGCTAGGCGCACCGTCAGGCGTAGCCGTAGCCAGAGCCACCGCATTCGGATCATTCGGCTCTCTCGCTACTGCCTCTTCCATCCAGGCACGGAACAGCGAGACCGGATCCTCCGTCGCTGCTGCTGCCTCAGTCACGCCCATATCGTCTTTCTAATCTATAGTCCCTCAAACATATCTGTAGACAGTTTCGCGGCCTGCGGTTGAGCTATAGCCACAAGAGAATAAAACTCCTCCGCCCCAAACCGGTCGAACACAGCCTTGGTCTGCTTCATCAATGGAGCCTGCGAGACGTGCTGCCGAAATGCCTCTTCCTTCTTTGCCCGCACCGATCTCACGTCCAGAGTCACCGTCCAGGGCATAGGGATCGGAGTCCTCGGCCGCCCCTCCAGAAAGAAATTTGTCGATAGATAGAACAGACGGTCCGGCTTATGCGTCGCACCCATCTCTGGATACCGCTGAGCCTGCCCACTCCAATGAAACGCCGCCGTAGTCAGCATCGAGACCATCATATGGTCCGGATGCGTATTCAATCCGCCATCCGTCCCAAACGTCAACACCACATTCGGCTTGAACCGCCGTATCCGCTCCACCAACAGAGCAGTGGTCTTAGAAAAATCTACAAACTCCAGTCGCGCATCATGAAAGTCCATCAACTCATAGCTCGAAACCCCGAGCACCTTGCACGAAGCCGCAAACTCCTCCCGCCGCATCCTTCCAAGTTCTTCGCTCGATGCGGCCTTGCCCCGGTTCGTAGCCGCCTGCCCATCCGTTAGGCAGATCACATGGGTCTCGATCCCTCGCTCCGCGGCCAAAGCCAGCGCCCCACCAAACCCAAAGCATTCATCATCCGGATGCGCCACAACACACATCAACTTCAAGCCCACTCTTCCCCCTCTTCCAGATCCGCATCTTCAAAAAGAAAGTCACTCAAAACCTGCTCTTCCAGCGCAGCGTCCGGATCAACAGCCCGCACTGGCGCAAACGTCCGTCGATGCAATCCAGACGGTCCATGTTCCATCAGAGCCCGTCGATGTTCCGGCGTCCCATATCCCTTATGCGAAGCCAGCCCATACCCCGGATGCATTGCGTCAAGCTCACGCATCAGCGCATCCCGATGCACCTTGGCAATCACCGAAGCTGCCGCAATCGAAAGACTCAGCGCATCCCCATAGAACAGCTTCGTCTGACGGCAAGGATGATCCAACCGCATAGCATCGATCAGCAGATGATCTGGTTCCACACTCAACCCCATAACCGCCTGCAGCATAGCCATCCGCGAAGCCTGATAGATATTCACCCGGTCGATCGTCTCCGCGTCCACCTCAGCCACGCTGAACGCAAGAGCCATACCCCGAATCTTGATATCCAGCTCCTCCCGTTCCTCGCGAGTCAGTTGTTTCGAATCCTTCAACCCTGCCGCCGAAAGCTCATCCATGCACTCAGGCAGAATCACCGCAGCCGCCACCACCGGCCCAAACAGCGCTCCCCGGCCCACCTCATCCACACCGGCAATCCGACAATATCCGTGATAACGCAGCGCCTGTTCCGGAGCATCGCTGCACACTAGCATCTTCAACATGCGTTGTTTCGCTGTCGCCGCGGTCACGGTTTTAGAGGCGCGTATGGAACGAATCGAGGTCATACCTTCCATCACGAGTCTATAACCAGCACACAGAACAAAGCCACGACCGGAGTCGTGGCTTTTGTGGAGAACCAGCAGAAAATCAAACTTACTTGGCGCGCTCAACCTCGCGCAGACGAGCAGCCTTACCACGCAGACCGCGCAGGTAGAACAGCTTCGAACGGCGAACTTCGTACGAACGAACCTTCTCAACCTTGTCGACAACCTTGGAGTTGTACGGGAAGATGCGCTCGACACCCTGGCCGAAGCTCATCTTGCGAACGGTAAAGGAGCCCTGGGCACCCTTACGGCAGGCGATGACCATTCCTTCAAAAGCCTGCAGACGCTCTTTCTCGCCTTCACGGATCTTGACTTGAACGCGAACGGTGTCGCCAGGGGCAAACTTGGGTAAATCGGTCCGCTCTAGTTTGGCGGCCAGCTTCTGCATAATCGGATGAATGGACATGACACTACTTTCCTATGTTGGACTCGTCTTCCAGTGTACACCAAATCACGCCATTTGAGGCCCTTAGCCTCAACGAAACAGGCCTCAGTCCTCGATATCTCCATATAAAAAGCGCAGTTCCTCCAGAATCTCCTGGTCCTCTTCGCTTAACTCAATCCGATCCAGCAGTTCCGGACGGTTTCGCAACGTCTTCTCCAGAGCCATCCGCCGCCGCCATTGCCGAATCACCTCATGGTTACCTCCCAACAGCGCCTCCGGAATCGCCAATCCTCGAAATTCCGCCGGGCGCGTGTAATGCGGATAATCCAACAGCCCACCCGCTCCATACGTCGAACGTGGAGGCCCTTCCCCCGTCGTATCCTCCTCCGGAACGTCCTCCGCCCCAAAGCTCTCAAACCGTGACGAATCAGGATTTCCGAGCGCTCCCGGCAGCAGTCTCACCACCGCATCCACTATCACCGCCGCCGCCAGTTCACCCCCCGAGAGCACATAATCACCAATCGAAATCTCGCGGTCGCAAAGCGACTCATTCACGCGCTCATCCACGCCCTCATAGCGCCCGCACAGAATCACCACCCGATCCATCCCCGCCAACTCATGCGCCACCGCCTGCGTAAACGGACGCCCCTGCGCCGATAGCAGGATCACAGTCTCCTTCTTGCAATCACGTTCAGCCTTCGGCGCAATGCCCAGCGAAGTCACCGCATCGAAGATAGGCTCAGCCTTCAGAACCATTCCCTCGCCACCGCCAAACGGCCGGTCATCCACGGTCCTGTGGCGGTCATGCGTAAAGTCGCGCAGATCGTGCGTCTGAATCTCAACCAGCCCCGCTGTACGCGCGCGCTTCAGAATGCCGTAGTCGAATGGGCCGGCAAACAGTCCCGGAAAAATCGTAATGATATCGAAGCGCATAGATCGATCAGCTCACAACTAAAATTCGCATACTAAATTCGAAGACCAAGAGTGAAATGTATCACTGACAAGTTGTAGTCCATCACCGTACCAGATGTTCTACCCTTGAACCGGAGACTTTAGCTCCACACGGCGAGATAAAAAGGGCCCGATCATGCTGCAAACAAAACTCGCCGTTGTCCTGTTCCTGCTCACTTGCAGTCTTCCATCACACGCACAAACCATCTTCAACTCATTCGAAGCCGCAACAACTCCAGCCATCAGATTAGAAGACCTGCCGAAACCCAGCCGCCTCGGCAAAAACTCGACGGACCCGCCGAAGCAACCCGGCACAAAGCCATTCTCAAAAGTGGCTCTCGGATTTAGAGCCAGCACGTTCGGCACTGGGTTGGAGCTAGCCACGCCACTACTGCACAACCTCAACCTACGCCTTGGCGCAAATATCTTTGCCTTCGGCTACGGCTTCAACATCGACGGCGTTCATTACGACTCCGATCTCCACTTTCGCTCCGCACAAGGCAGCGTCGATTGGTTTCCCACCCGCAGCAGCAGCTTCCACGTCAGTCCCGGCATTCTCTACGGTCGAAATACCATGTCGGCAATCGCCACCGTTCCGCCTGGCCAGTCATTCTCCCTCGGTAACCAGCCCCTCATCAACTCGATCGACGATCCCATGGGCGGCACAGCCTCGGCCGTCTTTCCCCGCAACTTCGCGCCAACCCTCATGGCGGGCTTCGGCAACATGATTCCACGTACCGGCAGTCGCTTTTCCTTTCCGCTAGAGGCTGGCGTCGCCTTTACTGGTCGCCCAGTCGTCGACCTTCATCTCAGCGGAACCGCCTGCACAACCGACGGCTGCTTTTACTCAGTGACCGACCCGACGACTCAGATATCACTACAGAAAGAGATTGTGAAGTTGAACAACGATGTGCGCTGGTTCCCCGCCTATCCCATCATTTCAGCAGGCGTAGCCTATCGCTTCTGATCGAAGCCCGGTTCATTCGTTCGATTAACCTCAACCAGGCCCTCCGGAAGAGTCATATCAACGCGCTTCTCCTTCACATTCACGCCGACAAGAAAAACCTTCGCAAAAGGAATAAGAATCTCGTCGCCAGCAGGCGATAGCACCGCCAACAGAGGCGCAGCCTCAACCAGCCGTCTGGCGCCATCCGGAGTAGAAGGGAACTGAACGTCGTCAATGACGCCAACAATATTCGATCCGTCGTACACCGTGCATCCGATCAGGTCGCTGATGTACTCCGATTCATCGTCCAGCGGCAGCCGCTCCTCATAAGGAACGATCACATCGAGCCCCGCGATTCCTTCAGCCGCAGTGATGGAATCAATCCCCGCAAACTGCAGCACAATTCGACCTTCATTCTTGCCCACCGGAAGCCAGAACGAAACCACCTCGATAGCGCGTGCCTGGGTCTCTTCTCCGGCGAAATTCGGAGGGGCGAGAAGCACACGGCTCTTTTCATCGAAACGTTTCGGAAAGTCGGTAAGCAACTCCGCAAGTAACTCGCCCTTGCGGCCTTGCGGGCGTAGAAGGTGCGCCAGCACAATCCAGGAGGCAGGGCTGTCGGACGTCATGCTTTCTTACCTTTATCGGGTCTGGCCAACGTCTTCATCAATGCTCGTGGGCAGGTCTTTCGCCCTCTTCCACAATATCCAGAGAGAAGCGATGCTTCTGCTTCATACTGGCTGCGCTGAGAATCGTACGCAGTGATCGCGCCGTGCGTCCCTGTTTTCCGATCACTTTGCCTACGTCGCTTTGGGCAACGCGCAAGCGAAGGATCGTTCCCTCAGCCTCGCCTATGACCTCGACTGAGACGCTCTCAGGGCTGTCAACCAGCGCCCGGGCGATCTCAAGTACAAGATCGCTCATGTTCTTTACAGGGTCGTCCCCTGTTACTGCTGTGGCCTGCACCATCACACATACCTCCTGGGAGTCACGATGCGACGTTCATGCTCAGTCCGGTGTCTCGTCTATTGCGAGACTCTGCGGTGAAGGAGCATATACGGAACGAAGCATCGATTTCATGGGTAGGCCTGGGCAATTACCCAAAGCATTTACCACTTCGCAAAGCCAACCGGCCATGCAATATGAGAAGTCTACGTGAGCTCTGTGCGTGATGCGATACGGGAATCTACAACACCATCAATCTTTGGGAACCGGTCAGATGTTCCCAAAGATTGGTCCATCTGGTGACTAGGCTGCAGGCGCTGCCTCAGCCTGCGCAGGAGCAGCAGCCAGAAGCTTGCCGACGCGATCAGAGAGCTGTGCGCCATTGCTGGTCCAGTAGGCGATGCGGTCCCGCTTCAGGTCGACGGTGGCAGGGTTCGTGCGCGGATTGTAGGTGCCCACTACTTCAACCGAACGGCCATTGCGCGCGCGGTCCTTCTCGATAACAACGATGCGATAGTGGGGCTGCTTGCGCGCTCCAACGCGCGCCAAACGAATCATTAACACTGGGAATGCCTTTCAAAACACGGTATTGTGGGCGACATCTCAATCCCATCCGGGTCTACCTCTGGACAGGAAACGGACATACAGAACCCAACACCTAAGTATGGCGGAAAATCAAGGTTTTAGCAATCCCATAGCCTTCGATACCGCTGCAGAATTACCTGGCTAACCCGTTTCTATGGAATATCTTATGCCAAAAATGAGGGATGGCAGCAAACCGCACCATTTAAGAGCCACTCACCGAGCCAAGAGCGCGACACCCACACAGACAAAAAGTGCCGCCAACCACCGTCTTTTGTCCACGTTCTCCCGCAAAAAGAACTTCGCAGCAACCGCATTTCCGATATAAGTCAGCGAGGCGGTAGCCGGAGCAGCCAGCGATAACTCCACGATTGAAAGCGCGTAAAGCATCGCAAAGAAATTCAGTGCCATGCACAGCGCTCCGAAAAGAAACAACGGACTCGACAGCACAGCTCGAATCGCCCCCGGCAGCCCGCTTCGCTCCCGAATGATGTCCAGGTCTCCTAACCTTCGCATCGCCGCCGCAATCAGGCACTCGCCTGTAATCGCAAGCGCAGCGACCATCAGGATCGCGCTCCAGGTCCGGAACAGAGAAGTAGAAGGCATCGTAGTCGCCGGAATCATTCTTATCGACCAGCCCCCGAATCCATCAGGTCCAACTCATGATGTACCGTAGGATGCTCCGTCCGTGACGGCCCATTCGCCACAAATCCGACAGCACACACAATCAACCCAATCCCGGCCCACCGATACACCGAAAGATGTTCACGCAGCCAGAAATGGCTGAGTAAAGCGACAACAACATAGCCAAACGCCGTGGCCGGCATCACGAACGTCAGATCTGCCCACGAAAGTGCCGTCATGTAGCTTGCGAAAAATCCAATGAGAAGAAGAATTCCCGAGACAACGAAAGGATTGAATAGTGCATGCCAGAGTAGACCGAGATGATGAAAATCGACTGCGCCGACCTGGGCCATACCGCGGGACAGCAACGTGTCGCCCACCGATGCTGTGAGCATAATAGCGATAAGGATGGCGTATTGGGAGGGTTTTAACCGGTGAGTCATCGTCTTGCGTCTTGATGGACGCAACATCAAGGTTATCATCCCAAATTGACTTGAAATCTGCCCTCATCCGGCTAGGTTTCTGTTTTTTTGCTATTCTTCTAGCCAAATTTAGCTGCACGGTTCCACGGTTTTTCCTCTAAGCGATAGATCAACCAGGTTAGATTCACGGAGGGCAGATGGTATATTCCAAGCTCTTACTGATCCTGACTGTGCTTGCGGCACCCCCCCTGTACGCAAGCGTCACCGTTCAACTCAACGTCACCGATGTCCACCATCAATGTGGGCCAGACCCTTACTTTTACAGCCACAGCACAAGATTCAAAAGCGAGCCTCAACCAGGTTTTCCTATCAGTTCACCGTACGTCCTCACCTCCAAGGTCATTCATGGTGATGCAGGACTACTACTGGAACGAATACATTTTCCTGGACGCCAAGCGATCACGAAGGTGTATACGACATCGGCGTTACTGCTTGGTCTTCGAAAACCACAGATAGCGCCCCGACTTACATCACAGTTCATGTCAATCCCCGCGTGACAGCCGGCATCCCCGTGCTTTCGAATACGAACAATACGCTTGTCGCTCTCTATAGCGCTCCAGCCTGCACCGCTCCTGCCCAGATGCGCGTACAGTTCCATCCCACCGGCTCGACTACTTCGGTCTTCACGCCCTACAAAACTTGCAACGGTTTGACGATGAACTTCTATCTCGGGGGCATGTTGGCAAACACCGTCTACAATGTCCAGCACTTTCTATCGACAGGTGCAGCCGGGCCGCAACTCACATACACCACGGGCAGTGTGCCTACTAATGTTTCTCTTCCCACGCATGTTCTCTTAGCAGGTCCTCAGGCTCCGACTTCCACAGCGTATCCTTTCCTTCTTCACGCGACGATTGGCGCGGCAGCTTACGCAACAGATCTCAGTGGCAATGTGGTATGGTACCGCACACCAAATACTCCATTGGACAGTGGCTACATGGGACGTCCAATCGCCGGTGGAACTTTCCTGACCATCGATGATGACCCAGTCGATTCAAAGGTTGTATGTAAAGGGGCATCTGCCGTCTCTTGCGGCGATCATCAGTTCCTGCGCGAGTATGATCTCGCTGGCAATATCATCCGATCCACCAGTTGGGCCGTGGTCAACGACAAGGTCAACGCTCTGCGTGCTGCGCAAGGTGGGTCCCAGGTGAGACTGAACTTCTTTTCCCACGAGGGAATTCGCCTGCCTAACGGCTATACCGTGACGCTCGCGACCGACGAACAAGTCAAGACCCTGACAGACGGTACCCAGGACGTGTTCGGGGACATCGTCATCGTCTTTGATACCAACTGGCAGGTAGTGTGGACCTGGGATTCGTTCGATTTTCTGGACCTTAATCGTACGACCATCAAGGCGACCTGTGTTACCGGCGGCCCTGGCTGTCCCGCTCAATTCTTCAGTAAAAAACCCAACGGGCAACTCTATACGGTAGCGTTGGACTGGACCCACGCTAATTCAGTGTTTTACGATCCGAGCGACGGTAGTCTGATCGTTTCTCTTCGGCATCAATCCTGGGCCATCAAAATCAACTACAACAATGCCAAGGGCAATGGGGATATTATCTGGAAACTTGGCTTTGGTGGCGACTTTGCCCTCGCTTCTGGTTTGCCCGTCACCGACTGGTTCTCTGGCCAACACGACGTCCGGTTCCAATCCAACGGCCAACTCACTCTGTTCGACAACAATAATCGGACCACTGTGACTGAACAGCCCGGTGGAACCTCACACGGTCAGGCTTGGAATCTCGATACGTCGACTATGACTGCCACGCCAGTAGTAAACATTGATCTCGGCGTGTTTTCTCCGGCTGTGGGAAGTGCAACCTTACTATCGAATGGCAACTATGAGTGGCAAGCTGGCTTCGTCAACAACGATCAGGCTCTAACCTATGAGTACACTCCTTCGGGAGCATTGGTTTTCAAAGACCTAATCAACGCGTTGAGCTATCGAAGTTTTCGCATGGCCAATCTCTACACTCCATAACGAAGATAAACGCCCGTTAGGATACCTTTTACTATCCTCTTAGCCGCGCAGTTCCGCGGCTTTTCCTTCTAAGCGATAGATCAACCAGGTTAGATTCACGGAGGGCAAATGGTATATTCCAAGCTCTTACTGATCCTGACTGTGCTTGCGGGAACTCCCCTATACGCAAGCGTCTCCGTCCAACTCACCTCACCAATGTCCACCATCAGTGTGGGCCAGACTCTTACTTTTACAGCCACTGCACAAGATTCAAAAGCGAGCTCAACCAGGTTTTCCTATCAGTTCACCGTGCGTCCTCACCTTCAAGGCTCGTTCATCGTCATGCAGGACTACTACTGGAACAATACTTTTTCCTGGACGCCAAGCGATCACGAAGGTGTATATGACATCGGCGTTACCGCCTGGTCTCAAGCGACCACAGACAGCGCCCCGACTTCCATCACAGTTCATGTCAATCCTCGTGTGACAGCTGGCATCCCCGTGCTTTCGAATACGAACAATACGCTTGTCGCTCTCTATAGCGCTCCAGCCTGCACCGCTCCTGCCCAGATGCACGTACAGTTCCAACCCACCGGCTCGACTACTTCGGTCTTCACGCCCTACAAAACTTGCAACGGTTTGACGATGAACTTCTATCTCGGGGGCATGTTGGCAAACACCGTCTACAATGTCCAGCACTTTCTATCGACAGGTGCAGCCGGGCCGCAACTCACATACACCACGGGCAGTGTGCCATCCAACGCCATAATTCCCACACATGTTCTTTTAGCAGGCCCGCAGCCCCCAACTTCCACAGCGTATCCTTTCCTTCTTCACGCCACTTTGGGTCACACGTCCTACGCAACGAATCTAAACGACAATGTTGTTTGGTATCGCACTCCTATCGGTGCGCCGGACAGTGGTCACATGACACATCCAATCGCCGGTGGAACCTTTCTAACCATCGACGACGACCCAGTCAATTCGAAGGCTATATGTGGAACAAAAGTCGGCGTTGGATGCGGCGATCATCAATTCCTGCGCGAATACGATCTCGCTGGCAATATCGTCCGATCCACCAGTTGGTCTGTGGTCAGCGACAAAGTCAATACGCTGCGTGCTACACAAGGTGGATCCAAGGTGAGACTGAACTTCTTTTCCCACGAGGGAATTCGCCTGCCAAACGGCTACACAGTAACGCTCGCGACTGACGAACAAGTCAAGACCCTGAACACGGGCACCCAGGACGTCTTCGCCGATGTTGTTATTGTTTTCGATACCAACTGGCAGGTCGTATGGGCCTGGGATGCCTTTGATTACCTCGACATCAATCGCTCGTCACTAACTGTGACATGTACAGTCGCTTCGCCTGGGTGTCCTTCGCAGTTCTTCAGTAAACAGCTCAATGGGAAGCCTTATACGCAAGCCCTCGACTGGACACATGCTAATTCTGTGTTCTACGACCCGCACGACGGCAACCTGATTGTTTCTTTCCGGCATCAATCCTGGGCTGTCAAAATCAACTACAACAATGCCAAGGGCAATGGAAATATTATCTGGAAGCTCGGCTTTGACGGCGATTTCGCTCTTCCTGCCAGTGCTTCCGTCACCGACTGGTTCTCGGGACAACATGACGTTGAGTTCCAGTCAAACGGCCTGCTTACCTTATTCGACAACAACAACGCGAGTCCTGTCACCCAGCAACCCGGCGGAACAGCACACGGCCAGGCCTGGAATCTCGATACATCGGCTATGATTGCCACACCACAAGTAAATATCGATCTCGGTGTAGTTTCACCCGCTGTTGGGAGCGCCACCTTTCTAACCAATGGCGGCAACTATGAGTGGCAAGCCGGATTCATCAATCTTAATGAGGCCCTGACGTTTGAGTTCACACCGACAGGAACTCTAGTCTACAAACAGGAAAACGACTCAACATCCTATCGAAGCTTTCGCATGGCCAATCTCTACACGCCTTAGTAAGTAACAGCCAACTAAATAGTAAGGGGTCCCAAAAGGGACCCCTTACTATTTGCAGTGTTATACGAAATAAAATTTACGCGTTCATGCTTACTGATTCCTGCTGCTTCAAAGCGTTCTCTTCCTTCTTTGCACGAGCCGCCTTGTTGCGCTGCGAACGAAGCTTCATGAACGCCTTCGCTTCGACATAAAGCCGCGGCACATCGCGATTCACGACGGCCTTCCATACCACGCGGAACGCAGCTTTTGGACGGAAGTAGTACTCGTCGTAGAACTTGTGCACCATCTCCATCACGTACTCGGTGGGAAGGCCGGGATACTCGATATGTGCCATCTGGTGTCCGCCGCCGTCTTCCATCTTTTCATTGGTGATGAAGTTGTTCTTCTTGGCAAAGTCGTAGAACTCCGTGCCGGGATAGGCGTGGGCGACGGAAACCTGAATCGTCTCGCAATCAAGAGTCTTGGCGAAGTTGATCGTATTGCGAATCGACTCCTTCGTCTCGCCCGGCAAGCCCAGAATGAAGTCGGCATGAATGATCAACCCGAGGTCATGGCAGTCCTTCACGAAGTCACGAGCGCGCTCTACCGTAGCACCCTTCTTGATGTTCTTCAGTATCTGCGGATCCCCCGACTCAAAGCCTACGATCAACAGTCGGCAGCCGGCTTCCTTCATGGCCTTCAGGGTGTCGCGATCAGTGGTTACACGCGATGTGCAGGACCACGTAATCCCCAGAGGCTTCAGCTTTTCGCAAAGCTCAATCGTGCGTACCTTCTGAATGTTGAAGGTGTCGTCGTCAAAGAAAAATTCCTTGACGTGAGGGAAGTTTTCTTTCGCCCACTTCATCTCGGCAGCGACATCGTCGGTCGACCGCTTGCGCCATGCGTGACCCGACAGCGTCTGCGGCCACAAGCAGAATGTGCACTGCGCAGGGCAGCCACGCGTCGAATACAGCGAGATATAGGGATGCAGCAGGAAGGGCACGTTGTAGCGTGTCACGTCCATGTCGCGCTTGTAGATCTTCGTCGCCCACGGCATCGCATCCAGGTCTTCCACCTGCGGACGGTCAGGATTGTGCTGGATCACGCCGTTGGCATCCTTATAGCTAATGCCAAGGATCTCATTCAACGCCTTGCCGTTCGCATACTCCACCACTGAAAAGTCGAACTCACGCCGGCAAACAAAATCGATCACCTCGCACTCGTTCAGAGCACGATCCGGGTCCGTCGTTACCGGTGGCCCAACGAACGCAATCTTGATCGAAGGATTCGCGTTTTTGATAGCCCGAGCCAGGCCATGGTCGCCGCTCCAGCCGACCGTTGAGGTAAACAGCACAAGAAAATCGTAACCCTTGGCGATTTCGATGGTCTCTTCCGCCGAAACGTGGTGCGGCGGCGCATCCAGAAGCTTGGAGCCCTCCAACATTCCGGCCGGATAGGCCAGCCATACCGGGTACCAGTAAGATTCGATCTCGCGGGTAGCGGGCCAGCGGGAGCTGGCACCACCGTCAAAGTTCTCAAAGGAGGGCGGGTTCAGAAACAGTGTCTTCAGCGGCATAATGATAGTTCAATTTTACCATTCAGTTAAGGCTTCCGGGGGCTTTTATGCTGTTCCGCCCATGGTTCCATCAAGTTAGCTGAAATCTCATTCAAGGCTTTGGCGCATCAACCAGTTGTGTCTGCGCCGCCGTCTTCAGCCACGATTCCAGGTCCCCGGTCTGGCGCAATAGTCTGATTTGCGACTCTCGCGCTTGAAATTTCGCGTCTAGAGCCGCAAGAAATTTCTCTCTCTCGGCGATGCGCGATATCTGCTCGTCCTTCGGTGTCATCGGCGGCCCTGCTGGATTGCCGGTGCCTGCCTTAAGCTGCACTTCCATGACAGCCAATTGCTGTTGTGCCAGCTGTTGATCGAGACCGGCCACCTCGGCTCGCGCGGCAAGTTCCGCCGTAGCATGCTGGAGCTTCGACCGGCCGTCCAGGAACTGGTCGCGAGCAACATCGGCCTCGCGCCGTGCCCGTACCGCCTCAGCTGCCGATTCTCGTGCCTTGGCGCGGTTAACCGAATCGAAGACCGGAAACTTGATATCAACGCCAATCCCTGCATTGTTGCTCTGGAAATTCTTGTAGAACTCGTCGTAGTTGTTGAACTTTGCGAACAGGCTGTACTGTGCGACAAAGTAGATCTGGGGACGCCAGAGATAGCGCGAATCGCCAAACGCGATCTGTTGCTTCGACTTTGCGATGGCGTAGGCCGACTCGACCGCTGGGCTGGTAAGCGGCCCCATGCCGGCCGTGTCTCCCCTCTGCGGCGCAATCGGGGGAATGCTCGAAGGGATAACATTCAGGTCTTGCACCGGAAGCCCGGTTAGCCGCGCCAGATGCGCCTGGTCGATGGAAAAATCACCATCTCCGCGAAGCTTGGCGAGTTTGATCTGCGCAGCTGAGAGTTGTGCCGTCGTCAGATCGATTGGAGTGTCCTGTCCCGCGTCGAGTCGATCCTGAACGATATTCACGAGTTTTGCGGCAAATCCGGCCTGCTCTCCAAGTGCGGTCTGCCTCTCCATGTCACGGTCAAGCGCAAGGTACGTAATCGCTGTGTCCTCGGCAACGGCCTGCCGTGCATCCCGCAGCGCATGGTTAGCCGCATCCAAAGATGCGCGTGCGGCGCGGATGTAATCCTGCTGTGAAAAACTGAGAAGCAGCGACTGGGATGAAAAGTTGAAGATCGAAGGCTGCCCCAACGGAAATCCGTAGGACCATCCCAGCCCCGAACCTCCAACCAGCGTTGGAATATAAATGTCCCGTGTCTGTGCCAGGGCTGCAACGGCCTTATCGACCTCGGCCTTGGCCATCAGGACCCGCGGGCTGTTTTTAAGCGCAAGATCTACGGCCGTAGTGAACGATATCTGCGCTCCGGCAGGTATCGCCGCAAAGGCGAACGCAGAACACGTAATGAGTAGACGAAGTTGACGGGTCATGCGCCTTGAAATGCTCCTGCGAGACTGGCTGAAGACTATCGTATCGCCTTTCCTCTACATGCCTTGCATTGCCTTACGGGCAGGAACATAGTTTGAGGCCATTGCAAGCGCAGCCGCATACTCGCGATGTGCTCCGGCGTAGTCTCCGCGTTTCAAAAGAAGGTCCCCAAGCTGAACATGTACCTTAAACGCAGGAGCGCCATCCGACTTCGCTGGCGACGAAAGATATTCTCGCAGAAGTCGCTCTGCCAACTCCGGCGACCGATTCGTCGCTGCCACTATGCTCGCCGCATCCACGAGCACGCTATCGTTCCGGCGATCTGCCTCGACACCAGCCTGAACCGCCGACAGCGCTTTATCCAGTTGTCCCTTCTCCTGATAAAACTGGCCCAAATCGATGAAAGCCTCCGGAGTCTTACCCGCTGCCGTCGCTGCTCTGTACTCCGCTTCAGCCGTTGCAATGTCCTTTTTCTTGTTCGCAATCTCAGCCAGCAGGCGATGGTATCGCGCTGCGGAGTAAGGCTGCAGTTGCTGGGCTAGCCGCTGCGCCTTGTCCAGTCCTCCGCCCACAATTGCAGGAGCGGCGACATAGTATTCGCCAAGATCACTCATTGCATGCACATTGGCGGCATCCAATTGCACTGCACGCTCAAAGGCGCTATGTACCTTCTTTGCTAGCGAGAAAGCCATCAGCGCATTCGCTCTCGATGCCTTCATCCCATAGGCACGCCCCAGCCACATCTGGGTATCGCTATCGTTGGGGTCGGCCGCCGCTGCCAATTCGCACTCCCGGATGGCATCATCGGCCATCTCCTGGGCATAGTAGACCCTGCACAGCAATTGCCGGGCCTTCGCATTGTCGGGCTGCGAGCTGACAATCTCACGCAGCATCGTTGCTGCCTCGTCTACACGTCCCTGTTGTAGAAGAACGTCCGCCTGCGCATGGTCTGCACGCAGCGGTAGGGATAGAGCAAGCAAAGCTAAAAGCAGACAAAACCGGATACGGATCGGATATCTAAACATCACCATCGTTATTCGACAATCTTTACCGCAAGACCATGGGACAGATCGCGGTTGCTCGTAGCGCTTAATGCAACCGTATCCTTCTCCGTAAGTCCGCTGGTAATCTCAACTCGTGTCAGATTGACCACGCCAACTTGCACAGGGGTACGAACCAACTTGCCGCCGACCACCCGAAACACATAGTCGCTCGCTCCTTCGGTTCGCAGGGCCTCGCGCGGCACGCTCAGCACATTGAACCGCTGCGACGTCGTAACTGTCACAGTCACATTCGTGTTTGGCAGCAAATCGCCATGGGCATCATCCACTGTGATAATGGCTTCACCCACATTCCTCGTGCCGTATGTAATCACCGTTGAAGGCGCTCGGCTAATGTGGCCATGCCATGTCTGGTTCGGCTTGGCGTCCCACACAATTTTTACTGCCTGCCCCACCGCCAGTTTCCCAATCTCCGGCTCGTCGAAGTAGGCGCGCACCTGGATGCGATTCAAATCGGCCACATCCAGCAGGTCTTCTCCAGCCGGAACAAAGTCAAAGGCTGATACCGGGATCGAGTAAACAGTACCGCTCAATGGAGTACGGATATTCGCGGCTGCATAGCTGCTCTGTGCAGCCGCAACAGCTGCCTGCGCATCCGCAACCTGGGCCTGCGCCCGGGTGAGATCACCTGGACTGTAACGCTGTGTGCCGCGCTGCCGAGTGTTCTCAAGTGCGCTGGTCGCTTCCCGCAACCGTTCCTCTGCAGAAGCGACCTCGGCAGCCGATGCCGCTCCCTTCTGCTGCAACTGCCGCAACGAGGCCAAATCGGAGTCAGCCTGCTTCTTGCGCATCTCCGCCCGGCTCAGGTCTGCCTGCAATGCCAGCCGCTCCTCCTGCGATCCACTCTGTTGCACATTCTGTAGGTTGAGCTTTGCCGCCTCTAGCGTGGACTTCGCCGTAGCCAGACGCGACACTGCATCAGCGTCCTCCATCTTTACCAGCAGGTCTCCCGCCTTTACCTTCTGGCCGACCTCGACATACAGCTTCTCCACCACGCCGGGAGCAGGCGAATGGGCCTGAAATATCTCCACCGGCTCTACTCTCCCATTGGTCGATACGGTGCTCAGCAGGTTCTGGTGGTTGACCGCCGCTGCACGGATCTCCACTTTTTCGCGGGTAAACGAGCGCACCCCAACAACAATCACTGCAGCGACTGCGAGAAAGGTGCCCCACAGTAGGAAAGGATTAAGGCGTCTTGTCTCGAGAGTCGGCATCGGGTTGAATCGTCAGTATATAAGACGCCAAAGCAATGAAAACGAAGCGGAAAATTTCATCCCATCACCATCGCCGCGGCAGGCTCATAGTACTATCTGATCGCATCGCTGTCCGGTGTGGCCGCTCTCAGATCGACCATCTCGAGTTCAAGACCAGGAAACTGAGGATTAGTCTTCGCCTTCAATCGAAAGGCAATATCGATGCGTGATCCCTGACTGAGTGCCAGTTCCTTGCAACGGTCCGGCCAGTTCACACTGCGGCTCCAGCCCAACGCAGTGAATCGCACTGCCTCGCGTTGCAGTTGCAGGCACACATGTTTTTCTTTGATCAGGCGAACATCCGCCGTAAGCGTAACTCCGCGCGTCATGAAGACAGGCTCACGATTTCCAACTCCGAATGGTGCACATCGCATCAGCCAGTCGAAGAAATCCTGCGTCAGATCATTCAGCGATACCTCGGCATCGCACTCCAGATCCGGCGTCAGCATCTGCCCAGTCAGCAGGGAAGCGCCGTGACGCCGCATCCTCTCCCGCAGAAGCTCCACGCGCTCCGACGGCAGCGAAAACCCGACTGCATGAGCGTGTCCTCCAAACCGGGTAAAGATGCCTTCACCGTCGCCGAAAGCGGCATGAACCGCCGTTAGCGCATCGAGCAGATGAAATCCCGCGATCGACCGTCCCGATCCATGCGCCTGCCCGTCTTCATGAGTCAGCACCAGCGCCGGTCTGCCCGTTCGATCTACGACTCGTGACGCAAGAATCCCCAGCACTCCTCGGTGCCACTCAGCATCGTCCAGAACGATGCATTCAGCAAGAAACTCTCCGTCCGCGCCGCGCATCATCTCCAGTTGCGCCTCAATCGCCTCCAGCGCCCTGGCCTCAGTCGCTCGCCGGTCATCGTTCAACCGGTTCAGCTTCTCCGCCAGTTCGGTCGCCCGCACCGTATCCCGCGTCAAGAACAGTTCAACGACATCGCTCGCAATATCCATCCGCCCCGCAGCATTGATCCTGGGAGCCAGCCGAAACCCAACTTCGGTTGCTGTGGGCACACGCTGCGCCGGAATCTCGGCGATCTGCATCAGGGCCCTCAACCCAGCCTGTACAGGATTCCGCAGCTCCCGCAAACCCAGCGCCGCGATCACGCGGTTCTCACCCTCAAGGGGCACCGAATCGGCAATCGTTGCAATCGCAACCAGCTTCAGAAAGGAAGGAACCAGCCCATGCTTCAGCTTGTCTCGCTCCGCGTCGGTCTCTGCTGCCGCAGACAGGATCGCATGAGCCAGCTTGAACGCAACCCCAGCCCCGCACAGCGACTTGAAAGGATACGGACACCCCGCCTGTGCCGGATTCAGCACAGCCACAGCCTCAGGAACTCCCTCGCCCTCGTCCGGCAGATGATGGTCCGTAACGATCAGGTCCATCCCTAGCGCCTTCGCCTCGGCAGCCGCGGCAAATGCTCGAATCCCCGTATCGACGCTGATCACAAGCCGCACGCCCGACGCCGCCGCCTGTCCCAGCACACCCGTCTGCATCCCATAGCCTTCACGGATCCGATGCGGCACATGGTATGTAACCATTGCAGGCCGTTCCTTCGTAGCAATCCGCTCAATAGCCGTCTTCAGCAACACCGTCGCGGTCGTTCCATCCACGTCGTAGTCGCCGTAGATCAGGATCGGCTCGCCATCGCGAACCGCTCGCTGTATCCGAGCCACGGCTACCGGCATGCCCAACATCAGCATCGGGTCAATCAGGTCGTCGAGAGAGGGATTGAAGAAACTCTGAGCCGCAGCCGGATCGACAATGCCACGCGCAAACAGCAGCTCGGCAATGGCCGGCGGACACCCAGTCGCCTCCACCAGTCGTTCCACCGCACCGCCATCAACCGTGCGAATCATCCATTGCTGTAACAGCCCGTCCTGGGCAGAGATCATCCGTTACTCGTCGCGATCGCGGTCATCCACTACGATCCCGCCAAGATCGGTCACCGTCTCCATCAGGCTCTGGAAGCTGTCATACCAGTCCGTCGCAATCTCGAAGATGAACATCACGCCCTGGTGAGCGAATCCAAGCTGCAGATAACCCACCTTGCCCACATGGTTCACCAGGTACTCCGCGTCATCCAGTTCCTGAGCGTCCTCATCCGGAAACGTCTGATCGCGAAGCTGCTCCAGCAGAATGGCGATATCGGACTTCTCCAGAACGACCTCGCTCATCGTCACGAAGGGCGCACCCGCAGCCTTCGCATGTTCCACAAAGTCCTTCCATGCGTCCGGACTGTCATCTTCAAAGATGACAGTTGGGACCTCTTCCGTAATGTAACCTGTCAGCCGGCGCATACCGTGGCCAGCGATGAACGCCACCATGTCGTCTTTAAGCGAGATAAGATTGTCAGATTGCATCAAGCAGCTATTGTCTCAGAAAGCCCTGTGAACCGCACACACAGCCCTCACAGGGAAGGGAACCTCATTAGTGCCGAAATTTGACCACCACATCTTCATCTGCACCAACGAACGCGACGAAACCGCCACCCGTCCCAGCTGCCTTCCCAGTGGCAGCAAAAAGCTCAAATCCGCTTTCAAGGACGCCATCAAAGATGCTGGCCTCAAGCACCACATTCGAGCCAACGAATCCGGCTGCCTCGACCAATGCGAACATGGCCCCGTCGTCGTGGTTTACCCAGAAGCCGTCTGGTACGGCTTCGTCCACCTTGCAGACGTCCAGGAGATCGTCACCGAACACCTCCTCCACGGCCGTCCCGTCGAGCGCCTGCGCCTCCCCGACACCTGCCTCAACATCGAGCAATGTCCCCACAAGCCAGCCTCGAAACACAAATAGCCTGCCCACCAACCGCAAAACCCACATGATATATTCGAGTTAAAGTCAATGATTTTTTCTAAAGATTACGTTGGATACCTGGCGCGCCAGACCGTGAAACACCTCGTCGACGCGAAGATGATTCACACCGACAAACCGGCCATCCTCAACGAGCGCGTCTCCGCCGCGATGGTCGAAGAGCTCTCCCTCGAAGACCGCATCAACGACGAGGTCCGCGTCATCCTCGAAGCCTTCCAGGACGACATGCGCAAGACCGGAGCCAGCTACCCCGAGATGTTCAAAAAGGTGAAAAACGAGCTGGCCCGCAAATACAAGGCGGTGCTGTGAGAATCTCCCGCGACAAGCTCAACAAACTCGCCCACACCGTAGCCGACACCCTCGCCGAGATCCCCGAGTGCGACTTCCTCGAGGACCGCAACACCATTCGGCAGGAGGCCCGCAAAGCCCTCGAAAAGCTCCTCCTCGAGGAGACCAAGATCGACGCCGCCGCCCGCCAGAAGATCGCCTCGCAGCGCAAGATCATCCTCGAAGGCTCGCAGGAGTGGGACATCCTCTACCGCAAGTACTACAACGACGAAGTCAAGAAGCTCGGCCTCTAAGCCACCACAAAAATCCCGTCCTCGCTCAAGCAGGGGACGCCCTAAAGCTGCTATAATCAACTCATCGCAACGGAGAGCCATCTCTCGTTCTGGCGTCATGGTGTAACTGGTTAACACGCCGCCCTCTCAAGGCGGAGAGTACGGGTTCGATCCCCGTTGACGCTACCAAGCCCTTTTTCTTCGTTAGTGTTTGGCGCCATGGTGTAACTGGTTAACACGCGGCCCTTTCAAGGCTGAGAGTACGGGTTCGATCCCCGTTGGCGCTACCAAAATCAATAACTTACGACGAGCATACCAGAAGAAAACACTATTAGGGTTCATTGGGGTTCACTTTTATCTTTGCACCCTGGCTCACGTAAGAACGAAGGCCCTACTCGGTAGATCCGGTGGGGCCTTCGTCTTTTACATTTATTCTCGGGGTTCAGGCAGCGGGGTTCATTTCATGGGGTTCTGTCACCGGCAGGGAATCGACGAACCGGGCCAACTCCTGAGGTGTCAAAAGCACCCTCCCCCCAATCCGCCGGCAGCGGAGCCGCCCATCAGCGACCATGTAGTCCAAACTCCTCACCGAGATTGAAAGCAACTGGGCCGCTTCTCGGCGTCCGTAGAGCAGACGGGTAGTGATATCTGGCGCGCGGGACGTTCGACATGGCTTGGGTATCGTCATCAGGCGGCCTTCCTAATAATCTTCGCCATCTTCTTAGGCTTGTAATCCGCGCACTCAACGATAATGCGAGCTATGTCGCTCGCCTCGTCTTTACTATCCCAGAAGATGACATTCGACGCCTGAGATAGCAAACCGAGAAAATAGGCTTCACCCTCGTTGTAAGGTCGGATGAGAAAGAACCCCGGCAGCCTCTCGTCGATTTTGGATATCTGCCAATCGTTAAGTTCTCCATCTGAGTATTGCTGTCGCACATCATCGTAGAACTTTTGATCCGCCGCGAGCTTACGTTGCTTAGGTGTCAGTCTCTTCTTTGCTTCCGTCTTGCGTCTCTCGCCTGACACGCCGCTTCCCGAGGGGGTCTTACTGGCCTTGCTGGTCTTACCGTTCGAAGTCTTCATATCCTGCGTCCCTTTCATCTCTGTGCCTCATCATGCGCCGCTATGTGTCTGAGCCAAAAGATGTCTAAAGGGTGGTGTCCCTTCTTGCTCTCTGGTGCAGTTCATCGTCAGCGCCGATTAGGGCATTGTTAAAGGAAGGTCGCGCAGGGTGGAATCCCACGACATCTTTCAACGGGTTCAGCAGTCGGCTGGAAATATCCAGCGTAATGGGTGACCTGTTCCGCTTGATCCGAGTTATCGGGAGCGTCTGCTGAAACCGCCGCCACCTTATGTTGAAGACCCCTGCGCCCGGTGGCGAGATTAGAGCAGGGTTTCTGAGTATGCAGGATACCCAGGCCCACGTCAAGCATAGATCCCCTACCTCTGATACACCGGGGTAGCCGAAGCGGCTGTCCCGTAACAACACATACCACCCGCCTGGGTCGTACGGTGCTGTGTAGCTCAAGTCTGCGCGAATGTTGGGGCAGTCGGTGAGTCTGCCCACGCTGGGATTCATTGGTACCGTGGCGGCGGGCGGAAAGTCCTCTTGTTCCTGCACGTATCAAGAGACAACTACGACCCAACAGCAACAACAACAAACAATACCAGAGACTACTTCGGATCGCGCGCCCTCGGCCTTACCCTCATACGTCACCCAGAGCCTTTTATAACCCTGCACGTAGTCTCACAACACCACTACCAATACCAGAACAGACTGGCCCTGAAACTAGAAGGGTGACTCGCCTCAGGTAGGCGGACACTCTCGACCCTGAGATTCATGACAATAACCAATACGAGCCTCAATCCTTAGATTCAGAATCACTATAAGCACATGAAAGACCCGGTAAAGAGCAAATATGAGACAGGATGCTTTGGTAGCGGCACGGCAAAAGGTTAAGGTGGGATTATGGGTCCAGTAGCGCACAAGATAATGGTCAACGAGAAGGGTGGGCCGCTTGTGGCGGACCACCACTCTGGAATTCTCGGGTTGGGCTGCCTTGGAATTTGTCAGTCTATGCGCAAGTCATGGCACATCGTATTTTCTTCAACTACAAAAACTGTAGTAACGGGACATTTTGGTTCACGGGAAGCCTGAGTGAAACTCTAAATATGGCAAACATCGGTAAATCTCGGAAGGGGTTCAAGAAGAACCGTGAAATCGAAGAGGCCATCGCGGCAAAGACCCGTTTCGGCGCGGGAACGATCCTGCGTCAGGTTCCATCCTGGATGTGGCCTCGTGTCGACGTGTGGACGGCTGGGAAGAAGGAGAGGCGGTCGGTCAAGAAGCACCGTGATGCAATGGTTGTCTTCGCGTGTTCCCACTGTGTAGAAGGCTTCGGGTTGTGCCGGTTCACTGAATTACGTGATGGCATCGTCAAGTCCTGCGTGTGCCGACAGACTGAAGAGAATGACGCCTTTCAAGCTCGGCAGGTGGCCAAGATCAGCGCCCACAATCTGAGGCAGGTTTATGAAGATCGCCGAGTGCTGGGGGAGTCCGTGACGTGCTCCAAATGGAAGATCAGCAAGGAAACCCTCAACGCCGCCTGTATAACTAAGTGGAAGCGGCTGTCGAATAAGCCTCTCAACATCCAGCAGGAGATCTACGTGCTCTCCAACACATCCGGCGTAGACGCTGCAATGGCCAAGTTTGAACTCTATCACGCTGAGGTCACGGCCATCTGCCAGATAACTCACCGGCGCAAGGCGGCGACCAAGGCTGCCGCCGCCGCCAAGTGGGCTGCCAAGAGCGCAGAAGAGAAGGCAGAGATGTTAGCAGTCGTTGAAGAGGGCAGGAGCCAGATGGCAGAGGCCGTCTGGCTGGCCACCGGAGGCCACAAGGAGCGGCCTTGGGAATGGCACGACGCGGGTCGGTACTGGGGCGAGTTGACTAAATCCGAATTCGCAACCGGCTGCCGGGTCTCGGCTTTCGGATGGATCGTCCAAATCGTCAATCAACTCGATGCTGACGTTGCTGACTTCATATTCGGATCGGCTGTTGGAAGGTTCATGGATGTCGTCAAGGCAACCGAGTACGGACGCGCCAGTCGCAGTGCCGCTTTCCTGAAGAGAGGAACCGTCAGCAAGGCCAAGCGCGGGAAAGTCCAGCGCAACAACTACTTCCGCCCGACGATGAGCACTTCGGCCATCGTCGCGGGTTTATCCACCTTAGCTGCCGCAGCCTAACTCGACAACGAAACAGGATTTACATGACAGCAACCAAGCCCAATGGACTAGAGGCCGTGGAATCAAGATAGCCAAGACCAAATATCTGCCCCCCTGACGAGTTCGCTGAGTTCCTGATGTTGCTACCCGTTTCTGAGATGGGAAAGCTTCACGCGTAGCTTTTTCCCGCTGCCGCCTAGCAGCCCTCTCCTCAGCACAGAGGTCCCCTTTGCGGAGCCATCTGGTTTAATCTGAATTGTTCAGCCTCATCCTGCCGCGTGATCTGCCTCACCAGAAACAGCCTTGGTCCTCCCCCGGGTAGACCGTTACTTCAGACAGCTACATTGTATTTTTGTACCGGTTGACCCAAACTACATATATAGCGACTTTAGCGACCTGCCGTCGCCTAAGTCGCCAGGAAATGTCGTTTTGAGGCTGTTTTATGCTCTCTCGTCATGTAAATCCTCCACCCCATCCGGATAGGTCAGAACAACAATTCCCAGGAGAATTTCAGAGCGAATCACATCTGATATTACTGGGTAGTCTCCTGCGAAAATGGAAATTCCTTCATACGCGCGCGAAGGCGGAGCGCTTCGACGGACTGTCTGGCTATAAGGTATTACGAGACCAATGATAGGGCCCAGGAATCTTATGGCAAGCCGAGTTACCACATTAGTCCATGGTTGAAACCTGGCCTACACCAGTGTCGCCTTTCGCTCGCAGAGCTTCATACAATTGAGCGGGACCTAGAAGTAGATCCTTCAGGCCACCCCGCACCTTTTCGGAGTCTAAGGCTTGCTTGCTCATGGTGGAATGGGCCGCAAAGGCATCCATAACAGCATTCAGGATCTCAGACGTGAGATCAGGCGAGTTGGCGAACTGTTCCTTGGTGTTGCTCGCTGCCTGCTGCACCAAGGTCTCCGACTCCAGCAGCTTTCCCTTGATGACGTTGTTGACGTAGACCAGCTTGTCATCCTCAGTGAGCTCTCCCTCGAAGAGGTCGTTGACCTTGGCGATGATTTCGGTGAGGAGGGCTTTCTCCTTCTCCTGGACAGAACCGGAGCCAGCGTCGGTCAGCGGAGAGAGCTTGGGCATCTCACCCTCATTGAGTATCATGGCCTGTTTCCCGCGACACTTCAGGTTGTGGTGGGTCAACATGACCTTCGACAGATCGATACCTTCCCGCTCGCGGCCAAAATCAAGCAAGGGCAGCAGCCTCTTGTAGAAGATGTAGCGGGCCTCGATAGCGGTGTTCCCGTAGTCGAAGATTTGGGACAGGAAGGTATAGGCGTGTTGAAAGCTCCCCATGTCCCTCTTGAAGAGGATCAGTGCCTCCAGTTCGTTCTTCGCCTCGCCAGCGGCGTTGACGTCCTGCTTCGCGTCGGCTGCACGTAGGTTCGCCTGCGCGGCCTTGTACCGTTTCAACAGCCTGTCGACTGCGGGCTCCAGCGCCGCGATCAGCTCGCCTTGCTTTGCGTTCGGGTTCAGCTCCACAGCTGCGACTCTGTCGACCTCAAAGTCGTCGTAGTGACCCGCCGCATCCAGCTTGGCCCGTAGGTTGAACACAAGGTGCGGATCGGTCACATCCTCCAGCGTGGCGGTCGTGTAGTACATCTTAAACGCCGCCAATATCTCAGCCGGATCGTTAACGAAATCCAGAACGAACGTCGTGTCCTTCAGTCCGTATGGCCCCGAATATGCACGGTTCAACCGGGAGAGTGTCTGCACCGCCTGGATTCCGCCGAGTCGCTTATCAACGTACATCCCGCACAGCAAACGTTGGTTGGTGTGTCACATCCATATTAGTCCGTCATTCGGTGGGTGAGTTTGTGATAGGGATAGTGTGTCGGTTCAATCTAAAACGGAGCTAATAGTAACAACCAGACGTCTTCAGCACTGCGGCCGCCATAAACAGGGTTGCGGTTGATTCTGAGGACGCAGATGGGTGCGCAGTCGCTTTGGATTCGCCAGGCTATAAGCAAAGTATCCATCTTTCGTAGCTTTGCAATCGACGATCTCAACGCTGCCTACGATTCTTCCTGTGGGTAGTTCGCCAGGCTTCTTCTGGACCTTAGCCCAGAATCTCAGATCGCCCGGTGCCAATGCCGCATAGAGATAGACTCGCTCTCTTACATTTGTCGGGCGAGAGCGATACTCCTTGCGCTTCTCCCCACGGAGGATTAGTTCAACGAATGGCTGGCGGATGCTGATGGCTCGGTCAATCCTGCTCAAGTTAGTCCCTTCAACCTCATAGTCTCGATTCTGTTCCAGTATTCGGGATCATTGTAAGGGCCGTGCGAAAACAGAACCTCTCACCCGAACAGGCCATAACAAAGCGACAGCGCGACCTGATACGCTCGGGTTCCGGTGTCCCTTGAGGTAGTAGAGAAGAGGATTATTGGATGCGAGGCGACGCTCAGAGAGGCAATAAAGAAAGGATGAAAAAGACGAAGCGTCTTTTCGATCCGCTTTTGTAGCTCATTGAATGAATATGAGCATCTGCCAAGGATTGAAGAGAGCGTCCTCGTAAATCTACGGTACTCATTAATAGCTCGAACTGTAGTCACAACAAAGGGGACAGGCTGAAACCTGTCCCGCTTCGCTGATGTAGTTCTATGGCTAATTCTTAGCTTCAGCTTTGGCCCGGAACTCGGCCAACTTCTTTGCCATTGCCCAGTCGAATAGAGAGTTCTCTCTCTGCACCACACCATTAACGTCGTCAGATTTGGGGACATCCTTGACGGCATGCATCCTGCGGACCTTCTCGAGGGTGGAGTCGACTGTCTTTTTGTAGCCACTAACGGATTTCGTCTCCGCCCACTTGAAGTACGTTTTGGCGGATTCAGGCATGATGCGGTTGTAGAGACGGCCACAGGCTGTGTTTTTCTTGACGGCGACAATGGTGCCGGTGATAGCGGCTGCAACTGAACCGACTACGATGAATGCCCGAATGAGTGCGCGCATAATGAATCTCCAATGGAGTATCTGGGTTGTGCTGCGTGAATGGAATAAGAGTCAGCAACCTTGAGCATCAAGGCCCCGGTTTTCTACCGGGTGGGCTCGAAACGTATTCGAACCAATTGCTAACTTTCTTAAGGACTACCTAGTAGTCCCGCTCACGTTTTCCATGCCAGAAGTGCTCACGGTTTTTCTGTGTCTCCCCCCACCCTTGTTTTCCTGGCATCGCTTCCTCAATCGAAAAAGCCTTCCGGGATTTTGCCAAAATCCGGGTTGGAAGAAGGCTTCCTTACTGCACCTGTACATCAATGCCACCGGTAGGACTTCCAAAAGAAACGATTCAGCACCGCAAGTAATATGTAGATCCGTTCGTCTCGGTGACGTTCGCGGCTTCGCTCAAACGCACTTTTGCCAGCCAACGTCGAGTGTTGTGCACTGCGCGTATAATTTCGCGCAACGATGGCACACTGGAGACCTTCCTATGAAAGTATCCGGGCCTATTCCTTCTCATTTCTCTTATCGTGACGTGTTCCAGCCTGCGTTTTCCGCCTGGTGGGCTTGCCTCTTCGCCGTCTGCGCTCATGGTCTGTGTGAGGCGCAAGCGGCCTCGCCGACACAAACAACGCTCAACCTGTCTTCTTCCTCCGTGCTTGTAGGAACGACAGTGACATTGACGGCAGACGTCACTTCGAGCGGCATGCCTGTGTCTCCGGGACTGGTTCTCTTCTGCAATGCCGATGCTCCGAGATGCGTCGATGCGGCGGTTCTCGGACAGGTTCAGCTGACTAGTCATGGCGTCGCCTCGATTCCTCTTCGTCTTGGCATCGGCACGTACGCCATCAAGGCGGTCTTTCGGGGAGTCGCACGGACTTCGTCGCACAGCGCCGTTCTTCGGCAGCCCAGCAGCTCGGTGGCACAGAAGCTTACGGTGGAAGCACCCTCGAAGGTGGCTTCTACAACCTCTCTTAGTGTTACGGGGGGATCGGGTTCTTACCTGTTTACGAGTTCGATCCTTACTCCTGCGCGGCCAATCCCCGGAGGCACCCTATCGTTTCTCGACCTTGCTCACTCAGGTGCCTCGCTTGGCTCTCTGCCTCTGAGCGCGGGGACCCGGAGCGTGAATCTGCTTCACTCGTATGCAGTTCCGACCGATTTCACCAATATCATGCAGATGGCATCGGGTGACTTCAACCGCGACGGTATCCCTGACCTGGCGGTGACGTATGACAATCAGACCGTGACCATTCTGTTGGGCAAGGGCGACGGAACGTTTACTGGCGGGACGATGCCGCAGTACGGCAGCGGGAACCAAGCGGTTGCGGTGGGCGATTTCAATGGAGACGGCATTCCCGATCTGGCCGTGGGACTGTTAGGCGATGGAAGTCCTTGCTGCACTGTTTCAATCCTGCCTGGGGTAGGAGACGGTACGTTTAGCGCTCCGATCAACTTTCAAGTGAGCAGTACGGTCTCTCTCCTGCTTGCCGGCGATTTCGACGGCGATGGAATACTCGACCTCGCGGTGGTGAACAGTGCAGGCTCCATTACGATGGAGTTCGGCAATGGGGATGGAAGCTTTGGGGCCGCAAAGATCATCACGCTGGGTCGAAGACTTGCGTCTGCCTTCACGGATGACCGGGACGTTCCGCCCGTTCTGATCGCGGACTTTAATAGCGATGGCATACTGGACATCGCCGCGCTCACAAGAGACCCAAGCACCGGCCGGAGCGCAGTCGACCTGTTACTTGGAGTTGGAGATGGAGACTTCACGCAGCGCTCCGCCCCGCTCTCAGAGCCAAATTGCGTGGGCTTAGCCGCCGCCGATTTCAACGGGGATGGTCATACGGATCTCGCAGTATCGAGTGCCAACGAGACCATCACGGCGCTACTGGGGGATGGTACGGGCGGCTTCACCCCTCTTGCGCCTCAGAAGGTAAACATCTCCACCGGCCGGCTGGCCGCAGGCGACTTCAACAACGATGGCATACCCGATCTGGTTCTGACGGGCGTTCTGTTCAATGATCCTGCAATCTATGTATCGGAAGGTGGCCTATCATTCTTTTTCGGTGTGGGAGATGGCACCTTCGTTCAGTCGGACAGCCCAATTGCACCACCGCTGGGTGACACCTTGGGTTATACGTCAGTCCCGACGGTCGCTGATTTCAACGGTGATGGGGTTCCTGATATCGCTGTCGATTATGACAACGCAGAGTTGGGCGACGTGTTTCTCAACCAACCGGAGACTACCCTGACGCTGCCTGCGTCCCTACCCGGCGGCGGAAACCACAGCGTTGAAGCGAGCTACTCGGGAGATACTGTCTACCGCGCAGGCTCCTCAGCAGCGGTTAGCGTCCAGAACATTACCGCCACACCGCTTCTTTTCCCTGCGACCGGAGACTATCCGAATCCGGTGCAGATCACGATAACGGACGCCACACCCGGTGCAGTCATCTACTACACCATCTACGGTCCCCCAAATGGACCACCCGCGAAAACGATGCTCTACACCGGCCCCTTGTCGCTGGACGAGGGCCTTGCATTCCCCTACTCCACCGAGGTCGGAGCGACGGCAACCGCTCCGGGCTATCGTCCCAGTGGCGCGCTTGAGTTCTATGCCGTGCCCGCATCAACAAACGTCCGTCTGGGTTTCGCGCCTTATGCGTCCAATCCGGCCGGGATTCGCGTCTCGATGGCAGCCTATGTCACAGCCAATGGTGTCGCCTTCCACGACGGCATAGTGGTTTTCTGTAACGCAACAGCAGCTCACTGCGAAGACTCCGCTGTCCTCGGATCGAGACGGCTTGTGCCGGGCGGGTGGGCCATTTTACGTCAGCGTTTTGGCCCGGGGACTTACCATATTCGCGCGGAGTTTCAAGGTCAGCCGCGCAATGGCCGCGCACCAAGCTCGTCGCCAGTTGAGACGCTCATCAGCCGCGGCAAAGCGGCGACTGTAACCGGGTCTGTGGCGGGCGGCCGCGTGAACGGGACGTATATCTTCCACACCCAGGTCATAGCCTACGGCGAAGGTCCACTGGGCGGAGCGATTTTGTTCAAAGATTCCATCAATGGTGCGACACCTGTAGTCCTGGGATCGGCCCCTCTGGTGGCGACTAATGCCACCGTTGGACTCACAGCCACACCGGCGTCGAACACCGGGAGTGCTCCATCAACATTTGCAGTAGCTGACTTCGATCGGGATGGCATCTCGGACCTGGTCACCGCCAACACCAGAGAAAATACGCTGTCCATTCTCCACGGGAATCCGGACGCAACTTTTACAGAGCGGTCGACCATTGCCGTGCACGTGCCTCCGACTCTTGTAGCCACGGGCGATTTGAACGGCGATGACCTTCAGGACCTTGTCGTCACATCGCGAAGCACGAACACAATTACGATATTGCTGGGCAAACTCGATGGTTCGTTCACAGCGGGCGCGACGCTTGCAACTGCCGCCGGACCGCAAGGGACGGTGATCGCGGACTTCAATGGGGACGGTTTTCCTGACTTCGCAACCGCAGCCACTGATAGCGGGATGGTGAATGTCTTCCTCGGCGATGGCCATGGCAACTTCCCCGGCTTCCCCAACACATCCAATGTAGACATCCCAGGCAAGCCGGTTTCGATGGTGGTTGCCGACTTCAACAAGGACGGTATCCTGGACATCGCGACCTCGAACCTTGATGGCACGGTTTCCGTGCTACTTGGGGGCGGCTCCACTTTGCTCTCATCACAATTCACCACTGCGCCCTCGCTCAATCCTGGCGGCCATGGTCTGGTCGCCACAGGAGACTTCAACGGCGACGGTATCCCGGATCTTGCCGTGCCTACTGCTGACAGGATTGCGATTTATCTTGGTAAGGGCGATGGTACCTTCACGCTCAAGGGATCAATACCGGCCACCGACGTACGCAGCATCGAAGTAGCCGACTTCAACTGGGCGATAACATCTCTGATCTCGCAGTCACCAAAACCTTCAACGCGCAAAGCTCGGTCGTTCTCTTCCTCGGTGCTGGCGATGGCACCTTTCCGAGATCCACTCCGCCTAAATCGACATTGTTCTCTGCATCGACGGTGATAGGAGACTTCAACGGCGACAGTGTTCCCGATCTGGCGGCGCTCGATCTCCGCAACAACACCGTGGGTGTCCTACTTGGAGAACAGAACATCATGGGATCAATCCATGGAATTGTTCTCTCTACGCCTGGCACCCATACCATCAGCGCGACTTATTCGGGCTTCGGAACATTTGCTGGTAGTACCGGTCAGCCTGTCACTGTCAACATTTCCAAGCCTGCGACCGCCTCTTCTTCAACAAAAGCAAACAAATAACAAAGAGACTCTTCAACCAAAGTGGTTGTCAATACGAGAAGGACAGAGTCACACATTTGACCTGACTAATCGGTGAACGGAATACCCAAAGCATCACTGCATCGTTAATTACGAGAGTTAGGCTCCGGCATGATTATCGTGTAGATGGGTCTGTTCACAATTATGCCTTAGCAAACTGAAAACAGATTATCGCGGTGGACGCGATTGGATTGGCATTTCTCACGGATAGGTATAATGACCGGGATCTGGGCCATCGCTGAGGGAGTTGCCTGGTTTGATTATTGCATAGGGCCGGTGGTGCAACGACCGCGTATGGTTTAGCAAATCGCTGGTTGTGCTAGGGAGGGTTGTATGACCTGGCTATATACGCATATCGTCAATGTTGGTTTCTGGATGCAGACGTTGATCGGCATTTACACCGTCTACATCGGGGTACAAATTAGTCGCCGCCGTAACTGGGAATCGCGGATGAAATTGACCAGGAGCGAACTCGTCATCGCCATGCTTCTCTTGATCGTTGGATGTTTTCTGCTCGGCGTCCATGCCGTAGAACGTTGGGTCTAGCAGAACTACTTGATGGCTCAATAGAAAAGGCCACCCTAAGGGGGTGGCCTTCGTTTCACTGGTAGAAGGTTACTGCCAGACGTGGCGCGCTCCCTGGTAGCTGGCTTCGACGACGGCAGGCCTCTTGGGAAATTCGATAACGTTCTTACCTGCTTTGGGCCGGCGACGGCCGCTCAGGTCCATCCGGTTGATAAGCTCGGTACGACGACCTTCAAGTTCAGCAATCGTTTCGTCGATCACAGTCAGTTCATCATTCAATGTCATGGCTTTCTCACTCCCGATATTTCGCGTAGATGGCAACTGTACCATCTACGGTTGATACTGTAACCTCCAAGTGTTGGAAATCTTCTCTAATATTTCAATTTCCCTTTTTGCCATTCGTGTCTTTTGGAAGAAGCGGCATCCCTGGATCAAGTCCGCGAAGGAACAGCCGTTGGACAGTATCCCCGGAAACTCCTGTAGAAAAACCGTCGTAGACGAGTTACGTACAAGTGTCTGGGCAGTCCATTACTTTCCGGCATTCCATACCCTTCTCCTTGCCAACACTTTCAAGGCACCAAATTGGATCCCGGTCGGTCGTTGGAAGGTTCGGTGTGCTTCAATGTTCAAGAAACAGAACCGAATCCTCAGAGGGCAAGACCCTAAAATCAATCTTGCCTTCCTTGGAAACGATCATGTTGACCTGAGTTACACCCACACGAATTCCCATTACTGAACAACCAGTGTTAACTGTTGAGAGATTGTTGTGTTCCCCGCTGTTGCCGTTACCGTTAGAGCATACGTGCCAGGGGGCGTAGTGGCAGGGCTTACAGGTTGTGAACTCCCGGTGGAGCCACCACTGCTACAAGCAGTAAGAGTTATCAATAGTGCGCTCGCTGCGCACAGCATTCGGATTTGAAGAGGCGTCCGCTTGCGAATGAGCAGGAATAGAGGCACGCTGGAAAGTGAAAACAGACCGAGCCCCGCTATGTAAGTATACGATTTCGGATAGAGGAAGGCTGTCTGGGAAGCTGAGGTAGAGACAGTCACAGCAAAGTTAGACGAACTTCCTGCCGACAGAGTAATGGTTGATGGCACTACGGAACAGGTTGCGTTTTGTGGAGCGCCGGCACAGGTGAGCATGACTACACCACTGAATTCAGAATTACCTGAAAGAGAAAGATTGTAGGTCGCCTTCTGGCCGCTGGCGACCGTCGTAGTCGTCGAGCCGCCGGTGCCTACACCGAGGGTCAATGGCTGTACCCCGACACCGCTCAAGGTAACAGTTTGTGGACTGCCTGTTGCATTGTCATTCACAGTGAGCGCTCCGTTACGTTGTCCTGTCGCCGCTGGAGTGAAGACGATAGAGATTTGGCAGGAGGTGTTTATGGCCAGCGTCCCTCCGCAGGTATTCGTCTGTGAAAAGTCTCCGCTTGCAGCAATGCTGGAGATATTCGACACGGCTGTTCCAGTGTTAGTCAGAGTAATTATTTGAGCAGTGCTCGACGCTCCTTGGGCAATGTTGCCAAAACTCACCGACGAAGTTGAAGAAGTAATTTGTGGCACAGCTGCGATGATTTTGAAGACCTGAATAGAAGAGGCCCCACCACCCGGAGTTGGGTTCGTCACCGTGACTTCAACGGTCCCGCTTTGAGCTAAATCAGAAACAGGTACCGACACGGAGAGTTCAGTGGTGCTCACGTATGTTACGGGCAGCGTGCTTCCGTTCCAGAAAACGGTAGAACCAGGAAGGAAGTTGCTGCCGTTCAGCGTGACCGTTAAAGCTCCGCTACCGGCAGTAGCGGAAGAAGGCGAAAGGCCAGCCAAGGCCGGGACAGCGTTGACCGTTTGAGGAGCGATAATGCTGCTACGCCCGAGGTAAAGCTCCTGATCTGTAAGCCCGGGACCTGCGGCGATGAATGCGAATCCGTTCGATCCCCAACGGACAAGATTTGTGACATTAGGATACCCGATGAGCGGAAACGCAAGTGTGCCAGTAAGTACAAGCGACTTCATTCCGTACACTGAGAGAACGACCGCGGACGAACCGCTCCCATACGCCTGATCTCCCACGACATAGATCTGATTAAGGAAGTATCCAAAGTAATGTTTCGATAATTTGGATAAGAGGTCGAATTGTAGGTGGTCACGGAAAACGTTCCGGCTTCGGTTTGGGTAGTCGGATTCCATACCTGCCCCGCATTAGTGTAGAGCAGGTTTCCGTCGGACACCAAGCCATTGCCAGTTGTGCTATTTCCACCGATGTTTGTACCCGCGCTCGGTGTGTACTCCAGGCCTCCAGCGGTTAACGTGATGGTGGAGAAAAAGTTCATCGTATAGGTAAAGGGAAGAGCATAGATCGTAGATGAATTGCCGGCGAAAGCAAAACTGGTGATCGCCGGATCAATTTGTTGGGTATATTGCGTGGGCACGTAGTTCACCAGCCCGCTATCGTTGTAAAGCGAAATCATCGCCCCCTGGGCTAGAACCACTTCTTCGGGAGATCCTGCAACTGCTTGCAGATCAGTCGCCCCGAGAATCGAACAACCGGTGCAGAATGGATTTGGGGAAAATGGGAAGGTACGTTCTACGGCTGACGTCTGCAAGTTTATGCGCTGGACTGTTTGATCTCCATACAGAGCTACATAAAGATACTTTCCGTCACTGGACGCAGCGAGCAGTCGTGGGTCGATGCCTACCGGGATTGGCGTGCCAGGAGTGCCGGTAGTTGGGTCGATTGGAATGACCGTGTTGGGATTGGTGGCTGACGATGCAGGGATCGCCGCGTAAAGAAGATGGGTCGCCGGTACGGAAACGACGAACGACGGATTGACTAGCAGCGCCTGATACAACGTCAATGTTGAAGCCATGCTTTCACCACCGCCTGGCAACGGATTGAAGACGGTAACAGACAGTTCACCAAGATTTGTTCGTAGCGCCGGATCGACAACAGCCGTAAGCGAGGTGTCGCTGCCATATGTTGTTTGCTGGGATTGGCCATTGATTCGCACAATCGATCCAGGAAAGAAGTTTCGTTCCGTAGACCTGGATCGTAACCGTCGAGTTTCCGGTTGGAATCGTAGGCGCATCGAAAGAAGCGATAGTCGGAACCGGATACGAAGCGAAACCAGTGCCGTTGAGAGTGACTACTTTCGTGAGGTTGGCGGGATCGTTCGTGGCTTACGTGGTCAGCGTTCCAATTCTCGCTCCTGCTTGCGTTGGACTAAACATAACCGTAAGGACGCAACCCCCGCCCGGCTGCACTGGAGAAGAGCAGCCCGGAGTCGGAATAAGCAAAGTCACCACTGATTGTTGTATGAGGCAAGTCAACCGTCGAGGATGTCATTACCAGTATTCTGAATGAAGATTGGGTATGGGGCACTGGTCTGACCGACGACCAAGGAAGAAAATGAGATGACGTTAGTGCTTATCGTTGCTACGGGAACAGCTCCGCTTCCTGCCGGGCAACGAGATAGTAGGAATTGAAGCATTTGATGTAAATGTCAGTGTTGCCGAATAGTTCTTCGCACTCGCTGGAGTGAAGGTTATTCCTATTGAACAGGATGCATTGGGAGCTATTGCCGAATTGCAATTATTGGAGCCAACGGGCACATCGAATGCCGGATTCGAACTCTGAATTGATTGGACAGAAAGATCAGAACTTCCACAATTGTTGATTGTGACAGTTGCCGTAACGGTTTTCTGCAATGAAACGTAGCCGAAGTTCACTCCATACTGATTTGCTGGAGCAAAGCAGACCGCAGGAGAATCCTTCGCTGGATCGATCTGCGCGGCGTATCCATAAGTGTATTGAACATATTGAGGGGCGGCAGTCACCGTGCCCAGAAACGCGCCTGGCGTTGTGTACACTCCAGTAACAGTGGTTCCAGCAATATGTGCCTTGCCAGTAGAGTCGAGTGAAATACCATTGACTCCGGGCGAAGCTCCCCCGAAAAACGTCGAAAACTGCAGCGTCGTTCCAGCAGGATCGAACTCCGAGACAAACCCAGTGTATCCTCCGGACGCCCCTGGAAGAGATTGAATGGGTTTCAAAATCGGGAACTGACTATCTGTGGTTGAACCGGAGAGCCAGATATTTCCATTGGGATCCAGCCCAATTCCCATGGTGCTTACGTTCGACCCAAGGAACGTCGAATAGAGCAGCTGCGAACCATCGGGACTTAGCTTGCTAAGAAAAGCGCAGCAATCCTTCGTTGTCGGTAAGTAGGCGTTAGACGTCACCGGAAAAGTTGCTATATCCGCGCCACCCGTGATGACAGCGTCCTGATTTGCATCGAGGACGATGCCAGTACCACCACCGGCACCAAGGAACGTGGAATAGCTAAGATTGGAGCCATCCGGAGAAAGCTTGGTAACGAAGACTCCCCTAAATGGCTGAGCACCGGGTATCTGCGTTGCATATGATGCTGGAGTCGTGGGCCACAGAGTTCCCGCCCCTCCAGTAATGTAGGCGCTTCCCTGCGGATCCACTGCTATTGCCGATACCCCAATCATGCCGCCGCCGCCGTTTTGCGGCTCCGTATCACCGATCAGGGCGCTATAAGCGAGTGTGCCTGCCGGAGCAAACTTTGAAACAAAGCCAATTATTTCCGGATATTGCGGAGTTCCAGAATTCAAGGCGCCCGGAGTGGTTGGGAAAACCGGCGAATCTGTCGTTCCAGAGATATATGCGTTGCCGGTACCATCGATGGCAACCGCATTCACAATGCTCACAGAGGACTGATAAGCCTGACTACCACCACCTAGTAGACTCGAATAATTCAGAGCGCTCCCGTCAGGAGTAAGAGAAGAGACGAAGCCGAACTCAGTTCCCGTTCCCACCGTCCCAGATCCAACTGGATTCTTCACGGGAAAATCGGTTGATTGTGTGTATCCGACTACAACAGCGTTTCCATTTCCATCAACCGCTAACCCGAAAGGTTGGTTATACGCACTTCCGCCAAGATAAGTGGAATAGACTTGAGCGGTGCCTGCCGAGTTCAGCTTAGTGACAAACACCGTTGGGCCGCTCGGGCAGCCATGACACGTGGTCTGAAACGCGCCTGGAGTGACCGGATACGAAGAAGAAAAGGTTATTCCCGTAACATATGTAGATCCCGCGCTATCCACCGCAATCGCACTAACATTGAGCGAAAGCGTGTCTAGGTAGGTGGCGTAGCTCAAAGCGGGATCAATGACCAATGGTAGAGTGCGATCATATTTGCCTACTTTGAATTTGATGACGCCGTTCCTGGCAATCGTGTATGTGGCGTCAATCTGCTGTCGTCCGGCCGCAGTCACCTGATACGCAATTGGCCTGTCCAATACGAGTATCCCATTATTAAGGCCGATTTGTAGATCTCCCGCCTTTGTGAGGCTTACCTCTTTAGCGCCTTCGAATCGAAAGGCGATGCTGGAAGTATCTACCCCCGCAGCAAGTTGGAAATCGTGCTCGAGCTTACTGTTGTTGCCATAAAAGACGAGATCGATGCCGGGATAAATAGCCTCATATTTAATCTTTGAATAGTTTGGAACTCCCCGGATCCAGCGGGAGGGATCTGCGCCCAACAAGTAATTACTTTGACCCTCAGTTTGGTCGAACGAGCTGACTCGACCGCTGTCGCTCGACCCGACGAGTCTCAACCTCAAACGCTGATAGCTCCCTGTCGCCGCCGGAAGCGAAAGATCGACCCCGCCGGAAAGAAACATCGCGTCGACACCATTGTGGCGAGACAAAAACAGATATTGCTTCGGAGCTTGCCCTTTATTCGCCTCGAAAGTCAGCGGTAGAGAGATATTTGAGTGCGACGCTGCCAAAGCAACGGTTGAATGGATACAGATCAAAAAAAAGGCAGAAAAGAGAAACCGCGCAAGCCTTACAGTCACTATAAACTCCATTGGGAACCAAGTTAGGCTAACCGAAGTTAGTCCAGATATCTAGAGCCGTTTTTAGCGGTTCTCTTGGTCCTGTCAGCCTGATGCACCGGCAGACGGCGTCAATGCCATCCCTGCGGGCTCATATCCATTGAAGATATGCCGCAAATGAGGCTGGCAAGACGGTTACCATCGCTGGCATTTCGTGCTATTCCGACACCGGATAAAGTACGATGAACTCGGCAACTAATCAGTCCTCCTGCACGGCAGGAACGCCGAACAAAATGGTCAGCAGATGCTGGGGCAATATGGGATCTTACGAGCAATGCGTTGCGGCCGGACACCTGAACGTCCGCCGATGCGGCCGGACTGCCAATTGCTCCACTCCTACTAAAATACGATGAAGTGGTAAGCGGAGCTGTCAACCACGCACTGCGATTCACGCTGAACGCCACTGGCGACGTGTATATCTGCCAGCGAGACACCAAGCAGGTAAAGGTGGAGTGTTACCGACTGGTGCCAGGATAAGACTCAAAGCGTCATTCGACATCTCCGGCTTTAGCCCAATGAATCAGGTCATCTTGAAGGCGATGCAGACCTATGGGATGTTCGAGAGCGACAACGGGATCAACGGCTATTTTCAAGGTGTAAGCGATCCGAGGTGGAGTGGTAACGACCTCAACGCGCTCAAATCAATATCGATGAGTAATTTCGAGGTTGTTGATGAGTCGGGCTTGATGCTGAACGCGAATACCCAGCAGATCAAAGCTATGACAGGCAACATTGATTGGCGCGTGAACTCGAAGACCCAGTAACTGGGTCTTCATCAGCCAGTTCAACTCGACAATCAACGGCTCTGCCTATCCCAGAGCTGTTGTCACGCAATGCCAGAAACGACGCAAGACCTCATACTCGGAGAGCTATGAGCCCTTCGTTCCGACGCTAATTCCTACGCACGAGAAACAGGTGAATGAGTCTCCGCATTGGAGACCGACGTGCACAACCGTCGGTAATGGCCAGCCAGGGCGGGTGGCGCTGATTGAGCGCTCCGTGGAGGGATTGATCCAGTGGAGATAGTGGTGGCGGGCGCAGCAGCGGGCGGAAGCACTGTTGTCTCTGTACTCGCCTGGATTGTGACTGAGGTGCGTAAGTAAATACGAACATAGGATCAAAGAAGGAGGAAGCTATTAGCCTTCCTCCTTTTATGCGTTTATGCAAACTCTTCCAACTTACGGTGCGATGAGGGAACGGCTCCGCTGGGTCCATCCAGGAAGTATGGTGAGTCCCAGAAGGCCGATACCTACGAAGCCGATAGTGCGAGTTTCTGGAACAGGTGATGGTGCGTCGCTTATCTGCGTGATCTCAATTGAAACATAGGTGTCGTCCGTGATGAATCCCACATGGTCAAATCTCGGAAGTCCGACACCCGACTGTACCATGAGTGTGTTCTTCCAGATGCAGGCGACCGGGGCTCCGCTCCAGCACTCAACGGGATCGAGTTCCAGTGAGGTAAAGACGGGGGAGTTGGACGTGAAGTCGCTGGATTGGATGATCGTATCCGTTGTAATTAGTTCCGGCACATCGAACTGAAAGGTATCGCCTGTGAAGATGATGTTGTAGTGGAAAGTATCGGCATATGAATTGCCAAGACCGAGAAGAAGACACAGAAATACAAGGACGTAATACCTAATTTTCATATCTATATCTATCGAGCCTTATGGTTAATGGGTTAGAAGGCTAGGCCTAGTTGAAGAGATTTACAAGTTGAGGTTGTTGACTTTGAGCAGATGGTCACATAAATGACCGATGCGCTGACGGTTCCTGGGGATCGGTTCAGCATCGGGAGGCGTAAGGAACTGGACCGATTCAGAAAAGGAGGGCTATAAGCCATCTCCTTCTTTGTCTATAGGTGCATCTCGCTTCCTACGATGCCACGAAACTTGCCTTCGAGACGAGAAACACGCCGCTCAATGACGATACGTTCTTCGTAATCCTTCTTCAGTCGTACGATCTCGGCTTCGAGTGCAGCTATGTGCTCTTGATAGACTGTATCGTTCATCCCTTCACCTCCGGCCATATTGCTTCAACCTCTTCGCGGGTCAGCAGCCGATTGCGATACTGCTCTGGTGGTAGCTTGTCACCTGGAATCTCGACGATGAGTTCAGTCTTCGCCGCCTCCGGCTTGAGTTTCATCTCGAAGACGGCGTCAATTGCCTTTCCCAGTTTTCACCGAAGACCACAGCCGCGCCTTTAAACATACCGCCCGGCTGAGTAACGAAGCTGACGTAGAACCATTTAAATGTGGACGGAACATCGAAGCCGCCGGTCCGGATACGCTCCACAAAACTCGGGTTGATCTCGCTCATCCGGCCATCCTAGCATGGGTTTCGTCAAACGCTGTAGCTGCTCCAGACCTCATCGAGATCGAGGACGAACCCAGTTACAGGTCCGGTGCCTTCGATCAAGCGTCCGCTCACTTGTCGAACCTTCTGCCCAGGTTCGTAGATGAAGACCGAATGGGAAGGAGGATCTACCAGCCAGCCAAGGCTGGCACCGTTCTCGACCCATAGAATCATCTTGTCGTTCTTCTCCTCGAAGGAATAAGTCTTGGAGAGAAGTTCAATGACAAATGCCGGCGCGAATGGAAGAAAATGCTTCATCTCCTCCGGTGACAAGCGGGTCAGCTGTTCTTCGGTGACATAGGCAGCATCTGGATTCAGCGAAGATCCGTCCGGAAGGAAAGTTCCAAGGCTTGAGCCAATGACTCTTCCTCGGCTAAGATTCTTCCACCAGGCCCTTAATTGATATGTGATCTCTGCGTTTGCACTGCTAGAGTCAAATCCCGCGAGTGAGTTCGCAAGGATCTCTCCTTCTTTGGTTCGCTCCAACGGGACACCCGAGTTCGCCGCGCACAACTGTTCGAACTCATCGTCTCTTAAGAGTGGGGTAATGACCAGCTTGGTTGGAATCGTCGGGAGTGTGAGTCCTGTGCGCATGCCACCACCATTCTATGTCTGATTAAGCCGCGTCACGGAGAGATGCTTCACGTCGTTTTCCTAAGTGTGCGTATATTTAATGGACGGTGATAGGAGGTTCTGATGCCCTTACAGGAAAAGCTGAAACAAGCTTATCGTGGTGGCCTGCTGGATGGATGGACCATGGCCGGCCTCTTTCGCCGTCTTGAGATCCCGGGAGCTCCGAAGCAGTTCATCGACACACGTTCTGTTGAGGAATATGTCGCTAGTAGTGACTTTCCAGATGATATGGACCACGCACCCCTCTGACTGTCAAGGGAACATCATTATGGCGACTTCATCAAAGATCTCGTTGCATGAGTACATGGCGACAAACTATCGGCCCGACTGCGAGTATGTCGACGGCGTCGTCGTAGAGCGCAACGTTGGAACGTGGGAACACGGAAGACTCCAGGCTCTTCTCGCCGGATGGTTCGGTTCGCAGGAAGATCAGTGGCAGGTATTAGGTCTCATCGCATGTCGAGTTCAGGTTTCACCTACTCGCGTTCGTGTGCCTGACGTGTTGCTGACGCGGCGGACACGCCAAGCTGACGTTGTCGTAGAGCCTCCCCTGCTATGCGTCGAGATCCTCTCGCCCGAGGACAGTCTCGCTGAGATCAAAGAGAAGGCAGCAGACTATTTCGAGATGGGAGTTCCGGCAGTCTGGATCATCGATTCGCAGGCCCGAGTTGGTCGCTGGAGTGAGGGAAGAGGTTCGGGCTGGATCAAGTCTGATCGCCTCGAAGTTCCCTGTACTGAGATCTACGTGGAGACTTGCTTCCTATGGGAGCGACTCGACGCTGCCGGCCCCAAAGAGGTTCACCCAAAGTTATGAGCCAGGGTAATCCCGAAGAAGATACATGCAATCAGGATGAACAGGATCGCGGCGATCCTGAATCCTTCTGGAAGATACGGTGGTGGCAACTCGGCTTTGCGTTTCTTCTGGACAGTGAACCCGATAAAGGCACTCATCAATCCGAGCAGGATAGCGATCGGAACGGTGAAGTGATTGATGTTCGCGTATATCTAATGCATAGTGTCTCCTTAGAACCCACATCCCGAGACCACATGGCATAGCATTTGACTGTGGCGAGGCGCCGATCGTTGCCAGGTGCCGGAACGTTGCAAGAGCTGCCACTCCCTGAATCGCACCTCCTAAACTTCAGGTGCTATTCCGTACTTCGGGTCGATGCAAAGATGTACGCTATCACCGGAGGTAGAAATCGATGAATAATCTCAAGAGTTTCACGCAAGGGTTCTTCGCAGGTTTCGGACCTGGAGGAATGTTCGGTGGTGCTCGCGTGCCCGGCGCACCTACTAAGTCTTTGCCGACGACTCACCGGAAACGAAGCCAGAAGATCAGGGTCTGATCCGGGAATCAAAGGAAGACCCGCCCGGCAGGTAGCGCCGCAAGTCGCCGCTCACTGGGTCTGGTGACAGCCATGGGTACACCAGACAGTTTCTTCCGGCTTTAGCTCGGTGAGGCCGAGATCCTTAGCCTTGGCGTGGCCAGGACAGAAAGCGCAGCCTCCAACCAACGCACAGAGATCCTCAGTCTGAATGACGATCTCTTCGTCGGGATCAAGTCCGACTAACTCGGATGGCATCGATGCTACCCACAGGTCTCAGGTTGGCAACCGTTAATCCCTTCCCTGTGCCGGCCCGTTGTCTAGCCGATCTGACAGAAAGTCATCTGGAACGTCAGCGCTCTCAAGCTCATCGAATATAGCTTGCCATGCAGCTGCACTGTCGGTGCGGTTTGACTTTGAAATAGGAGCCATCGTCCCACCTCCGTCTTGGATCATCAAGGCTGAGACTCTAGTGTAGTCGTACAACGAGACCTCCCCGTTGAAGGCGATTCGGAATCAGTCAAGGCCGGTCCAGCTAGCCCAACCGCAACCGGGAGAGGCTATGATCCAAGCGGTAATCATCGTGAGCTGCATCTTCTTTGTGATGACGCATCGCGTAGGTTAGCGACCAGGAAGAGAAGAAGACAGCGGCGCGTGGCGTCAACTATGTCTCTCGGAAAGAACCTGAAAGCTGATAGGCTGTTCGCGCAGTCCCTATAAATCGTTCTGAAGTGTGAACAACTCATGCCACCGAAATCCTGCTTCTTCCTTATGCTGCTGATCGCATCAGGTCAGGTTTATGCGCAGAAGCGCATAGCCGATCTACCCACCCATCTAACGCCGGGTCCCGGGCGATTCGAAGGTAAGCTCGTTTTGTTGCCGTCCGATGACGGTCGCACGATGAAGGTCATGGAGCGATTCTCCTATAGCGATTGGGAGGGCAACAAACTGACGGCCGAGCCAGGGTTTGTCAGTGACGGCGCGACGATACCGAGAGCAGCCTGGTCAATCATCGGCGGTCCGTGGGAAGGGAAGTATAGAAACGCTGCTGTCATCCATGACGTGGGATGCGTGAACCATAAGTACACTTGGCAGACCACGGACCTCATGTTCTACCAAGCGATGGCGAGATTCGCAAACGTCTCCCAATTTGCTGGCCTTGACGATGTATTTCGCTGTAGTGCGAAGTGGTCCCCGGTCGGGAGGTTGCCGCGGAAAACATCACGGCTGAAAATGCCATCGAACTAGCAAAGAAGGTCAAAGCGAAGAAGAAGCAGATAGACAAATCCCTCCAAATGGCTAAGATGAACCAGGACCTCGTTGGGCCTAGAGGGCGAATTCCTGCAACACGTCGACTATGGTCGAAAACGTGAATCCAGTGATAGACAAGGAGCTGAAGCTTCAAGGGAAAACGGTACAGGCCACTCTGTACTTCCAGGTCCAGGGAAAAGTCACACAACAGCAGATCAATGATGCACGCCGTCTATTCGAAAGTAGAGAAGCTGCTGGGAAGTCTGTGTCGGCTGATGAAGTCCTCACGTGGGCTACGACGGATCCTTCAAAGTGAAATAAATCCCCCGCCACGCCGCAGATTTCCCGCTTCCGTGCACTAATCCATTTCATAAGAACTGTGAAGGAGTCGCCTCAACGGTCAAATTGAGGCAATATACCGTCAAGTTGGGTGATTAAGATGTCGCTCTCCCAAACAGCAGAAAGCGAACCGCGAAAAGCTAGCCAGTGGTGTCATTGGGACCATTGCCGTGGTCCTGGGTATCTGTGCCGTGGTCTATGTCGGCCAACTCGTTTACTCAGGTATTGACGATGCAGGATATTTGACACATAGCATTATCACTCAGATCACGTTCGGCCCCAACTGGATGGTGGGGGAAACGCGGAGCTGTTACGCGCCGAGTCAATATGGAAACGCGACTTCAGTCGTCGTCTGTGACACTAATGGTGAGACGAAGACCTTCAAGGTGACGGGAATTCCATGGGAGAGAACAGCAGAATGAGTATAGATTCGTCCAGTGGAGCTGCACCCGCAACGAAATTGGGTTCCGTTAATCCCGACGCATTCACCTGCAAGCAGATAGGCGGAACTCGCTGGTAGCGCGTCCCAGCCAGCCAAACGCGCAACCGATAGCGGCCCTCGCGGTATCCACAACTAACAACGACAGTCTCGCCTTTTATTCGCTATATCGGCCACATGACCTCTACCTCGACACCAATGCCCAACGCCAGAAAGCCGGCACTGCACCGGGTCCTCATGGAACTTCATGCTCGCGGCGGATATCACATCAGCTTCCTCGAAGAAGACTGCAAGACGAATCTAAAGCTGAAACTCACGTTTGCCACTGACAAGATTCTTGAGATTCAGGAACGGTGGCAGAAAGACCCCACACTGAGGCTAGGCAAGAGATTGAGCGCGACATCGCGATGGGCAGACCGGGCGGGGTTTGGTTGATTCTCGAGTGCAGAGCAGTACGCAAAGTTGAAAAGGTAATACGTAATATCTACGTTCGGAGTTGTCCGCGTAACTTGAAGCAAGCAGCCACTAAACCAGTTCCGAGAAGCGCCAGCGAAGATGGCTCCGGAGTGTCGGGAATATCTTCCTTGGTGACCGTGAGGGTATCTCCCCATGTCGTAAGGTGGAGGAGCTCGTTGAGCTGACCTGTGGCAATGAAATCACTTGATAACAGATCTACCGTTCCCGAGGTGAACACATAGCTACCCGCTGCAAATGTTGGGTCATCGAAAGTCCCCTGAGTGATTGATGGACCTGTCTCCGTGAATTCATAAACAACGCCGGTGTCCTTCCATTGACGCCGAATGAAGGAGCTCCGGGACTCGGATTTTGGGTGAAAAACCCAAGCTCAATACCACAACAACTAACGTAACTTGTTGGATATATGTAGCCAATGGAAAGGGGAATGTCCGAATCAGCCTCGGGCACATTGACAACTATAGTATCGTAGCCGGGCATGTATTGCTCGATCAGGGATGAGGGAGAATACAGGCTCTTGAACCTGCCACACCAACTGGGAAAACTTGTAAATTAGTGGGTTCGGGTAACTCTGGATCGGTGCCGGTACGTTGAAAGTCAAAGTAAACGTTGCGGTACGGAACGCTCTGATCCGAGCCCACAAAGATCTCATAGACCACCGCGCCAACTGTCCCCACTGCAACGAGGCATAAGACGTCTGGAGTGGTAGCCTGTTGGCATGCGATATTTGCTTGCGTCTTTCGTATAGGACTCGCTGTACAACGGACCGATTGCGGTGAAGTCTCACCGAGACTCCGGACGGAAAGGCCGTGGAACGCAATCTTCACGAGGCTTTTACGATTGCTTTTTTGACCGTCGAGGCACTCTATGATGCGTGCATCAGATCCGGCATCGATCCGCAGGCAGTAAAGGCGATCGAGGATGCTGGATTGGCTGTTGCAACCGTACCTAATCAAATGAGGTCTGTGGGCTTCGTCGAATTCAGCCCCCGACAACTCGAGTCCTTTGGATTCAAAACCCTTGCAAGCCTCGCGAGATCGCTCGGCGAATCTTGACCGGTGCGGACTGAGGCAGTCCTTCGGAGTGGTAGCCTGTCGGACATGAACGCGGCCTATAAAGATTCTACGGCGCTCCTATCGAAGATCTACGAAAAGTCTCGTGTGGAGGTGCCGACCGAAGATCGAATACGCGTATTCGCCGCGTTGTTCCATCTGGCGCTGGAACATCAGTTTTCGATTCTGAAGCTTATCGGAATGCAAGAGTCATCTGGCAGAAGAACGAATCTTGGAAGTGCGTTGCGCTCGTCAGGGTACTTCTCGATACCGTTTATCCCAGGAATTTGGGGTTACTACTGTGCTACCCCAGATAGGTTCCAGTTGATATTGAAGGATGACAAGTATGCTTACCCTACCTTCGATAAGATGAGCGCGGAACTCGCGCGGACACATCGATTGGGGAATTTCTTCCTTAGTCACAACCACGCATGGAATGCCCTGTGTAGCTACACGCATTCCGGAATGCACCAGATCAGTAGACGTTTTGACTCTGCGGGCGATCTGACCGGTATGGGATATAACGAAGACGAAATTGACGATGCGCTCAAAGGAACCTCAACATTGATCGCTGCGATCGCTACCGAGTTCTTCAGAGCTATAGATGAACGAGAGGCGGAGAAAGAAGTTGCCGAGATTTATAACCGCCTGTTTGGAACGGCTAGGAGCAGCTAATTCGTTATGTGTGGTCGCTACTATCGACGCTCCGACAAACAGAAGATCGCCGAGGCCTTCCACGTCCCGCAGGTCGATGACTTCGTCCTGCCGCCGTGGGATTACAACGTCGCCCCAACGACCCACCAGCCTGTGATCCGCCACACCAAAGAGACCGGTGATTCTCAAGCCCGAGGACTACACGCGCTGGCTCACCCGAGATCCTGGCAGCGCCAACGGAATGGGCCATGGAGATCCACCGATCGATCTCCTGCGGCCCTTCGACGCCGATAAGATGGAGTCCTCGCCAGCCAATCCGGGAGTTGGAAATGTCAAGAATAACGGCCCCGAGATGCTGAATTCTGCGTGACCAGCCGCAATGCCATAACTACGTGTCAGGTGCGCCTTACTTCTTGTAAGGCGTAACCCCTTTGTTATGAGTATAAATTATGAGCAGTAATTGCGCGATTCGCTCATAATTAGGCCAAGGAGACTTTTACTTGCCTATCTACGGTGAATGGTCTAACCCTGCGCTCAGAAGGTGTCTGAACAAGGCAGCCTACAGAAGCTGGCACCTGGCCGAAGAGAAAGCGCAGAAAGCTAGCCTCAAGACTGGAGATTTGATCATTGCTTACGAGTGCTACGACTGTGGAAAGTTTCATATCGGCCATGCTGACCGGTCCCAGCATATCGTCCGTGCGGTTTCTATCTCTTCGGTTAACTCGCAGTGTCCGAGGTGTCACGCCCAATTCCAGATGAACGCCGATATCAGGCAGCGGAAAGTGGCAACTCGACTGTCTATTGCTCGGAAAAGTGTAGTCGCAAGTGGAAGAAGAAGAAGAAGATTAACCATCAAGGGTTGAAATGATGGGCTCAACGTATAAGGGGCTTACATCACGATTCTTGTTCCGTCGTCGGCCGCCATCGAAAAAAGAGATGGAGAAGTTTTGGGCCGATTCCCGCGAAAACGATAAAGAAGTCAACGAGTACTTTTCCCGTCTCAATGAAAGGGTGTTTGCCCTTCCGCTTCTGGGTACGATTGGCAGGTACGAAGATTCGGTTCGTCTTGCCGTAGGCGCTGAGGCTTCCACGGCACTTTTTGGTCTCTTTAGGGATGCGCCAGTAAGCTTCTGCTACGCGGTCGAGGTTGATGAGGCACCTCGCATCCGGGAACGGAGATTCAGCCCTCTCACTGCAACCGAAACTGAGCCGACCCTTGGGGTGGTGCTCTGCACGTTAAATTACGATCCTCCGAAGCCTTCGCGAATATTCCTGAACTTCGAGTGTGGAACGGAATCTTGGAGTCGGTGCCACCCTGCGACCCCGATTTGGTGAAAAAGCTCCTGGAGATCCTCCTCGAAGAACCCAACTAGCCAGAAAGGAAAGCCCCGGTTTAGGCCGGGGCTTCTGTCGTTCTATGGAGCTGTGGCAGGTCTCGCGCTACTGTTCAAGTTAGACATCGCATTACGGACCAGTGAGTCATTCACATGCGCGTACCGGGTCGTCGTGTTGTGCGAACTGTGACCACAAGCCTTCTGAACGATGCTGAGATGCACACCGGCCTCGACAAGGCGGCTGGCAAAAGTGTGACGTAGGTCATGCCAGCGCAGGTTCTTCACCTTGGCTTCCCTGAGTACCTTTGCCCACCATTCTCGGTTTTCAGATATTAGAAATACCCGGCCATCATCCACCATCCGCCGCCTCGTTTCGTCTTCCTCATCACGAGGTAGTAGTTCGGTCAGTTCCTGCTGGATCTCCTGCATCTCTCTCAGGGCCACGTAAAGGTCATCGATCATCGGGAGATCGAGTGGCTTCCTGTTCTTCATCATCGACGCAGGGAGACGGAGAACCCGGCTGGCAAAGTCGACGTGCTCAGTCCACCGGATTTTGTATTGGTTGCCTTTGCGAAGGCCTGTGCAGATCGCAAAAGTCAGTTCGATCGGATGGCAGCGGAGGTACAGCTTCGTGATCTTGTGCTCAGGTGAGCATTCGGTGATCCACTTATCGAGTACAGCTCGGATCGCCTTCTCTTCATCCGGCTGCATCCAGCGCGGGTTGGGAAGTTCCACCCTGAACTGCTTCATATCTCTGACGGGGTTGACTCCCACATAGCCTTCCTCCTTACCGAATCTATACACACTGGACAATACGGATCGGTATCTATTCAGGGTAGATGCCGCATGGCCGAGGCCCATGAGCCATTTGCGGATCTCGGCGGGCTGGATCGAGGATGCAATCCTCTGGTCGAATCCTTCCTTGATTGCTCTCAATCTCTGTGGCGGACTCATCTGGTCGGATGGACGTTCTGGATTCGTTGGGTCTTGGATATGCGACAGGTATTTGTCGCAGAGATCATTGATGGTGATGCCCCGCGAGGCCTTCACCACGATAGGCTGGTCACTCTTCTTGGCAAGGAGAATGGCTGCGAGCTGCTTCTCAGCCTCGATCCGATCTCCAACTCTGCGACGTATATTCTTCCCATTTACTCGATACCGGATGTACCAGATACCGGACGCCGGATACTTCTCGAAAACACCTGCTACGTCGTTCCTTTTACGTGCCATGACTCATCGCCCCTTTTGTATGTTGTCATGATTTTGGGGTTCACTGGGGTTCACTCGTACCGTTTTCCGCATAAAAGCGCAAATGATTGCAGATTGCTGCAAAGCGAACGATAACGCGAATCTCCAATAAAGACGCGGCTATTCGCTGCGTTGCATTGCAATCTATTGCGCAGATAAAATGCGTTAGGCGGCCCTTTCAAGGCTGAGAGTACGGGTTCGATCCCCGTTGGCGCTACCATCCCTCTTTCGATGTATTTTGGCTATTCGGGATGATCGCTTATACCAGACACTATGCAAACAATTCCTGCATCCCTGCAACTCACTCTGCCTCTCCCCCCAAAGCGCAAAAAGATTGGCGTCATCACCGCCACAGCCGCGTACTCTGCCTTCCTTCTCGTCTCTAAATTCCTTCTGCCCAGCGCTCACGAGCGAGCCGAAACTGTAGTGCACTTACTAGCAGATACCGCCTTCCAGGCTATCCTCTTTGCGGTCTTCTTCACATTCCTCAGGTTCATCTGGCCGAGAAAAGTCTCCCCAGTTGTCAACGTCAATCGATCCGTACAATTTCACCGTCTCCTCGACGAAGACCTCGAACCACCCTCACCGGAACTAACCGGTACATCGGCACAGTCGCGCGGGTAAAGCTGCAGTAGAATTCGGCCGCCGCCGCTATACTACTTGTGTGAGCAAGACCTTCTATATCGAAACCTTCGGCTGCCAGATGAACGCCCATGACTCCGAAAAAGTCATCGGCACCCTCGAGCAGCAGGGCTACGCCCGCGTCCAGGACGAGTCCGACGCCGGCCTGATCCTCTACAACACCTGCTCCATCCGCGACAAGGCCGAACAAAAGGTCTTCCACCGCCTCAACGAGTACAAGCGCCTCCAGGGCGAAGGCAAAAAGTTCGCCGTCCTCGGCTGCGTAGCCCAGCAGGAGGGCGAGCGCATCTTCGACAAGGCCCCCTACGTCTCGCTGGTCGCCGGGTCCGCCTCCTACCGCAACCTCCCCGACATGCTCACCCGCCTCGAAGCCGGCGAAACCCGCATCACCGGCCTCGACGACCGCCAGACCGACCTCACCTTCGAGACCGACTTCACCTCCCGCTCCAACCCCCACCGCGGCTACATCACCATCATCGAGGGCTGCGACAAGTTCTGCGCCTACTGCGTCGTCCCCTACACCCGCGGCAAAGAGCGCTCTCGCACCGCCGCCTCCGTCCTCGTCGAAGCCCGCAAAATGGTCGACCTCGGCTACACCGAAATCCAGTTCCTCGGCCAGAACGTCAACTCCTACCGCGACCCCTCCGGCCGCATGTCTTTCTCCGAACTCCTGGTCGCCGTAGGGGAACTCCCACGGCATCCGCCGCGTCCGCTTCACCACCTCGCACCCCCGCGACTTCACCCGCGACATCGTCCAGGCCATCGACGCCACCCCCACCCTCTGCGACCACATCCATCTCCCGGTCCAGTCCGGCTCCACTGCCGTTCTCAAGGCCATGTCCCGCGAGTACACCCGCGACTGGTACCTCGAGCGCATGAGTTGGATCCACGCCGCCCAGCGCGACATCTGCATCACCAGCGACATGATCGTCGGCTTCCCCGGCGAGACCGACGCCGACTTCGAAGACACCATTACCCTCGTCGACAAGGTCAAATACGACGCCGTCTTCGCCTTCAAGTTCTCCCCGAGGCCCAACACCCCGGCAGTCACAATGGCCGACAGCATCCCCGACGAGGTCAAATCCGAGCGCCTCCGCATCCTCATGGACCGACAGCGCGAGATCCAGCGCGAACACTACGGCCGCCATCTGGGTGAAATCCAGGAGATCATGGTCGAAAGCTACAACCCGGCCCGCAATCAGGTCATAGGCCGCAGCTCGCAGAACAAGACCGTCAACTTCACCACTGCCGCGCTCGAAAACGGGAACCCGCCCATCGGCAGCTACCTCTCTGTCCGGATCACGCAGACGCTCCCCAACTGCCTCGTAGGCGAAGCCCTTCCACTCGCCGCCGACGCACCCCCTACATTCCCATCAACCGAACCCCGGATTTCGTGGTATTGAACTAGTCATGCCCGAGACCGCCACCCAATCCGCGACCCAGGCTCCCGAAGAAGTCGAGATGCAGATTCGCGGTCTCATGATGGACCCCGTCACCAACATGCCCATCATCGTCCTCAAGGACGTCGGCAGCGACCTCGTCCTTCCCATCTGGGTTGGCATATTCGAGGCAAACGCCATCGCCCTCGAGCTCGAAAAGACCGCTACCCCCCGCCCCATGACTCACGATCTCCTGCAGAATCTCGCCCGCGGCCTCAACGCTCAGGTGCCGCAAGATCGTCGTCTCAGAGCTGCGCGACGATACTTTCTACGCTGTCATCTGGATGGACCACGAAGGCGAGACCGTCGCCATCGACGCCCGCCCCTCCGACGCCATCGCCCTGGCCCTGCGCTGGGACTGCCCCATCTACGTCAACCGCGAAGTCCTCGAAAACTCAAAGCAATCCGCAGCCGGAGCGCAGACAGTCACCGCCGACGAGATGCGTCGCTGGCTCGAAAATCTCAACGACGACGAGATGGGCCGCTACAAGATGTAACGTCCTCCGGCCTTCACCACACCTGAACATCCTCTTCAAATCAAGCACTGAAAGAGCATCAGCAATGTCTTTGAAGAAGATCACAATGAATCTCTCTGCCGGGGCTCTTATGGGCTCAGAGCGTCTCCTGCGCGGCAACCGCGTCACGCCCCGACCCGACGATGCAAACAGCGTGCTCATCCTCGAATACATGCTTCCGCTCGGATGCTGTGTTCATCTCACACCTATCTACGAAGCCATCAAGCAGGCTCGCCCCCGCACCACGATCACCGTCGCCACCAGGGGCCTCGGCGCAGCCCTCCTTCGCCACAATCCCTTTATCGATCACCTCATCCAGACGCCTGATCCCTTAGCCAATCTCGGTGGTGCTGTAAGGTCTCTCTCCCGCTCTCTCACCCACGGCAATCTTCGCCCCACCTGCTGCCTCACCGGCGCCTCCGACCAGCGCACCCGTATCGCTCTTCTCGGCCTGCTCGCCGGCGCAGGCTGGCGCGGCGGCTTCACGCAGTCGTCCCAGCTCTACCAGCGTCCCCTTCAATACCAGCCTGATCGTAGTCTTATCGATAACAACCTGCAGCTTCTCTCACTCCTCGGCGTTCCTCAGCAGCACTTTGAGCCCCGCGTCTTCTTCTCCCCGGCTGACGTAGCAGCAGCCGCCGACCACGCACGTGCCGCCAACCCCGAAGGTAAACCTCTGCTCGTCATGGTTACGCAAAACAGCGGTGGCCAGGCGCACCGGATGGCACGTCGAGCGCTTCGCCAAGGTCATTCGCCACGCCCACGATGTCCTCGGTTGCGCCATCATCTTCGCAGGCACTGCCTCAGACTTCCAGGCCATCGAGCAGATCCGCCGCACCACCGGAGAGATCGGCACCTCTCTCGCAGGCCAGACCTCCGTCACCCAGCTCGCCGCCCTCCTTGCCCTCAGCGACGCCGCCGTCTCTCTCGATACCGGCACCATGCACGTCGGCCGTGCCGTCGACATCCCTATGGTGGTCATCGGCCCCTCCTGGCAGCGTCCAATCGAATGGCTTCCCCTCGGCCTTCCCCACGTCCGCATCCTCCGCGGCCCTGACCGCACCGATATCCCCAGGGGCTACCGTCTCGACGAAGTACAAGCCGATGACGTAATCTCCGCCCTGGAAGACCTCCTGGCCGCCCACCCCCCCAATCCCACCAGCCGAGCCAACCGTCTGGACGCGAACACCTCGTCCTTCGACCATCACATGCAATAACGGTCGGCGAGAATCGGCCGTTGCCCTTTCCCTTCTCATTTGCCTTCTCTGAAAGGGAATCTACTTCTGCCCTTGTTCTTGCCGTTGTTCTCCCCAACCAGCCACAAAAGAACGGGTGCCCCATCCTTCGCGTGGGCTCTATCGCGCGAAGGGTGGGAATGAATACACTCAACCCACCAGCTTTTGCTGTTGTTTGTTTTAGCGTCGTCATTCTGAGCGAAGCGAAGAATCCCTGTATTTTGTCTTTTCGAGGGAGCGAAGCGACTCGAGCACCATTTACCCCCATAAAATCAATAACTTACAAAATTAATCCCAAAAATCGCCAGCAAAATCGCATGTCAAGCCCCATAGCCACCTAAATCAAACAAACCAAACAAGATCCAATTGCAAAAGAGTTTCCCCCATTCCGCTATAATTGAATTAGAGATAAAAAAAGGCCCCGGAAATCCGGGGCTTTTCCCATTAATCCCATAAACCCTTTAGAAAGACGAATTTACCCATAACCCTTTTAGAAAGACGAATTTGCAGGCGATAAATTATATAACTTGTTGAAAAAAAGAGACTTACAGGACATACCCTGGGGGGGGGTACCCCTCAGGTATCGATTATCGTACAGAAAGCGAATCAAGTTGAGTAAAGAACTCCGGAAACGAAATTGCCGCCGCCTCAGCCCCCTGAATCTCTGTATCCCCCGAAGCCCGCAGAGCAGCAATCGAGAAGGCCATCGCAATCCGATGGTCCGAGCCCGAATCGATCATCGCTCCATGCAGCTTCTGACCACCGGGAATCGCCAGTCCGTCCTCGAACTCGGTGAACTCCGCGCCCATGGCCTTCAGATTCTTCGCCACCAGCGCAATGCGGTCCGACTCCTTCACTCGCAGCTCCTTCGCGTCGCGGATCGTAACTCCATCGCGCGTATAAGGAGCAATCGCAGCCAGCACCGGAAGCTCATCGATGATCTGCGCCGAAAGCGCTCCGGCAATCTCAGCGCCCTTCAATCCATCGGGAGCGACATTGACCTGGATCGTGCCGATCAACTCGCCATGATGCTCTTCCACGTTCAGCACCTTGATCCGACCGCCCAGAGCGACGATCACATCCAGCAGCGCCGCCCGTGTCGGGTTCATCCCAATCGAATCCAGAACAAGATTCGAATCAGGAAACAACAGCGCAGCGCAAAGAAAGAAGGCCGCCGAAGAGAGATCTCCCGGAACCGTAGCATCGATCGCCCTTGAGCCGTTGCCCGCCAGCAATGCTCAACGTCTCTCCGGTACGCGTCAAGCGTTGCTCCAAACGCCTTCAAAGCATGCTCGGAGTGGTCGCGTGTCCGGACCGACTCGCGAAGACTCGTAATCCCCCTCCGCCTGAAGACCGGCAAACAGCACTGCAGTCTTCACCTGCGCCGACGGAATCGGAGTGTCGAAATCGATAGCCTTCAACGGACCGCCATGAATCGTAATCGGAGCATGTCCATCGACCAGCTCGATCTTCGCGCCCATCTGCATCAGTGGCTTGCGAATCCGCTCCATCGGTCGCATCGTCAGCGAGTGGTCGCCGATCATCGTGAACGTATGAGGATGCGGTGCAATCAACCCTGCCAGCATCCGCATCGTCGAACCCGAGTTGCCGCAATCCAGCGCCCCCGCAGGCTGAATAAAGCTTCCACCAGTACCGGTAACCTCAATGGTCTTGTCCGCGTTGTGAACGACCTTTGCGCCCAGAGCTTCCATGCAGCCAAGCGACGAATGAGGATCAGCGCCGGTCGAGAAGTTCGAAAGCCGCGTCGTCCCTTCTGCCAGACCTGCAAGAAGAGCGTAGCGATGAGAGATGGACTTGTCGCCAGGAACAGTTACAGAGCCTTGGAACGTACGTGCGGGACGGATCGTCTGGGTGCTGGATATGGTGGATGACATTATCTCTTATCGTAAACGCTAGCCGCGTTCGCGAGAAGCATTACAGAACCCGTAGAACAACCACGGTCTCATCATCAAAATGATCCGTCCCAGCCTGGAAGTCGGTAACGGCCTTTAAAATCGCATCAACCGTCGCCGCTGCAGTCGCATGCGTCTGCGACTTCAGCACCGCATTCAACCGCTCATCGCCGAACATCTCACCAGCATCATTCACAGCATCCACGATGCCATCGGAGAAAAAGACGATCAGGTCGCCCGGCCGGGTCGACAAGCGTAAACTCCTCATACTCCGCATTCGGAAACAATCCCAACGGAAAACCTTCGGCCTGAATCGTCTTCACATCACGAGTGCTCGAACTCGAAGAAACAAAAAGCGGCTGAACCGACCCAGCATTCGCAATCTGCAAAGTCTGATTCGAATCATCCCAAACTGCCATCAACATCGTTACGTACTGCGAATCCAGCTTCCGCTCCTGCAACTGATCATTCAACGCAGTAAGCATCTCCGCAGGCGAAAGATGCTGCGGAGCAAGCGAACGCAGAATCCCGCTCACAAGCGCAGCGTAAAGCGCTGCTGGAGCAGCTTTCCCGCTAACATCGCCAACAGCAAGAGCAGTTCTTCCTGGACCATAATCCAGAAAGTCGTAAACGTCTCCACCGATCGAGCGCGCTGCCATAAACTGAGCCGCAATCTCAGCGCGCTCAAGCTTCGGCGGACGCGAAGGCATCAGCCGAAGCTGGACCTTTCGCGCCATCTCGAGGTCGCGTTCCATGCGCTGCTCTTCCTCGTGAATGCGTTGGTAGAGACGCGCATTCGCGATAGAGATCGCGACTTGAGCCGCGAGCGTCGACAGTGTTCGAACGTGATCTTCGTTGTAGTAATTGACTCTTGTGTGTTCGAGGTCGATTACACCGATGACTTCGCCTTTGTAGATGAGCGGAACCGAGAGCTCCGAGCGAGTCTCGGGGTTCTCGGCGACGTAACGCGGATCTTTGCGAACATCGGGAACGAGCATCGGTTCGCGCTGCTGAGCTGCTGTTCCGATGATTCCTCTACCGAGAGGAACGTTGCGTTCTCGGGTTACTCGTTCGCCGTAGCGCGTGGAGAAGCGATGCTCGAATTGGTCGGTTCGCTCGTTCCAGAGCAGGATTGTGAACATCTGGAAGTCGATAACTCGCTTGAGTAGAAGTCCGATACGCTCGAGGAGATCGTCGAGATCGAGGATGCTTGTGATCTCGCGGGAGATCTCGTTGAGAACTGTGAGCGTTTGCGCCTGGCGCGAAAGTCGGGTGTAAAGTCGCGCGTTTTCGACCGCGATCGACATGCGCGAGGCGACGAGTTCGAGCAATCGCTGATGCTCTTTGGTGAAATACGCTGGAATTTCGGATTCCAGATCGAGGACGCCAATGACTTTGTTCTTGACGATGAGGGGGACCGCCAATTCGGAGCGGACGCTTGGGTTGGCTTCGACGTAGTGCTCCGATTGAGTTACATCTTCGACCAGGATGGATTTTCGTTGCAGAGCTGCTTGTCCAACGATACCCCGGCCGGGTTTGATGCGAACTCGCTCGATCTCGGGCGTGTGACCGATCTGGAAGCGCATCCAGAGCTCCTGAGTGCGATCGTTGATCAGGAGGATGGCGAAGATGCGGTAGTCGATGACGGCGCGAACGAGGTCGGCCACCCTGTGCATCAAAGTGTTGAGATCGAGCGTCGTGTTGAGGGCGTCGGCGAGCGAGTGAAGAAACTCGACCTGGTGGACCGGTTCGACTCGGATATTCGACGGCTGCGCTGTCTCCTGCACGCTTGGGCGGTAATCTCCTTCGAAGTGATGTTCGGGAGAGATTTCAGGCACTGGCGCGGCCGGCGGTGTGGCGGCGCGTCGTTGTTTGTTGTTGGCGGTAGACATCCGAGAAGCCGATGATACTACTGCGGACTGTGGGGCGGCAGTCGCTTTTTGGTTCCGTCGCCTTTTCCACGATCAATAGCCGGAACCGGGACTGTCGGAGTGTTCGATCCCAGCGAGTTCAGAGACAATTTTGACGCTGGCACTGGCGCCGATGCGCGAGGCTCCTGCCTTTAGCATCGTGGTGGCATCGGCCAGCGAACGAATGCCTCCTGAGGCTTTTACTCCGGCGCGGTCTCCGGCTACGCCTCGTAGGAGGGAGATGTCGTCTGCGGTGGCTCCGCCGGTAGAGAAGCCGGTGCTGGTTTTGAGGAAGTCGGCTCCGGCGCTGAGGGCGATCTCGGAGGCGCGAAGCTTTTCTTCAAAGGTGAGGAGGCAGGTTTCGAGGATGACTTTGACGATGGCGCCGGCACCGTGGGCCAGCTCGACTACTCCGCGAATATCCTGACGGACGGCATCGTAGTCGGCGGACTGAGCGGACTTGAGGAGGCCGATGTTGAGGACCATGTCGACGTCGTGTGCGCCGTGTTTCAGAACGCGGGCGGTTTCGTCGCGTTTGGAGGCGGAGAGGGTGGCACCGAGGGGGAAGCCGATGACGACTCCAACCGGGATGCCGGTGCCTTGAAGGGCGGAGGCTGCGAGAGAGACCCAAGTGGGGTTGACCATGGCGCAGGCGAAGCGATGTTCGGCGGCCTCGTGGCAGAGCTGGAGGACTTGCGAACGTGTGGCATCGGGCTTGAGCAGAGTGTGGTCGAGCACTGCGGCGAGGTTGCCGGGAGAAGCGAGGGTACGGGCAGCGAAAGCGGTTGCGTCGAATTTGCCTGGGCCTGAGGGGAGAGGTTCAGAGATGGTCAGCGTGCTCAAGAATGCTCCTTCGGTGCGGATGGTCTGCGCCGGTCTGTTTTCTATCATACGGCGATTACGGTTGGCTCGTCGGTGGTACCCCCTGGGGGGTATCGCGGCGTAAGTGTCATGTTTTCAGATTGATACGGTTTTTATGGGTTGCAAATTCGTCTTTCTAAAAGGGTTATGGGTAAATTCGTCTTTCTAAAGGGTTTATGGGATTACGGGATGGGAAAAGCCCCGGATTTTCCGGGGCCTTTTTTTATCTCTAATTCAATTATAGCGGCTTGGAGGAAACTCTTTTGCAATTGGATCTTGTTTGGTTTGTTTGGTTTAGGTGGCTATGGGGCTTGACATGCGATTTTGCTGAGGTTTTTTGGGATTAATTTTATAAATGCTTTATTTTGTGTTTATTGGAGGGCGTAAGCTGTAAGGACCTTGACGAAATTGTCGGGATGAAATGATGACGCCAAAGACGAAATACAGGGATCTCTCCACTCCGCTTCGCTCCGGTCGAGATGACGTGGTGGTGGAGGAGGTAGCGGGGGTGGCAAGGGCAACGACAACGGCAAGGGCAACGGCAACGGCAAGGGCAAGGGCAACGGCAACGACAACGGCAACGGCAACGGCAACGGCAACGGCAACGGCTGGTGGGTTGAGTGTATTCATCCCACCCTTCGCGCGATAAAACCCACGCGAAGGATGGGGCACCCGTTCTTTTGTGGCTGGTTGGAGAAAAACGCAAGTCCAAGGGTAGAAGCAGATTCCCCTTCATAGATCACAGATAAGAAAGACAATGACAACCGCAAGTGCAACAGCAACTGCCAAGGCCAAGGTCAGCGTCAGGGCCAAGGGCAGGGCAGCGCCAGAGGCAAGGGCAGGGCAAGGGCAGGACGGATCTGTATGGGCCTATGGGTATGATCAGAAGAGCGATGAATCTTCAAGAGGGTTTGGCGGCGGATGGGACAGTTTCGGTTGCGATCGATCCGGTTTGTGGGATGAAGGTTGCGATCGAGACGGCGAAGTGGAGGTCTGAATATAACGGCGAGACCATCTACTTCTGCTGTCAGTCTTGTTTGAAGAAATTTGAGGCTGATCCGGAGGCCTGGGTTGGGCCGAAAGAGATCGCTCCGTCAGGGGCAGTCGAAGTGCCGTCAGTGGGAGGCGAATATACGTGCCCTATGCATCCCGAGGTGGTGCGGGATGGGCCGGGGGATTGCCCTATCTGCGGGATGGCGCTGGAGCCGCGTACGGTTGCGGCTGAGGATACGGGCAATCCTGAGCTGGTGAGTATGACGCGGCGTCTGTGGATCGGCGCTATTCTGACGGCGCCGTTGTTGGCCATGATGGTTTTGGATGCGCTGCCGGGACACCGTATGGGCGCAGCTGTCGCGGGGTGGATTCAGTTTGCGCTTGCGACTCCGGTGGTTCTGTGGGGAGGATGGCCGTTCTTTCAGAGGGGATGGTCTTCGGTGGTTCACCGTAGCCTGAATATGTTTACGCTGATTGCGATTGGTTCGGGGGCTGCTTATCTGTACAGCGTTGTTGCTGTGGTGGCACCGGGGATTTTCCCGGCTTCGTTCCGCAATATGTCGGGGGAGCCGGGGTTGTACTTTGAAGCGGCGGCAGTGATTGTGGTGCTGGTTTTGTTGGGGCAGGTGTTGGAACTGCGAGCAAGGAGCCAGACCAGTGGCGCGATCAGGGCTTTGCTGGGGCTGGCTCCGAAGACGGCTCGGCGGATTGCTGGCGATGGAACGGAGTCGGATGTGGCGCTGGAGGAGATTCGCGTTGGGGATCTGATTCGGGTGCGTCCGGGAGAGCGGATTGCAACGGATGGCGCTGTGGTGACGGGATATAGCGCGGTGGATGAGTCGATGGTGACGGGGGAGTCGGTTCCTGTTGAGAAGACGGAGGGGGATGCTGTTGTTGGCGGCACGATGAACGGGACGGGTGGCTTGGTGGTGAAGGCTGAAAGAGTAGGGGCGGATACTCTACTGTCGCAGATTGTGAGGATGGTGAGTGAGGCGCAGAGGACGCGTGCGCCGATTCAACGGCTGGCGGATAAGGTGGCTTCGTGGTTTGTGCCGGCGGTGATTGTGGTGGCGGCGATTGCGTTTGTCGCGTGGGCTGCGTTTGGGCCTGAGCCGCGGTATGCCCATGCGCTGGTGAATGCGGTTGCGGTTTTGATTATTGCTTGTCCGTGCGCGTTGGGGCTGGCTACGCCGATGTCGATTATGGTTGGGGTGGGCCGGGGAGCGGGCGAGGGAATTCTCGTTCGCGACGCGGAAGCGCTGGAGACGATGGAAAAGGTAGATACGCTGGTGGTGGATAAGACCGGCACGCTGACGGAGGGGAAGCCGAGACTAACGGCGGTTGTGGCGGCTGAGGGTTTTGACGAGGGGACTGTGTTGGGGTTGGCGGGGAGCCTGGAGCGAGCTAGTGAACATCCGTTGGCGGAGGCGGTTGTGGCGGGCGCGACGGAGAGGGGTGCTCGGCTGGATGGGGTGGAAGGATTTCAGTCGGTCACAGGTAAGGGCGTTATGGGGACTGTGCAGGGAAGAGTTGTGGGGTTTGGTAATGGCGCGCTGATGCAGGAGTTGGGGGTGAGGCAGGAGGAGCTTGAAGAGCGCGCGGAGACGATGCGACGTGAGGGACAGACGGTGATATTTCTGGCGAGCGATACGCGGCTTGCGGGCTTGATTGCTGTTGCAGATCCGATCAAGGAGTCTTCGCTGCAGGCTGTGCGGGAGTTGAAAGAGCAGGGTGTACGGGTCGTGATGGTGACGGGTGATAACCGGACTACGGCCGCTGCGGTTGCGGGGAAGCTCGGGATTGAATTTGAGGCGGATGTGTTGCCGCGGAGAAAAGGCAGAGGTGGTGAAGCGTCTGCAGGCACAGGGGCGGGTGGTGGCGATGGCGGGTGATGGGGTGAACGATGCTCCTGCGCTGGCGCAGGCGAATGTGGGGATCGCGATGGGGACAGGGACCGATGTGGCGATTGCGGCGGCGGGGATTACGCTGATTCATGGGGATCTGCGGGGGATTGTGAGGGCTCGGAGACTGAGTCGGCGGACGATGAAGAATATTCGGCAGAATCTGTTTTTCGCGTTTGTGTATAACGCAGCGGGTGTGCCGATTGCGGCGGGAGTTTTGTATCCGGTGCTGGGGTTGCTGCTGAATCCTATGATTGCGGCGGCGGCGATGAGCTTCAGTTCGGTTTCGGTGATTGCCAATGCTTTGAGGCTTCGAACGGCTGAGTTGTAGGGCAGCTGATTGACAATGGTTATTCGAGTGATCTAAAACGCTTTATTGCTTGAGATATGGCAGAGCCAAGTGTGAAGTGTCTTTCCTGCGCGGTCTCGTATAAAGATTCTTAGTTGCTGGATTTCGTGTGGCACGGTTGTGCTCCTGCTCTTGTTGTGGCTGTGGCGCTTCGCTAAAAAAGTGAAAGGTTTGAATTCATGATGCCGATATTGGGGAATGAAGCACGGCGTGGCTCTGGTCTGATTAAGGTGATGTTCGCCGTGATTGCTGCGGCGACGAGTATTGCGGGAGTGGCGCAGGCGCCGGAGAAGATGGTGCTGGATCGTCAGGAAGCTACGGTGATGCTGGAACCTTATGCTCCGAATATTGTGCGCGTGACGCTGAGCTTGAGGAAGGACGATGCGGTTGCGGGGCCGGGATATGGGATTATTGCGCACGCGAATTCCGGCGATTGGAAGCGGGAGAGTAGCGAGAAGGGGGATGTGTTTCGGTCGTCGCGCATGGTGGTGACGGTGCGGCCCAGTGGGCACTGGACTCCTACAGGCACGGCGGCTGATATTGCGAAGTTCTTTAATGGATCGACGCCTGGGGTGGGGATTTCTTTTAGGACTCCTGAGGGTAAGACGCTGCTGGATATGCACGGGTGGCAGATGTCGGTGCCGAACCACAAGGACGGCAATGCCGATGTGCTGTATGACCGGCGGCCTAGTGATCCTCCGTTTTATCAGGTAGGGGCTTCGTTTCATTCGCCTAAGGATGAACACTACTATGGGCTGGGGCAGAATCAGGAAGGGTATCTGGATCGTCGCGGACATGCTGTGCAATGCGCGCATGACTACAACGCTCCGGCGGGGCAGAGTGTATGTGTTCCTTTTGTGGTTACAAATTATGGATATGGGTTGTTGTGGGACAATCCGTCGCGGACTACGGTTGCGTTTGGGTTTAATGATCAGACTCGGTGGACCTCGGAGGTTGGGCAGCGCGTTTCGTTCTTCGTGATCGCGGGGAAGACGTATGACGAGATTTATGAGGGGTATCGGTTATTGACGGGTGATACGCCTATGTTGCCCAAGTCGGCGTATGGCTACATTCAGTGCAAGCAGCGGTATACGTCGCAGGCGGAGGTGCTGGATGTGGCGAAGGGATATCGCGACAGGCATCTACCGGCGGATGTGATGGTGATCGACTGGTTCTACTACACGAAGATGGGCCAGATGGATATGGATCCGGTTAGGTGGCCTGATCCTGAGGGCATGAACAAGCAACTGCATGCGATGAACTTTCATAGCATGATCAGTGTGTGGCCGCGGTTTGTGCCGGAGTCGCGGTTTTATGACAAGCTTTTGAAGAATGGATGGTTCATGCATCTGGCGGATGGTACGCCGACGAATGGATTGCCGTATGATCGCGCCGGATCGGATATTGATACGACGAATCCTGATGCTGCTGCCTGGTATTGGAATACGGTGAAGGAGAACTTTGTAGATAAGGGCTTTGACTCCTTCTGGGCGGATGAGACTGAGCCGGATCTTCCTCCGAATGGGAGCTTCTTTCATGTTGGTCCGGGGACCCAATTTTTCAATGTGTATCCGCTGTTTCATACGGCGGCGTTTTATAACGGGTTTCGGCGGGATTTGAAGACGCGGGCTCTGATTCTTTCGCGAGATGCTTATCTGGGCGCGCAGCATAATGGGGCGATCTTCTGGTCGTCGGATATTTCGCCGAACTGGGATACGTTGAAGCGGCAGGTGCCTACGGGGATCAACTTTACGGCTTCGGGGATGCCTTATTGGAGTACGGATATCGGAGGGTGGCAGTATCTGCCGGGGTCGCATACGCCGGAACATCCGCCGCTGCTGGATCCGTCGGATGCCCGGGATAATGTGGGGCACTATGACGATTATCCGGAGTTGTATGTTCGGTGGTTTCAGTATGGAACGTTTCAGCCGAACTTCCGGAGTCATGGGAGCCGACTTCATAACGAGGTCTGGTCTTATGGCAAGCAGGCGGAGCCGATTCTTGAGAAGTATCTGAGGCTGCGGTATGAGTTGATGCCTTATATCTACTCGCTTGGCTTCAGGACGCATGAGACGGGTGCGCCGTTTATGCGGGGGTTGTTTATGGATTTTCCGGATGATGCTCGTGTCGCGAACATTGGGGATGAGTATATGTTCGGGCCGGCTTTGCTGGTGGCTCCTGTGACGGATCAAGGGGCTACGAGCCGGTCGGTTTATCTGCCCGCGGGAACGGAGTGGTACAACTTCTGGACGAATGAGAAGTTGCAGGGTGGGCAGACGGTAACTGTGGCTGCGCCGATTGATACGATACCGCTGTTTGTGCGGGCGGGTTCGATTCTGCCGTTGGGAGAGCCGGTAGAAAGTACGAACGAACAACAAAAGATCGCTGAGCTGCGGGTCTATCCGGGAGCGGACGGGGAGTTTGTGCTGTACCAGGATGATGGAACGACCTATGACTACGAGAAAGGCAAGCGAGACCTGACGCATCTGCGGTGGGCGGATGCGTCAGGCAAGCTGACTGCTACGGGTGCTAAGGCATGGAGCAAGCCTGATGCGGAGATTATTAAGGTCGTTGGAAGATAGCGGATGGGCTACGCTTTGTAGCCCATTCCTGCAAGTACGCCGCGCATGTATGCGAAGCTTTTGATGACGCCTGGCATGGGGTTGTCGGGGAAGATCTCGTATTCGAGGTCGACGTAGCCGGGGTAGTGCATGTCGATGAGTGCCTGGAAGATGTTGCGTACCGGCATGACACCGTCTCCGACTGCAACCTGACTTTCTTTTTTCGTTCCATCGGCAAGGTCTTTCATGTGGATGTCGAAGAGTCGTGGGCCGGCTTTGCGGATTGCGGCTACGACGTCGGTACCGGTGCGCATGGTGTGGCCTACGTCGATGCAACAGCCGATGCGGGAATCCAGTTTGCCGACAGCGGCGAGGACATCAAGCGGGGAAGGGAAGTTCTTGTCCTCGGGACCGTGGTTGTGGATGCCGACGCGGATGTCGTATTCCTTCACGAACTTTTCAAGGCGCGGAAGCACTTGATGGGTTGGAGCTCCGACGATGAGTGAGATGCCTGCGGCTTTGCAGTATTCGAATTTTTTCCGGATATCCTCGTCTTCGTCGATTGCAAAAGTGATCGTACCGGCCGCGGTCAGCTTCAGGCCTGCGTCTCTGTATTGTGTTGCTTTGGGAGCTACCTGATCGGCCGGAATCATAGGTAGGTGAACGTCTTTTAGGTTGAGGTAGGGTGTATTCAGCTCTTTCATGAAGCCGATGAGGTGGGTTCCATCGAAGTTACGGAACGTATAGCTGGCTATGCCAAGTCTTATTGGAGAAGGGGTTGAGGGGTGGTTGTCGCTGGCGAGAGCGCTCTTCGTCGAGAGGAATGCAGAGGCGGTGAGCATAGTGCCTCCGCGCAGAAGATCACGACGGGTCAGGGAAGAAGAATTCAGGGTAGATTTCATTGACGGCATACTAACTTCGTCAATATGCGATCGTCCAGCTGGATTGATCGGTTTGGGCGTTATTCGTTCAATCTTCGAACAATAGACGCTAAACGGAACCCAATGGGTCAATTGAAGACTTCGTCACCGTTTGGCTCGTAGAGAGGTGTGTTGTTCATCGAGTGGCGAAATTTGGAAAGGGTGTCGTACATTCTTCGTCTGGCACGGCTCTGATTGCCCAGGGGACGGTGTTCGGGAATGCAGTGCCACGGGTTGTAGGAGAGTTGCTTTGCGAAATCTAACTGTGCCGGCGAATTGAATGTTTGCTTCGGAATTCTCAGCGTCGCTACGGAGCGACGCGGTGAAAGCCTCTCGGGCCAAAGCACAGCGTTGTTTTCCAGCGGCATCAGGTATGGATCGGTTTGTAGCTGGAGGCGAATGTCGAATTCAACGTCCTGCTTATTGAGGGTAGCGACCATCGCATCGCGCAGATAGTCGTCGGGAGGGCGGAATGGGAGACGTGGGACCGGTGTTCGCAGAGTTGTTTTCGGCCACATGGAATACTGCATCGCCTGACCTTCGCCGAGAAGATAGGGGACGCAACTGAAGTAAGGAGCTTCAAAGGGGCTGGTCTGGGTTTTGGTCCACAATCCTTGCATGATGAGATCGAGCAGGTGTGATTGGTGGAGATTGACGAAGTAGAAGATCTGAGCGTTTTTTAGGCTCTGGATCTGGAGTTGGGAGTTTGATTCAGTATCTGGGGTGACGAAGGTTGGCGTGCATACTCCGGTCATATCCTGGGTGAACTTCTCTTCCTCCATGAGCTTTGGACCGGGCACACCCATCAACTTGATGCTCATGCTCATGAAGCCGACGTCATCGATGTCAGGTGTGATGTAGGGGCCGGGGCCAGAGAAACGTACCCATGCACGATAGATGGTTGGCTGTGCATAGATTCCGTGACGCAGCTCTGGAGCGAGATTGTCGTGAACGATGAACTCGCCGCGGACGATGCCATGAGTCTTTGTGTTGCCTCCGCGCTCGAATCGTCCTGGCTTCCAGAGATCGCTCATCTGTGCGTTGAAGCTTGCGATGATTGAGTCGAGGTAGGCCTCTTCGTTAGGTCGGATTTTTTCTTCAGCGATCCTCAGTCCTTCATTTGGCCGTTTACTGTTCATCAACGAGGTGATTCCATTTGCGATTGGATCGCGAAGAAGGGCATCGAAGGCGGGACGAAAGAAGGGGTCGAAACGCCGCTCCAGGTGCATGAGCGCGGTGGTTGTGTTGGCTATCAGGTCCATGAGTGCTGACCCTGTATTCGCGTTCGGGAGCGGACGATCTGGATTTAGAGTCAAGGTTTTTCCATCCGAAGAAGATATGCCGGTTCACAGGTCATTGGGTGGGAAATTGGAGCGAAAAGTGGATGGTTTTCTTTTTATCCCAGTACACGAGGCCTAGGTAAGAGCCGGGTCCGATTTGACGGATTTCGTCGCGGATGTGCTTTGCGACCAGAGAGGTTTTGGAGTAGTCGAGGACGATGCATTCCTTGTTGTCGAACAAGCTGGCGGCCTTGTAAACCTCGGCGACGATTGCGTTGACTCCGAAGGAGGAGATTCGGTTCGTCAATGTTCCGTGAGCTGCGTCGAAGGTCTTGCCCTGCCAGGTGAAGATGTTGACGAGGGAGGCGATCTCATGGCTGAAGGGTTTGCCAGCAGCGACGATGGCAGTGCCCTCGGCTTCGCCGTTTGGAATGTCGCCCGCGGGACTGGCGGAGAAGAGATCGTCCAGTTCTTTATCGGACATGGATATAAGTTGTGATGCTGTGTACGCCATAGCTCAGTCTCCTCGACGTGCTGATGTGTTGCGTCAGATTGGACGCTCATTAGAACTGGAAGGGGCCCGAAGAATATCGCCCACTATGATCGTCGGCGGAAGTTTTGTCAATGGAGAATCCGTAGTCAGCAGCTTCGAGTGGAGCTAGGATGGAATGCACCAATGAAGCCGGAGAGATGTCTTTGACGAATGAGCCGCAACAGAGTGCAGAGTATATTGTCGTCGGCTCGGGGGCCGGAGGAGGTACGCTGGCTGCGCGGCTGGCGGAGTCCGGGCGGACGGTGCTGCTGCTGGAGGCCGGTGGGGATCCGAAGGATCCGGGAGGCCAGGCGCAGGAGGTGACAGCCGGTAGAGGAATGCCCGATGACTACGACGTACCCGTGTTTCATGGATTTGCCTCAGAGAATGAGGCGATGAAGTGGGACTTTTTTGTGCGTCATTACAGCGACGACGCAGTGCAGAGGCAGGATCCTAAGTACATCGAGACGCTGAACGGCAAGCGAGTTGATGGCGTGTTGTATCCGCGCACGGGAGCGCTCGGTGGGTGTACGGCTCACAACGCGATGATCTTTGTCTATCCGCATAACGCGGACTGGGACTATATCGCTGAGTTGACGGGCGATCCATCGTGGAGTGCGGAGAGGATGCGGCAGTACTTCGAGTTGTTGGAGGATTGCAGGCATCGCAGGTTCTATCGCTGGCTCGCGAGGCTAGGATATAACCCGACTCGGCATGGCTGGAACGGCTGGCAGAAGACCGAAAGAGCTATTCCTCTGGTCGCGTTATTGGATGGCGATCTGATTCAGATGGTGATTAAGTCTGCATGGGAGGCATTTAAGAATGCAGGTAGTAAACGCGATCATCTTCGCTGGCTGCTGAAAGGTGCTCTCGATCCGAACGACTGGCGACTGGTAAAGGAGGACGCTGGAGGAGTGCGGTATGCTCCGCTAACAACGCGCGATCATGCGAGAACAGGTACGAGAGAACGGGTTATAGAGGTAGCTGAGAGATGTCCGGAGAAATTGCAGATTGAGCTTAACGCGCTGGCTACTCGGGTGTTGTTTGATGAGACCAACCGCGCTGTTGGCGTGGAATATGTGAAGGGCAAGAAGACGTATCGCGCTTATTCGGTTCCCAGCGAAGAGGCGGGCGAGATAAAGACGGCCTATGCGACGCGAGAGGTGATTCTGTGCGGGGGCACTTTCAACACGCCACAGTTGTTGATGCTTTCCGGGGTTGGTCCGGCCGAAGAGCTTGCGAAACACAATATTCCTGTTCGAGTGAACCTGCCAGGGGTAGGGAAAAATCTGCAGGATCGCTATGAGGTTCCTGTCGTCAACAGGATGAACTTTAGCCAGTGGAGGATATTCAGAGGTGCGCGATTTGCCCAAGGCGATCCGCAGTTTGAGCAGTGGAAGCGTGATCGGAGCGGGGCTTATATTACCAACGGTGGTGTGCTGACTGCATTCAAACGATCGTTTCCTGACAAGGCCGTTCCGGATATCTTTTGTCTCGGGCTTCTAGGTCTGTTTCGTGGGTACTTTCCTAACTATTCGGCTTTGTTTGCCGAAAATCTTAATTACCTTACATGGGTTGTGCTTAAGGCGCATACGAACAATCGCGCTGGAGAAGTAACTCTGCGCTCAGCAGATCCGCGCGATATGCCACTTATCAACTTTCGATATTTTGAAGAGGGAAGCGATGTTGAGGGGGCGGACCTGGATGCGATTGTGGAAGGCATACGCTTTACCCGGAAAATTACGCAGTATTTCAAGGACAACAAGCTAATTGCAGAAGAGGAGATGCCTGGCGATCATGTGCAAACCGATGCGGCACTGAAGGAGTTTATCCGCCAGCATGCGTGGGGGCATCATGCGTCTTCTACCTGTGCCATCGGTGCGCGGGAAGATAACGGGGTACTTGGAAGCGATTTTCGGGTTCATGGAACCTGTGGGTTGCGTGTCGTGGATGCGTCTGTATTTCCGCGTATACCGGGATTTTTTGTTGTGAGCGCCATCTACATGATTGCGGAGAAGGCGAGCGCCGTGATCCTTGAGGATGCCGGGCAAGGCACATAGTTTCTTATCGTTGACAAGGTTGATGGACAGCTATATCGTCTCATTTCATATCGATACCCGGGCCCCTGGTGCTGTGCGAACTAGAGTCAGGTCTAGTGCTTTGGAAACCTGAAAATAAGACAATTCTGAAGATACAAAGTGAATCGTTGATTCACTATGTGTGGTGTGGTTCTGACCTGCTTATTTGTGGATCGGTAGGGAATGCGATGACGCCGCAATCCAACATTATGGTGGTTGCACCGATTATTGCCGGGCGGGAGGCTGAGCTGCGTCGATTGCTCGCCACTATGAATCGGGAGCCTGGATTGGCCGATCCGGATAATTCACTGGTTCCATTTGGAAAAATTACGACTTTGCACTTTGCGCGGTTTGTTGTCCTTGAAGATAAGACCCGCGAAGATCTGCTTGTTTATGGAGCACCATTGCCGAATGCGATCAACTCGCTCGCGTTTCTGTGTGATTGCGATGGCACTGCGGATGCGTTGCGGCGCGATCTGGTTACTCATGCCGAAGCTGGGCTGCGGCAGATATTCTCTTTCTGCGAATCGTTTCAAAGTGGCACGGATTTGCTGAGGTGGATGGAAGAACATGAGCAGACCGCGGCTACGACATATAACAACTGGCTGGGCCGTACCGCGCTGCAGGTTCGTGAAGAAGAGGGATTGAGGAGAGCGTTGGATCTGCATTTGCAGACAACAATCGGCCGGAGCGTTCGACAGATTTGGGAAGAGCTGCGCGCATTCGTGGCAGGAGAGAAAGCCGCGGGGAGGTTGAGGCTTACTCCTGCGGCGCCGACACCACTGTCGTGGCGCATCCAAAAATTGCTGAACTGTGTGGGCGTGCCCTTACTGTTGTTGCTGCTGTCGCCGATTCTTCTGCTCTATCTTCCGATCTTTCTTATTCAGTTACGCATTCACGAGCTGCATGATCCGGTGATTGCGCCTCGACCATCTACGGAGCATGCGAAGGCTTTGGCGGTTATCGAAGATCGTGTGATCACGAACCAGTTCAGCGCTTATGGGAATATCAAGCCGGGGCTGTTTCGTCGCTGGACATTGACGTTTTTACTCTTCGCCGTGGAATATACGACGCGACATATTTACAATCGCGGGTTTCTGGCGCGGGTGAATACGATTCATTTCGCGCGATGGGTATTTCTTGATAACCACACGCGGCTCTTCTTTGCGAGTAACTACGATGGGGGTCTCGAGACCTATATGGGTGACTTCATCAATAAGGTCGCGTGGGGACTCAACATCGTCTTCAGTAATGGCGTGGGTTATCCGAAGACGAACTGGCTTGTTATGGATGGTGCCAAAGATGAGTTGACGTTCAAGGATTTCCTTCGCCGACACCAGCTTCCTACTGAGGTTTGGTACGATGCGGCTCCGGGTATCACGGCTTTTGACATGGAACGAAATTCGCGAATTCGCGATGGTATAGAGCAGCAATCAATTACAGATGATGAGCTTTCAGAGTGGATTAAGCTTTTTGATCTTTTGACGAAGGCGATGCAGTGAGTGAGGAGTGAGATGGCATTTACAAACGCCGACTATCGCGACATGCAGGGTTTGTTGCGCTTTGGCTACGCGCGTTTGACCGAGGCCTGCTTCCTGCTGCTTCAGATTGAAGATGCTCCCGCTGCTGGACATTGGCTGGAGAGCGCTCCTGTTGCGACTGCGGAGGAACAGAATCCTCCGCCGAAGACAGCTCTTCAGATTGCGCTGACATGTGAGGGATTGCGAAAGCTGGGGCTTCCTGAAGATTTGTTGAATGGATTTTCCGCGGAGTTTCTATCGGGGATGACTGGTGACGAAAATCGATCGCGACGTTTGTGCGACGTTGGCGCGAATGCTCCGTCGTTTTGGCAATGGGGCGGGCCGGGGAATGTGCCCGACCTTGTGGCTTTGCTCTATGCACAGCCGGGTTTGTTGGAGGGATGGAAGAGCAGTATAGAGGCTGGGTTAACGGGAGCGGGATTCAAGCTGCTGCAATGTCTTCCGACGTCCGATATGGGTGGGGTGGAACCGTTTGGATTTGTAGATGGTGTTAGCCAGCCGATGTTGGATTGGGAAAGGCGACGCGATGTATCAGGAGATCAACTCACTTATGAAAATGTGAGTATGCTTGGCGAATTTATTCTTGGTTACCCCAATGAGTATGGCAAGTACACGACCAGGCCAGTTATTCCCGGGCATGAAACGGGCGGTTTGCCAGCGGCGGAGGATTTGGCGGACCATAGCGATTTTGGCCGCAATGGAAGTTATCTTGTCATCCGGCAGATCGAACAGGACGTACGAGGCTTTTGGCAATTTCTTGATAAGCAGGTGAACGGGGACGCTTCAAAACGTCAGACTCTTGCGGAAAAGCTGGTTGGACGCCAGATGTCGGGGGATTCGTTGCTGTCTGCGACGGAGCAATCTATCGCTGGAGTTGGCCCTGACAAAGCAGGACATTCAAAGAAATCAATTTACTTTCGACGGCGATGTGGATGGCATTCGCTGCCCGTTTGGAGCGCATGTACGCCGTTCGAATCCACGGAACGCCGATTATCCGGCGGGAACTCATGACTTGTTGGAGAAGCTGATACGGTTGTTGGGGTTTGGCAGGAAATCGATACGTGACGATATGGTGGCGTCGACCCGGTTCCATCGTTTACTTCGGCGTGGGCGTGAATATGGTACGAAGCTGTCTCCGGATCAACGATTGGAGCCGCAGCCTCCAGATGAAGCTCCTAGCGGTTTAGAGTTCGTTTGTTTGAACGCCAACATCTCTCGACAGTTTGAATTCATACAAAGTGCATGGCTGATGAGCGGAAAGTTTGATGGTCTGAACGAAGAGGGAGATCCTCTGCTCGGGAACCGCGAAGCAGTCGCTGGTTGTCCGGTCGACAAATTTTCTCTTCCGGTCGCGGGCGGCGTACGACAACAGATACAGGGACTGCCGCGTTTTACGACGGTACTCGGCGGAGCCTATTTCTTTTTGCCGGGAGTGCGAGCTCTACGGTATCTCGCACGTATTGCGAAGTTTGATGGATATGGGGGATAGCGATGAGAGTGTCTTTCTGGAATCAAGCCATTGGAAACGAGCGTCGGACGGTGCGGTGGGTGGGTCGTTTTGGAATAGCTTTGACGATGCTGGCGCTAGGTGTTGTGCCACAGGGTTGCAGGACGCAGCCTGGAATTCCAGGACACGTCTATGACGAGGCACGCCAGGCAAATCGTCCTGCCAGTTCCTTTCCGGCGGCTGACGAAGACTACTTCCATGACATGGATGGGGCTATTGCACTGAGCGCTGACGAGATTAAGGGGCGGAACACGTGGCTGGTTTGGACGGCCGGTAATGATCGTCTTTGGGATGTGCTCAGTACAACCAGCGTTGGGAATCTGGACTTTCTGAAGACGGTGTCTTCGTATCCTGGACTGAAGGCTAGTCGAGATAATCGCTGGGACTATCTTGGTCTCCTCAATGAGCCTTGCTTTACAAAAGCTACTGGTCCCGATCCGAAGCGGTATGGGCTTTGGCTTGATCAAAGAAGTCCCAATTGCCCGCCCGATCCGTTTGAAAATGAGCAGAAGTATCCTGGCGTAAAAATTGGCGCGCGAGGAAAGAATATAGATGCCGGTTCTTACTATGGATATGCGACCGGAATTGTAGGACTGAGACTTTTTCCAAATCCGGCCTTTGATGAGAAGGCGGCTAAGAAATGGGATCCAGTGCGGTACTACACGGATAAGAATTACTACCTCTCTAAAGATCTTGTAAGGCCGTACCGGGTGGGGATGTCGTGCGCCTTCTGCCATGTTGGCCCCAATCCAGTGAAGCCACCGGACGATCCGGAGAACCCGAAGTGGGAGAACCTGAGTTCCAATGTGGGTGCGCAATACTTCTGGATTGACAGGATATTTGATTGGAATCCTGAATCGAGTAGCTTTGTTTTCCAGTTGTTTCACACTTCTCGTCCTGGGACGCTGGACACTTCGCTTGTTTCCACCGATAACATCAATAATCCGCGAACGATGAATGCTATTTACAGCCTGGGGCCACGATTGGACCAGGCATTGCGATGGGGCAAGGAGCGGATCGCCGATGGACAGAAAGACAATCGTCAATTCAATGACTATGTCTCATCGGGGCCATTGACGAAGTTCTTTCAGTCGCCGGATATCGTTCAGACACCGCGTGTGCTCAAAGATGGATCTGACTCCGTTGGTGCGCTTGCCGCTTTGAATCGCGTCTATGTAAATATTGGGACCTTTAGCGAAGAGTGGCTGCTGCACTTCAACGCTTTGATTGGCGGACAAGAAGTCACTCCGATTGAAGTGAAAGTTGCGCGAGCTAACTCCAGTTATTTTGCAGCAACAGAGGCACAGACATTGGACATGGCGCTCTTCTTTTTGAAGAGCACGGACCCGCATTTGTTGAAAGATGCCCCGGGAGGGGCTGCTCATCTAACCACAGACAAAGCCGTATTGACGCGCGGGAAGATTGCTTTTGCCGAGCGTTGCGCGCGGTGTCATTCGAGCAAGGGACCAACACCTCCGGCGGATGCTGACCCGGCGGCATGTGCAGGTTCGGGCTATATGGATTGCTGGAATCGCTACTGGAACTGGACGAAGACCGATGACTTCAAGAAGAAGATGACGGCGATTGTGCTTGCTCCTGATTTCACGCAGGGCAACTTTCTTTCAACAGAGCTGCGGGTGCCTGTAACTCTGCTCCAGACGAATGCCTGCAGCCCGCTGGCAACGAATGCGATCGGTGGAAATATCTGGGACAACTTTTCCTCTCAGTCTTACAAAGATCTTCCGTCTGCTGGAACTATAACCGTCTACGATCCCTATACCGGAGAAGGCAAGCCTTATGTTCTACCGGCGGGCGGACGCGGTTACACGCGACCTCCTTCGCTGATAAGTCTGTGGTCGACGGCTCCCTTCTTGCTGAACAATAGTGTTGGTAAGTTCAATGCAAGTCCTTCCGTAGAGGCTCGCCTGGACTCGTTTCAGGATTCGATCGAGAAGATGCTGTGGCCTGAAAAGCGCGATAAGGACTCGCTTCTTGGGGACAAGATTCCAGGAACGATCGACAGGACAACGGAACGCAGTTATCTTCGCGTGACATCGGGCTATCTGCCAGATTTTCTCCAGCCACTGCGAAGCCCGGCAGCGCGTTGGTTTCCATGGTTGTTTAATGATGAAGGCGTGCAGATTGGCCCTATTCCTAAGGGAACACCGATTGGTCTGCTTTCAAACGTGATCGTTGTGCCAGAGACCCATGACCCGGCAGAGAGGGCAGCGCATCAAGCGAAGGTGTTGGAGCTTTTGACGAGGGCAAAGCATGATCTGCAGAACCTGCCTGCCGATGCCAGCGATGCAGATGTTCAAAAGGCATTTTCGGATCTCAAGGAGCCGCTGCTGGCTTTGAGCAAATGTCCGGATCTGATCGTCAACCGGGGACACTACTTTGGCACAAGTTATTTTGCGGAGGAGCCTGCACTGAGCGATGGAGACAAGCGAGCCTTGATTGAGTATCTCAAGACTTTCTAGCAGATACTAAGAGCGCGCTGAGTAGTCGCGATATGCCGGCAGGCCAAGCTCTGGCAGGCTGGTGGCCAACATGGCGGCGCGGACAACGGCGCGAGCCATTACAGTTGCAGCGATAGCTCCGATTGCTGAGACGTCGGCCTTGACTGTGGCTGTCCCGGTGGACATGGAGAAGATCGTGTCTCCGTCGGCCATGGTGTGTACGGGGTTGATGGATCGGGCATAGCCGTCGTGTGCCATCTGTGCGATTTTAGTCATTTGTGTTTTGGTGAACGGAGCGTTTGTGGCGACGACTCCGATAGTCGTGTTGGCTCCGTTCTGGGCGACAACACGATAACCATTCATCATCGCCGCCATGGAGTTGCGGAAGCCTTTTTCATCCTCATTGCGCGCGCCGGCGAGGACTTTACCTGTTTCGGGATTAACTACGTCGCCGACAGCATTAACTGCTACCAATGCGCCTACAACGATGCCTGTATCTCCAATCTTGATGCTTGCTGTACCGAGCCCCGATTTCATAGCGAACTTAGGGCCGAACATCTTGCCAATGGTTGCGCCTGCGCCTGCGCCGACATTTCCTTCGACCACTGGACCCGTGCCTGCGGCTAGACAGGCTTTGTAACCAGAGTCTGCGTTGGGGCGAATTTTGAAGTTGCCGACTCCAAGATCCATGAGGATCGCTGCGGGAACTATGGGGACAACGCCGAGATTGCCAATCTTGAAGCCAAGGTTGTGTTCTTCCAGATAACGGACGACGCCGCTTGCCGCATCGAGGCCGAAGGCGCTGCCGCCGGAGAGCAGGATCGCCTGTACTTGTTGGACGAAGTTGATGGGTGAGAGCAGATCGGTTTCGCGGGTTCCGGGTGCGGAGCCGCGCACGTCGACGCCCGCAGTGGCGCCAGCTTCGCAGATGAGCACGGTGCAGCCTGTTGGTCGCTCCGTGTGTGTGTGATGGCCTACTTTCAGGCCTGGGACATCGGTGATGGAGCCTCCAGGAGGAAGTGAAGCAGGATCAATCGCTGCGCCATACGTCATGGAGGGAACGGCAGCGGCGAGCGGGAGGCCAAGGGCATTGCGGGTGAAATCACGACGTTGCATGAAGCGACCTCTTTTGAAAGATTACCGGATGTTGGTTGGAGCAGTGAAGTTACCTTGCATCAGTGCCTCCGGCAAAAGACACGTTGTCCTGTACATGGCCAGGATGGAATATGCGAAAGCCAAGCATCACGATAGCGCCTGTTGCGATGCCGATAGCTTGTGGCGAGAAGAAGCCGAAGCCTTGTCCGTGCGTCAAGCTGATTGTCGTGACTGTCGCGATTACTGCAGCGAGAATACTGGCGAGCGCTGCGGAGGAGAGCACGCGGCGGGAATAGAGTCCTGCCATTACGGGAACAAATAGCGACACAGCCATGAGTACATAGAAGATGCTGACTGCCGCGATGATGGAAGGCAGGATCGTGGCGAGCAATATTCCAAGCACTCCTGCGCAGATTGAAGTGATTCTGCTTGCGACCAAAAGCTTTTGCTGCGAGATGCCTGGATTGAGAAAGGTCTTATAGAGATCGACCGCTAACGATGTCGACAACATAAAGAGAATTGCATCAGTGGCACTAAGCTCGGCGGAGAAGATTGAAGCGAGGGTCCATATGCCAAGCCATCTCGGAAGAAGAAGCTTCATTGCGGAGGGAAGGGCGAGTTCGGGATTGACGAGGTGGGGAAGCGCTGCAAAAGCGCATAAGCCGAGTATTGGAGGCACGAATGCAAAGAACGCCTGACCGATCGAGTTGAGACCAACTCCTCGTCTCACGGTGTTTACATCACGCGCTGCGTACACCTTTTGCACGAGCCCAGGCGAGATCATGAACGAGGGCACAAGAAATGCGATCCACGCGAAGAGTTGCTTCGAGCCCACGCCGACCATGCTGAACATCGGGGCAGCCGCCGCCTCGCTGCCTTTGTGGGCGGCGACCAACTCTCGTACATGAGACCAGCCTCCGAGTGTGTGGATTGCGAAGGGAACCGCGAGCAGAAGGCCGGACATGGTTATAGTCAACTCGAACATATTGACGAAGGATGAGGACATTAGGCCGCCGGCCGTGCAATAGACGATGGCCACCGTGCCGCCGATGACGCAACCCTCCCACTTGGGTATACCGGCGACGGTATTGAGGATGGTTGAGATCGCGATGATTTGTGCTGCAAGGATCGCGAGGGAACCGCACCAGAAGAGGACGGAAATCAGAGCCTTGACCGATTTGTCGTAGCGGAATTCGAGGAAGTCAGGGAGAGTCGCGAGACCGTGTCGTTTGGCTATGGTCCAAAGCCGCGGGCCGAGAAACTGCGAGAGTAGGAAGGTTCCTATGCCGGCAGAGCCTACCCACCACCATGCGGAGAGTCCGAAGCGGTAGCCGAGGCCTGTTGCTCCTACTGTCGAGCCTGCTCCGATGTTAGCGGCTAGAAATGTCGCGAACAGTCTTCCGGGGCCGAGACTTCGACCGGCAACGAGAAAGTCTGATGAGTTCTTTACGCGGCGGCTTATGAAGATTCCAAGCGCCATTAAAAAAGCAGAATAGAGCAACAATGCTACAAGGTATAAGTTCATCGTTTACTGCTGACCTCTTCCGCTCCAAGTAATTGCATTGCGGTGAGTGCCATCACCTTAGCTGAGTTTACGACGTCTTCGATTAGGCAGTATTCGTCGGGCAGATGGGCCTGACTGAGGATGCCAGGGCCGTAAGCGATGCATTGTTCTACGCTGCCGATCCGGACGACGTGTTTTTGATCGTAGGTGCCGGGGCTTGCTGTGAGTTTTGGTTTGTGGCCAAAGATCGTTTCGACGCTGTTGCTGATAGTCGTGACGAGCTTGCAGTTTTCGTCGGTGAGGACCGGGTGGACGATCATCAGGTCTTCCATGTTGTATTTGAAGTCGGGATTTTTTACCCGGAGGTCTTCGAGCATCGCATGAATCTCCCCGCGCACTTCGTCGAAGGACTCTTCAGAAAGAAAGCGACGATCGAAGATGGCTCCGGAGCGATCGGCAACACATGGAGTCTGTGTGCCGACTTCCGGTTGGCCGCCAAAGATGGAGTTCACATTGATGCTTGCACAACGCGATCCGGGGGGCTCGACAGGTACGGCGGTCTTTCGAGTGGCAAGGATCGGCTTCAATTCGTGAGTTACGCCGTGGAGGAAGTCTGCCATGTGATCGATCGCGCTGACTCCAGAGTAAGGCATGGAGCCGTGCGCAATGCGTCCTTGCGTCGTGACCTTGAACCAGTACACGCCACGATGCCCCAGGCAAACGCGATCGACGTCACTCGGCTCCGTGATGATGACGTAATCGGTCTTGTCCCTGCCGATCCAGCCATGTTTGGCTAGATAGGCAACGCCTGCGAAGCCGCCGCTCTCTTCATCGACGCTGCCGCTCTGTTCCACCGTGCCATGCAAGCGGAAGCCAGCCCTGCGGATCGACTCAATTGCGAAGATCGATGCTGCAATGCCCGCCTTTTGATCGGAGGCTCCGCGTCCGTAGAGTTTGCCATCGCGTAGAAGCGCGCCGAAGGGATCGACGGTCCAGCCTGCCCCGACCGGAACTACATCGAAGTGACCGTTGAAATGTAAAGACGGCCTTGGTTGAAAACCGTCTATTCTGCCGAGAACGTTGACGCGGGGATGCTCGGGAGTATGCTCAGCCATTCCTTCGGCTGCGATGTAATGTGTGTCGTAGCCGAGTTGTTTCAGTTTGCCACCGATGAACTCAGCCCCGGCGATGTAGTTTTCGCCCGGAGGATTGATAGTGGGAATACGGACCAGATCCTGTAGCCAGGAGATCATCTCATCGCTGATTGCTTCGACGCTTCTGCAGACTGCATCCTGAACACTCACGGATAAACCTTGTGCCGCCATGGATCGACCTCTGAAAGTGTTAGGGAAGAGCTGCGCTCCCGAGGAGCGATCTCTTCCGATTCTATCGGTCGGGACCGTCGGAAGAATTTCTTCAGGCGGACACCGAATGGGTGATAGCTCAGAACGCCAGCTTAATCGCCAGCTGGATGACTCGAGAGTCGTTGCCGACAGTGCTGGTGATCTGACCGAAGGTAGATGCGCCGAAGGTTGCAACGGGTTGAGCGAAATGGGCTTCATTGAAGAGATTGAAGACCTCGAAGCGGAACTCGAATGATTTCGTTTCTCGCAGGTTCAGGATTTTGAAGAGCGAGGCATCCATTGTGTTGAAGTCGGGGCCAAGGATGTTATTCCGTCTTTCGTTGCCGGTGGTGCTGTTGTCAATCAGATTGCCAACCATTGGTAACGTAAAGCAGGCGGTGTTGAAGAAGTGCTGGTTTGACGCGGTACCGGCCTTGCGTTGTGCGCCGGCGGTTGGATCGCAGGTCTGGTTTGGACGGAAGGTGAGGGACTGGGCCGTGGTGGAGGAGTTGACTGCGGTAAGTGGACTTCCGGATTGAACCTGGTAGATCGTATTGAACTTCCATCCACCGATCAGCAGGCGCTCAGTCAACGAGCGATTTTCTAGTTTGGGGAATTCATATTGCAGGCTCATGACGAAGCGGTTGCGAGCGTCGAAGAGGGAGTTGCCCTTCTCCCGCACCAGCGCGCTGTCGATCGAGGCCTGATTGCCGATAGTGACCGGAAGGACGGGGCGGGAATCGGTGCCGATATTGAGACCGGAGAGATGATCCTGAGAGTGACTCCAGGTATACGCGGCGGTGGCCTGGAGATGATGGTAGGCACGCAACTGCCAGCTCGCCTGAAGGGAGTCGTACCAGGATTTCGCGGCCGAGAAGGTTGGACGGGTAAGTCCAAATGCAGGGAAAGGGGTTCGCACCCCTGCTTTATATGCGTTGGTTCCCGGCGTTGTGGAGTTGGTTGGCAATACGGTGGTCGGATTCACCTCCATAAAGATGGGCAGGTTCTCACCGCGTGAACCTACGTAGCCGAGCTCAAAGCTCATAGAGTTAGTGAGCTGTTGTTGAACGCTTACGTTATATTGCTGCACCTGGCCTGTCTTGAACGAGTTGGGCAGGCTCCAGCCGATGAAGGTGAGGTTGGCGGGAAAGCCTGGAGCGCCGACGGCGACTCCGTTGTAGGGATTGGAGAAGTACGTAGATGTGGGTGGCGTGGTGTTGGCGTAGAAGTCGATCTCCTGGAGTGGCTGGAAGGGAGGTGCGAGAGTGCCATTCTGGAAGAAGTCTCCCTGGCCAGGGATCGTGTCGTAGAAGATGCCCCACGCGGCGCGGATACTGGTCATTCCATCGCCCCTGGGATCGATGATGATGCCTAGACGCGGCGCGACATTATTGACGTCGGTGTTATAGGTTGCGCGCGGAGTGTTTACATCACCCGGGTACACCAGACCGGTGGGAGCATTCGGCTGAATGGTTGATTGCTGACCGGGATGAAGCGCGGCTAGGTGATTTTTGTCTTCGACGTAGGGACGGTTGATTTCGTAACGGAGACCATAATCCAGCGTGATATATCGACTAACTCTGAATACATCCTGTCCATAGAGCGAGTAAGTCCAAGAGGAACCATTCAGGCTGGGATCGCCGGAACCTTGCTGGAACATAAACGGATAGCCGAGGAGAAAGTCGGAGAGCGCATTGGTTGAAAATACTGTATTGGTGTTGAAAGTGAAGGCACCGTTTGGGCGATTGATGTAGAGAAGGTCGATGCGATCGCGGCGAATCTCTCCACCGAATTGCAGGACGTGCTTATGGTGACTCCAGGTAAAGTCGTCGGCGATGGTGTCCACGCTATTTGCGCGATAGGCGAATGGTTGTTGCAGGTCGCCGGTGGTGAAGTAGCCAGTGATGGTGACGTTTGGCAGACCTGCCGCTGTGGCGTTAGTTGAGTTGAACGCGAAGCCCTGAGTGGAAAGGTCGAGGCCGCTGGTCTTATTGGGGATGCCGTCGATGTTTTGCCAGGCGTACTTGCCGACGTTGATCATGTGGTCGTTGATGGTCCAGGTATCGGAGGCCAAGGCGTCTTGCAAAGTGAGGATTTGACGGTTGCCGGTGGGAGCGAAGTTGGATGGAGTGATAGGGCCGAAGAGATTCTGGTGCGCGTAGAGATAGCGGCCAAGGATTGAGTGTTTTGTCCCCAGCTTCCAGTCACCGCGAAGGCCGAACATGTCACGGTTATCGATGTTGGCGGGAGCGGCTTTATAGAAATTGCCGGGGCTGTTCGGTAGTGGAATGTAATTGTTCAACAGGTTTGTGCTGACTACGCTTATACGAGTCGGATCGATGACGTTGGGTTGATTGTTGAAATTGAACTGAGACTTGGTGAGAGGATCAATAATGCGCCCCGTGCAATTTGGCTGAAGGAGGGTCGTACACCGATGGCCTGCTCCGCCTGGGTCGGCTGCGGTGGTAAGGAAGAGTTCGGAGAAGTCGCCGCCACGTTCCGCAGAGCTGAGAACGGGCTGATTGAGCACATTGCTGGTTGCATCTTTCAGGCGAAAGCCCTCGTAGTAGCCGAAGATGAAGACCTTTTGCTTGATGATGGGCGCACCGGCTGCTGCGCCGAACTGATTCTGTTGGTAGTTTGGCTTGGTGGTGGAGAAGTAATTTTTAGCTGCGAGGGCTGCCTCACGGTTGAACCACCAGAGATTGCCATGAACCTGATTAGTGCCAGAGCGGGTGACGACATTGACGACAGAGCCTGCGTTGCGGCCGTACTGCGCTTCATAGGAGTGGGTCATGATCTTAAATTCCTGGATTGCATCAGGAGGAGGGCGCATGACGAAGCCGCTATTGAAGGAATCGTTGTTGGGTGCTCCGTCGAGAAGAAAGTTGTTGGACTGGTTGCGCATACCGTTGACATTAAAACTGCCGGTTACATTACCGAAGCCGCCAACTGTAGCGTTTCCATTGGCGCCGCCAAGGCTAGCTGGGGCAGCGATGACTCCAGGAATAAGGGTGCCAAGTTGTGCGAAGTTGCGGCCGTTGAGGGGAAGGTCGATGATGCTTTGATGGTCGACGACGGTACCGAGAGTCGCGTTCCCTGTCTCGACCAAAGGAGCTGTGCTTGTCACGGTGACTTCGACCGATGTGCTGCCAACCTGTAGTTGGACATCGACGCGTGACGTGCCATTAACTGCAACCTCGATGCCTCTAGTTACATTGGTTTTGAATCCGTTGAGACTTACCTTCACCTGATAGGTGCCAGGGTTTACCAAAGGAATTGCAAATGTACCGTCAGGGCCTGAGATCGTACCGCGGACCTGATTGGTTGCCGTATCGAACAGTTCAATATTTGCCGATGGTAAGACCCGCCCCGCCGGATCGGTGACGACGCCGGCGACCTGGCCGGTCGCCTGCCCGAAGGCTGATGTCGAGAGCAAATAGAGAGGTGCGACAAGCAGTAGAAGCTGTAAAGCCACACGAAAAGAACTGTGTTGAATGAATTTAAAGGAGGAGGTCAAAAGGATGACGGGACCTTGGCGCATGGTGTATCCGGATGCCACTGAATAGAAGGCACTGCATAGATTGCATATTTCACGATAATTACGGACGTCTACGGCCACGTAGAGGACTTGGCTGTAGAAATCTATCCAGGACTACGCGAGAGTCAATACGGCTGTTTTAGATACATGGAAAGATGGATGCGAAGATAATCTGCCGGGTTTGGAATGTCAACGCCGGTGCACCAGTATCCGTCATCATGCTGCACGGAGTGTTGACGCTAAGATTGACTCCATAATGGGCTTATATTTGTCGTATTGATTCACGAACTCTAGTGGAGCTTCATGTCAAACACACTCACATCACCGGAAGTTATCGCCCTCACGAAGCAACACAACTATGGGACCTGGAGAAAGCAGAGGGGGTGGAATCCCACGCACGTGGTCAGCGCGGACGGCTGCTACTTTACCGACGGCAATGGCAAGCGATTTCTGGATTTTTCTTCGCAGTTGATGTGCATGAACCTGGGGCACAACAATCCTGCTGTGGTTAAGGCTATCCAGGATCAGGCTGCGACTTTGCCTTATGCCGCGCCGTTTTATGCGACTACGGCTCGGGCGGAGTTGAGCAAGTTGTTGCTTGAGGTTTTGCCGGAGGGGCTGACAAAGTTTTTCTTTACGACCTCGGGCACTGAGGCGAATGAGGCGGCTTTCAAGATTGCGCGGATGTTTACCGGGAAGACGAAGATAATTGCGCGATATCGGTCGTATCACGGGTCAACTTCGGGATCGGTTGCAGCTACGGGAGATCCTCGGCGTTGGGCGATGGAGCCCGCGGGGAAGGGATTGGGGGTTATCTTTTCGCCCGAGGTGAATTGCTATAAGTGTCCTATTCGCCATACTTATCCGGGGTGTGGGATTGCCTGCGCGGATTATCTGGAGCACATGATCGTCAATGAGGCGGATGTGGCGGCGGTGCTGGTGGAGCCGGTGGTGGGGACGAATGGTGTTTTAATTCCTCCGCCGGAGTATTTTCCTAAGCTGCGGAAGATATGCGATGACCATGGGGTTTTGCTGATTGCTGATGAGGTGATGAGTGGATGGGGACGGACCGGGAAGTGGTTTGCTGTTGATAATTGGGGAGTTAAGCCGGATATTTTGACGACGGCTAAGGGCATTACTTCGGCTTATGTTCCGCTGGGGTTGTGTGCTACTTCGACCAGGATTGCGGAGTATTTTGATGATCATTACTTTGCGCATGGGCATACGTATGAGGCTCATCCTATGACACTTGGGCCTGCGGTGGCGACGATTCACGAGATGCAGCGGCTGGGGCTGGTGGATCGAGCTAATGAAATGGGGGCTTATCTGGGGGAGAAGCTGAAGGGGTTGAAGGAGAAGCATGCTTCGATTGGGGAGGTGCGTGGGATTGGGTTGTTCTGGGCGGTGGAACTGGTGAAGAATCAACAGACTAAGGAGCCTTTCAATACCTGGCAGGAGAAGCTGGATGGGAAGGCGCTGGTGGTCGATCAGGTGGCGGCGAAGATGCTTGCTCAAGGGGTGGTGATGCAGGCCTGGATGAGCCATTTTGTGCTGGCTCCGCCGCTGATTGTTGAGAAAGAACAGATCGATACGGCGGTTGCGGCGCTGGATGAGGCGTTAAATTTTGCGGATGGTTTGTTATAGCTGAAGTGCCATTTTTCAAGGGTTTTTTGAGAAAAGTGGCGGCAGAACGTGGTTTTTTTGTGGTCAAAGTGTGGTGTTTTGTCTGGTAAAGATGGATATCGGACAGACACTTTTTGGCTGTTGAAATTTTTGCAGTCTTGCCGGGTTTATTTTACGAGAGGGAATCGTGAGGATTGCGGAACTGGTTGCCGGAGTGTCTTTGGTGGTGGGGGCTGCGCTGTGTGGGGCGCAGATGCAGATGGGGGCTATGGCGGAGGACCATCGTCCGGTGACGTTGGTGGCGGGGCTGGGAAACTCGCATCATGCGATAAGGACGAGCAACCCGGAGGCGCAGCGGTTCTTCGATCAAGGAATGGACTATCTGTTTGCGTTCAACCATGATGAGGCGCGGCGGTCGTTTGCGCGGGCGGCGGAGCTGGATCCGAAGGCAGCGATGCCGTGGTGGGGAGTGGCGCTTGCGGTGGGGCCGAACTACAACGACATCGATATTGGTCATGCTCGGGCGAAGCAGGCGGTGGATGCGATTGCCAAGGCGAAGCTGCTTGCGGCAGGTGGGCCTGTGGTGGAGCGGATTATGTGGATGCTTTGGCACAGCGGTATTCGGCTGATTTGCAGACGATGGGTAGAGAGTACGCTGCGGCGATGAAGGGGGTGGTGGGGAAGTATCCCGATGATCTGGATGCGGCTACGTTGTATGCGGAGAGCTTGATGGATCTGCATCCGTGGCAGTTGTGGAGCCCGGATGGAAGGCCGACTGAGGGGACGGAGGAGATCGTGGCGACGTTGAAGGGCGTGCTGGCGCGCGATCCGAACCATGTAGGTGCGAATCACTTTCTGATTCATGCGGTGGAGGCCTCGGGCGATCCTTCGATGGGGCTGGCGAGTGCGAAGAGACTTGAGACGCTGGCTCCTGCGGCGGGGCACCTGGTGCATATGCCGTCGCACATCTATCAACGGGTGGGGGACTTCGATGCGTCGGCGACGTCGAATGAGCGGGCGATGGCGGCGGATGCGGCTTATGTGAAGAGCGAGCATCTGGAGGGGGTCGATACGATGTACAACGTCATGTACCTGACGCATAACATCCACTTTCTGGCGGCGGCCTGCATGATGGAGGGCCGGTCGGCGTGCGCAGTGGAGACGGCGGACAGGCTGGTGAAGCACGTAGGGCCGGAGGTGGCAACGAACAAGATGGTGGAGTGGTTTCTGCCGACGCAGCCGTGGGTGCTGGTGCGGTTCGGTAAGTGGGAGGAGATTTTGAATGCTCCGGCGCCGCCGAAGGAGATGCCGGTACTGGGCGCGATGTGGCATTACGCGCGCGGGTCGGCTTATGCGGGGCTTGGGCGGTTGAAGGAGGCTCAGGCGGAACGGGAGACGCTGGCTTCGGCGATTGCAGCTCTGCCTGCGGATACTCCTGCTGATTTTAATAACTCTGTGAAGACAGTGATGGGGCTGGCGTTGACGGTGCTGGATGCTCGTATAGCGGAGGCTTCGGGGGATGGAGAGAAGGCGATTGCGTTGTGGCGGAAGAGCGTGGATGTGGGGGGATACGCTGGCTTATAACGAGCCCGCGGATTGGTATTATCCGACGCGGGAGTCTTTGGGTGGAGCTTTGCTACGGGCTGGAAAGGCGAGTGAGGCAGAGGCTGTGTTTCGGCGGGATCTGGAGATCAATCCTCGAAATGGGCGGTCTTTGTTTGGGCTTTGGCAGAGTCTGGTGGCGCAGAAACGGGATGCGGATGCGGAGTGGGTGAAGAAGCAGTTTGACGCGGCGTGGGCGCGTGCGGATGTGGAGCTTTCGGTGGGGAGTTTGTGAGTTTGGTGGGGCTTTGCGGCTGAAGGCCAAGGAAGAGCAACAGCAAGAACAACGGCAATGGATTAGTCGCTTCGGCTTCGCCTTCGCTCTGGCCTTCGGCAGAGAGGAAGAAGGCTTTGTGTTGCGGTTTGACGCGGGGCTGAAGCCCCGCTCTACCTCAGAGGCAGAGGCAGAGGCAAAGGCAGAGGCAAAGGCAGAGGCAAAGGCAGAGGCAAAAGCAGAGGCAGAGGCAGAGGCAAAGGCAACGGCAAAGGTAAAGGTAAAGGTAAGGGCAAAGGCAACGGTGACGCGTCGGCGCAGTCCGTCGGGCGAGTCGCGCGATTAAGCAGGAACGTACGTCAATCTGATTACATCCCCGCCTATGCGGTCGCTGGCCACAAGGCGGAGCCGCGGCCGGGGGCTGGCGAAGAACGGCTGGCCAGACCCGAGCACGATGGGATGGATGTAGAGTCGATACTCATCAATCAGACCAAGGTTGGTCAGGCTCCCTGCCAGGTTTGGTCCGGCTACGTCGATCTCCCCATCCAACTGAGCCTTCAGCTTGCGGATCACCGCCTCGAAGTCATCCTCGATGAGTGTGGCGTTGGGTCCGACCGACTTCAACGAGCGCGACACAACCCACTTCCGCTGGCTCTGCCACACCGCCGCGAAGTCGCGATCCTCGGCGTCCCAATCCGGAAGATCATCGTCCCAATAACGCATGATCTCGTACATGCGGCGACCGTAGACCACGCCCGTCAGGCCGCGCGCCTGCTCGATGAAGTGACGAGAGAGAGCGGGATCGGGTGGCCCGATTTTCATGTGGTCGACGTAGCCGTCCAGGGACTGGTTCAATCCATACACGAGCTTTGCCATGCTACAAGACCTCCAGCACAGGTTCTTCAGAATAGCTTAAGCCGACGTCGCACGGTGAGGTCGGACACGATCTGCGCGTCGCATTGCGGGTGTGGCGAATAACCGAAGGTTCGCTAACCACCCTCCTACAGCGTTTGGAATTTCTGCTTCCGGGCAGGGTTAGGATGCCTTCCTCGAGCGGGACGAAGGCTTCTGCGCGGGCACCAAGCGTCAGATTCTATCCACTAGCGCGGGTTCTTTGGTTGATATGTATTTTTTGTTTTGCTAGAAGCGGAAGACCGGGCCGAGGCGGACGCCCCAGTTGGTGGAGTTGATGTAGTTGTCGTGGGAGAGGAAGGAGAGGCGAGGTGGTTCGCCGATGCCGGGAGGGTCGCGGTAGGGGCTTTTGTAGCGGATGAGCATCTGGTCGACCGAGGTGCGGAAGGCGAAATGGTCAGTGAAGCGGACGTCGGCGGCGAGGGTGGCGGTGGCGGAGAAGTTGAACTCGCGGGTTTGTGGTGGATCAGGGTCAGTTGCGGTTGGGGTAGAGAGGGTGCGTTCCCAACTGGCGAATCCCGGAGCGATGGAGACACGAAGCGCGAAGTACTGGCCGGAGTAGCCGGAACGAAGGCCGAAGTTTGTTGCGAAGAAGGAGCCTCCAACGGTGGCCGTGGCGACCGGACTGGCATCGGGCTGATAGCGGGCGGTGGTGATGAAGTCGAGGTAACGGCGAAGAGAGATGCCGAGCTCCATGCCGGCGCCACGGGTGTAGGTGCGGCAGTCGATGCAGCCGGTGTGATTGGTGCCGAGACCGAGCGAGGAATAGAAGAAGAAGAGATCGGCGCGCTCGGTGGACTCGACGTCCATGGCGTGCTCGAAGGGGCCGAGGAGTGGTGACTCGTTGGATCCGGGGTGTTCGTAGTCGCGATAGTAAGGCATGTGGCCGCGGAGGATGTTGGCGAGAGAGCGGTTGGGATTGGCACCGGCGCGGAGAAACTCGTAGGGGAGGTCGTGGTGGTGGTGTTCGACGAGAGGATCGGTGATGTAGTGGTCGATGGCGTCCTCGCCGACGAGCAGGAGGGTTCCGATGACGGGGGTGATGATGAAGTCGACCCAGCCGGTGTTGTTGGTGTACTTGGCGGTGGCCTCGCAGACGGGGTCGTGGTGTTTGCAGCCGATGGGGTAGGTGAAGCCTCCCTCGTTGAAGATGGCGGCTTCACCCATGGGGCCAATCTCGGATTGCGTGGAGTCGACGGTGGACCAGAGGAAGGCACGGAAGCGGCTGTTCCAGTAGGGGCGACCGGAGCCGAACTTCTCGTCACGGCCTCGAGGGTCATTCTGAACCTCGATGTATCCGGCGATGGCACCTTGCATGGGATGCCCTATGTAGTTAACGGGAATGGAGTCGCCGTCGTTCCAGCGGTGCATGTTGAACTGATTGAGGGAGGCCCAGTAATCGGACCAGAAGGGCTTATTGAGGAGGATGTGGCGGTCGTGCTGATTGGCCGTCATGATGCGGACGCCATTCTCGAGAGAGCTAAAGGCGAAAGTCTGGAGGATGAGGCCCTTCCAGTGGTAAGGCTCCTGCTGGGGGGAGGGGTAGGAGGTGCGGGACTGGGTGGAGAGGAAAGAGAACTTTTCCTGAGCCTGAGGCGGTAATGATGTGGCGGATTGTGTGAATGGATTTTCGGAGGACAGGAGGTATGTGAGTTCGGCGCTGGGCGCGTTGGGGTATTGATCGATGGTGCCGGAGTCTTGAGCGAAGGTGCGACTCCACGACAAGAGTAGAAGTACAACAAGTAATAATTTTTGCATCTTCGCTATTTCTATGAACAGACTGCGAGGGCCCTAAGTGCGCCAAGCTCTTGAGATAGTCATGGCAAAGAGAACGAGATAGGTTAGATGCAGGGTTTTTGGAAAAGGGAGGCTGAGGGATTTGGGGCGGGGTACAGGGCTGCAGGAACGGCAAAAGCAGATCCCCTTCGGGGATGACAAAGAAGAATGGCAATGGCAAATTAGCCCAGGGTGGGTATGGTGGTGTCCACGCCGGTGCGGATGCCGGTGGGCCAGCGGGCGGTGATGGTTTTGAGGCGGGTGTAGAAGCGGACGCCCTCGGGGCCGTAGATGGCGTGGTCGCCGAAGAGGGAGCGCTTCCATCCGCCGAAGCTGTGGAAGGCCATGGGGACGGGGATGGGAACGTTAATGCCAACCATGCCTGCCTGGACGCGATGGGCGAAGGTGCGGGCAGTGTCGCCGTCGCGGGTGAAGATGGTGGCGCCGTTGCCGAACTCGTGGTCGTCGATGAGCTTGAGGGCGGTTTCGAAGGTGTTGGCGCGGACGATGCCAAGGACGGGGCCGAAGATCTCTTCGCGGTAGATGCGCATGTGAGGCTTGACGTGATCGAAGAGGCAGGCGCCGAGGAAGAAGCCTTCGCCGCGTGGGAGGGCGGCGTCGCGGCCGTCGATGAGGAGGGTTGCGCCTTCGGTGCGGCCGAGGTCGAGGTAACTGTGGACGCGATTGAGGTGCTGACCGGTGACGAGTGGGCCGAGGTCGGCTTTGGGTTCGGTGCCGGGGGAGATTTGCAAGGCAGCGATGCGTGGGCGGAGCTTTTCGATGAGGGCGTCGGCGGTGGCGTTGGTGACGGCCACGGCGACAGAGATGGACATGCAGCGCTCGCCGGCTGAGCCGTAGGCTGCGCCAACGAGGGCGTCGGCGGCCTGGTCGAGGTCGGTGTCGGGCATGACGATCATGTGGTTTTTGGCTCCGCCGAGGGCCTGGACGCGTTTGCCGTGCGCGGTGCCGTGGGTGTAGACGTCCTCGGCGATGAGGGTGGAACCGACGAAGCTGATGGCCTTGATGGAGGGGTGCTCGAGGATGGCGTCGACGGCTTCTTTGTCGCCGTGGACTACGTTGAAGACGCCGTCGGGGAGGCCGGCTTCTTTGAGGAGTTTAGCGAGCAAGATGGAGGCACTGGGGTCGCGCTCGCTGGGCTTGAGGATGAAGGTGTTGCCGCAGGCGAGAGCGATAGGGAACATCCAGAGGGGCACCATCGCGGGAAAGTTGAAGGGCGTGATGCCGGCGACTACGCCGAGGGGCTGGCGGAGAGACCAACTGTCGATGCCCGGGCCGACCTGCTCGGTGTATTCGCCTTTGAGGAGTTGGGGGATGGCGGTGGCGAACTCGACGACTTCGAGGCCGCGAGTGACTTCGCCTTTGGCGTCGGAGAGGACTTTGCCGTGCTCGGAGGTGAGGATGGCGGCGAGGTCGTCGGTGTGCTGGTTGAGGAGTTCGCGGAAGCGGAAGAGGATGCGGGCTCGGCGGAGAGGAGGTTGTGCGGACCAGTCGGGGAAGGCGGATTGGGCGGCTTCGACGGCGGCGTTGAGCTCGGACTGGTTGGCGAGGGGGACCTCGGCCTGGATTTGGCCGGTGGCGGGGTTGTAGATGCTGCCAGTGCGGCCTGATGTTCCGATGGTTGCGTGGCCGTTGATCCAGTGAGGGATAGTGCGGAGGGAGGTGCGGGAGGATGTGGTGGGGTCGAGGATGACGGCGGTGGACATGGGAGCCTCGCTGTTATGCGGTTTATTCTATTTCCAATTGATATAGATGGGGTTAGTCAGGGTAAGAAGTTCTCCGCGTTTGTCGATTAGCTCGGCCCGTATCCAGTGGCGCTTGCCGTCGGATGTCCATTGATAGGTGCAGCTTCCGGTGGTTTTGTCGAGGCGTAGGGGGGGTGGTGGTGATGGGTTTGCCGTCGATGTAGAGGCGGGGAGTTGCGGTGGCGGCGTTGCGGGTGTCGAGGGTGAAGGCGAGGGTTTGGCCGGTGGATGCTTTGAGCTCGTCGCCCATGATGGCGTTGCCGGATTTGAGATAGAGATCGGGAGCTTGTGGGCCGGTGACTTTGATGTAGACGTGTCCGGCTTTGATGCCTTTGAGGATGGCGGGTTGTGAGAGCTCAGTGGCGTAGACGACTGTGGTGGGGATGCCTACGCCGTTGTGGAGGGGAAGCTGTTCTCCGGCGCGGTGGTCGTCGCTACCGCCTACGCCGGTGGGCCGGAGGCCTTTGGCTAGCTGGGCCTCCCAGAAGGGAATGCCGTTGCCGGGTGGTGGCGTGAACCATGAGCCGTGCTCGTGGTAGCCGTTGATGATTTCGATGGCGTCCACTTTGGAGAAGTCGGTGATGGGTGTCCAGTCCCAACCGCAGCCGGGGCAGTGGGCGTCTGTGGGCCAGTAGGCGTGGTTGATGCTGACGAGGGCGTGAAGGCGATGGGCCTCGTCGAAGAGGTTGTTGACGGTGTAGCCGGTGTCGGCGACGCGGTAGTCGAGGAAGGCTTCGGTGCCCCAGATGTTGGTATGGCCTTTGACGGTGGTGACCTCTTCGCCGGGAATGAGGAGCATCTTGTCGTAGTAGAGCTGGTCCTGCATCATCTGGTTGAAGTGGGCCTGGGTGTTGGACGGCGGTGGATGGGCGGTTTTCGCCACCGCTTTGAGAAGTGGGTGCTACATCTCGCCCGGCTTCCAGAAAGGCATGTACCTCACCGCCGGACTCTTCGATCCGCAACGACACCGCGGCGAAGGTCGCACCAGCTTCACCATCTCCCCGGTCGACGCCACCGGCCCCTATCTTCCCGGCCCCATCATCCCCGGCAAATGGCACCTTGCCGTCGGCTACAACTACATCGCCCCCAAAGCACACGGCAACTTCACCGTCCGCATCCATCTCTCCAGCCAACTCGACCCCGAACACCACCCCGTCATCAACCCCAAGCCTGGATGGTACAAAGGCGATCTCCACGCCCACACCGGGCTCACCGACGGCATGTGCAAAAGCCAGTCCGGAGCCAACGTTCCCTGCCCACCCTCGCGTCTCTTCGCCGCAGCCGCTTCACAAGGCCTCGACTTCCTCGCCGTCACCGACCACAAAGGTCTGATTGCCGACTGCGGAAAGAAGGCCCCGGGGCTAAAGAGGGTGCTGAAAAAGCAGTTTTTTCTTTGCGAAGATGATGACGGGTAGGTTTTTGAAGAGGGGTTTGAGGTTTATTTTGCGGTGTTTGGGGCTTGGGGCGCTTCAGGGAGCGACGTTTGGTGCGGTTGAAGCTCAGCTTGCGACGGTCAAGGTCGTCATGCGGACGAGGTTGTAAGCGGCAGCGGCCAGCGTGAAGTTCCAGTGCAGCTTGCGATGCCCTCTGTGTCGTGTCTTTGCCAGGTTCGCGGTCGTCTTGAGCCAGCCGAAGAACCGCTCCACCCACTTCCGCTTCTTCTGGCTCTGGACATACTCGGGCCGTTCATAGATCGCCGGATCGACCAGGCAAGGCCGTCTGCACTTGTATCTCGGCACATGCGCCTCCACTCCCATCTGTCGCATCGCGCCGACGAAGTCCTGCTCATGGTAGCCCTTGTCGGCAGCCACGATCTTCGGCTGCATCGTCTGCTTCAGCCGCCGCATCATCCGCACTGCGGCCACCCGCTCCTGTGTCGGCGAACAGGTCGTGACCTCGGTGGCCACCACCAGTCCATGCTCGTTCTCGCTCACCACATGCGCCATGTGCCGCAGACGGAAGCCCATCCGCATCCCCTTGCGATACAGCCGCGCCTCCGGATCGGTCTTGGACTCGTGGGTGTCAGACTTCAACACGCTGCCACCATGCCCGGAGCCCTTACCCTTAGGCGGCCAAGGTCCAGCCTTGGGCTGATAGCTCTTCTCCGAAGCCCACGCCTCGATCAGCGTGCCGTCCACCGTAAAGTGCTCATCCGATAGCAGGCGCAGTTGCCGCGCCGACGCCACCACCGAAGAGAAGAACACCTCAGCCACCTCGCCGGACAACAACCGCTCCCGGTTCTTGCTGAAGCTCGTCGCATCCCACACACGGTCGTTCATGCCCAGGCCAACGAACCAGCGGAATAACAGGTTGTACTCCATCTGCTCCATCAGCATCCGCTCGGAACGCACCGAGTACAGCATCTGCAAAAGCAACGCGCGCAACATCTGCTCGGGGGGAACAGACGGGCGGCCAAGCCGAGAGTACATCTGCTCGAATCGAGTCTCCAGACAACCCATCGCTTCATCGGCCATCACTCGAACTCGACGCAAAGGATGATCCAACGGCACTCTCTGGCTCAGGCTCCCGTAGCTGAACATCTCTTCCTGATACTGCTCGTCTCCTCGCATCTCTCCTTCCTACCAAATCACCCTGTTTAAAACATAGAGACTTTTTCAGCACCCTCTTTAGCCCCTGTATTTGTGGCCGTTTTTCGCAGGGCTGAAGCCCTGCGCTCCCACCGAAGAACAAAAGCAAACCTTTTTTCAGCACTCTTTGAAGCCCCATTCTTTGTGAGGCCTTAATGCCTGGGCTAAAGCCCAGGCCTACCTCAGAAACAAAAACGACTTCGATGCGATCGACCTAAGGTTGTGCGGGTGGGGCGAAGAAGCGGTAGTGGATCTTCCATTTGCCGGTCTGGCCGGGCGGGACGTTGATGTGGATGTAGGCTTCGGGTGAGACGGTGGTGCGGATGGACCAGAGGTAGAAGCGTGAGATGGGATTGTCGGAGGATTGTTCGACGCCTACGCCGGTGTTTTTGTCTTCGATGGTGAAGTCGTAGTCGGAGGCGTTGTTGGAGTAGCCCTTGATGTAGCTGGCTACCGTCTGTTTCGGCTGCAACTCCTGCTGGTAGGTGATGGTGTTGTCTTCGAGTGTTGCTGCGGGGCTGAGTGAGTCCTGTAGTTCGGGTTTGAAGGGGAAGTGGATGGTCATGCCGGGGCCGGTAGGATGGCCGTCGAAGATGTAGAAGTCATGGTCGTAAACGCTGGTGTCGATTGCTTTCTGGCCAGTGTTCTGGAGGCTGTGGGAGAGGGTCATCGTAGAGCCGTCGATGGAGAGGGTCTTCTGATAGATGTAGGCGAAGCCGCTAGGGCCTTCGAGCGTGTGGGTGAAGGTGACGGAGTGAGCTGTGGTTGCGACGGCCCACTTGCCCGGATCGATGAGGGGATAGGCGGCGAAGAATTTGTAAGGTGAGTCGTCGATTTTTCGCAGGACGCCAACGCCGGGTTTGACGAAGAGGTCGCCGGGTTTGGCTTCAGCGTAGCCGATGGCTCCGTCTTCGGAGCGGAACTCTTCAACGGGACCGGTGATGGCGTCGTTGGTGAGCGGGTCGTAATCTTTGAACCACTCGCCGAAGAACTTGTGACCGTTGTAGGAGACGCAGGCCACGACGCCGGACCAGTCGAAGCGGGTGGAGCGGTAGTAGCCTTTGATGGGATTTGGGAGGAAGACAAGAACGTCGAGAGTGCCGTTGGAGAGAAGTAACTTGGGATGGTCGGCGTGAGGGACCTCGGCGCAGGGGGAGGGTTTGGCTGGATTGGCGAATGCCGGGAGAGCGGTGGCCATGAAGACGAGTGGCAGGAGGTGAACTGCAGTCTTGCGCTTGATCGAGATCAACGGCGTAATCTCCCTGGGTGATTAGATGTATCGGAGAGCCATGCTGCGGGGCGCCTGGATGGTTGTTGTTTGTGTGGGCTTGCCGAGAATGCCTCTGGTTGGGTCGATTGAGAATTGGAGGATGCCTGATTCGTGGTTCAGGATGAACAGGCTGGCACCATCGGAGGTTATGACAGCGGCTCGGGGACGATGCAGGTTTGCGGTGATGTGCTGGATTGGCGATATCGCGGCTGTGTCTGGATGGACTTTCCAGGTGACCAGGCTGTCGGCCATCGGGTGACTGGATTCGCGACGACGATTTGCGGTGTAGAGAAACTTCCCCGATGGATGAAGGAGAAGCGTGGGGACACTTCTTTGGCCGTGGAAGTTTGCCGGGAGTGTGGAGACTCTGTGGTGGGAATGGTCGGTTTCGCCGGTGAGAATGTTGAAGCGGACGGTGGAGACGGAGGCGTCGATCTCGTTTGCTATGAGGAGAAGATTGCTGGACGGATGAAAGGCCAGATTGCCGGGGCCGCTGCCGGGGATTTGTGGGATATGGCTGGAGCGGGTTAGTTTTCCATCGGCGATGGTGAAGATGTTGAGACGGTCGGCGCCCAGATCTGTGCCGAGGAGATGGCCAGTGGCATTGAATGTCAGGGAATGGGGATGGGAGGCGGTTTGATGTTGGCGGTTCGGGCCGCTGCCTGTTTCCTTGAGGATGGTCGAGACGCGGCCAAGCGAGCCGTCTTCGAGAATTGGGAGGAGGTTGTAGGCTCCGCCACCGTAGACGGCTACTGCGAGATGACGGCCATCGGGCGATATGGCCAGATCGCTGGGCATGGTTGCTGAGAGGGATAGCGGCTGTTGATTGAGCGATGTGAGGCGGCCGGTGTGAGGGTCGATGGCGTAGGCTTCGACTGCTCCTGTCGGTAGGCCGCGGTAGGTGTCTACGGCGTAGGTGGCGTAGAGGATATTTTGAGTGGGGTGCAGGGTTAGCGCGGATGGGGTTGCGGTGGGGATGGTCTGGATGGGAGTCCAGTGGTTGCCTTGGATGGCGAAGACGTGGAGGCCTTGTGCGCTGCCGGATGCTCCGACGTAAGCGAACCGAGGAGATTGCGTGCTGGCGGGCTGGGCTATTGCGCTTAGCCACGGTGCTAATGTGCTGAGTCCGCTTGCTGCGGAGGTGTAGCCAACGCGTTGTACGAATGCCCGGCGGGTCAGGAGATTTTTCGATTTCATACGGCTCCTTTTCGATCAGGGACGAATGGACATTGCGTGGTGGAAGATGTTGTTGGGATCGTAGCGCCGCTTGACGCTTTGCAGAAATGGGTAGAGGTCGTCGTCGCCGTAGTAGAGCTGGGGCCAGTAGGTGTAGGCGAGCATGTCCTTGTCAGGGTAGTTGATGTAGCAGCCCTCGTAGTTTGCGTTGTTGTAAGGCGTGCCTTTGTAGCTTGGATGAGCGTCGGGGCCGGAGTAGAGATTGGTGTAGAAGTCGCTCAGCCATCGCTGGCGGACTGCGTCATCTTCGGGATTCTGCCAGTAGGTCTGGAATTGCAGCTTCATGATGGTTGAGCGCTGGGGGATTGCGGTTTCGGCGATCATCTGCGAGCGGTTGATGGCTCCGCCGTAGGAGTCTACGGCGACGATGGAACCCTGAAGATCGACGCCCGGGATTTCGCTGGTGAGGTGCTTGTAGAGGCATCGCGATTCGGCGGGGGTGAAGTTGCGCTTCATGTTGCTGGATTTGTACTTGCCGCGATGGCCGGTGCCGATGCCGCCGCTGATGGTTGCGTCGAGCCATGGTGAGCGCGTGATGGCGTGGGGGCTGGAGCAGGCCATGTGTGCCGTTGCGTGATGATGTCCGGTGAGGTTTGCGGCTGCTCGGGCGTGTTGGGCTGCGGCCGGACCCGTGGTCGGATTGCAGGACTGGAAGAGATCGAGGAATTCGTTGAGGACGCGGGGGTCGTTGCAGGTTCCGTCAGGGTTGCAGAACTGGGCGCTGATAACGATTTGATTGGATGAGTGGTGGGAGAGACCGAGGAAGGTGAACAGGCCCCAGGTGTCGGGGTCTTTGGCGCGGGTCTCGTGGTAGTGACCGTAGGTGGTGAGGATGGTTTCAAAGCGCTCCGGGGTCATGTCGTCCCAGGAGAAGGACAGGTTGGCGAGCATGACCTCCTGCGGGGCTGGTGGGAGCTTGTCGAAGTAGTAGCTGGTAACGATGCCGAAGTTGCCTCCGCCTGCGCCGCGGCAGGCACGGAAGAGATCGGGCTCGTGGGTGCTGTCGGCTCTGTGCATGATGACTTTGCCGCTGGCGTCAACTGTGAGGATGTCGACGGCGGAGAGCCAATCGACGGTAAGGCCGTGGAGGCGCGAGAGAAGGCCGTAGCCTCCGCCACTGATGTGGCCGCCTGCGCCGACTGTATAGCAGGACCCGGCGGGGATGGTGAGGCCGTGACGCTTGTAGAGGTGCATGTAGACTTCGCCGAGCTTGGAACCGGCGCTGACGCGATACTTGTGTCCGCTGCCGGTGGAGTCGGAGTCGGAGAGGAGGCTCAGATCGAGGAGGACGCCGTCGGGATTATTGCAGACGAAATCCTCGTAGCAATGGCCGCCGGAGCGTACGGTGGGGCGAAGGCCGGCTGCGACGATTCGCTGGAGGGAATCGGCGAGGTCGGCGGTAGTTTCACATAGTTCGATGCGGCTGACGGTTTCAGCATTGGTGGCTGGCCAGCGTGGGTTGTGTCCTCTGTTGAGTGTGGTGAAGCGGGGGTCCTGCCGGGGTACAGTGATGGACATATTGTTCCTAGGCACGGCTTGGATTACCTGAGTTTAGTTGAACATAAGAGCCACTGACAGCGACCGTTCCTCGATTCTGTGCGAAGCAGAGAGAGCTGGTATTAGTTGTAATGACACGATTGTTCGCAAAACGTCACTATTTGTCATCGGCCTGCAGACGCGCAAGAGGCCAGGTCAAATGTCCTGGATGCAGGGCAGAAGGAAGTGCAGGTCAGTCAGTGCTTTATGAGATGCTTTGTCTACTGACATAGAGATTTCCACACTGTATACTTTTGCACATCGACTACATTCTCGTTGCTGTAGGTACGCAGCAGTTTCGTCCCACGGTTGGGGTGCCGAACCATCGAAGACGACAGGCCAAAAACCTCGAAGAGTGATCCTGTAAAAACAGGCACCGGTGGTGTGCGCACACCGGTTAAAGGGGAGAGCTCTACTTCGGGCCAGCTGCCGAGTGATGCGCCTACGATGTTCGATTTACCGCAGAACACTACTTTTAAAGGGGAAGCAAGCGGAAGTTATGCGGGGTCCAGCATGCCGCCGGATGGGCCGCGAAGCTACTCGGAGGCGAGTGGACAACCGCTTCTTGAGTTGGGGTCCGTGGTGGGACGCCGTTATGAAATCATCGCGCTGCTGGGTGAGGGCGGCATGGGGGCCGTCTATGAGGCGAAGGACCTTGAACTGAACCGCACGATCGCTCTGAAGACGATCCGGCGTGAGTTCGGCGGGAACCAGTCTATTATCGAGCGCTTCAAGCAGGAGCTGATCCTGTCCACGCAGGTGACTCATCGGAATGTTGTTCGCATCTTCGACCTGGGAGAAGCGAATGGGATGAAGTTCATCACGATGGAGTACATCCAGGGGATCGACCTGCGGACGATGATCCATGATCGGGGAAAGATTCCGCCGGACGAGGCGGTCGAGATCATTATCCAGGTATGCCGTGCGTTGGATGCTGCGCATAGCGTGGGTGTGATCCATCGTGATCTGAAGCCGCAGAACATCATGAAGGACCAGAACGGACGGATTCTGGTGATGGACTTCGGATTGGCGCGGACGCTCGAAGGCGACGGCATGACCATGTCGGGTGCGCTGGTAGGCACGATGGAGTACATGTCGCCGGAGCAGGCGCTCTCGAAGAGTCTCGATCAGCGGTCGGATATCTATTCACTGGGGCTGATCTTCTATGAGCTTCTGAGCGGCGAGACGCCATTTCGGGCAGACACTGCGCTGGCAAGCCTGATTCGACGGACGCAGGAGAAGCCTGTCCCTGTATCGCACTTCGTCAGCGATATCTCCAAACCGCTGGATCAGATGGTGAGCCGATGCCTGGAACGCGAGGTAGAGCTGAGATATTCGAGTGCCTCAGAGCTGCTTGCCGATCTTGAGATGTGGCAGCAAAAAGGCGTCGTGAGTGCGCCTCCGGCACAGAGCGTTCCTGCTAAGCCTAAGCCGGCTTTGCCTTTTTGGTTGTGGGCGAAGCGGTGGTGGGTATGGGGTGGTGTTGCTGGGATGCTCGTGTTCGGTATCGGAGAATATGTCGACCACAGTGCGAAAACGACGAATTCTTCAGTGAATGCGCCTGGAGCCGCTGTCGAAGGCAAGGCTCTGGCAATTATGCCTTTCCGCAATGCATCGGGGGACGAGAAGGACGATTGGATTGGAGCAAGTCTGGCTGACATGCTGAGCACGGATATTGGCCAGTCGGCGCATCTGCGCACCGTGTCCACGGATCGGCTGCATCAGGTGCTTTCCGACCTTAGTATTGGCCCGCAGACGACGATTGGACCGGATACGGTGCGGCGTGTGGCCGAGTTCAGCAGTGCGGACGTTGTCGTTTCAGGACAGTATGCGCGGTTTGGGGATCAGATTGTGATTGATGCCACGATTCGCGACATGAAGCGCGACCAGAGCGTTGCGGTGAAGGCTCAGGCTCTAGCGAAGGATTTGCCAGTCGCAGTCGATAGCCTTGCCGATGCTGTGAGGAAGAACCTTTCGCTTTCGCCAGATGTGTTGGAGGAGTTGAAGTCTCAGTCGTTCAAGCCGAATTCCAGTTCGGTGGATGCTTTGCGCAATTACAACGAAGGCCTGCGCTTTGATGCGCGAAGGCAAGAACCTGGATGCGTATAAGAGCTTCCAGGCGGCCACGAAGCTGGATCCGCAATTTGCTTTGGCCTTCTCGCGTCTGGCAGAGGCGCAGTCGGAACTGGGCTTTGAGACTGATGCCGAGGGGTCGTCCCGCAGAGCCGTAGAGCTTGCAAGCGGCGAAAACCTTCCGCTGCCGGAGAGGTATCTAATTACAGCAAGCCGCGCGCTGATCATCAAGGACAACAAGCAGGCTACGGATGCTTATCAGAACCTTGCGAAGAGCTGGCCCAGCGATGTGGATGTCCAATACAACCTGGGTAGGCTGTATGTCGACGCCGGCGATTATGCAAAGGCCCGGGAAGTATTTGCAAAGATTCTCGCGGCCGACCCGAAGAACATTAAGGCGCTTTGGGAGATGGGCGTCGTTGAGAACACACTGGGGAATCCGCAGTCGGCGCTGGATTCACTGAGTAAAGGTTTGAATCTTGCGACGCAGGTGGGCAACCAGGAGCAGCAGGCGCTGATGCTTCTTTCGACGGGGATCTCTTACCGGCATCTGAACAGGCCGGATGAGGCGATGCGCAATGTTGAGGAGTCCATTGCGATCAACGAAAAGATCGGTCAGAAGCGTGGCGTAGCGGCGGGACTGGGTGAGAGGGCTACTCTGCAGGCGAGAAAAGGGAACACGGATGCTGCTTTGTCTGATCTCAACAAGGCGCTAGCACTGCTGCGAGAGATTGGCATGAAGAAGGAGGCCGGGTACGCCCTGGCCGATATGGGCAATATTTACGAGAGCCGGGGAGAGCATGACCAGGCGCTCGGAAGTTATAAGGAAGCGCTGCAGATCCAGCGGGAGACTGGTGACCAAAACTATGAAGCGCTTTGTCTGCATAACATCGCTGAGGTCTATCTAGCTAAAGGCGATACGGACAATGCCTTTACGTATTACCAGCAGGCGTTGCAACTGCGCGAGAAGTTAGGGGTTTCGGCTGCAATCGCGGAGACGCTCGGCGGGATTTCCGATGTCTACATGCAGACCGGGCAGTACGATACTGCACTCACGTCTTTGATGCGGGCGTTGGAACTTTCTCGAAATACAGGCGACGCGCGATTGACGGCGATACTTCAGCACAAGATTGGCCTGGTATTTGAGTACCAGGGCCGGTTTGGTGCAGCAGTGAAGTCAATGCAGGAAAGCACGAAGACCTTTCAAGGTCGCGGTGAACATGGCGTTGATATGGCGGTGTACCTGAACGATCTGGCTAGTGCGCTAGCCAATGCAGGCAGAGGCAATGAGTCTGCGCAGCCACTCAGTGAGGCCGAGAACATTTTGCGCGAACTGAAGAATGACGCGCTCATGTCAGATGTCCTAAATACCAAAGGGGATGTGGCTTACTACGGTGGGGACACCAAAGGCGCGGAACAGTTTTATAAGTCGGCCCTGGGGCTGGCGACGCATGCCAAGGATAATGACGCTCTTGTTTTGTCGAAGTTGAACGTGGCGAGGATGGCAATTGCGCAGGGCCGAGCCAAGGAGGCTCTCGGGATGCTGCGGCCACTGCAGAACTCGATTCACACTACAAATGCCAGTTTGTCGCTGCAGAGTGCTGTCGCTTATGCGCAGGCTCAGATTGAAACCGGCGATTATGTTCAGGCTGAGCGCTCTCTGGGGCAAAGCCTGATTCAGTCGGAGAAGGCTGGGACTAGGCTCGAGTCAGCTAAGATCAACTATCTACTGGGCACTTCAACGCGGCTACGCGGCAATGCGGAGAAGGGGCGAAGCTCGTACTACTATGGTGAGGCTCTTCGACTGCTTGGAGAAATTAAAGCCGATCCTGGTGCAGAGAACGCTCTCCATCGTGCAGATCTAAAGGCGATCTACGATGACGCGATGCGGTGGAAGACCTAGCCAACGTTCTAGTCCATTACAACCTGTGTCTTAACACTATTTGACGACTTTTGTTGTCGCAGTGGATTGATTGCCGCCTGGATGTGAATCAGGGTTGGCGCTGGTCACGCTGGCGGTGTTACTGATCTTTGTGCCGACGGCAGCGGTAGCCTTGACGGTGATTTGAACCGTGAACGCGGAGAGGTGAATAAGGGTTGATGGCCCCAGGGAATTCGCTGTGCAGGCCACCGTATTTTTGACGAATGAACAATGTGTCCCCGCTGCGGTGTTGGAGCAGCCTTTGAGGGTGCAGGAAAACAACTGTGGCGTCGCGCTGACGAAGGTCACACCCGCAGGCAGGGGGTCGGTTATGACCAAGTTCGAAGCCGTAGTTCCACCAATATTGCCGGCGACGATGCTGTAGACGAAGGAGTCGTTTTGGTGAACGGTGGCCGGGGCGACTTTGAGCAGCTCAAGATTCACGGTCGGAGCAACTACCTGGTAGCTTGCAGTAGAAGTTGTGTGGTTGCCTGCGGCATCCGCGACAGTTACGACGAATGACTTTGTGCCCGGGGTAGAGGTATCGACTGGGGATGTAATGGCGGCGGTTTGAAGTGTGGTGCTCCCTGGCGAGTAGGTTGCTGTGCCGCATTTGACGACTCCCGAACGATCGTCGCTGCAACTGTATGTTGCTGTGACGGGCTGATTCAAGGCGTAGGAGTTAGCTACTCCTCCGTTGGTTGATGACGCCGGGGACAAGGTGATAGCAGAGATAGCGGGCGTCACTGTGTCGATGTTGACCGGGACTGTGAAGAACGAGGTGGACCAACTGCTGGTTGCGTCCTGAGTGAATTTTAGTTCTTCGGTGCCTGCACAGTCCTGGGCGAAGTAGTGCAGGAGAAACTGACCGTCACTGGGGAAGGTTACGGTTGGCGGAGTAGGCGTGAAGGTCGAAGCTGGAGGTTGGCTGGGGTTTGAGGGTGTGGGGCACGCAGTTGGGGAGGTGATTACTGTGTCGGTTGGGATGAGCAGGATGGGGCTGGGCTGTGGGACAGCCGAGGCGAGAGCGACGCCATAGGTGATGCTCTGGATGGGAGAGGGCACAAAGCTTCCCTGACCTGGCAACGGAGGCGTCAGATCGGTGAGGATGGGAGGCTGGCTGGAGAAATCCACGGTTGGGGTCTGAGTGTTGATCCAACCGCCTGGTTGCTGGCCTTCTACGGTGACTGTGGTCAGGTCCTCGGGGACGCCAGCGATGGCGATGAAGGTCGAATTAGGGTGGTCGCCGACCCCCGTTTCAGTGAATCTGCCCGGTCCTGAGAAGTCGGTGAGCAGATTCTGCGGACAGAGTAGAGCGCTGAGGCCAGAGGCCGGATCAAAAGTGCACGGTCCGCCTGGCCATCCCTCTTTTGCCATGAGGAAACCTACACCCTGATGGAACGTTGGACCATTTGGAATTGGGATGTCTGGAAGGGTGATTGCTGGACCGTCGAAGATGTCCTGGAAGATCTCATTACGAATTGCCGAGATAGGGCATTGCGCGCCGCTTGCAGTGGAGCCGGTTCCTACCTGGCACTCAAGCGTAAAGAGTTTGCAGGCCGACTGACCGCTCGGCAGTAGTTCGCCGGTATGGACCATGCAGGTTGAGGTAGCGAAGGAGGTACCGGGAACCCAGATTGTCTGAAAGGTGGCGGGATCGATCGGTAGATCTAATGTGACTGGAGTGGAGTCGTTTGTGATGGTCAATTGGCCGGCAGTTTGCGCTACGGAGAGGTCATAGACAAATTCAACCTGCTGGTCTGTGGTGGGATCAAAGGAGAATTGTTGTGTGAGAGTAGAAGCGGGAGGGTTGGTTTGCGGAATGGGATTGCCGGTGATCTTGCCTGGGCCTGTCACTCCTGCCTGGGTGCAGCTGGTATTGAGATAAACGCTGGAACCGGCGAGGAAACCTCCTGTGTCGGCGAGGTCGATCTTTACCTGAACCGAGCCTGGCTGGAGAGCGCTGCTAATGTCGATGGGAGCTACTCCACCTGTGCTTGCAAAAGAATCCGGGTTCAGGCCGGCCAAGCCACCTGAGTCTGCCATAGCTCGGTACGAGGCTGTGAAACAGTCCTGCTGGAGGCCCGAGGGAGTTGCATCGGAGACGCCGCCGCGACAGATGTTGGTTGGGCCGGTGGTAGTGCCATCGGGGGTCGTAACCGTCAGGTTGATGAAGTTATCGACGAGAACGTTTCCGGTGCCGTCTGGCGTGGAGGAGAGAACTGCGTGGATGGGGGCCGAACCGCAGTTCAGAAGCAAGGGGGAGCTGTTGAAAACAGCTTCGCTCTGGCCGAAGCCCGTGCCTGCAGTGGAGGGTCTGACATTCGCAGGGCCAAAGACCAGGATGGAATTTGTCTGGGCGTATGCCGCAGACGCGGCTACAGAGAAGCAGGTTGCGATGAAGAGCGCGCGTGAAAAAGCAGAGCGAATCATGGGTACATCCTCCGCTCACAGTTGTCCGCTGCTTAACAATAGGTTGGCAACAACGCTCTATTAAGCTCGCGCAGTACTGTGAGAATCAACAACTACTTTGAGAAACCGTCGAGGGAGGAAGGTGCCAACGGAATCTTATCGGGCCCGTTTGGAAATGACTGAATTGTCTATTCCGCAAGCGTTTCTGTCAATGCGGGGTGTGATCTGGAATGCGCGTGCGTTAATCTGTAACGGCAAATGAGCCAGAAGAGGTCTTGCGAAAAGACAACTTATGACCGGGCCCAGGCATCGCTACAAAGGTATGCTCAATTAGCAGGAAGAGGGGACATGCAAGGGAAAAGTGATACCTCGCCGGTAGCAATCTTCTGCTCCTTGAACCGGCCTGAGATGTTGCATGAGTCGATCCTGTGCGCGGTGCGGCAGACTATACCTTGCCACATCATCGTAAGTGTTCCCGAGGACAAAGACGTTGCCGCGGAGACGCGCGCTCTCGATTTCGTTACGGTGGTAACGGGACGGAGAGGATTAACCGCACAGCGAAACCATGCACTGCGCTCGATTCAGGGATCTCCAGAAGCGATTATTTTTCTGGATGATGATGTGGAACTCGATAGATGTTATGTGGAACAAATTCTACGTACCTATCGGGAGCATCCGGAGGTCGCGATGGTGAATGGCGCCAATCTTGCGCACGGCATCTATCCGGCAGGTACGCTTGATCGAGAGATGGCGAAGGAACTCATTGGGAAACGCCGTGAGGAGGACAGGCCAGTCGATGACGTTATCCCGATGAAAACTGCATACGGCTGCCGCATGTCCATTCGGGGGTCGTTACTGGGCAAAGTCTCCTTTGACGAAAGGCTGGTTCTATATGGTTATCTGGAGGACCTTGACCTAGCCTTTGCATGTCGCAAGTATGGATCGATCGTGGAAAATCCGCGTGCGCTGGGCGTGCATATTGAGGTAGCCTTCGGGCGGATGGGCGAAAAACGCCGTGGTTACTCGGAGGTGGTGAATCCTTTCTATATCTGGTCTAAGCGTACGGGCGCGCGATTGCCTCGTATGTTTCTTGGGCCGCTGGCTCGTAGTGCTCGGAATGCAATAAGAGCAATCAAAGGCGAAGGACATGAACGGCTGATCGGCAACCTGCTCGGGTGGGCTAACGTGGCAACCTTTCGACCGTGTCCTGAGAAGATTCTGGAGATGTAGTGATGCGTGGTGGTGAGCCTCAATTGCCGCGGAGCATCTCGAGAAATGAGCTTTGCGAAAGAGAGCGCAGTTTGTAATAGAGCAGACGTGCTTTGTGTCGCCAGCCCTCGCCGCCAAGACAATAGGCGTCTGCTCTGCCGTAGCCTGCACTTAGGAGTTTTTGCTCTTTGGGCGTGAGCGGCATTGTTGCCTTCACCTTGTTAAGAACCCGCTCGGTGGAGGCATACATCTTTCTTCCATCCTGTGAGACGGCGCTGCCGTGAACGCGATACTCGGCCACGAGAGCGGTGTGCCGAAGGACTGGGAACTCGTGCGCGATGCGAATGTAGAGGTCGTAGTCGTCCGACGGCTCGACGTTTGAATCGAATCCGCCAACCCGATCCAACGCCTCGCGTGACATCATAGCCGCGGCGGGACAATGAATCGGATTGGTTTCGAGAAAGGCATGGAAGTAGTTTCGGCGCGGCGCACAAATGTAAGGCGGTGCGCTTACGGTGCCGTGCTCATCAATAGTCCTGCGGGCGGCGAAGATGAGGCCTGCCCCGGGCTTCCTCTTGAGCGCTTCAAGATGAGAAACGACGGCGTTCGTCATCAATCGATCGTCATGGTCAAGGAAGACGATGTAGTCTCCGCGAGACTCCGAGAGACCGCGATTGCGGGCGGAGGCGGGTCCGCCATTTGCCTGACGGATAATTTTTATACCGGGAATCGTCAAAAGGTGTCGATGCGCTTGCTCGGTGGACCCATCATCTACGACAATCACTTCGATATTTTTGTAGGTCTGCGACTTGGCGCTCTCCACAGCCTCCGCAATGAAGCGGATTTCGTTGTAGTAAGAGAGAATGATCGAGACGAGTGGAGTGCGCAATGTATCCATGGCTATCTATGACGGGCCCGAGTCGTGACTATATACCTTTCATTGCGAACAATACGGTGTGAAGCAGGATGGCGAGGTCCAGGAAAAACCCTCGATTTTCAATGTAGTAGAGATCGTATTCAAGGCTCTCGTGGATAGAGTATTTCCGGTCCGCGCTTAGTTGCCAAAAGCCAGTGAGACCTTGCGGCACGACCAGTCGCCGGCGCTCGATCAGATTGTATCCCTCTGCTACAAATGGCATTTCGGGACGAGGACCTACGAGTGACATGTCACCTCGCAAGACGTTGAACAATTGTGGTAGTTCATCAAGGCTTGCTTTACGTAAAAATCTGCCCGCTGGAGTGATGCGGCGGTCGCCCGATTCTTCGGGTGAACGGTCGTATTTTGGGGCATCTGTGTACATCGTTCTGAATTTGTACATGGTGAAGGGCTGTCCCATATGCCCTACACGCTCTTGGCGAAAGAATACGGGGCCAGCGGAGGTTCGCTTGATCCACAACGCGATAAAAACCCAGAATGGCGTGGTGATGGTTAGCAATAGCAGGGCACCGACAAAATCGAAGCATCGTTTAAAGGCGTGATAGATTCTGCGATCGGCTATTAATCCTGCGTAAGACATTGTCAGCAGCCCGTCCATAACGTGCATCGCGCCGTGCCGCTCGATGCTGATTGGCTGGGCCGTGCCGACAAACGAGATGTTCAGATCGTGCTGGATCGCCAGTGAACTCAGCTCGCTCATACGATGGTGTGAGATCTCTGATTCGGCGATGAACACATGAGATACATTCAATTCCTCAATCAACTCAGTTGAGAGCACGCTGCAGATGACGGGCGCGTAGGAACGGTGCACGTAGTCATGCCCATAGATCACACCTCGATTGCTGCTCTTGCTTTCGTCGACAAACGCGATCGGGATCATGCCGAGGTCAGGCGAGTTATCGAGATAGGAGAAAATTCTTCGTGCGTCTCGACCTGTTCCCAAGATCAGAACGCGACGTTGAGTTGCCATGGCCGCTCGCATGCGAACAAAGACTCGACGCGAAAGATGTTTTTGCGCGAGGAGGAGGAACACGGTAGTCAGCCAACCGACACACAATGCAATGCGCGGAACAAGAAGCTTGCCGATGTAAATTTCGACTGCGAGCCCTATAAAACACAGGCACGAGACCATCAAGATGTTTTCTGTGTCCCGAACCTGGAGCAAGGTGTGAGATTGGCTATAAAGCTGCTGAGCCCGCGCGAGAAAGACGAAGATCAACCAATATTGCACGGTGAGCACGATAAGAAGATGCGTTGAATCCGGCCACGCAACGCCGTGATACACCCGATACGTGAAGAATCCAAAAAGAAACCCTAGTGCAATACAGGCATAATCCAGTATTACCGCCAGAACGGTGGTAAAGGCTTTTGGCAGCCCTGCGTGTGGTGTTGGTTTGGGCCAGTGGGCCGACTCAATATACGGTGGTTTGGGCGACGGTGCATAGACTGCCATGACTGCAACCCTCCATCGAACAAAAAGTTTCGCTGCATACGGTTATAGACTGCTCAATTACTTTGAATGAGTAATTCACTCTTTAAAGGGTCCAACGGCTGCGGCTATTCTTATCGCTAAGATCTGGTCCACTCGAGATCGGAAATTATTAAAAGGTAAGACGCCAAATGTACGTTAAGTGTTTTATACGTTCTTGTTATTTTTGAAACAAGATGAATTTGGCATTACTAAACACTGTGAGGTCGTTGTTTACGGATGCATCAATTGAGCGTGAACGTTCGGAGTTTTGAAACTTGTAAGAAGGTAAGCCATGCGAAACGCGGGTTGTTGCCGAGATAGCGGCGCCAGAGACGCCGCGGCTCCTTGATCAGACGATAAAGCCACTGAAGACCAGAATTCTTCATCCAGTCAGGTGCTTCGCTTAGATTGCCGCTTAGTAGATCGAAAGCTGCTCCAACGCCCACCATTAGCTGAACCGGAAGACGTCCCTGATACGAAGCCATGAATCGTTCCTGTTTTGGAGTGGAAAGGCCGCACCAAAGAATATCTGCACGGCTTTCGGCCAATTGGGTTCTCAATTCATCTTCTTCCTGCTGATTAAGAGGCCGGAAGGGTGGTGTATAGGTTCCAACAATCTGGATGCCGGGAAATCTGCGCATTAGCTCTGCTCGCAGTTCTTCTGCAACTCCAGGCTTGCCTCCGTATAGAAAGTGCCTATAGCCGCGACCTACGGAACGGTCGCAGATGGCGACCATGTAGTCGGGGCCGTAGACGCGAGTCATGGTTTTGAATCCGCTGGCCTTTCCCAGCCATACAGTTGGCATCCCATCCGGAGTGGTTAGGAAAGAACGATTCAAAATAAGACGCAATTCGCTATCTGTTTGAGCTTCCATGATGCCATGTACACCCGTGACGCAGATATAACCTTGAGCATTTCCACTAAGAAAAACTTCAGTCCTTTCTACAGCTTCATCCAGGGAAATGGCACTTACACCAACGCCAAGAATATTTACTCGGGATTCCTTATTCGTGGTCATCCGAAAAACTCCTTAGATTTGCGGGGAAATAGGATAATGCTAGATGGTGGCAGAAATCCTCACTCACCTATTCCTCAATCCAATCGTATGTCTTTCGTAACCGGCGCTGGTGACTTTAGCTCCGCAGCTGAGTAGGCTTTTGCCGAGGTGTCCCAAATGAATCCTTCGGCACTGTATCCAGTGGGTCTGTAGTCTTTCCATTTCATGCGCACTCTCCATAAAGATTAGAGAAATCCCTTCCAAGGGACTTAGGTTCCCGTGTGCTCAACGAGTTCCAAGGCGAGTACTAACTAATTTGGTTTACGTTTGAATTGCGCCCGCGATTGACACTTTTATTGCCCTACGCAATCGAAGGTGGAGAAATCGTGATGCCCCACTTTCTCGTGTTTTGAATATAACCCAAATTCATAAAATTACTCAAAGAAAATCGCGCAAAAAACACGGTTAGTGCTGCAAAGAGCTGCACATAAAACCCATGTTCATCATCTGGCAACCCTTCCTTCCCGCGTGCATCTTACGAGTAGGGGCTACCTTTGCCTGTTGCAGAATCCGTACTATTTATTTACGAATTGTGAGGAATTGATGTCACTGGAAGAGCTGGTCGAATGTTTTGATTAGCAAAAGCGTAGATGAATAATGGGCGAGCGGAAGAGTAATTGCATTACATTGTGCTCGCCGTTTTTATGCCGGTTTAATATCGCCATCGCGGCTGATATCTGCCAACTGAAAATAATAGGATGCGGCTTCTGAATCCTTGGCTAGACGAGTCCAATCGATGGGGAAGGTGTGTAGTCGCCGGGAACTGATTCCGTGCCCTAATCCAGGCCAGCAATAGTTCTTGTTTACACGCAAGCACTATTCAACGAAGATGAATTCAAGGACAACCCTCGATGAGTCTGACGAAACCAGATTGGCAATCAGTTGATGGCAATGGCGGACAGTTGCAACGGCGATCCGACTTGGATCTGATTGAGCTGCCGCCGCAGCCGGAGCGGTACGAGTCTTTCCATGACCTGCTGCAAGTCCTCAAGAAGTACAAATTTACAGTGGCTGGCGTAGCGCTGGCGACTGTGCTTCTGGGTCTGATTGCTTGCCTTCTCATGACGCCGAAGTATCAATCGACAGCGACTTTGGAGGTCATTCCAGATGATGCGAATGTTACGGGCAGCGGAGGCGGAACCAGCTCTAGCCCGGTGACGACTGACATCAAAACGGAAGTCGCAACGGACACCAAGATTCTGCAAGACAAATCGATGGCCCTCGAAGTGATTCGAGCGCTGCGGCTTGAGAAGCATCGTCCTTTCAATCAGGCCGTCTCCTCTAAGGAGCGTGGACTGCCGTTGGATCAGGCCCCGATTACACGACAGAGCATGCTTGGCGCATTTTCGAGATCTCTAAAAGTGGAATCGGTTCCTGATACCCGACTAATTCAAGTTAGCTTTCGTAGCCCTGATCCGGTAGTTGCGGCAAATGTTGCAAATACACTCAGCGATACGTTTATTCAGGACTATCTGAAACGACGCCTGCAATCGAGTTCTGATGTGTCCTTCTGGATGACGAAGGAGTTGGATACCCTCAAGACGAAGGTTAAGGATTCTGAGCAGGCACTCGCTGACTACGAGCAGAAGAATGGAATGTCGGGTATTAACATAGGCTCGGCAAATACCACGGGCGATATGCAGGCACACAACACTGTGTTGGACCGCCTATCTACTCTGAATCAGGAACTCACGACGGCGGAGGCTAACAGGATATCCGCCGAAGCGGTCTACAGACTTATTAAGAATCAAGACCCGGAGGAAGTTCTGGGCCTGGGTGCGATGAGTATCTCCAGTGGCGGATCCATGGTTGGGGCAGGCGGCGGCCTCGATACGATTCGTAATCTTCGTGGCCAGGAGGTCGCGCTTAAGCTTGAGTATGCGGATCTGTCGACAAAATACGGAGCAAAGAATCCGCGAATGGCTGAGTTGCAAAATCAAATTGATGCGATCGATAACGCAGTTAAGACGGAGATGGCTAAGATCACCAAGCGGGCTGAGAATGATTACGAGTACGCGAAACGGAATGAAGATGCTGTACGTGATCAGATGGACAAACAGAAGCTGGAGGCCGACAAGCTAACCGACCTGACGGTGCAACTTCAGGTGTTGGCGCAGGAAGCTTTCTCTAATCGAAATCTTTACCAGAACCTCTTTTCGAAGCTTCAGGAGGCCAGCGTTACCCAAGGGATTCATGCAACACGTCTCTCTATCGTCGATCGAGCGCAGGTGACTGCGTTCCCGGTAGTTCCGAACTATCCAATTACACTTGGCGTTGCTCTATGCGCGGGCCTGATCTTTGGTGTCGGAGTAGCCTTCGTCCGACAGAGCGGTGATGATTCTCTTGTAGGAGCCATGGATATCGAAACGGCAGTGCCATACCCAGTTCTAGGGCATCTACCGTTCTTTGCAAAAGGAAAATCACTGCTTGAGGTTACTTCAGGCGATAGTCTGCTGATCTCCGATTCGGAGTCGAGCATTGCTGAGTCTTTTCGTGCTTTACGGACCGCGATTGTTCTTTCGCGTCCGTCGCCGGACTGCAAGGTGCTACTAATTACAAGTCCGTTGGGAGCGGATGGCAAGACTACTGTGGCTTATAACCTCGCTATCGCATTTGCACAGCAAGGTGCTCGCGTACTGTTGATAGACGGTGACATGCGCCATGCCGACCTTCATCGCCATTTTGGAGTCAATAATGAGGGTGGTCTTAGTCTCGCTCTTACCACACGCTCCTCATCTCTTGAAGGCAGGCTTATCCCGCACGCCGCACTGCCCAATCTTTTCCTTTTACCGGCAGGACGCAAGCCACACTTACCTGTCGAGCTTTTCAGCCTTCCTGTCTTCGATCATCTTTTGGCAAAAGCGAGAGCTGATTTTGATTGGGTTCTGGTAGATAGTCCTCCGATTCTTCCGGTATCCGACGCATCGGTGCTCTCGACCAAGGTAGATGCGGTTCTTCCGGTACTGAGATCCGGCGTTACTTCACGAACCATTCTGCTTAGTATGATGAAGCTGCTTGGAAGATCAGGCGCACCGACGATTGGGCTGGTCTTGAACGCAGTCAGGGATGAAGCCATAGCGAACTTCTATCCATATGGATACCGCAATAAGGAGGTCGGCGACCATGCAGGAGCGTAGACATCTGGTGCTTCGGCGGTTACATCTGGCTTGCGGGATGTGTGGCTTGATGTTGCTCACATTTGGGGCGTCTGCACATTCCTATGCTCAAGGAGTTCCTTCAATTGGTGCCGCTTCGAGTCTTTCCGGTGTTGGCGGAAGTCATGCTCCGGGTCATGGCGTAAGCACTGGAATTACGGCTGTGCCGGAAGACTTTTCGAAGCTTACGTTGAGTTCTGGTTTTTTGCTTTCTATGACGGTATATGACATGCCGGAGATCTCAGGCGAACTGCGCGTCGACGATTCAGGCAATGTGGATGTTCCTATGTCTGGTGAATTGCACGTCGCCGGCATGACTCTGCCACAGGCAAAGGTCGCGATACAACAAAAGCTCAGCGACGCTGAGATCCTAAAGAACCCGAAGATAAATCTGGATGTAGTGCAGTACGCAGGAGAAAACGTAACTGTAACTGGTGAAGTAGGAGCTCCTGGACGCATCCAACTTCTAGCCTCCCACAGCCTTTCTGATGTACTCGGCATGGTAGGCGGGGAAACTCAGCTGGCCGGTAACACGATCGAAGTGCGCAGAACAGTAGATGGTGTTGTGCAAACACAAACAGTGAAGTACGCCCGTAGTACCGGTAACACTGACGAAATCAAAGCTTTTATGGTCAAGCCCGGTGACACAATTACGATTCCACGCGCAGGTATCGTGTATGTGATGGGAGCTGTAAATCGTCCGGGTGGCTATCTAATGCAGGAAGACGGCAATCTGAATGTGACGCAGGCACTGTCGTTGGCTATGGGGACGACTATCAATGCGAAGGTTGATTCCATCAGAGTTGTCCGCAAGGATTCAGAAGGAAAGCTAACAGAAATTCCCATTTCCTATAGCAAGATTTCGCAGGGCAAGGTCCAGCCGTTAACGCTTCAGGCGCAAGATTTGGTTTACGTCCCTGTGAGCAAAATCAAAACAGTATTTAGTCAGGGACTAGGGATCATGTCCTCTACTGCATCCGCACTCATCTATACATCTTTCTAGCCACTAAGCATTCGATGGACCCGGGTTTTGTTGACAGCTTTCTCTATGAACCTTATTCGACCTTCACTGGCGCGGAAAAGATACCCACTTCGATACTGGATTTTTGTGGCATATGCGATTGGTGTGCCGGGCTTCATGAGGTTTGACAGTAGCGGGCGCACTCATGAATTTGGGCTGTTCAATCCATCCTCGCTCAGTACCATCGCATTAACACTGACCTGCGCGTTTCTCTTTGCGTCTGTAACGCTATTGAGCCATCGTCGCATATTGTTGCGACGAGTAGATTTTTGCATGTGGCTCTGGATTGCACTGCTTGTTATTTTCATCATTGCTTCGATACTGCAACCGAACAGTGATAGCGGACCACCCGCTGCCAGCGACCTTCCGCTTAGTCTCTACCGATTGGGTGAGTGGGTGCTGGGTTTTGTGATGCTGCTCTCTTTGTATACGAGGGAAGATGAAGACCGTGCGATTGACCTCATTATCCGATTGATAGGCTCAGTGTGCTGGACCTACATTGGATTAGTTTGGACCGCACTGCTAGTCGCCCCATCCCTGGCCTTCGGGTCTCTAGAGGATATGGGTGAGATCGGCGAGGGCCGTGCACGGTTGGGCGGGATATTTATCCATCCGGTGCATCTTGCTGTGCTCGCTGGTGTGGCATTTTTTTATGCGCTGTTTTTTTTTCGGGGCCGAAAGAGGCTTTTCTGCTGTTCTATTACGGTTCTGACACTCCTCATGACATATTCACGCAGCGAACAGATCGTCTTTCTCATCGCACTGTTTGCTTACCTCATGGTTTTTTCTCGGAAGTTTGTGCTCCGTATGCTTGGTGCGTCGGCAATTTGCTCTTTTGCTGCGGCAGCGATTGTTTTTCAAGGAAAAGTGATCGATTATCTGGAACGCGGACAAGGTATGCGAAATGTCACTACTTTGTCCGAGAGAACAGATGTGTGGACGGCAAGCTTTAAGGCGTTTTGGCTACGGCCTTATATCGGCTACGGCTATATCGCGGGAGTGAAGCAGGCAATAAAGGATCATTGGAGCGCCACAAATTGGGTTCCACCACACAGTCACAACGAGTACGTTCAGGCGTTGGTGTCGGGAGGGATTCTTGCTGGGGTGCTGATTCTTGTTATATACGCCCGAGTGCTGTGGGTTGCGCTCCGAAACGCACACCGCAGTATTAAGCATACATTTCTGTTAATCGTTGTTCTTCAGATTGCGACAATGGCAGTTATCATGCCGCTGGTTACTGTTCAATTTAGCCGGCTCAGTGTGATCTTTATACTTTCATTTGTCGGCTTGGTTGCAGACGCGAAGGCGCCTGCCCGAGTCAGACAAACCCGGATAGCTCAAGTGCCCTCCATTCCCACACTTCAGTGGCCCAATGAGGTTTAGATCAAAATGATGCGAATTGTGGCGGCAGCCATTCCCTTGTTCCTGCTCTTGCAGGTTGCTCCAGGTCCCACGGCAACGAGTTTAAACGATCTTCCCAAGACGCCTGTGCCAGCTACGTATTTCGGCTTGAATAATGCGGGTAGAACGTGGACACACCCTTGGCCGACTATGGAGACAGGTGCCATCCGTTTGTTCGATTCCGCGTGGCTTTTCGTTGAGCCGCAGCGAGGACAGTGGGTTTTTGAGAATCTTGATCGTGATGTAGAGGAAGCCCAGAAGCATCATGAGGATCTCCATCTGATGATCACATCATCACCAACGTGGGCATCGGCGCGACCAGCCGACGGAGCGAGAGCAGAGCCTGCGGACATCAAGGACTGGGAAGAGTATGTCGGGGCTGTAGCCAAGCGATACAAGGGACGTGTGCATACCTATGAGCTTTGGAATGAACCCAACCTCAAATCCAATTACACGGGAGATATCCCACATCTCATTGCGCTCACTAAAGCTGCGTATCGCGTCCTGAAGCAGACCGATCCCACTGTCGTCGTAGTCTCTCCGTCGCTCGCGTCTGGCAACAATCCTTTTGCCTATCTTCGTCCATTTCTCACGGGAAGCGGTCCAGGAAGCTTCGACGTTCTGGGCTTCCACTTCTACGACAATCTTGGCAATCCTGTCATTCATCCGGAAAATATCGTTGGCACAACTGGTCAGTTGCGCAGAATTTTGACCAGCGTTGGCTTAGGTTCAACGCCTATCTGGAATACGGAGTCGGGCTACTATATCGAGAGCGGCCCGAAGGCTCGTTTTCACAATAGAAACTTTCCCAACGGCGTTCATGTTCTGGGACAGAAAGATGCGGCGGCGGCTCTTGGGCGTGGGTATATCCTAGGTTGGGCTGGAGGTCTTCAGCGCTTTTATTGGTATGCCTGGGGAGAGCCAGCTTACGCTCTCGTCGATGACGGCGGCGGTACTGAGAAAGACGCTACATTGGCCTATAAGACTGTCAGACGTTGGCTTGTGGGGAAGCGCTATCTTGATGTAACTCGCAGCGCTACTGGAAGGTGGATTGTTCACGTCGAAGACGCTCAGCACAAACCGGGCTGGATTATTTGGAATGAAACGGGAACGGAGAGCTTCGCGGTCCCTAAAGAGTGGGGAGTCAGCAAGTCAGAGGATCTCTTATCGCAGGACCGACCTCTATCACCAACAGGATTTCTGGTGACAGATAGTCCAACGCTTCTCTTTTAGCCATTTGTTTTTCAGTAGGTTCGGTGAATGAGCTGTTTCTTTCAGGAGGGCAAAACATGACAAGACTAAACGATCCCGGATCTCTGAACAGAATTGCAAAGAAGATTACACCGCAAATCGGGACAGCAGTTCAATCTTTGGGAATGAGCAATGGAATCGAATTGTTCGTCTCCTATCTCAATCTCCTGGTGGGTAAAGGCTCAGGCACGGGATGGGATAAAACCGAGACGATAGCTACGGCGAATGTGCTCCGCCAGGTCTGTCCTTCCGGCCACCCAGTCGTGATCGATTGTGGTGCCAATATTGGCAACTGGACGCGTGAACTCCGAAGTCACCTGGGAAACGATAGTGGGCGATGGATTGTCATCGAGCCAACCCCCGAAAATATTCAGCGGTTACAAAGCTTGCCAAATGTCGAAATCGTTGAGGCTGCAGCCGGCGAAAGAGCGGAGAAATTACAGCTGTATAACTACAATTCCGGAAGCGGATGGACGAGTCTTCACCAACGGCATGATAGTTTTGCTGAGGGCCATCAGTTTTCTGTTCATACTGTTCCAGTGATAACGATCGATAGCCTTATGGCTGATAAAGGTCTCGATTATGTGGACTTCCTGAAGATGGATATCGAGGGTCATGAGTTGTTCGCACTTCGAGGAGCTATTCAGTCGCTGTCAGCGCGACGAGTCAAGGCGCTGTCATTCGAATTCGGCTCTGGAAATGTGAATAGCCGGACATTTTTCCGCGACTTTTGGGATCTGCTAACCCCTCTTGGGTTCGAATTGAGACGCATCTGTCCCGGTGGCGCGACGCTCCCAGTGAAAAGCTATTACGAAGATCTCGAAGTATTTCGCGGCGTGACGAACTATATCGCGGTTCTCAGATAGATTTCATGAGTTGGGCACTACTGGGTGCTCTGTTTTTGCGTGCTTCCATCGCCTCCCGGTAGATACCCACAAGCGCATTCAGATTCGCCTGTGGCAGGTACATGCGCTCATATCGTTGTCGTGCCCCCAGACGCATTGTCGCAATCAACTCAGGACTGTCGACAATTCTGGCCACTGCACGACAAAGGTTCTCATGGTCGCGCGGCACAAATAAGAGTCCGCTCGCTTGATCCTCAACGACGGTGGACATCGGCTCCATCGCGGACGTGATGACTGGAACGCCCGCCGCGAAGGCTTCTCCGATGACCAGCGGGCCGCCGGCTTCGTGCCATTCGGACGGAACAATCTGGACCAAGGCATTGCCCACTAACTTGACCACTTCTGTGCGGGGCTGCGCTCCAAGGTATTCAATGCCAGGGTAGGCAGCAGCGGCTGCGACCACATCAGGCTGCATGGGACCAGTGCCGACGATTTTAAGCGGCAGTCGAAATGCCGGATTGCTCGCTGCCCGAAGCAACGTGGATATTCCTTTTTCGGGTGAGAGCCTTCCAACAAACAAAGCATAGCCACCTGAACCTCTACCCAGGCCAGAGTCGGGGACTACGTTGGGTTTTACACGCACTCGTTCAGAGGGGAGATCAGCGTATTTGGTGAAGATGGATCTGGCGTACTCATTGAGTACGATGTATCGATCAACGCGATTTCGCCATGTACCACGTACACGATGCAACGCCGTCATGGTCGCGATTGTTGCGGAGCCAATTCGGCTGTCACGATAGCAGCCGTGCTGAATGCCCGGTAGAGCAAAGCTGCGGCCCAGGCATTCTTCACAGACCGCTCCGTCGCGGAAGAGGAGGCCACCAGGGCAGACGAGACGATAGTTGTGTAGTGTCTGCACTACGGCGCAGCCCAAGTCTCCCCCGGAATCGTAGACGGCAGGGGTTAGCCGGGGAAAGAAGTTGTGTACGTGCAATACATCTGCACCCGTATCCCGAATACGGCATTCGACAAGTTTGCGCATGGGAGGTGAGTAAATCGACATAAATGCCGTCTTCAGCTTGTCGACACCGCTTTCGATCTCATCGTTCGAGACCTCCATGACATCGACAAAGTATCCGGCATCGCGAAGCAGCTGCGATTCCTGCTGGACGACGACATCTTCGCCCCCGTGTAACTTGTATCGATTATGGAGGATGAGTATGCGCATGATTGCCTATATCGTACGGCTACAGTTTCAATGCTCTTTCTGTAGCGGCTTCAACGTTGATGCGGAAGTCATCGACTGCGCTGGCGATCGCAGGAAGAAGACTGGACCGTTGTGCAAGCAACTGCTGCACCTGCAAAGCCTGCTGTGCAGGAACATCGCCTGTAAGCGTGGGAATGCCTGACATCGCGATCAGGCTTTGAACCTTCGCCTTTCCTCCAAAGGCAATCGGTAACGTTCCTGCCAGAGATGCAAGGATGAGTGGATGCATTCTGCCACTGATGACGGCATCGGAGCGGCTATAGATCGCAAGAACTTCATCAACGGATCCGACCTCAGCCGATCTGACACCCAAATTATTTCTGTACATCTTATAGATTTCATCACGAGCACGTACATCATAATCGGCACGCAGATCGTGCGCGACCAATTGCACTTTGATGTCATATTCCAATAGTGCATCAATTATCTTCGTGTAACGCGATATTGTGTCCACTACTCGATTCGGATCATAGGCAACAACTAGCGCTACGCTTGTTTCACCTGATCCTGTCGCTTGGTACTGGGGTATGAAGCGGCGATCGAGCGAGAAGACAACATCACGTGTTGTCCAAGCTTTGTTAGCGCTGATGCCTGCATCGCGTAAAACCTGGGTCGATTCCTCGTCGCGGCAAGTGCATGCCTTTGCCAGACCATACATGTGGTGAACGAGAAACCGTGGAAGGGCACGCTTGAGCGGTTCCGCTCCAATACAGAGCACGAGAGGCTTCTGCCCAAAGAAAGCATTGATCGCAATAAAAAGGGAACTCCAGCCTACGGGCCAGCCCAGCGTCGTATCATCGACCATCTGGCCGCCCCCGACAATCAATCGCGCTGTTCGCAGAATATCGAGACATCCGGGCATGCGCCCCTTGATGACTTCGATTTGCCAGACGGCGTACTGTGCCTCTACATGGGCAGGGACTCCGTCTGGTATAAGAACACATTGGCTTGCCGTGGGCTCGAGCTTGCGCAGAAGTTGCGAAACCGCCCACAGGATTGCTTCATCTCCCAGGTTCCTCCCTGCATAGCCACCCCAAAAAACGAACCGCTTCGGCACTCTCTCTCCATTCCAACGAGAAATGTCATGCGCAATATAACAAACAAGTTATGTTATTCAGGCATTATTATTCTGATGCAGAATTTCCTTGAAGAGTCCAAGTGCAAATGCTGCACGCACTGGCCACTCGAAATTTCTTGACTTGACCCATGCCTCTTCCGACATTGCATTTCGCTCTTCGATCGTCATACTGGCAAAGCGATTCAAGGCAGACGAGAGACGCTCTGCTGTATCCGCGGCAGTGGCGCCGATATCGATCTTGATTCCAGCCAATGGAGGAATAAAGTCTTGTGCTCCACCGAGATTGAGTGCAATCACTGGAAGGCCCAGGCTCATGGCCTCGAGTATTTGCGATCCGAAGCTATCTCGCAAGCTTGTAAACAAAAGAGCATCGTGATTGAGATAAGCTTCGCGGACTTCTAACCATGGCAGGCGTTTGCCTGCCCAAAAGACGCGACCTTCAAGACCCCGTTGAACAATCATACGGTGCAAGGCCGCCTCTTCCAGGCCACCGCCGACTAGCGTCAGATGAATGTTCGGTGTTGTCCTTTGCAAGGCATCGAAAGCGAGTTCGAGTCCCTTGCGAGGCATGAAGCGGCCGACCCAAAGGAGGCGCAGAGGTAGCGAATCACTGAAGTGTCTCGGTGAATCCGCGGAGAAATCCATTCTTAAACCGGTATCGCATAAGAGTTCGACACGCTGACAGCCTGCCCGTTTTACAAGCTCGAGCGTATTTCGGTTTGCCGCGAGAACAATACTCATTCGCTTGATCGCTTTGCGGTATGGACGCAAACGTGGCAACAGCTTCGTAATGCGAGTACGCCAGCGCTCAATGTGGGCCTCCTCTCCAAAGTAGGGAAGCAGGCTCTGAGGCGTGGTCTGGCCACCTCCCACTGGGCCAAATATCGTAGGAAGGCCCAGCCGCCACAATGGTGTGGGAAGATGTACGCTGCCGTAGGAGACGTGCTGCACGACATCGAAGGCAACGGATCTTGAAAGAATCTTCGCTCGGCGAAGCGCCATCCATTGCCAGGCTAGATAGTGCCAGAATCCTGATTCCATTGGGTGCAACAATGGAACATCGATGAAATGGAAATGCAGTTCGGATGAAGGATGTTCTTGTTGGTAGGCTTCAGTAGCTTCTCGATTTCTCCCGGCGGTCAATACATGCACAGTAGAGCCTGTCTCGGCCAGATGCACCGCCCAGTTCCACCCAGTTCCCAGCTCTGAACCAGCATTTGGCCGGCACGCATAGGCCGAGAGCAGAATGTTTATCTTAGAAGTCACTTAGGATACGCCTCCAAAGCTTCATTGAGTCGAGCGAGCCTTACAGTTGTGGAGAGAGAAGCTCTTGTCTCATCTTCCTTACCTTTAGTACAAGGCCAATTCCGACGACGCACTGAAACAGGAATTGGGTCGCGATCATGCCAAGCATGGCACCGGTTAAGCCGAGCCATCGTGTAAATGGGCCGGCAAATGCTAGAGAAAAAACAGTCATCGCCGAATAAGACCAGAAGATCGGAGCCGTGTACTCCAGCGTTTGCAAGCCTGCACGCAAAGGCCCCGCGAAGAACGACATGAGATATAGCAACGCATACAGCTGCAATATGTGTCCATAGCCGGCATATCTTGGTCCATAAACTAATCTCAACCAGAGGTCGGGACGAAGGCTGACGACGGACACAAACCCCAGCGTGATGAGGCCCCAGCGAAATACAATCTGTTTGATGTAGTTGAACGCCGCATCGAGGCCATTGCTGTGCATGCGTCGCGCCGCTTCTGCTGGTACGACGTTATCTAGCCCGAGAAACCAGATGTGTGCGACGCCCACAATATTTTGTGCGGCACGCAATACAGCAGCTGCTGCAGCGCCGTAATAAACAGGCGCGGCAACGATGAAAAGGTTCCCAGAACTCCACTGCATAAATGCAGATGGAGCCAACCAGCGCGAGATTTTCCAGTGTCGTATTCCAACTTCCCGGAGAGCAGCGCATGAAACTTCACCGGTTCAAACCACAACCAGCCAGCCAGAAAACTAACTAATGATGTCGCCCCAATGATCCATAGCGCCATGGAAGAGGAGAAGTTTGGTCGATGCGACAGAAGCACGATGATCGGGATCTGAGAAAGGTAGCTGATGGCATCGCTTAGTAAGGCAAACTTACTCCGACCGGTAGAGAAGAAGTAGCGCCGAACGAAATCCTGCAACAGGTACGAAAAAGCTGCAAAGCTGAGGGGAAGCCCAAGACCCTGAATGTTCCATTGCGGAAAGTGCAATGCGGAGAAGCGTAGAGCGATTAGCATGCCCGCAACGCTCAAAGCTGCGAAGGCTATCTCCTGAATCAGGACAGCGCCGTAGTAAGAGGGCCTATTACGTTCTTCTTGTTTAGGCCCTACGCTCATCATGGGCGAAACAATGAAGGCCCACTGCAGGCTGGCGACAAAGAGAACTGCCATCCAGGACAAGGCGAAGACACCATATTCGCGAATGCCAAGAGCGCGCGCGAGGATCACATTGGTAACAAAATTTGCTCCGCTAACCAACGCCTGATCACACAATGCTGAGAGTTCTTTGCCTCCGCTGAGACGAAGAATCGCACGCCGTAGACTCATCGAGACCACTTGCTTTTCTCCAGATTCTATTTGAAAGCATCATGAAGTGTAGGCCAGCGTGCCAGGCCGAGGATAAAGAACAACTGTAAAGCCAGTGAAGCGCAGGTGGGTATCTGGCATTGATGCAGGCTAAATAGTGCTTAAGTGAAGCTTACCATGACCACTTCGTAAGGAGGTCGTTTCTTAATGACCTGAAATCGACTATTGCATAGTTCCGGCGACTGATATTCGTTCCTCGTCCCGTCAACTCGCGAATTAGGTCTACTTCGTGCTGACGATATGGCGTGCCGTCATTGCGGAACACCTCATGAAACCACACAGTCGGTTGGATCAACACATACGGCCGCTGCCAGGAATCCCATGGAAGATAAGTTTGGGTTTTGCCGGCGACGAGACCCCAGTTGATCGCTGCCACATGGTATCGCTTCGCGATTGGCAGACTACCGTCGAAGGTTGATCCTGCGCCTCGCGCCATGTACTCCGTGCACAGGATTGGCCGTTGCAGACGCTGCAACTCTTTGATGCGCTGCTCAAACTCTTCAGGCCAACTGTAATTGTGGAAGGAGATGATGTCGGACTCAGCCAACTGGATTTTAGTGGTGGCGCTCTCTTTCGCAGGGTCTGTCCAGTCCCCCATCCAGACACCGCTCGTCAGAGGCTGTGTTGGATTAGCGGAGCGGGCCCACGCGAAGGCTTTTGGCAGCAGCTCGTTGACGCGTTTCACTTTTGCAGGTACGTCAGTTGATACGTCTCCACCGCCATTGTCGGGTTCGTTCCAAATATCCCAGCCGAGAATGCGATCGTCTTTAGCAAATGCACCAACGATACCGACGACGTATGCTTTCAACTTCGGCTCATCGGCCTGATTGAGCAGTCGTTCCTTGCCAGGGCTTTGCACCCATCCTGAGTTATGAATACCCGGAATAGGGGGGTGTTGTGGTCCAAGGCGAGGGTTTGCCTCCCAACAGGAGTCGAACAGGACAAGCAATGGCCGAATATGATGCTTGGCCGCAATTCCAAGGAAGGTGTCGAGACGCTTCCTGAAGCCTTCGGGGTCCTGTTCCCATAACTGGTCCTGAAGAAATACGCGTGCAGTGTTCATCCCAATTGATTCAGCAAGGCCAAGTTCTCGATCGTTGATCGCTGGATCAAACGTTGCAGACTGGAACATCTCCAGCTGGTTGATCGCATTTGACGGGATGTAGTTGGCTCCGACCAGCCAGGGCTGTTGGGCATACCATGCATTTGCTTTCTGTTCGGACCAACGTTCCGACTGCGTTTGAGACCAGGAAGGGACGCTAGTCGACACTAGTGCCAGAGTGAAAGCTAAAAGCCTGCCAAACTTCATACGATGCCTTTTCAAAATAGCTATTGATGTGGTGGGCAAAAGAACCTATGGACTCACCCTAAGATACACTTTATGCAACCGGTTACACAACAGGTATGTATCGCTTGTACGATGGGATTGTCTTAATAAATGACGAGCAGGACACTTCACAGGCGAAGGTATAGTTGCAGTCAGGCAAATGAAGAATCGATCTGTTAGGTTTCCTGAGATAACAAAGTCGAGTTCCATCGCGAATGGTTCATGCAAATTGCGTCCTTTCTCTAAAACCAGCACTGGTCAGAGTCTTCGCAGTGTCTTGACAATCGTCGCGGTGCTAATGACAGTGTCCATTTCGGTAGCGGCCAGCACTGCTGCAAGCTTCTCCACAAAGTTCGGACGGAGTTACGGTCCAAGGTACTGTTCGTAACTCAGGCGGCAAGCCGGTTGGCGACGCCGTTGTTCGACTCGAACAGAAAGATGCTCTTGTTGTCGTGGAGACGAAAACCAGTGCCATAGGGGCCTTCATATTTTCGTCCCTGCAGCCTGGTCGTTATCTGCTGAGCGCGGAGAAATCGGGATCTCGCAGTAGTGCCACTGAGGTCATTGCGTCGTCTCGGGGGGACCAACAGAAGGTCGATCTGGTCCTTGAAGATCTCAGGGGGAATCCTTCTGATTCCAGTGCCGCGTCATCGTCTTCCATCCAAGCTATGACGTTCGCCGATAAGCCAAATTTCACTGTCGCGGGAGTCACTGATTGGACCGCTGTGGGTGGACATGGATCGGACTCGAGCTTGCGAACTAGCGAAACTCTCGCCAATGAAACTCTAACGCTCAAATCGGAGGGGCGGGGACATGGCGCAACGGGGATCGCAGGCAATATCAAGGAAACGGATGAGTCTGAAAGCAAACTGCGCTCGGGTCTGGCAAATGCTCCCGACAGTTTTGAGGCAAACCATCGACTTGGCGAATTCTATCTTCACGCAGGCAAATATCGGGAGTCCATTCCGCTGCTGCAGAAGGCATATGGGATAGATGCAACACATTATGGCAACGAGTACGACTTGGCGCTTGCTTACGAAGGAGCAGGCGATTTTTTGCAGGCGCGTGCGCGGGTCAATGAATTACTGGCGCATCAGGAGAACGGGGATTTGCATCGGCTGGCGGGTGAGCTTAATGAGAAACTAGGCGACCCTTTGACCGCGGTTCATGAATATGAGCAAGCAGTACGCCTGGATCCAAGCGAACAGAACTATTTTGAGTGGGGTTCCGAATTGCTACTCCACAGAGCCGTGTGGCAGGCACAGGAGGTCTTTCACCAGGGGGCAGAGGCATACCCGAAATCGGCTCGAATGCTGACTGGGTTGGGTACGGCTCTCTTTGCCAGTGCTCGCTACGATGAGGCGGCGCTCCGTCTGTGCAACGCTTCCGACTTGAATCCGCATGACCCTGAGCCTTACATCTTCATGGGCAAGATCCAGATGGCGGCACCCGATCCAATGGCCTGCGTTGAGCCAAAGCTGGCGCGGTTTGTGCAGGAGCAGCCCGAAAACTCTCTCGCGAATTATCTTTACGCTATGGCCATCCTCAAACGCCAGCAACAGTCGTCAGATAAACAGGCATTGCAACAAGTGGAAACTCTGCTTACAAAAGCCGTGACCATTGATGCCAAATGCGGTGACGCTTACCTTGAACTCGGTATTCTCTCTGCGTCGCAACGCGATTTTGAGAAGGCGATTGATTTCTACACGAAGGCAATCGAAGCAGACCCACAGTTGGGAGAGGCTCATTACCGGTTAGGTGTGGCTTATGACCGGATCGGCGAATCAGCAAAGGCCAAACAGGAATTCCATCTTCATGACGAGATAAAGAAGCAAGAGGCAGAAGCTATTGAGCGCCAGCGACGTGAGGTTAAGCAGTTCCTGATCGTCCTGCCAGGACAGCCTGCTCATCCTCCAGCACACTAAGAGATGTGAAATTTCTTTACGTCGATCGAGGCTTGAGCGTTGCGACGATCCCATCACCTTCGCGAATGGTTAATATCTGATTCGCCTTTACCTGCGTGAATCGTTCGATCTTCTGCGTAGTTGGCCATTTCACTTCAATTAAGTCCACGATCTCGACCTTCCCAAGACCGAAGTGAAGGCGCAAGTCGCTTTGTGACATCACGCTTGTGCCGCTGTGCACTTCATCCATCTGGGTATGCTTGCCGGTAATAACCCGCACGCGCGCTCCGATAGCGGTTCGATTGCACTTCGTTCCCACCAGCTTGATCTTGATCCAATTCTGTTTGTTGCCTCCTTCATTGCGAAGAAGAGACGGAAGATCGTTCAGATTCAAGATCAACACATCCATGCTGCCGTTGTTGTTGTAGTCTCCGAATGCTGCGCCCCGGCTGGAAAAATGCTCGCTGATTCCGGGTCCCATCTGGGGCGAAACGTCCTTGAAGTTGCCATTGCCGAGATTCTTATACACGAGCCGCGGATTCTTGAAAGTCTCGCCGAAGTTGTAGTGGTCAACCTCAGGGTAGACATGTCCATTGACCTGAATGATGTCTGCCCAGCCATCATTGTCGTAGTCGATGAAGCCGCAGCCCCATGCCACATAGCGATTATTGACTCCAATGCCTGAAGGAAAGGTGACATCACTGAAAGTCCCATCGCCGTTGTTGTGGTACAGGTTGCAGGTGTCATCGACGAAGTTGGTCTTGAAGATGTCGAACCAACCGTCGCAATCGTAGTCGGCTACGGCGACGCCCATTCCGGCTTGCTCATGCCCGTCGTCGTTGTAGGCGCAACCGGCCATAACAGCGATATCAGTGAACGTGCCGTCATGGTTGTTCTTGAAGAGAATGCTCGGTTCGGAATCAACAGCGATGTAAATGTCGGGCCAGCCGTCATTATCAAAATCGTAGGACACGGCGGTGATTGAGTATCGTGGACCGGGCTTGAGAATGCCCGACTTCTCCGAGACGTCGGAAAATGTGCCGTCACCGTTGTTGTGGTAGAGAATGTTTGTGTCGCCCGGCAGGCCGCGCGGGCCACACATGATGGGGATGCCCTTCCATTGGCAGTAATTCGTTTCGCTTGCTGAGGGAATCTTGTCTGGATCGATCTTTATGTAGTTGCAAACGAAGAGATCGAGGAAACCGTCGCGGTCGTAGTCGAGGAAAGTACAGCCTGCACCCCAACGTCCTTGTTCCCTGTAGAGGCCGGCCTTTCGAGTGACGTCGGTAAACGTACCATTTCCGTTGTTATGAAAGAGAAGGTTGTGCCCGAGGAAGCAGCAAAAAAGGTCGTCCCATCCATCGTTGTTGTAATCGCCTACACAGACACCCGTCTGCCATCCAGTAATTCCTAGCCCCGACTTCTCTGTGACATCGGTAAACGTACCGTCGCGGTTGTTCTTGTACAGATGAGAGATCGGCGCCTTTCCGTGTGGCCAATTCGCATCGAGCCGGTTTCCATTCGTAATGTAGATGTCGAGCCATCCGTCATTGTCGTAGTCGAAGAAGGCCAGGCCGCTTCCTTTGGTCTCAATGATGGAGCGTTTGCGGTCTATACCGCCCCACACGTTGGGGATATTGAGACCGGCTTGTTGTGCCACATCTACAAACTGGACCTCAGATGGTGTGGGATTCGACACGGCCGCTTCCACGAGGATTGGGTCTTTCCACTTCCAGAGTGGAGTTGTAAGTGCATCCGTCAGCGCACTACCCAGCATGAAGAGAGAGGACCCGAGGAACCGCCTGCGAGGAAAAATCATAGATGGCAGTGATTATAGCGATCGATTTTAGTATTAGAGAAGACGCTACTATGCTCGAAATGAGGGATGTACCCTTTATAAGGTTTTATCTGCGAGGAAGAGTGCCAGCTGGAGCAATTGTTTTCTGCTAGCTATCGGCATGGGCGCATCGCCAGTCGGGGAAGTAACTGGCGCCTGCGCTAAGACCTGTTCGATTCGGTCTACGTTCAGACCACCGGTTGCGTTGCTGTTCTTGAACCGATCCAGAACTTCTTTGGCCTTGGCAATCTGACCCGTTTGAAAATAGAAGACGCCGAGGGTGGAATAGCTTCCTGGCCATTCCGGCAGCATCTCTACTGCGTGCTCAAACTGCTTGCCTGCTTCAGCGGTATTTCCTTCCAGAGCTGAAGCAAGTCCCAATCCCCAAAGAATTTTTCCGGAGCCCGGGATGTGAGCCTGACCCTTCAAGAGTGTCTGCTTTGCATCTGCGATGTTATTCTCGCGAAACTGGAGTAGGGAAAGTGAAAGATAATCTTGATCGTTGTCTGGATTGCGGTTGATGGCGCTCCGAAAGATCTCCGTTGCACGAGCGGTGTCACCGAGATGTGAATAAATATCTCCGAGTAAAGCAAGGTAGGAATTATCTTTGCGTCCTTCGGGTGAAATCTGTTCAGCAGCAACGAGAGCCTCGGAGTAAAGACCCTTGCGGAAGTAAGCATCTGCAAGGTCAAAGTTTACTTCGTCCGAGCCCGGATTTGCCCTCAGCGCTGCCTGGAAATACTGGATGGCATCGTCATATAGGTGATAACGGGCCAGCAACACACCAGCGCCAGCCAAAGTTCGGTAGTCATCTGAACGTACCTTGTCGAGTTGCGCAATGGTGCTTCTAGCCTCATCTACTTTTCCGGCCTTCAGATAAGCCTCAGCCAATGGGTATAGAACGTCAGGTTGATCCGGGTGCTTCTTGAGCTGCTCACTGAGTTCAGCCAGATCCTGTTGATTTCGGGCAAGAGGGTCAAGTTTTGAACGGTTATCAAGGTAGTCGAAAAGATTCTCGTAAGGATGCGAACTGGGGGGAACATCTTTAGAGAGAGTCTGAAATTGGGCGAGGTCACGTTCCGCCGCTGCCGTATCGTGCAGATTTCTCTCTACCATCGCCAGCTTGTAGTATCCGGTTGCCGGGTGGCTGCTCACTCGGACATATTTTCTCAGCAACTCGGCCGCCTCAGAGAATCTCTTGCCTTCAATTTGAATGTCCGCCAATTCCAGCAATGCATCGGGATAGTCTGGATTGGACCGAAGCACTCTCAGAAGTATGGCTTCCGCACCCGCTGAATCTCCCTGCAGCTTTGCTATATGACCCAGTTGGAGCAGACAGAAACTATTATTGGGCTCCAATTTCAGTCCCTTCTGAAAGTCCTGCTTGGCCTCGTCGAACCTTCCAAGATATGTGTGTGAAAGCCCCAGAAAGGAGTAGGCGCGTACCGAGGGTTCAATCTCAACCAGCTTCTGGAATTCTTGAATGGATTTGTCGATTTTGTCCGATTTGAAATAACTCTCGCCCAAGGCAGCACGGAGGTCGGACCGTTGTGGAGCAATCTGTAAGCCTTTTTCCAGGAGAGGGATCGCATCCTCAAAGTACTTTTGAGAGATGCTGATCTGGGCCATGAGGAAGAGAATGTCCGGATTATCGGGCGCTATCTTATGTGCGCGGACCAGCAGATCCAGGGCGTCCAGAGGCCTCAACTCATTTGTACGAACCTGGGCCAGTAAGTAGAGAGTGTCGGGCGACTCGGGTTTCAATTTGAGTGCCCTGGCCAATATGAGTTCTGCCTGGGGATATTCTTTGCTGAGAAGAAAGACTTGTCCGAGGTTATAAAGGATCTCGAACGTCTCAGGCTTCAAGGCATCGGCCTTTTCCAGTTCTAACTGCGCAGGCTTGTACTGCTTTTCCGACGCCAGCAATACCCCTAGAGAGAAATGCAGTTGGACATCGGTTTTATTTTCTGCGGAAAGCTCTGTGGCCATCCGCAATGCCTCCACAGTGCGTTTGCTCTGCATGTAGGCGCGGATCAGATTGAAACGAGTTTCGATGTTTTTAGGATGGATTCGTTCAAAGTGTGGGATAGCTTCAGATGGCGATCCCTTGGCCATTTCGAGGACGCCAAGGTTGTAGTTTGCGTCCCGATTTTCTGGATCAAGACGCAGAGCAGTTTTGAATTCCTTCTCCGCAAGGTTGAGCTTCTTCTGGGTAAGGTAGACATTTCCCAGGTTGTTGTGAGTGTTGGTGGAGTTGGGGTCGAGGTTCAAAGCCTTCTGGAATGCTGCAATGGCATTCGAGTAGTCCTGTTCTTGGCTCTCGATGATCCCCAGCAGATTGTAGTCGGCCGCGCTGGAAGGATTTCGCTCGAGCTCCTCCAGCATCTTGCTCTTGGCCTCCTCAAGACGGCCTTGCTGAACGAGCGCTTCCACGGGCTGTAAGCGTTCCGGATACGCTTGAGGATTGCTGCTGGGCAGCTCTCGCCTGGCACGCAAACAGGATTACAAACAGGGCAAGGATTTTACTTGCGCGCGACAAAGCTATGACGATTCCGATCACATACTCCGATGAGGCGCGAATACCCATCTCCCAACCGTTTGAAGTGCCCATTAGCGCGGTCAGTGTAGCATTTCCAGAGTCTGCCTGGCGCCGGGATTCTGGGGCTGCAAACGTAGCAGTTCCTGCAACACTTCTCTAGCTTTTTCTTGTTGACTCTGCATCGCGTAGAGCCGGGCAAGATTGAGATAGGACTGATCAAAGTTTGGGACAAGGCTGGATGCAGATCTTGAATTGGTCCTCCGCCTTCGAGTACTCCTGCAACTGCACGAAAAGAATGCCAAGGTTGTTCAACGCTTCGGGATAATCCGGACGCAGTTCGACCGCTTTTTGCAGATAGTCAGACGCGCGCTGCAACTGATTTTGCCTGGCGAAGAGCATTCCGAGACTGTAGTTGACTTCAGGATCGTCGGGTTGAATTTCGAGAGCATGACTCAGGCATTCCTCTGCCTTCCCAAAAGATCCCTGCCGCCGGTAGACATTTCCCAGGTTTAGCAGTGCGATGGCGTAGGCCGGTCTGAGGAGTAATGACTGCTGAAAGTTCCTAATGGCCTCTTCTGGGTGCCCCTCCTGGGCCGCAATCATCCCAAGATTGTTCCATGCCTCCGGGTAGTTCGGACGCAACTTTACGGTCTGTTCAAGATAGTGGCGGGCCTGCTGGAAGTCGTTCCTTCGAAGGTTGAGAGTGCCAAGGTTGTAATACCCTTCGGGATCGTCGGGTTTAGCGGCGATAACTTGTTGAAAAGACTCTGCCGCTTGGTCAAGGTACCCGTGCTGGAACAAGGCCACACCATAGGTAAAATCATTGCGCACAAACGCACCCTGATAGAGTTCTCCCTTAAACGGCAGCGCTTTCTTTATGCGATCGGGTGTCGTAGCTGGGGCTGACTTCGCATCGTCGAACAGGTGCTGAAGATCTAGCGGGCCTTGATAGACCTTGACGATCATGCCTTTTGGGTCAAGCAGGAAAGAGGTAGGGATTCCGAGGTCCCTGCGGCGGTCGAACATGTAACGATAGATGATGTTATAGATGCCGGCCACATCTTCTGTCGCAAAAAGAACGGGAAAGAAAACTCCTTCCTGTGCCACAAACGATCGTGCGGCTGGAACATCATCCGGGGCGTCCACGTTTACAGCCAAAACTTCCAGATGATTTGCGGCAAACGATGAACGGTGCTTGTGAAGAAGTCTCAACTGGTCGCGGCAAAGCTGCGCTGTCGTCGCCCAGAAGCAGAGGAGCACGAAACCGCTGCGTGACTGCCGGAGTTCTCGCATATTACCTGACAGGTCAGGCAAGGAGAACTCCGGAGCCTTTAGGGGTTCTATGAGCCATGTGCCTACCTGGGAAGGAAGCGGTTCTAAAGTCCTCGGTGCTTCTGCTTGCGCGTAGGTTGAGGGGGCCGTGGCGAAGGGCTTGGCCACGAAGGAACTGGAGCCCTCCTCAATTTCGATGCGATGATTTACCGGCAGATGTTCGAACTGTTGCGAGAGTCCACTGGGCCACCGAACTGTGGCACGGATAATTTGTTCCGGCTTTCCAACTCCGAAGAACATCTCCTTCGAGTGCTGGGACAGGAACCCGGTTCCTGCCTGCAGATACTTTGTTTGGCGAAGGGTTCCCGTTTCAACTGTGATTGCGGCTCCGATGGCATCGCGATTGCTTTTATGCCCGCGCAAGCGGAACGAGATCGATTGGCCGAGGTCTTTCATCACGTTGTGCAAAATCCGCAGTTGGGGGGCATTCCGGTTTTTGAGAATGACCTCCAACCGTCCGTCATGGTCGATATCGGTGAGAGCGAAGGATCGGCTGTCCTCAGGGAAATCCAGACCCAGCGCTCCGGAGACCTCGGAGAACGTGCCATCGCGATTGTTCGCGAACATGACGTTTCTTTGGTAGGCGTTCCAGGATGAGTCCGAACGAATTAATTCATTGATTGCGCTCCACCCACGTTCGTAAGCCAGCGACGGCGTTGCGTCTTCCGGTGATTTTGCTACCACTTGTCGCCAGAAGAAACCTGAGAGATCGTTCCGGTTCGGCGCAGAGACGTATCCGTTGGTGACATAGAGGTCAGGGAAACCATCATGATCGAAATCCCAGAAATCAGAGGACCAGGACCAGCGGCCCATGGCCACTCCTGACTGCTGGCCGATGTTTTTGAACTTATCATCTCCCTGATTTCGATATAGCGCGTTGCCCTGCGCGTGCCTTTGATAGAGTGCGCGGATACTTTCCGGGGCTGCTGTGTGGAATCTTTTTTGTTCCGAAACCCTTTGACCTGAGGGTTCCCACATGCTGGCGATGTAAATATCCTGATGACCGTCGTTATCGACATCAGACCAACATGCACTCATTCCTGCGCCCACGTCCTCGACGTGGGACTCGCTTGAAACAACGGTGAAAGTGCCATTGCCGTTGTTGCGGTAGAGTTGCGTGCTTCCGAAGTCGTTCGCGATACAAAGATCGGGCAGACCGTTGGAGTTTGAGTCTCCCCAAGCGCAAGCGAAGCTATAACGGTCGTTATCCTTGTTGAAGCCGGCTTCTTCGGTCCTCTCTACAAAAGTCGCATTTCCTTCGTTGTGCATAAGGTAATTTGGCGGACCATTGCGGGCATCGAAATAGGGGATGGGATAGTGATACTGGTCGAGGCCCAGGTAATACATATATGTACAGAAGTAAATATCGAGACGGCCATCGCGGTCGTAGTCGGCTATAGCAGCGTGGGTGAAAGTTCCTTGAGGAGGCTGCGCAAACTTGAAGGCATCACGCTTCAGCGAGAAGGTTCCGTCGCCCTGATTCAGGAAGAGCAGGGGACCGCTGCCGCAAACGACAAGAAGGTCCTGGAGTCCCTTGTTCTCAAAGTCTGCGAACAAAGCGCACGCGGTGTTGTCGAGTACACCGACCCCGGCCTTTTCGGTTACGTCTTCAAAAGTGCCGTCGCCACGATTGCGGTAAAGCCGGTTTGGCAGTCCGGCTGGCTGGCAAACATATAAATCATCGAATCCGTCATTGTCGTAGTCGCCAGCCGCCACGCCATTGTTACCGTAAACGTCAATACCGCATGCGCCATCGATGACTGTGCGCCAATGATCGACACCGCGGAGCATCTGGGTCGAGTATGATTCGGCACCGCCCAGAGCCTGGGATGTGACGTCGATAAAGACTGGGCCATGTGCGACGCTAAGGATTTCTTCAGTGGCCTCCCAGCGGTGCGCTGTCCACATCTGCGCTTCATCGCACGACCATTCAGTTCGCCACGATCCAACGCGCTCTTCGCGGCGATCATCTTTCCGCGTGGTAACAATGTCGTATCGAATCTCCAGACGAATCGTCAGTGGGGAACTGACGATCTCTTTGATGTCATAGATTTCGAATTCCGCAGTTTCCACTTGTGAGATATGTCCCAGCCAAGCCTGGATCTCCTGAAGAAATCGCTCGCGCCCGGGAACTACAGCGGGCCCGAACTGTCTTCTCACGCTATCGATCCCGTATCCGGAACGAAGTGAGGATTCCTTGATGGGAACTAGCGATGAGGCTTTGATCGAGAGGGCCAGCGACTTCGCCAGGGGCGAAAGGTCGCGAAACGATGTCTTGAGGCTCTGGCTCCATTCCCTTAGAAGTGACTCAATTTCAAAGGCATATTTCTCAGTAACATACTCATCCGACCCAGGAGCGACGAGGCGCAGAATATCTGCCAAAGGAGATTTGGCCGGATAGTGTGGCGTCAAACGGACATCAGTGAAAGGAAAGGCTTGATGGAAGACAGTATTGGGTGAACTGAGCAGAAACGAGGATCCAAAGAAAGGTGCGGGACGAAGGAGTAAGGGGGCTAACCCCATGCTTTTGAGTAGTGCTCGTCGGGTAAGGAACTGCTTTTCGTTTCTGTGAAGCGACATTATCCGGGAATCCGTAAAGCGCAAGGTGTCCGCAGGATAGCACCAGGTCAGATTCACCCCAAAACAAGTCAAGACTAATCGTTTGGAAGGCCGAGCCAAAATAATGACATCATTATCAAACTTTTGGTTGACATGGATTCACGCTTCGGAATAAGGTTTACATCGCTCACTTGTAATCGCTTACACGAATGGTTAGCGCATCGGTTTTTCCTTCCGGGCAAAGACCATGGGATAGGAAATCAGAAGAAGGCTGAAGAAAAATTGGGAGGGTATTCGGATGGTTCACGATAGAAGTGGCATCAGTCGGCTCAAGAAGTTTGGCTACATAGCCCTCGCAAGTTTGTTCTTTCTCGGAATCTCAGCAGAGTACGCAACCGCCCAGGTAGATCAGGGATCGATCGTTGGAACCGTGACTGACACCACGGGTGCCGTTGTACCCAACGCGCAGGTAACACTCTTGAATACGGACCAGGGTTTAACCTTGGAGGTAACGACGAATGATAGCGGCGAATATACCTTTTCGCCGGTCAGGATCGGGCACTACTCTCTGACTGTCAATGCAAAAGGGTTTGCCAGGACGACCCAGCAAAATCTGACCGTAAACGTCGGGCAGCACCTGCTGGCTAATATTCAACTTAAGTTGGGTTCTTCGACTGAAACCGTTGAAGTGAGCGCTGCGCCGCCGCAACTTCAGACCGAAGAGGCATCGGTCGGACAAGTGATGACTGAGAAGAGCGTGAATTCTTTGCCGCTCAATGGGCGCAACTTTACCTTTCTTGCCCAGCTTGGTGCAGGCACACAATCGCCTCAGGCCGACACGCGAGGCAATGCGGCCTCCGGTGCCTTTTCCGCCAACGGTCTGCGCCCGGCGCAAAACAACTACTTGCTGGATGGCATTGACAACAACTCCAACGCCGTTGATTTCCTGAACGGAACAAACTTCATCGTTCTTCCGCCGGTGGACGCAATCTCGGAATTCAAAGTTCAGACCGCGAACTTCAGCGCCGAGCTGGGCCGTTCCGCAGGCGCCGTTCTCAATGCAACCATCAAGTCGGGGACCAACAGTATCCATGGAGCTGCATGGGAGTTTTTCCGCAACGATGTTCTAGATGCAGCAGACTGGTTTGAAAACAACGCCGGAACCAAAAAAGGAAGGTTGCGCCTGAATCAGTTCGGAGCCTCAATAGGCGGCCCGATCATCAAGGACAAGATCTTCTTCTTCGGCGATTATGAAGGTCTGCGGCGCGTGCAGGGAACGGTAGAAACCGGTGCCGTACCGACAGCGGCGGAGGTCAGCAGCGGTTTCACCAATCTCTCCGACATAGTTTCCGCTACGAATAGCAATACCGACAACCTAGGCCGAACGATAGCGTCGGGCACCGTCCTGGACCCTGCCACAACGCGTTTAGTTACAGCGCAAACATTTGATTCTACATCCCAACGCACTGCGACAAGCACCGGCTATGTGCGGGATCCGTTCGGCTGTTCAGCGACCGCTGTGAATGTTACGCTCGCCAACTGCCCCAATCTGAATCAAATTCCCGCCAGTCGGTTGGATCCTGTCGCCCTCAACCTGATGACTCTCTACCCGGCACCCAACCGGGGGGGGACAACTGGAAACTATACCGTGAGCCCCGGTCTGTACGAGCAAAGAAACGCCTTTGATATCCGGGCCGACGTGAATCCCAGCCAAAAGGACCAGGTGTTTTTCCGCTTTAGCTATGTAGATAATCCTATTTTTATACCGGGCATTTTTGGTGGCATCGCGGACGGTGGTGGATTCCAGCAGGGCGACCAGACTGCGAAGTCCAGTCAGTCTGTCCTGGGGTATACCCACGTATTTACCCCGGCGACGATCAACGTGCTGCATGTCGGATTCAACCACCTTCACACCACGCGGTTTGGGCCAGTGGGCAATCAGACTGGCATCCCGGATCAATTCGGAATTCAGGGTGTTCCGCAGTTTGCTGAAAACGGCGGCCTTCCCTCCATGGCCATCAATGGACTGTCAACGCTGGGCAGCAATGCCTTCCTGCCTTCGGACGAAATCAGCCAAACCCTCCAGATTACCGATGACTTTACGAAGGTTTGGAGAAAGCACAGCTTCAAGGCGGGCATTGAATCCCAGCACGTAAAGTTTTCGACCCTGCAGCCAGCCTTTTCGCGCGGCAATTTCGACTATGACGGTCGTTACACCGATATTCCCGAGCGTCATACTGATGGCCGTGCGCAATTCCTACTGACTCCAGCAGCAACGACCGTTCCGAATGGGGTCGATTATTCGGGAGGCGCCGATGGAGTCAATGCTTCCAACATCAACAAGACCTACAATTACAGGACCTATCTGGCGTTCTACTTCCAGGACGACTGGAAGGTAACTCCGAAACTGACTCTCAATCTCGGCTTGCGATATGACTACTTTAGCCCGATCAGGGAGACCAATGGCGGTCAGGCTAACTTCGTTCAAAGCGGCCCGCCAAACGGCACTCCGACTTACCTCATCCCTGCGACTGGCAAGGACGATAGGAGTTTATCTACCAGCTTTATCGATACGTTGGCTAGTGATGGAATTGCGCTTGAGCAGACCGACAGATACGGGCAAGGACTGGTGCAAACGCAAAAAAACAATTTTGCACCGCGTATCGGACTCGCTTACCAAATCAATCCGAAGCTGGTCGTGCGCGGCGGATTCGGTTTCTTCTTCAACTCGTTTGAGAACCAAGGATATGGACCGAACATTGGGGAAAATTATCCCTTTGTTTACAACTTCTCGTATTCGTCTCAAGTCCCCGCTGGCAGCCCTCAAGGTTTGCAGACGGTCGCACCAATCAGCTACAACTCTCCCTGGGCCCCAACGGGGGGACCGGTTTGCCCCACTGCAGGTCCCGGCGGCACCGCAACTATCGGTTCCGGACTCTCCTGCATTGCGTTTACGCCTACTGCTGTCAATGCAGTGGGGCTGGGCTTGCAGGGACTCCAATTCAACTACATAACCCCGCGCACGCTAAGCGTGAACACCACATTGCAATACTCGATAACTCGCGCCTTGTCCGCGCAGGTCGCGTATGTATTTACCCAAGGGAAAAATCTCCAATTGGGTGTTGGCAACAATAACGTCACTGCACTTTTACCGGCTGGCCAAAGCACAACGGATCGGAGTGTGGCGGGAACAGTCCCATTCCCCGATTTCTCGCGTAACGGGAGTTTCCAATCTACCGTAGGAATCAGCAATTACAACGCGTTGCAAATGAAGCTGGAGCAGCAGTACTCCAATGGGTTGACTCTCCTTCTTGCCTACACCTATTCCAAGACGCTGACGGATGCAGGCGACTTGCTAAATGGCGGTAGCGCGACCAATCTCCGCGCACCCGCTGTAGTGGGCCTAGGCCCCGAATTTGATTATGGCCTGGCTATTTTTGATATCCGCAACGTATGGCACTTCAGTGGCGGGTATGATCTGCCATTCGGCGAGAATAAACGCTTCATGGCAAACTCCGGAAAGGCTGCCAATGCGCTGCTTGGGGGATGGTCTGTAAACTGGATCCTCAACCTTCAGGGTGGCCAACCTGTTACTCTTGCCTGCCCCACCAAAACCGCTGCCACAGACGTAGGGAATAATGGCTGCAACGACGTGAGGGTTGCGGGACAGAGTCAGAAACTTGGAGTGTTCATTCGGGGCGGGAGGCCGTTCTGGTATGGAAACCCCAATGCCTTCCAGCAGCCCTGCCCATTTGGAGCAGCACCTACAAGCGGCTGCATCCCTGCTACAGGTAGTGGCGTTCTGGGCTACCGTCCGGGAACGACTACCGGCCCGGGATTCCATCGGCTAGACTTCTCGGCGTTCAAGGCCTTCAAATTGACCGAGCGGTTCACCACTGCAGTTCCGGTCGGAGTTCTTCAACATCCTCAACCATCCGAACTTCAACGCTCCTAACTTCGGCGGCAACGGTGTCGTCGCGATTAGCAATTCCGGCAACTTCACCAATCCCAACTTCGGACAAATTGGATCGACTCGTGATGCTCCCTACGACCCACGGCAGATTCAATTTGCTCTGAAGCTGCTTTTCTAAGCTAAGATGAAAACGCCCCGGGAAGGTACGCCTACTGGGCGCCTTTCCGGGTTTTCTTTTGCGTAGAGCATGGAGGTAGACGGTGAGCAAGATGCACCGGTTTCGGCTTGCGATCTGTTTTTTTCTGGCTTACGCGACATTTGCAATGGCGGCAGGAGATGACCAGAAGCAGAAGCTGGACCGCCAATTTCAGTCGGCGGTGGCACAATACGACGCGGGCCACTTCAAAGAGGCAGCAGCGCTACTCGAAGATCTTTTACCCCACGTACCGAATAACTTTGAGGTTGAAGAACTTCTGGGGTTGACCTACTCCTCGATGTCGCAAGATAGCAAGGCTATAGAACACTTAGAAACTGCGGTTCGTCTGAAGCCGGATTCAGCAGCTGCCAGGACCAATCTGGCGGCGAGTCTTTCCCGTTCAGGAAATGCTGAAGCAGCTGGCGAACAGTTCCGAAAGGCGCTTGAGTTGGAACCTCGGGACTATACCGCCAATCATAATTTGGGTGAGTTCTATATTCAGGCGGGAAAGATCGCGGATGCACGCCCTCTTCTCGAGCAGGCACATCGAATCAATCCTTCCTCCTACGACAACGGTTACGATTTGGCGATGGCCTATTTCCTCACTGGGCGCCTTGGTGAGGCACGGCAACTTGTCCAAAACATGATGCGAAGCAATAACACCGGAGAACTGCACAACCTGCTGGCCCAAATCGACGAGAAAGATGGAAAGTTCGTAGACGCGGCAAATGAGTTCGGGACCGCCGCTCATATGGATCCGAGCGAGGACAACCTGTTTGATTGGGGAAGCGAGCTTCTTCTCCACAGGACTTACGAGCCAGCCATAGATGTCTTCCGCCAAGCTACGCTGCGCTATCCGGCTTCTCCCCGGCTTCAGATTGGACTGGGAATGACTCTCTACTCGCGGGGTCTCTATGAGGAGGCCGTCAAGGCCCTGCTTGCGGCGGCTGATCTAAACCCTTCCGACCCTCGGTGCTACCTGTTTCTCTCCAAGGCCTACGACAGTTCTCCGAACCAGGCGGAAGAGGTGATCCAGAGATTCCGTCGTTATTCGGAGCGAGAGCCCAGCAATGCATTGGCCCAATACTATTACGCGATGAGTTTGTGGAAGGGAAAACGGGCTGAAGGCTCCGGCCCGGACCTTCAGGCAATCGAGGCTCTGCTGAAAAAATCGATAGCACTCGATGGAAAGCTTCCCGAAGCCCACATGCAACTGGGTAATCTTTACGCCGATCAGCATAAGTATGGCGAATCTATTCCAGAGTATGTGCGCGCACTGGAATTGAATCCAAATCTTCCGGAAGCTCACTACCGTCTAGGAACGGATTATGTTCACGTCGGACAAAAGGACCGCGCTCAGACCGAATTCGAGGTCTATCAGAAGCTGCGGGCGCAACATATGGCCGAACTCGACAAGGAGAGGGCAGAAGTCCAGCAATTCGTATATTCAGCGAAAGCTGTCCCTTCCACCAAGCCTTGATCGTGCGCCGCGACAGTGTCGAGCGTATGCTGACGGGTAAAGATTGAGGCATTGTTGAAACTCGCGAGCACGAATAGTAGGGAAGATTGGCTTGATGGATCAATCATCATTTAACGGGCTACTTACGGCAGAAGTCTCTGGCAAGGAGTTGGTCAATCCTAGGGAACTGGCTTGGCGTCTCGGTCGCAGCAGGCGTGATTTCCTTCGCGACGCGGCAGGGATGGCTTTGGGATCCACGCTCTTGAGCGCAAGCCCATTTGTGCGCGGACAAACCGCTGCAAAGAAGCGAAAAGTAATAGTCATAACATTCGGTGGAGGCGCCAGGGATCAGGAAACATTCGCGCCTGAAGGGCAGGAGAATATCCCGCACCTGCTCCATGAACTGATCCCTCAGTCGAGTTTTTTTACACGAGTGACGAACCAGGGGATACTGGGCCACTACGTGGCGACGGCTAGTTTGGCAACAGGAGTGTACGAAACACTCAACAACTTTTCCGCAATTGCCCCGGAACATCCCACTGTCTTCGAGTACTTCCGCAAGGATTTGAAGCGTCCGCCGTCGGACGCGTGGGTTGTCGCGCCCAGCAACGGATTCAACCGCATTGGCGAGAGCGAATGTCGCTCCTATGGTTCGGGCCTGGGCGCGAAAGTGGTTTTGCCCAAGCATTTGCTGAGTGCAACAACCTCAGGGTCTACTACGGACTATGAACATTTACTGCGCGACAACTACGAAACTCCGCTCTACGTGCCGCAAATTGGAGGCGGTGAATTCGAATTGCGGCAACTGGAGACGATCCTAAAGCTCTCGGTCGATGACTTCAGGGCGCATGCGCGGAGCGTGTCGAGTCCGGATGAGCTTTCCGTGTATATTGCGAAACGCCTGATGCAGCAGGAATCGCCCAGTCTTCTTTGGATCACGATGCACGATATCGATATTGCGCACTCAGGGGCCTACTCACTCTACATTGAGGCCATCCGACGTACGGACCGTTTATGTGCCGAGATTTGGAAGGCGGCTCAAAGTGAGCCTGAATACGCTGGCAATACGACTCTTCTTATACTTCCGGATTTTGGACGAGACTCCGATCAGGATCCTGGCGGGAACGGATTTCAGCATCATCGGACCGGCGACCCAGCCTCTCGCACAACCTGGATGATGGCCCTTGGGGCAGGTACCCGCCAGGGAGTGGTGTATGACAGTCCTTTGCAATCTATCGATCTTGTACCCAGCCTGGGAGCGATGATGGGATTCTCGCCTACTCAATCGCAAGGCAAACCGATTAAGGAACTGCTGTAATTTTTATGTTGCCACTCAATCTCCATGCCGAACAGTTCTCTGGATATCCTCCGGAAGCAAGAAGACTCGTTGTGGCCAATCTTGCAGCGCTGCGGCAGCTTCCGCTTAGTTTCCTGCCAGTCTTACTGCGGGAAGTTATAGAGTACGATTTCAAGTTTCCTGCAGAGCGCACTGCTATCGATAAGGAACTCGTGAACCTCAGTTCTCTTTCTGAGACGCAGATTAAGCAGTGGTTTCAAGCTTTTGCCCAGCTGTCGCTCTCTTCGAACTTGGAGCATTTCGACTGGATCAATCGGCCTGCCCAGTTTGTCGAACAGGAATCGGCATACCTTTGGACCACGCATCAAATGGATGCATTTCGGAGCGCAGCGACGGATTACGGCGATCGATTACGGTCGGCGGTGCCGGTCGAGCCGCTTCCCGTGCGCAGGCTGGGAATTGCAGTTATCGGGCAGGGTGTCGCGTCCTATGACGGAAGCCTCTTTCGCAATCTACGTGAGCACGGCACATATTTTGGACGAGTCAAACCGGAAAACGGACTCGAACTGCTGTTGACGGCTGTAGCGGCTCGGGCGAGAGCACATCCCGGTCCGTATGGTCATTGGTACGTCGACGGAGGGCAGGAAGCCGATCACAGCCCATTACTGACTTGCGTGCCGTATCGGGCGTTGGAACCCACACGCGCCGCCTTGTTGAAATATATGCAGAAGGAAATTTCACGACCTGGTATGGGGCCAGAGGAACTACGAACAAACCTGGCTAGGCTATCGCCCTCAGACCTTGGCATGGATAAGGCAGGAGACCCGGTGCTGGACCGTTTTCAGGTCAAATTGCTTACAGAGGGTTCCGGAACTCAGATATTCAGCACCACATTTGCGCAGTGGACAGCACGCGAGGCACTGCGGCGAGCCCAACCGCTCACGCTATTGGTACGCTTCGCACCCCGACAAAGGCAGAGGCCAATGAATGAGTTGTTGTCAGGCATCAATGGCACTCCTGAGCTCGATTTCACAGGTTCCCTCATCGATGCAGACATGGGTGCCTATTATCAGTGGATAAACCAACAGCGGTTACCGGGATCCGAGCAATCTTCGTTCCTGGTGTGGTTTGAAGGCCACAGTCAGGCTCTTGCAATTGCCCCATCCTTGCCCCGGGGTGCAGCGTCAAATTCTGTGATTGATATCGGAGAGCTGCTTTCACTGACTATCAGCTGAAATCGCTGCATCGGAGCATTTGCTCGCAGTACACCCACCATACCAAGATCTCCTTTTCCTGGTGTAGCCCCTAGATCAAAAGAACCCCGGCCAAAGCCGGGGTTCTTCGGTTACGTAATGCCCGGAGGCCTACTTCTTCTTGACCGACACTCTTTCTCGAAAGGAGTCTCCGGCGTGCGCCATCCATGCGGAAGTACATGCTTTTTTCCCAAGCAGGAAGCTCTTCATCTGTTCCACTGGATCGGGCACCTTTCCTTGTACCGGTAAGCTCACACATTCGATTACAACAGAGCCCCCTCCGCTTCGAATTCGTCCAATCGACTCCTGCGCCACACGATACAACGCAACCGCATCGCTTGCGTCGACCGGTATCCCTGGAAGCCCGCAAGACCGTGCCTTTGCGCTGATGCGCCCAATAGGATCGGCCTTCTTGCTGACTGTTTCATCAGGAAGGACGACAAGGATAATCGGCAGCTCAAGCTGCGCGGTTAGCATAAGCAGCTTCCGCCAACTTCCGCCGCTGGCCTCGCGACGAGGAACATAGGCGACCACAAGATTCGTCTGCTTATGCGACTTGAAGGCAAGCGCCGCGCCCAGAGCCAGTCGTAGCCGATCTTCTACATCCTCGATCCACGGCAGTTGTCTTGTCCCAGCAGTCTCAACCGTTTTTTCTCGAGAAATAAGATCGGAAAGACGCTTCAGAACTACGCTGCTCTCAGCTCCCAGGATATGGTCCATTACGACGCCGGCTTGCGAGTCGCTGACCAGATCGCCCGCCACAAGTTCGATTGCCGTGCTCACACGGCAGGCTTCCTGTCCGCGTGTCGAATTGATCCGTGTTTTGGTTTTGCGTTTCAACTTGGCAATGTGTCCGTCCAAGATTCGCGCTTCGATCATCGCCAGGTACATCTGTCGAAGCTTCTTATTGGTTACCAGTGGATTTTCCTGTGGCTCCGTTTCGCTCAAACAATCTCCTCCGTCAAAACTTCATCATGCCACATGCAAAAGCAAAGGGCTCCAAAAAGGAACCCTCTGCATAACTGTCGCGAACGAAGAGATTGCGATTAAGCTCGTGCAGGATCGCCAGCCTCGACGTTGAGACCAAGGTCTACCAGTGCTTTTTGTGCAGCCTTTGGCTTGAATTTTCCTTCGCGGGCGAGTTTGGACAACGTTGCTCCAACGATAGACTCTGCATTTACCTCGAAGTGACTGCGCAGATGTTCGCGATTGTCGCTGCGTCCGAAGCCATCCGTTCCCAGTGACACCAACCGCGAAGGCAGCCAAGGGGCCAGAAGGTCCGGAATCGACTTCATATAGTCGCTCGCGGCGATGATTGGGCCCTTTGCTTCGCCAAGCGCGGTGAGAATGTAGGGGGCCTGCTCCTTCTCAGCCGGATGCAGGCGGTTCCACCGTTCCACGGCGATTGCGTCGCGACGCAGTTCCGTATAACTCGTGACGCTCCAGACGTCGGCGTTTACACCATACTTCGAAGACAGAATCTCTTGTGCCCGGAGTACTTCGTTGAGGATGGAGCCGCTGCCGAATAGCTGCACGGTTGCCTCTGCTGCCGCGGGCTTCAGCTTGTAAATGCCGCGCAAAATGCCCTCGGCCGAACCCTCTGGCATGGCGGGCATCGCGTAGTCCTCGTTGTACATAGTGATGTAGTAAAAGAGGTCTTCGCCCTTTTCGTACATGCGACGAATGCCGTCCTGCACCACGACTGCGAGCTCATACACAAAGCGGGATCATAACTGGCGCAGGTCGGGACCGTACTTGCGAGCACGAGACTGTGACCATCCTGATGCTGCAGTCCTTCGCCAAGCATTGTTGTCCGCCCCGCCGTTCCGCCCATCAAGAAGCCCTTGCCTCGCGAATCGGCAAACGCCCAGACCATATCACCGATACGCTGGAAACCGAACATCGAGTAGTACATGTAGAAGGGAATCGTCGGGACCTTGTAGTTGGCGTAAGCTGTGCCAGCTGCAGTAAACGACGCCATCGATCCGGCTTCGGTGATGCCTTCTTCGAGTATCTGCCCGTCCTTATCTTCGCGGTAGTAGAGCAGCATGTCCGCGTCATGCGGGCTGTATTTCTGCCCTTCCGGGGCGTAGATACCGACCTGGCGGATGGCGGATTCGAGGCCGAAGGTGCGGCCTTCGTCGGGGACAATTGGGACGATCAGTTTGCCGATCGCCGGATCTTTCAATAGATGACGCAGCAAGCTTACAAAGCCCATCGTTGTAGAGACAGCACGCTTGTTGGAGCCGCCAGTCCACTCGCCGAGCGTAGAGAGTTCGGGAGTTTTGAAGTCCAGCTTGGGGACTTCGCGCTTGGGCAGGTAGCCGCCGAGAGACTGACGCCGCTCGTGCAGATACTTGATCTCAGGGGTCGATTCATCGGGGCGGAAGAACGCACCATCTTTGGCTGCGCCGTCAGGGAGCGGAATCTGGAATCGCTCTACGAAGGCCGTTACGGCATCGTCGGACAGCTTCTTTTCCTGATGGGAGGCGTTACGAGCTTCAGTGGAACCGAGGCCGTAGCCCTTCACGGTCTTCGCGAGAATGACGGTTGGGCCGCCTTTGTGCTCGATGGCTCGTTTGTAGGCGTTGTAGATCTTGCCGGGATCGTGGCCGCCGCGATGCAGTCTGGCGAGCTGTTCGTCGGTCTTGTCTGCGACTAGTTCGAGAAGCTCTGGATATTTTCCGAAAAACTGTTTGCGGAGGTAGGCGCCGCCCTTGGCCTTGAAGGCCTGGAAGTCCCCATCGACGCACTCTTCCATGCGCTTGAGCAGGAGGCCCTTGTGGTCGCGGTCGAAGAGTTCGTCCCAATCGGAGCCCCAGATAACTTTGATGACGTTCCATCCGGCGCCGCGGAACATGCCTTCGAGTTCGTCGATGATGCGCTTGTTTCCGCGAACGGGGCCGTCGAGCCGCTGGAGGTTGCAGTTGACGACGAAGATGAGGTTGTCGAGGTTTTCGCGTGAGCCGAGGGAGATTGCGCCGAGGGTGTCCACCTCGTCGGTCTCGCCGTCGCCGACGAAGGCCCATACTTTACGGTCGGTCTTCTCGATTAGGCCGCGGTTCTCGAGGTAGCGCATGAAACGCGCCTGATAGATGGCGTTAAGAGGGCCGATGCCCATTGAGACTGTGGGGAAACGCCAGAAGTCGGGCATCAGCCATGGGTGGGGGTAGCTGCTGAGGCCGGGCTCTCCGCGGAGTTCATGACGGAAGTTCTTCAGGCGGGCTTCGTCGAAACGGCCTTCCAGGAAGGCTCGAGCGTAGACCCCGGGGGAAGCGTGGCCCTGGAAATAAACGAAGTCGCCGGGCTGCTCTCCGTACTTGGCATGGAAGAAATGATTGAAGCCAACTTCGAGCAGGGTCGCCAGAGAAGAGTAGGTCGAGATATGGCCGCCGATTCCGGCGTCCTTTTTGTTCTGACCGTGGACCATCGCCATTGCGTTCCAGCGAATGAGCGCTTCAATTCTGCGCTCGATGGTCCGGTCTCCGGGATAGGGCACTTCGTCGTGCTTGGGAATGGTGTTGAGATAGGGGGTCGTTACTTCGCTGGGCGTGGGAACTCCAGCCTCACGCGCTCGCTGGCGCAGGGTTTCGAGCAAGTGTGCGCCGTTCTGCCAATCTTCCGCTACGACGTCATCAAACGCCTCAATCCACTCAGATACTTCTGCGGAAAAATCGATTTGGGCGGGAGTTTCAAGTTTCATCGTCATAAGCAGTCCTTATATCCCTATAGTTGCGAGGGTCGTCCCACAGCGCAGCAAGGTGCCGTCTCTAAAGATAATCGTCTAACGCAGAAACGTCATCTGTTCCTGCAAAATCAGGCGATTACCGAAGTAGAGAGAGGAGTCTTTTTTCGGCCTAGGTTGAGTAGTCAGCGTTGATCCGGACGTATTCTTCGGTCAGATCGCATGTTAGAAAGCGGCATTCGGCTGAGCCTAGACCGAACTCGAGAGTGATCGTGTACTCGCGCTCCTTCATCACGGCGTGCGCCGCGGCCTCGTCGAAGGCATGGGACCTCATCCCGAGTTCGAAGACGGTTTGCGAGCCGATTGAAACTGTCACGAGTGCGGGGTCGAAGTTGACGCCGCTGTAGCCGGCGGCTGCAACCAGACGGCCCCAGTTGGGGTCGGCGCTCGACCAGGCCGTTTTGCATAAGGGAGAGTGGGCGATGGCTTTTGCGATTTGCTTCGCCTCCGCTTCTGTGCGGGCGCCGGTTACATGCAGTGTTACCACGTGGCTGACGCCCTCGCCATCATCGACGATCTGGTGGGCGAGCGATCCGCAGACGAGATTCAATGCATTGGTAAAGGCTTCAGAGACGCGGTCATTCAGTATTACGCCGCTGGCTCCGCTGGCTAGCAGCAGTACCGTATCGTTGGTTGAGGTGTCGCCATCGATAGAAATGCAATTGAAGCTTAGTTCTACCGCTGGTGCGAGGTGGGTTCGCAGCTCTTCGCTGGTGGCGGCGAGGTCGGTGAAGAGGTAAACCAGCATTGTGGCGTGGGGCGGACCGAGTTGGGGGTGGATCATGCCGGCTCCCTTGGCGGCGCCGAAGATGCGGACTTCGGTGCCGTCAACATCGACGATGGCTCGCGCTACTTTCATGCGCGTGTCCGTCGTCATGATGGCCTGGGCGAAGAGTTCGGCGTGGGCTGGGGTGTTGCCTAGCGTGGCTTTGGCTGAGGGGAGAGCTGCGATGACTTTGTCCCCGGGGAACGGAACACCGATGATTCCGGTGGAGGAAGGGAAGACCTCGTCGAAGATGCAGTGGAAGGTTTCGGCTGTAGCGACACAGGTTTGGACGCAGGCGTCGATCCCGGCCTGCCCGGTGGCGCAGTTGGCGTTGCCGGCGTTTACTAGTACAGCGCCTACCCGGCCGCCGGTGGCGAGGAGATGTCTTTGGCCTACGGTGACTGGGGCGGCGACTACCTGGTTTTTGGTGAACATTGCTGCAGCGGTTGCAGGTTTATCGGGGATTGCTACGGCTACATCGAGCTTTCCACTTGCTTTGATTCCGGCCTTGACTGCGCCCCACTTAAACCCTTGCGGCAGAGCTTGGCTGCCTGCTTTCGACTCGCTTGATTCGCTGCTCATATTCTTTACTTTATCAAGCAAGATGCTGTGGGTAGGCTGATTTCATTAGGGTCGTCTATTCTGTAACTTAGCTGAATTGCACAACAAAGAGAGGGACAGGATATGTTGTTGAAAGAGCTGCGGACGTCGGTGCTGGAGGCCAATCTTGAGCTGGTCAAACGGGGGTTGGTTTTGTATACGTTTGGCAATGCCAGCGGGGTGGATCGGGAGCAGGGTTTGGTGGTGATTAAGCCCTCCGGCGTTGATTATGAAGAGCTTCGGCCGGAGCATATGGTCGTGACGGATCTGCAGGGGAAGATTGTTGAAGGGACGTTGAAGCCTTCGTCGGATCTGGATACGCATACGTTGCTCTATCGCGAATTCCCCAGTATTGGCGCGGTTGTTCACACGCACTCGGAGTATGCGACTAGCTTTGCGCAGGCAGGGATGGCGATTCCGGCGTTGGGGACTACGCATGCGGATTATTTTTATGGGCCGGTGCCGGTGACGGAAGTCCTTACGGATGAGGCGATTGGCGGGCGGTATGTGCATGAGACCGGGGTGGCGATTGTGAAACGCTTCCAAGGTGTTGATCCTATGGCGGTTCCGGCGGTGCTGGTGGCGGGGCATGCACCGTTTTGCTGGGGAAAAGATGCGCATGATGCGGCGCACAATGCTGTGGTGTTGGAGGCGGTGGCGCGGATGGCTTACCGGACGCTGACGCTAAAGGCCCATGCGGAAGGGGTTAGCCAGGCGTTGCTGGATCGGCATTATTTCCGGAAACATGGGGCGAAGGCGACATACGGGCAATAATTTCGGGAAAAAATTCTGCGGGTGGTTTTGTGGTTTTTGCAGGGGTTTTTGCAAAAAAATGGCGCGTAGACGCGGCTTTTTTGTGGACAGAGTGTGGTGGAATGGCTGGCAAAGCTGGATATTGAACTGCGCGTTTTCGGACGCGCAGTTTTTTGCAGGATTTTGAGATTTATTTTTTGGGGAGTTCGCGAGACGGAAGACGTGACCTCAGCGGCTAAAGCCGCATTCGTAAACGTCGCGCTACGGCACGGCTGAAGCCGTGCCCTTAGGCGAGGCAAAAGACAGTTTTGGAACAAGACAAAAAGTAGTTCTGGAACAGGACAAAAGACAGGTTCCGGAAGCCTTGGCCTCTGCCGTAGAAGCAGAGGCCCACTTTTGTGCGGTTAGAAGGTGACGGGTAGGGACCGTTTCTCAATGCTGCTTTGGCGTGCCAGTTCGAGCAGGCGGATGACGCGGTAGCCGTCTTCGGGGGTGACGGCGAGGGGAGCGGCTCCGTTGATGGCGTCGCGGACGTTGGCGTAGTAAGGGCGGTAGTCTCCGAACTCCGTTTTGACGGGGGTGCTGACGAGGGTTGTGGGGTCTGCCGGGTCTGGCGCTACGGTGAGAGTGCCCCAGTCGGTGTCCTTTTCTGCGAGCCAATCGCCTTCGCCCATGGGGGGAACTTTGGCTCCTCCGACCAACGCTGGCTCCTGCGGATCGAGGCCGTATTTTCTGAAGCTGCCTTTGGTGCCGTGCAGGAGGAAGCGTGGGGCGTTGATGCAGGCGAGCATGGTGGCGCGGCAGTGGGCGCGGAGCTGGGGATAGTCGAGGGTGATGTCGAAGGCGTCTTCGATGGCGGTGTCGTCGCGGTCTTTACGAACGCTTGCGGTGATGGTTTCCGGGACTCCGAAGAGGACGAGGGCCTGATCGACGAGGTGGGGGCCGAGATCGAAGAGCATGCCGTTGGCGGAGTTACCGGATTCCTTCCATGTGGCCTCGCGGGGCAGGGGGCGGAAGCGGTCGAAGTGAGACTCGTAGGTGACGAGGCGACCCAGAGCCTTCTCCCTAAGGAGTTTGCGGACGGTGAGGAAGTCGCCGTCCCAGCGGCGGTTGTGGAAGGGTGCGAGGATGAGTTTGCGGGACGCGGCGAGGGTGGTGAGGTCTTTGGCTTCGGCACTGGTGGCGGTGAAGGGCTTGTCGATGACGACGTGCTTGCCTGCCTGCAGGGCTTGTTTGGCGAGGGCGTAGTGGGTTTCGTTGGGGGTGCCGACGACGATGAGTTCGATGGCCGGGTCTTCGAGGGCTTCTTCGACGGTACGGAGGATGCGGGTGTCGGGATAGGCGTTGGCGGCTTCGTCGCCCTTGCGCTGGACGATGGCCTCAAGGGTGAGGCCGGGGACTGCGCTTACAAAGGGCGCGTGAAAGACCTGCCCTGCCAGTCCGAAGCCTATTACCGCTACGCCTATGTCTGCCATTCTGTCTCCTTTTTTGGTCTGGATCATTTTGCCATGGCGGGAGGGTGTTGAGGGTGAAAGAAGATCGAGAAGGGATTGAGAGAGAGGAGAGGGAAACCTTCAAAACCGGCCCACTGGAAGGCGGATTACACCTGCGCAGACTTGTTTGATGGCTCTTCAGCTTTCCGTGCAATCAAGCAGGGGATCATACATTTTCGTTACTTGTCGGACTCGATGAGTGCGTTGGCAATTTATCACCAACTGAGGCTAGGAAGGCGTCGACTGCGATCAACCGCCATCAGGGTCGTCGCATACCTTCATCAATCCCGACTCAATGCGGCGTTACGCGATCCGCTGAACCCATTGGCTCCGCCACGCCGGCGCCTCGAAGGGATCGGCGAAGTACTGTGTCTCATGCACGACTTTACCGTCGCGGAACTCCATGATGCTCACTGTGTATGCTGGTCGTCCCTGGTAGGTGATTGTGTATTCCGTGATCCAGAGATCACCTTTTCCGAGAATTCGCTTGACGTTGAAACCCGACGGCTTGCCGGGATGATGACTCCGGAGTGCCTGTAAATTGGCACGACCGAGGATTCGCTCACCTGACTGTGGGTAATCACAGATGGCGTTGTCATCGTAAATATCGTGTTCCGCGTTTACATCGCCAGTCGCCGACGCGTGCCAGTGCTTATTCAGAGCTTCACGTATTTCTTCCTCTTGCATAGGTGCTCCAGATGTGGGTTGGCTTTCATGAGCTAACTCGTGGGATGAAACCCGGGCTACCGGTCTTCACTACTTCATTGAATCTCTGTCTAGTTTGAATTCGATTGATTTCGTCAAACGCGTCTTCGGGAAGGGCGGAGATGTTGAGATTCTCCTGCGCTCGGGCCGCAGTCCGGGGCGTGGTGAGCAAAGCCGTGCCACGCTGCACGGCCCAAGCCAACAGGACCTGTGCCGGCGTCTTTCCAACTCGTGCGGCAATTGCCGAAATAACTGGATCTTCCAGCGGCCCCGGCCTCATTCCGTGACCCAATGGCGCGAAAGCCAAAAATACGACACCCTTCTGTTTGCAGAATTCGAGAAGCTCCGTTTCCGGCAGGTACGGATGGGCTTCGACCTGGACCACGGCTGGCTTGATTCTGGCAGATTTGTAGATGGGTACCAGTTCGCTCAGGCCGATGTCCGACAATCCGATAGCACGGCATTTGCCGTGGTCTACGAGGCTCTCCATCGCCCTCCATGTGTCGAGCAAAGTCACGCCGTGGTCGTAAAGGATATTGCCGTTTTGATCCCGCGGATCCTGCTCGTCTCCCGGTTGAAACGCAAATGGAGTGTGAATGAGATAGAGATCCAGATAGTCAAGTCCGAGTCTGTCCAGACTCGCCTCGAAAGCCGGTTCGACGCGCTCGGGCCGATGATTGGAGTTCCACAACTTTGTTGTTACGAAGATGTCCGCGCGTGTGATTCCTCCAGCGGTAAGTCCTGCCTGCAAGGCCTCGCCCACCTCACGCTCGTTGCGGTATCGTTCTGCACAATCGAAGTGTCGAAATCCAGCTTCCAGTGCGTCTCTGGTGGCACTTATTGTCGCGGCTGCATCGGGAATCAGGGTGCCAAAGCCGAGTACGGGCATATGGCCGGCTCCTTGATTGAGCGGGATTCTCGTAGTCTGAAAATCAGAAGATCCGACCATGATGACACCTCGGCAGTATCTCGCGTCCAGCACCACCTATCTTTCCGCTCAGTGGTGAGAGATCGACATCTCGTTGTTTCAAAAGATCACGGCGTTCGATGTGCAGACCTAGTCAAAGGAATAGCCTAAGGTCTAGCCGACTTGTAAAAAACATTTTCCCAGAAGTTTAACGATGTGGCCAGTCGTGCAGTTGGCGCAAAATCTCTTAGCTATTATTCTCGACTCACGGAGATTCGGAGTCGGAGACATGACAAGCAGACTCTGATGCATAATTTTGTTCTACGCAAGGATGCATGGATTCCAGACTCAGACGTTGGGGCTCAACCAGCCAAAAAGGAGAGAAGCATGTCAACCGAAATGAAGTGCCCGTTCCATCACGCCGCAGGTGAAGGCACATCGAACCGAGACTGGTGGCCGAACCAGTTGAACCTCAGGATCCTGCATCAGCATTCCTCCCTGTCCGATCCTATGGATAAGGACTTCAACTACGCCGAAGCATTCAAGAGCCTTGATCTTGCGGCCGTGAAGAAGGACCTCCTGGCAGTGATGACGACCTCTCAGGACTGGTGGCCGGCGGACTTCGGCCACTATGGGCCTTTATTCATTCGCATGGCGTGGCACAGCGCCGGAACGTACCGCACCGGCGATGGTCGCGGGGGTGCCGGATCCGGCCAGCAACGGTTTGCTCCTCTGAATAGCTGGCCTGACAACGTGAGCCTCGACAAGGCGCGTCGGCTGATCTGGCCGATTAAGCAGAAGTACGGCAACAAGATTTCATGGGCCGACCTGATCATTCTTACCGGCAACGTTGCGCTGGAGTCGATGGGGTTTAAGACGTTCGGCTTTGGGGGCGGTCGCGAGGATGTCTGGGAGCCGGACCAGGACGTGTACTGGGGCACAGAGAAGACCTGGTTGGGCGGCGATCATCGCTATGGCAAAGGACAGGCTGGCGAAGGCGTGATCGTAGCTGATGAGGAGATGCATGGCAGCGAGAAAGATCGGACGGCCGGCGGCGAGAAGGAGCGGAACCTGGAGAATCCGCTGGCCGCAGTGCAGATGGGCCTGATCTACGTGAACCCGGAAGGGCCGGATGGCTACCCGGACCCGGTTGCTGCGGCCCACGATATCCGCGAGACCTTTGCGCGCATGGCGATGGACGACGAGGAGACGGTCGCGCTGATCGCGGGCGGCCACACGTTCGGCAAGACTCATGGCGCCGCGCCTGCGTCGCATGTGGGGCCTGAGCCGGAAGCGGCGGGCCTTGAGGAGCAGGGACTTGGCTGGAGGAACAGCTTTGGCAGCGGTAAGGGCGGCGATGCAATCACCAGCGGAATCGAAGTCATCTGGACGACCAAGCCGACTGAATGGAGCAATGAGTACTTTCAACACCTGTTTCACTACGAATGGGAGTTGACGAAGAGCCCAGCCGGAGCGAATCAGTGGAAGCCGAAGGGTGACGGAGGTGTAGGTACTGTGCCGGATCCGCACGACCCGTCAAAGCGTCGCGGGCCGTCGATGCTGACAACGGATATTTCGCTGCGGCTCGATCCTGTCTATGAGAAGATTTCGAGGCGCTTCTATGAGAATCCGGACCAGTTTGCCGATGCCTTTGCTCGTGCGTGGTTCAAACTGACGCATCGCGATATGGGGCCTCGGCCGCGCTACCTCGGCCCGGAGGTCCCTGCGGAAGAGCTGATTTGGCAGGATCCCATTCCTGCGGTTGATCACAAGCTGATTGATGAGCAGGACATTGCGTCCCTGAAGGCGAAGGTGCTGTCTTCGGGCTTGTCCGTCTCTCAGCTGGTATCGACCGCCTGGGCGTCGGCGTCCACCTTCCGTGGCTCCGACAAGCGGGGCGGGGCGAATGGAGCCCGTATCCGCCTGGCGCCGCAGAAGGACTGGGAGGTCAACCAGCCGGAGCAACTGGCGAAGGTGCTGAAGACGCTCGAAGGTATCCAGAGCGAATTCAACGGCAAGCAGACCGGCGGCAAGAAGGTCTCGATCGCCGATCTGATCGTCCTGGCCGGTTGCGCAGGTGTCGAGCAGGGGGCGAAGAATGCCGGCTTCAGCGTGACGGTTCCGTTTAGACCGGGACGGATGGATGCCTCGCAGGAGCAGACCGATGTGGAGTCCTTTGCGGTGCTGGAGCCGATCGCGGACGGCTTCCGCAACTACCTCAAGGGCAAATACACAATGCCCTCTGAGACGTTGCTGATCGACAAGGCCCAATTACTGACGCTGTCCGCGCCTGAGCTGACGGTGCTCGTTGGCGGCCTGCGTGTACTGAATGCCAATGTCGGACAGGCCAAGCATGGCGTCTTCAGCAAGAAGCCGGAGGCGCTGACCAACGACTTCTTCCTCAACCTGCTCGATATGGGTACGGAGTGGAAGGCGGTTTCGGACGCGCAGGATGTGTTTGAAGGGCGCGATCGGAAGACAGGTGAAGTCAAATGGACGGGCACGCGTGTCGATCTCATCTTCGGTTCAAACTCCCAGCTTCGAGCAATTGCTGAAGTCTACGGAGGTTCGGACGCGAAGGAGAAGTTTGTCCATGACTTTGTAGCGGCCTGGAACAAGGTGATGAATCTTGATCGTTTCGACGTTGCCTAATACTGCAAGGTAGATTCAGGAGTCTTCGGCTCGACCTCGACTTGGGACCCGGCTTATCCCGGGCCAGGTTGAGGTTGAGCCGTTGCTGCTTGTAGAACGCCTGCGGATCGGGCGATCAGGCTGCCTGCGGCTTTGGTTATGGCTGAACTACTATGATGGTGACGCCAAATACGAACTGCGTTACAACTAAGGCTCGGCTCGCGCGGGCTGTGAGAGCAGGGATATGCTCCGTTTTGTTGCTGGTTTAATTCGACCTTATCGTCGGACACTGGTGGCTATTCTGCTGGCCATGCTGGTGGAGACGGCGATGAACCTTGCGGGACCGTGGCCGCTCAAGATCATTCTGGACAATGTTGTTGGCGATCATAAGATGTCGCCGTGGCTGCATCGTTTGATTGGGCCGCTGCTGGAGAATGGGTCGCGGCTGCATGTGGCGGCGCTGGCTGCGTTGGCGTTTGTGGTGATCTCGATGATTGGTGCGATTGCGTCGTACATCGATAACTACTACACGGAGAGCGTAGGACAGTGGGTGGCGCATGATCTGCGGATGAGGATGTATCAGCACCTGCAGCGGCTTTCGTTGGGCTACTACAGCAATCATGAGACTGGCAGCATTCTAAGTACGCTGACGACGGACATTCAGACGATTCAGGGATTTGCTTCGTCTTCGACGCTGAGCATACTTGTCGATCTGCTGACGATTGTTTGCATGCTGGGGCTGATGTTCTGGATGAACTGGGACTTTACGCTGATTGCAGTGGCGGTGACACCGTTTCTTCTGCTGTTTGTTACGCGGTTCAAGAAGGCGGTGAAGAAGGCTACGCATGAGGTTCGTAAACAACAGAGCGAGATTGTGGCGGTGGTGCAGCAGGGGCTGGAATCGATACAGGTGGTGCAGGCGTTTGGACAGGAGAAGACGGAGCAGGACCTTCTGTATGGGGTGAGCGAGGCTACGGTAAGTGCGGCTCTGAAGGCGCGGAGCATCAAGGCGCTGCTGTCGCCTGTGGTGACGATAACGGTCGCGCTGTGCACGGCGATTGTGTTGTGGCGAGGGGCGGCGCTGATTCTGGCGCACTCGATGACCGTGGGAGAGCTGACGGTTTATCTGGCTTATCTGACGAAGTTCTTCAAGCCGGTGAAGGACCTTGCAACGACGACAAATGCTGTGGCGCAGGCGGCTGTAGGGACAGAGCGGATTCGGTCGATTCTGGATACGGAGACGATGATTCCGGAGGAGCCGGATGGACTGGAGCCGGAGACGCTGAAGGGGGAGATTGAGTTCAGGAATATTGCGTTTGGGTATGACCCGGCACAGCCGATTTTGACGGATGTGAATCTGAAGATTGAGGCTGGGCAGTTTGTTGGAGTGGTTGGGCCGACCGGTGCTGGAAAGTCGACGGTGGTGAGTCTGATTCCGCGATTTTATGATGCGGTGTCGGGTGCGGTGATCGTGGATGGGCATGATGTTCGGGAGTACAAGATCAAGCATCTGCGCGATCAGATTGGATATGTGTTGCAGGATACGATTCTGTTTCGTGGGACGATTGCCGAGAATATTGCGTTTGGGAAGCCGGGTGCGACTAAGGAAGAGATTGTGGAGGCGGCGAAGCTGGCGAATGCTGATGAGTTCATCTCACGGATGCCGCTGGGGTACGACACGCTGGTTGGAGACAGGGGGTCGACGCTTTCGGGTGGGCAGCGGCAGCGGATTGGGATTGCGCGGGTGATAGTGCGGAATAGTCCAATTCTGTTGCTGGATGAGCCGACGGCGGCGCTGGATAGCGAGTCGGAGAAGCTTGTGATTGATGCGCTGGAGAAGCTGATGAAGGGCAGGACTGTGATTGCGATTGCGCATCGGCTGAGCACGATTCGGGATGCCGATAAGATTGTGGTGATTAGCGGAGGCGTGGTGGCGGAGGATGGCACGCATGAGGAGTTGATGGCTCGGAATGGGATTTATGCGGGGCTGCATCGGACACAGTTCGACGCCAGTTCGGATAGAGTGGTGTCGTAGGAAGTTTGGCCAGGGAGTAGACCTTCACAATGTCCCGTTCCTTGATTGTGTTACCCGATGACTCGTCGCAGCCGATTATTGATGCGGTGAATAAGGCTGCGAAATCGATTCGCATCAAGATGTTTGTGTTCTCGCATCCGGAGTTGCTGGAGGCAGTGATTGCGGCGCATCGGCGTGGGGTCGATACGCGGGTTATGTTGAATCCAGAGCGGCGGGATGGTCAAAAAGAGAATAGTGACTGCCGGACGACACTGACAAAGGCTGGGGTTCCGGTGCTCGACAGTAATCCGGCGTTCGATATTACACATGAGAAGTCGATGGTGGTCGACGACGAGATGGCGTTTGTTCAGTCGTTGAACTGGGAGACGGAAAACCTCACAACGACGCGGGATTATGCGATTATCACAACGCATAAGCATGAGGTGGATGAGGTTAGCGAGTGTTTTGATGCCGACTGGGCGCGGGCTGAATTTAGTGCGGGCGATCACTCGCATCTGATCTGGTGCATAGGGAATGGGAGACAGAGGCTGGGAAGACTGATTGATTCGGCGAAGCACTCGCTTTGGCTGCAGAATGAGCGGTATCAAGACCCGGTGATTATTGAGCATCTGGTGCGGGCGCACTGTCGCGGGGTGAAGATCGGATTATGGCGCGACCGCCGCATAAGCTGAAGAAGGATAAGCTGATTGAGGGTGTGAGCGGGCTGCGGATTTTGCAGGATATGGGTGTGGAGATTCGCAAGCTGAAGCACATTAAGCTGCATGCGAAGCTGATGCTTGCCGATGATGCGCGGGCGATTATTGGGTCAATCAATCTGGCTCCGGGGAGCTTTGACAGCCGGAGGGAGCTGGCGATTGAGGTGGAGGACGAGCCGATTATTCATAGGCTGCACAAGATTGTGCGGCATGACTGGGATAATTCGCATGCCCTGGATCTATCGGATGAGGGGCTGCTGGCGGAGTTGGAAAAGTTTGATCCGAATGTGAAGGAAGATCTGGCGATTAATGCGGGCAAGGAGCACAAGAAAAAGTAGGCGGGTGGCGCGCTCGGTCGGTTCAAACTTCGTCAATGGGTGAATAGCAGCGGCCTTTGTCCGAGGTTTGTCAGGCAGGCTTGATTTGCGGCTGCGTCGAGATCCGTTGCTCGGCGTTGCAGGTCGTTGAAGGTTCTTGTGATTGAGGGCACGGTAGGGTCTGGGATGGTTTCTCCGGTAAGGAAACCGGAAAGGCCTGCGGGAAAGTTGTTGCTGATCTGAACGAAGTTTATTGTTGCGGTTTCGCGTCCGTGGCAGCCGTTGCAGGTATTGATTGCGAAGAGATGGCGTGGGTCGGGGTCGGCCGTGACGGCGGAGATGTTCGGTGCGTCCCAGATGTCCTGGTGATTGATGGAGGAAGCTGCGAGGAATGGTCTGTTTTGCCACTGCAAGGGAACGACGAAGGTGTTGTTCTGCAACTCGGCTAGAGGAAGACTGTTGACGTAGTCGCCGAGCGAGATTGAGTTATTGAGCGGGGTCGCTTCGGGGGTCTGTTTGACCACGGCTTGTAGAAGCTGGACCTGGCTGCCGGCGGCTGGCACAAGGTGAAATTCGCGTAGCTCCCACGAGGTCGATAGTGCAATCTCGTCGGTGCGGAGCTGGTTAAGGGCGCTGCCTCCGGGTTTCTTGGGGTTCGCTCCGGCAGACGTGAATTGGTCGGTGATTGCCTCGAGTGCATCGTTGTAAGCGGGCGTTCCGAGGGGAATGGAGGATAAGTTCTCCCACTGTTGCGCCCAGCTTCGTACGGTCTGACATCCAGCCTTCGGGATGCCGTATTCCAGGATGACGTTGAAGAGAAGCGGGGTGCAGTTGAAGCTTTGCATTACCCCAAAGACGAATCGAGCTTCACCGGCGTCCCCGCCGCCGTAGACGCTGTTGCTGCGGAGATCGAGCCGGTTGACGATTGCCAGCAACCGAAAAGGTGCGAGGGAGAGATTGAGCGGACTTCCGGGACCGCCACTGCGGTTGATCCAGGGCTGGATGACCTCGCTATTAATCAGTGCTCGTTGCTCGGCTGTAAAACCGTTGACTGGTTGATCGTTCATCCATGTTTGTAGCCAGTTGCGGACGAAGGTGGACGGGTCGGTACCGGTGGAAGACTGATTGGCCATCTGTGTCATCAGGGCTCCGAAGGTCCACTTGCCCATGGAGCCGGTGGTGCTGCAGCCGTCGTAGGTTCGCGTTGGATCTCGAACGACGGCGCCGTCAGTGATGATGAGAGATTGGTTGGGGATTACCGCGTTGCCGAGACCGGCAAGAGGAAAGCGGACGTGGAGTCCATCGCTGCCGGGATGCAGGAGCTGAATGGGAATGGTGGAAACCAGCTGACGGTTCTGGAAGACGGGCTGATTCAGAGCGCGTTTGTCTTGCTTGATGAACTGTTCGATCCGCTGGGTGTTGCGATCGATATCGCTGAAGTCAATCTTCGCGAGACCTGTAAAGATTCCATCGCCGGCTTTTTCGTCGCGGTTTCTGCCATCGTCGTGGACGGTGACCACTCGCTCGTCGAGGATGATCTTCAGGCTTGATGGCAGGTGTGGCTCGGTGAATTTGATTTTGATGATGGCGTTTGCGTCATCGGTAGGATTCTGGAGAGGAGTTATATCGATGTCGCTGGTGTGGGGAGGGTCCAGGCTGAGGTCACGGTCGGCGATCTGATGGGCGATCTGTTCGCGCTCGCCGGGTGCTAGTGGATGAGACTTGAGATCCCGACTGCAGGAGACGGTGAACAGCGTGGCACAGAGAAGGGCAGAAAAAGCGAATCGCTTGCGCATGGGACCTCCGTTGCGGGGCCAATTGCAATGCCATTATGCGATTGTGTCGCCCGGAAAGATATCGTTTCTTTGATCGATATGCTTTCCGGGCTCGAGATGGTTACAGGTCTTAGGCTGGGGTTCCGATCGACTTCAGGGCGGGGTAGATCTTTCGGTATTGCTTGTAGGCTTCGTCCATGATGGCCTCGTTTTTTGACCAAGAAACAGTAGAGGCAGAGAGAAAGCTCTCTGCCTCTACTATTTGATCGTTCCGCTAGAACTTGCGGTTAGCGGTGATCGTTGTCGCCGTCATGATCGTAGCCGTGATCGAAGTCGTGACGATCATGAGCGACGTCGGTTCCGGGGGTGAGAGAGACTCCGCGAAGAACCTCGGCATAACCGGCTTGACGGAGCGTGAAGAACTTCTCCTTAGCGGCTACAGCGGTGTCGGTGTTCTTGAGCTGGTCGCGGATGACTACGAGGCGGTTGGGGTCTGCGCCTACGTCGCCGTTGCCGCTGATCGTGGAGGTGACGGCCCAGAACGTGACGTAGCCATCGTGATCGACATGGCCGGTGATGTTACGAAGGCCGCCGGTTGCGGGCGCCCAGGGAAGGTTGGTGGCTGGGTTGTTGCCGGTGGGGTACTTGGCAACGGTGTATGGCGTGCCGAGATCGAGGCCGGTCTGAAGGGTGTAGGCGAGGTTCCAGGTGTTGGTGGTGGAGTTGAAGACCCACTTCTGCAGGCCGGCTGCGGTTTGTGCGGCTGCGTGGGTGTAGAGGTCGGCGCCACCGGTGTAGCCGTCGCCCTCGTCGGCAACGTAAAGGGTATCGACGTTGGCAAACCAGAGACCGAAGGGCGCGGCTACTGGATTCGCAGTCTTGGCGAGAGCCGTGGGAAAGCCGGAGAGGATGCAAATGTTGCTGGGAAGGCCGGTTGTCTGCAGTGTTGTTGGGTCATAGGCCAGAGGAGAGATGGGCAGCTTCGCTCCAAGAGCGGGCAAGCCGACACCGTTGGGGCAGGCTGTGCCGGTGGTATCGACGAAGTAGACGGTGTTGACACCGTTGCTTCCGCTGCCCTTGGTGAAGTAGACGACATCGTTGAAGATGGTGAGGCCACGGAAGTTGTCGTCCTTGCCGATCTTGTCGGCTTTGTCGCCGAGTTTGGTAACGGAGAAGCTGGCGAGAGGCGTCGGCGTACCGGGAGTCTGGGAGTTCTCGGGTGCCGTTGAAGGGGTGATGAACTGTGCGCCAGCGCCAAGGACGATGCCATTGGGCTGGGGGTTCGATCCGTTACCTGCGTTGCCGGCGGTGTAGATGACGTCGGCACCGTCGGAGTTGTTGAGAATGGCGGCGCGGCCGTTGTTTCCGCTGTAGGCGTTGGTCTCTGTGAAGGTGAACTGGCCGTTGCTGTTGACAGCGGCTACGGCACGGTAGGTGTTGAGGCCGACTTGGTTAGTTGGGTCGACGGCTGCCGGGGTGTTGGAGTTCGAGATGTCAAGCGCGTCGATGGGGGCGACATAGCCCATGAAGGTGAGGACGCGGCCGTCGGTGGAGAGGTTGAGCGCGAGCTCGGATTTGGAGCTGAAGCTGGTTACGAGTTGATTGCTGGAGGTCTTGATGCCGTGTTGTGAGCTGTTGGGAACTTCGAGGCTGTTGATGAGCCAACCGAATGGTGTGATCTGGTCGAGATAGATTGCCGAGGTGATGCCAAAGTTGGCGTCGTAAATGTCGTTATTGAAGACGAAAGGATAGAGACCGTTGTAGGGGGCTCCGGTGGCGGCAGCACAGCCGCCTGTGGTGTTAGCGCAATTGGGAGGAAGAACGGTTCCTACCTTCACATTATTGGGATTGTTGTCGTAGACGCTGCGGCTGACGACGAGATTGCCGGGGAATAATTGTGTGCCGCCATCATGGCCGGAGCCGAAGCTCTGCGCGCTTGCTGGAAAGCTGGTTGTGAGAGCGGCCATAGATAGAATGGCGATGCTCTTTGAGACAGTGTGAGACAGGTTCATCGAAAATCCTCCGGGTTGATCTTTGCCTTGCTGCGAGAGTGGGCACTACGCAGGACTCCAATGAAGAAGGGCCTTTTAGTGTGTGTACTCCTTGCAAGGAGGCTATGCCCGGACGGGATGGTGGGAGATGAACTCTTTATAAAATTGCGCTCAGGTTTTCTTAAGGTTTTGGATGCAGAGAACCTGAGCGCTCACGACGGGATTACGATTCGATGGTGTTTGTTGCGTTGATTGCCTTGAGGGCCGGGTAGACCTTTCGGTATTGCTTGTAGGCTTCGTCCATGATGGCTTGGTTTTTGGGGGCGATGGTTTCGGCTACACGGATGGTTGCGGCACAGGCGGCTTCTACGGTGGGCCATGCTCCGATGCCGGTTCCGGCCAGGAGGGCTGCGCCGAAGGCTCCGCCTTCTTCGGCCTCGAGGAGCTCTACGGGGTGGCCGTAGACGTCGGCCTGGATCTGACGCCAGAGGGGGCCGCGTGCTCCGCCGCCGCCGAGACGGATGGCTTTGACGGGGATGTGGAGCTCGGAGAAGAGGGTGAAGGTGTCGCGGAGGCTGAAGGCTACGCCTTCGAGCACGGCCCGGATGAAGTGGGCTCGGGTGTGCGAGGCGGTGATGCCGACGAAGGCGGCGCGGGCGTTGGGGTCGAGGTGCGGAGTGCGCTCGCCGAAGAGGTAGGGTGCCCAGAGGAGGCCGTCGCTGCCGGCTGGTGCTTCGGCGGCGAGGGTGAGGAGGGCTTCGTAGGAGAGATCGGCGGCGAAGGTGTCGCGGAAGTAGCGGAGGCTGAGGCCGGCGCCGTTGGTGACGCCCATGACGTGCCAGCGGCCGGGAGCGGCGTGGCAGAAGGTGTGGAGGCGGCCGAGGCGGTCTTTGGCGGGGGCGTCGGTGGCGGCGAAGACGACTCCGCTGGTGCCGATGGTGGCCGAGACGGAGCCGGGTGAGAGGATGCCCATGCCGACGGCTCCTGCGCCCTGGTCGCCTGCGCCTGCGGCTACGGGGGTGCCGGGGGCTGAGGCCGGTGGCGGCAGCGCCTTCAGGGCTGATGTGGGCGCAGATCTCGGGGCCTTCGAAGAGGCGGGGAAGCCAGGACATGGGGATGCCGGCGGCTTCGGCGACTTCGGCGGACCAGCGGCGGTTGGTGACGTCGAGGAGGAGGGTTCCGCTGGCCTCCTGCATGTCCATGGCGAACTCGCCGGTGAGGCGGTAGCGGACGTAGTCCTTGGGGCAGAGGACGTGGGCGATGCGGGCGAAGATTTCGGGCTCGTGGTCGCGGACCCAGAGGAGCTTGGTGAGGGTGAAGTTGGGCAGGGCGGGGTTGCAGGTGAGCTCGATGAGGCGGTCGAAGCCGATTTTTTGGGTAAGCCAGTCGCACTGGGGCTGGGTGCGCTGGTCGGCCCAGATGAGGGCGGGGCGGAGGACTTCGCCCGTCGGCGTCGAGCATGACGCAGCCGTGCATCTGGCCGGTGAGGCCGATGGCTTCGACCTGGGATCCGGTGATGTTGGCAGCGGCGAGGGCTCCGGCGATTGCGGTTTTGGCGGCACGCCACCAGTCTTCGGGGCTCCTGCTCGGCCCAGCCGATGTGCTCGGAGTGGATGGGAGCGTGTTCGCTGGAAGAGGAAGCTATTACTTTGCCGTCGCGGTTGATGAGAATTGCCCGGGTTCCGCCAGTGCCTACGTCGATACCAAGAAACATTCGTGCCTCAATCAGATAGAAAAAAGTTTATTGAAGCAGTGTACCCGTTAAGTGTGTTCTAAATCGATTTAGGAATGCTGTTTGGGTTGGAAGAGTGGTGGGGGCAAAAAATAAATTCGTTGAGCGTGCAACCAAAGTGGAATTTTTGAACATTCTGCGTGACTTAGTGCATCTCAATTGGGACGGGCTTTTTTTCAGACCTTGGAGCGTAAATTTCCGCACTGTCTTTAAACCGCCTTAAACTCAAGAGATGCAGGTTACGATTATTCGTATGACTAAGAGCAAAATAGCGCGTTATGTCCGGGGCGGGGTTGTGCTTGCTTTCGGGTTTTTCGCGCTGGGCCTTTCGGGTTATGCACAGGGTCCGGGTGCGCAGACCAGCGCTCCTCCGGCGAGTGGACCACAGACTCCGGCGGACAGTTCGGCAGTTGCGGGGGCCCAGCAGAATCTGTATGGGGCCTCAGGGCAGAACGGCGCTGCGGTGACGCAGGACTCGTTCAAAGGCAGTATTGTCGAGGGCAATAATACCGGGACGGTGATGGATCTGTCGCTGAACGATGCGGTTCAGCGGGGCCTGCGACAGAACCTTGGGATCATCTTGCAGTCTTCGGCGATCAAGAATGCGAACGGACAGCGACTTGAGCAGCTACAGGCGTTGTTGCCGACGGTGAATGCAGACTCAAGTATCGCGGTCCAACAGGTGAACCTTGCAGCCTATGGCTTGTCGTTTCCGGGGCTGAATCCGATCATCGGGCCGTTTCAGGTGGTGGACTTCCGGGCTCGTATGACGCAGAACCTGGTGAATGTCTCGGCGCTGCAGAACTATATCGCATCGAAGCACAACTTTGCGGGCGCGAAGCTGACGGCTGAGGATGCGCGTGATCTGGTGGTGCTGACGGTGGGGAATGCTTATCTGCTGTGCATTGCCGGTGAGGCAAGGATTGAATCTGTTACTGCGACGCTGGCGACGTCGAAGGTTTCGCTGGATCAGGCGGTGGCGGCGCACGATGCGGGCACGAGCCCCAAGCTGGATGTGCTGCGGGCCCGGGTGGACTACCAGAATCAACAACAGACCCTGATCTCGGCGAAGAATGAGTTTGAGAAGGATAAGCTGGCGCTGGCGCGGGCGATTGGCCTTCCGCTGGATCAGCAGTTCAATCTGACGGACAAGGTGCCGTTCGCTGCATTCGATCAGGTTGACCCGCAGGCCGCGTTTGAACAGGCGCTGAAAACCAGGAAGGATTTGCAGGCTTCGGGCGAACAGGTGAAGGCGGCGAGCGCAGAGAAGACGTCGGCGTGGGCGTATCAACTGCCAGTGGCGAGCTTCAGCGGCGACTATGGTGCGATCGGAACGACGCCGGGGCACTCTCACGGAACCTTCACGGCAACGGGAGAGATCTCGGCACCGATTCTGCAAATCGCCAAGACCAGAGGGCAGGAAGAGGTTGCGAGCTCGCAGTATGAGCAGGCGCGGGCACGTCTCGCAGACCAGGTGCAGCAGGTGAATCAGGATGTTCGCAACAGCCTGCTGGACATACAGGCGGCGGCGAAACTGGTTGAGGCGACGCACTCCAATGTGGAACTGGCCAATGAGGCGTTGAGCGAGGCGCAGCAGCGATTCCGCGCAGGCGTCTCGGACAATCTGCCGGTATCGCAGGCCCAGTCGCAGACGGAACAGGCTAACGATCAGTACATCAGCGCGCTGTATCAGCACAATGTAGCCAAGCTTTCGCTGGCGCGTGCGCTGGGTGTGGCACAGACGAACTACAAAGATTATCTCGGAGGAAAGTAACTTGGCAGAGGAAACGCAACAGAAGAACGGCGCGGCGGTCGAAGAATCGCCGGAGAAGAATTCGCGCCGCAAGATCATTTTATTTGCGGTGCTTGCACTTCTTGTAGTGGGTGGTGGCCTTTTCTATTGGCACTCCACGTTTACCGAGAGCACCGACGATGCGCAGGTCGATGGGGATCTGTACCAGGTGAGTTCGCGTGTGACGGGGCAGGTAATCAAGGTTAACGTCGAAGATAATCAGAAGGTTCAGGCAGGCGATCTGCTGCTGGAGATCGATCCCAAGGACTACCAGGTGGCTTTGGAGCAGGCACAGGCAAATCTGGCCAGTGCGCAGGCGAATGCGTTGCAGGCGAACGTGAATGTGCCGATTACGGGCGTAACCACAGCGACCACCATCACCACTACTGGCTATGACGTGCAGGGGGCTACTGCTGCCGTGGCTCAGGCACAGAAAGAGGCCCAGGCCGCTGAAGCGAGAGTCATCCAGGCCAGAGCGAATGCGACCAAATCGCAGCTGGACGTGGACCGCTATACCCCGCTGGTTGAGAAGGACGTGATCTCGAAGCAGCAGTTCGATGCTGCCGTAGCTGCTAATGCGGGGAATAAAGCTGCCGTGCTTGAGGCCGAGGCTACGGTGATCGCACAGCAGTCGGCTGTGACCCAGGCGATACAGAAACTGTCCAATGCGAAGTCCACGGCGGCTCAGTCAGTGAAGACCGGGCCGGATCAAGTGCGTGCGCAGCAGGCGAAGGCGAATGCGGCGTTGGCTGATGTGAAGCAGGCTCAGGCCAAGGTGGATCAGGCGGTGCTGAATTTGTCGTATACGAAGGTCACGGCGCCTACATCCGGCATTGTGAACAAGAAGAATGTTCAGGTTGGGACGAACGTCAGCATCGGCCAGGATCTGATGACGATTATTCCCCTGACTAATCTGTGGGTTACGGCGAACTTCAAGGAGACACAACTGGAGAGGATGCGTCCTGGCCAGAGTGTGACCCTAAAGGTCGACGCGCTTGGCGGTCGTAAATTCCGCGGTAAAGTGACGCAGATTGGCGGAGCGACGGGTTCGCGGCTGTCGCTGTTTCCTCCTGAGAACGCAACGGGCAACTATGTGAAGGTGGTTCAGCGTATTCCGGTACGTATCGACTTCACAGACCTGCAGGAAGAGAATCAGGACTTTGCGCTGCGGCCGGGGTTCTCGGTTACTCCGATCGTGTCCGTCAAGTAGTTTATTGAAGGCCCATGGCCTTGTGATTTATTCTCTCTCCGCGTCATTCACGGGTTTTTGTGAATGTGCGGAGAGATTTGTTTTTTTGACGTTTGTTTACATTCTGCCTCGGTATGAATGGGAGAAACCAGCGCCAGTTTCTTCGCATCTGATTAGTGGAACAAGAAACTTCGAGGTGAATGATGGCTGTTGCAATGAAGAAGGTACGCACCGCCGACCCTTCCGTAGCTCCACACTGGCACGCGAAGGCGAAAGAGATCCAGAAGTATGGAACGGTTATCCAAGATATTCCTCACCCGCTGGCCGCGGATGTGCGTGCCGATATGGTTGCCAAGCTGAACCAGCTTCTGGCCGACTCGATTTCGCTGCGGGATATGTACAAGAAGCACCACTGGCAGGTATCCGGCCCGACGTTTTATCAACTTCATCTGCTGTTCGATAAGCACTATGAGGAGCAAGCCGAGGTAGTGGATGCGATTGCCGAGCGCGTTCAGTTGCTGGGTGGAGTGACCATCGCGATGGGTGGCGACACGGCAGAGACAACCCGGATTCCGCGGCCACCGCGCGGCAGGGAAGAGGTGCCAGTGCAGATTTCGCGGCTTCTGGAGGCCCATAAGATCATCATCCAAAGCTGTCTTGATATTTCAGAGGCGGCGGACAAGGCCGGAGACCAAGGGACGAACGATCTGGTGGTGAGCGATGTTTTGCGGCCAAATGAGTTGCAGTCGTGGTTTATTAGCGAGCATCTGGTAGAGATGCCGTTGGTCCTCGAGAAATAAGTCTGGAGACAGGTGATTTTCCAGCTCGATAACTGCCCGGCTGCGTTTCCCGGCCGGGCGTGTATCTTTAAGGCGTGCTGGCAGCATCGTAAGGTTGTATTCACTCATCTATTGAAGTACAAGACGTGACAAATCTATGCCGATAGCAATTGCATTTTTCGTTCATTACGCTTACATGATCCTGTTCCTCTGGGTCCTGGTGGAGCAGGTCGGCATACCTATTCCTAGTATCCCTGTGCTGTTGACCGCTGGGACGCTGAGCGCGACGGGGCGGGTGCATCACTCTATCGCTTTGTTGGTCGTTGTGGCAGCGTGTATTCTGGCCGACAGCATGTGGTTCTGGCTGGGGCGCCGCTATGGCAATAGTGTGCTCAGGCTACTGTGCCGGTTGTCGTTCGAGGCGTCTACGTGCGTGAGTAAGACGGAGGACTACTTTACCCGTCGCGGGCCGGCTACGCTGTTATTTTCGAAGTTTGTTCCTGGCTTGAGCACGGTTGCTCCGCCGATCGCCGGACAGACCGGGATGCATTACAGCCGATTTTTTGTCTGGGACCTGGCTGGCTCGATTATCTGGGCGGAGACATTTCTGCTTGCTGGACGGTTCTTCGGCGATTTGGCCCAAAGAAGCGCTCCCTTTTTCCACTGGCTGGGACGGTTCGCGTTCGTCATCTTTGTGCTCATGGTGCTCGGCTTCCTGGCGCACAGGATCATGAAACAGCGCAAATTTTTGCAGCAGGTTCGCGAGCTGCGGCTGGAACCAAAAGAGCTGAAGTACATGATGGAGAACGCGGAGAAACATGGGAATATTCCGCCGTTCATCGTCGATCTTCGGCATCCGCTGGACTATCTGCCCGACCCACGGGTGCTGCCGGGAGCGCTGCGTATCGGCCCTAATGAGCTGAAGCAGCACAGTGAAATTATTCCGCGTGACCGGGACGTTGTTCTTTATTGCACGTGTCCCAGTGAGGAGACCAGCGCGAAGCTTGCGCTGCAACTGCACAAGATGGGGGTGTACCGGGTGCGGCCTTTGCGTGGTGGCTTCGATGGCTGGAAGAACGCCGGGTATCCGCTGGTGGATTATGTCTCGGATGCTCCAACTGCCGCTCCTGTGGTGGAGACTATTCTTCCTGCCGGATCATCCTCTGCGGTGCCGACGCGGTAGGTCGGATTCTACGCTTCCATTCGGAAGTTCACGGTAATTGTGGTCTCCACTTCGGTGGGTTCTCCATTCAATAAATACGGCTGATAGCGGGCGGTGCGAATTGCGTCCAGCGCTGCGCTTTGCAGCATGGCGGGACCGCTGAGGACGTGGAGGCTTTCGATGGCTCCAGTGCGTGAGATAACGGCCGAGACGACTACTGTTCCCTGCACGCCCGCGGCCCTTGCAATGGGTGGATAGACGGGGCGAATGGGGGCGAGCAGCATTCCTGCGGAGACGCCCTTTGAGATGTGCAGGGGGCCGTTGGATGTGTGCGGAGAGGCTACGGAGATTCTGGCGCTGTGGGTGTCGGAGCCAGTGCTAAGGGATGCGGGAAGTCCGTCGGTCATTCCTGGGCCGACCAGGGTGGTTGACGGGGGTGCTTCTGGGTTTGTATTCGGGGTGGGGTGGAGCGGTGGCAGGAGAGAGCGAGTTGCGGTGGGAATCGCGGTGCTCGTGCTGGATGAGGCAGTGGAAGGCTGGACGTGTTCGACGTGGACTGGCGGTTTGGGTGCCAGTGGGACGAATACAGGAAGGGTTTCGATGCGCGAAGTCAGCTTTTCTGGATGCAGCAGTGGCAGAACGATCAGTGTGGCGGCTATCGCGCATTGGAGGGTGATTGAAGCCAGGGCCGTCCAACGTTTGCCGGAAGAGATATGGGAGACCTGCGACTCGACAAGACTGTCCTCGAACATAGAGCACCTCGTATCTAACTCAGGTGCGCATTTGCGAGGGATGCGTCCTTGTGAGGTTAGACACCTGAAGGGGAGGCGTTTGTTCCCTGTGCGGAAATTTCGGTTGCGTGAAGGCTGATCGAAGTGGCTCGCGAACCGTTACCATAGACTTTCGCCCCGCAACAGGCTGCGGCAGGAGAGGGAATTGGCTTATAACGATTTACGCGACTGGATCAATACGCTGCACACGGCAGGCGAGCTGAAGCGCATCACGGTAGAGGTCGATCCGATTCTCGAGATGGCCGAGATCGCCGACCGCGCAGCGAAGATGGGGAAGGGAACGGCGAAGGCTGGCGGCCCGGCTCTGCTGTTCGAGAATGTGAAGGGCTATCCCGGCGCGAAGGTGCTGATGAACCAGTTTGGGAGCGAACGCCGCATGAAGCTGGCGCTTGAGACCAACTCGCTGGATGACATCGCGGATCGGATTCGCATGCTGATCAAGCCGGAGACGCCGACCAGTCTGATGGACAAGCTGAAGATGCTGCCCAAGCTGGCAGAGGTGGGGAGCTTCTTCCCGAAGGTGATCTCGGCCAAAGATGCGGCCTGTAAGCAAGTGATTCGGCGGGGCAAAGATGTTGATCTCGATGCGCTGCCTGTACTGAAGACCTGGCCGCAGGATGGCGGGCGTTTTATTACGCTGCCGTGTGTGGTTACGCGTGATCCGAAGTCGGGCAAGCGTAATGTGGGGATGTACCGGATGCAGGTTTACGACGGCCAGACGACGGGCATGCATTGGCAGCGTCAGAAGGTGGCCGCGGAGCATATGCGAGAGCGCCTGCGGGCTACGACGCCTGATCTGGCAGGAAACGTCGATCTGATGGCGATTACGAGCGGTGGAACGGCCGCTGCGGCTTCGCTTGAGAGTCTGAGTGCGACTACGCTGACGAAGATTCGCGGAGAGCGTATGGAGGTTGCGGTGGCTATTGGAACCGATCCGGCCACGACCTTTAGCGCGATTGTGCCTGCTCCGCCCGATGTTGAGGAATATCTTATCTCTGGATTTCTGCGGCAGAAGCCGCTGGAGCTGGTGAAGGCCGAGACGGTCGATCTGGAGGTTCCGGCGCATGCGGAGTACATCCTTGAGGGGTATGTGGAGTTGGGTGAGCTTCGCACAGAAGGCCCGTTTGGTGACCATACGGGGTTCTACACGATGCAGGACGACTATCCTGTCTTCCATGTGACGTGCATTACGCATCGCAAGGATCCGGTTTATGCTGCGACGATTGTGGGCAAGCCTCCCATGGAGGATGCTTGGATGGGTAAGGCGGTGGAACGGATCTTTTTGCCGCTGATGCAGTTAACGATGCCTGAGATCGTCGATGTGAATCTGCCGCCTGAGGGTGTCTTTCATAACCTGATGATCGTAGCGATCAAAAAGTCCTACGCTGGCCATGCGCGCAAGGTGATGAATGGTATCTGGGCGATGGGGCAGGCGATGTTTACCAAGTGCATTATTGTCGTGGATGAGGATTGCGATGTGCAGGATCTTGCTGAGGTGACGCTGAGGACGACGAACAATATCGATCCGGAGCGCGATATTCAGTTCACTCTGGGGCCTGTGGATTCACTGGATCATGCGAGCAGATTGCCGAATTTTGGAAGCAAGATGGGGATCGATGCGACAAGGAAGTGGCCAGCGGAGGGATTCAACCGGCCGTGGCCTCCGATGCTGACGATGGATGCTGGTGTGAAGGCGAAGGTCGATGCGATTTGGAAGAAGCTGGGGATTGAATAGCGCAACAACCTAAGGCAGGTGGGTTTTCGAAGTCTAATTGTTTAATTTTTTGTTTGGTCAGGGGCTTAATGAAGTTATCGGGTCTTGTGGGCTTTGTGTCTCTTTTCTTCTGTTTAGGTTCCAGCGTTTACGCTCAAACCAGCGAATCAGGTGTTGTCAGCCGCCGCAATACTTTTGGGATATACGTCGAGTATTCGAATGATTCCAGCCACATTGTTATGGGGAGAGCTGAGGATCGTAAACTTGTGGCTCTTGGTGGTTCTTATGCGCTTCGACTGTGGCGGTCTCATGTCGGCGATCTGAGATACATCGTGGAGGCTCGGCCGGTGTTGATGGAGAGTGATCCGGTAATGCGAGACGCAAGAACTGAGACGTGGGTTCCTGGATCAACCTATACCACTGTCTCGAAAACGGAGCCAGCCACAGCGTGTCATCCCGGAATCTTCACTCAGGTGCTGCAATTTCCAGGCCAGACGCTTGATATTACCGATACGGACACGTGCGATCGACGCTGGGTCTTTGCACAGGGCTTTTCGCCGGTGGGATTTCAGTATGGGTTTCGGCCGGGACACCGTCTTCAACCATTGCTGACATCGACGGCTGGTTACATCTTTTCTACGACTCCGATTCCTGTCGCAAACGCGGGATCATACAACTTTACGTTTGATATGGGAGCGGGATTGGAGTGGTTTTGGACAAGAAACCAGTCGGTCCAGTTTGAGTATCGTTATCACCACATCTCGAACCACAACACGGCGGATGCGAATCCCGGGATCGACAATGGTGTCTTCAAGTTGACGTATGCCTTTGGGAGATAACGCTGGGCGCTACTCGGCGGTTTTGACTGTAATTGCAGTCAGGTTGCGCACCCAACGCTGCGGTTTTTTGTCGGCGGTCGAGACCAGCTTGAGCTGTCCATCTTCGCCTAGCGGTTTTCCTCCGAGCGTTGTTGCGACGATGACATCGGCATTGTGTTCTGAGGGTTCGATCTCGGTTACGGAGTAGAGTACCCAGTATTTGTCCGTTCCTTCTGCCTTGATGTAGCTGCGCAGCATCTTCTGGTGGGTGGTGTTATCAACGGGAAAGCCATGCTTTGCAAGGAGATCGCTGAGAGCGACGCCAGTGTAGGTCTCGTCTACTTTGAGGTGCTCGTTGTGGACGGTCACGGTCTTTTGCGGCAATGCCTGCAGGTCGGCGACGGAGAGCGTTGTGGCGTTGCCGTCGATGGTAAGGGTCAGACTGGTCGAAGTGAATATCGCATGGGCGTGCTTCATCGAACCCGTCTGTCCGGCCTGTGCTTGTAAGCGGGACGGGGTGGACAAGAGGAGTCCGAAGGAGATCAGGCAGGCAAGAGAAAGATGAGCTCGATTCATGGCTTTCAGCCTATCGCTCTCGCATCGTATACTCAAGTTATGTCTAAACTTCGCGATGCCGCAGCCATTGTCAAGGGAATGAGCATAACCCTCAAGGAGGCTTTCCAGCCGACTGAGGTCGAGAACTACCCCGATGGCAAAGGGCCTATGCGCGGCGCCAAGTTTCAGGAGCGCTTTCGCGGGAAGCACCAGCTCCAGCGCGATGAAAACGGCCTGGAGAAATGCGTGGCGTGTTTTTTGTGTGCTGCGGCTTGTCCTTCGAACTGCATCTACATTGAGGCAGCGGAAAACACGGAAGAGAAGCGTATCTCGTCGGCAGAGCGCTATGCCAAGGTCTATAACATCGACTACAACCGATGCATCTTCTGCGGCTATTGCGTCGAGGCCTGTCCGACAGATGCCATTACTCATGGCCATGGCTTTGAACTTGCCTCGCTGAACGCGACGAATCTGGTTATGCGCAAGGAAGACCTGCTGGTTCCCATGCACACGCTGCCAGATGTGGTGCAATCGGCGAAGGACGAGGCTGAAATTCTGACTTAGAGACTGACTGTCTCTCGTCCACTACCGGAGGCGAAGTACTTCGTCGTCTTATCTTCTGAAAGCTCTCGTTTTGGAGCACTGAATGCTTATTCAGGAGATAATGGATGGGAACCATCCTGGCTTATTAATGGAAACCTCAGTGGGCAATAATCGTTTCATTCTTCATGTTTGCAATCGTGAGGTTTTGCGTCCGCTTCGCGACCAAATTCTTCGGCTTCAAGGTTTTCATGTCGACTCTACCCTTAGCCATACCGAAGGCATGGCGATGTTCAAGGCAGGCCGGTACGATCTCGTTCTGATCGATGTTGAGGGTGAATCAGGGATCCCGCGTGCGGAGCACCTTTGTTCTGAGGTCAAGACCGCTCGACCCCAACAGACGGTCGCTTTTGTATGCAATTGGTTGGTGGCCATTTTGACGGATTGCCCGGATGAGATCGTTCGTACAGAGTTTAATCCTGAGGGCTTTGCTAAAGGCGTAAGGGATATCTTAGACAAAGAGTAGCGTTGCGCTCCAAATGGGTGTTGCAGGTGTGGCGATGAAAATGAAGCCGATGCCTGGGGAAAAGCATCTTACTTTTCAACAAGCAAGACTTGCAGCGGTATCGCCGCTGTGCTACAAATGAACTATTCCAGTTTGCCTTCGGGCAAATTTGAATTTCATGCAGAGTGGTTGAGGGACGAGCCCTTTGACGCCACGACAACCGGACAGAACAAAGGCGTACCGGTGTCAACTCTCTCCTGGAGACAGGGAACATGAGATTCGGAGCACGCAGCCCGAACCTGGATCTGCACCCCGCATTTCAAATTTCCTGGCCGGTTCGGCAACTTCCAAAGAGAGCGTCATAAGCAGATTTCCTCTTTCCACTCGGAGAGAGCGTAATGAACTATTCCTGTACGCGGTATGAGCTGAAGTGCAACGAGTGTGGCAAGCGGTATGGCAATCAACCACTCTCAGGCTGCCCGGACTGCCTTGCCCCTCTTGAGATTGCTTATGATCTCGAAGCCGCACGCGGGGTCTTTACCCGCGAGGCAATCGCCGCAGGCCCGGCAAACATCTGGCGCTACGCCGCACTTCTTCCTATCCCCGACGGGTTTCAACCCGACCTCCCTGTTGGCTTTACGCCGCTGGTGAAGGCCACTAATCTCGGTAAGCGCATTGGCGCTACCAATCTTTATGTCAAAAATGATGCCGTTTGCTTCCCGACGCTGAGCTTCAAGGACCGCGTCGTCTCCGTTGCATTGGCCAATGCGCAGCGCTTCGGCTTTGAGACTGTGGGAGCTTCCTCCACTGGCAACCTAGCCAACTCTGTTGCTGCACAGGCCGCACGCCTTGGCCTGAAGGCCAGCATTCTGGTTCCGGCTGATCTCGAGCCCGCTAAGATTCTCAACACACAGGTCTACGGTGCGCGCCTAATCCGCATCGATGGCAACTACGACCATGTCAATCGGCTGTGCACTCTGATTGCCGACGAGTACAACTGGGGCATTGTGAACGTGAACCTGCGCCCCTACTATGCCGAGGGTTCAAAGACGGTGGGGTATGAGATCGCTGAGCAGCTCGGATGGCGGCTCCCCGACAACGTTGTTGTCCCGATGGCAGGCGGCTCGCTGATTCGCAAGATTCGCAAGGCTTTCCAGGAGCTCGTTTATCTCGGTCTGGTAGAAGACAAGCCCGTGCGCTTCTTTGGCGCTCAGGCGACGGGCTGCTCGCCTATCTCTACCGCGGTCAAGCAGGGAACCGACTACATCGAGCCGCAAAAGCCGAACACGATTGCTCGTTCTCTTGCTATCGGCAACCCGGCAGATGGCCCGGCTGCAGCCAAGATGATTCGTGATAGCGGCGGATGGGCGGAGGATGTCTCCGACGTGGAGATCGTCTCCGGCATGCAGGAACTGGCCGAGACCGAGGGCATCTTTACAGAGACTGCCGGCGGCGTCACCACGGCCGTCACGGCGCGCCTCTACGCTCATGGCCGCATCTCTCCCGATGAACTTACCGTTACCTGCATCACAGGCAACGGTCTCAAAACTACAGACGCGCTGACCGGACACTATCGGGAAGAGCGTGCCGTTCGCCCGCGGCTGGCAGACTTCGACGCCTATCTTCGCGAGCTCGACGGTGTTGCCGAACCTGAGTTGGTTGCGGCAGGAGGAAAGTAATGGCAATCAAAGTAACGCTCCCGACCGCCTTCACCCGCCACACCGATGGCCGCAAGCAGTTCGATTCGGTGGCCGAGAATCTTCCGGCCCTGATCGCGGACATCGAGCAGACCTTTCCCGCCCTCGGCACGCAGATCAAGGATGACGATGGCAAGCTTCGCCGTTTCATTAATATCTACGTCAACGACGAGGATATCCGCTTCCTTGGCGGCGAGACCTACTCGTTCCAGGACGGCGATGAGGTCATGCTGATCCCCTCCATTGCAGGCGGCAACTTCTAACGTATTCGCGAACATACTAGAGAGCCCCGAACTAATTCGGGGCTTTTCTGTTTCTATCGGCAATCAAATTCGCTGAATTTTGTTGTGGAAGCAACGAATATAGAACATCGCGGCTCTTATCACCTGTAGATGTCAGGTCTGTGAATTGCATCGAGAAAGCAGGTTTGGAATGTTTCTTATACTTGCGATTGTTCTGGTTGTGCTATGGATCGGAGGCTTTTTGGTCTTCAAGGGGGCAGGATTATTGATCCATCTGCTGCTCCTGTTCGCGATCATCTCGCTCATTATGCACTTTGTCACCGGTAAGCGCGCAGGTTAGCTTTTTGACAAGAAGAAAGCGTGAAAAGCCGAGCTCAATGAGCTCGGCTTTTGTGTGTATGTGTTCGAAGGGCTAGTTATTGACGTGCGGCCGGTTGAGGAATCTCGATGTTTGCTGGAAGAACAGTTCCGAGGCCTTCAGGAGTCTCTTCATGCAACTCGGGCAGTTTACCCTCCAGGGCAAGCTGCAGTACCTGATCCATCTCCTCGACGAAGTGCAGCTTCATAGAGGTCTTCAGGAGTTCAGGAAGCTCCGCGAGATCTTTACGATTCTCTTCAGGCAGAATTGCCTCGAAGATGCCCGCGCGATGCGCCGCCAGCAGTTTCTCTTTCAGTCCGCCGATGGGAAGCACCTTGCCGCGCAGCGTGATTTCGCCAGTCATGGCGACGTCGCGCCGCACTTTGATCTTCGTCAACGCGCTGGCGAGGCCTGTGGCGAGCGTAATTCCGGCAGAAGGGCCGTCCTTGGGAATTGCGCCTTCGGGCACGTGGACGTGGATGTCAACGTTACGATAAAAGTCCTTCGCCAGGCCTAGATGAGCCGCCCGCGAGCGGATGTAGCTCAGCGCAGCCTGCGCCGACTCCTGCATGACGTCGCCAAGCTGGCCGGTAGCCGTCATCTTGCCTTTGCCATCCAGCACCTGGACCTCTGTCTGGAGAATCGTGCCGCCCATCTCCGTCCACGCGAGTCCGGTCACCAGGCCCACCTCACTCTTCTCGTGGACCTGCGAGTCGCGGAATTTGGCCACACCGAGAATCTCGCCGATGTTCTCGCCTGTAATGGTTTCCTGGTGCTTCGCGCCGTTCTTCACAACGCGACGGGCTACCTTGCGGCACACATTGCCGATCTCGCGCTCGAGGTTGCGTACGCCAGCTTCGCGCGTGTATCCGCGAATGATCTGCCGCAGCGCATCGTCCTCGAAGATGATTTGTTCTTCGGTCAAGCCGGTTCCTTCACGCTGCTTCTTTACGAGGTACTGCTTGGCGATCTCGAGTTTCTCGACCTCGGTGTATCCGTGGAGCCGCAGAATCTCCATGCGGTCCTGTAAGGGGCCGGGGATGGTGTGCAGACACATTTGCAGTTGCTACGAACAGCACCTGCGAAAGGTCGTACTCCACGTCAAGGTAGTGATCCTGGAACGAAGTGTTCTGCTCCGGATCGAGGACTTCAAGCAGGGCACTGGCCGGATCGCCACGGAAGTCCGAGGCCATCTTGTCGATCTCGTCGAGCATGAAGACGGGATTCTTGGTTCCAGCTTTCTTCATGGACTGGATGATCTGTCCCGGCAGCGCGCCGATGTAGGTGCGTCTGTGACCCCGGATTTCAGCCTCGTCACGTACGCCGCCCAAGGACATGCGCACGAACTTGCGACCTGTGGCCTTGGCGATCGACATGCCGAGCGAAGTCTTTCCTACGCCCGGAGGTCCGACGAAGCAGAGAATCGATCCCTTCGGATTTTTGACCAGCTGGCGAACCGCGAGAAATTCCAGGATGCGCTCTTTGATCTTCTCGAGGCCGTAGTGATCCTCATTGAGAATTTGCTCGGCGTGCTCGATTGAACGAATTTCCTTGGAGCGTTTCTTCCACGGCACCGCGAGCAGCCAATCGAGATAGTTCCGAGAGACGGTTGACTCGGCCGACATCGGAGGCATGGCCTCAAGCTTCTTCAGCTCCTGCAGGGATTTGTCGAGCACGTCCTTCGGCATTCCGGCCGCTTCAATCTTCTTCTTCAGTTCGTCAAACTCGGACTTCTCACCGCGGCCTAGCTCCTTCTGGATGGCCTTGATCTTCTCATTGAGGTAGTACTCTTTTTGTGCCTTCTCCATCTGCCGCTTTACGCGCGACTGGATGGTGCGATCCATGTTCAGCTTCTCAATCGCGGTGTCGAGAACGTCGGCCACCTTGGACAGGCGGGTCTCGGGATTGAAGACCTCGAGCAACTGTTGCTTTTCTTCTATGGAGAGCTGCAGGTTCGCCGCAATGGTATCGGCCAGCTTCGCGGGTTCATCCGAGCGCACGCTTGCCGCCATCGTCTCGTAGTTCAACGACTGCTGCAGCTTCACGTACTGTTCGAAAAGAGAGTGGACTCGCTGCATAAGCGTCTCGACCTGAGGCGTTAGCTCGAGGTGAGTTTGCCCTGTGCGTACGGTCGCAACAAAGAAACCATCGATATCGGTGACCTCGCTGGCTCGTGCGCGTTCTACGCCTTCTACCAGGACCTTGATGTTGCCGTCGGGCATCTTGACGCTCTGGACGATGTTGCCAATGGTGCCGGTCTCGTAAATATCGTCGGAGTTGGGCTCGTCAACGGAGGCATCGTGCTGCGTCGCCAGAAAGATCTTCCGGTCGCCAGAGAGTGCTTCTTCAAGGGCTCTTACGCTGGACTCACGGCCAACGACAAAGGGCGTCATCATGTGGGGGAAGATGACCATGTCACGAATGGGCATCATCGGTAGTTTTCGAACGTCGCCGCTCAGCGTTTCTTTTGGTTGATTTGTCATCGCTCTCCCCAATTAGACGTTTAAACGGCGGTAACGATGCAACGCCGGCGTTTGCGGTTTCGCATGATTGTAATTCCTCACGACATACTTGGCGCTACTAAAAGTACCAAGCAATGTTCATGCCAAATGTTTTGAGGAGCTATATTTTTTGTTTTGAAAGCGCAGGGATTCTGCGGAGAATCTGGCTAGATTCACACGGTGAAGTGCAATACTAGCCAGCTTTTTCCAGTAGCATCGGAAGCGTCAGGTCGCGATTCTTGACCATAGCCTCTGTGATCACGATCTCCTTGACCTTCTTGTTTCCGGGAACGTGATACATCAGGTCCAGCATCAGTTCTTCGATAATCATGCGCAGGCCGCGAGCGCCCACTTTACGCATCAGGGCCTCACGCGCGATAGCTCTTGCCGCCTCGTCGGAGAAGGTCACCTTCACGCCTTCGAAGTCGAACAGCTTGGCATATTGCTTGAGGATCGCGTTGCGCGGTTTGGTCAGGATCTCGATCAGCGCGGCTTCGTCGAGTTCGTCAAGGATGCCCATCACCGGCAAACGGCCGACAAACTCAGGTATGAGGCCATACTTCAGCAGGTCCTGTGGTTCGGCCTGACGCAGGAGCTCGGAGTCGCGCTGTGCGCGGATCGGAGTTACGTCGCCATCCTTTGCATCGGGATCGGCTACGGCACGGAAACCGAGAGCCTTCTTGCCGATACGGCGTCCGACTACTTTTTCGAGGCCAACAAAAGCGCCGCCGCAGATGAAGAGAATGTTCGTCGTATCAACAGCCGTAAATTCCTGGTGGGGATGTTTGCGGCCACCCTGCGGCGGAACGTTTGCGACTGTTCCTTCGAGAATCTTCAGCAGAGCCTGCTGCACTCCCTCGCCGGAGACGTCACGGGTGATGGAGGGGTTTTCGTCTTTGCGGCCAATCTTGTCGATTTCATCGATGTAGATAATTCCGCTCTGAGCACGGGCTACGTCACCATCGGCGGCCTGCAGGAGCTTCAGGATAATGTTTTCTACATCTTCGCCAACATAACCGGCTTCGGTAAGCGTTGTTGCATCAACGATTGCGAACGGTACGTCCAGCATCTTCGCAAGTGTGTGCGCCAGAAGCGTTTTGCCTGATCCCGTGGGTCCCACTAGAAGGATGTTCGATTTCGCGAGTTCCACATCGTTGCCGCGTGTCTTGTTCATCTGGATGCGCTTGTAGTGGTTGTAGACGGCGACGGCCAGTTTCTTTTTCGTCTGTTCCTGCCCGATCACATACTCATCGAGAAACGCCTTGACTTCCTGGGGCTTCGGCAGATGTGCCGGTGCGGCTCCTGGCTGGGCCTCGGTACGATCATCTTCGAGAATGGAGTTGCAAACCGCTACACACTCATCGCAGATATACGCCCGCGGATAGTCCGAGGGGGAAGAGATGAGTTTAGCAACGGCATCCTGCGACTTATGGCAGAACGAGCAACGAAGAGATTCGTCTGAGCCCCGTGATGTTTTCATAAATGCGACAGCTCCTGGCAAAGCGATACAGCAATAGCTTCTAGGTTAAAGTTTACACCTGTTTCATCTTGGATGATTGCATGGCAGGTGCCTTCATCTATACACCAATTTGGAGAGAATGCAAAGAAACCCGGACCGACGGCCCGGGTTTCTTGCACTATCGTACCTGAGAAGTGGTTACGTTCGTGGCCGATCGATGATGTCGTCGATGATGCCGTATTCCTTCGACTGCGCAGCCGTCATGATGAAGTCGCGCTCGACATCGCGTTCGATGCGTTCCAGCGTCTGGCCTGTGCTGGCGCTCATCAGCTTGTTGGTGATCTCGCGAATGCGCAGAATCTCACGGGCATGGATATCGATGTCCGTAGCCTGTCCACTGAGGCCGCCCATGGACGGCTGGTGGATCAGGATGCGTGAGTTAGGCAGTGCAAAGCGCTTGCCCTTCTTGCCGGCCATCAGCAGGAAGGCGCCCATGCTCGCTGCCTGACCGATGCAGAACGTTACGACATCGTTCTTGATGTACTGCATCGTGTCATAGATCGCGAGGCCTGCCGTAATCGAGCCGCCTGGCGAGTTGATGTAGAGCTGGATGTCCTTCTCCGGATCCTCGCCGCTCAAAAACAACATCTGCGCAATGATGACATTAGCGATGTTGTCGTCGATCGGCGTTCCCAGGAAGATGATGTTGTCCCGGAGCAGACGGCTGTAGATGTCGTAGGCTCGTTCGCCACGACTCGTCTGCTCGATCACCATTGGTACCAGTCCCATTTGCACTCTCTTTCTTGTCGGTTAGGCAATCAGACTAATTCGATCTACGCGGACAGCTTCTCGTAGAGCACGCTTCCTGTTTTTTCGCGACGCATCTGCTCGCGAATCCGGTCCAAACCGCCGTCCTTCGTCAGTCTCTCACGCAGAGCCTCCAATGGCTCGCGTGATTGAATGGAAAGCATCAACAGCTCGCGGTCGAGGTCCTCGTCGCTGACGACGACACCTTCCGCCTCGGAGATTCGGTCGAGGATCATCGAAGCCTTCACCTCGTTGACGGCCTGGTCGCGCTGAGCGGCACGCAGACGTCCGAAGTCGAGCTTGCGCATATCTTCCGGCTTCATGCCCTGCTGAGCCAGCGCACGGAGTCCGCGGTCGAGGCGCGCATCGATCTGCTGCTGCACGAACGATTCGGGGACAGGGAACTGATACTTCGCGATGAGCTCTTCAAGCATCTTGTCCTTCGCCTGAGTCTCGAGTGCGTCCTTCTTGCGGTTGGAGGCGTGCTCGCGAAGCTTGGCCTCGAACTCCTCCCAGCTCTCGTAGTTGCCGAGCTGCTTGGCGAACTCCGCATCGCGCTCAGGATAGGTCTTCTTCTTGATGCTCTTGACGGTCACGTCGTAGCTGACCGTCTGTCCAGCCAGCCGCTGCTCGCCGAAGTCCGCAGGATAGATGACCTCGAACTTCAGCTCCTGGCCGGGCTTCGATCCACGCAGCGCTTCGTTGAAGGCGGGCAGGGTGTTCTTGCCGCCGACTTCTACGAGAACGTCCTGACCAGTGATTGGCTCGCTCTTGGACGCATTGGCGACGCCTTCCTCGGTCACGGTCTGTGCAAGATCCTGCACTTCGCCACGGAACTCGATCTCTGCCCAGTCGCCGTCCACCAAAGCACGGTCTTCGTCTACCGGCTCGACAGTGGCATGGCTGTCCAGCACACGGTTCAGCTCGGCATCGTACTCATCGTTGGTCAGAGCGGCGTCAGGCTTTGTTACATGAACTGAGTCGTAGCCAGCAACGTCAAACTCGGGTGCAACTTCAAACGCAGCCTTGAACTTCAGCGGCTGCCCGTCGAAGAGTTGCATATCCAGCAGTTGAGGCTGTGAGATAGGCTGAAGCTTCTGCTCGTCGATGGCCTTGCGGAAACGCTCCGACACGAGGCTCTCGAGAACCTCCTGCCGGACTTCCTTGGCGAACTTCGACCGTATCAGCGACTCCGGTACTTTGCCTGCACGGAACCCGGGGATGCGGGCGAGCTTCTGGTAACGCTTCACAACGGTCTTGAAGCTCTTCGATACCTCTTCGGCGGGCGCTTCTACTTCAATCTCGCGCACCAACTCCGGGTTCAGCGAGGGAGCATGCTGATGCTCGTGGTCATGATCGTGATCGTGTGCGTGATCATGCGTGTGTGCAACTTCGGACTGCTGTTCGGCAGTCTCCTTGTTCTCAGTCATCTCAGTCGGGGTCAAAGCTTTGCCTTCCACGTGGCGTCTGTATGTGCCGCGCCGTGGGCTCGCTCAGGAGCTCTTCGCGCGGTCTACGCCTCTCTACTACTGTACGAGTCTTGGTTGTGCAGGGTCAAACCTGCAGCTACGACCTGGATTTAGGTCAGAGGAAAGATCTCGAGCCGCACCTGCCACTGCACGGACTTTCCCGGTTGCAGGACCACCATGCCGGTATCTTCGTTCTTTGGCCACTCGGACCCAAACGGATCGTCGTAGTTGAATTGCGGCTCAATCGAGACGAATCTTTCACTGGCTGGAGCGTAGATTCGCATCGCTTTGATCGTCGGCGTAATCGCGGTTATTCGCAGCCCATAGTTGCTTGCAGGATCGCGCAATTCTGCGATTGGCCCGCTGTCGAGCAGCGCGGGTCGTAGATGGACGAAGCTATCGTCCAGGCTCAGTTCGCCGAGTTGTCGGCCATTCCGCGCGGTAAAGTCGTACTCAGTGCCCACAACCGGCAGCAATTTACCGTTAGGCAGTCCACTTTTGCGGTCGCGCACCTCCGCTCGCATCGCGTTTGGCATGCGCAAGCTCGCCTGTCCCCGATCGCCGCTCAAGATAGCGAACCGTGGATGCCAGCCGATTCCCATAGGCTCGGGCTGATCTCCCACGTTGCGGGCTACCATTTTGATCTCCATTGCACGGCTACTCAGTTGTACCGACGTCGTAATCTGTGTCTGCGAAACCCAATGTCCGTCAAAATTCCCCGAGTCGAACGTCGCTTGTGCTTCCCCTCCATCGGGCATCACACTCGTATTCGCTGTAGTAGCCCCTCGGCCCATCAGAAGGCCACCCAGCGCTATCGCTTCTTCCGACTGAATCTTCTGAGGTATAGGCAGCGTAATGGCATGCTCCCGCCATTCAGCCGTTAGGCTTCTGCCGTCAGCCGAGCGCGTCCCAGAGATACGGCTGGCCCAAGGTGCCTCAAATGCGCCACTTGGCAGGCTCCCTGCCGGCAGTCTTACCACCTCATCCAGAGTGGGCGAGGCCAGCAGCGAAACTTCGCCTTTATGTGGCAGATACGCTGTAATCTGCAGCACATTCATTCCGAGTCCGGGCAGCACCGTTGCTGTGAGGAACTCCGGCACGGCTTGACCCTCTAACCGTATGCGTTGCAGCACAATTGCATCCTGGCCTCCGGGACGGCCCTTTGCGGGAGATGCGAGCATCGGCTCCGGCTTCAACTCTTGTTTCAATCTCGAAAAACGTCCCAGCGTGTGCTCTCTCCACCCAAAGGCAAGCCCAAGAATCGCGAGCGTTGTTACTGCCATCGTTAGCAGGCCGGAACGCATCACGGCGATGCGCCAAAGGCTTCTACGCAGATCTCTAATTTTTCGCGCAACCAGCGCGGCATACATCCGACTCAGCCTTGGATCTTCCAACGGACCGCCTGTTCAACTTGGACTCTAGAGCATTCTACGGTGCGGCGACGTTTTTGCTGAGATTCATCCGATTCCTCGCTACCGTTATCATTGAAATGCAGTGAAACGTCCCGCTCAGCAGAGTACGCCTCCACTTCTCCTTCAGATTCGCGAATCGATCGTCAGTTGCGAGCGTTGCCCACGTCTCCGCGATTACTGCCGCGGTATCGGGGAGACAAAGCGTCGCGCCTACCAGGATGAAACCTACTGGGCTCGGCCAGTCTCAGGATTTGGCGACGCCCGAGCCCGCATTCTCATCCTTGGACTCGCTCCCGGCGCTCATGGAGCCAATCGAACTGGCCGTCCCTTCACCGGCGATGGCTCCGGTTACTTCATGTATCCCGTGCTGCACGAACTGGGGTTCGCCAACCAGCCCACTGCGACTTCGCGAGATGACGGTTTAAAGCTTCGCCACGCCTGGATTGCTTCCGTTGTCCGATGCGCTCCGCCCGGAGACAAACCCACACCGCAGGAAATTCGGAACTGCGCTATCCATCTGGCCGCGGAGATTGAAGCCCTCCCAAAGATTCGGGTTGTCATATGCCTGGGGAAAATTGCCTTCGATGGCTATATGGCCTATCTGCTGCAATCCGGCGTGATTAGCCGTAAATCCGACTATCGCTTTGCTCACGGAGCCGAGTACATTCTGCCAAACGGTCTCCACCTTCTGGCCAGTTATCATCCATCGCTGCGCAATACGAACACCGGGCGGCTGGACAGCACTATGTTCGCCCGAATATTCCTCCGGGCCAGGAAGCTATCGGGGTTATCGACCTAGAAGCGGTTTTTGCCAGTGAATACATTCAATGCGGTAAAAGCTGGCGACACAAGAATTACAAGGAAAGCAACGGCAATCAAAACGTCTTTCAAGGTTCACCTCAGTTGATACTTTAGTTGTCATCAGCTTCCAGGTCGTATTCCTTGTACGGTCCGGCATTGCTTCTGTCATTAGCAGAAATGGTTCTACCGCCTTGTCATGCGTATCTGTTTCGTGAAATCGACAGGTAATAAAAAGGCCAACCAAACGCCGACCGCCCGAATCCAACGAAGAGCAGTTGAGAGAAAAATCAAGTACGAGGTATCTCGCATGAGTGCAAAGAACTACTGGTTGGCTTTTGGCATCGGAGTCTCAGCTGGAGCCGCGATCGCCCTTCTCTATGCCCCCCAGACCGGGGCAAAAACGCGGAGGCAACTCCGTAAAGGAGCGGCAAACGCAGGCGATTACCTCGAAGATGCAGGCGACTATCTCAAGGCGCAGGCCGAACACTTCGCCAACGAAGCGCAGAAGGCCATCAAGCGCAGCAGGGAACAGGTGGAGACAGCAGTAGACAAGGCAGGTGACGTGGTTTCTGACGCAGTCAAATCCGTACAATCCCTGGTATAACCGCCACCTTTCATTTCTGCGCCAAACAAGAACTCCCCGGCATGGCCGGGGAGTTCTTGTCTAGTTCAGGTTTAGCTATACAGCAGTCAATGCCAGTCCGGTTGCCTTCTCTTCGCCGTCCGCCGCTACGGGCCGGTAGAACAGCGCATTGTTCTCCATGTACACCTCAAGGAACGCAGGCCGCTGCAGGATACCGCCACCGATCAGAGCCTCTGAGAGCGGATCCTCGACGAATTTCTGCAGCGCACGGCGCAGCGGACGTGCTCCATAAGTCCTGTCCGAAGCCGTCTTCTCGATGATCCACTTCTTGGCCTCATCGGTCACGGAGATCGTGATCGCCTTATGCACAAGGTTGGTGTTCAACTGTTGCACCAGCAGTTCGAGAATTTGCATCAGGTCGGAGTCCGACAGCGACGTGAAGATGATGATCTCGTCCAGACGGTTCAGGAACTCAGGGTTGAAGGTCCGCTTGACCTCGCCCCTGACGAGCTCTTCCATCTTGTCCAGCACCATGTCTTCCTTTTCGCTTTGGAAGCCCAGCCCCTGCCGCTTCTGCAGGTGCTTTGCTCCAATGTTCGAAGTCATGATGATGATGCAGTTCTTGTAGTCAACTGTATTGCCCAGCCCGTCAGTCAGCTGACCATCCTCAAATACCTGCAGCAGCAGATTGAAGACATCAGGATGCGCCTTCTCGATTTCGTCGAGCAGAACCACGCAGTACGGATTGCGCTTCACACGCTCCGTCAGCTGTCCACCCTCTTCGTAACCGACGTATCCCGGAGGCGAACCGATCAGTTTGCTCACGGAGTGTTTCTCCATGAACTCAGACATATCGAACCGGATCAGCGACTTCTCACTGCCAAAGAGGAACTGAGCCAGCGTCCGCGCCATCTCGGTCTTACCGACGCCCGTTGGTCCAAGGAACAGGAAGCTGCCGATTGGCCGTGCCGGATTCTTGAGACCCGCACGAGACCGTCGAATCGCCCGCGCCAGTGCGGAGATCGCCTTGTCCTGCGAGATCACGCGCTTGTGCAGCTCTTCTTCCACACGCAGCAATCGCTGAGTCTCTTCTTCCTTCAGCGAAGTTACCGGGACGCCTGTCCAGCGGCTGACCACGTCCTCGATATCCTCGCGCGTCACAATGCCCGCCGAAGAATCATCGAGATGATACTTGTCCCGCAGAGCCCGCAGGTTCTCGCGCTCCTTGCGCTCCTCGTCCGAGTAGAACCGCGCCTTCTCGAACTCGTGGTTGGCAATCGCATTCTCCATACGGTGCACGATGAACTTGATCCGCTTCTGAACCTCGGTAAGTTCCTCGGGCAGGGAGGTCTGCCGTAACTTCACGCGCGCCCCAGCCTCATCGATTAGATCGATCGCCTTATCCGGAAGGAAGCGATCGGGAATATACCGACTCGAGTGCGAGACCGAGAAGGTGATCGCATCATCGGTATAGCTGACAGCATGAAACTTCTCATACTTGTCCTTGATGCCCATGATGATCTTGACCGCATCCTCCTCGTTTGGCGGAGGAACCTTTACAGCCTGGAACCTGCGCTCCAGCGAGCGGTCTTTTTCAATCGACTTGCGATACTCTGCTGGAGTCGTAGCTCCGATGCATTGAATCTCGCCCCGGCTTAGCGCGGGCTTCAGAATATTCGCAGCATCGAGCGAACCCTCCGCCGAGCCAGCGCCTACCAGTGTGTGCAACTCGTCGATGAACACGATGGAGTTCTGATTCTCCATCAGCTCCTTCATGATCGTCTTCAGCCGCTCTTCAAACTGGCCGCGATATTTTGTGCCTGCAACAATGAGCGAAAGATCCAGCGCCAGGACTCGCTTGTCAGCGAGGAAGCTCGGCACCTCACCGTCGGCGATCTTCTGCGCTAGTCCCTCGACGATGGCGGTTTTACCGACACCGGGCTCACCGATCAGGACAGGATTGTTCTTCGTGCGGCGGCACAGGATCTGGATGACACGATCCACCTCTGCGTCGCGGCCAACCAGCGGATCAAGCTGCTGATCCAAAGCCGACTGGGTCAGATCGCGAGAGAACTCAGCCAGCATACTCTGTTCTCCGCGCTGTCCCTTGCTGCCTTGCGATGACGGTGCCTTCTCCTGTGTCGTCCGCTGCAACTCCTCGCGGATCGCCGGGAGCCTCAGTCCACGCTCCTGCAGAATTTCTGCAGCAAAGCATTTTTCCTCACGTAGAAGACCAAGCAGCAGATGTTCCGTCCCGATGTGCTTGTGCGATAGTCTCTCCGCCTCTTCCGCGGCATAGGCTAGTACGCGCTTGCACTCGTTCGAGAGCGGCAGATCGACCGAGGTCGAAACTTTCTCGCGAATCGTCGTATGTCCTTCAATTTGCTTCCGTATCGATTCCACCGACGCATGCGACCGCAAAAAGCGGTTCGTCAGCGCCTTGTCCTCCCGCAGTAGCCCCAGCAACAGGTGCTCCGTCTCGATATAAGGCGAGCCGAACTGACTGGCCTCATAGCGAGCAAAGAAGATAACCCGTCGCGCCTTCTCCGTATAGCGTTCGAACATGTTCCCCCTTCAAGCCCGGCCACCACCCAGCCCGAAGGCCGTATAGCGCCGTTGGTCCCGTACCATCTCCGTACCGCGTACTTACGGAGACAAATCAGGCTGCTTCATACTCCGAAGCATCCCATCCCACTGCTACCAGTGTAGTCTCCAGCGCAACTACTATAAAAATCCCTCAAAAGTTATGGATACCCTAGCACCTTTTTAGATGCTTGCTGTGCAAAACCAGCACCGAATTAGGTGCAGCTATGCGAAAACCTCCTCCAATAGGCCCGCCCGTAACCGCAAAACCCGCCCGCAACGCCCTGCAAATTCAAGACTATGCGTCACCAGCACACTGGTCAGACCATGTGCTTCATGTAGTCCCTGAATCAGCGCAAAAACCGCCTCAGCCGTCTTTCCGTCCAGATCTCCGGTCGGCTCATCGGCCAGCAGAATCTTCGGTTCTGTCACAAGCGCCCTGGCCAGCGAAACCCTCTGCTGTTCGCCACCGCTTAACTCGCCTGAGCGATGCTCGCCCCGCTCCGACAGCCCAACCTCTCCCAGCCAGAACCGCGCCCGTTCCATAGCCGATGCCCGCCCCATTCCGCGGGCCAGCAGCGGCATGGCTACATTTTCGAGTGCAGAAAATTCCGGCAGCAGGTAGTGGAACTGCCACACATACCCCACATCACGATTTCGATAGTCCGCCGCCTGCTTTGCTGTAAACGAACTCAGCCGCGACTCACCGCACCAGACCTCACCGGCGGTGGGCTTGTCGAGCGCCGCCAGCAGGTGCAGCAGCGTGCTCTTGCCCGCACCGCTCTCGCCGACGATCGCCACCATCTCCCCGGCATGAATCGTCAAATTCAGCCCACGAAACAGCTCCAGTCCTCCGCGTCCTTCGGACGCCGATACTGGAGCATATGTCTTGGTTAGCTCCTCCGCTCGAAGCACCACCGCTCTGTGTACGAATCCCGGCAGCGGCTCCAGAGACCCCGCATCGTCGAAGGGAATGCCGGTCCCGTTCAAGCCTTCACCCCAGTGCCGTGCCCAGAATGCGAGCCCAGGGCAATCGAGATCCGGTTCCATGCGTTGATCGTCGTTATGGCCAGAGTAAGGTTTACTATCTCGACATCGCTAAAGTGCGCATGAACCTCGTCATACACGGCATCCGGAGCATGGCCGTCCTGAATATTCGTTATCGCCTCGGTCCATGCAAGAGCCGCTCGCTCACGGTTTGTATAAATCTTCGAACTTCGCCAATCCGCAACCTGCGAAATCCGCTCAGCCGTCTCGTTGTTTTTTTGCAGCTCAGCTGTATGGAACGTGATGCAGTACTCACACCCATTTATCAGCGAAGCTCGCAGCCTGACTAACTCCAGCAGCGTGCGTTCCAGATGCGTGCCGGTATTCAGGTAGTGCTCCAACTCCCGCATCTTCGCGAAACCTTCTGGTGCCAGTTGCCCATACTTCAATCTTGGTTCACTCATAGCGCAAAGCCTCCGCAGGCAGCACCCTTGCTGCCGATCCACTCGGATACAACGTAGCAATTAAACTGACCCCAAGGCTAACCGCCGCCACGATCACACCATCCCAAATCCGTGGCGCAAACGGCAGATAGTCGATTGAATAAACCGAAGCATCCAGATGAATGAACCGGTAGTGCCCACCCAGCCAGCTCAATCCATAACCGGCGATCAAACCAATCACTGTGCCAATTACACTGATCAGCAAACCCTGAACCAGGAATATCCGTCGCACCTGTTCCTGCCGCACGCCAAAGCTCATTAGCACGGCGATATCCTTGGTCTTCTCCATCACCATCATGGTCAGGGCGATCAGAATATTCAGAGCGGCGACACACACAATCAGAGCCAGCACGATAAAAGTCACCACCTGCTCCAGCTTCAGCGCGCGGAAGAGCTCACGGTTTTGCTCCATCCAGTTCGTCGTCTGAAATCCTTTGCCAGCCTCAATCTCGATCGCACGACCAATTTTGTCTGCGCGGTAAAGATCATCCACTTTGAAGCTGATCACCGAGATGAGATCGGGCTCCGAGAACAATCGCTGCGCATCTGTCAGCCGCGTAAATGCATAGCTCGAGTCATATTGATAGAAGCCTGATTTGAAAATCCCCACCACCGTAAAACGCTGATAACGAGGCACCAATCCCAGCGGCGTCAACTCACCCTGCGGGCTAGTCACCAGCACCGTATCCCCAACCCTCGCGCCAAGCGTCTCTGCCAGATCTTTGCCAATCACAATCGGCGGGACCGCCTGTATCCCGTCATTGCTGACCGTCTGGTTCGTTGATTCAGCGTTAGACTTGGCTGGCTCCAAAGCCTGCGCCGAACCCTCCACCACCGACTGCAGCAAATCTCCCACCGTCCGCTCGTCTGCAGGAATCACACCTTTAATCAACGCCCCGCCGCTCCGTGCCCCACGCGAGATCAGAACCTGCCCATAAAGTCCAGGAGCAGCTGCTGTAACATGCGGCGTCCTTCGCAAGCGTTCCAGCAGCGGCCGCCAATCCCGTATCCCATCCGCCGCAATGCGCATCAGGTCCACATGTGCCGTTGAGCCCACCAATCTCTCCTGCAGATCGCGGCGCATCCCATTCGTAATCGCCAGCGCAATAATCAGCGAAGCCACACCCGCGGCCACGCCGATAACCGAAATCGCGGTTATCACTCCCACCACTGCCTGCCGCCGCTTCGCCCGCAGATATCGCGCCGCAATAAATAGTTCAAATCGCATCGAGTCCCAGCTTACTATCCACGCAAGCGCCGTTGTCCGTTCTAATCGGTAAGCATTTCACCGCACCACCGTCTTCACCGCCACCACATTCTCATAGCGGTCATACACCCGCACGGCAAGCACATGCTCCTTAGCATCTGTCACTGGCTGAGTCGTAGTCGGCACGGCAATGGTAAAGTCATACCGCTCCGACTGCGAGTCCGAAACATGTCCAACCGGCTCCACATACTGCCAGGGCCCTGCATCGAGCGAATACTCCGCATGAGCGATCGGAGAAGTGGCATCTTTGGCTTCAAGCGTCGCATGAATCCTTGGTCCCCAGCCGTCTGTGCCGGCCTCCATCTTCGCCTCCAGTACGCCGGGCACTGGCGGAGTCGTGTCCACCACAAATACGCTGCTCACCCGCTCGCTCGTCAACGCCTCCGCATCCGTATGGTCTGGGGCCATCGCTCGCCACCACCTTCACCGCATAGCTTCCATCCGGCAGCAGGGAAGAGTCGAAGCTGTAAAACCGGTCGCTGATCTTGTCTTTCAGAAGCCGCCAGTTTGATTCGCCCACGCCCCTGTACCAGACAGCGAACATCAGGTCGTCGCCGTTGTCATCATGCGCCAACCAGCGCACCGTCACAGCCGTTTTATCCTTCTGAGCTGTCAGCGGAGCCGTGCTTGCATCCGGAGCAAAGTTGATCGTTGGAGCCGCCCCAGCCGCAGCAGGAAAGGCCACCTGGACCGTGTTGCTTGGCGGAGGCACCGCGCCCGCAGCCACCCGTGCTCCAGGCTGGACCACCACTTCATCCACTACCGGAGCCACGTTCTTCGGCAGATAGTTCAACGCCACCGCATCTACTGACCCTCCCTCCCGCAGGACTGCTTTCCACTGTGCATACCGCCCCACAGGCACGGCAGTTGTGCCGTCCGGCGCCACACGCGACCAATCGCTCCACCCCATCAGCGGGCTCTCGACATTTCCGCTTCGCACATACAAGTCAAATCCAGAAGCGGCCCCGCCTCGGGCCTCCACCCGGCCCCACTGCGAGACGCCCTGCGCGTCGAAGACCTCGCTCGTATAAGTCGCGTCCTTAGCAGTGGAGTCCGACATTCGAAAGATCTTCCCGCTATTGCTTGTTGCCACCAGCAGACCATCTTTCACTGGCGCAAACGCCATCGCCTGCGCTGCTTCCAGATGTGCCACATCGGTATATCTCCCCGGCGTCCCTATATCCAGCCGGTACACACGTCCGCGATTGCCTGTAGCTGCCAACAAGCTTCCATCACGAACCGCCAGCGCGTACACGACGTCGTCTTTGAGCGTCAGCATCTTCTGTGGCGTCCCATTCGACGCGATTCGATAGATCTCCGATCCCTCAGGAACCAGCGTGTTCGCTCCGGCCGCCGTCGAAGACCCCGGTTGACTGAATGTAATCGTGACTCCCACATTGCCCGTCACGGGCAACGGCGGCAAGGGTAGCGTCCCCCTCGTACCAACTCCCGCCGCATAAAGATTTCCCGAAGGATCCAAAGCCAGCGCCGTAATCTCTTTGCGCGGGGCGGCGTACACCGCAAATGGCTTCGCACCCACAGTCTTCGTATCCAGCCGGTAGATCACGCCGGCGCCGTCGCTCCCGGCCCACAGCGTCCCATCCGCACCCAGTAGCAGGCAGCGGATATGCTGGTCGGCAGTCTTGAACAAGACCTGGGCCTTACCTCCACCCGCAGGTACCCGATACACGACCGCCGGAGCACCCGCCGCGACATAAACCTCACCACCCTTGCCGATGGCAATATCCCAGAGGTACTTCGGCTTCTCCTCCGTTGTGGCCGGGTCGAACACTACCGTCGCACTGCCACCACCCTGCGGAATCCGGTAGACCTTCCCATCAGGCGAGGTCGCCGCGAGTACGCTCCCATCCGTTGCCACCTGAAGCCCCTGCACCGCAAGTTCCTTCGCATCGAAGATCTGCGCAGCCTTCCCATCCGGTGAAACCTTCATCACCACAGCAGACCCCGAAGTCGTTCCGCCAAGCCCCGCGTAGCCGTTTCCTGAGGCATCGCTGGCCAGCGACCAGATGTAGCCCTTTCCGGTCGCATAAAGAAGGGAAGTCGCCGGTCCGGCTTCCAGCTGTCCATCGCTCCGAACAGCGACTCCATCGGCGGAGCCCCGTTCCATCTCGTTGTAGCGCTCCACGCTCCACAGCTTCGTCCCCTGCGCGCTCACCACACCCGGCAGCAATCCAGCTCCTGCCATCACCAACCCAATTGCCAACACTCGTCGCATCATCGTGATCCTGAGTCTAAAGCACCGTCGTCAAACATCGCGCATCGTCAACAGAAAAGCGAGAGCCGAAGCCCTCGCCCATCAGCGTAGTTATTCTGAAATGTCAGTTAGCAAGAACTGCCCGATACCGAACCTGGTTCTTTTTCACCTTGGTGACGGCGTCGTTCGCCTTTGCCATGGCAAATCTCTCTGTCATTGCTTTCACTCCATGGCGAGCTGCCACATCCAGCATCTCGTGCAGGTCGCGCGGACTGCCGGTAGGACTGCCCGAGATCGCCTTCTGCTGTCCAAGCAGGGAGAATGCCTGAATCTGCAACGGCGAAGGCGGTACGCCTACGACGCACATCATCCCCTTCGGCCGCAGGGCGTTCACATATCCCTGCCAGTCTTGATCCGCACTCACTGTCGACAGCAGGAAATCAAACGATCCTGCAACCTTCTTCAGAGCGCCGGTGTCCCGCGTGTTCACAAACTGGTGGGCTCCCAGTGCCCGCGCCTCTGCCTCCTTATCTTTCGAGGTCGAAAACGCCGTTACTTCAGCGCCGAACGCCTTGGCAAACTGGATTCCAAGATGCCCCAGGCCGCCAATTCCAATCACGCCCACCCGCGACGACGGACGCACCCCATGGTTCCGCAGCGGCGAATACACCGTAATCCCTGCGCACAACAACGGAGCGGCACCCTCGCTCTCCAGCGCATCAGGAATCGTAATCGCAAACCGCCAGTTCACACGGATCCGGTCTGCATAGCCGCCATTCCGGCCCACGCACGTTGGCTGCGACTTTGCGCAAAGATGTTCATCGCCCTGCCGGCACCACTCGCATATTCCACAGCTATCGGCCTGCCAGCCCACGCCGACCCTTTGGCCGACACTATGGCTCTTTACCCCGCTGCCCACCGCCACCACAGTCCCCACAATCTCGTGGCCTGGGATAAATGGATACTTGCTGAAGCCCCAATCGTTGTCGATCAGGTGAATATCGCTGTGGCACACCCCACAGTGCGAGATCTTGATCTCGACCTCATCTGCAAGTAAGTCGCCCGGATCGAACTTGTACGGAAGTAAATGCGCACCGGCAGCATGTACAGCCAGACCATGTATTTCACTCATCAGGAATCGATTCCTTTTTGCGGAGGACGTCTACGTCTTCGCTTACAGTTTGATGCTACAACATCCCCATGAGCAAAACGGCGCCCCGCAGATCCGGGCAAGCCGATCGATAAAGCCGAAACATAAGTTAGGTCATCAGTTGCGTGGTAAAGGGAATTTTTACGTTTTAGCGTACGAGAAGATTGAGAACCTGCGATCCGGCCACTGCATATCCGGTGTCGAGTGATCCCACCTCGACCACGCTTTCTCCCGTCAACTGCATCCGCTGGCTGTCCTTCAGCGGACCCAGCACATTCGCCATCGAGAGCGGAACATCCGGCAGCGACTCGCCTTGCAAGACTACCTGCGCCGCATGATCAAGCAGTGTCACGTAGATCTTGTCGTTGGCCCGGCTTCGATTTAGTTGATCCACCGTGTCCGCAAGACCCGCTGCATACTGCGCGGCTGCTCCTGTTGGAGTCGTCAGTTTGTCCACGGTAGCCCCATCGCTCACCAGCACTCGCAACGGCCCAGGCGAAAGAACCGCCGGTAGTTTCACCATCATCCGCACGACTCGTGGCTCGGCCTGGTAAGGATGCAGCGTAGCCTCAACCTCGATCGTCTCGCCTGCCCTTGCCTCCATCCGGCTCAATCTGGCCATCTCCAGTACCGCAGTCCGGCGCTCTGGGATAGCCTCTACCTTCAGTTTCAACCCCGTGATCGTAGGCTGGTCCAACGAATTCTCATACACCTTGCTAAACCGCCCGCCGACAAACAGTGCCGTATTGATCGCTCCCGAGTTCAGTTCATTCTGTGTCATCAGGCCGTGGAGCCGGACTGGAGGCTGACCTTCGACGCTTAGTTCTCCATCCACACGGAAGCTCATCTCCGCAGCCGCAGCATTGGTCCCTTGCAGACTCTGATAGATCGATACCAGCACCGCCGAAGGCGTCAGTTGCCGATTGTCCAGCACCTCAAAGTGCATCGTCTTCGGCACAGGAGCAAGCTTTCCCGCAACCACGGAAGGTGTTACCTCCACCGCCACCGGAATCATCCTTGCCGTCGCACCGAACCGGCCGAGAATCGCCGAAGCGCGATCTTCCGTAAATGCCCCAACTGTCTGCGTCGTATTCACAATCTTGAACGCATTCAACGGGGAGGCCAGCGTAGCCACTACCTCGGCCTTCGTCATTGGCATGTCCACAGGTCCATACTGCGTAATCGGATGTCCGCAAGCCAGCAGCCGGGTCGGATCGACATAGGTCACCGTGCAGGTCCCCGCCATCGACAAGTCTCCTCGCACCAGCACCGCACTCACCGCCGACCCCGGTACCAGCGGTTCGGGTTGCAGCGCGTTCGCATCCGATCCGCCAAGCCCAGCAACCGGCGTCAGTCCCATGGCCCGGAATCGGTCGCTGAACCTATTCACCGCATCCTGGCTGAACCCGCCAAACACCAGCGGAGTTTCCATCGCCCGGACTTCCACCTGACCTTCGTTGCCCGAAACACTCGCCCGGCCCCCCGCACCAGTCCCCGCCGGTCGCACCTCTCCATCGCGCACCGCCAACATGTATTCAATCGGAGTAATCCCGGCAATCGGATCTTTGCTGAACTGCCCAATCCGGTAGCTCAGCGCGCCTACCAATCGACCATCGATGTAAACCGGGCTGCCGCTCATCCCAGCCACCACGCCTGTATATTCCGGCTTCGCCCCATGCAGCCGTGCAAGAATCATGTCCTGCCCTGGTCCGAGCGCATCCTTCAGAACGCCAAGAATCTCGACATCCATCGGTTCAGGGTTAACCCCTTCAAATACCGTATATGCCACTCCGCGCAGACCGCGCTTCACATCCGACAGCGGAAAGATCCGAGTTTCGGCTGGCATAGCAGTGACTGCTGCAGCCGGAGCCTTGCCTGGAACCTGTGCCCAAACCACTCCCGCCAGCGTCCACAAAATCAAACCCTGAGCGAGCCTTCGCGTCTTTACCACAGTCTTCACGTCTACAAGAGTAGACGCGTCCGGGCCGCAAAACAAAGCTGTCGCCTCCAAAAGTCAATTTTTCTTCCAGTAAGGCAGCCCTCACCACAGGGCTGTACCAGCGTCAAACAGACCGGAGTAGAGTTTTAGATCATGAGCATCCGTCCCAAGTATCGCTTCAATCCGGCCACCCTTCTTCTCGCGTCTCTTGCTGTTCTGCTCCCAGCCGCTGCCCGCGCTCAGGACGCCCCCTCCACGCAGACCCCGCCCCAGCAGACCGTGCCCGACTCCGCCGGCCCCCAGACTGACAACGGCACGATCATCCTAAAGAAGAAAAAAGAAGCCGAGGAACCCCCGCCGCCAGCGGCGCCAGCCGAACCCAAGGTCAAAAACCCTAACAACGAGACCTACTCCCTCCGCGTCGACGTTCCCATCGTCAATCTGGACGTCAACGTCATCCTCGACAAGACCCACCAGTTCGTCCCCGGTCTCAAAGCCCCCAACTTCCTCGTTCTTGAGGATGGCGTTCCCCAGACCGTCACCAGCGTCCGCATGACCCAGACTCCAATCACCGCAGTCATGCTGCTCGAGTTCGCCGCCAACAGCTATTACTTCATCCGCGACATGCAGAACGCCTCCTACGTCTTCTTCCGTTCGCTTCGTCCCGATGACTACATCGCCGTCGTCACGTACGACCTTCGCACCCACATCCTTACCGACTTCACCAACAACAAGGAGACCGTCGGGCAGGCCATTAGCTCCCTGATGATCCCGGGCTTCTCCGACACCAACGTGTTCGACGCCCTCTACGAGACCCTGGATCGCACCAGCCGGATCGAAGGCCGCAAGTACATCATCCTCATTGGCACGGGCCGCGACACTTTCTCCAAAATTACCCTCGACAAGATTCTCGCCAAGATCAAAGCCACTCCAAACGTCACCATCTTCACCATCGGTACTGGTGCCTTTGTCAACGAGATGTACGGCGGTCGAGGCGGCATGGGCGGCGCCATCCGCGACCTGAATTACCTTCAGGCCCAGAATCAGCTAAAAACCTTTGCCTCCATGACGGGCGGCATGAGCTTCAGCCCAATCTTCCAGGGCGAACTCCCCGACATCTTTTCCCAGATCAACGATTCCATCCGCAACCAATACGTCCTCACCTATCGCCCCACGAACAATAAGAACGACGGTTCCTATCGCAAGATCAAAGTTCTACTGGTCGACAACGAGGGCCATCCTCTCCAAATGCAAGATGAGAAGCACAAACCTCTCAAGTACTCCGTCATCGCCCGCGATGGCTACAAAGCCAAGCAGCAGGTCGAATAGGTCGGGAACCCGGTTGCCCCATCCTTCGAGTCATTCGCGAAGGGTGGGCTATCGTGCGAAGGGCGATCTGTTTCTACTAAACTCGCAATCATGCGGATAACCTCACTCCAGCCGTCGATAACCCTCACACTCGCCGCGTTGGATAAACTCGACCAGCTCTGCGCCTGTACCAAATACTGCATCGAAGCCGAGCCCTCCCTCGCCGCCCGCAACTTAAAAATCCTCCACGACTCCTGGACCGCAAACACCGACGAGATCCTCGCCACCACACCCGACCTCGTTATTGCCAGTGTCCCTTATCGCATGGAGTCTCTCGCCGCGATCCTGAAATCCGACCTGCCGGTCCTCACCCTCGCCCCACATAATCTCAACGACATCTACAAAGATATTCGCCTCATCGCCGCGATAGTCAATGCCTACGGCGAAGGCGAAGCCCTCATCGCACGCATGACATCCGCCATCGAGATGACCCGCAAGCAATCGCTCGCGCGAACCCACACCCCAGTCGTCTACTGCGAAGAATGGGGTAAGCCTCTCATCCACTCCCAGCAATGGGTCGCCGAACTGGTAGAGACCGCTGGAGGTCGATTCCTGGGAGCGCCTGGCACCCACACCACCCCCGAAGCCATAGCTGCAGTCGATCCCGACGTCCTTCTCTTCGCCTGGTGCGGAGCGGGAGACCGCGTTCCCCTCGAAAAGGTCATAGCCAAACGCAACTGGCACTACCTCCGCGCCGTCCGCGAGCGACGAGTCTTCTGCATCCCCGACGAGTTTCTCAACACCCCCGGCCCCAGCCTGCTCGAAGGACTCGCCAGCCTAGCCGCCGCGATCCATCCCGATATCCACCTGCCGCACCCGAGAATCATCAGGCTCAGCGAGGTCGAGGCATCGTCAGATCGAGATCCTGCCGCGTCATCTGCTTCGTCAGCAAAATAATCTGCCCCCCGTGCTGCTGCACATGCCCCACAACCTGGTAGATCGCATCCAACATCGAGACATCGCGACCTTGTGGTGTGATCCTCTCGATCAGCCGTTCAGCGAGCAGGGAAGCGACTATTCCGCGCGCCTCTGCCACAGTCTTCTCAAAGAGCTCTATGAGGTCAGGGCCCGTCAGCCCACCATTCGCACTGAACTCAGCATCCCGAACCCGAACATCCTTCGCTCCACCGATTCCATGCACCACCCACTGCCGCATATTCCCGCACAGATGCAGCACCAGATTCCCCACGGCATTCTCATGCGCTCCATGCCGCTCCCACACCTGCTCATCAGTGAGTTTCCTCACACACGTACTCAGATCCTTCACCATCAAGTCCAGCTTGTTGCACGAAAATTCCAGAAAGTTAGCAGCAAGCTGCTGGTCAATAGCGCAACGTGCCAGGTCGGGCGAAAACTCCGCAGGTATGCCCCGTTCCCCGCGTTGGGCATTCTCGTGTGTCATCTGTTGCAACTCCTCGCGAATCGCAGGCACACGCAACCCACGCTCCTGCAGGATCGCCGCCGCGAAACACTTCTCTTCGCGCAGCAGGCCGAGCAGCAGATGTTCCGTTCCAATATGTTTATGCATAAGCAGATACGCCTCTTCGGCAGCATAGGCCAGCACCCGTTTGCCCTCATTCGACAGTGGCAGATCGACGGATGTCGGCAGCTTCTCCCGAATAGTCGCCGAGTCCTGAATCTGCTTGATTATCGACTCCACTGACCCATGCGACCGCAAAAAGCGGTTCGTCAGTGCCTTGTCCTCGCGCAACAAACCAAGCAGCAGATGCTCGGTCTCGATATAAGGCGACCCATAACTACTGGCTTCATACCGGGCAAAGAAAATCACCCGGCGTGCCCTCTCTGTATAGCGTTCGAACATGCTTATTCTCCTAACGATCCATCCGAATTCTAAGGTGCACGCATCAACGTAAAAAAATCCGCACTTTGACGGGTAGGGGATAAGGGACGCCAAAAGTGCACCCCCTCGGAGTGTAATAAAAATTTGCTGACTCACGACTCCCACCCCACTGAATTCAAGAAATCTGGATCGGTCTATAGGAAGCGCGTTTAACAGTGTCAATCGAATACTGCAACTAAAATGCAGGAACTCGACACTAAGCCTCCCAGACACGGGAGGATAGGAGTCGATAAAAGTGCACCCTTTCAGTCTGAATGAGCTCGATTCCCCGATCGGGTTGGCTTGCACATCGAATGATTACCTGGATGAGTGAGTTGCCCTGATATCGTTCACTGGCCTGCCTGTCAAATTCTCTTGACGTATGCTGTGAGCTTCTGATGATCTCTCATATTGCTAGTACTTCGGCAGAAACGTGCTCAGCTTCACGTTCAGGAGTCAAAGCGATGTCCAACATCCGAGCATCTCTCCTTTTAATCGTCCTAGCCTTGACTCTAGGCGGAGGTATTCCTGTCTTCGGCCAGGAAAGCCCCAATACAGTTGCGGCGAGCAGGGATGCAGCTGCGGCTGACGAGGATAACAACGACTTGCGCCTGGCAGATGTCGTCATCGACGGCAAGACGCTCTTCTCGGTACGAGGCGTTCGAGCCCACCCAGCGGAGCGTCGTGCGGAGGAGATTGAAAATCGAATAAAGGCGGCGGCCGGGAACTCGAAGATTGGCGCGAACTCGCTCACACTTGAAGACCATCCTGAAGGGACCTGGATCATGGCCGACGGTCAGCGCATCCTGGCTGTGTTGAACGAGGACGCGTCAATCGAAGGGATCTCTCCCCGTCCGCTTGCGGAGATCTACAGAGGCCGCATCGGCGAGGCGATCGAGGCATATCGCCGAGACAGGCGTCCCGGATTTCTATTGTGGCGCGTCCTGTACGTGCTCGTGGCGACACTAGTGTTGGTCGTTGCATTACGATTTGGCCGCCGGATTGCCGCCTGGTTGCGAGCAGGATTCGAGCGACGTTATCGGGCGCGCATTGAGGGGTTTGAACACAAGGCGCATCACATCATTAAGATGAAACAGATCTGGCGGGTCCTTGCCGGCCTGCTGAACTTCACGTATGGCCTGGCAATTGCGGTGGCAGTCTATGTTTACCTCCACCGCGTCTTCTCCCTGTTTCCATGGACGCGAGCGTTTGCGAACAACATGTACCGAATGGCTGTCGATCCGTTGCGGACCATGGGCTCAGGGCTGGTTGGCATAATACCCAACCTTGTTTTTCTCGGGATTCTTGTCGTGGTCACGCATTATGGGCTGAAATTGATTAGAGCTGTCTTTGACAATCTTGGTACCGGAACCATGACGTGGAAGGGGTTTGACCCGGAGTGGGCCTTGCCCACGTATCGGTTGGTACGGCTGCTCGTAATCGCGTTCGCCGTCGTCGTCGCTTACCCCTATATCCCCGGTTCCGAATCAGGGGCTTTCAAGGGTGTTTCGCTGTTAATTGGAGTCATCTTCTCCCTGGGTTCCTCTTCGCTCATCGGGAACCTGGTCGCCGGCTACAGCATGACGTATCGTCGTGCGTTTCGGGTTGGCGAACTGGTGAAAATCGGGGAGCACATTGGCAATGTCGAACAGGTCCGCCTTCTTGTTACGCACCTGCGCACCAGAAAGAACGAGGAAGTAATTATTCCCAACTCCTCTATTCTGGGCAGCGAAGTCATTAATTACAGCTCAATAGCTAATACTAGGGGCTTGATTTTGCACACGATTGTCGGTATCAGGTACGACGTGCCCTGGAGGCAGGTCGAAGCAATGTTGCTCGAAGCCGCGGCACGGACTGAGGGATTGCGTCGCGACCCATCCCCTTTCGTACTGCAGATGGAACTTCGGGACTTCTCCGTTACGTACGAAATCAACGTCTCCTGCGACAAGCCACATTCAATGCTTGCATTCAAAACTGCGCTCCATAGGAATATTCTCGATGTCTTCAATGAGTACGGAATACAGGTCATGGTGCCGGCCTATGAGGGCGACCCGGATCAACCGAAGATCGTTCCCAGGGAACGGTGGTATGCGGCTCCCGCAAGGGATGATGTGTCCACGAATCGGGGGTCGAAATAAAGCACGAACGTACGACGGCTTAGGAGGTGCTGCACTACGCAAATCAGTCACCGTGCGCCTCCGATAGCCATCTGTTTTAAAGAATCCAAGTGAATAACTCTGGCTTTTCGACCAACGCTCCCTAACACGGCCATCCAAGATGCATCGTGAAATCTTAAGAGGCTTCTCACCCTTTGCCGCTGTCGTCGATCCTGGTCCACGTCGAACTTCCCCGAAACAGGAATTTCAGCAATTTGCCCGAACCAGCAGTCGCTGCACCCATTCGGCCTTCTGTGGAAATTGGTCCCGCCCGTGCGTGTCTATACACCAGGGGCAGCTTCCATTCTCAATTTGGTGTAATCAGGCCAATTCAGTGAAATCCTTGTCCACTCGTAAATTCCGAGGGAGGGCAGTTACAATCGCCTCTATCTCCCATCCCATCCGCACGTTGACCTTATCTCCGTCACGCCGTACACTCTAAAGAGGCAGTCAGCGAGCACCACACACGCGACACCTTCAATCTGTTGCCCCCTCGTTCAATGGTAGGACAGTCGGCTCTGAACCGATCAATCGGGGTTCGAATCCCTGGGGGGCAACCAATAGCGCACGTCCTCGTACTTCCTCGAACCTCCCTGAACTTAATAAGCCAAATAAAAACAATAACTTAGCCGTACTTTTCGTTCGAGGCGTTCGCGGTCGTGCGCCTCCAGTCAGACTTTTCTGTGGGGGTTATTGTGGGGTACGATGAGCAAAAGTGTGGGGGTTGAAAAATCACCCACTTTGGAGGCTCATCGTGGCATTAACCATCAAGGAAATCGAGAACGCAAAGCCCTACCCAAAAAGTACAAGATGGCCGATGGTGGCGGACTGTGTCTCGTCGTCGCCCCGTCAGGTGCGAAGCTCTGGGTCTGGCGCTATCGATTCAATGGTGCGGAAAAGAATATGCATTTCGGTGAGTACCCGCGCGTCACCCTCAAAGATGCGCGCGAACTTCACTTTGCCGCTAGGAAGCTATTAGGTACTGGCATTAATCCGGTGGCCGATCGCAAGGCTGAAGTTGAGGCCAAGCAGATGGCTGTCGAAGCGGAACAGCGTCAAGCCGATAACAGCTTCGAGAAGATCGCTCGCCAATGGTGGAGTTGGTGGTCCGTTGGCAAGTCTCCGCGGCACGCTGAAACCGTTCTCCGGCGATTGGAGACCGACGTTTTTCCTGCTTATGGTCACAAGCCCATCGACGTGGTGACCTGCTCGTAATGCGCGTGAGTTGCCCAGCGTTGATGCTCAACACTGGGTAGTGAAACAGTTGGAGACCACCGATCGGGGTATCCAGCGGGTGCGCGTTCTTGCTGAAGACATGCACGAGAACGTCTTCTACGGAGTGCTTGATGCGCATAAGGTCCAGTCGATCGACAAGATCCCATCCTTCGCAGTCTTTAAGGCGGTCGTCACTGACCTGCAGAACGCGACACAAGGAGTCGCAGCCTGAACCTCAACCTACGTCGTTCTGCCCTTTGAGGCAGATACGAAACCGGAGCCTGCACTCTACCAGGAGCGCAGGCTTTTTTTCTTACCCCCAACCAAGGAAACCCTTATATGAGTGTGCATAAGTGCTCGCTCTGCAACCGCCCCGCAGCCTGACTGATCTGTGAAGAACCTTCTGCGAAGTAGATAAAGAAAAGATCGTCGAACGCTTTGGCGTCGACTTCTTCTCCATGAAGCGCCTTTCCGGCTCGGAGAAGGATTTTACCGTTCGCGGCAGATACAAACAGCCAGTCCAAGCAGTTTCTTCGTTCTCGTCGGAGAACTCCAAAAGAAAACAGAGGGCTCGTAATGTACCGATCCTTTCTGCCCTCCGAGAGAAGGGGCGCATCGCGCGCCTGAGTCCTGCTCAGATCCCTCTACACCAACAATCTAGGAGAAAGTCATGGTAATCTCTGCTCGCCCACGTCGCGGTACGTCTGCCTCTTTTTGGCGCAACCACAATGCCTTGCAGTTCATGATGGCCCAGGCCTGCATGCCGTCAGTACGTCCGGTAACCAAGGTGAACAACATGATCGTTCAGCCGCTGGCGCCGTTCAGCGGCCCAGCGCCCAAGGTGTTCATAGCGAAGACGCAGTAAAAGCAGGAGGACATTATCCTCCTGCAGATATGAGGAAGATGGAATCTTACGAACGCTGCCATTTCGCTCACAAATCAGGAACGCCATGGCGATTGTTATCGTCGCCGCAAAACAACCCGAAGCGCTTTCCTCAAGACAACAGACTTCATTGAACGGTGCATTCGGGCACGACAATGTGGTGAGCTACTGGCCAATGTACCAGGGGGCATCAACAGCCTGATGGCAGACGTTCTGGAAGAACATATCCGCCTCCATATGATTTCCCCGGAGAGAAGGGTTCGCTATCCTGAACAGAACTCGCGCATGACTTGATCGATCTCGTCCGCGCCTACCTGAAGTGAGGGTAAGCGCGGGTTGCTGGTGTTTGAATTCTGTTGATTGAAGACGCATCGCCGACACAATCTAACGGGTCACCGTGTTGATCTTTGCAAAGTTTGCGTTCAGTCGTGCTCATTCGCAGTTGCAAGTCACACGATGGGTCGCCGGCATAGAACCATCAAGCGACGGGATACAGTGCCCATGCGGATCCAGTTGAGGGTCGCCGAGTTTAGCGGCGATCCGTCTCTCGAAACTCTCGGATATGAAGTGCTCCAGGCGTTCGGCTTCGTCGTGAAGTTCTTCGATGGGGTAATTCAGAACTTCATACAGAAAGGTCTCGATCAGCCGATGATGGCGAACGATCTCAAGAGCACGTCTTTTCCCAGTGCGGGAAAGGCAGACGCCATAGTGTCTCTCATAGTCGACAAGAGAGGGCTTGGCGGCTGCCAGCTTCTGGATCATGTTTGTCACTGATGCGGGTGCGACTCCCAAGCGCTCTGCCAATTCTCCGCTGCTAACACGCTGCTTTTCACCGCCGCTCAAATGAAAGATTGCCTTCAGATAATTGTCCACGGATTCCGTGTTCGCATTCTGCTCCCGGCTTCTCGGCATCTCTATTGTTTCTCCCTCTCTAAGTTTGACGCAGACTATATATTTAGACTAGCCTAAATATGTTTTAGGCTTGTCTAAAAGTCATCTGCTCTGCTTGGAGCCCTTTATGAAGTGGACCCGTCTTTCATTCGGTAATCTGGTTCTTTCTCGTCGCATTGATAGCAGGGCGACGAACTTCATTGATGGCCCAGAGCGGCGCTTCCAGCGCTCTTGTCCGGCATAGTGACAGATGCTACGGGAGCGACCGTGCCTGGAGCAACCGTTACCGCCACCTACATCAGCACTCAGGCCCAAAGGAGTGCGACCACAGGCGCGGATGGCGCATTCCTCTTTCTGCAGTTGAGTACGGGAACCTACCGGGTTGCGGCACAGGCATCCGGCTTTGCCGCTTCGACACGGGATGTGACGTACTCGGGAGTACCGATTCGATTGGACTTCAAGTTGGCGACAGAGGCGGTGCAGACTGAGGTGATCGTGAACGCCCACGAACTCGATCCTACGGAGCCGGCGCACGTCGACATCACTCCAGAACAGATCGAACGCATTCCCAGCCAGAGCGTGAGTTCTCCGCTGAGTTCCCTGATCACGTTGACGACGCCAGGCGTCGCTGCCGATTCCAACGGATCGTTCCATCCTTTGGGCGACCATGCCGAAGCCTCGTTCGTGATTGATGGTCAACCGATCACCGACCAGCAGAGCCGAACCTTCTCGACGCAGATATCTCTGAATGCGCTGCAATCGATGGAAGTCCGCGAGGGCTCTCCGCAAGCGGACGTGGGCGACAAGACGAGCATGGTCATCGTTGCCCAGACGCGCTCCGGACTCGATCAGAGGCGCCCCTCAGGAGTGCTTTCGTTCTCTCGCAGTTCTTTTGCGACGACGCAGGCGAGCGGAAATGTGGGATTTGGAACGGCAAAGTTCGGAAGTTTCACGGCTGTCGATGGAATGAACAGTGACCGTTTTCTTGACACTCCGGAGCTGGTGGCTCTTCCACGCCAACGGCAACGCGCAGAATCTGATTGAACGGCTCGATTACAGAGCAACGCCAAAGACCTCACTTCAGTTGAACACCAGCCTGAGCCGGTCCTGGTTCCAGACTCCCAACACTCTGGACCAACAAGCCTTGAATCAGAATCAACGGCAGACGGTCGGGAGCTTCAACGTCGCGCCTTCTTTGCTGCATACCTTCAGCAACTCTGCCTTCAATCAAACCAATCTCTGGGTGCGAGAGGACAAGATTCGTTATTGGCCCTCGGCAGATCCCTTCGCGGATACACCCGCAACCCTCGCGCAGGCGCGCCGCTTGACGAATGCTGGAATACGCTCTGAGTTCACCTACTCGCACGGCCGGCATACCGCTGTGGCCGGAGCGGAGTGGAAGCATACGTTCCTTTCCGAGCAGTTCACCACGGGGCTGACCGATCCGGCATACAACAGCCCGTGCCTGGGGCTGGATGGTGCGCCGTCTCCCGATACCACATACATTGATCCTTCCCAGTGCGCGCCTGCAGGTCTTGCGGTAAATCCCGGCTTCCTGCCTGGACTGCTGAAGATCGATCTCACGCGTGGAGGCACGCTCTTCAACTTCCGGGGTTACACAGACATCAAACAGGAGGCGGTCTTCGCGCAGGACAGCATCCGGCTGGGAAGCTTGACGCTGAACCCTGGCCTGCGCTTCGACAACTATAACGGCCTGGCGAACAGTAATGCCTTTCAGCCGCGCGTTGGAGGAGCGTACACCGTCCTAGCCATTGCATACAGTGTTGCATCTCGCCTATTCGCGGGTCTTCCTGACGCCTTATAACGAGAACCTGATCGTCGCCAGTTCGAGCGGTCCCGGATCGACGGCGGGAGCGTTGGGCGCTGTCGATTCGGCGGTCCTCAAGACGGGCAGGCGCAACCAGTTCAACGTCGGCTTCGAGACCCAGGTATCGAAGCTGCTCTCTTTCAGCGGTGAATATCTGTGGAAGTTCACCTACGGGGCCTACGACTTCGATGTGTTGCTGAATAGCCCACTGACCTTTCCCACGCAGTTCAGAAAGTCCAAGATCGATGGGGCATTATTTCGCGCGACTATCTCGCCAACCCATGGCTTCGCTGGCTATCTGACCGTGAGCCATGTCCGCTCCCGGCTCTTCGGTCCGGAGACAGGAGGCGTAAGCTTTAGCCCGCCTTACAGTAACGTTGCGCGCCCCGATCATGATGAGGGATTAGCGATGAATTTGTACATGCGATATCAGATTGGCCAGCGTGGGCCGTGGGCAGGGATCTCTTATCGTTACGATGGCGGCCTGGTTGCCGTTGCCGTACCGGACGACGTCACCGCCCTGCGTCTCACCGGAGACGAACAAGGGCAGATGGGGCTCCATTGCGGTACGACCTTTGCCAGTGTGTTGCAACCGCTACGTTCCTGCGCCGCTAGCCTCGGTGCCACGCGCATTCGTATTCCGGCGGCGGGTACGGAGAACGACGACAGAAATCCTCCACGCGTCGCCGTGAGAAACGGTATCGATCTTTCCATCGGCCAGGACGATCTCTTCCGTCGTGAAAAGCAGAGTCTTGGTATTCGGCTCGACGTAGTGAATCTGGCCAACGTGGATGGTCTTTACAATTTTCTATCTACGTTCTCAGGAACGCATTTTGTGACTCCGAGGAGCGTGACCGGCCAGATTCACTACACATTCTAGTCTGGGGTTGTGAACGCCGACACCAAAACGTGCGATTCTAAATCAGTCATGCTCGACTATCTCCAGGACCGAAGCAGAGCCGTCGTACTCCTGTTTTGTGCCTTGCTGTTTGCCATGAGCATCGCCTCGCCGATTTGCCCCGCCTGCGACAGCGTTAGAGGCCAGCATCTTAACAGTGCACATATTGTTGGTACGCCATTGCCGCCTACAAACGACGATTGCAACGGGGTGTGCTCCTGCTGCGGTTTTCACTGGCTCCCCTCGATGGAGATGCGACTCCCGACGGTTGCCAGCGTGACGATTGAGTCTATTCCTGACGACGAAAATTACCCAAGCCGTCTTACCCTGCCACCGTTCCTGCCTCCACGCTCCTAGCTCAGAACAGAAATCACAAGCCCACGCTTCCGTGTGCGATCCCATTCCTTTCTGGAGCTTGCATTTGATAACCCCTTTTCGCTACGCCCTTTTCGGGGCGGTGATACTACTGAGCGCTAGCTATATTCAGGCCCAGTTGCCTGCCACAGAAACACCCGAAGCTAATCCTGGACGTCCGACCGTCTCAACGCCTGCGACGTTGACTCCGGTCGGATATCTGCAATTCGAGAACGGCGGCCTCTATGCCAACACTTCTCCTGAATTCACAACCCGATTTGGTATCAATCAGGTCACCAAGTTCACAGTCGCGCCCGGGTTGCAGTTGCTCGCCTTGTCCGAACCCCTTGTTCACGCCACCGGAGCGACAGGAGATGCGCTTTCAGGCGACCGTCCTGGCGAGGTCTTTGCCGGAGTGCAGGCGGTTGTCCTGCCGGGAGAAGGCCATACGCCTACGGTGAGCCTGAGCTATATCCGCCGTCTCTACGAGAGTCCAGCCCCAGAGATTGATATCGGCACCTTCCGCCAGAGCGCGCTCTTTCTCCTGAGTGAAGACCTCGGCGGCTTCCACTTCGATGTAAACGGCATCTTCTCCGAACAGGCCCAAGGCATCGTTCGCCGCGGACAGTTCGGCCAGACGCTCTCTATCTCTCATACCCTGGGACCATTCACGGTAGCTGGAGAGCTCTGGCACTTCACTCAGCCACTCACCCGAGGGAACGCCGTCGGCAACTTATGGGCGCTCTCCTATCCGTTCAGGAAAAATCTGGTGGTAGACGTAGGCTTCGACCACGGCCTTACCTCTTCCTCAACTCGATGGGAGGGGTTCGCAGGCTTCACCTACGTTCTACCCCATCGACTTTGGAAATCTCGCGGAGATTAGGCCTAGTCCATCCAGATGTATCCCTTCATGAGAAGACGCAAATAGAGGAACGCCAGCAGCAAGACGAGAATCCACGACAACACGGTGATGATTGTGCGCACTGAGCCTGACCGAACAAATGAGCGCATTATGGCTACTTTCAGATATGTACCGGCATCTGCTGACTGTCGACAACCTTGCCTTGCTCTCTAGGAGGCAGCAGGCGCGTCGAATTTAGGATGAACATCAATTCTGATGCAACATGGATGAACGTCGCGAGAAGCGGGTTGAGGAATCCGGCTGCAGCCAGACCGATTCCTATGGTATCGACGATGAGCGTCCCGTAGAAGTTTTGCAGGATGATGCTGCGGCAGTTTCGCGCAACGCGAACCGTCTCAACGAACTTCGCCAGATCGTTGCCGATGAGCACGACGTCTGCGCTTTCTCGGGCAACATCGGTTCCCGCGCCCATAGCAACACCGACGCTGGCTTCGCTGAGCGCGGGCGCATCGTTGATGCCGTCTCCCAGCATGGCTACGGTGCGTCCCTTCCGTACCTGCTCGGCAATGAAGGAGGTCTTCTGTTCAGGTAGCAACTCAGTATGAACCTGCACAATGCCGAGTTGATCTGCGATCGCTTCTGCGGTCGCCCGTGTGTCGCCCGTCAATAACACGACTTTTATGTTCATCCCCTGAAGAGCTTTGACCGCAGAAGCAGCGCTTGGGCGCAATTGGTCGGTGACTAGAACCGAGCCATAGTAACGGCCCGCGCGCGCGACGAAGATATCGGTCCCGCTGGCAGCACTGTTTCGTTGAGGCAACGCGATACCAAGCTCCGCGAATAAAGCCCGGTTACCGACGACGGTCCGCTCTCCATCAAGCGATGCCAGCACGCCGCGGCCAATCCGGTACTCGAAGTGTTCAGGTTCGACGACGGTAATCCCTTGTTGTTCCGCATAGCGGACGATGGCGCGGCCAAGCGGATGCTCCGAGTTCCTTTCAGCACTGGCGGCTGCTTCGAGCAGTGTACGCTCCGAGATACCCGGCGCGGTGCTAACTCTGGTGACCAATGGGATTCCGTAGGTCAAAGTGCCTGTCTTGTCGAGGAAGACAATGTCGAGTTGCCCGAGCGCTTCCAGATAAATCCCACCCTTGATGATCGAGCCGTGACGCGCTGCACGTCCGATGGCCCCCAGGATCGCGAGCGGTGTACCCGCAGCGATACCACAAGCGCCAGCCACAATAACGACTGAGATCGTAGACCGGATGTTATGCGTAATGAGGAAGGTAAGTACCGCCGCCCCGAGTGCGAAATAGACTAGGTATCCGGCGAGCCGGTCCGCCGTCTTCTGAATGGGCGCGCGTGAGTGCTCGGCCCGCTCGACCGCTTCAATGATCTTGCCGAAGGTTGTCTCTTTGCCCAGACGATCAGCACGGACCTGGAGCGTACCCGCCTGATTGATGGTACCGGCGTAGACCTCGCTGCCGGGTGTCTTTTCGCTGGGCATCGGCTCACCGGTGATGGCCGCCTGCTCCACGAAGGAATGACCGTTCACAACCCAGCCATCAACCGGAATGCGGCTGCCAGGCCGAATCAGGACAATTTCTCCCGGAAGAATTGCATTCGTGTTCACTTGAACGACTTGACCATCGCGCAACACGCTGGCGATTTGCGGAAGGAAATCCAGCATGTCTTGAATGGCCCGCCGGCCACGACCTACGGTAAGTCCTTCAAGGATTTCGGCAGCCAAAACGAAGCAGGTAATGACCAGCGCGGTAAAGAACTCCCCAATAGCAAGCGCAGAGACGAGCGCGATGGTCATGGAAAGCTCCATCGTCATGCGCCGTTCGATGATGTTCTCGAAGGCCTCTTTGAAGATCGGGTAGCCGCCGATCAACGTGGCCGCCAGCCCTATTACACTGACGCGGTGAAATGGTTCCCAAAGGTGAAACCAAACCGCCGCAGCTGCAAGTGCCACAAAGATGACTCGAAGAACATCTGCGATTTCAAAACCACGCTCATGATTGCCATGTTCTTCGTGGGCATCCGTGGGCTCAGGCAGATGTATACCAGTTTCCGCGATCTGGCTGAGATCAGTTTGTATATTCTTCTCCGGTAGAACGGCCATAGTTGGCTCCGAACCACTAGTTGAAATATCTCTTGACCACCGCTATAAGCTCATCGGCTGCTTTACGTTGCGATGGGAGCGTTTTCTGCCTTTCGACCAGTACGTGAAATCTCAAGTGGCCCTCGATCAGTTCCGCCATCAAGCCGTTGAGTGCACCGCGGCAGGAAGCTACGAGTTGCAGGATGTCCTCGCATTCGCTGTCTCCTTCAAGCGCCCGCTCGATGGCTTCGACCTGGCCTTTGATACGTCGAACTCGCGACAGCGTCTTAATTTTATTTTTTGTTGTATGAGACAAATGTTTCCTCCCAGTTTTTCAGAGAAATAATATACCCCACTATAGTATATTGAGAAGTCAGCTTGGAGCCGAAATGCTGGCGACCAATCGGTCAGCCAAATAAAACGGTGGCTCGCAAAACTCTCTATTCGATTTGCGTAATGTGGCAGGCTTCGGATTCGCCGCATGTGCTGCATGCGCGGCAGAAGCTGCGGTTTAGTAGATGAGCAATAACGAGCATCAAAGATCCGGCGACACTTAACAGCAACTCCAGACTGCGGTTCATCCCTTCTCCTGACCACGCGACCGCAAGGATCAGCGACATCCCTGCGCCGATCAGTGCGAGAAGCGGTTTGCGACGGTGCACCAGATAGCCGGGAACAAAGCCGGCCAGTCCGAACAACACGATTCCGAGGGCGAGCAGCCGGTGAAACCACGAATCGCCCGGCAGGTAGGGAATGATGTCGGGAAACAGGCTGATGGCAACCGGAGTCAGCAGGCAATGCACTAGGCAGATACCGGAGGCTGCGGTTCCAGCCAGGTCAGCGTGGCGACGCAGGTGTTCAATCGATGACATAGCCGAGATTCCCATCGTCAGAAATTCCTATCTTTTATTGGGCCACGCGTGGGCCGATCGGTGAAAACGGAACGGCGCGGAGAATGCTACTCCCCGCGCCTGAGCCATTGCCTGGTTAGAAGTTGAAGCTTATCTGCCCAGTGAAGGCACGCGGAGAAACATAGTGCGTCCCCGAGAACGTGGAGAGGAAGTTATAGAGCGCATACTTGTTGGTGATGTTGGTTGCAGTGAGGCGAAGGCCTACCTTGTATCGGTCGCCATGCAAGAGGTTATCTTCTCCGATGGCGAAGTCAAAGAGGTTTCTCGGGGCGATTCGCGGTGGATTGTGGTCGTCATCCGAGGTGTTCGGCGCGGGGATTCTGACGAGAGTCGATGTGAGGCCGGCCGCATCGCATTGCGTAAAGCCTGAGGTGGGTGTGGCTCTCACGCCGTCGCAGGCCAGTCCTGCCTGAAACTGCTGATCGAACGTAAGGCCGCTCAGGTCAATTCCCGGCTGCCCGTTGGGAAGGGTGATGGTAGTACTCGTGCAGCTGGTGTTGAGGCCGATACTGTTATAGCAGGGCACCGAACCTGCGACGAGACCGTTGTCATAGCGCCAGTTGAAGCCGAACCAGGTGCTCTTGCGGAAGGGTAACGTGTACTGCAGGTGTGTGGTCTGGTTGAATTTCTCGTCGTGATCGATGCGGAAGGGCAAACCTCCCGGAGTGCTGACGGTTGCACCTACTCCGCCGATCTGTGGATTGAAGAAGCGGGCGGCTACCGACGACATCACGACGAAGGCGCTGAAGCCATGCGTCGGAGGGACGCTCACGCGAAGAGCGTAACCCGGGATCTTCGAGTTATGCCATGCGATGGGGAAGGTGATGGGGGTTGCGCCCAGCACACTGAAGTCATAGGCATTGTGCGTGTACTTCCAAATGTAGTCTCCGCTAAAGACAAGATGCCTGCCGAACGCCTGCTGCAGGCCGGCATGGAACTCGTTGCGGAAACCGGGATCGAACGATGCCGGAGTGCATTGCCCGAGCGTCAGGAAGATAGCCTGCAAAACAGGATCGACACAGCCGTTGACGGAGAGGACGAGGTTCTCATTGAAGGGAGTCTCCATGGTTCTTGCGTAGGAGACGCGCAGAACCGTGTTGGTTTGTTTAATCGTGTAGGAGGTTCCAACCCGCGGCTGAGCCTGACGCTGGACGGAAAGGCCGTTGTAAAGATCGCCGCGAATGCCCACATTGAACACCCAGTTGCCGGCCGTGATCTGATCCTGAACATACATGGCTAGCTGCTTGACAGCTGTCTGGCCGTGCCAGGAATAGATGGCTCCGCCGCGGGTGAGGTCATATGGCAGGAGGATCGGGTTGAAGCCCGAGTTCGGTTGGTAGCCGAGCGAGGAAGGGCACTGGCTTGGGTCATTGAAACCGATGACCGGGTTGCCGTTTGCGTCCAGGCAGGGCGCGTTCAGTGTCGGATCGATGACGCCGATATGGTTATTCTCGCGAAGGTAGGTCTGCTCATACACAGCGCCGAACTTCATGTTGTGGATGCCCTTGATGTACGAGAGATCAGTGCGCAGACCGGCATTGGTCAACGAACGGGTCTGTCCGACGGTTTCCTGTTGGATGGGGCCGAGATCGGCCAGCGGATTATTGCTGGGGAAGTAGTTGAAGGCATCCCTGCGCACGAAGCCGCCGAAGTTGAATATCGCATTCTTATTGACTATGCGCGTGTAAGTTGGTGCTATGTTGAAGGTCTCGATTTTGGAGCGTTGATCAGTAGGCCCGACCGGGTTGCCGAACTGATCGAAGACCGCAGATGTGTCAAAGGAATTCGGCGTTTGGAACCAGGAACGCGTGTACTGCATGTTGGTGTGGACGGAAGACTTATCCGAGAATTGGTAGTCCACACGATCGAAGATGTTCTGTTGGTTGCCCTTACTGTGTATGACGGTGAACTCGGGGCCATCCAGGAAACGGCCCGTATTCAATCCGCTGACCGCGAGGAAGTTGCCCCAGTGGACGGCGCCGTAGGAGATATCACCTCCCCCATTGACGCTGCCGAAGGTGCCGTAAGAGCCATAGATACTGCCGTGGGGAGTCGTAACACCTTGGCCGGAGCGGGTAGTGGCGACGATGACGAGGCTGGTTTTGTCACCAAACTCAGCGGGAGGCGCTCCACTGATAACTGTGAGCGACTGAACCGCCTCGGTGGGAATCTGGTTCGAGAAGACTTTGCTCTGTTGGTCCGTAATCGGCTGACCGTCGAGCGAGAAGGAGTTTTGGGCGTGATCGCCGAGACCATGGAAGAGGCCGTTAGAATCAGCAGCAACTCCGGGAGAGGCCAGCGTCACAAGTGAGCTGAGTGAAGACGACTGGCTTTCGAGTGGAAGCCGGTCGATGATGTGACGGTCCACATCTGTATGGGCCGTTGGGTCGTTTTCGATTAGGTCAGAGCCGGTTTCTACCGTGACGCTGGTGGAACTCGTCTCGACACCGAGCCGAATTGACACCGTCACAGGCACGCCAGAGGCAATGTCTACCGTTTGAGTCGCACTACTGAAGCCGGACACGTTAAAAACGAGGCGGTAAGGATTAAACGGAACGTTATAGAAGTGATATGTTCCGGCCGCGTCCGTCTTCGTTGTTCGCTCGTATCCGCTGACGGGATTCAAAAGCTGAACGGTGACACCGGGTATAACCGCTCCGCTGGGGTCTGTCACTGTGCCAGATAAATTGCCTGAGGTGCCCTGGGCCAATGCACCAGTGACAAGCAGAGCCAGAGTGAAAAAAATTAATGAAAGTCGAGTGAGAGTAGGCCTGCACATAATGGAAATGACTCCTGTCGAGCTCAAACGAGCATCGTGATGAAAAGCGCCGTCGCGTGCCGATGGGGCACGAAATCGCAGGCAGCACAGGTTCCTTTTAAATTGTTCTGAAGAATCCTGGCGCCCGCAGGGAACTAAGCGCAGTTTTGGTCAGCAGGAGGTGGGCGGCTGGCCATCTCAAATCGCCACCGGAAGATTCGCTCGGCATTGGCCGCCACAGAATCCAGGGCGTGGACGTCCAGCATTGGGGCAGCAGCGGAGTGTAGTGAGACGGGCAAGGCGGAATGCATCGCTACACAAAGCGGACAATGGTCGTCGGGGGTTGGACCGTTATTATGCGAGTGCTGCCTTGCAGCAGAAAGCTGGGAATGCGTGTGGAAGGCCTGGACCGTACTCATCACGCAAACCACGAGGACGCAGGCAATCGCAATCAGGCGTAACCATAGGGGCCACTCCCTATCCCTTCGTCCGCGCTGAAACAAATTTTGCATTAGGCTCCGCTATCGTTACAGGTTTAGCACACTTTAGCTGTTATGGCCAAATGGATACCGTCAGGTAGCGCCCCGGAAAACGACCTTCCATCCCGAGGTGTGGGTCGACCAACACCCGATCCCGTCATGCGACCTCGCGTGCCCGGTTGGGTCTTCTTCAACCTGAGCAAAGGCAGCAAGTTACGGACGCGATTGTGCCAACCATACCCCGATAACGAATAAGATCAACCCGACCAAAAGTATCAAACTCAGTTTTTCTCGTGTGCTCCAGACAATCCTCTGGAGTCGCCGCCGCCGGACCTTGTTACTGACACTTCTCCACCTCGGATAAGCCATGGATCGTCCCGCCCGGGGGCATGAGGTTTGTACCACACAAGAATATAGACGAGAGATCACATGACTCGGCAATCAATGCCCGATTCATCTCGCACCTACTCGTTCCTCAAACTGCGGATGCCGAGCCGTCCGATTGCGAAGCCGATTTAGGGACGTTGCGCTCGGCGCAATAAGCGCGATCCTTGCAGATTGCCCGGGTTTGATGCCTAATCAAGTTAGTGCGCAAGCTCTTCTCCATTTTGCTGCTGGCTGTTTTTGGCCTTCCTTTCGTCTCCCCACTCTTCGCGTTGGCGACGGATGCTGACGCTGGTCTGCCAGCGTGCTGCCGCAGAAACGGCAAGCACCATTGCATGACGAGCATGGCGCAGCGGGCGAACGTCTCCCCGCTTGATATGCGGATCAGCGCTCCCGGCGAGAAGTGCCCCTATCGCCCTCAGGCAATAGCGGCTGCACATCCTAATCCGCTGGTAAATCCGAGCGCCACAGCGGCTTTGGTTCCGTTGACGAGTCATCCGGCTGGTATCGCCCAAACCGAATCCCGCCGTCGCATCTCGCAAGATCGCTCCCACCCAAAACGCGGCCCTCCCACAATCCTCGGCTAGCGCCTTCCCTTAGCAGCGCAGGTTTGTCCTTCGTTTTTGCTGGAGCCGGCGTTGGGCAAGACGCTGCTACGTCTCCTGACAAGTCAAAGGACTACCGATCGTCACGCTTTGTGGCGAGGAGGCCGCTCGATGCGCCGCTTCGTATACTGCTTAATAATAATTTTCTTGTGCATTCTTCCTAGTCAAGTTGCCCACGCCAACATCTTTGGCCAGGTACAGGGCATTGTTCACGATCCTCAGCACCGCCCTGTCAGCGGAGCGAAGATCGTTATCCGCGCCTTGCATTCTGATTTCACGGCGTCGGGGCAAACCAATCAGGATGGTGGTTTCAGCCTGTCTGCGATTCCACTCGGAGAGTACATCGTCACGGTGAGCCAGGCTGGATTCAGTACCGTTGAGCAAACAATTACGCTCGCGTCGAATACCTCACCTATTCTGCATTTCGAATTGCAGGTCGGAAGCATAAAGCAATCTGTCACTGTCTCTGCTCAAGGCGGAACAGTGAATGTTGATTCTGTAACGCCGACCACCCTTGTCAGCCGCATTGATATAGAGCAAACGCCAGGTGCAGCCCGAACGAACAGCCTGCAGATGATTACCAATTTCGTGCCGGGTGCCTACATCACCCATGACATGCTTCACATGCGCGGCGGCCATCAGGTGAGCTGGCAGATCGATGGGGTTCAAATTCCAAACACCAACATCGCGAGCAACCTTGGGGCGCAGATCGATCCGAAGGACATCGACTATTTGGAAGTTCAACGCGGAAGCTACACCTCTGACATTGGCGGTAGGACCTACGGCGTGTTCAACGTTGTGCCGAGGACTGGATTTGAGCGCAACAACGAAGGCGAGATCCTCCTAAGCCTTGGCAACTTCTTCCAGACGAACAATCAGATCAGTTTTGGCAGCCACACAGAGAAGTTCGCATACTACACAAGCCTGAACGGAAATCGGAGCGACTATGGTCTCTCCCCTCCAGTAGCTCAGCCGTATCACAACGCGACTAACGGCTATGGCGGCTTTGGTTCGTTCATTTATAACCGGACGCCGCAGGATCAGTTCCGGTTAGTGACGCAGTTGCGGACCGATTATTTTCAGATCCCCTACGATCCCGATCCAAACAGCGCGGAGAATCAGTTATACGACTCCAGCGGCTTGCGCGACGGGCAACATGAGACCGATGGTTTTGTGGACTCTACCTTGGCTCATACGTTCAGTGCTTCAACGCTGCTGCAGGTATCGCCCTTCTATCACTACAACCGTGCAAACTATCAACCGAACATCAACGATCTGCCGGTTGCGACTACATCCGATCGCACGTCAAATTACGCCGGAGCGCAGGGATCGATAACAAGTCAAATTAGCCATCACACCCTGCAGGCAGGATTCTATGGTTTTGGCCAGCATGACAGCTACACTTACGGTTCCATCTTCAATGATGGAAGCTATCCGAACTTCAAGATCAACGATTCGGCGACCGGCGGTATCGTCGAGGAGTTTATCTCCGACACCTATAAAGTGACGCCCTGGCTGACCATGATCGGTGGCCTGCGAGCATCGCAATTCCGCAGCTCCTTCAGCGAAAACGAGGTGAACCCTCGGGTCGGAGTAGCTCTCCAGGTACCCAAGCTCAACTGGGTCTTCCGCGGCTTCTACGGACGCTTCTACCAGCCACCGCCGCTGTTGACGGCTTCCGGACCGATCGTCGACTACGCTAACAGCCAGAACACAACGTTTCAGCCGCTGCACGGCGAGCGCGACGAAGAGCACCAGTTCGGAGTGCAGATTCCTTTCCACGGATGGCTCCTCGACGCAGGCACCTTCAAGACGCGGGCCAATAATTTCCTCGACCATTCCAATCTGGGTGAGTCAAGCATCTACTACCCCGTCACTATTGACGGTGCGCTGATTCAGGGATGGGAGTTGACGCTCCGCTCTGCGCGGTTGTGGCGCGGCGGTCAGGCGTACGTTACCTACTCCAACCAGATTGCGAAGCAGCGAGGTGCGATTACAGGTGGCCTTGTTTGCTATCCGATCGCTTCACCCGATTGCGCAGCAGATTTTACCTACACACCGCTCGATCACGATCAACGCAATACCCTAAACGTTGGCTACAACACACCATTGCCTTTCCATACATTCGCGTCGACCAACGTGTACTACGGTTCAGGGTTTCACAACGGTTCCCCCAACGACCAGTATCCAGGCGCCTATCTGCCAGAGCATACGACCTTTGATCTCTCCGTTGGCAAGAATATTGGTGAACGCACCACAGTCTCCGTCAATGCTTTGAACGTAGCCAATCGGAGAGTCCTACTGGATAACAGTCTTACTTTTGGAGGCTTTCACTATAACGACCCACGCGAAATATACGGCCAGGTTCGCTTTCGCTTCCACTACTAAGACTATTGAAAATTAGCGAGTTGCAAGGACACGAGTTTTCAAAAGACACTCGCGTCTTGACGGCTTCCGCCTTGCATTACGGCAATCTCGTCACGTATCTGCGCCTCAATGGCCTCGTGCCGTCAGGGGGCTGGTTTTGATGACCCAGTGGCGCCTGCGTCCTACAAAGCCATTTCGTATCGGCCGGTGCTGCGCGTGTCGGTATCCTACCGCGCGTGTGCTGGCTTTTTGGTGCGTGGCGCGGTCGAGCGGCTAAGCCGCTCAACACCGGCATGGTCTGCTCGTTCAAACGCACTCTTCGTCACTTGGACGAATAGTCGCCATATCGGACACTGTAAACCGGAACCGCAATTTCGGGAACCACTTCTGCGCAAACCGGCTACTCGTTCAGTTGTCAATAACATAAAACCAGTCTGAATGGCTTACCGAGTGACTTGGCCTGTTTAGGAACAGATGACTACCAGACGTACGGCATGAGGCGGTATCTTATCCTCGCCACGTATTCTGCATACCCTGGGAGATTAGCAAGGAGTAGCTTCTCTTCATCGAGAAGGCAGTTGCACTGGCACTGGCCACCGTCAGCGAGGTCGGCAAGTGCAATTGGAGGTTTAGTAAAATGATCGGTGCGGTCTGGAGGCGGCGGCTTCTTTCGTGTTGTTTCCCTCATCCTGGCACTTAGCATGCTTTGTTGAAACTCGGCGCTCCGCCACACGCGGTGCGCGAAGCAGAGTTGTGGCGTGGGGACTGCAGACAATTTTAGTGGCGGGTCTGGGTGCACAGGCTCACAGTCCAAGCTCGCCCCCTCCACCTGGGGCGAAATCGCAGATGTGCAGAAACCGGACCGTGCCTGAGCTAGTGGACGTGACGGAGAAGGCAGGGATCCACTTTCGTCATCTTTCTGCGCCTGAGAAGAAGTACATCGTGGAGTCGATGAGCGGTGGGGTTTTGATTATTGACTACGACCGCGATGGCTGGCCCGACATCTACTTCACGAATGCGCCGACGGTTGAGATGGCGTTGAAGGGGGAGAAGGCACGCGGGGCGCTGTATCACAACAACCATGACGGAACCTTTACCGATGTAACGGATAAGGCCGGCGTGGCAACACCGTGTTTTGCTATGGGCGGAGCAGTCGGCGACTATAACAATGATGGCTATCCGGATATATACGTGACATGTCTGGGCGGCAACGTTCTCTATCGCAATAATGGCAACGGAACCTTCACAGATGTAGCGAAACAGGCGGGCGTGGTCGACGGTCGATGGTCGACCGGCGCAGCCTTCGGCGACTACGATGGCGATGGATTCGTGGACCTGATGGTCACGAATTACGTTGATTTCAAGTTGACAGATCTGCCGGGCTTCGGCAAGGCACCGACCTGCAAATATCGCGGGATCGATGTGCAGTGCGGGCCGCGGGGACTGAAGGGAGCAGGTGACGCTCTTTACCATAACAACGGCGATGGTACGTTCACCGATGTCTCGAAAGCGGCGGGCGTAAGCGATCCGAACGGTTACTACGGTTTGGGCGTGGTGTGGTCGGACTTCAACAACACGGGCCGGCCTGACATTTATGTTGCCAATGATTCGACGCCGAATTTTCTTTATCGCAATGACGGAAAGGGAAAGTTTACGGAGATTGGGTTGGAGTCCGAAACTGCAGTAAGTGCCGACGGATCGGAACAGGGATCGATGGGCGTGGCTGTGGCAGACTATGACCACTCTGGGCGGTTTTCGATCTATGTGACGAACTTCTCTGATGAGGATAATGCGCTTTACAAAAACCTGGGGAATTATGACTTTCGCGACGTCTCGTATGATGCCGGGGTGGCGGTGGCCACGCTTCCGTGGGTGAAGTGGGGCGATGCGTTTGCCGATCTGGACAACGACGGTTGGGTCGATTTGATTGCGGTCAACGGCCAGGTATATCCGCAGGTGGATTCGCTTCCTTCGGGCGCACGCTATCGGCAGCCGAAAAATCTGTTCATGAATGAGCGCAATGGCCTCTTCTGCGATGCCAGTCAGCAGGCTGGGCCGGCGCTCGATCAGCCGCGAGTGAGCCGTGGTTTGGCGGTCGCTGATCTGGATAACGACGGCAATGTGGATGTAGTGGTCTCGGATATTGATGGCTCAGCGATGATTCTGCACAACAAGGGTGTCGCGGGCACCCATTGGGTGGGGTTCGAGCTCGCGGGCACAAAAAGCAACAGGCTTGCGTTAGGGGCACGGGTGACGGTTACAGCTGGAGGCATGACCCAGACCGATGAGGTGCGGAGCGGTGGGAGCTATCTCTCGCAGAACGACCTGCGTCTGCACTTTGGACTCGGGCAGGCAACAAAGATCGACTCGGTGGTGGTGCGCTGGCCCTCGGGGAAGGTGGACAAATTGGGTGGACTGGCAGCCGATAGGTTCTACGCGGTGCTCGAAGGGAAGGGCGTTGTGGATGCGAAGGAGATAAGTCCCACAGACAAACGCTAAACCGAATCTGTTGACTAATCACAAGGTTAGAACCTCTTGGTATCGCGCCGTCTGCCCACCTGAGAAGGCGAATCTATTGAGGTGCACGGTTCTTGACAAACGGATTGCTAAAGCGTTTCAATGCTCGCACGATACGGAAGCCACTTAGGAATTATTCAAACTTTCCAGCCTGTGCGTTTTTTGCTTTGAATGGTTTGTGGATTTTCGAGACGCAACGAGCATCTTGTGTCTGCCGAAGAAACAAGTTAACCGACAGCACACCGGTCCGTACGCGCAGGACAAAAGAAAACCACAAAACGGGCTGCCCTCAATGCAGCAGTTAAGAGTAGGGCCGTCCTCGATGATCTAAAAACTCAACGGGAGGCAATACGATGAAGAGCTTAGCGAACTGGTCGCTTCTTGCGGCGCTGATCACAGTTTTATTGCTAGGGCCCAATTCAGCGCACGCGCAAAAACTTACAGGCACGATCAGCGGCACAGTAACAGATGCTTCGGGAGCAGCCGTTCCGGGCGCACTGGTTACGGTAACGAACACTGCAACATCCCAAACGTTTAACGCCACAACGGATTCACACGGTAGTTACACCGTGGCGGAGCTTCCGGACTCGATATACAACGTTAAAATTTCGGCAACCAACTTCAAAGAATTTAGAGCGGAGCGAGCGATCGTTCACGTCGCCACGACGACCACTGTCAATGCGCAGTTGCAACTTGGCAGCGTCAGCGAGTCCATCACCGTCGAGGCCAATGCCATGCAGGTGCAGACCGACAGCGCCGCACTCGGCGCGTCGTCGACGGAACCCAGGTCAAGGAACTTCCGCTCAACGGCCGCAACTTCGTCGAGCTGACGCAGCTTCAGCCCGGCGTCTCCGCCGCGAACAACTTCGTCAACACCGGCAAGGGCCTGAACGGTGGCGTGGACATGTCGATCAACGGCAATCCCACCACCAATAACCTGTTCCTCGTCGATGGCGTCAACAACAACGACGTAGGCTCGAATCGCACCATCCTGATCTATCCGTCGAACGAGGCCATCGCCGAGTTCAAGATGTTGCTCAACAGCTACGGGCCCGAATATGGTCAGGCTTCCGGCGGCATCATCAGTATCGTCACCCGCAGCGGCAACAACGCCTTCCATGGCAGCGTCTTCTACAACGGACGCAACGATGCGCTCGACGCATACACCTTCTTCTCCGCACCGAATGCCGGGCAAAGGCCTGCCGCTGAACGGCAAGGACAAGGAGCGCCGCAACGACTGGGGCTACTCCATCGGCGGACCCATCCTCAAGCAAAAGCTCTTCGGTCTTCTGGAGTCAGGAATGGAACCACGAAATCAAGGGACGGCAGGTCAGCGCCTGCGTGCCGACGGCTGCCGAACGAGCCGGTGATTTCTCAACTCTAGGTTGCAACACCTCAAACTCTCCCGACTTCAGCAATGTTCCGGCAAGGGAGCTTGGCTGGACCACACAGCTGGCCGCAGTCGATCCATCGGCAGCGACGATGATGCAGATGCTTCCATTGCCCACCACTCCGAATGGCGCTCTCAATTCGAACGGTCAGAACTGGTCCTGCGTCGCTTCCGACCGCCTCTAATCTGGAGCGCAGGAGAACGTTCGTGCCGACTACGACCTGAACCACTCCAACCACATCATGGGCCGTTACACGCAGGACACCTGGTCCGAACCCGGCCTTCAATGCTGGCTACTGGGGCGACACCGTGTTATCCGGCGCTGAACAGCAACTGGGCGCAGCCGTCAAAGTCCATCACCGCGCACTGGACCGCGACGATTCGCAGCACGCTGGTCAATGATGCGGCGTTCAACTACTCCAACAATCGCATTACGATTACGGCCGGCGGTACAGACCCGGGTCTTCTGACGCAAGTGACGGCTGCTATTCCTACCTTGTATCCAGAGTCGCTGAAGCACAGTCAGCTGGGAGTTCCTACGGTCAACTTCGGCGCCTACGGCGGCAATACATCGATGCAGGCTCCCTGGCAAAACCAGCTGGACATCTACAGTTTCCGAGACGACCTCTCGTGGGTGAAGGGGCAGCATCAACTTCAAGTTCGGCGCGCTTCTTCGGATTCAACGGCAAGGATGAGGACGTCAACAGCGCCACGGGCGAACGTCCGAGCGTTGGCGGCAGCGTAGCTACCCCTTCCGGCGGTATCGACACGAACGATGCGCTGGCGAACCTGGAACTGCCCGGAAATGTCTTCAACATCAATGAAACCTCGACTAACGTCCGTGCCCAGCTTCGGTGGCGTGACTATGAGTTCTACGCCGGCGATACCTGGAGAGTTTCGCCACGTATAACTCTTAACTATGGCGTCCGATACTCACTGCTGCTGGCGGCTTTTCAGCCGAACGATCAGATCACGAGCTTCCAACCGTCGCTTTATGATCCCGTCTAAGCCCGCCAGCGATGCCTGCAACGGTCTGTGGGTTGCGCCTGGAAACGATCCGTGCGGAGATTCCAACAAGCAGTTCGGCACGAACTTCAGTCACGGAACACCGGGGCCGAATCGTTCGTTCGTAAAGAACGGGTACAACCACTTCGCGCCGCGTATCGGCGTCATCTGGGACGCGCTCGGAACTGGTAAGACGGTCATTCGCGCTGGTGTGCGGCCAGTTCTTTCAGCGGGAGCGCGTGTCGCGTTATACGCTGGTAGCCAATGCCCCGTTCGCTCTGACGACGAACAACTACCCGCGCACCCTGGGTGGAGCGACGCCGGCGAGCCTCTCCGGAACGGCCAGCCCCGCCGGTGGTGAAGACCCGAGTGCCAATCTTCCTAACTCATGGCAGTGGAATCTGGCCGTCGAGCAACAGTTTGCCAAAAGCACAATCTTTCAGATGGCATATGTGGGAAATCGTGGCATACATCTGACCAACTCATACGACATCAACTCGATTGCACCAGCTAACTGGATGACGGCGACCTTTGCCAACAGCGGCGATGTCAACTTGCTGCGACCGTTCCCAGCGGGCGGGAATAATGGAACCTTAAACTACTGGGCACGTGGAGGTGACTCAAACTATAACGGCCTGCAGGTGTCGCTTCACACGCGCATTGGTGACATTCTGCAGTTGGGAGCGGGGTATACGTGGTCGCATGCCCTAACGAACGTTGTCACCGACGATTCGAGTGGAGGCACCGGCAATCAGATGCGGACCTACTACACTATGCCTCGGCTGGACTACGGCGCCTCAACCGTGAACCGCCCCAACATATTCGTGGCCAATGCGATCTGGTTCCTGCCGAAGCTGCAGGGATCCAGTGCCTTGATGCGCGGCGTGCTCGGAGGATGGGAGCTGGCAACAATCGTGAGCTCTCAGAATGGCAACAACTTCACCATCTTCCAGGGAGCTCACGAGAACAACCTCGGCATCGATCCGCTTACCGGTGCAACGTATACGAGCCAGTTGAATCAGAGCGGTGCCCTGGTGCAGACCGGTTTTACGTCGCCGCAGCGTCCTTTGCTGACGGGACAGAGCTGCGTCACCGGCCGTCACGACAACACGATCATAAATCCCGGAGCATTCACCCTCCTCGGGTATGCACTGGGCACGATCCCCGGCAACATGGCCCAGAGAGGCATCTGCGGCGGACCGAACTTCAACAACACAGACATGTCAGTCGACAAGACCTGGCCCCTTTTCCACGAGAAGGCCACGATCAAGTTCAGCATGGACTTCTTCAACCTCTTCAACCATCCGAACTTTAACCCCGGTTCGCTCTCGCAGGGCTCGCCTATCTCAGCGGTCAACTGCGGAGGTCCGATTGGGACAAACGACGCCACGGGCCATGCCCTGTATGCTCCTTGCAGCGCGACAAACAATATCGTCAGTTCGCAGGATCTGCAGACGGGCTTCGGTACGTCGAGCGCTTTGATTGGTAACGCCCGACAGATCCAGTATGGCCTGCATATAAACTTCTAACCCTGTTGCCGGGCAGACTCTAGAACATTCAAAGGTCTGCCCGGTACAGTCTTCATGAAAAATTACCTTTTGTGGATGTCGTTCTCGGACCGATCTGCTCATCCATATTTTGCGACAAACTCAATGCGGGCATGGCACTATAACCGCATGCTTTCTATCGCTCGTCTTTCGCTGGTCCTTTTGCTGGCCGCCGGTACGGTAAGCGACGCGCGCAGCCAGTCATCTCAACGCGCGAGTTCCAGACAATCAGCTGCCGTCGGCGACTCTGCGAGCCAAGAGCTTCAGGACCTTCAGAACAAACAGCAGGTGGCTACTTCGTCGGGTGATCCGGCAGCGGTGATGGCGTCGTCGCAGGCACTGACAGCGCTGGCGACGCAACAGCTTGAGGATGTGATTACCAGGATCAAGCGTGGATCGGAGTCCACTGCGGAGAAGCAGCAGCTAAAAGTACGCGAACATCAGCTGCGGCAGATTCTTGGATCCAGCTTCAACGACTGGGGAACAGCCGAGGCGCGCGAACAGCAGTATGCCGAGGCGTTGAAACACTTCCAGGATGCTGAGAGATGGGATGAATCGACGCCGGGGTTAATGCGTAATCTCGGTGTCGCGGCCTTCCAGCAGGAAAAGTACAGTGAGAGTGCGCGAGCCCTCGCGAGTGTCGTTTCCGCTAATCCGGAGGATCAGCGTTCAAGGCTGATGCTTGCGATGTCGCTCTTCTCTCTGGAGCGGTTTTCTGAAGCGGCAAAGAATTTTGCAGCGATCAACGATCTAACCATGCAGGACGCACGGACCGCCTATGCGTGGGCCTATTCCCTGGTGCGAACCAATCAACCACAGCAGGCCAACGTGATCGCCGACATCCTTGCGGCGCGGAACCTGTCGCCCGACGTTCACCTGCTGGTGTGTAAGTTATATACGGCGTCGGAAAACTATGAACATGCAATTCCTTGCTTCCGAACGATTGCAGCTGAGAATCCAGAGATGCCGGGTGTTCACTATGAGTTGGGAGCGACCCTGATCCGCCTGGACAAGCCGACCGATGCGATCCCGGAGCTAAGAGAGGAGTTGAACCACAATCCACGTGACATCGACGCGCAGTACGATCTGGCGTATGCGCTGTTGGAGACTTCGCACAAGGAAGAGGCCCTCTCCCTACTGCGCTCTGTGCTTGAGCTGAATCCAAACTATCCCCAGGCGCACTACCAATTGGGAAAGGTGATGCTGGAGGAGGGAAAGACGGAAGAGGCTATAGAACATCTGGAGGCCGCGGCTAAGCTTGATCCCGATGACGCGTTTGTGCACTATCAACTCCAAGTGGCATATCGGCGAGCGGGACGTACGGAAGACGCCAACAGGGAGTTGCAGCGATACAAGGATATAAAGGCCAGCAAACGGGAGAGCATGGCACTTCACGATGGGCATGAAACCAAGACGCCGTGATTGGCCGTCTGAATTTTTGCCTTGAATGTGCTCTATTTAAATGTAAGCCCGTCGTCATTTCTCTGCCGCGGAAGAGAAATAGGATTCGCCTTTCTGCAACAGACGGAGATGGCGCGACCTTCCTGGGAAGAGTCGTCAGGGGAAAAAACAAAAGAAAGAATATAAAAAATAACAAAAAATGCAATAAAGTAAGAATCAAGTGGTTTTGAGACGACGGCGATACTTGAACAAGCGGGGCTTCTAAATTTGAAAAACTCTGGTTTTGCGTTCTCCCTCCTGGTTTTTGTCGTATCAGCGTGGCCGAATGGCTCTTTGCGCGGAGAGGTAAAGCAGAACACTCCGACTGTGATTCGCGGCGGCACTCTTTCGATCGAGCTGGGGGACGATGGCTCCTACGCGTTGCGCTCTGCGGCTATTGATGGGGTAGTGATTCGCTCGGGAGTTGAAGTGGAACTTGCCGGTACGACGCTGAGATCGTCGATGTATCCACGGCATGTGAGTACGATTGCGGCGTTTCACGATGAGTTCGGTGGGGGCAGCGCGCTTACGGTAAAGCACACGGGCCTGACAGGGATGCCAGACCTGGTATGCGTGTTGCGGGTACGCGACACCGAGCCATGGGGTGATCTGCAGGCTAGTGTTGTGAATTCCACGTCGCAGCCGATTGAGGTGCGAGGCGTGCGGGTGGTTCGCAGCGAGGCGGGAGCGGTAGGCTTGGGCGGCCCAGATGGGGAGGACCGTATTCTCTCCGATAGCTTCAGCGAGGACACGCCACAACTGAGGCTTATGGACCTGGGCGAGCCTGCGGATGGTGTGCATCGCGCGGTTGGGAGTCAGCTTGTCTATAACCGGAAGAGTGGGATGAGTTTCTTTCTGGGGGCGCTTTCGGCTGACCGGTTGTTGACAGTGTTTCACCTGAAAAGCTCCGGAAAGGGAGCAAATGCGCGGGTCGTATCGCTGGATGTAGTGGCCACAGGGACGAATGAGGTTTTGCGTGACGAGACGGAGCATGCCTATCCAGCGAGCAACAATGTTCTGTTGGGGCTTCGCGTGGCTCCCGGAGAAAGTCTGGGATCGGAGCGGCTGATGTTTGCAATCGGGCAGGACTATCATCAGCAACTCGAAAATTACGGCCGTGCGATCCGGGTGCTGCATAAGGCGCGAGTGAATACGCCGACTCCGATTGGGTGGTGGAGTTGGACGGCCTTTTACTATGGCGTGACGGAGGGCACGTCGCTCACGAACGCGGCTTGGCTGGCTCAGAACCTTGAGCCGCTGGGATACAAGTATTTTCAGATTGATGAGGGTTATCAGTATGCTCGGGGCGAGTATTCGACGGCTGATGGAAGGGCGTTTCCGCGGGGCATGGGCTACGTGGGCGATCGGGTGCGAAGCCAGGGTTTGACGTTTGGTGTGTGGGTGGCTCCATTTGAGGTGTCAGAACGATCGTGGGTGTACGAGCATCATCCGGAGTGGCTGGTGCACACCAGGGAGGGGCAGCCGGTACACATTGGGAAGATCGGAACGTTCGACGACTTGTATGTGCTGGATACGACACACCCTGGAGCGCAGGAGTATCTGCGGTCTACCTACCGGACGCTAGTGAAGGAGTGGGGCGTGCGCTTCATCAAGATGGATTTTATGGATGCAGCCGCGGTGGAGGGGGTGCGTTACCGGCCGGAGACCACAGCGCTGGAGGCGCAGCGCATCGGGCTGGAGACGATTCGAGCAGCGGTTGGGGAAGACGTAGTGCTGGATAAGGATGGCAGTCCGATGCTGACACCGGTGGGGATCGTGGATGCGGGGCGCACCTCGCAGGACACGGGCCATACGTTTGAGTCGACGCGCGATGCTGCCTCGGGAATCGCTGCACGCTACTATATGAATCGCAATTTTTACGTCACCGATCCGGATGCGTTTACAGTGTCGAAGCAAACGGTTCCTGACCGCGTCTGGCACGGAAATAAGCTGCCGCTGACTTTGGATGAGGCAGAGGCTTCGATTGCGCTGTCGGCGGTGTCGGGAGGGATGTTTGAAATTGGCGACGATCTACCGACGCTTGGAGCATCGGCGGACCGCGTGGCATTGGTGCGAAACCGGGACCTGCTCGATATGGCTAGATTGGGGCGTGCTTCTGTGCCACTCGACCTGATGACGTACCGGGCAGAGGACCTGCAGCCGAGTGTGTTCTTGTTGAAAGAGAGCAAAGGCCAGTGGGTGCTGACGGTCTTCAATTGGACGGATGAGACGCGCACGCATGTGTTGGCGCTGAACAGCCTCGGGTTAAATGCGAGCGGGTCGTACAAAGCTAGTGATGTCTTGCGGAATGGCGCGGTACCGATTCGTGACGGTGCGGTGACGATCTCGCAGCCAGGCCACTCGGTGCGTATGGTGAAGTTGTTGGATAAGTCGGTACACGAGTGTGCGCCGTTGTTTGATGCGAAAGTTCCATCGAAAGCAACGGCAGGAGAGACCCTTGTGTTCTCGGCGACTGCACGGGAGATGGAATCGTCGCCAGTGCTTACATATCGATGGGATTTTGGGGACGGGATAAGCGCCGATGGCACTGAGGTGTCACACGTCTTTACGCGCGCCGGGCATTATGCGGTTGTTGTCAGGGCAACTGGATTGAACGGAGTAACTACGGAACAGGAGTTCAGCACGAGTGTGCTGGGGATAGTGCCGACTGGTTACAATCCTGCTGCCAAAGAACGGTTTAGCGGACCGAAATAAGACAGCCAGCATGTGACAGCAGACAATACATCACTCGACTTGCAGACGGAGACTAAGGAGCATCATTGTGAAATTCTTTCTTTGCCTGGTTCTATTGGTAGTTTCAGCTCAGCAGAGTATGGCGCAGCGGGACACGGTTGTAGTGCGACCGAAAGAGATATCTGATGTTCTGGTGAACCCCGGTATGGGGATCACGACCTTCCAGAGGTTCAATGGTCAGGAGCTGAACTCACTGTTGAAGTGGTCAGAGTTCGGACCGGTGACGAAGCTGCCGCCTGCGGCCGTAAAGCCGGATTTTCCTGAAACGACGATCTCGTACTGCAGATGGTATTGGAATACGATCGAGCCGGAGCACGGGAAGTTTCGCTGGGACATCGTCGATCTGGCAATTTCAGAGGCGCGCGCGCATGGACAGCGACTGGCTATTCGCTTGATGCCCTATGACGAAGCTGCACGAGCCCCGATTCCGCAGTGGTACCAGGAGTCCGGCGCGCGGCGTGCGAATAAAGCGACAGATAAGGATGGAAAGATCTGGCAACCGGACTTTAGCGACCCGCTGTATCTGAAGTACTGGGGAGAGCTGGTAGCGGAGGCAGGGAAGCGATATGACGGCAACCCTGCGCTCGATAGCGTCGACATCTCTTCGGTGGGGTATTGGGGCGAGGGCTGGAGTCCGTATATGCCCCCGGTCGAGAATCAGAAGGCTCTGATCGACATCTGGACCGAGGCATTTCCGCACACGGAGCTATTGATGAACTTCGACGAGCCCCACGGGCTAGCCTATGGGACAAGCCAGGGTGCGGGCTGGCGGTTGGACTGCCTCGGCGATATGAGAATGGCGTCGGAAAGTCGATACTTCGAGCCGGAGATGCTGGATGTATATCCGCAGCAGGTGGTTCGTACGGGCATACAGGACGTGTGGCAGCACCATCCCGTGTCGCTGGAGACATGCGGGACACCGTCGAGCTGGAAGAAGGATGGATACGATGTGTCGTATATTCTCGACCAGGCGTTGCGCTGGCATATTACTTCTCTGAATGTTAAGTCGTCGCCGATCCCGGTCGAATGGAGATCGCAGTTTGAAGAGTTCCAGAAGAAGATGGGGTACCGCTTCATCCTTCGGCGGCTGGAATATCCGAAGGCGGTGAGGGCGGGCTCGATGATGCCGATCCACATGTGGTGGCTGAACGCGGGAGTCGCGACGATCTACCGGGAATATGGGCTTGCCGTGGAGTTGCGATCTGATTCCGGGAGCGTAATCATTCGTGTTCCTGCGAAGCTGAAGGAATGGCTTCCAGGCGATGCGGTCGTTGACCGGTCACTTTATGTTCCGGAAAATCTATCGGCGGGGACGTATCGTTTTCGTGTAGCGATGGTGGATCCGGAGACAGGGCAGCCAGCAATACGTCTAGCGAATGAAGGGCGGCAGGCTGATGGCTGGTACGACATGGGTGCTGTGACAATCGCGGCTCAGTGACATGTTGAACTGCAGCAGCTTCCATCTGGGAGCTGCCTGCAGTATTGGTCCTGTCCTCGTCCGCGCTTGTAAAGACGGCTAGAAAGAGATAGTAGGGCGATTCCCTCCGATTCGCATTAAACTCGCCGATTTGTTCGATCGGTCATTTTTATGTCCAAAATGATTTGGACACGATATATTGCGTCCATGCCGCTCTCGCTGATCAAGCATAAACACTGGATCGTGTTAGCCGCGTGCGGTCTGCTTGTTTTTACGGCCACAATTGCCACATGGGTGAAACATCGCGCGGAAGTCGATTCAGTTTCCGATGAGCAGAAGCTCGCCCGTAGTTTGGAGATCATTCGTACCAGTACACCGGCCAACCGCAAGGTATTGAAGGTCCTGTTTTACGGACAGTCGATTACGGCCAGCGGCTGGCATAACACCGTAGTCGCACATTGGCACCAAAGGTATCCCAATACAATTTTCGTGGTGCAGAACCGCGCATTGGGAGGATTTTCCTCCCAGCTTCTTGAGCGGACTACGGCGCAGGACATAGCCGCGTTTTATCCTGATTTGATTGTTTTTCATGTATACGGAGATCATCGTGCTTATGAACGGATCCTCCGCATGTTTCGCTCACAGACAGCAGCGGATGTCATCCTACAGACAGACCACGGCGAGGTGATGCCCGATCCACCTTGCGTCGAAGGCTTGCGACTTACTCTGCAGCGCAATCCAGGCTGTGCCGGGATGCTATGGGTACATCAGCGTCTTTGGCACGATGAGATGTCTTACCACACGATTCCAGCCTTAGCGAAGAAATATGGGATGGCGGTGGAACCGCAACGTCAATGGTGGCGGGACTATCTGCTTCGTACTCATGTCGCGCCCAACTCGCTGCTGGTGGACGGCCTCCATCCAAACGAGAAGGGCAAGGAGCTGATAGCGGAGTTCTTCAATCAGTATTTCGATCATTTGGTAGAACACTGGGATGGTGAGGTGGAACACAACGTCTCTTCTATTTTCCCGAACGCCGTGCATCGTACCGGCGAACAGGAGACAGTGCATTTCGAAGGGGATCGATTGGAAATCCTTTCGAATAAACCACTGACGGTATGGTCTGTTGCCAGCATCGATGGAGTTGCTCCCATGGATTTGGATGGCTGTTATCAGGTGACGCGTTCAAGTTCTATTGGATCCGTGCCGGAATGGCCAGCAGTACGCCGCATCACGCTCGTGCGCAATCACACTGCTGAAGATTGGACGGCTACGCTCACAAATATATCTTCGGATGAAAAATCGTTCGATTTCGTAATGAAAGGGTCGGCCACGGGAGACGAGGGTAGTGGCAGCTCTCTTCATGATTTTGTGTCGAAATCCGGCACGTTAAGAATCGACGGGCAAGACTGGATGCTGGGATCGGCCTATCAACTAAAGCATATCCAGCATCGGACGCCCTTCGAAGTGAATTGGTCAGTTAGGTACGTCTGCGGCGGAGACCCCGAAGTAATCGACCGTGGGGACGGGATGGCGCAATACCGATATATTCTTGCCACGGGAATTTTCAACGGAAAACACACGGTAACGTTGTCGTTGCCTGCAAATAGTCTGTCGGATGTAGTTGAATTTCGCTCCTATCAGCCACCATTGCATGAAAGCTGAATGGTTTATTTTGTGCGAACCATTGACACCAGATTTATGCTTCTAGCAAAGCCCTTGAGAGAGTAAATATGTCTCGTGAAGAAGGATCTGCACGCCTAACTGAAATCATGCGCGACGTGTTCGATGTCGATGACCTGGTGTATAGCGACAGTCTGAAGGCCGATGATGTAGAGGGCTGGGACAGTCTGAGCCATGTTCGCTTTCTGGTGGCCGTCGAAAAAGAGTTTGGCTTCCGTTTCACCAGCGGCGAAATTGACGGCTTCAAAAACGTAGGGGAGGTGCTGGACGTTATCGTCCGGCGCGCAACGGCATGAGCAATCCATTTGGGATGCCATGGCTGCTCCCCGCACCCGGCGATTTCAAGGCGAGAGCCAAGGCTCTGGCGAGTTCCGCTTCGCCGGATGAGGCCGAGGCGCGCAGACTTGCAGCTTTTGCACTCGATCTGAACGAGCTGGATGCACTGAGCAAAGTTGTGCGTCGACAACGGGAGTTTTTCATCTCAAGCGTGGGATTTGCACCGCTGAGGCTTGGGATTGTGGCCTCGCATACTATGGACTATTTGGCTGCAGCCTTACCCGGAACTGGATTACGTCACAGCATTCTTCTTGACGTTGTATTGGCTGGTTATGGTCAGGCGGCGCAGGAGCTGCTCAATCCCGATTCCAGTTTCGCCGCACAGCATCTAGACTGTGTGCTGCTGGCCTTCGACTACCGCGCTCTGGGATTGGACAGGGTCTTTCTCAAGAAAGAAGAAGCAGAAGAAGTCGTTTCAGCTGCCATCAATTATGTGTCCTCCATGGCGGCCGGCGTTCGTAACGTCATCAACGCGACCTGCATTCTGCAAACACTCGTCCCACCTTCCGATCCGGTCTTTGGTGGGCTGGATGCGCGTGTTCCGGGTTCGCCGCGGGCCATGATCGAGCGGTTCAACTTAAGACTGCTCAATGAGGTGGTAAAGGAAAACGACCTCGTCGTCGATGTCGCATTTCTTGCCAGTCAGGTGGGGCTGAATATCTGGAATGATGCGCGTGGGTGGCACAAGGCCAAGTTGCCGGCCTCACTGGACGCAACTCCGCTCTATGCCGATTTTCTTTGCAGAGTGCTGGGATCGGCGCGCGGAAAGGCGCGCAAATGCCTGGTACTGGATCTCGACAACACCCTATGGGGCGGCGTTATCGGCGACGACGGTGTCGACGGAATTGCACTGGGCCAAAACAGCGCCGTAGGCGAGGCTCACGTCGCACTGCAGCGGTTCCTTCTGGAACTCCGCCGGCGAGGTGTTGTCCTTACCGTCTGTTCGAAGAATGAGGATGCAAATGCGCGGATTCCTTTCCGCGAGCACCCTGAGATGGTATTGAAAGAAGACCACATTGCAGTTTTCATTGCGAACTGGTCTGACAAAGCAAACAATCTTCGCGAGATTGCCGCCACATTGAATATCGGTACTGACTCGCTTGTATTTTTGGACGACAATCCAGTCGAACGCGGACAGGTGCGACAGGTGCTTCCTGAGGTTGCCGTACCAGAGTTGACGGAAGATCCTGCTGATTACATTGGATTGCTTGCCAATGCAGGCTACTTCGATGCGATTGCGATTTCGGATGAAGATATTGCCCGTGCCGACTTCTATCAGTCGAACGCCGCGCGCGTTTCACTGCAGAAGGTCGGAAATATCGAGGAGTATCTGCGCTCGCTCGAGATGGTCGCAACACTCTCCGGCTTCAATGCCGTTGGCCGTGTGCGTATTGCACAGCTTATCAATAAGTCGAACCAGTTCAACCTCACCACCCGGAGGTATTCCGAGAGCGACGTCGAAGTGTTTGAAAAAGATCCGGCGAAATTCTGTCTGCAGGTTCGCCTGGCAGATCGCTTCGGAGATAGCGGTATGATCTCTGTCATCATTTTCGATCGGAACCCTGAAGAATGGAGCTGTGATACCTGGCTGATGAGCTGCCGTGTCCTTGGCCGTAGGGTTGAAGAACTGGTGCTTTCAACCGTTGCCGAAGCAGCGAAAGAATCTGGGGTCCGGCGTTTGAAGGGGACTTACCTCCCAACTAAAAAGAACGGGCTAGTCGCCGATCACTTTGCGAAACTAGGGTTTACAAAGACTTCCGATCTTCCCGATGGCGGTAATACTTGGGCCCTTGAACTGGAAAACTACACGTCACCAGAGCTTCCAATGCAGGTGGTGCAGATTAACGATCCCACCCGAACGATTGATGCCGCTTGATGTTTAATTACAAATCCCGACGAGACCTGGTGACGAGATCCGCTGATGTCTTTTAACTCCATCATATTCATCTTATGGTTTCTGCCTGTGTCCGTTGTCGGCTATTACCTGCTGGCGCTTACACCTCTGCATCGGCTGCGTCTCCCCTTTCTCATCCTGATGAGCCTGATCTTCTATGGCCGTGCGCAGATTAGCTATATCCCTCTGTTACTCGGTTCCGTCACGGCGAATTACTGTATCTCGGTCATGATAGTTAGAAGCACGAACCGGGAGAGCGCGAAGAGGGCATGGCTAACCTTCGGAGTGGTCGCCAACACGGTTGCATTGCTCAGCCTCAAGTACCTAAGCGCCGTCGTAGGTGCGATTGCTGGAACCTTCGGCCACGCAAGCCCCATCGGCAGGATCGTGGCGCCGCTGGCAATTTCGTTCTATACCTTTCAGCAGATCAGCTTCCTGGTAGATGTGGCGCGCGGCAAAGTGGCCCAGGAAGGGCTGGTTCGCTATATGAGTTTTGTTGCATTTTTCCCGACGCTGCTCGCTGGTCCTATTACGCTTTACTCCGAAATTGGCCCTCAACTTGGCAATCGGCCGCAACGAAAGGGCGTTGCGCAGAATCTGCTGATAGGTCTTGTGATTTTCTCGCTAGGTCTTTTCAAGAAGACTGTTCTTGCGGATACAGCTGGCCTTTGGGT